>NZ_CP197228.1:4800000-7217500 GCF_052075935.1 Bradyrhizobium sp. 215_C5_N1_1 | reverse complement strand
CCGAGCGTTACCTCAACGCGCGTTGAAGGTGAGGCCGGCGCGCTCCCTTAGACGCTTGCGCAACGCCGGACCCATCAGCGCGCCCGGCGTCCAGGTGCCGCCCTCGCCCTGCACGTCGCGCACGAGGCAGAGAGCGCTCTCGGCGATCATCTTGCTGGTCGAGCCGTAGCCCGGATCGCGGTCGCCCGTGACGACCGCCTCGACCCGTCGGCCATCCGGCAGCTCGCCCAGGAGGAGGATGTCGTAGAAGCCCTTCGCGCGCTCTTCCCGAGTCGGGCCTGCACCGGGTTTGAGACCGCCGGTCCCGAGCAGGGAAAATATGGTGGCGAAGGTCTCCGTCGTCACGCGACCGATTTCCCCAAATCCGGGCGCGACCATCATCTCGTCGTAAACGAAGTCCGTGCCGTAGGGATGACCCAACAGGAAATTCGTGCGGTGTACGTTCTTGGTGTTGACCGGCGCCATGGGAAACGGCACGAGCCACACGTTCATGCTCGGGTCGTATTCGGGGATAAGGCCGGACGGCTGAGACGGCCCGGTGAACCCGGGTGTCAGCGCGAAGGGATCGGTCAGCAGCCGGATCAGGGCCGGGTCGCGCGCCGCGGCCGCCAACGTCGCCTGGGCGCTCGCTGCGGTGCCGCCCGACATGCCGCCTTTCACCTTGCGCAGGCGGGCTTTAACCCGCCGCGCCGGGCGTCCGAATTTCTCGCGCGCCTTCTCCTGCAACGTGAGCACGCCGAGATCGAACGGGATGGAATCGAAGCCGCAGGAGAAGACGATGCGCGCGCCGGTCCGTTTCGCCTCTTCGTGATGGGCGTCGATCATGCGCCGCATCCACGCCGGTTCGCCGCACAGATCGACATAGCCAGTGCCGGTGGCCGCGCAGGCCGCCACAAGCTCGGGGCCGTAAAGCTGATAAGGCCCGACCGTCGTGATAATCACGGCCGCACGCTCGCACATCGAACGCAGGCTGGCCGGCTCGGCGGCATCCGCCTTCACCAAAGTCAAATCGTCTGGTGCGCCGATGTCGGCACGCACTTTCTGGAGCTTGTCGGTCGAGCGTCCCGCGATCGCCCAGGACGGAGCATCGTCGCCGCGATAGGACGTCGTCAGATATTCGGCGACGAGACGGCCGGTGTAACCCGTCGCGCCATAGACGATGAGGTCGAAGTCCCGCTTCACGACGCTGGTCCTCCTCGAACCCGGGAGGGCGTTACCCCTTACTCGGACCGGTCTTCCGCCGGCAGGATCGCACCAGCTTGCCTAGCGCGCTCATTCGATCACCTCGTCGGCGCGGGCCGAGCAGGCGCCTAAGAGGTGGGGATGCCAGGCCATTTTGTGCTGTCCCGGAGCCCGGCGAGGACACGAGGACGCGCAGCAAGTGCCACTAGAGGGGGCAGCCGCTTTCGTTGAACCGTCCCATCGCATTTGACGGAGGATACCACAGTTCCTGTCTTGGGGTGCGCAACGACCGGTTGGAGTCAACACGCCATTTTGACCGCGGGCGAGCCACTTCCCGTCTTCCCCTCGACAAGCGGACAGTTTCCGGGCCGGTTGGCGTGCCCCAAACGGGCCAACACCGGAAGAACTCAGGGTGAGCAAATCTGGTCCAAGCGCTCGACAGGAGTCGATCGGTGTCGCAAAAGCGACGCAGCACTGACGGGTCGGATTGCAGGAGCCGAAGCCTCGTGTTGCCCCGGAAGCAGACCTGAAGGAGAAGGGGCGAACGCGACTCCGGCAGCAGCCGCAGGGTCCTCGTGATGCCGCTAGTCAAATCGCACATGTGCAGCAAATGCTGCCGTACGCGGCGGTCTCAGATACGAAACCTGTTGACAGGGATCGGCTTCATTCGTCCTTCCATTTGATCGAGCAGCCAATAGACGCCTTTTGGTCAGCCGGCGCAAGACCGGTGGTCGCAATCGCGCGCATGGCCTCGACAAGCTCTCGGGGCGCCCCCGCGCGAGGCGGAGTTGCACGCCCATCGTCGAGCCGGCCGCGATACTTGAGCTTGCGGTCGGCATTGTAACCGAAGAAGTCCGGCGTACAGACCGCCCCATACGCCCGAGCGACTGTCTGGGTCTCGTCGTGGAGATATGGAAACGGGAAATCATGAGCCTTCGCGAAACGCTTCATATTCTCAAATGAGTCTTCGGGATAGTTCGCCGCATCGTTCGAGCAAACCGCCGCAAAGCCTATGCTCCCCGACATCAGCACGCGGGCGTCCGAAACCATGCGGTCGATCACCGCTTTGACATAGGGACAATGGTTGCAGATGAAGACGACGACCGTGCCTTTTTCGCCGGCAACGTCGTCCAGTGCGTAAATCTTGCCGTCGGTGGCCGGAAGCTGGAACACGGGCGCCGGCGTATCAAGAACGACTTGGGTAGCTGCTGTCGCCATTTCGCACCTCCTTGTGCCCAAATATATGCTGACTACGGCCTGCTGGGGCACAGTTTCCAAAGCCTACTCGCCAGTCGCGTTGTTTTGGCCATATGTTAGCCATTTCCGGTCGCCCCTTAACAGCCGTCATTGGGACGAGCGCGGGATTTCGTCGGTGTAGGCCACGAACGGACGTTAGCAGCTCCAATGTCCCGACGCGTGGGGCTGCGACCATGATAAACTGCTGTCTAAAGTTTGTTCGCCCGGCGGCTCTGAATGATCGTCTCGACACTCACCTCCGGCCGCGCTCCTGCGATTTTTTTTCGCCGATCAGACAGGGCACCCGGGGCTCTTTCTCGGCGGCTGGGACGATCCCGCTCTCTGGCGTGAGGCCCGCAACTTCGCGAACAAGCTTGGTCCGGATCGCTGCCTGGAATTTTTCGCGATCTTTGATCGTCATGATGAAGGCGCCCGGCCCTCCGATCACGCAGTCCTCGTAATAGAGATCGAGGTTCTCGATATCGGTCGTCGAGAGGGATGGCTCCTTCATCATGATCGGGAGGCCGTTGATGATGATGCCTTTCTCCAGGGCAGCGTCGCGCGCGCCGGTTACGGGGGGCTCCGTCGTTGTTCGACCCATCGCCGGAAATGTCGATGACGCGCCGCAACCCGCGATACGGATTCTCTTCGAACAGATCGCCGATTTCCGTCCCTCGCACCGTCCCATTCCCAGCCGGGCCAAAAACGAGCACATCGCTGCGACCCGTCTGATCGATCCACCTGACGATTGCGTAGCGAGCAAGCTCCAACGGCACGCGCACTCATTTGTCATTGAACAAGGATGCCCCAGTCCCTCGCGGCGTTGAGTGGGCCGGGAATGTCGTCTGCCGCCCGATCTTGGGCGGACTGCACCATCAATATGGCCGGATGTGATTTACGGCAGGCACAACTTCCGAACCCTTCACGCGAAGAACTTCTCAAACGCAAAATGGCGGCTTTCCGGCCACCGTTCTTCGCTGGGCATCGAGCGGCAACAGCAACTTTTCGAGCACACCATTGGGGTCCCTGACCGATGCAATGACCCTCGATCGGCAGTTGTTCGATACTTCGCGCGCGGCCGCGACCTCATGTGCCGCTAATGCAAGCCACCGCCCGCGCGGACTTGCGGGCTAGGCTTTCTGTTGGCGCTGGCGGCGTGCTGTTTACACCTCCAGAAATTCCTCGCCGACGAAAGGGCCCACGCCGATCTGGCCGATCGCCTGGACATGTTTTGCCCTGCGAGACCAGGACATTCGACCTACCGCAGGCTTCGCGACGATCTCTTCGGGCATGTAGCGTTTTTGCCGTTTGTAGTCCTCCTTGAGGCCCAACACATACCTCAAGTCGGATCACTTCCAGGAGGTGGATAAGTGTGGCATTCGCAAGGACCAGCAGGATATTATAAATTCCGACATTCGCGCTCAGGAATAATGGTTCGAACGGACAAAGCGGCGCGGCTCCTGGCGCGGTTCATTCTATTCAAGGGAGACCAGCGTGGGCACAGCGATTCGTAGCAGCGGAATGATCCGCGAGGCCACTCGGCTCGCCGCAGCCGGCGAGCTCGGAAATTCGGATGTCATTCGACTCTTGCAGATTCCTCATAGCAAAGAGGACGTTCAAGAAGTCCTTCGCACCTTCGAGCAGCAACTGTCCCGAGAAGCGAAGAGCAAGTTGACTTTGGACGCGTTCGTGCCGCCACCGTCCGATGTCGATAATGAGCGGTACGAACCACTCTTCGACAAGTACATCATCACGGGCAAGACCTATACGACCGCCAGCGGCGCAGTCGTGCCGAATGAGCTTCAGTATTATAACGGTCAAATGGTGCACCTCTACGGCGAGTGCTCCAATGTACCTCTCGTGAATGCCGCATTGGCCGGCAGTGGCTACAGGCCGATAACCTTGAAGTACGCGGACGGCAGGCACGCGGCTGTCGCACAGCTCTGGTCGAATAAGTTCACCGACACCTCGATCCGGCCGTATGCCGCCATGTTCATAGTGGTTGCTGCCGTGGCGGACAACGCTCCCGAAAGCCAGGCGTCCCTGAAGGCGGCCTCCAACGGCGCATCGAGCGTGCTTGTGATGCTTGATGGATCGTTCGATCCCGCAACAGCGGTGTATGAGAACAAAGCGCGGATGTACATGTTCCGACTGCTCGATACGACCCAGGTTGCGATCGACGTCGGCCGCGAGCGCATGGGTACCGACAAGCGGCCCGGGACCATCGATATGGCGTGCATCGGTCGCCGGCTTCACTTGTCGATCAAAGACCAGCACAGACGTGGCGTCGTCCAGGGAGACCTGGCGCTTACCGGGGATCCGACGGCATACGAGTCAGTGGTAGCTCAGGCGGCCAAAACAGCCGGCGTCACGCTGCAGGCGCTTCCGCGCGGTGCCGAATGCGTCTACCCGGCGGTCGCGCGCATCGGGCAGGGGCCGGTCGTTTGCTGGCAGTGGCGAAGCGATGTCGCCCCTCGGCTGCAGCCGGTGATGCCAGGATCTTTGCACTTCGACCGGAGCTCGGAAGAAGGTCGGACCCTTCTCGCATGGGGCTTCACGCCCAAAGTGCTGGGTTTTTTTCCCAAGGTGAGGGGGGTGATCACCGGCCTGGCGGATCAGACCCCGCGTTGCGCCCGCGACAGTTCGGCTGCATGCGAGGGAATGGCAAACGCCGGCTCGCGCCTTCGTTGGGGGGCATCCGAAGAGGCCGCCTCTGCCCCATTCCGCTTGGCTTGGAATACGAGCTTCCTCGGATCATTGAAGGTGGTGCTCCGCAAAGAATTGGTCGGCCCAATGTCCGACGGCCTCCGGGTCAATTGGCACATCACGGAAGGGACCTTCGTTGGGCCGGGTCACGATGCCGTCGTGTTACCCGGCGCGGCGGACTGGATGCATATCCGCCCGGATGGAATTGCGATCGTCAACGTCCGGGCGTGTTTCGAGACGCGGGACCGCGTTCGCGTGTACGGCGCCTACGGCGGGGTCGCCGATTTTGGTCCCGACGGCTACGCTCGGGCGCTGCGCGGTGAGTATGACCAGCAAATCTCCGCCGTGGTCACACCGACATATGAGACTGCGGATCCGAGGCTCGAATGGCTCAACCGCGTCCAGTGCATCGGTGTGGGGAAGGTGGACATGAGCGCGCTTCGCGCGCAGTTCGACATGTACGTGGTGCGGGTGGGGGAGCGAGCACAAGAGGCGTCCAGCGCTGCAGCACAGTCACCGATACCGGAGCAGATCATCACCGCGGTTGAACGTTTTCGCGCCGCGATTCCTGCCAATTTCGATCCGATCTACGTCGAGAAAGTCGTCATACCGTTCTTCCTGACGAACGTTTACGAAGGGGAGCGGCCCCTGTTGCCAATGATTGACCTTAATTTCAGTAAGGAGAATGCACTCCCTCGTGATCGTTTTGGTCTCATCTATCGTGACTGGAAACCGACCCCTGAGGAGGGCGTGATGGTTTTCCTGCAAGGTCTCGAGAAGCGGGGTGAGAATAATCTTCGCAAGCGAATTTATTTTTCGGCGGTGACGCCCGATCTCTATAAGCCGATGTACCGCGCCAAAGTTACAGCTTTTTTTGACAAGCTCTTAGATCAGAAATTTGCTGACAGGCCATTCATGCAGCACTACCTCGACCACTATTTCGACCTCTATTGGGACCTTCACCTTGGACTTGTTGGCAGCGATATTCCCCGTGAGGTTCGTGAAATAGGAAAGGCGTTCAATACGGTCTTTGCCTATCGGGATCCGTTGCTGCCAGTTACCTACCAAAACTATATGAAGGTTCGTGAGCTTCAGGATTTTCTCAAATCGTGGATCGGCAAACGCATCAGCGATATCCAATCGGGCAAAATCAAAAATCCCGAGAGAACCATGGCCTGGCATTGGCTGAAGAATGCCCAGGACGGCGGTCATTTCAGCAAGAAGGACATGGTCATTGAGTGCCTCCACGATTTCGTCGCGCTAAGCCAATGGGGCAATGCGATTTTCCGGGTCATGTCGCTCCTGTCGGAAGACCGCGGCGACCAGGCCGTGCGAGCATCATTTCAGAAGACAATGGGCGGAAATTTCGACACTGCCGGAGGTGCGTCTTTCTCGCCACTTGAGCTATTCGTAATGGAATTGTTTCGCGTGATTTCGCCGAACGGTGGCAGCGTCTCCGCCATCCATGATGCGAGATCAAGCGTCCGCGGGGAGGCTCCGCAGCAAAAGCTCGACATGCCGTTTGAAAGGGACAGCTATGTATCCACACCGCATGCCAGCACCAGCCTGGATCCGGTTCACTGGACGGATCCGAATACGTTCGATCCGCAACGATATCTCCGCGTCCCGACCAGCGCGCAGATCAACGATGACAAATGTCGGCAGATCGGCCTGGCACGGTGTCCCTTTGACATCACCAGTTTCAAGATCAAGGACGGACGAAACGCCCGTATTACAAATAGCGGCTTCGGCACGTTATTTGTCGTTGCGGACGAACGAAGCTATCCGGTTTGTGACTATGCCGGCTTTGCTCCGTTCGGCTTTGGATACCGACGATGTGCGGGTGAACGACTGACAATTCTCGTATTTGAGGATTTTTTGCGAAAGGTCTGGCGCGACAAGATCGCGTTTCGGAAGCTTGATCTGGCGAATCCTGCTCGCGTACCAGTCGGACTGGACGCGGTGATCCAAGACGATATCGGGTTCTACAGATCCGCCTTGCGATAGGGTATCGCGCCGCTGGCAAGCGGTTTTTCGTCGCCCTAAGTGGGCTGGCGCCGGCGTGTTGAGATCCGCCAGTCGCCCAACTACCGGCAGCAGCCCCTGTCCTGTACACGCAATACAATGTAGTCTATTAGACAGAACCAGGATCCGAAGTCGGTCGAGCAAATGCAAGGCAAATGCTATGGATCGAAAAGCGCGGTCGAAGACTCGGGGCTCTCTCCTCCGGGGGCGTCGCCGCTGTCGCGTTTACCGGGACTTGCCGATGCGGCTGGCGTCCAGACCGGGGCGGCCCAAAAGCGCGGCCTTCTTCGACAACCTTTTGACGCGCTTCGATCAGCACGCCAAAGCGCTGCGCGCTTGGGAGACCCCTCGGTGCGGCAGGCGGCGGCTTGGACACCCCCCATGGTGACCAATCCCGGCGATCTCATTGCGCGCGCACTCGAAATCCTCGCCGAGGAAGACGAAGCATGGCGGGTGCGCCGGGGCCTCGATCTCACGCCGCGGAGCGTCCGATGAATTCCCCGTCGCGCGGATTCGTCAATAGACGGCCGTGCGTTTTCGCGGAAGCTGCGGCAAAGCCCTTACCTATTCCGGCGTGTGACCGGTTTCTTCCGGCGCCTTCTTTGACGCTGCAAACGGATGAAGCTCCAGCTACGGCAGCATGCATGCCTTCGATGCAGCGCGCTTGGGACGGCTCGGAGTTGCGATGGGGCGAGGCGGATACGCCCGTGCCCCCCGCGGTGATTTCTCCGGGAACCCCGGCATCTGTGACGGTAGCGGTCTCTCCAGTGCGGCCGGGTCACGCCGTCACGGTGGAGTACCGGGTGAACGGAGGCCCGGTCCGCCAGGCAATCGGGCAATCCGCGCCGCGCGTCCACGGTGCGAACGGTCGGCTATTCCGGGCGCTCCTGCCGGGCCAATCCGGCGGAACGGTGGAGTTTCTGCCGGTGCTTGGCTTTGCCGGCCAGCCGATCTCTCCGCGCCTACGGGAGTCCGCCGAATGTCCCCGGTATCAGGTGCGCTGCGGAGCGGCACCGGTCGAGACCGCTGCTCTACCTGCAGGCGAGCTCCGCTGGGACTGGGATACCACGTTCCTCTGGGCCGGCACGGTGGCCATCCGTACGGAGGTAATAGGCGTTGTGCCGGATGGACTGCGGATCAACTTGCACGTCACGGAAGGACGCTTCGTTGGGCCGCGCTTCGAGGGGATCGTCCGGCCCGGCGGGGTCAACTGGCTGCGCATCCGCAAGGATGGTGTTGGAATAGTCAACGTGACGGAGTGTCTGCAGACGCTGTCTGGCGCGCGGATCGACTGCTTGTATGATGGCATCCTTGACCTGGGTGCGGACGGCTACGCACGTGCCATCCGCGGAGATTTCGGTATACTGCCGCCGTTCGTTCTTGCTCCAACCTACGCGACCGCTGACAAAGAACTCGCTTGGCTCAACCGCGCCCAGTGTATTGGCGTTGGCAGAGTGGACATGAAGACGCTTCGCGCCTCGTACGACATATACGTCGTAACGGCGGGGGCAGCAAAACATGTAGACTGAAGACTCATTCGAAGCCGCACTCGTGGAGTGCGCGCCGACGGTGTTTTGAGCTCAAGATATTTGCGTTCGTGCGCAAGCACAAACGACATCTCGTTCCCGATGTATCTAATTAGGGGGGCCTCTGAGATGACAACCGATAATCCGCAAGTGCCTTGGACCGACGAGCAGTGGGCTCGCGTCAACAAAGCCGTTCAAGAGGAAGCTAGCCGCGCACGGATTGCGGCGACGTTCCTTCCGTTGCTTGGACCGCTGCCCGGGGATACCGACTTCGTGAGGAAGGAACTTATCTCGCCGAATGCGATAGCTATTCAGGACAGGGATGTCATCCAGTTGGCGACGTTACAGGTAAGGGTGACCGTGCGCGGTGCGCAGATGGCCGATCCGGAGATGACCAGCGTGCTGGCCTTATTTCGGCGCGCTGCCAACGTACTGGCTCGCCTTGAGGACGCCGTCGTCTTCAGGGGATTAGGGCAAGACGTAGCATACAACGCAGCATTCCCGGGACAGAATAGGGTTGCCCCCCCTATAGATGTCGGCCCTGCGTTCCCAAATAGGGTCTGGGAAATCACCGGCGGGCAGGTAAGCCCTGGACTTTGGAGAAACCTACCGGCGCAGCAGGTTGTTAGTATTCCATGGCTGCCGCCGCGCCTGGACCTGGTGGGCGCGATAGCCGGCGCCATTGGCCGCCTGGAAGAGCAGGGCCATTTCGGACCGTTCGCGGTGGTGCTTGACCAGAATCTGTTTCTTGTCGCTCAGACTCCAACGGCGCTTCTTGTATTGCCGCAAGATCGCATCCTCCCGTTTCTGGGCGGCGGTCCGCTGCTCCGCTCATCCACGCTTGACGTCGCTGTCGGCGTTGGGTCCGGCGTGGTAGTGGCACTTGGCGGCGAGCCAGTCGAGCTAGTCATCGCCACAGACGTATGTGTCCAGTTCCTGCAAGTCACAGCCGATCCAAATTTCGTCTTCCGTGTGTGCGAGAAGATGGCGCTCCGCATCAAGGAATCCGAAGCGATCATACCGCTGAGGGGACCGTAGCGATTGACATCCGGCGATCGCGGCGTGTGCGGACAAATGTCTCGGGGCTAAGGTGGCGGTCCATGGGTCATTGTCTCAGTGAACAAAGACGGGAATCTCGAAACCAATTGGAGAGATCTCAATGGATAAAGCTACGGAAAAGAACCTGGCGGACTTGCGCGAGCTGGTAGCGGCCCAGCAAATGAAGCTGGATGCGCTATGGGCCAAGGTGGAAGGTGCGCCTGAGGCAGGCAAAGAACTGGCTACCATTAAGGCGCGTATGGCAGAGCTGGACGTAAAAGAAAAAAAAGGCGTGGTAGCGCCAATCGAAATAGGCACTGAAGTTTTGAGATCTGTCCGTGCGATGACGGAGAAAGACGCCCTGCAGATAATTGTGCAAACCAAAAGAGTGAAGATCAATGTGGTCGATGAGATCACGCTAAAGGACGTGACACTGAAAAACCAAAAAATAACTGTGCAGGCGCCGACCGACCTCGGTGAAGGTCTATTGGTTGTCATTGACTTAATTAACGAACGCTGGGGGAAAATCATTACCCTCGCATATGATGTGAAAGCAAACGCGCAGGGACTCTATCTCGTACTGCGCGATGCCGCTTCGCAAAAAAAATTCCGTCAGCAAGAAGAAGAAAATTCCGTCAGCCAGAAGAGCAACTCCTACGAAGAAAGCGTTAAGGCCAAATCAGCAAACTCACCGACGGCGTAATCAAAAAATGTGCATCGGCGGTTTCCCGCGTGATGCCGTAACGAGATTTAGGCACGAAAATCGCAGCGAAGCGGCGCTTATGTGATAGTTGAACGCCGTAGTTCAGATCTGATCGCACAGCTACGCCCAATTCCTAATACGGATCGCTTCGAGCTTTTCTACTTGGTCAAATACAGATGGCCGCTGGCGTACGTTTGGCAACTTTGGGCAATGAAGCTCATGCTTGAAAGTGCTCGTGAGATAGTCGAAAATGATCCGATGTATCGCGTCCCGCGCGCTCGGTGACGCCTCCAAAGCTGGCTAAAAGTCGGACTAAGTGGTCATGGCTCGGTGAAGCATGCCTACTAAGGTTATCGTCTTGGGCGGCGGTGTCGCCGGCATGAGTGCCGCGCACGAGTTGGTCGAGCGCGGCTTTGATGTCGTGGTGCTCGAGAGCGGCGATATTGCGGGAGGCAAGGCCCGCAGCATTCCCGTCTTCCACGAGGGCGAGGACACCAGCGGACATCAGGTCGCCGATGGCGCTGGGAGTTCGATCCAGCATCGGGTGCCCGGCGAGCATGGGTTTCGATTCTTCCCAGGTTTCTACAAGCACGTAATCGAGACCATGCGCCGCATACCGTCGTTTGACGGGAGCAAGGTGGCGGATCACCTGGTGCCGACCACGCGACTGGAGTTCACGCAATACGACGAGCCCCCGTTCGTCGTACCGGCGGGCTTTCCGCTCTCGCCCCGCGATGCCGGCACCACGTTGCGGGACATCCTGCTGTTGTTCGAACACTCCACCGGCCTCACACCCGACGATCTGGCATTCTTCGGTGCGCGCGTCTGGCAGATACTCACGTCGTGCCCCCAGCGCCGGCTCGCAGAATACGAACGCACGAGCTGGTGGGAGTTCGTCGGCGCCGAGCAGCGGTCGGAGTCATACCAGAAGTTCCTCGCCACCGGCATAACGCGCTCGCTGGTGGCGTCCAAAGCGCGCAAGGCCAGTGCGCGCACTATCGGCGACATCTTTGTGCAGCTGGTGCTCACGATCCTGAATCCGATCGCGGGATCGACTGATCGCGTGCTCGATGGGCCGACGAATCTCGTCTGGATCGACCCGTGGCTTGCGTATCTCGAATCGAGAGGGGTGCGGTACGTCAAGAACGCACGGGTCGAGGAGATCCTTTACGAGAGCGGACGGATCACCGGCGTCGTCGCTCGCCAGCACGGCCAGCGCATCATGGTGCATGGCGACCACTACGTGGCGGCGCTCCCGCTCGAGGACATCGCCCCCCTGGTGAGCGACCGCCTGGCGGCAGCCGACCCGACGCTCGCCAACCTGCGCGCGCTGGCTCCGAACCTGGAGTGGATGAACGGCGTGCAGTTCTATCTGCACCGCGCGGTGCCGTCGGCGCACGGGCACGTGATTCACATCGACACCGAATGGGCGCTCACGAGCATCTCGCAGCTTCAGTTCTGGCGTGATGTGCCGTCTGAGCTGTTCCGAGACAGCGATGTGCACGGCATCCTCTCGGTCGATCTTTCTGATTGGACGGCGCCGGGATCGGACGGACGCCCAGCCATGCGGTGCTCGCGTGAAGAGGTGGTGCGCGAGACATGGAATCAACTCAAGCGCTCGCTCAATGATGCCGGTGATGAGGTGCTGCGCGATGAGGATTTGCATTCGTGGTTCCTCAGCGCAAACATTGAGAACGATCCCGCACGCCCGGGCTGGCTACGGAATTCCGAGCCGCTTCTGGTGAACCAAGTCGAAACCTGGGCCTTGCGTCCCGAGGCGACCACCGCCATTCCAAACCTTTTTCTGGCGTCGGACTACGTTCGCACGCATACCGACCTCGCGACGATGGAGGCAGCCAATGAGGCAGCTCGGCGCGCAGTGAATGGCCTGCTTGACGCCGTGAAATTCGACGGAAGCCGCTGTGAGCTGTGGCCGCTGCACGAACCTGAAATCCTCCTGCCATGGCGGCTGCGCGATGCTGCGCGATACCAGGCCGGCCTGCCGTGGGACGCTTCACTCGCGCAGGTAGCTGCCCACGCCTTACGCGGTGCGTCGCCGCTGCTGGAGCAGGCGAGCTCCCTGCTCGAGCAGGTATCGCCGTTCACCCATGCCGTCGCCGACACGCTCGACTCGCACAGTGCCGCCGCGGATGATGTCGGCGCGCTTGATGCGGTCGACCCGGCGACGATGGCGCGCCGCTTGGTTGATGTGCCCACCCTGCAGGATGCGTTGATCAAGGTCGCGGATACTGTGCCATTGGCCGGCGAGATCGTAGGCCCGGCCGGCTTTCTGGACCGCCTGGTGTGGTATCGCGACATGCTGGCCGATATGCTCACAGAAGGTGTACCGACGTGGGAACCGCAGCGCCACCTGTATGGGCTCGTGACGGATTTCATGGGCCGGTCAGGCAAGGGCCTTCGTCCTGCCCTCTGCATCGCGACCGCGAGAGCGCTGGGCGGCCGCGCGGAGGATGCGTTTCCTGCCGCCGCCGGCCTGGAAATGCTGCACAATGCATTTCTCGTGCACGACGATATTGAAGACGGTAGCGACTGGCGGCGTGGCGTTGCGACAATGCATCGCCGCGCCGGGATTCCAATTGCCGTGAACACCGGCGATTCCATGAACGCACTCGCTATGCGCCTTTTCCGCAAGACCGGCGAGCGGCTCGGCCCGGTGACGGCGCTGCGCATCTTCGACGAAGTCGATCACATGGTCGTCGAGACCTTGGAGGGGCAGGCCAACGAACTAGGATGGGTACGAGACAATGATCTCACAGTTACGACAGACGATTATCTGCGGCTCGTGCTCAAGAAAACGGCCTGGTACAGCTTCATTCACCCCATGCGGATTGGTGCACTCGTTGCCAACGGCGAGGACCAGAATCTCGGTCGATTTGATCGGTTTGGCTATCTGCTTGGACTGGCTTTCCAGATCACCGACGATGTTCTTAACCTGGTTGGCGACATTGGGCGTTACGGCAAGGAGATCGACGGAGATCTCTGGGAAGGCAAACGGACGCTTCTGCTCGCGCACGCCCTGGGTCGGGCGAATCCCACTGACCGTGCGTGGATTAGCACCTTTCTGGCGCGGCCCCGCGAGCGACGTTTGCCGCGCGAAGTGCTGAGGCTACATCAGATCATCGCGGACGGCGGGAGCATCCCATGGGCGCAGCGAGCGGCAGCCGAATTTGCAGAGGCTGCAGCGCGCGAATTCCACAACTCGGCGTTCGCCGGTGTGCCTGCAGGTCCAGACCTCGAATGGCTGCGCACTTGCATAAACTTCCTGACCCAGCGCGACGCGTAATCGGGTTCAGGTTGGAATGAATGGGGGCATCGTAACCCGATTGCTCTTAGATCCCTTGATTGAGTCCCGCCAGGAAAGCTGCATCTGCGCGCGACCGCGGCACAGCCGTCCTACTGCAATTTTCCAGGGTTATAGTAGGTTGTCGCGGAACGTCTGCGCGACAACGTTCGGCAGCACCGGAGAATCGTATGGAGCGCCTCAGCAAGCCAATCGATGCGGACATCCCGTTGCTTGAGAAAAGCGCTGATCAGCTCGGCTATGTGGTGCCCGATCTTGAGCAAGCCATCAAGGGCTGGATAGACCAGGGTATCGGGCCCTGGCTCACGATTGGTCCGGTGGTGGTCACTGATAACAAGTATCTGGAGAGGCCCTCACGCCCGCTGATCATGTTCGGATTCTGCCAGGTCGGCGGGGTGCAGCTGGAGCTTATTCAGCCGCTCGACAATGAGCCGTCAAGCTGGCGCGCCTTTCTTGCGGCCGGAAGGAGCGGTCTTCAGCACTGCGGTTTTTGCGTCGAGCCGCACGATTACCAGCGGTCCGTCGCGCAGACCAAGGCGTGTGGCGCGACGATCCAGCAGATGATGTCTTTTTCGGGCGCCCGCTTCACCTATTTTTCCCTGCCTGCTCGCGCCGGTCCTCTGATGGAACGAATTCGTCTTGGAGAGGTGGCGCCTGAAAAAGCAAATGCAGTGCGCAATTCCATCGCGGGGGGTTGCGAGATCGTAGAACTGATCGAGCTCCAGCCCCGTATCCGCGAGATGTTCGCAAAAGTTACGCAAGCAGCGGCCACTTGGGACGGCAAGGCCAGGCCCGTTCGTCACCTGATAGGGCCTGTCGCAAAGGCAGCAATCGGTTCGCACTTGCTCCGAACTATGCGATTCCGGTGATGTATTTTCGTGGCGGCGCGACGCACGGTATGTGGCGGCATACTCGCCTTTGACGGCGGCGCATTGGCCTTGATCGCGATCCGCTGCACCGGCATCACGCCGAACGAGCGCGGCCGGTTTGCGAGGCTTGGCGGCCAAGCTCGATCCGCCGACATCGCGCGGCGATCCTTTGAAATCGATGGTTGCGGTCATGGCGGCATCGATGCGCGCGCCTGTTCGAGCGATCAATTGCGCGACGTTTCGCTGCTCTCGCTCATGCCTTGAGCTGCTCCAGCAGCGATTTGGCCTCCTTCAAGTCCAGCGTGTCGAAACCCTCGGTGAACCAACCATAGACCGGGGCGAGAATATCGTGGGCCTGCTGTCGTTTGCCCTGATCGTACCACAGCCGCGCCATGCTCACAGCCGCACGCAGTTCCCAGGACTTTGCCTGCTGCTGACGAGCGACCGCCAGCGCATGTTCGAAATATTCTTCCGCTTTCGTTGCGTTTGGGTTGGGCGACGATAGCTCGATTTCGCCTGCCATGCGCTTGATCTCGGCCTCAAACCAACTTTCCTTGGTTGTTTCTACCTGGGTCATCGCTTCGCGAATGCAGTCCCGTGCATCATCGAAGTGGTCGAGTTCAGCATGAGCGCCCGCCAGATACGACAAGCAGAATGGCACTAGCGCTGTTGCCGCCGTTGACCGACGTGCGATGATACCCGAGTCGATCACATGGACCGCGTCTGAGGCCTTCCCAGTGAGGGCCAAGACGCAACCTTGGACCACCATTCCGAGCGACCCCCAAAACAATGAACCTCTCTCGTCTGCCAGGGGGACAAGTTCATTAGCTTCGGCGCTTGCTGCCGCATAGTTTCCGCAGCAGATATGCGTAAAGGATGTATGGAACAGGGCATACATCAAAGTGGCTGCTTGGCCGATCTCGCGCGCTTCCTTGAGCGCCTGTTCAGCGTCTCTGCCTGCAGCCTCCGGGAAGCCAAGAAGCCATAGAGCCCAGGACCGATAGGATAGGGCTGCGACCCTAATGTCCTGGCCAAATCGAGCCGCCAGCGTACGATGCTCGGCGGGTTCGTAGATCGCGATCGCCTGATCGTAATGTGCCAGACTTTCTGCAAGGACGCCCGTACACGTCAGAGACGTAGCCATAATACGATGCCCAAGCATGAGCGGAACCATTGTTCCCTGCTTCTCGGCAAGCGCCAAGCACTCTGTCGCAAGGTCGAGGAGAGCGTCGCTTTTGAACTTTATATAGTTCGTGACCCAGAACCCATAGAGGACTGAAAACAGGAGCAACGGGTCTTCAGGGGGCTCTCCGAGTGACTCCGCTTGCTCGATGAAGGCGCGGGCTCGATCGAGAGATGCGATAGTCTCAGGGGCCGCGTGGCCCTTGGTGTTCATCAAGGCATTCACAAGCGCGACCTCCAGTTTGATCTGGTCGCCACGCAGCGCTGGTGTGCCCGGCAGCGTCGCAATCTGTGAAAGAGCGCGGATTAGCTGAACCGTCGCCTCTACTAGCGCTGAACGCGCTAGCGACCGCTGTCCCGCCTTGCCCCATAAGGCCGCCGCCCTCTCGATCAGCCCGGCCTCAGTGCAGTGATGTGCTAGCCGTTCCGGCTGGCTCTCGGCTGTTTCGGCGAATTGGCTTTCAATTGCTTCGGCAATGCGTGCATGGAGCGCGCGGCGGGGCTGGCGCAGCAACGTGCTATAGGACGCGTCCCGCACCAAAGCATGCTTGAATAGGTAAGTTGCATTCGGCGGCGAGCCTAACCTGAAAAGCAAACCAGCCTTTATGAGACGGTTCAGCACTGATCCCAGTTCCGCCGCTGGCACGCGCACCACCGCCGCCAGGAGAGCATGCGAAAACTCCCGGCCGATCGCCGCGCCAATCTGTGCCACTTCTTTGGCGGGGCCGAGCCGGTCGAGCCGCGACATCAATGAGGCGTGCAAACTTGCGGGGACTGCCCAGGCCGGGGACGGAATGACGGCAATCGTGCGTTCGACTGCGCCGTGGCCCTCCGCCTCCAGCACTGCCTTCGTCATCTCCTCCACGAACAGGGGGACGCCATCGGTACGTTCGATGATGTCCTGCCTGATGCCCGCCGGCAGCAGCTTGCTGCCGACTACGCCGTCGATCATGGCGCCGACTTGGTGTTTCGTCAGCCGATTGATCGTCATGGCGGTCACGTGCTGCCGCCCGATCCAGGGCGGATCGAATTCCGGGCGGAATATCACAATCATTAGCGCGCGAAGGGTCTCAATCCTGGCCACGATCCGGCCGAAAGCTTCTAGGCTCGTAGGATCGGTCCAATGCGCATCCTCAAAGATTATCAAGACTGGGCTTTGCCGTGTAAGCGCTTCTAATTGTGAGATGAGCGCTTCGAATGTTCGCTGCCTGTGCTGCTGCGGGGTCAATTTGAGGGCGGGATAGCGTCCATCATTCGGAAGCGACAGCATCTCGGCAAAGAGCGAAGCGTCCCCGATCGAGGTCGAGGTCTGAGCGAGCAGGGTATCAAGCTTGTCGAGCCTCGCGTGCAGTGTATCGTCGTGCGCCAGCCCGGCGGCACGTTCCATCTGCCCGATGATCGGATATAGCGCGCTGTCGGTGTGCTGCGGCGAGCAGACATAGCGCAAACGCGTATGCGGCTCTCCGGTGAGTCGTTCCAGAAGCGCGGCAGTGAGACGCGACTTGCCGATCCCAGCCTCACCGGCGATCAGGACCGCCTGGCCTTCACCTGTCTTTGCCCTGGCCCAACGCTGTAGAAGCAATTCGAGTTCTTCCTCCCGCCCGACGAGGGCAGTCAGGCCAGTCGCGTGTAGCGCCTCGAAGCGGCTCTCCACGGAGCTCGCCCGCAACGCCACCCAGGCCCGCGTTGGCGCGGCGATGCCCTTGAGGTCCTGCGGCCGGAGGTCTTGTAGCTCGAAGAGGTTTCCGAGCAGCCTTCGGGTGCCTTCGGCGATGACAACCGTGCTCGGCTCAGCGATCCCCTGCAGACGAGACGCCAGGTTCGGCGTCTCGCCCACCACCCCGCGTTCCTGGGCCTCGCCGGCACCAACGAGATCGCCAACCACGACCAAGCCTGTCGCGACCCCGATACGCACCCGGAGCGGCTCCTGGATACCCAGATTGCCGATCGCCTCGATGATCGCCAGTCCTGCGCGGACGGCACGCTCGGCATCATCCTCATGAGCGTGGGGATAGCCGAAATAGATGAGCACCCCATCGCCCATGTACCTGGCCACGAAGCCGTCGAACCGGGCGACCGTCTCCGCGACGCACTTATGATAAGCGCCGATTACCGAACGCAGATCCTCTGGGTCGAGCGTGGTCGAGAGCGCGGTCGAGCCAACGAGGTCGGTGAACATCACCGTCAGTTGGCGACGCTCGGCGTCGTCTCGCCGAGTTGGCTCGATATCCACGAGTGCAGAAGGTGCCGTTACGGCAGCCGAGACGTTGCTGAGATCGCGGATCGCATGCAGCATTTTCAACCGGTGGCCGAGCGAAACGCCAAGGTCTTTGAGATGTTGGTCGGTCAAGTCGGGGAGAACGGCCATATCAATGTCGTTCTCGGCGAACCTCTGCGCATACTCGGACATGCCGAGCTTTTTGAGCCAGTCCGCAATTTGTTGCACCGCGGTCACCGTGATCCGTGCGTCGCCTATCTAAGTGTTGGCCCGACGACTACAGAAAGAGATTACACAAGAAAGACCGCGAAAGCACGTCCTCACGGGCGCGGAATCGCGATACCAATCGAGCCCTGAATGCCCGCCCTGTGCGCTAGCGATTGGTATAGAGGACCAACAAATCAATGCATGACGTACCGACGCTCGACATGGAGCAGGCCCGGGCGCTATTCCGACAGTTTGCCGAATCCGTGCCCGCGCGGACCTCGGACCAGCGAATTGCTGATCGATGCGCTGGCGAAGATCGCCTGCCCGGGCCCCCCGGCAAAATTGATTTGCCGCTCGGGGCACCGGACCGTTCTCTGGAAGTCGACGACCTTGCTTCACGCAGTCGATGCAGATGAACACCGCATCGATCCAACCGCATCGATCCAAGAGCGCAGCTGCGTCCGCCCACACCCGCCGCAGTAGCAAACATGTTGCCCGCTAGACTAGGCAAATCCGCCGAGGCGCTTGGCGATGCGGTGCGGATGGCAAGTGATTTTGCTCAGCGCGTCGACATTGTCGAGCGCTGGGTCGGGTCGATGCTCGAAAGCGGCACGCAGGACTGCGCGATCGGCCTCTCGTCCCGGATGATGGTCGCCGCCGGCGGCCGCGCGCGGATCAAGGACTGTGTTGCAAAATCCGGCCTTAGCCAGTCAATTCCAGCGCCGGTTTGCGACGCAAGTCGGAATGGCACCAAAGCTGTTCGCACGCACCATCCGGGTTCGACCGGGCGCTGGCGTCTCGTCGCAATACCCCGAGCCGTTCGTGGAAGGATATCATCCACGAACTCGGTTATTTCGACCAGGCCGATTTCATCCGCGAACGCCACGCCTTTGCCGGTCTGCCGCCTGGCGGCTTCGTCGGCGAGTGGGACAACATCTTTTTTCCGGCGGATGACTGAAATTTACAAGCGCACTTCTGGGTCCTCGCGCTAGGTCTGTCGTCAATCGAGCTGCGGGAGAGCGGTTGTCATGTTGACGAATCTGGCGCGCTTCAATGCCATCATAGAGCGCGGCTTTTCCCAAGGCGACCTCACGGACGCGGACGAAATCTGCGCCGAGAACCTCGTCGAGCGCGAGTATCTGTCGCCCACCGATATTCCCGGTCCGCAAATCCTGAAGGCGCAAATCGAGGATGCGAGGCGTAGCATCAGGGATCTGACACTTGCGGTCGAAGCGGTCGTGGAGGCTGGCGATACTGTGTGGGCACGCAGCAAGGCAACGGGCGTCGATCCACGCTCGGGCAAGCCAGTCGCCATTGATGTCATGGACATCTGCCGCTTTGCCGACGGCAAGCTCGTTGAGCGCTGGGGGGTGCCGGACCGGTTTGCGCTTCTTCATCAGGTTGGAGCGCTGCCGCCACGCAAATAGGTCGAATGGGCCCATTTGAGTCGAAAAAAAATCCCGTAACCAATGGCCTCCTTTCAGGCGCCCCTCCGAACTAATCGATCCGCGATTCCTTGGAAATCAGCCAAATCAACTCGCGATTCAATGGAATCCCGCGAGATCGCACCACAATTCTTTGGAATTCGACTCGTGAATCGTTGGAATCGAATCGGACCCAATTTGGCGCGACAGTGGTTGATTTGCTTGGTGGGCCCGGCAGGACTCGAACCTGCAACCAGACCGTTATGAGCGGCCGGCTCTAACCATTGAGCTACAGGCCCCGCCGCGAGACGGCCGCGGAAACGCGCGGCCGGCAACGGTGCGCGGTTCGTTTACAGGGATGGAGGCGGGGGTGCAATGCTGGCTCTGGCGTAAGGGAACGCCGAAGCAGTACCGCGTGTAATTTTTGAATAACCGAAACTGGCGATGATGCACTCATACGCCTGTTTTGCCCGACGAGTCAAATGGCCCTCGCGAGGAGCCATTTTTCATCGTGCGTAACCCCTTGTAATCGCTGGCCTGTTCTACGGTGCATGGGGTTGTTTTCGCAGTTATTGTGTTGAGGGAGACCCTTGGGTCCCCCGAACGTCTTGCCAGCGGGCGGACGAAGCCGGCCGCGAGGTCTGCCTAGTCCACCGAAACCCCGGCGAACTCCACCACCTTCTTCCACTTCTCGGTCTCATCCGCGACCAGCTTGCCGAACTCGGCGGGCGTCATTGGCTTCGGGATGCCGCCATTCTCGGTCAGCCGCGCGATGACCTTCGGGTCCTTCAGGGCTTCGCCGACGGCCTTGTTGAGGATCTCGATCACCTCGGGCGGCGTGCCCTTCGGCGCGGAGATGCCGTAGAAGCCGACCGATTCGAAGCCCGGCACGGTCTCGGCGATCGCCGGCACGTCGGGCACGGTTGGCCAGCGCTGCGGCGAGGTGACGCCGATGGCGCGGACAGTGCCACCGCGCGACTGCTCGAGCGCGGAGGGAAGGTTGTCGAAGATCAGCTGCACCTTGTTGGAGATGATGTCGGGGAAGGCGATGGCCGAGCCGCGATAGGGCACGTGCACCATGTCGCACTTGGTCATCACCTTGAAGAGCTCCGCCGACATGTGCACCGAGGTGCCGTTGCCGGACGAGGCAAAGGAGATCTTGCCGGGATTGGCCTTGCAGTAGTCGATGAACTCCTGAACCGTCTTCACCGGCATCGCATTGGAGACGACCAGCATGTTGGTGAGCTGCATGATGCTCGCGACCGGCACGGTGTCGCGCAGGAAGTCGTAAGGCAGCTTCTTGTAGAGCGAGGTCGAGATCGCGTTGTTGGGTGCGACAAACAAGAGCGTATAGCCGTCGGGCGCTGCGTTGATCGCGGCGGCGGCCGCGATGTTGCCGCCGGAGCCGGCGCGGTTCTCGACGATGAATTGCTGGCCGAGGCGATCCGAGAGCGCCTGCGCCATGATCCGCGCCACGATGTCGACCGGGCCACCGGCGGCGAAGCCGATCATCCAGTGCACGGGGCGGTCGGGGTAGCCGGCGGCGGAGGCGGGAGGGGAGGCGTTGAGAAGAGTTGAAAGGAACAGCAGCCCAAAAACAGTGTTACGCAAAATTCGCAACATGACGTCTCCCATTGTTCTATTGTCGTTGGGCTGCATGCTTTCACAAAAACCGCCCGCTGCCTACATCGCCGCAAGTCGATGTTGACGCGGGGCGGTCGGGACTCATCATGAGATTCGCAATCACAATCCTTCTCGGCGCGGCGCTGCTCGCAAATCCACTCGCAAGCCCCGCCGCTGCTCAAACCGGAGGCAAGGCCATTCCGACCACGACACTCAGCCTGGGCACCGCGACGCCCGGCGGCGGCTTTCCGCTCTATGGCAATGCCTTTGCGGAAGCGATGAACGCGGCCGATCCGCAAATCACCATCGCGCCCCGCAACACCAAGGGCAGCAACGAGAACATTCCGCTGCTGGAGAAGGGCGAGCTCGATCTCGCGCTGGTCGCGGGCGAGCCGGCCTACGAGGCCTTTGCCGGCATCGGCCGCGCGCCTGTGCGGTTGAAGATACTCACCGCGATCTATTCCAACCCCGGCATGTTCGTGGTGCGGGCGGACAGTCCGTACAAGACCATTCGCGATCTCGTCGGCCAGCCCGTCGCGTTCGGCGCCAAAGGTTCGGGCCTGCCGATCCTGGCGCGCTACGTGCTCGATGGCCTCGGCCTGAAGCAGGACGAGGATTTCAAGGCGATCTATCTCGACCGCGCCGGCGATGGCCCCGCGATGGTCGAGGATGGCCGCGTCGTCGCGTTGTGGGGTGCCGGCATCGGCTGGCCCGGCTTTGCCGCGGTGGCATCGAGTGCGTCAGGCGCGCGCTTCATTGCGCCGACCGCTGAGGAGATCACGCGCATTCGCGCCAAGCATGCGTTCCTGAAGCCGCTCACCGTGCCGGCCGGCTCCTATCCGAAGCAGGCCGAGCCGATCGCCTCGCTCGGCTCGTGGAGTTTCGTCCTCACGCGCGAAGACCTGCCCGATGACGTCGCCTATCGTCTCGCGAAGACGCTGCACGGCGCCGAGGCGACGTTCTGCAAGCAGCTCGCGCAGGCCTGCGAGACCACGGCGTCGAACACGGTCGCGGCAGCGCCGAAGCCGGAGCTGATCCATCCGGGCGTGAAAAAATACTTCCGCGAAATCGGTGTCATGAAATAGGACGCGACTGCATCGACAATCGTCGTGCCCGGGCTTGTCCCGGGCATCCACGTTCTTGGCGCCGTACGAAAGATCGTGGATGGCCGGGACAAGCCCGGCCATGACGACGACCTCTCGCTACAGCATCACTTCTTCACCAGCGGACACGCCGGGTCCGGTGGGCCAAACGCCTTGTCGCCCGAGATGGTCGTGAGGATCTTGTAATAGTCCCACGGATATTTGCTCTCCTCCGGCGTCTTCACCTGCACCAGCCAGAGATCGTGCACCATCAGATTGTCCTCGCGCAGTTTGCCGTTGCGGGCGAAGAAATCCTCGATCGGTTTTTCCCGCATCTTGGCCGCGACCTTGAGCGGATCGTCGGTGCCGGTCTCCTTGATGGCGTTGAGATAGTGCATCACGCTCGAATAGACGCCGGCCTGCCACATCGACGGCATCTTGTTCATCTTGGCGAAATAGCGCTTCGACCATTCGCGGGTCTTGTCATCCATGTCCCAGTAGAACGACGTGGTCAGCAACAGCCCTTGCGCCGCCTGCAGGCCGAGGCCGTGGATGTCGGTGATCAGCGCCAGCAGCGCCGCCATCTGCTGGCCGCTCTTGAACACGCCGAACTCCGAGCCGGTCTTGATCTCGTTCATGTTGTTCGGGGGACCGGCGGCAATGCCGATGATCTTGGCCTTGGAGGCCTGCGCCTGCAGCACGAAGGAGGAGAGGTCGGGGGTTGCCAGCGGCGGCCGCACCGAGCCCAGCACCTTGCCGCCATTGGCGGTGACGACGCTGGAGGCGTCGCGCTCCAGCGAATGGCCGAAGGCGTAGTCGTCGGTGATGAAGAACCAGCTGTCGCCGCCGCGCTTCACCACCGCATCCGCAGTGCCGACCGCGAGTGCGCGGGTGTCGAACACCCACTGGATCGCGTAGGGCGAGCAGAACTTGCCGTGGAAATCCGCCGTGCCGGTGGAGTGGGTGATGAACAGCCGCTTCTTCTCGTTGGCGACGTTCTGCACCGCGAGCCCGACCGCGGAAACCGGCACGTCGACGATCAGGTCGACCTGGTCGACATCGTACCAGCGCCGCGCGATGCCGCCGCCGATATCGGCCTTGAGCTGGTGGTCGCCGATCACGATGCTGATCGGCTTGCCGAGCACCTTGCCGCCGAAATCGTCGATCGCCATCTGCGCCGCCGTCACCGAACCCTGGCCGGTCGGCGCGGAGGCGGGGCCGTTCATGTCGGTGAGCACGCCGATCTTGACGATGTCGTCGGAAACCTGCGCCGACGCCGTACCCGGCAGCAGCGCCGCCGCCAAGAACGTCGCTGCAAAGCCGGCCGCGACCGGAAGTCCAAATCTCGTTGGATTCACGCTTGTCCTCCCCTGATCCGGCTCGTTGGCCGGTGTTGCCCGGGTATGGCCCGGCTGAATTGGTTTCTTTTGCAACTATTTGGGGGCGGGCGTCAACGTCAGGCCGCGAAGCGGATCTGTCCCGCCGGCGAGGGATCGTAGCCGGTCAGCTCCTCGGCGCGCTGTCGCAGCCGTCTTTCGCTGAGGAACCGGATCAGGGCCTGCATCGGCGGGCGGAAATAGCTGCGTTGCCGCATTGCGAGATCAAAATTCTCCCAGACCAGCGGCACGAAATCGAGCCCGGCCGAGCGCGCCGCCGCACGCGTCGCGATTCCGCAATCGGCTTGTCCCGCGCGGACGATCTCGGCGAGATCCGGCCCGGTGAGCGCCGGTGTCTCGATCCGGCGCAGATCGCGCGTCGAGGCGCCGGCGCGCTTCAACAGCACGTCGAGCAGCATCTGCGCGCCTGTGCCCTGTTGTCGCATCGCCATCCTGACACCGAGCGCAAGCACGTCGGAGAGGCCGCGCAGGCGTTTCGGATTGCCCGGCGGCAGCACGAGACCCTGCTCGCGGCGCACGAATGCGACCAGCACCGCATCATGCAGGTCAGGCGCGTCACGCAGCGTCGTCGCACTGGCGTCGGAAGCAAGATTGCCGTCGGCCTCCAGGCTGTGGAAGTGCACCGCCGCCGCCATCACCTCGTCGCGTTGCAAGCGCTCGAGCCCGCGCGCGCTGCCCTCGCTCATCGATCCCAGGCCCGAGCCGGATTCACGCAGGCTCCAGTCCAAAAGCTCGTCCTGGCTGCCGCCCACGACCGGCGGCGGCTCCGCAGTCAGCATGCCGGCCGGCCGCGCCAGTCCCGACAGGACCCAGAGGTCGAGCTCGTGCCGCGGGAAGAGCCACTTCCCGGTCACCTTGGTGCAGGGGATCGCGCCAGTGGTGACGAGTTCGTAGAGCTTGCGTTCGCCGAGCCGAAGGTAGTCGGCGGCTTCGCTGGTCGTCAGGAATTCCATCCTGCATTCCTATGCAAATTCTTGCTTCTTTTTGGCGTTCGACGCAGGTGGAATTCTGCATTTCAATTTACGTCCGGCAGGACCATGCCCGATCATCTCGCTGCTTTGCAACACATCCTCACGCGCGATCTCTGCTTTGGTGAACGATCCTGAAGCACCCGCGTGGCGCGGGCCTTGCGGCCGTCGCGCTCGCAATTGCAATGGGCGCACCGCGCGAGCCGCATTGCCGAAATGTCCCGAGTGGGGAGCGCAACGCGCAAACGCGTCACGAGTGTGGCGCAATCGATCATCATCATGATCGCGTCTTAGCCAATGGGAACCCGATCATGGTCGTCCGCCGCCTGTCCGTTGCACTCGCGCTTCTCTGCGGCCTCGCCGCGGGCGTGGCGGCGTCATTTGCGGAGGACCGCGCGATCGTGCTGGCCTCGACCACGGCGACACAGGAGTCCGGCCTGCTCGATCATCTGCTACCGATCTTCCGCGAGAAGACCGGCATCGAGGTGACGGTGATCGCGCGGCGTGCCGATGAAGTGCTCGACGGCGCGCGCAGGGGCGAAGTCGACGTCGTGCTGATGCACGCACGGCCGCAGGAGGAGAAATTCGTCGCCGACGGTTTTGGCGTGAAGCGTTTTGACGTGATGTACAACGACTATGTGCTGATCGGACCGAAGAACGATCCCGCCGCCGTGAAAGGCAAGGACATCGCCACCGCGCTGAAGGCGATCGAGGCCAAGGGCGCGCCGTTCGTGACGCGCGGCGATCGCTCGGGCACCCATGGCGCGGAGCTCGCGCTCTGGATCGTCGCCGGCATCGATATCGCCGCTGCCAAGGGCGCATGGTATCGCGAAGTCAAGCAAGGGATGGACGCAGCCCTCGACGCGGCGCGCACGGCGAACGCCTATGTGCTGTCCGACCGCGGCAGCTGGATCGCCTTCAAGGATCGCGGCGATCTCGACATCGTCGTGGAAGGCGACAAGCGGCTGCTCAATCAGTACGGCGCGATGCTGGTGAATCCGGAAAAGTTTCCGGACGTGAAGAAGGAGCTGGGGCAGACCTTCGTCGACTGGCTGATTTCGCCGGAGGGGCAGGCGGCGATCGCCGGCTACAAGGTCGACGGACAGCAGCTGTTCTTCCCCAATGCGGCCAAGTCCGGCGGCTGAGCTTCGCGTTGCCAGCGGTTGCCAAACCGGGCGATGCATGGTCCATCATGGCGCATGACCCAGCGCCTGCCGCCAGCACTGACGCCGCTCGACACTGCGCTCGCCGCGTTGCTGCGAGGCGTTGATCCGATCGCGACGATCGAGTTGCCCCTGGCGGAGGCCGCCGGCTGCATCGCGGCAGGGACGCCGCTGCTTGCGGCCTGTCCGTCGTGCGACATCGCCGCTGCGGATGGCTGGGCGCTCTGCGCCAACGATATTGTCGGCGCGTCCGCCTATTCGCCGCTGCCTCTGACGACGGCGCCCGTTTGGGTCGATGCCGGCGACGCGATGCCGCCGGGATGTGATTGTGTGCTCGATGCCGACGCAGTCGAGGTGTCGGGTCCACTCGCCCAAGTGCTGGCGGAGGGCGTGCCCGGACGGGGCGTCAGGCGTGCCGGAAGCGACATTGCCGGGCGGGCGCCCGCCGTGGCAGAAGGGCATTTGATCCATCCTGCCGCCTTGCTGCTCGCGCGCACCGCCGGTGTTGAAAAGCTGAGCGTACGGCGGCCGCGGCTGGGCATCGTCAACGTGCCGGGTGCGGCCGTGACGGCGCACATGATTGCCGAGATCGCGCGCGCGGCAGGGCTGCAGGTGCAAGCGCGCGAAGCTGCCGCGCGAGATGCGGCATCGATCGCGGAAGCGCTCGGCGATCTCGCCTGCGATCTCGTCGTGACGGTCGGCGGCAGCGGCGCAGGCCGCCGGGATGCCGCGGTTAGCGCGCTGGCCCGGCATGGTGACGTGCTCGCCCATGGCCTCGCGCTCCAGCCCGGACGCACCGCCGCGGTCGGGCGGCTCGGACCGGTTCCAATCGTCGCGTTGCCCGGCTCGCCCGATCATGCGCTTGCCGCCTGGCTCGCGCTCGTGCTGCCGCTCGTCGATCGGCTGTCGGCGCGGCAGTTACGCCGCCGCATGACCTTGCCGCTTGCGCGAAAAATCGCATCCAGTGTCGGCATCGCCGAAATCGCCCTGCTGGCCGAGGAACATCATGCGTGGCTCCCGCTTGCGGTGGGGGAATGGCCGCTTCAGGCCATTGCCCGGGCCGATGCATGGCTGCTCGTTCCCGCCAGCCACGAGGGATTTGCGGCAGGAACGCCGGTCGATGCCTATCTGATGCGGGAATGATATGGGTTTGGCATGACGATGATCCCGCAATCGCAAGACCGTAGCGCGCTCGAACAGGAGCAGTTCCTCCAGATCCTCTCGCGCGAGGACGCGCTGGCGCGCTTTGAAGCTGCGTTGTTCCCGCGCGCGGTCCCGAGCGAGACGCGCAAGCTTGCCGATGCGCTCGGCGCGGCGCTGGCCGAAGACATCACGGCGCCCCTCGACGTTCCGCCGTTCGACCGTTCCAACGTTGACGGCTTTGCCGTGCGCTCGGCCGATCTCGCCGCGGCCGGCGAAGGCGCGCCCGTTCGCCTTGCGCTGAACGGCGAGACCATTCACTGCGGCACCGCGCCGAAGCTGCAAGTGGCGACAGGAACCGCAACGCCGATCGCAACCGGCGGGCCGCTACCGCGCGGCGCCGACGCCGTCGTCATGGTGGAGCACACCCAGCCTGCCGGATCCGATGCGATCGACGTCCGGCGAGCCGTCTCGCCGGGACAGTTCGTGTCCTACGCAGGCTCCGACATCGCGCGCGGCGAGGCGCTGCTGCGCGCCGGCACGATCATCGGCTCGCGTGAGATCGGCATGCTGGCGGCTTGCGGCATCGCCGAGGTGACTGTCGCGCGTAAGCCGCGTGTTGCCGTGATCTCCACCGGTGACGAATTGGTTCAGCCCGGCGAGGCGCTCGCGCCGGCTGCGATCTACGACACCAACGGCGCCATCGTCGCTGCCGCGATCGACGAGAATGGCGGCGAGGCGGTGTTCCTCGGCGCCATTCCCGACGATGAGGCAAAACTCGAAGCCGCCATGCGCCGCGCGCTGGCGGACGCCGACATGCTGGTGCTCTCGGGCGGCACCTCGAAGGGCGCGGGTGACGTGTCCCATCGCATCATCGGCCGGCTCGGCCAGCCTGGCATCCTCGCGCATGGCGTCGCACTTAAACCCGGCAAGCCGCTGTGCCTTGCGGTGTGCGACGGCAAGCCCGTGGTGATCCTGCCGGGCTTCCCGACCTCGGCGATGTTCACCTTCCACGACATGATCGTGCCGGTGCTGCGTCGGATGGCCGGGCTGCCGCCACGCTCCGATGCCAAGGTAAGCGCGACCGTGCCGGTGCGCATCGCCTCCGAGCTCGGCCGCACCGAGTTCGTCATGGTCTCGCTGGTCGGCGGCAAGGACGGCCTGATCGCCTATCCCTCCGGCAAGGGGTCCGGTGCGATCACGTCGTTCGCGCAGGCCGACGGTTTTCTGCGCATCGACGCGCTCGCCGACCAGATGCCGGCAGGGACCGACGCCGAGGTGACGCTGTTCACGCCGCATGTGCGGGTGCCCGATCTCGTCATCGTCGGCAGCCATTGCACCGGGCTCGATCTCGTCACGGCGCAACTCGCGCATGCGGGGCTGACCGTGCGCTCGATCGCGGTCGGCAGCCTCGGCGGACTCGCGGCGGCGAAGCGGGGCGAATGCGATCTCGCGCCGATCCATCTGTTCGACGACAAGAGCGAGACCTACAACACGCCTTACCTCGTTGAGGGGCTCGAGCTCGTGCCGGGCTGGCGGCGGATGCAGGGCATCGTGTTCCGCAAGGGCGACAAACGTTTCGAGGGGCTCGGTGCGAAGGAAGCAGTTGCCGCCGCGCTCGCGGACCCCGCCTGCATCATGGTCAACCGTAACCAGGGCGCCGGCACGCGCATCCTGATCGACCGGCTGCTCGGCGGTGCGCGCCCGGAAGGTTACTGGAACCAGCCGCGCTCGCACAATGCCGTGGCTGCGGCTGTCGCGCAGCACCGTGCCGACTGGGGCATGACCATTGCGCCGGTCGCCCATGCGGTCGGTCTCGGTTTCATTCCGCTCGCGGAAGAGCATTATGATTTCGCGCTGGTGACAGCGCGCAAGCAGCGGTCGGCCGTCCAGGCCTTTCTCGACGCACTCGGCTCGGACGAGGCGCGTACGGCGCTGGAGCGGGCGGGCTTCCGGCCTGCGTAGATCGACGACGCGGCGTTCAAGCCGCGCGACGGGGTGGGGGACGCGATGGCAAGGCCGCTTTCGGTTGCGATCGTCGGTGCCGGCATGGGCGGGCTCGCGACGGCCGCGGCGCTTCGGCGCGTCGGTATCGATGTGATGGTCTACGAGCAGGCCTCCCAGTTCGCCCGCATCGGCGCCGGCATCCAGATCGGCTGCAACGCAATGAAGGTGCTGCGCGCGCTGGGGCTGGAGGCGCGGATGCGCGAGCACTCGTTCTATCCACGCTCCTGGAACAACCGCGACTGGAAGAGCGGCGACATCAAGTTCGACATGATCTTCGGCGAGAGCGCGGAAGAGAAGTTCGGCGCGCCCTATCTGCTCGCCCATCGCGGTGATCTCCACGCTGCGCTGGCGAGCGTGGTGCCGAACGAATTTGTGCGGCTCAGTCACAAGCTCGTCGGTCTCGACCAGACCGGCGGTGGTGTCTGGCTGACCTTTGCCGATGGTACGCGTGCCATCGCCGATGCCGTGGTCGGCGCGGACGGCGTCCATTCGACGGTCCGCGATCTCCTGTTCGACACCGCGCCGGCCAAATTCACCGGCCGCGTCGCCTATCGCACCACCTATCCCGCCGCGCTGCTCGGCGGCGCAGGGATCGACGACTGCACCAAATGGTGGGGCGAGGACCGCCACATCGTGATCTATTACGTCAAGCCTGATCGCAGCGAGGTCTATCTCGTCACCAGCCAGCCCGAGCCGGACTTTCGCATCGAGTCCTGGTCGGCGAGGGGCGACGTGCGCGACCTGCGCGCATCATTCGAAGGCTTTCATCCGCAGGTCACTCGGGTGCTCTCCGCCTGTCCCGACGTGCACAAATGGGCGATCATGGACCGTGACGCGCTGGAGCACTGGGCCGACGGCAAGGTGACGTTGCTCGGCGATGCCTGCCATCCGATGACGCCCTACATGGCGCAAGGTGCGGCGATGGCAATCGAGGACGCCGCCGTGCTGTCGCGCTGCCTCGACGGTGTCGGCCGCGACGGCGTCGCCAATGCGTTCCGCCGCTTCGAGGCTACCCGCAAGGTGCGCACGACGCGGGTGCAGGAGACCTCGCGCGCCAACATCTGGCTCAAGGAGAGGACCGATACGAGCTGGGTTTACGGCTACGACCCCTGGGAAGTGCCGCTGGCGGCTTGAACCGTCTGCTCGCGCTTGCGCCGACGCTTCTTGTCAGGAGGCCGCATCCAGCGCGGCCAGCCGCTCTGCTTCGGCGATGTCCTCGACCGTGTTGGCGTTGAAGAACGGATCGAGCGGCTCGGCCGGCCACGTTACCGTCGCCAGCGGATAGCGCGCGGTCCAGCGGTCGATCTTGCGGAGGTCTTCGACGACCAGCGCGTGACGCAGCTCGTCGCGCAAGGCGACGCGCCACAGACCTATCACCGGATGTGATTGATCGCCTGATGCGGCGACCGCGAGCTGGGCGTTCTCGCGCTCCCGCGCCTCGTGCAACTGCGCCACGAGATCGCGCGGCAGGAACGGGCAGTCGCCTGCGGCGCTCAGCACCCATTCGATGTCAGGCCGGTTCGCCGCCGTCCAGTCGAGCGCGGCAAGGATGCCGGCGAGGGGCCCGGGGAAGCCGGGTACGTCATCGGCGACAACGGGCAGACCGAACGCCGCGAAGCGTGCGGGATCGCCATTCGCGTTGAGGATCAATCCGCTGCATTGCGGCGTCAATCGCGCGATCACGCGCTCAAGGATGGTGCGGCCGCCGATGGTCCGCATCGGCTTGTCGCCGCCGCCCATGCGCCGTGCGAGGCCGCCTGCGAGCAGCACGCCCTGCGTTGCCGGAAAGTCAGTCGTCACCACCTTCACCCTTGCGTTTGTGCTTCGTCGATTCCTCCTCGACGTAAGCAAGGTTCTGGTCGTAGACGATCCGCTCTTCGCCCGCGAGCGCGATGAAGCGCTTACCGCGCGTGCGGCCGACCAGCGTCAGTCCGACCTGGCGGGCAAGATCGACGCCCCAGGCGGTGAAGCCGGAGCGCGACACCAGGATCGGAATGCCCATGCGCACGGTCTTGATGACCATTTCCGAGGTCAGCCGTCCCGTGGTGTAGAGGATCTTGTCGGAGGCATCGACGCCGTGGCGGTACATCCAGCCCGCGATCTTGTCGACCGCGTTGTGACGGCCGACGTCCTCGGTGTAGCAGAGCGGCTCGCCCTCCTTGCACAGCACGCAGCCATGGATCGCGCCGGCCTCCAGATAAAGCGAGGGCATGGTGTTGATGGTCTGCGTCATCTGGTAGAGCCAGGAGGTGCGCAGCTCGGCCTTCGGCAACGCGACGCTCTCGACCGCCTCTAACAGGTCGCCGAACGCGGTGCCCTGCGCGCAGCCCGAGGTCTGGGTGCGCTTCTTCAGCTTGGCTTCGAAATTGGTGTGATGCCCGGTGCGCACCACCACCACCTGGAGGTCGTCGTCGTATTCGACCTCAGTGACCTCGTCATTATATTTCAGCATGTTCTGGTTGAGCAGATAGCCCAGCGCCAGATATTCCGGGTAGTCGCCGATCGTCATCATGGTGACGATCTCCTGCGAATTCAGGTAGAGCGTCAGCGGCCGTTCCATCGGCACCTTGATCTCGACCTTGGCGCCGGTCTGGTCGGTGCCGGTCACGCGCTCCGTCAGGCGCGGGTCGTCAGGGTTCGGAACGATCAGGGGCACCGGGGCTTTGTCGATCTTCATCATGGCCGCGACGTTAGCATGACATTCGGGTCAAGCCGATATAAGCATGCCGTGGAGACAACGAAATGCCTCCGTTCGTCATTGCGAGCGAAGCGAAGCAATCCAGAACTATATCCGCGGTGGCAGTCTGGATTGCTTCGCTGCGCTCGCAATGACGGGGAGAGGCCAGGGGTTCCATCGGCTGACGAGCCGTTGGCGGAGATCGAACGGACATGAAAGTCATCGGCCTTGCGGGCTGGAGCGGTGCGGGCAAGACCACGCTGTTGACGCGGCTGATCCCGCATTTCAACGCGCAAGGCCTGCGCGTCTCCGTCATCAAGCATGCCCATCACCAGTTCGACGTCGACGTGCCCGGCAAGGATTCCTGGCGCCACCGCGAGGCCGGCGCGGCCGAGGTGCTGGTTGCGTCGTCGAACCGCTGGGCCCTGATGCATGAATTGCGCGGCGCCGAGGAACCGCGGCTGCCGGAGCTCCTGGGCAAGCTGTCGGCCGTCGATCTCGTCGTGGTCGAAGGCTTCAAGCGCGAGCCGCACCGCAAGATCGAGGTGCATCGCGCCGGCAACGGCAAGCCGCTGCTGTTTCCCGATGATCCCGGGATTGTCGGGATTGCGACCGACATTGCCATTGAAACCCGCCTGCCGACCGTCCATCTCGATGATATCGAGGCTGCCGCGGCGTTGCTGCTGCGTGCGGCGATGCCGGTCGAGGAAGCGGTGGCAAAAAGCGCCGCGATACGCTGACGAGGCACCATGGCGCAACTGTCGGACGATTGCTTTGCCTTCGGCGGACCGATGATGTCGGTCGACGAGGCCGTTGGTCTGATCACCACGCGCGTTAATGCGATCGCCGATATCGAGACCGTGGCACTCGTTGACGCCGATGGGCGCGTGCTCGCGCGCGATATCGCGGCGCCCCTGCCGCTGCCGCCCTTCACCAACTCCGCCGTCGACGGTTACGCCGTGCGCAACGCCGACCTTCCGGAAGGCGCGGAACGGGCATTCCCGCTCGACGGCCGCATCCAGGCCGGCGGTCTTGCGCAGGCGCCGATCAAGGCAGGCCACACTGCGCGCATCTTCACGGGCGCGCCGATGCCGCCTGACGCGGAGACCGTCTTCATGCAGGAAGACGTCCGCCTCGATGAGGCCGGCAGAATCGTGCTGCCGCCGGGGCTGAAGCCCGGCGCAAATGTCCGCCCGGCGGGCGAGGACATTCCGCAAGGGCACGTCGCGCTGCGGGTCGGCCAGCGGCTGCGGCCGCAGCATGTCGCGCTTGCTGCAGCATTCGGCCTGACCCAGCTCGACGTCGTCAGGCGCATCCGCGTCGCCGTGTTCTCGACCGGTGACGAGCTGGCTTCGCCCGGCGAGCCGCGCGCGGCCTCACAGCTGTTCGATTCCAACCGCTTCATGCTGATGGCGATGCTGCGCCGGCTCGGCTGCGAGGTCTCCGACCTCGGAATCTTGCGCGACGAACGCAGTGCGCTCGCGGATGGATTGAAGCAGGTTGCGGGCAGCCACGATCTGATCCTCACCACCGGCGGCGTCTCGACCGGCGAGGAGGACCACGTCAAGGCGGCGGTCGAGAGCATCGGCTCGCTGGTGCTGTGGCGGATGGCCATCAAGCCCGGCCGTCCCGTGGCGATGGGCATCATCGGCGGCACGCCGCTGATCGGCCTGCCCGGCAATCCCGTCGCCAGTTTCGTCACCTTCGTCCACGTGGTGCGGCCGACGGTGCTGGCGCTTGCGGGCAGTCTGCCGGAGCCGCTGTTGCCGATTCCGGTGCGCGCTGCGTTCACTTACAAGAAGAAGATCGGCCGCCGCGAATATGTTCGCAGCTCGTTGCGACGCGGAGAGGACGGTGCGTTGGAAGCGGTCAAGTTTCCGCGCGAAGGCGCAGGCCTGCTGTCGTCGCTGGTCGAGACCGATGGCCTCATCGAACTCGGCGACGATATCACGCGCGTCGAGCCGGGCCAGAGCGTGGGTTTCCTGCCCTATGCGGATTTGCTCTGAACCTCGCGTTGACGCCATCGCCTCACCCCGCCATGTTGCGCCCATGACCAGAACCACGCTCGATCTCACCGGGTTGAAATGCCCGCTACCTGCCCTGAAGACGCGCAAGGCGCTCAAACCGTTACAGCCGGGCGATCAGCTCGAGGTGCACTGCACCGACCCATTGTCGGTGATTGACATTCCGAACCTGATCCGCGAGACGGGCGACACGGTGGAGATCACCGAGCGCAACGAGGCGCGCATCGTGTTCTTGATAGAAAAGGTCAATGGATCGATAGAGAAAACCAATGGTGCGCTGCGTTCGTAGTGCACGGTCACTCTACTGATACCTACCTTTTGTCTATCGACATCAATCGTGGCTTCTGCCCCAATTGACAACCTCCGTGCAGGCGCGGAGGTTGAGTCTTGTCTGCGATACGCGGATGAACGGGCCAAGCTCACGAAGCCTGCACGGTGTATCGGCATAGAGCCCCGCTCGAGGGGTTAACGACTCGGATGCGCGTGACGATCCTGGCGCGCGTCAATGATTGTGCGGAGCAGCAGGGACCGTGGCTGCGCCGCAAGGGCTGAGGACCAGGATTGCAGCGGCAGGCTTGCTCAGAAGGGCAACTGCAGGGGAGGACTACATGGCAACAATCGAGAGCGCTGGAACACTTTCGGGTGCCGGCGCAGGTTTTCTGGATCGCGAGCGAACCATCGCGACCGCCGGCTTCAATCGCTGGCTGGTGCCGCCGGCTGCGCTGTGCATCCATCTCTGCATCGGCATGGCCTACGGCTTCTCGGTGTTCTGGCTGCCGCTGTCGCGCGCGATCGGGGTGACCGCGCCGAAGGCGTGCGCAGACATGTCGCTGTTTCAGGAGCTGTTCACGACCAGCTGCGACTGGAAGGTCGCCAGCATGGGCTGGATGTACACGCTCTTTTTTGTGCTGCTCGGTATCGCGGCCGCGGTCTGGGGCGGCTGGCTGGAGCGCGTCGGTCCGCGCAAGGCCGGCTTCGTCTCGGCGCTGTGCTGGTGCGGCGGCCTCTTCCTCGGTGCGATCGGGGTCTACACCCATCAGCTCTGGCTGTTGTGGCTGGGCTCGGGCGTGATCGGCGGTATCGGTCTCGGCCTTGGCTATATCTCGCCGGTGTCGACGCTGGTGAAGTGGTTTCCGGACCGCCGCGGCATGGCGACCGGCATGGCCATCATGGGCTTCGGCGGCGGCGCCATGATCGGCGCGCCACTGGCGAACCTGTTGATGAACTACTTCAAGACCCCGACTTCGGTCGGCGTCTGGGAGACCTTCGTCGCGATGGGCGTCATCTACTTCGTGTTCATGATGATCGGCGCGTTCCGCTATCGCTTGCCGCCGCCCGGCTGGCAGCCCGAGGGCTGGACCCCGCCGTCCAAGGCCAACGCGATGATCTCGAAGAGCAACGTCCATCTCAACGACGCGCACAAGACGCCGCAGTTCTGGCTGATCTGGTGGGTGCTGTGCCTGAACGTGTCGGCCGGCATCGGCGTGATCGGCATGGCCTCGCCGATGCTCCAGGAGATCTTCGCCGGCAAGCTGATCGGCCTGCCCGAAGTCGGCTTCAACGCGCTCGACGCCGGGCAGAAGGCGCAGATCGCCGCGATCGCCGCGGGCTTCGCCGGATTGCTGTCGCTGTTCAACATCGGCGGCCGCTTCTTCTGGGCATCGCTGTCGGACAAGATCGGGCGCAAGAACACCTATTACACGTTCTTCATCCTCGGCATCGTGCTCTACGCGCTGGCGCCGACGTTTGCGGCGATGGGCTCGAAGCTCCTGTTCGTGCTCGGCTTCGGCATCATCCTGTCGATGTATGGCGGCGGGTTCGCCACCGTGCCGGCCTACCTTGCCGACATGTTCGGGACCCAGTTCGTCGGCGCCATCCACGGCCGGCTGCTGACGGCGTGGTCCACCGCGGGCATCATCGGCCCCGTCGTGGTGAACTACATCCGCGAGTTCCAGCTCGCGGCGGGCGTGCCGCGCGATCAGCTCTACAACACGACCATGTACATCCTGTGCGCGATGCTGATCGCGGGCCTGATCTGCAACTACCTGATCAAGCCGGTCGATTCGAAGTGGCACATGAAGGACGCCGACGTCGCCAAGCTGCAAGCGGCGAGCGCCAGCGCCGCTGCCGCGGGGCCGCACGGCTCCTACGGCATCGGATTCGGCGGGCTTGACGTCAAGGCGGCGCTGTTCTGGGCCTTCGTCGGCGTGCCCCTGCTTTGGGGTGTCTGGAAGACGCTGGAGAGCGCGGTCAAGATCTTCTGATCGCCGTCGAGACTGCCGCGGGATGCTGATCATCGGCGTCCCGCGGCGTTCGCCTTTTAGACATCATCAAGAGTCGGACTTAATCAAGAGTGGGACTTAGGGGGATTGAAATGCTTCGCACCCGAATTTGCCTTGTGGCCGTGTTGCTTGTCGCTGGCCTTCATGCCGCATCCGCGCAGACGACGCCGCCGGCGGCGCCTGCCGCAACGACCGAAGCCAAGCCGGGCAAGATCAAGCTCACCATGCAGAAGCTGAAGGACATGAAGGCGAAGTGGGCGGCCAACAAGCCGAAGCTCAAAGCCTGCCGCGCCGACGTGAAGTCCAAGGGCCTCGCTGGCGACGACCGCTGGTTCTACATCGAAGAGTGCATGAGCAAGACGTGAGGCCGCGCCACAAATCGGGTCGATGAAGGGGCATGGAGCCGGGCGGCTGCATGCCCCTTAAATGCTTATCGGAACGCATGAATTCTCTTGGCATCTGGTATGCCACAGGCTAGAGTTGGACTCGTTCTAAAGAAGAGATACGAGACGCATCGATGAGTCACGACGTGCACGAGGTCCGCTCGTTCGAACACCCGGGCGAGGGACGGAAGCGAGCCAAGGCCACGCCCAAGGGGCGGCAGGTCGATCCCACCGCCGCGCACGAGATCGAGCAGCTGCTCGGCGACAGGCCGCGGCGGCGCGACCTCCTGATCGAATATCTGCACCTGATCCAGGACAAATATCACCAGATCTCGGCCGCTCATCTCGCCGCGCTTGCCGACGAGATGAAGCTCGCCTTCGCCGAGGTGTTCGAGACCGCGACCTTCTACGCGCATTTCGACGTGGTGAAGGAAGGCGAGCCCGATATCGCGCCGCTGACGATCCGCGTCTGCGATTCACTGACCTGCGCAATGCTCGGCGGCGACAAGCTGCTCGCCGACCTGCAGAGCACATCGGGTCCGGGCATCCGCGTCGTCCGCGCGCCCTGCGTCGGCCGCTGCGATACCGCGCCGGCGGCTGAAGTCGGTCACAACTTCGTCGATCACGCGACCGTGGCTAATGTGATGGCGGCCGCGAAGGCCGGCGATACCCACGCGCATCTGCCTGAATACGTTGACTACGACGCCTATGTCGCCGGCGGCGGCTACAAGCTGCTCAATCGCGTGCGCTCGGGCGAATTGCCGAAGGACGATCTGCTGAAGGCGCTCGACGACGCCTCGCTGCGCGGCCTCGGCGGCGCCGGCTTCCCCACGGGCCGGAAATGGCGCGCGGTGCTGGGCGAACCCGGCCCGCGGCTGATGGCGATCAATGGCGACGAGGGCGAACCTGGCACGTTCAAGGACCGCGTCTATCTCGAAAGCGATCCGCATCGCTTCATCGAAGGCATGCTGCTCGGCGCGCATGTCGTGCAGGCCTCCGACGTCTACATCTATCTGCGCGACGAATATCCGGCATCGCGCGAGATCCTCGAGCGCGAGATCGCAAAGCTTCCTCCGGGCGGTCCGACGCTGCACATGCGCCGCGGCGCCGGCGCCTATATCTGTGGCGAGGAATCCTCGCTGCTCGAAAGCATCGAGGGCAAGCGCGGGCTGCCCCGGCACAAGCCGCCTTATCCGTTTCAGGTCGGCCTGTTCGGCCTGCCGACGCTGATCAACAACATCGAGACGCTGTGGTGGGTGCGCGACATCGTCGAGAAGGGCGCGGATTGGTGGAAGGGCAACGGCCGCCATGAGCGTCACGGCCTGCGCAGCTTCTCGGTCTCGGGCCGCGTCAAGAACCCCGGCATGAAGCTGGCACCCGCCGGCATCACCGTGCGCGAATTGATCGACGAATATTGCGGCGGCATGGCCGACGGGCACCAGTTCTACGCGTACCTGCCGGGCGGCGCGTCGGGCGGCATCCTGCCGGCGTCCATGGACGACATCCCGCTCGATTTTGGCACGCTGGAGAAATACGGCTGCTTCATCGGCTCGGCCGCGATCGTGATCCTGTCGCAAAAGGACAGCGTGCGCGCGGCCGCGCTGAACCTGATGAAGTTCTTCGAGGACGAGAGCTGCGGCCAGTGCACGCCGTGCCGTGTCGGAACCCAGAAGGCGGCGCAGCTGATGCAGAAGCCCGTCTGGAACCGCGCACTTCTGGAAGAATTGAGCCAGGCGATGCGTGATGCCTCGATCTGCGGGCTCGGACAGGCGGCATCGAATCCGCTGTCTACCGTGATCAAATATTTCCCTGACGAGTTCAAGGAAGCGGCCGAATGACCAAAATTACGTTCGAGCTCGACGGCAAGCAGGTCGAGGCCAAACCCGGCGAGACGATCTGGCAAGTTGCAAAACGCCAGGGCCGCGAGATTCCGCATCTGTGCTATTCGCCGGCGCCCGACTACCGCCCCGACGGCAATTGCCGCGCTTGCATGGTCGAGATCGAGGGCGAGCGCGTGCTCGCCGCCTCCTGCAAGCGCACACCGTCGGTCGGCATGAAGGTGAAGACCGAATCCGCGCGTGCGGTGTCCGCGCAGAAGATGGTGATGGAGCTGCTCGTCGCCGACCAGCCGGCGCGCGAGACCTCGCACGATCCGGATTCGAAGTTCTGGCATTGGGCCGAGACCACAGGCGTCACCGAGAGCCGCTTCCCCGCCGCCGAGCGCTGGGCGACCGACGCCAGCCATCCGGCGATGCGTGTCAACCTCGATGCCTGCATCCAGTGCGGCCTCTGCGTGCGTGCCTGCCGCGAGGTCCAGGTCAACGACGTCATCGGTATGGCGTATCGCAGCCATGGCTCGAAGATCGTGTTCGACTTCGACGATCCCATGGGCGAGTCCACCTGCGTCGCCTGCGGCGAATGTGTGCAGGCCTGCCCGACCGGCGCGCTGATGCCGGCCGTCATGCTCGACGAGAAGCAGACCCGTGTCGTCTACGCCGACAAGAAGGTGGATTCGCTCTGCCCGTTCTGCGGCGTCGGCTGCCAGGTGACCTACGAGGTCAAGGACGAGAAGGTGATCTACGCGGAAGGCCGCGACGGGCCCGCCAATCACAATCGTCTCTGCGTCAAGGGCCGCTTCGGCTTCGACTATATCCACCATCCGCATCGTCTGACCAAGCCGCTGGTGCGGCTGCCGAATGCGAAGAAGGATTCCAACGACCAGGTCGACCCCGCTAATCCCTTCACGCATTTCCGCGAAGCGAGCTGGGAAGAAGCGCTCGACATCGCGGCCAAGGGCCTCGTCAGGATCCGCGATGAGAAGGGCGTGAAGGCGCTGGCCGGCTTCGGCTCGGCCAAGGGCTCGAATGAAGAGGCCTATCTGTTCCAGAAGCTGGTGCGCACCGGTTTTGGCTCGAACAATGTCGATCATTGCACGCGGCTCTGCCACGCCTCGTCGGTGGCGGCGCTGTTCGAAGGCCTGAGCTCGGGCGCGGTGTCGGCGCCGTTCTCGGCTGCGATGGATGCCGAAGTCATCATCGTGATCGGCGCCAATCCGACCGTGAACCATCCGGTCGCCGCGACCTTCATCAAGAACGCGGTCAAGCAGAATGGCGCCAAGCTGTTCGTGATGGATCCGCGCCGGCAGACGCTGTCGCGCCACGCGACCAAGCATCTGCAATTCAAGCCGGGCTCCGACGTCGCCATGCTGAATGCGATGATCAACACGATCATCACCGAGGGCCTGACCGACGACCAGTATATCGCCGGCTACACCGAAGGTTTTGAGGACCTCAAGGAGAAGATCAAGGAGTTCACGCCGGAGAAGATGGAGGCGATCTGCGGCATCCCGGCGCAAACGCTGCGTGAGGTTGCGCGCACCTATGCGCGGGCAAAGTCGTCGATCATCTTCTGGGGCATGGGCATCAGCCAGCATGTCCACGGCACCGACAATGCGCGCTGCCTGATCGCGCTGGCGCTGATCACCGGCCAGGTCGGCCGTCCCGGCACCGGCCTGCATCCGCTGCGCGGCCAGAACAACGTGCAGGGCGCCTCCGACGCCGGCCTGATCCCGATGTTCCTGCCGGATTATCAGCCGGTCAGCCGCGACGATCTGCGCGGCAATTTCGAAAAACTGTGGCAGCAGGATCTCGATCCCGTCCGCGGTTTGACCGTGGTCGAGATCATGAACGCGATCCATGCCGGCGAGATCACGGGCATGTATATCGAGGGCGAGAATCCCGCGATGTCCGATCCCGATCTCCAGCATGCGCGCCAGGCGCTGGCCATGCTCGATCATCTCGTCGTGCAGGATCTCTTCGTCACCGAGACCGCGTTCCATGCCGACGTCATCCTGCCGGCCTCGGCCTTTGCCGAAAAGGACGGCTCGTTCACCAACACCGATCGCCGCGTGCAGCTCGCGCGCCAGGTGATCAAGCCGCCGGGCGATGCGCGGCAGGATCTCTGGATCATCCAGGAGATCGGCAAGCGGATGGGCCTGCCCTGGAATTATTCCGGCCCCGGCGACGTCTACACCGAGATGGCGGAGTTGATGCCCTCGCTCAAGAACATCAGCTGGGAGCGGCTGGTGCGCGAAGGTGCCGTGACCTATCCGGCCGATGATCCGAACAAGCCCGGCAACGAGATTATCTTCACCACGGGCTTCCCGACCGCGAGCGGCCGCGGCAAGATCGTGCCGGCCAAGGTCATCCCGCCGGATGAGCTGCCCGACACCGAATATCCGATGGTGCTCTCGACCGGTCGCGTGCTCGAGCACTGGCACACAGGCTCGATGACCCGCCGCGCGCAGGTGCTCGACCAGATCGAGCCGGAGGCGGTCGCGTTCATGTCGCCGAAGGACATGCACCGGAAGAAGCTCGCGCCCGGCGATTTCATCCGGCTGGAGACCCGCCGCGGTGCGGTCGAGGTCAAGGTCCGCTCCGATCGCGACGTGCCGGAGAACATGGTGTTCATGCCGTTCTGCTACGCGGAGGCGGCGGCCAACCTGTTGACCAACCCGGCGCTTGATCCCTTCGGCAAGATCCCGGAGTTCAAGTTCTGCGCGGCCAGGGCCGAGCGCGCGGAGATGCGGGACGCGGCGGAGTAATTTCGCCAGGACGACGGCTGTGGCGGGCATCCGCGCCCACACCGTCATTGCGAGCGTAGCGAAGCAATCCAGACTACCTCCGCGGTAAGATTCTGGATTGCTTCGTCGCTTCGCGCCTCGCAATGACGGTGGTAAACGTGACCCATGTCCAAAGTCACCCCAGCCACGCGCGCGCTTGCAGCCGCCGACGTTGCCTTCACCGTGCACACCTACGACTACGATCCCGACGCCGAGAGCATCGGCCTGCAGGCCGCCGCTGCGCTTGGTGAGGACCCCGCGCGCGTGCTGAAGACGCTGATGGCGCTGGTGGACGGCAAGCCGATCTGCGTCGTCGTCCCGTCCGACCAGGAAGTCTCCATGAAAAAGCTCGCCGCTGCCGCGAGCGGCAAGTCGGCGCAGATGATGAAGCCGCCGGAGGCCGAGCGCGTCACCGGCTACAAGGTCGGTGGCATCAGCCCGTTCGGGCAGCGCAAGCCGGTGCGCACCGTGATCGAGCAGAGCGCGCTCGCACATGATCAGGTCTATCTCAACGGCGGCCAGCGCGGCTTGCAGGTTCGGCTGAAGCCGGGCGATGTGCGCGATGTCCTCAAAGCGGTCGTCGCGGATGTGCTCGCGTGAGCGCCGCGCGTTACTGCTTCTGCAGCAGTTTGAGCCGGCAGCGCAACGCCTCGCGGATATGCGCCCGCGCAAGCTGCTCGGCCTTGTCGCCGTCGCGTGCGGCGATGGCGTCGATGATGGCCTGGTGCTCGCCGTGGCTGGTCGAGGGACGGCCCGTCACCGTGAAGGTGGTCGGGCCCAGCAGCGCGATCCAGTCCTGCAATTCGCGCGAGGCGTTGTCGAGATAGCGGTTGCGCGCCGCGCGGCAGATGGCTTCGTGGAAGGCGCGGTTGAGCCGCGCCATCTCGGCAGCGTCTGACGCCGACGCCTCGACAAAGGCCTGCTCGATATCCCTGAGCGCGTGGACTTCGGGAGTGGAGGTGTGCTCGGCGGCCAGGCGCGCTGCAGCACCTTCCATGATCTCCCGCATGGCGTAGAGCTCGAGCACCTCGGAAATATCGAGGTCGCGCACGATCAGTCCGCGGCCGCCGGCGGGCTCGACGAAGCCGCGGGCCGCGAGACGGCCAAGCGCCTCACGGACCGGCGTGCGGCTGACCTTGAGCCGCTGCGCGACCTCTTCCTCGCGCAGCCGGTCTCCGGCACGGTAACTGCCGGCCTGGAGCGCCTCGCACAGCGAGCGGAACACGGCTTCGCCCAGTGCCACGCCGCCGCCGCGTGTGATCGATCCGCCTGACTTTGCCACGCGCCTGGCCATCTTCCCTCACGGCGCATCCTGCCCATGCAGAGATGGCACTTGCCGCGCCGATGTATATCTTTGTATACAAACGTACGCAATGGCTGCCGTGGGTCGATCGGGGTCCTCGGCGGCAGAATGTCTCTAACTTCGTCGCATCGGGCAGACGGGATGAGCAGCAAATACGACGTGCTGGTGATCGGCGGCGGCAATGCGGCACTGTGCGCGGCGATCTCGGCGCGCCGCGGCGGTGCCTCGGTGCTGGTGCTGGAGGGCGCGCCAAAATTCTATCGCGGCGGCAACACCCGCCACACCCGCAACATGCGCTGCGCCCATGATGCGGCGACTGAGATCCTGACCGGTCCCTACACCGAAGAGGAATTCTGGCAAGATCTGCTGCTGGTGACGGGCGGCCAGACCGACGAGGTGCTCGCCCGGCACATGATCCGGGAGTCCAAGGATATCCTGAACTGGATCGTGGAGCAGGGCGTGCGCTGGCAACCCTCGCTCGGCGGCACGCTGAGCCTCGGCCGTACCAACTCCTTCTTTCTCGGCGGCGGCCGCGCGATGCTGAACGCGCTCTATCTGACCGCCGAGCGGCTCGGCGTCGATGTCGAGTACGACGCCGAGGTCACCGATCTCGTGATCGAGGACGGCATGTTCCTCGCCGCGCGCCTCAAGCGGCCGATCAAGGGCGAGACCGAGATCCGCGCGACGTCGCTGGTCGCCGCTGCCGGCGGGTTCGAGGCCAACATCGAATGGCTGAAGCAATATTGGGGCGAAGCCGCGGACAATTTCCTGATCCGCGGCACGCCCTATAATCGCGGATCGATCCTGAAGATGCTGCTCGACAAGGGCGTGCAGGAGGTCGGCGATCCCACCCAGTGCCATGCGGTCGCAATCGACGCCCGTGCGCCGAAATTCGACGGCGGCATCATCACCCGCCACGACTCCGTCGTGTTCGGCATCGTCGTCAACAAGCATGCCCAGCGATTCTACGACGAGGGTGAGGACATCTGGCCGAAGCGCTATGCGATCTGGGGCCGGCTGGTCGCGGCGCAGCCCGACCAGATCGCCTACATCATCTTCGATTCCACCGTCGTCACCAGCTTCATGCCGACGCTGTTCCCGCCGATCGCCGGGCAGACCGTCGCCGTGCTGGCCGGCAAGCTCGAGCTCGATCCGGCTGCGCTGGAGAAGACCGTCACCGAGTTCAACGCGGCCGTGCGGCCCGGCACCTTCGATCACACCATTCTGGACGACTGCGTGACTGAAGGTATCACGCCGCCGAAGACGCATTGGGCACGCAAAATCGAGACCCCGCCTTATCTCGCCTATCCGGTGCGGCCCGGCATCACCTTCACCTATCTCGGCACGCGCGTGAACAAGGAGGCGCGGATGCTGATGGCTGACGGCAAGCCGTCCGCCAACATGTTCGCGGCCGGCGAGATCATGGCCGGCAACGTGCTCGGCAAGGGCTATGCGGCCGGCATGGGCATGACCATCGGCAGCGTGTTCGGGCGGATCGCGGGACGGGAAGCGGCGAAACATGCACGGAACTAGAATTCTGGACGAAGCCGACCGTCTGATGACGGTCTGTAATTCCTGCCGCTACTGCGAGGGTCTTTGCGCGGTATTTCCCGCCATGGAGATGCGGCGCGCCTTCTCCGACGGAGATCTCAACTATCTCGCAAACCTCTGCCATTCCTGCGGCGCCTGCTACGTCGACTGTCAGTTCTCGCCGCCGCACGAGTTCAACGTCAACGTTCCGAAGACGCTTGCGGTTGCGCGCGCCGAGTCCTATGCGGCCTATGCCTGGCCGCAGGCGCTGTCCGGTGCCTTCGCCCGCAACGGGCTCGTCATCAGCGTCATCGCCGCGCTCAGCATGGCCGCCTTTATCCTCGGCTTTGCGGCCCTCAACGGCCACAGCGTGTTGTTCGGTGTGCACACCGGCCCTGGTGCCTTCTACAAGCTGATGCCGCACAACGCGATGGCCGCATTGTTCAGCGCCGCCTTCCTCTACGCGATCCTCGCGCTGGTGATGAGCGTGCGTGCCTTCTGGCGCGACATCGGAGCTCCCATTGGCGGTCGCGCCGACGGCGGCTCGATCTTCCAGGCTGTCCGCGATGCCGGCGAGCTGCGCTATCTCCACGGTGGCGGCGTCGGCTGCTACAACGAGGACGACAAGCCGACCGACCGGCGCAAGCTTTTCCATCACCTGACGTTCTACGGTTTTCTGCTATGCTTCGCCGCGACGTCGGTGGCGACGCTCTATCACTACCTCTGGAGCCGCGAGGCGCCGTATCCGTGGTGGGATCTGCCCGTGGTGCTGGGGACACTCGGCGGCATCGGTCTCATCGTCGGTCCGATCGGCCTGTTCGTCGCGAAAACGCGGCGTGCACCGGAACTGCTCGACGAGCAGCGCTACGGCATGGACGTCGGCTTCATCGCCATGCTGTTTCTGACCGGCTTCACCGGCATGGCGCTGCTTGTCCTGCGCGAGACCGCTGCCATGGGACCGCTATTGGCCCTGCATCTCGGCGCGGTGTTCGCGCTGTTCATCACCATGCCCTATGGCAAGTTCGTGCACGGCATCTATCGCTTGGTGGCGCTGGTGCGTTATGCGCAGGAGCGGCGCAGCGAAGCCGGCTCTTGAGAGGCATGCGCGGCTGACGTATTTCTGGGCCGTTCGCGCACAGCGCGAATCGCTTAGGGAGCCCGCGCTCATGTACATGTTTCTGCCTTTCCTGCTGGCGCTCGCGGGCTGCGCGAGTGCCTGGCGTTCGCGCGCGGGACTAAGCTATGCGCTCTGGAGCGCAACAGTCGTGGTCACGGTCGCATGGTTCTTCCACCACGCGACCGATCCACTCAAATTCTCGTTCTGACGGTGTCGAGATGGGCACTGCAGAGATGAGCGAGCAACGGCCGGTCGGCGCGATCCTGAACATGCTTGGGCTGCTCGGGATCTCGTTGATCCTGACGGTGGCGTTCACCTATCAGCTTGCGCTCGGCGAGCTGCCCTGTCCGCTTTGCCTGTTGCAAAGGGCCGGGTTCATCGCGGTCGGCATGGGGTTCCTGTTCAACATGCGCCTCGGTGAACGCGGGTCTCACTACGCGATGATCCTCGTTTCCAGCCTCGTCACCGGCTTCATCTCGATGCGGCAGGTGTCACTGCATCTTGCGCCCGGCGATCCTGGATACGGCTCGGCACTGTTCGGGCTGCACTTCTATACCTGGGCGCTGATCGCGGCGATCGGGATCGTGTGTTATGTCGCGCTCGTCTTCATCCTGAAGGATGTGACCGGCAAGCGAGACGGGGACGCGCCTTTGAACGGTGCGGCATCGAACACGGTCTTCGCGATCTTTGCGTTGCTGGTCGCCGCCAATCTCTTGTCCACCGTGCTGGAGTGCGGCGCGGGGCAGTGCGACGACAACCCGGTTCGCTATCTCCTGCTCAAGTGATCGGATTGAAGCGGCCGTCGTGCAGGAACGCGATCGTCTGCTCGATCGCGACGGCATTTCGTGGAAGTCCGGTGTGCGATGCCTTGACGACGATGTGGTCGGCCATGTCGGCCAGCTTCGCGCTTGCGACTGAAACCCGTCCGTCATTGGGCCGCGGCAGGACAAAGGCCGAGGCGATCGGCGCGATGGTGCGGCATCCCGCGATGACGCCGATCGCATAATCGGGAGGCGGCAGGGCGGCGAGCACAGGGGGCTGGGCTGTCGAAAGCTGCGAGCCGGCTGGACCGAAAACAGCGCGGTAGAGCGAGAGGTCCTTCAGGAGATCGGCGACTTCGCTGCCGCCGTTGGGCGTGCCCAGCATCACGACGCGGCCGAGCCGCACCGGACGATATCTCGCGATGTAAACCCGGGCGAGCAGCCCGCCCATGGAATGGGCGACGAAGTGGATCGCGCCGTCGCATTGCTTTGCAAACGCGGCGACCGGCGCGTGGATGTCTTCCGCAAGCTCCTCGAGCGGCTTCTTGCGGCTGGGGTAGTCGAGATTGAGCGTGGCGAAGCCGTGACGCTGCAACGCCCGATCCAGCCTCTTCAGCGTCCAGGCACCGACGCCGATGCCGTGAAGCAGGACCACGCCGTCGCACCGGGCTTCCGCCGGAGCGACGGCCGTGGACTTGTCGTCTTTACGCAACCTCGCGCTCCGGCGAGGACGCCTGCTCACGGGCCATCGTCGTTGCCGTGACATAGTCGGTCTTGCCGGTGCCGAGCAACGGCACCTTGTCGACCACCATGATCGCCGCGGGCACGGTCAGCTCGGACGCGCCGATCGCCTTGGCCTGGCCCTGCATCGCACTGCGCTCGGCGGTCTTCTCCGTCGTCAGCAGCACGATGCGCTCGCCCTTGCGCTGGTCGGGGATCGACACGGCGACCGAGGCGGCTTGCGGCCACAGCGTCGTCGCGATGCTCTCGACCGCCGACAGCGAGACCATTTCGCCCGCGATCTTGGCGAAGCGCTTGGCGCGGCCCTTGATGGTGATGAAGCCGGCCGCGTCGATCGCCACGATGTCGCCGGTGTCGTGCCAGCCCTCGGCGAGCGGTTCGAGCACGCCGGGATTTTCGGCCCTGAGGTAACCGAGCATCACGTTCGGTCCGCGCACCGAGAGGCGTCCGCCTTCCTCGATGCCGGGGACCGGATCGAGGCGGCTTTCCATCAGCGGTGACAGGCGGCCGACGGTGCCGGGACGGTTGGCCATCGGCGTGTTCATCGCCAGCACCGGCGCGGTCTCGGTGACGCCGTAGCCTTCCAGGATGCGGATGCCGTAGCGTTCCATGAACACCTGACGTGTGCGATCCTTCACCGCCTCCGCGCCGGCGATCACCAGGCGCAGCGTGCGGAAGTCGTAGGCGTGCGCCGAACGGGCGTAGCCGGTGAGGAAGGTGTCGGTGCCGAACAGGATCGTGGCGCCGGTCTGGTAGATCAGCTCCGGCACGATGCGGTAGTGCAGCGGCGAGGGGTACATGTAGATCGGAATGCCGGCGAGCAGGGGCATCATCATTCCGCCGGTCAGCCCGAACGAGTGGAACACCGGCAGCACGTTGAACACCTTGTCATTGGCGTTGGCATCGACCCGGGCCAGCGCCTGCGCCGCATTCGCAAGGATGTTGCGATGGGACAGCACCACGCCCTTGGGCGTGCCTTCCGAGCCCGACGTGAACAGCACGACAGCCGAATCGTCGGCCTGGCGGGCGACGCGCGGCGCAGTGCCTGCGAGCAGGCCCTTGATCTTGTCGGCCGTACCGATCGAAGCGCGGACGTCCTCGAGATAGACGACGCGCGCCTCTGCGGAGACCGCGGCCATCAGCTTGTCGAGCTTGCCCTTCTCGATGAAGGCCTTTGACGTGAGCACGGTTTTGACCTGCGCGGCCTTCATGGCGGCGAGGACGTTGACCGGGCCGGCCGAGAAGTTGAGCATCGCCGGGACCCGGCCGATGTTTTGCAGCGCCATGAAGACGACGGCGACACCCGCGGAATTCGGCAGCAACACACCGACATTCTCGCCGGCCGTGGTGCCGGCCTCGAGCTTGCGGCTCAAGACCTGCGCGCCGAGGATCAGCTTGCGATAGGTCAGCTTGGTGCCGAGCGCGTCCTCGATGATCACCTTGCCGGTATCGCGGTCGCGATAGGCATGTCCGAGTGCTTCGAACAGGGTGTGGTCGAGCATGGCGTTCTTGACCATGGCGTCGATCATCACGTCCTGGAGCGCGGCGCCCGCGGCATTGCGGCGTGCCTTGCCCTTCAGCGCCGGATCGACCGGAAGCTTGACCGGCGGCAGGATCGTGACCGTCACCCGCGGAAACCAGGAGCGCTTGATCTGGCTGCCGTTGAGATAGCTGAGATGCGACCGCTGCGCGCCCTCGATGCGAATGGGCACGACCACCGCGTCGGCCTTGTCCGCGATCATCGCGGTGCCGTCATAGACCTTCATCAGCGAGCCGGAGACGGTGATGCGTCCCTCAGGGAAAATGACCACCGGCTCGCCGGCGGCGACGAGCTTGATCAGGTCGCGCGCGGCCAGCGGCTTGGTCGGGTCCATGGTGTAGTGCTTGACGACGCGCAGGAACGGCTTGGCCCACCAGGCCTTGGAGATGCCGGTATCGACCGCGAAGCTCGCATCGATCGGCAGCACGGCGTGCAGCAGCGGGCCGTCGATCAGGCTGACATGGTTGGGCGCGATCAGCATGCGCGTGCCCGGAGGCGGCAGGTTCTCGAGCCCGCGAACCTCGGTGCGGAACAGCGCGCGGAACAGCAGCCCGCCGAAATCGCGGACGCCTTCCTTGCCCCACTTGGTCAGCACGAACCACACTGCGCCGAAGCTGGCGACGCCGAGGCCGAAGAAGATCCAGCCGACATGCAATCCGCCCGCCTGCAACAGCGCGACGAACAGCGAGCCTGCTACCATGAAGGCGGCTTGCAGCACGTTGCCGGCGGCGATGATGCGGGCGCGCTCGGACGGTGCCGACCAGGCTTGCACGGCAGCGAAGGAGGGAACGACGAACAGGCCGCCGCCGAACGCGAAGGCGACGAAGTCGATCAGCATGCGCAGCCCGGCGAACGAGGTCGCGAAGTCGACCGCAGCGATGTCCTGGCCCCTGGTGGTCACGCCGATGGCCCAGGCGAGATCGAGACCGGCAAAGCCCATGATGATGGCGCCGATCGGCACCAGCGCGAGGTTCGGGCGGACATGGCTCAGGCTGGCGGCGAACAGCGAGCCGATGGCGATGCCGATCGCGAAGGTCGCGAGGCACAGCGTCACCACGCCTTCGGTGCCACCGACGACGTCCTTGACCAGCGCAGGCAGCAGCGACAGCACGATGGCGCCGACCAGCCAGAACCACGAGACGATCACGGTGCCGTCCCACAGCCGCTTGTCCGCGTAGAGCGTCTTCAACAGGCCGACCGTCGAGGTCCAGGGATTGGCGTTGACGGGCAGGTCGGGGGCGGATGGCGTCGTCTGCGGAATGCGGGAGGCGAAGGCCCAGGACAGCAGGGCCAGCACGACCACGGCCGATGCAACCCAGCCCATATGCGCGGAGCCGGCCACGAACTGGCCGCCGGCGACGGTGCCGAGCAGGATGGCCATGAAAGTCGCGCCTTCGACCAGCGCGTTGCCGGTTGCGAGCTCACCGAGCTCGAGCTGGTCCGGCAGCATGGCGTATTTCACGGGGCCGAACAGGGCGGCGATGGTGCCGAACAGCGCGAGCGCCGTGAACAGCAGCGGCACCGAGTGCAGGAAGAAGCCGGCGGCGGCAAAGGCCGCAGCAAAGATCTCCGCGAATTTGAGCCGCCGCGCGACGACGGATTTGACGTATTTGTCGGCGAGCTGGCCGCCGAGCCCCGACAGGATGAAATAGGGGAAGATGAAGACGGCGCCTGCGACCGTCACCAGCGCGTCGCCGTGACCGGTCGCGGCACTGTAAAGCAGGATGATGACGAGTGCGTTCTTGAGCACGTTGTCATTGAGCGCCGAGAAAAATTGCGCCCAGAACAGCGGCGCGAAGCGGCGTGACGACATCAATTCCCTGATCATGACAAGTCCTGTTTTGGGAAGGCAGCCTGAGATTGTTAGGTTGTCGGTGAGGCGTCACGACCGGAAGCTTACGGGACGAACGATGGCTGGATGACGACGGTCGCCGGCCTGCTCTGTCCCCTCGACCCTTCCGATCCTGTTGGTCTCCAAATGGTCTCGTTAGGTTCGCAAATATCTGGTCGCAGCCGTGGTTCGGACGGACCGGCCGCGCTGTCCCGGATACCGCGCCGGGCGATGAGGAAATGTTGAACCGCATCGCCAAAGGCCGCGACATCGGCTGCGAATGTCGGGACATGGTAAGTCCTTCCTTGCAACCGGGTCTTGCATTCGAGCCGACCGGAACGTCCCGGGTGCGCCCGCCTCACGTGAGATGAGCGAGGTGGCGAAAGGGCGAGAGGCGGCCGAGCAGGCTGAACCGGCGGCCCGCGTGACGGGCACGGGCGCGGCTCGCCCGCCACATCCGGAAGGTCGCGCGGCGCTCGGTGAGCACGCCGGCAATGTCGCAGGCATTTGCGATGCGATCGATCGGCGCCATCGCGAACCGCAGCAGGGTGCGGCCAAGGCCGGTCACGAGAGCCGCGGCGTCGTCGACGAAGGTGGAGGCGATATCAACAGCGAGGGTTTGCATTTTGCAGATCTCCGGGTTAATTTGAACAATGTTCACATGAGTAGCTTGAAAATGAACAATGTTCAAGAAGAATCGCCACGCGACCAGAAAAAAAATCGGCGGAGGCTCCAGATCCTGGAGATCGCCCGCGGCATCATTTCAGCTAAGGGACTGAGATCATTGAAAGTTCGTGACGTTGCGGAGGCCGCCGGTTGCTCGGTGGGCAGCGTCTATAACGAGTTCGGCGACTTCGACGGGGTGATCCTGACGGTGAACCGGGAGACCGTTCAGGCGCTGACGGTACGGCTCGCCGAGGTTCCGGCCGAGGACCCCGTTCGCCAGCTCTACGGGTTTGCCGAGACTTATCTCGAATTCTTCGCCGAGCACGCAAACCTGCTGCGCTCGCTGTTCGAGCATCGGATGGAGGACGATCGTCCTTATCCCGACGACATCCTTCAGATGGTGATGGACGCTTTCGCGCTGATGCATCCAGCCCTGGTGCGGCTGCTACCGGCTGCGGACGACGTGAGGATCGCGCTGCTGTCGCGCACGCTGTTTTCCGCCGTGCATGGAATCATCTCGCTCGGCCTGGAGGAGCGCATGGTGGCGGTGCCGCCCCAGATGCTGCGCCAGCAGGTCGAGCAATTCCTCGATACGCATCTTGCCGGCCTCGGGATCGTGCCGGTCGGCGCGCGGTCGTCTTGAGGAGACCAAGCGGCTACCACGCGTATCGCAGGCTCGCGGTGCCGGAATAAGTGGTGCTGCGCGCCGCGAACTCGCCGTCGAACTTCGCCGACAGGGCAACGCCGTTCGAAAACTTCAGCTCGGCACCGGCAGATGCGAGCGCGGTGTCCTTTGCCGGCGTTGCGCCGTTGACGATGAAGCTCGCGCCGGGCAGCGCCTGGAATGCGGCGACGAGCGTCGGGTCGCTCACCCAATCATGGGCCCAGGCCGCGCGGCCGCGCAACGTGAGGACCGAATTCGGCGTGACCAGCGTCGCGCGATCGAAGCGCGCGCCGAGCTCGCTCCGTGTGTCGGAGGCCGTGCGTCCCTGATAGGTCAGGCCAAAGCCGCTGCCGGCCAGATCGGCCTCGGTATAGGTCGGTGTGCGAAAAGCCTGCGCCTGCGCCGCCACATATGGCGTGAAGCCGCCAATCGGCGTGGCGAAGCGATAGCCGCCCTCGATGCGGCCTCCGACGGTTTGCGCGTCGAATTTGGCGGTGAGCTGGTTGCCGAACGGTGCGAGCCGATCTGTCGACATCCAATGATTGGCCACGGCGAGAGAGGCGGCAAAATAGGCTGGCCCTGTGCGCACGGCGGTGTAGACGCCGGCCTGGATTGCATCGCTCTTGCCCCCGCCGATCGCCTGCGCGAGATCCCATTTGGTGCCGCCGCCCGACAGCGCGAAACCGACAAGCGCATCGCGGCCGAAATGATAATCGGCGCCGGCCGCGACGCCGCCGGCGCGCGCGCCGAGGTCGTGACTGCCGATCACGACGGCGTCGCCGCCGGTGCGGTTGGTGCCGCCGAACGCCGTGCCCCAAGCCGTCCAACGCTCCGCAAAGGCCGGCGCTTTCATGGCCGGCGTCCCCAGCACCTTGTTGTAGGCGAGGGCGATATCGTCCGGCAGCGCGGCGCGTTCGGGGCTGAAGCCGAGCGCCGTGTCGCCGGTGCTCATGCCACTGCGTCCACCCACGAACGGATCAAGCATGAGGCCGAGGAATTGGCTCGTGAACTGGAAGGCGCCCTGCTGCGCGCCGGTGGCCGCTTCACCCGAAAGCTGGTCCAGACTGTAACGGAGCTGGGCGTCGCTCTCGCCTGCGAAGGAGGAGAGGAAAGGCAGGTTGGGACCGAACGCGCTCAAGGCGCCGGCCACGGCCTTCTGGTTTTGCGTTTGGGCGATGGAGAGGAATGCGGCGTTGTTGTAGTTGAGCGTCAGGAAGACGCTGAACCCGTCATAGCTGAGGGAGGAAGCGAAGAGCTGCGGATTGTATCCGCTGACAGTGACGCCCGAGAAGCTGCCGATGACGCCAGTCGTCGTGCTGAGGATCGTGTATTGCGTCGAGGGGTTATAGGCGCCGGCGATCGTGTTGACTGCGACGGTGCCGCCGTTCAACGTTGCGTTGACCGCGAGGATCTTCTCGGATTGTCCGGTAGCGGTGACGGAGATCGCGTAGGTCGAACCGGCGTTGAACGTGACGTTGCCATTGCTCGTCAGCGTACCGAGATTGCCGGGCAAGACCGTGCCGCCTGACAGCACGGTCATATTGCCGATGGCGCCGTTGCCGCTGAGAATGCCCCCGCTGACGGTCGTGGCGATGTTGGGCATCGAGCCGTTCACCTCGAGGGTGCCGGCCAGGATATTCATGCTCGCGATCTCGGTCGTCGAACCGTTCATCGTCCAGGTGGAGCTGCCGGTCTTTTCCAGCGCCTCGAATTCCCGGAACTGACCGGCCGCGCCGAATATGCTGAGATTGAACGCTGCGTTGGCAGTACCGCCCAGGCGCAGCGTGTCCGTTCCGTTGCCGCCGAGGACCCATCCCGTGATGCTCGATCCCGCTCGCAACTCGAAGACGTCGTTGCCTCCCTTCAGGTCGACAGCCGTGCTGACGCCACCGCTGATGATCGTGCCTGAGTTGATGATGGTGTCCTGATTGGCCGAGCCGATGATTGCCGTGCCCGAGGCACTTGATATCGTGCCGGCGTTGCTGACGACGTTGCCGTCGGCCGCGCCGCTCAGATCGACGGCCGCGACATTGATGGCATGGACAAAGCCGCTCGACAGGATGTTCGCCTGATTGTTCGCCGACCCGGCACCGATGCTGATGCTGATGGCTCCGGTCACGCCGTTTCCGACCGTACCTCCGATCACGATGATATTGTTGCTCGAATTGGCCAGTGCGAGCCCCGACGTGGCGAGGCTCGATGACCCAACCATGGCGCCGGCATCCACTGTGATCGTGTTGCCGCCACCGCCGATCACGTCAATGCCGTCGCTGTTGGCAGAGGTGACGGTTGCGTTGCCGAAGACCTTGACCGCACTATTGGATGCCGCCTCGAGGACAACGCTGGCAAAGGTCGGGTCGTTCACGGAGGTCGCGGTGCCGTCGCCAATGTTGACGGTGACACCGCTGACCACGGGCGCCGTCTTGACCTGGGTGTTGCCCGCTCCGGTGCAGGTGATCGAATCGCCTGACTGCAGCGCTGCCTGCGCGCCGCTTCCGGTCACCACACAGGCCGCCTCTGCCGGCGTCGCGAGCCACGGCAGCGCACTACCTGCGGCAACGGCGCCGATCGCGGTGCTCAAGAGAAACGCATGCCGCCGACACGTCTTCGCGCGACGGATCTGGGGCGGGGGCAACAAACCATTCCAGGGCACCTGCAAACTCCTCTTTCGGCACGGTCCGGGCGGAATTCGGACCGCAACGTTGGCTGGTGCCATGCTTAGCGGGGGAGGTTCCGGCCATCGTGGATCAGCGCGCAAGGCGGTGTGGCGGAAAGCGAAAGACGCAGTTTTTTCGGGAGCAATGTGGCCGCGGCGTCACACAGCTTCGCCGTCGCGACGCCGTTGGACGATGTCTGCAATCGGATGCCGGGGTTGAGAGGGCGCCGGCGCCTATCAGCCTCGCGCCGCGACGGCTTCGCGCGGACGGGTTGCAACGACGACGACGTCCGGTCTGCCGTTGTCGACCTGTACCCGGTTGCGCCCCTTTTCCTTGGCACGGTAGCAGGCGGCATCCGCGCGCCGCATGGCGTCCTCGAGCGTGGTGTTGCCGTCCGCGATACAGGCGACGCCGATGCTGGCGGTCACCGCAAAGCAACGATCATCCCAGGCGAAGGTGAACAGCTCGAGCGATCTGCGCAGGCGTTCGGCGATATCGACGGTGGTCGAGGGCGAGCATTGCGGCAGGATCAGGCCGAATTCGTCGCCGCCGAGCCGGGCCACCAGATCATGCGGCCCCCGGTCCTGTTGCAGCAGGCGCGAGACCTGGCAGAGCAGGCGGTCGCCGGCGAGGTGGCCGCAGGTGTCGTTGACGCTCTTGAACTGGTCGAGGTCGAGCAGGATCAGGCCCAGCGAGCCCGCCGCGGTGGTGTCCAGCACGCTTTGCAGGCGCGCCTCGAAGGCGCGGCGGTTGGACAGGCCGGTCAACCAGTCGTGCGATGCCTGCCATGCCAGGCGCTCCCTCTCGGCATGCAACGCATCCTCGAACGCCTGTCGTTGCAGCATCAAGCGCCGCGTGTGCCAGATCAGGAGCAGGATCAGTGTCGCGGCCGCCACGATGTTGATGCACGTCAGCGTTACCTTGATGGCGCGGGAGCCTTCGCCGAGGACGGTCGAGAACCGCTTTGCATGCACCGTGAACTGCGTGTTGAGTTCCGAGAGCCGCGACGACAGCAGCCGCAGGCGGTCGCGGTCCTCAATGGGTCCGTGCGCCAACTCGGACCGGATGACCTCGCCGAAGACGCTGAGCTCCAGCAACATGGGATCGGTGGCCGCCCACTCGTGGATCGCTTCCTGGAGGAAGCTGACGCGGCTGAAATAACGGAACAGCCAGATCAATCCCGGAACGTCATCGGGATGGTTGCCGCCTTGCAGAAACCCGACGCGGGCGGCCTCGACGTCGACCGGATCGCGCTCGAGTGCCCAGCGCGCGAACTCATCGCCGATGGGAACGGCAAGGGACGCCTGGTAGTGGGTGAACTGGCTCGCCTCGCCTGAATGCAGATAGAGATTGAGGAAATAGACGGCGTTCTTCTGTGACCGCGACCACATCGCTTCGCCCGCGACATAGGCGCGGACCGATGACATCACTTCGAGGCTGAATCCCGCGATCGTTGCCTGGAGCACGACGACCATCACGAATGGCGAGACAAGTTTGATGACGTGAAGGAAACTACGCCCCTTCGTCGACGTCGCTGTTCTGCGAAACACCCTGCATTCCCCAAATCGATCAACGACCCCACCGGAGCGTCGCGCCTGCAACGCCAAGTAGAGGGGAAAGTTGCTTAACTCGACCCCAAAGACGCAAGCGACTGCACTGCAGGGTGAAAGCGTCGTGAAGCGGATGCCCGCAGATCGTTGCAAATGCCGACGAACCGGAACCGATACGGTCGTAGCGAACCGATGCCTCGCATTCGTCCTGCGCGGTTTACCTGATCGAGAGAGTTTGGTCCGGCGCTAGACCAGCACCGGCTTGCGCACGCGGCCAGCGTCGCCGAACACGCGCAAATAGCGTTCGATCTCGGAGGGCATGCCGGTCGCCTTCTCCGGATTGTCCGAGAGTTTGACGGCCGGGTGGCCGTCAACCGACGACACCTTGCAGACCAGCGAGATGGGATCGAGATTGAACGAGCCGTCCGGCGGGCAGCCGACGAAATCATTGGTGAGGTTGGTGCCCCAGCCGAAAGAGAGCCGCGAGCGACCGGAGAAGTGGTGATAGGTCTCCTCGATCGAGCCGACATCCATCGCATCGGAGAAGACGAGCAGCTTGTCCTTGGGGTTGCGGCCCTTCTTTTCCCACCAGGCGATGATCTCCTCGCCGGCCTGGATCGGTGGCGCGCTGTCGGGGCGGAAGCCGGTCCAATCGGCGACCCATTCCGGCGCATCGCGCAGGAAGGATTTGGTGCCGAAGGCGTCGGGCAGCGCGATCAGGAGATTGCCGCCATAGGTCTGGCGCCATTGGTCGAGAATGCGATAGGGCGCCCAGCGCAACTCCTCGTCGTCCTTGGCAAGCGCAGCCGCGACCATCGGCAGCTCATGCGCATTGGTGCCGATGGCTTCGAGATCATTGTCCATCGCCAGCAGCACGTTGGAGGTGCCGATGAAGGACGGGCCCAGGCCTTCCTTCACCGCCTCGACGCACCAGCGCTGCCAAAGGAAGCCGTGGCGGCGGCGGGTGCCGAAGTCGGAGAGCCGCAAATTCTCGAGCTGGCGCAGCCGCTCGACCTTGGTCCACAGCTTGGCCTTGGCGCGGGCATAGAGCACGTCGAGCTCGAAGCGGCCGCGGCCCTTCATCGCGGCGCGCGACCGCAACTCGTTGAGGATGGCGAGCGCCGGAATTTCCCACATCGTGGTGTGGGTCCAGGGGCCGTGGAAATGCAGCTCGTACTGGCCCTCGACCTTGCGCAGCTCGTATTCGGGCAGCCGGAATTCGGCCAGCCAGCGGATGAAGTCCGCCGAGAACATGTGGGTCTTGCCGTAGAAGGTGTTACCGGCAAGCCAGATCAGCTCTTTCTTGGCGAAGCGGATGGTGCGGGCGTGGTCGAGCTGGGCGCGCAGCTCGCCCTCGTCGATGATCTCGGCCAGCCGCACATGGCGCGAGCGGTTGATGACCGAGAAGGTCACCTGCTGATTCGGATAGTCCTCCCGAATCATCTGCAACATCAATAGCTTGTAGAAGTCGGTATCCAGCAGGCTGCGGATGATGGGGTCCAGCCGCCAGCTATGATTGTAGGTCCGGCTCGCAATATCGGTCACTGTCATGGGACAATTCTAGCGTGGCGGCCCTCGCGCAACCAGTGGGTTTGGCGAAGGGCAGACTTCCCTGAAACCGTAACCGAGGCTCAGTCTCCGGCCGCCGTTGCCGCCACGGTTTCGAGCTGGCCGCGGATCCAGCGATGGGCCGGGTCTTTCTGATAGCGCTGATGCCAGACCATGAACATCGGCAGCTCGGCCAGCGTCTTTGTCCGCGACGCTAGCGGAATCGGTACATGCGCGAAACCGCGCATCACACCGGAGGCGAGCAGGCTCGGCATGCTCGCCAGCATCTGCGAGCCGCGCAGGAAGGGCGGCACGCCGGAAAAGCTCGGCACGGAGATGGCGATGTCACGCAGAAAGCCGTTCGCCGCCAGCCGGCGGTCGAAGTCGAGCCGCTCGTTGTCGGTATAGACCACCGTGATGTGGCGTGCCGCGAGATAGGCACTGCGGCCGGCCGGAGCTGTGCGCACCTTGGGATCGAAGTAGCAGACGTAGTGATCGCTGAGCAGCCGCTTCTGCACGATGTCCACGCCGGATGGCGGCAGCGGCGTGACCATGAGATCGCAGCGGTTTTCGCGCAGCATGGCGGGCGACGGCGACTGCGAGGGGATCACGCGCAGGTTCAGGCTCCTGACCTGTCCCGCGACATGGTCGAAAAACCGCGGCAACAGCAGATCGCGCTGGAAGTCGTTGGCGGCGATCGTCAGCGAAAGCTGCGCGCGCGCCGGCTCGAAGGTGACGCCGCCGGCAAAGCTGCGCATCTCGTCGATCAGCGCCCGCGCTTTCGCGGCCAAGGCCTGGGCATGGGCGGTGGCGACGATGCCGCGGCCGGATTTGGCAAACAGCGGATCGCCCGCGATCCGCCGCAACTTGTTCAGCCCGTGACTGACCGCCGATTGCGTCAGACCAAGCCGCGTCGCTGCCGCCGTGACCGAACCTTCCTCCAGCACGGCAAGGAACAGTTCGAGGGCGTGGCCGTCGAGCGCCAAATGATCGATTTCCTTCATGTAATTCATTATAATCGATCTATTTATCTTGAGAATAGATCGTCCCATGATCTCCCGATAAGCCGCGCCCCCGGACCCGGGCGCCACAGGGAGAGACAACGCCGATGAACGTCCAGGCGCCAGCCTTGCAGGATCCCCGCCTCAACCGACCCGAGCCGTTCACGCCGCGCGACGGCGGCTTCTTCCAGCGCGACCATTCGATCCATCCGCCGGCGCATGCGCCCGGCTACAAGTCCTCGGTGCTGCGCTCGCCGCGCCAGCCGCTGCTGTCGATCGAGAACTCGGTCTCGGAGATCACGGGTCCGGTGTTCGGCCACAACGATCTCGGCCCGCTCGACAACGATCTGATCCGCAACTACGCCAAGGACGGCGATCCCGTCGGCGAGCGCATCATCGTCCATGGCCGCGTGCTCGACGAGACCGGCCGCGGCGTGCCGAACACGCTGGTCGAGTTCTGGCAGGCCAATGCCGGTGGCCGCTACCGGCACAAGAAGGATACCTATCTCGCCCCGATCGATCCGAATTTCGGCGGCTGCGGCCGCGCGCTGAGCGACGACACCGGCTACTATTATTTCCGCACCGTGAAGCCGGGCCCCTATCCCTGGCGCAACTTCGTCAACAGCTGGCGTCCCGCCCACATCCACTTCTCGGTGTTCGGCTCGGGCTTTGCGCAGCGGCTGATCACCCAGATGTATTTCGAGGGCGATCCCCTGATCCCGGTCTGTCCGATCCTGACGACGATTCCGGACAAGGACGCGCTCGACCGCCTCGTGGCGCCGCTCGACCTCAACGCCTCGACGCCGTTCGACTCGCTCGCCTACCGCTTCGACATCGTGCTGCGCGGCCAGCGTTCCACCTATTTCGAAAATCGCACCGCGGGGAATTGAGCCAATGCCGCAGCCGCTCGACTATCTCAAGGAAACCGCCTCGCAGACCGCCGGGCCCTACGTCCATATCGGCCTGATCCCTGCCATGGCCGGCTTCGACATTTTTGAGAAGAACTTTTCTAACGTGCTGGTGACGCCGAACACGCCAGGCGAGCGCATCACGCTGGAGGGCAAGGTGTTCGACGGCAGCGGCACGCCGCTGCGCGATGTGCTGCTCGAAATCTGGCAGGCCAACGCAACCGGCCGCTATAACCATCCGGCCGATCGCCTGGCCGGCGCGGTGGACGAGGAGTTTCGCGGCTGGGGCCGCGCCGGCTCCGATTTCGACAGCGGCCTCGTCACTTTCGAGACCATCAAGCCGGGCGCGATCACGGACAAGGCAGGCCGCAAATGCGCGCCGTACGTCAATATCTGGATCGTCGCGCGCGGCATCAACATCGGTCTCAATACGCGACTCTATTTCTCCGACGAAGAAGCCGCGAATGCCGCCGACCCCGTGCTCAACCTGGTCGAGCCGCCGGTGCGGCGCGCGACGCTGATCGCCACGCGCGGTGAGCGCGCCGGCAAGGTCGTGTACTCCTTCACGATCAATCTGCAGGGGGCGGAGGAGACGGTGTTCTTCGACGTCTGACGATCCGCCGATCGCCCCGCAGGATCATTCCACCTGGTCGCCTCGATTGATCGATCCGCGCGTGGTGGCTTGCGGTGGTTGCTGGCGCATCTCGCGCGATCCCGGCCGCTCGGCCGGGGCGCGCCCCACTCTTGGCTTCAGCTCCGTCAAATCGATGAAGACGTCGGCCTGCCGGCGCAGTTCGTCGGCCACCATGGGAGGCTGGCTCGCAAGCGTGGAGACGACCGTCACGCGGACGCCCCGGCGTTGCACGGCTTCCACCAGTGAACGAAAATCCCCATCGCCCGAGAACAGCACGATCTGATTGACGTGCTCGGCGAGTTCCATGGCATTCACGGCGAGTTCCACATCCATGCTGCCCCTCATCTTGCGGCGGCCGGTCGTGGCGTCAACGAACTCCTTGGCGAGCTTGGTGACGACGGTGTACCCGTTATAGTCGAGCCAATCGATCAATGGGCGGATTGACGAGTATTCCTGATCCTCGCTCACGGTCGTGTAGTAGAAGGCTCGCAGCAACGTACCTCGGCCGTGAAATTCGCCGAGCAGGCGCCTGTAGTCGATATCGAAACCGAGCGCCTTGGTGGCGGCATAGAGATTGGGGCCATCGATGAAGACCGCAATCTTCTCAAGCGAAGACATTATGCACTAATCCCCAGTTCCGCATTGAAGCCGGCAGGTTCAGCCGCCAGGGCTGTGTGCCGGCCGGAAAACGCCGAAGTCGCCGATGGCCCGCGGAAAAAAGGCGGCGCAGACGGCCGGAGGGGGGGCCGTCCCGCGCCAGTTAAGGGAGGTTGCTGCTATCAGCGCCAGGATTCCGAATGTAGTCACGTTAAGGCGTGCACATGCCACGCTCAATTGTACGGAGGTAAACGGCGCGTATCCAAAGGGTTGGATGCTCTATACGAAGGTAAGTGGCGCGCTGGTTCGGATCTCGACAGCCCGGCGCGATCACGAATGGCCTCAAGCTTCGCCGCCATGGAGTTGGGCGCGAAAGGCGCGCGGCGACAGGCCCGTGGCCGCGGCATAGACGCGGCTGAAATAGGCGGGATCCTCGAAGCCGAGCGCGTAGGCGATCGTCGAGACCGGCAAATTGGTGTAGACGAGGTTGCGACGCGCCTCGCGGATCAGCCGGTTGAGGATCAGGTGCGAGGCGGTGTCGCCGGTCGCCGCCCGCGTCAGCCGGTTGAGATGGGTCGGCGTGATCGACAGCGCGCCTGCATAGTCCGCAACGCTCCAGCGTTCCAGATGATGCTGTTCCAGCAGCGCCTCGAAGCGGCGGAACAGCCCGCTTTCCGCCGTGCCGTTGCCGCCGCTCTCGCTGGTGAGCGCGCGGGCCACCAGCCCGATCATGGCCGCCGACAGTGCACGCAGCACGTGCGCGCGGCCGAAATCGCGTGCGGCGTGCTCGGCGAAGATCTGCTTCATGGTGGTGCGGATCTGCGGCGTGCCGCGCACCACGGCCGATCGGGACAGGGTGCCGCGCAGTCCTTCCGAGGCAAGCAGTGCCTCGTCCAGAATTTCCGCAGCGATGGTCAGCACCCAGCCTTGGGTATCGGGCTCGAAGCGGAAGCCGTGGACATGGCCGACCGGCACATTGACGACCTGCATCGGCCGGAGCGGCACCACGCGCCCGTCGAGCGTCGCCTCGCCACCGCCGCGCTCGATCAGCAGCACCTGGTGCAGCCGGGCATGGCGGTGCACGGCCAGCGTCCAGTCGTGCAGCACCGAGCGCGACGCGATCGTCTCGCAATGCACGACGTCGGGCAGATCGCCGGACTCGCCGAAGAGGTTGTAGACCCGGATTGCCGGGGCTGAGGCTGCGGTTCTCATGTTCGAATAGTACAAGACAAAGACGAAACCCTCCATCGGTTTGCGGCGCCCCATCTGCAAAAAACGCGGCGACGGGAGGACGTAAAAATGAAAGTTCAGGTCTGCATCATCGGCGGTGGGCCGTCCGGGCTGCTGTTGTCCCAGCTTCTGCACCTGAAGGGCATCGATACGGTCGTGCTGGAGAAATACAGCCGCGACCACGTGCTCGCCCGCATCCGTGCCGGCGTGCTCGAGCACGGCTTCGCCAGGTTGATGCGCGAGGCGCAGTGCGGCGAGCGGATGGACCGCGAGGGCGAGATCCACAACGGTTTCGAGATCGCGCATGACGGCGTGCTCTCCCATATCGACCTGCACAAGCATTCCGGCGGCAATTCGGTGCTGGTCTACGGCCAGACCGAGCTGACGCGCGACCTCTACGAGGCGCGCGATCGCCTCGACGGCAAGGTCGTGCACAACGCCGAGGACGTGACGCCGCACGATCTGACGTCGGACCGGCCCTACGTGACCTATCGATCAAACGACGAGATCGTCCGCATCGATTGCGATTACGTCGTTGGCGCCGACGGCTTTCACGGCGTCAGCCGCAGGTCCATCCCGAAGGACGTGCTGCGCGAATACGAGAAGGTCTATCCATTCGGCTGGCTCGGCGTGCTGTCGCGCACGAAACCGGTGTCGCCCGAGCTGATCTATGTGAAGCATGAACGCGGCTTTGCGCTCTGCTCGCTGCGCTCACAAGTGCTGAGCCGCTACTACGTCCAGGTGCCGTTGACCGACAAGGTGGAGGACTGGAGCGACGATGCATTCTGGACGGAGCTGAAGCGCCGTCTGCCGGACGAGGTCGCCGGCCGCCTGATTACCGGGCCCTCGATCGAGAAGAGCATCGCGCCCTTGCGCAGCTTCGTCGCCGAGCCGATGAGCTACGGCCGCCTGTTCCTCGCCGGCGATGCCGCCCACATCGTGCCGCCGACCGGCGCGCGCGGGCTCAACAGCGCGGCGTCCGACATCTACTATCTCTACCACGCCATGCTTGCGCATTATCAGCACGGCGACGATTCCGGCCTTGCGGGCTATTCCGCCAAGGCGCTTGCGCGGATATGGAAAGCGCAGCGTTTTTCGTGGTGGATGACGATGCTGCTGCATCGTTTTCCCGACCGTTCCGAATACGAGGACCGGCTTCAGCAGACGGAGCTCGAGTACCTGCTCTCGTCCGAGACGGCGCAGCGGCTGCTCGCGGAGAATTACGTGGGTCTGCCGTTTTAGCGACGGTTTGTGACCGCTCAGCTGACGTTGCCGCTCCAAAGGGGAGCTCTCCTCGCGGCACGAGGCGAGTTCGCCCGTCAGGCCGGTTCCCTTTCAATAAGTGGTGACGGACGCCGAAATGCTCTGTTGCCTTGTGCGATAGTTCCTACCTCCTCAACCGAACAGGAGGGCGCAGCGATGACGAATACAGCGCTTGTGGTCGGCGCCAGCGGTATTGTCGGCAGCAATCTCGCCCGCCATCTCAGCGATCGCGGCTGGCAGGTGCTTGGGCTCGCAAGGCGCCCGCCAAGCGGCCTCGATGGTGTTCGTCCCATCGCGGCCGATTTGCAGGATCCGGCCTCGCTTCGCGACATCCTGGCGAGCCTTCGTCCCACTCACGTGTTTCTCGCCACATGGCTACGTCAGCCGACCGAGGCGGAAAATATCCGCGTTAACGCTGCGATGGTGCGCAACGTGTTGGGAGCACTTTCCGGCGCAGATACGCTTTCTCATGTCGCGCTGGTCACCGGGCTAAAGCATTACCTGGGACCGTTCGAGTCCTACGGTAAAGGCAGGCTGCCCGCGACGCCATTCCGCGAGGAGCAACCGCGGCTCGATGTCGAGAACTTGTACTACGCTCAGGAGGACGAACTATTCGATGCGGCCAGGCGCGGTGGTTTCAGCTGGAGCATTCACCGCCCGCACACGATCATCGGCTATGCGATAGGCAACGCCATGAACATGGGAACGACGCTTGCCGTCTACGCGACGATCTGTCGAGAAACGGGGCGGCCATTTCTCTTTCCAGGCTCGGCGATGCAATGGACCGGCCTGACGGATATGACGGATGCCAGATTGCTGGCGCGGCACCTGGAATGGGCCGCGACGACGACGGTCGCGCGAGACCAGGCATTCAACGTCGTAAATGGCGATGTCTTCCGATGGAGCTGGATGTGGGCGCGACTGGCCGGCTGGTTCGGGTTGCAGCCTGCGCCCTTTCCAGAGGAAATTTCGCCGCTTGAGCGTCAGCTTGCCGATTCAGGTCGTATATGGGCTGATATCGCGCTCAAGTATGATCTCGTCGAAAGAGACCTCTCCGTCCTTTCGTCGGCATGGCACACCGATGCCGACTTGGGCCGACCTATCGAAGTCGTCACCGATATGAGCAAGAGCCGTAAGCTCGGTTTCCCTGAATATCAGGCGACGGACGACAGTTTTTTCGATCTCTTCAGCAGGTTGCGTGCCGCGAACGTCATTCCTTGAGCCTTCTGACGAAGAGTAAACAACCGCTACTTTCCTTCCAGCGTATTGACCGGCGTCCACTCTGGCGATGGTGGATTTGCGGCGAGGGCTTTTGCGCGCTTGGCGAACAGCGCCGACGCCGGGTCGATCTTCGCGACGCCGTCGAACGCCTCGGCCGCCTTCGAAAACTCCCTTGCCCGCCAGCACGCCAGCCCCTCCGCATACGCTGTGGCCACCTTCGTCTGCTCGGCGCCCTCCGCGCCCTTGTCCGCGAGCGGCTCGAACACCTGGATCGCCTCGCCGCGGCCGAGCACCCTGATCGCATCGAGCTCACGCCAGGCGAAAGTGTCGCCGGTCTGCGCCATCGTCGTTTCCGAGGCCATGATGGCGGTGCCGTAATATTTGTTGGCGCCCTCGAGGCGCGAGGCGACGTTCACGGTGTCGCTCATCACGGTGTAGTTGAAGCGGCGGCGCGAGCCGATGTTGCCGACCACGGCTTCGCCGCTGTTGAGCCCGATGCGGTGCGACAGGCCATGGCCTGCGAAGGCGGGATTGCTGACGTTCAATTCCGCGAGCTTCTCGTGGCACTTCAGCGCGGCGTGAACCGCGTTGCGCGCGTGCGCGGGATCGTCGGCCGGCGCGCCAAACATCGCGACGATGGAATCTCCGATATATTTGTCGACATAGCCGCCATGGCTCTCGATGATGTCGGTCATGGCCGAGAGATATTCGTTCATCAGCGTCACCAGTTCGCCCGGCGTCATCGTCTCGGCGATCGAGGAGAAGCCGCTGAGGTCGGAGAAGAACATGGTGACGTTGCGCATCTCGCCGCCGAGCGCCGGCATCTTGCCGGAGGCGACCATGGTGTTGATCACTTCGGGCGCCAGATAGAAGGCAAAGCTCTGGCGCAGGAAGCGCTCGTCGCGATCGGCGAGCACGAAGCGGTAGCCGATCATCATCGCGAGGGCGGCAAGACTTGCGAGCGCAGGCTCGGTCGGCGGCAGCGCCAGCGCGTGCACGAACGCGGCGACGGCGACGGCTGTGTAAGCGGCAGTGAGGCCGAGCCATGCGATCATCGCGCCGCCCGGTGCGAGCATGGAGGCCGCGCAGGCGATGATCGCCGCGAACACGATCGCAAGAACGGTCCGCATGGGAAAGCCGAGCTCGGTCACGGCGTCGCGCTCGATCAGGTTTCGCACGACGGTGGCGTGCACGAAGACGCCGGCGATATCGCTCCGGGCCTTCTGTGCGGTGCTTGCCGGGGCGGGCAGGGCACAGCGCGCGGCCGGCGCCCCGTCATATCCGCCCGCAAGGCGCATCGAGGTGAGCTTGCGGTCCTCGAAGTTCAGGGCGGTGCCGAGCAGCACGACCTTACCGTCGAAGGCGTGGCGGAAGAAATCGCGGTCGCCTTTTTCGACGCAGGCGCGCAGATCGGCGAAGGAATAGGTCGGAACGTCGCGGCCCATTCCGCGGAAGTTGAGCGTCAGCGTGTTCGGCACCGCGCTCGGGACCGAATAGCCGGATAGCTCGGTCGCACCGGACGGCGCAATCGCGGGCTTTCCGCCGAGCGCGCGCGCGGCGAGCTCGACTGCCATCGCGGGGGCCGGCTTGCCGTCGATGGAGAAGCTGAGTGGCATTCGCCGGATGACATCGTCCGCGTCGGTATGGACATTGAGCGCGCGGATGTTGGTGCGCACCGCCAATTGTTGCGCACGATACGGCCTCTCCGGATGGTCGTTGCTGAGGATCTCGCCGAGCACGAGCTTGTCGCCGTCGGAGAGTTGCCGCAACGCTATCAGGTAATCCCGGTCAAACCCTCTCATGCGCGCGCCGAGCGGCACCTCGCCGAAGGGGATTTCCGACTGCTCGATCGAGCTTGGAAAGATGACGTCGAAGCCGATCACCTTGGCGCCACCGTCGGTGATGCCGGTGAGCACACGGCCGATCTCGCGTGTCCAGGTCTGCGTCGGCGATCCCTTGAAGGGTGGGGTGTCGTAGGTCTCGCCGTCGATGGCCACGACGACGACCGGCGAATCGGCGGGATCGCGGCGATCGCCGACGAGCTTCCAGCGCAGCGCCGTGAGGATATCGAGCGAGAGACCTTGCAGCGTCTGAAGCGGCGGGGACGTGAAGACCGCGCCCGCAACCAGCGCAATCAGGATCGCCGCAACGATGTCCCGTCCCCCGATCCGTCGCATCGCCCCGTCGCAGACCGCCTATTCGAGCCGCAGCAGCCGGCCGACGATCGGCGTCGGCGATGACGTGGCGCTGGCATCGACCTGGAAAGCGTAGCGCTTGGCGCCGAGGATGGCGAGATAGCTGCCGCCCGGGGTCAGTGTCTTTCCGGCTTTGGCAAAGTCATAAAACTTGCCACCGACCATGATCTCGCTCTTGAGCGGCACGCTGATCGTGGGCTCCTTGCCGTCGGTGCGTTCGATCACCAGCGTGCTGCCGCTCTTGGCCTGTATCAGCGGGGCGACGCCATAGAGCGTCGGCAGCTTGGCCGGCGGCGCTCCCTTGGCGTCCGATCGCATGGTGCGGAAGGTCGTTGCGGCGCTCTGGTTGGCCTCGCGCTCGGACAGTTTTGCTGCATTGGTATCGCAGGGCACCTTCTCGCGCTTGACCTCGCCGAGTTGCACGGTGCTCTGCTCGGCGCCGACCAGGACGACGCCTTCGCTGATGATCTCGCGCTGGCAGGATTTGAGGTAGCTGAGCGTGATGCTGGCCTTGGGCCCGAGCTTGATGATCTTGCCGGGCGCCACATAGTCCATGAACGCGATGCCGTCGACCTTGCCCTGGACGTCCTCGACGATCGCGGCCGGGGTCTCCGCCAAAGCGGGGGCCGCAAGACAGAACGCGCCGACACCAGCGCCGATCAGGCTTCTCATGGGAGTTCTCATCCAATTCGACCGATATATCGCCGGTCCCCGTCTTGGTCCGATGCTTAGCAGCGGCGCGTCCAGACAAATGTGACCGGAATCACTCTTGGTTGTTGGTGCACTCTAGCAGGAACAGGTTCAAACCTGCGACCGGAGAAAAGCGAAGCCGCAGCAAGCTATTTGCCGGATGGATCATGTCAGGCGGCCGGGACGGGCTCAGGCAACCGGTCCTCGACCGCAGGGCTCTCTGCCGCACACTCTATAATAGGCGCGAGAGGGGCTTCGGTCTTCTGATACGGCGTCGCCTGCTGACCGGCGGCGATTTCCACGACCTCGTCCCAGCGCGACAGGAAGGCCTCGACGCAGGCCGGGTCGAACTGCCGGCCCTGGTTCTCGACCAGATAGTCGCGCGCCACGTCGAGCGGCATCGGCTCTTTATATGGCCGGCGCGTCGTCAGGGCGTCGAAGACGTCGGCGACCGCGACGACGCGCGCGGCGACCGGGATCTCGTCTGCCTGAAGGCCGTTCGGATAGCCCGCGCCGTCCCAACGCTCGTGATGGCCTGCGGCAATTTGCGCACCGAGCTGGATCAGCTCGCAGCTGGAGTCCGCCAGAATCTTTTCGCCGATCGTCGCATGGGTGCGGATCACCGCCATCTCTTCGTCGGTGAGCCTGCCGGGCTTGAGGAGGATATGGTCGGGGATGGCGACCTTGCCGACGTCGTGCAGGGGCGCGGCCAGATAGATGTCGCGGCAGAGCCGGGGCGGCAGGCCGAGCTGCTCGGCGATGATGCGGCTGTAGCGGGCGACCCGCAGCGTGTGCTCGCCGGTGTCGTTGTCGCGGTATTCGACCGCGAGCGCGAGCCGCAAGATGATCTCCTCCTCGCGCTCGCCGAGCTTCTGGGTCGCGGCCGCGACCGCGCTCGCGAGATCCGCGGCCCGGTCGTTCTGCTTGCGCACGGCTGCACCAAGGCGCACCAAATTGCGCAGGCGCACCGTCATCTCCACGCTCTGTGGCTGTTTCGGTAAGAAATCGGTTGCACCAGCCTGCAGCGCTTCCATCTTGACGTCATCGGTCTGTCGCGACGTGATCATCGCGATCGGGATGTCGGCGCAGCCGGGCAGGGTGCGGAAGGCGCGGATGAAGCTGATGCCGTCCATATGCGGCATCTCGTAGTCGACCAGCACGAGGTCGAAGACGCGCTCGCGCGCGCAAGCCAGCGCCTCGACGGGATCGAGGAAAGTCGTGGCCTCGACCAGGCCTTCGGCTTCGATATGACGTTTCAGGAAATTGAGGACAGAGCGGCTGTCATCAACGAGAAGCGCTTGGGTCAGCATCGGCGGCCGGTCTCGTTCGGATGCGAGGCGTGACCTCCACGAATAGTCTTTGCGATTTAACGCGGAGCAAACGCCCGGGCTGCGGCGAACTGACTCAAGACTGCGCACAGCGCATGCGAATTGAGCGAACCATGCACGCCTGCATGCATACGCGAAGTTCTTCGGTTTGTGACCCGTAGTTGTACGGTGATGCCTATTAGGGGTTTGCACACTCTCCCAAGCGAATAGTCGTCGCGCGAGATTCGCGTCATGCGTGCAGCGAATCCCGAGGAAATCTGGGGGACGAATGCCGTCTGACGTCACTGAGCCGAAGTGGTCCCTACGGCTGCCTGCAGATTGCAGCATCGCTGCGATCCGCAGTGTCTATGACCTGATCCGCGAAGCTTTCGGCCGGCAGGATCGGCTCGAGATCGATTGTTCGAGCGTCGACAAGGCCGACGTAACCTCGATCCAGCTTCTGCTGTCGACCGCCAAGACGGGCGAGGCCCAAGGCCGCCCGGTGGTGCTCACATCGTTCTCCCAGTCTCTGCGCAACACCCTTCGCCGCGCCGGCTTCGCCAGCGATGCGATGATCGATCAGCACTTCCCGCAAAAGAAAGATGGCACCTGATGGCCACGATTCTCACGGTCGACGATTCCCCCAGCATCCGTCAGATGATCAAGGTCGTGCTCGAGCCGGCCGGTCACAACGTGATCGAGGCCGGCGACGGCGCACAAGGGCTCGCCAAGGCGCAGGCCGGCAAGCTCGACCTCGTCATCACCGACCTCAATATGCCCGTCATGAACGGGCTGGAGCTGATCCGGGCGCTGCGCAAGCTGCCGAGCGCGGTCGGCATGCCCATCGTGTTTCTGACCACCGAATCCAACGACACGGTGAAGCAGGAAGCCAAGAGCGCCGGCGCCACCGGCTGGATTACCAAGCCGTTCAAGCCGGAGCAGCTGCTCGCCGTGGTCGGCAAGCTGGTGCGTGCATGAACGCGATGGACCCGACAGAGGTCTTTCGCCAGGAAGCCAGCGAACTGTTCGAGGTCCTGGAAGGGGCCCTGCTCGACCTCGGCCAGCGTCCCGACGACCGCGAGCTGGTCGATTCCGCCTTCCGCGCCCTGCATACGATCAAGGGCTCGGGCGCCATGTTCGGCTTCGACAAGGTCGCCTCCTTTACCCACGAATTCGAGACCGCGTTCGACCGCGTCCGCAAGGGCGAGATCAAGCCGACGCAGGAGCTGATCTCGGTCGCGCTTGCGGCCAAGGACTATATCCGCGCGCTGATCGAGGATCCGCAGTCGACCGACGACATCATCGGCGAGGCCATCCTCGACGACCTCAAGCGCTTCGTGTTTCCCGACCAGTCCGCCGCGCCCGTCGCCGAAATCGCCGAAGCGCCGCCGCTGGCCCCCGGTGAAAGCAAGCAGGCCGGCTGGCACCTGTATCTGGAATTTGAATCCCACATCCTGCGCAACGGCTCGAACCCGCTCGATCTGCTGGAAGACCTTTGCAAGCTCGGCCCGTGCTTCGTCGTGCCCGTGACCGACGGCATCCCGTTCCTCGACGAGATGGAGCCGGAAGACTGCTATCTGAAGTGGGACGTCAAGCTGCACGCCGCCTGCGACAAGGACGCGATCGACGACGTATTCATGTTCGTCCAGGACGAGATGAAGCTGACCCTCTCGCCGCTTGAGCAGGTCGAAGCCCCCGCGCCGCTGCCGCTGTTCCAGCTCCTCGACGAGGAGCCGGCTCCTGTGGCCGAGATGGCCGCGCCGGCGGTCGAGGCTGTTGTTGCGCCTGTCGCCGCGCAGCCCGTCGCAAAGGCGGAGCCGAAGCCGGAAGCCAAGCCTGAATCCAAGTCTGAACCGAAACCCGAGGCCAAGCGTGACGATCGCGGCATCGCCACCGTCCGCGTCCAGGCCGAGCGTCTCGACGAGTTGATGGACCGGGTCGGCGAACTCGTCATCGCCCAGGCGCGGCTGACGCAGCTCGCCTCGTCCGGTTCGGATCTCTCGATCAAGATGATCGCAGAGGAAATCGAGCGCCTCGCCTCCTCCCTGCGCGACACCACGATGGGCGCGCGCATGGTACCGATCGGCTCGCTGTTCGGTCGCTTCCGCCGCCTGGTGCACGATTTGTCGCGCGACCTGTCGAAGCCGGTCGAATTCGTCACCACGGGCGAGGATACCGAACTCGACAAGACCATGATCGAGTGCCTGGCCGATCCGCTGGTGCACCTAATCCGCAACGCCATAGACCATGGCATCGAAGACACCGCGACCCGCTCCGCCAACGGCAAGACGGAGCAGGGCCGGATCGAACTCGCCGCCGTTCATTCCGGTGCGCAGGTGCTCGTCACCGTGAAGGACAATGGCGGCGGCCTCAACACCGCGCGCATTCGCGCGAAAGCGGAAGAGCAGGGGCTGATCGCCTCCGGCGCCGTGCTGACCGATCACGAGATCCACCAGTTCCTGTTCCACCCGGGCTTCTCGACCGCGCAGACCATCTCGGCGCTGTCGGGCCGCGGCGTCGGCATGGACGTCGTCAAGCGCACCATCGAGAACATGCGCGGCACGATCGATCTGTCGACCCGGCCGGGCCAGGGCACCACGGTGACGCTGCGCCTGCCGCTGACGCTTGCGATCATCGAGGGTCTTTTGATCCGTGTCGGCGAGGGCCGCTACATCATTCCGTTGTCGGCCGTGGAGGAATGCATCGAGCTGACCGCCGAGGACGAGCGCTCCCGCGGCCGCAACTTCCTCAACGTGCGAGGCAATCTCGTGCCCTTCCTCAGGCTGCGCGAAATCATGACTGCGTCGGGTACGCCCGACCGGCACCAGAAGACGATCATCATCTCGACCGGTGAGACGCACGTCGGTCTTGTCGCGGACCAGATCATCGGCAACCACCAGACCGTGATCAAGTCGCTCTCCAAGCTGCACTCCGACGTCACGATCTTCTCCGGCGCGACGATTTTGGGTGACGGCACGGCGGCGCTGATCCTCGATGTCGCGCAGCTCGTCACGCTGGCGCAGTCGAAGGTCGAGAAACAGCATATCAGCGAGGCGGCCTGATGAACGATGGTTTGACGGGCGAGCATCACGCCGACGCGATGCAGGTCGTAATGATCGGCCTCGGCGAGGAGAAGTTCGCGCTCGACGCAGGCCTCGTGCGCGAGATCATCGATCCCGTGCCGGTGACCAAGGTGGCGGGCGCGCGGGCCTTCGTTCCGAGCGTCATCAACGTGCGCGGCAACGTCATTCCGCTTGCGGACCTGCGCATCCGCTTCGGCATGCCGCAGCTCGACAATTCGGCCGACACGCGCATCGTCGTCATCGAGCTCACGCTCGACGGCGAGCCGGTCCTGGTCGGCGTCACTGCCGACAAGGTCTACGAGGTCACCGAGATATCGCAGGCCGACGTGCAGCAGACGCCGCGCGTCGGCATGCACTGGAAGCCGGAATTCATCCGTTTCATCGCCAAGTGGCGAGAAGAGTTTGTCATCGTTCCCAACATGGAACGCATCCTGAATTGAAATGAGGTCTCGGGGCGAGACTGGGGTAGGGGCTGGAAATGAGATTCACGGTCAAGGCAAAGCTTGCCATCGCGTTCGGTGTGGTCCTGTTGCTGTCGATGGCGGCGGGCGGCCTCGCTTATGTGAAACTGAGCGAGATGATCGACACCGCCGACAGTCTGGTGTCGCGTGCCAACCGGATGGACCGTGCGGCGGAGATCGAGAAGGGTATCCTGCTTCAGGTTCGCGCCGAGAAGAACCTCATTCTCGCGCCTGAAGGCGAGGCGGATCGTTTTATCGCCGAAATCGCCAAGCAGCGCGAGACGCTCTCGAAGTTGAAGGAAGAGATCCAGGCCGCGGCTTCCCCCGAAGGCAAGAAACTCATGGAGAATTTCGGCGTCGCGTATGCGCGGATGAACGCCGTTCAGGACGACGCCCTCAAGACCGCCCGGACCGACAAGGCGAAAGCCGCCGAGCGCTCCATGACCGAGGTCCGCAAGGCGGTCGCCGAGGCCATGGAAGCCGCCAACGTCTACGTCACCAACGTCAAGAAGAACATGGCCGCTCAGGCGGCCCAGGCTCACGAGGACGGCAACCGGGCCCAGCTCCTACTGATCTCGGCCGTGCTGGCTTCGCTTGTCATCGGCCTGATCGCCGCGATCTGGATTTCCTTGAGCATCTCCCGCGGTCTCGGCCGCGCCGTCGGGCTCGCCGGCGCGGTTGCCGATGGCGATCTCAGCCAGTCGATCAAGGTCACAAGCAACGACGAGATCGGCGATCTCGTTACCTCGCTGAACTCCATGGTCGAGAAGCTCAAGCAGATCGTCGCCGAAGCACTCACCGCGGCGCAGAACGTCTCGGCCGGCAGCCAGGAGCTTTCGGCCAGTGCCGAGCAGCTGTCGCAGGGCGCGACCGAACAGGCCTCGTCGGCCGAGGAAGCCTCGTCCTCGATGGAGGAGATGGCCTCGAACGTAAAGCAGAATGCCGACAACGCCAACCAGACCGAGAAGATCGCCGCGCAGTCGGCCAAGGACGCGGAAGCCAGCGGCGTCGCCGTGGGGCGTGCCGTCAATGCGATGCAAACCATCGCCGAGAAGATCACGATCGTGCAGGAGATCGCGCGCCAGACCGACCTGCTTGCCCTCAACGCCGCGGTCGAGGCCGCGCGCGCCGGTGAGCATGGCAAGGGCTTTGCGGTGGTCGCGTCCGAAGTGCGCAAGCTCGCCGAACGCAGCCAGGCGGCAGCGGCGGACATCGGCACGCTGTCGACGGAAACCGTGAAGGTCGCGCGGGAAGCCGGCGACATGCTGTCCAAGCTCGTGCCCGACATCAAGAAGACCGCCGAGCTGGTCCAGGAGATCACGGCGGCCTGCCGCGAGCAGGACGTTGGCTCGGCCCAGATCAACCAGGCGATCCAGCAGCTCGACAAGGTCGGCCAGCAGAACGCCAGCGCCTCCGAGCAGGTGTCCTCTACCTCCGAGGAGCTCGCCTCGCAGGCCGAGCAGCTTCAGTCCACCATCTCGTTCTTCCGCATCGAGCATGCCGGCCGCGGCGAGGCTGCCGCGCCCGCGCCGATCGACCGCGCCGTCACCCAGCTCCGCGCCAAGGCCGCGCACATGGCGGCAGCGGACCGCGGCGTCAAGAAGCCCGCGCCCGCCCGCAAGCCGGCGCGCGCGATGAAGGTCGCCAATGGCGGCGGCTTCGCCTTCGACATGCATGACGGCGAAGACGACCGCGACGCCGAATTCCAGCGCTGACCGCAACTTGAAAACAATCTGACCCTGGACCGTACCATGGCCGCAACCTCGCAATATCTGACGCTCGGGCTCGCCGGCGAGACGTTCGGCATCAGCATCCGCAATGTCCGGGAAATTCTCGACATGCGGCCGATCTCACGGCTGCCGCATGCGCCGAATTTCCTGCTCGGCATGATCGACGTGCGCGGCAGCGGCTATCCCATCGTCGACCTCCGCACCAAGCTCGGCCTGCCGGCCGTGGAAGCGACTGAAGCGACCCGCATCATCATCCTCGACGTGCCGATGAAGGATCGCCTGGTCGGCGTCGGCTTTGTGGCCGATTGCGTGTTCGAGGTCACCGATATCGACGAGCAGGCGATCGAGCCCATCCCCGAGGTCGGCGGCAAATGGCAGTCCGACTATGCCGCCGGGATCGGCCGCAAGGGCGAGAAATTCGTCGTCATCTTCGATCTCGCCAAGCTGATGGCGAACGACGAGATCCCGGAAGGGCGCGATACCTCTCGCGCCGCCTGAATTTGCAAGCGTGAAGCGTGGTCAAGCGTAAGCACCCCAATTCGAACCAACGAGACTGACATGAGATTCACCGTCAAAGCCAAGCTTGCCAGCGCCTTCGGCGTCGTCATCCTGCTGTCCATGATCGCCGGTGCGGTCGGCTATATGAAGCTGGCGGACATGGTCAGCACCACCGAGCTTCTGGTCAGCCGTGCGGGCCGGATGGAAAAGGCCGCGGAGCTGAAGGAAGGCATCCTGTTCCTTGTGCGCGCGGAGAAGAACGCGATTCTCGCAGCGTCCGATGCAGAGCACGAGCAGTTCCAGGCCGACCTCATCAAGAACCGCGATGCGATCACCAAGTCGAAGGACGAGATCTACGCGGCTGCCAGCGAAAGCGGCAAGAAGCTGATGGAGGTCTTCAACGTCGCTTTCGCCAAGCTCAACGCCTATCAGGACGAGACGGTCCGGCTCGCGAAGACCGACAAGCCAAAGGCCCTGGACCGCTCCATGCATGATGGCCGCAAGGTCGTTGCGGACGCGATCGAAGCGGCCGATGTCTACATCAAGAATGTCAAGAAGAACATGGCTGAGCAGGCCGAGCAGTCAAAGCAGGACGGTGCGCGCGCCGAGATGCTGCTGATGAGCCTGGTCATTGCCTCGCTCCTGATCGCCGCGGTCGCGGCGACCTGGATTGCGCTGAACATCAGCCGTGCGCTGGCGCAGGCGGTGGGCCTCGCTGATGCGGTGGCGATCGGCGATCTCAGCCACAAGATCGAGTCCTCCAGCAATGACGAGATCGGAGATCTCATCAAGTCGCTGAACGCGATGACGGTCAACCTCAACGCGACGGCGGCGCTCGCCAACCAGATCGCGCAGGGCGATCTCATGGTCGAGGCCAAACCGCTGTCGGACAAGGATACGCTCGGCCTCGCGCTCGAGCGCATGGTGGAGAAGCTTCGCCAGATCGTGTCGGAAGCCCTGACCGCGGCGCAGAACGTCTCCGCCGGCAGCCAGGAGCTCTCGGCCAGTGCCGAGCAGCTCTCGCAGGGCGCGACCGAGCAGGCCTCGTCCGCCGAGGAAGCCTCCTCCTCGATGGAAGAGATGGCCTCGAACGTGAAGCAGAACGCCGACAACGCCAACCAGACCGAGAAGATCGCCGCGCAGTCCGCCAAGGATGCCGAGGCCAGCGGCGCCGCGGTCGGCCGCGCCGTCAACGCGATGCAGACCATCGCAGAGAAGATCACGATCGTGCAGGAGATCGCGCGCCAGACCGACCTGCTCGCGCTCAACGCCGCGGTCGAGGCCGCGCGCGCCGGCGAGCACGGCAAGGGCTTTGCCGTGGTTGCGTCCGAAGTGCGCAAGCTCGCCGAACGCAGCCAGGCGGCCGCCGCCGAGATCGGCACGCTCTCGACTGAAACCGTCAAGGTCGCGCAGGAAGCCGGCAATATGCTCTCCAAGCTCGTCCCTGATATCAAGAGGACGGCAGAGCTCGTCGAGGAAATCACCGCCGCCTGCCGCGAGCAGGACGTCGGCTCGGCCCAGATCAACCAGGCGATCCAGCAGCTCGACAAGGTCGGCCAGCAGAACGCCAGCGCGTCCGAACAGGTCTCCTCGACCTCGGAGGAGCTCGCCTCGCAGGCCGAGCAGCTTCAGTCGACGATCGCCTATTTCCGCATCGAGCAGGGACGCAGCCAGGCCGCTGCGCCGATCGACCGGGCGGTTACCCAGCTCCGCGCCAAGGCGGCGACAATGGCGGCCGTCGAGCGGCCGGCCAAGAAGCCGCAGGCGAGGCCGGCGCGCGCGGTGAAGGCGGCCGGTGGCGGCGGCTTCGCCTTCGACATGAACGACGGCGAGGACGATCGGGACGCCGATTTCCAGCGCTGAGAGCGGTCAAGAGGTCGGCCCATCCTTCACCGGTGGGCCGATCCGCCGTCAGTGATCGTGTAAACGCGTGGGATTCAAGATGGCCCGTTCGGCCCAATATTCAGTGCAGGCGGCCATCGCGGATCGGGGCATTCAGCCATGATGCCCGCCGTGCAGGATACGGTCGTCCATCTGTCCGACCGCCACTTCCGGACCATAGCCGAACTGATCGAGGGCCAGGTCGGCATCAAGCTGCCGCAGGGCAAGCGGCTGATGCTGGAGGGGCGGCTGCACAAGCGCGTGCGCGCGCTGAACTTCTCCGACCTCAACGAGTATGTCGACAACCTGTTCGAGGCCGATCATTTCGACACCGAGCTGACCCATCTCATCGATGTGGTGACGACCAACAAGACCGACTTCTTCCGGGAGCCCCAGCACTTCACCTTCATGAGGGACGTCGCGATCCCGGCCCTGCTCAAGTCGCACGGGCGGAAGAACGCGAACCTGAAGATCTGGAGCTCGGCGAGCTCCACCGGCATGGAAGCCTACACCACCGCCATGGTGCTGGACGACATGACGCGGAACGGCTCGCGGTTTCAGTACCGCATCCTCGGGACCGACATCTCGACCGCGGTGCTGCGACTTGCCAAGTCCGCGATCTACACCCGCGACGTGCTCGCCCCGGTGCCGGAGCCCTTCGTGAAGCGTTATTTCCTGTCGTCGCGGGACAAGTTGCGCGGCGAAGTGCGGGTGGTGCCGGAATTGCGGCGCATGACGCATTTCATGAGGATGAACCTCATGGATAAGTCCTACCCCGTCGACCGGGACGTCGACATCATCTTCTGCCGCAACGTCCTGATCTATTTCGAGCGCGAGACCCAGCGCAAGGTGATCGAGCAATTGTGCAGCCATTTGCGGCCCGGCGGCTATCTTCTGGTCGGTCATTCGGAATCGATGATTCACAGTGCAGTGCCGGGTCTGAAGCAAGTTCAGCCAACCATTTTCAAGGTCTAGCCGGAGCGCAACCAGAATGCCGAGGGAGAAAGTTCGCGTACTGATCGTGGACGATTCGGCGTCGGTGCGCCAAATCCTGCAAACGATCCTCAACGACGATCCTGACATCGAGGTGATGGGGGCGGCCTCCGATCCGTTCGCGGCGGCGCGCCGCCTCCAGAACGAAATCCCCGATGTCATGATCCTCGACCTGGAAATGCCGCGCATGGACGGCATGACCTTCCTGCGCAAGATCATGGCGCAGCGCCCGATCCCGGTGATCATCTGCTCCTCGCTCACCGAGGAAGGCTCCAACGTGATGTTCGAGGCGTTCGAGGCGGGCGCGGTCGACATCGTGCCGAAGCCGAAGATCGACACCCGGCAGGCGCTGCTCGAATGCTCGACGCGGCTGCGCGAGGCCGTGAAATCGGCAGCGCGCGCGCGGGTGCGTCCGCGGGCGGAGCGCCGTATGATCGAGAGGAAGCTGACCGCCGACGCCATCATCCCGCCGCCGGTGCAGGGCAAGGTCCGGCCGACGACTGAGCGCATCGTATGCATCGGCGCATCGACCGGCGGCACCGAAGCGCTCAACGACGTCCTCGAGATGCTGCCGCCGCACTGTCCTCCCATCGTCATCGTCCAGCACATGCCGGCAGGGTTCACCGCGGCCTTCGCCAGGCGTCTCGACAGCGTCTGCCAGGTCCGCGTCAAGGAAGCCGAGGACGGCGAGCCGGTGCTGCCGGGATGCGCCTATATCGCGCCGGGCGCCCGTCACATGCTGCTCCAGCGCATCGGCCTGCGTTACCAGATCGCGATCAAGGACGGCCCGCCGGTGTCGCGGCATCGCCCCTCGGTCGACGTGCTGTTTCGCTCCGCGGCCCAGCATGCCGGCGCCAATGCGCTCGGCGTGATCATGACGGGCATGGGCGACGACGGCGCGCGCGGCATGCTGGAGATGCGCAAGCTCGGCGCCTCGACCCGCGCGCAGGACGAGGAGAGCTGCGTGGTGTTCGGCATGCCCAAGGAAGCCATCGCGCATGGCGGTGTCGAGAAGGTCGTCTCGCTGCATCATATCCCGCGCGAGATCATGCTCTGGTATCAGGCCGGACACGTTGCGGTGGCAGGTTGATTGCGATGTCCGCCATTCCAGCCAACACGCTCACCGAGGCGATCGTCGCGATCGAGGATGTCTCGTCGCGGATCGAGGACGTCTTCGCGCGCGTCGGTCACGAGCTCGGTCGCGGCCACCTCATCTTCAAGGAACTGAACCAGGGCCTCGCGACGCTCTCGGAGGAACTCTCCGGCGCCGAGATCGAGGGCGCGGCCACCGCGCTACAGGAGATCGCCGCGCGGCTCAGCGAGCTGGCAGAGGCGCTGCCGTCCGAGAGCGCGCTGCTTGCGACCATCGGCACCAGCACGGCGGAGGCGTCCGCGCTGCTCAAGCCGCTGTTCAAGCATATCCAGATGATCACCATCATCGCGCGCAGCGCGCGGATCGAGGCGGCCTCGCTGGATGGCGATCGCGAGGGCTTTCTCGCCTTCACGCAGGAAGCCTACGATCTCGGCAAGGCGGTACAAGGTTCGATCGAGAGCTGCGCGCGGGACCAGCAGCGCCTGTCGGAGGCCGTTGCTACTGCCGCCGGTCGGCAGAAGGAGTTCGAGAGCCGTTATCGGAATCAATTGGTGTCGGAGAGCGCCGAGCTCGGCGCAGCCTATTCCGGATTGCGCGGCCAGCGCCGCGACAGCAGCCAGCTCGCCGACCTCGCGAGCACCAGCACCAGGAAGATCGCCGAGGCGGTTGGCGGCGCGATCATTTCCTTGCAGGCCGGCGACAGCACGCGCCAGCGCCTCGAACATGTCTGTCATGGCCTCGGCCAAGTGTCGGAAGCTGTGCCGGGCCTCGTTCCCGAACGGGGTGCGAGCGAGGACGGCGCGCGCGCGATCTGCCAGTTGCAGGCGGCCCTGCTCAGGGACGCCCAGCGCGAATTCGGCGGCGATATCGGCCAGATCGTTCGCGCGCTCACCGCCATCCTGCACGATGCGGGCAGTGTCGTCGGCCATGGCCGCACGCTGTTCGGCGGCGCGGATGGCGGCTCGTCATCGTTCCTGGCGCGCATCAAGCAGGCACTGGCACATGCCTCGACCCTGATCGCCACCTGCGAGAGCGCCGGCCGCTCGGTCGACGAGGCGCTCGCCATCGTCGAGGACACGCTGGCAAAGTTTCGCCAGGCGATCGCCGGGCTCGCCGAGGCCACCGTCGACATCACCCTGATCGGAATGAATGCCGGCCTCAAGGCAAGCCATCTGGGCAGCCGCGGCAGCGCTTTCGTCGTGATCGCCAACGAGCTCAAGGCGACCGCCGACCAGGTCTCTGTGGGCGCGGGGCGCTTGCGGCCCGTGCTCGACGGCATCGAGCGCTCTGCGAACGAGCTGAAGGAGCTCCGCGTCCGGGGCGATCCCACGCAGCTCGCCAAGTTCGAGCCGCAGATCCTCCAGGCGCTGCGCGAGGTCGAGGTCGGCAACGAACGGCTCGGCAAGCTGATGAGCCGGCTCGTCGATGAAGGCGCGGAATTCGAGGGCCTGATGAATTCGGCGCAAGGTCTGATGAGCTCGCTAGGCGAGAGCTCCGCAGCCTTGCCTGCGGTTGCTGCGCGGCTCGAGACCGCGAGCGCCGGCGCGCGGCGGCCGCAGCCGGAGGCGCAGGATCAGGCGATGCTCGATGATCTCTTCGCGCGCTACACGATGGAGCGCGAGCGGGACGTTCACCGGGAATTCCTGCAAACGCTTGGCCTTGCGTCGATCGCCGCCACGCGCCGCGTCGAAGCGGTCGAGACCGCGGATGACGGCATAGAGTTGTTCTGACGTTCGCCGCCGGCGTCGCGCGTCGGCGGCAATTCGACGGATTGGGTTTTCCGAGCATTAACCTTGCCCGAAGGGCTGGCCGTTAGGTCATTGTCGCGCCCCAGAGTTGGTCGCAAATACAGGGCGATCTTCACCTCGGAAAATTCCCCATGCTGAGAGACGGTAAATACGCTGCCTGGTTCAGGACCCCACGAGGTCAGGGCACCGGCATCGTGGATCTGGCCGAGGGCCGGATCTCGGGCCGCGACAGCTTCTTTACTTATGGTGGTTCCTACCGGGTCGATGAGCAGCACTTCTCGGCCGTCCTGACCGTGAACCGGCATGCTGACGGCCCGCTGAGCGTGTTTGGGCCCGATGAGGTCGAGGTCAAACTCTCGGGTGTGTGCAACGGCCTGGTGGCGAGCTGTTCGGGAACGGCCAAGGAAGCACCCGACGTGAAGTTCGAGGCGACGCTGATCTACAGCCAGGAAGATGCGCCGGCAACCGACGCCAAATGCGCGGTCGTGAAGCTCAACGCCGACAAGCTGCCCAAGGGCCTCGACAACCGTTCCCGGCCGCGTCATCCGTTCACGCCGCCCAAGGCGCCTGTGTCGTAGGGTGCGGGCTTTTAGCTTTGCATTGACGCTGTTGTCGCGAAATCACGGCGCGACTGGACTGCGGCAACACTAGTTTTAGAGGTGAAATCTAGGTTGGGGCCCATAACAAAAGGCGGACAGGGACATGCCTCAGATCTGGATGACATATGACGAACTCGCGACCCTCAGCGGCTGCAGCGCTGCCGAGGCCAGGATGCAGGCGCTGCATCTTTCGCTCGATCGCCGCAAGAGCCGCGACGGGAACACCCGCGTGAAGCTGAACCTCGCCTTGATGGCCCGGTTCTTCGAGACCGTTCGCGAAGCCGAATTCGACCTCGATGACGCGATCAGGGCGCTGCGCGATGCCCATCGGCAGATGTCCGGGGTTCTTTCGACCAGTCAGCCGAGCTTGCGGCGCGGAGTGGCGTAAGTTCTCGCGGCGCCGGTGGCCGCCTCAGGACGGCGGCCTCGGCAGGAATGCCAGGATGGTCTGGGCCAGAAGGACGCCGACGGTGCCGCCGGCGGCCTTTTGCAGTACATCGATGAATCGTGGATCACGATCCGGCGTCACGGCCTGCAAGACCTCTAACCCGACTGCGACGGCGACCACGAACGCGCAAGCCAGCTTGACGCGCCCCGGTAGCAGGAAGGACAGCAGGAAGCCCAACAGGCCGTAGGCGCTGAAGCGCTCAATCACGACGACCCAGTAGGCCTCCGCGTGGCCCATGAGTGCCGGCCGGCCCGCGAGCTTGGCCAGCGTCGCATAGACGATGAGCACGAGACAGATAACCGCGGCTGCGATGAGATGGTTGCGGCGCATTGCGCCAACATAGCCGGTCGACCGGCTGGCCGCTTTCGAAAGCCAAGAACATCGTTAAGGTTCACAAACCCTCGAGGGCATGAACCAAGGTTCACGGGCGAGCCGCGGAGCTGTGGCTACGGCCCAATCCGCATGCATTCACTTGACGTCAAACGTGGCGGTGCAGTCGCGATCTCACGCGGACGGCGCTGAGTTGGCGAGGGCAGGCATTCATCTGCCAGTTCTTCCGCCTGGTGACCCAAAGCCGGACTGCCAAGAACAGGATGTTGATGCCGAACCAGATCGACATCACGATAAGGAAAGAGCTTGCCATGACGGCTCCGCCTCCAGCTTTCTTTCGAAAGCAATGCGGAGCGCCGCCGAGAGTTCCGCCGTCAGGGGAACGGGCAGGCGATCGCACCTGCCCAAATTCTCGTCATCGACAAACCTGGCCTCCGGTCAAGCACAAAGCAACGCGCCTGACCGCATGACCAAGCCGTTCGCAGGGACCGACGTTCAGCGCCGATTGTAGGACCAGCCCTTGTCGACATTGGTCGGGTAGTGGGCTGCGAAGTACGGATTCTTGAGGCAGTTGCGCGCAGGATCGAAAATCCAGTCGGCGCATTCCCGGTAATTCAGGAATCGGCAATCGAAACCGAAGGCGCACCACGGCGCGCCGTTTGGAAATCCGAACCCCACGGGGACTTGCGCCGACGCTACTGAGGGCAAAGCCAGGAGCAGAGCTACGGCGAGCGCGCGGGACAACATGGTGCATTCCTCCAACAATCTATCAAACTGAGACCGAAGCCGGTCCGGCGACCGTTTTGCGCCGAAAAGGGACGATGTTCAATCTTCATCGTTGGATAGTCTAACATCCGGGTGCGGAGAGATCGAGAGTGCTGAAGCGATCGGCCCATGTCGACTGGCGGCTGCCATTCATCGATCGATGAGGCGGACACACCCGTCCATGACGTGTCGCGCGCGGCCGACGCTAGCCCTTCTTGGCGCCCTTGGATTTGAGCGACAGGCCGAGGCGCAAGGCCATACGCTTGATCGCATCGGGCGAGCGCCCGAGAAGTTTTGCTGCCTCTTCCAGCGAAGTCGAAGACTTGGCCAATTCCATCAGCCGGCGGTCTTCCTTGAACGACCAGGGCCTGCGCGCCATAACCGAAATCATCCTCTCGTCGAGACAAAGACAAAGCCGCCAAGCGGACCCACGTTCGCTCGACGGCTTTGCTTGGGTGGGGCCGGGCCTGGGGGAGCCCGGTGAGAAGATGGATATGCGATCCACTAAGGTTCGCAACAAACAACGCGGATTAAGCTAACTGCTCAACCTTACCGCGATGAAATCGGCGCGTTGCGCTCCGTATAACCACGGAGTTTCGCTAACCAAGATCGATCTGCACGCTGTGATGGTGGGGATCGAGGATGTTCTGCCACCACGTCCGGTTGTCGCAGAACCGGCGCACGGTCTTCGCAAGTCCGCACTCGAAATCCTCGCGGGGGGCGCCTGCCGATATCCGAGACCCGACTTCGCGTCTCGACGCTGCGGCAAGACTCAGCAGCTCCGCCAATCCGCGCGGACTGTTCTGATCAGCATGGAAGAAGTGCCGATCCCCGAGCCGTCGCCGAGCAGCCGTCGAAACAGCGACTGGTCCTGCCGCGTGGTGGTGGTGAGGATTCTCCTGACGTCGGCGAACGTCAGGATGGATCGCAGGCACGGGATCATCGGCTTGCCGAAGACAGGCAGGAGCTGCTCGGACGCCATGCTGGCGATGGAGGCGAGCAGGGAACTTGTTCCCTGCGCGCTCAATGTCCTCCAAGCTCAGGCGGCAATCTCCCCTTGATAATGGATGGCACGGCGTTGCGGCGTCAGCACTTGTGCGCGATTAGGAATTAGATGCTTCGGGATCACGACATTGTTTGCTTCGAAATCACGACGTCGATTCGAGCGATCAACTTGAATTGAATCGGCGCCGGTTGGTCGCAACGGCTTCGAACGAGAAAAAATCCAATCGCGATGCATGCGGCAGCGGTTTGACGAGCAGTATTATGCTTCTCTCGGTTGAGTCGTCACGAGATCGTCGAATTCGTTCGGCTATGGTGCGCGCGCACGAACAAATCAAAATCAACAAAATCAAGAAGACCGAGATGCTTCAAAAGGCGCGAGCGGCACTTCCTCTCACCAAGCTCAGAGAGCGGGCGTTTGAAGGCGCGTTCTTCAGCGTTGCGCTGATCGCGATGGCGGGCTGGGTGTATTTCATCACGCTGTTGCTGGTGCGATTGTTCCTCTGGTTTTTCGGCTGACGCACGAGCCGATCACTTCGCATGCAGGGTGCTGCCCAAAAAATCCCTGGCATGACGAGAAAATCAGCGGCGGTGATCATGATCTCGACACAACTCGAGGATGAGACTGCCAGTATCACTGGAACGAATTACGAATGATGCTGCTCGCGATCCTGGTCTCGCTCCTCGCTGGCTTTGGCGCAGGCTATGCGACACGCGCGCTGCGGCCCCGCGAGCGCGCGGAGCGTCATCCGTTCCACCGTCCCTACAGTCCCACCGCGTTCCGGCAGAACAGTTCATTGGCGAGGGCGCGGCGTGCATTCTGAGGATTTACAACCGGCGTGCGGTTCTCGCGTTGCGGCTCGCATGGCGGTGGAGGGGAGTGAATCATGACGGGATTTCGGGGAGACGCCATGACGAGCCCGACGTACAACGCGCCACGGCGGTATTTCGTCGATGGGGGAGGTCGCCGCGTCCTGATCGGCCTGACGCCCGAGGAGACGTTCGAGTTCGAGCGGCTCGACAGCGAGCAGGCGCAGGTCGCGCCCGATGCCGGCGAGCGGCGCAGGCTCGAGCTCTATGAGAAGCACGAGGGGGCCTGGAGGGCCTGGATGGCGCAAAGCCGCACCGAACGGCGCGAAGGATTCAACCTTTATTAACCATCGCAGGCCCATTTTCTGGTCTGGCGCCTCGAACCGGAAAATGCACGCATGTTTCAGCTCTTCCTGCGGGCCCGCACCCATAACTTCCTGAAAGACCGTTTCGGCGGAGAGCAGGTGTTCCGCGCGCGCTCGCCCGAGCGCGACGCCGAAACCGATCGCACCCGCATCGAAGCCATCATGGTTGCGATCGATGACGCCCTGCATGCGGCGGAGCGCGAGCAGTCAGGTCTCAACCGCCGGGTCGAGGACGTGCTGGCGCGCGCCGCCGTGACGATCGGCAACGGCGACGACGAATACCTCGAGCGCGAGGCGCTCGACAATCACCACCAGGACCTGTTCGACAAGGAAATCCTGAACGGCCAGCGCCGGCTCAAGGAGCTCGGCGCCTCGATCGCCCATTTCAAGTTCCTGAAGGCGGCGATGCTGAGCCGTTTCCCGGACTACCGGCCTCCGGCGAGCCCCACCAACTGACGCCTGGTACGGCGCGCGAGCGAGACCGCTAGATCGCGAGCATGCTGTTGCCCTGAATGGACAGCAGCGTCAGGTTTCCGGTGGCGTAGGCCCCGGTATCGATGTTGGCCCGGTTCTCGAGCAGCTCGGCCTGCTTCACCGGCGTATGGCCGTGCACGACGTATTTGCCGAAGCGCCTATTGCTTTGCAGGAACTCGTCCCTGATCCACAACAGGTCCTGCTCGCGCTGCTCGGAGAGCGGAATTCCCGGACGCACCCCTGCATGGACGAAGAAGAAGTCGCCGCATGTGAAGGTCGGCCGCAACTGGCGCAGGAACGCGATGTGCTCCGGCGGCATCACGGATGTGAGCTCGCGAACCAGATCGGGCAACTCGTCCTTGCCAAGGCCGGGCGCGGCCGATACGCCGTACGACATCAGGGTCTGGAGCCCGCCGAACTGAAACCATTCGGCGGCGCGGGCGGGATCTTCCAGCACCGAGGTGAAATAGGCCTCGTGATTGCCCTTGAGAAAGACGGTGTTGCGGCGGCGGCTGCGGTTGATCAGGAGATCGAGGGTATGACGCGAGTCCGGTCCGCGATCGATGTAGTCGCCGAGGAAGACCTCGATCGCGCGATACGGCCGGCTGTTCGCCATGTCCGCATCGATCACGGCGAACATCTGCTCGAGCAGATGGGCGCAGCCGTGGATATCGCTGATCGCATAGATGCGCACGCCGTTCGGTAGCTTCGGCCGGGGCGAATTTCGGGGCGCAATCATGGACATGGGGTGCAACTCTTTCAAAGAGCTTCGCCCGGGATGTCAATATGCTATCGGCGAATTTGGGTGTCCGAGCAGGTTTTTTTCTACCCCTGCCGGCAAGCCTGCGCCTGCTCGATCATTCACCAGCGTTGCGAATCACCCGTCCCCAAGCTTGCGCGAGGCTGGCCGAGTTGCCGCTGTCGAACGATGGTGCGGCCTTGCCGCGATAGGCGGCCTCTCGCGCGCGGACCAGAACCGCGCCGCAGAAATAGCCAAGCTGGAGCACCGACGCGAAAACGAGGATCGTCACAACGATGTGAGCTGAATCATGTCCCCGCCAGGCGGAGCCCGCACCGAGGATCGTGGCGCCGAGAACGATGGCGGGCGGCAGGATGAAGATTCGGAATCGGCCTCCCAGCAACGATCCGATCAGCAGACTGAAAATGGCAACCGTACTCACGACGCAACTCCTCGAATTGGTCACGAGTGTTAATGGCCGCGGCCTAATAACGGCTTAAGCGGCATGGTTGAACAGCCGTTCAAATGCGCGCGACAATGCTGTGCGAAAATGACGCGATTTGGTGTGAAACGCGGCGTGATGCCTGCTTAATTGTCACGCGTGTGACAGTAGTTTGAGCATTGTTTTGCTGCGACGCTGCATTGCATGAAAATCGATTTGATTTTTTCGGTGCACTGCCGCAATGTCGCTTTGTTTAGTTAAGATATACTTCGGCGCACATCGAAAAAATTAGATCGATTTGCTCGCAATTCTGATTGCGAGTGGTGACGAGGCAGCGAGGTTCGGATGGCTGTAGCAACTTACGGTTCGGAAAACTATTATTCGGTTATCTCGAACCGACGCGGTGCCCTCCAAAGACCCCTGCAAGTGGCTTTGATCGCCGGAGACTTCGTCGCCGTACTGCTCAGCTATTTCGTGGCGAGCGGCCTGTATCGCGTGCTCGTGATCGAGCAGGACTCATCCGTCGGAGCAGGCCTGGTCGTCGGCGCGGTGTTCGTGACCATCGCTTACTTCCAGGGCGTCTACGATCACCATCGTCTGCTGAACACGGTCTGGCAGCTGCGCAAGGCCCTGGCGGTCTGGCTGATCTCGCTCACTATTCTCGCCGTCGAGGCGTTCCTGCTCAAATCGTCCGCGGACCTGTCGCGCGGAACCACGCTGCTGTTCGCCGCGACCGGCGGCGTCGCCTTGGGCGGTCTGCGCGTGCTGTGGCGCCTGGCGCTGACCTCGAGCTACGCCAAGGGCCGTCTGGTGGACCGCAAGGTCGTGCTGCTCAGCCTCAAGCCTCTCGATTTCACCTCGACCCGGTTCAAGGATCTGCGCAAGCACGGCTTCAACGTCGTGCGACATTTCGTGCTCGATCCGTCTGAAGAGGGCGCGGGCTGGGATCACGAGATTCGCGACATCACCCGTCAAGCGCGCACGGCGGATGTGGAAGAATATCTCCTGGTCATCGACTGGGACGAGATGCCGCTTCTCCAGAAGCTGAGCCAGCATCTGCGCGTTGTCCCCCAGCCGATCCGTCTTCTGCCGGATTTCCCGATCGCCGATCTGGTCTCGCGTCCGTTCCAGCCCGTCAGCGGCACGGTCGCGATCGAGATCCAGCGCGCGCCGCTCAGCGTGTTCGAGCAGGCGCAGAAGCGCTGCCTCGACATCGGCCTTGCCTCGTTCGCGCTTCTGCTGCTGGCGCCGCTGCTGATCACGGCTGCGATCATGATCAAGCTCGATTCCAAGGGCAAAGTGATCTTCAAGCAGGCCCGGCGCGGCTTCAACGGCAAGCAATTCGATATCTGGAAGTTCCGCTCGATGACGGTGGCGGAGAACGGTCATGTGGTCACGCAGGCGACGAAGAGCGACGCGCGGGTGACCCGTGTCGGCCGTGCGCTGCGGCGGACCAGCATCGACGAACTGCCGCAGCTCTGGAACGTTCTGCGCGGCGAGATGTCGCTGGTCGGGCCGCGCCCGCATGCGCTCGCGCACGACAATTACTACGATCCGATCATCAGCAACTACGTGTACCGGCATCACATGAAGCCGGGCCTGACCGGTTGGGCCCAGGTCAACGGCTTCCGCGGCGAGACGCCGACCATCGATCTGATGGAAAAGCGGGTCGAATACGACATCTGGTACGTCAGCAATTGGAGCATCTGGCTCGACTTCAGGATCATCCTGAAGACCGCGCTGGCGCTGATTCATCAGGAAGCCTACTGAGCCAGGCCGACGTCGGGCGCGCGTTGCCGCGCCCGACCCGCACGCCGCCCGTGCAGAGGGGAAACGGCCTGCATTTTGCAGCATGTGATTCGTTGCTGCCCCTTTGACGATTTGCCCCCCCCAAAAAACGCCGAGCCTTGCAGATTGAGCCATCGCCTCGCCAAGTTCGTCGCCTTGCCGTTGCTCGTCACCTGGGCGATCGCTGCCGCCTGTTCTCATGCGAACGCGTTGGAGTGGGGGGTCGGCGGACCGCCGCAAAAGCGCAGGGATCTCGCGCCGATCTTTCAGCTCATGAGGGAGCGCGGGCTCACGCAATACAGGACCGGTCTCAATCTGACGCAAGATGCCGAGCCGGGCGAAGCCGCGATGTTCCGGCAAACCATTGCGCTTGCCAGAAAATACTCGATCACGCTTCACCCTTTGGTCAACTTCCCTTTCCGCTACGGTGACCGCACCGACAAGGGGCGGTACCCCAAAGGAGACCGGGACGCGCTCTACAGGCAGGGCTACGACCGCACCTACGCGTTCGTCCGGCAATTCAAGGACGATGTGTCCGACTGGGAGCTTGAGAACGAGATCAACCTGTTCGCGGTCGATTCCGACGGGAAGAAGCTGTTCGGGCGCGGCATGACCGCGGCAGACTTCGAAATGCCGGTGATGGAAGACTGGGCCCAGGTGTTGCACGGCGCGTCCGATGCCATCGACCAGATCAACCGCGAGACCGGAAGTCGTCTGCGCAAGGTGCTGAACACGACGTCGACGATGCTGGGCTTCCTCGACTTCATGGAGTCCCGGGGCGTGAAATACGACGTGATCTCCTACCACTATTACGAGGTGGCGGGGCAGAATCCGCATCGGCACTGGAATGGACGCAATCCGCCCTTCGACCTCTTCAAGAAGCTGGCGTCCTATCACCGCCCGGTGACGTTCAACGAGGTCAATTGCGCCGAGATCTACAAGCCGGCCTATGGAAATCGGCCTGGCGATCCCCTGACGGAGCAATGCCTCCGGTCACTGCGGGACACCTTCCAATATCTGAAGAACCAGAAAGACGTCGAGATCGAGAGCGTGATGGTCTACGAGCTGTTCGACGAGCCGCAGAAGAAGCCGCCGGAGAACAGGTTTGGGTTGATGTACGAGATCGACAGGCCCAAGGTTGCGCTCTTCCTTCTTTCGGAATTTGCCGGCGGCCGCCTGTCGGCTGAAGAATCGACTGAGTTGAGAACCAGGGGACTGTAGCTTTCGGTCTCCGTGCGAAGAAAAGAACCTGCAATGCCTTTACCTGGATCTGAGCGCGTCAACACCGAGAAGTCGGGCAGCATCTTGGGATTCAACGGGCTGCGCGGTCTCTCGGTCGTCCTGGTCTATCTCAATCACAAGTGCGGACTGCAGTTCTACTCGGGCAGCGTCGGCGTCTGGATATTCTTCATCCTGAGCGGCTTCCTGATCATCGGCGAGCTCAACAGGCAGCGAGGCAAGGTCGGGACGGCCGCATCCCGGCCCGCGGCGGAAATCGTCACCTTCTGGGTCAAGCGGGCGACGCGCATCTTTCCCGCATATTATGCGCTTCTCGCCATCCTGTTCCTGACCCGGTCCTATTTTCAGCACGCGGGGCCCGATCTCGGCTTCCGCTATCACGTCGTGTACCTGTCCAACTACTGGATCGGCAGCGTCATCGGCGGGACCGCTGGTCCCTTCGGCGTGCTCTGGACGCTCTCGGTCGAGCAGCAGTTCTACGTGATCGCGCCCTTCCTGTTCATCCTGCTTCCTCTGGAGCGCCATTTCGTCACCTGCATGAGCGTCGTCGTTCTCGGTGTGATCAGCCATTTCCTGATGTATTCGTCGGGCTTCAATCACACGGCCATCCATACCCTGTCGCCGTGGAATTTCAGCCTCATCGCGTTTGGCGGCGCGCTGACGATCTTGCATCTCCAGAGACGGGAATGGGCTCCGAACGGCAACGGCACGTTCGTCTGCCTTCTCATCGTCGGGTTCATGCTGTGCTCGAACGGCGTGATTTACGACGCCCCTTCGTATCTTTCCCCCGCGATCGACATTGCGATCGGGCTGTGCCTGGTCGCGCTGATCTGGTGGGTTCGCGCCAACCAGGACAGTATCTTTGTTCAAGCGCTGGAGTGGAAGCCGCTCGAGCATCTCGGGAAGATCAGCTACGGCTTCTATCTCGTTCACAACTTCATCCCGAACCCGCTCGGCAAGGCGCTCACGCTCTATGGCGGGATGTCGGTGCCCGACAGCGTGAAGATTACCGCGGGCGCAGCCATCGGCTTCGTCATCTCGTACGCTGTCGCGCATGTGTCCTGGAAGTACTTCGAATCGCCGATCCTGCGCAGCCGTCGCGGCCTGACCAAATTCTTCCTGCAATACCTGCCCGAAAATCCCTCGCAGGGCGTGCCGCGAACCGAGCTGAAATAGCCTAGCGGCTCATCCGAAAGCCATCGCCATCGACTGGATAACAGCGATGGCGAATTCGCAGGCCCTTCTCCGCGACGAAATGCGAGAACAATTCCCGATCGGCTTCGGGCGCGGTGCAGGTACGTTCGAGCAGAGCGACGCGCGCCTCGGCGCCGGCCGCCTGATAGAACGTAGCTGCGCTTGGGAACAGGCGGGCCTGGAAGATATCGGCGAAGTCCTGGGTGGCGTAATCCCTGAGCTCGGGCGAGGCCGCATTGAAGGCGCGAAGCGCCAGTGGCGCGCGGATGAGTTGGAGCCAGGCCTCGTGTGGCGCGAAGCGATAGGAAAGACTCAGCAGTTCCGCTGTTCGCGGCCCAAAGCCGGCCTGGCGAATTTCGGCCCAGTAGCTGCCGAACCAGCCCAGTGCTTCAGTCGGCGCGCATGCCAGCAAGGCACGGCTCGTCGACGCGACGGCGTCTGCATCGAGATCGATCTGCTTCAGGTCGCCTGCGCGTGTCGATTCGTCGGCGATTGCGAGCTGGAGCAGCAGGAGCTCGCGCAGCGTCTTGGCGCTGCATAGGCGACGGGCGGATGGCAAATTGTCCGATACGATCCGTCTCAGGCGATCGACTTCATATCGCTCGCCGCGCGCGACGCGTCCTGCAATCTGCGGAACCGCGGGATTGGTCACATCCGGGGCGATAGCCGCGATCCACGCCAGCGCGGCTGCGGCAAGCGCGATGGTCGAGCCGCGCAGAAGCCAGCGATAGGCGATCCCCGTTGCCTGTGCCGCCGGCTCGGTGGCGCTAGGCTCCCTCGACATAGTAGCTGTTGTAGTGCGAGCCCTTATACGCCTCGATCCTCTTGAGCATCTTCGGATTGGCGCGATTGAGCACGGCGCCCAGAAGCTTCTTCTGAATGCCTTCGGAGCTCGCCATCGACTCCTGGAGCGCGTTGCGGGTCGTACGGCCCCACTCGATGACGTAAACCATCGCATCGACGAGATGGCTGACAGCCTTGGCGTCGGTGACCGGCATCACCGGCGCCAGATCGATGACGATGTATTCGTATTCCTCTCGCACCACTGCAAGCAGGTCAGCCATCGCCTTGGAGGCGATGACATCTGCCGAGTTCACCATGCGCGATGCGACGACGGAGGGCAGGAAGTCGAGCCCGCTCTCCTTGCTGCGCTGGATATGATAGCCGAACGAGCGCGGATCCTTGAGGGCTTCGACCAGGCCGGTCTTGGAATGGGGGGCCAGCGCCCTGGTCAGCGAGCGGGTATGGAGGTCGCCGTCGATCAGTAGCGTGCGATGTCCGGTCAACGCGGTCAGATGACCGAAATTGGCGGCAACCGTCGTTTTTCCCTCTTTCGGCAAGGACGACAGGATTCCAATGATCTTGACCTCGCGCGACAGGCGCGCGACGTCGATTGACACCTTGATGTTCCGCAGCGTCTCCGCGAACCGCGAGAACGGGTGCTCGACGACGTAGCTGGATATGTTTCCTTCCGGATGATCTGCCGAAGCCCTCGCCGCGCGGATGTCGGGAAGAACGCCGAGGCATTTCACCCCGAGCTGATCCTCGACGTCGCTCGGAGATCGCAGCACGTCGCTCATCAGTTCCTTCGTGAAGGCCGCCCCGAAGCCGAAACAGAGACCGCCGAGCAGGCCGCCGACCAGCGCCAGCAGCGTCTTGGGCGAGCTCTTCTTGTCGGGTTTGACCGCCGTGCCGATGATGCGCGCTTCGCTGATCGGGAAGCTCTGGTTCTGCGTTGCGTTCTGCAGCTTCTCGAGGAAGTTGTTGTAGAGGTTACGATAAGTATCCGCCGCGCTTTCGAGGTCGCGCAGCTTGACCTGCGCCTGACTCGTGCTGCCGGCCTGGGATACGAGATTCTTGAGATTCTCCTCAAGCGCCGTCTCGCGGCTCTTGGCGATCTCGTACTCGCTGCGATATGCGTCCGCGATACGACGGACCTCGTCCGCGATCGCCTTGCGCAGCTCTTCCATTCGGTTGGCGAGGTTGACGGCCGCCTGGTGGGTCTTGCCGTAACGGCTCGACCAGTCGGCATATTGCGCCGCCAGGTCGAGATATTGGGCGCGCAGGCGCGTGATCACCGTGTTGTTGAGTGCGTCCGTCACGGTCGGCTGCACGAGATCCTTGTCGAGCAGCGCCTCGATCCGGTCGAGGCGGGCCTTGGCCTCGGCGGTCGCGGCATGAGCGGCAATAAGCTGAGAGTTGACGTCCGCAAGCTGTTGCTCGCTCATCAGACCCCGGCTGGTGCCCACGATGTTGTTTTGCGCCTTGAACGTCTGCACGGCGCGGTCGCTCGCCGTCGCCTGTTCACGCAGCTCGGCGCTGCGTTGCTGGAGCCACTCGCCGGCGCGCTTGGTCGACTGATATTTCGCCTCCAGCGCGCCTACGATGTAGGCGTCCGCAATCGCGTTGGCGATCTGCGCAGCCTTGTTCGGATCGATCGAACGGTAGTTCATCGAGAGGACATAGGTCGTCAGCACGCGCTCGACCTTAAGGTTCTTCTGGAGAAGCTCGACCGCGCCGCGCTCGACCCGCTCTTTGCTCGGAGGACCGTCCGACCCGAACATCGAGATGACCTTGCCGATGACCAGCGGAATCAACCCGGGATCCGAGCCGTTGAACTCCGGATCCTCGGTGAGCTTCAGGCGACGGACGATCGACAGGAGGAGGTCGTCAGACTGGAGAATCTCGACCTGGCTGTCGACGAAGCCCGGGTCGATCAGCGCGTTGGCGGTTCCGCTGTCCTTGTCCAGTACCTGGGTTTGGCGTGTGTCCATCAGGATGCGCGCATTTGCCGTGTACATCGGCGTTGCCACGATCAGGTAGACGAGAACGATCGCGAGCGTACCGGCCACGATGGCGACGATCAGCGGCCATTGGCGGCGTACGATGTCCAGAGCGCGCTCGGCGCTGAGCGTCGTGCCACCGACCTCGATGGCATATCTCGGGCGTTGCGGAAACTGATCTCGTGGCTGAAACATCTCTGGGAATCTTGAGGTTGTCACTCGGGAAGGGGAACGGGTTTGAACGGGTCGGCGAGTTCGGTCTTCCACTCACCCGACATCAGACCGGCGCTTGCACCCGGACCCGCCGGTGCATTGCTGGCCGTGGCGGGAGCCGGGCTTCCCGGAACGGGCGCAGCCGCTGCGTCCTGATCCGTGAGATATCCTTTGAGGACGGACCCGTCGTGCAGCTTGGCAACGAATTCGCTGATCCGGCGCGCGACGTCGGGCTTGGTCGCGATGCAGCGCTCTTCGGCACGGTGAAGCCCGGCGCCGATTGCGACACGGTCGGCCTGGCTCGCCTGGCGCAGCATGTCCCGAACCGGATCGAGCGCGGCTATGTCGGTCACCAGCAATCCGGTGAGCCGGCCCGAAAGCTTGTCCCTGTCGTTCTTCGACTGTCGCAACAAAACCGAGGGGTCCGAGACGAATGCGCTGACCGCGGACGACGGCGCTCGTTCGGCGCGATCGACGCATTGAGCCTGTGCCGGCGCCGACAGCGTCGCAGACACGGCAACGGCGATCACTGCCGCGATCCGTAAAACCGGCAGGGAGCCACGCAACAAGCTATCGAGTTTGATTAGGATCGCGCTCATATCTCGTTGCAAACTAGCGATGACGTATGGATTTAGGCCCTAGGTCCTTGATGACCCAAAACTATGTCAAATTCTTGTGCGGCGCAAAATATAAACCAGTACGGACCAAATTGCCATCCTTGCCCGCTCTGCATCCCCGTTTCGCATGAACGAAATTCTTGCTGCGATCAGGCGCGGATTCGGCGAATGGTTGCGCGCGCTCGTATGCGATAAGCATGAATTTTAGGCAAGCACCATGCCAAGGCAAAGGCGCGAGGGACGGTCTGGCAGACCATCGCCTCGCGCCTGTCGCAACCTGCGATTGAGGGCGGTAGAGCGAAACTTCGCGCGGTCTATTCGGAGGTCCGCAACATCGCGAGACGCGTGGCGCGCAGGCGCTCGCCATTCTCGTTGATCGCGACCCAGAAGCGCGGATTTCCGCCGGACTGCATCGAGATCCACTCGTAATCCGCGGCGTTCCAGGGGCGCACCGAAGCGGAAAGATTGTCCAGGACGAAGTCGCCGTCGGCAAGTCGCGCCACCAGCACGAGATGGCCCTGGCCGCCATTTGTCAGGACCACTGCGAGGCGCAGTGCCGACTTGGGCCAGCCCATCTCGATCAGTTGATGACGCTTGGTGACCGCGTAGTCGTTGCAATCGCCGGCGGACGGCGAAAGGCTCCAGCGCGCCACCATCGGATTGGTCGATTTCTGCATCGGTGTGATCGACGCGTTGACCGAGCTGTTCACCTCGCGCAGCATGCTCATCGCCCGGTCGCCCGAAGGCAGTGTCCGGTCGGCGGCGTCGCTCGCGCATTCGCCGTCGTTGTTCATGCAGAACTTGACGAATTGCAGCGGCGCGAGCGCATTGTCGTACTCGCGGATGAACGCGCTCTTCGCCTGATTGAGCGAACTGTCGTTCAACATCTCGGCCTTGGCGGCGGTGCCGGTCGACGCGATCCCGATCGCGACCAGCGATTTGATAATCCAGCTCATGACATCCCCGTCTCGCGTTTTCTTTTTTGACGCTACGGGTTTCTCACAAACGATTTGAGCTTTGGTTCCGCGGAAATTTACAATTGTAGCTAAATAGGCCGGTCACGGGACCGGCCTGGGAGGGGTGGTTAACGGTTCCAGCCGTCAGCGCGACGGGCTTACCGAGGTCAGAACGGCGGTCGACGTCGCCGCAAACAGCGTCTGCGTCTGTGACGCCGCACCGGGCCCGCTCTGGTTCACGACCGTGGGTGCGGTCGAGCTTGCTCCGCCACCGCGTGCCTCCGCCGCGGTCGAACCAGGTCCGCCGCCGGCTGTGGTCTCGCCCGTCGGATCGGCGCCGTTGGTCGCTTCGGTCGGGATATCGCCGGTGATGCTGGTGAACGATTGGATCAGGTCGGGATTCTCGGTCTTGAGAACCGCCTCCTGGATCAGCTGGGCAACGCCGGGCTGCGACAGGACGCAAACCGAAGCGGCGGTGCCGAGACCAGCGCCGATGGCGCGGCTTTGATCGGTGCTGCTGGCCTTCGCCAGCGAGACAATGCCATCGACTGTCTCGGGACGCGCGGTCAGGAGGTCGCGCACAGCCGAGGCGAGGCCGCCTTGTCCGTCCTTGAACTGGTCGAGCAGCCCGCCGGGATTGGCCAGAAAGTCGGTGGCGCGCTCGGCTGAAACAACGCCCGTGTTGGCAACGCAGCCCGAGCTGACGCCCGTTGCGCCGAATGCTGCCGGCATTCCGGCGAAAATTGCCAGCGCTCCGACGATCACGGTGAAGCGCCTACCAGAATTCCAGCTCATTGCCCTGCCCACTTCAATCAATTTGGCTTTAAACTTCAATTAATTTGACTTTAGCTCGACTTGCACGGATTTGCCACGTTCTTTTCGCACCTGTGATGGTAGCGATTGCGCGAGGCCGCACCCGACGATGGCTGCGAAAAACACGCCGTAACCGGGTATCTGCAACGAGAAATCGATGCAGCTATGTGCAACTCCCAATACAGCGACGCTGGCGCCGATCACGGGTATGTAGCGGTCGCGTTTTCGGCGCAAGCTTCCGGTAAACAGATGGTAAAGATACCAGAGGCAGGCCAGCGCGATGACGGCGAAGGCGGGGATGCCTAATTCGACGGCAATTTCCAGCGGCGTGCTGTGAGCGCGGTCCCAGATGCCGAGACTGCCGAGCGTTGCGGGTCTGATGGCGGGAAAAACAGCTTCGAAATTGCCCAGCCCGACACCGAGCAGCCGATGATCAGCGATGATCCCCAATGATGCCTGGTACGCAGCAAGCCGCTGCGGATCGATCAGCCCGTGTTCGACGATTCGCCCCGCCACGAGGCCGCCTACGAGCTGCAAGAGCACGAGCCCTGCTGCCGCTGAGCCGCCGAGGACCAGCCACTTCCGCGATCTGCCGAGCTCGAGCGGCACGAGATAAAGGATGATGGCCAGCACGAACGTGCCAACCGACAGCAGCAGACCCGCCCGCGATCCGGTCATGGCAAGCGCGATCGTGCAGATCGCGAATCCCGCACCGAGCGCCACCGGCGCGGAGAGGATTTGCTCGAGCTGCGATCGCCAATCCGGTTGTTCCGGCGGCCCGCCTTCCTGGCGGTGCATGGTGCGCAGAAGCGGCACCAGAAACAGCAGGGCGCAGCTGCCCCAGAACGTCGCCGCCGTGTTTCGATTGACGAAGGTCCCTGTGGCAAAGCCCAGGTAGGCTTCTTTCTGCCTGAACAGCACCATGTCCGGTGCGATCAGCTCCGCCAGAATTCCGTACAATGCATACAGGCATCCCGCCCATGCCAGTATGCGTAGCAGCGAGCGTGCGGCTCCCGCATCGCTTGCAAGAATCACGGCGCGCGTGAAGGCGAGCGACAGCAGCAAGACCGATCCGAACGCCAGCCACGTTCCGCGTGCGGTGACCGAGAGACGGTCAGGCAGTACGAGGCCGAAAAAACGCCGCGGCAGTTCCCAGACCGCTGCTGATTCACTGGACGGATCGCTCCACGTTTGCAACGCCACGATGACAACCACCGCCGCGATCGCCACTGCCAATGGAATGAGCAACATGGCATTGCGACGGCTCACGGCCGAAAGATCGGCGGTCAGCAGGCTGCAGACGAGCAGAAAATTCCAGAAGCAAATCCACGCGAGGTCGAGGGATCCGAGCGGAAGTGGCGCCAGCACAAACACGGCTGTGGCGAAAAATCGCGATATCGCGCCCAAAGGCCCCTCTGTCATTCAACTCAGCCGCGATGGAGCTATCAGAACTTCGCGCGAGATCAAGTTAATGCGAGGCTAGGTCGTTGATGGCCATTCGCAACATTGCAAACAAGGCCGCAGCTCGCGCGTGCAGCCCTGATCTGTTCCAAACGCAATGCCCGTTGCCTCACGAAAGCTGAATTGAAGTCTATGAGCATGTCGTCGGAGCAAAGATGCCGACCGGCGTCTTGCTGCCGCATCTGTCGTGCACTGTCCTGGTCGAGATCGGCGCTTCGCGGCTCTTTTCAGTTGAATAAACCACCCGGTGGAGGCATTATATTGCACCGCAGCATTTCGCTTTGGTCGAATCGTAGAGCCTCTATCAAGTGCTAGCTCATCAAACAAAGGCGCACTACGTTCCGCTGGACAGCGTTCGTGGCCTCGCCGCCCTCTGCGTGGTCGTCCATCACTTCGTCGGATCGGATCCGCTCGCCGCTGCGCTGCCTCATCGCGCCTGGATCGACGTCGCGTTTTTTCACAATTCCTGGCTCTTCGTCGATTTGTTCTTCGTGTTGAGCGGCATCGTGATCTCGATGAGCTATGTTCAGTCCGAATTCAGCGGGTTCGACTTCCGAACGTTCACCTTGCGTCGTATCGCACGCATCTATCCGCTGCACATCGTCATGCTGTTCGCCTTTCTGGCGTTTCGGCTGATGCGGCTCACGCTCACCGAACTGGACCTGCTGCACTTCTCGACCAACGAGACGGCGGATCTCCAGGTTAACAATGTGTACTCGTTTGTCGCGAATGTGTTCTTGCTCCATGCTATGGGCGTGCTCGATTATCTGAGCTGGAACGGCCCGAGTTGGAGCATCAGCGCGGAGTTCTACACCTATCTCGTGTTTGGCGCCGTCGTCGTCCTGTCGCAGCGCCTTGGCTACATCAGGCTCGTCTATGTTTTCAGCGCCGTGCTGGCGGTGATGGGCGCGGCTCTCATTATCTTCGTGCTCAAGAATGAAACGCTCGATTTCCAGACCAACGCCTTCACCCGATGCTTCCTGGGCTTCTTCGTCGGCGTGCTCACGCTTCGTTTCGTCTCGGGAAAAGGTCGTTCAGTGAGCCCCTTCGTTCAGTCGGCCTGCCAGATCGGTGCGGCCGTCGTCGCCATCGTGCTGGTTTCCGTCGTCGGCTTCGACGAACGGCTCAGCTTCGTGGCGCCGATCGTTTTCGGCGCCCTGCTGGGCTCGCTGATGGCGTTTCCGGAGCGGCTCCTGCCGAAGCTGCTGTCCGTCCGTCCGCTGGTCTGGCTGGGCAAGCGCTCCTATTCGATCTACATGACGCATGCGCTGATACTTGTCCTCATCCAGTACTTCGCGCGTGGCGTGGGCACCGGGCGCCTGCAAATCGTGGACAACATTCTTCCCGGACTAGCAGCCTCACTGCTGCTCGCCGTCTTCGTGGCCGCCGTGCTCGTGCTCTCCAACCTCACCTACCTCTGGGTCGAGATGCCGGGGTCGCGGTTCGTGCTTCGGCTTTTCAATCGCCGCGCCGTTCCCGCTGTGGTCGCGGCGGAGTGACGGGCATGTCCAGCAGCTCTTCGGCTCTACCGAGGTCGGACTGGCGCATGGTCGATCCGGCGGCCTTGCCCCGGCATCACCAGCAGGAGGGCAGTGCATTCTTCAGTCTCGAGGCTATCGCGCTCTTGCTTTATTTCTACCGCGATGCGCTCGCAGGCGCGCTGCGCTATTATCTGGCCGTTCTCAAGATCAGCCCGCTGTGGTTCCTGCCTGACATTTTCGCGCTGGTCTGCATTTTTGCCTTCGTGCAGCGCTACGTCCTGATGGGGCGTAACCTCGTCGCGATCCTCACGCTGTTCTACATCTGCTTTGCGCTTTACCTCGGATACGTGTTCCTGGGCTATTTCAGCGGCATGATGTCGTCGTTCAAGATGATCGCGCCGGTGTTCGTCGGCTTCTGCTTCTGCGGGCGCAATTTCGGCGACTACGATCGACTGCTGCGGTGGCTTCACCCGATCTTCTACCTGACGATCGTCGGGATCATATTGTCGTCCCGCATGCAGTTGCCCTGGGTGGGATATGCCTACGAGACTTTCGGCACGACGCGGCAGGCGACGCGGCTGTGGTGGTCGGCGTCCGAGACGCGCCTCGCCGGACTTGCCGCCGACAGCACGATGGCCGCATTCTTCGTGTTCATTTCGTTCACGATCAGCTCGGTGCGCCGGAGCCTGCTGTGGTGCCTGTTCTGGGCCCCGATCGGTCTCTACGCCATCAAATTGACCACGAACAAGACCTCGCTCGGCGTGATGGTGATCTACGTCGCTTGCCTGATCATCGTTCGCCTCGTTCCCGAGCGTGAGAAGTTTCCCATGCTGCGGCGCATGGCGCTGCTGTCGTTCCTGTCGATCCTCGTGCCCGCGGTGCTGATCGCCCTGTTCTCCGGCAACGGGCTTGTCAGCATGTCGCGCGGCCTGTTCAGCCTGCAGGACCGCGTCAACAACAGCTGGCAGTTGCCGTTCGTCTACATGGCTGAGCTTATGCCGGTCGGTTTCTTCACCGGCTGCGGCCTCGGTTGCTTCAACTATCCGCAGCTGCTGTTCTCGAACAAGCTCAGCTATTACGTTCCGGTGGATAATTTCTACCTCGGCACCTACCTGATGTTCGGGCCGATCTTCGTGTTGTTCATGGTCATGGTCATCCTCGCGGTCGCAAGGACCAGGGACATCTACAAGCTGTCTTTCGCGGTCGCCATGAACCTCTTCACCATCACCGTGCTGGCCTATGGTCCGGCAAGCGGCTTGATCATGCTCGGCGTCGCCTTCAGCGAAGTCTTCGCCCGAGAGAGACGTGACGAGACCGTCGCGGACGCGGTGCCACTCGCGCCTGACGTCGACGATCTGGTCTCTCGGCCGGCATGATCGCGATGTTGCCGCATGCAATGAGCTGCAGTGCGCAGCACGGGCGCTGGTCCGGAACTTTCCTTCATCTTGATATCGGATCGCGGCGGTGAGCGCAGACAGCAAGAATTTCGTGGAGGCGATCCAGGGGCTGCGCGGCGTCGCCGCGCTCACCGTGCTGATCGTCCATCTTCAGGACATGCCGCTTCTGGCAGGCTTCCTGCCTCCGATCTGGCCGTGGCTGGAAGCGACTGTCAACATGGGCGGGCACGGGGTCGAGCTGTTCTTCATGATCAGCGGCTTCCTGATTCCGGCGAGCCTGATGCGTCACCGCAGCGTCGGGAAGTTCTTTCTCGATCGCGCCCTGCGAATCCTACCCGTGTTCGTGATCCTGCACCTGATCCTGTTCACGGCAGGCCCCCTGGTTGGCTACAAGTTCTTCAAGGGGATCGATCTGCCGACCTATCTCAAGCTGTTCTTCGTCAATCTGGCGTTCCTGCCGGACGCGCTGGGATTGCCGATCGGCCAGCAGAACGCGTGGACACTGAGCTACGAATGGGCGTTCTACATTCTGTTCGCGGTGATCTTCGTGATGTTGGTGCGGCGGAGGAACTGGCTGCTGGCGGCGCCGTTCATCCTGCTCGGTCTCGCGGGCATCGCCTTTCGGCCGATCGCCGCGTTCTTTCTGGTCGGGCTGTTGTTCAGCCTGATCGATTTGCGGATCCGCGTCGTCGGCTGGCCCGGATTGCTGGCGGGCATCCTTTGCGGGATCGCGATGTACGTGTCGATCGAATATGCGCATCCGCTGGTCGGGCTGTTGCCGGGCGCGCTGCTGTTTGGAATGGTCCTTGCTCCGGACTCCGGTATTGCCGTCGCTTTGAGCGGCAAATTCCTGCAGTTCCTCGGAAAGATCAGCTATAGCCTCTATTTGGTCCACCCTTTTGCGCTATTTCCGTTGCAGGTCATCGGAGTGAAGCTGGCCGCGCATGGCGTCAATCTCTGGCTCCTCTGGGCCGGGTTCGCGGGCCTCGGCCTGATTGCCGCACTGATAGCGGGAACTGTCAGTTACGAGCTGATCGAAGTGAGACTCCGCCGCTTGCTCGATCCGGCGCTGCGGGGCCTGTTGTTTGGAGTGCGCCGTGAAGCTCGCTATGTCGCCTGAGCGCGTCCTTTCGCAATCGTTTCAGCCGGATCACATACGAGAGACGTCATGATCATCAAGAACCTGCTCTCGATGTCGAGCGTGAACGTCGTGAAGTCGGCCGTTCAGTTCCTCATCACGCTGCTGATCACCTATTTCGTGACGCCCACGGAATTCGGGCTCGTGGCGTTTTCGCTGCCCTTCATCGCCTTCATCTCCATGCTGACCGACCTTGGGCTGTCGAGCGCGATGATCCAGCGGACGTCGCTCACCAGGGAGGAAGCCGGCGCGGCGACGACTCTGATGGTCGCGATCGGGATTGGTTGTGCCCTGGTGCTGGCCGCCGCCTCGAAGCCGCTGGGGGCTGCCGTCGACATGCAGGGGCTGCCGTCCGTGCTCGCCGCTCTCTCCGGTTCGGTCGTCTTGTCCATTTCCGCGATGGGGCCGCGCGCGGTCCTGGAGCGCTCCCTGCAATATCAGACCATCGCCTTGATCGAAGCCGGCGCGGCTCTGGCTTCCGCGACGGTGGGCGTGGCCGGAGCCCTGCTCGGATGGGGGATCTGGGCGCTGATCGCATACTATGTCCTGATGCAGGCGGTGCGCGCCGTCGCCTTCTATGTGAACACCAGGCGCCATATCCATCTGTCCTTCAAATGGCGCGGCGTCGCGCTGATGCTGTCGTTCGGCGGTTGGGTGCTGGCCTCGAACGTCCTCAACTTCACTGCGAGAAACGTCGGCAATCTCATGATCGGCGCCAAGCTGGGCGCAGCGGCGGTCGGTCTGTTCGGTCTCGCCTTCCAGTTCATGACGCTTCCGCTGATGATCCTGTCGTGGCCTGGCGGCGGCGTTCTGATGGCCACCCTGAGCCGGATGAACGGCGAGCGGGAACAGGAACGGCGCAGGGCGGCGATCTGCGCGGTGCTCGGCATGACCGCGATGATCACATTCCCGGCAATGATCTACCTGACGTTCGGGCTGAAATATCCCGTTGCGACGTTCCTCTCGCCGCATTGGCAGGAAGTCCTGCCGCTGATTGCCATCCTTGCGCCGGCAGGCGCGGCGCAGTCGATTGCGGCCTATGCCGGACCGATTCTGCTCGCTCACAACAAGGCCCGGCTCCAGTTCTGGGTGAGCACCGCCAACAGTGCCAGCATGATCCTCGCCTTTGTCGTGGCGTTGCCGTTCGGGCTCACGGCCGTGGCGGTCGTGTACCTGATCGTATCGATCCTCGTTTGCGTCCTGATGCTGATGATTGGAGCCCGCAACTGCGCGATCTCCTATGCCTCTTTGTTGGGCGCCCTGATGCCGGCCACCGTCGCCACCGCACTCGGCGCATTGTGTGCACTCGTCGCCACGAAGGCAGACGTCGCAAGCCTGTCACATTGGCTGTTGGCGACGGCCGTCTATGCGCTGATCGTGCTTGGCAGCTACGTGATATTCAGGCGTCGCATCTGGAACAGCATGCAATCGCTGCTCGGCGGCTCGGTTCCGTCGATCCAGGCGAATGTTTCCTCGGCAGGTTAGTAGAGATCGTTTGATGTCATCAGTTGAGGGAATGAGCGGCAAGTCCCAAGCGGGAATTCCGTGGCGCGAGGACCTGATGGCAAACACCGGCAGGTCCGGTGTGGCTGCCGCTTTCGTCGCCATGCTGACGAGCCCGGGCTTTGCCGTGATCACGACCTGGCGCATCGCCAGGATGCTGCGATTCCAGACCCGCTGGGGACATCAGATCACCTGGCTGCTCGTGCGGGCGCTGATGCGGCGCGGCTGCTACATCTCGGTTCTCGCGGAGATCGGTCCAGGGCTGATCTTGCCGCATCCGACCGGCGTCGTGATCGGCGAGGGGGCGCGGATCGGTCGCTCCGTGATGCTTTATCACAACGTCACGCTCGGCCGGCGTGCCTGGGATGAACCGGGTTGCCCGACCATCGGCGACGGTGCCGTCATCTACACCGGTGCCGTGATCGTTGGCCCGACTTCGATTGGTGCGGGAGCAAACGTTGCCGCCAACGCGGTCGTGACGCGTGACGTCCCGCCGCATTCCGTCGCCGCGGGAGCACCTGCGCGGATCGTGCGCTCGGAAGCACCAGGTCGCCTGCGCGCCTGACGGCCCGCGAACCGACGGCGAGGTTCCCGGCGATCCGCGTTTGGTCCGCCGGTTCAACCCGGTCACAATTCTGATTGCTTGCCATGTATAGTTGTGTCCGGAAACGTCTCGGACACAGGAAGCAAGCCCATGTCGTCGATCATTACCGATTTTTCGCAGGTCTATCCCTATCTCGACGGCTCGAAGTTCAAAGACACCATCGTCGTGCAATATCGGGGCGATGGCGACGTCAAATACAGATGCGACGTCCTCGTGGACATCTGTCGGGGCAAGCGCGTCCTGCATGTCGGATGCTGTGATCATCTGCCGCTCATCAAACGAAAGATCGACAACCGGGACTGGCTGCACGGCCTGATCACCGAGTGTTCCGAATACACCGTCGGCGTCGACATCGATGCGGATGCGGTGCGGGAGGCGTCGCGGATTTCCGGGCTCGACAACATGGTCGCGGGCGACGTGACGTCCGGCCAGAAGATCGATGCAATATCCGGCCGGAAGTTCGACATCGCCGTGTTTGGCGAAGTCGTCGAGCACATTCCGAATCCGGTCTCGTTCCTGTCGCGCTTCAGGGAGAATTACGGCGACGTCGTCGATCAGATCGTGATCACCGTTCCGAACGCCTTCAGGGGTGGCAACATCAAGGGCATCTTGAAGAACGTCGAGACGATCAACAGCGATCACCGGTTCTTCTTCACGCCCTATACCATCGCCAAGGTCGCAATCGACGCCGGCTATGCGCCGGTCGAGGTGAAGATGGCCACCTTCATGCGCGCCGGAAAGCTGAAGTCGATGCTGCTGCGGCGGCTTCCGCTGCTGGCCGAGGATATCATCTTCATCGGTGCGGCCACACCCGCGCGGCCGCACTGACCTTGCTTCCCCCGTCGTCCCCGTTCAGCTGGCAGGGGGACCTGCCAGCTGGTTCGGCGTCAGACGAACAGGAAGTTGCCGTGATCCAGGTTGGCCGAATTCACATTCTTCAACAGGATGGAATCGGCCGAGGTGAGCTGGATCAGCGTGTCGGAACCTGATTGCGAAATCTGCAGGTGGCTGTAGTCGGCCACCAGTGATTTCAGGATTTCGATCGTGTCGTGGTTCGCCGCGGCTCCGGCGTGGAAGCTCTTGATCTGGTCGTTGCCGCCGTCGAACATGACGGTGGTCGTGCCCGGCGCCGCGGAGAAGACGTCGTTGCCGCTGCCGCCGGCCAGTGTCAGTCCCGCAGTCACCGCCGTGACGGCGTGGGTCCCATCGGTGTTGAGGACGTCGATCGAGAGCAGCGAGCCGCTGGTATTGTAGCTGTCGTGCTCGACGGCGCCCGGCAGGCCGGCGACCTTGAACTTGAAGACGTCGGACGTTCCATCGGCGTTGTTGATGGTTTCGGTCGTCTTGACCCCGGTGCTGTCGTAGACATCGGAGACCTTGCTGCCGTCCGCCTTGACCACCTGCGTGTAATCGAGCGTACCGTCCGCGTGCGACCGGGTGATCGAGGTCATCTTGCCCGCGGCGTCGATGTGCTGCTGCTCCGTGACGTAGCTCTTGCCGGTGATGTTGTAGATCGTGTTGTCGTGCGAGCCGTCGGCGTTGTTGGCGTAGACCGCGGTCTTGACGCCCGACGTGAACACGGTGGTCGAGTTTGAGCCGTCCTTGTTCAGCACGTAGTCGCTGGTGAGACTGCCGCTGCCGTCGAACAGCTTCGTTTCCTTGGTGCCGTCGGCGTTGACGACGTAGATCGACGAGTTCAATCCGTTCGCGTAGTTCGTCGTCGTCACGTCGCCGCCCGCCGTCTTGTGAACGTCCTGGACCAGAGCTCCCGACGAGTTGTACGTGTCCGTCGTGGTCGATCCATCGGCGGCATTCAGGATCTCGCTCATCTTGTGGCCGGTGCTGTCGTAAAGGTCGGTGACCTTGCTGCCGTCGCTGTTGATCACCTGCTTGTAGGCAAGCGTATCATCGGCGTGAAGGCGGGTCAGGGCCGTAAGTGCGCCGGCGGCGGTGAGGTGTTGGATCTCGGTCGTATAGCTCTGGCCCGTGATGTTGTAGAAGGTGTTGTCATGGCTGCCGTCGGCATGGGTGACATAGAGCTTCGTCTTGACGCCGGCGGAGTAGACCGTGTTCGAGGACGAACCGTCCTTGTTCTGGATGAGGTCGCTGGCGATGATCCCGCTGGAATCGTACAGCTTGGTGTCCTTTGACCCGTCGGCGTTGACCACGTAGACCGACGCCAGCTTGGCGCCGTTGTAGTTCGTCGTCGTGGTGTCGCCGGAGCTCGTCTTGGAGACCTCCTGCTTCAATGCGCCGGTCGATGCATCGTAGATGTCGGTCGTCGTGCCCGACGACGTGACGGTGATGACCGAGATCTTGTGGCCTGTGGAATCGTACTGGGTCGTGACCTTGCTGCCGTCGCTGTTGACCACCTGGCTATAGGCCATCGAGCCGTCGGCATGGGTACGGCTGACCAGAAGCAGCTTTCCGCTCGGATCGATGTGGTCGTGCTCGTTGGTATAGGACTGGCCGGTGATGTTGTAATAGTAGTTGTCGTGGCTGCCGTCGGCATTGGTGCCATAGACCTTGGTCTTGACGCCGGCCGTGTAGAGCGTGTTCGAGGACGAGCCGTCCTTGTTCTGGATCAGGTCGCTCGCGATGATGCCGTTGGAATCGTACAGCTTCGAATCCTTCGATCCGTCGGCGTTGACCACGTAGACCGACGCCAGCAGCGAGCCGTTGTAGTTGGTCGTGGTCACGTTGCCGGAGGTCGTCTGCACGACCTGCTGCTTGAGCGCGCCCGCGATGGTATAGAAATTGGTCGTGGTGGCCGTCGACGTTATGGTGACGGCCGAGGTCTTGTGGCCGGTCGAGTCGTACTGGGTCGTGACCTTGCTGCCGTCGCTGTTGAACACCTGGCTGTAGGCCATGGTGCCGTCCGCATGGGTGCGGCTGACCGACAGCAGCTTGCCGCTCGCGTCGAGGTGATCGTGCTCGCCGGTATAGGACTGGCCGGTGATGTTGAAATAATAGTTATCGCGGCTGCCGTCCGCGTTGGTGACGTAGGCCTTGGTCTTGACGCCTGCGGTATAGAGCGTGGTCGACGACGAGCCGTCCGCGTTCTGGACCACGTCGCTCGCGATGACGCCCTTGGCGTCGTACAGCTTGGAGTCCTTCGAGCCGTCGGCGTTGACGACGTAGACGGACACCAGCAGCGAACCATTGTAGTTCGTGGTGGTCACGTTGCCGGAGGTCGTCTGCACGACGGTCTGCTTGAGAACGCCGGCTGTGGTGTAGAAATCGGTGCTGGTCGCCGTCGATGTCACGGTGACGACAGAGGTCTTGTGGCCCGTGGCGTCGTACTGGGTCGTGACCTTGCTGCCGTCGCTGTTGTAGACTTGGCTGTAGGCCATCGAGCCGTCGGCATGCATCCGGACGACTGATAGAAGCCTCCCGCCCGCGTCGAGCTGGTCGTGCTCGCTGGTATAGGACTGGCCGGTGATGTTGTAATAGTAGTTGTCGTGGGTGCGGTCGGCATTGGTGACGTAGACCTTGGTCTTGACGCCGTTCGAATAGAGCGTGTTCGAGGACGAGCCGTCCTTGTTCTGAACGAGGTCCGCGGTGAGATTGCCGCTCGTATCGTAGGTCTTGGTGTCCTTGTCGCCGATCGCCGAGACGGTGACGTCACGCACCATCTTGCCGCCGGTATAGGCGATGTTCTCCGACGAGCCGTCGGTATTGAGCGTTACCTTGCTGGTGATGACGCCGTCGGTGAAGTTGGACGTGCTGGTCGACAGAAGCTTTGCGGAGGAGTCGTAGACCCTGGTGACGCTCCAGGTGTCGGTCGAGTTGGTGACGGAGAACTGGTAGCCGCCCTGGATGGCCGCGAGCGCCTTCCCGTAATGCGAGATCATGTACGCCATGGTGGCATCGGAGGCGACCGGAAGCACGTGGGTGTCGGTGAGCGTGATGGTCTCAAGCGAATCCGAGGCGTTCAGGTCGGACATCTGCGACACGATGTCGGCGGCGGTTCCGCTGACGTCGGTCACGGCGGGCGGTGCAGAGCCGCCTCCTGCGGGAGCGTCGATCTCGATGATGAGCGGGTGGTCCGTGATCGGAACCACGATCTGGCTGACATCGGTGTAGGTCGCGATCGGCGAGCTGCCCTTTAGCGGGTCATAGACGTTGATCAGGTGGTGGACGCTGCCCAGGTTGACGGTAACCGATATCGTCGGATTCGCGATCTCGGTGTCGGTGGCGTCGTTCCAGACCTTGGGTTCCGCCCAGACCACGAGCTCATAGGCGCCGTTGCTCTTGCCGAGAACCATGCTGTTCCCGCTCGCCGGCATGTTGTCGAGCGTATAGTTCAGCGAGGCAGTCGGCGTGTGGCCGCCCTTGCCGTCGTCGGCCAGGATCGTCGTCAGATTGTGGACCGCGGTCGCCGCGAGCTTCGGGGTTCCGTCGGCGTTGAACAGGCCCCAGTGCGATTCGGGATCCGTAGGGTCGTTGCTCGCCGAGGCGTCGAGCAATTGATAGAGATAGGTGGTGCTGACGCCGTCCTTGTAGGCATCGACCAGCGTGTTCAGGATCGATTTCGCCTGTACGTTCTCGCTGGCGCCGACATACGGGGTATCGCTCTTGGTCGTATATCCGGTCTCGGTGATCACGACCGGTTTGCCGCCGGTGACCGACGTGGCGTTACCGAGCAATTGCTCGAGGGCGGTTTCGGGTGTCAGGCCGGTGCTGACATAGGCGTGAGAGTTGGCGTAGTCGGTCGACCCCGACATGTTTCCGAGATTGGCGTAGTCGGCCGAGTCATTATAGCCGATCGACAAATTGTAGACGGGGATATCCTTGAGCGCGGCGTCCGCCTTGATGGCGCTGTAATAGACAGCCTGGAACTGCGCTGCGGCCGAGACGCTCGAGCTCCCATTATAGCTGAAGCCCTGGATGTTGACCTCGTTGAGGCCTTCCAGCGCGATGACGCTGCCGGGATGGCTGGCCGCGAACTCCTTGACGGATTCCAGATAAGACTGGAGCGCAGCCGCGCCGCCGGCCGGAACGCCCGACGGAACCACGAGGTCGAATTTGTAACCGTCCTTCGCAAGTCCCTCGACGATCGGTTGCGCTTCCGGGCTCGTGGCGAGTCCGCCCCGCAGTTTCGTCACCCCGAGATAATTGAGATTGTCCTCGACGAGGGCGAGGTTGTCGTAGGCGCCCCAGGAATATCCAACGTGAACATTGACGCCGATGGAACTGACAAAGGTGCTCGCCGACAGGATCGTCTGATCTGGTGATGCGGTAGTCATCGGTATTTCGGAGCCTTTTCTGAAACGCGAGAGTTCGGTGCCGCCTGCGTCTGTCGTATCGGCCAATCTCTGTTTTTCGAGTTGGTGAGATCGGTAAAAATGGAAGCACCCGGAGATTTTCTCACCGACGCTTCCGGCGCGACGCCCACAGCGCACGAATCTGCGTGGACTGAGATTGATCGATGAAGACCACGGCAATGTGCTTGCAGCGTGACGTTCGAATGGCGATGCAACGACGATGTTCGATCGATGTTGTGCCGGTGCCTAATCGAAACGCATTTGCTTGTCGCGCGAGCAGCCTTGCTTCGAATCTATTGTGTTAAGCGCCGTTAAGCCTGTGGCGTGGGCGGATCGAGTTGCCTGCGAGTCACGACCGCAAAAAATATCGATCGAACTTCGAATGTGACAGTTGTTCGGGCGTTGAAGGCTTGCAGCGCGCTTCCGAATTTTCCCGCGTGCAGTCGGGAAGCGAGAAAGTAAATCTATGGAACTCGCCACCGGAGTTTTGTTTTCTCTCCTGGTCGCTGCGACATCGTGTCGACGTCAATGCAGAAGGATATCGAGTCTGTCTTTGGCCGATGAAGAAACCCCTCGTTGATGTGCAGGGCCAGTCGAACGAACGACGCCGACCAGATGAGAGGTCCAATCTGTGTGCACGAGGTGCGGCGATCGGTGCGTTGACGGCGGGACAATCGGTCGCGGACCCGGCGGGCAAGGGGCCGGGGGACGTTTCAACCGGGCGTTGCTTGCGGAATTTGAAGGGAACGCCGACTTCCGGCGGAAGGCGCGAACCCGAGAAGCGGACTTCGGACGTCGTCTGCAGTGCCGGGGCGGAGTGTCGCAGATCCGCAACGTCAATATGTTAGGCGCGCAACGCTGTTGCGGGCAAACCGCTGGCACGGCATGGAATTTGCCGCTAAGCACTGACCGAAATGTCGTCGATTGAACGGAGTAAGGCCATTCCCATGCAAGATCCCGCCCCGAATGTCATGTTTCTGGTTGAGGTCGTGAATTGCAATGACGGGATTGCATCCTATTGCGAGACCCTGGCCACGGGATTGCATGGCCGGGGCGTGCAGATCCACCTGGTCTCCGGTGCCGTGCGCTCGGACGAGAAGTCCGAATACAAGCGTCAGAAGCTGGCGGCGGCCGTCAAGGAATGGCACGTCATTCCGGGACTTCGGAAGTTGCCTTCGCTGTCGATCTTCATGCGGTTGTTGAAGCTGATCCGGAAGAACAACATCACCGTGATCAACGTCCACGGGCTGGGCATGCTGATGTGGGGCCGGCTGCTCGCGCTGCTCACCGGCGCGCGCTGCGTTGCGACCTATCATCCCTCGGTGCTCGGGAACATCGAGAAGGTGCAGAATGCGCCGCAATCGACCTTCAGCCCGGTCCAGGTCCTGTTCTTCAACCTCTTCTTTCCCCACACCCTCATTCTGATGTCGGAGGAATCGCTCCGGCATCTGCGCCGCTACGTGCTGTTCGGCAAGAACCGGATCGCCAAGGTCTATGGCGGCGTCGACACGGTTCATTTCCGGCCGCCCTCGGATGCCGAGCGCCGCGATGCGCGCGCGAAATTCGGCGTTGCCGACGGTGAGTTCATGTGCCTGCTGGCAGCCCGTCTCGCCTGGGTGAAGGGCCACGACCTCCTCATCAAGGCGGCGCGCAAGATCCGCGACGGCGCCAGTTCTCCGCCGATCGACATCAAATGCTACTTTGTCGGCAGCGGCGGAGCCGAGCGCGAGAAGGAAATCAAGTCGTTCGCTTATGCTGGCGAGAAGGACAAGGACACCTTCAAGTTCCTCGGGTTCATGGGCGACGTCCGCGAAATCCTCTGGGCCGCCGACGTGTTCGCGCTGCCGAGCCGGTTCGAGGGATTCCCGCTCGGCGTTGCCGAAGCCATGGCGACGGGCCTCATTCCGGTCCGGACTCCGGCGGGCGGCGCGACTGATCAGATCATCCAGGGCCAGACCGGCTTCATCGTCCCGTTCGAGGACGTCGACGCGCTCGTCGGTGCGCTCGAGAAGGTGGCCGACCCCGCGATGCGCGCCGCGCTGTCGCGCAATGCTCTTGCGCGCGCCCAACAATATTTCGGTGTCGGGCCGATGGTCGACGAGACTCTCAGGATCTACGGTTTGACCGGCGATACCAGCGGCAACGCGCTGGCTCACGCGGTGAAGGCCTGATCCTAACTGCGTGCCGAGGCCAGCAGATCGCCTCGCCACGTCACCAGAACGACGGCGAGGCCGGCAAAGACGATCTTTCCCGCGAGCCAGGTCAGGGAGTCCGACGGAGCCGCCGCTAGCATCGCGATCGCGGCGGCCGCAACGGTCGCTTCCAGGATCAGCAGCGCCCTTGGCGCCGCCCTGAACCGGATCAGCGGACCGCTGGCGAAGAGGATGATGAGCGCGGTGGCCAAGGCCGCGCTCGCGATCTGTCCCGCCACCGATATGTGCAGTAACGCGCCGATCGAGGATGCCGCCGACACCAGCAGCAGCTGGCACGCCGCGACGACGACCAGTCTCGTCGCCGATTTGGTTAGATGCGGCACGATCGCGAGCGTGGCCTGAAGGTGGGTGTGGAGGAAGTAGAAGATCGCCGCGACCGGCGCCGCGTTGAGGAAATCGACCAGCAGATCGGCGGGCACGAACAGATGCGCCGCGTCGGGCAGGAGGCCGATCAGCCCGCCCAGCATCACGATCGTCGCGCAGAGGATGAATTCGAGCATGCGGGCGCTGGCCCTGCGCGCTTCGCCGTCGACGCCGCGCTCGAACTGGACCACGACATTGGGATAGCAGACGGTGTGAATGGCGGCCACCAGGACCGAGAACGGGCGTTGCAGGAGGTCGATCGCCATCGAGAAGCCGGCCGCTCCGGTCGACGCGCGGCCGAGCGTGGCGATCACGATCAGGCGCAAGGTGACGGGTACGGAGAGATGAATGACGGAGGCGGCCGCAGCCATGATGCCATAGCGGCAGAAATTGCCCCAGTCGGTCAGCATGGCGCGTCGCGACGCGCGCCGTAGCGAGGTGCGATGCACGACCAGGCTCAGGAGAAGCACCGCGCCGTAGCTCGCGGCCATGCCGCACAGCGTCGCTGCAGCCGTGCCGTGGAGCAGCGCGCCCGCGATGGCGCCGGCCAGAAGCACGCTGGCACGCAGGATCAGGAGGACGGACGCGGTCCCCAGCCGGTCGGACACGCGGACGATCATGAAATAGAGGTCGGTGGCGCCTTGCAGCACGGCCATCGCCAGCGCGAGGGCGACGACGCTCGTCTCGAGCGTGCCCAGCAGTCCCGCCACGCCGCCGACGAGCAGCAGCACCAGCGCGCTGAGCAGCCCGGCGCTGAACAGCGAGAACCGCAGGCGCGCGGCTTCTTCTCCGGAAGCTGCGGCGAGGAAACGAACGCCGGCCAGTTGCAGCCATTCGAACACGAAGACGCAGAACAACTGGCTCGTCGCCAGCGCCAGCGAGAACGAGGTGTACTGGGCCGGCGAGAGGATATGGCTGACGGCGAAGATCAGAATGATCGCGGACGCACTCTGGTAGATATAGCTGCCGAATGCGAGCAGGCTGATCATGTCTGGCAATGCGTGAGAAAGAACATGGCGGGATGGTTGAGGGCCATTGGCGGCATCTGCGTCAGCTTCGGCTATGTGCGAGGCGTGCCGCGGCCGCGCGTGAGCTCGTCGTAGACGTTGCGATAGCCGGCGACGACGTCGTCAAAAACCCATTTGTCGATGCCGGACTTCAATCGCTCGCTCATCTCCACGATCTGCTGCGGCGCTTCGATGATCGCCGAAATGCTCTTGGCGATCGAGGCGGGATCGGGCGACGTCAGCCAGCCGGTCACGCCAGGCTTGATCGCCTCCTGAATGCCGCCGAACGGCGTGCCGAGCAGGGGTTTGCAGGCGGCCTGCGCGTCGGCGACGACGAGCGGGCAGGGATCTTCCCAGACCGAGGGGACGACCACCACGTTCACCTGTTCGTAAAACTGCTTCGGCTGTACGAAGCCGAGAAATTCGATCCGTGCATTCGGAGCGAGCGCCTTGAGCTGCTTCTGCTGGCTCTCGGTTGTGTGGCCTGCGATGACGAGCCGAAACCGGTCAGGCGGAATCGTCGCGATGGCGCGCACGAGATTGTAGATGCCCTTCTCTTCGGTCAGGCGTCCGATGAAGCCGAACGTGACGGTGCCGTCGACCATCGCGGTGTCTGCGTTGCCGACGTTGGCGGTCGAGGCGTTTCGAATGACGATCTTCAGCGGTGTCTGCGTGAACAGGCCGAGCTGGGTATGGATGTCGAGAATGCGCTGGCTGACGCCGACGACGGCATCCAGATGTCGCGTCGCCCCGCGACGGCGAAGGGTCAGGATCTGACAGCTCATGCAGCTCGATTCGCAGGCATGTCCGTCCGAGAAGCGCGAGCAGCGCGGGCAGGTGAGATAATAGTCGTGAAGCGTGTGCAGGACCGGAATGCCGAGCTCGGCGGCGGTCCGCCACACCGCGGTCGTCAGGCCGGAGAGATTATTCGAGTGCAGGATGTCAGGCTTGAAGGCCTTGATGCGCGCCGCAACGAGCTCCGACATTGTCTGCCAGTCCTCGATCGCGTGCCAGATGCCGCGCACCGGCGAACTGTGCTGCTTGGCGAAAGGGAAATAGATGTTATGTACGGGCGCCGAATACACGTCGATGCCGTTGCAGGTCTCCATCTGCTGGTTCGATGCGGACGCGGCACGTATCACTTCCACGCCGTCGTTCTGCCCGACCAGGGTCTCGGCGAGGCGGCGGACGAACGTTTCCGCGCCCCCGACCACCTTCGGTGCCAATGGCGTTGGATAGAGGGATGACGTGATAAGGATCTTCATCGAAAAGGTCTGTCCAGCTATCCTGCCAAATGGCTTTGCTGAAATCTCCGTTTCGGCTTATTGCCGGTTGGTTCGATTGTTGTTCAAATAGACGTCCAAATATTGTCCTGTCACTGAATCCGCCGAAAACCTCTCGGCAAATCCTGGCTGCGGAGGCCGGGAGACTTTCCAGTGTGACCTTTCGTTGACGGCCTTCAGCATCAATTCTCCCAGTCGCTTATGATCGCTGGGCTCGTAGGACCCAACCATATTGGAAAACCCCGCGATCTCGGGAATCCCGCCGGCCGTCGAGCAAATCGTCGCCCGGCCGGCGTTGATGCTTTCGATCAACGTGCGCGGCAGCGGCTCCGGCCAGACCGAACTCACCAGGCAGACGTCGATGCTGGCATAGAATTGAGCTGCCTTGGCAAAGCCAAGCCATTCGACCTTCTTTCCGCTGCGGCTTTTTAGCCCCCGCACGTAATCCTCAAGCCCTTTTCCGGCAATTTTCAGTTGCCAGCCCTCGTCGGGAAGCTGCTCGGCCGCCTTGAGGACTACCTCAATACCTTTTTCAGCCTCGAGCCGCCCGATGAACCCGAATATCAGATCATCCGAGCTCGAAGCTGGTGACGGCACCACGGAGCTCGGATCGGCGATGTTGAAGATGACGCGGCCATCGGTGCCGGGGAAATATTTCAGCCTGGTGTGCTGGTCGAGCACGAATTGGCTGTTCGAGACCACCGCATCGACCATACGCGAGGCCAGCAGATAAGGCGACGTCATGGCGGCGCAGACGGTGCAGCGCTGCGCGCATGTCGCATCGCCCCGAAACAGCGTCGAGCGTTTGCAGAGCAGGGAATAGTCGCGCAGGGTGTGCACGATCCTGATGTTGCGCCGCCTGGCTTCCGACCACAGCGAGACCGAGAAGCCCGTGAGGTTGTTGGTGTGGACGACGTCGGGCTTCTCGATGTCGAGAATTTCGGCGAACCGCACCGCGGATTTGCGATTCCATGTGTCCTTGAGATGCCACTTCAGGCGCTGGACCGAGGAGGGCTTCCTGTCGTTGCCGAACGGCCAGTAATCGTTGTCCATCGGCACGCGGTATACGCGCACGCCCTTGAGTTCGTCGATCGTGCGCTCCTGCTTGTTCTGAAGGCAGACCACGGACACCTGATGGCCGCGCTGGACGAACGCCTCCGCGAGCAGCGACACAGACACTTCGGCGCCCCCGATGATCTCGGGCGGATAGAGCGTGTTAACGATCAGTATTTTCAAGGATAGCCTCGGATTAGCAGCCCGCCGCAGCGTCAGTTCGATGGCCGGATCTCGAAATCCGGCACGGCCGTGCCCTTGACGCTGACAAGCAACGGCGTTGTCGATAACGCCGTCCAGGCGCCGGCGGCAGGGCCCGGCGCTTGCTGACATACATATCTGATCTCGGCATTCGGTTCCGCATTTTTTAATCGAACTTCGAAGCGCTTCGACGCAGTCTCCGACCAAAGCGCGAGTTTCGTTTCCGATCCACTGTCACTGCGAATCTGCACGACGCCGGGCGCCGGCGTGGTTCGCGTTGCCTTCAGGCTGGTGCGGATGAAGGCCCAGCTTTCGCGAATGGAACACACGGCAGGCTTCGGCGAATTGTCGAAATGATAAATGCCGAAATTGTCCTCCAGTTCACCAGGCTTCGTCCCACTGTCCTTCAGCTCGTAGAGCCATATCCCCTTGAGCCAGGGACCGGCGGTCGAGGCCCAGAGGATGATCTGCGCCATGTTGTCGGCGGCAAGCTGCTCGGTCACGCCGCATTTCGCGCTTGGTGTCGGCCAGCCCGTTTCGGTCAGATAGATCGGATAGTCGGGATTGCCGGTCGCCTGTGCGACGCGTTGATGAAGATTTTGCAGCCGTTCGATCGCCTCGGCTGCGGTCCGCCCGGCCGGTGACAGGCAATGGTTGTAGATGTGAATGGACATCCCGTCCGCGATACGAAGCAGGTCGGTCTTCAGCAGGGCGTCGGTCCATTTCCAGCCGGGATCGTCGCCCAGCGCTCCGACCACGAAAGGCGCGGACGGCGCCGCTTGCTTGACCGCGGGCTGCACCGATCGGGCGAGCGTCGCATAGTTTTCGACGGTGAACAGCGGCTCCGCGCGCGCTCTGAGATTGTACTCGTTCCACAACTCGAAGATCGGCTGCCGTGATGCGACCGCTTGCGCGGCTGCCGTGGCATAGGTGACGAATCTTTGGCGCGCTTCGTCGGTCGTCGGCGGATCGGAATTCGGGACGAGATGATGGCCGGTCCCGAGAATGAGCAGCGGGATTCCGACGCCGGACCTGATCTGGTTCTCGAGGCGGCCGTTCAGGGCATTGAAGCCGAGCCGCTTGCCGGGCAGCTCGAAATCCGACCAGGGGAAGTCGTCGCGGAACGAGGTGACCCCCAGCTCCTTCATCTGCTTGATGGCGGTCGCGGGCACATAGCCGCGGGCGCTGGTGACGCCGCCGAGGCCCTGGTGCGTGCCGACGCCCAGCAGGAAGCGCTGATCGAGCGGCTGCGCATTCTGTGCGTCTGCAGGATATGAGAGGCCGGCCGCGACGCAGAGCCCGCACATCAACATCCGGAAACGACGCAGGGCGCGTTTCCTGTTTTGCTCGGTCACGCTCGTGTCCACTCCTGCTCGCGTCAACCCGACAAGGCTAATACTCTTCTGTGGCCCCAATGGGGTGGGGCCGCCTTGTCTGCACGCTCGTCATTGAGCGCGCTGAGTTGGGCTATTTGGAGTTCACGACCACCGAGCTGATGTTGTCCGCGTTGGCGGTTGCCGCGTTCAGCGGGGCCATGAGCTTGATGAATTCGATCGACGGCGATTCCGCCACCGAGATCACGTCGTGATCGCGCATCCTGAACGTATCCGCCTGGAACCAGCCGTCCGGCTTGCTCATGTCGAACTTGTAGACGGCAGGGACCGACTTGGTCGGGAACTGGGATACGGCGATGCCGATCTTCTCCAGCAGCGGCTTGGGCTCGAAACGGTAGACGTAGATGGACTTGGAGTCCGCACGGGCGCCGTCGAGACCGCCTGCCTTCGCGATGGCTTCAGCCAGCGACATGTTGTCGTTCTCGAATGTGAAACGACGGTTGTTGGTGCCGCCGATCGATCCCGGAGACGGCGTCGAACCGAACACCATGTAGACGCGCGGAATGCGGGTCAGGAAGACGACGTCGCCTGGAGCGAGCAGCGCGTCCTCGTTGGGGTTGTGCACGACCGAGGACATCGTCTCGCTGTAGGTGCGGCCCTCGCGCTTGATCGTGATCGTGCTCTCGTAGGACGGATATTTCGGGCCTCCGGCGCGCGCGATCGCGCCCATCAGGCGAATCCCGCCCGGATCGACCGGGAAGCGGAGGGGCGAGTTGACTTCGCCGAGCACGCTGATCTGGTTGCCGCGCTGTTCGGCCACGCTCACGACGGCCTGCGGATCGATGGCGCGGTCCTTGAGACGCTCGCGGATGATGTTCGAAACGGCGCGCGGCGTCAGCCCTGCGACCTTGATCGATCCGGCGTAGGGGATGTTGATGTTGCCGGACTGGTCGACCTGCTGGCGCGGAATGTCCACGAAGTTGCCCGGCCGCACGCCTGCTTCGCGCGGAATGAACAGGCCGCCTGCCTGCGCTTCATATACGGTCACGGTGACGATGTCGCCGATGCCGATGGTGACGTCGCGGTAGTTGCCGCCGGGGAGGCGGGAGAACACCATTCCGGCGGAGTCCGTGAACGCGTTGGTCGCCTGCAGGATCGCCGGATTGACCGGCATCAGGGCATAGGCGAGCGGCGCGGTCGGCTCGGTGATCAGCGCTGCATTTGTTTGCGTCGCGACGGCATCAGGAGCGTCTAACGGAATGAAGCTACCGCAACCCGTCAAGGAGAAGCTGATCGCAGCAGCGGCCAGGATTCGGCTAATACCGAAATCAAAATCAAAACGTTCGGTCTTAGCCACCACTATTCCCTCGCACTCATCTAAAATCGGAATCACCGTACAAATCCCGTGCTGCGGAGTCACTGCTACGTCTTCGACTTTATGGTAAAGCACTTGTGGCTGTGACCTTATTGCCACTTGTGAACGCGGATACACGCCGAAATCTCTGTCCAAAATTTGTGCGGAACATCCTCTTAAATAAGCAGTTCGCAAACCATACATACACGTGTCAGGTCGATGTCACGATTGAGACTGCGATCGAACCAATGAGCAGCGCGCGGCGACGGACATGCAGATGCGACGGCATTGTCGCGAGATGACATCGCCATGAACTTCAAGTGTTGGATCCCGTCCTGAGTGATCCTGCGTTGTGTTTTCGTCGTCCTGCGGCGGGCATGGCGCCAGAGCGGACGTTCTCGCCGGGTCATCGGACCAATGTTTCTGCGACGGGATTCCACCTCCGTTAACGCTTAGATTTGGAAGCTGGCGTCACGCTGGCGTCCGTAAGGTCTTCCTAATCCTGATCCGGCTAGTGGTCGGCCAAACAAAAGGAAGGCGAAGACGATGTTGCACACCGGATCACTGCTGTTCGCGGCCGGCTTTCTCACCTGCGCGATGATCGTCGCGTCGGCCATTGCGTGGTCGTTCTCCGATAAACGCGTGAATGACGGCGAGTTCGCGCAGGGCGATGCCCGCCGGCTGGCCTGATCAGCCGGTCGCTACGATCGCAGATTGTTCGGGAAATCGGACTGCAACTTCGCTTGCTGCCCGGATTCGCTCATCCGCACATGCACGACGTCGGCATAAACCTGACTAAGCGTGCGGTGGGTCTGCTCGATGTCGTAGAGGCGGGTGAAACGCTCATATCCGGCACGGCCGACCGCAGCCAGGTCGAGCCTGGTTGCGCGTTGAAAACCTTCAACCAGCTTTTCGGCCGAGACTTCGTCGCACAGCACGCCCGTCGCATTGTCTTCGACGATTTCCGGCAGGGCTCCGATGCGGAAGGCAATGATCGGCTTGGCCGCCCGCATCGCCTCGATGGCGACCAGGCCAAACGCCTCCCAGCGTGAGGGAATCGCGACCATGTCGGCCTGGTCGAGCTCGGCCTCGATCTGGTTGCGGTTCATCCAGCCCAGAAAAGAGACGTTGGCGGGCAGATCGCTTCTGCGGAATTTGCTGACGACCGAGGCGCCGATCAGGCGCACGTCGAGCTTGTCTCCGAGTGCGCGCGCCGCCTCGATCAGGAGATCGTAGCCCTTCTGACGGTCGAGACGCCCGATGAAGAGGACCTTGATCTTCTCCGACCGCCATTGCGCTGCGCCCTTGTCGAGCGCAGGACGCTGCTTGGAAATCCCGTTGTGCACAAGAACCAGGCGATTCGCCGCGATTCCGACCTGCTTGGCGTCGGCCTGCTCGCTTTCCGAGATGCAGACGATGCGATGGGTGAATTTCGACAGCACGAGCTCGGTGAACTTCGTCACCTCGCGGCTGAGGCGGCCGGTTTCGCGGCCGAAGGCCCAGCCGTGCGGGCAATAGACGATGCGCGAGCGCCGATAGGTGAGCCAGAGCACCGGGCGCACCACGAGCCCGGCGAACGACGAGTGCAGGTGGATGACGTCAGGACGAAGCTGCCGGACTGCGCGCATGGTTGCAAACAGCATGCGAAACAGGCCGACCGCGTTGCGTCCGTCGCGCGGAAAAGTGGTGACCGCGTCGTCCTCGATGTTCACCAGGTCGCTGCGATGGTCGGAGGGAACGACATAGTTGACGTTGCCGGGGCCGAAGCTCGCGCTCTGGTGCGGATGCAGCTCGTTGAGGTAGGTCGCGATGCCGCCACGGACCGTTTCGGCGACATGCAGAATCTTCAGGCCGCTGGACAACGGTCATTCCTTCCTTGTCTTGAAGGCGCCAGATACTGGAGACGCCGGATCTTGCAGGCGCACGTCTAACCTCGCTAAGCAGCAATAATCGGGCCGCGTCATTGTTTCGCACGGTCGGATGTGGATCGGGATGCCGGTTTGGCGAGGAATTCGAGCATCGCTGCGGCGGACTTGGCCCAGGAATATGTCATAAGGCGCTGCCGCTGCTTCTCCTGTTCCACCGGCGAGATCCTGCCGAGTTCAATTCTTTCGCGCATCCGTGCCGACAGCTGGTCCGCGTTGAGCGGATCGAAATAGACGGCGGCATCGTTGCAGGTCTCGCGCACGGCATCGGCGGAACTCGCGATCACCGGACAGGCGAAGAACATCGCCTCCAGGGGAGGCACGCCGAATCCCTCATAAAGGCTCGGAAACACGAATGCGGCGGCCCGGGAGAACAGCGCGGCAATCTCCTCGTCCTTCAGGCGCCCGGCGATGACGACGCCGGCCCTCGATTCCGCGGCCGCGCCCCCGAACACCTTGTTGTTATCGCCGCCGACCACGATCAGCGGAAAATCGGCGCGGCCAAGCTGCTCGGCGGCGCGAATGGCCGTATCGACATTCTTGTTCTTCGTCATCGAGCCGACGAAGAGGAAGAATTGATGGGGCGCAAGACGCAGCTTGTCGATGATCGAGAAGTCGGGCGCGACGGTCGCAAAATGTTCCGCGCTGTTCGCAATGACGGGGATCGAAGCCGGATCCAGCGACAGCACCTCGGCAAGTTCGTTGCGTGAAAACGCCGAAACTGTTGCGATCGTTGCCGTGCGCGCCAGCAGATGGCCGAGCGTCCGGTGCAGGGCGAGGTAGCGCCAGCTGAAGAAGTCCGGCCGCCGGAAAACCTGCGCGTCGTGAATCACGACGAGATGGTCGCGGTGGAGTACGGGGCCGGAATTGGCGAGACTGACGAGACGGGTGCCGGCCGCGGCGCGCGCCAGATCGATCTGGTCCCACGCGTGCCCCTGCAAAGATCCGATCTGCTTGATGGCAATGCGGCGAAGACCTGGAAGCGTCTGCGCATTCGGCGGCGCAAGGATTTGCCACTCTGCATCCAGCAGTTGCTGCGGAGCCTCTCCGCTCGCGAGCAAGCGGTCCATCGCCTTGACGATCTCGGCGGCGTAGCGCTGCACGCCCGTGAGCGATTGTGACAGGAACCTGCCGTTGATGGAGAGTTTCAAAGTCGATCTTTTTCTTTGCGGGTTCTTGCGCGAATAATGCCCGAAGACTGAGCATCAGGCGCCGAATATACGTCCTATGACGTCTAGCACATGTGGCGCTATCGTCCGAGCATCCTTGCAGGCGGATAGCATGCGATGGTGCATGACGCCATCATGTTTCCTACACATTTCGATGCGCTTGCATGGGCGGACTGATTTGATGATTGTCGTGACTGTCCAAACCTTGCCTCTCATGTCCTGGTCTGGCAATGCTCCGCGGAATGAACGAGATGACAACTTTGCGGCCAGTGATCGTTACCGGTGCTGCCGGCTTTATCGGAATGCATGTTTGTGAACGGCTGTTGGCACGTGGCGAGCAGGTCGTCGGCATCGATGCAATCACTCCGTATTACGATCCCGCGCTGAAGCGTGCGCGTCTCGCAACGCTCGAACACCATCCAGGGTTCAAATTCCACAAGATCGATCTCGCAGACTTCGCCGCCGTGACGCGCGTCTTCGACGAGGTCTCGCCCGATCGCGTCGTGCATCTGGCGGCGCAGCCCGGCGTGCGCGCGTCGATCGACGATCCCATCACCAGCATCCGGGCCAATTGTGACGGCTTTGTCACCGTGCTCGAAGCCGGCCGGCGCCATGGTCTGGCGCATCTCGTCTACGCCTCGTCGAGTTCGGTGTATGGCGCCAACCGCACCTTGCCGTATTCGACCGAGCATTCGGTGAACCATCCGGTCAGCCTTTACGCCGCAAGCAAGAAAGCCAACGAGCTGATGGCGCATACCTTTGCGCATGTTCACAAGCTGCCGGTGACCGGGCTTCGCTTCTTCACCGTCTACGGCCCGTGGGGCCGGCCCGACATGGCCGCCTATCTGTTCACGCGCGCGATCTTCGCGAATGAGCCGATCAGGATTTTCAATAAAGGCGACATGTGGCGCGACTTCACCTATGTCGACGACATCGTCGAAGGGGTGATCCGCACCCTCGATCGGCCCGCGGCGCCGAATCCCGCGTGGAATGCCGAGCGGCCGGAAAATTCGTCGAGCTATGCGCCGTATCGCGTCTACAACATCGGCAACAACAGGTCGGTCAACCTGATGGAGTTCGTCGAGACGCTCGAGAAGATCATCGGCAAGCCGGCGATCCGCCAGCTGTTGCCGATGCAGGCCGGCGACGTCCTGGAGACGCGCGCCGACATTTCCGCGCTCCAGCGCGACGTCGGCTTCTCGCCGTCCACGTCGATCGCGGATGGCCTCGGCCGCTTCGTCGAATGGTATCGGAAGTACCACGGCGTCTGATCCCGCGGGCGACGGCACCTGCGTGTCGCCCGGGAATGCCGGCTCTTAAGCCGGTTCTTGCGCTGGTTCTTGCGCTTTTGACCGCCGGCGGCCTTGTCAGCGGGCGCGAACGGTGGTTATCCCGTCCCTCTGAACCTCTTTGACCCCGAACCAGGCGCGGGCCCATGGCTGAGCGGATCGCTCTCATCACCGGCGTGACCGGTCAGGACGGCGCCTATCTCGCCGAATATTTGCTGTCGCTCGGCTATGTCGTGCACGGCGTCAAGCGGCGCTCGTCCTCGTTCAACACCGCGCGCGTCGATCACCTCTACCAGGACCCGCATGTCGGCAACGTGCCGTTCCTGATGCATTACGGCGACATGACGGATTCGACCAATTTGATCCGCCTGGTGCAGCAGATCCGGCCGACCGAGATCTACAATCTCGCAGCCCAAAGCCACGTCGCCGTCAGCTTCGAGAGCCCGGAATACACCGCCAACGCCGACGCCATCGGCGTGCTGCGCCTCCTGGAAGCGATCCGCATCCTCGGCATGGAGAAGGAGACGCGGTTCTACCAGGCCTCGACCTCCGAGCTCTACGGCCTGGTGCAGGAGATCCCGCAGAAGGAGACGACGCCGTTCTATCCGCGCTCGCCCTATGGCGTTGCAAAACTCTACGGCTACTGGATCACGGTGAACTACCGCGAAGCCTACGGCATGTTCGCTAGCAACGGCATCCTGTTCAACCATGAGAGCCCGATCCGCGGCGAGACCTTTGTGACCCGCAAGATCACTCGCGGCGTCGCGCGTATCGAGGTCGGGCTGGAACAGACGCTCTATCTCGGCAATCTCGAAGCCAAGCGCGACTGGGGCCATGCCAGGGACTATGTCGAGGGCATGCACAGGATCCTGCAGGCCGACAAGCCCGACGACTTCGTGCTTGCCACCGGCGAGATGCGCTCGGTGCGCGAGATGGTCGAGCTGTCCTTTGCGCATGTCGGCCGCCGCATCGCCTGGCGTGGCAAGGGCGTCGAGGAGACCGGCGTCGACGAGACGAGCGGTAAGACGGTGGTGAAGATCGATCCGACCTATTTCCGCCCGACCGAGGTCGATCTCCTCGTCGGCGACGCCAGCAAGGCGCGCGAGGTGCTCGGCTGGACGCCGAAGCGCAGCTTTGCCCAGCTCGTCGAGGAGATGATGATGAGCGACCTGGCGGAGGCAAAACGGGATGCGGCCAGTGGCAAACGCACCGTTTGAGCTGAGGGGCAAGAGCGTCTACGTCGCCGGCCATCGCGGCATGGTCGGAGCCGCGCTGGTGCGCCGGCTGGCGCGGGAGGACGTCAACCTCGTCACGGTCGACCGGCGCGAGGTCGATCTCTGCAACCAGGCCGCCGTGTTCGACTGGTTCGCCAGGACGCGGCCGCAAGTGATCTTCCTCGCCGCGGCCAAGGTCGGCGGCATCGTCGCCAACAACACGCTGCGTGCCGAGTTCATCTACGACAACATCGCGATTGCCGCGAACGTGATCCAGGCCGCGCATCTCAACGGCGCCGAGAAGCTGATGTTTCTGGGCTCGTCCTGCATCTATCCGAAGCTGGCGCCGCAGCCCTTGCGCGAGGATTCCGTGCTATCAGGCCCGCTGGAGCCGACCAATGAGCCCTATGCGATTGCCAAGATCGCCGGCATCAAGATGGCGGAGGCCTATCGCAGCCAGTATGGCAGCGACTTCATCAGCGTGATGCCGACCAATCTGTACGGCCCCGGCGACAATTATCACCCTGAATTGAGCCACGTCGTCGCCGCCCTGATCCGCCGCTTCCACGAGGCGAAGGTTTCGGAAGCAAAGAGCGTCATCGTGTGGGGCACCGGCACGCCGCGGCGCGAGTTCCTCTATGTCGACGACATGGCGGATGCCTGCGTGCACCTAATGAAGACCTATTCGAGCGCGGAGCTGGTCAACATCGGCACCGGCGAGGACATCACCATCGCCGAGTTCGCGCGCGTCGTGGCCGCCATCGTCGGCTACAGCGGCGAGATCAGTTTCGACACCTCGCGTCCCGACGGAACGCCGCGCAAGCTGCTCGACGTCAGCCGGCTCGCCAAGCTCGGCTGGCGCGCGACGACCTCGCTCGAGGACGGCGTGAGACGCGCTTACGCGGCGTATCTCTCGCATACGTAGAATGCAACCAATGCATGTCGCGTATTTCAGGAGATGACCGCAACGCCTGTCACGCGCGGCGGTTAAGGTTTATTCGGTTCGCGAAGCAACCTGCCCTAATGTTGGGCGTGCGGCCGGATACAGAAATGGTCTAGGGTGTTCAGTGGAACATCCGTCTTCAACGGAAAGAGTTTTTCATGCGAATCGCGATGATCGGAACGGGCTATGTGGGACTGGTGTCCGGAGCCTGCTTTGCGGATTTCGGTCACGACGTCACCTGCGTCGACAAGGACGAGAAGAAGATCGCGGCGCTTCATCGCGGCGAGATTCCGATCTACGAGCCCGGCCTCGACGAGCTGGTCGCGACCAATGTGAAGGCCAAGCGGCTCGACTTCACCACCGATTTGTCGAAGCCGGTCGCGGACGCCGATGCCGTCTTCATCGCGGTCGGCACGCCCTCGCGCCGCGGCGACGGTCACGCCGATCTGTCCTATGTCTACGCCGCCGCGCGCGAGATCGCGCAGTCGCTGTCGGGCTTCACCGTCGTCGTGACCAAGTCCACCGTCCCGGTCGGCACCGGCGATGAGGTCGAGCGCATCATCCGCGAGACCAACCCTGCGGCCGACGTCGTCGTCGCCTCCAACCCCGAATTCCTGCGCGAGGGCGCTGCGATCCGCGACTTCAAGTATCCCGATCGCGTCGTCGTCGGCACCTCCGACGAGCGCGGCCGCAAGGTGATGGGCGACGTCTATCGCCCGCTGTCGCTGAACCAGGCTCCGCTGATGTTCACGGCGCGCCGCACCGCCGAGATGATCAAATACGCCGCGAACGCCTTCCTCGCGACCAAGATCACCTTCATCAACGAGATCGCGGACCTGTCGGAAAAGGTCGGCGCCAACGTGCAGGAGGTCGCGCGCGGCATCGGCCTCGACAACCGCATCGGCACCAAGTTCCTGCATGCGGGGCCCGGCTTCGGCGGCTCCTGCTTCCCGAAGGACACCAAGGCGCTGATCAAGATCGCGCAGGACTATGACGTGAGCCTGCGCATCGTCGAATCCGTGCTGGCCGTCAACGAGAACCGCAAGCGCGCGATGGCGCGCAAGGTCAGCCAGGCGCTCGGCGGTAGCTTGCGCGGCAAGACCATCGCCGTGCTCGGCCTCACCTTCAAGCCCGACACCGACGACATGCGCGATGCGCCGTCGATCCCGCTCGTCACCGGCCTGATCGACATGGGCGCGACGGTCAAGGCTTTCGATCCCGTCGGCATGGAGCAGGCCAAGGGCGAGCTGCCGAACATCACCTATTGCGAGGACGCCTATTCCTGCGCGCAAGGCGCCGATGCGCTCGTCATCGTCACCGAATGGGTGCAGTTCCGCGCGCTCGATCTCGGCCGGCTGAAGGCGGCCATGACCCAGCCCGTCGTGGTCGATCTCCGCAACATCTACCCGCCCGAAGAGATGCAAGCCGCCGGCTTCACCTACGAGAGCATCGGGCGATCGTCCCAGGCCTAAGCCAGTCGTTTGAAGTTCGGGTTCGCCCGCCTCATCCTGGGGCGGGCGAAATCGTTTCTGATGCGTTATGATCCGGTCGCATCAGGTCGCCGCGTTTGGCCTCGTTGCCGCGATGGAGATTGTCATGACCGACGACACGCACACGATCCGCAGTGGCGGGCTCACCGCGACCATCAAGGCACACGGCGCCGAGCTGTGCTCGTTGAAGAACGGCAGCGGTGTCGAATTTGTCTGGCAGGCAGGGCCGGCCTGGCCACGCCACGCGCCGCTGCTGTTTCCGATCGTCGGGCGTCTCGCCAATGACGAAATGCGGCACCGGGGCAAGACCTACCGGATGACTCAGCACGGTTTTGCGCGCGACAGCCGGTTCGCGTGGGTAGAGCGCGGCGAGAACCGTTGCACCCTGGCGCTCGAAGACAGCGAGACAACGCGCGCGCTCTATCCGTTCGCATTTCGCCTGACCGCCACCTATGCGATCGACGACGCTGGTCTCGATCTCTCGCTCACGGTCGTGAACACTGGCAAGGAGACATTGCCGGTGTCGCTCGGTGGCCATCCCGCCTTCAACTGGCCGCTTCAGCCTGGAATGTCGAAGGAGAGCTACGCGCTGACGTTCACGAACGAGGAGCCGTCTCCGGTTCGCCGTGTCGAGGGCGGACTCCTGCTCGCGGCAACGGATCCGAGCCCCGTCAGAGGCACCGTGCTTCCTTTGTCGGAATCCCTGTTCACCAATGACGCCGTCATCCTCGACCCCGTCAACAGCCATGCGGTCCGCTATGCGGCCGGGCAAGGGGGCGGGCCCTGGCTCAAAATGTCATGGCGCGGCTTTCGCGAGCTCGGCGTCTGGTCGAAACCGACAGGCGCGCCGTTCCTCTGCATCGAGCCGTGGCGCGGCTATGCCAGTCCCGTCGGTTTCGAAGGCGAGTTCAGCGACAAGCCTGGTCTGATGCACATCGCGGCCGGCGCGAACGAAGAACTGTCGTACCGGATCGAGGTTGGATCGTCCTGAAACCGGACGGCGCATCGCGCAGTCCTCAGACCTCGATTCGCGTGAGATCCTCGCCGAGCACGACGGGACCCGAATAGTCCTTCCTGACGTCCGCGAGCAACGCATCCAGCATGGCATCGTCGGTGCGCGGACGGTGATGGGTCAGCGCAAGCTTCTTGACGCCGGCCTTGGCTGCGATCTTGCCGACCGTATCGCCGCAGGCGATCGTGTATTTCGCGAGCCGGCGGAGATGGTCGTTGTTGATTTCAGGTGTTGCGAGAAAGCAGCACTGCACCAGTAGGTCGGCTCCTTCAGCCAGCCGCTCGAGACCGGGGCAGGGGACCGTGTCGCCGGAGATCGCGATGACCTTGCCCTCGGCTTCGAAGCGGAAGCCGAGACACATCCAGCGCGCGAGAAACGCCGGCGACATGTCGAGACCGTCGCCATGTGAGACGAGCTCGGCGCTGATCTTCCAGCGACCGGTGTCGAGGACGGGGCCGGGAATGATGTCCGTCGCGACGACCGGCTTCCATCCGCCAAAGGTCGGCTCGCCCTGATCCCGCCAAGCGATGTCCTTGTCGTAGACCTGTGTGATCAGCGTGTTGACGAGCCGTTCGGTATCGGGCGGACCGTAGATGCGCAGATCGTCCTTGCGCCCATGCATCCACGAATTCAGCATCACATCATAGAGGTCGCCGATGTGGTCGAAGTGGTGATGGGTGAGAAAGACCGTGTCGATGGCGCCGAGCGGCACGCCGGCTTTGTGGAGCTGCACCATGACGCCGCGGCCCGCGTCGAACAGGATATTCTCCTCGCCGAGCCTGATCAGCGTGGTCGTCGCCATGCGGCGCGGGTCCGGGCGTGGGCCGCCGGTGCCGAGCAGTATGACTTCCATGGCGCCTACTCCAGCGTGAAGCCGGTCGATCTGATCACGCCGCCCCAGCGTGTCTGAAGATCGCTCGTGGCGTACTTTAGATTCGAAGGCGTCAGCTAGACAAGTCGCGCGTCAGTGCAGACCGGCCACAGTGGCCGCGATGGTTGGCCGGATCGTTGACCGGTCCGATCCCGCGGACGTCAGGCGATGCGCAAAATCCTGCGCGCGCCGCTCGACCAGATGCCAGGTGGCGCGTGCGACGAGATAGCTGAGCGCGGCGGTGACGGCATAGGCGATCAGCAGCGAGACCAGTCCGTCCGTAAGCGGCCAGATCTGGCGCAGGCCGTAGATCACCGCGAAGTGCGACAGGTACATCGAATAGGAGTTGCGGCCGAGCGCCTCGATCGGCCGGCAGCGGATCGCGAGGCGGATGCAACCTGCAACCAGCGCGCCGAGCACGAGGTTGATCATCAAATAGTTGAATTCATGCGAGCCGGTCGCGCGGTCGGCGATGAAGGACAGCGCGATGAAGGCGGCAAAGATCGCGGCATCCGACTTCGCAAAGCCGTCGCGCAGCGAGAAGAACAGCGCGCAGCCCACGAGGAAGACCGGCAACTGGTTCAGGAAGCTGATGTGCAATGCGTTCCACACGAACGCTTCGTGGCCGGGACCATAATAGGCCGAGAACAGTGCGAAGGCCCACGGCTTGAACAGGCAGACATTGACGAGATGCAGCGCGATCGCGAGCGCAAGATAGAGGTGGCGGCGAGATCCGAAGGCCGTGATCACGAAGGGGAACACGAGATAGAACGTCATTTCCGCCGCGATCGACCAGTCGCCCGGCACGACGCTGTTGACGCTGTCCGGCCAGAAGCCGTGCAGGAATGTCGCGGTCAGGATCACCTGGAGCGGTCCGATGCCGTTGGGCGCGTTGTAGCTGGGACCCGTGCCGTTGACGGCGAGGTAAACCGGGATCGCGAGCCAGAACAGCGGCGCGATGCGCAGGAAGCGCCGGATGTAGAATTTGCGCGTCGGGTCGGTTTCGGTGCGCTGCGTCCACATCAGGCACATCGTCATGGCGCTGACGAAGTAGAACACGTTGACGCCGGTCCAGCCGCACATGAAGGCGAAGTCGAGGGCGTGGATCTTTGAAGGAAAGGATTGTGAGACGTGGATCGCCATCACGCCGACGATGGCGAGGCCGCGCAGGACGTCGAGCGTGTGAGAACGGCCGAAAGGCGTTGCACCTTGCTCGGTTCGTTCGGCGGCCAACCGGGCCTGCCCCTGCATCACGCCTGCTCCGTGGTTTCGCATCTGCAAGCGGAGACCATAGAGGCGCGGCCGGCTGTTTCGAAGCCGAAGCCTTTCTTTACGTTAACCAGCGGTTGAGTCTGATGCCGAATGTACGGGATCGGCGGTGTCGAGGGGGCTGGTCGTCGCTCGCACGCGCCACGCCGGCATGATGATGCGCGCGATGAGAATTGTGGGGCAATTCATACTTAATACGCCAATACCATGACCAATATTGTTCGGGCAGCACAACACGCCTAGTATTCCAGCAGGCAATCTCGGGGGCTCGAATAAGTCGTGAATGTTCGTTCACAGGACAGTGCGCTGCGCGACGACTTGAACTTTCAAGCCGCGCCACAAGCACACAGGACATCCAACAACGTGGTTGATTCCGCACGTCAGGAATTGAGGCCTGCCGGCCGCGAACGGCTGATCGTCGTCGAAGACGATCCCGTGACGCGGACGATGCTGGTCGGCTATTTCAGCGAGAACAATTTCGACGTGGTCGGCGCCGGCTCCTGCGCGGAATGCCGCCAGGCGCTGCGCTCGCGCACCGATCTCGTCTTCCTCGACGTGCAGTTGCCTGACGGCGACGGCTTCGAGCTCGCCAAGGAGATCCAGGCGACCAGCAACGCGGGCATCATCTTCGTGACGCGCCGCGACACCGACGTCGATCGTATCCTCGGCCTCGAGATCGCCGGCGACCATTACGTCACCAAGCCGATCAATCTGCGCGACCTGCTCGCGCGCGCGCGCAGCGTGCTGCGGCGGCGCTCGATCGACCGCAAGGCCGCGCGCAACCACAATTCGATCGCCTTCGGCGACTGGATCATCGACCTGACCCGGCGCGAGCTGCTCGGCAGCGACGGCAAGCCGGTGGCGTTGACGCGCGCCGAGTTCGATCTGCTCGCGGCGCTGGTCGGCGCCGACGGCCGGCCGCTCAGCCGCGACTATCTGATCGAGGTCGTCAGCAACCGCCAGGCCGAGGTCGATATCCGGACGGTCGACGCGCTGGTGGCGCGGCTGCGCCGCAAGCTCGTCGGCAGCGGCACGCCCGTGATCGCGACCGTCACCGGCGTCGGCTACAAGCTCGCGCTCAGCGAGCGGCTCTAGCCTTATCCGTCGAAAGATCCGATCACCCTCGCGCCTATCGCGCGCGGGCGCTCTGATCCGTCGATGTCCTTTGCGTCGCCCCGGCCAGCTGGTCATCGACCGCATACAGCGTGCAGGTCGGCGACCATTTCATGCAGGCGCTAAGCGAATCGCGCCGGGCGTCGTCGGCGGTCGTGCGGCCCGAACGCCAGCCGTAACCGCCGTTCGGCGACACCGCAAAAGCCTTGTGCGGCATGGTGCTGGCGAGATAGCGGGAGAATTCGGCGCGCGCGGCCTCGTTGAGCTGGCCCGGCGGCGGCAGCGGATCGGGAAGGCTCAGGATGTCATGGCCGAGCCCGCGCTCGCGCAGGAAGGCGTCGAGATAGGGCGTCCATTGCGGGCGGCCCACCACCGAATAGAGATAGTGGCCGTCATCGCCGTAAGGCGGCGCCGCAATGAATTTCGCGTGACCGCCATTGCCGCGAAATCCGTCATAGAGGCGGCGCGCGAGATCGGGACCGAAGAACGAATCGTTGGCCGCATAGACCCACAGCATCGGCACGCGCGAGGTTTTGCCGAACGTGGCGAACGCCTGCACCAGCCCGTCCTTGTTGCAGACGTCGTCGTCATCGCGCGAGCCGCGGCCGCCGGCAAAGCTGATCGCGGCGACGAGACCACTCGGTGCCTGCGCGGTCAGCGCGACGGTGGCAAGCCCGCCGGCGGAATGGCCGGCCGCGATCATGCCCGATGTCGTGACGTCGGCCCTGCGCCCCATCGCATCGATCGCCGCGCGCAAATCCGCGATCGCAACCGCCGCCGCCGGCAGATAGGTGGCATTCGCGCAAACGCCGACGCTGTCGACGCGCCCGCCGGGCGAGGTGCCATATCCGCGCCGCATCACGATCAGCGCGGCAAAGCCGCGCCGGGCATATTCGAGCGCGATCCCGTAATATTTGTGCGCCGACATGGTCGCGCGGTCGTCGAAACTGCGCGGCGAGCCGTGGTTGAGCAGCGCGAGCGGATAGCGCTTCGTTCCGGCCGGCCGGACGAGAAAGGCCTCCAGCCCCTGCGGCCCGGCCTCCGCCATCGGAATGCGCAGGTCTTCCGTGTAGAACTCCGCGGCCGTCGCATTGGTCACGATGCCAGCGGTCGCAAGCCAGGCCATCAGCACAACCAAGAGCCTGTGAAACAGCGTCATGCCCCGACTCGAAAAAGCCCCGATTTGAAAGACCATAGCATGATCTCAGGAACGGCCAGCCAACCGCGCGTGTTGTGCCCTTGGCGGGGGCCCGGCCGATGCTATGGTAATCCACAAACTCTGCACGACAGGACGAGGATATTTCAGTGGCTGATGTTGACCCCGCGGCGGGCAAGCTGGTCTCGCCGGACGCGCTCACCAATGTTCCGCGGCTGGTGACGGCCTATTTCGCCGGCAAGCCCGATGTCGGCGATCCCACGCAGCGGGTGGCGTTCGGAACCTCCGGCCATCGCGGCACATCGTTCAAGAACAGCTTCAACGAGGGCCACATCCTCGCGACCACGCAGGCAATTTGTGACTACAGGACAGAAAAGGGCCTGACCGGTCCGCTCTTCATCGGCATCGACACCCACGCGCTGGCCGAGCCGGCGCTGGTCAGCGCCGTCGAGGTGTTCGCCGCCAACGGCGTCGACATCATGATCGACAAGGACGGCGGCTACAGCCCGACGCCTGTCATCTCGCACGCGATCCTGACCTACAACAAGGGCCGCGCTAGCGGCCTTGCCGACGGCGTCGTCGTCACGCCCTCGCACAATCCCCCCGAGGACGGCGGCTACAAATACAATCCCCCGCATGGCGGCCCGGCCGACACCGACGCGACCTCCGTGGTCGAGAAGCGCGCCAACGCCTATCTCGCCGACGGCCTGAAGGGCGTGAAGCGCATCGACTACGCCAAGGCGCGCAAATCCGCGAACGTGCACGCCTACGACTTCATCACGCCCTACGTCGCCGATCTCGGCAATGTCGTCGATCTCGATCTGGTTAAATCCGCCGGAATCAATATCGGCATCGATCCGCTCGGCGGCGCCGCCGTGCATTATTGGCATCCGATCATCGAGCGCTACGGCCTGAAGGCCACCGTTGTGAACGAGGCGATCGATCCGACCTTCCGCTTCATGACCGTCGACTGGGACGGCAAGATCCGCATGGATTGTTCCTCGCCTTACGCGATGGCGAGCCTGATCGCGATGCGCGACCGCTTCGACGTCGCCTTTGCCAACGACACCGATGCCGACCGCCACGGCATCGTGACGCGCACCGGCGGCCTGATGAATCCGAACCATTACCTTGCGACCGCGATCTCCTATCTGTTCGCGAACCGCCCGAACTGGGGCAGGGATGCCGCGATCGGCAAGACCGTGGTGTCGAGCTCGATCATCGACCGCGTCGCCAAGAAGCTCGGCCGCAGGCTGGTCGAGACGCCGGTCGGCTTCAAATGGTTCGTCGACGGCCTCCTCACGGGCGGATTCGGCTTCGGCGGGGAGGAGAGTGCAGGGGCCTCGTTCCTGCGCCGCGACGGCGGGGTGTGGACCACCGACAAGGACGGCATCATCCTCGGCCTGCTCGCAGCCGAGATCATGGCGAAGACCGGCCGCGATCCCAGCCAGCTCTTCAACGACCTCACTGCCGAGCTCGGCGTGCCGCACTATGCGCGCATCGACGTCGCCGCCACTGCGCCCCAGAAGAACATCCTCAAGTCCGTCACGCCCGAGCAGCTCGGCCTCAAGGACCTCGCCGGCGATCCCGTCCGCGCCACGCTGGGCAAGGCGCCGGGCAACGGCCAGCCGTTCGGCGGCATCAAGGTCGAAACCGATTTCGGCTGGTTCGCCGCAAGGCCGTCGGGCACCGAGGACGTCTACAAGATCTACGCGGAAAGCTTCCGCAGCACCGAGCACCTGAAGCGGATTCAGGAAGAGGCCCAGGCAGGGCTGAAGAAGGTGTTCGGGGCGTAGGGCGCCGAGCCCAGGACGACTCTTCGGTTGCTGCTCCGAGGAAGTGTTTGCCGCATTCTCCGCTGTCATCACCCGCGAAAGCGGGTGATCCAGTACGCCGCGGCCGTGCCGTGATGCGGAGGAGCTGCGGCGTACTGGATTCCCCGCCTTCGCGGGGAATGACTTCCGGTATAGTTGTATACATAACCAAGATAATAGGTATCCAAATACGCCATATTTAGCCTTGAACGATTCTACCTCTCCGCTATTGTATACATAACGTATTCATAAGCGCTTGGGAGAGCGACCCGTGACAAAACCCTTTCCGATGAACGCCTGGTACGCCGCGGCCTGGGACGCCGACGTCAAGCCGGCGCTGTTGCCGCGGACGATCTGCGGCAAGCATGTCGTGATGTACCGCAAGGCCGACGGCTCGGTGGCCGCGCTGGAGGATGCCTGCTGGCACCGCCTGGTGCCGCTGTCCAAGGGCCGGCTGGAAGGCGACACCGTCGTCTGCGGCTATCACGGCCTGAAATACAATGCGCAGGGGCGCTGTACCTTCATGCCCTCGCAGGAGACCATCAATCCGTCGGCCTGTGTCCGCGCCTATCCCGTGGTCGAGCGTCATCGCTACATCTGGCTCTGGATGGGAGACCCTGCGCTCGCCGATCCCGCGCTCGTCCCTGACATGCACTGGAATCACGATCCGGCCTGGGCCGGCGACGGCAAGACCATCCGCGTCAATTGCGACTACCGCCTCGTGCTCGACAATCTCATGGACCTCACCCACGAGACCTTTGTGCACGGCTCGTCGATCGGCAACGATGCGGTCGCCGAGGCGCCGTTCGACGTCACCCATGGCGAGAAGACGGTGACGGTGACGCGCTGGATGCGCGGCATCGAGGCGCCGCCGTTCTGGGCCAAGCAGCTCGGCAAGCCCGGCCTCGTCGACCGCTGGCAGATCATCCGCTTCGAAGCCCCGTGCACGATCGCGATCGATGTCGGCGTGGCGCCGACAGGTACCGGCGCGCCCGAAGGCGACCGCTCGCAGGGCGTCAACGGTTTCGTGCTCAACACCATCACGCCGGAGACCGAGAAGACCTGCCACTATTTCTGGGCCTTCGTGCGCAACTATCAGATCGGCGAGCAGCGCATCACCACCGAGATCCGCGAAGGCGTCTCCGGCATCTTCCACGAGGACGAACTGATCCTCGAGGCGCAGCAGCGCGCCATGGACGAGAACCCCGATCGGATCTTCTACAACCTCAACATCGATGCCGGTGCGATGTGGACGCGCAAGCTGATCGACAGGATGGTGGCGAAGGAAAGCGCGCCGCAGCAGCTCCAGGCCGCGGAGTAGGCCAGGTGAAAGCAGCGCCCGAGCGAGAGGTCGACCGCTCCGTCTCGCAGACCGTGAAGGCGCAGCTCGCGCTGCGCGACCAGATCCTGTCGGGTCGCTTACGGCCCGGCGAGCGCATCTCCGAGCTGCAGGCGGTGGAGACGACCGGCGCCTCGCGCACGCCGGTGCGCATGGCGCTGGTGCGGCTCGAGGAGGAAGGCCTGCTGGAGGCGATTCCCTCAGGCGGCTTCATGGTGAAGGCGTTTTCCGAGCGCGACATCTCCGATTCCATCGAGCTGCGCGGCACGCTCGAAGGGCTCGCCGCGCGCTTCGCAGCCGAGCGCGGCGTTTCCGCGCGCGAGCTCGAGCCGCTGAAGGAGTGCCTTGCCGCAATTGACGAATTGCTGCGCCAGGTGCCGATCTCGGTCGACGCGTTCTCATCCTATGTCACGCTGAACGCGCGCTTCCACGCACTGCTCACGGAATTGTCGCGCAGCCCGCCGCTGATCCGGCAGATCGACCGCGCTTCGGCGCTGCCGTTCGCCTCGCCAAGCGGTTTCGTGATGGCGCAATCGGCGCTGCCCGAGGCGCAGCAGATTCTGATCATCGGGCAGGAGCACCATCGCGTCGTGATCGACGCCATCGAGAACCGCGAAGGCGCCCGCGCCGAGGCCGTGATGCGCGAGCACGCGCGCCTCGCAGTGCGAAACCTGCGGCTTGCGCTGCGCAACCGCACCCATCTCGACCTCTTGCCGGCGCTCGCGCTGATCAGGACCGCAACCGACTAGGGCAATCGCCATGCGCTTCATCGAAACCTGGATTCCGGCAACGCTGGTCGCGACGCGCGATCTTGCGCCGGGCATCCGCGAATTCTTGATCCTGCCGGATCAGTTCGACGGCACGGCCTATCCGGTCGGCAGCCACATCAATATCAGCGTGACCATCGACGGCCTGCCGGAGACGCGATCCTATTCGCTGGTCGGTGAGGCGTCCTCGCGCGGATTCAGGATCGCGGTGCGCCGCGCCGAGGATTCCCGCGGCGGCTCGCGCTACATGTGGCAGCTCACCCCCGGGGCTCGGCTCGACATCACCCGGCCGGCTTCGCTGCTCGCAGTCGACTGGACGCGCGAAAACTATTGCCTGATCGCTGGCGGCATCGGTATCACGCCGATCCTTGGCGCCGCACAGGCGCTGGCGCGTCGCGGCGTTGATGTCACGCTGCATTATGCCGTGCGCTCGCGCACCGATGCCGCCTATCTCGACGATCTCGCCAAAATGCTCGGTGAGCGCCTGCTCGTTCACGCGAGCGACGAGGGCCGGCGACTCGACCTCGATGCGCTGTTCGGATCATTGCCGCAAGGTGCGCTGGCGCTGTTCTGTGGCCCGATGAGGATGCTGGATGCCGCGCGCCACGCCTGGATCGGCGCCGGCCATCCGCTTCCCGATCTCCGCTACGAGACCTTCGGCTCCAGCGGCACGCTGCCGACCGAGACGTTTCGCGTGCGCCTGAAGGGGACCGATGTCGAGCTCGAAATCCCGCGCGAGCGCTCGATGCTTGATGTGCTCAATGCCAGCGGACACGACGTGATGTACGATTGCAAGCGCGGCGAATGCGGCCTGTGCGCGATCGACGTGGTCGAGGTCGACGGCGAGATCGATCATCGCGACGTCTTCTTCAGCGATCACCAGAAGCAAAGCAACCAGAAGATCTGCGCCTGCGTCTCCCGCGCCCGCGGTACCATCACCGTGGACACGCTGCTCCGGGAAGATGCGGTCTGACCGGAGCTGGAAGGCGTACTCGGAAACCGCGATCAGCCTGAAGGCTCGCGCATCCGCCCTACTTTCGGAGCGGGCGGGTGCAGGTCGTCCTGGCGAGGCAGCTAAGGGCGGTGACGAAGCGGGCTTTGCAGCGTCAATGGGCCGGCAAGAGCGCTTCGTGCGGTCCACCAATCATGATAGGTTTGCTCTCGGCAATAGATGCGTTCAGCCGGTCTTGGACAGCAAGGGTGGAGGTTCTGCCATGAAATCCAATTCTGTCTCGCTGGCAGTCGATGCGTTCGCCACAGGGCGAGCTGACGCGCTGATTTTAATCGGCCGCATTCTCCTCGCGTGGGTATTCGTCGGAAGCGCGTATGGAGCAATATCCAACTTCAGCGGCTCTGTGGGGTATTTCAGGTCCCTGAATCTTCCAGCACCCGAGCTGTTCACGATGACGAACATCGTACTGGAAGTATTGATATCCGTTGGTTTGATATTGGGCGTCGGTACGCGCTACTGCGCAATTCTGACGTTTGTGTTCGTATTGGCGGCAACGGCTATTGCGCACCGCTACTGGGAGTATCCCGCGGGTGCGCAGCAGATCGGTCAATACAACCACTTCCTGAAGAATGTCTCGATCATGGGAGGCGCGATGTTGATCTTCGTCACCGGGGCGGGCCGGTTCAGTTTCGATCGGGCATCGTAGCCGAGATCACTTCAAGTCGGGCTTGAAAGCTTCCTCTATCGCGCGGCGGATGCTCTTTGAGAGCTGTTTCAGGGTCTTGCTCACGAGGGCGAAGAGAAGCATCAACCATGTCGCAAGCGCGGCACACCACAGCACGACTTCAAATATCTCAGGCATGATGATGCCCCTCAAAAATAATTACTTTGAAATGAGGCAAGTGTTGCTTAATGGGGCCGACACGGCAAGCCGTCTTGAGAGTGGTAGCGCGCCGAAACACTCGGAAACGCTCTCAAAACAGCGGACAGCCTTAGGTCAGGGATGCAGACCAACCCTATGACCGCGAAGACTGGCGCGGGATGCAGAACTGCCTGGCAGTGATTCATTTGCAAAGGGTGGCTTGAAGAAATTCTGCCCTGCGCGAGTCTGCTTCACCCCTGGAAGCGGACCGCCTCACATTTGCGAGTATTTCCCTACGCCGCGTAAGTCGCCCGCTGCTTTTTCGTGTTCAACAGCGCCAGAACGCCATCGGCCGACACCGGCCGGCTGATCAGATAGCCCTGCGCTTCGTCGCAACCGAACTGGCGCAGAAACTCGAGCTGGTCGGCGGTCTCGACGCCTTCCGCAACCACGCCGATGCGCAGGTCGCGCGCCAGCGAGATCACAGACTTCACGATCGCGGCGCAGTCGGGCTGCACCAGCATGTCGCGGATGAAGGACTGGTCGATCTTGATACGGCTGAACGGCAGCTTGCGCAGATAGGTGAGCGAGGAGAAGCCGGTGCCGAAATCGTCTAGCGCCACCGTGATGCCAAGCTCGAGCAGCGCGTTCAGGATTGACGCCGCGGAGCCGTATTTCGACAGCAGCATCGATTCCGTGATCTCGACCTCGAGCCGGTGCGGGGCGACCTTCGCGTCCGCGAGCGCCTGCACGATGGTCTGGAGGATGCCGGTGCTGTGAAACTGCGCGGCGGAGAAGTTCACGGCGACCCTGATGTCCTCCGGCCAGTCCGAAAGCGTCGCGCAGGCACGCCGGATCACCCATTCGCCGATCTCGTGGATCAGCCCGGTCTCCTCGGCGATCGGGATGAATTCGCTCGGCGGCACCAGTCCGCGCCGGGGATGCTGCCAGCGCAGCAGCGCCTCGAAGCCGGTGATGCGGTTCTCGCCGAGATCGAGGAACGGCTGGAACACCAGGAACAGCTCGTCTCTGGCGATGGCGCCTTCGAGGTCCGCTTGCAGCGCCTTGCGATCGCGTGACACCCTGTCATCGGCTTCCTCGAAGAAGCAGACCGTGCCGGGACCTGCTTTCTTGGCGCGATACAGCGCCGCGTCGGCATTCTTCATGATGTCGAGCTGCGTGGTGCCGTCGCGCGGCGCCAGCACGATGCCGACGCTGGTCGCGCCGGCGATCTGGCGGCCCTCGATCTGGAACGGTTCGTCGAAGGCCGCGACGAAGCGTTCGGCGATCTCGAGCGCATCCTCCGGCCGTGCCAGATTGGCCATCACCAGCGCGAACTCGTCGCCGCCAATTCGCGCGACGTGCTCGGCCGCGCGCGTGCAGCGTTGCAGCCGGCCTGCGACCTGGATCAGGAATTCGTCGCCGGCGGGGTGGCCGAACTTGTCGTTGACTTCCTTGAAGCGGTCGAGGTCGAGCAGGAGCACCGCGAATTCCTCGCCGGACAGGGCCATCCGCCGGAGCGCGGCTTCGAGCGTCTCGTTGAAGGCGAAGCGGTTGGGCAACAGCGTGAGGGGATCCTGCCGGACCGTGCGCTCGGCCTCGATCTGCCGGATCACGCGCCGCGCGAAAGCGAATGAATTGACGAACACCGCACGCAGCAGCACGCTGCCGTAAACCACCACCAGGATGGCCATCAGCACATAGGCGGGATCGCCGTCGCGGCCGAGGCAGATGGCGATGCCGACGAAGATGGGGCTCGTGAAAGCGATGGCCGCAATCGGGATCGTGGCGAAGGCTAGTGCGCCGCCGGCCAGCATCCCCGAGCAAAGGCAGGTGATGACGAGCTGGCCGCCGGTCGCGGCATTCGCGAAGAAGGCGACCGGGACGATGCCCCAGGCAACGCCGAGCACGAAGGCGTTGCGCACCAGCCGATGCATCGCCCGACGCGAAACGAATTGCGGTTTTGTGATCCGGCGCGAGGCGTGGGATTGCAGGCCGAACGCGATCGCGGCGCCGGCCACGATCGCGGCCCAGGCCAACGCAAACTTCCAGTCCGGCGAATGCCAGAGCGCGATGGCGAGTACGGCCGCGTTGCAGGCATTGGCAAGCATGATGCCGACGGAGTAGCCGAGCACCAGTGACATCTGATCGGCGCGGATATGTCCGGCGACGGCTTCGTCGGTTGCAGGACCGCCAAAGGCCGACAGATCGCCGGCGAACAGCCGCGCGAAATAGCTGGTCGTTTGAGTCCGCATTCCAGGGCCTAGCAGCATGGGCCGTTTGTCCGGCTCGATCAGGAGGATTCGCTGCAAACCTTTGACGAAATATGAATTATCCCCGCTGGCCACGATCGCCATGGCCACTTCTGCGTGTTCAAGCGAGGGTATCGATAACAAATCGATACAAATGCGGCGCCCCGCGTTACGGTTGTAACAGTGGGCCGATCGCAGAACGCGCTCGGCCTTCATGGTTCGAGACGCGCCGCAAGGCTGCGCTCCTCACCATGAGGGTCTAAGATGTTGCCGCGGAGCAGGCCTCATCCTGAGCAGCCCGCTGAAGGCGGGCGTCTCGAAGGATGGCCGCGAGGAGGCTGCCAGCCCGCTCTGTTGCCAAATGTGCCGAACGTCACCGCCCGAGCTGCTTCGGATCATAATAGAACCGTTCTTCGATCAGCTGATCGCCCTGCCAGGTCTGCCACGCGATCTCATCCAGCGTTCGGACGACGCCTTCGGCATTGGTGAAGCTGAACCGCCAGCGTGTCGCGACGTGATCGCCCTCGATCAGGCTCGGCCCGATGCGGACGGCCTTGACCTTCCTGGAGGCCGCGAGCACGCCGCGCTCCTTGGCGACGAGCTTGTCGCGGCCGACTGTCGGGGCGGCGTTGTTCTCATAGGTCGCGGCATCGGACGTGTAGTACTGCTCGATCGCTTCGACAAACTCCCCATCCTCCAACCGCTTCGCAAAAGCTTCGACGACGTCACGGCTCGGCATGGCGCACCTCACGATTAAAACAGACTGATAGTCGGTAAATACCGACCGGTAGTCGAAAAGTCAACTGGCCGGGTGCGACGAATTGGACTAGACGGGAGCGATGGCAAAGCAGGCGGAGCGGCGGGCGGCGACATCCGAGGCGATCCTGACGGAGGCGCGGCGCCTGTTCGGGACGCAGGGCTTTGCCGCGACCACCGTGGACGACATCGCGGCGGCCGCGGGCGTTGCCAAGGGCGCGGTCTATCATCACTTCAAGACCAAGGAGGTGGTGTTCGAAGCGGTGTTCGATTCTGTCTCGCGCGATCTCGTCGCCGAGATCGACCGCACCGCGCGCGCCGAGAAGGACGTGCTCGCCGCGATGGTCGCCGGCACGCAGCATTACTTTGCGGCGACCGCCAAGGGCCCGACAGGTCAGATCATCCTGCGCGACGGCCCGGCCGTGCTCGGCTGGGAGCGCTGGCGGGAGATCGACGCGCAGCATTTTGGCGGTAAGATGCCGCGCGCGCTGTCGGTGGCGATGGAGGCCGGCCTCATCGCAAAGCAACCGGTCGAGCCGCTGGCGCGGCTGCTGCTCGGCGCGGTGACGGAGGCGGCGGTCGCCTGCGCCGGGCGCACGGATATCGCAAGGGCAGGGGCGGAATATGCCCGTGCGTTCAAGTCACTGGTCGAGGCGCTGCGTCTACGCGCATGATTGTGCTAGTGACGAACCGGAAACGCCCACACCAACAAAAAGAACAGTAGCGCATGAACGCAAATTCCTCCCTCGCGCCGTCCGATCCTGAGTTCGACTACATCATCGTCGGCGCCGGCTCCGCTGGCTGCGTGCTCGCCAACAGGCTGTCTGCGAACGGCAAGCACAGCGTGCTGCTGCTCGAGGCGGGACCTAAGGATTCCAACATCTGGATCCACGTGCCGCTCGGCTACGGAAAACTGTTCAAGGAGAAGACGGTCAACTGGATGTATCAGACCGAACCGGAGCCCGAATTGAAGGGGCGCCAGGTGTTCCAGCCGCGCGGCAAGACGCTGGGCGGATCGAGCTCGATCAACGGCCTGCTTTATGTCCGCGGCCAGCACGAGGATTACGATCGCTGGCGCCAGCACGGCAATGCCGGCTGGGGCTATGACGACGTGCTGCCCTATTTCAAGAAAGCCGAGAACCAGGCGCGTGGCGCCGATCAATATCACGGCAGCGGCGGCCCGCTGCCGGTGTCCAACATGGTCGTGACCGATCCGCTGTCGAAGGCCTTCATGGATGCCGCGGTCGAGACCGGTCTGCCCTACAACCCCGATTTCAACGGCGCCACGCAGGAGGGCGTCGGCCTGTTCCAGACCACGACGCGCAACGGCCGCCGTGCCTCGACGGCGGTGGCCTATCTTGGACCCGCGAAGACGCGCAGCAATCTCAAGGTCGAGACCGAGGCGCTCGGCCAGCGCGTGCTGTTCGAGGCACGCCGCGCGGTCGGCGTCGAATACCGGCAAGGCACAACCGTGCGCCGGGCCCGCGCGCGCAAAGAGGTCGTGCTGTCGAGCGGCGCCTACAACTCGCCGCAGCTCCTTCAGCTCTCCGGCGTCGGCCCTGCCGATCTCTTGCGCAAGCACGGCATCGATGTCGTGCTGGACGCGCCGGGCGTCGGCCACGATCTCCAGGACCACATGCAGGTCCGCATCGTGATGCGCTGCTCGCAGAAGATCACGCTCAACGACACCGTCAATAATCCGTTTCGCCGCACGTTGGCCGGCGCGCGCTATGCGCTGTTCCGGAAGGGCTGGCTGACCATCGCGGCCGGCACCGCGGGCGCGTTCTTCAAGACCAATCCTCGCCTCGCTTCGCCCGACATCCAGGTGCACTTTCTGCCGTTCTCGACCGACAAGATGGGGGAGAAGCTGCATGATTTTTCCGGGTTCACGGCGTCGGTGTGCCAGCTCCGGCCCGAAAGCCGCGGGACCTTGCGCATCAAAAGCGCGGACCCGACCGCGCCGCCGGAGATCCGCATCAACTACATGTCGACCGAGACCGATCGCACCACCAATGTCGAAGGCCTGAAGATCTTGCGCAAGATCCTGAATGCGCCGGCGCTGAAGCCGTTCGTGGTCAGCGAGTACGATCCTGGCGCAAAGGTATCCACGGATGGAGAGCTGCTCGATTATTGCCGCGAGCGCGGCAGCACCATCTACCATCCGACCTCGACCTGTCGTATGGGCAATGACGCGCTGGCGGTGGTGGACCAGCGGCTGAAGGTGAGGGGGCTCGAAGGCCTTCGCATCGTCGACGGTTCGATCATGCCGGACCTCGTGTCGGGGAATACCAACGCGCCGATCATCATGATCGCCGAAAAGGCCTCCGACATGATATTGGAGGATGCGCGATAAACATTGCGCTGAAAGGACATTCGACTTGGCTACGCGACTGAAGATCGGCACACGCAAGAGCGCGATGGCGCTGGCGCAGACGGAAGAGATCGCGCGCCGCCTGACCGCCGCCATGCCCGATCTCGATGTCGAGATCGTCAAGTTCGACACCACGGGCGATCTCGACCAGACCGGCAAGCTGCTGCCGCATGGCGGCAAGGGCGGCGCCTTCGTGGCGCAGATCCGCGCTGCCGTGCTCTCCGGCGAATTGCAGGCCGCGATGCATTCGCTGAAGGACATGCCTGGCAACGAGGACACGCCCGGCCTCGTCATCGGCGCTACGCTATCGCGCGATCCCCCGAGTGACGCACTGGTGCTGCGCGATGGGGTGACGCTGGAAGCGCTGCGCCAGTCGCGCGGCAAGGGTTTCAAGATCGGCACCAACGCCGTGCGTCGCGCCGCCTATGCGCGGCGGCTGTTTCCCGATGTCGAAGTGATCCACTTCCGCGGCGCCGCTGACACCCGCGTGCGAAAACTCGACAATGGCGAGAAGCAGAAGTTGCCGGATGGCGGCGCGGTTGGTCCCGCCGATGCGCTGATCATGGCGCGTTCCGGTCTTGACCGCGTCGGCCTCTCGCACCGTATCGCCTATGAATTCTCCGCGGCGGAGATGCTGCCCGCGGCAGGGCAGGGCATCGTCGCCGTGGAATGTGCCGCGCAGGACTGGCAGACGCGGCAGATCCTGGCATCGATCGACGATCCCTCTGCGCACGCTTCTGCCGATGCCGAGCGCGAGGTGCTGTGGGTGCTCAACGGCCATTGCAATTCGCCGGTGGCGGGTTTTTCGACCATCGCAGGCGATCAGATGTCGCTGACGGCGTCCGTGCTCGACCTCTCCGGCAACACCATCATCGAAGCCTCGCACACGGGCCCCGCCAACCGCCCGCGCGAGCTCGGCCGTGCGGTGGGACTGGAGCTGCTGACGAAGGGCGCCGCCGAGATCATCGAGCGCAGCCGGCCGCGCTAAATTTTGAGAGCGCAGTACGTACAGCATCCGTCATTGCGAGCGTAGCGAAGCAATCCAGGCTGTCACCGCCGAGAGATTCTGGATTGCTTCGCTGCGCTCGCAATGACGGCGCGGAGCCTCAGCCCCGCACGCGCTTCAGCATCTGCTCGACATGGGCGATCGGCGTCTCCGGCTGGATGCCGTGGCCGAGATTGAAGATGAAGCGCCCTTGCGCAAAGTTCGCCAGCACGTTGTCCACAGCGCGATCGAGCGCAGCGCCGCCTGTGATCAGCACCAGCGGATCGAGATTGCCCTGCACGGCGACGCGGCTCTGCACGCGCTCGCGGACGAAGGCCGGCTCGGCAGTCCAGTCGATGCTGACGGCATTCACGCCGGTCGCCTCGACGTAACCGGGCAGTTGCGCGCCGGCGCCGCGCGGAAAACCGATGATCTTCGAATCGGGCACTTTTGCGCGCACGCCTTCGACGATGCGCCGGGTCGGCTCGACCGACCAGCGCGCGAACTCGGCCGGCGGCAGCACGCCGGCCCAGGTGTCGAAGATCTGCAACGCATCGGCACCGGCCGCGAGTTGCGCCAGCAGATATTCGATCGAGTTCTCCACGAGCACGTCGATGATTTTCGCAAACGCCTCCGGATGCCGGTAGGCCATCATCCGTGCCGGCGCCTGGTCGGGCGTGCCCTGGCCTGCGACCATGTAGGTCGCCACCGTCCACGGCGCTCCGCAGAAGCCGATCAGTGCGGTCTTGGGATCGAGCGCACCGCGCACGAGCCTGAGCGCTTCGAACACCGGTTTGAGCTTGCTGAAGTCGGCGTGCGCGGCGAGTGTCGCGACTTTTGCGGGATCATCCAGCGGCTCCAGCCGCGGACCCTCGCCAACCTCGAACCGCACGGAACGGCCGAGCGCATAGGGGATCACCAGGATGTCCGAGAAGATGATCGCCGCATCGAAGCCGAACCTGCGGATCGGCTGCAGCGTCACTTCGGCGGCAAGCTCCGGGTTGAAGCAGAGATCGAGGAAGCCGCCGGCCTTGGCTCGCACCTCGCGATATTCCGGCAGATAACGCCCGGCCTGCCGCATCATCCACATGGGCGGGGTAGCCTGGCGCTGGCCGGAGAGCACGTCGATGAAGGGCTTTGTCGCAGACTGGGGCACGGACGGTCCTATCAAGATTGAGGTTCCTGATACACTGCCGGAAGCCGGAGCGGAACAGTGGAACCAGCGCAAATGCACCGCGTTGACCTCCCAATCGAGGAGGACTCCATGGCTGAGACATTCAATCCCGCGCCGCACGACAAGCACGCTGATGATCTTGGCAAGGCGCTGGCCGCCGATCGCCATACCAGGCTTGAAGCCGGGCTGGAGGACAGTTTCCCTGCGTCCGATCCGGTCAGCGCTGCGCAGCCGACACCGTCGAAGGCCGATGCGGACGCCGACAGTCCCTCGCTCTGGGACAAGGTTAAGTCGATCTTCAGCTAAGGCCGACGTTCAGCGAGCGCCGGGGCGCTCGGTTTCCGATAGGGTCGCTAACGCATTGTTAGCGATCCAGCGACGCTCCAGTCCGTAGGAGTACGGGAAAACCCGCATAACGCTGCGAATGTCCTCAAGCGTTTCAGGGTTCAATAACAGAAGCGGTGGAAGTTCCGGCGATCGGAGATTTCTGCCGCATGACCGTCGCCTCACAAAGAGCCGGATGGAGCCGCCTGCCGTTGCGCGCGGCGGCGTTCGTCGTGCTCACTTGTGCGACCATCCTCGGCGTCAGCGGCTGGCGTGAATGGGCCGCGCGCGATGCCGTGCTCAAGGGCGCCGAGACCGAGATGGCGAATGTTGCGCGCTCGCTGACGCAGCATGCGGAGGACAGCCTCGACCTGCTGGATTCCGGCGTCGTCGGCGTCGTCAGCCGGCTGGAGATGGACGGCGCCGAACCCGCCACGATCGCCAAGCTCAGGAACCTCTTGGAGGCGCGCAAGAAGGCGATCGCGCGCATTCACAGCCTCGCCATTATCGACGACCAGGGCAACTGGCTGACCTCGCCGGGCACGATCGGCTCGACGCTCAGCGACGACGCTTTCTTCCGTCATCACCAGCTGTCCTCGAAACGGGAGCCTCATGTCGGCCATCCGGTGCGGAGCCAGCTCGATGGCGAATGGGTCGTCACCCTGTCGCGCCGCTTCAACAAGCAGGACGGCAGCTTCGGCGGCGTCGTGCTTGCGACCATCAGCGCGAACTATCTCGCGCATTTCTACGAGCAGTTCGAGCTCGGCCGCAACAGCTCCGTGGCGCTCGTGCATGGCGACGGCATGATCATCGCGCGCAATCCAAGCAACGACAGGTTCGTCGGCCGCAGCGTCGCCGACACCCCGCTATTCCGCGACGCGAGCCTGCAGCAGCCGGGCGGCGCATACCATTTCAGGTCGCCGCTGGACGGCGCCGAGCGCGTCAGCTTCTTCAAGCGCTCTGGCCGTTATCCGCTCGTCCTGCTTGCCATGGTCGACAAGGCCGAGCTGCTGGCGCCCTGGCGAGCCGCGGCGATCTCTCGCATGCTCTACGTGCTCGCGCTGGTCGTGCTGATCGCGGTCATCGGCGCGGTGCTGGTGCGGCAGTTGCAGCGGGGCCAGCGCATGGCCGCGGCCCTGGTCGAGAAAGAGGCGCATTTCCGCCTGCTCGCGGAAGGCTCCAGCGACATGGTGACCCGCATCGGGCTCGACGAGCGGCTGCGCTATGTCTCGCCCTCGTCGGTTCGCGTCGTCGGCTGGCGGCCCAATCAGCTGATCGGAACGCCGGCGCTCGCCGGCATCCATGCGGATGATCGGCCGCAGGTCCAGGCGCTCGTCGATGCCATGAAGCGTGGCGAAAAGGACGAGGCGCGCGTCACCTATCGCAACGCGCACCGGCAAAACTCGGAAGTCTGGCTCGAATCGACCATGCGGGTGACGCGCAAGGAAAACGGCAGCGTCGACGGGGTGGTCGCGATCTCGCGCGACATCACCGAGCAGAAGAAGCTGGAGACCAGGCTCGAGACGCTCGCGATCGAGGACAGCCTCACCGGGCTCGCCAACCGCCGCCGCTTCGACGAACGGTTGAAGGAGGAATGGGCGCGCGCCTATCGCGACCGCTCCAGCCTCGCTTTGCTGATGATCGACGTCGATCACTTCAAGGCCTACAACGACGAATACGGCCACCCCGCAGGCGATGCCTGTCTGCGCGTGGTGGCGAAGGTCATCGCGGCCGAGATGCAGCGCGCCGGAGATCTGGCTGCGCGCTACGGCGGTGAGGAATTCGCCATGCTGCTGCCGAACACCGATGCCGCCGGCTGCGCGCGGATCGGCGAGCGGATCCGCCGGGCGATCCGCGAGGCGGGCCTCGTCCACAGCACCAATCACGCGTCGGGCTGCGTCACCGCTTCGCTCGGCGGCGCGGCCTGCCGGCCCGCGCTGGAACGCACCGCCGGCGTGGGCTCGCTCGTCGAGGCAGCCGATCAGGCGCTCTATGCGGCGAAGCAGGGTGGGCGCGACCGCCTGATGATGTCGGTCGAGGTGGCGAGCCTGCTGCCGAAAGCGTCAGGGCTGTAGCTCATCATCCTCAATAATGCGGCGGGGGCTCGTTGGCGGGGCCCGGCGCATTCGTCTCGGCTTCCTGAAGTCGCTCGCCGAGCTCTGCGATCTTCCGCGTCAGCGCGTCGATCTGCTTCCACTGCGCGGTGATCGTCTGGTTGAGTGTCTCGATCGTATCGTCCTGATAGGCGATGCGCGTCTCCAGCGTGTCGATGCGTTCGCCCAGCGTCTTGATGTCACTCGTCACGGTCGTGCCCCAATTCCTGTTCGCGTAGGCCCCGTTCGCGCAAGCCATGACCGAGTGCGACGCGCTCGTCGAATACAAAACATTCGCCGCGCCAGCGGCTCTGCGCCTCCGGCACCTCTTCGAGATATTTGAGGATACCGCCCTTGAGGTGATAGACCTCGGCAAAGCCGCGCGCGAGCAGATGCGCGCTCGCCTTCTCGCAGCGGATGCCGCCGGTGCAGAACATCGCGATCCTGCGGTGCTTTGCCGGATCGAGCTGCTCGGCGGCAAAATCCTTGAACTGGCCAAAGCTCTTGATCTCGGGATCGACCGCACCCTCGAACGTGCCCATCGCCACCTCGAAGGCATTGCGGGTGTCGAGCACCAGCGTGTCGGGTGCTGCGATCAGCGCGTTCCATTCGGCGGCCTCGACGTACGTGCCGACCTGGCGCGTTGGATCGGCGGCCTCGTCGCCGAGCGTGACGATCTCCTTCTTCAGCCGCACCTTGAGCCGGCCGAACGGCATCGCCTCGGCGGTCGAGAATTTCAGCTCGAGATTGTTCAGCCGGCCGCCGAACAGGGCGCCGTGCGCGAGCTCGTGGACGAAGGCGTCGATCGCCTCGGGCGCACCCGCAATCGTGCCGTTGATACCTTCCTGGGCGAGCAGCACGCTGCCCTTGAGCGCGAGGCCCGCGCAGAACGCGCGCAACGGCTCGCGTAGCTCGCGGTAATCGGGCAGGGCGGCGAATTGGTAAAAGGCGGCGACCTTGTGGATCATGGCGGCTCGTTTAGCAGGCGGCCGCCGCCCAGAAAACCCGCATGGCCCCGGACGGCAAAAGGTCTATACGCCCAGCGGATGGCAGCTATTTCGCTGGTATGCCAGCATTGCCCCGGCGGGCTGGAATGTGTCATGTAGGCCCGGTTTTTCCGAGACGGCGCGCCCTCCGCGTCGACCGCCCAAGAGAGCCCCCCAAGAGAGCCCTGAGAGAGCAAAACTTCGATGAGAAACTTCCATTTCCCCGGCAGGTCCACGGTCCACGCCACCAACGCGATGGTCGCGACCTCGCATCCGCAGGCCTCCCTGGCCGCGATCGAGGTGCTGCGCGAGGGCGGTACGGCGGTGGACGCGGCGGTGGCGGGTTCGGCGCTGCTCGGCGTGATCGAGCCGCAATCGACCGGCATCGGCGGCGACTGCTTTGCGCTGATCCAGCCGCGCGGCGAGGGCAAGATCATCGCCTATAACGGCTCCGGCCGGGCCCCGAAGGCGGCGAACGCCGACTGGTATCTCGAGCGCAAGATCAATTCCGTGCCGCTGACCTCGGCGCATGCGGTCTCGATCCCCGGCGTGATCGACGCCTTCGCGACCGTGCTGCGCGATCACGGCAAGTTCGGCTTCGACCGCCTGCTCCAGCCCGCGATCAAGGCGGCGGAAGAGGGTTACGTCGTCGCCCCGCGCATCGCCTTCGACTGGAAGAACCAGTTCGAGAAGCTGAAGGGTGGCACCAACACGGTGCGTTACCTGTTGCCGGGTGGCAAGCCGCCGGTCGCCGGCGACATCATCCGCCAGGCCGAACTCGGCAAGACGCTGCGCGCGATCGCCAAGGACGGCCGCGACGCCTTCTACAAGGGCGCGATCGCGGAGGATATGGTCGAGACCCTGCGCGGGATCGGCGGCCTGCACACGCTCGACGATTTCGCCGCCCACACCACCGAGACGACGACGCCGATCGGCACCAACTACAAGGGTTACGACGTCTGGCAGTGCCCGCCGAACGGCCCGGGCGTCACCGCGCTCTTGATGCTCAACATCCTGTCGCGGTTCGACCTGACCAAGTACGCGCCGCTCAGCATCGAGCGCTTCCATCTCGAAGCCGAAGCCGCGCGCATCGCCTACATGAACCGCGAGATGCATGTCGCCGACCCTGAGCATATGAAGATCGACGTCGCCGAAATGCTCGCGAAGGGCTTTGCCGACGAGTACATCAGCAAGATCCGCATGGACGGCATGCTCGACCTGCCGAACGTCGCGCCGCCGATGAATCCCTCGACCATCTACATCACGGTCGTGGACAAGAACCGCAACGTCTGCTCGTTCATCAATTCGATCGCGCATTCCTTCGGCTCGGCGATCGTCTCGAACAAGACCGGCGTGCTGTTCCAGAACCGCGCCGGTGGGTTCCGCATCCAGCCCGGCCATCCCAATTGCATCGCCGGCGGCAAGCGTCCGCTTCACACGATCATGCCGAGCCTGCTCACCAAGGGCGGCCGCTCCGTGATGCCGTTCGCGGTGATGGGCGGACAATATCAGCCGGTCGGCCAGACTCACGTGGTGACCAACATCCTCGACTATGGCTGCGACGTGCAGGAGGCGATCGACATGCCGCGCGGTCTGCACTACGAGGGCCAGTACCAGCTGGAGGACAGCGTGCCTGCCGATATCGTCGAAGGCCTGAAGAAGCTCGGCCACAAGACCACCAGCGTGGTCGGCCCGCTCGGCGGCGCGCAGGCGATCTGGATCGACTGGGACAAGGGCACGCTCACCGGCGGTTCCGATCCGCGCAAGGACGGCTGCGCACTGGGCTATTAAGGGCCGAGGGCTGGAAACGATTGCTTCGTTGCGCTAGACACCTTCCGCCTCAAACGGAAGGTCTCTTATGCAGCGTTTCCAGCGCGCACTCTTCGCCATCATGTCGGCACTTGCGATCACCGTGATCGGCAGCGTGTCGACATTCGTTTCCACCACGGCCTCGGCCCAGACCGCAGGAAAACCCATGACCACAGCTTCAGGCTTGCAGACCATTGATAACGTTGTCGGCACCGGTGCCTCGCCGAAACCCGGCCAGATCTGCGTGATGCATTACACCGGCTGGCTCTACGAGAACGGCCAGAAGGGCAAGAAATTCGACTCGTCGGTCGACCGCAACGAGCCGTTCGAGTTTCCGATCGGCAAGGGCCGTGTCATCGCCGGCTGGGACGAGGGCGTTGCCACGATGAAGGTCGGCGGCAAGCGCACGCTGATCATCCCGCCGCAGCTCGGCTATGGCGCGCGCGGCGCCGGCGGCGTGATCCCGCCGAACGCGACTTTGATGTTCGACGTGGAATTGCTCGCGGTGAAGTGAACCTACGTCGTCATGCCCGGGCTTGTCCCGGGCATCCACGTTCTTTCCTTCGTGCAGCCAAGACGTGGATGGCCGGGACAAGCCCGGCCATGACGGATAGAGATCAGCGCAAAACAAAAAGACCGGCCTCGCGGCCGGTCTCTTCGCTTTCAGATTGACGCGCGTCACTCCGCCGCGCGCTTTGCCGCAGCCGCGGCGCGATCGATTGCTTCCTTCGCGGCGTCCTTGGCGTCGCCCATGGCCTGCTGGCCCTTGCCCTTCACTTCCTGGACCACGCCTTCGCCCTTCAGGCGATCGGAACCGGTGGCTTCACCGATGCCCTGCTTGGCCTTGCCGATGGCCTCGTTGGCGGTGCCCTTGATCTTGTCGCTCGTGCTACCCATGAAACTCTCCTTCCAGTTGGCTCGCGAAAACAACGCCTGCCGACTACGAGAGTTCCGATTTTGGGTATGGCTTGATAGGCCCGCTTTGGTTAGCTTGCCGCGCACGGAACCAACAGAAAGCAAGTCCCATGACCGGCCATGACCACACGCATTCCCACCATGACCACGATCATGACGATCGCTGGAAACATGACGGTGTGCGCGTCATTCCCGGCAATCAGCTCGATACCAATGTGCCGTCGACGGCCGGCATGGACCGCGCGGCCGCGATCAATTTCGCGCGCGTCGGCGCGCAGAAATTGTGGGCGGGCACGGTCAGCATCAAGCCGGACGCCAAGACCGGTGCGCATCACCACGGCCATCTCGAAAGCGTCATCTACGTGGTGAAGGGCAAGGCGCGGATGCGCTGGGGCGAGAGCCTGCAATTCACCGCGGAGGCCGGCCCCGGCGATTTCATTTTCGTCCCGCCTTACGTGCCGCATCAGGAGATCAACGCCAGCCGGGACGAGGTGCTGGAATGCGTGCTGGTGCGCAGCGACGGCGAGGCGGTCGCGATCAACCTCGACATCGAGCCGGTCGAGAAGCCCGAGACCGTGCTGTGGATCGACCCCGTGCACCGGGATCCCAACGAGAAGAAGTAAGGGCCTGAAAGCCTGCTGGTTCTGTGCGACAGAACCACGCAGGCACGGCCTTCAAAAAATATTCGGAAGCCGTGTCGGATGGCCGTCGGGCCATCCGTCCTTGGGCAGAACCCCGCCCAAGGAGCCTCCGATGCCCAAAATGATCTTCGTCAATCTGCCGGTGACCGACCTCAAGCGCGCGACGGCCTTTTACGAGGCGGTCGGTGCGGTCAGGAACCCGCAATTCAGCGACGAGACGGCGAGCTGCATGGTCTTCTCCGAGACCATCTTCGCCATGCTCCTGACCCACGACAAATTCCGCAAGTTCACGCCGAAGCCGATCGCGGATGCCAAGACCTCCAACCAGGTGCTGCTCTGCCTCTCGGCCGACAGCCGCGTCGAGGTCGATGACGTCGTCGGCAAGGCCGAGGCCGCGGGCGGTGTGGCCGATCCCAGCCCGAAGGACGAATACAGCTTCATGTACGGCCGCAGCTTCGAGGATCCGGATGGTCATATGTGGGGCGTGAACTGGATGGACATGGCGGCCTTCGCCGCGCAGTCCGACATGGCGAACGCCTGACCGAAGCCAACGAATATCGACCATCCCAAGAGGAGCATTCACGATGTCCAAGCTCGTGCCCTGCATGTGGTTCAACGGCGATGCCGAGGAAGCCGCGAAGTTCTACGTGTCGCTCGTTCCGAACTCGGAAATCACGCACGTCCAGCGCAACGTTTCGGACGGCCCGTCCGGCAAGACAGGCTCGGTGCTCGTCGTCGAGTTCACGGTGGCCGGGCAGCCCCTGGTCGCGCTCAACGGCGGCATGAAGGTGGAATATACCCACGCAATCTCGCTGATGATCCATTGCGACGATCAAGCTCAGGTCGACAGCGTCTGGAGCGCGTTCCTTGCTCATGGCGGCAAGGAGCAGCAGTGCGGCTGGATCAGCGATCGCTGGGGCGTATCCTGGCAGGTGGTGCCGAAGGTGATGTTCGAATTCCTGTCGAGCCCAGACAAGGCTGCGGCTGCGCGCGCGATGCAAGCCATGATGAAGATGGTCAAGCTCGATGTGGAAGTGCTGCGTCGCGCGTTCGAGGGCAAGTCGGCAGCGTGACGTCAACACAGGTGCTGTAGGGTGGGCAAAGGCGCAAAGCGCCGTGCCCACCATTCATCGACGATTGAGAGAGTTGGTGGGCACGCTCCGCTTTGCCCACCCTACGAAACCTTGCCTAGAGGCCTCAGTAATTAATCCGCAGCCCCACGCCGCCATGGATGGTGTTCCCCACCGGCTGCGGGCCCAGCGTGCCGTTGGCGAACAGGTCGACGATCCAGCCCTTCTGCACGCGGAAGCCGAGGCGGCCGCCATATTCGAACCAGCCCTGGTTGCCCATGGTCGGCACCACCAGGCCGTCGCCGGTCACGGTGGCGACGATGCCGCCATGGCTGGCGAAGGACTGCACCCAGCCGCCATTGATGTTGGTCTCGATGTTGCTGCCGAAGAGGTGCGTCCACTGGCCGCCGATCTTGACCAGGCTGGTGCGGTCGGTGCCGGTCGCAATGGAGGCGTCGAACGGATTGAACGCCACGGCGCTGTCCGAATAGCCGGAGACGCGCTGCCAGAGCTGCCAGACTTCGATCGAGGCCGCGAATTCGTCGCGCGGGGACACGCGGCTCATCCAGCCGGCACGGCCATAGACGGCGTAATTCGACGCGTTGGTCGAGCCCGTGACGCTCACCGGCCCGAGGCTGGTGTTGTAGTTGCGGGTGTAGCGCGCCTTCTCCCACGGCGTCAGGATGGTGCCGACGTCGAAGAACGGGCGCGACGAGCCCCAGTCGGTGAAGTCATAGCGCAGAGCGAACGCTCCGATCGGCGCGCTGGTGATATTGTAGCCGCCCTCGCTGTATTGCGTGTAGGCGATGCCGGCGAGCAGAGACAGGTTGTTGGTCAGCTCCTTGCGGCCGTGAATGCCGGCCGAGAACGAGCCGGCGGAGCCGAATGCGCTGATGCAGTCGCTGCAATTGACCTGCTCGTTGACGCCGAGCAGCACCGTGCCGAGCACCCGGTTGGTGATCATCTGGTTGAAGCGCTGGTTGGCGAGGCCGCCGATCGAATTGCCGCTGGAGTCCGCGCCGGTCGGGCCCGAAGGTGGAGGCGGTGGATACGGGCTCGGCGAGGACGACGGATAGGGGCTCGGCGAAGGCGAGGGGGTCGGTGTGGGTGTCGGCGACGGCGACGGCGACGGTGAATAGGTCGGTGACGGTGAGGGCGTCGGCCCACCGCATCCGGACTCGCAAGTCGCCTGCGCTGCCGCCGGTCGCGCATTGAACGCGAAGAACGCAAACGCAGCGGTTGCGGTCAGCGCGGCGGCGAGGACGAGGCGTCTGACGTCGAGTTTCGCCATCATCACCGCCCGCACAGCATGCCGTCGTCGTGGACGGCAGGCGTGATGGTCGGCGAGGCGTCCGCATACTGGTTGACCGAGCACAGCCCGGCGCTTGCGGCGCAATTGGCGGCAAAGGTCCAGGGCGGCGTGTTGGTCTTGGTGATGCTGACCTTGCCGCCGGCCGAGGTGATGATTGCAGTGTCGCCGGGCTGGGTGAGCTGCACGCACTGGGAGTTCGTCGTGCAGACGCTGGCGGCTCCGTCCTGGAGCACGACGACGGAGCGGCCGCGCTGGGAGAGGATGTCGAGCGTGGTGCCGCGCACGCCGATGGTCGCGAGCGGGGTGGTGATCTTGTAAGCGGTCTTCTCCGAATGGCCGGTGACGAAACGGAATGCGCCTGTGGTCATGCGGATCGCGACGTCGCGATAGCTGTGCTCGTCGTTGAAGACGGTGCGGTCGAGCTTCAGCGTGGCGCTCGGGCCAAGCGAGAGGTTGGTGCTGTCGGCCATGACGAAGCGCGCGGCGCTGTCGGCGCCGGTGCGCACGGTCTCGTCGCGCAGCATGCTGTCGCCGACACTGATCGGCGTCGTGGTCGTGGCCACGCGCACCACGTCGTTCTGGATCACGACGGCTTCGCCGACGCGCGTCTGCGCCTGCGCGCAGTGCGCCGCGCACAACGCGGCCGACAACAGAGTGGGGAAAAGCCAGAAACGCAAATTCATTTCGCAACCGATCGATATGTCCCTGATCGTACCGGATCGTGCGCGCTTCTGATGTGGCGAAATTATCACAAGCGGTGCTGGACGTGCGTTATGCTTAGTGACAGTTGCGGCAGAATGCGTTCAATGAAAAGTGCCGTCTTTGTTTTTCTCCGCGGTGAAGCAGATTTGCCACGCAAAATAGCCCCACAGCAGCCGTTCGAATTGCCCGCGGTTCCGAAGGTGTCGCAGAGCGCAGTGATCGCTGTCGCGATTTTCCTGGTCGCGCATCTCGCGCTGCTGATCGGCCTGACGGCGCCGGAGAAGTTCGTCTTCGACGAGGTGCATTACGTGCCGGCGGCACGGCAGATGCTGGCACGCACGATGTCGCAACCGATGCTCAATCCGATGCATCCGCCGCTGGCCAAGGAGCTGATCGCGGCATCGATCGCCGCCTTCGGCGACAATGCGCTGGGCTGGCGCTATCCGTCGACCTTGTTCGGCGCGCTGGCGATCGTCGCGATCTATCTGTGCGGGCTCGCGCTGTTCTCCGCGCAAGGGCCCGCGATCGCCGCCGCGGCGATCGCGGGCTTCAACCAGATGCTTTACGTGCAGGCGCGCATCGCCATGCTCGACATTTACGCGCTCGGGTTCGGCCTGCTCGCGATTGCCGCCTTCATGCACGGCTTTCGAAGAGAGCGCCCGCATGCGTTGTTCGCGCTCGCGGGCGCCTTGTTTGGCCTCGCGGCGGCTTGCAAATGGAGCGGCCTGTTTCCGCTCGGCATCTGCATCGTGATGGTTGCGGTGATCCGGCTGATGCAGGGCTGGCGCACGCTGTTCGCCGGCGCGACGCCGAGCGACTGGTATCGGCCCGATCTCTGGCCCGATCTTCGCGTGCAGCATGTCGCGCTCTGTTTTGCCGTGCTGCCGGCGCTGACATATCTTGCCGCTTTCGTGCCGCTCTACGGAGCGTCGCTGCCGGATCTGATCGAGGCGCAGCGCCGGATATTCGCCGACAACACTACGACCGCGATCGCCGGCCATACCTATATGAGCGCGTGGCCATCCTGGCCGCTGCTCGCGCGCCCGGTGTGGTTCCTGTTCGACAAGACCTCGGAGAACAATGTCTCCGCGATCGTCTTCCTCGGCAATCCGCTGGTCGCGTGGCCGGCGCTGCTCGCGCTCGCCGTCGTGCTGCGCGACTTTATCGTCGCGCGGCGCTGGGACGCGTTCCTGATCGCGGCGTTCTATTTCGGCTCGTGGCTCGCCTGGGCTTTGCTGCCGCGCACGCTCGGCTTCCTCTACTATTATCTGCCGGCCGCAACGGTGGCGTCGCTTGCGCTGGTCTATGTGCTGCGACGAGAGGGGCTGCCGCGCTGGCTGCTGTGGGCCTATGTCGGGGTCGCGGCGATCGGCTTTGCGGTGATGCTGCCGATCTCGGCGGCCTTCATCGGCACGTCCATGCAGACGTTCAACCGGTTGATGCTGTTCCAGAGCTGGATATGAAAGCGCCGCCTGTCACGATCGTGGCAGGCGGCGTGTTTCACGCGGCGATGACTTGAATTTCACTTGGACAATTTTACTTGGACGCCGTCGTCTTGGCTTCCATGTTCACGACCTGGACGCGGCGGTTGATCGGGTCGGCGCCGTTGGCGGTGTCCTTCAGCTTGGTCTTGCCATAGCCGACGGTGACGAGATCTGTGCCGTTGAGACCATAGTTCTGCACCAGGTACTTCTTGATGGTGTCGGCGCGCCGTTCGGAGAGCCCTTGATTGTACTCCTCGCCGCCGATCGCATCGGTGTGGCCGGCGACCACGAAGGTCGAGCCCTTCAGCGACGGATCGGACAGCGCCTTGCCGAGCGCCTGCACCGACGGCACCGACGTCTTGGCGATGTCGGCCGAGTTGTAGTCGAACTGGATCTCCAGATCGATCTTCGGCTTGGTCGCGGCGAGCTCGGCGATCTGCTCGCGCTCGCCCGTCGAGAGCGACCGGGTCGAGCGGTTGCGCACCGTGTTCAGGAACGTCGATTCCTTGGCCTGCACCGCCGGATCGGCCTGCGGACCGACGGACAGGCCGCGGGTCGCCGGCTTGGGCTTCAGCGCATCCAGAATCTGGTTGGCGGAGACGTTATCGCCGGCGAAAGCCAGGCCCGCCGTCATCGACAGCGCGGCCGTGAGGGTAATCGCCTTCAGTCCAAAAAACTTATCAAAACGGGTCATTGTCGAATCCTCGCTGTTACGCCTGATGGCGATTTGATGTTGCGAGCGTAGGGAAGGTTCAACAGCCTCGATGTGATGCGGGTCACATTCCAGACGACCGAAATGACCCGTGCATCCTCGCGCCGGCGCCGATCGGAATCCATGGCATGTCGGGCCAGCGGCGGTGCCCTGCCACCGGGAAGAAGCGCCGTCTCATTCGGCATCGACAGCTGAACCGGCTGGACTCGCAGCCCGCGCAGGTACAATCTTTTGGCCATTGTTCGTCACCAGCCGTATTGCCCGCTGCGTCAGCAGCCCAAAAAGCGACCGTCGCAGCGACTCTCAGCTCGGTTCGAGCAGCAGAAATCCCCGAGTGATCCAGATCACAGTGCGTCGTTGTGAATTGGATCAGATTGCTCTCATCGGATCGGCTCAGGTCGAACCGAGAGCAGCGAGGAAGTTTGGATCAGGGGAGAATGATCATGCGCTTCTTGATCGCAGCAATTTCAATCGCAGTATTTCTCGTCAGCGGCAACGCGGCCTTCGCGGACAAGCGCGTCGCCTTCGTGGTCGGCAACGCCGCCTACAAGAACGTCCCGCAGCTTCCCAACCCCGCGATCGACTCCAAGGCGATGGCCAGGGTGCTGCGCAATGTCGGCTTCGACGTCGTCGAGGGCGCCAACCTCACCCGCGATGCCATGACCGCGAAGCTGCTGGAGTTCGGCAAGAAGAGCGAAGGCGCCGACGTCGCGGTGTTCTTCTATGCCGGCCACGGGATTGCCGTGAACGGCGTCAACTACCTGTTGCCGGTCGACGCCGACCTGAAATCCGAGATGGACGTCAAGCTGGGCGCGGCGATCAATGTCGACCTCACGCTCGATCAGACCATGTCGGACGCGAAGGTGAAGCTCGTGTTCCTGGACGCCTGCCGCGACAATCCGTTCGCGGCAAAGATCCGCTCGGCCAAGGCCACCCGCTCCGTCAACGTCCAGACCGGTCTTGCCGAGATGAAGTCGGGCGAGGGCACGCTGATTGCCTTTGCCACCGGCCCCGGCCAGACCGCGCTCGACGGCGAGGCCGGCACCAACAGCCCGTTCACCCGCGCGCTCGTCGCCAACATTGCCCAGCCCGGGATCGAGATCCAGCAGGCGATGACCAAGGTCCGTGCCCAGGTCAGTGACGAGACCAGCAAGGGGCAATTGCCCTGGGGGCACACCAACCTCACGGGCAACGTCTATCTCAATCCGGTTGGTGTGCCGGCCGCGGCCACGACCGATCCGTCGAACGCACCGGTGTCGGCCGCGAGCAAGCAAGGCTCCGACGTCGAGCTCGAGTTCTGGCGCTCGATCAGGGACTCCAACAAGGTCGAGGAACTCAACGCCTATCTCACCAGCTATCCCAACGGCACGTTCAAATCGATCGCACTCGCCCGCATCGCGGCGTTGCAGGATGGTCCATCCATCACCACCCGCAATCTCTCGGCCGGGATCGATCCCGCGACCTTTACGGAAGAAGCCAACCAGGTGTCTGAAGACCAGATCGGTCTGGACAAGAACCAGCGCCGCGACGTGCAGCGCCGCCTCACCGGGCTCGGCTTCGACGTCAAGGCGACGGGCAAGTTCGACGATGAGACCCGTTCCGTGATGAGGCGGTGGCAGGCTGCCCGTGGCTATCCTGCGACTGGTTATCTCAACAAGCTCCAGCACAAGGCCCTGCTGTCGGAGATTGTCTCGACCCGCGCGGCCTCCTCCGAGCAGGCAGACGACGAGCCCGCGCGTCGCCGGTCCTCCGGCGGTGGCGGCCGGCGCCATTACGGCGGTGGCGGTGCCGGTCCGCCAGGCGGCCCCGGCGGTCTGTTCGGCGGTATGATGGGCGGGTTGTTCGGCCGCCGCTGAGCCGGCAGGCAAGCAACAGGCGGCCCGGTTCGGGCCGCCAATTTGTTCCGGAAACCCTTGCTCACCGATCGTCGCAAAGCCGTCGCGTGATGGCCCGCGTGCGAACAAGAATTCGGCCAGTTGGGCGCCTAGCAGGACTCCGCGTCCAACAACCGCCGAGGAAGGGAGCCGAGTTCAGTCCAGTGCCCAGGCCGAGTGATTACCAGTTCTATCGTGGCGGGCCGCAGGATCGGACAGTCTTTCTGAGCTCAATGCCCATCTATGTCGGTGCGGCGATGATCGCGGTGGCGATCCTGCTGTCCACGCTGATCACCGGGCTGAGCAGCCGTTATGTCGGCCTCGACGGTCCGAACGACGAGAACATGTGGCTGGTCGACCGCCTCACCGGCAGCGTCTATCGCTGCCAGGCGGAGGGGCGTGGCAAAGCGTCCTGCGAGCCCGATGTCGCCACAGGCAGCGTCGGTGACCGGCCCAAGGTGCAAAAGAACGGCAATTGAGGCCTTGCACCCTCGCAGCGCAGCCATGGCCAACACCGATATCAGCAACGGCAAGATGAAGAGCGCTTGCACGCATTACATGAAGGCGCAGAAGGCCATGTCGATGAAGTGAGGCGCGCACGGTTCGGCCGCGCTGTCAGCAGTTGGCAGCGCGGCTTTTTCTTGAGAAAGCTTCTTTGGCGTCTCTCTTTTTCCTGGCGCGAATCCGGCTACATTGCCTCCTGCAATGTCACGCGCGCCCAAACCCTTTCCGATCCCCACGACACAGGCCCGGCAGATCTGGCTGCATGCCCAGCGGCTGGACGAGCGCGCGCCGTTCGGGGAGGGGGCGCGCGCGGTGGCGGATGCGATCGACCATCTCGGTTATGTGCAGATCGACACCATCAACGTCATCGAGCGCAGCCACCACCACATCCTGTTCAGCCGCATTCCGTCCTACCGGCGTGCCGATCTGCGCCAGGCCCAGAGCGTCGACAGGAGCGTGTTCGAATACTGGACCCATGCGCTGTCCTACGTGCCAGCGAACGATTTTCGCTTCTTCCTGCCGGCGATGCGCGAGCACCGGCGCGAGGGGCACAAATGGTACGCCTCGGTCAAGCCGGCCGATACGCGCAAGGTGATGCGGCTCCTGCGCGCCGGTCCGCTGACGATCCGCGACATCGAGGACGACGTGCTCACCGAGAAGGAGCATCTCTGGCAGAGCCGAAAACCCTCGAAGCGGGCTTTGCAGCTCGCCTTCTACACCGGCGTCGCGACCGTCAGCGCGCGCCAGGGTATGCTCAAGACCTACGAGCTGATGACGCGGCACTTCGGCTGGGACAAGCTGCCGAGGCCGGCGTCAGCGAGAGACATCACGGCCTATCTGCTCGACCGCGCGCTGCGGTCGCAGGGCGTGGTCAGCCTGGATTCGATCTGCCACCTCGATGCGCCGAGCAAGAAGGCGATCGCTCAGCTGGTCGCCTCGCGCGTGCGCCGCGGCGAGCTCGTGCCCGTTGCGATCGAGGGCGCCGGCAAGCAGGAGCATTGGGCCGCGCCCGCGGCGCTGGAGCCGGGTGAGGGCGCCGCGCCCGATCTCGTTCACATCCTCTCGCCGTTCGATCCCCTGATCATCCAGCGCAAGCGCACCAATCTGTTCTTCGGCTACAACCATCTGTTCGAAGCCTATGTGCCGAAGGCCAAGCGCAAGCTTGGCTATTTCGCGTTGCCCGTGCTGGTGGGCGACGAGATCGTCGCGGCGCTTGACCTCAAGACCGATAGGCAGGTGAAGAAGCTGTTGATGCAGAAATGGACCTGGGTCGGGCAGGGGAAGAAGACGGCGGGGCGCAAGGAGCTGAAGCGCGTGATCGAGGAGGAGCTCGATCGCTTTGAGCGGTTTCAATTGGCGGAGTGAAGCGCGCTCGCCACGGCTTCGGTCTCGTAGGGTGGGCAAAGCGACTTGTCCGCCGTAGCTCGAAGAGCGAAGGCGGAAGCGTGCCCACCATCGTGGTCCGCGAAGGAGAATGGTGGGCACGGCGCTAACGCGCCTTTGCCCACCCTACAAGACCATCGACCCAAACGCCAAACGCAATCCCCACCCCATACGCCACCAGATTCCACAGCGAGAAGATCCGTCCTAACAGCAGCGCGCCCGCGGTGGTGAGCCGAAACGCATCGAGCCAGGGCGCATGCACCAGCCGGGAGAACTCGACGACGATCGCGATCGCCACGGCGATGGCTGCAAGTCGGCTCCGTGACATCCCCGGCAGCAACACCCCGACCAGCAGAAACACCATCGTCGCCCATAGCAGCGAGCCGCCATACTTCACCACGAAGGCGGGAAGCCCGAGCGGAAAGCCGTACCAACGCAACGACAGCCCGCAGGCGATGACCGCAAGAGCAAGGCCGGCGCGGATCAGTGATGTCTGTAGCGGCGCAACAGGTTTATCCGGTTGCGCCCCGTGCATTGCTCGCTCCATTGACTCTTTGCCCGCGATGCTCAAAACCGCAACCAGCCCATAAGAGCAACAACCCCGGGGGGAAAGCCATGAGCCAGACCACGACCTATGCCGGTTCCGCCGGCTCAGCCAAGTCGGAAATCGAGACCTCGACGATCCGCGCCATCTCCTGGCGCCTGATTCCGTTCCTGGTGCTGGCCTACTTCTTCTCCTATCTCGACCGCGTCAATCTCGGCTTCGCCGCGCTGACCATGAACGCGGAGCTGAAGTTCACGCCGCTGATCTTCTCCTGGGGCGCGGGCATCTTCTTCATCGGCTATTTCATTTTCGAGGTGCCGAGCAATCTGGCGCTGGAGAAGTTCGGCGCGAGCCGCTGGATCGCCCGCATCATGGTGACCTGGGGCATCATCTCGGCGCTGATGGCGCTGGTCAGCGGGGTGACGAGCTTCTACGTGCTGCGCTTCCTGCTCGGCGTCGCCGAGGCCGGCTTCTTCCCCGGCATCATCCTCTATCTCACCTATTGGTACCCGGCCGAGTATCGCGCCCGCTTCCTCGCGGCCTTCGCCATCGCTGTCCCGGTCTCCACCGTGATCGGTGCGCCGGTCTCGGGCCTGCTGCTCGGGCTCGACGGTGCGATGGGGTTGAAGGGCTGGCAGTGGTTGTTCATCATCGAAGGCATCCCCTCGGTGTTGCTGGGCATCGTCACCTGGTTCTATCTCACCGACAGGCCGGAGAAGGCGGACTGGCTCTCGGCCGATCAGAAGGCCTGGCTCAAGTCCAGGCTCGATTCGGAAATCGCGGCCAAGCAGACGGTGAAGCATCTGTCGCTCGGCGAGGCGCTGTCGTCGCCGAAGGTGATCATGCTGAGCCTCGTCTATTTCGGCTTCGTCGGCGCGCTCTATGGCATGCAGTTCTGGCTGCCGCAGATCGTCAAGGCGTTCGGCCTCACCAACGCCCAGACCGGCTTTGTCACCGCGATCCCGTATCTGTTCGGCACCATCGCCATGATCCTGTGGGCGCGGCATTCCGATGCGACGCGCGAGCGCGTGATGCATGTCGGCGCGCCGCTGCTGCTCACCGCCGTCGCGCTTGCCGTCTCCTCCTATCTCACCGATCCCACCATGACGATGGTGGTGCTCACTGTGGCGGCGATCGGCGTGTTCTGCTGCTTCGGCGTGTTCTGGACCCTGCCGACCGCCTGGCTCTCCGGCACGGCGGCGGCCGGCGCCATCGCGCTGATCAACTCGATCGGCAATCTCGCCGGCTTCGGCGGGCCGTACCTGATCGGCTGGGTCAAGGAAGCCACCGGCCAGACCTCGACCGGCTTGCTGGTGCTGGCGGTCCTGCCCCTGATCGCCGGCATTTTGGTTTTTGTCGGTGGCCACGAGAGCAAGCACGAGTTCGCCGGGCAGGGGCGGTAGAGCAGCACTCACCGCTGCGTAGCCCGGATGGAGCGAAGCGAAATCCGGGGCGCTCCGAGCTACAGCCTGCAGGCCCCGGATTGCGCTCCGCTCCATCCGGGCTACGGGCTCTCGTAGGGTGGGCAAAGGCGCGATTCGCGCCGTGCCCACCATTTTCCTGATTCCGGCAGGCATCGTGGGCACGCTCCGCTTTGCCCACCCTACGATCGCACCCTCCCGGCAACCGCCATCCAAATCCTTACCACCCCTTAACGATCACGCTTTCCTGATGACTGACGATTATTGACTTTTATCAGTGATTAGTCGACATTCCTCTCATTGCAGTCGCGGGAGTGTCCTCCGATGTTCGTTCGGTCAGTTTTGTCCAGCTATTCCAAGCTCTTGGCGGGTGTGTCGCTGGCCCTCATGGCCGCTGCGCTGGCCGGGTGCAATGACACCGTCGCTGAAAAGGCCGAGCCGCCGCGGCCGGTTCTGGTGGCAACAGCTCATTATGATGCCGAAACGCCCGAGCGCAGCTTCGTCGGCACCGTCAGGCCCCGGATCGAGAGCGATCTCGGTTTCCGGGTTGCCGGCAAGGTTGCCAAGCGCTTGGTCGAGGTCGGCCAGACCGTCGAAATCGGCCAGCCGCTCGCGACCCTCGATGAGGTCGATCTGAAGCTCCAGGCCGAGCAGTCCGTCGCCGAGCAGACCGCCGCGACCGGCGTGCTGGCCCAGGCCGCCGCTGCCGAGCAGCGCGCCAAGGATCTGAAGGCCAAGGGTTGGACTACGGATGCGGCGATGGATTCGAGCCGCGCCGCCGCCGACGAGGCCCGCGCGCGTCTGGACCGGGCCGTGCGCTCAGTCGAGCTGACCAAGAATTCTCTTTCCTACGCGACGCTCAACGCCGACGCCCGTGGCGTCGTCACCGCAACGCTGATCGAGCCCGGCCAGGTGGTTGCCGCAGGCCAGACTTCGATCCGTGTCGCCCGCTTTGCCGAGAAGGAAGCGGTCGTCGCGATCCCTGAGACGCTGGTCGGACGTGCCAAGTCGGGCGCCGCCAGCGTCACTCTTTGGTCGGAGCCGGACAAGAAATATGCGGCCAAGCTGCGCGAGATCGCGCCGACGGCCGATCCGTCGACGCGCACCTATCTTGCAAAGTTCTCGCTGCCCGAGGCCGACGACAAGGTTTCGCTCGGCATGACCGCGACGCTGACGCTGTCGGATGCCGCGACCGAGCGCGTCGCGCGGCTGCCGCTGTCGGCGCTGTTCAACGAAGGCGGCAAGCCCTCCTTCTATGTCGTCGACGACAATGGCGCCGTCACGCTCAAGCCGGTCGTGGTGAAGTCCTACGAGAGCAACGACGTCATCATCACCAGCGGTGTCGAAGAGGGCGCCAAGATCGTGGCGCTCGGCGTGCAGAAGCTCGATCCGAGCCAGCGGGTGCGGATCGTCTCGTCGCTGTCTTTCTAGAGTTTACGAGTCACGTCGTGTGAGGTGAGTTTCGGCCCAAGCGCAAATGCCGGGGCTGAAGCGGCGAAGCGATCCAGAACCTGCCCAGCCCCCTGGATTGCTTCGCTGCCTCGCGACGACGGTTTGAACAGAGTGGCTGTGGTTTTTTTGCAATTGGACCATCTTTGGAGAGTGCGATGAAGCGCTTCAACCTTTCGGCCTGGGCCGTCAGCCATCCGACGCTGGTCCTGTTCCTGATGATCATACTCGGCGTCGCCGGCTTCTTCTCCTATCAGAAGCTCGGGCGAGCCGAGGATCCGTTCTTCACGGTGAAGGTGGTCAACGTCTCCGTGATCTGGCCGGGCGCGACCGCGCAGGAGATGCAGACGCAGGTCGCCGATCCCATCGAGAAGAAGATCCAGGAGCTGCCTTACTTCGAGAAGGTGCAGACCTATTCCAAGCCGGCCTTCACCGCGCTCCAGGTGACCTTCCGCGATTCCACGCCGCCGAAGGACGTGCCGTATCTGTTTTATCTGCTGCGCAAGAAGCTCGCCGACGTGCAGGGCCAGTTGCCGTCGGGCATTCTGGGACCCGTCGTCAACGACGAGTTCTCCGACGTCGATTCCATCCTCTACATGATGACCGGCGACGGCGCCGACTATGCCCAGCTCAAGAAGGTCTCGGAAGGCTTCCGCCAGCGCCTGTTGAAGGTGCCGGGTGTGACCAAGGTCGACGTCTACGGCAACCAGGACGAGCGCATCTTCGTCGAATTCTCGCACGCCAAGCTCGCCACTCTCGGCATCACGCCGCAGGCGCTGTTCGATTCGCTCGCCAAGCAGAACAACGTGACTCCGGCCGGCACGGTCGAGACCTCGTCGCAGCGCGTGCCGCTGCGCGTCACCGGCGCGCTCGATGGCGCCAAGGCCGTCGCCGAGACGCCGGTCGAGAGCAACGGCCGCGTGTTCCGTTTAGGCGATATCGCCACCGTCACCCACGGCTATGTCGACCCGCCGAGCTTCATCGTGCGCCAGGAAGGCAAGGCCGCGATCGGCATCGGTGTCGTCACCGCCAAGGGCGCCAACATCCTCGATCTCGGCAAGGAGGTCGAGAAGGCCACCGCCGAGTTCATGAAGGCGGTGCCGCAGGGCATCGACGTCAAGCTCATCGCCGACCAGCCCAAGGTGGTCGAGCACGCCGTCGGCGAGTTCGTGCACTCCTTCATGGAAGCCCTCGTCATCGTGCTGTTCGTCTCGTTCCTGGCACTCGGCTGGCGCACCGGCATCGTGGTCGCGCTGTCGGTGCCGCTGGTGCTCGGTATCGTCTTCGTCGTCATGAACATGATGTCGCTCGATCTGCACCGCATCACGCTCGGTGCGCTGATCATCGCGCTCGGCCTGCTGGTGGATGACGCCATCATCGCGGTCGAGATGATGGTGGTGAAGATGGAGCAGGGCTGGGACCGTTTTCGCGCGGCCTCCTTTGCCTGGGAATCCACTGCGTTTCCGATGCTCACGGGAACGCTGGTCACGGCCGCTGGCTTCCTCCCCATCGGCTTTGCCAATTCCGCGGTCGGCGAATATGCCGGCAGCATCTTCTGGATCGTGGCGATCGCGCTGGTCGCCTCCTGGTTCGTGGCGGTGATCTTCACGCCTTATATCGGCGTCATGCTGCTGCCCAACATCAAGGTGCACCACAATCACGATCCGCACGCGGTCTACGAGACCCGCATGTACCGCGGCCTGCGCGCCATCGTGCAATGGTGCGTCAACCACCGCATCACCGTGGTGGCCGCGACCGTCGGCGTCTTCATCGCCTCGATCGTCGGCTTCGGCCATGTCCAGCAGCAGTTCTTCCCGCTGTCGGAGCGGCCCGAGCTGTTCCTCCAGCTTCGCCTGCCCGAGGGCACCGCTTTCAACGTCACCGAGAAGGCGGTGAAGAAGGCCGAGACGCTGCTCAAGGACGACAAGGACATCGAGACCTATACGTCCTATGTCGGCCAGGGCTCGCCGCGCTTCTGGCTCGGCCTCAATCCGCAGCTTCCCAACGAGGCGTTTGCCGAGATCGTCATCGTCGCCAAGGGCGTCGAGGCGCGCGAGCGCATCAAGGCCAAGATCGAGAACGCGGCTGCGGAGGGCATGCTGACAGAGGCGCGCGTGCGCGTCGACCGCTTCAACTTCGGTCCGCCGGTCGGATTCCCCGTCCAGTTCCGCGTGATCGGCCCCGACGCCAACAAGGTGCGCGAGATCGCCTATCAGGTCCGCGACGTCATGCGGCAGAACAAGAGCGTCAAGGACGTCCAGCTCGACTGGAACGAGCAGTCGCCCTACCTCAAGCTCGTCGTCGACCAGGATCGTGCCCGCGCCATGGGCCTGACGCCGCAGGACGTCTCGCAGGCGCTGTCGATGCTGATCTCGGGTGCGCAGGTTACCACCATTCGCGACGGCATCGAGAAGGTGGCCGTGGTCGCTCGTGCGGTCCCGTCCGAACGACTCGATCTCGGCGGCGTCGGCGATCTGACCATCACCTCGAAGAACGGCGTCGCCGTGCCGCTCCAGCAGATCGCCAAGATCGAGTATGCCCATGAGGAGCCGATCATGTGGCGGCGTAACCGCGACATGGCGATCACCGTGCGCTCCGACGTCGTCGACGGCGTGCAGGCGCCCGACGTCACCAGCCAGATCACGCCGAAGCTGAAGGCGATCAAGGACAATCTCGAGCCGGCCTACCGTATCGAACCGGGTGGGGCGTTCGAGGAATCCGCCAAGGGCAACGCCTCGATCTTCATCCTCTTCCCGCTGATGGTCATGGTGATGCTGACGCTGCTGATGTTCCAGCTTCAGAGCTTCTCGCGCCTGATCCTGGTGTTCCTCACCGCGCCGCTCGGCATCGTCGGTGCCTCGTTCGGCCTCAACGTCGCCAATGCCCCGTTCGGCTTTGTGGCGCTGCTCGGCCTGATCGCACTCGCCGGCATGATCATGCGCAACACGGTCATCCTGGTCGACCAGATCGAGACCGACGTTTCCCACGGCCTGACCCGCCGCGAGGCGATCGTGGAGGCAACCGTCCGCCGCGCCCGGCCGGTGGTGCTGACGGCGCTCGCCGCGATCCTGGCCATGATCCCGCTGTCGCGCTCGGCCTTCTGGGGCCCGATGGCGATCACGATCATGGGAGGCCTGTTCGTCGCGACCTTCCTGACGCTGCTGTACCTGCCGGGCCTCTACGCCCTGTGGTTCAGGAAGAGCCTGGACGAGGCGGGCACCCCCGAGCAGCCTGCCGCGCCGCAGCATGGGAGCGATGACCAGCACGCAATTCCGCTTGCTGAAGCGGCTGAATAAATGAGAAGACTGCTGATGGACGAGTCCTGACACATGACACTGGTTGCGGAACATATCGAAGGCGACACCCGGGATCGTATCCTCGAGGTGGCCGAGCGGCTGTTTCGCCAGATCGGGTACCAGAAGACCACGGTCGGGGACATCGCCAAGGAGCTCAGGATGAGCCCCGCCAATGTCTATCGCTTCTTCGAATCGAAGAAGGCGATCCACCAGTCGGTGGCGCGGGCCTTGATGGGCGAGGTCGAGATCGAAGCGCAGCGGATCGTGGCGAGGCCTGGTCCGGTGCTCCCGCGCTTCCGCGAGCTGCTCACCACCATCCACCGCATGAACACCGAGCGCTATGTCGGTGATAACAAGCTGCATGAGATGGTCGAGATCGCGATGCAGGAGGACTGGGACGTCTGCGTCGCCCATATGGAGTGCATTGCCGGCGTCATCGGCCAGGTGATCGCGCAAGGTACCGCGTCCGGCGAGTTCGAGGCGCCGGACCTGCAACTGGCCTCGATGTGCGCCTGCACCGCGATGATGCGCTTCTTCCACCCCCAGATGATCGCCCAGTGCGCTACCAAGCCGGGCCCGACCATCGACCAGATGATCGATTTCGTCATCGCCGGTCTGTCGCCGCGCCACTGACGGGCGCTGGAATTTCCCCTATAAGCAGGCCGACGTAGCCTGGATCAGGGGAAGACCTCGCCGTGACCGACAAAGACCTCTATTTCTACGAGCCCTCCAAGGGCCACGGCCTCAAGCACGATCCCTTCAACGCCATCATCGCGCCGCGGCCGATCGGCTGGATCTCCTCCCGCGACACCAAGGGCCACGTCAACCTCGCGCCCTACAGCTTCTTCAACGCCTTTTGCTACGTGCCGCCGATCATCGGGTTTTCCTCCACCAACTGGAAGGACACGGTGTCGAACATGGAGCAGACCGGCGAGTTCGTCTGGAATCTGACGACCATGGATCTCGCCAAGCACATGAACGCGACCGCCGCGCATGTCGGCCCCGAGGTCGACGAGTTCAAGCTCGCAGGGCTGACCGCCGTCCCCGGCAAGCTCGTCAACGTGCCGCGCGTGGCCGAGAGCCCGGTTGCCTTCGAGTGCAAGGTGTCCGACATCGTCCGCCTCAAGGGCGCCGATGGCAAGGAGGCCGATGCCTGGCTGACGCTGGGCGAGGTCGTCGCCGTCCATATCGACAAGGCCATGATCAAGGACGGCGTCTACCAGACCGCCGCCGCCCGCCCCATCGTCCGCGCCGGCCGTCGCGGCGACTACTTCGAGATCAAGCCGGAAAACATGTTCGAGATGGTGCGGCCGGACTGATCTGATCCGGGTTAAGCCACTCTCTCCGCATCGTCATTCCGGGGCGCGCCGTTAGGCGCGAGCCCGGAATCCATACTCCCGATGGTGGTTATGGATTCCGGGCTCGACGCTTGCGCGTCGCCCCGGAATGACGACAGGGCATTCAGCCCGATTCCCCTCCCCGGAACTGCCCCCACGCCCCGGCCGTTATGGCCCCCGGGGCGGCCGCCCGGCCGCGTCAATTCGCGTCTTTTTGCTCGCGAAGTGTTCACTTACCCCGGCCACTTTCCGCTAAAATGCCGATAACCGCGCCGATGCATGAGGTCAGCCATGAGCTTCCGCCGCGACACCATCACAAAGCCGATCTTCTCCTGGGCGCGCGGCGTGCTGCCAGCGATGTCCGACACCGAGCGCGAGGCGCTGGAGGCCGGTGACGTCTGGTGGGATGCCGATCTCTTCACCGGCAACCCGGATTGGTCGAAGCTGCTGGAGGTGCCTCAGGCGACGCTCACCCCCGAGGAGCAGGCCTTCCTCAACGGCCCGGTCGACGCGCTCTGCGCCATGCTCGACGAGTGGAAGATCTTCTGGGAATGGCGCGACCTGCCGCAGGAGGTCTGGCATTTCGTCAAGCGCGAAAAATTCTTCGGCATGATCATTCCGAAGGAGTTTGGCGGCCTCGGCTTCTCGCCGTATGCGCATTCGGAAGTGGTGCGCAAGATCTCGACCCGCTCGATTGCGGCGGCCGTCACCGTGATGGTGCCGAACTCGCTCGGGCCCGGCGAGCTTCTGATGCGCTTCGGCACGAAAGAGCAGCAGGAGCGCTGGTTGCCGCGCCTCGCCGACGGCCGCGACATTCCGTGCTTCGGCCTGACTAGCCCCGAAGCCGGCTCCGACGCCGCCTCGATGGTCGACACCGGCATCATCTGCAAGGGCGATTTCGAGGGCCGCGAGGTCATTGGCCTAAGGCTCAACTGGCACAAGCGCTACATCACGCTCGGCCCGGTCGCGACGCTGCTCGGGCTCGCCTTCAAGGCCTACGATCCTGATCATCTCGTGGGCAGCCAGGAAGAGCTTGGCATCACTGTCGCGCTGATCCCGACCAATCTGCCCGGCGTCAAGATCGGCCATCGTCATCTGCCGTCGATGCAAGTGTTCCAGAATGGCCCGAACTGGGGCCGCGACGTCTTCATCCCGCTCGACTACGTCATCGGCGGCAAGGAGAGACTCGGGCAGGGCTGGAAGATGCTGATGACGGCGCTTGCCGCCGGCCGCGGCATCTCGCTGCCGTCGCTATCGGCGGCCGGTGCCGCCTATGCCGCCCGCACCACCGGCGCGTATGCCCGCATCCGCGAGCAGTTCGGCATCTCCATCTCCAAATTCGAGGGCGTCGAGGAGCCGCTCGCGCGCATCGTCGCCACCGCCTACCAGCTCGACGCGGCACGCCGGCTGACCTGCGCGGCGCTGAATGCCGGCATCCATCCCGCCGTCATCTCCGGCATCATGAAGCTGCACGCGACCGAGCGGATGCGCACCGCGGTCGACGACGCCATGGACATCCATGGCGGCAAGGCCGTGATCGACGGTCCGCAAAACTATCTCGGCAATCTGCACCGCGCCGTGCCTGTTGGTATCACGGTCGAGGGCGCCAACATCCTGACCCGCAACCTTATCGTGTTCGGGCAGGGCGCGATCCGCGCGCATCCCTATCTGCTCGACGAGATGAACGCGCTTGCGGACACGAATCGCGAGCGCGGGCTCGCCGCGTTCGACAAAGCGTTCTGGAAACATGTCAGCCATAGCTTCCAGACGCTGTTGCGTGCGTTCGGCCGCAGCTGGAGCTTCGGCGCCTTCGCGCTTGCGCCGGATGCGGGCGATGCAACGCCATTCTACCGCCAGCTCGCGCGCTACTCTGCGGCCTTTGCGCTCTGCGCCGACATGGCGCTGCTCACGCTCGGCGGCGCGCTCAAGCGCAAGGAGATGCTGTCGGCGAGGTTCGGCGACATCCTCTCCGAGCTCTATCTGCTCTCCGCCGCGCTGAAACGCTGGCAGGACGAGGGCCGGCAGAAGGAGGATTTTGCTGCGCTGGAATGGTGCATGGCGACCGGCTTCAAGACCATCGAGAACCGGCTTGCCGAGATCCTCGCCAATCTGCCCAACCGTTTTGTCGCTGTTATCCTCAAGCTCGTGGTCCAGCCCTTCGGCGCGCGGGTGCTCGGCCCGTCTGACCGTGTCGTGCACCAATGCGCAAGTCTCGTGCTGGAGCCATCGGCCGCGCGCGAGCGTCTCACGCCGGATCTCGCCCATGTCGACGACGACGGCGGCTTTGCCCGGCTGGAGCGCGCGTTCAAGCTCGTTGCGGGCACCGATGCGATCGCCAAGCGCATGCGGGCCGCGCACATCCGCGACTGGAAGGATGGCGTCGCCAAGGGCGTGATCACGCAGGCCGAAGGCGAGCAGCTTGCGGCCGCTCATGAAGCCGTCACAAAAGTGATCGAGGTCGATGATTTTGCGCCCGAAGCGCTGTCGCCGATTTACAAGAAAACCGGAGATGTGCATCAGTTCTTCCAGGAACTCGGTGAACAGAGGGCGGCGAGCTGATGGCACGACCGGTTTTCATCGTCGACGGCAGCCGGACGCCGTTTCTCAAAGCGCGTTCGGGGCCGGGGCCGTTCACGCCGGTTGATCTCGCCGTGCAATGCGGCCGGCCGCTGCTGGCGCGTCAGCCGTTTTCACCCGATGATTTCGACCAGGTCATCCTCGGCTGCGTCAACGTGATCGCGGACGAGATGAACCCGGCCCGCGTCGCCGCGCTCCGGCTCGGCATGGGCGAGGACATGGTCGCCTTCACCGTGCAGATCAATTGCGGCTCCGGCATGCAGTCGATCGACACGGCCTACCGCTACATCCGCGAGGGTCATGCCGACATGGTCCTCGCCGGCGGCACCGAGGCGCTGAGCCACGCGCCGCTGGTCTGGCCGAACTCCGGTGTGCGCTGGTTCGCCGGCCTTGCCACCGCCAAGGGCGTGGCCGCGAAGCTCGCTGCCGCCTTCAAGCTGCGGCCGCGCTATCTCAAGCCGATCATCGGCCTCGAGCGCGGGCTCACCGATCCCATCACCGACTTGAACATGGGCCAGACCGCCGAGGTCGTCGGCCATCTCTTCGGCATCACGCGGGCACAGTCCGACGCCTATGCCGCCGAGAGTCATCGCCGGCTCGCGCATGCGCAGGCCGAAGGTTTTCTCAAGGGCGAGGTCGAGACAGCGTTCTCCCGCGACGGAAAATTCTTCGACCATGACGACGGCGTGCGGCCGGACTCGACGGCCGAGACGCTCGCAAAGCTGCGGCCGGTGTTCGAGCGCCCGTGGGGCCAGGTCACCGCCGGCAATTCGTCGCAGATCACCGACGGCGCCTCCTGGGTGATCCTCGCCTCCGACGCGGCGGTCGCAAAGCACAGACTGACGCCGAAGGCTGTCATCGTCGACAGCCACTGGGCCGCGCTCGATCCCAGCATCATGGGACTGGGACCCGTGATGTCCGCGACGCCGCTGCTTCAACGCAATGACCTCACCGTCAAGGACGTCGAGACCTGGGAGCTGAACGAGGCCTTCGCGACGCAGGTGCTCGGCTGTCTCGCCGCCTGGAACGACGACAAATTCTGTCGCGAGATCCTGGGCCTCGACGGCGCGGCCGGCGAGATCGACCGTGACAGGCTCAACGTCGATGGCGGCGCCATCTCGCTCGGCCATCCCGTCGGCACCTCCGGCAACCGCATCGTGCTGCATCTCGTCAACGCGATGAAGCGGCTCGGCACGCGCCGCGGCGTCGCGACCGAATGTATCGGCGGCGGGCTCGGCGGCGCCATGCTGATCGAGGCGGTGTGACCATGGATTCCAGGATCATGACCGCGCTCGGCGACCGCGTGCTGGAGCTTGGGCCCAGGCCCGCGACCGACAGCCCCTACAAGCACTTCAAGCTGACGCGCGATGCCGACGGCGTCGCCTGGCTGCTGTTCAACCGCGCAGATGCCAGCGCCAACACGCTGTCCGCGGACGTGATGGAGGAGTTCGATGCCGTGCTCGCGGCGATCGAGACCGAGCGTCCCGCGGGCCTCGTGATCCGCTCGGCAAAGCCGTCCGGCTTCATTGCCGGCGCCGACGTCAACGAATTCCGCGGTGCCAGCGATCCCGAGATGGTCGAGACACGCATCCGCGCGGCGCATGCCGTGGTCGATCACCTGGAAGCCTTGAGGTTGCCGACGGTCGCGGTCATCCATGGCTTCTGTCTCGGCGGCGGGCTGGAGGTCGCGCTGGCCTGCCAGTCGCGCATTGCGATCGACGGCGCGCGCTTCGGCTTCCCGGAGGTGATGCTCGGCCTGCATCCCGGCCTCGGGGGCACCGCGCGCTTCACCGCGCTGGTGAATCCGACGCAGTCGATGGCGCTGATGCTGACCGGCCGCACCATCGATGCGCGCCGCGCCAGATCGCTCGGCCTCGTCGATACCGTGACGCAGGAGCGGCACGTCCGCAACGCGGTGAAGGATGCACTGTTCGGCCGTCTGAAGCGGGCGCGTCCGGACCTTCTGACTCACGCGGCCAATTTCGGTCCCGTGCGCGGGCTGCTGGCCAGGCGCATGCGCTCGGAGGCGGCGAAGGCCGCGCCCCGCGAGCATTATCCGGCGCCTTACGCGCTGATCGATCTCTGGGAGACCCATGGCGGCAGCAAGGCCGCGATGCTGAAGGCCGAGCAAGCCTCGTTCGCCAGGCTGATGGTGACGCCGACCGCGCAGAATTTGATCCGCGTGTTCTTCCTGCGTGAGCAGATGAAGAAGACGGCCGGCGGCGGCAATTCGGTCAAACATGTTCACGTCATCGGCGCCGGCGCCATGGGCGGTGATATCGCGGCCTGGTGTGCGGGGCAGGGGCTGCGCGTCTCGCTCGCGGACATGAAGGCGGAGCCGGTCGCCGGCGCGTTGAAGCGCGCCGCTGAGCTTTACGGCAAGATCATCCGCAAGCCGACCGAGGTGCGCGACGCGCTGGATCGTCTGATCCCCGACATGGACGGCGAGGGTGTCCGCAACGCCGATCTCATCATCGAGGCGGTGCCGGAAAAGCTCGAGCTGAAGCAGAAGGTCTATGCGGGCCTCGAGCCGAAGATGAAGCCGGGCGCGATCCTTGCGACCAACACGTCGAGCATTCCGCTCCAGGATCTGCGCACCACGCTGGCGCGGCCCGATCGTCTCGTCGGCCTGCACTTCTTCAACCCGGTGTCGCGGCTGCAGCTGGTCGAAGTCGTCAGCCATGACGGCAACGACGCGCAGGTGCTGAAGGAGGCGCTCGCCTTCGTCGGCGCGATCGACCGTCTGCCGCTCTCCGTGAAGAGCTCGCCCGGGTTCCTCGTCAACCGTGCGCTGACGCCCTACATGCTGGAGGCGATGGTGATGCTGGATGAGAGGATCGACCAGCGCCTGATCGACGCGGCGGCCGAGCAGTTCGGCATGCCGATGGGGCCGATCGAGCTCGCCGACCAGGTCGGGCTCGACATCTGCCTCGACGTCGGCGACATGCTACGGACCAAGTTCGGCGATCTGCTCCCGCCGACGCCGGCCTGGCTGCGCGAGAAGGTCGCCAAGGGCGAGCTTGGCCGCAAGACGGGCAAGGGTTTTTACACCTGGAAGGACGGCAAGGCGGAGAAGGCGCCGTTGTCCGAGACCGGCCCGCGCGTCACCGACCAGATGATCGACCGCCTGGTGCTGCCGATGTCCAATGTCTGCGTCGCGGCACTCCGCGAAGGTATCGTCGACGATGCCGATGCGGTCGACGGCGCCATGATCTTCGGCACCGGATATGCACCGTTCCGCGGCGGTCCGCTGAACTACGCGCGCATGCGCGGCGTGGAAAATGTCGTATCCACCCTGCGCGCGCTGGCCGAGCGATTCGGCGGGCGCTTTGCGCCCGATCCGGGCTGGGACAATTTTAGGTGAGACCGACATGACCGAAACGTCCGACACCGAGCCGCGCGGCGATCTCTGCATTCGCACGCTGGCAATGCCCGCCGACACCAACGCCAACGGCGACATCTTCGGCGGTTGGCTGCTCAGCCAGATGGATGTCGGCGGCGGCGTGTTCGCATCAAAGCTCGCGCGGTCGCGTACGGTCACCGTGGCGATCGAGGCGATGAATTTTCGCAAAGCGGTCTATGTCGGCGATCTCGTTTCGGTCTACGCCAATCTCGTCCGCGTGGGCCGCACCTCGATGACCGTGCATCTCGAAGCCTGGGCGCTGCGGCGCAGGGAGCTCCAGCCGATCCTCGTCACCGACGGTCATTTCACCTACGTCTCGATCGATGATGACGGCCGTCCGCAAGCGATCCAGCGCAACGATCCGCCGATCGCGACGTAATCGCGCGCGACGCTCTGCCCTATCTCACGCAAACTTGCGGCACGCCAAACGCGGCGCGACTGAGTCACCGCGTCGCGGCTTCGCCAAGAACAAGTCATAAAACGGATGAGGTCCCGGCGTACTCAATTGCGTGTCGATTCGGGGTGGAAACGGCCTCAAATGCTCAGGAACCTTTGGGCAGGATTGCCGTTATTTGCCCGCACTGAGGAATCTACGGACCATGCCGGACAGCTACATTATTGAAGTCGACTCGCAAACCGCAGGTATCGTCGTTCGTTCTCAGGGAGGCTATTGTTTCTTCGCCTCGTCGCACCGCTTCAATCGCCTTGAAGGCCAGCTCTTCCGCAACGCACGCGAAGCCGAGCGTGCCGCGCGCAAGCTGGTTAACGGCGATGTGAAGGAAGCGGCGTAGGCGCCTTCCGCTGGTGATTTCTGACGCGCAAAGCGTGGTCGGAATTTTTTGCAGCCCTTGATGCCGCTGCCTTTTCCTTCTCCCTTCATGTCCGCCGAAGCCTTGGCGAAGGCGGATGTGGGAGAAAGTGGCGCGAAGCGCCGGATGAGGGGTTGTTTCCGCGAATTCAATCGTGAGAGGGTCGCCCGCGAGGGCAACCCCTCATCCGTCTCGCCGCTGTCGCCATAGCCGATGCAAAGCATCGGCGTTCTCAAGAACGGCGGCCGAAGGCCGCCTATGCCACCCTCTCCCACAGGGGGAGGGGGTAAGAGCGTCGATCACAACTTCGTCGCGGAGCGTGACAACAGCTTCCAATCGTCGCCCTGCTTCAGCCAGTTCATCAGGATATGAAGGCTGTTTGCCACTTTCTGTCCGCCGGTCATCATCTCGGCCAGCCAATGGAAGCGCACGATCGCGACGGGGCCGACGATCTTGATGGTCGGGTCCTTGTACGTAATCGACAGGAACTCCGTCTTGCCGTCGGTGGCGTTGGCGATAAAGGCCGCCTTATCCTCGAGGAAGCCGCTGGAATGGCTGTAGCTCAGATCGTCCGCGCACAGCGCGCGGAGGGCCTTCGGATCGGCCGCGATCTGGGCGAGGCGAAATGCCTCGACGTTTCTTGCCACCGCCTCGTGGTCCGTCGTGGCAGCATGGTCGCGATTCAGTGTCATCATATCCTCCGTCCTTGATCTTGCGCCCACTGTTGCAGCCGCACTTGATTGTGTCGAGCGCCAGGTCGCAATCGTCGTCGCAATACGCTGCATTGCGCCAGGCGGCGCGATTTCTGACGCGCAAAGCGTGGTCGGAATTTTTTGCAGCCCTTGATACCGCTGCCTTTTCCTTCTCCCCTCATGTCCGCCGAAGCCTTGGCGAAGGCGGATGTGGGAGAAGGTGCATAGGCCGCCTTCGGCGGCCTATGCTAAGAGAACGCCGAAGCAAAGCTTCGGCTATAGCGTCGGATGAGGGGAGCCTGAATCTGCGAATTCAATTGTGAGAGGTCTGCTCGCGGAGGGACTCACCCGTCTCGCCGCTACGCCGCGAGCCACCCTCTCCCACAGGGGGAGAGGGAAAGAATCGCAATCACAACTTCGTCGCAGCCCGCGACAGCAGCTTCCAATCGTCGCCCTGCTTCTGCCAGTTCATCAGGATGTGAAGATTGGTCGACACTTTTTTCCCATCGGCCGCCATCTCCTGTTCCCCCATCCAGTGGAAGCGCACGATCGCGGCGGGGCCGACGACCTTGATGGTCGGGTCCTTGTACTCGATCGACAGGAATTTTGATTTGCCGTCGGTGGCGTTGGTGACGAAGGTCGCCTTGTCCTCGACCTTGCCGTTGGAATGGCTGTAGCTCACCTCGTCGGCGCAGAGCGCGCCGAGCGCCTTGGGATCGGCCGCGATCTGGGCAAGGCGGAAGGCCTCGACCTTTTTCGCCACGGCTTCCTCATCCGCCGCGGCCGCCAACGCCGGTGCTGTGAGAGCAAGCGCGGAGACGGCAAGGGTTGAGACGGCAAGAGTCGAGAGAGCCAGATCGCGTCGGTTGATCGTCATCGTTTCCTCCTTTTTGGTCTTGCGCGGAGTGTTGCAGTCGCGCGCGACTTTGTCGAGTGTCGCGTGGCGGTCATGTCGATGCGTCATTGCGCGATCAGGGCTGCATTGATACGTGTTTCGCATTGATGCATCGTGCATTCGGGAAAGTACGGAAATGATCGAGGCCAAAGGGCAGGCGCGGGGGCAAGTGACGGGCAGGGCGCTGCTGTTCGACATCGACGGCACGCTGGCCAACACCGACCCGCTGCACCTCAAGGCGTTCAACCAGGTGCTTGGGCCGCTGGGCCATGTGTTCGATCACGCGCGCTTTTCGAGGGAGCTGCAAGGCTTCGCCAATGCGTCGATCGGCGAGCGCTTTCTGCCCGACGAAACCGTGGAACGGCGCGCCGTGATCCTCGGAGAGAAGGAGGTCGTCTTCCGCACACTTGTCGCCGGACAGATCGAGCCGCTTCCGGGTCTGATGGCGCTGCTCGACCGCGCGGATGCCGCCGGCATTCCCATGGTCGCCGTGACCAACGCGCCGCGTCTGAATGCCGAGCTGTTGCTCTCCGGTCTCGGCATCACGCACCGCTTCAGGGCGCTTGTGATCGGCGACGAGCTGCCGCACGGCAAGCCGCACCCGCTGCCCTATCAGGAGGGGCTGCGTTTCGTCGGCGGCAGCGCGACGGCTTCGATCGCGTTCGAGGATTCCCGCTCCGGCGTGCAGTCGGCGACGGCCGCCGGCATTCCGACCATCGGCATCCGGACGAGCCTCAGCCATGCCGACCTTGTTGGCGCCGGCGCGGTTGCCTCCGCCAGCGCGTTCGACGATCCGGAACTGCTCGCGCGTCTCGCCGCCGCGATGGCATGGTGAGAGGCTTTGTCCGTTAACCGTGATCGCTGAGCGCATTGACCGAACGTGCGAACCGCCGCACCATGCGCTTTCCTGATTTGAGGCCATCGCCGTGACCGGATTGACCCGTCGCCAAGCCGAAATCCTCAACATCGCGCGCGCCTCGGGGCGCGTCATGGTCGAGGAGCTCGCGCGCCGGTTCGAGGTCTCGGCGCAGACGATCCGCAAGGATCTCAACGATCTCTGCGAGCGCCGCTCGCTGACCCGTATCCACGGCGGCGCCATCATCGCCTCCGGCGTCGAAAACCTCGCCTACGAGGCGAGGCGGTTCGTCGCCGCCGACGAAAAGAAGGCGATCGGTGCCGCGGCCGCCTCGCTGATCCCGAACGGCTGCTCGCTCTTCATCAATATCGGCACCACGACCGAGGAGGTGGCGAGCGCGTTGACCTCGCACGAGGACCTCCTCGTCATCACCAACAATCTCAACGTCGCGATGCTGCTCTATCGCCATCCCCGCATCGAGGTGGTGGTCGCCGGCGGCACGGTGCGGCGCGCCGACGGTGCCGTGGTCGGCTCGACCGCGACGCAGCTCATCGGCCAGTTCAAGGTCGACTACGCCATCATCGGGGCGTCCGCGATCGACGAGGAGGGCGCGCTGCTCGACTTCGACTATCGCGAGGTGCAGGTGGCGCAAGCCATCATCGCCAATGCCCGCAGCGTCATGCTGGTTGCCGACTCCACCAAGCTGCGCCGCAGCGCGCCGGTGCGCATCGCCCATATCACCCAGATCCAGACCTTCGTGACTGACCAGGAACTGCCCGAGCGCCTCGCCACCATCTGCCACAGCAAGGGCATCGAGGTGATGGCGGCAATGCCGAAGGATGCGGCGGATATCGATGATGCGCAGGCCGAAGCGCAGGATGCCGCGCCCGAAGCCGCGCCGGTGGTCCGGCTGAGATAGCGGCTTAGGCGTCGCTCCATGGGTCGAGCAGCGGAACGCCGAAGGCCGCAAAATCTTTCACATTGCGTGTGACGAGCGTGAGATCGTTGGCGAGCGCGGTGGCCGCAAAGAAGCCGTCCATCACGGACAACGCAACGCCATTGCGACGGCTCTGCGCCATCAGGTCGCCCCAGCGCTCGGCGACCACGTGGTCGATCGGCAGGATGCGCTGCGCGAACCGAGCCGGCAGGTCGTGGGCGAGCCAAGCGGCCAGCGCGGCGCGCCGACGGCCATCATCCAGCAGGGCGATACCGCGGCGAAGCTCGGCGATCGAGGCAGCGCTGATGAACGCGCGATCCTCATCGACCGTATCGAGCCATGCCAAGACTTTCGCGGAAGGCGCCGGCCGCTGAACCTCCGACAGCACGTTGGTGTCGAGGAGCAGGTTCACGGCATCTCGTCGCGCGGTTCGTCCTGCACCCGTTCAAGTTCGAGGTCGGCACCGCGCAGCGGCGAAGCTAGCAGGAATTCAGCTAGCGTGCCTTTGCGTGCCGTCTTTCGCGCCCATTCATCCGCGGAAACGACCACCGCATTGGGCCTGCCGTGTCGGGTGATGATCTGGGGGCCAGTTTGGGCGCGATCGACCACCTCGGACAGGCGTGCCTTGGCATTGGCGAGCGTCCACGTGTCAGTCGGGGGCGAATCGGGGGCGGTGCTGCGGTCTGTCATGCCGAATATAACTAATGTGACTATTATGACTATATTGGCTCTACGTGACTATTCAAGATCGTATTGCGGTTTCGATTGGCGTCCGAACTGCCCATTTCCACGGCTGATTGCCCACCAGAAAGTTCCTCTTTCACTTCCTTTCGCCTCTCTTTCATCTTGCTTTCGCTTTTCGGTGTGATCTAATCAAAAACGAAAGTAGTCGCTCGAAGGAACGAGCGGTCGCCGGGGGATGCGTCTATTGGAGCGTATTTTCGACCTCGCCATTATCGGAGGCGGTGTTAACGGCTGCGGCATCGCGCGCGACGCGGTGGGCCGGGGCAACACGGTTTTCCTGTGCGAAATGAACGATCTGGCGAGCGGGACCTCGTCCTGGTCGACCAAGCTGGTGCATGGCGGCCTGCGCTATCTCGAATATTACGAGTTTCGCCTGGTCCGCGAGGCGCTGATCGAGCGCGAGATCCTTTGGGGCATCGCGCCCCATATCATCCGTCCCCTGCGTTTCGTTTTGCCGCATCACGCCGGCCTGCGTCCGGCCTGGCTGCTGCGCCTCGGCCTCTTCCTCTATGACCATATCGGCGGCCGTCATCTATTGCCGGCGACGCGTTCGGTCGATCTCAGGCGAGACGAGGTTGGCCGTCCGCTGATCCCGAACCGCTACAGCCGCGCGTTCGAATATTCCGACTGCTTCGTCGACGACGCCCGTCTCGTCGTGCTCAACGCGCGCGATGCCGCGGACAAGGGCGCCGAGATCCGCACCCGCACCCGCGCGACGGATATCAAGCAGTCCGGCGGCATCTGGACCGTCAGCATGGTCAACACGCTGACCGGCGAGCGTTCGCAGGTCCAGGCCCGCGCGGTGGTCAATGCCGGCGGCCCCTGGGTCGAGGATGTGCTCGGCCGCGGCGCCGGCGTGAACGCGAAAGCCAAGGTGCGCCTGGTGCAGGGCTCGCACATCGTGGTCAAAAAGCTCTACGACCACGACCGCGCCTACATGTTCCAGAACGCGGACGGCCGCATCATCTTCGTGATTCCGTACCAGGACGATTTCACGCTGATCGGCACCACCGATCGCGATTATGACGGCGATCCCGCCAAGGTGAAGGCGACGCCCGAAGAGATCGAGTACCTTTGCGCCGCCGCGAGCGAGTATCTTGCCAAGCCGGTGACTTCAGCTGACGTGGTCTGGACCTATTCCGGCGTGCGACCGCTTTATGACGACGGCGCCAGCGAAGCCAAGGCCGCGACGCGCGATTACGTGTTCGAGCTCGACACACCCGGCGGCGTGCCGCTGCTCTCGATCTATGGCGGCAAGATTACGACCTACCGCCGGCTCGCCGAAGAGGCGCTGGAACGGCTCGCACCCTATCTTCGCAGTGCGAAAGCGCGCGAAGGCTGGACCGGCAAATGGCCGCTGCCCGGCGGCGACATGGGCGTGTCCGACGTCGACGGCCTGATCGCCGAACTCCAGCGCGGCTATCCCTTCCTCAGCCATGAGCATGCGCGGCGCCTCGCGCGCGCCTATGGTACCCGCGCCATCAAGCTGCTTGGCGATGCCAAGTCGGCCGCCGATCTCGGCCAGGCCTTCGGCGCGACACTGACCGAACGCGAGGTCCGCTACCTCATGGCCAATGAATGGGCGGTCACGGCGGAAGACATCGTCTGGCGCCGCTCCAAACTTGGCCTGCGACTATCTGCCGACGAGGTTGCCGCATTGAACGACTGGATTGCAACCCACGCTGTGCCGCAAAGTCCCCTGCTGGAAGCGGGAGGACGCCCATGACCGTGACGCTCGATCATGTGACCCGGACCGTCGAGGGGATACCGCACATCCGCGACGTCTCGCTGACGCTCGAGAGCGGCACGCTCAACGTGCTGCTGGGGCCGACGCTGTCAGGCAAGACCTCGATCATGCGGCTGCTCGCCGGCCTCGACAAGCCGACGACGGGCAAGGTGCTGGTCAACGGCAAGGACGTCACCGGCGTCGACGTGCGCAAGCGTTCGGTCGCGATGGTCTATCAGCAGTTCATCAACTACCCCTCGCTCACGGTCTACGAGAACATCGCTTCACCCTTGCGCGTGCAGGGCAAGCCGCGCGAAGAGATCGAGAAGCGCGTGGCGGAAGCCGCGCGGCTGCTCCGGCTCGAGCCGTTCCTGAAACGCACGCCGCTCCAGCTCTCCGGCGGCCAGCAGCAGCGCACCGCGATGGCGCGCGCGCTGGTGAAGGGCGCCGATCTCGTGCTGCTCGACGAACCGCTCGCCAATCTCGACTACAAGCTGCGCGAGGAGCTTCGTACCGAGCTGCCGCGCATCTTCGAGGCGTCCGGCGCGATCTTCGTCTATGCCACGACCGAGCCGACCGAAGCGCTGCTGCTTGGCGGCAACACGGTCTGCATGTGGGAGGGGCAGGCGCTCCAGATCGGCGAGACGCCGAACGTCTACCGCCGTCCGCAGACGCTGCGTGTCGCCCAGGTGTTCTCCGATCCGCCGCTCAACCTCGTCGGCATCGAGAAGAAGAACGGCTCTGTGCAATATGCGGGCGGCATCGCCGCGCCGGCCTCCGGTCTCTATTCATCGCTCGCCGACGGCGCCTATCGCGTCGGCTTCCGCGCCCATCAGCTCGCCCTCGCCAACGGCGAGACCGACCGCCACGCCTTCCATGCCACGGTGACGGTGACCGAGATCACCGGTTCGGAGAGTTTCGTGCACCTGACCCGCGACGGATCGAACTGGGTGGCAGTGCTGCACGGCGTGCACGAGTTCGAGCCTGGCCAGACCATCGATGCCGTGCTCGATCCCAATGATGTCTTCGTCTTCGACGCGGCCGACCGTCTGGTCGCCGCGCCGAGCTCGTAAGGGGGAGATGCGACATGGCCCGCATTGACCTCGTCGATCTCGCCCACTCTTACGGCGGCAATGATGCGCCGCAGGAAAGCTTTGCGCTGAAGCCGGTGACCATGACCTGGCGGCAGGGCGGTGCTTACGCGCTGCTCGGCCCGTCCGGCTGCGGCAAGACCACGCTGCTCAACGTCATCTCCGGCATCATCACGCCGTCGCGGGGGAAAATCCTGTTCGACGGCCAGGACATCACACCGCTGTCAACCCAGAAGCGCAACATCGCCCAGGTGTTCCAGTTTCCGGTGATCTACGACACCATGACGGTGGGGCAGAACCTGGCGTTTCCGCTGAAGAACCGCGGCGTGCCAAAGGCCGAGATCGACAAGCGCGTCGCCGAGATCGGCCGCCTGCTCGACCTTGAGCCCTATCTCAATCGCAAGGCGACGCGCCTCACGGCGGATGCCAAGCAAAAGATCTCGCTCGGCCGCGGCCTGGTCCGCTCCGACGTCGCCGCCGTGCTGTTCGACGAGCCGCTGACCGTGATCGATCCCGAGCTGAAATGGCAGCTCCGTTCCAAGCTGAAGGCGCTGCATCGCGAGCTCGACCTGACGATGATCTACGTCACCCACGACCAGACCGAGGCGTTGACCTTCGCCGACACCGTCGTCGTCATGCATGACGGCCGCGTGGTGCAGAGCGGCACGCCCGCCGAGCTGTTCGACAAGCCGGCGCACACGTTCGTGGGCTATTTCATCGGCTCGCCCGGCATGAACATCCTGCCGGCCGAGGTGAAGGGTCGCGAGGCGCGCATCGGCGGCAATGTCATCGCGCTCAACCGCAGCTATGACAACCTGCCTGCCGGCGCCAAGATCGAGATCGGCGTGCGTCCGGAGTTCGTCGATGCCGTCGCGCCCGCACCCGGATTGCTCAGTGCGAAGATCGACCGCATCGACGACCTCGGCCGCATCCGCTTCGCACGCGTCCGCATCGGCGAGGCCAAGATCGCGGCGCGCGCGCCGGCGGGCTTCACCAGCGCGGACGGTACCGCCGGGCTGAAATTCGATCCGGCGCACGTCCACGTCTATGCCGACAGCCTTCTGGTGGAGGGAGCCGCCTGATGGACAAGACCGTCAACCAAAAAGCCTGGTTCCTGGTGCTGCCGGTGTTCCTGGTCGTGGCCTTCTCGGCGGTGCTGCCGCTGATGACGGTCGTGAACTATTCGATGCAGGACACCTTCGGCAACAACCAGTTCTTCTGGAACGGCGTCGGCTGGTTCAAGGAGCTGCTCGATCCCTCGACCGATCTCGGCGGCCGATTCCTCGCCTCGCTCGGTCGCAATCTGTTCTTCTCGATGGTGATCCTCGCGATCGAGGTGCCGCTCGGCATTGTCGTCGCGCTGTCGATGCCGCGTCAGGGCTGGACGGTGGCGGCCTGCCTCGTCATCCTCGCGCTGCCGCTGCTGATTCCGTGGAACGTGGTCGGCACGATCTGGCAGATCTTCGGCCGGCCCGACATCGGTCTGATGGGCTATGTGCTCAATGCGATCGGCATCGACTACAACTACGTCTCCAACGCCGTCGATGCCTGGGTTACCGTCATCGTGATGGACGTCTGGCACTGGACCAGCCTGGTCGCGCTGCTGTGCTACGCCGGCCTGAAGTCGATCCCCGAGGCCTATTACCAGGCAGCTCAGATCGACGGCGCCTCGCGCTGGGCCGTGTTCAAGGCGATCCAGCTGCCGAAGATGAACCGCGTGCTCCTGATTGCCGTGCTGCTGCGCTTCATGGACTCGTTCATGATCTACACCGAGCCGTTCGTGGTGACGGGTGGCGGACCCGGCAACTCGACGACCTTCGTGTCGATCGAACTCGTCAAGATTGCGCTCGGCCAGTTCGACCTCGGCAAGGCCGCGGCGCTCTCGCTGGTCTATAATCTGATCATCCTGATCGTCTGCTGGATCTTCTATACCGTCATGACCAATGCCGGCGCCGAACGCAAAGTCCAGGCCGAGACCGAGCCGGCGACGGAGCCCAAGCCTTCGGCCGTGCTCAAGCCCGTGACTGCACTCAAGCCAAAGGAAGGAGTGGCCTGATGCACTCAATTCCCGGCCGCCGCGTCATCATGGCGCTGTTTCTGATCTTCCTGTTGTTGCCGATCTACTGGCTCGTCAACATGAGCTTCAAGACCAACGCAGAAATCGTCTCGACGATGACGCTGTGGCCGCATTCCCCGACGCTGCAGCATTACAAGCGCATCTTCACCGACGAGAGCTGGTACTCCGGCTACATCAACTCGCTCAAATACGTTGTCCTCAACACCATCATCTCGATCTCGGTGGCGCTGCCCGCGGCCTACGCGTTCTCGCGCTACCGCTTCCTCGGCGACAAGCACCTGTTCTTTTGGCTGCTGTCGAACCGCATGGCCCCGGCGGCCGTCTATGCGCTGCCGTTCTTCAACCTCTATTCGGCGATCGGCCTGTTCGATACGCCGTGGGCGGTCGCGCTCGCGCATTGCATCTTCAACGTTCCGCTGGCGGTGTGGATCCTCGAAGGCTTCGTCTCCGGCGTGCCGCGCGAGATCGACGAGACCGCCTTCCTCGACGGCTATTCTTTTCCGCGCTTCTTCATCAGGATCCTGGTGCCGCTGATCGCGAGCGGCATCGGCGTCGCCGCCTTCTTCTGCTTCATGTTTTCCTGGGTCGAGCTCCTGCTCGCGCGGACGCTGACCTCGGTGCAGGCAAAACCGATCGCGGCGATCATGACGCGTACGGTGTCGGCTGCGGGCATGGACTGGGGCCTGCTGGCCGCGGCCGGCGTGCTTACCATCATCCCGGGCGCCCTCGTGATCTGGTTCGTCCGCAATTACATCGCGAGCGGTTTCGCGCTCGGTCGGGTCTAGGGAGGCATCGATGGAATCTATTGCATGGATGGCCTGGACGCTGCCGACCGCGATCTTCTTCGTGGCGCTCGCCTGCACCCTCGCGGTCATGACGTACCTCGCCGCGGTCAATCCGGAAGCCGAGCGCGTCGGCGTGCTCAGCATTCCGACGACGCGGGGCGACCGCCTCTTCATCTCCCTGATCACGGCGGCCGTCATCCACCTTCTGTGGATTGCCTTCGCCGGCACCGATACACTCGCCACCCTGCCGATCGGCGAGGAAGGTTTTGAGATTTCGAGCCTCTGGCTCGCAAGTGGAATTTCGCTGGCCACGGCCGTGCTCATTTTTCGCACGGTCTGAAGCTCGCGAAGGGACGGCCAGATCCGGGGGCAACCCGGGCCTGTATAAAATTTTGTCGCTGCAACGGAGGAACAACATGCGACAGTTTAGGAGAAGGAAAGGTCCATTGACCAAGAATAGCTTTCTGACCATGTCCAGCGCCGCCGCCATCGTTGCGGTGTCGTTCGCCGTCTCGGCGCCGGTCCGCGCCGCCGACGACGCCGCGATCCAGAAGTGGATTGCGGAATTCCAGCCCTCGACGCTGTCGAAGGACGAGCAGAAGAAGGAGCTGGAGTGGTTCGCCAAGGCCGCCGAGCCCTTCAAGGGCATGGAGATCAACGTCGTCTCCGAGACCATCGCGACCCACGAATACGAGTCGCAGACGCTGGCAAAGGCGTTCTCCGAGCTCACCGGCATCAAGCTCAAGCACGACATCATCCAGGAAGGTGACGTCGTCGAGAAGCTGCAGACCCAGATGCAGTCCGGCAAGAACGTCTATGACGGCTGGATCAACGATTCCGATCTGATCGGCACGCACTTCCGCTACGGCCAGACCATCGCACTGTCGGACTACATGACCGGCGAGGGCAAGGACGTCACCGATCCCCAGCTCGACGTCAACGACTTCATCGGCAAGTCGTTCGGCACCGCGCCGGACGGCAAGCTCTATCAGCTGCCCGACCAGCAGTTCGCGAACCTCTATTGGTTCCGCTACGACTGGTTCACCAACCCGGACTACAAAGCCAAGTTCAAGGCCAAGTATGGCTACGAGCTCGGCGTGCCCGTGAACTGGTCCGCTTATGAAGACATCGCCGAGTTCTTCACGAACGACATCAAGGAGATCAACGGCGTCAAGGTCTACGGCCATATGGACTATGGCAAGAAGGACCCGTCGCTCGGATGGCGTTTCACCGACGCCTGGCTGTCGATGGCCGGCAACGGTGACAAGGGCATTCCGAACGGTCTGCCGGTCGACGAATGGGGCATCCGCATGGAAGGCTGCCGTCCGGTCGGCTCCTCGGTCGATCGCGGTGGCGACACCAACGGTCCGGCCGCGGTCTACTCGATCACGAAGTATCTGGAGTGGATGAAGAAGTATGCCCCGCCGCAGGCTCAGGGCATGACCTTCTCCGAATCCGGTCCCGTGCCGGCGCAGGGCAACATCGCCCAGCAGATGTTCTGGTACACCGCCTTCACCGCCGACATGGTGAAGCCCGGCATCGCCGTGATGAACGCGGACGGTACGCCGAAGTGGCGTATGGCTCCGTCGCCGCACGGCTCGTACTGGAAGGAAGGCATGAAGCTCGGCTACCAGGACGCCGGCTCGCTCACGCTGTTGAAGTCGACCCCGGCTGACCGCCGCAAGGCGGCCTGGCTCTATCTCCAGTTCATCGTCTCCAAGACGGTGTCGCTGAAGAAGAGCCATGTCGGTCTCACCTTCATTCGTGAATCCGACATCTGGGACAAGTCGTTCACCGAGCGTGCGCCGAAGCTCGGCGGCCTGATCGAGTTCTACCGCTCGCCCGCGCGCGTGCAGTGGACCCCGACCGGCAACAACGTGCCTGACTATCCGAAGCTCGCGCAGCTCTGGTGGCAGAACATCGGCGATGCGTCGTCCGGTGCGAAGACGCCGCAAGCTGCGATGGATGCACTCGCGGCCGCTCAGGACTCCGTCATGGAGCGCCTCGAGAAGTCCGGCGTGCAGGGCGCCTGCGGTCCGAAGCTGCACAAGAAGGAGACCGCCGAGTTCTGGTACGCCAAGGCCCAGAAGGACGGCACCATCGCGCCGCAGCGCAAGCTCGCCAACGAGAAGCCGAAGGGTGAGACGGTCGACTACGACACGCTGATCAAGTCGTGGCCGGCATCCCCGCCCAAGCGCGCGGAAGCGAAGTAAGCGGCACGTAGCGTCATCAAACACGAAAGGCCGGGAGCGATCCCGGCCTTTTTTCTGGCGGATGTCGAGAATGGCGATTGTGCCGACTACACACTCGCTGTCATCGCCCGACTTGATCGGGCGATCCAGTATTCCAGAAACGGTCGTGATTGAACCGAAGAGCCGCGGCGTACTGGATGCCCCGCCTTCGCGGGGCATGACAGCGTCATGTGTGGAGAGGAAATTACTCCGCCGGCTCGGTCGCGAGCGTCGGATAATCCGTGTAGCCCTTCGCGCCGCCGCCGTAGAACGTGTTCTTGTCCCAATCGTTCAGCGCCGCGCCCGTCTTCAGCCGCTCGACGAGGTCGGGGTTGGAGATGAACGGCTTGCCGAAGGCGATGAGATCGGCAGCGTTCGCGTCCAGCACCTTGGTGGCGAGGTCGAAGTCGTAGCCGTTGTTGGCGATGTAGGCGCCGGTGAAGCGCTTGCGCAGGCCCGCATAGTCGAACGGGGCGATGTCGCGTGGGCCGCCGGTGGCGCCTTCGACCACGTGCAGATAGACGAGCTTGAGTGCGTTGAGGCCGTCGACGATGTGATCGAACAAGGCCTGCGGATTGGAGTCGGAGAGGTCGTTGGCCGGCGTCACCGGCGAGATGCGGATGCCGGTGCGGTCGGCGCCGGCCTCGGCGGCAACGGCCTTGGAGACCTCGAGCATCAGCCGCACGCGGTTTTCGATGGAGCCGCCGTAAGCATCGGTGCGCTTGTTGGCGCCGTCCCTCGCGAACTGGTCGAGCAGATAGCCGTTGGCGCCGTGGATCTCGACGCCGTCGAAACCGGCCTCGATCGCATTCTTCGTGGCGCGCTTGAAGTCGTCGATGATACCGGGAATTTCAGACAGCTCGAGCGCGCGGGGCTCGGAGACGTCGGCGAAGGTGCCGTTGACGAAGGTCTTGCCCTTGGCGCGGATCGCGCTCGGCGCCACCGGGGCTGCGCCATTGGCCTGGAGATCGACATGCGAGATGCGGCCGACATGCCAGAGCTGGATGAAGATCTTGCCGCCGCGCTCATGCACGCGGTCGGTGACCTTGCGCCAGCCGGCGACCTGGTCCTTGCTGTAGATACCGGGCGTGTCCTGGTAGCCCTGGCCCTGCTGTGAGATCTGGCTCGCTTCGGTGACCAGGAGACCCGCGGAGGCGCGCTGGCCGTAATAATCGGCGGCAAGCGGGCTCGGCACGAACGTGCCGGGCGCGGCACGGTTGCGCGTCAGCGGCGCCATCACGAGGCGGTTGGCCAGCGTGATCGGGCCGAGCTTGTAGGTCTCTAGCAATTTGGTCGGACGGCTCATGGGAATGCTTCCAGGCGGTGACAGATCACGAACACTTGTGCATCGCGACATCAGGCGCAAGGGAGGAGCCATACGGAAAGTGCAGGCGAGCTACGCGGCCTGGTCCGCGTAGCATGATTCATGTGCAATCCCGGCCATGACAGCGGATTTGCGCTGCCACGGCCCGCGATCTCTCAGTTCGCGCCGAGGAAATCGCGCTTGCCGATCTCGACGCCGTTGTGACGCATGATGCCGTGAGCGGTGGTGGCGTGGAAATAGAAGTTCGGCAGCGAGACCCCGCTGAAGAACTGCTGGCCCTTGAGCGTCATGGTCCGGTCCGGGCCCGCCGGGAAGGTCACGTCCTTGGTGTCGGCGCCTTCGAACTGCTCCGGCTTGTACGATTTCACGTAGTCGATCGTCTTGGCGAGCCGCTGCTTCAGCTCCTCAAACGTCTTTTCCGTGTCGGGCATCGAAGGCACCTCGCTATGGGTCAGCCTGGCGCAGCCCTTGGCGGCGAAATCGCTGGCGAGCTGGATCTGCTTCGACAGCGGCAGCATGTCCGGGAAGAGGCGCGAGCCGAGCAGGACGCCCGGGTCGATCTTTTTGGCCGCGCAATGCGCCTCGGCTTTCGTGAGCAGACCGGTCAGGCTGTTCAGCATTTGCAAGTACGCGGGGACGACGGCGTCGTGAAAGGACATGTGATGCTCGCTTGTGAATGGGAGATCTCAGGAGAAACCTGAGCCACTCACATGGGAGCATCACGGAAAATTACAATCGCGAGAGCGGCTTGTGCGGTGCGAAAATTCTACCGGATCATCCCCGCCGGCTGCGCCTGGGCCGTACCGCCGCGCATCCGCGCGAGCAGCTCGGCGGTCGGCCAGGAATCGGCGGGCAGGCCGTATTTGATCTGCATCGCCTTCACGGCGGCACGGCTCTGCTGGCCCAGCACGCCGTCGACCTTGCCGACGTTGAAGCCGGCCTGGACCAGGAGCTGCTGCAATTGCTTGAGCTCGTTGAACGGCAGTTGCGCGACCGGTTGGGCCGGCTTGCGCATCGGAGCCGCGCCCGCGATGCGCGTGGCGAGATAACCCGCGGTGGTCGAATAGATCAGCGAATTATTCCACTCGGTGTAGGCCGCGAAATTCGCATACGCCATGAAGGCAGGTCCGTTGCGCCCCATCGGCAGCAGCACGGACGAAGCGAGATTGTCGTTCGGCAGCGGACGGCCGTCGGGATAGGTGACCCCCAACTGCGCCCATTTCGAGCGCGGCTGCTGCACCGTGAGGTCGGTCTGATCCCAGGGCAGGTTTTGCGGCACCTTGATCTCTTCGAGCCACGGCTCGCCGCGCCGCCACTTCAATCCGTTGGCGATGTAGTTCGCGGTCGAGCCGATCACGTCGTCCTCGCTGCGCAAGAGATCGCGCCGTCCGTCGCCGTCATAGTCGACGGCGTAGTTGACGTAATGCACGGGCAGGAATTGCGTCTGCCCGAGCTCGCCGGCCCAGGAGCCGACCATCTCGTCGGGTGTGAGATCACCACGGTCGATGATCTTCAGCGCGGCGATGGTCTCGTTCACGAACATCTCCGAGCGCCGGCAGTCATAGGCCAGCGACACCAGCGATTTCAGCGTCGGCAGATTGCCCATGTTGACGCCGAAATCGCTCTCGAGGCCCCAGAACGCAGCGATCACCGCCGGCGGCACGCCGTATTCCTTTTCGGCGCGCGCGAACGCAGCCGCGTGGCTCTTGATGTGCTGCTGGCCGTTCTGCATGCGATAGGGCGCGGCCATGCGGCCGGCAAATTCGGTGAAGAGCTGGCCGAACACGCGCTGGCCGCGGTCGCGATTGACGATGCCCTGGTCGTAGACGAGGTAGGGCGAGGCTTCCGATATCGTCCGCTGCGACACGCCGGCGGTAACGGCCTGCTTTTTCACGTCGGCCAGGAAGCGATCGAAGCTCGCGCCATTGTGGCACGAAGCCGCGCGCGGCGACGGGGTTGCGGCTTTGGGCGCGATGGGCTTGGCGGGTGGTGGCGCGAACTGGGCGGAGGCGGGGAGGGCGAAGGCGAGCAGAGCGGCGGCCGCGATCGCAAATCGGGTCTGGAGCATGAGCTTTCCGGCGGGGAGAAGGGCGCGTGTGGAATCTTGCTAAAGCTTAAGTGAATTGAGCGCCTCAAACCATCCCTTCGTCATGGCCGGGCTTGTCCCAGCCATCCACGCCTTTCGGGGCTTGTGTAGAGGAAGAACGTGGATGCCCGGGCCTTCGCCGCGCCGAAGCGGCTTCGGCCGCGCAGGCGGGACAAGCCCGGGCATGACGGAAATGCAATGTTGGGCATAGCCGCGGCCCCGCGACGCACCTTGAAACCTTGCACCCGGGCCGGGGTCATCCCTACCTGAATGGCGCCGGCCAGAGGTTTGCCCGCGGCCGCCCTGGGAGACGGCCATGAACTATCTTCGTACCGCAATGCTGCTCGCCGGCCTCACCGCCCTGTTCATGGGCGTCGGCTATCTGATCGGCGGCGCCGCCGGCGCCATGATCGCGCTCGTCATTGCCGCCGCGACCAATCTCTTCACCTACTGGAACTCCGACCGCATGGTGCTCCGCATGTACGGCGCCCATGAGGTCGACCGCGCCAGCGCGCCGGAGCTGGTCGGGCTCGTCGCCGAGCTTGCGGGCCGCGCCTCGCTGCCGATGCCGCGTGTGTTCGTGATGGACGAGGCGCAGCCCAACGCGTTCGCGACCGGGCGCAACCCGCAGAATGCCGCGGTCGCCGTCACCACCGGCCTTGTGCATCAGCTCAGCCGCGAGGAACTTGCCGGCGTGATCGCGCACGAGCTCGCGCATATCAAGCATCACGACACGCTGCTGATGACTGTTACCGCGACCATTGCCGGCGCGATCTCGATGCTGGCGCAGTTCGGCATGTTCTTCGGCGGCCATCGCGACAACAACGGCCCCGGCATCGTCGGCTCGATCCTGATGATGATCCTCGCCCCGATCGGCGCCATGCTGGTGCAGATGGCGATCAGCCGCACCCGCGAATATGCCGCGGACAATCTCGGCGCGCGCATTGCGGGCCAGCCGATGTGGCTGGCGTCGGCGCTGCTGAAGATCGAAGGCGCCGCGCACCAGGTCCCGAACTACGATGCCGAGAGAAACCCCGCGACCGCGCACATGTTCATCATCAACCCGCTGTCGGGCCATGGTGTGGACAATCTGTTCGCCACCCATCCTTCGACGCAGAACCGTATCGCGGCGCTCCAGCAGCTCGCGGCCGAGCTCGGCGCGCAGGCATCTCCGTCGGTCGGCGCCAACGAAAACTATCCGCCGCGGAGCCCGTGGGGGCAGTCGTCCTCACGCGGCCCTTCACCCGGTCCTTCCCGTGGCCCTTGGGGCTGATGCGGAACCGGCCGGAATCGCGCCCGGCTTTGTGACCGGCTTTTGTGACCTGGCGCACACAGGATGGTCCCGGCCGGTGTTAACACCATGGCGAGACTGTTCCTTCGAAAGGGGATGCGTGGCCGGTCCTCTGCCTGCCACGGTCGAAGATGACCAAAGCTGCGGTACCATTGTTGATCGTCCTGGGCGTGCTCATTGGCCTGTCCACGCACACGGTCGTCAATTGCGGGGACGAGGACGAGCCCGACATCTGCTCGGCGGTGATCGGATTCTCGCCGCTGCGGGGATCGCTGATCGCGTTCGCCTATGAAGGGCGCGGACGGATCGCGTTGCGCCACGGCGACTGGCGGCGGGCGATCGCGGATTTCGACGAGGCCATCCACCTCAATCCCAACCGCGCCTCGCTGTATCGCGACCGGGCGCAGGCGCGCCGGCAGAACGGCGACCTGGAGCTTGCCATCGAGGATTACGACGAGGCGATCGCGCATGATCCCAGGCACGCCGCGCCCTATCACCAACGCGGTCTCGCGCTCGCCGCCACCGGCGATCTCGATCGCGCCATCCTGAGCTACAACACGGCGGTCCGTCTCGACCCGTCGGATGCGCAGGCCCGCCTCGACCGTGGCCTCGCATTCCTCGCCCGCGGCCAGGCCGACGACGCCCGCGCCGATTTCGAAGCTGCTCTCGCGCTGCCGGCCGGCAAGGACGGCCGCACTCGCGACGCGGCCCGCGCCAAGCTCGCCGAGCTCGCGAGCGCCGAGCCGAACCAGGCCCCCGCGCCGAGGCGGTGAGATATCTAGAGCCGCATTCGCCGCTGCAACCCTCTCCCCTTGCGGGAGAGGGTGGCTCGCCGCGATAGCGGCGAGACGGGTGAGGGGTATCTCTCCACGATTGATCCTCTCGCAGACGAGTACGCGGCTAGAACCCCTCATCCGGCGCCATAGCCGAAGCTTCGCTTCGGCGTTCTTAAGAACGGCGGCCGAAGGCCGCCTATGCCACCTTCTCCCACAAGGGGAGAAGGAAGAAAGTGCGCGCTTACTTCGCCTTCTTGGCTTTGGCCTTCTTCGCCTTTTTCACCGGCTTCTCCTTCGTCTTCTTCTCCACCTTCGCCGGGATCGGCGTGCTGGCGACGAGGCGCATCGAGCGGGCGTAGCTGTCGGCGACGTTGTCGGCGGACATCTGGAGGCGCTTGGCGGCGGCGGTGGCCTGCTCCATCGTGGCCTTGGCCATCATCTTGAAGCGGTCGCCGGTCTCCTTGCCCTTGGCCTTGGCCGCAAGGCCGTTGAAGCGATCCCGGCGCTCCTTGGCGCGGGTCAAAAGGCCCGTATGCAGCTGTCTGGCCAGTTGCCGGATCACGACATCCAGGTCGGCGTCCGCCATGTTGTTCTATCCTCTTAAAACGGTATCGATGCGGGCGGGACTATGCAGATCGGGCCCCGCCTTGGCAATTCCCGGCGGCGCGTCATCCGCAGCTTCCGGTTACCAAACCAAAAAAGCCGCGCATTTTTGCGCGGCTTTCTGGGGTGGCTTGGCGCAGACGCCTTATTTCAGCGAGGCAACCGGACCGCTCGCCGGTGCTGGATCGGGGTCGAAGCCGAACACGCCGACCAGATATTTGTAATAGTCCGGCATCTTCTCCTTGAGCGCCTCGCGCGACTTCGGGTCGTGGAATTCACTTTTGCCGGCCAGGAAGATGCTGGCTGTCACGGCAAAGAATTCCATGGGATTCTTCATCGCATAGGATTCCTTGGGTAACATATCCTTGGACTTGGCAAGGGCGTAATAGCCGATCACGCCCTTGTTGGCGTAGCCGTCCGGCAGCAGCCGCGCGTGATAGGCGTGCAGCAGCTCGTGCAGCAGCACGGCTTCCTTCTCGTAGCGCATCATGTCCGGCCGCAGCATGATCACGCCGAGGCCCGAATCGACCGCGAGGTCGACGGCGTTCGGATTGGTCCAGCGCTGCTTGTCGGGGTCCCAGACCGTCAGCGTCCGGGGTGCGGTGCGCTGGATGTCCGGCGTGACCCGGCCGTAGCATGCGGTCGCGGCGCCTTCGTCGAGGCAGGCCAGCTCGCTCGCGACGATCGGAACGGTATGGAAGAAGCGCAGCACGCGCGGCGACAGGCCGGAAGCTTCGACGACGTCGATCTGCTGCTTCAGATTGTCGGTGAGCTTGTCGACGTCCTTGCGCTCGGAATTCTCCGTCAGGTCGAACATGTAGCCGCGGTAGCTCTGGAAGCCCGGCGGCAGCGCCTGCGCTGCCCCGGCCGACGCGTCGAGCGATCCGGCATGGGATGGATTGGCGAAGAGCGCGCCCACAACGGTCGCGGTCAGCAGCAGCGCAACGCGCATGATGAACCCCCTGATGTCACTTCACCCGGCAGAATAGGCCGCCGCCGTTTGCGAAAAGTGAGTGGGGCGAGACTAAGGCACCGATGTTGAGGCGTGCTTAACCGTTGGTTGCAGATCGCGGGAATGGATTAGTGCCGGGTTAACCAAGCGTGGATTGGTCGCGCGCTTCGGCGTAGGATCGAAGCCGGGCACATGCCCGACAGCAATAGCCGGAGGAGGATGCCATGTATGCCGCCATCCGTCAGGCCAAGGCGAAAAGCGGGAGCGCCGAAGAGCTGGCGCGCCGCATCAAGGACGGCGCCGTTCCGATCATCAGCGACGTCGACGGTTTCCGTGCCTATTACGTCGTCTATGCCGGCGACGACACGGTCACCGCGATCTCCATCTTCGACAAGTTCGAGCAGGCGGAGGAGGCGAACCGGCGCGCGATCGCCTGGATCGAGAAGGATCTGGGGCCGCTGCTTGCAGGGCATGCGAGCGCCGCAGCCGGGCCGGTGATCGTGCATACGCTGGCGTAGGTGTTAGGCGGGTCAGTCGGGCCACATCTTCCGCTGTCATCGCCCGCGAAGGCGGGCGATCCAGTACTCCGTGACAGCAGTGATGGAGCCGATGGGCCGCGGCGTACTGGATGCCCCGCCTTCGCGGGGCATGACACCGGAGCCCCCTCACAGCTCCCGTGCATTCGAGAACGCGAAACTCGACACCCGCCTTGTCGTCTCATCCAAAATCAGCGTGCGCGTGATCGGCGGCTCGGCGCGCTGGGCGCAGTTTTCGCGTTCGCAGAGGCGGCAGTTGACGCCGATCGGCGTGCCCTCCGTTTTCTCCAAATCCAGGCCGGAGGCGTAGACGAGGCGGGCGGCGTGACGGATCTCGCAGCCGAGGCCGATGGCGAAGCGCGGCTGCGGCAGCGGATGCGGCGCGACGGGGCGTCGCACCATCTGCGCGATCGAGAAATAGCGCGTGCCGTCGGAGAGCTCGATCACCTGCTTCAACAGGCGATCCGGCGTGTCGAAAGTCGAGTGCACGTTCCACAACGGACAGGTGCCGCCGAATTTCGAGAACGGGAACGTGCCGGAGGAGAAGCGTTTCGACACGTTGCCGGCATTGTCGACGCGCAGCAGGAAGAACGGAATGCCGCGCGCGTTCGGCCGTTGCAGCGTGGTGAGGCGATGGCAGACCTGCTCGAAGCCGGAATTGAAGCGCTGCGCCAGCACGTGGATGTCGTAGTTCAAGGCCTCCGCCGCGGCGAGGAAGGCCGGGTATGGCATCATCACGGCCGCCGCAAAATAGTTGGCGAGCGTGATGCGGAACAGGCGGCGTGGCGCGTCGTCGAGCGGGCCGGCGCGGCCGATGATGGTCTCCAGGGCTTGCGCGCATTCGCCCAGGCCGAGCTGGAAGGCGAGCTGGAACGCGCGGCCGGGCGGATCGACCAGCTCGGAGATCAGGAGCTGGCGGCGATGGCGGTCGAAACGCCTGAGCGTCTCGCGCATCACGTCGACCGGCATGATGCGGGTCTGGATCGAATGCTTTTCGCGCAGGCGTGCGGCGAGCGCGGCATAGAGCCCTTCGGCCGGCACGTTCAGTTCGTCGCGAAGCGTCTCCGCGGCCTGTTCCAGCTCCGGAAAATAATTGCGGTTGGCCTCGATCAGCTCGCGCACGCGCTCGACGGGATTGGCCTCATAGCGCGTGCCGACGTCGCGGTCGGCCATGTGCGCCGCGGCCAAGGTCTCGCCCTGGCGGGCCTCGGCATAGGCGGCATAGAGCCGTTGCAGCGCATGGGTGACGCCGGGACAGAGTTCGGCAAGGTCGCGCAGTTCCTGCTTGGGAACGTCGATCTGGCGGAACAGCGGATCGGAGAAGATCTCGTTCAGCTCGGCGAAGAAGCGGTCCTCGTCGGCGGTCGCGAGGTCGCGCAGGTCGAGGTCATAGGTCTCGGCCAGCCGCAGCAGGATCTGCGCCGTCACCGGGCGCTGGTTGCGCTCGATCAGGTTGACATAGCTCGGCGAGATCCCGAGCCCCTCGGCGATCTGGGTCTGCGACAGCCCCAATTGCTGCCGGATCCGCCGGAAGCGCGGGCCGACGAACAGCTTTTTCCCCGAGACGGCGGGCATTTTCAGATCTCCCAAGGGTACGAGAAGCGCATCAAGGACAGGCTTATTGACCTATATTCTTTACAAGATTTACAAAATAACATCTATTACATGTTCTGATGTTACATGACATCACCATTCGAATACAAGGCCCCTGTACGAACTTCGCTTTCTGGCGTTTAGCTCATGACACGCATTTCGCAATGCACTGTCAAAAATGTCGATGACAAGTTGAGTTGTCATCAGCGAAAGGATCGAGCAGATGAATTACCAGCCCCGTGGCATCAACGCCCTGCAGAGCCCGGCCTCGTATCAGAGCGAGATCGAGGCAGCCCAGGCGCTCCTCAAGACCCAGCCGACCTGGAACGGGGTGTCCGCCGAGGCCGTCGCGCGCATGCGCCTGCAGAACCGCTTCAAGACCGGTCTGGACATCGCCCGCTACACCGCGGCGCTGATGCGGACCGACATGGCGGCCTATGACAACGATCCGACCAAGTACACGCAGTCACTGGGCTGCTGGCACGGTTTCATCGCCCAGCAGAAGCTGATCTCGGTCAAGAAGCACTTCGGCGGCAAGACCGATCGCACCTATCTGTACCTGTCCGGCTGGATGATCGCGGCGCTGCGCTCCGAATTCGGCCCGCTGCCCGACCAGTCGATGCACGAGAAGACCTCGGTGCCCGCGCTGATCGAAGAGCTCTATACCTTCCTGCGCCAGGCCGACTCGCGTGAGCTGAACGACATCTTCCGCAGCCTCGATAAGGCGCGCAAGGAAGGCGACAAGACCAGGGAGAAGGAGCTGATCGAGAAGATCGACAACTTCCAGACCCATGTCGTGCCCGTCATCGCCGACATCGACGCGGGCTTCGGCAACGCGGAGGCGACCTATCTGCTCGCCAAGAAGATGATCGAAGCGGGCGCCTGCGCGCTCCAGATCGAGAACCAGGTCTCGGACGAGAAGCAGTGCGGTCACCAGGACGGCAAGGTCACCGTGCCGCACGAGGTGTTCCTGGCGAAGATCCGCGCCTGCCGCCACGCCTTCCTCGAGCTCGGCATCGAAGACGGTGTCGTCGTGACCCGTACCGACTCGCTCGGCGCCGGCCTGACGCAGCAGATTGCCGTCAGCCACAAGCCCGGCGACCTCGGCGATCAGTACAACAGCTTCCTCGATTGCGAGGAAATCACGCCGGAGAACGCCCGCAACGGTGATGTCATCATCAACCGCAACGGCAAGATGATGCGTCCGAAGCGGCTGCCTTCCAATCTCTACCAGTTCCGTCCCGGTACTGGCGAAGACCGCTGCGTGCTCGACAGCATCACCTCGCTGCAGAACGGCGCCGACCTGCTCTGGATCGAGACCGAGAAGCCGCATATCGAGCAAATCGCCAAGATGGTCGATCGGATCCGCAAGGTGGTTCCGAACGCGAAGCTGGCCTACAACAACTCGCCGTCGTTCAACTGGACGCTCAACTTCCGTTGGCAGGTCTACGACGCGATGAAGGAAGCCGGCCAGGACGTCAGCAAGTACAACCGTGCCGAGCTGATGAAGCCGGAATACGACGACACGCCGCTGGCGAAGGAAGCCGACGAGCGCATCCGCACCTTCCAGGCCGACTCAGCCAAGCGTGCCGGCATCTTCCATCACCTGATCACGTTGCCGACCTACCACACGGCGGCGCTCTCGACCGACAATCTGGCGAAGGAATATTTCGGCGACCAGGGCATGCTCGGCTACGTGAAGAACGTGCAGCGCGCCGAGATCCGCCAGGGTATCGCCTGCGCCAAGCATCAGAACATGGCCGGCTCCGACATCGGCGACGACCACAAGGAATACTTCGCCGGCGAGGCTGCCCTGAAGGCGGGCGGCGCCCACAACACGATGAACCAGTTCGGCTAACGCACCACGCTATCCAAGAGGAGACTGACAATGACCAAAGGCAGCAATTTCTGGGTGATCGGCGGCGAGTTCGGTTCGATGAACTTCCACAAGCTCGTGGAAGGCTCCGCCCAGGTGCAGGGTCCGTTCAAGACCCGCAAGGAAGCCGAGGATGCCTGGCGCTCGGTCTCGGAAGAGAACCGCCACAAGGCCGGCGTCCGCTTCTCGATCGTGGAAGAGCCGTCGCGGGTCTCGGCCTGACGGCTGCCTGACTAATTAAGAAGACGTCCAAGGACGGAGGGTCCCATCCGGCGCAAGCCGGGTGGGATCGTCTGTTTTTGGTACAGGTCAATCGGCTGTGGGCGCCGTAAGTCTCTGGAATTGTGAGCCCTTTGCGGACCGTTTGGTTGCTGATAGGTTAATGGCGGAAAGTCGAGGACGAGGCCGACAATGTCAGAGCCTGAGACCAGCGGGACCCATCCCAGCCAGCCGCGCCCGGTGCGGCTGCGCGACGCGCTGCTGCGCGCACGGATCGAGGCCGCCGACCGGACCGGTGTGGTCGTCGATTTGCGCGACGCGGAGGTGGCGCGGCTGGAGATCCTCAACGACGCGCTCGATCCCCTGTTCGCGCAGGTGCCTGACCAGATCGACCTGTTCGATCGCGGCATCAGCCAGGGCGATACGCCCAGACTCTGGATCGATGTCGTCGCACACATCATGATGGGGCGCGACAAGCGGATGTACCGCTTCGTCCAGGACACCCGCTTCGGCCGTATCGTGCTCGCCGAATCGCACGACACCGCAGCGATCGTCGAAGCCGTGACGGACTACGTCGCCCGCCGCATGATCGAGCGCGAGCACGCCATGGTGGTGCCATCAGAGCCGAAGCCCGCGGCCGCCGAGCCGCCGCGCCGCTCGCGCCTCTGGCCGTTCGTGTTCGGATTCATTTTCGGCGCGGCCGCCTTGTTCGGCCTCGCCGTGCTGGCGGCCCTGCGGAGCTGGTGAGACGCTCGCCGTCGTCATTGCGAGCGCAGCGAAGCAATCCAGGAATCTTTCCGCGGAGAAGCTCTGGATTTCTTCGCTCGCAATGACGGCGAACTAGATCAACCTTGCCTGCTTGATCTGCCGGATCTGAAATCCGGATCCGAGGCCCCGCACGGTCTGCTCGCAGCGCCAGCCGGAATTGTCTTTCTCGATCGTGAACAGGTTATACGCTGCCGCCGGGTAACGCCCGTGGGCGAGCGCGGAGGCCGACGGCACGCCGACCGCGGGGATGTTGCCGTTGGGGCCTTCGAACCACATGGTCGAATGAATGTGGTCGTGCCCGTGCAGGATCAGCTCGACGCCGTGACGCTTGATCAGTGCCAGCAGCGCGGCCGCATCGGTCATCCGTTTCTGGCGCGCGCCGGACTTCAGGGGATGATGCACCAGCAGCACGCGGAAGGCGTCCTCGGCGGCGAGGCGGTCGAGGACCGCTTCGAGGGACGCGAGCTGATCGCGGCCGAGCGTGCCCGTCGCCATCAGCGGCAGGGTCGGCACCGCCGTGGACAGGCTGATCAGCGCGAGCGGCCCGCGCCGGCGTACGCCCGGAAAGCCGACACTGCCGTCATCGCCAGTGAGATAAGGCGCAAACGTCTCGCCGAAGCGGTGAGAGGTGGCGCGGACATAGGCATCGTGATTGCCGGGAATGGTGGTGACGCGGTCGGGCGGACCGACGCCGTCGAGCCAGGCGCGCGCCGGCGCGAACTCCGCCTCCAGTGCCAGATTGACGAGATCGCCGGTGACCGCGATGTGGTCGGGCGTCTGCGCCTGGACGTCGGCGACAAGCGCGTCGAGCACCTCGCGGCGCTGGTATTTGTGGCGGTTGCGCGTCCAGTTGACGTAGCCGAGCGCGCGCTTGCCCGCGAGCTCGATCAGCCGTGGCTTCGGCAACGGCGGCAGATGCGGGTCGGACAGATGGGCGAGCGTGAAGGGGGCCATGGCGCGCGATTGCCTCGCTATTCGTCCGCTGTAATGGCAAGGTCGCGAGAACTGTGCAAGCGGGGCCCGGACCGGGGCCTCATGGCAGTTTTCTTGGGAGTTTTCTTGGAAGCCTGATGGGGGATCGTCTGAACAGCGTCCGACGGACATTCGAACCGCTGCTGCGGCGAATCTTCCACGCCTATTTCCTGCTTGTCCGCGGCATGACGCTCGGCGTCCGCGCCGTGGTGCTGGATTCCGAGAACCGGGTGTTCCTGGTCAGGCACAGCTACATCACCGGCTGGTATCTGCCCGGCGGCGGCGTCGATCTCGGCGAGACCATGGAGCAGGCGATGCGGCGCGAGCTCAAGGAGGAAGGGGACATCGATTTCACCGGTGACGCGGTGCTGCACGGCATCTTCCTCAACAGCCACGTCTCCCGCCGCGACCACGTCGCGGTCTATGTGGTCAGGCAGTTCAAGCAGGATCGCGTCCCTGAGCCCAACCACGAGATCGTCGAATGCGGGTTCTTCGCGATCAATGCGCTGCCCGAGGGCACCACACACGGCACGCGGCAAAGGCTCGCGGAAGTGCTGGACGGCAAGCCGCCGACCGCGACTTGGCGTTGAAGCGATCCGGCCGAATCCTCAAGCCCGAACCGGCTGCCCGATCCCCAGCAAGTTACCTTCGCTGTCGCGGAACCAGGCACCTCGCTCGCCAGTACCCTTGCTCGGATAGTTGCCCGTGATCTCCGCAATTCCATCGACGGTCTTCAAGCCGGGCAAATCATAGTCCTCGAACGCCACGCCGCGTGTGCGAAGTTCGCGCACGGTTGCCTCGATATCCTCGACTTCCCACCCCATTTGCGTGTGCGTGCCGGATTGCGTCCCGGCCGAGACGAATATCGCAAACTCGCCGGCCGCGCAGACGTAGCGCAGCCCACCCTCGCGCTGCTCGACCGGCTCGAGCCCGAGCTTTTCCGAATAGAACGCCCGCGCGCGGTCGAGGTCTTTGGCTGGAAGCCGGGTTGCCACCTTCGCGTTCTTCAGCATGCCCGCTCTCCCTGTCTTTGCCTCGCGACGACGCTGGATTTCCTCGGCTACGCGCTCATGACTCGACGCCCCGACGGCCCTCCTTCGCCTGCAGCTCCAGCACCAGCAGGCTCTGCTCCTGGATCAGCGCGCAGTTCTGCCGCTCAAGCCGGTGCAGTCGCGCCGTCATGTTGTGCATGAACGCGAACACCACCAGGAACAGGGCGCCGAACATCACGACGAACGGAAACACGACGCCGGTCAGATGGCTGACGAGATAGGCCAGTGTCGGAAACAGCGTGAAGCCCGCGGGGATGATCGCCACCATGGACAGCATCAGGAAGTCGTAGAGATCGAACTTGCCTTGCATCGTCTTGCGCAGCAGCACCAGCATGTAGATCAGCGCAAAGGCGGAGACGACGACGACCGTCTCCGGACTTGGAAGGGCATCTGTCACGGCTGCCTCCTCAGAATGTTCGACGAGATGATGAGACCACAAATCGGAACGGGGACGCTCGGCGTCATGACGCCCTCACGAGGCGCGCGAGCAGGATATAACCGAGCACCCGGATCATGTAGCTCGCCGACTTCAATCCGTCGATCGAGCTGACGCCGGTCTCGCGCGCCCGCATCTCGACCGGAACTTCGCTGACCGTGAGGCCTGCGCGCATGGCCCAGGCCAGCGAGATCGGCTCCGGAAAATCCGTCGGATACGCTTTTGCGAAGAAGGCGATGGCGGAACGGTCGAGCAATCGCATGCCGCTGGTCGGATCGGTGATGCGGCCGCCGCTGAACAGGCCGTTGAGCGCAAGCACGATCAGCCTGATGCCGGCGCGCCGCATGCGCGTGGAGCAGAAACCGGCATGGTCGATGAAGCGGCTTCCGATGGTGATGTTGGTCGGGTCGTTGCGATAGGCCTCCAGAAGCGTCTCGATGGCGCGCGGATCATGCTGCCCGTCGCCGTCGATCTGGATGCAGAAATCAAAATCCTGACGCGCCGCGTATTTGATGCCGGTCTGCACGGCGCCGCCGATGCCGAGATTCTGCGCGAGGCGGGCGACCGGCGAGCGGCAGCTTGCCACCGCGGATGTCGCGTCCGACGAGCCGTCGTCGACGACCAGGGTGTGGTAGCCGCGGCCGGTTGCTGCGATCTCGCTCAGGAGACCGCCGACCGAGGCCTCCTCGTTGAAGCAGGGAATGATGATGAGGACTCGCGACGAGCCCTGCTGCGGTGCGGCAGCACCGCTGCGGCACGTGTCAGTTGAACCCAAGCCCAGTCCCGTATCGGCCACGTCTGCCTCACCTCCAGAATCCCCACTTTGCTATACTTGCCGGTGCTTTTCCTGTACAGGCGGCGGGCCATTTCAAGCTGCGGGGGCCGCCCGGCGAATGCCGATGAGAGCTGTCAAAGTATTTTTTTCAATTGTGTTTCTGGCAATTCTGGCCAGCAACATCAGGCTGACCTCGCATTGGAGCGAGAGCCGCGGCGTCTATGACGACATCTGCTATCTCAGGCAGGCGCATCTGTTCCAGCGCTTCGGCTGGCAAGGGCTCGACACCAGCCTCGCCCGTGAAACCGACGGCTATCTCGCGGCCAAGTTGCGAAGTATCGATTTTCCGAACTGGAACGAACCGACGCGGGCACCCTGCCACACCCAGACTGCCGACGGCAGCAAATGGGTGATGACGCCGCCGCCGGGCACGGGCTTCGTGCTGGCGCTGTTCCCGGAGGGGTTCCAGGTCGTTCCGCTCTATATGCTGGCCAACGCGATCGTCGCTGGCCTTGCGCTGTTCGGCATGTGGCGGGCGCAGGAGAAGGTCGGCTTGACGCTCGCCGCGTTGCTCGGCGCGCTCTCGATCTACTTCATGATCAATCCGACCAAGGCGAGCTATTCGATGGCGCCGACCATGGTCGTCTGCGCGCTGGCGGGTCTGTTCACCGCAAGACTGTTCGTCGATGAAGGCCGGCGCCGCCTGCTGATGGTCGCTGCCGTCGGCGTGCTGCTCGGCCTGTCCGCGAGCTTTCGGATCGCCAACGTGGTTCTGTCGGCCGGCTATTTCCTGTTCTTCGGATTGTCGTTCCTGATCTGGCGTACCCGCGAGACGTTCGTTTCAGGACTCGCGCTCGGCCTTTCGTTCCTCGTCGGGCTGTTGCCGGTGTTCGCGGCGAACCTGGTCAACTCAGGCAATCCGCTGGTCTCGGCCTATGGCGGCCAGGATACGGCCCCGCGGAGTCTCGACCCGGCCGTGCTGTTGGCCTATCTCCGCGACACGCAGTTCCCGTTGATCGTGATCGCCTGCGTCGGGACCGCGCTGTTGTGGCGCTTCGCCGGCCATGGCGGCGTCAGGAAACTCGCGTTGCTGGTGGCGGGCAATCTCGCGCTGAATCTGGCGTTCTTTGCCACGCATCCGGTCTTCACGCAGTACTATGTCATCCCGATCCTGATGCTGTCGCTCTGGACGCTGCTGTTCGCGGCCGTCCTCAGCCGCGGTCCGGCACAGGGTTTTATCGCCCACGAGGCCGATGGACCGCGGCCGTCTGAGATGTTATCCCGCATCTCGCATTGACGCGTTTTCCTGACGCGAACCTGAAACCACTTCGCTCGAAGACGCATGCCGACATGACCGATCTCTCGCTCACCATCCTTCCGGAAGCCGCCGGCGACGCCCAGGCGATCGAACGGCTGCACGAGCGCACCTTCGGCCCCGGCCGTTTCGTGCTCAGCGCTTACCGCATTCGCGAGCACGTCGACCATCTGCTCGATGTGTCCTTCACGGCCCGCATCGGCACGCTGCTGGTCGGCTCGGTCAGGCAATTGCCGGTGCTGGTCGGCGAGACGCAGGCCCTGCTGCTCGGGCCGCTCACCGTCGAGCCGCCGTTCCGCGACCGCGGCATCGGCCGTCTCCTGATGGAGCGCGCGCTGAAGGACGCCAAGGAGAAGGGGCACCGTCTGGTGCTGCTGGTCGGCGACGAGCCCTATTACAGCCGTGTCGGCTTCAAGCCGGTGCCGAAGGGCCGCGTCACCATGCCGGGCCCGGTCGACGCCGCGCGCATCCTGGTGTTCGAGCTCGTCGACGGCGCTTTCGAGGGCGTGTCGGGGCAGGTAACGCCCGACTGGAGCAAGGCGCGAGGCTAGGGCTACGATACCTCTTGCGGAGTATCCATGATGCAGGTGCGGCCCGCTGATGCCGGTGAAGTCGATCATATCGCTCAGCTGTGGCACGATGCCTGGCATGGGTCGCATGCCTCGCTTGCGCCGCCAGAACTGGTCCGCCTTCGCACGCTCCCGAATTTTCGCGATCGGCTGGCGGTCATGCTTCCCGACATCCGCGTCGTCGGCCCGGCCGGCGCGCCGCTCGGCTTCTGCGCAGTCAGGGCTGACGAATTGTATCAGCTCTTCGTATCGCCGAAGGCGCACGGCGCGGGCGTGGCCGCGGCGCTGATCTCCGACGCAGAGGCCCGCCTTGCCGCGCGCGGCGTGGAGCTGGCGTGGCTCGCCTGCGCCGTCGGCAACGCGCGCGCTGCGCGGTTCTACGAGAAGAGCGGTTGGCGCAACGCCGGCACCTTCGTGATGATGACGGACACCTCGAACGGGCCGTTCCCCGTCGATCAGTGGCGCTTCGAGAAGCGGCTGACGCGCAGCCCGTAGCCCGGAATTCGCTCCGCTCCATCCGGGCTACGGCTCACTCAACGCGCCTGTGCCGGGGCCCGCAGGCCCCGACTGAGTCGCGACTAGAACTTGAAGTTGGCGAACGCCCGCACGCCGATGCCGGGCATCAGAACCTCGTCCTTGGTGTAGGACACCGAGTTGCGGATGTTTTCGTTGAGGAGATTGTTGCCGACGATGCCGGCCGTCATCTCGCGCGCGCCGAACAGACGCGGATCGAGCTTGGTCCTGTAGCTGACCTCGGCCTTCAGCAGATTGTAGCCCGGCGTTGGCGTCTCCGCGATCACGGCGACGTTGTTCTGCGCGAAAGCGTGCAACAGGTTGACGCGCATCAGCCAGTTGTCGTCGCGCCAGAACACGCCGCCGCCTATCCGCAGCGGCGGAATGCGCGGCACGTTGGTGCCGTCGGTGAAGGTGGCGCGCACCACGTCGAACTGGTTCTCGATGCCCCAGATGCCGCCCTGGAATGCGCCGACGTCGAGCTGCGACTGGAATTCGCCGCCGCGGAAATTGGCATTGCGTTGCGAATAGACGGCCTGGTTCAACTCGGCGCCCGGCGTGCCGCAGGACGCAAAACTGTCGTCGCACATCACGCCGGTGAGGCGGCGAAAGATGAAATTGTCGAAATGCGTGTAGTAGACGGTCGCCTCGAACCGGAACGGCCCCGTCGCCTTGCGCAGTCCAACCTCGACCGACTCAGCGGTCTCGATCGTGAGGTTCGGATTGCCGATGTCGAACGTCGCGGTCGCATCATGCGCACCGCGCGAGAACAGTTCGGCCGGCTTCGGCGCGCGCTCGACATATTGTGCGGTGATGCTGCCGACCATGCCGCCCGGCAGGTCCTGCAACAGGCCGATGCTGCCGCTCTTCGGCGTGAAGGACGGATTGCGTGCGATGCCCACCTGCGGCGTGCCGTCGGGTAGATAATCCGGCGGGAAGTTCGGCGTCGTGCCGTGCAGCTCGACATGCTCGATGCGGCCGGCGATCTGGGCTCGCGTCGCGTCCGTGAACTTGAACTCGTTGAAGGCGTAAGCGGCAACGCGGGTGTTGTTGTTGGGGTCCCACAGGCCGTTGAACAGCGTACCGGGATTGTCAGGGCTCGGCGCGGTCAATTCCTGATGGCCGACCTGAAAGCCCAGCGCCGTCGTCACCTCGGCGAAGCGCGCGTTGAACGGCATCAACTGCACCTCGGTGCGGATCTCCTGCTCCTTGTTGGTGAAGGTCTGCCGCACACCGTCGGTGTTGGGATCGGCGGGATCGGCAAGGCCGATCTCGTTGTGTCGATAATCCGTGGCGCCAGCCCAGAAGCGAATGGTGTCGATCGCGGCGGCATCGGGCCGGTACTCGCCCTTGACGTTGATCTTGGTCTGGTGCGCGTCGATCCGGGTGTTGTGGTCGGCGCCGTCGATGCCGGGGATATGGTAGAGCGAGTCGTTCTGCGTGATCGACGCGCCGATATAGCCGCCCTGGAAGAAGTAGGAGCCGCCGATCGAGGCGCCGTCCGTGCGCGACGCCGAATTGGGCTGGCGCCCGTTTGTGATGGTCCGGGTCTGGTCGGTCAAATAGGGGTAGCTCGGGATGCCGTAATCCGTCGTGTTGCGGCCGTAGACGTCGGCATGGAACGCGAAATTGCCGGCGCCGGTGTCGAGCAGCACGCCGCTCTCGACACCGCGATCGACCGAGCTGAACGCGGAACGTGTCTCGGCCGTGACGCAGGGCGATGTCCCGGCGGTTGCGAGTGGCGCCTTCACCGGCATGCCATAACTCTGGAACGGCTGGGCACCGCAGGTTGGCAGCGCGTCCGGAATCCGGTTGTTGGTCGCGCTGACGACGCCGCCGATCGAGGTCGAGCCGTAGCGCAAGGCGGCCGGCCCGCGCACCACTTCGACCTGGTTGGTCGCGAGCGTATCGATCGGGACGAAGTGATCCTCGCCGAGATCGGATGCGCCGTTCGCATTGGTGCCGTTCTCGACGATGCCGACGCGGTTGACGTCGAGGCCCCGGATGATCGGCCGGCTGGAGGCGCCGGGCGCAAAGCTCGAGCCGGTGATGCCCGGCTTGGAGAACAGCAGATCGCCGAGCTGGCCGCCGCCCTCGCGGCGGATCTCCTCGTTCGGCACCACGGTGACGGTGGCGAACTGGTTGGTCACGATCGGCAGCACGCCCTGCTGGGGCGTGGCGGCCGTCGCTGGCGCCGCCGGCGTTGCTTCCGCCGTGCGTTGCTGGCCGCGCGACCGTCCGGTGCGCGCGACATGGACCGGGCTGCGGGTCGGCACCACCCTGCGCACGATCGGGCTCGGCGCTGTCACGGTGACGGCGGGGATCTCGGTCGACGATTTATCTTGCGCAGTCTGTTGTACCGGCTCTTGGGCGAGCGCCGATGTGGCGGCGGCGCCGAGCAGGAGCAGGCTTGCTCCACCCAGACGCTGCGCGCGTCGCAATTCAAATGACATAGTCCTGATTCCAGTCAGGCGCCGTCCGCAAGATTTGGTGCTGATCGGAGGCGGCCTGCCGTCGCAGCGCGACGGAATTCGACTTCAGCTTCTCCCGTGCGTTCGCCTGAAAGCGGCGAGCCGGGCGTGATCAAGTGATGTCTGGAGTCAGGACGCGGGAGGGGCGCGGGGCTGGAACGCCGTGCCGGCCGATTTCAGATGGACGAACTCGGCATCGGTGGTGAGCTGAAGCAGCTCGATCGCCTGCGGCAGCAGGAGCACAGGCGGCGTCGCGGATACGACGGTGCCCGCCATCGCGACGACGGCGCAGATCGCGCAATTGTCCTCGCCCGGCTGCTCCCGGTCAGGGCCGGCGGGCGATTGCTTCTGGACCGCGGCGCGGTCACTCGAAGCGATACTCTTGCCGTTGTCGGTCTGCTGAAGCGAGGACAGGGCGAGGGGGGTGGCCTGGGCGAACCAATGGCTGTGGCCGAACGTCAACGCGAACTGCACCAGCATCGCGAACAACGCGAGCCGGGCGCCGTGCCTGATATTCGACCGGAACCACTTCATCTGGAAAAGCCACCCCACATCGCGAGGATCAATTCCCCTGATCTCGTGATGTTATAATGTAACATCGCAGCATCGATCAGCGGATGTCAACAGCGAGCGGACCAACGCGCGCAGGCAGCCGAACCGATGTGTCGTTCGGGCAACTAGAGCGCGATGGGTTGAAGTTGAATCGAGTTGGGCCAACAGCGGGCTCTGTCCGTTCCCTCCCCCCTTGCGGGGGAGGGGCAGGGAGAGGGGTGCCGCACGGGGACTCTTTCCGTCGCGCAATCATACGCGATGCATCGCTAACAATCGGCACCTTTTGCTGGGCCACCCCTCTCCCTAGCCCTCCCCCGCAAGGGGGGAGGGAACGCACCGCCGTCGCGGTGCTAGGCGAGTCTCATCTCGCTTCGGGAGTTCAGCGCCCTTCGCGGACCCAGGTCGCGGCAAACGCGCCGAGCAGCAGCAGCAGGCCGATCAGGCCGGCGAAGATCGGTAGCACCCCGACGCCCTTCACGACGCTGGCGTCGCGCATCCGCACGCCCATCCAGCCATCGCCAGCGAAGACGCTCGCCGAACGCACCGGCACGATACGCGGCAGCTCGACGCTGGTGCCGTCGACCACGCGCACGGCATTGCCGCCGGTCGCCTGCGTCAGCGGCTTCAGGGTTTCGGTCGTCGAGGTGACTTCCGAAAACTCCTTCGGATTGGTCGGACCGACATTGATCAGCGCCTTCAGCGTGCCGTCGGTCGCCTGCCACAGGCCGAGCTCGCTGGCCGGCAGGCTGGCGCGCCACTCGCCGGGATCGGCAGGCGCGAGCGTCAGGTCCTGCGACACGCCCGACGGCGAGGTCACGCTGACCGGCTGGACGCTGTCCGACATGGTCTGGCGTACCACGACGAGGTCCTTGCCCTGCACCTGGAGGCGCAGTGCCTCTTCATCGAGGTCAGGCTGCTTCATCAGCCAGTGCGACATCCGCCGCAAGAGATCGAGATGCGGGCCGCCGCCTTCATAGCCGCGCGCCCACAGCCAGATATGGTCGGAGAGCAAGAGCGCGACGCGGCCCTCGCCGAAGCGCGAGAGGAACAGGAGCGGCTTGCCGTCGACGCCCGTCATCACCGGCGGGTTGACCGCATTGCGGGTGTCGACGGTGCGGAAGAACCGGCTCCAGCGCGGCGGTTCGCTCGCGGAGCCTTCGAGGCCGCGCGTGACCGGATGGCGTTTGCCGATCTCCGACAGATGCGCATAGAACGGCTTTTCGGTCACGCCGACGGGTTCTGCCGGCAGCACCGAATCCAGCGGCGTGCGCCAGATGCTGGTGTTGGAAGCATAGTCCGGGCCGGCCGAGACCAGCACCGCGCCGCCCGCGCGGACATAGCGCGCGATGTTGTCGAAATAGGCGATCGGCAGCACGCCCTGGCGGGCATAGCGGTCGAAGATGATCAGCTGGAATTCGTTGATCTTCTGCTGGAACAGCTCGCGGGTCGGAAACGCGATCAGCGACAGCTCGTTGATCGGCGTGCCGTCCTGCTTCTCCGGCGGACGCAGAATGGTGAAGTGCACGAGGTCGACGCTGGCGTCGGACTTCAGCAGGTTGCGCCAGGTGCGCTCGCCGGAATGCGGCTCGCCCGAGACCAGCAGCACGCGCAGCTTGTCGCGCACGCCGTCGATGGCGACGACGGCGCGGTTGTTCACCGGCGTCAGCTCTTTCTCGAGCGGCGAGGCCTCGATCTCGACGATGTTCGGCCCGGCATGCTTGATGTCGACGTCGACGCTTGCGCTCTGGCCGCTTCCCAGCGTGCGCTCGCCCAGGACCTCGCCGTCCCTGCGGATCGTGACCTTGGCGCGCTCGCCGGTGACGCCCTGGTCGTCGAGGCGATAGGTGATGGTCTGGGTCTGCCCGACGATGCCGAAGCGCGGCGCCGCCGTGATCGCGATGCGGCGGTCGCGCTCGTCCTTCTGCCCGGTGATCAGTGCGTGCACCGGCGCCTGGAAGCCGAGCCCGGCGGTGTTGGCCGGGATGTCGTGGACCCGGCCGTCGGTGATCAGGAACGCGCCGGCGACACGGTCGACCGGCACGTCCGACAGCGCGGTGGCCAGCGCTCCGAACAGTTTTGTGCCGTCGGTCTCGCCATCGGCCTGTCCGGCGTCGACGACGCGGACCTCGAGGCCCTTGATCTTCTTCAGGCTGTCGACCAGCGCTTCCTGCGCTTGCGCGGCCTCGCGATTGCGGTTGCCGAAATTCTGGCTCGGGCTCTTGTCGACCACGATGGCGGCGACCGAGGTGAGCGGATCGCGGTCCTCGCGGGTGAAGGAGGGATTGGCGAGCGCCAGCAGGAACAGCGCCAGCGCGGCCACGCGCACGGCTGCACCGCGCGCACGCGCCACCAGCAGCACGAGCGCAACGACCACGATCGCGGCGAGCGCGAGCCACAGGACGATCGTGGGAACAAGCGGCGTGAACGCAATGCCGTAATTCATGTCGATCCTATTGCCCCAGCCGTTCGATCAGGGCCGGTGCGTGCACCTGGTCGGCCTTGTAGTTGCCGGTCAGGGTGTACATCACGATGTTGGCGCCGGCGCGGTAGGCGAATTCGCGCTGGCGGGCGTCGCCGCCGGACATCGGCAGCATGAACTGACCGTCGAGCCGCTGCGCCCAGGCGCCGGCCAGATCGTTCGAGGTGATGATGATGGGCGAGACGCCGTCGCCGCCGCGGGCCGGCCGCTGCGCGCTGTCGTCGTCCTCATCGCGCGGCAAGGCCTCGACCCAGGTCTGGCCGGTGCTGAAACGGCCCGGGAAGTCGCGCAGCAGATAAAAAGTCTTGGTCAGCACGTGCTCGCGCGGCACCGGTTCGAGCTCAGGCACGTCGAGCGACGACAGGATCTCGCGCAGCGTCTGCATGCCCGGGGTCTGTGCGGCGCCGTTCTCGCCGGGCGGCGCTTCGATCGCGTCGCGGGTGTCGAACAGAACGGTGCCGCCCTGCTTCATGTAGGCGTCGATCTTGTTGATGGCATCCTGCGGCGGCTTGGGCGCGCCCGGCACGATCGGCCAGTAGATCAGCGGGAAGAAGGCGAGCTCGTCGCGTCCGGGATCGATGCCGACGGGATCGCCGGCTTCCAGCGCGGTGCGCTGCGCAAGGAATTGCGTCAGACCGGACATGCCGGCCTTGACGATGGAATCGACGTCGGCATTGCCGGTGACGACATAGGCGAGGCGGGTTTGCGACACCGCCTTCATGGCGAACTCGTCGGACGCGCCATCGGCGCGCGACGGCGCGGGCGCAAGCGACACCAGGCCTGCAAGCGCCAGCCCGACGACGATCATGGCTGTCGCGGCGCGCCGGCGCAGCAGCGCGGCGATCCCGCCGCCGAGCACCGCGACGATGATGGCGTCGATCAGGAACAGTGCGAGCGCCGTCGACAGCAGCCAGCCGCGCAGGTCGCGCGGCTCGGCATTGGTGTAGGTCGCGTGCCGGGCGCGCAGGCCTGCGGTGTTCAGCGCGGCGATGCGGTCGGAAGCGGCGAGCGTGTTCACGGCGAGCGGTCCTTCTGCCGGACCATAGAAGCCGGGCGGATGATCAGGCGTAGCGCGGTCGCGATAATCCGCAGGCAGCGGCTTTGCGGTGGCCGGTGGCGGGCCGAACGCGCCGAAGCCGTCGAGGATGTGCAGCGGCGCCACCGTCTCGGTGCTCGCCTCGGCCGCGACCCCGGGCCCGGGCTTGGCGGTGTAGCCGGACATGTCGACGACCCGGCGCAGCATTTCGACGAAGGTGCCCGACATCGGCAGGTCAGACCAGCGCATGTCAGCGCTGACGTGGAACAGGCTGACCAGGCCCTTGCCGCGATGCTCGCCGGTGACGAGCGGCGTGCCGTCTTCCAGCGAGGCCCAGCTCTTGGTGGCGAGCACCGCGTCGGGCTCGGCCAGGACCTGGCGGTTCACGGTGACGTCCTTGGGGACGGCGACGCCGGCAAATGGGCCGTTCGCCGCGAAGGCGGCGAGATGCTGCGGCTTCTCCCAGGTCAGGCTGCCGCCGAGCGTGCGGCCGCCCTTGCGCAGCTTGACCGGCACGAGATCGTCCTCGGCCTGCGCGAGCCTTGGACCGGCGAAGCGCACCAGCACGCCGCCCTGGTCGATCCAGGCGTTGAGGCGCTCGCGGATTTCAGGAGCGACGGTGCCGACATCGGCGAGGATGATCATCGGCAGCTTCTGGTCGAGGAATTGGGTGATGCCCTGCTGCGGCGAGCCCCGGTCGGCGAGCCGCACGTCGGCGAACGGCGCCAGCGCACGGGTCAGGTAGAAGGTCGGCGCCAGCAGCGGCTGCGCGGTCTCGCTGGTCGTGCCGGTGACGATGCCGATGGCGCGGCGGCGCCACCGCTTGTCGAGCAGCTGCACCGCGCCGGCCGAACGCTCGCCCGATATATCGAGCCGCGTGATGTCGTTGCGCAGCTCGACCGGCAGGTCGAACGAGGCTTCGGTTTCCTTGTCCTGCGGGCCGAACGAATAACGCGCTTCGCCGATCGGTGAGGACTTCTGGTCCAGCGCGCGCACGGTGCCGACGGCGATGCCGCTGTCGGTGCGCAGCACCTTCACCGTCATCTTGGCGGCGGCGTTCTCGGCGGCGACGAGCGCCAGCGGGGAGGACGTGCCGCCCTCGAACACCGTCAAGCTGCGATCTCCGATGGTCTTGCCCAGGCCCTGCACGAAATCCTCGCCACGGCCGGTATCGACGCCATCTGACAGCCAGGCGATCTCGCAGTCGCCGGTGGCCTTCAGGAAGCGGTCGATGGCGGTCAGGGTTTCAACGCGATCGATCGAGTAGGGCTTTGGCGCGAGCTGGCGCAGTGCGACGCGCGCCGCACCCGCCGGCATCAGGGTGATGTCGCGGTTCGGCTCGGACAGCGGCACCAGCGCGATTGCGCGGCGGTCGTTGTCGGCATTGGCGATCAGCTCGTCGGCGGCCCTGACCCTGACATCCCAGTGCGATGCGGCGCTCCAGCCGTCGTCGAACATGATCATCAGCGGCGCCTTGCTGCCGGCGGCGCCTGTTTGCGGATTCCAGATCGGGCCGGCGGCGGCGAAAATGACGAGCGCCGCAGCCAGGAGCCGCAGCGCGGTCAGCCACCACGGCGTCCGCGAGGGCGTCTCTTCGCGAGGTGCGATGTCGAACAGCAGGCGCGTCGGCGGAAACTCGATGCGGCGCGGCCGCGGCGGCATCACGCGCAGCAGCCACCACAGCACGGGCAGGCTGACGAGGCCGATCAGGAGCAGCGGTTCGGTGAAGGCGAGCGGCAATCCCATCATGCGGCCGGCCCCACCTTGATCGTCGTGGTGCGGGTGCCCGATTTGCTCACCTGCATGCCGGCATGCAGGAACAGCAAGAGCTCGGCGGCGGAGCGGTCGGTCGCATGGGTCGTGAACAGCCAGTTGAGTCTGCTGGTCTCGGCGCGGATCTGGTCGCGGTGCAGCGCGAGCCGCGCGGTGTAGTCCTGCGCCCAGCTCTCGGCGCGGCCCGCCGTGATCACGCCGAAGCCCTCGGGCTCGACGAACTCGACGCGGCCGGAATAAGGGAACGACTCTTCGGCGGGATCGACCACCTGCACCATCGTGCCATGCGCGCCGGAGCCGGACAGGCCCGCGAGCGTGGATTTGATCTCCGCGATCGGCGACCAGAAATCCGACAGCACGATGATCTCGGCGAGCGCGGAAGGCACGAAGGACGGCGGCAGGCTCAGCCGGTCGGCATCGTCATGCAGCATCGCCTGCGCCATCTTGTCGATGACGCTGCGGCTCGCGGTCGGCGCCATCAGTCCGGGAATGCCGACGCGTTCGCCGCCCGAGACCAGCAGCTCGGCCAGCGCGAAGGCGACGATCAGCGTCCGCTCGAGCTTGGATTCGCGCGCGGTCTTGGAGGCGAACGCCATCGAGGGCGAGCGATCGGGCCAGATCCAGACCGTGTGCGAGGCTTCCCATTCAAGCTCGCGCACATAGAGATGGTCGTCGCGCGCCGAGCGGCGCCAGTCGACGTTCTGCGCCGGCTCGCCGGAGACGAAGCGGCGGTATTGCCAGAAATTTTCACCGGAACCGGCGCGGCGCCTTCCGTGCAGGCCGTGGATGACGTTGGCGGCGATACGGCGGGCTTCGAGCACCAGGCGCGGCAGCGAAGCGGCGAGCGTACGGCTTTCGCCATCGGCACGTCGGATCGCGATGATCTCCTTCGCTGTGTGCCCGTTGTCTGCGGCCATCAACCGATCCGAGCCTTCAATTGTTTGATCACGTCCGGAATCGTGCGGCCTTCGGCGCGCGCCTGGAACGTCAGCGCCATGCGGTGCTTCAATATGGGCTCGGCGAGGTCGAGCACGTCGTCGATCGAGGGCGCCAGGCGTCCGTCGATCAGCGCGCGTGCGCGCACGGCGAGCATCAAGGATTGGCTGGCGCGCGGGCCGGGACCCCAGGCGATGAACTTGCCGGTCTCGCCGCTCTCCTCGCCCGGACGGGCCGAGCGGACCAGCGACAGGATCGCCTCCACCACGGAATCGCCGACCGGCAGACGGCGGATCAGCCGCTGCGCAGTGATCAGCGCATCTGCGTTCATCGATCCCTTCGCCAGCGTCTCCTCGGCACCCGTGGTCTCGAACAGGATGCGGCGCTCGGCGTCGCGATCGGGATAGTCGACGTCGATCTCCATCAGGAAGCGGTCGAGCTGGGCTTCCGGCAGCGGATAGGTGCCTTCCTGCTCGAGCGGGTTTTGCGTGGCGAGCACGTGGAACGGCTTCGGCAGGTCGTGACGCGCGCCGGCGACGGTGATGTGCTGCTCCTGCATCGCCTGGAGCAGCGCCGACTGCGTGCGCGGGCTGGCGCGGTTGATCTCGTCGGCCATCAGCAGCTGCGCGAACACGGGACCGGAGATGAAGCGGAAGGAGCGCTTGCCGGCGGTGCTCTCGTCGAGCACTTCGGCGCCGAGAATGTCCGACGGCATCAAATCGGGCGTGAATTGGATGCGCTTGGCGTCGAGGCCCAGCGTGATGCCGAGCGTCTCGACCAGCTTGGTCTTGGCGAGGCCGGGCACGCCGATCAGCAGCGCATGACCGCCGGAGAGGATGGTGACGAGCGTGTTCTCGATCACCCGATCCTGGCCGAAGATGACGGACGCGATTGCGTCTTTCGCCGCGCGAATCTGGCTCGACACCTGCTCGGCCGAACGGACGATTCCGTCTTCCAGTTTCTCGACACTTTCCGCCATCCGTCAGCTCCTTAAAGTCCGCCACGCGGCCTGCTTGCGTCGTCAGATCATCACAAGTCGCACATGGGCCCTATGCTAGACTTGCAGGAAGGCCATGTATTCGTTGAATTAACCTATCCCCACCTTATCGGCTTAGGGATATGTAGGGCATCACGAAGTGGCGACCTCCACACCGGGTTAATCCGGTGTGGAACCGCGCACCCGGGTACAACGTAAAACCTGCACCAATCGTGCCAACAGACAAAGTCAGGGCAAACCATGGCGAACCAAGGGCAGAGCGCCGATCGAGGTCTTGAGGGGCTGACTGCCGCCGCCAAAAGTGCCGCCGATGCCGAAGGCGCCAAGAAGGGCCTGCCGCCGGTGCATCTGTGGAATCCGCCGTTTTGCGGCGATCTCGACATCCGAATCGCTTCTGACGGTACTTGGTTCTACATGGGCACGCCGATCGGACGACACGCCCTGGTCCGCCTGTTCTCGACCATCCTGAAGCGCGAGGGCGGCAAGCATTTCCTCGTCACGCCCGTGGAGAAGGTCGGCATCCGCGTCGACGACGCGCCGTTCATGGCGGTCGAGATGCAGCAGGACGGCGAGGACAACCATCGCGTGCTCCGCTTCCGCACCAATGTCGACGACTGGGTCACCTGCGATGCCGCGCACCGGCTGCGCTTCGAGCAGGCCAGGGAGGGCGGGCTGACACCATACCTGCATGTCCGCGCCGATCTCTGGGCCAAGGTTACCCGCGCGCTCTACTACGATCTGGTTGACATGGGTGAGGAGCGGATGGTCGATGGCCAGCCGATGTTCGGCGTCGAGTCGGCCGGCGAATTCTTCGCCATGGCCGACGCGGAGCAGGTGAGGGCCGCACTTTGAACAAGCCTATCCTGAAGAGCGGTCCGGTCGTGATCGGCGCGGCCGATTTCTTCGCCCGATCCCGGGCGAGGCTCGGCTTCGACGTGCCGCCCGGCCTCTACGATCCGAACGTCATCCCCGCCTCGGGCGATCCCGGCACCGACAAGATGCTCGAGATCGTCGCGCGCGAGCAGCCGGTGCGGCCGGCTGCGGTCCTGATCGCCGTGGTCGACCGTCCCGAGCCGACCATCCTGCTGACGCAGCGCTCGGCGCATCTCAACGACCACGCCGGCCAGATCGCTTTCCCCGGCGGCAAGATCGACGCGACCGACGCCTCGCCGCTCGATGCGGCTTTGCGCGAGGCCGAGGAGGAGGTCGGCCTGTCCAGAGACTTCGTCGAGCCGATCGGCTATCTCGATCTCTACGGCACCGCTTTCGGCTTCCGCATCCTGCCGACGGTCGCCAAGGTGCGGCCCGGCTTCGAGCTCGCCATCAACCATTCGGAGGTTGATGATGCCTTCGAGGTGCCGCTATCCTTCCTGATGAACCCGGTGAACCACCAGGTGCACAGCAAGGAATTCCGCGGCATGGAGCGCTTTTACTACGCGATGCCGTTCGCGGAACGCTACATCTGGGGTGCGACGGCCGGAATGTTGCGTGTGCTGTATGAGCGGATCTACTCATCATGATCCGGCCGGTTCTGACCGAGATCGGAATTTTCCTCATCCCCTTTGCCGTCTATGCGCTGTTCCTGGCCGCCACCCGCTCCGGCCTGTTCGCGCGATCGTCCTGGCCGGTCACCGTCGTCGCGCGCCTTGTCCTGGCCGCGCTCGTGCTTGTCATCGCGGGGCTGATCGGCTTCGCGCATTTCTCCGGCGCCGCACCGGACTCGACCTACGTTCCCGCCCATATCGAGAACGGCAGGCTCGTGCCGGGCGTGGAAAAATAGGGGCTGGACCATGAGCGCAGAGCCGTTACTCGCCAATGCGCCCTGGCTGACCTCTGGCGGGACGGCGCGCGTCCTGACGCTGCTCAACGGCAACGGCGAGGAAGCGCGCGTGGTCGGCGGCGCCGTGCGCAATGCGTTGCTCGGTCTCGTGCCCGGCGACATCGACATCGCGACCACGGCGCGGCCCGACGAGGTGATGCGGCGCGCCAAGGCTGCCGGCATCAAGAGCGTGCCGACCGGCATCGACCACGGCACCATCACGCTGGTCATCGACGGCACGCCTTACGAAGTCACGACGCTGCGCGAGGACACCGAGACCTTCGGCCGCAAGGCCAAGGTCGCGTTCGGCCGCGACTGGGTGAAGGACGCCGAGCGCCGCGACTTCACCATGAATGGACTTTCGGCCGATGCGATGGGCGTCGTCTACGACTATGTCGGCGGGATCGCGGATGCGGCCGCGCGACGCGTGCGCTTCATCGGCGATCCCGACCAGCGCATCGCCGAGGATTTCCTGCGCATCCTGCGCTTCTTCCGCATCCACGCCGCCTTCGGGGCCGGCGAGCCCGACCGCGACGGCTATCTCGCCTGCATCCGCGGCCGCGCGGGTCTTGCGAGCCTGTCGGCCGAGCGGGTGCGCATGGAGATGCTGAAGCTGCTGGTCGCTCACGGTGCCTCTGACGCTGCGGTCGCGATGGCGGATGGCGGGTTGCTGCAAGCGCTGAGCGGAGGCGTCGTCTATACCGGGCCGCTGTCGGCCATGATCGCGATCGAGGGCGAGCTTGGCTTGCCGGCAAGCAGCACGCGGCGGCTCGCCGCGCTGACGGTCGCCGTGACCGAAGATGCCAAGCGCGTCGCCACGCGCTTGCGGCTCTCCAATGTAGAAAGCAAGGCGCTGGATTCGATGGGGCATCGCTGGTGGCGCTTCGCCACCAAGGACGAGGCCAATGCGCGACGGTTGCTCTACCGGCTCGGCGCGGAGCGCTATCACGATCGCGTGTTGCTCGGCTGGGCGCGGGCCGGCGGCGACGTCGGATCGTCGCGCTGGCGTGCGCTCGCCGAGCTGCCGCAGCGCTGGATTGCGCCGAAATTTCCGCTTCGCGCCGCCGACTTCATCGCCCGCGGCATGGCGGAAGGACCCGCGCTCGGGCATGTGCTGACGCTTGCCGAGGACGCTTGGCTTGCGGCGGATTTTCCCCTAGAGGAAGCCGCGCTCGCTTCTATCGCCGATCAAGCAGCGGCACGCGTCAGCCGCGATGAGAGAACGTGACCATCGTCTCAGGCTTCGCCGACATCTCGATCCTTCAGCTCCTGCTGGTCGCGTTGATGGCGTTGTTTGCTTCGATCATCGGTGGTCTCGCCGGCTACGGCACCGGCGCGCTGATGCCGCTCGTGCTGGTGCCGCTGGTCGGCGCCGAGCCCGTGGTGCCGATCATCGCGATCTCCGCGATCTTCACCAATTCGAGCCGTGCGCTCGCCTATCTGCGCTATGCCGACCGCCGCCGCGCGCTGATCGTGCTCGCCTGTGCGGCGCTGACGACCGCGCTCGGCGCCTACGGCTACACGCGGCTGACCAATGCGGGCGCCGCGCTCGTGATCGGCTCCATGCTGATCCTCAGCGTGCCGCTGCGCCGCGTGCTCCGCCGCCGCCAGGTCAGGATCGGCGACACCGGCCTTGCGGCCGGCTCGGTCGGCTATGGCGTGCTGGTCGGCGGCACCTCCGGCTCCGGCGTGATCCTGCTCTCGCTGCTGATGGCCGCAGGTCTCGAAGGCGCCGCCGTGATCGCGACCGACGCGATGATCTCGCTCGGCACCGGCCTCATCAAGATCTCGGTGTTCGGGCTGGCCGGCGCCGTCACCGCACAGGTGCTCGCCTTCGCGCTGCTGATCGGCGCGATTGCGATCCCCGGCGCATTCCTCGCAAAGGCTTTTGTCGAACGCATGCCGGTGCATATCCACACGGCGATCCTCGATGTCGCTGTCATCACCGGCGGGCTGGTGATGATCTCGGCGGCGGCAAGGTCGCTGATCGCATAGATGACTCCGGTCCGATTGGCGTTCGCGATGTCCTTTCAAGGACGGACATTCCGTCCCGATGCTTGCACGCCACCAAATGCTAGCCGAAACGGCCGATCCTGACTGCCGAGGGTTGAAAAGATTTCCGCCGATGACGGCCGTCGGCCGGTGGGCCAAGCAGGACGCTTTCTTACAACTGCAATCGGGCATGTCAGGACTGAAATGCTTCAGTAGCACCGTCGAGGCAGGTTTGAGACTTCATATCAACGGAAGCGGGCGCAGGCATGCGCACGCATCGTGGTCTCGACATGCACGGAGGAAGGTGAGGCATGGGACGATCCAACACAGAGTGCCAATGGCCTGAAAAAAAGTCGAGCAATCGGTCCAGGATTCAGATTGCCTTCCGGGAGATCAGTGCTGTTCTTGTTCTCTTTCCTGCTCTCCTGGGTCTTTCTCTCCCTTCCAGTGCATGGGCGCAGAGTGGGACCGAGGCGAAGCCGGACCGCATCAAGGCGAATATCTCGAGAGTCGACAGCGACTTCATTGAAGCCAATACGAAGAGATCCAGGGATTGGCCGACCGTCGGCCTCGACTACGCCGAAACGCGGTTCAGCAAGCTCAATCAGATCAACACTGACAACGTCAGGGATCTCGGGCTCGTCTGGAGTTACAATCTGGAATCATCGCGCGGCATCGAGGCAACGCCCCTCGTCGTCGACGGCATCATGTATCAGTCGGCCCCCTGGAATGTGGTCCATGCCATTGACGTGCGGACCGGAATAAAAATCTGGTCGTTCGATCCGGGTGTTGACCGGTCAAAGACCTATCGCGGGTGCTGCGACGCTGTCAGCCGTGGCCTCGCACTCTACAAGGGCAAGGTCTTCGAAGCCGCCTATGACGGGCGCCTGATCGCGCTCGATGCAGCGACCGGGGCCAAGATCTGGGAAACGGACACGCTGATCGATCACGATCATTCCTACACGATCACCGGCGCGCCGCGCGTCTTCAACGGCAAGGTCGTGATCGGCCAGAGCGGTGCCGAATATGGTGTGCGCGGCTACGTCACGGCCTACGACAGCGAGACCGGTCATCAGCTCTGGCGCTGGTTCACCGTGCCCGGCGATCCATCGAAGCCATTTGAAGACGCCTCGATGGAAGCCGCGGCGAAGACCTGGGATCCCTCAGGGAAGTATTGGATCAACGGCGGCGGTGGCGCGCCATGGGACTCGATCACGTTCGATCCCGATCTGAACATGGTCTATGTCGGCACTGGCAACGGCGGCCCTTGGAATCGCAAGCTTCGCAGTCCGTCGGGTGGCGACAATCTCTATCTGGGCTCGATCGTCGCGCTCAACGCCGACACGGGCCGGTATATCTGGCACTATCAGGAGACGCCCGGCGACAATTGGGACTATACATCGACCCAGCCGATGATCCTGGCCGACATCAAGATCGACGTTGTGCCGCGCAAGGTGATCCTGCACGCGCCGAAAAACGGCTTCTTCTTCGTCATCGATCGCACCAACGGCAAGTTCATCTCGGCGAAGAATTTTGTCGATGTGAATTGGGCGACGGGATACGACGCCAACGGACGGCCGATTGAGCTGCCGGCGGCGCGCGACGCAGATCAATACGAGTCGATTCCGGGACCGGACGGGGCTCACAATTGGCAGCCGATGTCGTTCAATCCGCTGACCGGCCTCGTCTACCTTCCGGCGCAGCACATCCCGGTCAATCTGTCGCCGGAAAAGTCGTTCGCGCAGAATGCTGCTGCGCCGGGCAAGCTCGGCGGCTTGCTGGGCGGGAATATCGGTTTCGTTTTCAACCCTCCGAAGTCGGCCCCATTCGGACGTCTGCTCGCCTGGGATCCGGTGCATCAAAAGGAAGTCTGGCGCGTCGAGCACGTGTCGCCGTGGAACGGCGGGACGCTGACCACCGCCGGCAACCTGGTTTTCCAGGGGACGGCGGATGGCCGCTTCGTCGCTTATGATGCAGCAAACGGAACCAAGCTGTGGGAAATGCCGACCGGCACCGGCGCGGTGGCGGCCGCCGCAACCTACATGGTCGACGACAGGCAATACATCTCGATTGCTGTCGGCTGGGGCGGATCCTACGGCCTGACGCACCGCGCGACCGAGTACCAGAACCCGGGAACAATCTACACATACGCACTCGGCGGCACGGCGAAGCTGCCAGCGTTCGTCAAATATCAGACCGAAGGTCTGCTGCAGGGCGTGAAGTATGATCCGAAGGACATCAGGGAAGGCGGCGAGATCTATGTCGCGGCAGCCTGCGTCGCCTGCCACGGCGTGCCTGGCGTCGGCCGCGGCGGCAACATCATCAATCTCGGCTACGCCAGCGCCGAAGAGATCACCAATCTGAGGCATATCCTCTTCCACGGTCCATTCCGCGACCAGGGCATGCCGGATTTCAGCGGCAAGTTGACGGAAGGGGACGTCGGGAAACTCCAGGCCTTCATACAGGGAACTGTTGACGCCATCAGACCGAAGAGCAGGTGATGAGTCAGCAGGCGCTGCGGCGGCGAGCGGCCCGTTCGACCGTGGCCGCTCATCACGCGCCTTTGTCGATCTTCACCCAGAGCGCACTGCCGAGCGTCGATGAGTTCCTGGCCGCGTAGGCCCATGCCGGCAAGCGCAATGGTGCAAGCGCAAGTGCGATCACGGCCTGCCCAATCCGCTGCGCTTTGCTTCGCGGCAGGCCGCGCACGAACTCACTGACGCTGCCCGGTTTCTCTGCACTGCGCAAAAAGCTGTCCACGATGTCTTCCCTGAGAAACTTCAGGAGATTGAATGGTTCCCGCTCGCAAATGCTCAATTGCAGGCCGTGTCGTCGACATACCGCGTCAAACGCGTCCTTCGTCCAGCGGCCAATGTGGTTCGGCGGCATGTCGATGAGCGATCCGTGGCCCTCCATGTAGTGCGTTCGGATATCATTCGGCACGGCGATGAAGACAGAGCCTTGCGCCTTGAGAAGGTATTTCAATCGCGCGAAGACGTCATCCACCCGGTCCATGTGCTCGAACACCTGAAACATGAAGATGATGTCGAAGGCCTCCTTCATCGGAGTGAAGCCATCCTCCCGAAGGTCGACCGAAAAGGTCTTGTAGCCTTTCGATCGCAAGGCCTGTTGCGCTGCTTCGTTGTAATCGACCGCGTAAATATCGGACGCGCGAAAGAGTTTGTCCTTGATGTGATCGAGAAAATAGCCAAACCCGGCCCCGACATCGATCGCCGTTTTTCCGGCAGTGCCGAGGCCGCTCAGCTCCTCGATCGTCCTCTCATACTCCCATTTCATGGTTGGATAGGAAGGGTGCGGCGCGGCCAGGTTATAAAACTCGGCGCCGCCCGCGACGAACGGATCTGCAAATCCGAATCCGCAATCCGCGCATTTGCGGATATCGCAGGTGTCGCGGCCCCAGAGCAGCGACAGGTGGCTTATTAACTTTCGAGAGCGATCCGGATACTGGCGCGGACTGACGAAGGATCGAGAGGCCTGATCTGCGGTCACTTCAAACAGTTTGGCAGTTGATCCACTGCCGCATGCTGGACAGGTGCTCATCTCTCCCGACCTCATTCAGGCCTTTCGGTGGAAAGTGGTTGCGACCAATTGTCTCGTCATCATTCAAATGAAGGTTGGCGGAGCGCGAGGTCCGGGGCAGTGGACAGCACAGGCGAGGCAGGCCGCTCGCGGCGCGAAGGCGCCTTCGGCTGCGCCGATTTCCTACTGCCAGAATCTGTCACTGGCCTGCGCTAGGTCTTCTTTCAGGGCATTTTTACTGAAAGGAAGACGATGAAAACCCAGAGCAACGGCCAGGCGCTGCAGATCGCCAAGACCTACATCGAGGCCATCGCCAGCAGGAGCGTGGATACGATTACTTCCGTGTCGGCGGACGACGTTGTTTGCACGTCGCCACGCGGGCGGATCGCCGGCATGCAGAAGTTTCGCGAATTCCACGAGGGTTTCGCCCGCATGATCCAGAAGGTCACGGTTCTCGCCGTCTACGGCGACGATGATCAGGCTGTCGTCGTTTACAGCGCGGACACCCATCCGGTTGCCAACGCCGTCGTCGCGGAACTCCTCAAGGTGAAGAACGGCAAGATCGCGTCGACCGAAGTGATCTACGACGCGACTCCGTTCGCCGCCTACACGGCGACCGTCCAACCGCACTAAGGCACGATCGACCATGAAACGGATTCAATATTACAGCTACGGCGGCCCTGAAACGATGAAGCTCGAAGCCTTCGAGCTGAAGGCTCCGGGGACCGGCGAAGTCGCGGTCAAGGTCGAGTTCGCCGCCATCAATCCCATCGATTGGAAGGTGCGCAATGGCTATCTCAAAATGGTGACGGGGAAGAAATTTCCGCGTGCCATGGGCAGCGATTTTTCCGGCATCGTGACCGCTGTCGGCGCTGGTGTCACGCGCTTCAAGATTGGCGATCCCGTATTCGGCATGGCGCAGATAAAGCATGGCGGCGCGCTTGGGGAAGCCGTCATCGCTCCCCAAACCTTCGTCGCCAGGAGGCCGGATTCAGTCTCGTTCGAGGACGCGGCTTGCCTGGCTACGCCGGGGGTCACCGCATGGAACGGCCTCGTGGACAAGGCTGCCCTGAAATCCGGCAGCCAGGTGTTCATCAACGGCTGCACCGGCGCTGTCGGCGAGGCCACGGTGCAGCTCGCAAAGATGTTCGGGGCGACCGTCGCGGGGACATGCAGTGCGCAGGCGATGCAGCGAGCCCGTGACTTGGACGTCCAGCCTCTCTTCGATTATCGGGCCACCGATCTGTCGAAGATCCGTGAACGCTTCGACGTAGTGTATGACACGGCGGGAACGATGGCGGTTGCTGCCGGGGTTGGCCTGCTTCGCGAAGGCGGCGTGTATCTCGATATCAATCCAGCGCCAATCAAGTTCATCCGTGCGATCTTCAACCGGAAACTCAAGCCGATCGTCTGCACCGCGCGGGCTGATATCCTTGACGGCCTTGCCGTCGCTTCGGCGAATGGAAAGCTGCGCTTGCCAGTTGCTGAGACCGTGCGTCTGAACGATGCGATCCCGCTCATCGCGGCGCTTGAAGCCGGGCACATGCTCGCCGGAAAGGCTCTGGTAGCGATGTAAATGCCGTCTGGGCCAGTAAAGCCCCGCCGCCCGTCGCCCGCGACGCCTACTGCCATTTTTTGGCAGGATTCGTGCTAGACTTGGTCTATGTCGAAGAGCCAACGATTATTCGACCTCATGCAGATCTTGCGGCGGCACCGCACCCCGGTGTCGGGCAACGACCTTGCGGCTGAGGCGGGTGTGTCGTTGCGAACGATTTATCGCGACATCGCCGACTTGCAGGGCTTGGGCGCACAAATCGACGGTGAGCCTGGCTTTGGCTATGTCTTGCAACCCGGCTTCCTCCTTCCTCCCCTGATGTTCTCGGAACAGGAAATCCAAGCCTTGGCGCTGGGCGCCCAATGGGTATCTCGCCAGACTGATGATGAGTTCGCGCTGGCGGCGCGTGACGCGCTCGCTAAAATTGGCGCGGTCCTTCCCTCGGAGCTGCAACACAAGCTGGACGACAGTGCCTTTCACGTAGGGCGCAGACCGAAGCAACCCGAAGCCGTCGACCTTCGCGTCGTGCGGCAAGCCATGCGCGACCAACACAAGCTTTCCATTGTGTATCGCGACCCGCAAGGCGCGAAGACCACGCGGATCATCTGGCCAATTGGCGTCGGCTTTTTCGATTCCCGGCGCATCATTGCCGGCTGGTGCGAAATGCGAAAGGACTTCCGCTCATTCCGGGCGGATCGGATAGAAAAGATCAAGCTCAGGACGGAACGCTATCCCGGTCGCCGTCGCGATCTCGTCAAGCAATGGCGGGCTCAAGTCGACGCGGAACGTCGCAAGACTCTCGGCTGATCTCACCACCGGGTCCGACGCCATGCCGACGAGCTATCACCTGCTGGTGCGCTTCACCATCGCCGGCGTGAGGGCCGCCTGACGCCTTCCGGGGTTAGAGCGGGCGCCGAAAATTACCGCGCCCGCTAGGCTCGAACCTTAATTTGTGACGGGCGCCGCCTTGCGGACCAACACTTCGTTGCCCGCCCGGCTGATTTCAAGCGCACGTGGCTGCTGGGACGTTGAGAGAACAACGCTTTGGCCTGGCGCAAGAACAGAGACTACGCGGATTGGCGTTCCCGTCTCGCCCTGAGCAAGGGTCGTCACGACATGGAACCCATCGCGCTCAACGGTGTAATAGGCGACGCCGGACACCCCGCCGAGATCGATGCTCTTTGCCTGAATTGGCCTGAGGCTATCTGCATGAGCGGTTCCAAAAGCGGCTAAGGCTAGTGTGGCGGCTAAAAGGCTACTGCGGATTGACATGTTGATCTCCTTTAGCTGGGCGGTGGGCCACGCCCTCCGTTCCCTTGCCACATAAGATGGGCGGCCTATGCTCATTGATCAAACAGATTGGATCGATGATGGGTATCGATGCCGTCAATCTAAGCCATCTCGACCTAAACCTACTGGTTCACCTCGATGCCTTGCTTCGCGAACGTAGCGTCACGCGAGCTGCGGGCCGTGTAGGCATTGGTCAGTCGGCGATGAGCCACAACCTCGCCCGCCTGCGTGACCTGTTCGGCGACGAGCTTCTGACGCGAGGGCCCGACGGCTTGCGCCTCACTCCTCGTGCAGTGATGCTGGTAGAGCCGGTGCGGGCTACGCTGTCTCAAATCCAAACGATTGTCTCACGCGACGACGCATTCGATCCAGCGACGGCAGAGCGGACCTTCAGGTTCGGACTCCCAGACAGCATGGAAATCCTGGTCCTTCCCGCTCTCCTCGCACGCCTGCGCGAGGTCGCGCCTGGCGTCCATCTGCGGCTCTACAACATCGACTCGTCGAGACTTCTGGATGATCTCGATGCCGACGAACTGGACCTCGCTATTGGCTATGACGTCTTTCCTCAGGGCCAGATCCACCACAAGCGGCGTCTGCTGTTCAATGAGAGCTATCTGTGCATGTTCAACAAGGAGATAACGGGCATCACCGACGCCCAAATCTCGCTCGAAGATTATGTGCGGTTACCTCATGTTCTCACGAGCCTGCGGCCGGGCCGGACTGTGCGCGGCGTGGTAGACGACGCCCTTGAGAAACTTGGATTGCGGCGGACGGTTGTCCTGACCACGCCTCGCTTCCTCACTGTCCCTGCCTTGGTGGCACGCGCACCTGTCGTCGTGACAATGCACGCGCGGCTCGCTCGGTTGTTCGCCACAGAACTCAAGCTTAGCCTGAGCCAGCCTCCGGTGGATTTGCAGGACGTAGCTGTTTCACTGCTCTGGCACGCTTCCTACGATCACGATCCATCTCATGCGTGGCTGCGTCAGATCTTGGTGGAATTGGTCTCCGAGCTTTGAGCTGGCCGCTACCCGGCGTGGAGCGGTGCCGACTCCACAGGCCGCATGTCGCCTTTTAGCCCCTTAGCAGACGTTCCAGCGCCCTGGGTCGATGCCGGCTTGTGACCCAAAGCAGAAATCGCCGTTGAAACCAATCATTGCCCGTAATCCATCGGCACCTCACGCTCATGTGTCCCCGGCGAGGCCACCAATTCTATTGAATTACGATCGTAATTTAATATTGTGACCGTAATGGCATCGAGCTGAGCCGCTGTTGGGCGGCGGCCGGGTGCCGCCAAACAGCTCCTAGCGAGGATTTCATGGACGACACGACCACGGCCTCACGCCACGTCGCATCGCGACAAACCACAGATGTCGACTCGCTTGGGCTCGCAACCGCTGCAGCAGCGATTCGCAACGGCGACATCACCTCGGAGGCCTACACCGCGGCGCTCTTACAGCGCGCCCGAGCGCTTGCCGAGCTGAACGCCTTCATCACTATCGACGAGGCCGGGGTGCTCGCGGCCGCGAGGGCCGCAGACAAATCGCGTGCGGCCGGATCGGCGGCCCCGCTCCTTGGCGTGCCGCTTGGGGTGAAGGACAGTTATTTGACGAAAGGGCTACCTACCAGCCTGGGCGTCGAAGGCCTCGCTCACTTCGTGCCGCGCGAAGATGCCGACGCTGTCCGGGCCATTAAGGGGGCAGGCGCCTTGGTCTTCGGCAAGAACAACCTCGTCGAGATGTCATACGGCTTGACTGGTCACAACGCACGTTATGGCCAGGTGAAGAATCCGCACGCACGAGATCGCGTGTCGGGCGGCTCCTCGAGCGGCTCCGCCGCATCCGTGGCCGCCGGCATCGTTCCCGCGTCCTTGGGCGGTGACACCGTTGGGTCCATCCGGGTACCCGCATCGTTCTGTGGGGTCGTGGGCTTCAAGCCAACCACTGGACGTTGGCCACGCGACGGCGTTGCGCCGATCTCCCATACGCTCGATACGACGGGCGTGTTCGCCCGAAACGTCGAGGACTGCATTTTGGTGGATCAGGTCGTGACCGGTGAACAAGCTGCGGAGTTCTCCAACGGCGGCTACGACCTGAAGGGAGTCCGGCTGGCCTTCGCGCCGCGACAGTTCCTGGATCTGGTGGACTCGGAAGTCGAGACCCGCTTCCGCGAGGTGGTTCGGCGCTTGCAGGACGCCGGCGCCGAGATCGTTGAAGTAGATCTTGGCGACGATTTCAATTCCCTCGTCCAAACCGCAACATGGGGCATCTTCGCTCATGAGACGATGGGCGAAATTTCGGAATTTCTTCGCCGCCATGACATTCCGACCACGTTCGAGGCCATTTATGAGGGCCTTAAGCCCCAACTTCGGCAGGCGTGGGGGCACATCGTGCTGCCGGGTGGCGCAGGTGCTACCTCGGCAGAGGCCTATCAGACTGCGCTCGACGTGAGCCGGCCGGAAATCCAGCGCCGACTCAACACGGCGTTCGTCTCTCATGGGGCGCTGGTCATTCTGCAACCGACCACGCCCTGCACGGCGCCTTTGATCGAGGAGCAGGCGACCGTCCATATCGGGGGGCAGGAAGTTAGCTACCTCGCTTTGGCGAACCGCACCGTGTCGGCAAGCAGCGTGGGGTTGCCCGGTGTCAGCCTTCCTGTTGGCTTGTCTCGCGCGGGGCTGCCGATTGGGCTTGAGCTGGATGCCCCCTTAGGGAGCGACCGAGGGCTTCTAAACCTTGCCCGCGGCATCGAGGGCATCTTGGGCGCAGAGTCGAGTGCGATCTAACGTCGTGATCGACCAGCATCCGTTTTCAGTCGGTTTGGCCGCGATGATGTCGATCCAGTGGCCTAGCAACTTGATCGCGACCTCCAAGCTTTGCTGGAAGCGGCCGCAGCGTAAGGGCTGCGGGATATTGGTGGAGAGGAGAGAAGATGCGCTTCGAGAAAGGTCATAAGGCGGCGACGCGACGGCAGATCATCGATGTGGCGTCGAAGTGCATGCGCCGGAACGGCATCTCCGCCACCGGGATCGCCGGGATCATGGACGAGGCCGGCCTGACCAAAGGCGCATTCTCTCCGCACTTCGAATCCAAAGATGCGCTCGTTCGCGAGGCGCTGGCGAGCGCGCTCGACGACCAGCAACATCGCCTCGATGAGGATCAGCGGAGCGGCCCGGACCTTGAGGGCGCGATCCGGAGATACCTGAACCGTGCTCACCTCGAAGACCCGACGGGCGGATGCCCCTCGGCGGCGTTGCTCCCCGAAATCGCCCGACAGCCCCTGTCCACAAGGAAAGATTACGAGAAGGGGCTGCGAAGCTACGTTGCGACATTGGCCGCACTGCTTCCTGACGCAGATGCATCAGCGAGCCGCCGCCGCGCGACCGCCATCTTCGGCCTCATGGTGGGCACCCTTCAGTTCGCGCGGGCCGTGCCCAACGCTGCGCAGGCGGAGCAGATCCTGGAAGGCGGCGTTGAGGCCGCCTTGCACTTGGCACGAGCTCCCTCTCGCTAGATTAGGAAGCCGGGAGAGGCAGTCCCTCGAGGTCCGCTTCACCAAACAGAGCAGACACGGCGTCGCATTGTCCGCCCCGAGCAGCGAAGGGCGTCGCCGGCTCCGAGCGCAACGATTGGGCGATCTGATTCGCGCATTCAATCGCGCTTTGATGCTGCGTTGGTTTTGCTTCATGATGATTGGCAGGCCGCCAGTGCGGCTCAATAAGGGGGGTGTTGAAATGAGGAAGTTTTCGCTTGTATTGCTGTCGACAGTCGCTCTCGGCCCGATCACAGCCCAGGCTGCGGATCTGGCGCCGGTCCGTATGTCGTCGAAGGCTCCCGCTCAGGTGGGCAACTGGACGGGATTCTATATCGGCGGCAACGTTGGTTATGGCTGGGGCAGCTACGGTGCGTCGAACGCCACCGGGACAATCGTGAACTCGAATGGCGGTTCGGGCATCTATGCCTTCAACCCCGTGTCCGGCAACGGTAATGGGGTCACCGCCGGCATCCAGGCCGGCTACAACTGGCAGATTGAGCAGACGGTGCTCGGCATCGAGGCTGATTGGCAGTATCTCAATTCAAAGGCCAGCACCGGCAACTCGGCTATTGCTGTTCCCGTCTTCATCGGCGGCAATTTCAGCGGCAGCACGTCCGTCAGCACCGATTGGTATGCGACCTTCCGTGGCCGAGTGGGTTATGCGTTTGGGCCGGCGTTGCTCTACGCGACCGGCGGTATTGCGTTGGCCGATACCAAGGTCAGTGCGAACGCTACGGGCAGTATCGTCACTGCCCTCTTCCCGCCAACCCTGGGACCGCTGGGCTCCATGAGCGCTTCTGACAGCGCCGTCCTGATCGGCTACGCGGTTGGCGGCGGTTTCGAATATGCTCTGGGGGCAGGGTGGTCGGTCAAGGGCGAGTATCTGCACATGGGTTTCGGCACGAAAGGCTACAACTTGACCGGCTCGCTTCAATCGCCGGCCGGGTTGACGGGCGTCATCGCGACTCACGTCGATATCAAGCCGAGCTTCGACATCGCCCGCGTTGGTGTGAACTATCGCTTCTGATCAGCGGATCTGAAGACGTGAAGAAAGGGAGACTTCAGGTCTCCCTTTCTCGCAATCGCAGGCCGCTTAGGCGTGCCTACTCGTCATCCTCGTCTTCGTCCTCATCCTCGTCGTGATCTTCCACTTCCAGGCGGTCGAGCGCGGCCAGCGGCAGTGTCTCGCGGAACAGATCGCCTTCCGAGCCCATCCAGAGGCAGAGGATGTCGTCGCCTTTCACCTCTGCGACGGTCAGCGGCTGGCCGCCGGATTTCAGCATCACGACGTCGCCGGTTTTCAGTTCCATGGATGGTCCTTTCGGGGTTGATCGACGAGAGGGGAGGCTAGCAAGCCGTCATGACAGGCCGATCACGGGCTATGGGACCCGTGAATTGGCTGCGGCTTGCACAGACTGCCGAAACGTCGATGGCAGAGGTTCGAGTGGGGGATCGCTCGAGGTCACCAGGGGCTATTCCGTCCCAGGCGCGGCGATGATGGCATCATGCGCCTGTTTTGCCCGACGCGTCAAATGATTTCGTAAAATCAGCAATGCATTGCGTTTGCGGCAAGCTGTTGAAATTGCAGCAGCCGGCTACTGTGCATGGGGTTGTTTTCGATGTTTTGTTTTCGCCTGGGTTACGGCTGGTCCGGCACGAGTTCGGTCAGCGAGCGGATGATGCGGTCGGGCTTGACGGCCGAGCCTTCGGGCAGGCCGTCGCCATGCACGTCGATCCAGATCGAGTAGATGCCGAGGCGCTGCGGCGTCACGACTTCCCATTCCAGATTGTCGCCGATCATCCAGGTGTCTTTCGCGGTGACGCCGAGCGCCTCCATCGCGTGCAGATAGGCGCGCTCCTCGGGCTTGCCGAAACCGTGCTCGCCCTCGATCTGGATGTGATCGAAGCGATGCGTGAGCTCGAAGCGCTCGACCTTGGCGCGCTGCATGTCGGCGGCGCCGTTGGTGACCAGCGCGAGTTTGACGCCGCGTGCCTTGAAAGAGTCGATCGCATCATGCGCACCGGGGAACACGAAGATCGCTTCTTCGCGATAGGTCGTGAAGCGGTTGGCGAGGCGATCGGCGAGATCGTCGGAGAGGGCGCGGTGGCCGTCGGCGGCGAGCGCGGCGAAGCCGCCCCGCACCGTGAGCCGCCGTGCCTCGCCAAGCTTCATCCGCCACGCGGCTTCCGCATTCGCCCAGAAGTTTCGTGCGAAGGCCAAAACTGCGGTCGCGACCTGCTGCGGCGGCAGCGGCGCGAGCTCGTCGGCAAATTCTTCTGCGATCGTATTCCAGGCGATCTCGGGCCGGCCGTAGGCCGAAAGGATGGTGTCGTCCATGTCGATCAGCATGGCGCGCGGCAGCGGAGGCATCGCGGTGCTCATGGCCATTTCACCTCCGGCGGCAGCGACGACAGGATGGAGTCCACGTTGCCGCCGGTCTTGAGCCCGAAGATGGTGCCGCGGTCGTAGAGCAGGTTGAATTCGACATAGCGTCCGCGCCGGATCAATTGCTCCTCGCGATCCTCAGCGGTCCAGGCGCTCGCGAAATTGCGCCTGACGATGTCAGGGTAGATTTTCTGGAAGGCGCGGCCGACATCCTGGGTGAAAGCGAGGTCGGCGTCCCAGTCGCCGCTGTCGTGCCAGTCGTAGAAGATGCCGCCGATGCCGCGCGCCTCTTTGCGGTGCGGCAGGTAGAAATACTCGTCGCACCATTTCTTGTACTTGTCGTAGTCGGCAACGCCGTTCGGGCCCGTGCAGGCCTCCTTCATCGCGGCGTGGAAGGCGAGCGTGTCGGGATCGTCCTGGGTGCGCCGGCGGTCGAGCACCGGCGTGAGATCGGCGCCGCCGCCGAACCAGGCTTTTGTGGTGACGACGAAGCGGGTGTTCATGTGCACGGCGGGCACGTGCGGATTGCGCAGATGCGCGATCAGCGAGATGCCGGAGGCCCAGAACTTGGGGTCGTCTGCCGCGCCGGGGATCTGGGCGCGAAACTCGGGCGCGAATTCGCCGTGCACCGTCGAGCAATGCACGCCGACCTTCTCGAACAGGCGGCCGGACATCATCGACATCACGCCGCCACCGCCGGGCGCGCCGGTATGATCGGTGCGCTGCCAGGGCGTGCGTTTGAAGCGGCCGGCATCGCCCGGATAAAGGCTTTGGGGGGCGTCATCCTCCAGCCGCTCGAAGCTCGCGCAGATGTCGTCGCGCAAAGCTTCGAACCAGGCGCGGGCGCGCGTCTTGCGGTCTTCGATTGTCGAGATGTCCATGTCCAATTCCAAAACCGGTCTCGTAGGGTGGGCAAAGGCGCTCTTGCGCCGTGCCCACCATATTCACTGTCGTCTTGATTGGTGGGCACGCTTCGCTTTGCCCACCCTACGAAGTCTAACCCTGCGGACCGTAATAGGTGCAGCTCTCGTTGCAACTGTCGCGGTGGATGCTGACGCGGGTGAGCTTGCCGATATGCTGGAGCCGCTCCCAGACGAAGCGCGAGAGGTTTTCCAGCGTCGGTGTGCCCAGCGCCTCGATCTTGTTGAGGTATTTGTGGTCGAGCGTGAGCCGCACGTCCTCGATGGCGCGCTGGACGAGGCCGAGATCGACCACCATGCCGGTCGCAGGGTCGGGCGTGCCGCGCAACGTCACCTCGGCGCGGAAGGAGTGGCCGTGGATCTCTTCGCTTGCGGCGCCAAAGGTCGTCCCCGACAATGAGTGCGCCGCCTCGAAGCGGAACGATTTCGTCAATTCCCACATCTGTTCGAAAACCAATCCTATCTGATGCCGAGCGATTTATGCGTCTGCACGCTCAGCCGCCATTGCGGATGGCGCAGGCAATAGTCGATCGCACGCACGGTGTTTTGGGCAACCTCGGGTCCGTCCATCGGTTGCAGCGAGAAGCGTTCGAAGGCGAGACCCTCGAAGGTCTCGGGCGCGGCGAGGGCCTGCGGATAGACCAGCTTCAGCTCGTGGCCGCGGCGCTGGACGAGCTCGCTGCCGCCCTTGGGGCTGACGCAGATCCAGTCGAGCCCCTCAGGCGCCACAATCGTGCCGTTGGTCTCGACGCCGATCTCGAAGCCGCGGGCGTGGAGGGCGTCGATCAGGGCGGCATCGACCTGGAGCAGCGGCTCGCCGCCGGTGAGCACCACGTAACGGTTGCTGTCGGTGGCAGCCGTCCATTGCGCGGCGACGGTGTTGGCGAGTTCCGCGGCCGAGGCATAGCGGCCGCCGAGCGTGCCGTCGGTGCCGACGAAGTCGGTGTCGCAGAATTTGCAGGTCGCGGCCTCGCGGTCGGCCTCGCGGCCGCTCCAGAGGTTGCAGCCGGCAAAGCGGCAGAACACGGACGCGCGCCCGGCATGGGCGCCTTCGCCTTGCAGGGTCAGGAAGATTTCCTTGACCGCGTAACTCAATGATCTCTCCTCAACATCTCAAACTTACGGGTTCCGGAGCTGCCGCAGCGCCTCGCCTGCGGCCATCGCCGCGGTCATGGCGACATTGAGCGACCGCAGCCCCGCCGTGATCGGGATCACCAGCCGCGCGTCCGCAGCCTCGACCACCGCGTCGGTGACGCCGGCGCTCTCGCGCCCGAATAGCAGGATGTCCGACGTCTGGTAATGAAAATCGCGGTAATCGGTGGCGGCCTTGGTGGTGAACAGCAGCAGGCGGTAGCCCTGTGTCGCACGCCATTCCTCGAATTTCGACCAGGAGTCGTGGCGGGTCACGCTGACATGATCGAGGTAGTCCATTCCCGCCCGGCGGAACAAGCGGTCGGAGAACGGGAAGCCCGCCGGCTCGATGATGTGGGCGGCCATGCCCAGGCAGGCACAGAGCCTGAGAATCGTGCCGGTGTTCTGGGCGATGTCGGGTTGGAAAAGCGCGATCTGCATGGGCTGTATCGGGGTCGGTGCGGGCCGGAAATGTCTCAATAAAACATCGCTGGCTGCGGAATTCGTGCATTGCACGCCCCCACGCCGTTAGCGGGCTTGCGCTCGCCCGGCAAGGGTGCCAATAGAACGATTCTGGACTGCTGTTTTCGCCTTGTTTCGGTGGGGACAAGTGAAGTTCTGCCGCCGCGGGGGGCCGCGGGCGCCGGCACACTGTTTTGGGGACCTTGGGGGCTCCCGGAACGGTTCCGTCGGCAGCATAAGAAGAAAGGGTTGGAATCGTGACGACAGCGTCTTCGGCGGACCATCCGACACGCCGTGATTTCTTATTCGTTGCAACGGGGGCAGCTGCAGCAGTAGGGGGCGCAGCTGCGCTCTGGCCCTTCATCTCTCAAATGAATCCTGATGCGTCGACCATCGCCGCCGGTGCGCCGATCGAGGTCGATCTCAGCCCGGTCGCCGAGGGGCAGGACATCAAGGTGTTCTGGCGCGGCAAGCCGATCTACGTCAGCCACCGCACCAAGAAGCAGATCGACGAGGCGCGCGCCGTCAACGTGGCGAGCCTGCCCGATCCGCAGTCCGACGAGGCCCGGGTCAAGCCGGGCCACGAGCAGTGGCTGGTCGTGATCGGCATCTGCACCCATCTCGGCTGCATCCCGATCGCTCATGAGGGCAATTACGACGGGTTCTTCTGCCCCTGCCATGGTTCGCAGTACGATTCGTCCGGCCGCATCCGCCAGGGGCCCGCGCCCGCGAACCTGCCGGTGCCGCCGTACCAGTTCGTTTCCGACACCAAAATCCAGATCGGCTGAGCTTCGGGCCTTCGCCCGAAGCTTCGCGCCGTCTCGTCGTTATATTTCCTCAGGATCGCATCATGAGCGGACCATCCGACTACCAGCCGAGCAATCCGGCCCTGCAATGGATCGAGCGACGTCTGCCGATCATCGGTCTCGTCCATTCCTCCTTCGTCGTCTATCCCACCCCGCGCAACCTGAATTACTGGTGGACCTTCGGCGCCATCCTCTCCTTCATGCTGGGGATGCAGATCCTGACCGGCGTGGTCCTGGCGATGCACTACACGCCGCACGCCGATCTCGCCTTCAAGTCGGTCGAGCTGATCGTCCGTGACGTCAATTACGGCTGGCTGCTGCGCAACATGCATGCCTGCGGCGCGTCGATGTTCTTCTTCGCGGTCTACGTCCACATGCTGCGCGGTCTCTATTACGGCTCCTACAAGGAGCCGCGCGAGGTGTTGTGGATCCTCGGCGTCATCATCTACCTCCTGATGATGGCGACGGGCTTCATGGGCTACGTGCTGCCGTGGGGCCAGATGAGCTTCTGGGGCGCCACCGTCATCACCAATCTGTTCTCCGCCATTCCCTATGTCGGCGAGAGCATCGTGACGCTGTTGTGGGGCGGCTATTCGGTCGGCAACCCGACGCTGAACCGCTTCTTCTCGCTGCACTATCTGCTGCCGTTCCTGATCGCTGGCGTCGTCGTGCTCCACGTCTGGGCGCTGCATGTCGCCGGCCAGAACAATCCTGACGGCGTCGAGCCGAAGACGGAAAAGGACACGGTGCCGTTCACGCCGCACGCGACCATCAAGGACGGGTTCGGAGTCGCCTGCTTCCTGCTGCTCTACGCCTGGTTCATCTTCTACATGCCGAACTATCTCGGCGACGCCGACAACTACATCCCGGCGAACCCGGGCGTGACGCCGCCGCACATCGTGCCGGAATGGTATTACCTGCCGTTCTACGCGATCCTGCGTTCGATCCCGAACAAGCTCGCGGGCGTGATCGGGATGTTCTCGGCGATCATCATCCTGTGCTTCCTGCCCTGGCTCGATGCCGCCAAGACCAGGTCGTCGAAGTACCGGCCGCTGGCCAAGCAGTTCTTCTGGATCTTCGTCGCGGTCTGCATCCTGCTCGGCTATCTCGGCGCGCAGCCGCCGGAAGGCATCTACGTGATCGCCGGCCGGGTCCTGACGGTCTGCTACTTCGCCTACTTCCTGATCGTGCTGCCGCTGCTCTCGCGCATCGAGACGCCGCGGCCGGTGCCGAACTCGATCTCGGAGGCGATCCTGGCCAAGGGCGGCAAGGCGGTGGCTTCGGTCGCCATCGCGCTCGTTGCCGCCGGCGCGCTGTTCCTCGGCAGCCTTCAGGACGCTCGCGCCTCCGAAGGCAGCGACAGGCCGCCGGGCAACAAATGGTCGTTCTCCGGCCCTTTCGGTAAGTACGACCGCGGCGCGCTCCAGCGCGGCCTGCAGGTCTACAAGGAGGTCTGCTCGAGCTGCCATGGCCTGTCCTACATCGCCTTCCGCAACCTCGCGGAAGCCGGCGGCCCCGGCTATTCGGTGGCGCAGGCAGCGGCGTTTGCGTCCGACTACAAGGTCAAGGACGGCCCGAACGATGCGGGCGACATGTTCGAGCGCCCGGGCCGGCCGGCGGACTATTTCCCCTCGCCATTCCCGAACGAGCAGGCGGCCCGTGCGGCGAACGGCGGTGCGGCGCCGCCCGATTTGTCGCTGATCACCAAGGCGCGCTCCTACGGCCGCGGCTTCCCTTGGTTCATCTTCGACTTCTTCACCCAGTACCAGGAGCAGGGCCCGGACTATGTCGCGGCGGTGCTCCAGGGCTTTGAGGACAAGGTGCCTGAAGGCGTCACCATCCCCGAAGGCTCCTACTACAACAAGTACTTCCCGGGCCACGCCATCAAGATGCCGAAGCCGCTCAGCGACGGCCAGGTAACCTATGGCGACGGCTCGCCGACCACGGTCGCGCAATATTCCAAGGACGTCACCACGTTCCTGATGTGGACCGCCGAGCCCCACATGGAAGCGCGCAAGCGCCTCGGCTTCCAGGTGTTCGTGTTCCTGATCATCTTCGCGGGCCTGATGTACTTCACGAAGAAAAAGGTCTGGGCCGACTCCCACTGAGCGGATCGAGACGAAAATGAAGAGGCCCCCGCAAGGGGGCTTTTTTGTTGGACACGAGCGTGTGTTGTTTGGCGCGATTGCCTATCGCTCGCTCAAACGCCAAAATACCGCCAACCGCTCCCCCAGAAACTCATCGGAGGACACCATGGGAACCACCATCACCTTCAAGCGCCCGGACGGCAAGGACGCCTCGGGCTATCTCGCCAACGCCGCGCGCGGCAACGCGCCGGGCGTGGTCGTGATCCAGGAATGGTGGGGCCTGTCGGATCAGATCAAGGGCCTGTGCGACCGCTTTGCGCTCGCCGGCTTCGATGCGCTGGCGCCCGATCTCTACAAGGGCAAGGTGGTGCCGTATCACGACACGGACGCCGCCGGCAAAGAGATGAACTCGCTCGATTTCATGGACGCCACCACGCAGACCGTGCGCGGCGCCACGCAATATCTGTCGCGCAACGGCGCCAAGGTCGGGCTAACAGGCTTCTGCCTCGGCGGCGCCGTCACCATCATCGGCGCGACCAAGATTCCGGAGCTCGCGGCCGGCGTCGTCTTCTACGGCATCCCGCCCGAGCAGGCGGCCAAGCCCGCCGACGTCAAGATCCCGCTCCAGGCCCATTTCGCCAACAAGGACGACTGGTGCACGCCGCAACTGGTCGATGCCTTTGAAAGCGGCATGAAGGCCGCCGGCAAGTCGCTCGAGCTGTTCCGCTATGATGCCGAGCACGCTTTCGTCAACGAGCAGCGCCAAGCCGTGCACGACCGCGAAGCCGCCGAGCTCGCCTGGGGCAGGGCGACGGAGTTTTTCCGGAAGCATCTCGGCTGATCGCCTGGAGCTCGGACGGCGCCCGCCCACCCTTGACGCCGTCCCCGCGCCATGGTGAGTATCCGCCCCATGAGCACCGCCGTCCGCCCAGCCCGTCTTTGGTGGCGCACCTCCTAAAGAGGTGGCCGGTGCGATTTCATTTCTCAAAATCGTCGAAGGTCGCCACGCAGTGCGGCGGCCTGATCGTTTGTCCTGTGTGGCGTTTCCTCGGCAAGTTTCGTAAGAGGACGACATGAACAGGACAGTCTTTGCCCTCCCGGCTCGAAGCGACTACGTGACCCGCGGCGGTCTCGCGATCACGCGTGTGGCGGAGCAGTTCACTGGCGGCGCCAACAGGCTCGACGATCTCATCAACCTGCTCGACCGCCGCCGCGGCGTGGTGCTGTCCTCGGGCACGACCGTGCCCGGCCGCTACGAGAGCTTTGACCTCGGCTTCTCCGACCCGCCGCTCAAGCTCGAGACCACAGGCGTCAATTTCAAGCTGGAAGCGCTCAATGAACGCGGCCAGGTGCTGATCGCCTTCCTCGCAGACGTGCTGCACGAGCCCTGCGTCGTGATCTCCGAGAAGACCGCCACGCGGCTTGCCGGCCACATCATCCGCGGCGATGCGCCGGTCGAGGAAGACCAGCGCACGCGGCGCGCCAGCGTGATGTCGCTGGTGCGCGATCTCGTCGCCGCCTTCTCCGCCAACGATGACGGGCTGCTCGGCCTGTTCGGCGCCTTCGCCTACGACCTCGTGTTCCAGATCGAGGACCTCGTGCAGAAGCGCGCACGCGAGCAGGACCAGCGCGATATCGTGCTCTACGTCCCCGATCGCCTGCTCGCCTACGACCGTGCGACCGGCCGCGGCGTGGTGCTGAGTTACGATTTTGCGTGGAAGGGCAAGTCCACCGAAGGCCTGCCGCGCGAGACCGTCGAGAGCCCGTACCTGAAGACACCGCGCCAGGGCTTTGCCGATCACGCGCCTGGTGAATATCAGGCCACGGTCGAGACCGCGCGCGCGGCTTTCGCGCGCGGCGATCTGTTCGAGGCGGTGCCCGGACAACTCTTCGCCGAGCCCTGCGATCGCTCGCCGGCGGAAGTGTTCCAGCGCCTCTGCGTCATCAACCCGTCGCCCTACGGCGCGCTGATGAATCTCGGCGAGGGCGAGTTCCTCGTCTCCGCCTCGCCGGAAATGTTCGTGCGCTCCGACGGACGCCGCGTCGAGACCTGCCCGATATCAGGGACGATCGCGCGCGGCACCGATGCGATCGGCGATGCCGAGCAGATCCGCCAGCTCCTGAACTCGGAGAAGGACGAGTTCGAACTCAACATGTGCACCGACGTCGACCGCAACGACAAGGCGCGCGTCTGCGTGCCGGGCACGATCAAGGTCTTGGCGCGCCGCCAGATCGAGACCTACTCAAAACTGTTCCACACCGTCGATCACGTCGAGGGCATGCTGCGTCCCGGCTTCGACGCGCTCGATGCCTTCCTTACCCATGCCTGGGCGGTGACGGTGACGGGCGCGCCAAAACTCTGGGCGATGCAGTTCGTCGAGGATCACGAGCGTTCGCCGCGGCGCTGGTATGCCGGCGCGATCGGCGCGGTGAATTTCGACGGCAGCATCAACACCGGCCTCACCATCCGCACCATCCGCATGAAGGATGGTCTCGCCGAGGTGCGCGTCGGTGCCACCTGCCTGTTCGATTCCGATCCCGCGGCCGAAGACCGCGAGTGCCAGGTCAAGGCCGCAGCCCTGTTCCAGGCGCTGCGCGGCGATCCGCCAAAGCCGCTGTCGGCCTTCGCGCCCGATGCGACCGGCTCGGGCAAGCAGGTGCTGCTGATCGATCACGACGACAGCTTCGTGCACATGCTGGCCGATTATTTCCGCCAGGTCGGCGCCGACGTCACCGTGGTCCGCCATGTGCATGCGCTCGACATGCTCAAGCGGAAGAGGTGGGATTTGCTGGTGCTGTCACCCGGACCAGGCAGGCCCGAAGATTTCGGGATCAAGAAGACCATCGATGCGGCGCTGGAGAAGAAGCTGCCGGTGTTCGGCGTCTGTCTCGGCGTGCAGGCGATCGGCGAATATTTCGGCGGGGAGCTCGGTCAACTCACGCATCCCGCGCACGGCCGGCCCTCGCGGGTGCAGGTGCGCGGCGGCCGCCTGATGCGCAATTTGCCGAACGAGATCGTGATCGGCCGCTATCACTCGCTCTATGTCGAGCGCGACAGCATGCCCGAGGTGCTTGATGTCACCGCCAGCACCGAGGACGGTGTCGCCATGGCGCTCGAGCACAAGACGCTGCCGGTTGCCGGCGTGCAGTTCCATCCGGAATCGCTGATGTCGCTCAGCGGCGAGGTGGGCCTGAGGATTGTCGAGAATGCGTTCCGGCTGGATGCGCGCGTTGATTGAGAGGCACCAATGACCTTTGACCACGATCTGAAGGCGAGCGTCCGCACCATCGTCGACTATCCCAAGCCGGGGATCATGTTCCGCGACATCACCACGCTGCTCGCGGATGCGCGCGCGTTCCGCCGCGCGGTCGACGAGCTCGTCAATCCCTGGGCCGGCAACAAGATCGACAAGGTCGCCGGCATGGAGGCGCGCGGCTTCATCATCGGCGGCGCGGTGGCGCATCAGCTCTCCGCCGGCTTCGTGCCGATCCGCAAGAAAGGCAAGCTGCCGCACACCACCGTGCGCATTGCCTACTCGCTCGAATACGGCATCGACGAGATGGAGATGCATGTCGACGCGATCCAGCCCGGCGAGCGCGTCATCCTGGTCGACGATCTCATCGCCACCGGCGGCACCGCGGAAGGCGCGGTGAAGCTCCTCCGCCAAATCGGCGCCAATGTCGTCGCCGCCTGCTTCATTGTCGACCTCCCCGATCTCGGCGGCGCCGCCAAGCTGCGCGCGATGGACGTGCCGGTGCGAACGCTGATGACGTTCGAAGGGCATTGAGCCGCGTCGCCACCCCGGCGATCGTCAGATCGCCTCGGCCTTCAATGCGGACCGCCAATGCAGCATGCGCTCCTTCAGGAGCGCGTTCCTGACGTAGTCAGTCTCCTCATTTTCCAGCCGCTCGCATTCGCCGAACGTCAGGCCCGCCTCGCCATGCGCGTTCCACGCAGCCTGGAGGGTACGGCAGGTGTGGCTGCCCTGGCGGAGCGAGAACCAGATGCGGTTCTGGATGGTCTGCAGGTTCGGCGCCTGGCCGACCCAGGCCTCGCCCGATGCCGCGCAGCGGACGACGTAGATGCCCGCAATGGTCTTGCGCTCCTTGTAGGCGGCGATGGCTGCCTTCCGGTCGATGCTCACGGGGGTGGGACCTTGCTGAGAGGGATACCGATCTCCGCCTCAATAGGCGCGGTCAGCCCCGCAGTCAATATTATCCGGGTAAAATTATCGCCTCAGGAGCTTTGCAGGATCAGGCTGAGCTCGAGCTCGCGGAAGGCGAGGTAGTTCCGCCGGGTCCACTGGTGCAGCTCGGTGGAGGCGTCCTTCTCCTGGCGCAGATAGCCGGTGAAGGAGAAGTTGAGCCGGTCGATATAGGTCTTGAGGAAGCCGGGTAGCGCGGGCAGGCGGAACAGCCGCCCGGTCGCCATCGCGGCCGGCAGCTCGCCGCGCACGATGTGCTCATTGTCCACCGTGATCAGGTTCATCCGCGGGATCTGTCCGCGCAGCATCTCGTGGGCGCGGGCCGAGACGCGGTCGGTGTCGGCGACGAACAGGATCATCGGCGCGACGTGCCGGCGTGCGGCCTCCTTCAACAGGCCGATCTCGTCGGTCATCTTGAAGAACTCGTCGAAGGCGTGGAAGCCGAGGTCGATCACCTTGGCTAGGCCGTCATCGACGATGACGCGGTCCATCAGCTGCATCTTGCCGTAGGTGTCGATCACATCAGCCGTTTCGGTGACCTTCGGCAGATAGTCGAGCAGCGACGGTTCCTTCAGGTTGACGTCGAAGGCCGCGACGTCGCCGTTCTTGAGCAGCAAAAATTCGCTCAATAGCCGCGCCAGCAGCGTCTTGCCGACCTGCGGGCGGGGCGAGCAGATGATGTAAAGGGGCGTCGCGGGCATCGACAGCTATATCAGGCGAACTCACCGTCCAATCCAGCCGTATCCGCCCGCGCTCTGCAACTATTTTTCGCTGTTGCGGGTGGCGGGCTTCGAACCGACGATGTCGGTCAGCCGGATCCGGTCGAACTCGCTCCAGACATTCGCCAGCCAGTGGCGGACATAGCCGCGCAGCACGAAGGAATAGTTCGCGGCTTCGTCGTTGATGCCCTTGTTGGCGACGAATTTCAGGAACGGGACGGAGGACACTTCGACCTGCTCATAGGCCATTTCGTTGAGCTTGGGGATGGTCAGCTCGGTCGCGTCCTTGATGCGGTGGAAGTAGGAATTGTAGGTCGCCTGGTCCCACTGGAAGAACTGGGTGTCGTTGATGAAGTTCTTCACCAGGAAATATTTTGCGCCGCCCATGAAGCCTGCGGTCTCGGCGATTTCGTCGAGCGACGCGATCGAGGGGCCCAGGATGTGGAACACCGCGAAGGTGATCTGGCCGGCCTTGGCTGCGTCGAGGAAGCCGATGTCGCGCAGCGAGGCCAGCGCCGGCGAGAGCAGGCCGGCGCGGACGTCGATCACGGTCACCGACGGGCTCGCCGCGTTGAGCGTGTCGAAGATCTTCATCTGGTCCGAGGTCGTCATCATGTCGACGATCTCGGTGATCTCGGGGTGAAAGCGCTTCAGGGTTCCGCGCGGCGACTCCGTGTCGAAGGCGCGCGTCGGTACGTTGTTGGCGGAAAAATAATCGAGCAAGGTGCGCGACACCGTGGTCTTGCCCACCCCGCCCTTGTCCGCGCCCACCACAACCACTGCCGGCTTTGCCATTGCTGTCCCCTAACGCGCCCTCCGATTGCGCCTTGCAATCGGTCGGGCCCCAAATCGATGTCCCAAGTCTGCTGTTGGGCGCGAACATGGCAGAAACAAGGGAGAATTCAAATCCTCGGCCTCTGGTTGTGGCAATTTCCGAGGTTTTTCCCAATCGCAACGCAACCCTTCGCAAGTCGCTTAAAATCCCGCCCTTAACGACGGCCCCATGGACCCATCGGATTGCCGGCTGCAGTTCCGGAGGGGGCGGGCACGGGCGGTGGACCGGCCGAGCTGCCTGCATCGTCCCAAGGCCCCTGGCGCAACGGCGGCGGGCCGTCCTGCCGCTTCACCTGTGCCTCAGGCTCGTCCGCCTCGTCGGGCGGCGGCAGCGGGCCGGGATCATGGCCGCCGGCGAACTTGACCAGCGCGTCGACCCGGGACTGCACCGAGGGATGGGTCGCGAACAAATCGGCAAAGCCCTCGCGCGGATTGTCGACGCAGAGCTCCATCACCGCCGAAGTCGCGCCCGGCAGCTCGCCGCGGTTCTCGATCTTGCGCAGCGCCGAGATCATGGCGTCCGGATCTTTCGTCAGCTCGACGGAGCCTGCGTCGGCGAGATATTCGCGCGAACGCGACAGCGCGAGCTTCACCACCTGCGACAACAGCCACGCCACCACGATCAGCACGACCGCGATGATGATCACGATCACCGCGCCGCCGCCGGAGCTCTTGCTGTCGCTCGACGACGAGGACGATCGCGACGATGAGGACGAGCCCGACGACCACGAGCCGCCGGAGCCGGAGCTCCAGTTGAAGCTCGTGAACAGGCGGAAGAACAACTCGCCGAAGAAGCCGACCACGCCGGCGATGATGACGGCGACGACCATGAGCTGGACGTCGCCGTTCTTGATGTGGGTCAGCTCGTGGCCCAGCACCGCCTCGATCTCCTTGTCATCAAGCGCATTGAGGAGACCCGTGGTCACGGTGATCGAATATTGCCGCGGATTGAGGCCGGTCGCGAACGCGTTCAGCGCCGGGCTCTCCATGATCTTCAGCTTCGGCATGGTGATGCCGCGCGAGATGCAGAGGTTTTCGAGCAGATTGTAGAGTCGCGGCTCTTCCTGCCGGGTGACGTCGTGGCCGCCGGTCACGGCATCGATCATTGACTGGTGGAAGAAATAGGCGATGACGATCCAGACCGCCGCCGCGATCGTCGCGAACGGCGCGGCGACGATGAGGTCGTGGAAAGCGCGGCTCAGATAGTAGGCGACAGTGCCATTGCTGTTGATGACGACTTCCGCGACCAGCGCGCCGGCATAGACCAGCACGTAGACCAGCATGAACAGGCCGGCGAGCAGCAGCATCGAACGAAACTTGTTCGAGGCGATGTGCGTGTAGAGACCATACGCGGCCATGACGCGATGCCCTGCCGGCCTATCGGCTCAACTCAGAACTTCACCTGCGGAGTGGCCTCGACTTCGGTGCGGCTGGCGCCGAGATCGAAGAAGTCCTTCTTGGTGAAGCCGAACATGCCGGCGAACAGGGCGGCGGGCATCTGCTGGATGCCGGTGTTGTACTCCTGGACCGCGTTGTTGAAGAAGCGGCGGCTCGCCGCGATCTTGTTCTCGAGGTCGGAGAGCTCACTGGCGAGCTGCTGGAAGTTGGCGTTGGCCTTGAGGTCCGGATAGGCCTCCGACAGCGCGATCAGCCGGCCGAGCGCGCCGGAGAGCTGGTTCTCGGCGGCGGATACCTGTGCCGGTCCCTGCGCCGACATCGCCGAGTTGCGCGCCTTGATGACGTCGTCGAGCGTGCCACGCTCATGCGAAGCATAGCCCTTCACCGTCTCGACCAGGTTCGGGATCAGATCGTGGCGCTGCTTGAGCTGCACGTCGATGTCGGCAAAGGCCTGGCCGACGCGCTGGCCCAGCGCCACCAGCCGGTTGTAGGCGCTGAACGCCAGGAACACGAGGACGACGATGACGCCGAGAACGATCCAGCCGGTCGACATGGAGAACTCCTGAAGGGGGAAGCAGGCGGGCGCAGCCTAGACCAAATTGGCACAGGACGAGAGCCCGGCGCAGAGGAAGGTAAGACTTGGTCGAATGGGGAACCATCCGAGTTCAAGGCAAAAGCGTCCGACGAAGTTAACTTTCGGCAATGACCGCGTCGCCCCAGCGCCAGCGCCGGGCGCTTGCATAGCCGGCCTTGTCGCGCCGCGGGACCTTGGTGATAGCGAGGCCGCCCTCCGTGCAGAGCTTTGCGGTGATCTCGGCTTTGCCGACATCCGGCGGCGCCAGCACGCGCGCGGCACGTGTTGCGGGCGCTGTCCGGGTCAGGGCGGTGTAGATGAAGCGCTCGTCCTCGAACGGCACGTCGGCGCCCTTGATCTGCCGGTGCGCCTGCGAGCGCGGCAGGCGTTGGCTGAAATGGCACCAGTCGGGCGCTACGAGGGGGCAGGGTTTTTCGTGCGGGCAGGGCGCGGCGACGTAGGCACCTAGCGCGATCAGCTGCTGGCGCAGCGCGAGGATGCGCGCGTAGCCGGCCGGTGTGCCGGGCTCGATCACGACCAGCGCGTGGCGTGCTTTCGCCCACATCGTTTCCGAAAGCTTGCGCTGATCGGTCTCGCTGAGCTCGCCGATGACGTAGCTCGCGACGACGAGATCGGCTTGCGAGACCTCGGCGAGATTGGCACCGGCGTCGCCCGGCAGATAGCGGCAATCGGCGAGACGTGTGCTGTCATGCGCCAGTTCGAGCGCGAGACGGCTGAGGGTGGCGTTGGCGTCGAGCAGGGTAAAATCCTGCAGCGACGGAAAGGCCTCAGCAGCGGCCCAGCTCGCGGTGCCCGGGCCTGCGCCGACGTCGAGCAGGGTTTCCGGGGCGAGGTCCGGCGCCATCTCGGTCAGCGCATTCAGGCTGGCGGCCACGGCCGCATAGGTCGCTGGCATCCGCGCCAGCGCGTAGGCGAGCGCATCGGCCTCCGACTTGATGGTGCCGGAGGTGCCGCCTGCGCGATAGGCGGTCGAGATTTTTTGCGAGCGCTGTGCGGCGTCGGTGCGGGAGAAGCCCTGAAGCTTGCCGTCGAGGGCGGCTTTCAGTTCGGCGGGGAGGGTGGGTGAGATCATTTTCTCATCGTCATGCCCCGCGTAGGCGGGGCATCCAGTATTCCGAGACGGCGCCGTGAACCGAGAGGCCGCGGCGTACTGGATCATCCGCTTTCGCGGATGATGACGTCAATAGGTGTGGAACGACCGGAGGCTCACGCCACGTTCTGGTCGAGAATGTCCACCGCCTCTGACAGGCTCACCGACACCAGTTGCGAGACGCCGCGCTCGGCCATGGTGACGCCGAACAGCCGGTTCATCCGCGCCATCGTGATCGGGTTGTGTGTGATGATGATGAAGCGGGTGTCGGTCGAGCTGGTCATCTCGTGCAGCAGGTTGCAGTAGCGCTCGACGTTGTGGTCGTCGAGCGGTGCGTCGACTTCGTCCAGCACGCAGATCGGCGAGGGGTTGGTGAGGAACACCGCGAAGATCAGCGCCATCGCGGTCAGCGCCTGCTCGCCGCCCGAAAGCAGCGACAGCGTCTGCGGCTTCTTGCCCGGCGGCTTTGCGATGATCTCGAGACCGGCTTCGAGCGGGTCGTCGCTCTCGATCAGGTGCAGCGCGGCCTCGCCGCCGCCGAACAGCTCGACGAACAGGCGCTTGAAGTGGTTGTTGACGACCTCGAACGAGGTCAGGAGCCGCTCGCGCGCTTCCTTGTTGAGGCTCTGGATGCCCTGGCGCAGCCGCTTGATGGCTTCGACGAGGTCATCGCGCTCGGTGACGAGGCCGGTGTGCTGGGTCTCGACCTCGCGCAGCTCTTCCTCGGCGCGCAGGTTCACCGCACCCAGGCGCTCGCGGTCGCGGCGCATCTTTTCGAGGTCTTCCTCGATGTCGTGCAGCGGCGGCAGCTCGGCGCCGGGCTCGATCTCGGCGAGGCCGGCAACGGCCTGCGGCTCGACCTCCAGCATGTCGCGGATCTCGCGCTCGATGTCCTCGAGCCGGCGCCGTGCGCCTTCCATGCGCTCCTCGGCGCGGGCGGTTGCTTCGCGGGAGCTCGACAGCGCTTCGAGTGTCAGCTTGGCGACGCGATCGGTTTCGGCCATCGCGGTCTCGGCCGAGGCGAGCGCGTCGGCGGCCATGCGGCGGTCGTTTTCCGCGTATTCGATCTCGGTGATCAGCGCGCTGCGCTTCTCGGCGAACACGGCGGGCGCGTTTTCGAGATCGCTGCGCTCGATCGAGACCTCGGTGATGCGGGTCTGGATGGTGTCGATGTGTGAGGCCGCACTCTCCTTGCGGTTCTGCCACTCGGTGCGCTCGGCGAGGATCGCCTGCACGCGGCGGTCGGCGAGCTCCGCTTCGCGCGCCAGCGCCTGCGCCTCGGCGCGGACCTGGGCGGCCATGCGGCGATGGCCTTCGATGTCGCTGCGGACGGCGGCGAGACGGGTCTCCGTGTCCTCGCTCGACGGCAGCTCGGTGATGCCGGCCTCGGCATATTCGTACGCGGCCTCGGCCTCGGCGCGGTCGGCGGCGAGGCGGCTATGGGCTTCCGACAGCGTCGCCTTGCGCGCGGCGCGGCGGCTGATCTCGCGTTCGGCCGTCGCATGGCGCTCACGCGCGACGTTGAGCTCGCGCTGGGCGGCGCGCCAGGCCTCGCGGCTCGCACCTTCGGTGCTGGCGGCCATCTGCAGCTCGGACTCGGCGTTCTCCAGCGCCTGACGCTTGATCTGCGCGTCGATGCGGGCCTGCTCCAGCTCGTTCTCGATGTCGACGAGGCGGGCGCGCTCGGCGAGGCGCCGTGCCGCACCGGTCGGGGCGTGGGCCGCGGCGACAAAGCCGTCCCAGCGCCAGACGTCGCCTTCGGGCGAGACCAGCCGCTGGCCGGTCTTGAGCTGCGAGACCAGTTCGGCGCCCCGCTCGCGCGGCACCACGCCGATCTGCGCCAGGCGGCGCGCCAGCTCGGCGGGCGCCTGAACGTGGCTCGCGAGCGGCACGACGCCCTCGGGCAGCTCCGGATCGCCGTCGGTCACGCCGGCATTGGTCCAGCGCATCGGCGCGGACGGATCGACCGGCGCGTCGAGATCGTCGCCGAGCGCGGCACCGATCGCCTTCTCAAAGCCCTTGTCGACGGTGATGCCGTCGATGATCGGCGGCCACAGATTCTTGGTCTCGCCGTTGACGATCTTGGAGATCGTGCGCGCCTCGGTATCGAGGCGCTGCACGCGCTTGTCGGCTTCGACGAGCGGCGAGCGTGAGGATTCCAGCGTCTGGCGCGCGGCAACATGCGCAGCTTCGCTGGCCTGGGCCGCGGCTTCCGAAGCGGCAAGGGTCTGCTCCGCGTTCTCGACCGTTGCGGTCAGCTCGTCGAGATCGCCGAAGCCGCCGGTCTCGTCGGCAAGCTTCTGCTCCTCGGCCGCGACGTTCGAAATCTCCTGGTCGAGCCGGGCGAGCTTGTCGCGGTGGGTGCGGACATTGGCTTCGAGCTGGTTGCGCTTGGCGGTGAGGTCGGCAAGCGCCGTGGTGAGCTCGGCGAACTGGTGCTCGGTTTCGGTCAGCACCGCCTCGGCTTCGCCGACGCGCTCGTCGACGCCGGAGCGCTTCTCGACCCGCGACTTGATCTCTTCCTTCAGCTCGGCGTCTTCGGTGTCGAGCCGCTGGAGCGCGACGTCGGCGTCCATGGTCTGCTGCTGGGCGCGCGAGATGTCGCCCTCGAACTGGGCGAGGCGCCGCTCTAGCTCGGCGACGCGCTCCTTGGCGCGCTCTTCCTCGCGGTCGAGCAGTTCGCGTGCATTGGTCAGGCGCTGCAGCCCGGCCGCGGCGCGCGCTTCGGCATCGCGCAGCGCCGGCATTTCGGTGGCGCGGATCGCCTGGATGCGGGCGGCTTCGGCCTGGTGCTGGGTGCGCTCGGCCATTTCGCGAACCGCGAGATCATGGGTCTGGCCGGATTCGTTGACGTCGGCATGCGCGCCGATCCAGCGCAGGTGGAACAGCGTGGCTTCCGCCTTGCGGACCTTGGCCGCGACCTCGCGATAGCGCACGGCCTGGCGGGCCTGCTTCTTCAGGCCTTCCATCTGGCCGGCGAGCTGGCCGATCACGTCCTCGACGCGGGTGAGGTTGGTTTCGGCGGCTTTCAGCCGCAACTCGGCCTCGTGGCGGCGGGCGTGCAGGCCGGCGACGCCGGCAGCGTCTTCCAGCACGCGGCGGCGCTGCTCGGGCTTGGCCTGGATGATCTCGCCGATCTTGCCCTGGTGGACGAGGGCGGGCGAGCGCGCACCGGTGGCGGCGTCCGCGAACAGGATCTGCACGTCGCGCGCACGCACGTCGCGGCCGTTGATGCGATAGACCGAGCCCGCCTCGCGCTCGATGCGGCGGGAGATTTCGAGCAGCTGGCTGTCGTTCATCGCCGCCGGCGCGGTGCGATCGGTGTTGTCGATCGTCATCGTCACTTCGGCGTGGTTGCGCGCAGGACGGTTGCCGGAGCCGGCGAAGATCACCGCGTCCATGTCGGCCGCGCGCAGCGACTTGTACGAGGTTTCGCCCATCGCCCAGCGCAGCGCCTCGACGAGATTCGACTTGCCGCAGCCGTTGGGTCCGACCACGCCGGTCAGGCCGGGCTCGATGACGAAGTCGGTGGCCTCAACGAAGGACTTGAAGCCGTGAAGGCGCAGGCGGGTGATTTTCATAAGCACGCATCTCTGTTGGCAGGCGCGAATCCCCCTGCCGGGACAATACCATGGAAGGCAATGTCACTCTCTGGGTGAGTCGCGCGAGGCGCCTCATGCGGTCGGACAATGGCCGCGGTGCGCCGCGAGGGCAACCGGCGAAAACCGCTTTTCCCAAGGGATTTATGCCGGGAAAGATACGGCTTTCGAGATGCGAATCAGGCGTTGAGCGGGGAAAATCAGCTCTTCAGCAGCGGATTGATCTTCTTGGCGAATTCATCGAACGAGGCTTCGCCCTTGATCTTCTCGCCGTTGATGAAGAACGTCGGCGTCGAATCCACCTTCAGAACGTCGCTGGCGTACTTCTGGTCGGCGGCGATCTTGTCGAGCAGCGCCTGGTCCTTCAGGCAGGCCTCGACCTGCTGCTGGGTGAGGCCGGCCTGCTTGCCGATCCGCGTCAGGGTCTCGGTGGTGTTCTTCAGCACCCAATCGTTCTGCTGGCGGAACAGCATGTCGGTGACCGCGAAATATTTCGACGCGTCGTCCTTGGCGATGCAGCGCGACAGCATCGAGCCGGCGGCGGCCTTGATGTCGAGCGGGAACTCGCGGAAGATGTAACGCACCTTGCCGGTGTCGATGTATTCCGACTTGATCTTGGGGAACACCTGCTCGTTGAACGCCGCACAATGCGGGCAGGTCATCGAGGCATATTCGGTGATGGTGACGGGGGCGTCCTTGGCGCCGAGTGCCATGTCGGGCAGCGACACGGGCTTGGCCACATCGGCGGCCGACTGCGCCATCGCCTCGGAGATGAACCGCAGCGGCGACAGCCCGGCGAGCGCGGCAAGACCGGTCAGCGACAGCATCGTGTTGAAGGCGCGGCGGGTGATGATCAAGGTCGGCTCCCGGATTGGTGTGGTCTCGCCCCAAGGTTCTTATCAAAGTTCCCGTTCAGGCGGCCTGTCGCTAGCTTGAAACGTAGTTCGAGGCAATGGCGAGCGACAGGGACGGGTTCAGATTACCGGCGGAATGAGGCTCAATTTCGCTTGATGGCGGCCCCGAGCCGCGCCAGCGCTGTCTTCAATTCTTCATCTTCGATGTCCCCCAGGCTCTCCGCCACCTTGGCCACCGATTTGGGATCCGGCGGACCGGGCCGGACCGGCGGCCGGGCGCGCGACAGGGGGGCCTGGCGGAAGGCGAGCTTGCCGACCGCGCTCCAGCCGAAGAAGCGATTGACCCGCTCCAGGATCACGTCGGCGGAGTGCTGGATCTCCAGCGCCATCGGCCCCTCGACCCGCAGCACCAGGGTCGCCGGCTCCTGCGGCTGGCCCTCGACCGGCCGCGGCCATTGCATCTTCAAAGGCTCGGCATGGGCCGCAATCTCCGGCCCGGCAATCTGCGCCCATCGGGTCACCAGCTCGCGCGCCGCAAAACCCTGCTTGGCATAGGCCTCGGCAAAGACGTCGTTGAGCAGCAGCGACAGCGGCTTGGCGCTGATGGGACCGGGTCTGGGAGGGAATTTGGACATGGACCCTTATAGCACCTTGGAGCGCAGGCCTCACCATTGGGGAGCGTTCCGCGAAGAAAGACGTGGATGCCCGCGACGAGCGCGGCCATGACGTGGAGAGGCCGGCGCGTTGCCGCTACAGTGAGGGCATGAGCCCCAAATCGGCACTAATGGCCAAGTCGGAACCAATTCAGTCGGAGGCATCGGCTCGCCCAACGCTGTTGCTCGCCTGGTACGACCGCCATCGCCGCCGTCTGCCATGGCGCGCGATGCCCGGCGAGACCTCGGACCCTTACCGCGTCTGGCTATCGGAGATCATGCTCCAGCAGACCACCGTGAAAGCCGTCGGCCCCTATTTCGAAAAGTTCGTCGCGCGCTGGCCGGATGTCACGGCGCTGGGCCGGGCGTCGCAGGATGACGTGCTGCGGATGTGGGCCGGGCTCGGCTATTACTCCCGCGCGCGCAATCTCCATGCCTGCGCGGTGGCCGTGACGCGCGAGCACGGCGGTGTGTTTCCGGACACGGAAGAGGGGCTGCGCGCGCTGCCGGGCATCGGGCCCTATACGGCGGCCGCGATCGCCGCGATCGCGTTCGACCGCCGCACCATGCCTGTTGACGGCAACATCGAGCGCGTGGTGTCGCGCCTGTTCGCCGTCGAGGAGGAGCTGCCGCAGGCCAAGCCGCTGATCCAGCAACTGGCGGCGACGCTGCTTGCGGACGCTCGCGCCGGCGACGAGACGTCTCGTGCTGGCGACAGCGCGCAGGCGCTGATGGATCTGGGCGCCTCGATCTGCACGCCGAAGAAGCCGGCCTGCTCGCTCTGTCCGCTCAATGAGGATTGCACCGCGCGTGCGCTGGCGACGCAGGAAACGTTTCCGCGCAAGGCGCCGAAGAAGAGCGGAACGTTGCGGCGCGGGGCTGCCTTCGTCGTGACGCGCGGCGGCGAGCTGCTGGTCCGCTCGAGGCCCGAAAAAGGCCTCCTTGGCGGCATGACCGAGGTGCCGGGCTCGGACTGGCTGGCCGGCCAGGAGGACGCGACGGCGAAGCAGCAGGCACCGGACCTGAAGGGGCTGTCGCGCTGGCAGCGCAAGGTGGGCGTCGTCACCCACGTCTTCACGCATTTTCCGCTGGAGCTGGTGGTCTACACGGCGAAGGCCGAAGCGCGTACGCGCGCGCCCGAGGGCATGCGCTGGGTGCCGATCGCGACCCTCGCCGGTGAAGCGCTGCCCAACGTCATGCGCAAGGTGATCGCACACGCGCTGGACCCTTCAAGGGCCCCACCTTCCTGACAGCACGCTGGCAGCAGCGCTACGCTATCAGCGCCCGATACGGAGGCTGCCAATGGTCAAGACCGCACTCAACAACTTTCCAAGGCCGCCCTGCGCCGAGCTGCTCGGATGGCGCCTGCTCGATGCCCGTCCGGAGGAGGGCTGGATCAGGCTCGCCTTCGAGGGCAAGCCCGAGTTCTGCAATCCGGCGGGCTTCATCCAGGGCGGCATGCTCTCTGCCATGCTCGACGACACCATGGGGCCGGCCGTGCTGGTGATGAGCGAGGGCCGGCTCTACACCACCACGATCAGCATGACCGTGAATTTCCTCAGCCCCGCAAGGCCCGGCCCGATCATCGGTGAGGCCAGGGTGACGCAACTCGGCAAGACGATTGCGTTCGTCGAGGCGAAGCTGATGGCGGAAGACGGCACGGTGCTGGCGACGGCGAGCGCCAGCGAGCGGCTGCTGGAGGCGGCGAGGGTGGTGGGGAAATAGTCGAGCCGCGCATTCCTCTTCCCTTCTCCCCTTGCGGGAGAAGGTGGCATAGGCGGCCTTCGGGCCGCCGTTCTTAAGAGAACGCCGAAGCGAAGCTTCGGCTATGGCGCCGGATGAGGGGTTTCTCTCCGCGAACTCAAATGCGAGTTGGACTCGCGGAGACGGACCCCTCACCCAAGCGAGTGTATGTTTGCCAGTGGTGCTGCCCTCTCCCGCAAGGGGCGAGGGCACATTAATGCGCATCTCGCTTCTTGCGCGAGCTCACGCTCCCATCCGCTTTGCATCCGCGCTCACGATCGGCGGCTTCGCATTCAGCGCCTCGACCTGGAAGCCGGCGACGCGCTTGTAGTTTGCGGCGATGTCTTCCAACTCCTGCTGCGACAGCACGTCGGTGACGATGTCGTAGCCGTCGGGCGCGCGCTCCTCGACGAGCTGCATCACCTGCTCGGGGCCGTTCTTGCGGTTGAGCAGGACGAGGTCGGTGGTCGCAGGCCTCCGCTCGGCCTCATAGGCGAGCAGCGCCGCGGTCGTCGGGCCATGCGCCAGGATCTCGCGGGTGATGGTGCGGGCATCGAGGATCGCCTGCGAGGCGCCGTTCGAGCCGATCGGGTACATCGGATGCGCGGCGTCGCCCATCAGCGTGACGCGGCCGAAGGTCCATTGCGACACCGGATCGCGGTCGACCAGCGGATATTCGTAGGCGTGCGGGCAGTTCTTGATCAGGCCGGGCACGTCCAGCCAGTCGAACTGCCAGCTCTCGAACCAGGGCAGAAACTCCTCCAGGCGCGCCGTGCGGTTATAGTCCTCGCGCCGCCACTGATAGGTCGGCGGCATGTGGCGCTCGGCAACCCAGTTGATCAGATGGTTGCCCGCCGCATCGGGCGCCTTCGAAATCGGATAGCAGACGAATTTCAGGATCTCGTGCCCGGCCATGATCATGGTGCGGCCGGTGAGGAAGGCTTTTGACGGCGTGACGCCGCGCCAGAGGATGCGGCCATTCCAGATCGGTGGTCCCTCCTGCGGATAGAGCTTTTCTCGCACGGCGGAATGGATACCGTCGGCGGCGATCAGGATCGCGCCGTCGTAACTGCCGGCAGCCTTGCCGGTCGCCCTGTCGATGAAGTCGGCGCGCACGCCGTTTTCCGTCTCGGTCCAGCCGGTCAGATGGTGGCCGGTCAAGATATTCTCGCGGCCGAGCCGCTCGATCGCGGTGTCGAGCAGGAGCTGCTGGAGGGTGCCGCGATGGATCGAGAATTGCGGCCATTTGTAGCCGGCTTCCAGCCCGCGCGGCTCGCTCCAGATCGGCTTGCCGTGCTTGGAGAAATAGGCGAGTTCGCAGGTCCGCACGCCGCTGGCGTCCAGTCTGTCCATCAGCCCGAGCTCGATCAGCTCGCGCACGGCATGCGGCAGCACGTTGATGCCGACGCCGAGTGGCTTCAGCTCGGCGACGCTCTCGAACACTTTTACGGGAACGCCGATTCCGTGCAGGCTGAGCGCAAGCGTCAGCCCGCCGATGCCGCCACCGGCGATGAGTACCGTCATGACAAAACCCCTCCGATTGCGGGCGTCTTGGCACAGGCGGGCGGCGGTGGGCAACTGCGAAGAGCAAAAGCACGGAGAACGTCGTGCTATGGACCTTGGGGACGACAGCCGTTAACTTCCAGCTTTCCCATGAGGTCCGACATGTTCAAGCTCTACTACGCCACCGGCACCTGCGCGCTCGCCACTTACATCACCCTGGAAGAGGCCGGTGCCGACTACACGGCCGAGCGGCTGAGCTTCAAGACCAACCAGCAGAACAGCCCGGATTACCTCGCGATCAACCCGAAGGGCCGCGTGCCCGCGCTGGTGACCGATCGCGGCGTGCTGACCGAGACGCCCGCGATGCTGGCCTATGTCGCGCAGACCTTCCCCAAGGCGAAGCTCGCGCCGCTCGACGATCCCTTCGATTTCGCCCGGGTGCAGTCGTTCAACTCCTATCTCTGCTCGACCGTGCACATCAACCATGCCCACAAGATGCGCGGCGCGCGCTGGGCTGCCGAGGAGAGCTCGTTCGCCGACATGAAGGCGATGATTCCGAAGACCATGGGCGCCTGCTTCTCCCTGATCGAACAGAAGATGTTCAAGGGACCGTGGGTGATGGGCGAGCAGTACACGATCTGCGACCCCTATCTCTATACCCTGTCGACCTGGCTCGAAGGCGACAGCGTCGACATCAACGCCACGCCGAAGATCGCCGACCACTTCAAGCGCATGTCCGACCGTCCCGCCGTGCGCAAGGTGATGGACGCGCAGAAGGCGTAGGAACGTAGCTCTCGTAGGGTGGGTTAGACGAGCAGATGCGCGAAGCGTATCTGCTCGGCGTAACCCACCTCTGTTTGTCTCCGCAGATGCAAAAGTTGGTGGATTACGCCTTCGGCTAATCCACCCTACGATAGCTTGCGCTTGGCTTGCTCCAATTCACGTCCCGTCTCCAGCATCAGTCGCCGCAGCCAGATCGAGCCGGGGTCCATCTGCGCGCGGGTCGGATGGAACATGAACTGCTCGTCGATCCCGGGGTCGAGCGGCGGCGTCACCGTGACGAGGCCGAGCTGCTTCGACAGCGCGGCGATCAGCCGGCGCGGCACGAAGGCGACGAGGTCGGTGCGGGCGGCGACGTGCAGCGCTTCGAGATAGCCTGACACCACCAGCGAAATGTGTCGCTCGATGCCCTTGGTGCGCAGCCAGGTGTCGATCAAATCCTCGCTGCTGCCGCGGATGATCACGCCGACATGGCGTGCGGCCAGGAACGTCTCGCGCCGCTTCAGCTTCGCAGCCATGGGATGGCCGCGCCGCACCGCCAGCGCGTCGCTGTCGGTGTAGAGCAGCTGGCGGTGAAAACCCTTGAAGGCGTTGCCGATCGAGATCACGAGATCGATGGTGCGGGCGAATTCTGCGTGGAAGATCGTCGACCCTCGCCAAGGCACGACGTCGATGCGGACGTTGGGGGCGGCCTGGGTGACTTTCTCCATCAGGGGCGGCATCAGCAGCTCGACCGCGAGATCAGGCATCATCAGGCGGAATTGCCGCTCGCTGCGCGCGGCGTCGAAGTCGTCAGGTATGAACAGCCCGCGCACCTGGTCGAGCGCCTGGGCCAGCGGCGCGCGGAGCGCTTGCGCCCGCGGCGTCAGCTCCATGCGCGCGCCGGTGCGCACCAGCAACGGATCGCCGAAGATGTCGCGCAGGCGTTGCAACGCATGGCTCGTGGCCGGCTGCGACAGCCCGATCCGAAGCGCGGCCCGGCTGACATTGGCCTCGCGCAGCAGCGCGTCGAGCGCGGTCAGGAGATTGAGGTCAAGCGAATTCAAATTCATGAGGCGAATAGATATCATATCCACTATCGATTTGAAGAATTCTTATCCGGCAGGGATGATCTCCGTGTTGCCACCAAACGGAGATGCCGCCATGAGCGCGAGCGCCAACAAGAAACTGATGCAGGATATCTTTGCCGCCGCCGCCAGCCCCGATCCGGCCGCACGCGACCGGGCCCTGTTCACCGCAAGCCTTGCCGACGATGCCAGATGGGTCGTGACCGGCCAGTATTCCTGGTCCCGCACCTTCACCGGCAAGGAGGCGATCCTCAACGATCTGCACGGTTATGTGCGCACCCGCTTGCGCAACCGGACCCGCACCGTAGCTCACCGTTTCATCGCCGATGGCGACGTGGTCGTGGTGGAAGCCAAGGGCGACAACGTCACGCCCGAGGGCGTTCGTTATGACAACGACTACTGCCTGGTGTTTCGCCTCGAGGACGGGAAGATCAAGGAGATCCGGGAATATTGCGACTCGACCCTGACCGAGAGGGCGCTTGGTCCGTTTCCGCAGACGCCCGTGAGGGCCGCGAGCTGACCGGATTGAGGACCATCTCGTCCGCCGACCGGTGCCGTCGGCCCCGTTCGGCGATGGTCGTGTCGATCTGGCGCAGGCTGATAGCGATCGTCGTTGTCAGGCGCGAGCGGTCCCAGGCCCGGTACCAGCTCGCCGCCATGAGCGAACGGGAGCTTCAGGACTGCGGCATGACCTGGGCGGAGATCGCGTACGAACTGAGGAGACCGGTGCGACGGAGTTAGACGAACGGACGAGATCCAGCCGCCGCCTGCCTCCCATTTTATCGGAGCCGGCGGAACCTTCGGGTTCCGCCGGGCGTTTGCTCGGTTCGGGGGCAATCGCGCCCCCGGCATTGCACGCGTTTGGGAAATTCATGCTGGCTGGGGTTTCGGACGTTTCAACACAGGTGGGCCGCAGCTTTCCCGGACTCCGCGAACGATTGAGAGATGCGACTGCGAATGCGCACCGCGAGCTCGATGCGCAGCTTTCGTCGTTCGACCTCACGGTCTTGTCCGGTTACCGCCGTTTCCTGCAAGCCAGCGCCGGCGCACTTCTTCCGCTCGAAGCTGCGCTTGTGCAGGCTGGCGTCGCCACGATGTTTCCGGATTGGCTGGAGCGGGCGCGTAGCGCCGCAATCGCGGCCGATCTCGGGCAGCTCGGCAGCGCCGCGCAATCCACCGTATCCGTGCCGCCGCTGACGCGCAGTGGCATGCTCGGCACGTTGTATGTTCTGGAGGGCTCCCGTCTCGGCGCAAAGTTTCTGCTGAAGGCGGTCGCGGATGCGGGCGATCCGCGCATCGGCGAGGCCACCGCGTATCTCAGTCATGGCGCGGGCAAGCGGCTCTGGCAGAGCTTTCTGGCGCAGCTTCAAAACGAAGAGGATTGCGACGCGGACGAGACGATCGAATCGGCACGTGTCGCTTTCGCGGCCTTCGAGCAGGCGGCGGACCGCGCATGAACGAGGCGGTCAATCTCACCAATTGCGATCGCGAGCCGATCCACATTCCCGGCAGCGTCCAGCCGTTCGGCTTCCTGCTCACGGTGCTGTCGGATTTTACGATCTGCATGGCCTCCGACAATGTCGGCAGCTTTCTTGGGACTGACGTCGCCGACCTGCTGCAGCAGCCGCTGTCGCGCGTCATCTCGGAAGCCGCCGTCGAGACCATTCGCGGCCGCGTCGATCATCTCACCGGCCCGGATACGACCGAGCGCCTGTTCGGTGTCGAGCTCCAGGCGGGCAAGCCGCCTTACGATCTCTCCATCCACTTCTCCGGCGCCTATCTGGTCATCGAGGCAGAGCCCAGCGTCAACGAGCCCGGCGTCAATTCCGGCGAGCTCGTCCGCCTGATGCTGGAGCGAATCCGCAAGACGCGCGGCATGACCGAGCTCGCCCGCGAGGCGGCGCGCCAGCTCAAGGTCCTGACCGGCTTCGACCGCGTCATGGTCTATCAATTTCATCCGGACGGATCGGGCGAGGTGATCGCTGAAGCTGCGGAAGCCGGCCTCGAACGGTTTCTCGGCCTGCACTATCCGGCCTCCGACATCCCCAAGCAGGCCCGCATCCTTTATCAGCGCAACTGGCTGCGCATCATCGCCGATATCAATTCGAAACCAGCCGCGTTGTTTTCGACGGCAACGCACAATGCGGGGCTGCTCGATCTCTCCATGAGCGTGCTGCGCTCGGTCTCGCCGATTCACATCGAATATTTGCGCAACATGGGCGTCGGGGCCTCGATGTCGGTGTCGATCCTGCGCGACGGCAAGCTGTGGGGCCTGTTCGCCTGCCATCATTATTCGCCGCGCTACATCTCGTTCGAGAAGCGCACCGCGTCCGAGCTGTTCGGGCAGATGTTCTCCTGGATCGTGGAGGGGCGCGAGCGCGAGGGCAATGTCGCCTATGAGATGCGCGCTCACCAGGTGCAGGAGCGGTTGATCGAGACCGCGGCCTCGCACGAGCACAGCCGGCGCGCGATCGTCGACTTCCTCGGCGACTATCGCGGGATGATCGATTGCGACGGCGTGGCGGTATGGTCCGACAACAAGATCACGCTTCAGGGCCAGACGCCGACCGAGGACGAGGTGAAGGAGCTGGTCGCCTTCATCAACCGGACCTCGCCGGGACGGATTTTCGCCAGTGCCGAGATTGCCAAGGTCTATGCTGCCGGGCAGTCCTTTCGCGACCGCGCAGCCGGATTTCTCGCCATTCCGATCTCGCGGACTCCGCGCGATTGCCTGATCTTCTTCCGGCGCGAGGTCGTGCGCTCAGTGAACTGGGCCGGCGCGCCCGACAAGGTCTATGACGAGGGACCGAACGGACCGCGCCTGACGCCGCGCAAGAGCTTTGAGCTCTGGCAGGAAACGGTGGCGGGCCAGTCGAAACCTTGGTCCACGGCCGACATCCGCATCGCCGAGAGCCTGCGCGTCACGCTGCTCGAAGTGATCCTGCAACTGTCCGACCTTGCCGCCCGCGAGCGTCGCGGCGCGCAGGAGCGGCAGGAGTTGATGATCGCCGAGCTTAATCACCGCGTCCGCAACATTTTGAGCCTTGTCCGCGCGCTGGTCGCGCAGAGCAAGGACACTGCAACTTCGGTTGAGGAGTTTGCCGGCGTGCTCGGTGGCCGCATCCAGGCTTTGGCCCGCGCCCACGACCAGATCACCAATTTGAACTGGGCGCCGGTTGCGCTGCGCTCGCTGGTCGAGTCCGAGGCCGGCGCCTATCTCGGCGCGCGCGCCGGCCGCGTGAAGATGGGCGGGCCCGACGTCGCGCTCGATCCCAAGGCGTTCGCGACGCTGGCGCTGGTCGTGCACGAGATGATGACCAATTCCGCCAAATATGGCGCGCTGGCCGATTCCACCGGCAGCGTCGAGGTGGTGTGGCGCCTCGATCCATCTTCCAGCCTTGTCATCGAATGGAAGGAGAGCGGCGGGCCGCCGGTGCAGCCGCCGTCGCGCCGCGGCTTCGGGACCACCATCATCGAGCGTTCCGTCCCCTTCGACCTTAAGGGCGAAGCCGAAATCCGGTTCGACCTGCTCGGGGTGCAGGCCAAGTTCATCATCCCGCCCAATTTTGTCGAACTGGTGCCATCAATCGGAGGAGCCGCCATGCGCGTCGAGGAGCAGCAACCCGCCCGTCCGCGAATTTCCGAGACCGCGCTGATCGTCGAGGACAATCTGATCATCGCCATGGCGGCCGAAGTCATCCTGCTCGATCTCGGTGCCCGCCATGTCGACACTGCGGCGAGCGTCGACCAGGCGTTGCGCGCGATCGAGCGCACGCGTCCGGGCTTTGCGCTGCTCGATCTCAACCTCGGCAACGAGAGCAGCATCAAGGTGGCCGAGAAGCTGAAGGAGATCGGCGTGCCCTTCATGTTCGCGACCGGCTATGGCGAGCGCGCGCCGATCCCGGAAGAGCTGGCGTTCGCGCCGGTGGTCCAGAAGCCCTACACGCTGGAAGTCGTCGAGAACGCGCTCGGCAAATTGCAGGGGACGGTCGCTCAATAGACATCCATCCCGGCGACGCGTGCAGCGCTCTGCAAGCGGCTGCGGGCTTTGCACCGAAACCTGCGCAACTGCCGATAAAATCAGCAGGTCCTGTGCGGGCCGGCACACACATGCGCGAAAAATCGGAAGGTTCAATTAACGAGTGTCCCTCATTGTACCGCGGTGCAGCGTGGGTGCCGAAAAGCGACTCGCGGCTGCCGGGGGTGGCCGTGACGATTGCCGGGGTCGTTCGTCCGCCCGAATTCACATGCACCTGGGTGGACAGTGGGAATGCCGAACTTTCGTTTGCGGATCAGGGGACGCCTGTACGCGGGTTTCATGGCCTTGGTGGCGGTTGGTCTCGTGATGGCGGTGGTCGCCATCTGGAATTTGCGGTCCGTGCAGGACCAGGTCGCAAAGGCTTCGGCATTTTCGGACAGCACGGCGCGGGTCCTGGAGGTCTCGACCCATCTTCAGGCGATCCAGCGCGCCAATCTGCGCTACATCTACGACGCCAGCGAGCCCGCAATGAAGGAGGCCGCAGAGCGTGAAACCGCGGCGACCGAGCTGTTGAAGGTCGGGGCGCAGGGAACGCTCTCCGAGGAGCGGCGGAAGCTCTACAACGATCTGATCGCCGACATCGCGAAAATGCGAAGCCTGCGTGACAATCTCGGCGACGCCGTCAACGAGGCGCGGACCGGCAAGGCGACGCTGCTGCCGAGCGGTGACGAGCTGACTGTCAAGATGGGCAAGCTGGTCGATGTGGCGCGCGCAGCCGTCGACGAAGACACCGGGGCCCTGGTTGCGGACCTCGAATCCAGACTCCTGCTCGTCCAGATCGCGAACTGGCGTTTCCTGGCCCTGCGCGACAGCAAGGGGCCCGCCAACTTCAGAACCAATGTGGACAGGGCGTCGCAGCGCCTCTCGGCGCTCGAAAAGAGCCCGCAGGCGACCGAACTGCGTACGACGCTCGCGCCGGTGAAGACCTCGCTCGGAATCTACAAATCCGCGTTCGAGACGACGTCGGCCGCGATGCTGCAGGCCGACGAGATCTACCACAAGAGCCTCGCGCCCCTCATCGTCGACAGCATCGCCAAGCTCAAGGTCGCGGAAGCCGCCTTGAAGAAGGACTACAAGGAGTCGCGCAGCCAGGCCGAAGCCGTGATTGACGGCACGACCACCGTGCAGGCGATCGCGGGCGGCCTTGCCACCCTGTTCGGATTGATCGTCGCCTTCCTGATCGCCCGCAGCATCGTCGGTCCCCTGACGTCGATGACGCGAGCGATGGGGCTGCTGGCCGGCGGCAATCTCGAGGTCGGGATTCCCGGGCGCGGCAAGGCCGACGAGATCGGCGACATGGCCAAGGCGATCGAGGTGTTCAAGACCAACATGATCGACACCGAACGGCTGCGCACGGAGCAGACCGAGACCGAGGCGCGGCAGGCGGAGAGCCGCAAGGCCGACATGGTCCGGCTCGCCGACCAGTTCGAGCAGGCGGTCGGCGAGATCGTCGACACCGTGTCGTCGGCATCGAACGAGTTGGAGGCGTCGGCGGGCACCCTGACGACGACCGCGACGCGCGCGCAGAATCTGTCGACCGAGGTGGCGTCGGCGTCACAGGAGGCCACGGCCAATGTGCAGGCGGTGGCGTCCGCGACCGAGCAGCTGTCCTCCTCGGTCACCGAGATCGCCCGCCAGGTGCAGGAATCGGCCCGGATCGCCAACGAGGCGGTCGGGCAGGCAAGCAGGACCAATGAGCGCGTCGGCGAGCTGTCCAAGGCGGCCGCCCGCATCGGCGACGTGGTCGAGCTGATCAGCACGATTGCCGGCCAGACCAACCTCCTGGCGCTGAACGCCACCATCGAGGCCGCGCGCGCCGGCGAGGCCGGCCGCGGCTTTGCGGTGGTCGCCTCCGAGGTCAAGGCGCTGGCCGAGCAGACCGCGAAGGCGACCGGCGAGATCGGCCAGCAGATTTCGAGCATCCAGGCCGCGACCGAGCAGTCGGTCGGCTCCATCCGGGAGATCAGCGGCACGATCGAGCGGCTGTCGGAAATCTCGTCGGCGGTGGCCGCCGCCGTGGAAGAGCAGGGCGCGGCGACGAAGGACATCTCCCGCAACGTCCAGCAGGCCGCCCATGGCACGCAGCGCGTCTCGATCAATATCGGCGACGTCCAGCGCGGCGCCTCCGAGACCGGCTCGGCCTCCTCGCAGGTGCTCTCGGCGGCGCGCTCGCTGTCTTCAGACAGCAACCGGCTGAAACAGGAAGTCGCGAAGTTCCTGGACTCGGTCCACGCTGCCTGATCGGCGCCGACCCGCAAAAGCAAAAGGTCCACGCGCATGCGCGTGGACCTGCCATGGCGGCGTGGTGGGATGAGGACATCGCTCGCGCGCGCCACCGCTTGATGTCCGGAATACGGTGGTGTCTTCGTCGGCTTCTCCGTATTCGACACCGGTAAAATACAGCCGCAATTAACAATTGTTCCGCATTGTACGGCAGCGCAGCGCGATTCTCGCAGGCGTGGCTGCAATGATCAGTCGTTGCAATCGCGCCAAGGTCGTCGGCTGCTTCTGCTTTTCTGCTGCAATGGGTGGACAGTGATGCCGAGCTTGCGTTTGAGAATTCGGGGGCGTCTCTACGCCGGATTTTCGGTTCTCGTGGTCGTTGGTTTGATCATGGCCGCGGTTGCGGTCTGGAATTTGTGGGCCGTCCAGGGCCAGATGGCGCGGCTCTCCGCGCTCTCGGACAACACCGCCCGCGTGCAGGAAATCTCGATCAACCTCCAGGCGCTGCGGCGTGCCAATCTGCGTTACATCTATGACGCCAACGAGCCGGCCTTCAAGGAGGCTGCGGAGCGGGAGGCGGCGACGGCCGAGCTGTTGAGGGCCGCGGCCAAGTCGACGGTCTCCGAGGAGCGGCTCAAGATCTACAATGGCCTCGTCGGCGACGTCGACAAGATGAAGTCCCTGCGCGAGCGCATGGGCGCTGCCGTCAACGAGACGACGAAAGGCAAGGCCACTTTGCTCGCCGGCGGCGACGAGCTCACCGCCAACACCGGCAAGCTGGTCGAGGCCGCGGGTGCAACCGGCGACACCAGCGTGACCGCCCCCGTCGCCGATCTCGAATCCAAGATCCTCCTTGTTCGTGTCTCAAACTGGCGCTTCCTCGCCGTCCGGGACGCGAAGGGGCCGGCGACCTTCAGGACCAATGTCGATCGGGCGCAGCAAGCACTCAAGTCACTTGAGGGGGCCGGTCTCCCGGACGAGGTCAAGGCCGCGTTCGGGCCGATCAAGAGTTCACTTTCGACCTACAAGGGGGCTTTCGAGACGACATCCGCCGCAATCCTCCAGGCCGATGAAATCTACCGCAATGAGATCGCCCCCTTGATCAGCGATAGCGTCGACAGGCTCAAGGTGGCGGAGACCGGATTGAAGGCCGACTACCAGAAGTCGCGCGCGGCCGCCGATGGCGTCATTGCCAGCACGACCTGGATTCAGGAAGTCGCCGGCGGCCTTGCGGTCCTGTTCGGCGGCCTCGTCGCCTTCCTGATCGCGCGCAGCATCGTCGGACCGCTGACCACGATGACCCGGGCGATGGGAGCCCTCGCCGGTGGCGATCTCAAGGTTGAGATCCCCGGCCGCGGAAATCGCGACGAGATCGGCGAGATGGCCAAGGCGATCCAGGTGTTCAAGGAGAGCATGGTCGAGACCGACCGCCTGCGCCACGAGCAGGTCGAGGTCGAGGCGCGGCAGGCGGAGAGCCGCAAGGCCGACATGCGAAACCTGGCCAATCAGTTCGAACGAGCGGTGGGCGAGATCGTCGACACCGTGTCGTCGGCATCAAACGAGCTCGAGGCTTCCGCGGGCACCCTGACCACGACGGCCAGCCGCGCCCAGGATCTGTCGACGGAAGTCGCCAGCGCCTCCCAGGAAGCCTCGGCCAATGTGCAGGCCGTTGCCTCGGCGACCGAGGAACTGTCCTCCTCGGTCTCGGAGATCGCCCGCCAGGTGCAGGAATCCGCCCGCATCGCCAGCGAGGCTGTGGGTCAGGCAACGCGGACCAACGAACGGGTCGGTGAACTGTCCAAGGCCGCCGCCCGTATCGGCGACGTGGTCGAGCTGATCAGCACGATTGCCGGCCAGACCAATCTGCTGGCACTGAACGCGACGATCGAGGCGGCGCGTGCGGGCGAGGCCGGTCGCGGCTTTGCCGTGGTCGCCTCCGAGGTCAAGGCGCTGGCCGAGCAGACCGCGAAGGCCACGGGCGAGATCGCCCAGCAGGTCTCCGGCATCCAGGCCGCGACGGAGGAGTCGGTCGGCTCGATCCGGGAGATCAGCGGCACCATCGAGCGGCTGTCGGAGATCTCGTCGACGGTTGCGGCGGCCGTGGAAGAGCAGGGCGCTGCCACACAGGAAATCTCCCGCAACGTCCAGCAGGCCGCTCACGGCACGCAGCGCGTATCGACCAATATCGGCGACGTGCAGCGCGGAGCCTCCGAGACCGGCTCGGCCTCCTCGCAGGTGCTCTCGGCGGCGCGCTCGCTGTCTTCAGACAGCAATCGGCTGAAGCAGGAAGTCGCAAAATTCCTGAGCTCGGTCCACGCCGCCTGAGCCGCAAACGCAAAAGGCCACGCGCATGCGCGTGGCCTCCAAAAGCTGCGTCGCGCGATCAGGCGACCTTCGTCGTCATGTGCTTGAACATGTTGGCGCGCGCCTCGTCGTCCATCTCGGCCTTGAAGGTGAACTTGTCCTTCAGCGCGATCGCGCGCGCCGCCGCCGGCCGCGCCGAGATCTCGTCCACCAGCCGCTTCACGTTCGGATAGCGCGCAAAGGCATCGTCGCCGAGCTTGAACGGCACCATCCGCGCCCAGCCCCACAGCGCCATGTCGACGATCGAATAGCTGTCGCCGACCATGTAGCAGCGGCCTTCAAGGTGACCGTCGAGAATCTTGTAGTGGCGATCGGTCTCGTACTGGTAGCGGTTATGGGCGTAGTCGTGGTTCTGGTCCTTCGGCGCAAAATGCTTGAAGTGCACGGCCTGGCCCGAATACGGCCCGACGCCGGTGGCAATGAACATCAGCCATGACAGCGTCTCGCCGCGGACGTTGGCGGCGGGAAGGAACTTGCCGGTCTTCTCGGCGAGGTAGAGCAGGATGGCGTTCGAGTCGAACACGATGGTGCCGTTGTCGTCGATCGCCGGCACCTTGCCGTTCGGATTGATCTTCAGATAGTCCGGCGCGAACTGCTCGCCCGTGCGGGTGTCGATCTTGACCGGCTCGAACGCCAGGCCGGCCTCTTCCAGATAAAGCGCGACCTTGGTCGGGTTCGGCGAACCGTTGAAATAGAACTTGAGCATGTTTGTCTCCCCAATTCCCTTTTTAGAGAATGAATGCAGCGTCGCGGCCTTCTGTGCCTGAACATGGCCGGGGAGAGCAACCGGCGAGTTTGCCGGGCGGTGTCTGCGCGGTACGCAGATCAGCCTGCGTAACAAAGGCCGATCGCCGCCGTAATGACGATTCAAGTCCGGCTGAGCCGTTCCCGCAGGAATTCAATGAAGCGCTGCGTCTTGGCTGGCAGCAGGCGCGTCTCGGTGACTGCGTAGACGGTGACGGGCGAGCCCTGCCATTGCGGCATGATGCGACGCAGCCGGCCATCCGCCACTTCGTCGGCCACGATCTCTTGCGGAAGAAAGGCGATGCCCGTGTCGAGCGTTGCGAGGCGGCGGATCAGTCCCACGTTGTTGAGCCGAAAACGGCCGCCGACGTCGGTCTGCTCCATCTGCGTGCCCCTGTGTAACGTCCACGCACTCACCTTCGTCATGCACAAGCATTGATGACGGGTGAGGTCCGCCGGTTCATGCGGCTCGCCGTTGGTCTCGAGATAGCGCGGCGAGGCGTAGAGATATCCCGGCATACGGGCGAGCGGCCGCGCGATCATGTGGGATGGCTCTGATTCTCCGACGCGGATCGCCAGATCGAACGGCTCCGATACGAGATCGACACGTCGCGGCGTCAGGTCGAATTCGAAATCGATGTCGGGATATTGCCGCGCGAATTCGGCGATCAACGGTGCGAGGTAGGTGTTCGCGAAATCCACCGGCAGCGAGACGCGGAGCATGCCGCTCGGCTGCGCCAGCATCCCGTCCAGTTGCTCATGCGCCAGGCGCGCCTCGTCCACGATGCGCTTGCAGCGCTCGAAGTAGATCTGGCCGGCTTCGGTCAATTCGATCTTGCGGGTCGTCCGGTTCAACAGGCGAAGCCCGATCTCCTTCTCCAACAGATCGATCCGGCGCGACAGCGTCGAATTGGGCATGTCGAGGGTCTTGGCGGCGCGACGGAAGCTGCGGGCCTTCGCGACCTCCACGAACAGCGCCATATCGTTCAACAACGCCATTTCATTATTCCATCAGTGGATCAATCAGTTCCATTTTACGGCATTTATTCCATTGAGTGGAAGGTCCATCTGCCCTTTGCTGACATTGCAGGGCAAGCCATCCATGAAACGCGTAGAACTCGACAAGAACCTGAAGGTGAATCCGCCGGCGCTCGAAGGCCTCAGGCTCGCTGGATTGAATGTGGCGGTGATCGGCGGCACCGGCGGCATTGGCCGGGCGTTCAGCCGCCAATTGGCGGCCAAGGGGGCGCGTGTCCTCGTCGTCGGCCAGACGTTCCGCGATCAGAACGTGCCGGGCATCGCATTCATGCAGGCCGATCTGAGCCTGATGCGAGAAGCCAGGCGGATCGGCCGTGAGCTTCCCGCCGAGACGCTCGACATCGTCGTCTTCACGACCGGCATCATGGCGGGGCCCAGGCGTGAGGTGACGGCGGAAGGCATCGAACGCGATCTTGCCGTCAGCTATCTGAGCCGCTTCGTCATCCTGAACGCGATCGCCTCTCGTCTTGGAAGGGACAGGGCCACGGCCACATTCAAGTCTCGGATATTCGTCATGGGATTCCCCGGGACTGAGCAGAGGGCCGATGTCGCCGATCTGAATTCGGAGCGGCGCTACAAGCGGTTCGCAGCCCACTCGAACACCGTGGCGGGCAACGAAGTGCTCGTCCTCGAGGCCGCCAGGCGCTTTGCCGATGTCGATGTGTTCGGCCTTAATCCCGGCTTCGTGAAGACCGATATTCGCGCCAATCTGTTCGGGTCGCGTGCGCTCGTCTCGCTGATCAACTGGCTGACCAGCTTCATGATGGTCGAGCCGGACGCCTATGCCGAGCGACTGGTGCCGCTCCTGGTGTCGCCTGATCTCAACGGCCGCAGCGGTGTCATGCTCAACAACAAGGCTGAGGCGATCCTGCCGAGCCCTTCGTCTGCGGAGCGATCCTATGCGACGGCGCTCATGGATGCCTCCGATCGATTGATCGCCCGTCTGGCGCCGTGAGGCCGCGCCTCGACGCTCAACTGGAATAGAGCAGGCCGACGACGGCGATGACGATCATCCCGGCGCCGACAGCGTCCAGCCGCATCGCGAGCCGCGTTGCGGCGTGCATGCTGGAGGCCCGCGCCTTGCGCTCCGATCCGCGCGCGTAGCCGTGCACGATGACGTCGTGATTGAAATTGTCGTGGGCCTCGTTGCTGCTGGCCAGCCCGACGCAGACCACCAGCACGCCGAAGATGGCGAGGCCGAAAAAGCCGAGCAGGGCGATCAGGAACATCGGAAACATGCCGAGCAGGAAGATCGGCAGCAGCGGCACCAGCAGCAATGTCTCGGACTGTCGTCGCATGGGAGCCGGACCGGTCAGGACGGGGCTGATCGGTGAAATCTAGTCCTGGCTGTGGCGGCATTCAAGGAGCCGTAGAGTGGGCAAAGGCGCGAAGCGCCGTGCCCACCGCGTCGCTTGCGGCATATTCCAAGGTGGTGGGCACGCTTCGCTTTGCCCACCCTACGGGACCGCGGAGAAAACTACTCCGCCCCGATCCCCGCACGGATCTCGGCGCGGAACTCGTCGATCAGCTTGAGACCCTTCTTGGTCTCGACATGCCAGAAGGTCCAGCCGTTGCAGGCTTGCGCCCCTTGCGCCACGGCGCCGATGCGGTGGATCGAGCCGACCTTGTCGCCCAGCATGATGGCGCCGTCGGCGCGCACGAGTGCGCCGAGCTTCTTCTTGGCGTCGAACAGCTTCGTGCCGGGCATGATCATGCCGCGCTCGATCAGCTCGGAGAACGCGACCCGCGGCGCTTCGCGCGCGGTCATGAACGGAGCGAGGCTTTCCTCCGGCAGCGGCTCGACCGCGGCGATGCGCGCTTCGGCGGCCTTCGCGTAGGTCTTGTCGCGCTCGAAGCCGATATAGGAGCGGCCGAGACGTTTTGCGACCGCGCCGGTGGTGCCGGTGCCGTTGAAGGGATCGATCACGAGATCGCCGGGTTTCGACGACGACAGCAGCACGCGCGCGAGCAGGCCTTCCGGCTTCTGCGTCGGATGCACTTTCTTGCCGTCGGCGCCCTTGAGGCGCTCCTCGCCGGTGCAGAGCGGGATCAGCCAATCGGACCGTGCCTGCACGTCCTCGTTGGCGGCCTTCAGTGCCTCGTAGTTGAACGTGTAGCCCTTGGCCTTCTCGTCGCGCGCGGCCCAGATCATGGTCTCGTGCGCGTTGGTGAAGCGGCGGCCGCGGAAATTCGGCATCGGGTTCGACTTGCGCCAGACGATGTCGTTCAGGAGCCAGAAGCCGAGGTCCTGCATGATCGCGCCGACGCGGAAGATGTTGTGATAGGAGCCGATCACCCAGATCGTCGCCGACGGCTTCATCGCGCGGCGGGCGGCAAGCAGCCAGGCGCGGGTGAAATCGTCATAGGCGGAGAACGAATCGAACTTGTCCCAGTCGTCGTTGACGGCATCGACATGGGATTCGTCGGGGCGCTTCAGATCGCCCTTGAGCTGGAGATTGTAGGGCGGATCGGCGAACACGAGGTCGACCGAACCGGCCTGAAGCTTCGACATCTCGGCGACGCAATCACCGAGGATGATGCTGTGCGAAGCGGACTCAAAATTTGTGCGGGGCGCCCTTGCAGACGCCCCGCGACGCGACACTACCATGACTCAAGAACTCTGACTCAGGCGACGCTGTCGGCGACGCGGGACCAAACAACCGACTGACCGTTACAATGGAGCGGCAAAGTAAAAATCGACTTAACCCGCCGCTTTGGTGAGCAGCCCTCGCATCACGCATTGTGCGCGTTTCGCTCTGCGCATTCGTCGTGTTTTCCAGTGTATTTCGTATTTCTTCGCGTTGCGGGAGCAGTCAGGTCGCCAAATTTCTCTCGGAAAAAATTGCACGACCCCGGAAAAAATTGCTGGCATCGGCATGCTGTCGCACTAGGCAATAATTGCCGAGCGGGATATTGATTAACGCATTGGAAATTTTACGTGTGTGGCGCGTTGAGCTTTCGCGCTTATGCGCCCAAATGACGCCAATTGAGGACTGAGGGAAACCCGCCATGCGTTATGATGATTTCCGCCGCAGCGACGACATTGAGGATCGCCGCGACGGCGGTGGCGGCATGGGCGGCGGCGGAGGCGGGTTCGGCCTGCCGATGGGCGGCGGCGGTCTGGGCATCGGCACCATCATCGTGCTCGGCCTGGTCGGTTATGCCTTCGGCATCGATCCGCGCATCCTGATCGGCGGCGCCGAGATCCTCACCGGCGGCGGCCAGGCGCCTTCCTACCAGACCGATCGTCAGTCGACCTCCGCCAAGCGCGGCGCGCCGACCGACGAGATGGGCAGCATGATCTCCGGCATCCTCGGCGAGATCGACGACCGCTGGAGCGAAATCTTCCAGGCCAGCGGCCAGTCCTACACCGGTCCGAAGGTCGTGCTGTTCCGCAACGTCACCAATGGCGGCCGCTGCGGCCGGGCAGAGTCGGCGATGGGGCCGTTCTACTGTCCGCCGGATCGTACCATCTTCCTAGACACCAGTTTCTTCCGCGAGGTCGAGACGCGCTTCCGCGGCTGCTCCGGCAAGTCCGCCTGCAACTTCACCACCGCCTACATCATCGCGCATGAGGCCGGCCATCACATCCAGAACCTGCTCGGCATCATTCCGCGCGTGACGCGGCTGCAGCAGCAGGCCGGCAGCAAGGCCGAGGCCAATGCGCTCCAGGTGAAGGTCGAATTGCAGGCCGATTGCCTGTCCGGCGTCTGGGTCAATCGCGAGTCGAAAAAGCGTCCGAACTTCCTCGAGCCCGGCGACATCGACGCCGCGTTGACCACGGCGAGCGCGATCGGTGATGACACGCTGCAACGCCAGGCCACGGGACGCGTCGTGCCCGATTCCTTCACGCACGGCTCGGCGGCGCAACGCAAGCAGTGGTTCATGACCGGCTACCAGCAAGGGACCGTCCAGGCCTGCAACACGTTCGGCAGCGGGTCGTAGTCGCCAGGACTTCGTGCCCCAGACGCAGCGCAGCGCTTCTTCAGCGGTGCGCTGCAGAGCCGGGGCCCACAATGCCGGTCTCTCAGCTCTGGGTCCCGGCTCTGCGACGCACCGCTGACGCGCTGCATCGCGTCCGGGACACGAGAGGAAGGACCAATGGCCTCGATCGACGAGTCAAAACAATTCATCCCGCTCAACATCGCGGTGCTCACCGTCTCTGACACGCGCGCGCTCGCCGACGACAAGTCCGGCCAGACGCTGGCCGACCGCCTCACCGCGGCGGGCCATCATCTCGCCGCGCGCGAGATCGTCACCGACGACGTCGAGGCGATCCGCGCCGTCGTCCGCCGCTGGATTGCCGATGCCGGCATCGACGTCGTCATCACCACCGGCGGCACCGGTTTTACCGGACGCGACGTCACGCCGGAGGCGATCGAGCCACTGTTCGAGAAGCGCATGGACGGCTTCTCGATCGCCTTCCACATGCTCAGCCACGCCAAGATCGGCACGTCGACGATCCAGAGCCGCGCCACCGCCGGCGTCGCCGGCGCCACCTACATCTTCTGCCTGCCGGGCTCACCCGGCGCCTGTCGCGACGGCTGGGACGGCATCCTCGCGGCCCAGCTCGACTACCGCACGCGTCCCTGCAATTTCGTCGAGATCATGCCGCGCCTGGACGAGCATCTGCGAAGGGCAAAGGCGCAGGGCGCGACGGTGTGAGTGCGTTGCTTTGACGCTGCTTTGCTGAGCTAGGCGCGGACCTCTTCCCTTCTCCCCTTGTGGGAGAGGGTGGCTCGCCGCGGAGCGGCGAGACGGGTGAGGGGTCTCCATCCGCACGGACCGCTCGGAGACATACCCCTCACCCAAGCGAGTTCGTATCTACTGGCGTCGCTGCCCTCTCCCGCAAGGGGCGAGGGCACAATCATGCGCATCGCGCCCGCTGCGACAGCGATAGCGACTAGCTCTTCCGCCGCAGCGAGCCCCACACCACGCGCCACATAGTCCGGCACGCTTCCGCGTGCAGCCGTCGTGCGCGGCGCTTGTAGAGATCGACGAGCTCTCCCGTGATGAGCGCGTGCCGCCGCATCAGAGATCGCGCTCCCAGGTTTCGCCGGTGAGGTTCTGGCCAAAGCTGCGATGCGGCTCGGTGGCGGTCAGCTTGAAGCCGGCATCCTGATAGATTTTTCGCGCGGCGACCAAATTGCTCTGCGTCCACAGCGTCATCCGCCGATAGCCGCAGGCGCGGGCAAAGGAGACGCATTCGGCGACCAGCCGTTGGCCTAGCCCCTGTCCGCGTGCGGCCGGATCGAGCAGCAACAGGCGCAGCTTGGCGACGTCGTCGCTGGCCTTGACCAGAAATACCGAGCCGACCGGCCGGCCCTCGATGTCGGCGATCCAGCAGCGCTCGCGCGAGGCATCGTAGGAGGTCATGTATTTGGCGACGATCTCGGCCACCAGCGCCTCGAAGCCGGAGTCGAAACCGTATTCGCTGGCGTAGAGCGCGCCGTGGCTCTGCACCACCCAGCCCATGTCGCCCGGGCGGGGCTCGCGCAGGGTCGCGCGCGGGGATGGCGTCCGCGGCATAGCGAGCAGCCGCTCGATCGTCTCCATCGCACCGGTGAGCTTGCTGCGCTCCTCATCCGGCAGCGGCCGCAGCATCGCGGCGACGTCGTCCTGGGACGAGCGTTCGAGCCTGGCGAACGCCTGGCGGCCCTTCGCGGTCAGGCTCAACTGAACCTGCCGGCGGTCGCTCGGAAGCGGCTTGCGCGCGATCAGGCCGCTCTCGTCGAAGTTCTGCACGATGCGACTGAGATAGCCGGCGTCGAGCCCGAGCGCGATGCCGATCTCCTTGGCCGACTGCTCGCCACCATGGGCCAGCTCGTAGAGCACGCGCGCCTCGCTCAGCGAGAACGGGCTCTTCAGGAGCTGCTGGTCGAGCACGCCGAGCTTCTGGGTGTAGAAGCGGTTGAAGGCGCGAACCGCCTGGACCTGGTCGTCAGCGACCTGTTCGGTCGAAGCGGGGCAGGATGGCGACGGGCTGGATGACGAAAGGGCAGATGGCATGGGTCACCTCGATAATTGCCATTGTCAAACAATTATTTGACTTTGGCAAGTATTAGATCGGTGACGTCAGCCGACCATGACGATCCGGCTGCGCAGCATGGTCCGGGACGAGCGGCCGAGCCGCCGGAGCAGCCGCGCCTCGGAACGGCGGGCCTGGGGCGGGTAGCCGCCGATCCGGTCGTAATGATCGCGCGCGATCAAGAGTCCCTGATCGCCGAGGGGGCCGACCAGTTTGCGCACCACGGCCCAGAGGACGTCGCGAAACCCGGTATCGGCATAAGGCGACCGTGTGTAGCGGAACACCGCCGCGCGATCCCTGCCGCTGGTCGAGACAGCCTGGATGAACTGGGTGGTTTCCTCGATCCAGCCGGTCTCCAGCACGGCGCCGGCCGGGAGGAACATCAGCCAGGGCGAACGGGCCTGGAGCGCGCCGGCGGCAAGCGCGGCGCCCTGCGAGGATCCCTCGAAGCCGATGAAACGGCAGCCTGCAACGTCCGCCACGCGCTCGATGACGCCGTTGCGGGTGCCGTCGACCAGCAGCACTTCGCGGATGACGCCCGCGGCGGCGCCGGGCACCAGCGCGGCGAGGGTTGCGACCGCCGTCTGCTCGACGCCTTCGGTCGGTATGATGACGCTCAGCATGATTGAGGCTTCGATGTCTGCACTTCGGGAGAAGCGTAGCTTGTTATGAATGTGTCATAAACACGCGGCGTCGCCGAGTGCAACTTTTCGCCGGTGTTCCGGCATGCGATGGTAGATCGCCGCCGGTCTATCGCAGCCGAATATGTCGTGCGCGGGGTGGCCCTGTTGCCGAATGTTTCCGCGAATGTCGTTTCCGTGAGCTTCAAACGGGGGCTTTCTCTGCCGATATGATCGGGGCGAGGACGGCACGTTCCGCAAGGCTGCACCGGCAGTCTGACACAAACCTTGTGACGGGAAAAACGTGCAACGCTCGCCGCGCAAAGTGAGATAGTCCAGTGAACGCCGATCAACTTCCCGTTGGCACCACGCCAACATCGCCGAAGCCGGAGGCCGCGCCGACCCTGCGGATCCGCGCCGTGATGCTGGGCGAACGCATCAATCCGTCCGGGCTCGAGCTTGGCGCACCTGTCTCCTCGACGCCTGCTGCCTTCCGCGTCCATGCCGGGCTCGTCGTGATCTTCCGCTACGGCGTCGTGGTGCTGATCGGCCTCCTCCCTTCGGAGGAGAAGGTGCTGATCGACAGCCTGAAACCGCGGGTGACCGGCGAGCTCAGCCCTTTTGAAGAGGAGATCGCACAGGCGCAGCTCTGCAAGGATGAGAACGCCGAGGCGATCCAGCCCGGCGGGCCGATCTGCCTCGCCAAATTCTCCGACGATCGGCTGCTGATCGTTGCGGACGCGCTCGCCAAGAGCACCTCGCTCGCCCGCGACGAGCGCCGCGTCGCCGCGGTTTTCGACGTGATCGAGCCCTTCGCGCGGGGGCTCGCCGAGCAGGGCCGCACGCCGCCCCGGCGCAAGGGCATCCTGCAACTGATCGGCAATGCGCTTCTGGTCCAGCAGCGCGTCGCCGGCCGTGTCGCGGTGGCCGAGAAACCGGACGTGCTCTGGGAGAAGCCCGAGCTCGACCGCCTCTATGCCCGTCTCGAAGACGAGTACGAATTGAAGGAGCGCCTTGACACGCTTGAGCGCAAGCTCACCGCGGTCTCGGAAACCGCCAACGCGCTGACCGACATCATCGACACCCAGCGCTCGCTGCGTCTGGAAATCGCAGTCGTGGTGCTGATCGTGATCGAGGTCGTGATCGGGTGCATCCAGATCCTGTCGGGCACGCATTAGACCGGCCTGAGATCGGCCTGCACGCCACTGTGCGGGCGGGGAACCGTCGTTCATGTAGATGAACGTTGATCCAAATCAAAGGCACGAAGCTCCAGCGCACGAGACTTCGATCGGACCCGCGGTCAACGCGATGTGCAGCTGTCCGCGGCTTCCTCCCTCGAAGAAGGAGTACGCTGATGTTGCGTCAAGCTCTCATCGCTTCGGCAGCCGCAGCTATGCTGCTTGTCGCCTTCACTCCCGATGACGCATCTGCCCGCGGCGGTCGCGGCGGCGCCATGCGCGCAGGAGGTTTCCACGGCGGTGCCGTGCGGGCAGGAGGCTACCGCGGGGGCGCGGTCGCGGCGCGTGGATATCGGGGCGGTGCTGTCGCCGTGCGCGGCGGGCGTTACGGCTATCGGGGCGCTTATGCAGGGTATCGCGGATATCGTTACGGCGTCGGTGCGGCGGCAGTGGGGGCCGCGGCGATCGGCGCAGCTGCGACGGGGGCCTACTACCGCAGCGGCTGCGGCTATGACGCTTACGGAAACTATGTTTGCCCGGGCGGGTACTCTCCGTACTGAGCGGAGCGACGTAGTTGGCCCATGGTGCTCGAAGCGCTGGCGAAATCGTTTGCTTTGCGCACCATGGTCATTTCGACAGTGGCGCAGCAGCGCTGCGACAAGTCATGGCCCGACAAGTCATGGCCCGAGAAGTCATGGCCCGCTGAAATTCTCCCACGGGGGAGAAGGGAAAGATGCAGCGGTCGACCGGGCTTTCATTTCACTCGCAGCACAGCCGCGCAATGCCGAGCGATCGTCAGCTCCTCATTCGTCGGAATGACGAACACATTGACGGTGCTGCCACTGCTGCTGATCCGCTCGCGTGCCGCGTCATTCGCACCCGCGTCAATATGCACGCCGAGCCACCCGAGCCGCTCACCAATCGCGGTGCGGATTTCCTTCGCATGCTCGCCGATGCCGCCGGTGAAGACCAGACAGTCCAGCCCGCCCAGCGTGGTCGCCATCACCGCGACCTGCTGCGCCGCACGGAAGGTGAAGAGCTCGACCGCCTGCCGCGCCGCCGCCTCACGGCTCGCCAGCAGCGTGCGCATGTCGGCAGAGATGCCGGAGACGCCGAGCAGGCCTGACTCGTGATAGAGCAGGTGCTGGACATCCTCGACCGGCATCCTCTCGTGCTGTTGCAGATAGAGCAGCACGCCGGGATCGATCGTGCCGCTCCGGGTGCCCATCACGAGGCCATCGAGCGGCGTCAGCCCCATCGTGGTGTCGACGCTGCGGCCATCGCGCAAGGCGCACAGGCTGGCGCCATTGCCGAGATGCGCGATGATGGTGCGCTTGGCAATGAACTGCGGCGCGATTTTCGCGAGGCGCCCCGCGACATATTCGAACGAGAGGCCGTGAAAGCCGTAGCGCCGGATACCGCGCTCTTCATAGCGCCGCGGGATGGCGAAGCGGCTCGCGGGTGGAGCCATGCTGTGATGGAAGGCCGTATCGAAACAGGCGATCTGCGTCAGTTCAGGCCGGATCGTGCTGATGATGCCGACAGGTTCAAGGCAGCGCGGCTGGTGCAGCGGCGCCAGTGGCGTCAGTGCGTCCAGCTTTGCGTAGACGTCGTCAGTCAGCTCAACCGGGCCCGAATAATCCGGCCCGCCATGAACGATGCGGTGACCGACGGCGCGCAGGCGGTGGTCGGCAAAACGCTCCTCGATGAAGCCGAGCACGTCCGCGAACAGATGGCCGCTGTCCGCATCGGATGCTTCCCTCTGCGTCTCGAAAAGGTCTCCGCCCGCGGGGCTTTTCACCACGAGCCGCGGCTTCGCCTCTTGCTCGTCGAGCAGGCCCTTGCAGAGCAGGGCAGGCTCGGCCGCCGCGATGTCGAACAGGCCGAACTTGATGCTCGACGAGCCCGAGTTGAGGACGAGGACCGACACCGTCATGACGTCAACCCGTCTTGCCCGGCCAGACCCAGTCGCGGATTTCAGGCATGTCCTCGCCGTGTTCGCGCACATAGTGCGAATGTTCGATCAGTTTGTCGCGGAACTGCTGTTGCACCTGCGCGGCCCTGGTCGCCAGACCCGGCACGCGCGCGATCGCCTCGATCGCGAGGTGATAGCGGTCGAGCCCGTTGAGCACGACCATGTCGAACGGCGTCGTCGTGGTGCCTTCCTCGGCAAAGCCGCGCACATGCATTCCGGCATGGTTGGTGCGGTTATAGGTGAGACGGTGGATGAGATAGGGATAGCCGTGATAGGCGAAGACCACGGGCTTGTCTGATGTGAACAGGCTGTCGAAATCGCGGTCGGACAGGCCGTGCGGGTGCTGGTCTTTCGGCTGCAGCGTCATGAGGTCGACGACGTTGACGACGCGGATCTTCAGGTCGGGCAGCGCCTTGCGCAGCAGATCGACGGCGGCGAGCGTCTCCAGTGTCGGCACGTCGCCGGCGCAGGCCATCACGACGTCGGGCTCGCCATCCGCATCCTCCGTGCCGGCCCAGGTCCAGATGCCGATGCCGGCATCGCAATGCGTGGCGGCGTCCTGCATCGATAGCCATTGCGGGGCTGGCTGCTTGCCGGCAACGATCACGTTGATGCGGTCATAGGTGCGCAGGCAGTGATCGGCGATCCACAACAGCGTGTTGGCATCGGGCGGGAAGTAGATGCGGACGATGTCGGCCTTCTTGTTGGCGACGAGATCGACGAAGCCGGGATCCTGATGGCTGAAGCCGTTATGGTCCTGCCGCCAGACATGCGAGGTCAGGAGATAGTTCAGCGAGGCGATCGGTCGCCGCCAGGGCAGATGCCGCGTCACCTTCAGCCATTTGGCGTGCTGGTTGAACATGGAATCGACGATGTGGATGAAGGCCTCGTAGCAGGAGAACAAGCCGTGGCGGCCGGTGAGCAGATAACCCTCGAGCCAGCCCTGGCAGAGATGCTCGCTCAAAACCTCCATCACGCGGCCGTCTTGGGCGAGATGCACGTCGTAAGGCTCCGTCGGCTCCATCCAGACCCGTTCGGTCGCCTCGAACACGGCGTCGAGCCGGTTTGACGCGGTCTCGTCCGGACCCATGATGCGGAAGTTGCGCGCCTCGGCGTTGAGGCGGATGACGTCGCGCAAAAATTTGCCGAGCTCACGCGTCGCTTCGCCGGTGACGCCGCCGGGCTGCGGCACGTCCAACGCAAAACTGCGGAAGTCCGGCAGCTTCAACTCCTTCTTCAACAGGCCGCCATTGGCGTGCGGATTGGCGCCCATGCGCCTGTTACCTTCGGGCGCCAGAGCCTGGAGCTCGGGAATAAGCGCGCCGCTGCCGTCGAACAGCTTCTCGGGCTCGTAGCTGCGCATCCAGTCTTCGAGGATTTTCAGATGCGCCGGGTTCTCGCGACAGCCCGCAACGGGAACCTGATGTGCGCGCCAAAAGCCCTCGACCTTCTTGCCGTCGACCTCCTTCGGGCCGGTCCAGCCCTTCGGGCTGCGCAGCACGATCATCGGCCAGCGCGGCCGCTCGACGCTCTTGCGGCCGTCGCGGGCATGCTGCTGGATCGAGCGGATGCTGGCGAGCGCGACGTCGAGCGCATCCGCCATGGCCTGGTGCATCAATTCGGGATCGTCGCCCTCGACGAACAGCGGCTCGTGGCCGAACCCGCGGAACAGGTCGCGGATCTCCGCGTCGCGCATCCGTCCGAGCACGGACGGGTTCGCGATCTTGTAACCGTTGAGGTGCAGGATCGGCAGCACGGCGCCGTCATGGGCGGGATTCAGGAACTTGTTTGAGTGCCAGGACGCCGCGAGCGGGCCGGTTTCCGCCTCGCCATCGCCGACGACGCAGGCGACGATCAGGTCGGGATTGTCGAATGCGGCGCCATAGGCATGCACCAGCGCGTAGCCGAGCTCGCCGCCTTCGTGGATCGAGCCCGGCGTTTCCGGCGCCGCGTGGCTCGGAATGCCGCCGGGGAAGGAGAACTGCCTGAAAAGTTTTCGCAATCCGTCCGTATCGCGCGCGACGTCAGGATAGATCTCGCTGTAGCTGCCTTCGAGATAGGTATTGGCCACCATGCCCGGGCCGCCGTGGCCGGGACCGCAGATATAGAGCACGCTGACATCGAGCGCGCGGATGACGCGGTTGAGATGGGCGTAGATGAAGTTCAAACCGGGCGTCGTGCCCCAATGTCCGAGCAAGCGCGGCTTGATGTGCTCCGGCCGCAACGGCTCGCGCAGCAGCGGATTGTCGAGCAGATAGATTTGCCCGACGGAGAGGTAGTTCGCGGCGCGCCAATAGCGATCGAGCAGATCGAGCTCGCTGCTCCCTGAGGCCGATTGTCGTTGATTTGTCATGTTCCTGCTGACTTTCACCCAGCGATCGTCACCAACTTTGTTCCGGTGCGATTGATCCCTGTCCGGCATCGAACAGGATCGCCGCGACCGGTGTGTTGCGTGAGGTCAAAGGACCGCGCCCGAAATTTGGGCGGCTACTGTGCATGGGGTTGTTTTTCAGTTTTTTGTTTGTGTTCTTGATTTGTTCCTTTGGCGTGCTATCTTGGCTTCATGAGTCCAGCATCCTCTCATGCTCTCAAGCACCCGCCGGTCACGGCGCCCTCCGAGCCGGCGGGTGCGGACTCTGATTTTCCCGAACTGGCGGTCGCCATCGACAAACAGCGCAGGCGAGGGCGGGGCGCCCAGTCCAATGCCAGCGGCCGCTTCGAGGCCGAGGCCCGCGTCGCCTTCGACGATGGCTGGCAGAGCCTGGAGGAGCTGCCGCCGTTCAAGACCACCGTTGGCGTCGACACCTCGCGCAAGGTGATCACCCGCAACGAATCCCCCGATATCGGCTTCGACCGCTCGATCAATCCCTATCGCGGCTGCGAGCACGGCTGTGTCTATTGCTTCGCGCGGCCGACGCACGCCTATCTCGGCCTGTCGCCGGGGCTCGACTTCGAGTCAAAGCTGTTTGCCAAGCCCGAGGCGCCTTCGCTGCTCGAGAAGGAGCTGGCCGCGACCGGCTACGAGCCGCGGATGATCGCGATCGGGACCAATACCGATCCGTATCAGCCGATCGAGCGCGAGCGTAAGATCATGCGCGGCATTCTCGAAGTGCTGGAGCGCGCCGGCCATCCGGTCGGCATCGTCACCAAGTCGGCGCTGGTCGTGCGCGACATCGACATTCTCGCGCGGATGGCCAAGCGCAACCTCGCCAAGGTCGCGATCTCGGTCACCTCGCTCGATCCAAAACTCGCGCGGACCATGGAGCCGCGCGCGGCGACGCCGCCGAAGCGGCTGGAGGCGCTGAAGCAGCTCTCGGAGGCCGGCATTCCGACCACCGTGATGGTCGCGCCCGTGATCCCCGCGCTGAACGATTCCGAGATCGAGCGCATTCTCGATGCCGCCGCCCATGCCGGCGTCAAGGAAGCCTCCTATGTGCTGCTGCGGCTGCCGCTGGAGGTGCGTGATCTCTTCCGCGAATGGCTGATGGCCAACTATCCGGACCGCTACCGCCACGTCTTCACCCTGATCCGCGACATGCGCGGCGGCCGCGATTACGACGCGAAATGGGGTGAGCGGATGAAGGGCACCGGACCGATGGCCTGGACCATCGGCCGCCGCTTCGAGATCGCCTGCGACAGGCTTGGGCTGAACAAGCGGCGCTCCAAGCTGACGACGGATCACTTTGCGAGGCCGAAGCGGAACGGCGATCAGCTCAGCCTGTTCTGACCGGGAAGCGAAAGAGGCGTAGCATGAGCCAGGAACTTGCCGCGCCGGTGCCGCGGCTCACCGTCATCACACTGGGTGTGAGCGACATTCGCGCCAGCATCGCCTTCTATGACGCGCTCGGCTTCTCGCGTCGGCTGAAGGGGACCGGCGAGGCCGTCGCCTTCTATGATACCGGTGGTCCGGTGCTGGCCCTGTTTCACTGGGATAAGCTCGCGGCCGATGCCAAGTTGCCGGACAATCCGAGGCCCGCGACCTTCCGCGGCATCACGCTCGCCTGGAACTGCGCCACGCGCGGCGAGGTCGATGCGGTTCTGGCCTTCGCCGTCGGCAAGGGCGCGGCACTGCTGAAAGCGGCGCATGAGACCGACTACGGCGGTTATTCCGGCTATTTCGCCGACCCCGACAGCCATCCCTGGGAGGTCGTGGTCGCGCCGGGCATCGAGGTCGGTGAGGACCGGCGGGTGCATCTGGCAGAGTAGGCGGCTGGTCTGAATAACGGGAATTGTCCGGGGTTCCCGGTTGCGCCGGCCGGGCCGCTTGCGCACGATCCCGGCCATGATTCGGGACAAGTCGACCAGGAAGCCGACCAAAGACGCGCCAGAGAAGGGCGCGTCGAAGAAGAATGCCGCCAAGAAGGCAGCGCTTGCGAAGGCGGCCAAGGGGGCGGCCGGTAGGCAGCGCGCCATCATCGCCGTCGCCTCGCCGAGCTTCCGCCGCGAGCGCGCGCTGATCAAGCGTGGCATCTGGCCGGTTGCCGGCTGCGACGAGGCCGGCCGCGGGCCTCTGGCTGGTCCCGTGGTGGCGGCCGCCGTGATTCTCGATCCCGACCGCATTCCGCGCGGCATTGACGATTCCAAGCGCCTGACGGCCGAGGAACGGGAAAGACTGTTCGACAAGATCTGCGCCACCGCGCAGGTGTCGGTCGCCGTCGCCTCGCGCTCCCGGATCGACCGCGACAACATCCTGCGTGCCTCGCTGTGGGCGTTGAAGCGCGCCGTGGTGGCGCTGCCCGACACGCCGCGTCATGTGTTTGTCGACGGCCGCGATCGGCTCGACACCGCCTGCGACTGCGAGGCCGTGATCGGCGGCGACGGCATCGTCCTGTCGATCGCCGCCGCCTCGATCATCGCCAAGGTAACGCGCGACCGGCTGATGTGCGCGCTGGCGCAGGACTGCCCCGGCTACGGTTTCGAGCAGCACAAGGGCTACGCCGTTCCCGAGCACCTCGACGCGCTCGACCGCCTCGGCCCCACCGTCCACCACCGCAGCTTCTTCGCCCCCGTCGCCGCCGCCCGCGCCAAGCACATGCCCTGGACGGTCGAGCCGGTGCGGGACTTGTTTGCGGTGACCGAGATGGACGTGCAGGTGGAAGCAAGCGTTGAAATTGATGCGCCAGCGGGCCTCTAGGGCAGACGGTCGTTGCCACAACGCGCAGCGCCCTTTATCAAAACAGATGTGAGCGAATAGGGCCGGCTGGACGGGTTGGCTGCATCTTTCGGACGTTGTATGCGGTTTACCTCCCTGGTCATCGAGCTCATTCGCGCCCGGCCGCGGCTGATCGTGTGGATCGCCGTGCTGCTCCAGGCCGCGATGTGGCTGTTCGTGGCGCTGGTGTTCTATCGCAGCCCGCCCGGCACCCTCGCGACCCTGCTCGCCTTCGGGCGCGAGTACCAGGTCGGTACTGATCTGGGCCCGCCGCTCCCGGTCTGGCTCGCCGACATCGCCTATCGCGCCGCCGGCGGCCACATGTTCGGCGTCTATGTCCTCGCCCAGCTCTGCGAGGTCGCGACCTTCATCGCGCTCTATCATCTCTCCCGCGCCGTGGTCGGCTCACAGCAGGCGGTGCTCGCCGTGCTGCTGACCATGACGGTGCTGGCCTTCTCCTCGCCGGCGCTCGACTTTGGCCCGCTGGTGCTGGCGCGGCCGCTCTGGGCGCTGCTGCTGTTGCATTCCTGGCAGATCATCGGCCAGCGCCGCGGCAATGCCTGGTTCGCCTGGTCGATCGAGGCGGGCCTCTTGCTGCTGACGACGCCCGCGGCGATCTTCCTTCTCCTCCTGCTCGTCGTCTTCGCGATCTCGACCGCCGGCGGACGCCGGACGCTACGCGCGCTCGATCCGCTGTTCGCGCTGATCGTCGTCGCCGTGCTGGCGCTGCCCTATGCGGTCTGGCTGATGCGCGCCGAGACGCTTGTCATGCCGACCCTGCCTGAAGTCGCCGCGCTGAACGCCCGCGCGCTGCACGCGGCCTGGCTGCTCGGCGGGCTCGTGCTTGGCGCGGCGGCGATCCCGGCGCTGACCTTTCTCAATAGCGGCCTGTTCGTCGCCAAGGGCGAGGAAGCGCCGATCATCTACCGGCCGCCGGTCGAGCCGCTCGCGCACAACTTCGTCTATTTCTTCGCGCTGGCGCCTGCGCTCGGCGCGGTCCTGATCTCCGGGCTGCTCGGGCTCGATGCCGTCGTCGGCGGTGCCGGTGTCGTACTGGTCATGTCGGGACTTGCCGTGGTCGTGACGGCCGGGGACCTCATCGCGATGCGCCGCGCGCGGGTGCTGCGGACGGTGTGGGCTGCCGCCGTCCTGGCGCCCGCAGCCGGCGTCGTGCTCGCCGTGCTGTTTCTGCCCTTGACCGGCGCCAACGAGATTGCGACCTCGATGCCGGCGCGCGCGATCTCGGATTTCTTCGACGAGAGCTTTGCCCGCCGCACCAATCATCGCCTGCGCGCGGTCGCCGGCGAGACCCAGCTCGCGAGCCTGATCACGCTGCATTCCGGCCGGCCGCATCTCTTCATCGATGCTCAGCCCGCGCGCACGCCGTGGATCAATCAGGCCAAATTCAGCGAGACCGGCGGCGTCGTGGTCTGGCGCGCCTCCGACACCGCCGGCACCCCGCCGCCGGAAATCCTCGCGCGCTTTCCCGGCATCGTTCCGGAAGTGCCGCGCGCGTTCGAATGGCTGGTGACTGGCCGCCAGCAGTTGCTGCGCATCGGCTGGGCCATCGTACGGCCGAAGGGGACGTAGCGACAAACGCTGAAATCGTAGGGTGGGCAAAGGCGCAAAGCGCCGTGCCCACCATCAAGTCTATCCGTCGTCGACCTAGTGATGGTGGGCACGCTTCGCTTTGCCCACCCTACGACAGCTCGCTATCCCGCCAGCACCTTCGCGATCGCGCGCAGATCCTGCCAGGCCAGCCGCTTGTACGACGGTGAGCGCAAGAGATAGGCCGGGTGGAACGTCGGCAGCGCGCGGATGGTGCGCCCACCCGTCTCGTAGTCGAACCAGCGGCCGCGGGTGCGCATGATGCCCTCGCGCGTCGACAGCAGCGTCTGCGTTGAGGGATTGCCGAGCGTCACCAGCACGTCGGGATTCACCAGCTCGATCTGGCGCTGGATGAAGGGCAGGCAGATCTGCGTTTCCTGCGGCGTCGGCGTGCGGTTGCCGGGCGGCCGCCAGGGAATCACGTTGGCGATGTAGGCGGTGGTGCGGTTGAGCCCGATCGCGCCGATCATGAGGTCGAGCAGCTTGCCGCTCCGCCCGACGAAGGGCAGCCCCTCGATGTCCTCGTCGCGGCCCGGCGCCTCGCCGACGAACATGATGCGCGCCTGCGGATTGCCGTCGGCGAACACCAGCCGCGTCGCGGTATGCTTCAGCGCGCAGCCTTCAAAATTCTGCATCAGCTCGCGCAGTGCCTCGAGCGTCGGCGCGGTACGCGCGGCCTCGCGTGCGGAGGCGATCGCAATGTCCGGCGCAGGTGCGGCCTCGCCGCGCATCACCGCGGGCGCGGCAACAGGCCGTGGTGCCTCGACCGGAGGTGCGGCGCGCGGGGCCGGCGGCGGAGCATCCAATTCCGCCAGGCGGTCGACAGGTTCCTCCGCGAGCGCGCAATCGACCCCGGCCTCCAGATAGAAGGCGAGAAGCTCTCGGACGGTGGGTGCGGGCTCGGGGATCATTTGGAAAGTCAGACTTTTACTATATCAGTTTGGGGTGCCTTGCATCCCAGTGGAACGCATTTCCGTGGTTGTCCTACCCGGAAAAATCGGAAACAAGGGGGCGCAAATGACGAGGAACCGTCTCAAGGGCTGAGATCAGATGAGCACCGAAGAACTTCCCCCGCGCGAATCCATGGAATTCGACGTCGTCATCGTCGGCGCCGGCCCGTCTGGCCTGGCGGCCGCGATCCGGCTGAAGCAGCTCAATGCCGATCTCAACGTCGTCGTGGTGGAGAAGGGCTCCGAGGTCGGTGCGCACATTCTCTCCGGCGCCGTGATCGATCCGGCCGGGCTCGACAAGCTGATCCCGGACTGGCGCGAGGATTCCGACTGTCCGCTGAAGACGCAGGTGAAGGACGACCGCTTCTACTGGATGACGGGAGGCGGCGCGATCAAGCTGCCGAACTTCATCATGCCGCCGCTGATGGACAATCATCACTGCTATATCGGCTCGCTCGGCAATGTCTGCCGCTGGCTGGCGCGCAAGGCCGAGGCGCTTGGCGTCGAGATCTATCCGGGCTTTGCCGCCGCTGAGGTGCTCTATGACGAGCAGGGCGCGGTGAAGGGCATCGCCACAGGCGACATGGGCATCGGCCGCGATGGCAAGCCGAAGGACTCCTTTACCCGCGGCATGGAACTGCTCGGCAAGTACACTCTGTTCGCCGAGGGCGCGCGCGGCAGCCTGACCAAGCAGCTGATCGCGAAGTTTGCACTGGATTCCAAGAGCGAGCCGGCGAAGTTCGGCATCGGCCTCAAGGAAGTCTGGCAGATCGATCCCGCCAAGCACCAGAAGGGCATGATCCAGCATTCGTTCGGCTGGCCGCTCGACCTGAAGACCGGCGGCGGCTCGTTCCTTTATCACTATGACGACAATCTCGTCGCCGTCGGCTTCGTCGTGCATCTCAACTACGACGATCCGTATCTGTCGCCGTTCGACGAGTTCCAGCGCTTCAAAACCCATCCCTCGATCCGCGGCACCTTCGAGGGCGCCAAGCGGCTCGCCTATGGCGCGCGCGCCATCACCGAAGGTGGCTATCAGTCGGTGCCGAAGCTGAGCTTCCCCGGCGGCGCGCTGGTCGGTTGTGCGGCGGGCTTCGTCAACGTGCCTCGCATCAAGGGCGTGCACAATGCGATGGGCACCGGCATGCTCGCCGCAGAGCATGTCGCGGCCGCGCTCGCTGCCGATCGCGCCAATGACGAGATCGTCGACTACGAGAACGCCTGGCGGTCCTCGGCGGTCGGCAAGGACCTGTTCCTGGTCCGCAACGTCAAGCCGCTATGGTCGAAGTTCGGCACCGTGCTCGGCGTCGCGCTCGGTGGCTTCGACATGTGGTGCAACACGCTGTTCGGTGGCTCGCTGTTCGGCACGCAGTCGCATGCGAAGCCCGATCGCGCCACGCTTGATCCGGCGAAGAGCCACGCGCCGAAGAACTACCCGAAGCCGGACGGCAAGATCTCGTTCGACAAGCTCTCGTCGGTGTTCCTGTCCAACACCAATCATGAGGAGGACCAGCCGGTCCATCTCAAGGTCGCCGACATGAACCTGCAGAAGACCTCGGAGCACGACGTCTTCGCCGGTCCCTCGAATCGCTATTGCCCGGCCGGGGTCTATGAGTGGGTCGAGGAAGGCGCGAGCCCGCGCTTCCAGATCAATGCCCAGAACTGCGTCCACTGCAAAACCTGCGACGTGAAGGACCCCAACGGCAACATCACCTGGGTTCCCCCGGAGGGCGGCGGCGGTCCGAACTACGAGGCCATGTAAGCTAGGCCATGCAAGCCGGGATCATTGGACCAAAGCGATCGAGCCGGGGCCAATGTGACGTGCCCCCGGCATTGTGACGCACGTTCGCGTGAGAACCGGCCCGGGGTAGCGGTCCGCGGCCACGATAAGGCCATACTGGCAGCGTCTTGGGGCGTAGTCGGCCGATTTGGGGCGTGCGGAGGGGATCGCATGCCCGAATCCTTGCGGTGAAGCGCCAAAAGCGGCATTGTCGGCCCGACGGTTCCGGGTCCCCATGCCACCGGCCGCGTTCGCATGCGATACGGCCTACTGCTGCAAACCCAGGCACTACAACTCAAGGCGAGCCCCTGATGTTCTCAAATCGTTTCAACCGCTGGACTGTTGCCGCCATCGCCCTCATGGGCACAGCGATCGCGACGGTCCCCGGCGCGGTCCTGGCGCAGACGCCGGACCATCCGTCCGACACGGCGGCGCAATTCCCGACCCGGAACGATCTGAAGTCGCTGACGACCTCCGGCAGCTATCTCGCCGCCCGCCACGCCAGCGTCGAGCGCGACGCGGCCTCGGCCGCCGCATTCTACCGCTCGGCGCTCCGCACCGATCCCAAGAACAACGAGCTGCTCGATCGCGCCTTCATCTCGTCGGTTGCCGACGGTGACATCGACGAGGCGGTCAAGCTCGCCGAGCGCGTCCTGACCATCGACAAGACCAACCGCGTCGCGCGTCTCGTCGTCGGGGTGCACGATCTCAAGATGAAGAAATACGCGACCGCGCAAACCAACATCAACCAGTCGATCCGCGGTCCGATCACCGATCTCGTCGCCACGCTGCTGTCGGGCTGGGCCGCCTATGGCGCGGGCGATGCCAAGGGCGGCGTCGCCACCATCGACAAGCTCGCCGGTCCGGAATGGTATCCGCTGTTCAAGGACCTCCATGCCGGCATGATCCTCGAGCTCTCCGGCAAGGAGAAGGACGCCGGCGTCCGCTTCGAGCGCGCCTACAAGCTCGACGATTCCATGCTGCGCGTCACCGAGGCCTATGCCCGCTGGCTGTCGCGCAACAAGGATTCCGCGGCCGCGACCACCGTCTACCTGGCTTTCGACAAGAAGCTCGCCCGCCATCCGCTGATCGTGGAAGGTCTGCGCGACACCAAGGCCGGCAAGAAGATGCCGCCGCTGGCCGACTCCGCGCAAGCTGGTGCCGCCGAAGCGCTCTACGGCATCGGTGCCACGCTGACCCGCCGCGGCGGCGAGGATCTGGCGCTGGTCTATCTTCAGCTCGCGCTCTATCTCCAGCCGACCCATCCGCTGGCGCTGCTCTCGCTCGCCGATCTCTATGAATCGGTGAAGCGGCCGCAGATGGCGATCAAGGTTTATGAGCGGGTGCCCGCGACCTCGCCGTTGAAGCGCAACGCGCAGATCCAGCTCGCCATCGATCTGGATTCCGCCGACCGCACCGACGAGGCGATCAAGATCCTCAAGGGCGTCACATCGGACGATTCCAAGGATCTCGAAGCCATCATGGCGCTCGGCAATATCGAGCGCGGCCGCAAGAAGTTCGGCGATTGCGGCGCGACCTATTCGCGGGGCATCGACGTGCTGCCGGCCGGCAACGACAAGGCCAACAGCGTCTGGTATTATTATCGCGGCATTTGCGAGGAGCGCTCCAAGGAGTGGAGCAAGGCCGAAGCCGACATGAAGAAGGCGCTCGAGCTCCAGCCCGACCAGCCGCATGTCCTCAACTATCTCGGCTATTCCTGGATCGACCAGGGCGTGAATCTCGACGAAGGCATGAAGATGATCAAGCGTGCCGTCGAGCAGCGTCCCGACGACGGCTACATCGTCGACTCCCTCGGCTGGGCCTATTACCGCATCGGCAATTACGAAGAGGCGGTGAAGAACCTCGAGCGCGCGATCGACCTCAAGCCCGAGGATCCCACCATCAACGATCACCTTGGTGATGCCTATTGGCGCGTCGGCCGTACGCTGGAAGCGAAATTCCAGTGGGCCCACGCCCGCGATCTCAAGCCCGAGCCGGAGGAGCTTCCGAAGATCGAGGCCAAGATCGCCAACGGTATGACCGACGATTCGAACTCTTCGGCCGCGCAGGCGGACAAGAAGAAGGACGACGGCAAGGGCGGCTAAGAGCGCGTTTGGGGGCTGATCGCCAATGTCGGCGTTGATTGAAGAAGGGCGCGCGAAGGTCAATCTGAGCCTTCGCGTCGTCGGCCGTCGTGCCGACGGCTATCATGATCTCGAAAGCGTGGTCGCGTTTGCCGACTGCGCGGACCAGCTGACGCTGGAGCCGGGCGGCGAGCTGAAGCTCGTCACCACCGGGCCGCTGGCCGCGGCCTGCGGCGATACCGCGGACAATCTCGTGGTCAAGGCGGCCAGGCTCCTGGCCGAGGCCGTGCCGAACCTGAAGCTCGGGGCCTTCGCGCTCGACAAGGTGCTTCCCGTCGCGGCCGGCATCGGCGGCGGCTCGGCCGATGCCGCGGCGGCACTGCGGCTGCTCGCACGTCTCAACAATCTCTCGCTCGACGATCCGCGCCTGCAGAAGGTTGCGCTCGCCACCGGCGCCGACGTGCCGGTGTGCCTGTTCTCGCGCGCCTGCGACATGACCGGCGTCGGCGAGCAGCTCCTGCCGCTGGCGCTGCCGAGCATGCCCTGCGTGATGGTCAATCCGCGCGTGCCTGTTGCCACCAAGGACGTGTTCCAGGCGCTGGGCCTGCGCAACGGCGAACTCTTGGTCGGCGCAACGTCCGTTCTCGACGCTCCGGCGTGGCCCGAAGAGGGTGAGTCGATCGCCGATTGGGTCGACGTTCTCGAAACCGTGGCCAACGATCTCGAAGCCCCTGCGCTGCGCATCGAGCCTGTGATCGGCGAGGTGCTGGAAGCCTTGCGTGACTCCGCCGGCGTCAAGCTGGCCCGCATGTCCGGCTCCGGCGCGACTTGCTTTGCGATCTATGGCGCAGCGAGCGATGCGCATGCCGGCGCGGAAAAGATCCGGCGCACCCACCCCGGTTGGTGGGTGCATGCGGGGACGTTGAGCTAGGTTTTTCCGGGCTACGATTCTGCCGTAGGGTGGGCAATGCGAAGCGTGCCCACCAAACTTATTCTCGCAATCTGGCTGCGTGGTGGGCACGGCGCCTTGCGCCTTTGCCCACGCTACGGCAGTGGAGCTAGCCGCCGTCTTCGGCGAGCCCGAGAAACCGCCGGATCTCACTCAACACCTCTTGCGGCTTGTCATGCTGTAGCCAGTGCCCCGCGCCGGCGATGGTCTCGATGCGTGCCTGCGGGAAATAGCGCTCCAGGCCTGCGGCCCTGGCACCCGCGAGAAAACTTTCTCCGGCATTCAGCAGCAGCGTCGGACTTGTGATGCGCGACCACAGCGCGACGTGATCGTCCGGCCAGAGCCGGTGCGGCGCAGAGGCGCGCTGGTAGGGATCGAACTTCCAGCTATAGGTGCCGTCCTCATTCCGCCGCGAGCCGTGCGTTGCAAGATGCAGCGCGAGGTCGCGGGCGAGGCGCTTGTTGTGAAGCACCATCTGCGCGGCCGCGTCTTCGAGGGTCGCATAGCGGCGCGGCGTGCGGTCGTGCAGCCTGTCGAGCTGGCTGACCCATTTGCTGATGCGCTCATGCGTCGGCGCTTTGGGGGTGTCCGGCAACATGGTGACGCCGTCGAGGACGACGAGCTTCGTGACCAGCTCTGGGAACGACCCCGAAAAGATCAGGCTCACCATGCCGCCCATGGAATGACCAATGAGAGTCACTTGAGGCGCTGCGATGCTGCGAATGAGCTGGGCGAGGTCGTAGACATACTCGGTCAGCGCGTAGCTGCCGCCCTTGGTCCAGTCGGAATCGCCATGGCCGCGCAGATCGGGCGCGAGCACGTGAAAGTGCGGCTGAAGCGAGCGGGCGATGGCGTCCCAGCTCCGGCAATGATCGCGGCCGCCATGGACCAGGATGGCGACGGGCGCGCCGTGATTGCCCCAATCGGCATAGTGCAGCCGCAGGCCGTGGGACTCGTATGTGCGACTTTGCGGGGCAAGCATCGGGCGCCGATCCTTCGAAATGCCGGACGAGATAGCAGCACGACTGGAGTAGCCTGCTGCCGCCCATTCCACAAGCAAGCCGCAGGTCACGGGCGCTTCGGCGGCGAGCTCGTGCCGCCTAGGCGGCGCATGGCGCGTCGGCGCTGCCGGGTCTTGCGCATCTTCGCGTCGTGACAGCGACGCGCGGTGCGCGACAACGACCTTGTCAGGAGGCGATAACGCGACCAGGACATCATCCTCATCGAACTCTCCATCGCAACAACCATGGGTGAGCCGCGAGCGATGGGTCGTTCGAATTCCACGCGTTACATCTTGGTCATTACGGGTTGGAAAGTGTTTCGGGGCGATGGCGACAATGTTGCGCGCACGCCGTCATCGCGAGCCGATCGCTTCATCGAAATCGTTCATCGGTATTAAACCTGCGTAAGGCGCCGAACGCAGGACGCACTCATCGCCTCCAACGGATGTTAGGAGGTGAACATCATGAAACTTGTATCTGCGTTTGTCGGCCTTGCCGCACTTGGCGGGGTCACGCTGTCGAGCGGGGCTGCGTCAGCAGCACCGATCGAGGTGCCGACCGGCTATGTCTGCAATGAATGGGGCCATTGCTGGCAACGCCACTACCATGGAGGCTACTACCATCCGCACTACTGGGGTGGTTACGGCTGGCACCATCATTGGGGTGACGGCTGGCGCTGGCATCATTGGGCTCGCTGGCACCGCTGGCATCATTGGCACCACTGGTGAAATCTGAGAAAGGGGCTGCGGCCCCTTTCTTTTTTCGGTGGATGCCCGTCGGGAATGACGCGAGCTAGCCCTGCACCGGCCGCCGCGCCAGCGCGAGCGAGAGGCCAAGGCCGGCGATGAAGACGCCCGAGCCCTGCGTGAGACGCCGCATCAGATGTGGCCTGCCAATCAGCTGCGTGCGCGTTGCAGTTGCCATCAGCACGACGACGACATCGGCGAGCGTGTTCAGGATCACCGAGATCGCGCCGAGCACGATGAATTGCAGCGTGGGGCTCGATCCCGCGGGATCGAGGAACTGCGGAATGAAGGCGAGGAAGAATGCGGCGGTCTTCGGGTTCAGCGCCTCGACCAGCACGCCGTCGCGGAACGCGCGCCTGTCGCCGACGGGCTCGTTCTCCAGCGAGAGCGCGCGGCCGGCGCTGCGGAAGGTCTTGATGCCGAGCCAGACCAGATAGAGCGCGCCGATGAATTTCACGACGGCAAACAGCTCCGCACTGGCAAGGATGATCGCGGAGACGCCGAGGCTGCCCGCGACGACATGAACCAGCCCGCCCAGCGCGGTGCCCGCGGTTGACGCAAAGCCGCTGGCGCGTCCTTCGGACAAGGTCCGTGCCGCGACGTAGAAGATGCCGGGGCCGGGAACGGCGGCAATGAGACACGCTGCGGCCAGGAACAGCCAGAAATTCGTTTCGATCATCCCGGTTTGGTAACGAAGCGTGCCGCGATTACAAGGCCTCTCGTTCAGCCCATCCGGCGGAAGATCACGCTGGCATTCACCCCGCCGAAGCCAAATCCGTTGGAGATGGCGTTGAGCATCGGCATCGGCCGCGCGCTGCCTGCGACGATGTCGATGCCATCAGCGCCGGGATCTGCGTTTTCGAAATTGCGCGTCGGCGGCGCGACCTGGTCGCGCAAGGCGAGGACGGTGAAGATCGCCTCGAGTCCGCCGGCAGCGCCGAGCAGATGGCCGGTGGCCGATTTCGTCGCGCTCACCGCGATGTTCCGGTTGCGGCCGAACAGCGCGGCGATCGCGCCGAGCTCGCTTTCGTCGCCGGCCGGCGTCGACGTCGCATGCGCGTTCAAATGTTGCAAATCCGCGGGCGCAAGCTTCGCCTGGCGGAGCGCGATCTCCATGGCACGGCGGGCGCCGTCGCCATCGGGCGGGCCCGACGTCATGTGATAGGCGTCCGCCGTCGTGCCGTAGCCCACGATTTCCGCAATCGGGGAGGCGCCGCGCGCCAGTGCATGCTCCAGCTCCTCGATCACCAGGATGCCCGCGCCTTCGCCCATGACAAAGCCGTCGCGGTCGCGATCGAACGGGCGCGAGGCGCGCGCGGGCTCGTCGTTGAATCCGCTCGACAGTGCGCGGGCCGCGGCAAAGCCGCCGATGCTGACGATATCGATGCAGGCCTCCGCGCCGCCGCAGATCGCGACATCGGCTTCGCCTGCACGGATCATGCGCGCGGCATCGCCGATCGCCTGGACGCCGGCGGCACAGGCCGTGACCGGTGTGCCCAGCGCGCCCTTGTAGCCGTATTTGATCGAGACGTGGCCGGCGGCGAGATTGGCGAGAAACGAGGGGATGGTGAAGGGCGAGAGCCGGCGCGCGCCGCGCTGCTCGGTGATGCGCACCGCCTCCGCCATTGCCGGGAAGCCGCCGACGCCGGAAGCGATGATCGTCGCGGTTCTCTCCAATGTCGCCGCGTCCTGCGGCGTCCATCTGGCCTGCGCGACCGCTTCTGCGGTGGCGAGCAGGGCGAACAGGATGAAGCGGTCCATCTTGCGCTGGTCTTTTGGCGCGGCAGCTTGCGCGGGGTCGAAGCCGCCTTCGGCATCGTCGGCCTTGTCGGGCACGAGACCGGCAATGCGCGCGGGCAGTGCCTGCGACCATTCCGGCAGAGGGCGCAGCCCACTCTGGCCGGCGAGCAGCCGGCGCCAGGACAGTTCAACACCGCAGCCGAGCGGCGACACCGCTCCCATTCCCGTCACGACGATACGACGCATGTCAGTCTCCAGCCGGCGCAACGGCCGGGTTCATGGCTTTGAGCGAGCCGAGCCGCTTGCGCATCCCGCGGCTGGCGCGGGGACCCGGGACGACGACCGCATTGGCGAGGGTGATCGGACGCATGTCGGCGGCATCGACCACGATCGGATCGAACGGGCGAGCGTCGCTCCGATTCGCCAGCATGATGGATTCGCCCTTGGGCGCGAGATGCCTGTTGCCCCAGGCCAGCAGTGCCACGACCACAGGGAAGAAATCCCGCGCCTTCTCCGTCAGCACATATTCGTACCGCGGCGGCCGTTCGTGATAGCGGCGGCGGATGAACATGCCGCTCTCGGTGAGATGGGCAAGGCGCCGCGACAGGATGTTCGGCGCGATGCCGAGGCTTTGCGAAAATTCGTCGAACTTCGTCGCGCCCTGGAAGGCATCCCGCAAGATCAGGATGCTCCACCATTCGCCGACCGTCTCCACGGCGCGGCCGACCGGGCATTCCAGGATGGAGGGGGATTTCGGCTGCATGGCGGGAGCGTAGGAGAGTGGCTTGCAAAATGCAAGTCACTGGGCAGGCGGCGGCAGGTAGAGTGAGCGGTGAGGATGCGGAGGCGGGGCTGGCGGTGAGGTGCGCAGCGGGCGAGCGGTGAGTATGTGAAAGCAGGCTGGTGGTGGGATTTAAGGTAGCCGCCGGATAGCCGCTATCGTGCCCCGGACGCAGCGCAGCGCCTCTTGGCGGTGCGCTGCAGAGCCGGGGCCCATGTTGCGGAGAGCCTTGCGTGTCGCTTCCCGGCTCCGCGCAGCAGCGTTTCCCGCTGCAGCGCGTCCGGGACAAGAGAGGGAATGCGCCGTTGCCTAGCTCTCCGTCGTTGCGAGCGCAGCGAAGTAATCCAGACTGTCCCGCGGAGGGATTCTGGATTGCTTCGCTGCGCTCGCAATGACGACGTGGAAAGAGCGTCAGCCTTTGTCGCCTAGTGCGACCGGGCCAGACAGAACGCGACCACCTGCTCCAGCGCGCTCTTCATCGGTGAGGACGGGAACAGCGCCAGCGCGTCGACGGCCATGGCGCCGTAGTGCTGAGCGCGGCTGAGCGTGTCCTCGAGCGCGCGATGCTTGTTCATCAGGCCCAGGGCGTGGTCGAGGTCGGTGTCGCCGATCTCGCCGCGCTCCAGCGCGCGGATCCAGAAGGCGCGCTCGGTGTCGTTGCCGCGGCGGAAGGCGAGCACGACCGGCAGCGTGATCTTGCCCTCGCGGAAATCGTCGCCGGTGTTCTTGCCGAGCTTGGCGCTCTTGCCGCCATAGTCGAGCACGTCGTCGACGAGCTGGAAGGCGATGCCGAGATTCATGCCGACCGAGCGGCACGCGGTCTGCTCCGCCTTCGGGCGGTTGGCGATCACGGGGCCGACCTCGCAGGCGGCCGCAAACAGCTCGGCGGTCTTGCCGCGGATCACGGCGAGATATTCGTCCTCGGTGGTCGCGGTGTTCTTGGCGGCGGCAAGCTGCATCACCTCGCCCTCGGCGATGGTGGCGGCGGCCGCGGAGAGGATGTCGAGCGCGCGGAGCGAGCCGACCTCGACCATCATGCGGAACGCCTGGCCGAGCAGGAAGTCGCCGACCAGCACGCTCGCCTCATTGCCCCAGAGCATGCGCGCCGACAGCTTGCCGCGGCGCATCTCGCTCTCGTCGACCACGTCGTCGTGAAGGAGCGTCGCGGTATGCATGAACTCGACGCTTGCAGCGAGCTTGATGTGACCGTCGCCGGCGTAGCCGGCGAGGTTGGCCATGGCGAGCGTCAGCATGGGCCGCAGGCGCTTGCCGCCGGAGGAGATGAGGTGGTTGGCGACCTCCGGGATCATGGTGACATCCGACCCGGTCCGCGACAGGATCGTGGCGTTGACGCGCTCCATGTCACCAGCGACAAGGGCAACCAGCTGTTCGATCGACGCGCCGGGAGTTTCGAAAGGTACGATGACGGCCACGCCGGTCTCCAATATTTGCCCCGGAGGGGCTATTCTGATGCAAATACAATAGAAACTGGCAGCGGATGCGGCAAGTGCCGCGGAACCATTGACATTTGCCGCTTTAGCCCCTTTCAGGCAGGAGACCTGCGTTTTGCGTGAACTGGTTCGGACCAACGACATGGTGCTGGTGTCGGCGATCGGCGCGCTGCTCGACGGCGCCAACATCCATCATCTGGTGCTGGACCAGAACATGAGCATTATCGAGGGCTCGCTGGGTATCCTGCCGCGGCGGATCCTGGTCCATGAGGATGACGCCCAGGAGGCCAGGGAGCTCCTCACCGAGGCCGGCCTCAGTCATGAACTGCGCGGCGATGATTGACGTCGTCACAGACTTCACCGAGGACGCCTTTCTCGGCGGGCAATTGCGCTTGAAGCAGAAGCGGTCCGGCCACCGCGCCGGGCATGACGCCATCCTGCTCGCGGCGGCGACGGAAGCGCAGGCGGGCGACCGTGTCGTCGATCTGGGCGCCGGCATCGGCACCGCCGGGCTGGCGCTTGGCCGGCGCGTCGCGGGAATCAGCCTCAGCCAGGTCGAGATCGATCCGGAACTGGCGGAACTCGCGCGCGCCAATGCGGCGGCGAATGCGATCGCCGCGGAGACGATCGTGCTCGACGTTACGGCCGACGCACAGGCGTTTGCGGCTAATGGCCTCGCGCCCGACAGCGTCGACGTGGTGCTGATGAACCCACCCTTCAACGATCCCGCACGCCATCGCGGTTCGTCCGATCAGACGCGCCGCACCGCGCATGTTGCGAGCGAGGAGACGCTGAATGCATGGGTGCATGCGGCGCGGCGCATCCTCCGATCGGGTGGCGCGCTGACCTTGATCTGGCGCGCCGATGGAATCGAGGAGGTTTTGGCAGCGCTGTCACGTGGTTTTGGAAGCCTGTCGATCCTGCCGGTTCACGGCGAGGCAGGACGGCCCGCGATCCGCGTGCTGGTGCGCGCAATCAAAGGCGGCCGGGCTCCGACGCGGCTGCTGCCGGGCCTCATGCTCAACGACGAGTCAGGCGTGCCTAAAAATCAGGTGAGGGAGATTCTGGAAGGGAGGGCGTTCTTGCCGCTGGCGGAGCCGCGACGGCCTACTGCGGAAGCGATTCCGACTGCTGCTCTTGCGGGGTCGTCAGACGGATCGCCATGAACAGCGCACCGACCAGCAGCAACAGCAGATAGATTTTCATGGTGTTCTCCGCTGCCTCATTGCAGCTTCCTAACGGGGAATCTGCAAAACACGTTCCGGGCACTTCCAATGACAGTCGCGTGATAAGAAATGGTTAAGCAGAGGTAACGGCATGGCCGAACAATTGAACGATCGTGAGGGTTCCGGCCTGGCCGACAAGCTCATGCAATATCTGCCGGCGCGCTTCCGTCCCGGCACGGCGGTGGTGCCGGTGGTGCGGCTGTCCGGTGTGATCGGTGCGGTGACGCCGCTGCGCCCGGGCATGACGCTTGCGGGCGTCGCGCGGGTGCTGGAGCGGGCGTTTTCGTACCGGAACGCCAAGGCGGTGGCGCTGGTGATCAATTCGCCCGGCGGCTCGCCGGTGCAGTCGCGCCAGATCTATCTGCGCATCAAGCAGCTCGCGGCGGAGAAGAAGCTGCCCGTGCTGGTGTTCGTCGAGGACGTCGCGGCGTCCGGCGGCTACATGATCGCCTGCGCCGGCGACGAGATCATCTGCGATCCGTCTTCCATCCTGGGCTCGATCGGCGTGGTCGGCGGCAGTTTTGGTTTCCAGGAGGCGATCAGGCGGCTCGGCATCGAGCGGCGGCTCTACACGGCCGGCGCGCACAAGGCGATGCTCGATCCGTTCCTCCCGGAAAACCCCGACGACGTGGCGAAGCTGAAGGCGCTCCAGCGCGAGATCCACCAGATCTTCATCGCGCTGGTGAAGGAGAGCCGCGGCGCGCGGCTGAAAGGCGCCGACGACACCCTGTTCACCGGCGAATACTGGGCCGGCGAGAGTTCGATCGCGCTGGGGCTCGCTGACGGCATCGGCGATCTCCGCTCAACTCTTCGTGCCCGCTATGGCGAGAAGGTTCTCACCCCTGTGATTGCGCCGCCGACCGGTCTGCTCTCGGGCCTTTTGGGGCGGAAATCGCCCGGTGCGGGCCAGCTTTCGGCCATGGAATCAATGGCCGGCCTGCCGGACGAGTTGATCTCGGCGGTCGAGACGCGGGCGATTTGGGCGAAATTCGGGTTCTAGGCGACACCCTCCCGCGCCATTTGGTCCGGGCCGAGCCAATTGCGGCGCGGCCCGGTCTGCGCAAGAATGTCTGTGGGGGCTGAGCACTAGACAAGGATCGACCGATGCCGCCGTTTGTCGCTTTCGCGGGCGTCCTGGGCGGGCTTGCCGTGGTCCGCTGGGCCTACAAGACCGCTGTCCGGATCAACCATGAGCTGGAGGAGATGCGCCTGTCGCGCGTCGCTGAAGCCGCCCATGCCGGGGATATTCAGAAGCTGAAACGTGACCCCGTGACCGGAGCGTATCGGCCCGGCTAGGTAGCGCCACTCGCGTCATGCCCGGGCTTGTCCCGGGCATCCACGTTCTTCGTACCGCGACCAAGGTCGTGGATGGCCGGGACATAGGCGAGCGGAAGTGACGCCGTCCTTCGGACGGCTATGCCCGGCCATGACGGAGCACAGGGCCGCTTTCCAGGCCCCCTTTGCCTTGATTCCCATCCCCGCCGTCGATACGGTCCCGCGCGATTCAACCCCCCCGCGAGAGCCTGATCTGACGATGGACGCCTCATTGCCCGCCCATATGCGCCCGGAACGCTCGTTCCAGGGCTTTATCCTCGCGCTCCAGCGGTTCTGGGCCGAGCAGGGCTGCGTGATCCTGCAGCCCTACGACATGGAAATGGGCGCGGGCACCTTCCATCCGGCGACCACGCTGCGCGCGCTCGGGCCGAAGCCCTGGAACGCCGCCTATGTGCAGCCCTCGCGCCGGCCCAAGGACGGCCGCTACGGCGAGAATCCGAACCGGATGCAGCACTACTACCAGTTCCAGGTGATCATGAAGCCGTCGCCGCCGAATCTTCAGGAGCTGTACCTGAAGTCGCTCGCCGCGATCGGCATCGATTCCGCCGTGCACGACATCCGCTTCGTCGAGGACGATTGGGAGAGCCCGACGCTGGGTGCCTGGGGCTTAGGGTGGGAATGCTGGTGCGACGGCATGGAAGTCAGCCAGTTCACCTATTTCCAGCAGGTCGCGGGATTTGAGTGCGCGCCTGTTGCCGGCGAGCTCACCTATGGGCTCGAGCGCCTCGCGATGTATGTACAGGGCGTTGATCGCGTCTACGACCTCAACTTCAACGGCCGCGAGGGCGACGCCAAGGTGACCTATGGCGACGTGTTCCTGCAGGCCGAGCGTGAATATTCGAAGCACAATTTCGAAGTCGCCGACACCGCGATGCTGTTCGAGCAGTTCAAGATGGCGGAAGCCGCCTGCCGGAAGTACCTCGACGCCGGCTGGCAAAAAAACTCAGAGTCCGGCAAGCGCGAGGCGCACCTGATGGCGCTGCCGGCCTATGACCAGTGCATCAAGGCGAGCCATGTCTTCAACCTGCTCGACGCGCGCGGCGTGATCTCCGTGACCGAGCGGCAGAGCTACATTCTTCGCGTGCGCGAGCTGGCAAAGGCCTGCGGCGAGGCCTGGATCCATACTGAAGCGGGCGGAGCGGCCTGATGCCCGATCTTTTGCTTGAACTGTTCTCGGAAGAAATCCCCGCGCGCATGCAGGCCAAGGCGGCCGACGATCTGCGCCGCATGGTCACCGACAAGCTGGTCGCCGAGGGCCTCGTCTACGAGGGTGCGAAAGCGTTCGCGACGCCGCGCCGCCTTGCACTGACCGTGCATGGCATCCCCGCGCGTCAGCCTGACCTGAAGACCGAACGCCGCGGTCCGAAAATGGGCGCGCCCGATGCGGCCGTGCAGGGTTTTCTGAAGGCGACGGGTCTAAACTCGCTCGACGAAGCCAAGATCCAGCGCGACCCGAAGGGCGACTTCTACATCGCGCTGATCGAAAAGCCCGGCCGCGACGCGATCGACGTGCTCGCCGAGATTCTGCCGGTCATCATCCGCACCTTCCCCTGGCCGAAATCGATGCGCTGGGGCGCGCGCTCCGGAAAACCGGGATCGCTGAGCTGGGTGCGTCCGCTGCACGCGATCACCGCGACGTTCGGGCCCGAAACGGAAGATCCCGATGTCGTCAAATTCTCGATCGACGGCATCGAGACAGGCCAGACCACCTACGGTCATCGCTTCATGGCGCCGGCGGCGATCAACGTACGCCGCTTCGAGGACTACGAAGCGAAGCTGAAGGCCGCCAAAGTCATCCTCGATCCGCAGGCGCGCAAGGACATCATCTTCGCTGACGCCAAGGAGCTGACGTTCGCGCAAGGGTTTGAGCTGGTCGAGGATCAGGTGCTGCTCGACGAGGTTTCGGGCCTCGTCGAATGGCCCGTCGTCATGATGGGATCGTTCGAGCCGGAATATCTCGCGATCCCGGAAGAGGTGATCCGCGCCACCATCCGCAACAACCAGAAGTGCTTCGTCGTCAGGGATTCCAAGACGGGCAAGCTGACCAACAAGTTCGTCCTCACCGCCAATATCGAGGCGGCCGACGGCGGCAAGACTATCGTATCAGGCAACGAGCGCGTGATCCGTCCGCGCCTGTCGGATGCGAAGTTCTTCTATGAGACGGACCTGAAGACGAAGCTCGAGGATCGGCTGCCGAAGTTCGAGCAGATCGTGTTCCACGAGAAGCTCGGGACTCAGGCTGCGCGCATCAAACGCATCGAACGTCTCGCCGCCGAGATCGCGCCTTTGGTCGGTGCCGATGTCGCGAAGGCCACGCGTGCCGCGCATCTCGCCAAGGCCGATTTGCTGACCGAAGTCGTCGGTGAATTCCCGGAAGTGCAGGGCTTGATGGGCAAGTACTACGCGCTGGCCCAGGGCGAGGATGCCTCTGTCGCCGCCGCGTGCGAGGAGCACTACAAGCCGCAGGGCCCCGCGGATCGCGTACCCACCGATCCGGTCAGCGTTGCGGTCGCACTTGCAGACAAGATCGACACGCTCGTCGGCTTCTGGGCGATCGACGAGAAGCCGACCGGCAGCAAGGACCCGTATGCGCTGCGGCGCGCGGCGCTGGGCGTGATCAGGCTGATCGCTGAGAACAACCTGCGTCTGTCGCTCATGAAGGTGGCAGCATCTGCACTCGCGGGCCTGTCGGTGAAGTCGGCCGATACGGAGAAGCTTCCAAGCGATCTCCTCGCCTTCTTCGCCGATCGCCTGAAGGTCCAGCTGCGCGAGCAGGGCGCACGGCACGATCTCGTCGACGCCGTGTTCGCCCTCGGCGGCCAGGACGATCTCCTGATGATCGTCCGCCGCGTCGAGGCGCTCGGCAAGTTCCTCGAGAGCGATGACGGCAAGAACTTGCTCGCTGGTATCAAGCGCGCCAGCAACATCCTCGGCATCGAGGAGAAGAAGGACAAGCGCGCGTTCGACGGTGCGCCGGATGCTGCGCTCTATGGCCTCGATGAGGAGAAGGCGCTGGCGAAGGCGATCGGCGAGGTGCAGGCGGAAGCAAGCGCTGCCGTCGCCAGGGAAGACTTTGCCGCCGCGATGAGCGCGATGGCAAAGCTGCGTCCGCCGGTCGATGCGTTCTTCGAGAAGGTTCGCGTCAACGACGACGATCCGAAGGTGCGTGAAAACAGGCTGAAGCTGCTCAACGAGATCCGCAGCGCCACGCGTGCGGTCGCGGATTTCTCGAAGATCCAGGATTGAGGCGGGGCCACAACAACGGTGTCATTCCGGGGCGTGCGAAGCACGAGCCCGGAATCCATTGAGCCGCGCGTGACGTAGAGAAATGGATTCCGGGCTCGCGCGAAGTGGCGCGCCCCGGAATGACGACCACACAAAAAAGCCCCGCCCGGCGGGGGGAGAACCGGGCGGGGCCTGATGTCCGTACTTCGCGATGCGCGCCAGCCTGATTGAAGTGACACGCCGGACATCGAGTTGATCGGAAGCGTTTTCAAGCGAAGTGGATACCGGTTCGCGTGAAGAAAACGCGTTCAGACGAGAATCTAATCCATCACCTCGACGACGCGCCGCGAGCGCGGCTCGACCAGCACGGTTGCGCCGTTTACGACGGTGTAGCGGTAGGTGGTGGCGCCGAAACGTTGCGGCACGTCATAATAAGTGACGCCGCTTTCAGGTAAGGTGGCGCCGACCACCACGCGATCCGGGACACGGAAGGCCGGCACACGTTGCTCGACGACATATTCGCGGAATGCCGGCCTCTGTTCGACCGCAATCGTCGGGCCGCTGTCGACGACAACAGGCGCGCGGCCAACGGTGAGACCGGATTGCGCAGACGCTGCGATCGGCGAGCCGAGCGCGGCGCCAAGCGCAGCGAGGGCGAGAATCCTGTTCCGCATGGGCAACTCCTTCGAACTGATTTCAGCCGGCGCTACTGGCGCGACCGGTTGCCAATGCATGTCCCCTTCGCAATGTTCCGGGAAAAGCCCTGCCGCATCAGCGGCAATTTCGGGCAGTTTTCGCGAAGCCGGGAACCTGTTCGCGCCTTGTGCGTCTCTACCCGCGGAACCCGGTCCGGTATGATCCAGCCGCGATTCGCCTCACGTCACGGAAAGACAATTCATGCACATCACCGTCGCCCACATCTCGCCGCTTCTGTCGCTGCTTGCGGGCGTGCTCATCCTGATCATGCCGCGCCTTCTCAACCTGATCGTCGCGATCTTTCTCATCATAAATGGTGCGATCGGGCTCGGATTGTTGAAGTGGCTCCATCTCTAGGCCTTCATTTTCCGGAACTCTTCGACTTGCGCGGGCCTGCCCAAAGTGGTGTAAGGCGCGCGATTTCCCTTTCCTCTCGCAGGTTGTGTGCAAGCTATGGCCAAAGCCGCCTCGAAGCCCAATAAAACTCCAGCGAAAACGCCAGCGAAATCAAAGTCCTCCGCCGCGGCGAAAGCCGCGCCGGCGGCTCGCAAGGCGCTCGCCAAGAGCACCTTGAAGAGCGCCCCGAAGCCGGTCGCCAAGGCGGCTGTAAAGTCGGCTGCAAAGCCCGCTCCGAAGCCCGCGGCGAAGGCTGCGACCAAGTCGGCTGCGCCGAAGGTTGCCGTGAAGCCCGCCCCCAAAAAGGCCGCGCCCGCCAAGGCGGCGCCAGCCGCGGCCAAGGCCGGCAAATGGGTGTTCACGTTCGGCGACGGCAAAGCCGAGGGCCGGACGGAGATGCGCGACCTGCTTGGCGGCAAGGGCGCCAACCTCGCCGAGATGGCCAATCTCGGCCTTCCCGTGCCTCCCGGCTTCACCCTCCCGACCTCGGTCTGCACCTACTTCTACGCACACGACAAGTCCTATCCGAAGGAATTGCAGTCGCAGGTTGAGAAGGCGCTCGACCATGTCGGCAAGTTGACCGGCAAGGTGTTCGGCGACGTCAAGAACCCGCTGCTCGTCTCCGTGCGCTCCGGCGCGCGTGCCTCGATGCCGGGCATGATGGACACCGTGCTCAATCTCGGCCTCAACGACGAGACCGTGGAAGCGCTGTCGGAACTGTCGGGCGACCGTCGCTTCGCCTATGACAGCTATCGCCGCTTCATCACGATGTATTCGGACGTGGTGCTCGGCTTCGAGCATCATCACTTCGAGGAAATCCTCGACACCTTCAAAGACAGCCAGGGCTATTCGCTCGATACGGACCTCAGCGCCGAGGACTGGGTCGGGCTGGTCGGCAAGTACAAGGACGCGGTCGCGCGCGAGACCGGCAAGGATTTCCCGCAGGACCCGCACGACCAGCTCTGGGGCGCGATCGGCGCGGTGTTCTCATCCTGGATGAACGCGCGTGCGGTGACCTATCGCAGGCTGCACGACATTCCGGAATCCTGGGGCACCGCGGTCAACGTGCAGGCCATGGTGTTCGGCAATATGGGCGAGACGTCGGCGACCGGCGTTGCCTTCACCCGCAACCCCTCGACCGGCGAGAGCAAGCTCTACGGCGAATTCCTGATCAACGCGCAAGGCGAGGACGTGGTGGCGGGCATCCGCACGCCGCAGGACATCACCGAGGAAGCGCGCAAGGAATCCGGTTCCGACAAGGCGTCGATGGAAGCGGCGATGCCGGAAGCCTTCAAGGAGCTGACGCGGATCTACACGCTGCTCGAGAAGCACTACCGCGACATGCAGGACATGGAGTTCACGGTCGAGCAGGGCAAGCTGTGGATGCTCCAGACCCGCGGCGGCAAGCGCACCGCCAAGGCGGCGCTGCGCATCGCGGTCGAGCTCGCCAATGAAGGGCTGATCTCGAAGAAGGAAGCGGTGACGCGGATCGATCCCGCCTCGCTCGACCAGCTGCTGCATCCGACCATCGATCCCGACGCCAAGCGCGACGTGATCGCGACCGGCCTGCCGGCCTCGCCCGGTGCTGCCTCCGGCGAGATCGTGTTCTCCTCGGACGAGGCGGCCAAGCTCCAGGCCGACGGGCGCAAGGTGATCCTGGTCCGCATCGAGACCAGCCCGGAAGACATCCACGGCATGCACGCCGCCGAAGGCATCCTGACCACCCGCGGCGGCATGACCTCGCACGCGGCGGTGGTCGCGCGCGGCATGGGCAAGCCCTGCGTCTCCGGCTGCGGCACCATCCGCGTCGATTACGGCCGCGGCACCATGAGCATCGGCTCCCGCACCTTCAAGACCGGCGACGTCATCACCATCGACGGCTCGCTCGGCCAGGTGCTCGCCGGCCGCATGCCGATGATCGAGCCGGAGCTGTCCGGCGAGTTCGGCACGCTGATGAAATGGGCCGACCAGGTCCGCAAGATCGGCGTGCGCGTCAACGGCGACACGCCGGAGGATGCGCGCACCGCGATCAAGTTCGGCGCGGAAGGCATCGGCCTGTGCCGCACCGAGCACATGTTCTTCGAGGAGACGCGCATCCGCACGGTGCGCGAGATGATCCTCTCCGAGGACGAGCAGTCGCGCCGCGCCGCGCTGGCCAAGCTGCTGCCGATGCAGCGCGCCGACTTCGTCGAGCTGTTCGAGATCATGAAGGGCCTGCCCGTCACGATCCGACTTCTGGATCCTCCCCTCCATGAATTCCTGCCGCACACCCATGCCGAGGTCGAGGAAGTGGCGCGCGCCATGAACACCGACCCGCGGCGCCTGGCCGACCGTGCGCGCGAGCTCTCGGAGTTCAATCCGATGCTCGGCTTCCGCGGCTGCCGCATCGCAATCGCCTATCCTGAAATCGCCGAGATGCAGGCGCGTGCGATCTTCGAAGCCGCAGTCGAGGCCGAGAAGCGCACCGGCAAGGCCGTCGGCCTCGAGGTGATGGTGCCGCTGATCGCCACCAAGGCCGAGCTCGACCTCGTCAAGGCGCGCATCGATGCCACCGCGAAAGCCGTGATGCGCGACACCAACACCAAGATCGCCTACCAGGTCGGCACCATGATCGAGCTGCCGCGCGCCTGCCTGCTCGCGGCCGAGATCGCCGAGAGCGCGGAGTTCTTCTCGTTCGGCACCAACGACCTCACGCAGACCACCTACGGCATCAGCCGCGACGATGCCGCGAGCTTCCTCGGGACCTACGTGTCCAAGGGCATCCTCCCGGTCGATCCCTTCGTCGCGCTCGACCAGGAAGGCGTCGGCGAGCTCGTCAAGATCGGCGTCGCGCGCGGCCGCAAGACGCGCCCGAAGCTCAAGGTCGGCATCTGCGGCGAGCACGGCGGCGATCCCGCCTCCGTCGCCTTCTGCCACGATATCGGCCTCGACTACGTCTCCTGCTCACCCTACCGCGTGCCGATCGCCCGTCTCGCCGCGGCGCAGGCGGCGCTCGGCAAGGCGATCGCGAGCCAGGCGTAAGCCGATTTGAAATGTTGAATGCGAAGAGGCGGGGCTAGGCCCCGCCTCTTTCATTTGAGGCGACACTCCACCCACACTTCATTTGCGAGCGCCCACACTCACTGTCATCGCCCGGCTTGACCGGGCGATCCAGTACGCCGAGGCCGTTGTGGTTGAGCGGACAGGCCGCGGCGTACTGGATGCCCCGGTCAAGCCGGGGCATGACACCGATGAAGCGGACACACTGCGCAAAAACAACGGAACTCGTCACGCGTCCCGTAATGATACGCGCGCGCAAGAGTTCCTTCACCATTCGCGTTGACCGAATGTTTACCGCTTTACGAGAGGCGGCGTTTACCAACGTGCATCATTGCCCGTGAAAACACCTGCAATCGCTTGAGTGTGCCGCACGCGCAACGCCGATTAACGCCCCGGCAACCTAAATTGGATATTGACGATAAAGATCGAATTGTACGGACGTACTGCGGTTCGATTTTTCTGGCGTAAGCGTAGCGTGAGCGTGTCGATGTCAGTGTTGCGTAACCATCCGAAGGGCGCGCGGTTCGCGTCCTTCGGAATCGGTCTCTGCATCTTCGCATTGATGCCGAGAGAGACCGGCTATCAGGATATCGCGTCGTTGCTGGCGCGTCAGCCCGGCGTCGCCGAGCGCTGGCAGAAGCAGGTGTTTTCCGCCGCGTCCTCGATCCAGCTCGCCACCTACAGCTTTTCCCGTCCGATCGGCACGTCGCTTCCGCAGAGCGCGATGGTTCGCCTCGCGAGCCTCGATGGTCGCGACGTCACCGGCGCGATCGGCCGCAATCCTGCGCTTCAGACGCCGCCGCGCTACCAGGCCGCCGATTTTCCCAAGGTCGATCGCTCCATGAAGGGGGATCGCCTCGCAAGCGTCACACCCACGCAGGCTCCCGAGACGACCGCACCATCGGCCGCGCCGGCACAGCAAGATCCCGCGACATCGAACAGCTCGGTGTTCGGCGCCAAGACCGCCGCGTTGCCGCAAATCATGTCGCCGGAGTCCGCGGCGGCGCTCGATCCCGAGCTTCAGGAAGCGCTGCGTGCGCCGCCGCTGCCGCAATATGCCAATCCGCCACAAGCCAGCGACGCAGCGCGCGCGTTCGCGGTCCAGCCGCTCGAGGCGCTGAAGCGGGCGACCCTTCCGGACGCAGCGCCGCGCGATCCCTTCCGCGTCAAGACCTCGAACCTGTTTTTCGGGAGCTCCTCGCTCGGCGGCAATCTCGAGAGCATCGAGAGCTGGCAGCCCGGCGCCGAGCCGCTGATCGTGATGCCCGATCCTGATATGAAGGTGACGGCCGCGCTGTCGCCGCCGTCGGCCGAGATCGCCAGGGACATCGAAAGCGGCGAGAGCGTCGCGCCGAAGGGCGAGGTCAACGCCGACAACCAGCGCGCCAGATCGCCGGCGGAGCGGCTCGCGCTCGACGACAAGTCGCGCGCAAAGGCCGAGAAGTGTCTCGCCGAAGCCGTCTATTTCGAATCGCGCGGCGAGGCCGTGCGTGGCCAGATGGCGGTTGCGCAAGTCGTGATGAACCGCGTCTTCTCCGGCAAATATCCGGACACCGTGTGCGGCGCGGTCTATCAGAACAAGCACCGCCATTTGGCGTGTCAGTTCACATTCGCCTGCGACAACAATGCCGATGTGATCCGCGAGCCCGAGATGTGGGAGCGCGCGAAAAAGATTTCGAAGGCGATGCTCGACGGCCAGATCTGGCTGCCCGAAGTGGGCAAGTCCACGCACTACCACGCCTACTGGGTGCGTCCGTCCTGGGTCGCCGAGATGAAGAAGATGTACAAGACCGGCGTCCACACCTTCTATCGCCCGCGCGCCTGGGGCGACGGCAGCGAAGAACCGAGCTGGGGCACCCCGGCCCAGACCGCCGCGCTCTCCGCCGAGCTCGCCCAGGAAGCCAAGAGCTCCGCCGAGATGGGTGTGAGCGAGCGAAGGTAATCATTCACGGAAGTTCGTCATGCCCGGGCTTGTCCCGGGCATCCACGTTCTTTGTGTTGCGAGGCGAGGCGTGGACGGCCGGGACAAGCCCGGCCATGACGGTGTGGCTCACGCCTCGATATCCAGCGCGCAGTCGAAGTTCGGCGCTGAATGCGTCAGCGCGCCGGATGAGGCGTAGTCGACGCCGGTCGCCGCGATGGCCGCGATCGAGTCCAGCGTGACGCCGCCGGATGCCTCCAGCTGGAGGCATCCCTCGTTGAGCCTGACGGCCTCGCGCAGCGTCGCGAGGTCCATGTTGTCGAGCAGCACGGCATCGGCGAGCCCGGTGCCGAGCACCTCGCGGAGTTGCGCGAGCGTATCGACCTCGATCTCGATCTTGACGAGATGACCGGCATGGGCACGAGCGCGCTCCAGAACCGGGCGGATGCCGCCGGCGACCGCGATGTGGTTGTCCTTGATCAGGATCGCATCGTCGAGCCCGAAGCGGTGGTTGAAGCCGCCGCCGCAGCGCACGGCGTATTTCTCCAGCGCCCGCAATCCCGGCGTGGTTTTTCGCGTGCAGCAGATGCGCATTTTGGTGCCTTCGGTGCGCGCGACATAGTCCGCCGTGAGCGTCGCGACGCCCGAGAGGCGGCCGACGAAATTCAGCGCGGTCCGCTCCGCCGTGAGGATGGCGCGCGCCGGGCCCGTGATCGTCAGCACGTGCTGGCCGCGGGCAATCCGTGCGGCGTCGCGGACATGTGCGCGCACCTCGATGTCGGGTGAGAGCTTTTGCAGCGTCGCCAGCGCCAGCGGCAAGCCGGCGATCACGCCAGACTGGCGGGCGACCAGGATCGCCTGCGCCTTGGTCGTCTCCGGGATCGTTGCAAGCGAGGTGATGTCGCCGGCGCGGCCGAGATCCTCGTCGAGTGCGCGATGCACGGCCTCGTCGATCGCAAGCGGCGACAGGAAGGCGTCGGGATAGAGCAGTGACGTCGGGGTGATCATGGGGGACTCCATCAGGCGGTCATCGGTCGGGCGGTGCGTGGCAGCGGACGCTCGCTCAGGCTCTCCGCGATCTCACGTGCCTCCGTGAGCGTCGTCGTCGTTCTCTGTGCCAGCGCCGGGACATCGGCCGGATGGTCGGAGCGGAAATGCGCGCCGCGGCTCTCGCGCCGGCTCCAGGCGGAAGCTGCGACGAGCAGGGCTGACGCCGCCATGTTGCGGAGTGCGATGCTTGCGGGCCCGCGTTCGACTGCGGCGAAGCTGCGCACGGCCTCCGCAAGCCCGTCACTGTTGCGGATCACGCCGACATGCGCGCTCATCATCGTTCGCAACCGCTTCACGGTGGCAGCGTCCGGCGTGCCGCCACGCGATGTCACCAACGCATCGGGAAGGCGGGCAGGCGAGGGGATCGCGCGGCCGGCGATGTCGTCGGCGATGCGGGCGGCGTAGACCACGGCCTCCAGCAGCGAATTCGAGGCGAGCCGGTTGGCGCCGTGCGCGCCGGTGGACGACACTTCGCCGCCGGCCCAGAGCCCGTCGATCGAGCTGCGGCCGCGCTCGTCCACTGCGATGCCGCCCATGTGGTAATGCGCCGCCGGCGCGATCGGGATGGCCTGCGTGGCGGGATCGATGCCGGCCGCGATGCAGCTTGCATGCACGGTCGGGAATTTGTCGGCGAAGCGCGCACCGAGCGCCTGCCGGGCATCGAGAAAGGCACCGCGCCCGGCCGCGATTTCGGCGAATACGCCGCGGGCCACGATGTCGCGCGGAGCGAGCTCTGCGAGCGGATGGAGCGCCGTCATGAAACGCTCGCCATCGCCGTTGATCAGCGTTGCCCCTTCGCCGCGCAGCGCTTCGGTTGCGAGCGGCGCCGGATCGCGGCCGACCATGATGGCGGTCGGGTGGAACTGCACGAATTCAGGGTCGGCGATGACTGCGCCGGCGCGCGCGGCGATCGCAAGGCCGGAGCCGCTGGCCTCAGGCGGGTTGGTGGTGACGGCATAGAGATGGCCGAGGCCGCCGGTCGCCAGCACCACCGCGCGAGAGGCCAGCAGGAGCGGACGTGCAGCGGGATTGCCGGCCTCGCGCAATTTAAGGCCGGTGACGGCGCCGTCCTCGGTCAACAGCGCTTCGGCGACGAGCCCTTCGATCAGTCGGATCGACGGCGTGCGGCGTACGGCCTCGCTCAGTGCCGCGATGATCGCGGCTCCGGCCCCGTCGCCGCGCACATGCACGATGCGCCGCGCCGAATGCGCGGCCTCGCGGCCGACAGCGAGCTTGCCTTCGAGGTCGCGGTCGAACGGCACGCCATAGGCGAGTAGGTCATGAATGCGTGGCGCCGCCTCGCGCGCGATGCCGAGTGCGACCGCTTCATCGACAAGACCGCCGCCGACGGCGATGGTGTCAGCGGCGTGCGCCTCCGGGCTATCGCCTTCGGCCACGGCCGCAGCGATGCCGCCCTGCGCCCATGCGGACGACGCCCCTTGTCCGAGCGGGGCGGCCGAGATCAGCGTTACCGGCCGCGGCGCGAGCTTCAGTGCACAAAAGAGTCCGGCGAGGCCACCGCCGACGATGACGACGTCATCGGTGCTGCGGGTGAGATTGTGGATGTTGTCTTGCATGTTCTGCGCTCAATTCTTCAGATTGATCATCCGCTCGACCGAACGCCGCGCGCGTTTCGCGAGCGCGGGATCGATCGTGACCTGCTCGCCAAGCGTGAGCAGGCTGTCCAGAATGTTGGCGAGCGTGATACGCTTCATGTGCGGGCAGAGATTGCAGGGGCGGAGCATCTCCACGTCAGGCAGCTCGGCGCGGACATTGTCGGCCATCGAGCATTCCGTGATCATGACTAGCCGCCGTGGCCGCCGCTCGCGCACCCAGTTGATCATGTGCGCGGTCGAGCCGGTGAAATCGGCTTCCGCCAGCACGTCAGGCGGACATTCGGGATGCGCGATGATCTGCACGGACGGGTCGGCGTCGCGATAGGCGCGCAGCTCCTCGCCCGTAAAGCGCTCGTGCACCTCGCAGGCGCCCTTCCAGGCGATGATCTTCACGTCGGTCTTCGAGGCGACATACGTTGCAAGGTAGCGATCGGGCAGGAAGATCACGGTCGGTGCGTTCAGGCTCTCGACCACTTGCACCGCGTTCGACGAGGTGCAGCAGATGTCGACCTCGGCCTTCACCTCTGCGGAGGTGTTGACATAGGCGACGACAGGCACGCCGGGAAATTTTTCGCGGAGCAGGCGAACGTCCGCGCCCGTGATGCTGTCCGCGAGCGAGCAGCCGGCGCGGCTATCTGGGATCAGCACCGTCTTGTCCGGGTTGAGCAGCTTTGACGTCTCCGCCATGAAGTGCACGCCGCATTGCACGATGATGTCGGCCTTCACCTTGGTCGCTTCGACCGCGAGCTGCAGCGAGTCGCCGCCGATGTCGGCGACGCAATGAAAGATCTCCGGCGCCTGATAGTTGTGCGCGAGGATGACCGCGCCCCGGGCCTGCTTCAGCTCGTTGATCGCCTTGATCGTCGGCGCCATCAGCGGCCACTCGATCGGGGGGATCACGTGCTTCACGCGCTCATAGAGCGGTGCAGTGGCCCGCTCGACGTCCGCAGTCCATTCCAGTGAGGGCTTCGGCAGCGCGGGGCCGGTTCGCGCTGCTATGGCGCGCGGAGGGGCGGGGACTTGGCCCTGCGGCCGGTTGGCAAAGTCGTCGGGGCCGTAAATTCCAGTGATGGGCATCGAAGCCTCCCGTGAATGCTAATTATGCTCCATGTGAGTATATATAGGGTCTGAGAAATCCGGCCGAGAGGGCCGGTGGGTTTCGCTAGAGCTCACATATACTCAATCTGAGTAAATCAAAGATAACACGCGCCTGAGCAGGCCGCTAGCCCCAGCCGCACACATTCCCGTCAAATCGCGCCCGGCGCGTCGGGGAGGGCCGCGATGAAACGCAATGCTCCGGCGGCAGCCCTTCGTGGAACGCAATCATTTTTGACTTGGGATCTTCATGCATTTGCATTAAACGCCTGACTCGCGGTTGCCTATTCCGGATCCGCCAGCGACTGATGAGGAACCCATGTCCACTCAAGCGGGCGAACTCGGTCCGGTCTCGCGTTCCTCCACCTGGCGCACCCCGGCGATCATCATTCTCTGCGGTTGTGCCATTGGCATGCTCGGCTTCGGCCCGCGCTCGGCGCTCGGGTTCTTCGTGCAGCCGATGAGCCACGAATTCGCCTGGGGTCGCGACGTGTTCGGCCTCGCGATCGCTTTCCAGAATTTGCTGTGGGGATTGGGCCAGCCCCTTGCCGGCGCGGTCGCCGATCGCTTCGGCCTGTTCCGGGTGATGTGTGTCGGCGCGCTGCTTTACGCCGGCGGCCTGCTGCTGATGCGCTATTCCTCGACGCCGCTGTCGCTGAATCTCGGCGCGGGCGTGATGGTTGGCTTTGGTCTCGCCGGCTGCTCGTTCAACCTGGTGCTGTCGGCCTTCACCAAGCTGTTGCCGGCCGAGAAGCGCGGCCTCGCGCTCGGTGCCGGCACCGCGGCGGGCTCGTTCGGGCAGTTCCTGTTCGCGCCCATTGGCGTCGCGCTGATCGACAATTTCGGCTGGCAGCAGGCGCTCACCGTGTTCGGCTTCCTGATGCTGCTGATCATCCCGCTGTCGCTGGCGCTCTCGACGCCGCCGGTGGCAACCACGGCCAACACGGCGCCGGCGGATGAGCAGACCTTTACGAAAGCGCTCGCCGAAGCCTTCGGCCATCGCTCCTATGTGTTGCTGGTGCTCGGCTTCTTCACCTGCGGCTTCCAGCTCGCCTTCATCACCGTGCATCTGCCGGCGTTCCTGGTCGATCGCGGCATCTCGACGCAAACCGGCGGCTGGGTGATCGCGGCGATCGGCCTGTTCAACATCATGGGATCGCTGAGCGTCGGCTATCTCCAGAACTCGCTGCCGAAGCGCTACATCCTCTCCGCGATTTATTTCACGCGCGCGCTTGCGACGCTCGCCTTCATCTCGTTCCCGATCACGCCGTTCTCGGCGATCGCATTCGGTGCGGTCTCCGGTCTGACCTGGCTGTCGACGGTGCCGCCGACCTCGGCGCTGGTGGCGCTGATGTTCGGCACGCGCTGGCTCGCCACGCTCTATGGCTTCGCCTTCGTCAGCCATCAGGTCGGCGGCTTCCTCGGCGTCTGGCTCGGCGGCATCGTGTTCGAAAAGTTCGGTTCCTATACGCCGATCTGGTGGCTCTCGATCCTGTTCGGCGTGCTGTCCGCGCTGATCAATCTTCCGATCGTCGAGAAACCGGTTCAGCGAGCGGTTGCGCAGCCTGCCTGATCGGCTAAACATCCCCTGAAACAAGTCCAGGGAGTTCAGTCGTGGCCACATTCAAGGCGATCCGGATCGACAAGGCGGACAAGGGCACCACCGCCGCACTCACGCAGTTCGACGACGCCGAACTGATGGACGGTGATGTCACGGTCGGCGTGGAATGGTCGACGCTGAACTACAAGGATGGCCTCGCGCTCACCGGCAAGGCGCCGGTGGTGCGTCGCTTCCCGATGATCGCCGGCATCGATTTCGCCGGCACGGTTGAAACCTCCTCCCATCCGCAATGGAAGGCGGGCGACAAGGTCGTCTGCACCGGCTGGGGCGTGGGCGAGACCCATCTCGGTGCCTATGCCGAGAAGGCGCGGGTCAAGGGCGACTGGCTGGTCGCCTTGCCGCAGGGCCTGTCGGCGCGCGACGCCATGGCGATCGGCACGGCCGGCTTCACCGCGATGCTGTCGGTGCTGGCGCTGGAGAAGCACGGCCTGTCGCCGAAGAGCGGCCCTGTGGTGGTGACGGGCGCGGCCGGCGGCGTCGGCTCGGTCGCCACCGCCGTGCTCTCGAAGCTCGGTTATCACGTCATCGCCTCGACCGGCCGCGCCTCGGAAGCCGACTATTTGAAAGAGATCGGTGCGGCCGAGATCATCGACCGCAATGAATTGTCGGCGGCGGCCAAGCCCCTCGCCAAGGAGCGCTGGGCGGGCGGCGTGGACAGCGTCGGCTCGACCACGCTCGCGAATCTCCTGTCGATGACGAAGTATGGCGGCGCAATCGCGGCGTGCGGCCTGGCGGCCGGCATGGACCTGCCGTCTTCTGTCGCACCCTTCATTTTGCGCGGGGTGTGCCTTCTCGGCATCGATTCCGTGATGTGCCCGATCGAGCCGCGGAAAGCCGCCTGGCAGCGTCTGGCCTCGGATCTGGATCGGACAAAACTATCTGAAATTACTCATGAAATTCCGATCGAGGAAGTTTCGGAATGGGGCGCGAAAATACTCGCCGGCCAGGTCCGCGGCCGCATCGTGGTAAAAATTGTCTAACGGCGTTCAGACTTTACCAACCAAGCTGCTTCAATGTTGCCTTGGTTAGTATGGTAAGCAGCGGGTAAAGAGATAAGGCATCGCCCGCGCTGGGGTTGGTTCGGAGTTGAGCATGCTTGCGCGTATTGTGTTGGGGGCTGTCACGGCGGCAGCGACGTTTGTGCCGGCCATTGCAGGAAGCATGAACGCCGACGAGGCGCGCCGCTTCGTTGCCGGCAAGGTGTTCGCGTTCACCTGCTTCGACGGTACCCGCGGCGCAGGCCGCATCCTCGACGACCTTGGCGCCGCCGGCGCGGTGCAGTTCTCGGGCGCAGGCCCGGTGAAGCATCTCCGCCTGCCCGGCAACACGCTCCAGATCCGCGGGCAGAACGTCTGCGCCTCGATCAAGGGCATTCCGTTCGAGCCCTGCTTCAACCTGGAAAAGACCGACGATCGCAGCTTCCGCGGCTCGGTGTCGGGCATGGGCTTCGCCTATTGCGACTTCCACCACCAGGGCGGCAATCAGATGCTGATGGCGCGCGCCGTGGCGCGTCCGCGTTCGCTGCGCTCTTCGGAGCGCACCGGTTCGGTCGCTGCGTCCAATACTGAAGTCGCCGCGCGCGTCGAGACGCCGCGTGTCGAGAGCAGCCGGCTCGAGCCGGTGAAGTCCGAAGCCAGATCGGAGCCCGCCAGGAACGACGCTCCGCTGGAATTGCGCCGCTCGACCCAGTGAGCTGGCTGCGCGGGACCGCCCGCGCATTTTGTCGTTGAAAATATTCATCGGTCACCAAGCCGCCGCGCCGTAGTCATACGGACGGCGGCTTTCATGCCTTGGTAGCGACTCGCGTCCCAGTTTGCGCAGGGCCGGGGGGTGCAAGGGTACTACGATGTCGCTGTATTTCTTTCGCATCAGCACCGGTCGTTATTCCGGCGCCGCCGACCAGCCGTACGAGTTCGAGGATCGCGCCGCCGCTTGGGCCGAGATGAGCGAGGTCTGCGCCAACCTGCTCGGCAGCATCGCGCGCAACCTGAAGCCGAACGCGAAGTGGAGCATGGAGCTGCTCGACGAGAACAAGAAGCCGGTCTTCCGCGTCAGCCTGGTCGGTGAGACCGTGTGCTGATGACCGCGAACGGGCAACCGTTAACGGACGCCAGCGCGTGCAAATCCGCGAGTTCCATTTCATTGCACGTGAAAAGTGTGCAACTGCAGTAGTTTAAGCACGATTTCAGTATTTCTACCCAGGCTGCCGCGGCCACCCTTAACGTTAATGAGTAACCTCGCGGTTAGCCTTCCCGGACTGTTCACGCGCGTCGGCGCGGCAATGCGTATCCGGGGATTATGTCGATGATGTTCATTCAGAACCTGCGAATTGGCACCAAGCTCGCTGTGACCTCGGCACTCACCATCGCGCTCGTCGCGCTGATGATCGTCCTCCAGATGAACGGCGACGCTGCGGTTCAGAAGCTCAGCAATGGGGCATCGGGGCAGCAGTCGATCGCGCAAAGCGCCGCGGAAGCCAAGGCGTCGGTCCGCGGGATGCAGATCGGCATTCGTGACATCCTGAGCTCCACGTCGCCGGCCGAGTTGCAGAAGGCCGTCACCTATTTCAACGATCGGCAGACCGCGGCCCTGAAATTCGCGGACGAGATGGCGAAGCTGTCGCGCTCGCCGGAGAATCACAAGCGGATCGACCGCCTGATCGTGTTGGTCGGCAATTTCAGCAAGGGGCAACAGCAGATCGAAGCGATCCGCAAGCAGGAGCTCGCCCTGAGCGCGAAGAAGGACGGTGAAGCCGCAGCGCCGCTCGCAAAGCTCGTGGCCGAGGTCGACCGCATCCGCAAGGAGATGCTGGCGCCGATCAACGAAGAGATCTCGGAGCTGACCAACGAGATCATCAACTTTGCCAAGCAGAAGAGTTCCGAAGCCCGCGCCGAAGCCGAAGCTGAGGCCGCGTCCGTCGCGCGGACCTCGTTCGTCGCCGGCGTGCTGGTCGCGCTGGTTTTGATCGGGGCGTGCATCTTCTCCGTCTTCAGCATTGCGCGGCCCATGCGCGCATTGACGGCGGCGATGGAGAAGCTCGCCGGCGGCGATTTCTCCGTGGTGCTGCCGGGCCTCGGCCGCAAGGACGAGGTCGGCGAAGTCGCCGGTGCCGTCGAGAAATTCAAGATCGTGTCCGAACAGAAGGCGCGAGAGGACGCGGAAGCCAAGTCGCGGCAGGATCAGCTCGCGGCCGAGCAGCGCAAGTCCGAGATGCGCAGGCTCGCCGACAGCTTCGAAGGCGCCGTCGGCGAGATCGTCGGTACGGTGTCGTCGGCTTCCACGGAGCTTGAAGCATCCGCCACCACGCTCACCTCGACCGCGGAGCGCACGCAGCAGCTCACCACCGTGGTCGCGGCGGCCTCCGAAGAGGCCTCCACCAACGTGCAGTCGGTGGCGTCGGCAACGGAGGAGCTGTCGTCGTCGATCACCGAGATCAGCCGCCAGGTGCAGGAATCTGCGCGCGTCGCCAGCGAGGCGGTCGGCCAGGCCCGCACCACGACCGACCGTGTCAGCGAGCTGTCGAAGGCGGCGACGCGGATCGGCGACGTCGTGGAGCTGATCAACACCATCGCCGGCCAGACCAACCTGCTGGCGCTCAACGCCACGATCGAGGCCGCGCGCGCCGGCGAAGCGGGCCGCGGTTTTGCCGTGGTCGCCTCCGAAGTCAAGGCGCTCGCCGAGCAGACCGCGAAGGCGACCGGCGAGATCGGCCAGCAGATCGCCAGCATTCAGGCCGCGACCGAGCATTCGGTCGGCGCCATCAGGGACATCAGCGACACCATCGAGAAGCTGTCGGAGATCTCCTCGGCGATCGCCGCTGCGGTCGAAGAGCAGGGCGCCGCGACGCAGGAAATCTCCCGCAACGTGCAGCAGGCGGCGGAAGGCACCCATCAAGTGTCGTCCAACATCACCGACGTGCAGCGCGGCGCGAGCGAGACCGGCTCGGCGTCCTCGCAGGTGTTGGCGGCGGCGCAGTCGCTGTCCGGCGACAGCAATCGCCTCAAGCTCGAGGTCGGCAAGTTCCTGGGTACCGTTCGCGCGGCCTGACCAAAACCGCAGGGAGAGCCTTGCTCCCTGCGCAACTCTCGGAACGCAAGAGCGGCGTCGATCGCGGTGAAAACTCCGTGTTTCTACGGCAAACGTGGTTAAGGGAAGCGGAATGGTTTTTGGACGAAGTTCATGGGAATTCAGCCGCTTGAGCGGCAACGTCCATGAAGGATTCCAGTCATGCATTTTCTCGGCCGCTTCCGCATCCTGAGCAAGATCCTCGGGATCGTCCTCCTGCTGTGCGGGATCGGCGCCGCGATCGCCTGGATCGGCGTCTCCGCCCTCAGCGATCTCAGCGAAAAGGCCGACGTGATGTCGACCGCGGCCAAGCGGGCCCTGCTCGCCGCGCGCGCCAACCAGAACGTCATCGCGCTGAACCGCGCTGAATTCCGCAGTGCGCTTGATCCGCGTGACGACAATCGCCTCGCCGCGCGTGATGTCATCAACGCCCAGCTCAAGCAGTATCAGGAGCGTTTCGACGAGGTCAGCCAGACCCCGGACGAGAAGGCCAAGACGCTGCTCCCGGGCGTGCGTGAGGCGTTCTCGGCCTACAAGAGCCAGATGGACACGACGCTCGCGGCCGTCGATGCCGAGAAGTCGGCGAAGCTCAGCGACAGCGCAGACAAGCTGCGCGACATCGCGATGAAGAGCAGGACCGCTGCGGAGAACCTTCAAGGCAAGATCCGCGAACTCGCCGATCGGCTGAATACGCGTGTCGAGGAGAAGAGCAAGGAAGCGCGCGAGCAGTATGAATCGACGTCACGCTTCCTGATCATCCTCGCAGGCCTCGGTGTCATCATCGGCGGCGCGTTGGGCTTCATCATCGGTCAGTACGGCATCGCGCGGCCGATCCGCATGATCGTCGGTGTGCTCCAGGAGCTTGCCTCCGGCCGCTATCAGGTCGAGATCGCCGGCCTTGATCGCAAGGACGAAGTCGGCGAAGTCGCCAAGACCGCGGAAGTGTTCCGGGAGAACGGCCTTGCCAAGATCCGGATGGAAGCCGAGCAGAAGGAGATGGAGCAGCGCAGCGCGGCGCAGCGTCGCCAGGACATGCTCCGGCTTGCCGACCAGTTTGAAACCGCCGTCGGCGAGGTGATCGAGACCGTGAGCTCGGCCTCGACCGAGCTCGAGGCTTCCGCGACGACGCTGACCTCGACCGCGGAGCACGCGCAGCAGCTTGCGACGGTGGTCGCTTCGGCCTCTGAGGAAGCCTCCACCAACGTGCAGTCGGTGGCCTCGGCGACCGAGGAGCTGTCGTCCTCGATCACCGAGATCAGCCGCCAGGTGCAGGAATCCGCGCGCGTGGCGAGCGAAGCCGTCGGCCAGGCCCGCACCACCACCGAACGTGTCAGCGAACTGTCGAAGGCGGCAACGCGGATTGGCGACGTCGTCGAGCTGATCAACACCATCGCCGGCCAGACTAACCTGCTGGCGCTCAACGCCACGATCGAGGCTGCGCGTGCAGGCGAAGCTGGCCGTGGCTTCGCCGTCGTCGCTTCCGAAGTGAAGGCGCTTGCCGAGCAGACCGCGAAGGCCACCGGCGAGATCGGCCAGCAGATTTCCGGCATCCAGTCTGCTACCCAGGAGTCGGTCGGCGCCATCAAGGACATCAGCGACACCATCGAACGGCTGTCGGAGATCTCTTCGGCGATCGCGGCGGCGGTGGAGGAGCAGGGCGCGGCGACGCAGGAGATCTCCCGCAACGTGCAGCAGGCGGCGGAAGGCACCCATCAAGTGTCGTCCAACATCACCGACGTGCAGCGCGGTGCGAGCGAGACCGGCTCGGCGTCGTCGCAGGTGCTTTCGGCTGCGCAGTCGCTGTCCGGCGACAGCAACCGCCTCAAGCTCGAGGTCGGCAAGTTCCTCACCACGGTGCGCGCCGCCTGAGGGCGGCCGTCCTCACCCCATCGTCCGCCGATTGCAACCGCCGCGCGAGGACGCGTGGCGGTTCGCATGCGTCCGCAGCCGATGCCGCGGTGAGAAGGTCTGCACGGTTAACCTTCCGGAAAACCGATGCAGTCATGATCTCGCAATATTCGGGTGCCGAGTCGCCCTCCCTGTATTGCGTATCGAACGTATCGGAGCACATTCAATGAGCGGCTTCTCCATTCGCCTCACCCACAAGGTCATGGCGATCGGACTCTTCGGCCTTGTCGGTCTCGTCGTCTTCGGCGCGATCTACGAGATCGGCAGCCTCTCTCAGGACGCCTCCCGCACCGTTGCCAACCGCGCCCGCGCGATCGCTGACCTGAACAAGCAGCTCACGATCGAGATGCTGGAGGCGCGCCGCAACGAGAAGAATTTTCAGCAGCGCCGCAACGAAAGCTACGCCAAGGCCCATGCCGAGCTGATGGGACCGATCAACCGCGATTTCGACGAGGTCGAGCGGTTGATGGCGGCCGGCGGTATGAGCGCGCTGTCCGACAAGACCAGGCAGGCGCATGACGGCTTCAAACGCTATGCCGAGGATTTCAAGGCGCTCGTCGTGGCCGAGACCAGACTCGGGCTGAACGAGACGCTTGGCCTGTCCGGCTCGCTCCGCGCCGCCGTGCACGACATCGAGGTGAAACTCAAGGAGATCGACGATCCCAGGACGACGAGCTGGATGCTGATGATGCGCCGGCACGAGAAGGACTTCATGCTGCGGCGCGACCCCAAATACATTGCCGAAGTGAAGAAGGCCGCGGTCGAATTCTCCAAGGCGATCGAGGTGGTCGCAGTCCCGATGGCAGTGATGAACGACATCACGGCCAAGCTCCAGAAATACCAGTCCGAGCTCGCGGCCTGGGCCGAGACCGCGCAGCAGAGCGCTACGCTGGACGCGAGCATGATGAAGACATTCCGCGAGCTCGAACCCTCCATGGTCGAGGTGCGGACCGCCGTCGACGCCATGTACAAGCAGGCGGACGCCGCGGAGGCCGCAACGCGCGATGCCGTGCGCATGTGGATGATGATCGCCTTCGCGCTCACCGTCGTCGTGCTCGCCGTGGTCGGCTTTGTCCTCGGGCGCTCGATCTCGAAGGCGCTGTCCGGCATGGTCGGTGCGATGACGCGGCTGGCGCGCGGCGAGCTTTCGATCTCCGTCCCCGGCGTCGGGCGCAAGGACGAGATCGGCGAGATGGCCGGTGCGGTCGAGGTGTTCAGGACCAACATGGCGGAGGCCGAGCGGCTGCGTGCGGAGCAGGCCGAGGCTGACGCGCGCGGGCGCGAACGGCGCAAGGCGGACATGCACCGCCTCGCCGACGGGTTTGAAGGCGCGGTCGGCGAGATCATCGACACGGTGTCGTCGGCGGCAACCGAGCTCGAGGCGTCCTCCAATACGCTGACCCAGGCCGCCGAGCGCGGCAACGGGCTCGCCACGGCGGTGGCGGCGGCCTCGGAGGAGGCGTCCGCGAACGTGCAGTCGGTGTCGTCCGCGAGCGAGGAGATGACCACATCGATCTCGGAGATCAGCCGCCAGGTGCAGGAATCGGCCCGCGTCGCCGACGTCGCGGTGGAGCAGGCCCAGCGCACCAACGCGCGCGTCGCGGAGCTGACCAAGGCGGCAGGGCGTATCGGCGACGTGGTCGAGCTGATCAACACGATCGCCAGCCAGACCAATCTGCTGGCGCTCAATGCCACGATCGAGGCGGCACGGGCGGGCGAGGCCGGCAAGGGCTTTGCGGTGGTTGCGACCGAAGTGAAGGCGCTCGCCGAGCAGACCGCGAAGGCCACCGGCGAGATCAGCCAGCACATCGGCGCGATCCAGACCGCGACGCAGGATTCGGTCGGTGCGATCAAGGAGATCGGCGACACCATCGCGCGGATGTCGGAAATTTCCTCGGCCATCGCCGCAGCGGTGGAGGAGCAGGGCGCCGCGACGCAGGAGATCTCCCGCAACATCCAGCATGCCGCGCACGGCACCTCGGAGGTCTCCGCCAATATCGGCAACGTTCAGCGCGGTGCAGGCGAGACCGGGGCTGCGTCGGCCCAGGTGCATTCGGCAGCACAATCGCTGTCTCAGGAGAGCAACCGGCTGAAGAGCGAGGTCGCGCGCTTCCTGGAGTCGGTCCGGGCGGCCTGAGGTCGTCAGTTGCTCCGTTCGAGCCGCGCATCGCGGTGCGCCGGTGTGGCGTCGCGCGATGTCTGCTGCACTGCAACTAATAATTGCGGAACATATAACGGCGGCGACAGCGAATTCCGTAGTTTCACGTAGGTTCCTGTTAACGCCTGTTTGCAACTATGAGCGCAATCTTACGGGATAAAAATCAGCCAGCATTGTTGAACTGACTTCCGCCCTGTCGTCCGTCGTGACGATGGCGGCGCAGGTGATTTGCGCGTTGCTAGGTCTCATCGGGATTTGCTGTGATGTCGAAGTTGTCGATCGTGTTCAAGCTTCTGACCGTGTTGTCGGTCCTCGTGCTGTCGCTCGCCGGCGTCGGCGTGATGGCGATCGGCACCATGCAGAGTATCAATTCCCACACCGTCGAGATCGCGGAGAGCTGGCTGCCGAGCGTGCGTGCGCTCGGCTCGCTTCGCGCCGACATCAACGAGCTGCGCGTCGCGCTGCGCCTGCACCTGATGCAGGACACCGCCGAGGGCAAGGAAGCCGCCGAGAAGCGCCTCGCCTCGCTGCAGGCGCGCATCGACCAGACCCGCAAGGTCTACGAGCCGCTGATCACCTCGGCCGAGGAGCGTTCGCTCTATGAGCAGTGGAGCAAGGCGTGGGCCGAGTACCTGAACGGGGTGCAGGACGTCATGGCGCTGTCGCGCAAGGGCGTCGGTCGCTTCCCGACCGATGCCAACGAGCTGTTGCAGACCAAGGTCGCGAAGATGGCCCAGGCCGCCGACCCGCTGCTCCAGAAGGGCATCGAGATGAACAACCGGGGCGCCGAGCTGGAGACGAAGCAGGCAGCCGACAGCTACGCCACGATCTTCCGCGTGCTGGTCGGCATCATCGTGTTCTCGGTCGTGATCGCGATCGGTGCCGCCTATTATCTCGTGCGTGACGTTTCTCGCGGCATTGCCTCGATCATCCATCCGATGCAGTCGCTTGGCGAAGGCGACCTCTCCGCCGAGGTGCCGCATCGCGGCGAGAAGACCGAGATCGGCTCGATGGCGGATGCGCTCCAGATCTTCAAGGAGGCGTTGATCGCCAAGAAGGCCGCCGACGAAGTCGCTGCTGCCGACGCCGAGGCCAAGATCGAACGCGGCCGCCGCGTCGACGCCATCACCCGCAAGTTCGAGGCCATGATCGGCGAGGTCGTCGGCACCGTGTCGTCGGCCTCGACCGAGCTCGAGGCCTCCGCGACCACGCTGAGCAGCACCGCGCAGCGCGGGCAGGAGCTTGCGACCGTGGTCGCTGCGGCGTCCGAGGAAGCCTCGACCAACGTCCAGGCGGTTGCGTCCGCCTCGGAGGAGCTGTCGTCCTCCATCACCGAGATCAGCCGCCGCGTGCAGGATTCGGCGCGGATGGCCGCGGAGGCCGTCGAGCAGGCCACGCGGACCAACGACCGCGTCAACGCGCTGTCGCAGGCGGCATCCCGCATCGGCGACGTGGTCGAGCTGATCAACACCATCGCCGGTCAGACCAACCTGCTGGCGCTCAACGCCACCATCGAGGCGGCGCGTGCCGGTGAAGCCGGCCGCGGCTTCGCGGTCGTCGCCTCCGAGGTCAAGGCGCTGGCCGAGCAGACCGCGAAAGCGACCGGCGAGATCGGGGCGCAGGTCTCCGGGATCCAGGCCGCGACGCAGGAGTCCGTCAGCGCCATCCAGGAGATCGGCGGCACCATCGAGCGGCTGTCCGAGGTGGCGGCGGCCATCGCAGCCGCCGTCGAGGAACAGGGCGCGGCCACGCAGGAGATCTCGCGCAACGTGCAGCAGGCTTCGGTCGGTACGCAGGAGGTCTCGATGAACATCACGGACGTGCAGCGTGGTGCGATCGAGACCGGCTCGGCGTCGACGGAGGTGCTGTCGGCGGCGAAATCGCTGGCGACCGACAGCACGCGGCTCAAAGTCGAGGTCGCGCAGTTCCTGGAGTCGGTCCGCGCGGCTTGATCCTCAAGTGCTCGCCTGCGGAGCCGGCGGCGGTGCGACCTGCCGCCGGAACAGGATGCGCTGGTAGAGCCAGCCGATCGCGACCAGCACGATGCCGAGGCACATGAACGACAGCGCGCGGTAGACGCCTGTCAGCGTCGACATGTCGATCACGAAGGCCTTCAGGATCGTCAGCGCGATCACCGCGGCCGACGCCAGCCGTGCCCGCTCGGAGTTGACGAGAATGCCGACGCCGAGCAGCACCACGCCGAAGCCGAGCCAGCCGATCGAATAGGTGTATTGCTCCGCGCCCGTGGTGGCGCCGTAGAGCAGGACCGGGCCGTGATAGAAGCGGCGGATCTCCAGCGTCAAATAGGTCAGCGCGAACACCAGCGCAGCGCCGGCAATCGTGTTCGCATAGGCGACGGGGCGATGTCCGGCCACCGCATAGGACAGCAGCAGCATCAGCACCGCCGGGAGAGCGTAGCCGAGCAGCAGCAGGTTGAAGACGAGACCGCCGACATCGACGCTGGAGAGCAGCCACGGATTCTCCAGGATCAGCAGGCCGAACACGCTGATGAGCCCGGCGATCGCGGTGAGCGCGATTGCGCCGACATTGTGAACGATGCTGTGGCTCCTCAGCCGCAGCCGCTCCAGCCCGATCGCCATGGCGAGCGCGACGCAGACTTGCAGGGCAAATTCGAGCAGTGAGGGCGGCGACGTCATGCGGCCGCCGGTGGCAAGATGCCGGATCTCCATGAAGGCGAGCAGCGCGGTGAACAGGATCGCGGCGGCCTCCACGATGCGCAGCGGCGGATCGTCGCCGCGGCGGCGCAGGAAGATGCTCGCGCCCCAGAACGAGGCCGCCGGCAGGCCGTAGCCCCACAACAGCCAGTTGAAGATCGGCGTGGTGCCGACGGCATCGCCGACGATGCGTGGATCATAGCCGATGCGCGCGGTAACGATCGCGGCAAAGATGGCGGCGAGCCGGCGCAGGACCGGGATCGGCCGCTGCAGCGAGATCCAGGCCGTGCCGAGCGACATCAGGGCCAGCGCGATGGTGAGCCAGCCCTTTTCGAGGGCGAAGGTCAGCGCCAGTGCCAATGCGCCGAGCGTGCCGGTCGCGAACAGCGCGACGGAGGTCGCAGCGCCCGGCCGATCTTCGCGGCGTGCCAGCGCTTCGGTCGCAGCGCCGAAGGCCGCGGCGAGCAGCACCGCGAGGATCGCGAACGGGATCGAGCGGTCGAGATGGGCGATGCGCGCGTAGAGCGCAACGAGGATCGCGGTCGGCGTCGCAACGGCTGCCGCCGACCACACCACCGGAATGACCGCCGAGCTCGAGCGGCCCTGCGCGAGAAAGCCCGCGATGCCGAAGCCGGCAGCGAAGATTGCGGCCATCACCAGATGCAGCGTCACCGCGCCGTCGATCGCTGTCGGTCCGACGCCGGGCATGGGGCCGCCCGGCAGCACCAGCATGTCGGGATTGGCGCGCACCGCCCATTCGGCGAACACGATGAAGACGGTCGCTGCGGCCGCGCCCAGCGCGCCGGTCGCCGCCGGCGCGCGCCAGGCGACGAACAGCGTCGCACCAACCAGAAGCGTGAAGGCGATCAGCGCAAGGTCCGCATGCGCGCTCGACAGCACGATCAGCATCGCGCCGAACAGATAGGCGCCGAGGGAGCTCGACGACACCGGCTCGATCTCGCCGTCCTCGATGGTCGGGCCGAACATGAAGCCGCAGACCACGAGCAAAGCGGCGAGCACGAAGCCCGCGATCGCATGGAAGGCGTGCGGCGCGACCTGCAGTTCGCTGGTATCGAGACCCGGGAAGATCCAGAGCACGGCGAAGGCGATGGTCGTCACCGCGAGCCAGCGCCACAGCCGGATGTGCGCGAGGCCGAAGCTCGCGGCGGTGACGATCGCAAGATAAACATAGAGCGCCCAATAATCCGGCTTGCCGCTGGAGACGAGGATCGGCGTCACGAACGCGCCGACCACGCCGAGGCCCGCGAGTGCGGGCCCATGCAACAGTGCCGCGGCGAGCGTGCCCATCGCGACGATGCCGAGCAGCACGAAAGCGGTGGCGGGCACGAGGAAGCCATAGAGCGCATAGGCGGCGTAGATGGTCGCGAACGCCACGGCCGTTCCGGCCGCGGTGAGGATCGCGGGGATGTTGGCGATCGGCAGCGCCGCGATGTTGGAGATGCTCTCCTTGCGTCGCGACCATTCGCCGGCGCCCAGCAGCGCGGCTGCGAACAGCCCGCCGAGGAACACGCGCACGCCGGGGCCGACGAGGCCCGCCTCGATCGAATAGCGCACCATGAAGAAGCCGCCGAGCGCGAGCGCGAGGCCGCCGATCCAGACCACCCAGCGCGTGCCGAGCCGTTCCTCGAAGCCGGGCGCCGGCGCGGGCAAAGGCGGCGGTGCGTAGGCCTCGGTGCTCGCCGCAAGCGGCGGCGGTGCATCGGCTTCAGTGCTCGCTGCGAGCGGCCGCGGTGAAACCTCTTCGGTGACGAGCGGAGGCGGTGCTGCCTCGACTTCGGGCGCGAGCGGCGGCGGCTCGGCGGCCGTCGTCGCGGGCGCCTCGGCCTGCACCTGCGTGGGCATCAGCGGCGGTGGCTGCACCTGCCGCTGCGCGTAAAACATCTCTTCGAGCGAGGCGAGCCGGCGGCGCAGCTCGGTCGCCTGGCTGGAGGCCTTGATCGCGATCAGGACAGCGATGATCGCAATGATCAGCGCAAAGACGTCAAACGGGCCGTCGAACATAAAGCCTCCAGGCAACCGGCGGGCAGGGGCCGGTCACGCAAATCCTAGGATCTAGCGCCGGGAGCGTACGCGCAAGCCCGGCGCGGGTCGTTCCTGGAGCACGTCGCGGCGGAAGCGGTAGAGCGCCGCCGGCCGTCCGCCGGTCTGTGTCGACATCACCCCGGTCGGTTCGACCAGGGCTTCGGTTTCGACCAGGCGGCGGAAATTTTGCTTGTGCAGGTGCCGGCCGGAGATCGCCTCCACCGTGTACTGCAGTTCAGTGAGTGTGAACTCCGCGGTCAAAAGTTCAAACACCACAGGACGATACTTCAGTTTCGCACGCAGCCGCGCGATCGCGGTCGCGAGAATCCGGCGGTGATCGAATCGCATCGAGGTGCCGAGCGCGGGAAGCTCCTTGCGCGCCAATGCCGCAGGGCGGCCGTCGCGCCGCGCCTCCTCGATCAGCCCGGCCTCGTACAAGAGCTCGTAGCGGTCGAGCACGCGCTCCTCGTCCCAGGGCGCGCCGTCGAGACCGAAATAGAACCGCACGCGATCCCGGCGCGGCAATGCGCGTGTGGTCTCCGGCGTCTCCTCCTCGGCCCATAGCGTCAGCGCCGGGATGATGTCACGGGCGATGATCGCGGGCGGCTCCTCGCGCCAGTCTTCCCAGGGGAGGAAGCGATACCATGGTTCGAAGCTCGCGCCGGTCGCTGCGAGCTCGCCGCCCACCGCGCGCGTCAGCGCGAGATAGCCGATCGACACCATATGCGCACCGGTGTCGCCGGCCTCGGCATGACGACCACGATCGCCGAACGTGTAGAGCTGCTCGACATAGCCGAGCCGCAAGCCCGCCTGTGCCTCGACCCAGGCGCGCAGGCCGATCTCGAACGTGCGATGGCTCGGCGCATCGAACGGCCCGAACGGCAGGCCCGCCAGCCCATCACTGCTGTGCGCGGTGAGGATCAGCGGCTCATGATCCTCGATCGCGACGATCGCCGCGGTCAGGCCGATCTCGATCGGCGTCAGCTGCGTGTCGCTCATGCGGCTGATGTCGCAGTTGTCATTCGAGCTCGATCACGAAGGGGCGGCCCTCGACCATCATCGCGCCCGGGCCCATCTCGTCGAGCGCGCGCAGCATGCGGCCGTTGCGCCCAAGCGCGCGGTCGGCAAGGCCGACGATGCGGCGGTTCGGCGAGGCTATCGGCGAGGCCGCGCGGATCTTCTTGGCGATCTCGATCTCGTCGCGATCCGGATTGAGGGCGCAGACGGCCGCGAACGCGCTCGCAGTGGAGCGGCTGATGCCGGCATAGCAATGCACCACCAGCGGCGCGCTGCGGTCCCAGCCGCGCACGAAATTCAGCACCTGGTCGATATGAGCTTCGGATGGTGCGGTGAAGCCGTCCATCTCCTCGGTGATGTCGTCCATCGACACTTTGAGATGGTTGGCCGGCAGCACCGACACCGGACGTGCCACCTGCTCGACATTGGCCATGACGGTCAGCACATGGCTGGCCCTGGTGAGGCGGACGGTTTCGGGAAGGGCGGCGAGGGAACAGACGTGGATCATGGCGGACCTTTTTGCCGCTGATTATAGCGAGCGCTCGTACGGTGGGCAAAGGCGCATCGCGCCGTGCCCACCGTTTCGCACCGCGCACATTGCGGCTAGTTTGGTGGGCGCGCTTCGCTTTGCCCACCCTACGAAGGGATGATGCTACGCGAACACCGCGTTGAACCGCTCCAGAAACTGCTTCTCGGCCCGCGCCGCGGTCCAGGGCGTGAGGTAGTCGCGCCGGACGCTGTCGGAGAGGCCGGGGTCCCTGCCGAACAGGCGCTTCGCCTCGCTTTCGCTGAAGCCGGCGAGCTCGGTTGCCTCCAGATAGGCCGCCCCGCGATCGGCGGCCTTGATGGCTTGCGTGATCTCCTCGGGCAGCGCCGGCGGCAGGCCGAAGCGGATGTGGATGGCGCCGAGCAGGCGCTTCTCCACCGCCTTGTAATGGCCGTCGAGCACGGCCTTGAACGGCGAGATCATGTCGCCGATCACGTATTCGGGCGCATCGTGCAGCAGCGCGGCCAGCCGCATGCGCTCGTCGACGCGCGGCATCTCGTGCCGCATCACGGTCTCCACCAGAAGCGTATGCTGCGCGACCGAGAAGATGTGCGCGCCGGTGGTCTGCCCGTTCCAGCGCGCCACGCGCGCGAGCCCATGCGCGATGTCGGCGATCTCGACATCGAGCGGAGAGGGATCGAGCAGATCGAGCCGCCGGCCCGACAACATGCGTTGCCAGGCGCGGGATGCCACGTCGCGTGCCGTTTTCTTCGCGGTCATTTGGCCTTGAGGCGCGGCTTGCGCTGCGTCTTGCCGCAGCTCGCGTGACAATGGCAGTCGACGAGATGGTCGTTGACCATGCCGGTCGCCTCCATGAAGGCGTAGACGATGGTCGGACCGACGAATTTGAAACCGCGCGAGGACAGTTCCTTGGAGATCTGCGTCGACAGCGGCGTCGAGGCCGGCACGCTCGCAGTGGTCTTGAAATTGTTGACCTTGGGCCGGCCGTCCATGAAGTCCCACAACAGCTTCGAGAAGCCCGGGCCCTTCTCCATGATGTCGAGATACGATTTCGCGCTCAGGATCGCGCCGTCGATCTTGGCGCGGTTGCGCACGATGCCGGCATCGTTCATCAGCGCGTGCACCTTCTTGTCGTTGTAGCGCGCGATCTTCTCCGGCTGAAAATCATCGAAGGCTTTGCGGAAATTGTCCCGCTTGCGCAGGATCGTGATCCAGGAGAGGCCGGCCTGGAAGCCGTCGAGGATCAGCTTTTCGTAGAGCGCACGGTCGTCATATTCCGGCACGCCCCATTCGGTGTCGTGATAGGCGACATAGAGCGGGTCTTCGCCGGGCCAGGGGCAGCGGGTCTTTCCGTCGGGATGCAGGCGGGGGGCTCGGCTCATGCGATGGGCTGCTTCAGGGGAATGCGGACGACGTCGGGTTCGGCGAGCCGCACGGCGAGGCCGCCGGCGGTGAGCGGCTGGCCGGCATCGAGCGCGTCCGCAACGCGGTCGATGCGCACCAGCGCGATGCCCTTGCCCTGGGCGGACGAGCCCATCGTGCCGACCGGCTTGTCGCCGGCCATAACACTGACGCCGGCCTCCGGCGAGAGGTCATCGAGCAGCACCTTGACGCTGCGGGTGCGCGCGGTGCCGCGATGCTGCATACGCGAGACGACCTCCTGGCCGACATAGCAGCCCTTGTCGAAATCGACGCCGGCGAGGCGGTCCATGTTGGTCTCGTGCGGGAACGCATCGCTGTACATGAAATCGAGCCCGCCGCGCGGCACGCCAAGCGCAATACGATGCGCCTCATAGGCGGAGGCATCGACCAGCTCGGCGCCGATGAGATCGGACAGCTTCTGCTTGAGATCTTCGGGGATCAGGATGCGAGTGCCGAGCGCATCATTGCGCGGATCGGCGAATGCAAGGTCCGGCTGCGCCGCAAGCTGGCCGTCCCAGGCCGCGAGCACACCGAGATCGAGGTTTTCCACCGTGACCTTGGCGCGCAGCTTGTAGAATTTCAGCTTGGTGGCGAGGCCCTCGGCCAGCGCCTTCGGACAGTCGATCAGGAACCCGCCGCCATGGCCTGCGGGCACCTCTGTGATCAGGAAATCCACGATGATCTTGCCCTGCGGCGTCAGCAGCGCACCGAATCGCCCCAGGCCCGGCTTCAGCCTGTCGAGATCGGTCGTGATCAGGCCGTTGAGGAAGTTGCGCGCATCCTCGCCCGCGACCTTGACCACGCTCCGGTCGGGAAGAAACGCTGATTTCATGTGAAAATCTCTTGCGACATGTTGCTCCGGAACGTAAGCCCGCAAGGCATAAACGACAAGACCTCAAGCCCCGCGCTTGGGGATGAGAGAGGCCTTCAGCCATGACCCAGCGCTTCGATGTGATCCTCAAAGGCGGCACCGTCGTCAACCAGGACGGCGAGGGTGTTCGCGATATCGGCATCACCAACGGCCGCATCGCGGAGCTGGGCCCGCTGTCGCAGGCCTCCGCCGCTGAGGTGATCGACTGCAAGGGCCTCCACATCCTGCCCGGCGTGATGGACACCCAGGTGCATTTCCGCGAGCCCGGGCTGGAGCAGAAGGAAGACCTCGAGACAGGGTCGCGCAGCGCCGTGATGGGCGGCGTCACCGCCGTGTTCGAGATGCCGAACACGTCGCCGTTGACCGTGACGGAGGCCACCTTCACCGACAAGGTGAAGCGTGCCCATCATCGCATGCATTGCGATTTCGCCTTCTTCATCGGCGGCACCCGCGAGAACGTGCAGGATCTGCCGGTGCTGGAGCGCGCGCCCGGCTGCGCGGGCGTCAAGGTGTTCATCGGCTCGTCGACCGGCGCGCTGCTGGTGGAGGACGACGAGAGCCTGCGCCGCATCTTCCAGGTGATCCGCCGCCGCGCCGCCTTCCACGCCGAAGACGAATACCGCCTCAACGACCGCAAGTCGTTGCGCATCGAGGGCGATCCGCGTTCGCATCCGGTCTGGCGCGACGAGACCGCGGCGCTGATGGCGACGCAGCGGCTGGTCAAGCTCGCGCACGAGACCGGCAAGCGCATCCACGTGCTGCACATCTCGACCAAGGAAGAGATCGAGTTCCTGCGCGACCACAAGGATGTCGCGTCCTGCGAGGCGACGCCGCATCATCTGACGCTGGTCGCACCCGAATGCTACGAGCGGCTCGGCACGCTGGCGCAGATGAACCCGCCGGTGCGCGGGGCCGATCACCGCGCCGGCATCTGGCGCGGCATCGAGCAGGGCATCATCGACGTGCTTGGCTCCGACCATGCCCCGCATACGCTGGAAGAGAAGTCGAAGACCTATCCGGCCTCGCCCTCCGGCATGACCGGAGTGCAGACGCTGGTGCCGCTCATGCTCGACCACGTCAACGCCGGCCGCCTGTCGCTGGCGCGCTTCGTCGATCTCACCAGCGCCGGCCCCGCGCGTCTCTACAACATGGCCTGCAAGGGCCGCATTGCCGCGGGCTACGACGCCGATTTCACGATCGTCGATCTCAAGCGCAGCGAGACCATTACCAACAAATGGGTGGCGTCGAAGGCCGGCTGGACCCCCTATGACGGCGTTCGCGTCACGGGCTGGCCCGTCGGCACCTTCATCCGCGGCCGCCGCGTGATGTGGCAGGGCGAACTGGTGACGGCCTCGCAGGGCGAGCCGGTGCGGTTCCTGGAGACGCTGAAGCAGTAAGGGGCATTCTTTAGCCTCGTCATTGCGAGGAGCGCAGCGACGAAGCAATCCAGAATCTCTCCGCGGAGGCAGTCTGGATTGCTTCGCTGCGCTCGCAATGACGAGGGGAGAGAGCTACAATCCCTCGACAGGGAGAGTAGTCCATGACCCAACCCCTCATCACCACTGTGCAACTCGCCGCGATTCTCGGCGATCCCAACCTCCGCCTCTACGACTGCACGACCTACAACGAGCCTGTCCCGCCCGGCAGCGACGTGCCGTATCGCGCTGTCCCGGGCGACAAGACGTTCGCGGCCGGCCACATCCCCGGCGCGGATTTCTTCGACCTGCAGGGCGAGTTCTCCGACACCTCCGCGCAACAGCTCTTCATGATGGCTGGCGTGCCCCAGCTAGAGGCCGCCTTCGGTCGCCACGGCGCTGACGCATCCAAGACCATCGTGCTCTACAGCATCGGCACCATGATGTGGTCGACGCGATTCTGGTGGATGCTGCGCTCGCTCGGTGTCGATGCACAGGTGCTCGACGGCGGGTTTGACAAATGGAAGGACGAGGGGCGGCCGGTCGAGACGGGCGCGCCGAAGGGCTATCCCGCCACCACCTTCAAGGCCGTGCCGCGCGCGGGCTTCTTCGTCGACAAGACCACCGTGAAGGCGCGGATCGGCGATCCCTCGACCGTGATCGTCAACGCGCTCGGGCCGCAATTTCATCAAGGCCTCGAGCCGAGCCGCTACGGCCGGCCCGGCCGCGTGCCCGGCAGCGTCAACGTGCCCGCGGCCACGCTCGCCCAGGCCGACAAGACACTGACGACGCTCGCCGATGCCGAAGCGAAATTCGCGGCCCAGGGCGTTACGCGCGACAAGAATGTGATCTGCTATTGCGGCGGCGGCATCTCGGCGACGATCGACCTGCTCATGCTGACACAACTCGGCTACGACAAGCTGACGCTGTACGATGCCTCCATGGGCGAATGGGCGAGGGATCCGGCACTGCCGATCGAGACGGACTAGAGGACTCTCTTACCCTCCCCCCTCCAGGGGAGGGTAAGGAAGGAGGGGGAGTGTAAGGAAGAAAGTCGGGAACCTTTATCGCGGGCCCGCATCCAATGTCCGGAACGAATGGAAACAGGTGACCACCATGCAGCGGACCGCAGCCGGCCTGTCCGCCGGCGCCAGAGCATCGGAAGCCGAACTGATCGACCGCGCGCGGGGCCGTGACGAGGCCGCGTTGCGCGAGATCATGCAGGCCAACAACCGCAGGCTCTACCGTCTTGCGCGCGGTATCCTGCGCAGCGACAGCGAAGCCGAGGACGTGGTGCAGGAAACCTATGTCCGGGCCTTTACCCATCTGGACGACTTTCGCGGCGAGTCCGGGCTGTCGACCTGGCTGTCGCGCATTGCCATCAACGAGGCGCTTGGCCGGGCGCGAAGCCGCAAGCCGCATGTCGAGCTCAGCGCTCTGCCGGAAGAGGCGCTCGACGCGCAGATCATAAAATTTCCCGTTTCTCCCGCAGGCGATCCGGAAAGGACCATGGCCCAACGTGAAATCCAGCGCGTCGTCGAACGCGCAATCGACGAACTGCCGGATGTCTTCCGCATGGTCTTCGTCGCGCGCGTCATGGAGGGGATGAACATCGAGGAGACCGCCGATCTGCTCGGCGTCAAGCCCGAGACCGTGAAGACGCGGCTGCACCGTGCGCGCACCATGCTGCGCGAGAACGTCGAGAAGGAGATCGGTCCGGTGGTGATGGATGCCTTCCCGTTCGCCGGGTGGCGCTGCGAGCGGCTGACCGTATCGGTGCTGAAGCGGCTCGGCAGCGGCGGCTGAAGTTTTTCGGGAACGTTTGCGCGAAAATCCCATCCAATGCCTGTGAAGCAACGCCGGCAAACCGTCCGGCAGCACAGGAGTTTCAAACATGTCCACCCGATGGAGCGCGGCGATCGCCGCGGCAATTCTGTTGTCGAGCCCCGCGCTGCTTCGGGGCGCCGGCGCAGCCGACAAGCCCACCGATCCGCAGATCGCTCACATCGCCTACACAGCGGGCGTGATCGACATCAACGCGGCCAAGCAGGCGCAGAAAAAGGCCAAGAACAAGGACGTCAAGGCGTTTGCCGAGGACATGCTGCGCGACCACGAGGCGGTCAACAAGCAGGCGCTGGCGCTGGTCAAGAAGCTGAACGTTACGCCTGAAGACAACGATACCAGCAAGGCGCTGTCGAAGCAGGCGAGCGACAAGCTGGCTGAGTTCGACAAGCTGAGCGGCGCGGCCTTCGACAAGGCCTATGTCGCGAACGAGGTCGCCTACCACAAGGCGGTCAACGGCGCGCTGGAAACCCAGCTCATCCCGTCCGCCGGCAATGCCGAGCTCAAGAGCCTGTTGCAGACCGGCCTGAAGATTTTTCAGGGCCATCAGCAGCACGCCGAGCATGTCGCGGCCGAGCTGAAATAGGGGGTGTGGGATGAAGCCGGGACACCTCGCTTCGATCGCGCTTGCGGTCGTCTTGCTGTCGATCGTCGTCCCGGCGCGCGCCGCGACCATTCAGATCACAATGGAAAATCTCGTGGTTTCACCGGCCGAAACGTCCGCGAAGGTCGGTGATACCATCGAATGGATCAACAAGGACGTGTTCGCGCACACCGCCACGGCGAAGAACGGCGATTTCGACGTAATGCTGCCACCGAAGAAGTCGGCAACGTTTGTTCTGAATAAGGCGGGAACAGTCGATTATTACTGCCGCTATCATCCCAACATGAAAGCGACGCTCAAGGTCGCGCCGTGAGGGAGGAGGGAGTGCATTCCCGATCGTAGTGGGAATATCTCCCGGTCATCGCGAGACTAATGCTAGTCCGGGGGAGGCGGCTTCCGTGCGATAAACGCAGCAGACTTCGCGAACCTGTTCGCCAGATCCCGTTCGCCAGGTCATTCATCCGTAGACTGGCCCCGCCCGTGTGGCGGGGTCATTTTTCGCAAGCAGCTTACTGCCTTGCGAGAGTGACCGAGAATTCGCCGTTGCGGATGCGGCCCGGAAAGCCCTCGACGAATTTCGCCACCGCATCCTCGCCGTAGGTGCCGACGAGCTCGGCGAATGCCGCAAACAGGCTCGCCTGCGCCAGGCAGTCGCCGTCGACGCCATCATGGCGCGCTTCGGCCCAGGCCTCGTTGAGATAGCTCAGCGCGGCCTGTTTCTGCTCGTGATCGGGCAGCGGCGCGCGGGCGGGGGCGTAGGACACTGAATGGCTCATGAAACTCGATCAGGGCTGGGGCGCGATCCACGGCGATGCGCTGTACGAAAGGTGTAGCACGCGTATTAACGCCCGCTAGGCCACATCTTTAGGAACGGTTAACGGCTGTGAACAAAGTCGATGACAGGGTTCCAGATGCGCGTTCGCGTTCATCTCTCGTCATTCCGGGACGCGCCGACAGGCGCGGGCCCGGAATCCATCGTGCGTCAGAGTTGGTGGCCCGATGGATTCTCAGATGCGCAATTGCGCATCGTAGCTCGCGCTTCGCGCGCCCCGGAATGACGGAAAGAGAAATCAGTTCGCGTAACGCGCGGTGAGATCACGCGAGATCTTCGAGCCTTCCTCGATATAGCGGCGGATCGCCACCGTCGCGGCCGGCGTGCAGCTCCGATAGGTCTGCTGGAAGCCGTTATAGCCGCGGTTGAAGCCGGCGATCATGCGGGTGCGGCGCTCGCCCGAGGGGGTTTCGGCATCGATCAGCGCCTGCATCTCGCTGCGCCATTTGTTGCCCTCGTTGGACCCGCAGATGCCGCGCAGATAGTGCAGGCCGCCCAAAATCTCCGCCAGCCGCTGCAAATCGGCGTCAAACGGCGCCGCCACGTCCTGGGCCCTCGTGGGCACGGAGGCGCAGGCGAGAATCAGGGCAAAAATGGCCAGAAATCGCGTGGACATCGGCGGGGTGTATGCCCCCTCGGGGCGGAGGACGCAAGACGGGGCAGTCAGGGCCCGATCAGCCGGGCGGCCGACAGGATGACCTCCTCCAGCCCCCCGGTCAGCTTGAGGTCGCCGAGGCTCGCCAGGGCGCCGGGGGCGATCCAGCGGTAATCGTCGAGCTCGTCGTTGAGAGCCGGCTCCTTGGCCACCCAGCGGGCGGCAAAGGACATGATCAGGTAATGGCCGGCGCCGGGGGCGGTCGGCAGCACCTCGCGCCAGCCGGCGAGGCCGATGATTTCGATGGCGAGCCCGGTCTCCTCGTCGACCTCGCGCGCCAGCGCCTGGTGCAGCGATTCGCCGAACTCGACCCGGCCGCCGGGCAGCGAATAGAACCCCTTGGCGGGCGAGCGGGCGCGGCGGGTCAGAAGCACCTTGCCGTCGCGGAAGATGGCGGCGCTGACCGCGATCTGGGGGTGGGTGGGCTGGATGACCGCAGGCATATCTTCAACGACCCTTCAACAGCCCTTGGCTCAATTCGCCATGATGGTGTCGACGTCGGCTTCCGCGCCGCCATTGATGATGCCGCCGCAGGCCGCGATCAGCGGCTTGACCCAGAGCGTGGCCTGCTCGGCGAGGCGGACGCGGGTCGTATCCTTCTCGACCTCGCGCATGGCCGAGCCGACCGCTGTCAGGATCGAGGTCATGGTATCAGTGATGTGGTCGAACTGGGCGCGCACGTTCGGATCGGCCTTCTCATAGGCTTCGATGGCCAGATCCCGTGCCTTGAAATTCGACGCGGTGAAATGCTCGGCATAGGACAGCGGCGACCAGGTCAAAAAATCTTCGGCGCATTCCGGCATGTCCGGGACCATTTCCAGCAGCATCACGGCTTCATTGAAATGGTTGAGATAGTCGGTGGCAAGCCCGGTTCGCGGGTTGATGTTGGCCACGCGCAGCCGCTCGGCCCAGGCGGCGGCCTCGGGGCCCGTCTGTACATGCGTCCGCGCGGGTTGGGAGGCCTTTGAGCTCATCTGCCGCAGTGTTAGCGTTCGGGGTTAAAACGACCTGAACGGACCCTATATAGATCGCCAAGGATGTGTGGACGCTTCGTCATAACTTCGGCCCCCGCGGCTTTACGGCAACTGTTCGGCTACATCGAGCAGCCGAATTTCCCGTCACGGTACAACGTCGCGCCGACACAACCGATTCCAGTCGTGCTGCTCGAGAACGGCGCGCGCCATTTCCGCTTGATGCGCTGGGGATTGTTGCCCAGCTGGGTCAAGGATCCCAAGGGATTTACGCTCCTGATCAACGCGCGCTCCGAGACGGTGCTGGAAAAGCCCGCCTTCAAGAACGCGATTCGGAGGCGCCGCGGCCTGATTCCCGCCGACGGCTATTATGAATGGAAGACGGAGGGCGGCCGCAAGCAACCCTTCTTCATCCACCGCGCCGATGGCGAGCCGCTCGGCTTCGCTGCGGTATTCGAGACCTGGGTCGGGCCGAACGGTGAGGAGCTCGACACCGTCGCGATCGTCACGGCGGCGGCGGGCGAGGATCTCGCCGCGCTGCATGACCGCGTGCCCGTCACCATCAGCCCGCGCGATTTCGAGCGCTGGCTCGACAGCCGCGGCGACGATGTCGATGCGGTGTTGCCGCTGATGTCCACCCCGCGCATCGGTGAATTCGCCTGGCACCCGGTCTCCACCCGCGTCAACCGCGTCGCCAATGACGACGATCAGCTCGTGTTGCCGATCAGCGCGGAGGAGATGGAGGCCGAGGCAGAGGCAGAGGCTGCGAAGCCGAAGAAGGTCGCGCGGAAGGTTGCTGCTAGCTCGTCAGATGACGGGCAGGGGTCGTTGTTCTAGGCGGCGGTGCCGTAGGGTGGGCAAAGCGAAGCGTGCCCACCATCGTGTTTCAAGCAAGTGGATAGACGGTGGGCACGGCGCGTTGCGCCTTTGCCCACCCTACGCGATCTACACGATCTCTTTTGCCCTGAGCGCCGCGATCTCCGCTGCATCAAATCCCAGCTCGCCCAGCACAGCATCCGTATCCGCACCCAATTCCGGCGCCATCCGGTCCAGCCGGCCGCCGCCATGGGCGAGCTTGAAGCCGCTGCCGGCAAAGCGCAGGCGGCCGTAGGGCGTATCCAGCTCCTGGATCGCGCCGCGGGCCTGGATTTGCGGATGATCGATGACCTCCTCGACCTTCCAGATGCTGGCGCAGGGCGCGCCGGCATCTTCCAGGATTGTCTCCCACTCGCGCGCAGGCCTGGCCGCCAGCGCCTCCTCGATGATGGCGCGCAATGCGCTCTCGTTCTCGTTGCGCGCGAACCAGTCGGTGAAGCGCGGGTCCGACAGCGTGTCCTCGCGGCCGAGCGCGGACATCAGCGCGCGGTACTGCTTCTCGTTGTTGACGGCGAGCAGGATGTGGCCGTCGCCGCATTTGAACAGATTTGCCGTGGTCCGACGGCTCACCGCCTGGTTACCCGACAGCTGCTGGCGATGGCCGGCGACCGACCAGTCCGCGATCTGCCCCGAGAGAAACGCCATCGTTGCCTCCAGCATCGAGACGTCAATGAGCTGTCCCTTGCCGGTGCGGTCGCGCTGATACAGCGCGCTCGACACGCCGAATGCGGCCGTGGCGCCCGAGAGCACGTCGCACACCGCAAAGCCCGCGCGCGTCGGCCCCGTCTCGGGATGGCCCGTGATCGCCATGATGCCCGACAGCGCCTGCATCTTGCCGTCATAGCCGGGCCGCAGGCGGTCCGGGCCGGTCTGGCCGAAGCCGGACACGGCGCAATAGATCAGTTTTGGATTGATCGCCGACAGCGCCTCATAGCCGATCCCGAGCTTGTCCATCACGCCCGGGCGAAAGTTCTCCATGACGACGTCGACTTGCATCACGAGCTTCTTCACGATCGCGATCGCATCGGGCTTTTGCAAATCGAGCGTCAGGCTGCGCTTGTTGCCGTTGATGGCCTGGAACGCCGGCGCCAGTCCGCGCTCGGCCCATTCGCGGCTGAGCGGCGTGCGGCGCATGTCCTCGCCCTCGCGCCGCTCGACCTTGATGACATCTGCCCCCAGCAGCGCGAGCTGGTAGCTCGCATAGGGGCCGGCCAGCACTTGCGTGAAGTCGAGAATCTTCACGCCCTCGAACGGTCGCGTCACGTCGCTCTCCCCATTGTTTGTTGTTGTCGGAGGACGTCAGGCGGCGCGGTTGCCGCGCGCGATCTCCTTCTGCTTGTCGAATTCGGCGCGGCGGCGCGCCAGCTCTTCGGGCGAGAGCTGCGCGACATTGTTGTAGTCGAGCTTCCAGGACGCGTCCTCGCTCCAGCGCAGCGGCGACTGCATCGTGGTCTGCGGCCCGCTCGCGCTTTCCAGCAGCGTCAGCGCGAGCTCGAGTGTTTGCGCCTGCGAGGCGACGTCGTGCGGCTTGCCCGCCGAATTGCCGAGCGGGAAGTCCGAGAACAAGAAGCGCGGCACGGCGGCATGCTCGATGATGTCCTTGGCGCAGCCCATCACCACGGTCGGAATGCCGTTGGCCTCGAGATGCCGCGCCACCAGTGCGGTGGTCTGATGGCAGACCGGGCAGTTCGGCACCAGCACGGCGACATCGACCTTGTCAGCGAGGCAGCGCGCCAGGATTTCCGGCGCGTCGGTGTCGAGCGTGACGCGATGGCTCCGGTTGGTCGGCGCGCCGAAGAAACGCTGGCTCACCTCGCCGATGCGGCCTGCGGCAGATGCCTTCAAGAGCTGCGGCAACGGAAACCAGCTGCCGTTGTCGGTCGCCGTGGTGTGCTTGCGGTCGTAGCCGATGTGCGAGATGCGCAGATCGTGCTGCTTCGAGGTGTCGCCGTCATAGACCTGGTAGAATTTCGCCCCGCCATTATACGCCGCGCCCGGGCCCTGGTCGCCCTTGGTGGGATCGTAAGGCGCGGCCGTGGTGATGATCGTCACGCGCGATTGCGCCAGCGGTTTTTTCAGCGGCTGGAACGGCGCCTCGGTGTAATGCGCCCAGCGATATGGCGTGGTGTAGCCGATCGCGGTGTAATATTCGCGCGTGCGCTGCATATAGGGGACGGGGGAGTCATAGTCGGGCGCAAAGCCGAATTCGTCGTCGCGCGAAGCGGACATGGGGCGCGTCTCCTGGTTCTTGGTTGGGACCAGACTAGAGATAGTTTTGGGGTAGCTCAACCGGGGCGGGGCGGCGCAGGGCAGAATTGCAGGCTTAGTGGAGCCGATTGCGCTGTCTTCCCCTCTCCCCTTGTGGGAGAGGGTGGCTCGCCGCGGAGCGGCGAGACGGGTGAGGGGTATCTTTCCGCGAGCCCGCTTTTTCTGAATTTGCGGACGCATACCCCTCATCCGGCGCTTCGCGCCACCTTCTCCCACAGGGGGAGAAGGAAGAAAGCGTAACTCACCTGAAAATATGCAGCGCCGCGTATTGCAGCAGCATGATCGCCTTGGCGTCGATGATGCGTCCATCCGCGATCATCGCCAAGGCCTCGTCGATCGAGAGCTCCAGCACCTCGATGTCCTCGCCCTCGTGCTCGAGGCCGCCGCCGTCGCTGACCCGCATCTCCGGCTCGTATTCGGCGACGAAGAAATGCAGCTTCTCGGTGATGGCGCCGGGGCTCATGAAGGCCTCGAACACCTTGTGGACGTGGTGCAGGCGATAGCCGGTCTCCTCCTCGGCCTCGGCGCGGATGCGCACCTCGGGGGAGGCATCGTCCAGCACGCCGGCGGCCGCTTCGATCAGGAGATCGTCGTAGCCGCGGATAAAGGCCGGCAGGCGGAACTGGCGCACCAGGATCACCGTACGCCGTGCGCGGTTATACGGCAGCACGGCGGCGGCGTTGTCGCGCTCATAGGTTTCCCGGTGCTGCGTCTGCCACTCGCCATTGGCGCGCTGGTACTCGAACGTCGTGGTCTTCAGCGTGGTCCAGCCGTCCGAGAGCACGCGGACGTCCTTGATGCGGACGCGGTCGGAAATGGTCATTGCTGTTTTCCAGCTACGTTGTGGAAGCGCGGCCGTCGAGCCACTTCTGGAACATCACCGAGGTCGATTCCTCGAAACCCAGCGACTGGTAGAACGCATTGGCTTGCGCGTTCTCGCGGCGGACCAGCAGTTGCAGCTTCAAAATGCCGGCCTGCCGCAGCCAGTCCTCGGCCGCGACCATGATGACGCGGCCATAACCGCGTTTGCGCCCATCGGGATCGACCGCGACGTAATAGACCCAGCCGCGATGGCCGTCATGGCCGACCATGGCGGTGGCGACGATCGCGCCGCCATCGCGGCCGATCAGCACGGTGGAATTGTCGCGCCGCCGCGCCAGCGCGATGTCGGCATGCGGATCGTTCCAAGGGCGCGTCAGGCCGCAGCGCTGCCACAGCGCGACGAGGGGCTCGACATCGGCGTCGGTGATCGCATCGATCGTAAGTGAGACGCTCACAGCACCTTCCCCGGATTCATGATGCCGAGCGGGTCGAGCATCGCCTTGATCGACCGCATCAGCTCGATCGCGGTCTTGTCCTTCACCTCGGGCAACTCGTCGCGCTTGAGCACGCCGATGCCGTGCTCGGCCGAGATCGAGCCGCCCATGCGCAGCACGATCTCGAACACGACCGCGTTCATCTCGTGCCAGCGCGCCAGGTAATCCGCGGTGTTGGCGCCGATGGGCTCGCTGACATTGTAGTGCAGATTGCCGTCGCCGAGATGGCCGAACGGCACCGGCCGTGCGCCGGGGATCAGTTTCACGACGGCGGCATTGGCTTCGTCGATGAAGGCGGGCACGGCGGCGACCGGAACGGAGATGTCATGCTTGATCGAGCCGCCCTCCGGCTTCTGCGCCGACGACATCTCCTCGCGCAGCTTCCAGAAGCCGTTGCGCTGGGTGAGGTTGGCCGCGATCACGGCGTCGTCGACGATCTCGTCTTCCATGGCGCGGGTCAGGATCGTCTCCAGCGGCGTGCGGGCATCGTCGCCGGGCGAGGACAATTCCATCAGCACGTACCAGGGATGTTTTGCTTCGAGCGGGTCGCGCACGTCGATGCCGTGGCGGACCGAGAAGTCGACCGCCATCTCCGACAGCAGCTCGAAGCTCGTCAGCGCGTTCGCGGCTTCGCCTTGCGCGATGGTCAGCAGCTTCAGCGCCGCCGCCGGCGATTTCAACCCGACGAAGGCGGTCTCGATCGCCCGCGGCTTCGGAAACAGCTTGAGCGTGGTCGCGGTGATGATGCCGAGCGTGCCTTCCGCGCCGATGAAGAGGTTGTGCAGATTGTAGCCGGTGTTGTCCTTCTTCAGCTTCGACAACACGTTGAGCACGCGACCGTCGGCGAGCACCACCTCGAGCCCCAGCGCCATCTCGCGCGCAACACCATAGGCGAGCGCGGCGGTGCCGCCGGCATTGGTCGAGAGATTGCCGCCGATGGTGCAGCTTCCTTCGGCGCCGAGCGAGAGCGGAAACAGCCGGTCCACGTCGGCCGCCTTCTGCTGCGCGACCTGGAGCACGACGCCGGCCTCGCAGGTCATGGTGTTGGAGGCAGTGTCGACCTCGCGGATCTTGTCGAGCCGGCGCAGCGACACCACCACTTCGCCGTTGTGCGGCGTCTGGCCGCCGACGAGCCCAGTGTTGCCGCCCTGCGGCACCAGCGCGATTCCGTGCGCGGAGGCGAGCTTGCAGATCGCCGAGACCTCCGCCGTCGAGCCCGGGCGCAGGACCAGCGGCGAGCGGCCGTGAAACAGGTTGCGCTCCTCGGTAACGTAGGCCTCGATGTCGGCCGCGTCGGTGATGGCATGTCGGTCGCCGACGATCTTGCGGAATTGTTCGATCAGCTCTGGCGCAAGCGGCGGGGTGGCAGATTTATTGACGTTCATGCTCTTGTCTCTTGTTCGCTCTTATCTCTTGCGCATGATCTTATCGGAAAACCGCTGCATACTTTTCCGGGTCATGCGCTATCGGGCGACCGCGGCCCGGCGCAGCCGGTCGTTGATGGCCTCGCCAAGTCCTTCTTCCGGCACCGCCATCACCGCGATCGCTCGCGGGCTCTTCGCATCGAGGGCGCGAAGATAGCCGAACAGATTGGTGGCGGCTTCATCGAGATCAGCCGCGGGCGACAAATTCATGACGGCGGCGGCGGCCTCCAGGCCCGGCAGGCGATCGGGGCCGAACGCCAGCAGCGCTTCGCCAGCTGCCACATCGCGCGCATTGAGCCGCACGCTGGCGCGCGGCGCGTAATGCGAGGCCAGCATGCCCGGCGCCAGCGGCTGGCTGTCGTCGCTCTCGGCCTCTACGGGTGGCCGCGCCAGCGGCGCGCCGAGCACGGCCTCGATCCGCTCGCGCGACAGCCCGCCGGGGCGGAGCAGCATCGGGACGTCGAAACAGCCGACAATGGTCGATTCGACGCCGACCGTAACAGGCCCGCCGTCCACGATCAGGTCGATCCGCCCGGCAAGGTCGCTTTCGACATGGGCTGCCAGCGTCGGCGAGACATGGCCGGAGATGTTGGCGGACGGCGCCACCACGGCCCCGCCGAAGGCGCGCAGGATCGCCTCCGCCACCGGATGGGCAGGAATGCGGATCGCGACCGTGTCGAGCCCGGCGGTGGCCAACTCAGCCACCGGACAGTCATCCGTCTTCGGCACCACCAGCGTCAGGGGCCCCGGCCAGAACGCTTCCGCAAGCCTCAACGCACGCGCGTCGAAACGCCCGATCCGGCGCGCGGCGGCGAGATCGGCGACATGGGCGATCAGCGGGTTGAAGGCCGGCCGCCCCTTGGCGGCGTAAAGATGGGTGATCGCGGTGGCATTGGCGGCGTCCGCCCCGAGCCCGTAGACCGTCTCGGTCGGAAACGCGACCAGCCCGCCGGCGGCCAAAATCCGGGCGGCAGCTTCCGCGCCGGCCGCGCCGGCCGGTAAAATCAGCGTTTCAAGACCCGTTTTCACAGGGACAAAATTCCTCATGCCGGCCGCTTGCGGTGCGTCAAACCCGACGCTATAAGCCGCCTTCTTGTCGGAGTGTGGCTCAGCCCGGTAGAGCACTGCGTTCGGGACGCAGGGGTCGCAGGTTCGAATCCTGCCACTCCGACCATTCTTCCAAAAGTCGACGTTTTCCAGAGGCTTGGCGGACCGGCCGCCAGCGCCTCGGGAGCGCCTTTTTGCAACGATTTTCGGAGCGGGTCCACGGCCGATTTGGCCGGGCAGGGGCATCTGCCGCGGCGGCATGGCTCTACATTCGCCGGCCGATGGTCCAATGCTGGACAGTAGGTCAGTAGCCTACCGCCGCGCCACCAGCACGCCCACCAAGAACGCCACCATCAGTGCCGGCAGTGGCGCCTCGCGCACCATGCCGCGGACGATGTCCGGCCAGTGCTGGTCCGGGACGAGGCTTGGAGACCTGACTTCAGCCATCGGTGTCATGCCCCAGTCCGAGGCAAGTTCGGCGATCTCGCTCGAGGCCAAACGCACGCCGTCGCGGACGCGGAAGATGGCGGCGTCGGATCGCTCGCGCGGCGCGAGCGCCATCAGCGTCGCGACAGCAGTGCGCAACGTCATCTCACCAAAACCTTGCAGCCTCACCGATTCCTCGGGATCGGATGTCATGCAAAATCCCTCACAGCGCGAAGTGGTGCGCGATGGTGAATGCCGCCGTCGCGCACAGGACCAGCGTGGATACCGCGCCGGCCACCCCGCGCGCGAGATGGGCTCGCGTCAGGTGCCTGGTCATGATCTTGCTCCATGCTCTGCATGGCAATAGCGGCGAGGAAGGTTGGTTCCTCGCGCGTCGCTCGAATCGCCCGACGCTCTACTTCCGCAAGAGCTCGCTCAAGGCCGCCGTCGCCTCGGCGCAGCGGATGTCGTCGATCTCGCGCGACAGGCTGAGCGCGCTGGATCTCAGTTCTTCGAGCCTCCAGCTCGCCGGATGTTGGCTTTCGAGCTGACCGAGACGTTTGTTCAGGTCATCCAGTCTCGATTGGAGCTGCCCGATGCTGGCGGCCCCATTCACTTTCCAAACGCGCTGTGCACGCATCGTAGTTCCCCTGCTAGTCTCACGGCGTTGTGAGCGGGGTTCGTGGCTGGAATGGGAGTTTCTTTTGTCCGGCTTCAGACGGTGGGGAACCGTTGCAAAAGGGCAACGCGGGTTCCCGCGCGTTGACCGGCGCGGACAGAGCTATCGCCCATCGCCCGCGCCCTTCTGTAGATGCCGTCGCGTTGCCTAGTCGGGCCCGGCACGATCCGCGTCAGGCGGCGCTCGGCCACCCGGTTGATCGCTTTTCAATGCGGCTTTCCAGGATCGCGATGCTCACCTGGAGATTGTCGCGCCGGGCTCTCAGGTTCTGCGCGAGCATCGGGTAGGCGAGATTGTTTGGATCGGAGATCCCGGCCCTCCGCTCTTCCTCCAGAATGTCGGCGTCGAGCATCTGCGTGCGCCAACGCAGATCGGAGATCAGGACGTGGAGCTGTGTTGGGATGGTCGCTTCGAAACGGGACGTCGATTGCATAGGATCGCCTCACTATGAAACAGACCCACTGCGGGTCTGAGGGATTGGCGGACGAGCAGCAAGGAGAGTGCCAGCGCGCCGGCTGAGGGCGAAGGCCTGCCGGGCGGCCGAAGGGGTGACACTCTCCCCTTCGTCATTCCGGGGCGATGCGCAGCATCGAGCCCGGAATCCATCGGGCCGCAGTTGCGCGGCGACATGGGATCTCAGATGCGCAATTGCGCATCATAGCTCGCCGCTTCGCCGCGCTCCGGAATGACGGTGGCATGCCCGGGTGTTTCGCTTTGCTGTCAACCCAATCGCGCCAAATATTCCACTTTACCGAAATTCGGAAATGGCGTATGTGTAGCCCATCCCGGCTCATTCGGCTCGTAATGTTTGGCTGGCTATTCCCGAACGAAAATGTGGGACTTAACCTTCCATTCGCCGTTGGACTGGTGTTCGTAAAGCTTAACGGTGCTTCCGGACAGCTTGGTCGTTTCCTCGCCTTTGACCAAGGAAGCTTTGAAGCGGGAGGTCACGTATGTGTAGTTCCCCATTGGCAAAACCTCAACAAGTTCAAGCTTGTGATTTCTGACGCTCGTTCCCCTTTTGGCAAAGAAGTCGCGTATCGCAGTCGCACCCGAAACGGGCGGTGCGCCGGGCGGGATTAGACTGGCATCGGTGGCATACATTGGCAGCAAGGCATCGAAATTTGGATCGTTGATCGCTGCATCCCATTGCGCATTGAGTTTCGTCATGTCCTCAGTGAGCGGGTCCGCCCGCGCATGGCCGATAGTGACGAACAACAGCACCAGCAGCAGCGATAAGCTTTTGCTCATGACTTTGCCCTCTTTGATCTGATCGTGTCCGCCAGTCGGGCGCGCCTATGCGACGCGCACGCTGGTGATCTGTGAATGGCTGGTTCTGAAGATCGCGCCTGCCAATGGCACCAAGGCTGCAATTTGAAGAGAAGCGGAGAGTTCGGCGTTTCTCCGTTTTGTGGGCAGCAGCTTCCGGCAAGCAAAGAGCGTGACGGTGCGGGGAGGTTACACGGTTCTCGGAATCATGCCTACGGTTGTTTTGGGTCAGAAAGCCAGCGAATGTCGGCCCCGAACGCGGCATCGTCGATGGCTCGCACCGTGTCGTGGTGATGACGTGATGTCCGCAATGGCTGGCGGCGACCGTCGAAGGATGGGCGGTCCCTCCGCAATCGGTCGTCAGGGTTCTTCAGAGGGCAAAAAGAAACGCGGGGACCGCGCCACCGCACCTATTGAGAATATCTGGTGCGAGAAAATGCGTGGTTGCAGTTGCAGGGGACGCCGGAACGTTCGCTATGCGCCGATAGCGAGCAGCGAGCGCTTTGCAGCGAAATGACGCGATGGGCCCAAAGGCGACACTCAAGAAAAGCCGCCAAGCGAGGCGGACTTAGACCGGCGTCTCCCGGCGGACTGGCGGTAAGAGTGCCAACGCAATGTAGGGGAGTGGATAAAACAATCCGCCCCAGATGAACCAGGCGGCCCTAGAGCGTCCCCTCTGTTCGGCATAGTTCGCAGTATAGTGCCCGCACGCAGAGATGAGGCAGAGATAAAGGATTGCAGCAACAATTAACGGAAACATGGGCCGGCTCCGATCACTGCTACGAATAAACATAAGGGATTTGGGTCACGGGGCAATACACGCCCTCGTCAACGAATGAGTTCAAGACCGCATGGCAAGGTCCGGTTAGGCGCAATCGCGCCCAAGGTCGACCAGCAGCAAATCTGGATATGGTCCGCTCTGCCGCCGGAAGCGAAAGTGAGCTATCCCGCCGCGATGCAGCAGGAATGACGCTGATGACCGAAACCGTCGCGCCCGTCGCCAAGCCTGTTCCTCGACCGCGATCCAGAAGCGCCGAGACCGTCAGCGCGTCGGCGCTGGCGCAGCACCTCGATTGCAGCCGGACCTACATCGGCAAGCTCGAAGCCGAAGGCGTAATCCAGCGGTAAGGTGACGGCTTCCCGCTCGATCAGAGCCGCGTCGCTTATCTGCGATACCTGCGGCGCGAGCGGCGGCAATCGTCGCGCAGTGAAGCCGATGCTGCGCACGGCGCGGCAATGACAGCGTGTTTTCGAGAACGCTGCAATCTCCTCATGCTGTTGCCGAAAGGCAACTGATTTATTGTTTCTTCGTTGAACTGTTCCATTTTGCGTTTACGCCGCAACAAACAGTTTTAGATTTGCGGTCTCCGGGCTGGGGCGTGTTTTACGACAGCGAATTTTCGAACCCGGAGGCTTTTCGAAATGATTTTGGAATTCCTCGCAATTTTTTCTCTCGTTCAGTTCGCCAACATAATTTCGCGACTGATCGGTCAGCGGAATGACGTACTCTCCTACGTTTCAAGATCAGGTCCTCACCGGTAAGTGTGGCAAAAGCGGCATTGCTGGCACCGTTTTGATGGCATCTATCCTGCATGGTGCGCGACGTAGCGATCTTGCGACCCGGCGCGCCATCGAGCGTGTGTGTTCGAGGTGCGCACAGAGATTGCCAAGGTCTAACAGGAGATGGCCGACAAGTGAGGTGAGCCGCCACTGGATGACGACACATGATGACCGCCGCTCAAGTCGCGACACAGGTCCTACGTCGCCTCCGTTGTGCCGGCGTGCCGGCACGCCATCCACCGCAATCTGTAGCGGCGTGCTTGTCCATCGTAGGCCGGGCGGAGTTGTTTGCTATTTCTGCTCCCCGCGATACTCTGACAATCGGCTGGGGGCCTTAGAATGTTCGATGTGTATCTTAACACCAGGCGAGATCTGTTGGTTGTGCGAAATGGTTTGCCAATTCCGCTTCCCGACGCGTCAGGCAGATGGCATAAGAAGAAAAAAGTAGCGAGCGTCAGTGAGAACATTAAGCTCGCCGTTCAGCGACAAGGCTACTACCTGCGCAAGCTAACGGACTTTAAAAAGCGTTAGCCCGCGAACCGCATGTGCAACCTCTACAGCATCGCGACGAACCAAGCTGCGTCGCCGCACTGTTTCGCGTCGCCAACCGATACGTCGGCAACCTCGCACCGATGCCCGGCGTGTTTCCCGACTATCCTGCGCCGGTCGTCCGCAACACAGACGCAGGATGGTGTTGATGCGGTGGGGCATGCCGCCGCCACTTCGCACAGGCGTGCTGCCAGTCACGCCCCGCTGACCCCGGCCGTCGGGCAAAACACCGGGTCATTCCGATCTGCGCCGGTGTCAAGCTGCGCTTGCAAGAATATTCCACTTTACCGAAATTCGGAATTGGCGTATGTGCTGCCCATCCCGGCTCACCAAGAGGGGCGATCTTGTGTCGTCACTGTCGCGAGCCGGGTTGCGGTGGACGCGGCAGCGTTGGGCGCGAAAAGTGCGGGCAGGGCGGATTGCTCTCCGTGAGCCCAAAGCTTCGTGCCGGATGAGCGGCGCTGTCAGGTTCGTCTCGTCTGTAAGTTTCCGGCTCCGTCGACAGGGCTGGAAAAACTGCGGCAAAATGGCGGGCCGTGCGTACGGCAAAACCGTGTGGTCCTGGCCGTCGTTGCTACGGTCAAGTGCTTTGCGAATGCGGCAGTCGCGTCAACCGGCGCGGTGTCGGTGACTTTCGCAAGCGTGAGGGAGGCCAGAAGGAACTCGGCTCCCGGGAGAGCACGGCATAAGCCGTCCGACCATCGCGCAGGGAAGGCCGAGTGATCGGCACCACCTGTATGCTGCTGTGCGGTTTCCTTGCGCTACCTTTCGCGCAGCGGACCGCGGGTGCGAGGTCAGCACCCGGCCTTCCCTGCGCCCTCTTGGCTTCGAGGGTGGAACGACGAAGCAAAGCTCGGGCGAGATGCGCCGCGAGAAGGCGATGGTGCGTCTGCAGCACTCGCTGTCGTCGCCCGGCTTGACCGGGCGATCCAGCATTCCAGAGACGGCTGTGATTGAGCCGAGAGGCCGCGGCGTACTGGATTCCCCGCTTGCCGCCTACGCTAAAGCTTCGGCGGCCCTGGACCTCAGCCCCGGCGAAGCCTTGGCGTAGCCGGGTCGCGGGGAATGACAGTGGTATTTGGAGGACGACGCCGATGCCCCTTGCTCCGTCATTGCGAGCGCAGCGAAGCAATCCAGAGCCTTTCCGCGGAGGGATTCTGGATTGCTTCCGCCTTCGCTGAAGCTTCGGCGGACAAGTCGCTACGCTCGCAATGACGATGGGGAGAGAGCGTGCCCTCCATCCACCCCCATTCACAGCCACGTGCCTTGATTCGGGAACAATCATTCCCTATTATCCCGCAATGCAAAAAGCCGCGCGCCGTCCCCAGCCTGCTGCTCGTCCACCCGGCCGTCCCCGGGAATTCGACATGGACACTGCGCTCGACCGCGCCGTACGCGTATTTTGCGAGCGGGGTTATCATGCCACCTCGATCGGCGACCTGACCGCCGCCATGCGGCTTGCCACCGGCAGCGTCTACAAGGCGTTTCGCGACAAGCAGGCCGTGTTCCTGGCCGCTTTCGAGCGCTATGCCGTGGTGCGCCGGGAGCAGACCCGCAGCGCGGCCGCGCGCGGCGCCAACGGTCGCGAGCGACTGCGCCATATGTTGCTGTCCTATGTCGAGCACTCCCAGGGGATCGAGGGCCGTCGCGGCTGCATCGTGGTCGGCGGCGCGGTCGAGCTCGCCGCGCTCGATCCGGACGTCCGCGCCCGCGTCAACGCCCAGCTCGAGACCAACGAGGCCTTCATCGCCGGCCTCATTCGCGAGGGCCAGGCCGATGGCTCGATTCCCGCCCATGTCGCGACCGACGACACCGCGCGGCTGATGATCTGCATCACGCAGGGAATGCGCGTCGTCGGCAAGGCGCGCCTGCCGCTCGACGGCGAGCGCCTGGTCGGCGTCGCGATGAAACTGCTCGCCTGAATTTGTGTCATATTAGGGAATGATCATTCCCGATATCTGGAGTCTGTTGGAATGACGATGAATGCCACGATCGAGACCGCACCCGGGCCGGATGCGGTGTCGCAACGACTGACCTTCGTGCTTGCCGCGGCCTGTGGCATGGTCGCCGCCAACATCTACTACGCCCAGCCGCTGATCGCGCCGATCAGCGCCGCGCTCGGCCTCTCGCATGCGGCGGCCGGGCTGATCGTCACCATGACGCAGATCGGCTACGGCGTGGGGCTTCTCTTCATCGTGCCGCTCGGCGACCTCGTCGAGAACCGCGCGCTGATCTGCTCCGTCATCACGCTCGGCGCCGCGGCGCTGCTGGCCGCCGCGTTCGCCACCCACGCGCTGCCGTTCCTGATCGCCGCGCTGTTTATCGGCCTCGGCTCGGTCGCCGTGCAGATCATCATTCCCTACGCGGCACACCTTGCGCCGGAAGCCATTCGCGGCCGCGTCGTCGGCAATGTCTCGACCGGATTGATGCTGGGCATCATGCTGGCGCGACCGGTGTCGAGCTTCGTCACGGCAGCACTGTCATGGCACGCGGTGTTCTTCATGTCCGCCGCGCTGATGATCGTGCTCGCGGCGGCGCTGTGGACGACGCTGCCGAAGCGCAAGCCGGTTGCGCGCATGCATTACGGCACGCTGCTGCTGTCGATGCCGCATCTGGCCCGGACCACGCCGCTGCTCCGGCGCCGCGCGCTCTATCAGGCGAGCCTGTTCGGTGCCTTCACCCTGTTCTGGACGGTGGCGCCACTCCAACTCGCCAGCGAATTCGGCTTCTCCCAGCGCGGCATCGCGCTGTTCGCGCTGGCCGGCGTCGCCGGCGTGTTCGCCGCCCCGATCGCGGGACGGCTCGCCGATCGCGGCCATAGCCGCATCGCGACGCTGGTCGCCATGCTGCTCGCGGCCGCCGGCTTCCTGGTGACTTATATCGGCGCGGCCGGCTCGATGCTGAATCTCGCCTGCCTGGTCGTGGCCGCGATCGCCATCGATATCGGTGTCCAGGGGAACGTCGTGCTCGGCTTCCGCGCCATCTTCGCGCTCGGGCATGAGCACCGCAGCCGCCTCAACGGCCTCTATATGGCGACGTTCTTCGCCGCCGGCGCTGCCGGCTCTGCGGTCGGCGCCTGGGCCTTCGCGCAAGGCGGCTGGACGCTGGCGTCGGCCATTGGCCTTGCTCTGCCCGTCGCCGGCTTGCTCTATGCGGCGACAGAGTAGCGGTACGATCGTGCCCGCGGCCGTTTACCAAGCCCTGGATACGTAGCCTAGCACCGTGCGATTTCCGTCTCGCGGTTTCCCTGCGGCTGTAGTACTTTGGTCGCAAGCGAGCCCGGTTAACGGGCGGCAGGGGGAGGCTGATGAGGCGTGCGGGACTGGTTGGCGTACCGCGAGTACGGCCATGGTCGTGGCAGGCGTTTCTGCTCGGATTTGTCGTCGTCGCCGTGTCGGCCGCGCTTCAAGGCGTCTGCGTCGCACTCGGCGCAAAGCTCTATTTCGCGGCGTTCCTGCCCAGCCTGTTCGTGCTCGGAATCGTCGCGGGCGCGCCGGCAGCGGCGTTCGCCGCGCTGCTCACCGTTCCGCTGGTGTGGTGGGCGTTCATCCCGCCGTTCTTCCAGTTCATGCCGCTCTCCAGCGCGGGCGCGGATTCCATCAACCTGTTCTGCCTGCTCGCGGTGCTCTTGATCGGCCTTGCCGATCTCTGCCGCGAGACGATGGCAATGATCAGCCGCGGTGGACTGAAGCCCTCGGGCGAGAGCACGGCAACGAATTCGCAATAAATCCGCTTCGCGCGGAAGCGGCGCGTTGCGCCGGCGCAACAGTCCGGCAACCATCCGCGAGCTTGGCGCGCGCCGCTAACTTTTCGAAAAAGATTTGGCCGCAATTTCTCCCCCGGGAATGACGAGGGAGTTTTTGAACATGAACGGTCACGCCATCTTTGAGAATGTGCGCCGCTATCGCGGCATCGCATCGCTCTATCGCCAGACCGCTGCATTCCGCCCGGGCCAGAGCTGGTCGCTTCTGGAGCAGGCGAGCGAATGGGAAGCGCGGGCGCTGTCGGAGCTGGAAGCCTATTTCGCCGCGCGCACGGATTACGCCGCCGTCCAGCGCGCTGCCTGATCGTTAACCATCACAGGTTTTTGTATCCATGACGAACGGCGCGAACGACACGCGATGGGACGCAGACGTTCGCGCCATAGCCGTCAGAACCGGTAGCTCGCCTGAACCCTCACGGTGCGGCCCTGGCCGGGCGAGATGTTGTTGTTGCCGTCGGCGGACGCCCAATAGCCGCGGTTGAAGATGTTCTCGACCGTGAGCTGCGCCCGCCAGTTGGCATCGATCGTGGCGTAGACGCCGGCATCGAAGCGCACGAAGCTCGGCAGTCTCACCGTGTCATCCGACGATGCAAAGGAATCGCCGAAATAGATGATGCCGAGCGCGGCCGCCCACATCGGCGTGAACTGGTACTTGTTCCACCAGGCGAACTGATTGTACGGCACGAGCTGCACGCGATTGCCCGGCACCACGGTCGCCGACGTCGCGCTGGTGATCTTCGCATCGGTATAGGCATAACCGAGCGTGGACTGCCATTGCTCGGTGACGTAGCCGACGAGGCTCGCCTCGAAGCCGCGCGTCAGCGTGCTGCCGGAGGGCAGGAAGAAGCCGGGATTGTTGCCATCCGCGATCGGTTGGTTGGTGCGGTTGAGGTTGTAGATCGCGGTCGAGAACAGCAGCCTCGGATTGATGTTCCACTTCATGCCGACCTCGGTGTTCTCGAACTTCTGCGGCTGCAGGATCAGCGTGCCGTCGTTGAGCGAGGAGAACTGGTCGCCGGAGGCGGGCAAATAGGAGATGCTGTAGGCGGTGTAGACCGACATCGTCTCCATCGGCTTGAGGAGGACGGCCGCTTGCGGCGAGACCAGATTGTCGGTGCGGTTGCGGTTGAGGTTGGTGTTCATGTCCAGCGCCGACATCTCGAAGCGGTCGAACCGCGTGCCCACGATGAGCTGGAGCGCGCGTGAGAATTCGATGGTGTCGCGCAGGTAGCCGGACTCGACGTTCAGCGCATATTTACTGTTCGAATCCGGTGTCGTGACGCCATCGGTGTTGGTGCCGGTGAAGTGGTGGACGAAGGTGACCGGTCCGAAATAGGTCGGAGCGAACGGGTTCTGCACGATCGTGTTGGTACCGTTCGGAAAGACGCCGGTGTTGCGGATGTCGACACCGGTTTGGCGGCCGAACTCGGTGCCGAAGCCCACGGTGTGCGCGATCGGCCCGGTCCAGCCCTTGTAGGTGAAGTCGGTCTGGTTGAAGAAATTGTCGCGGTTGGTCGTGTGCTGATAGGCGCCAAGGTTGACCGCGGTGTCGGCTGCGTTGACGGCACCGGCGAGCGGCCCGCCGGTGGGATAGACATTCTGGTAGAACTTCTGGTAGTCGGCCGCCATCGTGCCGTTGCGCACCGACAGTCCGTTCTGGAAGTCGTGCTCGATGATCGCCATGCCGGTCTGCACCGTGGCTTGCGCGGTATTGAGGCTGGGGCTGCCGAAGAACGTCTGGAGATTGCCGTTCGGCGCGAACGGCGTCGTCGGATTGAAGCGCGTGACGCCGCCGGGAAGGCCCTGCGAGGGATTGCCGCGATCGGCGGTGCGGCCGTCGTGGTAATATTCGTAGGACAGCTTGATCTTGGTGAAGTCGTCGGGCTTCAGCGTAACGGTCGGGTTGATGCCGTAGCGTTCGAGATGGTTGAAGTCGCGGAACGCATCGCTGCCCTCGTAGAACACGTTCAGCCGGGCTGCCACGTTGTCGTTGACGGCTTGGCCCGCGTCGAGCGTGACGCGCCGGTCGCCCCACGAGCCCGTCTGCCCCGTCGCCTGGTAGATGCGGGTGCCATCGGCCTCCTTGAGGGTGCGGTTGAGCACGCCGCCGCCGGCGCCGCGGCCGAAGGTCAGGGCGCTCGGGCCCTTCAGCACCTCGATGCTTTGCGCGTTGTACAGGTCGCGGAAATATTGCACGTCGTCACGAAAGCCGTTGACGAAGAAGTTGGCGCTGGAATCGACGCCGCGGATGACGAGCTCGTCGCGATTGCCTTCGCCCTGGTGGACGGCGACGCTCGGGACGTAGCGCGTGACATCGGTCAAGCCCTGATAATTCTGGTCGCGGATCTGCTGCTGGGTGATGACGGAAAGCGATTGCGGGATGTTGACGATCGGCGTGTTCGACTTGGTGGCGACGGAGGTGCTGTTGGCGAAATAGCCGACGGTGCCGGTGCGCGCGTCCTGCGATGGCATGAAGGGCTGTGGCGCGGCGGTCGTCCCCGGCCGCCGTGCCGTTTGCGTCCGGCGGCTCCGCGTGCCGCTCGACCGGCGTACGGCCGAAGCGGGATTGGTACGGCGCTGTGCTTCCGGCGCGGTCACGGTGACGGATGGAATCGTCACGCCTTGTGCGGGCGTGGATTGCGCAAAGGCCTGCGGACTTGCGAAGAACGCAGCTGACGTCATCAGCGCGGTCAACACGCCTCCGATACCCGAAAAATTGCGCTTGGACATGTAGCTTGCGGCAGACAAAAGCTCTCCCGCGGCGGCGATGTGGCTCATCGCGCCCTCCCTGACTCTTTCAAAACTCGCCCGGATTCCCCATTGCACGGCCGGATGCGGGGCAAGGAGCATCCGTGCACGCGAAGTCACTGTGTGCATGAACAAAGTGACCGTGCGGCCATTCCGCGCAGGATGATTTGAATCGTTCGAAACTTGTCGGGTTCCAGGCGGTCACATGTTTCGGCGCGCCGGCAGGATCCGTGGCGACTACGGAGTTATCTCGGCGCCCGCGTGTGCTAGCAACAGGCCGATCGAGATCTCCTGCGTCGGCCGGGCCAAGCGATGACCACCTTCAACCGCATCTTCACGACGGAGCGTCTGCTCCAGATCATCGTCGTTCTGGCCGCGACGATCGCGATGAAGCTGATGGGGTGAGTATCGGCGGGCTATTGTCCGCCGAACTCGGGCACGTCGGGCAAATAGTTCGAGCCCTCGGAGCCGAGGAAATCGAACATCGCCTGCGCCGGTGGCAGCAGCACCTTGTCGCTGCGGCGGATCACGTACCATTGCCGGACGATCGGAAGGCCCGCGACATCGAGCACGATGAGACGACCTTCGGCGAGCTCATGCGCCACCGTGTGGGCCGAGATGAAGGCGATGCCGAGCCCGGCGATGACGGCCTGCTTGATGGTCTCGTTGCTGCTCATCTCCATGCCGATGATCGGCTCGAGATCCGATCTCTGGAACATGCCTTCCATCAGCGTGCGCGTCCCTGATCCCGGCTCGCGGGTGAGGAAGGTCTCGTGCACGAGGTCGGTCAGGTTGAGGCCGGAATCCTTCCCCAGCCAGTGTCCCTTGCGCGCGACGATGATGTGCGGATTGCGCCCGAGCTGACGCACGTCGACGCTGACGTCGGCCGGTGGCCGACCCATCACGGCGAAATCGAGATCGTAGCCGTGCATGGCCTCGCGGATCTCCTCGCGATTGCCGATCGTGAGCTTGATCTCGATCTTCGGATGCCGCTTCGAGAACGCCGCGATCGCATGCGGCACGAAATATTTCGCGGTCGAGACCGCGCCGAGATGCACCGTGCCGCCGGTCCGTCCAGCGAGCAGATCGAGCGCGCCCTGGCAGTCCATGATCGCGGCCTCGACGCGTTCGGCGAGCGCCAGCACCTCCTTGCCTGCCTCCGTCAGCAGCATGCCGTCGCCGGTCCGCTGCACCAGCGGCAGGCCGGCGAGGTCCTGGAGCTGCCGGAGCTGCTGGGTGACGGCAGGCTGGGTCAGGCCGAGCTGGCTCGAGGCCGCGGTGACGCTGCCCTTCGCCGAGAGCGCCGCAAGCGAGCGCAGCTGCCGGATCGTCAGATGCCGGAGCTGGGCCGCCGCATGGCCGGGGCCATTATAAGAAAATTCTTTGGCGCTCATTATGAATAGAAATTTTCCTTATTAAGCCGCCCCTGTCAATCTCCTCGCGTTAGGACCGACCGCACCGACCTCCAGCGGGGAGGGAACTGGATGCGGCGCCCGCAAGGGGATGGACGCAGATGACCGGGCAACTCAGGTTGGACGACCACCTTCAACGGTATTCCGAGACGGCGCCGCATGCGCTGGCAGTGGCAGCCGCAGTCGACGCCATCGCAGCGGCGGCGATCGAGATCGCCGACCTCATTGCCACCGGCGATCTCGCGGACGCATCGGGCCTGACCACGGGCCGCAACAGCGACGGCGATCTCCAGCGCGATCTCGACGTCCAGGCGGATGCGATCCTGCGCCGCTGTCTCAGCAGACTGCCGATCGCAGCGCTCGCGTCGGAGGAGATGCGCGAGCCGCAAATCGGCGACCGCGAGGCAAAAATCTGCGTCGCGATCGATCCGCTCGACGGCTCCTCCAACATCGACATCAACATGACCGTCGGCACGATCTTCTCGATCCTGCCTGCCCCGGATGACCTGGCTCTCGCCTTCCATCAGCGCGGCTCGGCGCAGCTTGCTGCGGGGTTCGTCACCTATGGGCCGCAGACCTCACTGGTGCTCACGCTCGGCGACGGCGTCGACATCTTCACGCTCGACCGCAGGGCGGGCTGCTTCCGCCTCGCGCGCAACGCCGTGCAGATCTCCGAGACGTGCGAAGAATTCGCGATCAATGCGTCGAACCGCCGCCACTGGGATACGCCGGTCCGCGCCTTCGTCGACGAATGTCTTGCCGGCGTCGAAGGGCCCGCCAACCACAATTTCAACATGCGCTGGATCGGTTCGCTGGTTGCGGAGGCCTACCGAATCCTCACCCGCGGCGGCGTGTTCCTCTATCCCTCGGACGCGCGCCCCGGCTATGGCGACGGCCGCCTGCGCCTCACCTACGAGGCGCACCCGATGGCCATGATCATCGAACAGGCCGGCGGCTCCGCCACGACCGGGCGCGAGCGCATCCTCGAGCTATCGGCGCAGAGCCTGCACCAGCGCGTGCCGCTGATCATGGGCTCGAGCAACGAGGTGCAGCGCGTCGAGGAACTGCATTGCGATCCGCTGCTGGTCGCCAGCATCTCCGCACCGCTGTTCGCGCGGCGCGGCTTCTTCCGGCTGTGAGCGAGGCGACCCATGTCCAGGAAGCATCCGATCATCTCCATCACCGGCTCCTCCGGCGCCGGCACCACCTCGGTCAAGAAGACGTTCGAGCAGATCTTCTTCCGCGAGAAGGTCAACGCCGTCTACATCGAGGGCGACGCCTTCCATCGCTATGATCGTGCCGAGATGCGCACGCAGATGGCGCAGGAGGCCGAACGCGGCAACAAGCATTTCAGCCATTTCAGCCCCGAGACCAACCTGTTCGAGGAGCTGGAGCGTGCCTTCCGCGACTATGGCGAGACCGGCACCGCGACGACGCGGCACTATGTCCATGATGCCGAGGAGTCCGCACTGCACGGTACGGCGCCCGGGACCTTCACCGAGTGGGAGCGGCTGCCGGAAAACTCGGACCTGTTGTTCTACGAGGGCCTGCACGGCGCCGTCGTCACCGACAAGGTCAATGTCGCGCGCTACGCCGATCTCAAGATCGGCGTCGTGCCGGTCATCAATCTCGAATGGATCCAGAAGCTGCACCGCGACCGCAGCGCCCGCGGCTATTCGACCGAGGCCGTCACCGACACCATCCTGCGGCGGATGCCCGACTACATCCACTACATCTGCCCGCAATTCACCGAGACCGACATCAACTTCCAGCGCGTGCCGACGGTGGACACCTCCAATCCGTTCATCGCGCGCTGGATCCCGACGCCGGACGAATCGATGGTCGTGATCCGCTTCAAGAATCCGCGCGGCATCGACTTTCCCTATCTGCTGTCGATGCTTCCCCACAGCTGGATGTCCCGCGCGAACTCCATCGTGTGTCCCGGCGCGAAGCTCGATCTGGCGATGCAGCTGATCCTGACGCCGCTGATCATGCAGTTGATCGAGCGCAAGCGAAATCTGAAGTGAACAGGGAGAGAATTCGATGAACATCTCCGTCCACGCTGAAGCCGACATCACGGCAGTCACACACAACGATCTCGCCAATGCCGTCCGCTTCCTCGCGGTCGACGCGATCGAGACCTCGCAGTCCGGCCATCCCGGTCTGCCCATGGGCATGGCCGATGTCGCGACCGTGCTGTTCTCGCGGTTCCTCAAGTTCGACTCCGCGCACCCCAACTGGCCGGATCGCGACCGCTTCGTGCTGTCGGCGGGGCACGGTTCAATGCTGCTCTATGCGCTGCTGCATCTCACCGGCGGCGACGTCAGCCTGGACGACATCAAGGCGTTCCGGCAGTGGGGCTCGAAGACGCCGGGCCATCCGGAATACGGCCACACGCCGGGTGTCGAGACCACGACCGGCCCGCTGGGGCAGGGGATCGCGACCGCGGTCGGCATGGCGCTCGCCGAGCGCATGGCCAATGCACGGCACGGCGACGGCCTGGTCGATCACTTCACCTATGTGATCGCGGGCGACGGCTGCCTGATGGAAGGCATCAGCCAGGAGGCGATCTCGCTCGCCGGTCATCTCCAGCTCGGCCGGTTGATCGTGCTGTTCGACGACAACGGCATCTCCATCGACGGGCCGACCTCGCTGGCCACTTCCGATGATCAGCTCGCGCGCTTTGCGGCGTCCGGCTGGTCGGTCCGCCATGTCGACGGCCACGACTCCGAAGCGGTTGCGCAAGCGATTGCCGAAGAGCGTGAGAGCACAAAACCGTCGCTGATCGCCTGCCGCACCATCATCGGTTATGGCGCGCCGGACCGCCAGGGCACCGAGAAGGCGCATGGCGCGCCGCTCGGCACTGAGCAGACGGCAGCGGCGCGCCGGACGCTCGGCTGGGACTACCAGCCCTTCGTGGTACCGATCCCGATCCTCAAGGCATGGCGGATGATCGGACAGCGCGGGCAGGTCGAGCGTCTTGCCTGGCTCGACCGCTACGAAGGCGCGACGGCCGCGCAGCGTGAGCTGTTCATCGAGGGCAAGGCCGTTGCCCTGCCGGAGGCCTATGCCCAGGCCTCGGCGAAATTGCGCGAGCGCTTTGCCAGCGAGCGTCCGAAGCTGGCGACGCGGCAAGCCTCGCAACAGGTGCTCGACGGCATTGCCGGGACAATTCCCGGACTGGTCGGCGGCTCGGCGGACCTGACGCATTCGAACCTCACGCATGCCAAAGCGCAGACTCCGGTGGCGCGTGGTGCGTTCGCCGGCGGCTACATCCACTACGGAATTCGCGAGCACGGCATGGCCGCCGCGATGAATGGCCTCGCGTTGCATGGCGGATTCATCCCCTATGGCGGCACCTTTCTCGCCTTCTCCGACTACAGCCGGCCGGCGATCCGTCTTGCGGCGTTGATGCGGCTGCGCGTCATCCATGTGATGACCCACGACTCCATCGGTCTTGGCGAGGACGGTCCCACGCATCAGCCCGTCGAGCATCTCGCGGCGCTGCGCGTCATCCCGAATCTTCTGGTGTTCCGCCCCGCCGACGCGGTCGAGACGCTCGAAGCCTGGGACTGCGCGCTTGAGGCGGAAGATCGCCCCTCCGTGCTGTGTCTGTCGCGTCAGGCGCTGCCGACATTCCGCAGCGACGTGCGCGGCAGGAACCGTGTCGCGCGCGGCGCCTACCTCATCGTCTCGCCGGACGGCGGTCGCGACGTCACGTTGATGGCGACCGGCTCCGAAGTCTCGATCGCGCTGGAAGCCGCTCGCCTGCTCGCGACGGAACACATCCGCGCCGCCGTGGTCTCCGCGCCCTGCTTCGCGCTGTTCGAGGAACAGCCGGAGGACTACCGCGCCTGTGTGCTCGGCACCGCCCCGCGCGTCGGCATCGAGGCCGCCGTAGTCGGCGATTGGCATCGCTGGATCGGCACTGACGGCGAGTTCGTCGGCATGCGGGGCTTCGGCGCCTCTGCGCCGGCGCCCGTGCTCTACCGCGAATTCGGCATCACGCCGCAAAGCATTGCCGAAGCCGCCCGGCGGGCGATCACCCGCGCCGGCAAGCCATAACAGGAGGAATCTTCGTGGCCCGTATCACCCTTCGTCAGCTGCTCGATCACGCCGCCAACCACGGCTACGCGGTGCCGGCGTTCAACATCAACAACATGGAGCAGGGTATTGCGATCATGCAGGCCGCGGCCGAGGTCGATGCGCCCGTGATCATCCAGGCCTCGCGCGGCGCGCGCAGCTATGCCGGCGATCTCATGCTCTCGCACATGATCGACGCGCTGGAGCGGACCTATCCGGACATTCCGCTCTGCATGCACCAGGACCACGGCAATGACGAGGCGACCTGCGCCTCCGCCATCGCCCACGGCTTCACCTCGGTCATGATGGACGGCTCGCTCAAGGCCGACGCCAAGACCGCCGCCGATTACGACTACAATGTCGACATCACCCGCCGCGTCGTCGATCTCGCGCATTGGGTGGGCGCCTCCGTCGAAGGCGAGCTCGGCGTGCTCGGCTCGCTCGAGCATGGTGGCGGCGAGCAGGAGGACGGCCACGGCGTCGAGGGCAAGGTCAGCCACGACCAGCTCCTCACCGATCCCGACCAGGCCGTCGACTTCGTCCGCGCCACCAAGGTCGATGCGCTCGCGATCGCGATGGGCACGTCTCACGGCGCCTACAAGTTCAGCCGCAAGCCTGATGGCGACATCCTGGCGATGCGGGTTGTCGAGGAGATTCACCGCCGCCTGCCGAACACGCATCTCGTGATGCACGGCTCCTCTTCGGTGCCGCAGCCGCTCCAGGACATGTTCAACCAGTTCGGCGGCGAGATGCCGCAGACCTGGGGCGTGCCGGTCGAGGAGATCGTCCGCGGCATCAAGAGCGGCGTACGAAAGGTCAACATCGACACCGACTGTCGCCTGGCGATGACCGCGGTGTTCCGCAAGGTCGCCGCGCAAACGCGCTCCGAGTTCGATCCGCGCAAATTCCTCAAGCCTGCGATGGATGCGATGCGCGAGCTCTGCCGCGATCGCTTCGAGCAGTTCGGCACCGCGGGCCACGCCAGCAAGATCAAGGTCATTCCCTTGAGCGAGATGGCGCGGCGCTATCGCGCCGGCGAGCTCGATCCGCGCATCGGCGCCCGCGAGTCGGTCGCCGCCTAATCATTCAGAGAGAGAAGAGCAGGAGAGAGCCATGAATGCACACGCAGGAACCGTCCGGGGCAAAGAGCGCTATCGATCGGGCACGATGGAATACGCGCGCATGGGCTATTGGGAGCCCGACTACACGCCGAAGGACACCGATGTCATCGCGCTGTTCCGCGTGACGCCGCAGGAGGGCGTGGACCCCATCGAGGCGTCAGCGGCGGTTGCCGGCGAATCCTCGACCGCGACCTGGACGGTGGTGTGGACCGATCGCCTGACCGCTGCGGAGAAGTATCGCGCCAAGTGCTACCGTGTCGATCCGGTGCCCGGCACGCCGGGCTCGTACTTCGCCTACATCGCCTATGACCTCGACCTGTTCGAGCCCGGCTCGATCGCCAACCTGTCGGCCTCGATCATCGGCAACGTGTTCGGCTTCAAGCCGCTGAAGGCGCTGCGTCTGGAGGACATGCGCTTCCCGGTCGCCTATGTGAAGACGTTCCAGGGGCCGGCGACCGGCATCGTGGTCGAGCGTGAGCGGCTCGACAAGTTCGGCCGGCCGTTGCTGGGCGCGACGGTGAAGCCGAAGCTCGGCTTGTCCGGGCGCAACTATGGCCGCGTGGTTTACGAGGCGCTCAAGGGCGGGCTCGACTTCACCAAGGACGACGAGAACATCAACTCGCAGCCCTTCATGCATTGGCGTGACCGCTTCCTCTATTGCATGGAGGCCGTGAATCGCGCGCAGGCGGCGTCCGGCGAGGTGAAGGGCACCTACCTAAACATCACCGCGGGGACGATGGAGGACATGTACGAGCGCGCAGAGTTCGCGAAAGAGCTCGGGTCGTGCATCGTCATGATCGATCTCGTGATCGGCTACACCGCGATCCAGTCCATGGCGAAATGGGCACGGCGCAACGACATGATCCTGCATCTGCATCGCGCCGGTCACTCGACCTATACGCGGCAGAAGAGCCACGGCGTGTCGTTCCGCGTCATCGCGAAGTGGATGCGGCTCGCCGGCGTCGACCACATCCACGCCGGCACGGTGGTCGGCAAGCTCGAGGGCGATCCCAATACCACGCGCGGCTATTACGACGTCTGCCGCGAAGACTTCAACCCGACCAAGCTCGAGCACGGCCTGTTCTTCGACCAGCACTGGGCGAGCCTGAACAAGATGATGCCAGTCGCCTCCGGCGGCATCCATGCCGGCCAGATGCACCAGCTGCTCGATCTCCTTGGCGAGGACGTCGTGCTGCAATTCGGCGGCGGCACCATCGGCCATCCCATGGGCATTGCGGCTGGCGCGATCGCCAACCGCGTGGCGCTCGAAGCGATGATCCTCGCCCGCAACGAGGGGCGCGACTACGTCCATGAAGGTCCAGAGATCCTGGCCAGGGCGGCAGAGACCTGCACGCCGCTGAAGGCTGCGCTCGAGGTCTGGAAGGACGTCAGCTTCAACTATCAATCCACCGACACGCCGGACTTCGTGCCGACCGCGTTGGAAACCGTTTGAGGAGATGAGATATGAAACTGACCCAGGGCTGCTTCTCGTTCCTGCCTGATCTGACCGACGACCAGATCACGAAGCAGTTGCAATATTGCCTCGCCAATGGCTGGGCGGTGAATATCGAGTTCACCGACGATCCGCATCCCCGCAACACCTATTGGGAGATGTGGGGCCTGCCGATGTTCGACCTCCAGGACGCCGCCGGCGTGATGATGGAGCTCGCCGAGTGCCGCAGGGTCTACGGCGACCGCTACATCCGCATCAGTGGATTCGACTCCAGCCATGGCTGGGAATCGGTGCGGATCTCGTTCCTCGTCAACCGCCCGCCGCAGGAAGCCGAGTTCGACCTGGTGCGGCAGGAGGTCGGCGGACGTGCGATCCGCTACACCACCGTGCGCCGGCCGGCCGCGCACGCGTCGACCTAGTCATTCCTCTCCGCGCGGAGCACTCCCTGCTCCGTTTCCTTGGCGGACCACTGCTTCGCCGCTCCCCCCGCGGCGAAGCTCTTTTCTTCGAGGTGCCGATGCTTGATGTCCCTCATGCGACGACCGCTGAAACCAGCGAGACCAGCTTCGATCTCCGCAAGGAGGCCGAGGCGGCCGGAATCACTGACACGCTGCAACAGCTCGAGCAGGAGCTGATCGGCCTCCGGCCGGTCAAGAACCGCGTGCGTCAGATCGCGTCACTGCTGCTGATCGAGCGCATCCGCCAGCGTGCGGGACTGGCATCGTCGCCCCCGACACTGCACATGTCGTTCACCGGTAATCCGGGCACGGGCAAGACCACGGTGGCGCTGCGCATGGCAAAGATCCTGCACGGCCTCGGTTTCGTGCGGCGCGGGCAGGTGATCTCGGTGACGCGCGACGATCTCGTTGGCCAGTATATCGGCCATACCGCGCCGAAGACGAAGGAGATATTGAAGAAGGCGATGGGCGGCGTGTTGTTCATCGACGAGGCCTATTATCTGCACCGGCCTGACAACGAGCGCGATTACGGCCAGGAGGCGATCGAGATCCTGCTCCAGGTGATGGAGAACCAGCGCGAGGACCTCGTCGTGATCCTCGCCGGCTATGGCGAGCGGATGACGAGCTTCTTCGCCTCCAACCCGGGCTTCCGTTCGCGCATCGCCCATCACATCGACTTCCCGGACTATGCGGAAGCCGAGCTTCTCGTCATCGCCGAGCTGATGCTGAAGGAGCGTGGATACCGCTTCTCGGCGGCGGCGCGCGGGGCCTTCGAAAAATACATCGCACTGCGCCGGACCCAGCCCTTCTTCTCCAACGCGCGCTCGATCCGCAACGCGGTCGATCGTATCCGCCTCCGCCAGGCCGATCGCCTCGTCTCCGATCTCGACCGCATGCTCGATGTCGCCGATCTCGAAACGATCGATCCGACGGATGTCCTTGCGAGCCGCGTTTTCAGCGGTGGTGCGGACGCGCAGAGGAGTGCGAAGTCATGACGGGAGAAATCCTCATCGCGCCTTCGATCCTGGCCGCCGATTTCGCGCGCCTCGGCGAGGAGATCAGGGCTATTGATGCTGCCGGCGCCGACTGGATCCACTGCGACGTCATGGACGGACATTTCGTGCCGAACATCAGCTATGGCGCCGACGTCATCAAGGCGATCCGGCCGGCGACGGCGAAGATCTTTGACGTGCATCTGATGATCGCGCCTGTTGATCCCTATCTGGAGGCGTTCGCAAAGGCAGGCGCCGACGTCATCACGGTTCATGCCGAAGCCGGCCCGCATCTGGACCGCTCGCTCCAGGCCATCCGTGCGCTCGGCAAGAAGGCTGGCGTCAGCCTGTGTCCGGCTACACCGGAAGCCGCGATCGAATACGTGCTTGATCGTCTCGACCTCGTGCTGGTGATGACGGTCAATCCCGGCTTCGGCGGCCAGTCCTTCCTCGACTCCCAGATCGAGAAGATCAGGCGCATTCGAAGCATGATCGGCGACCGGCCGATCCGGCTCGAGGTCGATGGCGGCATCACGCGCGACAATGCCGCCGCTGTGGCTGCCGCGGGCGCCGACACCCTCGTGGCAGGATCGGCCGTGTTCCGCGGCAAGAGCAGCGCCGATTATGCGGGCAACATCGCCGCCATCCGCGCTGCTGCGGAGGCCGGCAGGGTTCCGAAGCTGCAACATGGTTCGGCGCAGACGATCCGGGCCGGCGAGACCGCGCTCACCCGGTAGAATACGGCATACCGGCGTGGCAGAGCCGGCGTCGCACTGGTTGTACCATGGCGTGCCATTCCGTCCGAGGTTCTACAGGGCACGCTGCACGGCGCAGCGGGCCTTCCTCGCGCTAGAGTTCTGCGCAGAAATGCAGGGCAATCTCATCGGGTGGCCGGAATCGATCGAACGGTATCTTGATCTGATCGGCATCTCCGTCGCGCGCCAGCGCTACGCCTGGCCAATGAGTTCCACGTGGGGTTCTCCGATAGGAACCAATGGAGGCCTGCGCGTTTCCCAGACGTTAACCCAGGTTGCGCGGGGCGCCTCGCACGCAGTAAATGTTTTGCATAACCGCCATCGGCCTGACGTAAATCAGGGCAATAAGCTCAGTGAATGCGAGGGAGGGTCTCATGGAGAACGTACGTCGCTACCGGGCGCTGGCGTCTCTCTGTCGTCAGCAGGCGGCCTATCGGCCGCTCCAGAACTGGCAACTCCTTGGGCAAGCCGAACATTTCGAATACCTCGCCGAGATTGCGCTGAAGGCGCATTTCGACGCGTGCAATGCGCAACCCGAGGACGACGCCATCGCCACCGCGCCATTTGAGACCCCCGCCGCGGCGTGAGCGCGTCGGTCCGTTGCGGATCATCTCTCGATCAATGCGACATCAGCGTCGGGACCGTCATGGCTTCCAGCATGGCGCGGGTGACGCCGCCGAGGAAGCGTTCCTGCAACCGCGAGTGGCCGTAGCCGCCCATGACCAGGAGATCGAGGCTCTCGTCGGCGGCCAGCGACAGGATGGTCGGCTGGATGTCGGAGCGCGCCGCCGACAGGCTGACGGTGCGGGTCGACAATCCGCGCCGGCCGAGGTGTCTTGCCAGATGGCTTGCTGAGACCTCGTCGGGAACCGCGTCGGCTTCGTTGATCGTGATGATCACGATCTCCTCGGCGCGGGCCAGGAAGGGAGCGGCGTCGCGCATCGCGCGAGCGGCGAGGCGGCTGCCATCCCAGCAGATGCCGATCCGGTTCGCCCTGAATGACCCACGAAAGGTGTAGGGCAGGAACAGCACCGGTCCGCCCGCCTGGAACAGGATCTCGCCGGGCATATCATTGTCGAATGAGCCTTGCGCCGGATCGGGCTGCAGCACGATGCTGAGATCGTGGAGCCGCGCCATCTCGCCGAGCGAGCCGGCTGCGTCCGCGGGGATTGCGCCGAGCGGGTGGCAGGTGCAGGAGATGCCGGCGTTCGTGGCTTCGCTCCGAAATATCGCCAACGCGGCCTCGGCACGCTCCACCGCGCGCTCGCGCTCCATCTCGAACACCGCCGCTACGGCGGCACCGCCATCCAGGACATAGGCAGTGCTGCTCGCGACGTACCCGACGGCGACCGCGTCGACGTGTGCGTTGAGTCTCGCCGCGAGCGAGATCGAGCCGTCGATCACCGCGCTCATCGGGCGCTCGGTCGGGATGTGGACGAGAATGTCTTTGTACATGGCGCGCCTCCGGTGGACATCATCCAGTGGCCGCAGTCTATCACGGCGCACGGGGCCTGCGTTGAGCCGCATCAAATGTGCAGCCCTGATTTTCGCGGCACCTTTGCCAAGATTTAATCGGACGGACGGGACGCCGTAAGGTGACGATGTCCATGTTGGTTGCAAGGCGACTTACCCAACATGGACATTTCGACATGAACGATCACGTCAATTCCGACACCACCACGTCCCGCAAGATCTTGAAGCCGCGCCGGCTTGCGCTGCTGGGCACCGTGGCCGCGCTTGGCGTGGCCGTGCTCGCTGCCTCTCCCGCCTCTTCGCAGTTCGGTCTGAATTCCTTCATCGGGCCGGCCCAGGCGGCGGAAGCCGCCGCGACGCCGCCGGGCTTCGGCGATCTCGTCAGCAAGGTCAAACCCGCCGTCATCTCGGTGCGGGTCAGGATCGACCAGGACAATGACAAGAGCGCGATGCTGCAACAGAACCGGATGGATTCGGACGAGGATTCGCCGTTCGACCAGTTTTCGCGGCAGTTCGGCTTCCGCGGCCCGGGTGGCATGAACGGCATGCCGCGCCAGCGCCACCAGATGATCACGGGCGAGGGTTCCGGCTTCTTCATCTCCGCCGACGGCTATGCCGTGACCAACAACCACGTCGTCGATCACGCCGAGTCGGTACAGGTGACCATGGATGACGGCACGAGCTACACCGCGAAGGTGGTAGGCACCGATCCGAAGACCGATCTCGCGCTGATCAAGGTCGATGGCAAGAGGGACTTTCCGTTCGTCAAATTCTCCGACCAGAAGCCGCGCATCGGCGACTGGGTGGTCGCGGTCGGCAACCCCTTCGGCCTCGGTGGCACCGTGACCGCCGGCATCGTCTCGGCCAATGGTCGCGACATCGGCAACGGTCCCTATGACGACTTCATCCAGATCGACGCGCCGATCAACAAGGGTAATTCCGGCGGTCCGGCCTTCGACATGAACGGCAACGTGATCGGCGTGAACACCGCGATCTTCTCACCCTCCGGCGGTTCGGTCGGTATCGGCTTCGACATTCCGGCTTCGACCGCGAAGCTCGTCGTCGCGCAGCTGAAGGACAAGGGCTCGGTCACCCGCGGCTGGCTCGGTGTGCAGGTGCAACCGGTGAGCGCCGAGATCGCCGACAGCCTCGGCCTCAAGGAGGCGCGCGGCGCGATCGTGGACAATCCGCAGGACGGCAGCCCCGCGGCGAAGGCCGGCATCGAGGCGGGCGACGTCATCACCGCCGTCAACGGTACCGCGATCAAGGACTCCCGCGATCTCGCCCGCACCATTGCCACCCTGGCGCCGGGCACGTCCGTGAAGCTCGACGTCTTCCACAAAGGCGCGAGCAAGACGGTGACACTCGCCCTCGGCGAGTTGCCGAACGAGCGGCAGGCCAAGGCCGGCGAGGGCAAGGCGCAGCCGAACACCGGCACGCCGCGCCTCGGTCTCAGCCTGGCGCCGGCAGGCGACGTCCAGGGCGCGGGCCAAAAGGGCGTGGTCGTGACCGAGGTCGATCCGCAGGGACCCGCCGCGCAGCGCGGCATCCAGACCGGCGACGTCATTCTCAATGTCGGTGGCAAGGCCGTTGCCAATGTCGGTGACGTCCGCTCCGAGCTGGCGCAGGCCAAATCGTCCGGCAAGAACAGCGTGCTGTTGCAGGTGAAGAGCCAGGAAGCGACGCGGTTCGTCGCGGTGCCGCTGGCCTAAGCCTCGCGCTTCCCGCGGCAAACTCAAAAGGCGGCCTGCGGGCCGCCTTTTTCGTGCGCGTCTGGAAGATTCCCACAGGTGCCGATAACATTCTCGTTAACGGCAGCGTTGATGACGGGTTCGTCCGAAAAAGCCGCGTTCGCTCGTCACAGTTCGGAATCACGTGTTGGGCTTTGGCGTCAATGAAGACGCCCAGGCGAATTGCAGGAGTGGAACTTCGAACGCCCGGCCTTCTTGTGGAACCGGTGGTTCGCATTTGATCGGTGCCGACATGGATCGATTGAAGCTCTCGCTGAGGTGTGCGCTGCTTGTGGCGCCGCTTGTCCTGACGACCGGAAGCGCCCTGGGGCGCGACGATGGCCGCTACGCCAACTCGCCCCTGAAACCCTGGTTCGACAGCTTGCGCAGCCATCTTGGGCCCTGCTGCTCGGATGCAGATGGCTTTGCTGTATCCGACCCCGATTGGGAATCGCACGATGGGCACTATCGCGTGCGGCTCGACGGGCAGTGGGTGGATGTGCCTGATGAGGCCGTCATCACCGAGCCAAACCGGGCTGGCCACACCATGGTATGGCCGGTGAAGACTGCGTTCGGGATTTCGATCCGCTGCTTCATGCCGGGCAGCATGATCTGACGCGGGTGGGCGTTACCGCTTGCTGGATTTGCGCTTCGAGGTCTTCTTCGTTGTCTTGGTCGTCTTCCTGGCCGTCTTCTTGGCTGTCTTCTTCTTGGACGTTTTCCGCTTCGACGCCTTCTTCGGGACTTTCTTGCCCTTCGCGCGCGCTTCCGACAGGCCGATTGCGATCGCCTGCTTGCGACTCTTCACGCGTCCGCCACGACCGCCGGGGCCGCTTTTCGCGGTGCCCTTCTTATAACCGCGCATCTCGCGCTCGACATCACTGCTGGCGCTGCGTGAGTAGCGGCGTTTCTTTGCCTTGCGTGCCATCAACTCTCTCCCTTGGCCCGGGAAAGAACCGCATCACTGACCCTACGTTCCAAATGCGCTGGCCGCGTTCCTCAGAAGGAGTTCGCCAACTCGATCTCGTCTTCCAGCGCTCGAATGCGGCGCGCAGCCTCAGTGGAGGACAGAGCCCGATCGTATTGAGTGGGCTGATAGGCTTCCTCGCTCAGACGCTTCAGCCTCAGCCCCTGCGCTCTCGTCATCTGCTCCGTGAGGAAAACCCTGGCGTCGTATTTACCCTGAACCTGCATCTGGCCTCTCCGTTCTCAAATCGTCACTTGACTATATGTTCTTATTTTGTTCTAACAAGCCATGGACAACAGAATTAATGAAATTCGACGCAAAATCAGCGCCTTGAGGCTCGAGATGGCCGACATCGAGGTGTCTGTGCGCGACCTCGTCGATCGCGACCGCGACTGCACAGAAAAGGCCCTGGCGCAGATGGATCTGCGCCGGAAAATCAACCTGCTGATCGGCGAATGGAAGGCGGCCGGTGGCGGCGATGTCTTGCCTGACGTCCGCGAGCGGGTCCGCCTTCGTCCTGCAACGACATCCGGTAGTCCGCTGCGCGTGATCGCGCGCCGCTGAGAATTTTGGGAGCGTGCGGTGGAAGAAGACCCGGACACGTACCGGATTCTAAAACTGCGCGCCGAAATTCTCGAACTCGGCTCCGCCATCCGGCAATTGCAGCGCGAGGGTCTCGACGATGCCGCAGCGCAGCTCCTGATCGCACGCAAACGTGCACGGCTGGAGCATCTCGTGAAGGCGAATGCCACGGGACGGCCGCTTTAGCGATGCGACGCTGGAAGGATTCCCAATCTAGCTCCAAACTCCAGCTCCAAAGCGAAAGGCCCCGCGTCGCCGCGAGGCCTTTGATTGTCGGCCGGAGCTCACTTGGTGTTGCTCATGCCGCCCTTGTTGTTCGTCATGGTGCCGCCTTGGTCGGAGCCGGGGCCAGAACCACCTTGACCGGAGGGATCAGCGCCCTTGGAGGACTTGGTGTTGGCACCCGTGGTCTGCGACGAGGACATAGCGGATCCATGCTTGGCCTTATGCGACTTGGCCTGCACGGCGAACGGAGCGGCGGCGAGGCCGGTTGCCAACATCACGGTAAGAGCGAGCTTGGTGGTTTTCATGCGCGGGAACTCCCTGAGTTGAATTGACGCAGGCAGCCAACCGCCATTTGCTGCAGGAGTTCCGAACGAAATCGCCCGGTGCGCGTCACGCGCGCTTCAAAATTCCTTGTCCTCGGCGAGGATGAACACGAGGCCCGTGAGCGTTGCGCCGATCGCGAACGTCGTCACCAGTGTGATGATGAAGACCATGCCGGCCGAATGTCCGCCGTGGTTCAACAAATTTGCGACGGCCGGATTGAACAGGACGAGGGCGAGACCGAAGACAAGGCCGAGGGCTGCGCCCATCATCGCATGCGTCATCAGCTTGATGACGCCGGTCGGAGAGATGAGGCTCGGCGACTTTTTCCCGCGCATGGAACCGCCTCGCGGTGTGGCATAAAACGCATGCGACGATTGCGGGTTCCATTGTCATGACGATTTTGTCATTCCCCGCTTCATCCGACGTTCATGGCGGTCTTGCGAGGATGAATGCCATCAACACGGGAACATTCGATATGGGTAAGGTCGTCTTTCTCTATCGCTCGCTGGCCTATCGCAACGCGGCTGCGGACATGCTGCGCAAGGCGCGCAGGCTGCCGCGCGGCGCCGAGCGGAGCGCAGCCCGCCGTTACGCGCGGGCGCTGCGCGAGCTTTCGCAAACGGAAGCCTGGCTGGAAGGACGTGTCGCTGACGAACCGCAGGCGATGCAGAGCATGAGGGTCGCCGCGACGCGCTAGATCATGATCGGTTCTGAGTGAATCAGGGCCGAAGCTCCAGATTCCTATCTTTACGCGCGAACCGGAGCCCACTTCGCTCGCAAACGCGCTAGCCTGAGGCCCGCTGAAGGGGTTCGGACGGAGCCACGTCGAACTTGCTCGCGGCCGGCGGCGCTACGGTCTTCCGCGTCAGCGGCACCTCAAGGCGGCACAACAGGCCTTCGGCACGCCAGTTGAATTCCGCCTGTCCGCCGAGTTGCGATTCCACACTGGCAAGCAGGCTCCGCGTGCCGAAGCCACGGGATTTCGGCGTCCTCACCAGCGGACCGCCGGTTTCGTCCCAGGTCAGTGTGAGGTGGTCGTCCTCGACCTGCCAGCCGATCGCAAGCCGCCCAGACCGCGTCGAGAGCGCGCCATATTTCGCCGAGTTGGTGAAAAGCTCATGCAGCGCCAGCGCCAGCGTCTGCGCTGTCGCCGGCGCCAGCTGAACTTCCGGACCGGCCAGCTTGATCTGGCCGCCGAGCGAGTAGGGCGCGAGCTCCTCGTCGATCAGCCTTGAGAGTTCGGCGCCCTGCCAGCTCGACAGCGACAGGATCGTGTGCACGCGCGCCAGCGCGTTGATGCGCCCCTCGACGGCGTTGACGTAAGCCTTGACCTCGTCGGCGCGGGTGAGGCGCACGATCGATTGCGCCAGCGCCAGCGCGTTCTTGGCTCGATGATCCACCTCGCGCGCCAGCAGGTTTTGTCTCTCTTCCGCGCGTTTGCGTTCGGTGATGTCCACGGTGACGCCGCTCACGCGCACCACGCGGCCGCCCTGGTCCACCGTCGCGGCTGCCGTGCCGACGCACCAGCGCACCTCGCCATCGGGCCGGCTGACGCGAAACTCGCCTTCATAGGCGTGCGCGCCGGTGTTGAACGCGGCAATCGCCTGGCCGAACTGGTCGACGTCATCAGGGTGCAGCAGCGCCTGGATGTTGGCTGAGGTGACGTTGAAGGTCTCCGGCGTCACGCCGAAGATGCGGTACTGGCCTTCGTCCCACATCCAGTCGCCGTTGACCCAGTCCCAGTCCCACGATCCCATCTTGCCGGCGGCGATCGCCATGCTGCGCCGCTCTTCGCTCTCGCGCAGCTTTGCGGTGGAATTCTCCAGCTCGGCCGTGCGTGCGCGAACGCGGTCTTCGAGCTCCTGGTTCAGCCGTTCGAGCTCGCGTGTCTTGCGGTAGAGTTCGGCGAACACCTTGATCTTGGCGCGCAGCACCTCCGGCACGACCGGCACCGGGACGTAGTCGACGGCACCCATCTCGTAGCCGCGTAAGCGGTCGATATCGCTGACCTGAATGGCCGAGATGAAGATCATCGCGGTCTTCTGGAAGCGCGGATGCTCGCGGATCATCGCGGCCAGCTCGAATCCGTCGAGCTCGGGCATGCAGACGTCGACCAGGATCACCGCGATCTCGGTCTTGAGCAGCACCTCCAGCGCCTCGCGGCCCGATGATGCGATCACGAGGTTCTCGCCGAGTTCCTTCAGGATCACCTCGTAGGCGAGCAGCTTGGCCGGCTGGTCGTCGACGAGGAGGATGTTGACCTTTTCGTGGTCCATTCGCGGATCCAAACTCAGCGGTGCAGCCACATGCGGATTGCAAGCAGCAATTGATCGGTGTTGACGGGTTTGGCGAGGTAGTCGGACGCACCGGCTTCCAGGCATTTCTCACGGTCGCCCTTCATCGCCTTGGCTGTCAGCGCGATGATCGGAAGGCGGGCGAAGGCCGGATTTTCGCGAATGACGCCGATGGTCTGATAGCCATCCATCTGCGGCATCATGATGTCCATCAGCACGATGGCGATCTCCGGATTGGATTCGACCAGCGTTACCGCCTCGCGGCCGGTCGTGGCCGTCAGCACCTTCATGCCCCGACGTTCCAAGACGCTCGACAGCGCGAAGATGTTGCGGGCGTCGTCGTCGACGAGCAGGGCGGTCTTGCCGATCAGGTCTTCGTCGGAACTGTTCAGCTTCTCCAGCATGCGCTGCTTCTCGACCGGCAGTTCCGTGATGACGCGATGCAGGAACAAGGCGGTCTCGTCGAGCAGGCGCTCCGGCGATTCCACGCCCTTGACCACGATGCTGCGCGCCATGGTGTGGAGTTCCGCATCTTCCTCCGCCGAGAGCTCGCGGCCGGTGAAGACCACCACCGGAACGTTCGACAGCGCCTCGTCGTTGCGGATCTGGTCCAGCACCTCGAAGCCGCTCATGTCGGGCAGCCGCAGGTCGAGCACCACGCAATCGCAGGGTGCCTCGCGCAGTGTCGAGAGCGCGCCGGCGCCGGTATCCGTCGTCACGATCTCGATGTCGTCGTGATGCAGCAACTCGCGGATCGAGAGCTGCTCGGCCTCGTTGTCCTCGACGATCAGGAGCCGCTTGCGCCGCGGCCGCGCATATTCCTTGATCTGCGTCAGCGCGGCTGAGACGCCCTCGGTCGTGGTCGGCTTGTTGACGAAGGAGAAGGCACCGCGGGCCAGCGCATGCTGGCGGTCCTCGTCGAGCGTGATGATCTGCACGGGGATGTGGCGGGTCAGCGGATTGTGCTTGAGCTGGCTCAGCACCGTCCAGCCCAGCATATCAGGCAGGAACACGTCGAGCGAAACGGCCCGCGGCTGATACTGCTTGGCGAGCTCCAGCGCCTCCGCGCCGCGCGCGGCGACCAGAACCTTGAAGCCCTTGTCACGGGCGAGATCGACCAGCACGCGGGCATAATGCGGATCGTCCTCGACGATGAGCAGGATGGTATCGCCGGGCGCGAGGTTGAGGCGGTCGTCGGCAATCTGCTCGATGACGCGCTGCTGTTCGGGCGCAGCCGCTTGCAACGCCGGTGGCTGACTGTACTGCTGCGGCGCGGGTGCACGCGGCGCGAGCGTCGGGCCGGAATATTTCAGCGGCAGATAGAGCGTGAAGGACGAGCCCTTGCCGGGCGCGCTGCGCAGATGGATCTCGCCGCCGAGCAGGCTCGCGAGCTCGCGGCTGATCGCAAGTCCGAGACCGGTGCCGCCGTATTTGCGGCTGGTGCCGGCGTCCGCCTGCTGGAACGCCTCGAAGATCAGCTTCTGCTTCTCGAGGGGAATGCCGATGCCGGTGTCCGTCACTTCGAACGCGATCACCGCCGGCGCTGAGTTCAGCACCGGATGATCCGTGCCCCAGCCGCCGACCGCGGCGACGACCTTCAGGCGCACCTCGCCTTCGGCGGTGAACTTGAAGGCGTTGGAAAGCAGGTTCTTGAGAACCTGCTGCAGGCGCTTGGAGTCGGTGACGATGCTGCGGGCCAGGTTCGGGTCGACGTCGATCTTGAACGACAGGTTGCGGTTTTCCGCCTCGTGCCGGAACGGCCGCCCGACGGTCTCGAGCAGGTTTGCAGTCAGAATCTCCTCGGCGTCGACCGTCACCGTGCCGGATTCGATCTTGGAGAGATCCAGGATGTCGCTGATGAGGTTGAGCAGGTCGGTGCCGGCGCCATGGATGGTGCGGGCGAACTCGACCTGCTTGGCCGAGAGGTTGCCATCCGGATTGTCGGTGAGCTGCTGTCCCAGGATCAGGATCGAGTTCAGCGGTGTGCGCAGCTCGTGGCTCATATTGGCGAGGAATTCGGACTTGTACTTCGAGGTCAGCGCGAGCTCGGTCGCCTTTTCCTCCAGTGCGCGGCGGGCCTGCTCGATTTCCTGGTTCTTGCGCTCGACCTCGACGTTGCGCTCGGCGAGCTGCTGCGCCTTCTGCTCGAGCTGGTCGTTGGTCTGCTGCAATTCGCGCTGCTGGGTCTGAAGCTCGCCGGCAAGCTGCTGCGACTGCTTGAGCAGGCCTTCGGTCTGCATCGTCGCCTCGATCGAGTTGAGCACGATGCCGATGGAGTCGGTAAGCTGCTCGAGGAATGTCATCTGCGAGGTCGTGAACGAGGTCAGCGAGGCGAGCTCGATCACCGCCTTGACCTGGCCTTCGAACAGCACCGGCAGCACGACGAGGTTCTTTGGCGCGACGCGGAACAGCGCCGAGTTGATCGGCACCACGTCGGGTGGAATGTCGGCAATGACGCGCGGCCGTCTGTCGAGGGCGCATTGGCCGATCAGGCCGTCGCCGAGCGGGAGCACGCGCTGATAGGGATAGACGCCGTCGCCGGCATAGGAGGCGAGCAACAGGAGCCGCGGACTATCCTCGTTCTCGACCTGGTAGATCACGCCGGTATGGGCGTTCACCAGGGGTGACAATTCGGTCAGCAGCAGCCGGCCGACGGTGGTGAGATCGCGCTGACCCTGGAGCATGTTGGTGAATTTGGCGAGGTTGGTCTTGAGCCAGTCCTGCTCTGTGTTCACGTCCGTCGTGAGACGGAGGTTCGTGATCATCGTGTTGATGTTGTCTTTCAGCTCGGCGACTTCGCCGCGGGCGTCGACCTGGATCGACCGCGTCAGGTCGCCCTTGGTCACGGCGGTCGCGACTTCCGCGATCGCGCGCACCTGCGAGGTGAGGTTGGCTGCGAGCAGGTTGACGTTGCCGGTGAGGTCCTTCCAGGTGCCGGCTGCACCCGGCACGTCGGCCTGGCCGCCGAGCCGTCCCTCGACGCCTACCTCGCGCGCCACCGACGTCACCTGATCGGCGAAGGTCGCGAGCGTCTCGGTCATGTTGTTGATGGTGTCGGCGAGCGCCGCGACCTCGCCCTTGGATTTCACAGTGAGATTTTGCTTCAAATCACCGTTCGCAACTGCGGTCACCACCTTGACGATGCCGCGGACCTGCTCGGTCAGGTTCGCCGCCATGAAGTTGACGGTGTCGGTGAGGTCCTTCCAGGTGCCGGCCACACCGGGCACCTGGGCCTGGCCGCCGAGTTCGCCTTCAGTGCCGACTTCACGCGCGACGCGGGTGACTTCGCCGGCAAACGCGTTGAGCTGGTCCACCATGGTGTTGATGGTGTTCTTCAGCTCGAGGATTTCGCCCTTCACGTCCACGGTGATCTTGCGGGACAAGTCGCCGCGCGCGACGGCGGTGGTGACCTCGGCGATGTTGCGGACCTGCGTCGTGAGGTTCGCGGCCAGCAGGTTGACGTTGTCGGTGAGATCCTTCCAGGTGCCGCCGACGCCGGGCACGACGGCTTGACCGCCGAGCCGGCCCTCGGTGCCGACCTCGCGCGCGACGCGCGTCACTTCGGCGGCGAAGGAGCGCAGCTGCTCCACCATCGTGTTCAAGGTGTCCTTGAGCAGCAAGATCTCGCCGCGCACGTCCACCGTGATCTTCTTCGACAGGTCGCCGCCGGCGATCGCGGTCGCGACCTCGGCGATGTTGCGGACCTGGGCCGTCAGGTTCGAGGCCATGAAGTTGACGTTGTCGGTGAGGTCCTTCCAGGTGCCGGCGACGCCGGACACCTCGGCCTGACCGCCGAGCTTGCCTTCGGTGCCGACCTCGCGCGCCACACGCGTGACCTCGCCGGCGAAGGCGTTGAGCTGGTCGACCATGGTGTTGATGGTGTTCTTGAGCTCGAGGATTTCGCCCTTCACGTCCACGGTGATCTTGCGGGACAAGTCGCCGCGCGCCACGGCGGTGGTCACTTCGGCGATGTTTCGGACCTGGGCGGTGAGGTTGCCCGCCATCGAGTTCACGCTGTCGGTCAAATCCTTCCAGGTGCCGGCGACGCCGGGCACGTTGGCCTGGCCGCCGAGGCGGCCTTCGGTGCCGACCTCGCGCGCCACGCGCGTCACCTCGCCCGCGAAGCGGTTGAGCTGGTCGACCATCGTGTTCAGCGTGTCCTTGAGCTGAAGGATCTCGCCGCGGACGTCCACCGTGATCTTGCGTGACAGGTCACCGCCGGCGATGGCGGTCGCGACCTCGGCGATGTTACGAACCTGTGCGGTGAGGTTGCCCGCCATCGAGTTCACGGAGTCGGTCAAGTCCTTCCAGGTGCCGGCGACGCCGGGCACGTCGGCCTGGCCGCCGAGCTTGCCGTCGGTGCCGACCTCGCGCGCGACGCGCGTGACTTCGCCGGCGAAGGCGTTGAGCTGGTCCACCATGGTGTTGAGCGTTTCCTTCAGCTGAAGGATTTCGCCCGACACATTCACGGTGATCTTCTTGGACAGGTCGCCCTTGGCGACCGCGGTCGCGACTTCGGCGATGTTGCGGACCTGACCGGTGAGGTTCGAGGCCATCGAGTTGACGGAATCGGTCAGGTCTTTCCAGGTGCCGCCGACGCCGCGCACGACGGCCTGACCGCCGAGCTTGCCTTCGGTGCCGACCTCGCGCGCGACGCGCGTGACTTCGCCGGCGAAGGCGTTGAGCTGGTCCACCATGGTGTTGATGGTGTCCTTCAGCTCCAGAATTTCGCCGCGCACGTCCACGGTGATCTTCTTCGACAAGTCGCCGCCGGCGACCGCCGTGGTCACCTCGGCGATATTGCGGACCTGCGCGGTCAGGTTCGACGCCATCGAGTTGACGCTTTCCGTCAGGTCCTTCCAGGTGCCGGCGACGCCGAGCACGTTGGCCTGGCCGCCGAGCCGTCCCTCGGTGCCGACTTCGCGCGCCACGCGCGTGACTTCGCCGGCGAAGGCATTGAGCTGGTCCACGCAGGTGTTGAGCGTTTCCTTCAACTGAAGGATCTCGCCCGAGACGTTCACCGTGATCTTCTTCGACAGGTCGCCGCCGGCGATCGCGGTCGCGACGTCGGCGATGTTGCGGACCTGCGCGGTCAGGTTCGACGCCATGAAGTTGACGTTGTCGGTGAGGTCCTTCCAGGTGCCGGCCACACCGGGCACCTGGGCCTGGCCGCCGAGCTTGCCCTCGGTGCCGACCTCGCGCGCCACGCGCGTCACTTCGGAGGCAAAAGAGTTGAGCTGGTCCACCATCGTGTTGATGGTGTCCTTCAGCTCCAGGATCTCGCCGCGCACGTCCACCGTGATCTTGCGCGACAGGTCGCCGCGCGCCACGGCGGTCGTCACGTTGGCGATGTTGCGGACCTGGGCGGTGAGGTTGCCGCACATCGCGTTCACGGAGTCGGTCAGGTCCTTCCAGGTGCCGGCGACGCCGGGCACGATCGCCTGTCCGCCGAGCTTGCCGTCGGTGCCGACCTCGCGCGCCACGCGCGTCACTTCGGAGGCGAAGGAGCGCAGCTGGTCCACCATCGTGTTGATGGCTTCCTTGAGCTGAAGGATCTCGCCGCGGACGTCGACGGTGATCTTCTTGGACAAGTCGCCGTTGGCGACCGCGATCGTCACCTCGGCGATGTTACGAACCTGGTTGGTCAGGTTGTTCGCCATCGAGTTGACGCTCTCGGTCAGATCCTTCCAGACGCCGGTCACTTCCGGCACCTGGGCCTGGCCGCCGAGTTTGCCTTCGGTGCCGACCTCGCGCGCCACGCGCGTCACCTCGGAGGTGAACACGCCGAGCTGCTTGATCATGGTGTTGACGATGGTCGCCGACTGCAGGAATTCACCGCGCAGCGGGCGGCCGTCGACGTCCAGCTTGACAGTCTGGAGCAGGTCGCCTTGCGCCACCGCAGCGACCGCGCGCGTCACTTCGCGCGTCGGCCACAGGAGGTCGTCGATCAGCGTGTTGACGGAGCCTTCCATGTCGGCCCAGGAGCCGCTGGCGAGGCCGAACTTCACGCGCTGGCGGGTCTTGCCCTCGCGCCCCACGACCTGACCGACCAGCTCGAGCTGCTGCGCCATGCGCTGGTTGGCGGCGATGATTTCATTAAAAGTGTCGGCGATCTTGCCGTCGATGCCGAGATAGTCCCCGCTCATCCGCACCGAAAAATCGCCGCTGCGCATCGCCTGCAAGGCGAGCAGCAATTCCGGCCGCGAATCCGGGTCCGACATACCATTGGTTTTTGGCTTTGGGACGCGACGACCGGAGCGTGATGCAGTTCCGGGATCGAGGTCGCTCATACTGATTCCCCCGCGGCGTCGGCCGAATCCAAGGCGTGACGCAGTTGTCAAAATAGACCGTCAGCCAAATTCGAAATCAAGCGCCAACGTTGCAGCGCTTGGAATTGGAACCTGCCGTGCTCAGCCCGGCCAAAATAACGGTGAGGAGTGACGATGGTTCCATCCCGTTCAGGAAAAAGCCGGCCGGCCGCTGCACCAGAGCTCCGAGCCGTCCTAGGAGAGGGGGCTGGCGCGCCCAGCGGGCGCGGGGCTGTGACTGGCGACCCTGCCGCAAGCTCCGCCACGTCACGCGCTGATTCGCTGACCACGGGGACCGCGACCAGCGGCCGGAGAGCCAGCAGCATCATCCGGAAGACAAATAGGGCTGCTATTTATCCGCCATGGTGCGCTCCGCATCTTTCACCTGCGTGCGCAGCATCGGCAATTGCTCGCGCGCGAAGGCGGCGAGCGCAGGATTGTCGGGCGCTTTCAGATAGCGCTCGAGCAGGTTGATGGCGGAGTCATATTCGGGGATTTGCGCGGCATAGAAGCTTCTGACGTAAGTCGGTCCATCCGCATTTTCGGGCTCGACGAGGCTTGCGCTCACTGACGTCGTCTTGCCGGCGTGCGGCTCCGCACCGATCGCGTCCTGAATCTGCTTCAGGGTTTTGTCGCGCTTGCCCGCCTCCTCGGCGCGCAGGGCCGCGAGATTCTTCACCTCCGCATTGCCTTTCAGGTCGGTGCTTTCCAGCAGGCCCTGCTGGAAACGGCTGAAGCTATAGAGGCCGGTGATGACATCGGTTGCGGTCGGCACGCGGTCGCCGGCCGTTCGCTCACCCATATTGTCGGCGAACGCCGAGGTGCTGATGAAAGCCAGGATGATCGCGACGAGAATCCTCATGCATCTCCAATGACCGATGGCGTGCGAAGTTCCCCCGGCGTTACGATCCGGTAAGGGCGATTGCGGAGCGAGAGTTCCGTTCCCACATCTTCTGTATGAAACAGTCTGACATCTTCAGGGATAACGCCGACAACTGCCTTCAGCTCGCCGAGCGCGCGGAAGGGCAGCCCACCCACAAACGCTATTTGCGCATGGCGGCTGCCTGGACGGCATTGGCGAACGAGCAGGACTGGCTGGACGGTGAAATCCCGCCCGTAAAGGTCCGCGTCCTCCGAACGCAGGATGCGTGAGCGCTCTCATCTCTGTGAATCTGCGTGTGAGACCGCTCACGGAATGCAAGCAACCAATCCAGGATCATCCACGAACGGTCGATCGCGTTGATTTCGATTCCAGAAGGAGGTTTTGCGATGGCTCCACGTCTGGCTCTTCTCTCGCTCATTCTCGCCTTTGGCGTCTCGGTCGCGTTCGCGACAGTGACGACGGTGCGGCAGGTGCATCTGGAGAATGCATCGGCGGCGATCCACGCCACGCATAGTTAGCGCTGCGGGCCTCGCGCGCCGGAACATTCGTTGTGCCGGCGCGTAAGCGCTTCAGGACATCTGGAGAGGCGAGAGGACATCATGGCGCATTCCGACCACGGCATCGTCAAGGACAAGCGGGCGGAAGATCAACCGCGCGACAAGCAGCGCGCGCAAGCCGTGCACAAGACGGATTCGAAGGGCTCGCCGTCGCGCGAAGCAACGCGCGATCCCAAGCTCAACGACAACACCAAGACACCGGGCTCCGGCGTGATGCCGGACGATTCCGGCGACGCGCCGACCGGCTAGTTCTCGCGAGGAACGAATCCCTTCGCGACGAGTCGACGGATTGCTTCCGGCTGTCATGCCCCCGGTGCGCCGGAAGCAATCTCCAAGGACGGCCCTGGCACGCCACTGTGCCGGGGTCGTTTTTGCTTGGGAGAGACTCAATCCTCGGTGTCGCCCTCGGGCTTCGCCGGCGCGTGTCCTTCGGGACCGCGACCAAAGACACCAAACTCGCTTGATTTGATGCCTGCCGACGGGTCGATGCTCGTCTCGATGCCCGCGGCTGCGAGCCCGAACTTGAGAAGCTCTCGGACCGCCGCAGCGCGCGTCGGCATGCGGTGCTTGAATCGGAAATCATCGACGGCGGCCAGCTCTTCCGGCGAGAGCATAACCTGGAGGCGCTCGGCGCGAAGGTCATTCATGGTCGATCACGCAAAGTGAGTAAGTTGAGTAGTTTGCTCAACGAACGAGTTTGGCGCGAGTTCCACAAGAGTCGGAAAAATCGTCAGATTAGTAAAAATAATCAGTGAAATCAATAAGTTATTATTGAAACAACTCTGGCGGTGGCGCATTCTTTCGGAAGAGAGGGAGAACAGGCCATGACGGAGGAAGTCAGGTTACCCCGTAAGCTTTCCGAAGAGCCCGAGGCGCCCAAACCGGTGCGTCCGAGCCATCAGAAGGTCATCGAGCAAGTCGAGCGCTGGGCCAACAGCTCGGGGCTGCAACCACCGAGGACGGAAGATGCGAAGACGATCTGAGCCCCACACGTTCGAACAACGTCTCAAGGCAGAGCAGCTGCGGCTCGAGCACGAACTGTCGTGCTTGCCGGATGGACAGCAGCGCGATTCTGTTATGGCGCGCATCGATCAGCTTCAGACTGCTGCCGCGATGCATGATTTCCTGATGCTACCGGAGGCCGCGGCCGCTCGCTGATCGCCCCTGGCGACCGTGCTCCGTGTCTGATGCGACCACCAGAACATGCGCCGGAACGTTCGCTCGCAGACCCGGTTGGTTCACACGTTGGCTGAGTGGAGAATTGGGATGCTGATGCAAGACGAGTTGGACCGCAGCGAGATGGGCAGGTTGATCGGCAGCGACAAGGTCGAGGGAACATCGGTCTATGGCGCCGATCGCAACAAGATCGGTTCGATCGAACGCGTGATGATCGACAAGGTCAGCGGAAAGGTCTCCTACGTCGTGCTCGGCTTCGGCGGTTTCTTGGGCCTCGGCAACGACCACTATCCGCTGCCTTGGCAGTCGCTGAAATACGATACGGAGCTCGGCGGCTATGTCACCGGGATTACCGCCAAGACGCTCGAAGGCGCGCCGAAATACGACGAACGAAGCGACTGGAACTGGGGTGACGACGCGGCAGTCCGCGGCATCAACTCGTATTACGGCGTTCCCTTCGCGTAAGCTCCCATGGAAAGCGAGCTCCGATGAGCAAGGAACGGCCCACCGACTGGATGCCCCGGTCGAGGCGGGGCACGACACCTTTTGCTTGGCGCCACTCTACCCCACCGCTTCCTTCCGCCCCGGCCCCGCATGCACATGCACCTGTTTCGCATGCAGTGGCTCACCGCATTCCGAGCAGACCATCACGGGGTCGAACTCCTTGCCGCAAGTCTTGTGCTGGTGCAGCAGCGGGCGGCCGCGCTCGTCGCCCATGTGGGTGTCGCCCCAATGCACCATCGCCATGATGATCGGGTAGAGGTCGAGGCCCTTCTGCGTCAGGATGTATTCGTAGCGCTTGGGCGCCTCGGAATAGGGGACGCGGCGCAGGATGCCGAACCGCACCAGCTTCTTCAGACGCTCCGAGAGCAGGTGCCGCGTGATCTGGAGCGAGGACTGAAATCCCTCGAACCGGCGCACGCGTAAAAAACATTCGCGCAGGATCAGCAGCGTCCAGCGGTCGCCGACCACGGCGATGGTGCGGGAGAGCGAGCAGGGCTCTTCATCCAGCGTGTCCCACTTCATGTAGCGATCTCCGGCAAAGGGTAGTAAGTCAGAAAAAGGAACTGACTTGAATGATCAGCGCTATTCTCGCTGCAGGCTACCATTCAAACCTGTAGTTTGACAGTTCTATTTTAGAACTATAGCCTCCGGCTCAATCACATGCCGTTCCCACAGGAGGAGGTGACCTTGCCCAAGCGAAACGCGACAGCCGCCGTGATCGGGGCCGGCGATTTCATCGGCTCCGAGATCGCCAAGAAATTTGCCGCGGAAGGTTTCACGGTCTTTGCCGGGCGCCGCAACGGCGACAAGCTGGCGCCGCTGGTGAAGGACATCGAGGCCGCCGGCGGCGAGATTCACGCGCGCTCGCTCGATGCACGCAAAGAGGAGGAGGTCATCTCCTTCCTCAATGACGCCGACCAGCATGCGCCGCTCGAAGTCTGCATCTTCAACGTCGGTGCCAACGTCAATTTCCCGATCCTCGACACCACCGAGCGCGTGTTCCGGAAGGTGTGGGAGATGGCCTGCTATTCCGGCTTCCTGGCCGGCAGAGAAGCGGCGCGGCTGATGCTGCCGCGCGGTGGCGGCAACATCTTCTTCACCGGTGCGACGGCGAGCTTGCGCGGCGGCAGCGGCTTTGCTGCCTTTGCCAGCGCAAAATTCGGACTGCGCGCAGTGGCGCAGGCGATGGCGCGCGAGCTCGGGCCGAACAACATCCACGTCGCCCATCTCATCATCGATTCCGGCGTCGACACCGAGTGGGTGCGGCAGCGCCGGCTCGAAGCGCTCGGGGCGAATGCGATTGATAATCCCGATCTTCTGATGCCGCCGTCATCTGTCGCGGATGCCTATTGGCAGCTCTATCAGCAGCCGAAGAGCGCCTGGACCTTCGAGATGGAGATCCGTCCCTTCGGAGAGAAATGGTGACCGCGGAGCAAGACTGCGGCTAGACTGATCCCAATACAAACTGAAATCCGGGAGGCCCCTACGTGAAGACCGCGATCACCGAACTGTTCGGCATCGAGCACCCGATCATTCAGGGTGGCATGCATTTCGTCGGCTTTGCCGAACTCGCCGCTGCCGTCTCCAATGCCGGAGGGCTCGGCATCATCACGGGTCTCACGCAGAAGACGCCGGAATTGCTCGCGAAGGAAATCGCGCGCTGCCGCGACATGACGGACAAGCCGTTCGGCGTGAACCTCACCTTCCTGCCGACCTTCGCGGCGCCGCCTTATCCGGAATACATCGCGGCCATCGTCGAAGGCGGCATCAAGGCGGTGGAGACGGCGGGGCGCAGCCCCGAACAATACATGCCTGCGCTGAAGGCCGCCGGCATCAAGGTGATCCACAAATGCACGTCCGTGCGCCACTCCCTGAAGGCCGAGCGCATCGGCTGCGACGCCGTCAGCGTCGACGGCTTTGAGTGCGGCGGCCATCCCGGCGAGGACGACATTCCCAACATGATCCTGCTGCCGCGCGCGGCGGAGGAATTGAAGATCCCGTTCGTCGCCTCCGGCGGGATGGCGGACGGGCGCAGCCTCGTCGCAGCGCTGTCGCTGGGTGCGGCCGGCATGAACATGGGCACGCGCTTCATCGCCACCAGGGAAGCACCGGTGCATCAGAACGTGAAGAACGCGCTTGTTGCGGCAACCGAGCTCGACACCCGCCTGATCATGCGCGCTCTGCGCAACACCGAGCGCGTGCTCAAGAACGCCAACGTCGATCGTCTGCTCGAGATCGAGCGCGAGAAGGGCGCCAAGCTGAGCATCGACGACATCCACGACCAGGTCGCGGGCGTCTATCCGAAGATCATGCTGGACGGCCAGATGGACGCGGGTGCCTGGAGCTGCGGCATGGTCGCAGGGCTGATCCACGACATCCCCTCCTGCAAGGAGCTCGTCGATCGCATCATGGATGAGGCGGAAGAGATCATCCGCAGCCGCCTGATGGGGTTCCTGGACGGGACGGGTGCGGCGCGAAAGGTCGCCTGACACCGCCAAACTTCTTAACCACGGCGGCACTTGGCCGCTGGAATTGCGCGTGACGCCTCCTAAATAGAGGTAAATTACCCCTTGAAATAAGTGATTTCAGGAGGCGTCCGTGGTCCTGAAGAGCGTTTCTTTTGCAGTTGCCGTTGCCCTCGTGCTCGCATGGGGCGGCATTGCGCGCGCTGACGACTACAAGCCCGACGAATATCTCGGTCTCGATCTCTCCAAGGCGGTGCTGTCGCCGAAGCGGCTTGGGCCCGAGACGCAGTTCGCCCCGGTCGCGTTGGAGGCGAAGGGTGGCAACGAGGCGCAGGCGCGCGGCGAACCCATCGACGTGCCGAAGAAAGTTGCCGCCGAGCGCGTGCACGTGACCGGGCCGAAGGTTGTTCATGCCAGGAGCGCCCAGCCGCGCGGCGCAGCGCGCACCAAGCTTGCACATCGTCGCGGCAATCCGCTGGACGCGCAGGCGATGGACACCCGCATCCAGACCTGGCCGTGCCGCACCGGCGGCATCTGCAACTGGAAGCACTAGCCGGATCTCTCGCGTCATCCGGGCGTCGCAAAACCGTAGGCGCGGAGTCAAGAAACCGTCAGGATAGGAGTCAAGGAGCGCAGGCACCTTCCGTCGTGATTCGACGAAGGTTTCCTGAATGGCAACGCTCCGCGCCTCGCGCGCATGGACCCGGCGGCAGTTCCTGGTCCGCTCGACTTCAAGCCTCGCCGTTGCCGCGCTCGGCACACTCGCAAAGCCATCCATCAGCCGCGCCGCCGATCGCCCGCAGATCGCGGGTGGCATTCAGTCCGGCGATGTCTCGGATGGCTCCGCCGTGATCTGGGCGCGCGCCGACCGGCCCGCGCGGATGCAGGTGGAATGCGCGACCGTCGAGAGTTTCAAGACGATCATGGCGTCAGCTTCGCGCGACGCGCTGCCCGATGCCGACTTCACCGCAAAACTGCTGCTGAACGATCTGCCGTCCGGGCAGGACATCTTCTATCGCGTGCGCTTCGACGACATCGCCACCGGCATTGCCGGCGAAAGCCGCGTCGGCCATTTCCGCACAGCGCCGGCCGCAGGGCAATCGATCTCGTTCGTGTGGTCAGGCGACGTCGCGGGGCAGGGCTGGGGCATCGACATCTCGCGCGGCGGCTATCGCAGCTATCGCACCATGCTCGACAATCGCCCGGACTTCTTCATCCACTCCGGCGATCACATCTACGCCGACTGCACGATTCCCTCTGAGCAGAAGCTGCCGAACGGCGAGACCTGGCGCAATCTGGTGACCGAGGAAAAAGCCGAGGCCGCGCACACGCTGGCGCAATTCCGCGGCAACTACAAATACAACCATCTCGACGAGCATTTTCGCGCGTTCCATGCGGAGGTGCCGATGTTCGCACAGTGGGACGACCACGAGGTCACCAACGACTGGTCGCCGACCGGCAGCTATGACGACGCCGGCTATGAGGACGACGGCACGCCGCGCCTGGTCGCGCGCGCCCGCCGTGCCTTCTTCGATTTCATGCCGATCCGCGACGTCGGCGCGCGACAGGGCCGCGTCTATCGCAAGATCGCTTACGGTCCGCTGCTCGACGTCTTCATGATCGACATGCGCAGCTACCGTGACGACAGTTGGAACAAGGGCGAGGACCATCGCGGCTGGATTCTCGGTGCCGAGCAGCTCGCCTGGCTGAAGCGGGAGCTTGCCGCTTCGCGTGCGACCTGGAAGGTGATCGCGGCCGACCTGCCGATCGGCCTCGTCAGTCTCGATGCCGTCGCGCTCGGCAATGGAGCGCCCGATCGGCGTGAGCATGAAATTGCCGACCTCCTCAGCTCCATCAAGCGCGCCGGCATCCGCAACATCGTCTGGCTCACCGCCGACATGCACTACACCGCCGCGCATTATTACGATCCGAACAAGGCGCAATTCCAGGATTTTGAGCCGTTCTGGGAGTTCGTCTCCGGCCCGCTCCATGCCGGCACCTGGGGTCCGGGCGAGCTCGACAATACGTTTGGCCCGGTCGCGATGTACCAGAACGGCTGCAGCGAGGCGCAGGGGGAGAACCTCGCGCCGTGCTTCGGCCTGCAGTTCTTCGGCAGGGTCGATATCGACGGTGCGAGCGGCGTGATGACCGTGACCTTGAAAGACGTCGACAACCGCGACCTCTGGTCGGTCGACATCGTGCCGCAGCCGCAGGCGCGCCCGGCCGTGGTCGCGCAGCATTCGTGAGTGGGCAACTCTCTCCGTCGTCATGGCCGGGCTTGACCCGGCCATCCACGCCCTGCTGCTCGGCCCTGAGAACGTCGATGCCCGGGCATAGGCGAGCGGAAGCGACGCCGTCCTTCGGACGGCTATGCCCGGGCATGACGGTGGGGACGGATCGCGCATCCCAGCACTAACCCGATCTTGATTGGCCGCCTCGCGTCTCCTGCGCTATAGTCTCCATTCCCGCCACTTCTTTTCCATCACCGAAGAGTCTGCCCTTGCGGCCCCACCGCGTGTTCGGCGGCTGAAATACGTCAGGAGTTAGCTCATGGATCATCTGAAGACACAGGGCATCAGCATGCCCAAGCTCGGCCTCGGCACTTTCCGCATGCAGGGCGATGCCTGCCGCGCGGCGGTGGAGAGCGCGCTGTCGATCGGCTATCGCCACATCGACACCGCCGAGATGTACGCCAATGAAGAGCCGATCGGTGCCGCGCTCGCCGCGGCCCGGCTGCCGCGCGGCGAGCTGCATGTCACGACCAAGGTCTGGCACGAGAATCTCAGCCCCGATGCGATCCGCCGCGCCTTCGACGCCAGCCTGACCAAGCTCCGGCTCGACCATGTCGATCTCTACCTCGTGCACTGGCCGTCGAAATCCGCGAACTGGGGCGCGGTGTTCGAGACCCTGATGAAGCTGAAGGAGGAAGGGCGTACGCGGGCGATCGGCGTTGCCAATTTCACCACGGCGCTGCTCAAGATCGCGGTCGAGGACATCAAGGCGCCGATCGCCTGCAACCAGATCGAATATCACGCCATGCTCGATCAATCGAAGGTGCTGGCCTATCTCAACGCCAAATCGATCCCGCTGGTCGCCTATTGCCCGCTCGCGCAAGGACGCATCGCGTCAGATCCGGCGTTGGCCGAGATCGGCGCCAGGCACAACGCGACCGCCGCGCAGGTCGCGCTGAAGTGGCTGCTCGACCAGAACGGTGTCGCTGCGATCCCGAAGGCCTCGCGCCGCGAGAGCCAGCAGGCCAATCTCGATGCGCTGAAGATCACGCTCGACGATGCCGACCGCAAGAAGATCGCGGCGTTGCCCAAGGACAGGCGTTGCGTCAATCCAGGCTTTGCGCCGGTGTGGGATTAAAACTCGACGCTGAACGCACCGCCCTTACCCTCTCCCCTTGCGGGAGAGGGTGGCTCGCCGCGTAGCGGCGAGACGGGTGAGGGGTCTCCATCCGCGAGTCCAATTCTCATTGAATGCGCTGAAGCAACCCCTCATCCGGCGCTTCGCGCCACCTTCTCCCACAAGGGGAGAAGGAAGAAAGAGCGCAAAGAAATGGCCCCGCGAGGGGCCATTTCCATGATGTGTTACGCATCAATCCCAATGGTGACGGTGACCGCGCTTGACCACGACGACCCGGTCGTGATGGTGCCAGCCGCGATGCCAGCCGTGGTCGCGATGCTCGCGCATTTCGGCGCGGGCGCCGTAGCCATGATGGTAGCCGTTCTTGATCACCACCGTTTCGGCATTCGCCATCGTCGGTGCAACGATCGCGAGCGCGCCGAGAGCCGCAACCACATAACCAAGCTTCTTCAAGATGTCCTCCTCCAATGCAATGCACATGAGAACGGCGCATGTGTGCGAACGTTCCGGAGGAACTGGAAGAGAATTCTGAATGGATGTTCAGACAGAGCACGATTCGGAAAAGTGCGAAGCGGCTTTCCGAGCGATCATGCTCAAACGTGATGCTCAATCGCAGCGTTGCTGTGAAGGTGTCGGCGCGCCTGTCGCGACGTATTTGCCGTCCCTGATCGTGTACACACCGCGCTCGCTGCGATTGTAGATCGCGCGCAGGCTGCCATCCTTCGCCAGCAGCAGCCCGAATTCACGCGCCTGGTGCAGCGAGGGGAAGTAAACCATCACATTGAGCAGGCCCTCGGCTTCGACCGTGGCGGACACCACTTCGTTCTCGTCCCTGGCCTCGCCGAAATCGCGCCGGTACATCACCCGGCCGTCCTTCCTGATCTCGTAAGTCAACAGCGAGCCCTTGTCGCGGTCCGGCCGGGCCGCGCAATCGACTGCCCACGAGCCCAGCAGGCCCCATTGCTCGACCGTCGCCGCAAGCGTCTCGGCGCCGGCCGCTGGCGTGAACGCAATCCACAGCATCGCCGCCGCGATCCAGCAGCCCAGACAACGCGTCATGTCCTGAAAAACCCCGCCTCGAACAAGTCCAAGTGTAGCATCCCGCGCGCGATCGTCCACGCGAGCTGGCAATCGCGCGCGAATTTGATCCGCGTCAATGAGGCCGGTCGTATCAAGGGTAGGATGGCGCTCCCGAAGGCGAAGTTGGTGAGACCGATGCTGAATCAAGTCGTGGATTTCGCGGGCGAGGTACTGCCGGGGAGCTGTGCCGTGCCGCCTTATTCCGAGACCGCGTTCCTGGCCGAGCTGGGCGAGCGCTTGAGGTCCTCGCGCGCGCGGTGCGAGATGTCGCGCCGGGAGCTGGCCCGCCGCTCCGGGATTTCCGAGCGCTACATCGCCCAGATCGAGGCCGGCAAGGGCAACGTCTCGATCGTGCTGCTGCTGCGGCTGGCCTCCGCGATCCACGGCAGCCAGCCTCAGGTGGCCTAGAGCGAGCCTTAGGCGCGCTTCTCCACGTTGGCGCTGCGGGCCGGCACGCCGAACTCCTTGCGGCAGACCTCGGCCAGCACGGCGACGCCCTCACGGATCTGCTGATGCGAGGGGCTCGCAAAGCACAGCCTGAGCCGCGAGGAGGAATGGGGCTTGTTGGTCGACCATTCCGGCCCCGGATTGATCGAGACTCCGGCGGCGAGCGCGGCCTGATAGAGTTTCAGCGTATCGACCTGGTCGGGCAGCTTGACCCACAGGAAGATGCCGCCCTTGGGCTCCTCGAACTCGGCCGCCGTCCCGAACTGCTCGTTCAGCGCCTCCATCAGCGTATCGAGCTTGGTGCGCAGCGCCTTCGTCAGTGCCGGTACGTGGGTCGAAAAGTGCGGCTTGCAATAGGCGGCCAGCACCATCTGCTCCAGCGCGCCTGAGCCTGCATCCGTCTTCAGCGCCAGCATCCGCGACATCACATCCCAGGGCGCGACGATGAAGCCGACGCGCAGCGCCGGTGCGATCGATTTCGAGAACGAGCCGATATGGATCACGCCGCCGTTCGGGCTCATCGCGTGGATCGCCGGCGGTCGCTGTCCCGACCAGACGAGATCGGCGTAGCAATCGTCCTCGAAGATGGGCACGCCATATTCGGCCGCGAGCCGTACCAGTTCAGCGCGGCGGCTCTCCGGCATGATGCTGCCGGTGGGATTCTGCACGGTCGGGATGGTGTAAATGTACTTGGGCCGGATGCCGCGGCTCTTCAAATCGGCCAGCGTCGAGGCCAGCACATCCATACGCATGCCGTCCTTGTCGAGGGGGATGCCGACGACGTTGACCCCGAGCCGCGCCAGGCGGGTCAACGAGCCCTGATAGCTGTCCTGCTCGAAGATCACGGTATCGCCGCGTGTCAGCAGCGTTGCGTTGACGAGGTCGAGCGCCTGGAGCGAGCCGGAGACGATCAGGAGGTCGTCGACGGTGCAGTTGATGCCGGCGTCGCGCTTCAGTTTTGTCACCAGGAATTCGCGCAAGGGCAAATAGCCCTGCGGCCCGTGCGCCAGGCCGTAGGTCGCGAGCGAGCGGCCTTCCTTTTGCAAGGCGGAATTGGTCGCCTCGATCAGGCCGTCGAGCGGCAACTGCTCGGAGTCGTTGTTGCCACCGACAAAACTGTACTTGGCGAGGCCCGTCCAGCGCGCGGAAGGGGCCGGCAGCCCTGCGGGAAACAGGGGCGCGAAATCGAAGCTGGACGTCATGGGAGCGTTCCTCGTTTTGTTCTTGTTGAGCGACCGGCCTTGCGCCGGCGTGCCTTACTTCTTGCCGGCCGTCCTCGTCGGACGGCCTCTACTTCTTTGTGGCCGTCCGGGTCGGACGGCCCTGGCTGATGAAAGCGTAATGCGCATTGGCGACGCCGCCAACCATCAAGGCCTCGACCACGGGCTCGGCGATCTCGCCTGTTGCGGCCCAGTCGACAAGGAAATTGGCCCCGGTCCCCCCGCGCACATCGTCGGTCGGAATGAAGATCGAGACGGTGGCCAGAGGCTTCAGCGCCACCTGGCCCTTCAGGTAGGTCTCGACCTGCTTGCCTGCGGTGTCGAAATAGGCGATGCGTTTGACGATCAGCGGCTGGGTCTCGGAGGCGTTGTGAACGCTCAGCGTCACCGAGAAGTCGACACGTAGTTTGCCCTGGCTCATCGCAACGCTGGAATAGGCGGGCACATAGAACCCGCCGGAGACGGCGAGTTCCTCCTTCGGCAGTGTGGTGAGCGAATCGGCAAAGTTTTGTTCGATATTGACCTTGGATTGCGCGGCTGCGGGCGCGGCAGAGGCGAGGGGACATAGCAGCATTGCTGCGAAAAGCCCTGCTCGCATGTGACGAATTGCTCGCTTGCCGCGCCGCAACCTGGCCCTAGGGTGCGGCAAAACGGACCAATTTGGTATGCACGAACTCATTCGCGACATCACTCTCTGTATTCTGTTTGCCTGGATGCTGGGCCTGCTCGCCCATTTCTCCCGGCAGCCGCTGATCCTGGCCTACCTTATCGCCGGCTTCTGCATAGGTCCATTCGGTGCCGGCTGGGTCAAATCGCAGGAATCGATCAGCGTCATCTCCGAGCTCGGCCTGATCTTCATGCTGTTCATGATCGGGCTCGAGATCGACCTGAAGAAAATCGTGCGGGCGGGAAAGGTGATCCTGTTCGCGGCGGGCGGCCAGCTCATCGGCGGCTGCCTGCTCGGGGTGCTGTTCTTCGTCGGCATCGGCTTGTCGCTCGGCGGTGGGCATTTCGATGCGGTCTATCTCTGCGTCGCCTGCGCGCTGTCGAGCACCGTGATCATCGTCAAGGTGCTCTACGAGAAGCGCGAGCTCGACACGCTGCCCGGCCGCATCACGCTCGGTGTGCTGGTGCTCCAGGACATCTTCGCCATCCTGTTCCTGGCGGTGCAGCCGAGCCTCGCCAATCTCGAGGTCAGCGTCATCCTGCTGTCGATCGGCCGTGTCGCGGTGCTGGTCGCTGCCGCACTGCTGGTCAGCCGCTATGTGCTGCCGCGCCTATTCCATCAGATTGCCCGTCGCCCCGAGTTGATCCTGCTTGGCGCGCTCGCCTGGTGCTTCCTCGTCGCCGAGACCGCGGAGCGGCTCTCACTGTCGCGCGAGATGGGTGCGCTGATCGCCGGCGTCTCGCTGTCGACCTTCCCTTACGCCCTCGACGTCACCGCCAAGGTCACCACGCTCCGCGACTTCTTCATCACGCTGTTCTTTGTCGCGCTCGGCATGACCATTCCCGTGCCGGGCCTCTCCGTGATCGGGCTTGCCTTGATGATCGCGGCGTTCACGGTGGTGAGCCGCCTCGTCACCACCTTCGCCCCGCTCTACCTGATGAAGCAGGGCCTGCGCGCCAGCCTGTTGCCGGCCCTTAACCTCGCGCAGATCTCCGAGTTCTCGCTGGTGGTGATCCAGACCGGCGTCGCCGACCATCATATCGCGGCCGAAACGGCGAATGCGGCCTCCTTTGCCTTCGTGGTGCTGGCGGTGCTCTCGACCTTCGTGATGACCCGCAGCGACGAGATCACCCGCTGGGCGATCGGCCCCCTGAAGCGGATCGGCCTGCGCGACCTCGACCATGGCAACGGCCACGCCGAGGAGGGGCACGAGGGCGGCCACGGCGAGGCCCGCCGCATCGTCATCCTCGGCTTTTTCCGTGCGGCGAGCGCGCTGCTGGCCGAGATCGAACGGCAGGCGCCGGTGCTGCTCGAGCAGATCACCGTGATCGACTTCAATCCCAATGTGTACAAGACGCTGCTGTCGCGCGGCCTGCACGTGATCTATGGTGACATCAGCAGCGCCGACACGCTGCTCCATGCCGGCGTCGGCAAGTCCGAGATGATCATCCTCAGCGTGCCGGACGCCCTTCTCAAGGGCGCCAGCAACGAGAAGCTGGTCCGCCACGTCCGTACCCTCAACCCGACCGCCATGATCGTGGCCACGGCCGATCTTTTGTCGGATGTGAGCGAGCTCTACGCGGCCGGCGCCAGCTACGTCACGGTGACCCGGCTCAGCGACGCTCATGAGCTGTTTACCGTGATCGAAGCGGCCCAGGCTGGCCTGCTGGCCGACAAGCGGGCCGAGCTCGATGTCCGGCTCGGCGAGCGGCGCGAAGTGCTGCCCTGAAGGCGGCGCGGCCGCTTTCCGTCCGGGCCGTGTGCGCCTATATCCCTGGTATCTTCGGTGCAAGCCTTAGACCCGCGGGCCGGCCCGCCATCAGGCATATGCGGTTGCGTCCAGGACACTAGCGCTTGGGGCCAAGTCCGGCTAAGGCGTCCGGCGAAGCCTCCCGGCCATAACCGATAGAGATTGGGAAATGCCCGATAACGTTCAGGAAGTCTTGCAGGCCTTTGCCCGGGGTGAGCTCGTGGTCGTCACCGACGACGAGGACCGCGAGGGCGAGGGCGATCTGATCGTCGCCGCCTCGCTCTGTACCGCCGAGAAGATGGCGTTCATCATCCGCCATACCTCCGGCATCGTCTGCGCGCCGGTGACCACCGAGGACGCGCGCCGCCTCCGGCTCGATCCGATGGTGGCCCACAACGATTCCGCGCACACCACCGCATTCACGGTCTCGATCGACTACAAGCCCGACGGCGGCACCGGCATCTCGGCCGAAGAGCGCGCCTCGTGCTGCCGCGCGCTGTCCAATCCCAATGTCGGCGCCAACGATTTTGCCCGCCCGGGCCACATCTTCCCGCTGATTGCCAAGGACGGCGGCGTGCTCTTGCGCTCCGGCCATACCGAGGCCGCGGTCGACCTGTGCAAGCTCTCCGGCCTGCCGCCGGTCGGCGTCATCAGCGAACTCATGAACGACGACGGCAGCGTGATGAAGGGCGAGCAGGTCGCCCGCTTTGCGGCCCAGCACAAGCTCAAGCATGTCACCATCGCCGACATGATCGCCTACCGCCAGGTGCGCGAGAAGCTGATCGAGCGGGTCTCGACCTTCGTCACCGACAGCCCGATCGGGCCGCTTCAGGGCTATGCCTACCGCTCGCCGTTCGATTCCATCGCCCACGTCGCGTTCGTCTATAACGGCGTCGGCGACGGCAAGAACGTGCTGACGCGCTTCCACAAGCCCAACATCGTCAAGGACATCTTCACCGGCCATAAGCGCATGGCGGCAGTGCTCGAGCACTTCAAGAAGTCCGGCCGTGGCGTCTTGGTTTACCTGCGTGACGGAGCCGCCGGTGTCCCCGTTGCCCCGCTACCCGATGAGAGCGCGAGCGAGGCGGACCGCAACCGCCAGTGGCGCGAGGTCGGTGTCGGCGCGCAGATCCTGCGCGATCTCGGCGTCACCTCGATCCGCCACCTCACCTCGTCGGTGCACGACTACAAGGGCCTGTCAGGCTTCGGCATCGAGATCGTTGCCAACGAGCAGCTTGAAAGCTAGCGCTGTCATTCCGGGGGCGCGCGCTGCGCATCCCCGGGGTCCACGCAGAGCCATCCATCTGCAACGCAATTGCACTTGTTGCCGCGGCGCTTTACTTTGTCGGGCAAATTTTGACGGAACCAGACGAAAGGACGTTTCATGAGCGTGCGCCCTCAGACCAAGGACAAGCCGGCTGCGGCTTCTTTCCAATGGGACGATCCGTTCCTGCTCGACGAGCAGCTCACCGAAGACGAGCGGATGGTGCGCGACACCGCGCGCGCCTATGCTCAGGACAAGCTGCTGCCGCGCGTCACCAAGGCGTATCTCGAGGAGAAGACCGACCGCGAGATCTTCAACGAGATGGGCGAGCTCGGCCTGATCGGCATTACGCTGCCTGAGGAATATGGCTGTGCCAATGCGAGCTACGTCGCCTACGGCCTCGTCGCGCGCGAGATCGAGCGGGTCGATTCCGGCTATCGTTCGATGAACTCGGTGCAGTCCTCGCTGGTGATGTACCCGATCTACGCCTATGGCGACGAGAACCAGCGCAAGAAGTACCTGCCGAAGCTCGCCAGCGGCGAGTGGGTCGGCTGCTTCGGTCTCACCGAGCCCGACGCCGGCTCCGATCCGGCCGGCATGAAGACCCGCGCCGAGAAGGTCTCGGATGGCTATCGCCTGACCGGCAGCAAGATGTGGATCTCGAACGCGCCGATCGCCGACGTGTTCGTGGTCTGGGCCAAGTCGGCCGAGCACGACAACCAGATCCGCGGCTTCGTGCTGGAAAAGGGCATGAAGGGCCTCTCCGCGCCGAAGATCGGCGGCAAGCTGTCCCTGCGCGCCTCGATCACCGGTGAGGTCGTGATGGACGGCGTCGTGGTTCCCGAGGACGCGCTGCTGCCCAACGTGTCCGGCCTCAAGGGCCCGTTCGGCTGCCTCAACCGCGCCCGCTACGGCATCTCCTGGGGCGCGCTCGGCGCCGCCGAGGACTGCATGCACCGCGCCCGCCAGTACACGCTCGACCGCAAGCAGTTCGGCAAGCCGCTCGCCGCGACCCAGCTCGTGCAGAAGAAGCTGGCGGACATGGAAACCGAGATCGCGCTGGGCCTCCAGGGTTCGCTTCGCGTCGGCCGTCTGATGGACGAGGGCAAGTTTGCCCCCGAGATGATCTCGATCATGAAGCGCAACAATTGCGGCAAGGCCCTCGATATCGCCCGCGTCGCGCGAGACATGCACGGTGGCAACGGCATCTCGGCCGAGTACCACGTGATGCGCCACGTCCATAACCTCGAGACCGTCAACACCTACGAGGGGACTCACGACGTCCACGCCCTGATCCTGGGACGTGCGATCACGGGCATCCAGGCGTTTTTCTAGTCGCAGCGTTCTTCGGCCGCGGCTAGTTTGCTCCGCTGTCATCGCCCGCGAAGGCGGGCGATCCAGTATCCCAGAGACCTCGCCTTCGCCTCAGGCGCCGCGGCGTACTGGATACCCCGCTTTCGCGGGGTATGACGGCGAGGGTTGGGGCTGCAGTGCACAGGAAGTCCCATGTCCGACAACGACGACATCCCGTTCAACCGCAACTTTCCGCTCAGGGCCGGTGTCGTCGAGGAAGTCCGTCCCGGCGTGCGGCGCGTGCTCTGTAACAATCCGAGCCCGTTCACCTTCACCGGCACGGTCAGCTACATCGTAGGCCAAGGCAACGTCGCGATCATCGATCCCGGTCCGAACGACGAGGCGCACGCGGCGGCGCTGCTCGATGCCGTCAGGGGCGAGACGGTGAGCCATATCTTCGTCACCCACACCCATCGCGACCATTCGCCGAACACCGCGCGGATCAAGCAGGCGACCGGCGCGCCCGTCTATGCCGAGGGCCCGCACCGTGCCTCGCGCCCGCGCTTCGAGAGCGAGAAGCACAATCCGGAGTCCGGCGCCGACCGCGATTTCGCGCCCGATATCAGGATCGCCCATGGCGACGTCGTCGAGGGTGCCGGCTGGCGTCTGGAGGCCGTGGCGACGCCCGGCCACACCGCCAATCATCTCGCCTTCGCCTGGCCCGAACGGAAATTCAACTTCGTCGGCGATCACGTGATGGGCTGGTCGACGTCGATCGTGGCGCCACCCGACGGCTCGATGATCGACTACATGGAGTCGCTCGACCGCCTCGCCGCGCGCGAGGAGGATCTGTATTTCTCCGGCCACGGCCCGGAGATCCCGGACGGCCAGCGCTTCGTGCGCTTCCTGATCCGCCACCGCAAGGCGCGCGAAGCCTCGATCCTGCACCGCCTGGCCAAGGGCGAGGCCGATATCCCGACCATGGTGCGCGCGATCTATATCGGCATCGATCCCAGGCTGACGACGGCCGCCGGCTATTCGGTCCTGGCGCATCTGGAAGATCTGGTCGCGCGCGGCGTGGTGGCGACGGATGGCGATCCCGTGATCGGCGGTACGTATCGAATGGCGGGGGCCTAGCTTCTCGTCATTCCGGGCTGGATGCTGCGCATCGTCCTGGAATGACAGCGGGGCTACTTCTTCACCGTCTTCGCCGGTGCCTTCGGTGGCGCGACCGGCGTCTTCTTCACCGGTTTCAGCGCGTCGGCGTCGGCGGCGGTGTTGAGATCGTCGATGAATTTTTTGACGCGCGCGGCGTTGCTGCCGAGATCACTGTCGAAATAGCGCGACGCCGAGCGGATATCGACGCGGGAATCGTCACCATCGGGCACGACCCGGATCGAGATGTCCTCGCGGAACCCCATGATCGGCGTCCGTGCCACCGCCTCGATGCGGCCGATACGGCGCGGTGGCTGCGGCTCGCGCTCGTCGATGACGAGCCATTTGCGCTTGATGACGAGCTGGCGCGCGATCGCATAGGCCCGATCGACCGGGATCTCCAGCTCGATCGGCTCGATGTCCGGGTAGAACTGGCGCTGCTGCTCGGCCGAATAGAGGCCGGCATAGACCGCGGTGTTGGTGCCATCGCCGGTGCGCAGGTGCGCGAGCGCGTCGAAGCGCGGCGGGTCGATCGGGTTGGTGGTGATGTCGTAGATCGGCGGCAGCTTGCGGTATTGCAGGGCGAGATAAGCGGGATAAGCGAGGATCGCGCCGTTGATGAGGAAGGCGAGCAGGATGCGCCCCATGCCGCGCGAGCCGTTCTGCCAGATCGCGGCAAAGCCCGCGAGCCCAAACAGGATCGAGAGGCCGGCGATCGCGAGCCCGCCGAAGAACGTCATCAGCGCCGGTTTCATCTCCAGGAAGTCGAAGCGGACGATGATGATCGAGACCACCACCGCCACCACCGCGAACACGGCCAGATTACGCGCCCAGCTCGCGAGGCTGGACACGGGCTCCGACTGATAGGGAGCGGAAAACCTGCGGGCCATCGGGTGAAGCTCTGCCGGGGTTTTGGGCGATGTCGGCCGATTTGGCGCGACGATGGGCCGTTGAGACCACGGCCCGGGGGCAAATTCAAGGGTTCCGCATGCGCCCAGACCGTCATGCCCGGGCATAGCCGTCCGAAGGACGGCGTCGCTTCCACTCGCCTATGCCCGGGCATCCACGTTCTCCGTGCCGCGGGGCAAGGCGTGGATGGCCGGGACAGGCCCGGCCATGTCGTTATGGAGGCTTCAATGCGTCGAGCGCTCACGCCCTCCAGGGGAGGGCGGTACCGAGGGTTACGCCGCCGCGTTCGGGAAACGGTAATCCTTGAACTGGTCGCGTAGTGCGGTCTTCAGGATCTTGCCGGTCGCGGTGTGCGGAATGCCTTCGACGAAGGCGACGTCGTCGGGCATCCACCATTTGGCGATCTTGCCGTCCATGAACTTCAGGATGTCCTCGCGGCTGGCCTGCTGGCCCTGCTTGAGCTGCACGATCAGCAGCGGCCGCTCGTCCCATTTGGGATGATAGATGCCGATGACGGCGGCCTCCGCCACGGCGGGATGGCCGACCGCGAGGTTTTCGAGGTCGATCGAGGAGATCCACTCGCCGCCGGACTTGATCACGTCCTTGGAGCGGTCGGTGATCCGCATGTAGCCGGCCTCGTCGATGGTCGCGACGTCACCGGTGTCGAAGAAGCCTTCCTCGTCGAGGATGTTGCTGTCGACACGGTAATAGGCCTTGGCAACGGCGGGGCCGGAGACCTTGAGACGGCCGAAGGTCTTGCCGTCCCAGGGCAGCTCCTTGCCGGCATCGTCGGTGATCTTCATCTCCACCGCAAAGGGCGCATAGCCCTGCATCTGAAGCACGTCGAGCCGCGCCTCACCGGTCGCATTCTGGAACGGCGGCTTCAGCGCCGCGACGCTGCCGATCGGGCTCATCTCGGTCATGCCCCAGGCGTGGCGCACGTTCGAGCCCATGTCGAGGAAGGCCTTGATCATCGAGCGCGGCATCGCCGAGCCGCCGCAGATCACCATCTTCAAAGCCGGCAGCTTCAGATTGTTGGCGGCCATGTGCTGCAGCAGCATCAGCCACACCGTGGGCACGCCCGCCGTGTGCGTCACCTTCTCGGTCGAGAGCAGCTCGTAGACGGAGGCGCCGTCGAGCTTGGCGCCGGGCATGACCAGCTTGGTGCCTTGCGAGGGGGCCGAGAAGGCGATGCCCCAGCTATTGGCATGGAACAGCGGCACCACCGGCAGCATTGTCTCGGACGCGCTGGTGCCGAGCGCATCGACATTGTTCGCCATCAGCGCGTGCAGCACGTTGGAGCGATGCGAATACAGGACACCCTTCGGATCGCCCGTGGTGCCGGATGTGTAGCACATCGCGGCGGCCGTGTTCTCGTCAAAGTCCTTCCATTCGAACTTGCCGTCGGCCTCCGCGATCCAGTCCTCGTAGGCGACCACGTTCTTCAGCGTGGTCTCAGGCAGATGCGCCTTGTCGGTGAGCACGACGTAGCGTTCCACGCTTGGCAGCTTGTCGGCGATCTTCTCCAGGACCGGAACGAAGGTGAGGTCGGTCATCACGATGCGGTCCTGCGCATGGTTGATGATCCAGGCGATCTGCTCGGGGAAAAGGCGGGGATTGACGGTATGGCAGATGGCGCCGATCCCCATGATGCCGTACCAGACCTCGAGATGGCGCCAGGTGTTCCAGGCGATCGTTGCGACACGGTCGCCGAGCTTGATGCCGTCTCGCTCCAGCACCTGCGAGACCTTGAGCGCCCGCTTGTGGATTTCGCCGTAGGTGGTGCGATGGATCGGTCCCTCGACCGATCGCGTAACGACCTCCTGCTTGCCATGAATCTTGGCGGCGTGTTCGATGATCCGGTGGCAGAGCAGGGGCCAATCTTGCATCAAACCAAGCATTCAGACATTCCTCCGAGGTGGGCTGGACTTTTTATAGCTCTCAGCGCTGGGCCAAAGAATTGTCATGAGTTTTAGCCTGCCGGACTTTCGCCGCAAATGGTCTTGTCGCGGCTATATGTCCGCAGGCGCGGCAATGGTTACCGCTGCGCTCGGGCTGTCGCTTGTGCTGGCGGAGCGGGCAGAAGCGCGAAAATATGCTACGCCGCTGGATATCTTCGGTCTTGGTACACCACGGCCGCGCGCGAAGGTGCACTCCGCCAGGATACCGCTACCAAAGCCCCGCCCGGAGGAGGCCCCCCAAGCAACGGACGAGGCCGCGCCGGAGGCAGAGGGGAAGCCTTCCGCAGACAAGCCGAGCGCGACCAAGCCCGTCGAGGCCGCGCCGCCGCCCGAGAAGCAGCTCTCGGTCTGCCGGCTCGCCTTGACCGAGGAGATCGCCGTCGCGCCGTCCATTCCCGATATTCGCGGCCCCGGCGCCTGCGGCGGCGAGGATCTGGTGCGGCTGGAGGCGATCGTGCTGCCGGACAAGCGCAAGGTGGCGGTCAAGCCGGCGGCGATCCTCCGCTGCACCATGGCCTCCGCGATCGCCGATTGGGTGCGCAAGGACATGGTGCCGCTGGCGGCGAGCCTCGGCTCGACCATCAGCGATCTCGACAATTTCGACAGTTTCGAATGCCGAGGCCGTAACCGCATCGCCGGCGCGATGCTGTCCGAGCACGGCAAGGCCAACGCGCTCGACGTCCGCGCCATCAAGCTCGCCAACGGGCGGTCGATCGGCCTGACCGACCGCGGCATGCCGCGCGATGTGCGCGAGCGCGTGCTGCATTCAGTCTGCGCGCGCTTTTCCACCGTGCTCGGTCCGGGCTCGGACTGGTATCACGAGGACCACATCCATCTCGACCTGGCGCAGCGGCGCAACGACTACCGGATCTGTCAGTGGAACGTCTGGGATCCCCTGCCGCAGGTCGCCCCGTTGCTGCCGGCGGGACGGCCCGAGGAGGCGCCGCCGCGCGAGGTCGCGGCCAGGCCTGAGGCCAAGGATGGGGCCAAGGACGGAGCTGATGACGAGCCGGCGCAGAAATCCCCTGCGCCGGCGGACAAGTCGGCCGCCGATGGCACCAAAGCCGAGCCGCACAAGCCGGCAACAAAAAAGCGCCGGTAAAACCGGCGCTTTTGAATGTCCGAGAGCAGGAGGCGATCAGTAGCTGCCCGCCTGGCCCGTCTGGCTGCCGCCGAGCGCGAGGCGCGAATTGTAGGGCGAGTCGCCATGCTTCGGCTCGAGCACCACGACGATGGTGCCGACCTTGACGCGGCCATAGAGGTCGATCGCGTCTTCGTTGGTTAGGCGGATGCAGCCCGACGAGATCGAGGCGCCGATATATTCCGGCTGGTTGGTGCCGTGAATGCGGAACAGCGTGTCCTTGCCGCCGGAGTAGAGATACATCGCGCGGGAGCCCATCGGATTGTCCGGACCCGGTGCAACGTAGGTCGGCACGCCCAGTCGCGAAATCTCGCCTGGGGTCGGATGCCAGGCCGGCCACTCGGTCATGCTGCCAACCTTGGCAATGCCCGACCAGGCCATGGCTTCTTCGCCGACGGTGATGCCGTAGCGGATCGCCTTGCCGCCATCCATGACCCAGTAGAGGTAATGGTTGTCGGAATCGACCACGATCGAGCCCGGCGATTCCTTGCGGTGGTAATCGACGATGGCGCGGCGGAACGGCTCGGCGACGGGGGTGTTCTCGTACCGGACCTTGGCGAGGAGTTCCTTGTCCTTCGGCTTGAAGGCCTTGGTGTCGGTCGCTTCAAAATGTGTGGCCTGCATGCAGCCCGACAGCATCAGGCCAGCGGCCAAAATACCCAGCATAACTTTCAGCGACGACATGATTTGATTCCAATCGACAACAACTAGCTTTCGCGGGGCTTGAGACGCGCCCAAACCACGACTCCGTTGGGCCCTATTATCGTTGAAATCTGCCACAATTCCAGCGTTTCGGACCTTTTCCCGCGCTGCAAGAGCCGAGCTGTGGCTTTTTTGCCGCAAGTTTTGCGCTCCTGTGCTGGTTTTTAGGCAAAGCACGCCCGACTGTCGATTCCGTGCCACGGTTGGGCCACGGCGCCGCCACAAATGCAAACGCTCCGTTAATGTGCTTGTCATCATGAACTTGTCAGAATCGCGCTAAGGGCTGTCAGTCTGTCGCAGGCCCCTGCTGGAGTTGTGCATGTTTTCTGTGTTCGTTCCCTCCGACTCCTCCCTCAAGAAAGCGGTTGTCGAAGACCTCGCGGCGGTTCCGGAGCATGCGGTGTGGATCGACCTGGTCAACCCGACCGCGGCTGAGGACAAGGCGGTGGAGCGGCTCTCCGGTATTGCGATCCCGACCCGGGAGGACATGCAGGAGATCGAGATCTCCAGCCGGCTCTATATCGAGAACAGCGCGCGCTACATGACGGCGACGCTGATGTGCCAGTCCGACACCGACATGCCCCGGACCACGGCTGTGACTTTCATTCTCGGCGATCATCGCCTGGTGACGGTGCGCTACGACCAGCCCAAGCCGTTTGCGCTGGTCGAGGCCAAGCTGGCCCGGTCCTGCACGCCCGCGATCACCGGCGAGATGGTGCTGATGGAACTGCTGGACGCCGTGATCGACCGCTGCGCCGACATCCTGGAGCGCTGCGGCGCCGAGATCGACCAGGTCTCGCACGACATCTTCGAGCCGGAGAGCGAGCGCCACGGCCACGCCAAGCAATATTCCCAGATCCTGATCTCGATCGGCCGCAAGGGCGATCTGACCTCGAAGGTTCGCGAAAGCCTGGTGTCGATCGGCCGCGTCGTCACCTTCCTCTCCGCGGTGGTGGAGGGCGTGAAATGGTCGAAGGACATGCGCGAGCAGCTCAAGACCATGCAGCGCGACGTCGCCTCGCTGACCGACCACGCCTCCTATCTCTCCAGCAAGATCACCTTCGTGCTCGACGCCATGCTCGGCGTCGTCAATCTCGAGCAGAACAACATCATCAAGCTGTTTTCGGTCATGGCCGTTGTCCTGATGCCGCCGACGCTGATCGCCTCGATCTACGGCATGAATTTCAAGGCGATGCCGGAACTCGAATGGGTCCACGGCTATCCGATGGCGCTGGTGATGATGCTCGCCGCCGCGATCGTCCCGTACTGGCTCTTCAAGTGGAAGAAGTGGCTTTGATACCTACCGAGACCTTACGCCGTTCAACGAGACACGGTGGTTGGTGTCGCAGAATAGAGCGGGATTGAGGCCGCGCCGTGATGTGTGCCCGCCGCCCCAATTCCTCCGGTAAAATTTGAGCGGTGGGCTGAACGTTTGCGCGAAACTTGTCTGCGATAAGCAGCATGTTAGCCGCGAGGAACAGCCATGGTTGAAAAACACATAACGTCGCCCCGCAACGTCATCGATCTGGCGAATTATCGTCAGGTCCTGGCGAGCGGCAAGGCGTTGTCGATGTCGGCGCGCATGTGCCGGCACTGTGGTGCTCCGCTGCTCGACGGTGAGAACGACGACGACTGCTCGACTGCGTTCAGCACGGCCGCTCCGCGGCTGCGCGATCGGTCGCGTCGGATTCGAGTCGATTGAGGAACGGAAGGGTAAAGGCGATCCAGGTCCTGCGGCGGCGTTGTCTGGATCGCCTTGCTTCCCGCCCTTCGAGCGGGAAAATCATCTAGCGCTTCACGATCTGGGCCGTCGAGACGACGGTCTCGGCGATGGCGCCGTCGCGACTGAAGGGAGCGAGATGCTGCCCGACGTCGCGCAGCATCGCGTCGGCATTTTCGCCAAGCGCTTCCGGCGATGACGACGAGTAGGTGAGGGTGCGGCGTGTCAGGTCCTGCACACTGATTGTGTGGCTGGTCTCAACCGTGACGAGCTCGGTGGGCTGAAAGGCGCTGCCGCGAAAGAACGCCGGCAAGTCGCGATGGGTGCGCGTGCCCATGCCTGCCTCCTCCCAGAGCTTGGCCGGTGACCAGCGGCGGCGGACGTCGTTGTAGCCATCGAGCCACGGGTTGCTGCCGTCGGTGGCCGAGAACGAGGCGCAGATCAGAATTGCCCCATCGCGCGCGACCAGTCGATCGAGCCGCGCAAGCGTCGGCTCACGATCCATCCAATGCAGCGCGCGGCCGATGGTCGCGACGTCGAATGCGCCGATGTCGGGGCTAAGCGTCTCGACCTTGCCTTCGATCAGCGTGAGTGCGTGGCCTGCGCTCGCAGCCGCGCGTCGCGCCGCATCGAGCATGGCAGGTTCAGGGTCGACGCCGACGATGCGGCCGACATAGGGGCCGAAGCCGAGCGCCAGGAGTCCGGGTCCGGTGCCGAGGTCTATCAGGCTGCTCTGTTTGGTAAGACCAAGCTTATGCGCGACGCTGCGAAAGAATTCGCTCGGGTAGGGCGGCCGCAAATGCTCGTAGAGTGACGCAGTGCTCGCGAACCGGCCCATGCTTCGCCTGCCTGGCCTTACACGTGCTGGCCGCCGTTGATGTGGATCTCGGCGCCGTTGACGTAAGAGCTGGTGTCCGTGCACAGCACGTAGATGATCTTGGCGACCTCGTCGGGCGTGCCGAGCCGGTGCATCGGGATCTGCTGGTCGACGATCTTCTCGGTGCCCGGCGACAGGATCGAGGTGTCGATCTCGCCCGGCGCGATAGCGTTGACGCGGACGCCGACGCGGCCGAAATCGGAGGCCATTTCGCGCGTCAGGGATGCAAGCGCGGCTTTCGATGTGGCATAGGCGGCGCCCGCAAAGGGGTGCACGCGCGAGCCCGCGATCGAGGTGACGTTCACGACCGAGCCCCTGGCCGCCTTCAACTCCTCGATCAATCCCCGCGCGATCATGATCGGCGCAAAGAAATTGACGTGGAAGACGTGCGTCCAGGTGTCGAGGTCGGTGTCGACCGAGCCAAGCCGCGAGCCGCCCGGACCCTTCGGCGAGATCGCGGCGTTGTTGACGAGCGCATGCAGCATGCCGCCTTCGAGCCGGTTGCGGATGTCGGTGATCGCGCGCGCGGTGTCCAGGGGGTTGCCGAGGTCGACCTGGATGTGGTCCTCGGGGCCGGCGTCCCACGGACAGTCCTCGGGGAAGGGATGCCGCGAGCAGGTGATGACGCGCCAGCCCGCCGACGAGAACCGGATCACGGTGGCGTGGCCGATGCCGCGGCTCGCTCCGGTCAGGAGCAGCGTGCGGCGCGGCGCATTGGACGAATGCGGCATGGACATCTTTCAGGTCGGCCTAAGCTCAGGGATACATCCGCGTCTTGGACCATGGCTGGCCGGCCGCGTCACGGCGAAATTCGATACGGTCGTGCAGGCGGAACGGGCGGTCGTGCCAGAACTCGATACGCGAGGGCGTGATGCGCCAGCCGCTCCAGCCCGGCGGCCGCGGCACCTCGCCGATGATGTGCTTGGCCGCGACCTTTGCGATGGCCTGTTCGAAGGCGAAGCGGCTTTCCAGCGCCTCGGACTGCTTGCTCGCCCAGGCGCCGATCTGCGCCTGCTTGGGACGGGTGGCGAAGTAAGCGTCTGCCTCGGCGTCGGTCACTGGCGTCACGTTGCCGCGGATGCGGACCTGACGGCGCAGCGACTTCCAGTGAAAAAGTAACGCCGCCTTAGGATTTGCGGCGAGTTCGCGGCCCTTCTGGCTCGCGATGTGGCTGTAGAAGACGAAACCGTCGGCATCGAAGCCCTTCATCAGCACCATGCGCACGTCTGGCAGCCCGTCGGGGTCGACGGTTGCGAGCGCCATGGCGTTCGGATCGTTCGGCTCGCTCTTGATCGCCTCGTTCAGCCAGGCCTCGAACAGCGCAAACGGTTCGTCGGCGGCGGTGAAATCACCGGATGTTAAGGGTGTCTGGTGTTTCATCGAGGTCGTGTCGGTCATGTCCGGAGTCCGAATTGCGTCCCGCGGCCCAAAACGCGTTGTTGTCCGCTACCGCCCTATATAGGGCATGGGGACGCGTTGGCCTATCGGCGATCCGGCCGTCCGGCTTTGTCATGACAATGATTCTGATCGGGCTCGGCTCCGGCGGCTGCAGCTTTTCCCGCAACGACACCAGTGCCTACGCCAAGGCCGACGACAGCGACCTGACCGGCTCGATCGCGCGGCCGGCAAAGGACGCCCCGCCGACCGACACCGATCTTGCCTTCGCCCGTAACGCCGCCTCCGACGTCCTGAGCAAGGGCGACAAGGATTCCAGCCAGCACTGGGAGAATCCGGAAACCGGAGCGCGTGGCTCGGTGACGCCGATCGCGCAGTCCTACGCCGCCGAGGACGGCCGCAAGTGCCGGGACTTCCTGGCGAGCTACGTCAATGGCAGCACCGAAAGCTGGCTCCAGGGCGCCGGCTGCCAAAGCAGCCGTGGCCGTTGGGAGATTCATACGCTAAAGCCGTGGCGGAGCTAGGAATCGGCTCTGCGGCTAGTTGCAAAAATGCCACTCGCCTCCCACATGACCAGCAGATGGGGCGGGGAGCCCTTTGAACAATTCGATTTCTCTTGAAGGAGACGTGACGGATGCGCGACCCCTATGAGGTCTTGGGGGTGCCGCGGAGCGCCAACGCTGCCGCGATCAAGAGCGCCTATCGCAAGCTTGCCAAGAAGCACCATCCCGACAGCAACAAGGATGACCCCAAGGCCGCCGAGCGCTTCTCCGAGATCAATTCGGCGAACGAGATCATCGGCGACGAGGACAAGCGCAAGCAGTTCGACCGCGGCGAGATCGACGCCGACGGCAAGCCGCGCTTCCAGGGTTTTCCGGGCGGCGGCGGGCCGCGCGGCCGTGCGGGTCCCGGCGGGTTCGAAAGCTATACGTTCCGCAGTGGCGGCGCGGGCCCGGGCCAGGGCGGCGGCGCGTTCGAGGACATCCTCAACAGCATGTTCGGCGGGACGCGTGGTGCGCGGCCCGGGGCCGGCGGCGCCGGGCAGTTCGAATTCGACACCGGCGGGATCGGCCTCGATCTCGACGTCAATGTCGCGATGTCAGTCTCGCTGGAAGAATCGGTCAAGGGTGGCGAGAAGCGCGTCCGGTTGCCGACGGGCAAGGAGCTCAACGTCAAGATTCCGGCCGGCGTCACCGAGGGCCAGCAGATCCGGTTGCGGGGGCAGGGCGAGAGCGCTCAGGGCCATCCGCCGGGCGATCTCCTGATCACGATCAGCATCGCGCCGCACCCGTACTTCAAGATCGAGGGCGCCGACCTCAGGATCGACCTGCCGGTCACGCTCTACGAGGCGGTGCTCGGCGGCAAGGTCCGCGTGCCGACCCTCGGCAATGCCGTGGAACTGTCGGTCCCGAAAAACACCTCCAGCGGCCGGACCTTCCGCCTCAAGGGCAAGGGATTGCCAAAAGCCGGCGGAACCGGGGATCTCTTCGTTACCATCAGGATTATGCTACCGGACGGGAACGACGCCGAGCTTGAGGCATTGATGGAGAAGTGGCGGGACCAACACCCCTACAATCCACGTAGCGGGCTTGGCTAAGGCATGATCCGGACCCGGGGGGCCGCGTGAGCGCGAGGCGTTCATTTGGCGTTCAGCGGCTTTCCGAAAAGATCATGCGCAGAGAAAACTGCTGAAGCGTGAGCCATCGCGCTTTAGGGCGAAGTCGCAACTGAAGGGGGTTCTCCCAGAAGTCCAGAGCATCTCTCGACAGATGATGCTCGTCATATGCCTGAGGCGTGAGAGCGCCTCTCGGCCCATGTGGTTCGACGTGTCGGCTGTCCGGCGGGGCAGTCGATAATAGGTGCGGCCTCGAGAGGGGGACCAGCGCGGTACCAAAAACCCCAATCGAGGCCGCCCGCGTCGATCGGCGGATCGAACGCTACTCATTTTCTCGTGAGCATCCGGTGCGATAATGAGACGCACCCATGTCTTGATTCCAAATTTTCAATGTCGGAATCGAGGCACCGCCTTCAAGCGGTTGCTCAGGTACCGTTTTTCTCGGCTTGGTCGTAGACCGCCTGCGCGACCTTGGTCAGGCGATCGCGATCGCTGCCGCCGCTGACGACGTAGCCGACGCCGCGCTCGGCCCAGAACAGTGCGCCGTCCTTGTCGGCTTTGGCGTAGCGCATCTGAGTCGCGCCGGTCTCGGTCTTGGCGGTGTAGATCGTGTACCGCTCGCCCGAGGCGCCCTCATACATCAGGAACGACGCCGGACCGTTCGGCCCCGGCAAGAGCCGGCCGCCGACGAGCTTCAACCCGCTCGCCTCCAGGTTCGGCGCGAACACGGTCCAGCCGCAGCGCCTGGTCAGCCAGGCCTGGAGATGGTCTCGCTCGTTGCCGCCGACCTCGACCGGGTGGCGAACCTCGACGACATAGAGGCGGTGGGCGTCGAGCGCGTCCGCTGTAAAGCTCTGGAAGGTCGAGGGGGCGTTGGCGGCGCCGTGCGCCACCCAGCCGGCGGTGCCGCCGGCCACGAAGGCGACCAGCACAGCCGCCGCGGCGCCATAGAACCATTGCCGGGGACGGCGCTCCAGCCGCTCGAGCTCCAGCCGGGCCGGCACCGGCTCCTGGACGACAGAGTCGTAACGCGCGTGCAGCATCTCGGCCATGGCGCGCCAGGACTGCACGCGTCCGGCATCGTCAGGGTGTGCGGCAAGCCAGGCCTCGACGTCGGCGCGGCGCTCGGCCGGCAGCTCGCCGTCGACATAGGCGTGCAGCTCGTCTTCGGTAATGGGAATATTATGGTCGTTCATATCGATCGTCTCTGGCTCTGCGGCCCAAAATGTCTTTCGCGGTTCAACTGCGCTGCTTCCCGCTCCATGCAGGCGAAGCGACCCGCGCGATGCATCAACACTGCCATCACTTCACCCGCTTGAGCGCCGGGCGCTCACCTTCCAGCGATGCTTTAACGTGGGCTCTCGCCCGCGCCAGGCGCGACATCACGGTGCCGATCGGCACGCCCTGGATGTCGGCGACCTCGCGGTAGCTCATGCCCTCCAGCATCACCAGCAGAAGCACCGAGCGCTGCTCCTCGACCAGCGTCGCCAGCGCCTTCTCGATGTCGCGCCCTTCGGCCTCGGTCCCGCTGGCATCCGGATTGTTCTCCGTCAGCTGCGTGAATTGCGGGCGCCTTGCCAGCGAGCGCCGCCGGTTCTTGTTGAGGTTGGTCAGGATCGTATAGAGCCAGCTCCTGACATCGCCTCCGAGGAACAGGCGCTCCGAACGCAGCGCCCGCACCAGCGTATCCTGCACCAGGTCGTCGGCCGCATCCGCATCGCGCGTGAGCGCGCGGGCGTAGCGGCGCAACGCCGGGATCATGGCTTCCACACTCTGGCGAAACGCACTCATGCCGTCTTGACGTCCTGGTGTCCGGCGCGAGCGCCTCAATCATCATAACACCCGAACGGAACGGCTATTCCGGCGCTTGAAACAGCGTTAACGCCGCGTATTAGGACTGTACCGCGAAGGAGGGCTGGTGTACCTCCAGACCTCAACGAGAGCTCGACGGGACGCTCAAAAATGTCGCAGGATTCAGGTCTGATACAGGGACTGATGCAAGGCAAGCGCGGGGTGATCCTCGGCCTTGCCAACAACCGCTCGATCGCCTGGGGCATCGCCAAGGCATGCCACGCAGCCGGCGCCGAGCTTGCCTTCACCTATCAGGGCGATGCGCTCAAGAAGCGCGTCGAGCCGCTCGCCGCCGAGATCGGCGGTCTCGTGCTCGGCCATTGCGACGTCACCGATGCTGCCACCATCGACGCCGCCTTCGCAGTGCTGAAGGAGAAGTGGGGCAAGATCGACTTCCTGGTGCACGCGATCGCCTATGGCGAGCAGCTTGATGGCCGCTACGTCGACACCACGCCGGAGAATTTCTCCAAGTCGATGCTGATCTCCTGCTACTCGTTCACCGCCGTGGCGCAGCGCGCCGAGAAGCTGATGACCGATGGCGGCTCGCTCATCACGCTCAGCTATTACGGCGCCGAGAAGTGGATGCCGCACTACAACGTGATGGGCGTGGCGAAGGCTGCGCTGGAGGCCAGCGTGCGCTATCTCGCGGCCGATCTCGGCGAGAAGAACATCCGCGTCAACGCGATCTCGGCCGGCCCGATCAAGACGCTCGCGGCATCCGGCATCGGCGACTTCCGCTATATCCTGAAGTGGAACGAGAACAACGCGCCAATGCGGCGCAACGTCTCGATCGAAGACGTCGGCGGCAGCGCGCTGTATTTCCTCTCCGATCTCGCGCGCGGCGTCACCGGCGAGGTGCATCACGTCGATTCCGGCTATCACGTGCTCGGCATGAAGCGCCCGGACGCGCCGGACATCTCGTTCGGCGGCAAGGACTAGCTTATAAATCTGGAATGCCCGTGCCCACGATCTATTATCTTCGCCACGGTGAGACCGAGTGGAACGCGCTCGGGAGGCTTCAGGGCACCAAGGACGTTCCGCTGAACGCGCGTGGACGCGGTCAGGCCGTGCAGGCCGGCGGCGTGCTGGCGGATCTTTTCAAGCGCGACGGCAAGGACAAGGCGGCGTTACCCTATGTGTCGAGCCCGCTCGGGCGTGCACGCCAGACCATGGAACTCGCGCGCGGCAAGCTCGAACTGCCGCAGGCCGACTACGCGCTCGACGATCGCCTGCGCGAGATCGGCTACGGCAGCTGGGAAGGGCTGACGCTGGCCGAGAGCGAGGCGGCCGATCCGGACGTCTACGCCCGGCGCCTCGCCGACAAATGGACGGTCGGCCCCGCGGACGGGGAGACCTACGCCGATGTGCAGGTCCGCGTGCGGGCCTGGTACGACGAGCTCCGGACCGATACCGTTGCGGTCGCCCATGGCGGGACTTGCCGGGCCCTGATGGTTTCGCTCGGCCTTGAGACGCCGGCCAGCGCCGCCGAGCTCTATATCGAGCAGGGCGCCGTCTACGTCTTCCGCGACGGGCGGCTGGAGAAGTTTAGTTAGGCCGGTTCGCCGTCATCCACGGTGGCTATGGGTTTGACCCCCGGCCCCCCGCGCGTTACCACACGCCGGACCCGACCCAGCGAGCAGCGATGTCCTTCAACACTTTCGGCCACATGTTCCGCGTCACCACCTTCGGCGAGAGCCATGGGGTAGCGATCGGTTGCGTGGTCGACGGCTGTCCGCCCATGATCCCGCTCACCGAGGCCGATATCCAGCAGGATCTCGACCGCCGCCGGCCCGGCCAATCGCGCTTCACCACCCAGCGCCAGGAGCCGGACCAGGTCAAAATCCTGTCCGGCGTGATGGCGCATCCGGAGACCGGCGTGCAGGTGACGACGGGCACCCCGATCGGCCTGCTGATCGAGAACACCGATCAGCGCTCGAAGGACTATTCCGAGATCAAGGACAAGTTTCGTCCCGGCCACGCCGACTTCACCTACGAGGCCAAATACGGCCTGCGCGACTATCGCGGTGGCGGCCGCTCCTCGGCGCGCGAGACGGCAATGCGCGTCGCTGCGGGTGCGATCGCGCGAAAGGTGCTGCCCGACGTCAAGGTCCGCGGCGCGCTGGTGCAAATCGGCCCGCACAAGATCGACCGCGACAAATGGGACTGGGACGAGATTGCGAAAAATCCGTTCTTCTGTCCGGACAAGGACAAGGCCGCGTTCTTCGAGACCTATCTCGACGGCATCCGCAAGAGCGGCTCGTCGATCGGCGCGGTGATCGAGGTCGTCGCCGAAGGCGTGCCGGCAGGCCTTGGTGCCCCGATCTACGCAAAACTCGATTCTGATCTCGCGGGCGCGATGATGACCATCAACGCGGTGAAGGGCGTCGAGATCGGCGCCGGCTTTGGCGCGGCGGAGCTCACCGGCGAAGAGAACGCCGACGAGATGCGCACAGGCAATGATGGCACGCGCTTCCTCTCCAACCATGCCGGCGGCGTTCTGGGCGGCATCTCCACCGGACAGCCGGTGGTGGTGCGCTTCGCGGTGAAGCCGACCTCGTCGATCCTCCAGCCGCGCCTCACTGTCGATCGCAAGGGCGCCGACACCGAGATCTTCACCAAGGGCCGCCACGACCCCTGCGTCGGCATCCGCGCCGTGCCCGTCGGCGAGGCGATGATGGCCTGCGTGCTCGCCGATCATTTCATTCGGGATCGCGGGCAGGTCGGCCGGTAGGGCATTCGTGTCGCGGTACTAGCCCACCGCGCAGCTTGACGTCCCCACAACTTCGTCCGCAAATGCGGACATGCAAAACTCCGAGATCCAGCGCATCACCAACTGGCTGATCGACGGTGCGAGGTCGTCCGGGACCCCTTCCGAGATGATCGCCGAGGTCTGCGAGCATCTGGTCGCGGCCGGCCTGCCGCTGTCGCGGTTCGGCATCTTCATTCGCACGCTGCATCCGGAAATCTTCGGCCGCAACTTCATCTGGCGGCAGGGCCAGAAGGTCGAGATCGGCACCGTCGATTTCGAGATCCTGGAGACGCCCGAGTTCGCCCGGAGCCCGCTCCGGATCGTGTTCGAGGAGGGGCTGGAGGTCCGGGGACGGATGGACGATCCGGACAGCAAGCGGTTTCCGTTCCTCGACGACATGCGCGCCGAAGGCGTGACCGACTACCTCGCGATGCCGATGCACTATCTCGACGGCTCGATCCATGCGACGAGCTGGGTCACGCGGCAGCCCGGCGGCTTCAGCGACGACGACATCGCGGCGATCCGGACCCTCGGGGCACCGCTTGCGCGCGTCAGCGAGATCATCAGCCTGCGCCGCACCGCCGAGATGCTGCTCGACACCTATGTCGGCAACCGTGCCGGCGCGCGCATCCTCGGCGGCCAGATCCGCCGCGGCCACAACGACACCATGCAGGCCGCGATCTGGCTCTCGGATCTGCGCGGGTTCACTGCGCTGTCGGACCGGCTGCCGGCCGAGACCGTGGTCGAGATCCTCAACCAGTATTTCGACTGCCAGGTCACCGCGATCCGGGGCCATGGCGGCGAGGTGCTGAAATTCATGGGCGACGGCCTGCTCGCGGTGTTCCCGATCGACGAATATGTCGGCGATGCCGCCCATGTCTGCACCCGCGTGCTGGAGGCCGCGCGCGAATCCCGCGCCAGCGTCGAGGCGCTCGCTTTCCCGGTCGGCGACATCGTCGAGCGCTTCCGCTTCGGCGTCGCGCTGCACGTCGGCAACATCCTCTACGGCAATATCGGCGGCGGCAACCGGCTCGACTTCACCTGCATCGGCCCCGCCGTCAATCTCGCGGCAAGGCTGGAGAAGATCACGGGCCGGCTGGGGCGGACCGTCGTGGTCTCGGAAGTCTTCGCGAACGCCTGCCGCCATGACTGGCGCGAGCTCGGCGAATTTCCGATCGCGGGATTTTCCAAGGCGCAGCGCGTGTATGGGCTTGCCGAAGAGACGCCGGTGGTGATGGCCTGAAAGTCGATGCATGATCCCGCATGTGAGACGATGGGTATGCTTGGCACTCTTCCTGTTTCTGGCAGCCTGCGGGTTCGTTCAGGACGACGCGATTGACGGTCCCTATCGTCTCGTCGCCGTCGACACGGATGACGACATGACGCTTTGCCGCTCCGTCGGCACGGATGGAACTTGCGTTGGCGACGGCCTCCCGGAGCCTACGGTCTTTCAGGCCGGCGCGAACGCCCAGTACATCGTGTTCGCTCGCCATCCATGGACATCGGGAAAGCGACCGGACCGCTCCGTCACGGAGTTTTACTACATCTCGCGAAAAGCAAACGAATGGGACGTTGCGGTGCGGGTTTTCGTGAGCGGCCCCTTCACTGAATCTGAATACCTGGAGGAGAAGCGGAGGCTGCAGCTTCCGGAGTTCAGCAAGGTCTTTGCCAGGTTGAAGTAGCTTGCGACCAGATCATCACAGCAGCCTCAGGCGTGGCTCGCGAGCAGCGAAGCCCTATTCCTCGGGCTCCGTCGTGAACAGCAGCGGATAGCCCTTGGCGCGGCCGGCGTCGGTGGCGCGGGTGGCCTTGGTTTCGGCGACGTCCCTGGTGAACACGGCGACCACGCAGGCGCCCAGCTTGTGCGCGGTGATCATGACCTTGTAGGCCTGATCCTCGGTCATGCGGAACTCGGCCTTGAGGATCATCGTGACGAATTCGCGTGGCGTGAAGTCGTCGTTGATCAGGATGACCTTGTGCAGCTTGGGCCGCTCGACCTTGGTCTTCGTCCTGGTTTTAGGCTTGGTAACGGTGTCGTTCATTCCGCCTCCCGGAAACGGCGGGCTCGGTTCAGCCGCGGTGCTCAGTGTGCGGTCCTCTCACCATATTGTAGGACCTGCACCTTCTCCAAGGTGATCAGGCCGCTCGACATCATGCCATCCAGGATGGGCAGGAATGCGTTGATGCTGTCCTCGCTGTCGACGATCTCGATCAGCAGCGGCAGGTCTTCCGACAGCCGTAGGATCTTCGAGGTGTGTAGCCGGCTCGACTTGCCGAACCCCATCGGGCCGCGCAGCACGGTGGCGCCCGCGAGATGCCGCTCGCGCGCCGTCATCACGATCGCTTCGTAAAGCGGCTTGCCGTCGAAATGGTCGCTCTCGCCGATGAAGATCCGGAGCGAAACAGCCTGATTGGGGATTTGCATGGTCAGCTCCTCGTCAAGCGGTTGTAGCGGCTTGCCATCATATGGCCGAGCCACACGGAGACCAGCCAGCAGATGACGGATGCCGCGATATAGGCGAGTGCCGTGTATTTCATGCCGCCGTGGAACAGGCGGAAGGTCTCCAGGCTGAAGGCCGAGAAGGTGGTGTAGCCGCCGCAAAACCCGGTCATGACGAATTGCCGGTGCTCGGGCCGCGCCAGCATGCGGCCGTCGGGGCCGGTCAGCGTTGCGTAGAAGCCGATGATGAGCGATCCCGTGGCATTGATGAACAGCGTCGCGACGGGGAAGCCCGGGCCGGTGTCGAGCACGAGGGAGACGAAGTAGCGCGCGAGGCCGCCAAGGACGCTGCCGAAGGAAACCCAGGCATAGAGCATCGTGCTGCGCCAGCGGTCGGTGGAGGAGGGAACGGTCATCCGCCTCTAGCCTCCAAGACCGTCAGCGAGGACAAAGCCGAAACTGACGGCGGCAAGGCAAAGCCCGACCGAGAGCGCGACATTGCCGAGCGCATGCATCGGCTCGCCGTTGCGCGCCAAGGTCAGCGTTTGCAGGCTGAACGAGGATACCGTGGTGTAGCAGCCGAGGAACCCGGTCACCGCGAACAGCCAGGGATTGGGGGAGGCGAAGATCGAGCCGGGATGGGTTGCCAGCGCGCCGAAAATGCCGATCAGGAAGGCGCCGGTGATGTTGATGGTCATGGTGCCCCAGGGAAAGGTCTCGCCCAGCCGCCGCGCGATCGCGCCCGAGACGAAATAGCGCGCGCAGCCGCCGAGAACGCTGCCGATCACGATTGCGATCACTCCGCTCAACACGACGAACGCCCCTCCATCATCATTTGTCCTCCGCTGCCAGACCATTGCCGACGGCGAGCAGCCCTGCGAGCGCGACCAGCGCGAAGCCGAGCCCGGCCAAAAACGTGCCTGCCGGACCGTAGGCATCCCACAGCGCGCCGGCGATCACGCTTGCTGCCAGCAAGGCCAGTCCGGTGAACAGGTTGAAATAGCCGAATGCGGTGCCGCGCAGGCTCGGCGGCGCGGCGTCGGCGACGAGGGCCGACAGCAGGCCTTGGGTCAATCCCATGTGCAGCCCCCACAGCACGACGCCGAGCGCGAGGCCCGCGAGGCTAGGCAGCAGCGCGAGCGCGAGGTCGGCGGCCGCGAGGAAGACGAGGCCGAGCGCGAGCAGGCCGGTCCGGTTGATCCGGTCCGACAGCACGCCGGCGGGATAGGCCGACAGCGCATAGACCACGTTCATCAGCACCAGCACCGCCGGCACCCACATCGCCGAGAGACCGATGTTCTGCGCGCGCAGGATCAAGAAGGCCTCGCTGAAACGCGCGAGCGTGAACACCACGCCGACCGAGACGACGCGCCAGTACACGGATCCGAGCTGCCGCATGGCGGAGGTGTTCAGCGGATTCTTCGTAGTCTCCCGGCTTGGGTCCGGCTCCGGCTCGCTCACCGCGAATGCGATCAGGCCGAAAGACAGGAAGGCCGGCAGCACCGCCACCCAGAAGACAAGGGCAAAATTATCTGCCGTCCACCACATCAGGCCGATCGCCACGAGCGGTCCGACGAATGCGCCGATGGTGTCGAGCGACTGCCGCAGGCCGAAGCTCGCGCCGCGCAGACCCGCAGGTGCGATATCGGCGATCAGCGCATCGCGCGGTGCGCCGCGAATACCCTTGCCGACGCGGTCGATGAAGCGCGCGGCAATCAGCCAACCGACGCTGGGGGCAAGCGGGAACAGCGGTTTTGTCAGCGCGGCTAGGCCGTAGCCGAGCGCCGCGAGGAGCTTGCGCCGGCCGAGCCAGTCGGACAATGCGCCGGAGAAGATCTTCGTGATCGAGGCGGTCGCCTCCGCAATGCCCTCGATGAAGCCGACCGTCAGCGTGGAGGCCCCGAGCACAGTGACGAGATAGACCGGCAGCAGCGCGTGGATCATCTCGGAGGAGACGTCCATCAGCATCGAGACGAAGCCGAGCACCCAGATCCCCCTGGGCAGCCCCGCACGCGCAGCATTCGGTGTCGTCGTCGTCACGCCCTGACCTTCGCCTTCAGGCAACAAAAAACCCGCCATCGGCGGGTTTGTCCATGCTCCCGCCAAAGGCCGAGGCTTTTGAGATTGCCCCTCCTCGAGCAGGAGTCATCAGCCCACTACGGTCACAGGCCGACGGGCGGTTGTCGGGGGACTCCATCCCCATCTGTACATCCAACCTAGCATGGAAATCGCACCGGACAAGTGGGCGGGGAACGTCTGTCTTCGGCTCGATGCTGCTGGACGCTCCGGAATGATGGCGTGAGCGATCGCGCATGTCCCCGTGGCGCAAGCGCGGCAACACGGCGGCAGCTTTGCGTGACGTGCGCATTCCCAACTCGCGAATTCCTAACTGGAATGTGAAGCGCAAGCGATCTTCGGACTTTGCGGCAAGGCGATTGCATGTCACCATCGCGTCATACGACGGGAGACTGCGATGCGCATGCTGTTCTCGATCGGGGCTGTGCTGGTGGCCGGCGTACTCGCCGGAGGGGATGTCGCGGGCATCGCGGCACCAGGGCCCAAATTTGAACCGAGCAAGAGTTCGCCACAACGGCTAGCGGCCGATCGGGACGCGCAGACGGTCGATGTCGAGCTGGTCCTCGCGGTCGACGTCTCCTACTCCATGGACATGGATGAACTCGCGATCCAGCGCGAAGGCTATGCGCAGGCGATCCAGTCGAAGGAATTCCTCCAGGCGCTGAAGCTCGGGCCGAATGGCCGGATCGCGGTGACTTACTTCGAATGGGCCGCTTCCAGCGATCAGAAGATCATCATCCCGTGGCGGCTGGTCGACGGACCGGAGACGGCGGACGCGGTCGCCGCCGAGATCTTGAAGACGCCGATCCGGCGCGCCTCGCGCACCTCGATCTCCGGGGCGATCACGTTCGCGATGCCGTTGTTCGACGAGGATCCCTATCGCGGCTTGCGCCGCGTGATCGACATTTCCGGTGACGGCCCCAACAACAATGGCGGCCCGGTCACGGCGGCGCGCGACGCCGCGCTCGAGAAGGGCATCGTCATCAACGGCCTGCCGATCATGGTCAAGGAGCCGTCCTATTCGACCATGGATATCGACAATCTCGACTACTATTACGAGGACTGCGTCATCGGCGGTCCCGGCTCCTTCGTCATCACGATCAAGGATCGCGACAAGTTCAAGGAAGCGATCCGCACCAAGCTCCTGATGGAGGTCGCGGGCCGCATGCCGGAGCGCCCCGTGAGGCGCGTTGCCGACAAGGAGCCACGGGTCAGCTGCTTGATCGGCGAGAAGATCTGGTCGGACCGCTGGGGGCGCTGATCCGCACCACCCCGAATGAGACCTTTTGCCCTGTCCCGCCCGCGGTCGAATTTAACCACGCGTTAACTGCTGCGTGGCCCTAATCGGCCTGCTTCCGGTTGTTTCCGGATAAAGTTCTGACTTCGCCGTCCGGCGCGCGAACAGAAGCGGGTCTGTCAGACAAATCCGCCGAGCAATCCAATGGCCATCGTCACATCGAGCACCAGCCAGATTTCGCCCGCCAACGAGCGGGTGTATCACCAGAGCAGTCTGGTGGGTGACTGGAAGGGCAATTGGGCAGGCAACAACCAGGCCGTCGGCTTCAAGGTCGTGAACATCCGCGGGGCCAGGGCCCAGATCGAGTACACCCATAACGGGCACACCGAGCGCGGTATCGGCGAGGTCAATGGTGCAACGATAAGCTACGGCAACGTCACGGTCGGCACCAAGGACGGCAAGAACCTGGTGCTCCTGTTCTCCTCGGGCGTTGGCAAGCAGAGCGCGACTTTGCAGAAACAGGCGCCGGCAGGTTCCGACAGCATCCTCATGGGAAGCTGGGGCGGCTATTCCGCCGACATCGGCAAGAGCGCGAGCTTTCGCGTGCTGGCCATCAACGGCAAGGAGGCGACGGTCAGCGTCACCACCGACGGTATCACCCGCCAGGGCACCGGCTACGTCTACAGGAACGTCATCATGTTCGGGCAGTCGCAGATATCGACCGACAACGGACAAAACGGCAAGATCATCTATCAGGTCGGCTCCAAATCCTTCACTGTGCCGGTGACGAAATATCCGCCTGCGGATTCGTCGTCCTCGGTGGACAGGACGGCCTGAACGTCAGCCTCCCTGGGCGGCCGGCGGCCCCCTCACCATTTCGGCGCCCGCTTCTCCACGAACGCCCTCAAACCCTCCTGCGCTTCGTCCGACGTCGCGACATTGCAGAAATCGTCCACTGCACTTGCGATGCTGCGCCGGTAGTCGAGATCGATCTGGCGCATGAAGGCGGCGCGGCCCATCCGCAGCACGGCGGCCGACTTGCCGGCGAATTGCGCCGCGAGCTTGATCACCTCGGCGTCGAGCTCGGCATCGGCAACGACGCGGTTCACCACGCCGAGCTCGCGCGCCTCCGCGGCGGTGAAGACGCGGCCGGTGAACAGCAGCTCGAAAGCGCGATGACGTCCGACGATGCGCGGCAGATGCGCGTAGTGGATCGCGGGAATGACGCCGACGTCGATCTCGGGATAGCCGAACGTCGCGCTCTCGGTTGCCAGCACCACGTCGCAGGACACCGCCATGGTCATGCCGCCGCCGCGCGCCGCGCCTCCGACCGCGGCGATCGATGGCTTTCCGAGCCCATACTGGGCGTCGTAAAGGTCGATATAGAGCGCCTGGAGGAATTCGCGGATCTCGGCGCCGGATTTCCCCAGCAGGATGTCGAGGTCGAGGCCGGCCGAAAAGCGCTTGGCGATCGCGCTCGCCAGCACGACAACGCGTGCTTCCGGATCGTTCGCCGCGCGACGCAGGGCCGCGACCACCGCACGGATGACTTCGAGGCTCAGTGCATTGACAGGCGGGCGGCGCAGCGTGATGCGGGCGATGTTGCCTGCGCGTTCGTAGGCGACTGGATTGTCAGATGTCACCGGGTTCTCCATGCTTTCGGGAAACGTGCGGCATCGATCGCGGTGGTGGCGCGGTTATTTCGCGTCGAGCGGCGGCAGCGGCGGGACGCTGTCGTTCGGCGCTTCCGCCTTGTTCGGCGACAGCTTACGGTGCGGCTTGGGCCGTGCAAGACCTCCAGCGCGCATGTTAGACTGCGTGCATGAGATTGCTTGCCGGATGGAGGGACCAATGACCGACGAACACCCGATGATGGCCGGCTCCGCCACCGTCTTCGTCGTGTCCGACATCACAGCCAGCCTCGCCTATTACCGCGATGTGCTCGGCTTCGAGGTCACCTTCGAATACGGTCAGCCTCCGTCCTACGCCTGCCTCTGCCGCGACGAGGTCGGCCTGCATCTGCTTGCGGCGGGGGTAACGAAGCGGTTGCCCGGGCACGGCGGCATCTGCATCTTCGTCAGGGACGTCGATCAGGTCTATGCCGAACTATCGGGACGCGGTGCCAGGCTGCTCAACCGGCCGGAGGACCGCGACTATCGTATGCGCGATTTCGACGTCGTCGACGCCGACGGCAATCAGCTCACGTTCGGTATGGGAACGGACGACGCGGCCTGACATCGCCGGCCGCGCGCGTCCGCCGTTGCATCAGATCCGGGCCTCCAGGATCAGGTTGAAGGGTGTTTCGGCGGCGCGGCGGAAGCGCGACAGGCCGCCTTCGCTGGCGACCTTGCGCAGCCTTGCCTCGCCGGCTTGAGCGCCGAGCGCGAGGCCGACCTCCTGATCGAGCGAGGCCGGCGTGCAGATCATGGTCGATGCCGCATAGTAGACCCGCCCGACAGGATTGAGATTGTCTTCGAGGCGGTCGCCTGCGAACGGCTCGACCAGCATGCAGGTGCCGTCCTTGGCCATGGTCTCGCGCACGTGGCTGATGGCGCCGACGGGATCGCCCATGTCGTGCAGGCAATCGAAGAAGCAGACGAGATCGTAGCCCTCGGCCGGATAGGTCTTCGCCGAGTGAACCGCGAAGCTGACACGATCGCCCAGCTTCGCCTCAGTGGCCGCCTTTCGTGCGGCCGCGATCGAGCCCTCGTGATAGTCGAAGCCGTAGAAGCGGGAGTTCGGGAAGGCCTCCGCCATCAGCCGGGTCGAGACGCCGTGCCCGCAGCCGACATCGGCGACCTTGGCGCCGCGCTTCAGCTTGTCTACGACGCCTTCGAGCGCGGGCAGCCACTCCTGCACCAGATGATGCATGTAGCCGGTGCGGAAGAACCGGGCGGTGCCGCAGAACAGGCACTCGCTGCGACGATTCCAGCCGACGCCCTTGCCGGACTTGAATGCGTCCGTAATTTTCGGCTCGTCGAGGAACGCCGCGGCAATGACATTGCCGACCGCGCCGAGGAAGACCGGGCTGTCCTCATCGGCGAGCGCCAACGCCTGCTCCGGCAGCATCGAGAACTTGCCGGAAGTGGAGTCGTATTCGACGTAACCAGAAGCCGCCTGGCTCGCCAGCCACTCGCGGACGTAGCGTTCGTTCGTTCCGGTGGCGCTTGCGAGTTCGGCAGAGTTCATGGGTCCCTTGGCGGCGAGGGCGCGGTAGAGGCCGAGCTTGTCGCCCAGCAGGACCAGCGATGCGTTCATCGCCGCACCGACCTCGGTGATCATCTTGCCCATAAAGGCATTCAACCTGTCGGAATCGACCTCCATGACAGCCTCCATGTTGTGTCTGGCATTTTCAAAGGTCTGCGCAATTGCGTCTTGCCGGACTGCCCCGGCCGATCAGGATCGAGGCGACGGCTCGCGTTCGCGCGTCCTCTATGTGGGTCAATCCGTCGCGCAGGAGGTTCAACACGTCGGGATAACGTAATTTTGGAACTCGATGGCGCGACCACCGGCATCGCGTCACTGGTATTCGCGTGGTCCCCGGCGTATAATTTCCGCACTTTTTTGACGGTCACCTGAATGTTCAGCCTTGCACGTTCCTGCGGTCTCGCAACTCTCTTCGTGGTGCTCTGCCTCGGCGGAGCGCCGGCTCATGCGCAAGTCGCGCCGCTGCAATATTGGATCCCGGGCGGGCCTTTCGGCTTTGGCGGCAGCGCCGGCCAGAGCTCCGATGGCTACGGCAATTTTCCGAGCTTCAAGGGTGGCGATGCCAACGCGGGCTATGATTTTCGTCCCGGTTTCTTCGTCGGAAGCGAACGCGGCAACCTAGGCCTGGGCGGACTCAGCCAGCCTGCGCCGGCCGGCAATTTCAGCGCGCTCTCCTACGATGGCACGCAGTTCGGTTACAACTACAAGACCGCGGGCGGCATGCCCGTCACGTTCTTTGCCGGGTTCGACACGCTGAAATACAATGGCGGCATCGGCAGCTCGCTCGCCCCGCTCACCTCCGGCGCCTCGCCCGGCTACGGCGCTTTCGCGGGTGTCGAGTTCAAGCCGACCCCCAACCTCAGCCTGTCGTTCGGCGCCGGTTTCACCCAGCAGCAATCGGGACGCATGGACAGCGACATCAATTCGTCAATGCTGCCCGGCGAGTCACCGGCGTTGGGCGGCTTGCGGCGTTGAGCGCTCACACGTCCGTTTCGCCGCCCGCTTGACCGCGGCCGCGTTGGCCTACGACAAGCCGGCCACCAGCGGGCGTTGCAGGTGCTTCGCCATCAGCTCTGCCGCCTCGGCGTAACGCCGCGTTTCCAGAACCTCGAGCAGGCGCAAATGCTCGCGCACGTGCCGCCGCATACCGTCGCGGTCGGCGAAGCTGCGATAGGCGAACAGGCGTCTGATTGAATTCACGCGCCGGAGCGATTCAAGAAAGAAGGGATTGCCGGCGCCGCGAATGATCTCCTCATGGAATTCGCAACCGGAAAGAAAGACCTCGCCGATCGTCATCTTCTCGAGCTCGCCTTCGAACACGCGCAGCTGGCGCTCGCGCAAGCGTGCAATCACCTCCTGCGGCAGCGCAAAGCCGGGCTGGGCGATTGCCGCAGGTTCGATCACCGCGCGAAACGCCATGGCCTTGGCGTGAGCTTCGGGGTTCGAGACCGTCTCCGCGAAGCGCCAGCCATAGCCCGGCAGGCGTGCAATCCAGCCCTCGGCAGCGATCCGGTCAAGCAGCCGCTGCAACTCGGCCCGGCTGAGGCCATAGCGGCGCATCAGCTCCGCCTCGGTGACGTCAGCCGGCAGTCGGCTTGCGAGCACGTCGCCTGCGATGGACGTATAAACCTGTTCGCTGCGCCTGACCGCCGCGAGGGCTGGCTGGGCTGCGCCGCTGGTCGGATGCTTGGCCAGCACGAACCCGCGATGTGGCTCGCCGCGCGCGAGCCCTGCCGCTTCCAGAGCCTTGAGGCCGAGCCGGATCGGCGCGCGTGAAAGATCGAGCGCATCGGCAAGCCGCTGTTCGATCAAGCGATCGCCAGCCTTCATGCCTTCGCGTCGGGCGAGCGCCATGATCAGCCCGGCGAGGTGCTCAGCGCGCTCGGAACCGCCTTTGCTTGAAGCGGGCGGTCGGGAATTGTCGGAGGCGGTCATTGCAGTGCACGCGGATTTTGAGCTTGACAGATTGTCCCACGGATTGTTCTTTTACGCAATAATATACAATCGAACCCAGGGAGAGCCTGATGGCTCATGCGCCGGATGTCCTGATTTGCGAGGTCGGCCCCCGCGATGGACTGCAAAACCTGGACGTGTTCGTTCCCACCGAAGCCAAATGCGCGCTGATTGATACGATCGCCGCCGCCGGCATGCGCGAGATCGACGCGGGATCCTTCGTGCCGCCGAAGGTCGTGCCGCAATTCGCCGATGTCGATGCGGTGATGGCGCACGCGCTCGCGCACAGGACCGCGACCATCGGTGCACTTGTGCCGAACGTGAAGGGCGCCGAGCGCGCCATCGCCGCCGGTGTCGACGCCGTCTACTTCGTCATCTCCGCCAGCGAGACGCACAACCGCGCCAATGTGCGCCGCTCGATCGAAGAGCAGCTCGACGGGTTTCGCGCGGTCCGCGCCGCGATCGACGCCTCTCCGGCGGGCCGGCGGCCGCACCTGATGGGCGCGATCGCCACCTCCTTCGGCTGCTCGCTGGAGGGCGAGGTGAGCGAAGCGGCGGTGTGCCGGGTCGCGCGCGCCTTTGCCGAGGCCGGTGCCGACGAGATCGGGCTCGCCGACACCGTCGGCTACGCCACCCCGAAACTGGTCAGGCAGATCGTCGAAGCCGTCAGGCGTGAAGTCGGATTGCAGATGACGCTGCGGCTGCATCTGCACGACACGCTCGGTGCTGGCCTCGCCAATGCCGTCGCCGGCCTCGACGCCGGGATCCGGCGTTTCGACGCCGCGGTATCAGGACTTGGCGGCTGTCCGTTCGCGCCTGGTGCCCGTGGCAACATCGTCACCGAGGATCTCGTGTTCATGCTGGAACGCATGGGACTTTCGACCGGCATCGACCTCGATCGCCTGATGCAGACGCGCGAGATTCTGGCCCGCCATATCCCGGCAAAACATCTGACCGGGCACCTGCACGAGGCCGGAATTCCCAAGGTGCTGCGGAGGGCGGCATGACGGCGGCGGCGCCCGAGGCGGCAACGGAGCTCCGTCCGCTCGCCGGCCTTCGGGTCATCGAGTTCAGCCAGATGGTGATGGGGCCGAGCTGCGGCTTGATCCTCGCCGATCTCGGCGCCGACGTGATCAAGGTCGAGCCGCCCAAGGGCGACCGCACCCGCTACTTCAAGGGACCGGCTGCCGGCTTCTTCGCCACCTACAGCCGCAACAAGCGCAGCATCGCGCTGGATACGTCGACCGCGGAAGGCCAGACCATCGCGCGGCGGCTGATCGAGAGCAGCGACGTCCTGATCGAGAATTTCCGACCCGGCCTGCTGAAGCGGATCGGTCTCGACTACGAGTCGGTTGCCGCTTTTGCGCCACGCCTGATCTACTGCTCGCTCAAAGGCTATTTGCCCGGCCCCTACGAGAATCGCCTCGCGCTCGACGAGGTCGTGCAGATGATGGGCGGCCTTGCCTACATGACGGGCCTGCCGGACCGGCCGATGCGCGCCGGCGCCTCGGTCAACGACATCATGGGTGGCATGTTCGGCGTGATCGCGATCCAGGCTGCGCTGGCCGAGCGGCAGCGCACCGGCCGCGGTCGCTACATCCAGAGCGCGCTCTACGAGAACAACGTGTTCCTGATGGCGCAGGCCATGATGTGCGAGGTGGTCAGCGGCCAGCCCTCGATCCCCTATTCGATCAAGGACAGCCCCTGGCCGGTCTACGATCTCTTCGACACCAGGGACGGCTCGAAGCTGTTCGTCACCATCGTCGGTGAAGAGCAGTGGGAGGCGTTCTGCCGCGCCTTCGATCGCGAATCCTGGCTTGCCGATCCGCGCTTTGCGACGAGCAACGACCGCGTCGACCATCGCGGCTGGCTGATTCCGGAGATCGCGAAGATCTTCAAGCAATGGGACAAGGCCGATCTCGCGGCGCGCCTCGAGCAGCTCGATCTGCCCTACGCGCCGGTGAACAAGCCCGGCGATCTCTTCGACGACCCGCATCTGAACCAGTCGGGCGGGCTGACCAACATTCACCTGCCTGACGGCGGCGAGGCAAAAACGCCGCTGTTGCCGATCTCCATGGACGGCCGCCGGCTGCCCAACCGCTACGATCCGCCGCAGATCGGCGAGCAGACGCGCGAGATCCTGGGTGAGATCGGCGTTTCGTCGAGCGAAATCGAAACGCTGCGAAAGGCAGGAACCATTCGGATCGCGCCTGGGCCGTCCTGACGAACGGATCGATCAAACAAGAATCAACGGAGGAGCACATGAACATCACCAGGCGCCAGGCGCTGATCGCGGGCTCCACATTGGCCGGCGCGTCGATGCTGCCCGGGCAGCTCCGCGCCGAGACCAAGCAGGTATCGCTCGCCTTCGGGCCGGTGTCGCCGGTCTACGCCATCGGCATGATTGCCGAGCTGAAGGGTTACTTCAGGGACGAAGGTCTCGACTCCAAGCTCGTCACCGGTAACGCCGGCACGTTCGGCCGTCAGACGCTGGCGGCGGGACAAGCCGTGTTCGCGCATGGCGATGCCAGCCACCCGCTCCAGCTCAGTGCGCGCGGCAAGCCCTGCAAGATCCTGCTCGCGACGGAGATGGTGTGCTCCTACGCCAACATCGTGGTCCGGCAGGACCTTTACGACGGCGGTATCAATTCGGTCGAGAAGCTCGCGGAGCACAAACGGCCTGACGGCGCCAAGCCGATCGTCGCGGCCACCGCGATCGGGTCGGGCACCTGGGTGTTCGGCACCTATGTGTTCGAAACGCGCGGGCTCGGCGACAGGGTGAACTGGGTCGCCGGCGGCGGGCCCAACACGATGTTTCCGTCGCTGCAGACCAAGCAGTTCGACGCAATCATGGCGCCGCCAAGCTGGATCGTCGAGGTCGAGAAGAAGGGCTTTGGCAGGACGATCTACGACACCTCCAAGCCCGGCGTATTCGAGAAGGATTTCGGCGGAACGCTGCCCGTGCTGGTGATCTACACGCTCCAGGACACGATCGAGCAGGACAAGGCGACGGTGCAGGCCTATGTGAATGCGATCCACCGCGCGATGGCTTTCGTGAAGGCGACGCCGCTCGCGGACGTGCAGGCACTGGTCACGCCGAAATATTTCTCGGGCATCGACCCCGATGCGGTCAGCGCCGAGCTCGGCTTCGACAAATCGACCTGGGCCTATGACGGCGTCATCGACAAGTCCTCGTTCGAACGCGGAGCCAAGCCCTGGTACCGCAAGGGAACGGATATTCCCGAGACGAAATACGAGGATGTCGTCGACATGAGCTTCCTCCAGGCGGCCAGAGCGAAATACAAATGATCGCCGCGCCAAGCCCGGGATTCGCGCTCGCGCGAGACGAGGTTGAGAGAGCGGAGACGCGAACCCGCATCGCGGTGCGAGGTCTCGCCAAGCGCTTCAACGCGTCGGGCCGCGAGTTCGTGGCGGTCGATGACGTTTCCTTCGAGGTCAAGCAGGGCGAGTTCGTCGCGCTGCTCGGTCCGTCCGGCTGCGGCAAGAGCACCATTCTCAACATGGTCGCGGGGCTATTGCCGCGCTCAGGCGGACGCATCCTGATCGATGAGGACATGGTTGAGACCGGTAAGGTCAACCCCAGGGTCGGCTATGTCTTCCAGCGCGACACACTGTTTCCCTGGCGAACCGTGGAGCAGAACATCGGCTATGGGCTGGAGATCGCGGGGCTGCGAAGGACCGAGCGCGCCGGGCGCGTCGCTTCGGCCGTCGAGAAGGCCGGGCTCTCCAGCTTTGCACAAAGCTTCCCCAGCACGCTGTCCGGCGGCATGCGCCAGCGCGTCGCCTTGATGCGCACGCTGATCATGGAGCCCGAGATCCTGCTGATGGACGAGCCGTTCGGCGCGCTCGACACCCACACCAAGCTCGAGATGCACAAGACGCTGCTGGAGATATGGGAACGCGAGCGGCAGACCGTGCTGTTCGTGACCCACGATCTCGGCGAGGCCTTGACCTTGGCGAGCCGCATCATCCTGCTCTCGGCGCGGCCCGGGAGGCTCAAGGAAGATTTCGACGTCGCGATCCCGCGGCCGCGCGATCCCGTGGACGTCCGCGAGACCGCCGAATTCGGCCGCCTCTACTCTCACATCTGGCATTCCCTCGGCGAAGAATTCCGCCGCACCAGGGCCGAATGATCATGTCCAACAGCCGTAGCGCCGTCCTGTTCTGGCAAGTGGCCATTCTCGTGGTGGTTCTCGTCGTCTGGCAGTGGGGCTTCGAATGGAGCAAGGCGCTGTTGCCGAAGGCCTATGTGCCGAAAATCCTCGATCCGTATTTCGTCGCCAAGCCGTCGTTGATCTGGCAGAGCTTCCTGCGGCTCGGCTGCTTTGCCGATCCCGCCGGCTTCGCCGCCTGCATCAACGGCAACGACAACAATCTGTGGCTCGCCACGCTCGTCACGCTGAAGAACACCTGGTGGGGTTTTCTTTTCGGGTCCGCGAGCGGAATCGCGGCCGGCCTGGTCCTCGGCCGTTCGGACTTCCTGGCCCGCGTGTTCGGGCCCTATGTCGTGGCGCTCAACTCGATACCGCGCATCGCGCTGGTACCGCTCGTCATCCTGATCTTCGGCCTCGGCGATCTCTCCAAGATCGCCACTGCCTGGCTCGTCGTGTTCTTCGTGGTGTTCTTCAACACCTTCGAGGGAACGCGTGCGGTCGACCGCGACCAGATCGCCGCTGCCCGTCTGCTCGGCGCCAGCGAATTCATCGTGCTGCGCACGGTCGTGATCCCTTCCGCACTGGCCTGGGTGTTCGCGTCGCTGTTGCCGGCGGTGTCTTTTGCGCTGATCGGCGTCATCGTTGGTGAGTTCATCGGCGCCGAGCGCGGGCTCGGCAAGCTCATCATCGAAGCCGAGGCGCGCGCCAATGCCAGCGAGATGATGGTCGCCATCTTCGTCATGATGTTCGTCGGAATCCTGTTGGCGATCGCGGTGCGCTCGCTGCAGTCCTACTTGCTGCGATGGCAGCCGCAATTCGAACCGTCGGCATAGCAGTCTGGAAGGGTTCGGACGGTGAGCGGCAGGTAGCGCGTCAGCGCGTGAACCGCGCCACCAATTCCACATGCGGCGTGTGGCGGAACTGATCGACCGGGACAACGGTCTCGATCCTGTAGCCGCCGTCGATGAGGAGCCGGGCGTCGCGAGTGAAGGTTGCGGCGTTGCACGACACCGCGATCACGACGGGTACCTTGCTCGCAGCGAGTTTCAGCGCCTGCGCCTGCGCGCCCTGGCGCGGCGGGTCGAACACCACGGCGTCGAAGTCGCGCAGCTCCGGCGGCACCAGCGGGCGGCGGAACAGGTCGCGCGGTTCGGCCTTGATCGGTTTCAGCCCTGGTGTGCGCGCAGCCTTCACGAGCGCGGCGACGGCGCCGGCGTCGTTGTCATAGGCGGTGACGCGCGCCTTCTCGGCGAGCCTCAAGGCAAACGGGCCGACGCCGCAGAAGAGGTCGAGAACCTCCTTGGCCTTGCCGACACGCTCGGCGACGAGCGACGCCAGCGTCTCCTCGCCCGCGACCGTTGCCTGCAGGAACGAGCCCGGCGGCAGCGTCACCTCGGCGCGGCCCATCCGTACCGTCGGCGGCAAGCGTTGCAGCACCAGTTCGCCGTGCCGCGTCAGCCGCGCCAGCCGATGCAGCTCCGCAACGCGCGAGAGCGCCGTGACCAGCGCCGTCGGCAGCGGGCCGGAGCCGCGCACGTCGACATCGAGGCCGTTGGCGGTCGCGGTGACCTGGATGTCCAGCGGCTTCGTCGCCGCCATTCTGGACATCAGGGATTCGGCAAGCGCCCAGGCGGCATCGAGCGCACCCTCGAGCCCGGGATCGAGGATCGGGCAGCGATGGATCGGGATGACGTCGTGCGAGCTCGCCGCCGAGAAGCCGACCTTGAGGACGTCATGCGTGCCGAACCGGCCGTGCAGCGTGACGCGCCGGCGCCCCGCGCCATGGGCATCGACCAGCGGCGCCACCTCGCAATCGATGCCGGCCTGCGCCAGCGTCTCGACCACGATGCCGCGCTTCCACGCGTGATAGGGCTCAGCCGCCCAGTGCTGGATGGCGCAGCCGCCGCAGACGCCGAAATGCGGACAGAACGGCTCGATGCGATCGGGGCTGGCGACATCGACCGCGAGCAGCTTGCGGCGGTCGGGATGGCTGCCGGCGACGTGGTCGACCTCGACGGTCTCGCCGCCAAGCGTGTAGGGCACATAGACGGCATCGCCCGCTGCGAGCGAGACGCCGTCGCCGCGATGGCCGACGTGATCGATCCTCACGCGCTCAACCACGGCGCGCGCCCAGGAAGAATTCGATATTGCCGTCACCGCCGGTGATCTGGGAGGGGAACACCTCGATGTCGGTGCAACCGAGCGAAGCGGCAAAGACCGCGATGTCGTCGCAGATCTCCTGATGCACGGCGGCGTCGCGGATGATGCCCTTCTTGTTGTGCTTCCTGTCAGCCTCGAATTGCGGCTTGATCAGTGCCAGTAGGCTCATCGGCGCGGCTGCCAGTGACAGCGCCACGGGCAGCACCGTCTTGAGCGAGATGAAGCTGACGTCGATGACGACGACGTCGGGCCGCGCCGGCAGCCGTTTGCCGTCATAGCTGCGGATGTCGGTCTCCTCCATCGACACGATTTTGGGATGGTCGCGCAGCGAGGGATGCAGCTGGCTGGTGCCGACATCGATGGCGAACACCAGGCTGGCGCCGTTCGCCAGCAGCACCTCGGTGAAACCGCCGGTGGAGGCGCCGACATCGAGGCAGACATGGTCCTCGATCTCGATGGGGTAGCGCTCCAGCGCGCCGGCCAGCTTGACGCCGCCGCGCGACACATAAGGATGCGCAGGCTCGGCCACGATCACCGCGTCCTCGGCGATCGTCTCCGAGGGTTTGGCGACCTGCTTGTCGTCGGCGGTGACGAGCCCGGCCTCGATCGCCGCGCGCGCCCGCGCCCGGCTCTCGAACAGGCCGCGCTCGACCAGCAGAACATCCGCACGCTTGCGGGCAGGGGACATCGGATCTCCGGAGGCGACTGAAGCGTCGAAGCGTCTATGTAGCGATCAATCGCGCGGCCGCCATCCGGACGCAAGCCTCGAACGCGGCCAGATCGTGCCAGACGTCGATCGGCATCTGCGCCGGCGTCACCAGCGGGCAGCCGTGCAGCTCCAGCGCATGGATCATCATGAGGTTGTCGACGAGGCCAAAATCCTCGACCGTCAGCCCCTGTGCATCGACCAGCCGTCCGTCCTCGGAGGTCACGTCCATGAAGCGGCCGACGCGGTCGGCATAGACGGCGCCGTCGTTGGAATAGGCCAGGCAAAACTTGCGGCGGCCGGCCATGTAGCCGAGCTCATAGACGGTGCCGGGGTCGGCGCCGGCACCGCGGAACGGGGTGAGGTTGGCGATGATGGCATCGGCTTCGTCCATCATCGCCTCGTTGCCGCAAAAGATCTGCCGCGAGGCGTCGGGCGAGGTGAGATCGATGGCGTTGTCGAGGGGATAGAGGCCGGTGAGCCCGTGCGCCGCGCAGATCGCAGCCTTTTGCCGGCCGATCTCAACCGCATCCGGCAGGAACACGTCGGGCCCTGCCAGATAGATTTTCATGAAGGTCGCGCTGGTTCGCGAAGGTCGAAGCTCGCCGTCAGGCGAGCTTGACCGTCTCGGTCTTGACGTCCTTGCCCAGCGCCTCGAACACCTTGGCGACGATGCCCTTGGCGTCGAGACCGGCACGGCCGTACATCGCGGCCGGCGTGTCGTGGTCCTGGAACACGTCGGGCAGCACCATCGAGCGGAACTTGACCATGCCGCCGTCGAGCGCGCCCTGATCGGTCAGGTACTGCGCGACATGCGAGCCGAAGCCGCCGACCGAGCCTTCCTCGATCGTGATCAGGATCTCGTGGTCGCGGGCGAGCTTGAGAACCAGCTCGGTGTCGAGCGGCTTCATGAAGCGCGCATCGGCGATCGAGGTGGAGAGGCCGTGGGCGGCGAGTTCGTCGGCCGCCTTCTCGCATTCGGCGAGGCGCGTACCGAAGGAGAGCAAGGCGATCTTGCTGCCTTGGCGAATCATGCGGCCCTTGCCGACCTCGAGCGGAACGCCGACTTCGGGCATCTCGATGCCGCGGCCTTCGCCGCGCGGATAGCGCAGCGAGCTCGGACGGTCGTCGATCGCGACCTGGGTCGCCACCATGTGCACGAGCTCGGCTTCGTCGGCTGCGGCCATGATCACCATGTTCGGCAGGCAGCCGAGATAGGCGTTGTCGAACGAGCCAGCATGCGTCGCGCCGTCGGCGCCGACGAGGCCGGCGCGGTCGATGGCGAAGCGGACGGGCAGGTTCTGGATCGCGACGTCATGCACGATCTGGTCGTAGCCGCGCTGCAGGAAGGTCGAGTAGATCGCGCAGAACGGCTTGTAGCCCTCGCTCGCAAGACCGGCGGCGAACGTCACCGCGTGCTGCTCGGCGATGCCGACGTCGAAGGTGCGGTCGGGGAAGGCCTTGTTGAAGATGTCGACGCCGGTGCCCGACGGCATCGCCGCGGTGATGGCGACGATCTTGTCGTCCTTCTGCGCTTCCTTGACGAGGCTCTGGCCGAACACGTTCTGGTAGGCCGGCGCATTCGGCTTGGCCTTGGCCTGGGTGCCGGTCGCGACGTCGAACTTGACGACCGCGTGATACTTGTCGGCGGAAGCTTCCGCCGGGCCGTAGCCCTTGCCCTTCTGGGTCACGACGTGGACCAAGATCGGGCCGGTCTCCATGTCGCGCACGTTCTTCAGCACGGGCAGCAGATGGTCGAGGTTATGACCGTCGATCGGGCCGACGTAATAGAAGCCGAGCTCCTCGAACAGCGTGCCGCCGTCCATCATGAAGCCGCGCGAATATTCCTCGACGCGGTTGGCGCGGTTGGCGATGATCTTGGGCAGGCGCTTGTTGATCTGCTTGGCCGCATCGCGCAGCGTGCGATAGGTCTTGCCGGAGTAGAGGCGCGACAGATAGGCGCTCATGGCGCCGACCGGCGGCGCGATCGACATGTCGTTGTCGTTGAGGATCACGATCAGGCGCGAGTTCATGGCGCCGGCGTTGTTCATGGCTTCATAGGCCATGCCGGCTGACATCGCGCCGTCACCGATGACGGCGATAACGTTGTTCTTGCCGCCGGAAAGGTCGCGCGCGACCGCCATGCCGAGGCCGGCGGAAATCGAGGTCGAGGAATGCGCCGCGCCGAACGGATCGTAATCGCTCTCGCTGCGCTTGGTGAAGCCGGACAGGCCGCCGCCGGTGCGCAGCGTGCGGATGCGGTCGCGCCGGCCGGTGAGGATCTTGTGCGGATAGGCCTGATGGCCGACGTCCCAGATCAGCCGGTCGCGCGGCGTGTCGAAGACATAATGGATCGCGGTGGTGAGCTCGACCACGCCGAGGCCGGCGCCGAAGTGACCGCCGGTCACCGAGACGGCATCGATGGTCTCTTGCCGCAGCTCGTCGGCGACCTGGCGAACCTGCTCGATCTTGAGCTTGCGCAGGTCATCCGGCGTATGGATGGTGTCGAGAAGCGGCGTTTTACTGTATGCGTTCACGGCGATTTCCAATTTGTCAGCGCCGGAAGATCGTTCCGGTGCGCGATGGGTTTGCACAATATCGGCGCAGCGCGAGTCCTTAAACCGTCGGAGCCACCTGCATGGGGCAGGGCCCCGTCTTCAAGCTTAGGTGAGCCTAGGTGCGCTCCGGTTCAGTCCCTGTGATCCCTGTCACTTAGATCGGCTTCGTCCGTCCCAGCCAATTTCATTAGCAGTTTGAAGCGCTTGTCGTCGGTAATTTGTGCCCACGCAAGGCTTGCAAAAAGCCACACTCCGCGCAGCTTTACACCAAAGCTTGGGCCAAAGCCAACCCGCAGGGTCGTTTAGGGGTATGCACCTGCAACCCGCGGGCCAGCTTGGTTAATCTTGGCGCCGGCGGATGGGTTCCAGTCTTGCCCGGTTCCTCGCCTGCATTTTGGGCGAGAGGAAGGCCGTTTTGGCCAGATTCGCGAGCCCGAGAGGCCCTGGCCGGGGGAACTCTTCGATGTCAGTGCCTGGCCGCCGAGGGCTGTAAGCCCAAACAGCGGCGTGCGATCATGAAAAACTGCAGATGGCCGATGCTTGAGGCGGGCGGCTTGAAACGGGGACCTTACTGCACGTCGAGCGGTGCGGTGCCGGTGGCCTGGCCGCTGGCATCGGTGGTGATCTTGTCGACGCGTGCCTCGGCTTGGCGCAGCAATTCCTCGCAGCGGCGCTTCAGCGCCTCGCCGCGCTCGTAGATCGTCACGGATTCCTCGAGCGGCACCTTGCCGTCCTCGAGCCGCTTCACGATGGTTTCGAGCTCCTCGATGGCGCGTTCGAAGGTGAGCCTGGAGACGTCGACTTGGGTATTTTCGGCCATATCCGTTTCCGATTGCCCGCTTCACGTGAGAAAAAGCGCAGTTTTGCGGGCGTAATGTGGCGGGTGCGTCAAGCGCCCATCAGGGCGCCGACATGCGCCGTAACAGATTCTTTCAATCCTTGCAGGTCATAGCCGCCCTCGAGCACCGAAACAATGCGGCCCCCTGCGGACTTGTCGGCAAGGTCCATCAGCTTGCGCGTGACCCACGTGTAGTCCTCCGCGCGCAAATTCAGCGAGGCCAGCGGATCGCGGTAATGCGCATCGAAGCCCGCGGAGATGACGAGAAGCTCGGGGCTGAATTTTTCGAGGCGCGGCAGGATCAGTTGCTCGAACGCGGCGCGGAATTCTGGTCCGCCGTCTTCGGAAGCGAGCGGCGCATTGACGATGGTGTCGTGGTCGCCGCGCTCGCCCTTCGCGCCGGTACCCGGAAACAGCGGCATCTGATGCGTCGAGCAGTACATCACGGTCTGATCGGACCAGAAGATGTCCTGCGTGCCGTTGCCGTGATGCACGTCGAAATCGACGATGGCGGCGCGCTGGATGCCGTATTTGCGCTGCGCATGACGCGCCGCGATCGCGGCATTGTCGAAGAAGCAGAAGCCCATCGGCTTGCCGATCTCGGCGTGATGTCCGGGCGGGCGCACCGCGACGAAGGCGTTGCGATGCTCGCCATTCATCACCGCTTCGGTCGCAGCCACCGCGCCGCCGACGCCGCGCATCACCGCTTCCCACGTGCCTGGTGACATCGAGGTGTCGCCGTCGATATAGACCTGACCGCTGGTCGGCGCGATGTGGCGCAGCTCGGTGACGTAGTGCTCGTTGTGGCAGAGCGTCACGAGATCGAGATCGCCTTCCGGTGCCAGGTCGCGCGCCAGGAACTGGAAGCGCTCCTGCGACAGCGCTTCCTCCACCGCCCGCAGGCGGTCGGGCCTTTCAGGATGTCCCGGGGGCGTGACGTGGTCGAGGCAGGCCTTGTGGGAGAGGAGAAGCGTGCTCATCAGGTCGGCCTCACAGGGAACGGGCTCTTGACGTCGCTTGGCGCATCCCGAGCCAAAACGCAAATGCAAAAAGCAATCTAAGCGCTTGGGCGGGAATGGCAAAGGGTGGTTCCGGACAAGTCCGTTTGATCCGGATCAATTCACGCGCAGGATGCGGGTGGGCGGCAGCGGACCGATCGGTCCGTGTGCCCTGAAGAAGGCGAACAGCGCGTCCGCGTCGTAGCCGCCATATTGCTGTGCTGTGCCTTGTTTGGCGGCCGTAAAACCGTCGCCGCCGACGGCGAGGTAATCGTTGACGGTGACGCGGTAGCCGCTTCCAGGCTCGATCGGCTTGCCGTTGAGCGTCATCTTCTCAAGGCTGATTCGCTCGCCGAACGGTTTCGTCGCATCCCAAGTGTAGCTGAACCCGTTCGAGACCTGGAGAATCCGCGGGCGCTTCGGATCGAGCCATTGCTGCTCCAGCATGTCCTTGAGCTGGCTGCCCGTGAGCGTCATCGTAACGAGGCGATTGCGGAACGGCTGGCTCGCGAACAGTTCGCCGAACGACACAGCGCCGTTCTCCTTCGGAACAATGTCGGTGCGGATGCCGCCGGGATTGGTGAGCGCGATGACAGCGCTGCCATCCTTGGCGTCCTTCGTCGCGGCGAGCTGCGCGTCCGCGATGACGTCGCCGAGCGCGCTCTCGCCGGCCTCGTTCGGCACGCGCGACAGCGTCTGCGTCACCGATCCGGCCGGGCGATTCGCAATCGGTGCCGACAGCTTGTCATAGGCTTCGATCAACGCGGTCTGTTCGGGATCCTTCGCCAGCGAGGCATTGGCGACGATGACGTTCTCGGCTTTGGCGCTGACGATGTCGCGGGTTACAGGATCGAGCTTGAGGTCTATCGCGGTGACCAGCGTGCCGTATTTGTCGCCGCTGGTGACGAGCCGCCCGTCGATGTCGCAGACATAGGCGCGGTGGGTGTGGCCGCTGACGACGACGTCGACGGCGCGGTCGAATTTCTTGACGATGTCGACGATCGGCCCCGTAATGGCGGGGCATTCATTGTAGTCGCCTGAGGGCTCACCGCCCTGGTGGATCAGCACCACGATTGCCTCGACGCCGCGCGCCTTCAGCTGCGGCACCAGCGCGTTCACCGTCTCGGCCTCGTCGCGGAATTCGAGCCCGGCAATGCCTGAGGGCGAGACGATGCCCGCGGTCTCCTTCAAGGTCAGTCCGATGAAGGCGACGGGGATGCCCTCGAACTCCCTGATCTCGTAGGGCGGCAGTACGCTCTTGCCGGTCGCGGTCTCGATGGTGGAAGCCGCGAGATAATGGAACTTGGCGCCCGTGAAGGGATGCGGCCCCTGGCAGCCGTCGACCGGATGACAGCCGCCGTTCTGCATCCGCAAGAGCTCGGTCTTGCCCTCGTCGAACTCGTGATTGCCGACCGAGGTGATCGCAAGCCCCATCATCGAGAGCGCCTCGACCGAGGGCTCGTCGTGAAACATTGCCGACAGGAACGGGCTCGCGCCGATCAGGTCGCCGGCGGCAACGAAGATCGTGTTTGTATGCCCCTCGCGCAGCTGCTTGACCAGCGTCGCCATGTACTCCGCGCCGCCGGCCACGACCATGACCTTCTTGCTTTTGTCTTCGGGATCATTGATCCGGATGCCGCCCGGCGGCGGACGCAGATTGCCGTGGAAATCGTTGATGGCGAGAATGCGCAGCTCGACCGGCGCCGCGGTTTGGGCCGAGGCGGGGAGGGCGATGGCGAGGGCGGCAAGGAGGAATAGGAAGGCGTATCGCATGGAACAAGTTTAGTCGTTCCCCGCGAAGATTTCACGAACGTTCTCGCTGTCATTCCGGGGCGCGCGTAGCGCGAGCCCGAAATCCATTCATCCACCAACTCTGCCGCACGATGGATTCCGGGCTCGCGACTTCGTCGCGCCCCGGAATGACGACCATTGGCTGGGCGCCGGCCGCCCCCTACCTCTTCTTCCGGTTTGCAAACGCCTTGAACGCGGCAATCGCCTCGTCCGACTTCAACCGCTCGCCGAACAGATGGGCCTCCTGGTCGATGCGGCGGGTGAGCTCCTCGGGCGCGGCGCGCAGCAGCTTGCGCGAGGCCGCGACCGCCTCGGCCGGCAGCCGGCAGATATCGCGCGCCACCTTGCGCGCCTCGACCTCGGTATGTCCCGGCGAGACCACGGTGTTGACGAAGCCTGCCGCGTGCGCCTCCGCGGCGGTGAAAGTCCGCCCCATCACCAGCATCGCGAAGGCGCGCTGGTAGCCCATCGTGTTCGGCATCAGGAGGCTGGCCGCGCCGACCGGAACGAGCCCGAGATGGATATAGGGCGCGGAGAAGGTCGCGGCGTTCGAGGCGAGCACATAGTCGCAATGAAACAGCATCACGGTGCCCATGCCGATCGAGGCGCCATCGACGGCCGCGATGATCGGCTTGACGTTGAGGGCGAGCGAATAGAGAAATTTTGCGCCGTCCGACAGCGTCTCGGAATTCGGTTCGGCCTGCATGAAGTCGTCGATGTCGTCGCCGGCGGTGAATACGCCGGAGCCGCCGGTGATGATCATGCAGCGGATGTCGGGATTGTTCTGCGCGGTGTCGATCGCGCGGCTCATCTCGCGATACATGTCCTGCGTGATCGCGTTCTTCTTGCTCGGGCGGCGCAGGGTGATGACGCGTGTTCCGCGCTCTTCGGTGACGACGATGTTGCCATTCGGCATGAGAGCCCCCTGCGGTCGCCGCGACGCTTGCCTTGGCGAGTCTCGCAAGCCTCAGCCTACATCATCTTGCAGGCGTGCCAATCCGCCCGCTCGACCTTTTCGAGAACGTCCCCGTGAGTTCGCCGCATGGCGCGCTGTCGTTTTTCTGATCGGGAACCGCACCGCACCGGATCATGCCGGTTGTATTGCTTCGCACATGCAGTTGCGCATTGCAACAAATGGCTACAATGTTTCATTTGAAAAACCGGGGGTTGTAGGGCACGATTGCCCAATGCCGGTTCCTTTGGCCGATTGTTCGTTTGATGATTGCCGCAACGGGCGTTGACGAATCCTCGCTGCGTTATCGCGGCTGGCGCGTCGTGCTGGCCTGTTTCCTGATGGCCTTCTTCATGTTCGGCTTCGGCCTCTATGGCCAGGGCGTCTATCTCGCCGAGCTCCAGCGCGCCCATGGCTGGCCGGGCACGCTGGTCTCCGCGGCGAGCACCTTCTCGTTTCTCCTCACCTCCGTGCTCGTCATCTTCACCGACGATCTGCTCGCCCGCATCGGGCTGCGCGCGCTGATCCTGAGCGGCCTGTCGGCGCTCGGCGCTTCGACCGTGCTGCTGGCGCTGATGCAGACGCCCTGGCAGCTTTATCTCGCCTATGCGCTGATGTCGGTCGGCTGGACCGGCATGGGCACCGTGGTGATCGCCACCGTGCTGAACGCCTGGTTCGAACGGCGCCGCGGGCTCGCGCTCAGCCTCGCCTTCAACGGCGCGACCTGCGGCGGCATCGTCCTCGTTCCGCTGTTGTTGTCGCTGACCGGCAGCATCGGCTTCCAGTCCGCCATGCTTGCCGCCACGATGGCGATGGTGGTGCTGGTGCTGCCGGTGGTCGTCATCTTCATCGGCTGGCCGACGCAGATATCGCCGGCATCGGGCGGCCGCTCGTCCGCTGGCATGGCCGCGCCGGCCCATTCCCGCAAGACGCTGCTCGCCAACGCGGCGTTCTGGACCATGGTGCTGCCGATCGCGATCGCGCTGCTGGCACAGATGGGATTCATCATCCACCAGGTGACGTTCCTCGAGCCGCTGATCGGGCGTTATGCCGCAGGCCTTGCGGTCACCATCATGGCGGCGATGGCGGTGGTCGGCCGCCTGTCGCTCGGCCTGTTCGTCGACCGGCTCGATCCGCGGCTCGCCTGTGCGGCGTCGATGACGAGCCAGGCGGTGGCGCTGTTCGTGCTTCTCCAAAGCACGAACCCGACCGTGCTGCTCGTCTGCTGCGCCGTCTACGGCTTCTCGATCGGCAACATGATCACGTTCCCACCCTTGATCATCCAGCGCGAGATCGGTGCTGCCGCCTTTGCCGCCGCAATGGGATTGGGCACGTCGATCAGCGGCGTCGTCAGCGCCTTCGGCCCCGGCATCATCGGCCTCGTGCGGAGTTTCACCGGCAACTACACGAGCGCGTTTGCGATCTGTGTGATGCTCGATCTCGTGGCGGCTGGAATCGTGCTGTGGCGGCCGGGCCGACGCGCGAAGCTTGCGGCGTCGTAGCCACCCTTACCCCAACAACACCGCATCCGCCGCCGCGACCGACTCCGCGCTCTCCGTCACCGTGCGCTCCAGCGCGCCGGCCTGCACCGTGATGTTCTCGGCGAAGAAGCGCGCGAGCGAGACGTAGCGCGCGGCGTCGGTGTTGCCGTCGGACTTGGCGGCGAGCGCCTCGGAGGCCAGCATGCAACCGCCGAGCGTCGAGCCGAACTGCTGGAGGTACGGCGTCGCGCCGGCGAGCGCCTCGTTCGGCGCGGAGGTCACGCGCTCCAGCAGCCACTTGCTGGTGCGCGTCAGCGCCTCCAGCGCCTCGCGCAGCTTGATACCTGTGGTGCCGAAAGCGGGATCGTTGGAGGCTTCGACCTGCTTCACGGTTGCCGAGAGCTCGTCGAGCAGCGCCCACACCGCAGCGCCGCCATTGGCCGCGAGCTTGCGGGTGACGAGATCGATCGCCTGGATGCCGTTGGTGCCCTCGTAGATCGCGGTGATGCGCGCATCGCGGTAGTGCTGCGCGGCGCCGGTCTCCTCAATGAAGCCCATGCCGCCGTGCACCTGCACGCCGAGATAGGCGACCTCGTTGCCGATATCGGTGGAATAGCCCTTGGCCATCGGCGTCAGCAGCGCCGCGCGTGCGGCGGCGTCCGCGCGGACCTTCGGATCCCTGGCGCGCGTGGAGACGTCGATCGCGACCGCGGTCGCATAGCAGATGGTGCGTGCGGCCGCGGTCTGCGCCCGCATCCGCATCAGCATGCGCTTGACGTCGGGATGCACGAAGATCGCGTCCGAACCGTCACCCGTCTTGCCGATGGCGCGGCCCTGCTTGCGCTCCTGCGCATAGGCCAGCGCCTGCTGGTAGGCGCGATCGGCGACGCCGACGCCCTCCAGCCCGACGCCGAGGCGGGCCTGGTTCATCATCGTGAACATGCAGCGCATGCCCTGGTTCTCTTCGCCGACGAGGAAGCCGATCGCGCCGCCATGATCGCCCATGGTCATGGTACAGGTCGGGGAAGCATGCATGCCGAGCTTGTGCTCGACGCCCGACGCATAGATGTCATTGCGCGCGCCGAGCGAGCCGTCGGCATTGACCATGAACTTCGGCACAAGGAACAGCGAGATCCCCTTGGTGCCGGCGGGCGCATCGGGCAGGCGCGCCAGCACGAAATGCACGATATTGTCGGTCATGTCGTGCTCGCCATAGGTGATGAATATCTTCGTCCCCTTAATGCGATAGGTGCCGTCGGCCTGCCGCTCGGCGCGGGTACGCAGCGCGCCGACGTCGGAGCCGGCCTGCGACTCGGTCAGCTGCATCGTGCCGGTCCATTCGCCGGAGACGAGCTTTTCCAGATAGATCTTTTTCAGCTCGTCGCTGCCATGCGCATCCAGCGCCTCCATTGCTGACGCCGTGAGCAGCGGGCAGAGGCCGAAGGCGACGTTGGAGGCGCTCCAGATCTCGGTACAGGCGGCGTTGATCGCGATCGGCAGGCCCTGGCCGCCGAAATCCTCGGGGCCGGAGACCGCGTTCCAGCCGCCCTCGGTCCAGCGCTTGTAGGCGTCCGGCCAGCCCGGCGCAGTCGTGACCTTGCCATCGCTGAGCTTGATGCCGTGCTCGTCGCCGACCTGGTTGAGCGGCGCCAGCACGTCGGTTGCGAACTTGCCGGCTTCCTCCAGCACGGCGCTCACGATGTCGCCGTCGAAATCGCCGTAATGGCCGGCCTCCACGGCAGCCTTGAGGCCGGCGCCATGGTTGAGCGACAGCAGCATGTCTGAGATCGGCGCGCGGTAGGTCATGGCTCACTCCCGTGGACAGGTATTGGCGCCGTATTCCCATGAAACGGGGGAGGTCTCAACTGCCCGAACGCCGGGACTGCGCCGGCCCGGAACGGCGCCGCCGCCGGGCTAATAATAAAGGGTGGCACGGCCAGCGCCGGCCCCGGTCCTGGACCTCAGGTATTTTGCCCTTCCAGGCGGTTGAAATGCCGCGCCGCTCCCTATAGACCGGCTGCGACCAGCGGGAATCTGCGGTAGCCGGTTCTTCCGCCCATTCCCTGGTCGCCTGTTGGGGCGTAGCCAAGCGGTAAGGCAGCGGATTTTGATTCCGCCATTCGGAGGTTCGATCCCTCCCGCCCCAGCCAATTGATATTGCTTACCAAATCGACGTCATCGTTGCCCCATTTGGAGAGCGGATGGCGCTGTCCGCTGGAGACGTTGCTGTTTTTGTTCGCCACCATTCACTCAGAACATCTTCCAGAAACTCGAGATCAGTTACCCGGACGGTGTTCGCGAATTCCGCACAACGATCGCGCGGGTCGCTGAAGATAAGCTGACCACCTGTAGGACTGAGCGCAGTACGAGTGACGGTCGTACCTTGTGAAAGGATCGTATCAACTGCCGCCGGGCTGAGCTCGTGAGTCATTTCAGCGGAGCCAACTAGCTGTTGGCTTGAGCCGATAGCGCGGGTGAGCCGAGAGGACTACCACTGAAAATTTATTGCAGCGACGATCAACAGCCCGAAGAAGATCACGAGGCTGGTCGCACTTAATTTTCGTGGGCAGTTGTAATCCGATTCCAGAGTAGCCATTTATGGTTTAGCGCAGCCGGATCGCTCTCAGAACCTATTCCCGTTGCGCAAACTTGATCGGACCCAACCATGATCGAGTTTCCGAATTTCAGTCGTTCATATGACCGAACGCGGCACGCCGTGCGTTTTTGGGGATACGATAGCGCGTTAGAGGCATCGTTCTTCATAGAGGAAGACGCGCTGAGGCGACTTGAACCGGGCGCTCACTCCAACAATGAATCGGATTTCCTGAGCGCATTCGATTCCAATCGTGATGTGATATGTGCCGCCGCTGCCAGGGTGTACGTCCGCGGCAGCAGGGGCTCTTACGATCTGGTCGCCGCCAATTTTTGAGACGAAGCCTCACGTCTTGATGGACGCGGAAGACTTCGTTTACGGCACGTGCTTCATTACGACTGCCAATCCAGAATAATCACAAAAGCCAGGGAGGATCGCATGAAATTCCGTCCGCTCCATGACCGCGTCGTGGTCAAGCGCATAGAGGCCGACGACAAGACAGCCGGTGGCATCATCATTCCGGACACCGCCAAGGAGAAGCCCTCCCAGGGCGAAGTCATCGCCGTCGGCCCCGGTGGCCGCGACGAAGCCGGCAAGCTGATCCCGATCGACCTGAAGGTCGGCGACCGCGTGCTGTTCGGCAAGTGGTCCGGCACTGAAGTCAAGATCGACGGCGTCGACCTGCTGATCGTGAAGGAAAGCGACATCATGGGCGTCCTCACTGATCTGCCGGCCGCCAAGAAGAAGGCCGCGTAAGCGCCAGCCGGTTTTCCTTACCCTGAGGATTCGGCGTAGCCGGGTTCTCGAAGGATGAGGCCCGCAATTCAAATCTCATCCCTCAAGAGCTCGCCAGTTGCGCGGCCTTTGGGATCTGACCAGTTGAAAACGGAGATCGCCATGTCAGCCAAAGAAGTCAAATTCGGCGTCGATGCCCGCGACCGCATGTTGCGCGGCGTCGAAATTCTCAATAACGCGGTGAAGGTCACGCTCGGTCCGAAGGGCCGCAACGTCGTGCTCGACAAGTCGTTCGGCGCTCCCCGCATCACCAAGGATGGCGTCACCGTCGCCAAGGAGATCGAGCTCGAAGAGAAGTTCGAGAACATGGGCGCACAGATGGTGCGCGAAGTCGCCTCCAAGTCAGCTGACGCGGCCGGCGATGGCACCACCACCGCCACCGTGCTCGCGGCTGCGATCGTGAAGGAAGGCGCCAAGGCGGTTGCCGCCGGCATGAACCCGATGGACCTCAAGCGCGGCATCGACTTGGCAGTGGACGCCGTCGTCGCCGACCTCGTCAAGAACTCCAAGAAGGTCACCTCGAACGAGGAGATCGCCCAGGTCGGCACCATCTCGGCCAACGGCGATGCGGAGATTGGCAAGTTCCTCTCCGACGCCATGAAGAAGGTCGGCAACGAGGGCGTCATTACGGTTGAAGAAGCCAAATCGCTCGAGACCGAGCTCGAAGTCGTCGAAGGCATGCAGTTCGACCGCGGCTACATCTCGCCCTACTTCGTCACCAACGCCGACAAGATGCGCGTTGAAATGGACGACGCCTATATCCTGATCTACGAGAAAAAGCTCTCCAGCCTGAACGAACTGCTGCCGCTCCTGGAAGCAGTCGTGCAGAGCGGCAAGCCGCTCGTTATCATCGCCGAAGACGTGGAAGGCGAGGCGCTTGCGACCCTGGTCGTCAACCGTCTGCGCGGCGGCCTGAAGGTCGCGGCCGTCAAGGCTCCGGGCTTCGGCGATCGCCGCAAGGCCATGCTGCAGGACATCGCGATCCTGGCCGGCGGCCAGGCGATCTCGGAAGATCTCGGCATCAAGCTCGAGAACGTCACGCTCAACATGCTCGGTCGCGCCAAGAAGGTGATGATCGACAAGGAGAACACCACGATCGTCAACGGCGCCGGCAAGAAGGCCGACATCGAGGCGCGCGTGGCCCAGATCAAGGCGCAGATCGAGGAGACCACCTCGGACTACGACCGTGAGAAACTCCAGGAGCGTCTCGCCAAGCTCGCAGGCGGCGTCGCGGTGATCCGCGTCGGCGGCGCGACCGAGGTCGAGGTGAAGGAGCGCAAGGATCGCGTTGATGACGCGATGCATGCGACCCGCGCGGCGGTCGAGGAAGGCATCGTCCCGGGCGGCGGCGTCGCCCTGCTCCGTGCCTCCGAGCATCTCAAGGGGCTGCGCACCAAGAACGACGACCAGAAGACCGGCGTCGAGATCGTGCGCAAGGCGCTGTCCGCGCCGGCTCGCCAGATCGCGATCAACGCCGGTGAAGACGGCTCGGTGATCGTCGGCAAGATCCTGGAAAAGGAACAGTACGCCTACGGCTTCGACTCGCAGACCGGTGAGTATGGCAACTTGGTCGCCAAGGGCATCATCGACCCGACCAAGGTGGTTCGCGTGGCGATCCAGAACGCGGCCTCGGTTGCGGCTCTCCTGATCACCACCGAAGCCATGGTGGCCGAGGTGCCGAAGAGGAACGCCGGCGGCGGCGCGCCTGCGGGTGGCGGCGGCATGGGAGGCATGGGCGGTATGGATTTCTAGGTCAAACCGCTCATGGCCGAACGGCAGACAAGGGAAGGGATGGCCGATTTCCAGGAGGCAGAAGCGACGATCTGCTCACAGGAAAGGGTCAGTTGAGAACCGCATGCGCACTCCGCAGTCCGGCAAACCCTTCCAGGGAAGCTTCTCCTCGTTTGCCGAGACGCCGAGGTGAGACTGCTGTTCTATCGCCCTCGACTGCGAACGGCCTTCCCAAGCGAAAAGCCCGGCCGCGAGGGCCGGGCTGATCGGTAATATATTCAAGTCAGGCAATGCAGGAATAAAGCGGGGAGAGGCGTCGCCGTCTGTTCGAAAAGGAACACCTGAACCGATTATTGGTACCGCCCGCGCTCAACTGCGAAAGGCGGAGAATCTCACAAAGGCCCTGCATTTCCAGGAGCATCAAGGGTGCAGATACTCGCCGTGGCGCGCTGGCATCAGACTGCAGCGAGCCGGCGCATCAAGCCATCCCGAAGGTATCCCTACGCGAGTGTAGTGAGCAATTTGGTACAGACGCCGATCCCTCGACGTGTCTAGCCTCCTTAACCGGTGAAGCTCAACATACCTCCAAATCAAGGCGAAAATCATGGAAATCTCCAGCGAGACGAAAGCTGCCGTGCGGCCGGCACTGTGGGGAGCCGCGGCCGGAGCAATTGCTCTGGCAATCGTGGGTTTCAGCTGGGGCGGCTGGGTGACGGGTGGGGCCGCCGAGACGCTCGCGAGGAATAGTGCTGCGACGGCTGTCGTCGCAGCTCTCACACCCATCTGCGTTGAGAAGTTTCAACAAGCCGCTGATGCCTCGGAAAACCTGGTCGCAATGAAGAAGACGACCTATGCGTGGGATCAGAGCAAGTTCGTCGAAAAAGGCGGTTGGGCCACGATGCCGGGAAGCACTGAGCCAAATTCAGCCGTTGCGAAAGCTTGTGCCGAATCGCTTGGTAGCAAGAAAGCTGTGGAGCTGCGCGGATAGTCAGGCAAGTCGCGCGGCGGAAATCTGCGCATAGACGCGCCGGCCCCTCGACACGTCTGCATCTTGCGCAGTGGAAGGGGGCTCCTGCAAAGCAGACCAGGCAGTCGTCGCCAGATGGTCAAGCATCAAATTCGTCGTATCTACTTTGAACGGAGAACTCGATGGGACGAAATCCCTGAAGCCCAGGTCGAGCCGAGCGCTTCCCCTCGTCATTTCAGTTCCCGATTTGCCGCACGCCACGCGGCCTTCCAACGGGTGAACATCCTTTCAATTGTGGTAGTATGATTGCGTGTTAATGGTCCAGCGAACGAGAGTCCTGCCTTGGTGAAAGCGGCGAAGGACTTTGATCCCAGAGCATTCCTTGCCAAGGTCGGGGCCGGGAAATCGATCTCGAAAGTTGGCAAAGGTCGGAGCGTGTTCGTGCAGGGAGATGCCGCGGACGCGGTATTCTACATTCAAGAGGGAAAGATCAAGCTCACGGTCGTTTCGGACCAAGGCAAGGAAGCCGTCGTTGGGATTTTGGAGCCCGGACAATTCTTTGGCGAGGGCTGCCTCAATGGTCATCCATTGCGTCTTGCCACGACTACGGCAATGGAGTCCTGTGTCATCACGAGAATATCGAAGACGGCGATGACTACGGCGCTCGAAGGCAAGCCGAAGTTCTCTCAATTGTTCATGGCGTATTTGCTCGCGCGCAATAGCCGGATTGAAGAAGACCTGATCGACCAACTCTTCAATTCGAGCGAGAAACGCTTGGCGCGCCTGCTGCTTCTGCTGGCGAACTTCGGCAAGGAAGCCAGCTCGCAGCCCATTGGCGTCAATATCAGCCAGGAAACGCTGGCCGAAATGATCGGTACGACCCGGTCACGGGTCAGCTTCTTCATGAACAAGTTCCGGAAGCTTGGCTTCATCAGCTACAATGGAAAGATCGAGGTCCATAGCTCGCTTCTGAACGCGGTTCTGCGCGACAAACCCGAGATAGACCGGAAGAACTGACCGCCGCGCGGCCAAACCGAGCGCCGGGCCAAACGCGGGACATTAGCCCACTCGAATAGCGGATCAGGGCGGCAGTTCGTCGCGGACCGAGCCTCCCTCGTTCTCCCATCGTGACAGAGCGGTTGCGCTCGATCTCGCATCGCCAGGCGTGTCCTTTTTCAAAGGCAGCTTGTTGCGACCGATTTCATTGTTGCGCCTGTGATCCGTCAAAAAGACGAAGCCGGCCCGCCAGGTGTTGAATTTACAGCTTCCCTCAGCGCTGGCCGAATCCTTAACGAGCTCGCCGGACGCGGTCGCTCTTGCGCGATGCTGCTGAGATTTGGACATATGCAGAGCCCTTTCGTTGGAAGTCTCCGCGCACTCCGGCCAATCTCGACGGTTGACCAAGGTGGACTTGAATGTGGGGATCGAAGCGATGAATAGCGAGCCCTCGGCATAAATAAGATTGCCAAAGGAGCGCACGGATCGCTTTGCCGTGCGTCCAATCGTGCCGCGCGGCAAAAGAGCCGCTGTAGCGGATTGTAGTCAGAAACAATTCACTGCCATCTTCGACGACATCGTAGTTGCGAGCGATGGAGTCGGCAGCAATTGGCGGCGAGGAGCACGCGCCCGGCAGCGTCCGACCAATCCCTCAGGCGCGGCAATGATGCTGACAGACAGAAACACCGTAATCGCGTCCCGGCGCTGGTTCGCACCCAAGCTTCTGATCTATCGACCAGTGGGATTCGCTGCCGGATGGTAAGACAAGCTGTCCTTGCTTCATTTGGAAATGGCGCAGTCCGCTGCCCGTTGAAGAGAGATCGGGCAGCGACGGCGGCACGGTGGGGCCGTTGGCGATTGATGATCAACTCGGCGTTCGCGGCTTGCTGCTGTTTGATGATGGGCCGCCTGATGCTTGCCGTTCCTTCGCTTCGTAATATTCGGCCGAGAACTTGATGGACCATCGCGCGAAGAACGAACGCAATTCCTGAGTGGGCTTCTCGACGCCCAAATGCTCTGCGACATGCGCCTCGCGCAACCATCGCACCGCCGATGTGAGACCGGCGATGCGCTCGAGCCTCTCAACCGCCGCGGTCCCGGCGATCTCTGCCTGCCGATAGCGAAGGCCGAATTTTCTGATCACATGCACGCGCTTGATGATGTCGTAGCCCTTGAAGACGAGCTGAACGAGTGGATGCTTTCTGGCCTGCGGCCAGGCTGCCGGATAGACCGGTAGCACCAGAAGCTTGCTCTTCGCGATGACCGTTGCGAGCGGATGCAGGAGTTGCATCCAGGCTGGCCAGGATGTGACCTTGGCAAACAATACCGCGTGCATCGCCGTTGCCGCACCGAAAGAGATCGGCAGCCAAAGGACCGCGCACAGGATCACGAGCAATGCGGCGTTCGGCGTGAGATGCCGGCATGTTCTGAACACCCATGCCATGCCGCCTTCAAAGGCATCATGCACAGCGTGTTCGAACGCCCGATAGCTGATCTTCCGCCGGAACCACAACCAGTTGCGCCGAATCGATCTACCCCACTGTCGACGCTTCGCGGCGGACAGGGGAAGGAAGCGCACCGCGCCATCGATGACGGTCAAGATGACATCGCCGACAAGTCTGGCCGCGAAGAGCGGCAGCCAGACAATCTGCATCGCAAAGGGGAAGGCGTAGTCGAGCATCCGCATCAAGATCGAAAGAACGAAACGCAGGATCTTGTTCGTGACGAGCGCGACAACAACAAGTGGGATGATAATCACATCGTCGAGCGCACCGCGAAAGCGGCTTTCCTCGGTCCATGCCGGGTGACGACCATCGGTCACGGTGCACCGTCCGGGCTGAGTGCCGGCTCAGACTAGCACATTGCGCGCTCGAGGGGGGCCTCAGGTGCCGGTCGTTAGGCGACACCGAGCACTCCGCATAAGGGACCAGTTCGCATGACCCGCGTTAACCCTGTCTCTGATCTTGTCCGGTCGCCGCGCCGGCTGGTTTAGTTCTGCCGCCAAGCCGCCTTATTGGATGTCTGCAATTGGTCTCCGGCTTTGAACGAGGCGTCTCGTTCGGGAAGCGTGAAATCAGATGAAGGCGGCTCTCATCCTCGTTGGCTTCAGTACACTCGCGGTGATGGAGCTTGAGACGGCGCCCCGCATGACCAAGCCCGTGAACGCGCCGCCTGTTCAGGCGACCGTCGGGTTACGCGTCTCAGCCGATACGCTGACGACGGCAGACCGGCTCGGGACCCCGCACATGCACATGCAATTTGAAGCGCCTCCGCAGCTGGTCTCCTTGAGCGAACCGATGCCTCCGCCGGATCAAACGGCGAATGTTGCGCCAGAGCCTTTGAAGATCATCGCGCCACACCAGCGCACCGCAAGCGGGAGAAAATTCGCGGTCATGCTGCCCAGACCTCGGCCCGTGCAGGAAACGTCCAAGGCATTTGCGAATGCCAAGCGCGCCAAGCCAGTCGCGGAGGTCAAGCCCTGCCGGTCAGGTGTCTTCGATGGCCTGTTCAAGGCATTGAACCTGTCAACGGGATGTCAGAGCTAGCCCTAAGATACCTCTCTATCAGCGATATCGTTTCCGCCACGCCGGGTTCACGCGGCCACGGTATCAATCGAGCGGCGTATCACCTGGCGCACCTCTGCATTCGACAGGAACAGGTCGTGGTTGATAACGCCCCAGCCTGCCTCGGACGCATCGACCACGCGCACCCCGAGCCCTTCGATGGCGGTCTTCTCGGCAGCGCCGACCCGTGTCATCCCACCAGCGAGTTGCCCCGACAACGCCAGCGCGCGGTCGTTCGTTGCGGCGATGACGGTGATCTTGCGCGAAAGCGGACCGATGCGGTTGATCGACGACGAGAACACGTCCATGTCGATGTCCGGCGCGGCGAACACCACGGCCCCGATCCTGCCCGCAACGGCGTCACCGGATCGCGCATAGAGCTGGCGCAGGCTTTCGAGCGTCAGCATGGTTCCCATGCTGTGCGCGACGATGTGGACGCGGCCGGCGCTTGAACTCGTCACGACGGATTGCAGCACGCGTTCGAAGCCATCGCGGGACCACATTGCGCTGTCGCGGTCATAGGCGTAGTCGAACAGTCCAGCCTTCGAGGGCCAGGAGAATACCATCGTCTGGCCGCGGAACCTGATGCCATCGGAGAGATGCGCGGCATCGAGCGCCGCTGTCTCGAACGTCTGCTTGAAGCCGTGCACGTAGATCAGGACGTCTGGTCCGCCGCCGGCCTGCGCGACAAGACTGCCGACATCGCCCGATACCGGCTCGATCCCATCAAGACGCCAATCGTCAAGTCCGGCTGCAGCCAGAGAAAAACGGCTGTCACCAGGCGCCACAAGCTTCGCTCGTGCGACGGTCATCGTAGAAGCCCGCTCCGGCCCAAACCACGGCTTCGACCGGCCGCCGTTCACTGGCTTGCGCGTGGTTACGACGAGCAACGTAGGGTCGACCGAGAGCGACGAAGCGTCGTACCGTGCGCCGGTAGCACCCAGGCTGGCGCATCCGCCCAACGCGACGACGCAGGCTGAGGACGCAAGCCCGCCAAGGAGCGCACGGCGGGACGCAGTCACTTCGTGTTGCACTAGACGTCGGATGATCACGCAGAACCTTTGGGAACTGCCCCCTGGAGGAGCCCGCCCCCTGCGCGCGTTCCTGAATGATGATGGCGGCGAGAATAAGGGCGGGGCGCGCCACGCCGCTTGTTCCAAATGCGGATTGAAATCGTCGAATAATCAAACAGGTTTTGGTTCCGCCATGCGGAGGTTCGATCCCTCACAGGCCTAGTCAGCTGGCAACCCGACGGATGCGCCGGGCTGCCAGCTGGATTCGGCCAACTCAGGACTTCGTGGGGCTGCGGACCGCCACGCCGGGATCGATCGTCTGCGACGGTAGGCGGCGTTCGGCGGGGCGCGCGACCAGCAGATAGAGAACCAGAGCGAGCAGCGACGTTGCCGCCATCACCGCCGTCATCGACAACGCGGTCCGCCCGTCGAAGCGAAGTGCGACCAATCCGCTCGATATTGCGCCGGCGGTCAGCTGAATGCTTCCGGCGGCAGCGCTGACGGCGCCCGCGATCTCCGGGAGACGCTGCATCGTCGCGCTCATCACGTTCGGCACGCTGAACCCGAAGCCGAGTGCGACCGCCATCAGCAGCGCAACCACGAGTGACGTGGGCATCCACCCGGCCAACGTCATCGCGAGCAGGGCGGTGCTGGCGGCGGCCGACAGCGTCAGCCCGGTTGCGAGCATGCGGGCGGACTCTACGCCGCGCCGGCCGAGCTGGCCGTCGAGAAAGGCGCCGACCATGACGGCCCCCGAGCATGCGCTGAAGATCAGGCCATATTGCTCCGGGCGCAGTCCGATGGCGCCGACGAAGAACAGCGAGGCGCCGGTGACGTAGGCAAACACGGTCGCGCCGCCCGCGGCGCCGACCAGGATGAAAGGCAACGACACCGGATGCGTCAGCACCTGGCGGTAGCTGTCGATGACGGCCGAAAGCCCCAGGCGGCCGGCGCGGTCGGTCGTCGCAGTCTCCGCGAAGCGAAACATCACCACGACCAGCAGCATGAGACCGATCCCCGCCTGGACGGCATAGATTGATCGCCAGCCGGCGATCGCCAGCAGGGCGGCTCCGGCCGTCGGTGCGATCACGGTCGCGACATTGACCGTGACCATGACGTTGGCGATCTTGCCTCGCGCGGCGTTGCCGTCGAAGAGATCGCGAATGATGGCAAAGGTCGTTGCGGTGGCGGCGGCGCCGATGCCCTGGACGAAGCGGCCCAGCAATAGAACCGGCAGCGAGGACGCTTTCGCGCAGGCAAGGCTTGCGGCGACGAACAGTACGAGGCCGAATGCCAGAATCGGCTTGCGGCCCAGGCGGTCGGAGATTGGTCCGTAGATCAGCGGCGCGGTGGCGAGGCTGAGCATGAAGGCGCTCATGGTCAGCCCGACATCCGACGCGCTCGCGTCGAGCGTCGCGCCGGTCGCTGCCAGCGCCGGCAGATTGATGTCGATGCCGGAATAGGGCACGGCCGCCAGAAAACCGAGCAGCAACGTGAAGGCGAAGGATGCGGGGTCGATTTGCATGGACGGTTATCCGGTTCCGGCTTGTTCGATGTGCATGAGGTGATGGAGGTGCGGTCGCCCGCCCTCCATCGTCGCGTTCGGCGATTACGCGCGCCGTTCGGCGCGCCGCCCCCGGCTTGCCGCCATCGCGCCGGTGTGCGAGCTCTCGTCGGCCACGAGCTCGCCGATGACCCGGAGGATTTCGGCCCGCGTGTCGATCCCGGCGAATTCGTCGGCGATCTGCGAGGCACGCGACTGGAAGCGGGATTGATCGAGCACCGTCCGCACCGCGTCGCGCAATGCCTTCGGTGTTGGCTCGTTGGTCGCGAGGTTGATGCCGACCCCGGACCATGCGACCCGCGCGTTGACGTCGGCCTTGTCTTCGGTCAGCCCCGCGGTGACCAGCGGGATGCCGAAGCTCATGGCCTGGTTGACGCTGCCATAGCCGCCGTTGGTGACGAGCACGTCGACGTTCGGCAGCAGCCATTCGAACGGCAGATAGCTGGCGATGCGCGCGTTCGACGGGATCTTGCCGGGGATGGCGTCAATCGGGCGGCCGCCTGCCGTCACGATCACCAGGATGTCTTCCTCGTCCGCGAGGGCCGCCAGCGTCGGGGCAACCAGCAGATTGAAATTGTGATTGGCCACCGTTCCCTGCGTCACCAGAACGATCTTGCGCGATCCGCCGAGCTCTTCGGCCCAGGACGGCGGCGGAACCTGGTTGGCGATGATCGGCGGGGTGCCGACGAAATGCACTGAGGGCGGAATCTCGCGAGGAAATTCGAAGCTTGGCACCGACAGTTGCAGATAGGCATCCCCGAGAGCGACCACGGAATGGAACATCGGCATCGCGATCGGCCCGACCCCGAGAGACTTCAACGCCCGGTTCAGGCGCATCGACACCGGCTGATCGACTGCCGCATCAAATTCCCGCGCCATGGCCGCGTAGCGATCGCGCTCCTCGTCGGTCTTTGCCGGCGGCAGACCGAGGAAATTGGGCCCGCCGTCCTCGCGCGCCCAATGCAGAAACGAGGTCCCGCAGAGCGCGATGGGAGGCCGCTGCGAGCGCGGTCCGAGCAGCATCGGCAGCACACCGAACAGCATGTCGTCGGCGACAATGATGTCGGCGGGGAATTGCCGCAGGATTTGCAGCAGCCCCTGGTGCTGGGCCGGAATGGCGTCGACGAAGATGCGCTCGCAAGCAACACGGAACCACTCCAGTCCCGGCGGAATGGTCTTGAGTTCGGGGAATCGCGAGAAGACGTCGTTCGGATCGAAGTCCGCGTCCTCGGGAAGGGGAAAGAACTTCACGCCGCTGGCTTCGACGCGGGCACGAAAGGCGGTGCCCGTCAGGAAAGCGATCTCGTGACCATCTCCACGCAGGATTTGCGTGATCGCCAGCATCGGATTGAGATGACCCGTCGCAGGTGTCGAAGCGATAAGAATCTTCATGTGAGTTGACCTCTTGATGATCGATGCACGGTCGCCCCAGAGCGTCCGGTCGAGTAAGAGGCAATTGAAGCGATCGCCGTTACGCCAAGACTTCCGGCGGCAGCGAAAATGGTTACGGCGGCAACGCATCGTGGCGCTGCCAAGGCCGGGCAAAAAAAGTTCGGTGCGAAACCGGTGACATCCTGCCAGCAGCGATAATGCTGGCACAGGATTACAATTGTAACGCGAGCGGCGGGCGATGAAACGGCACGGAAACACCGCGCTGTTAATCCGGCAGACCTCCGCATGGCACACCTTCGCAGATATTGGCGCGTTGGCGTCGGCCGAAATTCATTTTTGACGATCCGGATGTCGCGCGGCATCGGTCGCACCCAATTCATTGAGGACTGGCATGGAAAATATTGTCGCCCTGATTGCGATGGTTGCGTTCATCGCGTTTCTGGCCTGGCTGGGCGTTCGCGCCGCCCGGACGAAATCTGCTCTGGCGAAGTGGAGCGGCATGGTGCTGACGGCCGTGCTGGCCGTCTCAGTGTTCGGCGTCGCCGCTTTGACCGCGGTCGGTATCGTCCGGCAACACGCCCGTTCTGCACCGGTCCCGGATGTGAAGATCGAGGCGACACCGGACCAGATTGCCCGAGGCATGGCCGTGGCCGACGGCTTTTGTGCCGCATGTCACTCGCAGACCGGGACGCTGACCGGCGGCGGCGATGTGGCCAAGGATCTCCCGATTCCCATCGGCGCGTTCGTGCCGGCCAATCTCACGCCCGCCGGCGTCTTGAAGAATTGGTCCGATGCCGAGATCTTTCGAGCCATTCGCAACGGGATCGACGCGAGGGGGCGCTGGCTGGCGATCATGTCCTTCGCCAATGCCGGCCGGCTCAGTGACGACGACACCAAGGCCGTGATCGCCTACATCCGCAGCCTGCCCGCGAGCGGTGCGCAGACCCCGGATCCGCCGGATCGCTTCAGCCTGCTGGGCATCGTGATGCTGGGCGCCGGACTGTTGCCGGATGCGAAGCCCGTCTTCACCGGCGTGATCACCGCGCCGCCGAAGGCGCCGACGGCGCTCTATGGCAAGTACCTGCTGTCCTATCAGGATTGCCGCGAATGCCACGGCAGGGATCTCGGCGGCGGCGTGCCGGGACAATTGCCGCCGCTCGGACCGGACCTCGGTATCGTCAAGAACTGGAGCCTTGCGCAATTCGTCGACACCATGCGCACAGGCGTTGATCCGAACGGGCATCGGCTCGGCGAGCAGATGCCGTGGCGGCCGATCGGGCGGATGGATGACGACGATCTCGCCGCGATCTACCAGTACCTGTTGGCTCTGCCGGGCTCCTGATGAGTCCGTGAAGCCCGCAAACGCCCGCGCCCTGCGGGGCCGGGCAACAGCCTGCGCAGCACATCGCAGTCGCTGAACGACAGCGCAGGCCGCAGGCTTCCTATCGCCCCAAAGTAGTAAGCGTTGGGATCACAATTATTCACGTATGCGACATCCGGTGGAATTAGCCGCAGAATTACCCTGTTGCGGCGTCATCACGGCATCATAGATAGGTTCAGTGTGTGCCGATGACCGCGGATATCCCGTTCTATTTTGAGCGATTCCAATTCGGACGACATCAATATCATTTCACCACAGCCGGACGTTGACGTTCGCAATTTTTAAGTACAGCTCACTCGGCGGACGGCGAATTTTGAGAGTATGGAATGCTTGCAGATATTGGCCACATCGTCGTCGTCGATGACGATCCGACGTTAAGGCAAATGGTGATCAAATATCTCGAGGAGCACAATATCCCGACAAGGGCGGCCTCCAACAGATCGGAATTGAACCACTATCTCGATGGCAGCCAGCCGAGCCTGATCATCCTCGACCTTCGGCTTGGTCAGGATGACGGTTTGGACCTGTTGAGGGAAATCCGGTCGCATTCCGACGTGCCGGTCATCATCACGACGGGCCATCGCCCCGACGAGATCGATCGCATCGTCGGGCTCGAGCTTGGCGCCGACGACTACATCATCAAGCCGTTCTCGTTGCGTGAGCTGCTGGCGCGCGTCCGCGCGGTGTTGCGGCGGCAGGAGATGGGACGGGCCGCGCGCGCCCGCGATCCCGAGCGCGGGGGCTATCGCTTCAGCGGCTGGAAGCTCGAACGCCGCAGCCGAAAGCTGACCGATCCCGACGAAGCGCCGGTGCCGTTGAGCAAGGGAGAATATGCGCTGCTGCTGGCCTTTCTCGAGGCGCCGCAGCGTGCCCTGACCCGCGAGCATCTGCTGCAGGCGACCCGCATCCATGAGGATATTTTCGATCGCAGCATCGACGTCCAGGTGCTGCGGCTGCGGCGCAAGCTGGAGACCGATCCGAGCGCGCCGCGCGTCATTCAGACCGAGCGCGGCGTCGGCTATGTCTTCGCGGTGCCGGTCGATCCGTTCTAGAAGCAATTGGCGGATTGCAATTGTAGCCAATTTGCCGATGGCGGTGACCTTGGCGTAACAGCGGGCCGTCAGATTGCCTCCCACCAACAGCGTGTGGGAGATTTACGATGGAGAAGTATTCTCACAGTGTGAGCCGCGTTGCCTTGCCGGGTCACATGGAACTCGACAGGGCGAACTGGGTCGCACGATCTGACGGTCGTGGCATGGTCCGTCTCGGTGCGATTGCCGCGAGGCATCGCGCGCCGGACATCGCTTCGCCACCGGACGTGCCGCCTGCCGGGCAGGATCAGCCCGTCACCACATTCTGGTGGGCGGTCTTCGCCTCCTTGATGGAAGGCTTTGCCCTTTACGGGGCGGCCTTGCATCCGACAGCAGCCGCGCCGGTTCAGGCGATGCTGGAGGCCACGAGAGATTGCCGGTCGCCCTCGGCGGGTCGCGAGCCCGCGGAGAAGCGCGGCAACGATGGAGCCGACAACAATGGGAATGACAATAATGGGAATATCGTCAGGCTCGATCGCGCCGAGCCACGCGATGCGCGACTGGAGCGGAGCTGGAATCGGCTGGGGTCGCTCGGCGCGACCCTCGGGACTCTGATGGACCTGCCTGCGCACTGGCGTCGGGAACGTGAGATCAGGAAGGCCGTCGCTGCGTTGATGGAGTTCGATGACCGGACCTTGCGGGACCTCGGGATTTCCGGCAGGTCGGACATCGAGCGGGTGGTGAGGTACTGCCGTGATTGCTGACACCATCGCCCGGAGCATGTGGCGGCCACCTTCGCGAAATCATCCAGCTTCGATCAAAATTCCTTGAGCAGCCGCGACAATTCTCGCTTCACCCCCACATTGCTGGGCGTGCAGCAGTTCGCCAGATTTCTCGGGGCCGGACGAGGTGCCGGCCTTCGACGTTGCGCGATCGTGATTTGCGCACTGGTGCCGTGCTCTCTGAAGGTCTCTCCGGCACCGTCGCAGTCGCCGTCTGCCTTCGTGTCGGTCCGCAAGGATGAGCCCATCACGCCCATTCCGGCACCGCCGGCAATCAATCCGCTGAAGGTCAAGCTCGGCGAACGACTGTTCTCCGATCGCAGGCTGTCGCACGACAATTCACGCAGTTGCGCATCGTGTCACGATATCGCGACGAACGGCGCGAGCCCGAGGCAGCACGATGTCGGCCCCGACGGGGCGGCGATCGCGCTCAACACGCTCACCGTCTTCAATGCGGCGCTCAGCTTTCGCTTCGGCTGGGAAGGAAAATTACGCAACATCGAAGCCGATACCAGGGCGTCGCTGGAAAGCCCGCGCACCATGGCGAGCAGCTCGGTCGAGATCGCAGAGAAGCTCAATGCCGATCCCGACATGCGCGAGAGCTTCTTCGCGGCTTACGGCCACCGCCCGGAGCGCGGCGATGTCGTCGACGCGCTCGCGAACTTCCAGCGCACGCTGGTCACGCCGGGCGGCAAGTTCGATCGCTGGCTGGCGGGTGACGCCGCGGCGCTGTCGGAGGACGAGCTGGGCGGCTACCAATTGTTCAAATCGCTGGGCTGCGCGTCCTGCCATCAGGGCGTCAATGTCGGCGGCAATCTGTTTCAGCGCCACGGCATATTCCACCCGCTCGCATCGCCCGAGCCGAAAATTCTGCGCGTGCCGAGCCTGCGCAACGTCGCGACCACGCCGCCGTATTTCCATGACGGCAGCGCGCCGACGCTCGATGACGCGGTTCGCAAGATGGCCTTTGCCCAATTGAACGCCACGTTGACGGAGAAGCAGGTCAAGGCGCTCGTCGCCTTTCTGAACAGTCTGACCGGCACCTATCGCGGCGCGACTGTCGGAGGCTCCCCATGAAATTTGCCCCCGCCGTGATCGGCGTAACCTGCGTGCTCGCCCTGCTGACCTGGCTGTTGTTGAACGGGCTGAACTTCAATTCGGTGCGTTACGACCGTCAGCTCCAGGCGCTTGGCGACTTCACCCGGTTCGAACGCGCGATGACCAGGGAAGTGCTGACCGCGCGCGTCGGCCTGTCGCGCAACTATGACAAGCTGGTGCAGATGACCGATGCCTATGACGACGCCCTGACGCGGCTGCGCGAAACGCCGGGTCTCAATGCCGAAGAGACCAGGGCCATCGATGTGCTGTCGGCACGCGCCCTCCGGCAGGAGGATCTGGTCGAACGGTTCAAGAGCCGCAACGCGCTGCTCCAGAACTCCTTTGCCTATTTCGGTCTGTTCAGCGACAAGTTGGCCGAGTCGGATCAGCGGGCGCTGGTCACCGCCGCCTCCGCATTGGCGGCGGCGATGCTGCGCCTGACGCTCGATACGTCGGACGTCGTGGCGCGTCAGGTCCAGGGTCGATTGGAAGAGCTGGCGCTCGTGCAAACGCCGCCGCAGGACATGGATTCGGTCCGCGCGTTGCTGATGCACGGGGAGATGCTGCATGACCTTCTGCCCGACATCGACACGATCGTGAAGACGCTCGTCGCCGAATCGAACAACCGCGAGCAGGATGCCGTATTGGCATTGATCACCAGGCGTCAGCTCGCCTCGCGGGCGTCGGCGCGCCGGGTACGCCTGTTGCAGTTCATGACGTCGCTGCTGCTACTCTGCGGCGTGGTCTATTTCGGATTGCTATTGCACCGGCGCGCGGTCACGCTGCGCCGCCGAGCGGCGTTCGAGCACGTCATGGCCGGCATCTCGATGCGGTTCATCGATTCGAGCCGCGAGAGGATCACCGCTGACGTCGAGACCGCGCTGCAACAGCTCGCCGGATGCATCGGTGCGGATCGCGCCTATTTCGTCGGCGCGACCGGGACGACGACAAGCACCTATCGGTGGTCCCGCGACGGGATCGCATTCGAGCCGGGTTGGCCGGATCGCGCGCTGAGCCTCGCGCCACGCTTCGACAGTGGCGAAGGCGGTATCGTTTATATTCCCAAGGTCAAGGCCGCCCATCCCGACGACACGATGAACCTGCTCGAGGACGCTGGCGTCGGCGGCTGGCTGTGCGTGACGGCGGTCAGGGGACATCGCGATGAAATCCTCGGCTTCGATACCGTGCCGGCCGGGGCGCTCGCATACTGGTCCGAAGTCTCGTTGTTTCGCATGGCGTTCGACGCCATCGGCAACGCGATCCGCCGGGTCCGGCTCGAAGGCGAGAAGGAGCGCTTGCAGGCGAGCCTGCAACAGGCACGCCGCATGGAAACCCTCGGCACCTTTGCCAGCGGTATCGCCCATAACTTCAACAATATCGTCGGCGCGATCCTCGGCTATGCCGAGATCGCCGAAGCGCGAATCCGGTCGGGAGGCCGGCCGGCCGGCAGCCTTGCGGAGATTCGCCGTGCCGGCGAGCGGGCGCGCGAACTGGTCGAACAGATTCTCGGCTTCGGCCGCCGCGGCGAGGGCAGGCGGGAGCGTGTCTGTGTCAGGACCCTGATCGACGAAACCAGATCGCTGCTGGCGGCTTCGTTGCCTTCGCACGTCCAGTTCGAGGTGAATGAGTCGGCCGAAGAGGCCACCGTGATGGGCGAGCCCGCCCAGTTGCAGCAGGTGATCCTGAATCTTTGCAACAATGCGGCACAGGCGATGACGGAGCCGGGTTGCATCGAACTCGGCATCAAGGTGCGCGATCTTCAACAGCCATTGTCGATCGGACGCAGTGAGGTCGGCCCCGGCCGCTTCACCGTGATTTCGGTCACCGATCCGGGGCCGGGAATGGACGAGGCGACGCTGGAACGGATATTCGAGCCCTTCTTCACGACGCGTCCGGACGGCAACGGCATCGGGCTCGCAACCGTTCGCGAGATCGCGGAGCAATATGGCGGCGCCGTCGCCGTGCAGAGCGAGCCGGATGCGGGCACGCGCTTCGACGTCTGGCTGCCATCCGGCGATCCCGACGAGGCGGTGCCGGTTCAGCACAGCCCCGATCTTGCGTTCCGTGGCGCGGGCGAGACGGTGCTGGTGCTCGACACCGATCGCCGTCGCCTGTTGCGCCATGAGGAAATCCTCGCGGCGCTGGGTTATGAGCCGGTCGGGTTCACCAGGCTGGCGGAGGCGATCACTGCCTGCCGCACCGCGCAAACGCGCTTCGATGCGGCGCTGGTGTGTCACATGCCCGGAGGCTCCTCGATCGAGCTGGCTGCGGCATTGCACGCGGCAGCGCCGGCCTTGCCGATGATTCTGGCGAGCCCATCGACGCGCGAGCTGGCGGTGCCGTCGCTGGAGACGTCAGGGATCACCGAGCTCGTTCATCACCCGCTGATATCGGCGGAGCTCGCCGGCGTCCTGGCGCGGAGCGTCGCCTCGTCGGCCGCACGACGACGCGTGAGGCGGTCCGCCGCGGCGCGGTAGAGCGTTTTCGAGCGAAGCGGATACCGGCGCGCGCGAAGAAAGCGCGTCAAAACAGGAATCCAGAGCTGGCGCACGACAATCGGCGATCGCGGTTGCAATGGTAACGCGATGTCGCCGCGGGCGAAATGGTCGAGTAGCCGGGACCTCCTATCCATCGCATGCGCATCGTCGCAACGTCACCGCGATAGGAGAATGATGATGTCAATCAGACTTGGCGTGACCGTCGTCGCAGCTACGTTTCTGTTCGGATCGGTTTCCAGCCTCAGGGCTGCCGGAGGCGCAAGCGCGCCTGTGACCATGTCCTCGCCTGGCAGTGTGGACGCAATGAAGTTCGCGGACCTGTCCCGGCAGGCTCCCATCGGTCACCGGCAGCCGCGACGCAGCGACGTGCCCGGGTCGACGCAAGCCTCGCCCCAAGACGCGGAGCTGCAGCGGCTCGACAGGGAGATCGACCGCCGGCTGATCATCTGCCGTGGCTGCTGATGGCCGGCCGAGGTCACGGATGGCGCGCGCCGTAAGGCGCGCGTTCGCCATCTCCTATCCCTCGTATTGATCCGGCCCCATCGCCCAGAGCGACTGATCGTGGCCGAATGCGTAATTGCGGTTGTTGATCGCCGGATTGCGATTGACCATCGGCCGCATGAACATCGGATGGGTCGCGCTGCGGACCTCGTGCTCGACCGTGAAGAGATGCCTGCCGCTGTCGAGATCGACGATGTCGCAGAAGCGGTACTGGTATTGATTGTCCTCGCGCGAGATCAGGTCGCGCGCCAGCAGTTTGCGGTAAGGGCCGGAGAAGTCGGTGATGTACATCTGCACGTGGTGGCCGTCGTAGTCGCCTTGGGGCCGATCGGTCTCGCGGAACAACAGATGCTGGTCGCGGCCGGTCTTCACGGCGGCGACCTGGCCGTCGCCGTTTCGCAAGCTTGCGGGCATGCCCATGATCTCGGGGTAGAAGGCGCAAATCGCCTTCGTGGTGCCTTCCGGCACGTCGAACTCGACATAGGGAATGCCGAGCGCGATGCGGCCGAAGCGTGCGGCGTCCGGCTCGTAGCAGCGCAGTCGGTTGCCCCACGGACAGATCGCCTCGACATGATCGTTGTGCTCGGCGAATGCGAACGCCGTGCCCTCGAGCTTCTTCGCGACCGACGCGAGCCGCGCCAGCAGCGCCTCGCGGCCCTCGATGACCAGCCCGACATGGCCGCGCAGCACCTGCGGCCTGCCGCTCGGCAGGTGAAACTGGCTCCGTCCGGCATTGATCCACATGTTGGTGTCGGACACCATCAGGTAGGGATCGCGGGTCAGTCCAAGCCCGGTCACGTAGAACAGCGTGGCGAGGCGCTGGTCGGGGACCTGGATGTTGACGTGCTCGAAATGGATCGCGTTGCCGAGATCTTCTGCGGATCGATCGAATTGTTGCGGCATGGATGTGCTCTGGCTGGGGGGACTGAGAGATCGATACTAGAGCAGAATTTCCGCCGGCCGAAACTGTTCGCCGATCACATCTTGAGGGCAGGGGCATGATGTCCGTTGCCGCCTTGCCGTGGCAGCCAGTCCCTGTAATCTGGCCAGAACATATGAATATGGGAAGGGATCGATGGGAGGAGTTTTGGAGGGCGTGCGCGTCCTCGATTTCGGGCGCTATATCGCAGGGCCCTATTGCGCGACCTTGCTGGCCGAATTCGGCGCCGAGGTCATCCGCGTGGAAAAGCGCGACGGCAGCGAGGATCGCTTCGTGGCGCCGGTCGGCGAGGGCGGCGAAGGCGCGCTGTTCCTGCAGGTCAACCGCAACAAGAAGTGCATCACGCTCGATCCGATGAAGCCGGAAGGGCAGGAGGTGATGCGCCGCCTGATCGCGACCGCGGACGTCGTCGTCGCCAATCTGCCGCCGCAGACCCTGCGCGCGATGAAGCTCGACTACGACTCGCTGAAGGCGATCAAGCCCGACATCATCCTGACGACCGCCACCGCGTTCGGCGGGCCGGGGCCATGGTCCGACCGCGTCGGCTTCGATGGCGTCGGCCAGGTCATGTCGGGCTCGGTGTACATGACCGGTGCTGGCGACCCGCCATATCGGGCCGCGGTGAACTGGGTCGATTTCGGCACGGCGCTGCATTGCGCGTTCGGGACGCTTGCAGCCCTGATCGAGCGCGGCAAATCCGGACGCGGGCAGATCGTCGAGGGCGCGCTGCTCGCCACCGCGCTGTCCTTCACCAATGCCACGCTGATCGAGCAGGCCGTCATCAATGTCAATCGCGTGCCGACGGGCAATCTCGGCCAGACTGCAGCACCGGCCGACATCTACCGCACCAAAGACGGCTGGGTGCTGTGCCAGGTCACGGGGCATCCGCTGTTCAAACGCTGGGCGAAGCTGATGGGTGAGGAGGACCAGTGGCTGAACGATCCGCGCTTTGCCGACGACATCAGCCGCGGCAATAACGGCCCCGTCATCAGCGCGCGGATGGCGCGCTGGTGCGCCGAGCGCACCACGCAGGAGGCTGTCGACACGCTGGGCAAGGCCATGATTCCGACCGGGCCCGTCCTCAGCCCGCAACAGGCGCTGGACCATCCGCATATTCGCGCCGCCGGCTTCATGCAGGATGTCGAGTATCCCGGCCTGCCGAAACGCGCACCCGTGGCCCGCGCTGCCGTCCGGCTGTCGGAAACGCCCGGCGAGATCGCATCGCGTCCGCCGACGCTCGGCGAGCATACCGACCTCGTCCTGACGGAGCTTGGCTACGACGTGGCTGCGATTGCGGCGCTTCGGCAGGGCGGGATCGTCTAGGAAGCGCGCGCGCCTCACGCTAGGAGATTTTCATTGAGGACTCCGGTGGTCGTCAATACCATGGCAAGGTATTGATCGATCAAGCGTTCGACCGACGTGGCGGGGATGGTGGCAGGTTCAAAGAGAGCGCGTGGAGGCAGCGGCCGCGTCAAGCTCGAGGAGGTCGCCCGCAAGGCCAATGTCTCGACCGCGACCGTCTCGCGCGCCTTCAACGAACCCGACAAGGTCTCCGAAGAGGTCAGGCAGCGGGTCAAGGACGCCGCACGCGCGCTGAACTGGATTCCCAATGCTGCGGGACGGGCGCTGGCCTCGCGCCGGACGCATATCGCCGGCGCCATCATCCCGACCCTGGACGACGAAATCTTCGCCCACCAGATCGGCGGCATGCAGACCGTCTTCAGCGAACGCGGCTTCACGCTGTTCCTGGGCTGCTCGAACTACGATCCGGACGAGGGCTTGCGGCAGGCCGAAGCGATGCTTGCGCGCGGCGTGGAAGCAATTGCCGTGGTCGGTGAAAATCATCCCCCCGAGCTCTTTGACGCGTTTAACTCGCGCGGCATTCCCTATGTCGTGACATACTCATACAACAAGCTGTCACCGCATCCGTGCATCGGCTTTGACAATCGCGCCGCGTTCAGCCGCATGACGGAGCATCTGCTGTCGCTCGGCCATCGCCGGTTTGCCGCCATCTTCCAGCCGGACACCAACAACGACCGCGTCAAGGAAAGGCTTCGCGGCGTCAGCGAAGCGCTCGCGGCCGCGGGTTTGGAAATTGCGGCGCAGGATCTGATGATGGGTCCCTCGACGCTGGAGTTCGGCGCGGCCAGCTTTGCCGGATTGATGACGCAAGCCGTCGACATCCGGCCGACCGCGATCGTTTGCGGCAACGACAATCTGGCGCTCGGTGCGTTGATGGCCGCGCGGGAATGCGGCCTCGACGCGCCCGGGGATTTTTCGATCACCGGCTTCGATGATCTTGCGATTTCATCGCGCTTTTCTCCGGGGCTTACGACGATGAAGGTCGACAATCAGGAGATCGGTGTCCTGGCGGCCAACGAGCTCCTCGCCGTGATCGCGGGCCGGCAAGCGCAGGCGCAGTCGCGCGAAGTCGTGCCTGTTCTGAAAATCCGCGACAGCGCAGGTCACGCGAGGGGCGCCTGATCCCGCAGAGAGCGGTCGTCTCTTCGATAGCGCGCCTGGTCCCGCCAAGAGGGCGGCTTCCCGCGCAAAAGGGCCGCTTGACTCCTCATATGTAAGCGCTTACATAGCCGCGTTTTAAACGCCATGAGCGCAACCGGCGGGCCCCTCGCCGGATGAGACGGAGAGGAAACGACAATGCGGAATAGCGTTTTGCGGTGGGCCAGAAACTGTTCGATGGCGGTTTCGCTGCTCTTGCCGATGATGGGAACGGCGAGCCCCGCGGCCGCCGAGGAGAAGCTCGTCGTTTGGTGGAACAAGGGCTACTACAAGGCCGAGGAAGACGCGCTGCTCGCCGTCATCAAGAAGTTCGAGGCCAAGACCGGGGTCAAGGTCGAGCTGTCGCAATATGCGACGCAGGACATGATGCCGAAGCTGGTGGCGGCGCTCGATGCCGGCAGTCCGCCCGACGTGACCTATGCGGACACCTACCATTTCCAGGGCGCCGGCAAGTGGGCCTCCGAGGGCAAGCTGGTCGATCTCGGCTCCGTGCTCGCACCGATCAAGGGCGAGTTCTCCCCGCAGTCGCTCGAAACGGTCATGCTGTACAACGACAAGACCAAGGCGAAGGCCTATTACGCCTTCCCGCTGAAGCAGGCGACGCTGCATCTGCATTATTGGAAGGACATGCTGGAGGAGGGAGGTCTCAAGGAGACCGACATCCCGAAGGACTGGAAGGGCTATTGGTCGTTCTGGTGTGACAAGGCGCAACCGGCCGTGCGCAAGGCGTCCGGCAAGCGAATCTACGGCGTCGGCCATCCGATGGGCGTCGACGCCACCGACAGCTTCATCTCGTTCCTGGTGTTCATGGACGCCTACAACGTCGTGCTGGTCGACGACAACGGCAAGCTCCTGGTCGACGATCCCAAGGTGAAGGCGGGCCTCGTCGCCGCCATGACGGACTATGTCGAGTTCGCCGCGAAAGGCTGCACGCCGCAATCGGCGACGAGCTGGAAGGATCCCGACAACAACGTCGCCTTCCACAACAAGACGACGATCATGACCCACAATTCGACGGTTTCGCTCCCCGGCAAATGGCTCGACGACGCCGGCAACGAGACGCTCACCGCCGAGCAGCGCGACGAAGCCAAGAAGAACTATAATGACCGCATCCGCACCATGGTCTGGCCCAACAAGCCGGATGGTACGCCGGTCCACACCCGCGCCTCCGTGGTGGTCGGCCTGATCTTCGAGCAGGCCAAGAACAAGGACCGCGCCAAGGAGTTCGTCTCGTTCCTGCTGCGCGACGAGAACCTCCAGCCCTATGTCGAAGGCGCGCTCGGCCGCTGGTTCCCGGTCAAGACGGCCGCACAGAAGTCCGCCTTCTGGGACGGCGACGTTCATCGCCGCGCCGTGCGCGACCAGTTCTTCGCCGGCGTCGGCGGCTACGAGATGAGCAAGAACTACAAGTTCACCACCCTCAACAACGAGAACGTCTGGATGAAGGCCGTGAACGCCATCGTCACCAACAAGGTGCCGGTCGACAAGGCCGTCGACGACATGATCGCACGCATCAAGGAAGTGGCCGGCAACTGATCGCCGGCCCGAACAGCTACGCTCACGCGTTGCAAGACGCGTGAGCGGCAGGCTCCTGCCTGTCAACAATTTCAACGCCTGGGAGCCGATTTGTGACCGCAACCATCAAGGGCATCATTCCGGTGATGCTGACGCCGTTCACCGAAGCCGACGCAATCGACTATGCGGGCCTCGAAAACCTCGTCGAATGGTACATTGCCAACGGCGCGGATGCGCTGTTCGCCGTGGCCCAGTCGAGCGAGATGCAGTTTTTGAGCCTCGAGGAGCGGGTCGCGCTGGCGCGCTTCGTCGTGCGGCAGGCGGCGGGCCGGGTGCCCGTCATCGCGTCAGGCCACGTCAGTGAATCCCGCGACGATCAAGTGACCGAGCTGACCTCCATCGCCGCGACCGGCGTGGACGGACTGGTGCTGGTGACGAACCGGTTCGATCCGAAGGGGCAGGGCGGCACCGTCTTCATGGATCATCTGCGCCATCTGCTCGATGCGCTGCCCGCCGATCTTCCGCTCGGCCTCTACGAATGTCCCGCGCCGTTCCGGCGGCTCATGTCCGACGACGAGCTGGCGTTCTGCGCCGAGAGCGGGCGCTTCGCGATCCTCAAGGACGTGTCCTGCGACCTCGAGACGGTGAAGCGTCGCGTGGCGCTGACGAAAAACTCCTCGCTCGCCATCGTCAACGCCAATGCGGCGATCGCCTTCGACGCCATCAGAAGCGGATCCGCCGGCTTCACCGGCGTGTTCACGAACTTCCATCCCGATCTCTACAAATGGCTGTTGACCGATAGCGCGCGGCATCCGGCGCTGGCGGACGATCTCTCCGTCTATCTCGCCCTCGCGGCGATGGCCGAGCCGATGGGATATCCCAAGCTGGCCAAGCTGTACCATCAGAGGCTCGGCACGTTCGCCTGCGCCCACAGCCGGACCATCGATTTCGACATCCGTGAGCGCTTCTGGGCGCTCGATGCACTGCTCGACAAGATCATGCAGGGGCAGGCGAGCTTCCGCGCAAGGATCGCGGCCACGCGCTGATCGCGGCTCTCGCAAATCTCGATGATATGGGGCGATCGTCGCGTGACTGCGGCAGAGCGGCACCATCTATCGGATGCGTACTGGGCTCGTGCCCTCACTCCGCGCTGCGCTTCCAGGCGCCGGTGCCCAGCTTGCCCGTGATCACCGCGAGTGTATCGCGGATCTCGTAGGCGCCGCCATCGCTATAACCCGAAAGGCCCCTTCGGGCTTGTAGGGTCCAGTGGCCATTTGCAGCAATCATCGTGCCTTCGTGCGGATGGGCCGAGCGCTGCGGCACGGCGTGGAATTTGTAAGTGCCGTCGTTCATGATCTGCCAGATCCAACGCGATTGTCCGCGGCGGCCCGGTACCATGATCTCCCAGGTGCCCACCAACGCAGGATCGATCGTCGATGACATCGACGCGCCTGACGGTGCCGGGGACGCGACAGCCGGAAGCGGGGCGACAGGTTCCGCTCCCTCGGCGCCGCCCTTTGGTTGCCCGGCCAGGTAAATCCCTTGCGAGACAGCGAGCCCTAGACGAACGGCTGCTGCTCGTTTCGGGTGGCTTCCATCACTTCGTCGCGGACGTTGCGGAACATGAACGTGACCTCGACGCCCGGTGTCTCGATGTTGCGAAGGAGCGCCGCTGCAAACGGACTGTTACGCGTGTCGCCGTCAAGCGCCGTGGTGCCGTCTCGTGCGGCATAAGCGACCAGAACGTTGCCGACGGGCTCGATGCGACCGAGCCCGCCGGTCGGCGTCCCCCGGGTGGCGAGCGTGCGGTTCATCCTGGCGGCAAATGGATTATTGCGGCAGGCGTCGAGGATGACGAGGCCAAGGCTCGTGGTATTGGAAACCTGCAACATCACGCTCTGCAGGCTGATGGCTTCGTTTGCCGCGTCCGTGTCCCGCTTCAGTTCTGCGTCGATCGGGATCAGCCAGTTTTCGCCATTGATCTCCATGCCATGGCCCGCGAAATACACGGTCGCCATATCGGCTCCGGCGGCGTCGCGCCCCAATGCGATCAGGCCGCGACGCATCTCGTCGAAGCTGGCATTGGTGACCAGACGGACCGAGAAGCCGAGCCGCTTCAGCGCTGCAGCTATGTCGCCGGCGTCGTTTGGCGGATTGAGCAGCGTGGGCACGTTCCTGTAGGCGCCGTTGCCGATCACCAGCGCGACGCGCCTGCCTTCCGCCGCGGCGCCGGTCGGCATCAGGCCTGCCGCGGCAGTCGCAAGGGTCAGTCCCGAAACAAATTCGCGTCGGTCCATTGGGATCTCGCTTGCTTGAACGAGATCCATCGTACAACAACCGATTTGGAGTAGCCACGGGTCGAACTCAGAGCGAGCTGCCGCCGCAGATGACGAGTTGCTGTCCAGTGATGGCGGCCGCTTCCGTCGAGAGCAGGAAGGCCACGGCGGCTGCGACTTCCTCCGGGCGGATGAAGCGGCCGATCGGCGGCAGCTTTGGCATGACATTGGCGCGCGAGGGATCCTTCAGCATCGGCGTCTCGGTTGCGGCGGGGGCAACGACGTTGACGGTGATGCCGCGAGGTGCGAGCTCGAGCGCCCAGGACCGCGCCAGCGCGACCAGCGCCGCCTTGGTCGCGGCATATTGCCCGCGGCCCGCGGCGCCCGATGCGGTGCGGCTGCCTATGAAGACGATGCGTCCGCCGTTCGGCAGGCGCGGCGCCAGCGCGTTGGCGAGGCGCCCGGCGACGTCGACATGCAGCCGCCACATCGCCGCGCCGTCGTCATGGTCGAGCGATCCGAGCGCACCGACCTTGAGCAGGCCCGCGGCATGAACCAGCGCGGTCGGCGTGAAGCCTGCCAAGGCGTCGGCAATGCTGTCGACATCATCGAGGTCGAGCGACAAATGATCGAACGCCGGATGGTCGAACGTCGCAAGGCGGCGGCTGATCCCGGTGACGCGCCAGCCGTCGCGCAGCAGCTGCTCGACGATCGCCGCACCAATCCCCGAGCTTGCGCCCGTCACTAGCGCGTGCGGCCTCTTGTCCATGCTCTCAGTCCCGGATGGCGCGCTTCACCCATGGCTCGGTCACGCGCACATATTTGATCGCGCGGCGATGGAAGGTGAAGGCCATGTGGATCGCCCCGTCGGCGGTCTCCTTGACCGAAGGATAGGACAGTTCGCGATTGGTCTGATCGCGTGAATTGTTGGTCATGCAAAGGCCGTCACCGGTCTCGACATTGCGCTTGCTCCACGTCCGCCCGCCGTCGGCGGAGACGGCCAGCGTCATCGGCGCCCGCGGCGCGCCCCAGAACGCGGTGCGTTCATCCGTTCTTTTGCCGTCGCCGGCGAGCACGGGCGGCAAATCGTCCTCGATCTCGTCATAGAGCGAGAGGCGGCGCCCGGTCGCATCCCTGGCGCTGGAATCGTTGAAGACCAGCGCGAGATGACCGTTGCCAAGTCGCGTGACCTGGATCGAGGAGTTGTTGTTGGGCAGCACGGTCTGGACCGGCGCCGACCAGGTGCGGCCGTGATCGGTGGACCGGCTCTGATAGATGTTGTCCGCCCAGCGGCTGCGGTAGAGGGCAATCAGCGAGCCGTCGTCGAGGCGCGCGATACACATATGCACGCAGCCGCGGCTGCCGGGGACGTCGACGTCGCGCCAGGTCGCGCCGGAATCGGACGAGATCTTCACCGCGCTGGTGTCCTCGTCGCCGTTCCATTTCCGTCCCGGGGTGCTGTGGCAATAGAACACCGGCAGCAGCCAGTCGCCATTGTCGAGCACGACGATCGGCTGCCGGATGAAGGTGCCGCGGCCGCGCTGCTCGGGAAACAGCGTCTCGATCGGGCCCCAGTTCTTGCCGTTGTCGCGGGAGAGGCGGCGGCGGATCAGCGCGGTGTCCTGGTTTCCCGCCAGCTGCGCCGTCCACATCAGCCACAGCGTGCCGTCAGGTGCGGGAAACAGCACCGGGTTCTGCTCCGAACGTCCGTTGTCGTCGGACAGCTTTTCGGCCGGAGACCACTGCGTCGCGCCGCGGGGCAGGCGCGAAAAATAGACCGAGATGTCCGACATGCCCTCCTGCGTGCCGCCGAACCAGACGCAGGCCAGATCGCCGTTCGCGAGCGGCATCAGATTGGCGGCGTGGTTCTGCACGCAAGGCGAGGGAATGAAAGCGTCGGACCGGTCGGGATCGCCGGCGGCCGGGCGAACGACGCCGTCGGCGGCGGTCCCGATGTCGGTGGTCACGATCTCGGTATCGATGATCATGTCGAAGTCCTTTCCATCAATGCATTTGGCTGCGACGTCGCGGCGGCGGCCGGAGCGCGGCCCATCACCAGGCGCTCGACCGCCATCACCACCAGCGGTGTCGCGGCCGCGACATACATGTTGTCGATACCGAAGGGGTTTCCGAGCATGTACCAGGCCGTCGTCGAGATCGCGGCGCCGATCAGGCCCGCGGTGGCGCCGCGGTTGCTGGCAAACAGCGGCAGATAGAATCCCATCATCGCGATGATGGTGATCGACAGGCGCAGCGCGCGCGTGAAGAACGACAGCTTGAGGATTTCCGGGATGAAGAAGACGAAGACCAGCGGTGCAATGCCGATCGCCACCGAGAACAGGCGGGTCATCTTCAGCTCCCGCTCGGGCGTCGGCTTCCAGTAGGGGACGTAGAAGTCGCGCACCACCAGCGAGGCGATCGCGAGCGCAACCGTGCAGACGCTGACGAAGATCGAGGCGACGAGCGAGGTGGTCACGAAAGCCGAGGCCAGCGGCGGCATCTTCTCCAAAAACACCGGCAGCGCGTAGAGGCTGTTCATGTCGGGATAGAGGAATTTCGCCGCGACGCCGATCAGGGCGAGCAGAAATCCGAGCGGCAGGCAGAACGCCGCCGCATAGAAGGTGGCCCTGCGCGCGTCATCAGCGCTCGGCGTCGAGGAGATCGCCTGCACGATGAACTGGGTCGAGAAGATCGCGCCGACGGTGCCGAAGGTCCAGGCGAAGATGGTCGCAAAGCCGATCTTGCCGTCCCAGCTGAAGTAATAGGCGGGCAGCTTGGCCTGGATCGGCGCGATGCCGCCGGTCAGCGACATCGCAACCGAGAATATGATGACGATACCGACGACCTTGATGGCGCTGTGCAGGATCGTCACCCAGGCGACGCCCTTCAGCCCGCCGAACACGTAGTAGAAGGTGCTGACCACGGCGATGATGCACATCGCAACGGGCATGCTGACATGCAGTGCGGTGGCGATCGCGGCTGCGCCGCTCACATAGTTGCCGACGTTCACGAGCAGCAGCGCGTAGATCATGATCACCGACACCGTGAGCATGGTCGACTTGCCGTATTTCTGCGCGATCGCCGCCGAGATGGTGTATTCGCCGGAACTGTAGAGCTTCTTCACCATCAGGAACCCGAACAGCAGGAAGCCGATCGAGGCGCCGAGCACGGCCCACCCCGCCGCGATGCCCGACTGGAACGCTTCCTGCGCCGTGCCGACGGTCGATTTGGCGCCGACGAATTCGGACATCATCAGCACGCCGACGACCACCGCCGGCATCGCGCGTGCGCCCGTCATGAACTGATCGCTGGTCCTGCTGCGCAGTTTGAACGTGAGCCAGGACGTGAAGGCGATGTAGGCGACGATCATTGCGACGATGAGCGTGCTGTCGCCATTGAGGATGGCTTGCATCGATGACGTTTCCTCTGGTGGCGCGGATGCGGTGTTGTGAGCCCGCTTGGTCCCGCTGCAGTTTGTTCGGAATGCGAACAATTGTTCTTTAATTTCATTATTCCTGCCCGCACGTCCCGCGTCAAGCGCGCGCAGCGGTGCGGTGCTGCAACGCGCCCGGTCGGGCAGTCATCGCCGCTGCATGTTCAAAGGGTTGCAGGCCAAAGAAAAAAGTGTCGGTGGGACAGTGCGGCGGGACGGTCGGCGCACGGCCGACGTCATGCGCAGGGAATCCGAGGTCCTGCCGTTCCGGGGTCAGTTCGACTTCAGCGCCACCTTGGCGACCTCGGCCATCCAGCTGGACGCGACGGGCAAAATCGCGTCGTTGAAATCGTAGCGCGGGCCGTGCAGCTCGGCGCCGTCGCGCAATTCACCGTTGCCGATCCAGGCGAAGGCGCCGGGGCACTGCTTGAGGAAGAAGGCAAAATCCTCGCCGGCCATGCTCGGCGCGAGATCGCGTCGCACCTCGGTCTGCACCCTCTCCGCGGCAAGGCGCGCCAGGCCCGCCTCGGCAGGCGTGTTGACCACCACGCCGACGCCCATGACGATTTCGGGCGTGACCTTGACGCCGAAGGTCGTTGCAATGCCTGCGCAGACCTCTCCGATCCGCGCCAGGATGACGTCCTTCACCGCGTCGCGATGATACCGCAGCGTGCCGCCGATGGTGACGCGTCCCGCGATCTGGTTGCGCGCCGTGCCGCCTTCGAGCGTACACAGCGAGAGCACGGCGGTGTCGAGCGGATCGATGCTGCGCGACACGACCGATTGCAGCGCCACGATCAGGTGTCCCGCCGCCATGACGGGATCGCGGGTCAGATGCGGCATGCCGGCATGTCCGGCATGGCCGTCGATGGTGATGCTGACGCGTCCGCCGGAAGCCATCACGACGCCGTCGTGGACCGCGATGGTGCCGGCTGCGAGCCCCGGCCAGTTGTGGAAGCCGAACACCCGCGTCATCGGAAAGCGGTCGAACAGGCCCGCCCCGACCATCGCGCGCGCGCCGCCAAGGCCTTCCTCGGCCGGCTGGAAGATGAAGTCGACGGTGCCGCTCCAGCCGGTGTCGGCCACCAGCAGCGCGGCCGCGCCGAGCAGCGAGGCGGTGTGCCCGTCATGACCGCAGGCATGCATCACGCCTGATGTCGTCGAGGCGTAGGGCAGGCCGGTGTCCTCGGTGATCGGCAGCGCATCCATGTCGGCGCGCAGGCCGACGCGGCCCTGCGCCGCCCCTCGCGTCAGCGTCGCAACGACGCCGTGGCCGCCGATGCCCGCTTCGAAGGGAATGCCGAGCTCGGTGAGCTTCTCCTGCACGAAGGCCGAGGTGGCCTTCTCGTGGAGGCCCAGTTCCGGGTGCGCATGCAGATGCCGGCGCCACTGGGTCAGTTTCTGGTGCAGCTCGGGGGGCAAGGCGGGGATCTTTCGTAAGGAGGGCCGGCTAATGCCAGCATAGCCGAATATTGAGCCGACCCGTCAAGCGCCTGCGAGTGTCTCGCGTGCAGCAACATCGTCATGGCCGGGCATAGCCGTCCGAAGGACGGCGTCGCTTCCGCTCGCCTATGACCCGGCCATCCACGTCTTGCTTCGGCCATGACGGATTGCCCTACGGCGAGAGCTTCGCCAGTCCTTTCCAGTCGAAGCTGATGCCATGGCCCGGCCGGTCCGGCGCCACGGCCTTGCCGTCCGCGAGCACCAGCGGGTGCTCGATATACTTGTCCAGCCCGAATCCATGCGCTTCCAGATACGAGCGGTTCGGACAGGCCGCGAGCAGATGCACCGTGATGTTGTGCGCGCCGTGGCTGGTGACCGGGAGATTGAACGCCTCCGCCAGCCGCGCGATCTTCATGAACGCACTCACGCCGCCGCAATTGGTGACGTCAGGCTCGGGATAGGATACCGCGCCCGCGACGATGTAGTTCTTGAACTCCCACAGCGAGCGCAGATTCTCGCCGGCCGCGATCGGCACGCCGCCGGCCTGCATGATGCGGGCATGGCCCGCGACGTCGTCGGGGATAACAGGCTCCTCGAGCCAGGTGAGGTCGTAGGGGACGAAGGCGCGGGCGGCGCGAATCGCGTCCTCGACCGTCCATTTCATGTTGGCGTCCGCCATCAGCGGAAAGCCGTCGCCGAGATGTTTGCGCATGGCCGCGACGCGCGCGACGTCGGATTTGAGATCGGGCCGGCCGACCTTCATCTTGATGGCGCGAAAGCCCTTGGCGAGATTGCCGTCGGTCTGCGCGAGCAGCGCCTCGACGGAGAGATCGAGGTCGATGCCGCCGGCATAGCAGGGCACGTGCGCATCGAAGCCGCCGAGCAGGCGGAACAGAGGCAATTTCGCGCGCCGCGCCTTCAGGTCCCACAACGCGATGTCGAGCGCGGACAGTGCCAGCACCGCCGGTCCGCCGCGCCCGCCATAATGCAGGCCCCACCAGACGTGATGCCAGATCGCCTCGGTGTCGTCGGCCTCGCGTCCTTCGACGAGTGGCGGGATCTCGCGTTTGAGGATGTCGGCAGTCGCCCCGCCATTGCGCCCGACCGTGTAGGTGTAGCCGACGCCCTCGGCGCCGTCGGCATCGCGGATGCGGCAGGTGATCAGCTCGAACGCCGCGATCTCGCCATGCGTCGAGTCCGACAGCGTGACGGGGAGGGGGATCCGGTAGAACCCGGTCTCGATTGTCGAGATGCGTGCCATGTTTCCTTCCTGCTTTTCCTTGCAGGCTAGGCCGACAGGCATCGGCGGGCAACCGCGGGCGATGCAGGGCAGTTCTGTAGGATGGGTAGAGCGAAGCGAAACCCATCATCTTCGTTACCGCGGCGATGGGTTTCGCTGCACTCTCCCCATCCTGCGGACGACTTCATGCGAAGAAACGACGCAGCTCCGCCGCAACGCGAATCGGGTCGCCTTCGTTGTCTGCCGCGATGTGTCCGGCGCCCTTGAATTCAACGCGCGTCGCGTTCGGCAGGATCGCGGCGAGAGCATCGAGAGCGGTGGCGAGATAGCCCTGGCTCCGATCGCCGCCAAGCAGCAGCGTTTCCGTGCTCAAGCTCCTGAAGCGGTCAAGGTCGCCGGCTTTCTCCGCAATCAGCTCGATGTCGTAGTGGACCGTGGGGATGAGCGTGGCCAGAGGCGGCCCGTTGCCAACGGCCGCGTTGGGACGGAGCCGCATCATCATGGCGAAGAACGATTTAAGGACAGGCGCAGGGAGCCTTGTCATGATCTCGTTGTCGCCGGTGCCTTTGAGCACGGCAACAAGGGCGCCCGGCAGATCCCCCTTCGCCAGGGCCGCCTCATAGCCAGCGGCCCAGTAGCGCGGCTGGACCCCGCCGAATTCGAGCGGCGGCTCGTAAAGCGTGAGGCGCGCGATCGCCGGATTGGCGAGCGCGGTGTGCATGGCAACCAAGGCCCCGGCGCTCAATGCAAACACATTTTGTGCGCCCGTCTCGGCGAGAAGCCGGCCGAGATCATCGATCTCGGTCGCCATGCAGTGGTCGGGCCGGAACGGTCCGCTCAGACCACGACCGCGCCGGTCCGGGATGAGAACGGTGAAGCGGTCGGCCAGCGCTGCGCCAAGGTCAGTAAAGCTCGCTGCGCTCTGCAGCGCGCCATGGAGCAGCACCAGTCCGGGGCCTGAGCCCAGTTGCCGATATCCAATGACGGTGCCGTCATTGGCGACAAATGATCTCTCTGAGCTCACGCGCGACGCGCCTCACCGCATCGTCGCGAGCTGCACGGCCAGCGCGCAGGCGCGGTCGTATTCGTCGAGGTTGATCCACTCGTCGATCGTGTGCGCCTCGTTCTGGCCGGCACCGAAGGTCACGGTGGGAACGCCGTGGCGGACCATCCAGTTGGCATCGAGGCCGCCATTGGCGGTGCGGACGTTCGGGGTGCCGCCGACCGCGGACACCGCCTCGACCGCGCGTTTGACGACGGGGAGATTGTCCTTCATGCGGAACGGAAAATAGTCGGTCTCGGCCTTGAACTTGATCTTGCCGGACTTGCCCTGCGCGTTCGTCACCTTCTTGGCGGCCTTCTCGAACGCGGCCTTGTAGGCCTTGGTGATCTCCTTGAAGAACTTTCCGTCGTGGCTGCGGCTCTCGCCGCGCACATGGACGTAGTCGGTGACGACGTTGGTGGCATCGCCCGCCGGGCGGCCCTCGCCGCCGGTGACGGGGCCGACATTGCTGGTGCCTTGGCTCTTGCCCTTCACGACCTTGCCGAACCAGCCGCTGGACTTCACGTCTGCAAGCGCGAGCGCCATGATCATGGTCGAGGAGATGCCGCGCTCCGGTGCAACGCCGGCATGCGAGGCGCGGCCGAAGATCTCAACATTCCAGCGGTCCGCGCCGACGGCGCCGATGATGACGTTGGAGGCCGAGCCGCCGTCATAGTTGAAGGCCATCGCCGGCGAGCCGAGCTCGTCCAGCTTGACGTGGCGCGCGCCGTAGAGCCCGCTCTCCTCGCGCACGCAGAACAGCAGCGTGATCGGGGGATGATCGAGCTTCTGCTTGGCGAGCTCGGCGGCCAGCGTCACCAGCACGCCGCAGCCGCAGCGGTTGTCGCCGCCGAGCGCGGTCTTGGCCTCGTTGACGATCTTGCGGCCGGATTTCTTCGGCTTGGCGCCGGCACACAGCGGCACGGTGTCCATGTGGGTCATGAACATGATGCGCGGCTGGTTGTGCAGCGCGCCGCGGCCGGGCAGGTCGACGATGAGGTTACCGGTCTCGGTCGGCACGGGAATGCGGGTGTTGGCGTCGTCGAGCCGGATCGCCTTGGACGGCACGCCGCTCTCCTTCAGCGCAGCGGTGAGCTCACGCCCGATCGCCGCCTCCTGTCCGGTGACGCCCTCGACGGAGAGGAAGCGCATGAGGCGATCGGTGGCGGCTTTGGTATCGACAGGCATGAGATGGTCCTTTGATGCACGGTACGCGTCAGCATCCTTCGCTGCGCCGTGTTTCGCAAGGCCTCTCGGACAGTCCGGTGAGTTTTAGGGCGGGGCAGGGACGACCGCATCAAAGCCACGGCGGCTGTTGGCGGCGGCGCGCCGAACACGACGCGCCGCCGACGCTTTCGGCACAAAAATCAGTATCGCGCGACGAGCGGGGCGACAGCCGTATTGAATCGCCAATTCACGCCGAGCATGACGGTTTGCATGTTCTGCCGGACGCTCGCCGGGAAGAAGGGAGTAGCACATCCGGGACTGCTGGTGCAGTTCAGGGTGTAGCCGTTCGTTCCAAAGTCGAAATAATTGTATTCGGCCTTCAACGACAGGTTTGGCAGCAGCGCATATTCGAGGCCGGCGCCGACGACGAATCCCGTCACATCGCGCGACCCCTTGAAATCAACCGAGAAGGCGGCGAAATCGGTCTGCGTCATCTGATAATTGAAGTGAGCGAAGGCGGCGCCGCCCTTGGCGTAAAACAGCACGCGATCGAAGGCGTAGCCGATGCGGCCGGTCGCGGTGGCGACGCGATCGAGCTGGGTCGTCAGCAGGAAGCCGGCGGCGCCGCCCGGAATCAGTGTCGTGCTGGTGTCCTTCATGTCGGCCCAATCGAACTGGCCTTCGAGGCCGACCACCAGGGAGCCGACCTGATAGTCGCAGCCCCCTTGCACGCCAGCGAGCCAGCCGCTGTTGTGATCGGCATTGAATGTTTGCCCGACGATGGGCTGCTGCTCGTTGACCCCGCGGCCACCGCCGCCATTGCCGCCGACATAGCAACCGGTCCAGGAGAACGCCGGGGCCGCAGGCGCCGCCTTGTACGGCATCGACACGTCCGCCGCCATGGCCGAGGTCAACGTCGAAACGGCCAGCGCAATGGCGCTGAAAAGGGTTTTGGTGGTCATGCGAGGATCTTCCTTCAACTAACGGCAATGGCGCCTGAGGCGCATCGTGCGTGTCGGCATCGCACAGGCCAGCGACTTCATCTGGTGAGTTGTCCGACTTCGCGATCCGGTCACAATATCCGGCGAGTCATGCGGCGGCTGTAACCACCGGGTCACAGTGGAAATAACGGCCACTGCAGGTTGCGACTTTTCACAGAGGCTGGCGCGACAGGACGAATCGGGAGCATCCCCTGCGCCACGCTGTTGTACGAGGCTGCTTCACGCAGTGCGCGTATAGGCCAGGAAGATCAGCGCGCCCAGAAGAAGCGCCGCCGCCATGAACAGCAGCACCGCCGGCAGCCCCGCGAACGCCGCCACCGCGCCCGTCATCGACTGCATCAGGGCGGCGCCGAGGAAGAAGGCGAGGTTGATCGCCGCGAGCGCCTTGCCCGCGGTTTGCGCATCGACCAGCTGCCGCGACATGCCGAACAGCAGCGGCTGGGCGGAGGTCGCAAGGCCGATGAGCACGAACAGCACGAGATCATATTGCGGCGGCATCACGGGCACGCCGAACAGCATCGAGACCGCATAATGCGGCGCCCCCAGCGCCATCAGCGCCAGCAGCAGCGCGCCGACCATATGCGTGCCCGCCACCAGCTCGCGGCGGCGACTGAGCCTGCGGTCGATCATGCCGATGCACAGGGGACCTGCGATCATAGCCAGCGTGAATGCGCCGAGCTGGTTGCCGGCCTCGACCCGCGTCAGTCCCTTGATCTCCATCAGCCAAGGTCCGCCCCACAGGCCGCGCAGCACCAGCGAGGTCGCAAGCGACACCAGCGCCAGCGCGATCAGGCCACGCAGGGGGCGCGAGAGCCCGAGCCGCAGCACCTCGATCATCTGCGACAGCGGCGAGGACTCGTCCTTGTGCTCGGCCGGTTGCCTCGGCACCAGCAAGAACACGGCGAGCGCGACGAGGACGCCGCCGAGCGCCGAGATCCAGAATCCGGCGCGCCAGCCGTAATGATCGACCACGAAGGCGAGCGGGCTCGACGACAGCAGCATGCCGATATTGCCGATCGAGAGGATCGCGCCGGACCATAGCCCGAACCGCGCCGCCGACAATTGCTTGGCCGCCAGCGTCATCGGGCACATCAGCATGCCCGACGTCGCGATGCCCAGCATCACCTGCCCGACCGCAAAGCTTTCCGGCCCCGTCGCGAATCCCGACGCGATGGCGCCGATCACGGTTCCCATAAGCAGGCTCAGCGACACCGGCCGCACGCCAAAGCGATCCATCGCCGCACCGACCGGGATCTGCGCGGCGGCAAAGGCAAAGGGATAGACCGAGGTGAGGCTCGCCAGCGCCTGCGGCTCGATGTGGAAATCCGCCGCCATCAGGTCGAGGCTGACGGCGGGAATCGTGCGCAGCAAGGTCGAGAGCATGTGCCCGCAGGCGAGCGCAAGCAGCGCAAAGATCAGCGCGCGGGTGCCATCTCCCGCGTTATCAGTAGCAACCGCACTCATCAGCGTCCCGTCCCGGCGAGGGTTTCGGCCGGGTTACACGATTGGCGGGACGGTGCCAATGGGGGAGGGCCGATCCGGTGCGCGATGCTTTGTGTCTTCCGGAGCCCCGCTGATCGAGCCATGCCCCGCGTCGATGCCGCTGAAATTGCGATTCGTCGTTACGTCGCCAGTTGATGACGGGCGCTGTTCAATTCCTGCATTCCGATTTATCGAAGCACAGGTTCGATTGCTCGAGCCTGGAAAAGTCCTCTGTTGCAATGAATACGAGAAGTCCGAGCAGAACCATTGCTGCGATGTTGGAACGCATGCTGGGGCGGTTCTCGACAGTGGCGCGATGGTGTTCGAACTTCGAGAGGTCCAGCATGCGCAAGATGTTGTCGGGCCGTGCATCATCAGCCGGATCTCGGCCGCCTCCCGATCGCGTTCGAAACGGTACGACATTTCCCCGGTGGTTCGGTTGATCAGCCTTCATCCCGCGCCTCGTTCCCATCAAGCAGCGCTTGCTGAATTTCAATGATAGGGCCTGACTTGAGGCGAGCGGTCCTGAAATTCGCGATTGTTGGCGCAATTCAGCGTGATGCCGCGGTGACCTCTCACGTCTCTCCATTTCGTTTCTGTTTGTTTCTGCCTGTCCTTCGTTGGACGGCTTTGATCGAGCGACTGCGTTTTGCGACGAGCGAACATGAAAATTTGTACAGATTTTCGCACGCGATCGTCATTTTGACGCTGGGATTTTGTCCGCGATACTTCCAATCAGAGGCGGCGGTTTCACCTGCAATCAGTCGAGTCACCCGTAGGCAGGTACAAACAGTTAGAGGGCCATCAATTTGTCAACGCGACCGAAGCTCAGCGTTGCGCTGTTTGGAATCCTTGCAATAGCCGCGGTGGCCTATGGCGTGTGGTATGAGCTCCTCGGGGGCGTCAAGCCAGCCGCAGCGGCCGCCCAAAGCGCTGCCAGTCAGGCCGCGGCGAAGATTCCCGTCACCTCGTTCGTAGTGAAGAAGGCCGACTTTCCCGTGCGCGCCTACGGTCTCGGAGTCGTCTCGCCGTTCAAGACGGTGACGGTCAAGAGCCGCGTCGACGGTCAGATCATCAAGGTGTTCTTCAAACAGGGGCAGATGGTGAAGGAGGGCGATCCACTTCTGGAGATCGATCAACGCCCCTTTACCGCGGCTCTCGAGCAGGCGGTGGCGAAGAAGGCCCAGGACGAGGCCAATCTAAGGAACGACCGCTTGAACCTGGAGCGCTTTCAGAAGCTCGCGAAGCAGCAATTCGAGACCCAGCAAAATCTCGATACCCAGCAGGCCCTGGTCGATCAGATGATCGCGCAGGTGAAGGGCGACCAGGCCGCCATCGACAATGCGCAGACCAATCTCGGTTACACCTCGATCAAGGCGCCGATCAGCGGACGAACGGGTTTCCGGCTGGTTGACCCCGGCAACATCGTGCATGCCGCGGATACGACGGGGATCGTCACCATCGCCCAGCTGCAGCCGATCGCAGTGCAGTTCACGGAGCCTGAAGAGCAATTGCAGGCCATCGACAAGGCCTTTGACACCGGCGAGGTGCCGGTCGAGGCGCTGACCTCGGACGGAACCAGGACACTGTCGCAAGGCAGGCTCGTGGTCATGGACAATTCGGTGAACCAGGCCACCGGGACCATCAGCCTGAAAGCGCGCTTCGACAACAAGGACAATGCGCTGTGGCCCGGCCTGTCGGTGACCACGCGGATGCTGATCGATACGCGCAAGGACGTCATCGTCGTGCCGCAGGATGGCGTGCAGCACGGGCCGTCGGGTCTGTTCGCCTATGTGATAGGCGACAATGGCAAGGTCAGCGCGAGGCCGATCAAGGTCAGCCAGAGCGGCGATGCAAATGCCGTGGTCTCCGAAGGCCTGAACGTCGGAGACAGGATCGTGGTGGCCGGACAGTCACGCCTGTTCGATGGCGCACTGGTCGACGACAAGCCCCAGGCCGCGCCGACGGCGGATGCGAGCGCAAGCACTGCTCAGGCCAATAGCGGAACCAAGACCACCGGATCGGCTGACTGACATGGCTGGCGGTATCTCGGCTCCCTTCATTCGCCTCCCCATCGCGACGTCGCTGCTGATGGTCGGCATCGTCTTCGTCGGGATCATCGCCTATCCGCAATTGCCGGTGGCGCCGCTGCCGGAAGTCGACTTCCCCACCATCCAGGTCTCCGCCAACCTTCCCGGCGCGGATCCGGAAACGATGGCTTCTTCGGTGGCGCAACCGCTCGAATCGCAGTTTGCGCTCATTCCCGGCGTCTCGGAGATGACGTCGCAGAGCCAGACCAGCTCGACCCAGATCGTTCTGCAGTTCGATCTCTCGCGCAACATCGATGGCGCCGGCTCCGACGTGCTCGCCGCCATCAATGCCGCGAGCGGGCAATTGCCCAAGAACATGCCGACCCCGCCGACCTACAGAAAGGTCAATCCGGCCGACTCGCCCATTCTCACGCTCGGTGCCACCTCGACGACGCTGCCGATGACGCAGGTGTCCGACGAGACCTACACCAAGCTCGCGCAGGCGATCAGCCATATCAGCGGCGTCGGCCAGGTCAGTGTCGGTGGACAGCAGGCGCCGTCGATCCGTGTCCAGATCGATCCCGCCAAGCTGGTCGCCAAGGGCCTGTCGCTGGAGGATGTGCGCACCCCGCTCTCGGTGATCACCGTCAACAATCCCAAGGGAACCCTCAACGGCGACACGCGCACCTACACCGTCTATGCCAACGATCAGTTCACCAAGGCCGAGGCCTGGAACGACATCGTCATCGCCTATCGGAACGGCAGTCCCGTCCGTGTCGGCGACATCGGCCATGCCGTCAGTGCGCCGCTGGACAATACCCAGTACGGCTGGGTCGACGGCAAGCCCGGGGTGTTCCTGGTCATCTTCAAGCAGCCCGGCGCCAACGTCATCGACACCGTCGACAGCGTCATGAAGCAGCTGCCGCATCTGCAGGCCGGCATTTCGCCGGCCATCAAGGTCTCGGTGCTGTCGGACCGCACGCAGACGATCCGCGCGGCGGTGAAGGACGTGCAGTTCACGCTGCTGCTGACGATCGGCCTCGTCGTGATGGTGATCTTCGTCTTCCTGCGCAGCGTCTGGGCCACCATCATCCCGTCGATCACGGTTCCGCTCGCGCTGCTGGGCGCCTGCGCGCTGATGTGGATAGCCGGCTACAGCCTCGATAATCTGTCACTGATGGCCCTCACCATCGCGGTCGGCTTCGTGGTCGACGATGCCATCGTGATGCTGGAGAACATCACCCGCTACATCGAGGAGGGCGAGACGCCGATGGCCGCCGCGCTCAAGGGCGCCAGCGAAATCGGCTTCACGATCATCTCGATCTCCGTTTCGCTGATCGCGGTCTTGATTCCGCTATTGCTGATGAGCGGGATCATCGGCCGCCTGTTCCGCGAATTTTCGGTGACGCTCGCGATGACGATCGCCGTGTCGGCCCTGGTATCGCTGACGTTGACGCCGATGATGGCGTCGCGCTTCCTCAAATCGCACGACGAGGAGCATCACGGCAGGCTCTATATGCTCAGCGAGCGGATGTTCCAGGCCCTCGTGAACGGCTACGCGCGCGGCCTCGACCTCGTGCTGCGTTTCCGCTTCATCACCTTGATGGTGTTCTTCGCGACGATCGCGCTGACGGTCTATCTCTTCGTGATCATCCCCAAAGGGTTCTTTCCGCAGCAGGATACCGGGCTGATCACCGGAGTCGTCGAAACGTCGCAGGACGTGTCGATCGCCGATATGGCGAAGCACATGCAGGAGATCGGCGCGATCGTGCTGAAGGACCCTGCGATCGACCACATGGCGATGCGGATGGGCGGAAGCGGCAATACGCTCAACGACGGCACGATGTACATTACGTTGAAGCCGCGGGATGAACGCACCGACTCGGCCGACCAGGTCATCCGTCGTCTGCAGGTCCAGACGGCGAAGGTCCAGGGCGCGCGGCTCTATCTCCAGTCGGCGCAGGACGTTCGTGTCGGCGGCCGGGCCTCCCGGACGCAATTTCAGTTCACGCTGCAGTCGACCGACATGGACCAGCTCAACACATGGGCCCCGAAGCTGCTCGCGAAGATGAAGGAGATGCCCGAGCTTCGCGACGTCGCGTCCGACCAGCAGACGTCAGGCACCACGCTGACGCTGTCGATCGACCGCAATCAGGCCGCGCGTTTCGGGATCACGCCCGACGTGATCGACGCGACCCTGTATGACGCATTCGGGCAGCGGGAGATCGCGACATATTTCACCCAATTGTCGACCTACTATGTCGTCCTCGAGGTGCTGCCCTCGCTCCAGAAGAATCCGTCCACGCTGGAGCAGATCTACCTCCGCTCACCGACGACGGGGGGAGAGGTGCCATTGTCGGCGTTCACCAAGTGGACCACGGCTCCAGTGCGGCCGTTGGCCATCAATCACCAGGGCCAGTTTCCTGCGGTGACGATCTCCTTCAATCTCGCGCCCAACGTCGCGCTCGGCCAGGCGACGCAGGCGATCGACGCGATGGAACAGCAGATGAACGTGCCGGCCGCGATCACCTCGACTTTCGCAGGCACGGCGAAGGCATTCCAGGAGTCTCTCTCCTCTGTGCCTTTGCTGATCGTGGCGGCGCTGATCGTGGTCTATCTCATTCTCGGCGTGCTCTACGAGAGCTACATTCACCCCTTGACGATTCTGTCGACCCTGCCGTCGGCCGGTGTCGGTGCTCTGGCGACGCTCCTCATCTTCCATTTCGACTTCAGTTTGATCGGGTTGATCGGCCTCGTCCTGCTGATCGGCATCGTCAAGAAGAACGGCATCATGCTGGTCGACTTCGCGATCGCGGCGGAGCGGGATCAGGGCCTGTCGCCGGTTGAGGCCATTCGAAGGGCATGCCTTCTGCGCTTCCGTCCGATTCTGATGACCACGATGGCGGCGGTGCTCGGCGGCGTGCCGCTGATGCTCGGCCACGGCACCGGCTCGGAGCTGCGTCAACCGCTCGGCTACGCCATGGTCGGCGGTCTCTTGGTCAGCCAGGTCCTGACGCTCTTCACCACGCCGGTTGTCTATCTTTATCTGGACCGTGTCTCGCAATGGTTCAGTCCGAAACCACACGCAGGAAGCGATCCTCAGGAAGAGGACGTTGTCGACGACGGCGATCTGGACGTCGTCGAAAAGCTGGACCCGAAGAAATCAAGGGTCTTTGCGGCAGAATGACTGTTTGACATCCGCGCCGACGACGGCGAGCGCGGCGATCTGGCTCATGTATGCATGGCCAACGCGCGGCGGCTAACCATGCGCAAATTCGGACTGGTTGTACCTGATTTTCGTGATTGTCGGACCGTTTGACGATCAGCATTTCAGCTTCCGTCTGACAGTCTCCCCCTGCTTCACGCCACCGCCTGGGCAATGAAGTTGCGGACGATCTTCGAGGTCTCGCCACGCCGGAACGCCAGAGCCAAGCGCACGATTGGAGCGATCCCTTTGACCTCACGATAGGTGACGCCGGTTACATGAAGCTGGCGCATTGACGCCGGCACGAGCGAAAAGCCAAGCTCAGCTGCCACCAGGCTGACGACAGAGCTGATCTGCGGCGCGGACTGCCCGAGGGTCGGCTCGAAGCCCGCCCGCCGACAGGCCGCGATGACTGTGTCAACCCAGGCCGATCCGCGCGGCGTCAGAATGAGCGGATCCCCCTTCAGCCTGATAAGATCGATTTCAGTCGACTTCGCCACCGGATGGCTTGCGGGCAATACGACGAGCATCGGCTCGTTGGAGAGACGCCGAAACTGTAGATCGTCCTCGCCCTCATCGGGGCGCAGGAACACCGCGTCCCGCTCTCCTTCCCGAAGGCCCGCAAGGAGGCGGGATGTGCTTGCTTCCTCCAGCGTCAGATCCACATCGGGATAAGCTCGGCGAAACGATCGGATTGTCGAGGTAACAACGGGATTAAATGGTGCCGAGTTGGTAAAGCCCACCCGCAGCGAACCGATTTGACCCCGCGCAGCCCTCTGCGCGGCGCGAATGGAGCGCTCCGCCGGCCTTGTCCGACAAAGCGCTGTCAAAAAAGATTGATGGGCGAAATCGCTTGCAGCCAAGCCGAATACTAGACGATCGGTCTAATTTATGGCACCTCGGAAAAGCGCGGTGAAATCAGCTTTGGTTGGGGCTCGGTCGCTACCGAGCGCTGACTGGTTGATGAGGGAATCTTCAACAAACATCGTCCGACCATATCTTCATGGTTGGGTGGATTTCAGCATGAGAGGTCACGCATGTTTCGCAGTATCGCGCTTGGAATGATGATCACTCTCGCAATGGCTCTAACCGCGCCGGTGGCCATTGCGCAGCAAAAGCACCACGTCAGCTATGATACGCCGGCAACTCAGACGGTATACACCCAACAACACGTCATCGACGTTGGCGACATTCCGGGACATCAAGCTCGGCTCTTCGAAATTCGGCGGACCTATGGTGACGATGCCCCCCTTATCAACGGATCGAGGTTGAAGGAGCAGTGGACACGCGGCATGTCGGACTACATCGACAACAACGGTCCGGCTCTCATCTACAACGTTTGGATACTGGAGAACGGGGAGAAGTTTTTTGTCAGGACATCTCTGGTCGCTCAAAGCAGTGGAGATGGGAAACTTACGAACATGACATCGGGCGTCATTACCGGTGGCACGGGTAGCCTCGCCAGAATGCGTGGCATCATCAGCAGTCATGGCCCGTCCGAGCCGAAGGCCGGCACCAATGCAAATCAGACGGACATCGACTATTGGATGGAGTGAGAAGGCCTTCGCCATAGGCGATGGACCGGTGAAAAGGTTGCCGGTCCATCATGTCCGTTCTGATACGGCGTGTCGTGATCAAAAAATGCTCGAAACCAGCCGCTATCCCCTATGGAGAATTCTCATGCCGCACCGTCGAAACGGGCGAATTGTGATGTTCTTGTTTTGCTTGTTCAGCCTGATCTCTACGGCGCGGCCAGTGAGCGCAGAAGTTACCCGGATCGAGTTCACGTCGAAGCAGCCTTACGGCACATTTCGCGCCGGCGACTATGTGATCTGGCAGGGCAAGATCCGCGGCGACCTATCGCCGCAAGAAGCCATCCCTGGGATCAACAAGGCGCCGCGCAATGAACGCGGGCGCGTCGACTACGCGGCGAAGGTCATTCTCATGATGCCGGCGGCTCCGCGCGGGGAAAACGGCGCGTTGCTGGTAGACGTACCCAACCGCGGGCAAGTCTGGGCCGAGGCGATCTACAACTCGCCACGCGACGTGCGGTTTCTCCCGGGCACGCTGGAGCAGGGCACCGGCTTTCTTCAAGACCATGGTTTCGCGGTTGCGGAGGTATTTTGGGAGCTTGGACAGAGTGCGGACCTGCCTTCGTTCGCTGACGCCGATGGCAAGACACGGTTCGTCGAGGGAGTGGGCTTTGCGATCGTCCGCGATGCCGCGGATTTCTTCGCGCATGCAGCTTCTGACAAGGGTGGAACGCCCAACCCGCTCAAGGGAGCGATCAACCGCGTGCTCGCGAGCGGCAGGTCGCAGGATGGACGATTCCTGAAGACCTTTCTCCTGAACGGCTTCAACATGATGGGCAACCGGCGCGTCTTCGACGGAATGCATGTGTTCGTCTCGGCCGCTGGCCTTCTACCGATCCTGCAGACGGGCCTTGGACCAATGTCGAGCGCCGAGGGGGCTCCAACATTCGACAACCCGGATTTTCCCGGCGTGAATGACGGACCGCTCACGATCGGGGAGATCACGGCCAAGGTCGAGGCGCGCGGCGAGGTGCCTCCGAGGATGATACTCGTGAGCTCCACCACGGACTACTATTCGCTGCGCGCTTCGCTTGGCCGCACGGGCGCGTCCGGAACCGCGGATCAGCCACTGCCCGCCAATGTGCGGATGTACGATATCGCGGGAGGCCCGCATATACCCGCCCCCAAGGCACCGGCCTGCACACTGACGCCAGGCCGCCTCGATTGGTCGCCGCTGTCGCGGGCCCTCCTGCTGCACCTTGATGCCTGGGTAAGCCGCGGCACCAAGCCGCCCGCCAGCGAGCTGATGTCGCTTGAAGCCGCGGGCGGCGAGCCACCTGCGCTGCGCGCCCCGACTCGGCTTTCCGCCGCAGTGATACAAGTGCCAAAGCGCGATCAGGACGGCAATGCGCTCGGCGGCGTGCGGCTGCCGGATGTCGCGGTGCCGACCGGCACCAATGGCGCCCAGAACCAGCCGCAGACATTCACCTGCATGCTGATCGGGTCCTTCTCGCCATTCGCAGCGACGAAAGCGGAACGAGAGCGTACCGGTGACGCCCGCCCGTCGATCGAAGAGCGCTATCACGGCCGCGACGATTACGTGAACCGGATCCGGATCGCCGCCCAGGATCTGCTAGCGCGTGGGTTTCTGCTGCCGGAAGACGCGGCAGTGATCGTTCAGGAAGCCGCGTCGACTAACCTGTTCGCGCCCGCACCAACGAATGCCGAGCCACGTTGAGTGAGCCAAGCCGGAGCCTAGGCCTACCACCGAACTGGTGGATGGAGTGAGAGGGTTTCCGCCACCTGCAGAACGCCGCATCACGGGCAGTTTGCTTCTTCTAGACGATCGGTCTATTACGATTTGCATGAGCAAGACGCTGCCTCGCCGCCGTCGCGGGCGACCTCCTAAGGAACTTGCCGGCACCAGCGCGACCCGTGACGCGCTTGTCCGTGCAGGTGTCGTTATGCTGACGGAGAAGGGCTATTCCGCGACGGGGATCGAGGAAGTCTTGCGGAGCGTCGACGTGCCAAAGGGGTCGTTCTACCACTACTTTCCGAGCAAAGAGGCATTTGGAGCGGAGCTGATCGACAGCTACGCTGGCTACTTTTCGCGAAAGCTCGACAGCTTCTTCCTGAACGAGCAGCATTCCCCGCTCGAAAGGCTCAGAAGTTTTACCGACGATGCTACGTCCGCCATGAAGCGCTTCCGTTATGCGCGAGGCTGTTTGGTGGGCAATCTTGGGCAGGAGATGAGCGTACTTCCACAATCATTTCGCCAGCAGCTGTTCGATGTGTTCATCGACTGGCAGCAGCGCACTGCCAAGTGCTTGAGAGCTGCCCAGGCTACTGGTGCAATCTCTTCCAACCAAGATTGCGACTGGCTTGCCGAGTTCTTCTGGATCGGTTGGGAGGGCGCGGTTCTTCGCGCCAAACTCGAACGCCGTTCCGAACCGCTTCATTCCTTCTCGAAGGGCTTTTTCAAGCTCCTCGGTGAATGAGTCGTTTTTCGTGTAGATGGCCGAAGGCACAATCCACCACACTATCTCCGCGCTATCATTTCAACCGACTTGATCAGCCGCTCGCGCTCGGCCGCGAGAGCCTGCCGATCTAGAGCATCCCGTTGAGCTGATCGATCTCATGCTCGTGGCAAACGGCGCTAAGGTTGCGATTCTTGGTTTTGCAAGTGCATCCCCGAGTTGATCTGAATAAATGTCGCCTTCTGGCCCATCGCGACCTCTTGCCTTGCCGCACGAACCTGGTCGCTATTGGGGCAACGCAGACGTAGCCTTCGCATCACGCCGCGGGGTTTATGGGCACACGGCCTAGCCCAGCTCCTGCAGCAGCTTCCGCGTCTCGCCCAGCAACGCCCGTATCGCCCTTCGTTCTGCGATCCGGTCCTGCGTGAATAGCCCATGCTTCCGCGCATTTTGATTTCCCTTCGGTGCGCCTGATCTCGCGGCGCTGCCATGCATGCGGCAGCGGGTCTTGCCGTGCACCGCCGGCGCGAGGCAGGCGCTGCCGCTGCGTGTCCTGGCGCCGCAGCGCGGACTCGCCAGCATCGCAGCCATGTTGCGGGGGTGATCGCCGCTCATGCGGTGGCACCTTGTGCGGCATCGACCAGTTCATGTTCGCCTTCGCCGGCTTCGCGAGGCGAGACCGATCCTGCTCCCATCGGCGTGTCCGCGACGCTTTGCTCCGTTACGATCATGCCCGTGTGCTGGACGGGGTGGCTCGCGATGGCTCCTGCGCCATCCTGCACCGTCAGACTCTCCACCGTGATCGCCCGCTCGCCATTGTTGCGGTACCGGTTGAGCGCCTCGACCTGGGCCGGAAAGATTCGCGCCAGCTTGGCGAGCGCGCGTGACGCGCTGTCCTGCCGCGGGATGTCGTCAGCGAAGGCGAGGCGATGGGCGCAGCGCATCGCCAGGACGTGAATGGAGACCATCTGTGCCGCCAGCATGGCCTCGATGGAGTCCCGCGGCGCGATGCTCTTCATCATCGAGATCATGAAGGCGAGATTGGCCTCGTCCGGCTTCTGCGCAGTCACGCTGGCCTTCACCAATTGCTTCAGGATGCCTTGCAACGCGTCACGGTCGACGGCACCGAGCGCGTCGGCTAGCAGCCGTTCGCCGGTTCTCGGGTCGGGATGATCGATGGCAATGCGCCGCCTGTAGAGTTTGACGCGCGGGCTCGCAGCCGGGTCGCTGCGATCGTTTGCCGCAACCGGCGGCGTGGTGTGGCGATCGGGGGATGTCGTCATGTGTCGTGTCCTTTACCGGCGCAGGTGCGCGAACGACCGCTCGCGTGCTGCGCGGCTACGAATTTTGAGATGTCGATGAGAGGCTTGCGCGCGATCGCGGCGAGTCGCCCGAGGAGCGGGCGGCCTGGACGCTGGCGATTGTTGCGATGATGCCATCATGCCGGTGTTTTGCCCGACGTGTCAAACTGCATTTCGTGGTATCCGAAGGTTCTTGTCCTGCGCAAGTCCTTGTCCTGCTGTGCATGGGGTTGTTTTCGCATTTTTTGTTTGGATGCGGCTCTCGCGTGCCGCACGACGGAATGCCGGCGTGCAAACGCGATTGCGAAATCCGGCGCGACCGCTAATCATGATCTCCAGAGGCGCCGCACCATGCAAAAGCGGCAGCGCGGGTCCGGGGAGAGAACGAATGCAACGAACGCTTCGCCTGCTGGCGATTGTCGCCGGATTGTGCGTGACGACCGAGGCTCTCGCGCAGAAATATCCGACGCGTCCGGTCAAGATCATGGTCGGCTTCAGCGCGGGCGGCCCGGTCGATGTGGTCGCGCGCATCGTCGGCGACCGGCTGAGCAACAAGCTCGGCCAACCCTTCGTGGTCGAGAACCGCGCCGGCGCCAACGGCATGATCGCAGCCGAGGGCGTGGCGCGCGCGGACGCGGACGGCTACACCATCCTCGCCTGTAACTCGTCCACGATCACGCTCAACAAGACGCTGTTCAAGGACGCCCGCTACGATCCGCAAGGCGATTTTGCGCCGCTCACCACCGTCATCTCGGCGCCGCTCGTTCTGGTGGTCAATCCCGAGAATCCCAAAACGGCCAACATCAACACCGTCGCCGATCTGGTCGCGGCGGCGAAGGCCGCGCCCGGCGCGCTCGCCTACGGCTCGGGCGGCAACGGCAACCTTGCCCATCTCGCCATGGAGCTGCTCAGCCAGAAGGCCGGCATCAAGCTGATTCACGTGCCCTATCGCGGCGGCGCGGCATCCGAGGTCGGCATCCTCGCGCAGGAGGTCCTGGCGGTGTTCGATCCCTTGTCCGCCGTCCCGCTGGTGAAGGCCGGCAAGCTGCGCGCGCTTGCGGTGTCATCGGCCGAGCGGCTGCCGGCGCTGCCTGACGTGCCGACCGTCGCGGAGGCCGGCTATCCCGGCTTCGATATCTCGTTCTGGGTCGGCTTCTTCATGCCGAAGGCCGTGCCCGCGCCGATCCGCGAGACGCTGCACCGTGAGATCGTCGCCGCCGCCAGGGATCCGGCGTTGCAGGAGCGCCTGGAGTCGCAAGGCGTCGTCAGCGTGCTCAGCCCGGCCGACTACGCCGCGAAGATCGCCAAGGAGACGACGGATCTTGCCGAGGTCGTCGCGGCCGCGAACATCAAGGCGGAGTAGGGGGCGTCACGCGAGAGGATCTGCTTGCGGTAGCGGATCAGGGCTCGCTCGATGCGAGGCGCACGGCGCGGGCCTTCGCGCCGGTCGTCTTCCTCGATGCGCCGACGGAATCCTCATTAAAGCAGCAGGGAAAACCGGCCGCGAAGCGGGCTTCGAGCTAGTCCTTGGGAAAATCCTTGCGCATCGCGATCTCGGCGGCGTCGCCGGGCGACAGCACCGTTTGCTCAAAAGCCGGCTGCGGCTTCGTCATGATGTCATAGAGCGAAATGCCCTTGATCGGCTTATCCATGAGCACGCGAACGCAGTCGGCGAGCGTGCCGTTGTAGACGAGATAGGGCGGACCCCGGTCCTTCTGTCTCTCGCCTTTCAGCGACGGCCACTTCTTCAGTTCGGCCGGCGCGTCATAGGCGATCGGCGATTCCTCTTTGAACATGCGCTTGGCCTCGGGCGGCGTGAAAAGCCCGAAAAGCCTAGGCTTGCCCGGTAAACGCTTGTTAAAGAATTAGTTCAAATCAGCCGGCAACGAAGGCGAGCAGGGTGCCGTTGGCCTTGGCCGGTGGCACGCAGATCGCGGCCCCGCTGCGCAACGCAGCCGGACCCAACGCCTTCTCGGTGGCTGCGAGATCGCCGCTGACGAGGACCAGGGCGGCGCCACCGCGCGCGGAAAGGCCGGTGAGCGGCACGCCGGGATAGCGTCTGCCGAGCTGGTCCAGCGTCAGATAGACGAAGTCGGCGCGGTCGCCGCCGGACGGCACGGCGACTGCACCGTCGGCTTCCGCCTTCGGTTCGCGGTCGATTAGGCGGCCGAGATGCGCCGCATCCTGCGCGGGCTCGGGCGTTGCGATCAGCGTCTGCCTGATCCGCTTCGCCGCATTGGCGTGCTTCATCAATTCAGGAATCCACACCGTCTCGCGGGTCTTGTGCTGGCAGGCGAAGATGCGCACGCCGCCGGGCGCCTCAGCGGTCGGCCACATGAAGGTGCGGAATTTTGCAGCCGAGATCGTGCCATCGGGCAGCGTCACCGGCCGTTCGAAATCGGTCGGGCCGATCGGCGTCAGGCCGCGCGCACGGATCTCCTCGGCGCCGGCTGCGCTGTCGATCGCCGTGAAGGCGATGCGCTCGATGCCCTCGCCGTGCCTGTCGACGAAGGCGCGGGCCGGTGCGTTGTGCTCAGTCGCCACCAGCACGCCGAGCAGCTCCATATAGTCGGGGTCGAACATGATGGTGTAGTTGCCGGTGCCCATATGCGCGCTGTGGGTGCCGCGCGGCGACAGGGTGAAACCGAGCTGCCTGTAGTTTTCGGCGGCCTTGTCGAGGTCCCGAACCATGACCACGGCGTGGTCGATACCGATGATGTTCTTGAGGGCCACTGTTCTTTCCCCGCAGCAAATGCAAATTTCGATCTGGACCGCGCCAGCGGCCGCTGGCCCTGTCTACGCCGGATAGGCGATCAAGTCATTTTCAAATCGGCGCTAGATGCGGAATTTCATTTCGCGAAATGCGGTATCGACGCGCGATGGCGTCACTGCGCCTGCTCGATATAGGCGGCGAGAATGGCGCGCTCCTCGCTGGTCATGTCGGTGATGTTGCCCGGCGGCATCGCATTGGACCACGCCGCCACGCGGCCGATCAGGCGGATGTTGCGATGGATGTGCTCGGGCGCGTCGAGCAAGATGCCTTTGGGCGCGGTCACGATGCCGGCCCAGACCGGCTCTGCCGCGTGGCACATGCTGCAACGGGACATCACGATCTCCTCGACATTGGCGCGCGTCGGCTGTGCCGACAGCGCGCCCGTCTTGACCTCGCGCGGGCCTGCGGCGGAGAGCAAGAGGATCGCAATCACGCCCAATGCGGCGACACCCCACACCCACCACGGCGATTTGTGCCCCGCGTGCCGCTCGTTGAAGAAGTGGCGGATCACGGGGCCGAGCGCCAGAATGATCGCGACGATGATCCAGTTGAAGCGCGTCGCGTAGAGCAGAGGATAGTGATTGCTGATCATCAGCACGACGACGGGCAAGGTCAGGTAGTTGTTGTGAACCGAGCGCTCCTTGCTGGCCTTGCCGAGCTTCGGATCGGGCGCCTGTCCCGCGATCAGGCTGGCCACGATCTTCTTCTGGTTCGGGATGATCAATGCGAACACGTTGGCGACCATGATGGTGCCGATGATCGCCCCAATCTGGTTGAAGGCGCCGCGCCCGCTCAGGACGTGGGTGAAGGCGTAAGTGAGCGCGACCAGAAACAGATAGCCGCCGATGGCAAAGGGCAGCTCGCGCTGCGCAAGCCCGGTGCGGCAGGCCGCCTCATAGAGCAGCCATGCCAGCGCCAGGCTGCAGAAGCTGAACAGCCCGGCCTGGATCGGTGTGAGGTCGAGAATCGACTTGTCGACCAGGAACAGGTCGGCATCGAGATAGTACACCACCACCATCAGCGCGAAGCCGGACAGCCAGGTGGTGTAGGCCTCCCATTTGAACCAGGTCAGCTCCTCCGGCATCTGGCTCGGAGCCACCAGATATTTCATGATCCGGTAGAAGCCGCCGCCATGGACCTGCCAGGCTTCGCCCTGCACGCCGTCCGGCAGGTCAGTCTTCGGCTTCAGGCTGAGATCGAGGGCGATGAAGTAGAAGGAACTGCCGATCCAGGCGATCGCCGCCACCACGTGCAGCCAGCGCAGCAGCAGGCTCGCCCATTCCGATATGATGGATCCCCACATGATCACCCCATCAATTGCGACCTGGATGCCGCAGCTTTGATGACCGCAACCGGCGGTCGCGCCCTTACAATGTGTCGCACCGATCTGCCGCATTTTCCAGTACGATGGGCCGTGGCCGATGCACATCGTGCGGGCATGAGCTGACGTGGGATTCGGCAGGTGTTTGAACTGCCGTAGAACATTTGCGGACCTATAAGCGTCGACGTTCAGGACGCGCAGGCTGGGAGGAAGACGACGTGAAAAGCAGGATTTCGTCCGCAGCAACGGCTGCGGGATTGCTGGTCGCGGTTGCTGCCAGCGCGCAGGCCGAGCCGGTTCTGCAAGGCAAGGACGCCTATGGCGATTGGCAGGCCGACAAGCCCGGCACGGTCAGGTTGATCCGGCCGCAGGACCTCGTCAGGCCCGGCGCGACACGGTCGGTTGCGAGCACCGCGCGTGTGGCGTCGCGACCGCCGGAGGCCACGCCACGTGTGCCGGCGGGTTTCAAGATCGAGCTGTTCGCCGAAGGCTTGCGCGCGCCGCGCATTGTGAGGGTCGCGCCGAACGGCGATGTCTTCGTCGCGGAGACGCGGGCCGACGCCATCCGCGTGCTGCGCGCCGGGGATGGCGGCAAGGCCGCGACCAACGAGGTGTTTGCCAGCGGATTGAGACGGCCGTTCGGCATCGCCTTCTTTCCGAACGGCGACAATCCGCAATGGGTCTATATCGCCAACACCGACAGCGTCGTCCGGTTTCCCTATCAGGCCGGCGATCTCAAGGCGCGCGGCAGGGCGGAGACGATCGTGGCAAGCCTGCCGCAGGACGGCAGCCATTCCACCCGCGACATCGTCTTCACGCCCGACAACAAGCGCATGCTGGTCTCGGTCGGCTCGCTCAGCAACGTCGCCGAGGGCATGGGGACGCCGCCGGGCGGATTGGATGGCTGGTCGAAGACGCAGCCGCTCGGCGCGGCCTGGGCCAGTGAGCTCGAGCGCGCCACCGTGATGGCATTCACGCCTGACGGCAAGGACCGGAAGATTTATGCCACCGGCATCCGCAATTGCGTCGGTCTTGCGATCGAGCCGCAGAGCGGGCTGCCCTGGTGCTCGACCAATGAGCGCGACGGGCTCGGCGACGATCTCGTGCCCGATTACGTCACCAGCGTGAAGGAGGGCGCGTTCTACGGCTGGCCGTGGTTCTATATCGGCGGCAACGAAGATCCGCGCCACGCCGGCGCGCGGCCGGATCTCAAGGACAAGGTGACGGTGCCCGACGTGCTGATCCAGCCGCACTCGGCTTCGCTCGGCATGACTTTCTATCAGGGCACGCAGTTTCCGTCCGACTATCAAGGCGATGCCTTCGCCGCTGAGCACGGCTCCTGGAACCGCTCCAAGCGCACCGGCTACAAGGTGATCCGTATCAGGATGAAGGACGGCAAGCCCACCGGCGAGTACGAGGATTTCGTCACGGGGTTTGTCGTGAGTGACACGGAGGTCTGGGGAAGGCCGGTTGGTGTCGCCGTGGCGAAGGATGGATCGCTGCTGGTGTCGGAGGACGGCAATGGCACCATCTGGCGGGCGACGCGCGCACCGCAGTGACGCTGTTTCCCTCCCCCTCCAGGGGAGGGTAAGCAGCGCGCTCGAATTACCCCCGTCTCACACTCGCGCCACCGTCCACCGGCAGCGTCACGCCCGTGATGAAATTCGCTTCGTCCGACGCCAAAAACAGCGCGGCGTTCGCGACGTCCCAGCCGGTGCCCATCTTCTTGCGCAGCGGCACCTTGCTGTCGCGCTCGGCTTCGACCTCGGCGCGGGTCTTGTGCCACTCGCGGGCGCGGGTGTCGACGGCCATCGGCGTGTTCATCAGGCCGGGCAGGATGACGTTGGCACGGATGCCGTATTCGGCGTTCTGGTAGGCGAGCTGCTCGGTGAAGGCGATCATCGCCGACTTCGTCGCCTTGTAGGCGACGTAAGGATAGGTCGTAATCGCGGCCATCGAGGAGATGTTGATGATGGCGCCGCTTCCTTGCGCGCGCATGATCGGGATCACTTCCTTCGCGGCGAGAATGCAGCTCTTCAGATTGATGGCGACGACACGGTCGAACGCCTCCTCGGTGATTTGAAGCAGCTCGGCATCGCCCCCGGACAGGCTGACGCCGACATTGTTGTGCAGCACGTCGATGCGGCCCCAGCGCGCCTGCGCGTCCACGACCATCGCCTTGATGTCCGCGGATTTGGTCACGTCGGCCTTGAAGGCCGCAGCGGTGCCTTGCTCCGCTGCGATCAGATCGACGGTTTCCTGCGCCGATTCCAGGTGGTGGTCGACGCACAGCACTTTGGCACCCTCGCGCGCGAAGGTCAGCGCGGTGGCGCGGCCGTTGCCCATGCCTTCACCGGGGCTCTGGCCGGCGCCGACGACGATCGCGACCTTGTCCTTCAAGCGCATGTCACTTCACTCCCGGGATCGGGTACTGCTGGAGTACCTCTTTGTAATACGGTTCGTTGTCGATCTTCATGGTGGCGAGCGCCCGCACCACACCACAATAGAAGGCGATGGTGAGTACGAGGTCGACCATGTGCTCGTCGGAGAGATGCTGCCTGATCTCGGCGAAGGTGGCATCCGACATCGCGAGCTGGCGCACCATCTCGCGGGCGCCTTTCAGGATCGCTTTTGCGAGCGGCTCCAGCTTCGACGGCTTGCCCTCGGTCTCCGCCATCAGGCCTGTGATGTCCTCGTCGGTGACGCCAAACTCCTTGCCGATCTTCACATGGTGGGTGAATTCGTATTCCGACTTCTCCATCCAGCCGACCTGGAGGATCGCGAGCTCTCGCAGCCGCGGGTCGAGCTTGCTCTTGAAGCGAATATAGCTGCCGATGCCGTTGAAGGCGCGCGCCATCTCCGGCGAGTTGACCAGCAGCTTGTGCAGGTTCGTGTTGCGCTTGAGCATGTCGCGATATTCGGGCGCGACCTGGTCGGCCTCGAGATAGGGTAGGCGGGCCATCCGTGTTCCTTTCAGTGTTCCTGTGATTCACGTTCCGGCGCTTGCAGCGTCACGCCGCCGTCGACCACCAACACCTGGCCGGTGATGTAGCGTGCAAAGTTGCTGAGCAGGAATTTGACGGCGTGGCCGACATCCCAGCCGGTGCCTTCGGTCTTCAGCAGCGAGGCCCTGGCGCGGTTGGCGCGGGCCCGCTCGCTCATGCCGCGGGCATAGACCATCGGCGTGTACATCGGGCCGGGGCAGATGCAGTTGACGCGGATGTTGTCGCGGCCGTGATCGACAGCCATGGCGCGCGTCAGACCGATGATGGCGGCCTTCGATGTCGTGTAGGTCGTGAGCCCGCGCGGCCGCAGCGCCGAGATCGAGGAGATATTGACGATCGCGCCGCCCTTGGCGGTCTTGATCATCGCGGGGATCGCGTGCTTGGAGAGCAGGAACATCGTCTCGACGTTGACCTGCATGACACGGCGATACTGCTCGGGTGTCTCGTCGACCACGCTGCCACGGCTGCCGATGCCGACATTGTTGTCGAGGAAATCTAGCCGGCCCCAGCGGTCGAGTGTAGCTTCGACCAGTGTCTTGCAATCGGCTTCGCTGGTGACGTCGCCGCCATGCGCCGCTGCCGTGCCACCCTCGTCCCGGATCATCTCCACGGTGCGCTCGGCGAGCTTGAGGTCGCGATCGGCCACCAGCACTTTTGCTCCGGCGCGGGCCAACAGAATTGCTGCAGCGCGGCCGTTACCGATGCCGTCGCCAGCGGCGCCACCGCCGCTGATCAGCGCCACCTTGCCGGCGAGGCCGGCATCGTCCTCGGGGCCCTGCATGTCGTTTCATCCCAATTATTTTCGTGCAGATTAGCAATCGCCCTGACAGGAGAGAAGGCCGATGGTCCCGCGCAGATGTCATTGACATCGCATGGAATTGCATGCCGCCGGGCGGCACGGCGCGCGATTAAGCGGGCATGTCGCGGAACCGTTCTGCCGAGCTTGCGTTTGTTGCGGGGGCTTTTCCGCGCTAGGCTCTCGCCTGGGGTTTCCCAATCGTCAGTGGCTTGCCGATGAATCTGCTCGATCCACAAGGGCCGGTGGCTGTCGCCAACAGCACCATCCTGGTCGATTCCGTCTTCATCATGCTCGTGATCGTGGTGCCGACCATTTTCGCGATTTTGGCCTTTGCGTTCTGGTTTCGCGCGTCCAATCCGAGAGCACGTTACCAGCCTGACTTCGTCTATTCCGGCCGCGTCGAGATGGTGGTGTGGGCGATCCCCGCGCTCACCGTGATCCTGCTCGGCGGCGTCGCCTGGATCGGCTCGCACCAGCTCGATCCCGCCGCGCCCGTGCCGGGCACCGGCAGTCCAGTCCGCATCCAGGCGGTCTCGCTCGACTGGAAATGGCTCTTCATCTATCCGGACCAGCGCATCGCCACCGTCAACACGCTGACGGTGCCGGCCGGTGCCGAGCTGAATTTCCAGCTGACGTCGTCGAGCGTGATGAACGTGTTCTTCATCCCGCAGCTCGGCAGCATGATCTACACCATGAACGGCATGGTGACGAAGCTGAACCTGCGCGCCGACAATGAGGGCAAGTTGCAGGGCCTGTCGGCGCATTTCTCCGGCGACGGCTTTCCCGACATGATGTTCGACGTCAACGTGATCTCGCCGCTCGCCTTCCCAGACTGGGTCGCGACCACGGCGAAGACCGATGCCGTGCTGAACGAGGACAGCTACAAGAAGCTGATGCAGCAGGGCATCGAGAAGAACAGGCTGACCTTTCGCCTGGCGGATCCCCGTCTGTTCGACCTGATCGCAACCCAGCACATTCCGCCAGGGCCCGGCCCGGAGCTGCTCTCCGATGCCGGCAGGCCGCACAGTGGAGGCCACGATGCTCGGTAAGCTCGATTGGTCGGCGATCCCGTTCGACCAGCCGATACCCCTCATTGCGGGTGCCGTGGTGCTGGTCGCGATCCTCGGCGTGCTGATCTGGGTCGTCGTTAAGGGACATCTGCCGTATCTCTGGCACGAGTGGATCACCAGCGTCGACCACAAGCGCATTGGCGTCATGTATATCCTGCTGGCCTCGGTCATGCTGCTGCGCGGCGGCAGCGACGCCATCATGATGCGGCTCCAGCAGGCGGTCGCTTACCAGTCACAAGGCTATCTCCCGCCGGAGCACTACAACCAGATCTTCTCGGCGCACGGCACCATCATGATCTTCTTCACGGCGATGCCGTTCGTGATCGGGCTGATGAACCTGATCGTGCCGCTTCAACTCGGTGTGCGCGACGTTGCTTTCCCAACGCTGAATTCGGTCGGCTTCTGGCTGACAGCGACCGGCGCGCTGCTGGTCAATATCTCGCTCGTGGTCGGCGAGTTCGCGCGCACCGGCTGGCTGGCTTTTCCGCCGCTGTCGGAACTGTCCTATTCGCCGGGCGTCGGCGTCGACTACTACGCCTGGTCTCTCCAGATCTCCGGCGTCGGCACCCTGGTCGCCGGCATCAATCTCGTGACCACCGTGCTGAAGCTGCGCACCAAGGGAATGAACTATCTGCGCATGCCGATGTTCTGCTGGACCACGCTGGCCTCCAACCTGCTCATCGTCGCCGCCTTTCCGATCCTCACCGCCACGCTCGCGATGCTGCTGCTCGACCGTTACCTCGGCTTCCACTTCTTCACCAATGAAGCCGGCGGCAACGTCATGATGTTCATGAACCTGATCTGGGCCTGGGGGCACCCGGAGGTCTATATCCTCGTATTGCCGGCCTTCGGCATCTTCTCCGAGGTGGTGTCGACCTTCTCGGGCAAGGCGCTGTTCGGCTACCGCTCGATGGTGCTCGCGACCATGGCGATCTGCGTCATCTCCTTCATGGTCTGGCTGCACCATTTCTTCACGATGGGCGCTGGCCCCGACGTCAACGCCATCTTCGGCATCGCCAGCATGATCATTGCGATACCGACGGGGGTGAAGATCTACAATTGGCTTTTCACGATGTATGGCGGCCGCATCCGCTTTGCGACGCCGATGCTGTGGGCGGTCGGCTTCATGGTCACCTTCATCATCGGCGGATTGACGGGCGTGCTGGTCGCGGTGCCCCCGGCCGACTTCATGCTCCACAACAGCATGTTCCTGGTGGCGCACTTCCATAACGTCATCATCGGCGGCGTGCTGTTCGGCGCCTTCGCCGGCTTCGAATACTGGTTCCCGAAGGCGTTCGGCTTTCGTCTCGACGAGCGCTGGGGCAAGGCCGCGTTCTGGTTCACGTTCCTCGGCTTCTACGTCACCTTCATTCCGCTCTATATCGCCGGCATGCTCGGCATGACCCGGCGCATGCAGCACTACGACGTCGCGGCCTGGCGGCCATGGATGTTCGTGGCGGCCGCCGGCATGGCGGTGCTGACGATCGGCGTGATCTGCCAGATCGTGCAGCTCGTGGTCAGCATCCGCAACCGCGAGGCCCTGCGCGACCGCACCGGCGATCCCTGGGACGGGCGCTCGCTGGAATGGGCGACCTCGTCGCCGCCGCCCGTGTTCAACTTCGCCTTCTATCCGGATGTGCGCGGCGAGGATGCTTATTGGGATCAGAAGGCCCATGCCAAGCAGCAGCAGCTCGAGCATGATCGGCCGGAGTATCAGGATATCGAGATGCCCAGGAATTCACCGACCGGTTTCATCTGCGCGTTCTTCGCCACCATCATGGGCTTCGCGCTGATCTGGCACATCTGGTGGATGGTGATCCTGGGCGGCATCGGCGCATTCGCGACCTTCGTCGTGTTCGCCTGGCGCGATCATGACGAATACGTCATTCCGGCCGACGAGGTCGCAGCGATCGATCGTATCAATCTCGAGGAACGGCGCAGCCTCGTCAGCATGGCGGGAGCGCTCTGATGTCGATGACGGCGACAGCCGGCCGCGCGCATGCCGACCCCCACCACATCGGGCTCGTCGTCGAGCATCCAGGCCCGGCATCGAAGCGCATCGTGACCGCCTACGGCTTCTGGGTCTTCCTGCTCTCCGATATCGTAATGTTCTCCTGCTTCTTCGCGGCCTATGCGGTGCTGTCCGGCCAGACCGCGGGTGGCCCCAGCGGCTCGGAGATCTTCGAGCAGCGCAACGTCGCGATCGAGACGGTCTGCCTGCTGCTGTCGAGCTTCACCTGCGGCATGGCCAGCATTGCCGCCGACGTGCGCAACCGGTTCTGGTTCTATCTCGGCATGACCGTGACCTGCGTGCTCGGACTGATCTTTCTCACCATCGAGTTCCGCGAGTTCGCCGACCTCGTTGCACGCGGCTATGGCCCGTCGCGCAGTGCGTTCCTGACGTCGTTCTTCTCGCTGGTGGGCTGCCACGGCCTGCACGTCTCGGCCGGCATATTGTGGCTGCTCACCATGATGGCCCAGGTCTTTGCAAAAGGCTTTCGCGCCGACGTCCTGCGCCGGATGATGTGCTTTGCGCTGTTCTGGCATGCGCTCGACATCGTCTGGGTCGGGGTCTTCTCCGTCGTCTACCTGCTTGGGAGTGCCGTATGAGCGATCAGACGCATGTGCGGACCGGACACGATCTCGCACCGGGCGAGGAAGAGCAACACAGCGTCGGCGAGCGGGTGCTCGGCTACGTCGTTGGTCTCGGCCTCGCGCTGCTGCTCACGGCAACGTCATTCTTCATCGCCGGAACCGACCTGGTCTGGCAGCCATCCATCCCCGTCGCTCTGATCGTGCTGGCGATCGCGCAGATGGGCGTGCACCTCGTGTTCTTCCTGCACATCACGACGGGGCCTGACAACACCAACAACGTGCTGGCGCTCGCCTTCGGCCTTCTGGTCGTCTTCCTGGTCGTCGGCGGCACCGTCTGGATCATGGGGCATCTCAATGCGAACATGCCGCCGATGGACCAGATCATGCCGATGCGGAAATAGGGCGCACAAGAAAGAAGAGCCGCTTGTTGTGACAAGCGGCCCAAGTCTAGGGAGGAAACGCCCGAGCAAAGCAATCGGACCGAAGCCGGATTGCTGCCAAGGAACGCTCGCGCAAAGCGCTTGCGTACATATTAGATGTAGCAACCACCGAGAGAGTTCAATTCCGGATCAATACTGTCTCCGGCTACCGCTCACATGCTCGTGACGGGCTTCCTCATTTCGGTCGGCGGCAATTGTAGGCCTTGCGGAAGCCGGCGGCCTGCGCGTCGTCCTCCGAGCAGAACCAGCGGTCCGGCTTGGTGGTCGCGGGATAGCTCGGGCAGCCCCTTAAGTGATAGATGCCGATATTGCCGGTGACGCGTGCGCGCACGGCGAGCTTGCCCTTGATGCTGCAACTCGGCGGCATGGTCAGCTCCTCCGGAAACAGCGCCGCGCGGATTTCCTTGTCGCGGTCGGCGCGGCAGGCGGCGCCGAGCAGCGCGCCGTCCTTCTTGCCCATGCGGAATTCTTGCGGTGCAACAAAGCAGCCCTTCCAGATGCCGGCTGACGCGGTTTTGGCATCGGCCGCGGCAGCCTTGACGTTCGCCTTGATCGGCTCGCGGGCGATGGCATAGCCAAGCTTGACCAGCTGCTCGTTCAACGAGACCTTGTCGCCCTCGGCGGTGCAGATCGCCCGGTGCCGTTTGCCGAAGCTCTTTTCCGGCCCGACATCGTCACAGCGCACGCTGCGTTTGTTGATCAGCTTCGCCAGCTGGTCGCGGGCCTCGATGCCGCAGGTCCAGGGATCGGCGTGATCGTCGATGCAGACCTGGTCCAATTCGGGCGCGTCGACGCCGTCGAGGCGGTAGGTGACGTCGCCGAGCTGGATCGAATTGGCGTCCCGGACGGTCGCGGCCGCCGTCAGCGCGGAGGCCGGCCCGGACGAGGCCAGAAACCCGGACAGAGCGAGACACGAAACAAGCGCGAAGGCGCGGGCGGCGGCAAATGAATTCCTAAAGGACATAACGTCTCGCTATCGATTGCTCTGGCGCCTCGTTCCTAGCATCCGGAAGTCGCGATACCAATGGTCTGCGCCCTGCGAAGTGCGACATTCGCGTGCCAGCCTTTACTGACCGGCCGGTCTGCCCCTATCGTTCGGCACGATCAAAAACCTGCGTAGACCGGATCGCCCTTGAAGCGGCGAGGGCGGGAGGAAGAAAGTTCGATGAAAGACCCCGTGGACGTCCTGATCATCGGCGCCGGCGCTTCAGGCGCCGCGATCGCGTGGTCGCTGGCCGAGACCAAGATGCACATTCTCTGCCTGGAGCAGGGCGGCTGGATGAACCCAGCGGAATATCCCAGCACGGGCCGCGACTGGGAGGCCAAGTTCTACGGGGAGTGGTCGTCGAGCCCGAATGTCCGCGGCCGGCCCGAGGACTATCCGATCAACGACGACAATTCGCCGATCAAGGTCGTCAACTACAACGCGGTCGGCGGCTCGACGGTGATGTACACCGCGCACTGGCCGCGGCTGCATCCCTCCGATTTCAAGGTCAAGACGCTCGACGGCGTCGCCGATGACTGGCCGATCGACTACGACGCGCTGACGCCGTTCTTCGAAGAGAACGATCGCATCATGGGCACGTCAGGCTTGTCGGGCGATCCGCTGTCGCCGCTGACGCATCCGCCGATGCCGCAGCAGCCGATGGGATTGTCCGGCGCCATCATCGGCAAGGCCATGAACACGCTCGGCTGGCACTGGTGGCCGTCGGACACGACGGTCGCGACCACAGACTATGAGGGCCGCGCGCGCTGCATCAATCTCGGCCATTGCACGCCGGCCTGCGCCCAAGGTGCAAAATCCTCGACCGACATTACCTATTGGCCGCACGCGATCCGCGCCGGCGTCGAGCTTCGCACGCATTGCCGGGTGCGCGAGATCACCACCGACGAGAACGGCATGGCCTCGGGCGTGGTCTATTATGACAAGGACGGCGTCGAGCAGTTCCAGCCGGCGCATGTCGTCATCATCGCCTGCAACGGCGTCGGCACGCCCCGGCTGCTGCTCAACTCGGCATCCAACCGCTTCCCGCACGGTCTTGCCAATTCGTCGGGCCTCGTCGGCAAGAACCTGATGTTCCATCCCTATGCGCAGATCTACGGCTATGTGAAGGAGCCGACCGACAGCAACCGCGCGCCGCCGACCTGCCTGTGGAGCAAGGAATGGTATGACACCGACCTGTCGCGCGGTTTCGTACGCGGCTACGGCGTCCAGTTCGTGCGCGGGGCAGGGCCCGTGTTCGAGGCTGTCGTGAGCGAGCAGAGGGGCATTTTACCGTGGGGCGCGGATCATCACCGCGTCTTCCGCAAGCTCAATGGCCATCGGCTGGGATTCTCCGCGATCTGCGAGGACCTGCCGGAGGAGCACAATCGCGTCACGCTCGATCCTGTCCTGAAGGACAGCCACGGCATTCCCGCGCCGAGGATCGACTACACCATCAGCGAGAACAGCCGGAAGATGATGGAGCATGCGCTCGCGCGCGGCCGCGAGGTTCTGGAAATGGCGGGGGCGACCGACATCTGCGTCAACTCGCCGATCCCGTGGGGCGGCTGGCATCTGCTCGGCACCGTGCGGATGGGCACCGACCCCGAACGCTCCGTCGTCAACGAATGGGGCCGCACGCACGACGTGAAAAATCTCTTCATCGTCGACGGCAGCATCTTCGTCACCTCGGGCGGCGTCAATCCGACGTCCACCATCCAGGCCCTCGCGCTCTACATCGCCGACCAGATGAAGCAGCGCCTCGCAAACTTGTTCGACTGAGGCCGCCATGTCCGCAGACAATCAACTCACCCGCGCCCAACGCGATGACCTCCGTACCATCGCTGCGATGATCGTTCCCGCCAGCGACGAGTACAAGGTGCCCGGCGCCGACGACCCCGCGATCCAGGCCGATATTCTGACGACGCTGGGCCGCGACACCAAATTGGTGGCGGCGGCGCTGGACCATCTGGCCCGGCTCGCAGGGCAACCGTTCGCCGAGCTCGATGCCGCCAGGCGCGATGCGGTGGCGCAGGAGTTCCGCAGCTCCGGCGGCGGCGCCGCCGCAACGCTCGTCCGCGTCGTCCTGCAATGCTATTACCGCGACGACCGGGTGCTGCGCTCGCTCGGGATCGAGCTGCGCGCGCCGTTCCCCAAGGGTTACGTGCTCCCGGACGGCGACTGGTCGCTGCTCGACCCGGTTAAGGCGAGGGCGGGCACGCTGCGGCGCGCGCCCTAGCCACCTTGGTAGGTCAAGTCCTGACAGCCCAGCCTTGCGCCCCAGGCGGGTCCCTTGCGCTGGCAGGAACAGGCCACCATTTGTGTGAGCCTCAAGGACTCTTGCCATGCTGGATTTTACCTCAGACATCGTCGATGACGCCGCGTCATCGCGAGCGACAGCGTCTGCCCCGGTCGATGACCGAGCCCTGCTGGACGCCTATTCCAACGCCGTGATCGACGTGACCGACCGTGTCGGTCCCGCCGTCGTGCGCGTCGAGACCGGGCCAAAGGTGCCGAACGGTCGCGAGCGCGGCGGGCTCGGCTCCGGCATCGTGATCTCGCCGGACGGGCTCGTGCTCACCAACAGCCACGTGGTCGGTTCCTCCAGGGAGATCCGGCTGCGGGACGTCGAGGGTAACGTCGGTGAGGCCCGCGTACTCGGCGTCGATCCCGACACCGATCTGGCGCTGCTCCGCGCCAACGGCGTGCGCGACTTGCCCTATGCCGCGCTCGGCAACTCCAAGACCCTGCGCCGCGGCCAGCTCGTGATCGCGATCGGCAATCCGCTCGGCTTCGAATCGACCGTGACCGCCGGCGTGGTCTCGGCGCTGGGGCGCTCGATCCGCTCGGTGAGCGGGCGCACCATCGAGGACGTGATCCAGACCGATGCTGCGCTCAACCCCGGCAATTCCGGCGGTCCGCTGGTGTCGTCGAATGCCGAGGTGATCGGCATCAACACGGCCATCATCAACGGCGCGCAAGGCATCTGTTTCGCGGTCGCCAGCAACACCGCGCAGTTCGTGTTGTCGGAGATCATCCGCCACGGCTATGTCCGCCGCGCCTTTATCGGCGTCGCCGGGCAGACTGCACCGGTCCCGCGGCGGCACGCGGTACTGGCCGGCGTCGACAACAAGATGGGCGCGCTCTTGATGCAGATCGAGCCGGACGGACCGGCGGCGAAGGCGGGCCTGTTGCCCGGCGACGTCGTCATCAAGCTCGATGGTGTCGATATCAACGGCGTCGACGATCTGATCCGCGTGCTCGACCGCGACCGGATCGGCCGGCGGCTCGCCATGGACGTGCTGCGGCTCGGCCGCTTGCGGGCGATCGATATCGACCCGATCGAGCGCAAGCCGGCGCGCTAGCGTTGGTGCCTCCGGGCGAGGTATGACGGTGTCATGCCTCGTTCCCGGACCCTTGCCGCATGATGCCTGCGCATGAGATCTACGATGTCATTGTCGTCGGCGCCGGCGCCGGGGGCATGACGGCCGCGGCGGTGGCCGCCGCTGAAGGCTTGCGCGTGCTGGTGATCGAGAAGACGGCGTTCGTCGGCGGCACCACCGCCTGGTGCGACGGCATGGTTTGGATCCCCGCCAATCCCAAGATGAAGGATGTAGGGCTGTCCGACAGCATCACGGACGCGGTCCGGTATCTGTCGAGCACGGTGCCGGAGCCTGCCAATGCCGGCTTGCGCGCCGCCTTCCTCGCGCGCGGGCCGGAGGCGGTCGCCTATCTCGAAGCCAACACGGAAGTGCGCCTCCAGCCGGTGAAAGCCTGTCCGGACTGTTATCCGGAGCGACTGGGCGCGACATCAGGCGGGCGCGTGCTGGAGCCGGTCGCGTTCGACGGCACCCGGCTCGGCGCGCCTTTCGCGCGGCTGCGCGCGCCGCTGCCGGAGTTCACGCTGTTCGGCGGGATGATGGTCAACCGCCTCGACGTCCCGCATCTGCGGCGGGCCGGAAAATCGTTGCGTTCGACCCTGCGCGCGGCGCGGCTCGTTTCGGAATACGCGTTGCAGCGGCTGCGCAATCGGCGCGGCACGACGCTGCATCTCGGCAACGCGCTCGCGGCGCGGCTCTATGCCTCGCTGCTGGCGCGGCAGGTCGAGATTCTCTTCTGCGCCGATGTCGAGGACCTGTCGATGCAGGGCGATCGCGTCGGCGGCGTTGTCATCCGCCACGGCTCCCGTGACCGCCTGATCGCCGCGCGTCGCGGCGTGGTGGTTGCGACCGGCGGCTTTTCGCACGACGCTGTGTTGCGCAAACGCTTCTTCCCGGCCGCGGCTGGTTTCGTCTCGGCGGCCAGCACCGCTGGCACTGGCGACGGGCTCCGGCTTGCGGCCACGGCCGGTGCCGCGCTCAACACGGAGGCGACGAGTCCGGCCTATTGGGTGCCGGCCTCGCTGTTCCGTCGCGACGATGGCAGCCGAGGCGTTTTTCCGCATACGGTGACCGACCGCGCCAAGCCCGGCGTGATCGCCATCAACGCGGCCGGCCGTCGCTTCGTCAACGAGGCGCTGTCCCACCATGAGTTCGTGCTGGCGATGTTGCGCGACTGCAATGGCGAGCCGGACCGGCCGTTTTATCTCGTCTGCGACCGTCAGTTCCTGTGGAGCTACGGCCTCGGTCACATCAAGCCGTTTACGCTCAACCTCCGGCGCTATGTGGCGGGCGGCGAGTTGCTCAAGGCTCCCGACATCGCGCAGCTCGCGGCGAAGATCGGCGTCAATCCGTCCGTGCTCACGGCGACGATCGCAGGTTACAACGTTGATGCGAAGCAGGGCCGCGATCCCGAATTCGGTCGCGGCAGCACCATCTATCAGCGCCACCTCGGCGATGCCACCCACAAGCCCAATCCCTGTGTCGCACCGATCCTCCGCGCGCCGTTCTTCGCGATGCGTATCTATCCGGCCGATCTCGGCACGGCCATCGGCATGAAGGTGGATGCCCAGGCGCGCGTGCTGCGCGAGGACGGCACGCCGGTTGCGGGTCTGTACGCCTGCGGCAACGACATGGGGTCGATCATGAATGGGAATTATCCGGGACCGGGGATCACGCTCGGGCCGGCGCTGACGTTCGGGTATATCGCGGGGCGGCATCTGGCGGAGGGGAGTGTTGTGACGGCGACGTCTGCGGTTGCAGGGACTCCCGTCTAGCCATCTCCACCGCTGTCATTCCCCGCGACCCGGCTACGCCAAGGCTTCGCCGGGGTTGAGGTCCAGGGGCGCCGAAGCTTTAGCGTAGGCGGCAAGCGGGGAATCCAGTACGCCGCGGCCCATCCGTTCAATCACAGCCGCCTCGGAGTACTGGATCGCCCGGTCAAGCCGGGCGATGACGCTGAGTGTGTGGCGAGCTCGTCCCACAATCTCCGTCATTGCGAGCGCAGCGAAGCAATCCAGGCTGCCTCCGCGGAGGGACTCTGGATTGCTTCGTCGCTTCGCTCCTCGCAATGACGTGGAGAGAGTTTGCGTCCTAACCGCTACTCCGCCGCCGCCGCAAAGCGGCTGTTCTCCAGCTCGGCTTCCAGCCGGGCTGTCTCGGCCGCTGCGAGCTTGATGTTGGCTTCCTTGACGTGGCCGAAGCCGCGGATCGTCTCGGGCACGCGGGCGAGCCGCGCCAGCAGCGGGATCTGCTCCGCCTTCAGCCCGGCCATCCGCTGGTCGATCATGCCGAGATAATCCGCGACCAGCTTACGTTCGGTCCGGCGCTCCTCGGTGCGGCCGAACGGGTCGAACGCGCCGCCCCGCAGGAACTTCAGCTTGGCGAGAACGCGGAAGGCGTGGACCATCCAGCCGCCGAATTCCTTCTTCTGAAGGTGCCCGGTCGTCTTGTCGCGCTGCGCGAAGATCGGCGGGGCGAGGTGGTATTTCAGCGTGAAGTCGCCATCGAACTTCTCCGACACCTTCTTGGCAAAGCTGCCGTCGGTGTAGAGCCGCGCCACCTCGTACTCGTCCTTGTAGGCCATCAGCTTGAACAGGTTTTTCGCGACCGCCTCGGTCAACTCGGTGGAGGCGGGCGAGACTGTGCTCTCCGCCTTGCGCACCTTGGCGACGGCCGCGAGGTAACGGTCGGCGTAGGCAGTGTCCTGATAGCCGGTCAGAGACTCCGCGCGGGTCGCGATCACGTCGTCGAGCGACTTCGTCGGCGCGGAAGCGCGGCTCTTGAACTGCAGTACGCTGCGCACGCGCGACATGTCGTGGGCGGCCAGCCGTCCCCATGTGAAGGCGAGCTTGTTCATCTCGATCGCCGCGCCGTTGATCTCGATGGCGCGGAGGAGAGCCTCCAGCGACAGTGGGATCGCGCCCTTCTGGAAGGCGAAGCCGAGCATGAAGGGATTGGTCGCGATCGAGTCGCCCATCAGGGCTGAGGCAATGCCTGTCGCGTCGATGATGTCGAGGTTCGTGTCGCCGACGGCGTCACGCAGCACGGTCTGCATCGTGCCCATCTCGAAGTCGAGATCGGGGTTTTGCACGAAGCTCGCAGTCGGCTGCAGGTCGGCGTTGATGTAGGCCTTGGTCACGCCGCGCTCGGCGCGGCTGAGCGCGGAGGGACCTGCCGAGACGATCATGTCGCAGCCGAGGATGACGTCGGCGCCGCCGGTGGTGATGCGGACCGCGGAGATATCCTCCGGCCTCCGCGCGATGCGGACATGGCTCATCACCGCGCCGTTCTTCTGCGACAGGCCGGTGAAGTCGAGCGCCGAGCAGCCGCGGCCGTCGACATGGGCGGCCATGCCGAGCAGCGCGCCGATGGTGATGACGCCGGTGCCGCCGATGCCGGTGACGAGGATGTTGTACGGCGCCTCGAGCTCGCGGGCAGGAGGCAGCGGCAGGTCGGCGAACAACTGTCCGGAATCGACCGCCGACGTCTTCAACCGCTTCAGGCTGCCGCCATGCACGGTGACAAAGCTCGGGCAGAAACCTTCGACGCAGGAAAAGTCCTTGTTGCAGTTCGACTGGTCGATCTGTCGCTTGCGGCCGAACTCGGTCTCCAGCGGCTGCACCGAGACGCAGTTGGAGGCCTGCGAGCAATCGCCGCAGCCTTCGCAGACGAGCTCGTTGATGAAGGCACGCTTGGCGGGATCGGGATAGAGCCCGCGCTTGCGGCGGCGGCGCTTTTCGGCGGCGCAGGTCTGGTCGTAGATCACGACCGTGAGGCCCTTGATGTCACGCAGCTCGCGCTGCACGGCGTCGAGCTCGCGGCGGTGATGGATGGTCGCCCCCTGCGGGAAGTAGTTGCCTTCCGGATACTTCGTCGGATCGTCCGATACGATCGCGAGTCGCTTGACCCCCTCGGCCCAGACCTGGTGCGCAATCTGCGCGACGTTGAAGGCGCCTTCGGCCGGCTGGCCGCCGGTCATCGCGACGGCGTCGTTGTAGAGGATCTTGTAGGTGATGTTGATGCCCGCGGCCGATGCCGCGCGAAGGGCGAGAAGTCCGGAATGGGTGTAGGTGCCGTCGCCGAGATTCTGAAAAATGTGCTTCTCGGTGGTGAAGGGCGACTGGCCGATCCAGTTCACGCCCTCGGCACCCATATGCGAGATTAGATCGGTGCGGCGGGTCGGCATGCTCAGGGCCATGCCGTGGCAGCCGATGCCGGCCATGGCACGGCTGCCCTCGGGCACGCGCGTCGAGGAGTTGTGCGGGCAGCCCGAGCAGAAGAACGGCGTGCGCGCGAGCTTGATCTGCGTGCTTGATGTGACGGGATTGTCGAAGGCCTCGAGCCGGGCGAGGCGTTGCTCCAGCACCGGGCTGTGATGCCCGAGCTTGCGCAAGCGTGCCACCAGCGCCCCTGCGACAATGGTCGGCGTCAGCTCGCCCTCGCTCGGCAACAGCGGTGCTCCGCGCTCGTCGCGCTTGCCGGTGACGGTCGGGCGCCTGGACGCAGCGATATTGTAGAGGGTGCGCATCAGCTGGTCTTCGATGAAGCCGCGCTTCTCCTCGACCACGAGCACGTCCTGAAGACCTTCGGCGAAGCGCCTGGCGCCGCTTTCCTCCAGCGGCCAGGTCAGTGCGACCTTGTAGATGCGCAGGCCGAGGTCCTGCGCGTCCTTGTCGGTGATGCCCAAATCGGCCAGCGCCTGGCGCAGATCGAGATAGGCCTTGCCGGTCGCGAGAATGCCGAGCCGTGCCGGCTTGGAATCGAGCACGATGCGGTCGAGCTGGTTGGCGCGGGCAAAGGCTTGCACGGCGGCCATCTTCGGGCCGAACAGACGTCGCTCGGCCTCCAGCGGCGGATCGGGCCAGCGGATGTTGAGGCCGCCAGGCGGCATCTCGAAATCGTCTGGAAGTACGATCTTGATACGCTCAGGATCGCTGTCAATCGAGGCCGAACTCTCGACGGTCTCGCTGATCGCCTTGAAGCCGACCCAGCAGCCGGAGAAGCGCGACAGCGCAAAACCATAGAGGCCGAGGTCGAGATAATCCTGGAGCGTCGCCGGATTGATCACGGGGATCAGCGCCGCCGCGAACACCTGCTCGCTCTGATGCGCCAGCGTCGAGGACTGGCAGCCATGGTCGTCGCCGGCAAGCGCGAGCACGCCGCCATTGAGCGAGGTGCCGGCCGCATTCGCATGTTTGAGCGCGTCGACCGAGCGGTCGACGCCGGGGCCCTTGCCGTACCAGATGCCGAACACGCCATCGACCTTGGCGCCGGGGAACAGGCCGACCTGCTGGCTGCCCCAGACGGCGGTCGCAGCCAGGTCCTCGTTCAGGCCGGGGACGAAGGCGATGTCGTGCTGCTGGAGGTGCGACTTCGCGCGCCACAGCGCGTGGTCGTACATGCCGAGCGGGGAACCGCGATAGCCCGAGATGAAACCGCCTGTGTTGAGCCCCTGGAGCCGGTCGCGTTCGCGCTGCAACATGGGCAACCGAACCAGTGCCTGCGTGCCGGACAGGAAGATCCGCTTCGATTCGAGCCGGTATTTGTCGTCCAGCTCGACCTGCATCAGCGTCATTTCAGGAGTCCTCGTCTCTCGTTCGGCGTGGGGGTTTGCGCTGCGGGAGGGATAGCGGCGGCGCGACGCGAATTGTGACAGTCAAGAGCATGGGCCGGCGAAGTCAATACGGCTAGCCGCATCCGTGGCGCTCCTGCTAGTCATGGCTGCCTGTGGAGGACACCATGGCTGCAAACGCATTCGACACCGAGATTACAGAGACGGCCGAGGCGCTGATCGGGCCGTGGCGCCAGCCGCGCCAGATGCTGCACGCGCAAGTCTATGACGCGCACGCCTCGATCCACGACGATGCCACCGCGCAGAAGCTCGGCTTCAAGGGCGGCACCATCGAAGGCCCGACGCATTTCAGCCAGTTCGCCCCGCTCGGCGCGCGGCTGTGGGGGCAGGCCTGGTTCGAGAGCGGTTGCCTGTCCGCGCATTACCGCAACGCCTGCTTCGAAGGCGAGGAGGTGCAGGCGATGCTATCGAAGCCGCTGCCCGGCACGAGCCAGTGCCAGATCCAGATGGTCAAGCGCGACGGCACCGAGGTGCTGCGGGGCACGGCCTCGGTCGGCGAACCGCATGCGGCGACCGCGCTCGAGGCGCGCCTCACCGAGCTCAAGCCGCTCGCCGATCCCGTGATCCTGCGCGATGTGAAGGTGGCGCAGACGAGCAAACGGCAGGCGGTGCGGATGGCGTTCGACCAGAACATGGGCGACCTCTATCCGTTCTCCCTCAGGCAAAAGCTCGCCGTCATCACCGAGAACTCGCCGTGTTATTCCGGCGCCGACAATCCTTGGGGCAGAGCGATCATCCCGATGGAGATGCTGAGCGTGTTGTTCCAGTACCGCTCCAAGGACGACCCGCTGCCGGCCAAGGGGCCGGCGGTCGGCCTGTTCGCGGATCAGGAGATCAGGCTGATCAAGGGGCCGCTCTTCGTCGACGAAGAGTACGAAATCGAGCGTGAGGTTGTCGCACTCTCCGGCAGCCGCCGCACCGAGAGTGCCTGGATTAAAACGCGCGTGTTCGGCAAGACGGGCGCGGTGGTGGCCACCATGCTGCTCAACATGGCGACGCTGAAGGATTCGTATGCGCCGTATGAGATGGAGTATCGGCAGCTGTACGGCACGGGGCGGTAGCGCTACGGCCTCCGCCGTCATTCCGGGGCGCGCGCAGCGCGAACCCGGAATCCACTTTCCTCGCGTACTGCGGCCCGATGGATTCCGGGCTCGACGCTGTCGCGTCGCCACGGAATGACGGCGAGCGAGTCCGTCGCCGCCCGCTCATCCTTTAAGCAACTGCACGTCGCAAAGCCGTCGCACAGGGAATAAGCAGGCGCCGATCGCCGGCGTAACCTTCTGAGTACGCAGCAAATTCTCTCGCGGCCTGTGCCCCACCGCTATTGTACACAATGGCACGGCGTTTGCAGAACTCCTGGCAAAGAGAGTTCTCGCGGGGGCCTTGAGTCATGTTGAGCTCGACCAAGCCGACACTGGGCGTCATCAGCGCCGAGCCCGAGCCGATCAGGCTCGACTGGCCTGCCACCGCGCTTCTCATCATCGACATGCAGCGGGATTTCATGGAGCCGGGTGGCTTCGGCGAGACGTTGGGCAACGATGTCAGCCAGCTCGCGCGCGCGGTAAAGCCGATCGGCGCGGTGCTGAAGGCGGCACGTGACACCGGCATGCTGGTGATCCACACGCGCGAGGGGCATCTGCCTGATCTGTCCGACGCGCCGCCCGCAAAAGTCGAGCGCGGCGCCCCGTCCTTGCGCATCGGCGATCCCGGCCCGATGGGGCGCATTCTCATTCGCGGCGAGGCCGGCCACGACATCATTCCCGAGCTTTATCCGCTCGACAGCGAAGTCGTGATCGACAAACCCGGCAAGGGTGCGTTCTACGCCACCGAGCTCACGGACGTGCTGGAGAAATACGGCATTGAGAACTTGCTCGTCTGCGGCGTCACCACGGAAGTGTGCGTCAACACCACCGTGCGAGAGGCCAATGACCGCGGCTATCGCTGCGTCGTCATCTCCGACGGCTGCGCATCCTACTTCCCCGAATTTCACGAGATGGGCCTGAAGATGATCAAGGCCCAAGGCGGCATCTTCGGCTGGGTCGCGGACTCAGCCGCAGTCTTGGAGGCAATGAAGACTTCGACCACACAGGGGTAGCATCATGAGCACATTGACGGGGACGGCCGGCAAATCTGATCTGAGCAAGTCCGAGTTCAAGCCGGCACTATGGACATCGGGCGACTGGAACGCGTTCTTCGGCTTCGGCACCAACATCCTCGTCAACATGCTGGTGCTCACGGGCCTGCTGCGCTTCGTTTTGAAGATGCCTGATAGTCTCGTGTTCGGCCGCATCCTGCCCGCGCTCGGGCTGATGATGTGCCTCTCCACCTTCTACTATGCGTATCTCGCCTATCGGCTGGCGCAGAAGACGGGCCGCAACGATGTCTGCGCACTGCCCTCGGGCGTCAGCGTACCGCACATGTTCATCGTCACCTTCGTGATCATGCTGCCGATCACGATCAAGACCGGTGATCCGCTCAAGGGCTGGTCGGCTGGCCTCGTCTGGGTGTTCTTCCAGAGCTTTATCCTGATGATCGGGGGCTTCATCGCGCCGTTCATCCGCAAGATCACGCCGCGCGCGGCGTTGCTCGGCACGCTCGCCGGCGTCTCCGTCACCTTCATCTCGATGCGTCCGGCGTTAGAGATGTACATGACGCCGCAGATTGGTCTCGTCTGCTTCGCCATCATCCTGGTGAGCTGGTTCGGCGGCGTGAAATACTGGCGCGGCATTCCCGCGGGCCTCGTCGCGATCGCGGTCGGCATGGTCATCGCCTGGGGCTCAAACCTGTTCGGCCTCGGTCTCGGTGGGCTGAGCGTCAAGGGAGTCGGCGACGCTTTCGCGAACTTCGGCTTCTCGGTGCCGATCCCGGCGGTGGGCTACGTCTTCTCGGGCTTCGAATTCCTCGGCATCATCCTGGTTACCGCCATTCCCTTCGGCATCTACGACCTCGTCGAGGCCATGGACAATGTCGAGAGCGCGGAAGCGGCGGGCGACGAATATCCGACCACGCGGGTGCTCACCGCCGACGGCGTCGTCAGCCTGATCGGCTGCCTGATGGGCAACCCCTTCATCAACGCCGTCTATATCGGTCATCCCGGCTGGAAGGCGATGGGCGGCCGCATCGGCTATTCGGCTGCGACCGGCATCATGGTGGTGGTGCTGGCCTGGTTCGGCATCATCTCGGTGCTGCTGGCACTCGTGCCCGTCGTCGCGATCTCGCCGATCCTGCTCTATATCGGCATGCTGATCGGTGCGCAGGCGTTCCAGACCACGCCGGTCAAGCACGCGCCCGCGATCGTGCTGGCGCTGACGCCGCATCTTGCCGCCTGGGCCAAGCTCCAGATCGACACGATGCTCGGCTCGACCATGATGGCGGCGACCTCTGTCGGCGGTCTCGCCGCCGACAAGGCCGACGCGGTCAAGGCCGCGGCGATTGCCGCGCTGCCGCAGCAGGGCGTGTTCTATCACGGCTTGGAGGTGATGGGCGGCGGTTCCATCCTCGGCGGCCTCATCCTCGGTGCGATCGGTGTCTTCATCATCGAGCGCGACTTCGAGAAGGCCTCGGCCTTCGCGCTGGTCGGTGCCGTGCTCACCTACTTCGGCTTCATGCATGGCGAAGCCGTCGGTATCGGCGGCGGCTTCGGCGTCACGCCCGCGGTGGCGTTCGCCTACGCGGTGATGGCGGCGGGACTGTTCGCGGCCAGCAGGCTCGGCGCCACCGAGCATTATGCCACCCATCCGGAGATGCACGCCGCGCCGGCGGAGTAGGCATCGGAAAACATGAAACGCAGCCGGGCGATGTCGTGTCGCCCGGCTGCTTCATTTGCTACCCGCCCTTGACCGCGCCCGCGGTCAGCCCGGCCACGATCTGCCGCTGGGCGAACACTGTGAGCAGCAGCACCGGGAGGGTGACGATCAGCGCGGCGGCGGCGAGCGGGCCCCAGCTCAACTGGTCGAACGAGATCATGTTGTAGACGGCGACGGGCAGGGTGCGCGTCTCGCGTCCGGCCAGCACGATGCCGAACACAAAATTGTTCCAGGAGAAGATCACGGCGAGGATGAAGGCGACCGCGATCCCGGGCTTGGCGATCGGCAGGGCGACGTGCCGAAAGACCTGCCACCGCGTGGCGCCGTCGATCAGCGCGGCTTCCTCCAGCTCCAGCGGCGTGGTCTCGAAATAGCCGATCATGATCCAGATCACGATCGGCACCGTCACGACGAGATGGATGATGATCTGCGGCACCAGCGTGCCGAGCAATCCGAGCCACTGGAACAGCAGGAACAGCGGGATCAAATAGGACAGGCCGGGCGTGATGCGCGCGATCAGGATCACGATCGCGGATTTGTGCGCGGCCATGCGCGCGATGCCGTAGCCGGCGGGAACGCCGACGAGCAGGGCCAGCGTGGTCGCGCCGCCGGTGACGATCAGGCTGTTGACGAAATAGGTCAGGAAGCGGTTGGAAGCGAGCACGTCGGCATAGTTCTTCCAGGCGATGCGATCGGGGAAGAACACCGGCGGGTAGGCGGCATTGTCGACCTCGAACTTGAGCGATAGCGACGCCATCCAGAGGAAGAACAGGATCGCCGGCGACACGATGACGAACACCGACAGCCACAGACCGATCCTGCCAATGACCTGACGTAGGTTGATTCGACTTGGGTTGACTTGACTTGGGCTCATGCGCCGCTCGCAATTTCGGTCCACAGCATGCGCTGGCGGGCATAGAGCATCACGGCCGCGAGGGCGACGATGAGGAGGAAGAACACCACCGCGATCGCCGAGCCGTAGCCGAGGTCGTAATAGGTGAAGGCGACGCTGTAGAGATAGATGTTGATCGTCTCCGACGCCGAGCCCGGTCCTCCCTGCGTGATCGCGAAGATGATGTCGAAACTCTTCACGGCGTCGATCATGCGGATCATGCCGGCGATGAACAGGAACGGCATGATCAACGGCAGGGTGATGAAGCGGAACACCTGCCAGAAGCTGGCGCCGTCGATCTGCGCGCTTTCATAAGGCTCGGTCGGGATGGCGGCGAGGCCGCCGAGCACGATCAGCATGACCAGCGGCGTCCATTGCCAGGTCTCGACCAGCACGAGCGAGGGAATGACGGTCGCGGGGTGGAAGACCCAGAGCTGCGCAGGTATCCCGACCAGCGACAAGAGGTAGTTCAGCACGCCGAGCTGCGGGTGGAACATCATGGTCCAGACCAGCGCGATCGCGACGGGGGTCGCCATCATCGGCATGATGAAGATACCGCGCAGAAAGCCGCGGCCGGCGAATTTCTGGTGAAACACGACGGCCGCGAACGTGCCGAGGATCAGCGGCAGCAGCACCGACAGCAAAGTGTAGACCATGGTGTGGCCCACCGCCTCGATGAAGCGGGGATCGCTCGTCAGCCGCAGATAGTTGGAGAACCCGACGAAGGTGGTCGGTGAGCCGACCTTCCACTCGTTCAGGCTCATCCAGATCGTGAAGACCCACGGGAAGATGATGATCGCGAGCACGACGACCAGCGCCGGCACCACGAACGGCCAGTAGGACGGCGGCCGCAATTCCTTCTCCGGCGCGGCATCGGACCGTGCCGCGGCCGGAGTCGATTGTGTCAACGCACTCACGCTTTTTCGCTGCGCTCCAGGATCGGCCGGTACTGATCGTGAGCCTTCTTCAACTCGGTCGCGGGATCGGCGCCCGATAGTGTCGAGGTGAGGGCCGCGCCGACGAGATCGCGGAATTCGGCGACCGGGATCACGACGGGAAGGCCGAGCTTGCTGATCTTGGCGGAATCGATCACCGACTGCAGCCACTCCTTGGGCATCTTCACGCCGTTCTGGACCTCGGGATCGCCGAGGATCGAGTTGCGGAACGGGACGCCGCCGCCGGCCTGCAACAGCCGCGCGCCCTGCTGCTTCGAGACCGCCCACTGGCAGAGCAGATAGGCGGCTTCCTTGTTCTTGCTCGCCGCGGCAATGCCGATGCCGTCGCCATAGGTGGCCGAATATTGCCCCTTCGGTCCGGCCGGCACGACGGTGTAGCCGACCTTGCCGACGACGCGCGAGGCGGCGGGGTCCTCCAGTGGCGGCGCCCAGCCGACGCCGTCGATCCACATCGCCGAACGTCCTTGCGTGAACGAGGCCATCGACTCCATCCAGTTGAAGCCGGCGACGCCTGGCGGGGCGACCTTCGTGAGGAGCGTCTGGTAGAGCTTGGTCGCGGCTACAGCCTCTGGACCGTCGGTCAGGATGTTGCCCTTGGCGTCGAGGAATTCGCCGCCATAGTTGAGGAAGAAGTTGGTCCACAACGTCATGTTGGCGTTGCGCAGGCCCCGTCCGACAAAACCGTAGGTGCCTTCCTTGGTGTCGGTCAGTTTTTCGGCGGCCGCGACCATCTCGTCGAGGGTCTTGGGGACGGCGACGCCCTTCTTCTGGAACAGCTCCTTGTTGTAGTAGAGGATGAAGTAATCGACCGACCAGGGCAGCGACAGCATCTGGCCCTTGTCGTTCTTGGCGTATTGCAGGCCGGCGGCCGAGAAATCGCTCTCGACGAGATCGGGTGCCGTCAGCGTCGGATCCTTCATGAAGGGCGTCAGGTCGGCGAGCCAGCCCCCCTTTTCGAACTGCCGCTTCTGGACGTGATAGCTGAGATGGACGACGTCGAAGCTCGGCCGGCCCGAGGTCAGCTCGATCACCACTTTCTGGCGCTGCTGCTGCTCCGGGATCTGTTCGGATTCCACCTGGATGCCGGTGAGCTCGGTGAACTCCTTGATGTTTTTTTGCAGGTTGTCGCCGCGCGGACCCTTGGCGAGGATCACCTCCAGCTTGGTCCCGGCGTATTTCTTCCAGTTGACCTCGGCGCGTGCCGGTAGTCCGGTCAGGCTGAGCGCGCCAGCCGCGGCGGTCCCCGTCAACAGCGTGCGGCGCGAGATGTTATGGTTGGCCACGTCAAATCCCTCCCTCTGATTCATTTTCTTTGGGAGGGATACTAACGGCCGTGCCACGCCTGCCTAGTCCTAATCTGGGGACTCAGGGACGCACGGCAGGCGTCTCCATCGGCAGGCCGCGCGCCCGCGACATCAGGTAGAGTTCAAGCGCGACCAGCTCGGGCGCGCCGTAATCATAGGCCTGGGCGCGTACGCCGGTCATGCAACTGCGCAACCTTCGCTCGATCGACCCCAGCGTCTGCCACTCCAGGCGGTAGAGCGGATAGCCGGTCGGCTGCCCTTGCGTGATCGGCGCGCCCGCAAGACGCTTGTCGAAATTGTCGTCGTGGCAATTGGTGCAGGCGAGGTTGAGCTGGCCCTCGCGCCGCATGAAGAGGTCGCGGCCCTGCGCCACGAAAGGCTTCAGTTCCGGATCATCGCCAGCCGTGATCGCGACGCCACGGGACTGGTGTGCGACGAAGGCGGACAGCGCCAGGAGGTCGCGGCTCTCGTAGGGCAGCGCCGGCGCCTGCTGATGATTGGCACGGCAGAGGTTGATGCGCTGGTCGAGGGTGACGGGGCGCGCCAGCGCCTTGTCGAAGGCCGGATAGCGCGCCGCGATACCCTTCATGCTGGTCGTTGCATCGCCATGGCAGTCCGCACAGGCCTTGTCGGCGCTGCCGGCCTTCTTCGCCCAGAGCGCCTCGCCGTCGAGCACGAAAAGCATGCCCGGATTGGACGTGTCGTCATCCTGCATCGCGCGCGTGTCCGGCCCCATGAACGAATAGCCGGAGCGGCGCGCGTCCGGCGGAATTTCGCCGGCGAGCAGGGCAGGGGCCGCGGCCAACAATGTTGCCGCCGCTATCGCGCGCCAAAAGATCATTCGACCGTGATCGAGGCCGATGCGGTCGACGAATAGCCGTTGTCGCCGATCCATTCGAATTCGAACTTGCCGCTCTCCTTCGCGACCGTGAAGAAGGAGAGGTATGGGTTGGCCGCGATCGCCGGAAACAGGTCGGCGCGGAAAACTTCGGTGCCATTGTAGCGGCACGTAAAACTCGTGATGATGTCGCGCGGCACCAGCGCGCCGTCCGCGGTGTGGCGGAAGCCGGTCTCCATGATGTGCGAGGTCAGCGTGCGGATCTCGATGACATCGCCGCGTTTGGCCTTTGCCGGAACGTTGATGAGCGCGGCCATCAGTTCATCTCCTCGGTACAGGCGGCCAGCGTCACGACGATGTCGGCGGCGACCTGCCAGAACGTGTCATCGGACATGCGTGCGATTGCCACCACCTTCTGGGTGTCGGCCAGCCGCATGCGGGTCGAGACCTGGGCGCGGCCGGAGGAGGGGTTGAGATAGAAATTACCGATGTTCGGCTGCGGGTTCTTCTCGTTGAAGACGTGGATGCTCTTGACGTAATCGGTCGCCGTCATCGGGCTTGCGACGCTCACCGTCACCGGCACGGTGTTGCCGTTCTCGACCAGCGGCGGAATGTCGAGCTTGACTTTGCCGGTGTGAATCTGGGCTTCGCCGACGACGTTGCGGATCGCGGTGCTGAGCATCGCCGGCGTCGCTTCCAGCGGTCGCAACGTGACGATCGGGATCGTCCCGGCGACCGTCGCGCCGCCTGCAATACTCAGGAATTGTCGTCGCGTGGTTGGCATGAAGCTAGTTCCGAAGCGTTACAAGAAAGGCCACGATGTCTTCGATCTCCGCGGCGGATAATATCGGCTTGCCGGCAAAATTGCGCCCGACCCGGACCAGCCCGTCGTTGCGATAATAGGACGGCATGATGGTCTGCGGGTTGTAGCGCGATGCATCGACCAGCCGCAGCCGCAACTGGCCAGCCGACCACCAGTTCCCGGTGCCGGTGAGATCGGGTGCGAGGTCACCCTGGAACCGCGCCTCCGGGAACGGACCGGAATGGCAGAGGATGCAGGTCGTGGAACGCACCACCACCAGCGCGCGTCCGCGCGCGGGATCGGCCGGCGCGCCCGTGAGCGGCTCGGGGATGGTGTCACCGATGATTTTGTAGCGCACGAGCTCGTCGGCTCTTGCGCCGCAAGCCAGGGCAAGGCCGGCGGCGATCAGCGCCGCGATATGAAGGAATGCTCTAGCCAAAGGTGTCTGCCGTGATGGTTTGAAACCAGCGCTCGGCTTCAGCCGCCTCGCGGGCGCGGAGCTCGCGTGGTGCATCGACCGGGCTGGTCGCGCCGCCTTCGACCTCGGCAAAGATGTCACCCCTGGGCTGGTAGTTGCCGGCGAGCGAGAAGCCGTAGCCGGGCGCGGCGGTTGTATAGCAGACGCCGGTCAGCCGCGGCGTCTCCGGCGCGCGGCCCACGAACAGGTTGACGATGGCGGCGGCGCAGGCCTTGCCCTGTGCGCTCGCGGCCGAGGCCGATTTGGGAATGCCGCCGCCGAGGCAGGCATCGCCGATGACGTGGATGTTCGGGACGAGCTTCGACTCGAAGGTCACGGGATCGATCGGGCACCAGCCGGTCGCATCCGCCGCGCCCGCGATCTCGGCGATGCGGCCGGCGCGTTGCGGCGGGATGACGTTGGCGACATCAGGCGTGTAGTTGCCGAACTCGGTGATGATGGTCCTTGTCGAAGGATCGACCGAGGTGACGCGACCGCCCTGCGACAGCGCGATGCGCTCGATCATGTCGCCATAGAGCTCCTTCCACGCCTTCTCGAACAGCCGCTGCTGCGAAAAATTGTCCTTGGCATCGAGGACCAGCACCTTCGAGCGCGGCTTCTTCGTCTTCAGGTAATGCGCGATCAGGCTGGCGCGTTCGTAGGGCGCCGGCGGGCAGCGCGAGGGATTGGCCGGGATCGCGATGGCGACCGTGCCGCCGTCCGCCATTGCCTCCAGCTGCCTGCGCAGCAGCAGAGTCTGCGCCCCGGCCTTCCAGGCGTGCGGCATTTTTTCGGATGCCGCTTCGTCATAGCCGGGCAGGGCCTCGAAATGGAAGTCGATGCCAGGGGAGAGCACGAGACGGTCATAGGGCAGCGCGACGCCGTCGGTCGTCACGACGCTGCGCCGCTGCGGCTCGATTGTGGTCACGGCCTCGCCGATCACGGTGATGCCCTCGGCGGCGAGCTTGTCATAGTCGAATTGCTGCGCGTCGATCTCACGCAGGCCCGCAATCACCTCGTTGCTGAAGGGGCAGGAGGTGAAGACCGCGTTCGGTTCGATCAGGATGATTTGCAGGTTTTCCTGCGCGCGTTTCAGCGCGCGGGCGCAGGCCGCGCCGCCAAAGCCGCCGCCGACCACGACGATACGTGCTGCCGATTGCGCACGCAGGACCGATGGCCGCGCCAGCGTTGCGGCGGCCGCGGTGATGCCGAGCACGGCATTCCGCCGTGTCACCGGGCGCGTGGTCATCAGGATCATCCAGGCAAAAATGCCGCGGCGGCCGTTGCAGCCGCCGCGGCGTTTCTCAGGCGAAGGTGATGTTCTGGTCGCGCAGCGGCACCGAGCGGATGCGCTTGCCCGTCGCCGCGAAATAGGCGTTGAGCACCGCCGGCGCCGCGACGCCGATGGTTGGCTCGCCGACGCCGCCCCAGAACCCGCCGCTCGGCACCATCACCGATTCCACCTTCGGCATCTCGTTGATGCGCATCGAGTTGTAGGTGTCGAAGTTGGTTTGCTCGATCTTGCCGTCCTTGACGGTGCAGCCGCCGTAGAACAACGCGGACAGGCCATAGACGAAGGAGCCGGCGATCTGCCGCTCCACCTGCGCCGGATTGACGACGTAGCCGGGATCGGTGGAGGCGACGATGCGATGCACCTTGATCTTGTTGCCGTCGGTCACCGAGATTTCGGCGGCGCCGGCGACATAGCTGCCATAGCCCATGACCTGCGCAATGCCGCGATAGACGCCCTGCGGTGCCGGCTTGTCCCAGCCGATCTTCTCGGCCACGGCATTGAGCACCGCCAGATGCTTGGGATGATTGCCCATCAGCTTGCGGCGGAATTCGAGCGGGTCCTGGCCTGCGGCCTGGGCCAGCTCGTCCATGAAGCATTCCATGTAGATCGCGTTGTGATTGACGTTCACGCCGCGCCAGAAGCCGGGCGGAACGTGCGGGTTGCGCATCGCATGCTCGATCAGGAGGTTCGGCACCGAATAGCCGAACGCGGCTTCGCCGGACTGGGCGACGCCCTGGAATGCGGCCGGATCCATACCGTTCTGCAGCGCTTCGGGGCGCAGCGAGAACAGGATTGACTGCCCGGACAGGCGGTAGTGCAGCGCGACCAGATTGTTGTTGGCGTCGAACGCGCCGGTCATCTTGCACTGGGTGATCGGGTGATACCTGCCGTGCGCCATGTCTTCTTCGCGCGACCACAACAGCTTGATCGGCGTGCCCGGCATCTGCTTGGCGATCATGACCGCCTGGCGGACGTAGTCGGTCTGGCCGCGCCGGCCGAAGCCGCCGCCGGGCATCACCTTGTACATGTCGCACTTCTCAGCCGGCAGGCCGGAGGCCTCCAGCACCGCCGCGAAGACGGCCTCGCCGTTCTGCGTGCCGCACCAGACCTCGCATTTGTCGGCCGTGTAGAGCGCGGTGGCGTTCATCGGCTCCATCGTGGCGTGGTTCTGGTAAGGGTAGTTGTAGACCGCTTCGACCTTCTTCGCTGCGCCGGCAATCGCGGCTTTGACGTCGCCGTTCTTGTTGCCGACATAGGCCGGCTGCGAATCGTCGAGGCCCTCGGCCAGCCACTTCGCGATCGACTCGCTCGAGACCTTGGCATTCTCGCCCTCGTCCCAGACGATCGGCAGCGCTTCCAGCGCGGTCTTGGCGTGCCACCAGGTGTCGGCAACGACCGCAACCGCGGTGTCGCCGACCTTGACGACCTTCTTGACGCCTTTCATGCCGGTGATCTTGGCTTCGTCATAGCTCTTCAGCTTGCCGCCAAACACCGGGCAGTCCTTGATCGCGGCGTTCAGCATGCCCGGCAGCTTGACGTCGATGCCGTAGATCATCGTGCCGGTGGTCTTGTCGGCGGTATCGAGCCGCAACAGGCCCTTGCCTGCGATGGTCCAGTCCTTGGGATCCTTGAGCTTCACGTCGGCCGGCGGCGTCAGCTTGGCGGCGGCTTCGGCGACCTTGCCGTAAGTTGTCGTCTTGCCCGACGCCTTGTGGGTGATGACCCCCTTGGCGACGGTGCATTCGGAGGCCGGCACCTTCCACTCATTCGCGGCGGCCTCGATCAGCATCACGCGCGCGGTGGCGCCGCCCTTGCGGACATAGTCTTGCGAGCTGCGGATGCCGCGGCTGCCGCCGGTCGAGAAATCACCCCAGACGCGCTTGCGGGCGACGCTCTGGCCGGGAGTCGGGTATTCGGTCGTGACCTTCGACCAGTCGCATTCGAGTTCCTCGGCGACCAGCTGGGCGAGGCCGGTGAGCGAGCCCTGGCCCATCTCGGAGCGGGCGATGCGGATCACGACGGTGTCGTCGGGCCTGACCACGACCCAGGCGTTGACTTCCGGCGAGCCGTCGGCCGCGCGGACCGCGGCGGGGCCACCGAAGGGGAGATCGAGCCCGATGGCGAGGCCGGCGCCGACAGCGGCGGTGCCGATGACGAAGGCGCGACGGTTCATCTTGGGAGAAACATGCTTGTCCATGGGGCGGCTCCTCAGGCGCTGGCGATCGTGTGGATCGCTTCGCGCACCTGCTGGAAGGTGCCGCAGCGGCAGATATTGGTGATGGCTTCGTCGATATCGGCGTCGGTCGGCTTCGGCTTTTCGGCGAGGAGTGCGGCCACCGCCATGATCATGCCGCTCTGGCAATAGCCACATTGCGGAACGTCCTTGGCGATCCAGGCTGCCTGCACCTTGTGCAGCGTGTCGCCGGATGCGAGCCCCTCGATCGTGGTGATCTTCTTGCCTTCGGCCTCGCTGACCGAAATCCCGCAGGAACGGATGGCGACGCCGTCCATGTGAACGGTGCAGGCGCCGCATTGCGCAATGCCGCAGCCATATTTGGTGCCGGTCAGGCCGGCATTCTCACGGATCGCCCAGAGCAGCGGCGTATCCGGCTCGACGTCGAGCGTGAAGGTTTTTCCGTTGATTGTTAGGTTTGCCATCGCAAGTCCCCTGATTGGCCCAATCCACCGATCGGACTCAGGGCGCAATGTGTCTGGCAAATTGGAACTGTTCAAATCAATAGTCCGAGGGGTGGCCAACAGCGAGGCTGGCATGCGCGGGGAAGAATGTCGGGAGCGCGGTGTTGCGTTGTGAACGGCGGTGCAAATCCGCAGCCTTTGGTCGTATCGAATTCGTTTGACTATCTGAGGGTATTGTACAACCTTTGGTTTGATGGATCATTAGTCCATCCTAAGGGAGAATCGCCATGGGCCGCATCGTCACGATCGATCTCGAAAAAGTTCTCGCGTCAGGTAACGATCTCAAAGCCAAGTCACCGTCCGGACTCACTACCCACGCCGATCTGCTCAGCCTCGCCAGCGACGTCAGCAAGGACCCGGTCTCCTATCTGAGCAGCGTTGGCGTACAGCTCGACGACCAGACGGCGTCGATGCTGCGGAACAAGCTGGCCACGCGTAGCGGCGGCGTACAGGCCGGTACGATCCATATCGACATCCTCTGATCCCGCATCTGCAGATCACGATGGCCGGCTGACCGGTTCGCCGGGCAGCCGGGATATGGGGTCGTCGGCCATGGCGTTCGGCGCACAATTTTTATCCGATTTCCGCGCGGCCAGGGTGACGCCTACCAATCTCGTTCTGAACGTCACTCTGAAATGCCCGCTCAAATGTTCGCATTGCTGCTTTTCATCTGACATGTTTCACGGCGGGCACCTGTCCGCCGCGGACGTTCATCGTTGTATTCAGCAGGCCGCACAGATCCCGTCGATGGAGATCATCCATTTCGTCGGGGGTGATCCGATGCTGCATGCGGATATCGTTGCCGACGCCGTGGCACTGGCCGCGTCGCTGGGCTTGCGCGCGGGCATCACCACGAGCGCGTTCTGGGCCAAGTCGCCCGCGCGCGCAACGGCGGCTGTTCGGCAATTGCGCGCGGCCGGGCTCACCGAAATGACGTTGTCTTACGACGATCCCCACGCCGAGTTCGTGCCGCTGAATTTCATTGCCAACGCGGTCGCCGCTGCGCGCGAATGCGGCCTGCTGCTTCGGATCGCCGTGGTGGTCGAGGCGGGTTCGAAGATCACCGCCGCCAGCCTGCGCGCCGATCTCGGTCTTCAGGACGAGCCCGGCATCAACATCTATGAGACCGTCGCCAACTCGACCGGTCGCGGCGACGGCACGGACGAGGACACGCAGGCGGGCCGCGTTCACCACGCCTCCGCCTATCGCGGTCCCTGCGAGTCCGTTCTCCACACCGTCACGGTCGATCACGAGGGCGGCATCCGGCCCTGCTGCGGCGTGCTTCCCCATTACGACTCGCTGAAGGTGGGCCACATCGCGAAGGAAGGGATCGAAGCCGCGATGCAGGCGGCCGCGGACGATCCGCTCTACAGATGGATCAGGCTGGAGGGACCCGTCGCCATCCTCGCCGCAGTCACGGCCGCCGATCCCGTGCCGATGCGCGTTGAGGATTTCGACGGCATCTGCACCGCCTGCGACCGCATCTTCCGCTCGCCAGAGCTGCTGGCGCGCGTGCGCGAAGCCGCCGAGGCGCGCCACGGCCAGATCGAGACCTGCGAGATCCTGCTGGACGGACAAGCCGCATCTGCCAACCTCGTGGCCGCACAATGAGCGTCGATGTCCTCTTCTGCTCGGCGCCGGTGATGTCGGTGGTGCGGCCGTCGGCGGCGCTCGGCCTGTTGCAGGCCTTGCTGCGGCAGAAGGGCATTCGGGCCGAGACGCTCTATCTGAACCTGCTCTTCGCCGACCGCATCGGGCTCGATCTGAACGAGCAGCTTGCGGAGAAGTTGCCGAGCCATCTCCTCGCCGGCGATTGGCTGTTCGGCGATTGCCTGGGCACGCGGCCCGGACGGCCGCAGGCGCAGCGCCACCTCAGCGAGCTCAGCGCCGCCATAGAGCGCAAGGGGCTGGACCAGCTCTACGAGATCCGCCGCAACCTGATCCCGTCCTTCGTGGCGGAAGCGGCCGACCGGCTGCTCGAACGCACCCCCAAGATCATCGGCTTCACCTCGATGTTCGAGCAGACGGCCGCTTCGCTGGCGATCGCGGCCGCGGTCAAGGCGCGTGATCCGTCCGTCGTCGTCTGCTTCGGCGGCGCCAATTGCCATGGGCCGATGGGCGCGGTGCTGCTGAAGAACTTTGCGCAGATCGACTATGTCTTCAACGGCGAGGCCGATACCGTGTTCGGGCCGGCCGTCGAGGCAATCCTGCGCGGCGAAGAGCCTCGCGGCCTACCGGGATGCCTGTCCCGCGACCAGCCGGCTGCTGGCGCAGCAGCCGGTCCGACCGCGATGGATGCGCTGCCGATCCCCGACTACGCCGACTATTTCGCGCAACTGCCCTGGATGTCTGAAGCTGCGCGCGTGCGTCCCTCGATTCCGTTCGAGTCCTCGCGCGGCTGCTGGTGGGGGCAGAAGCACCATTGCACGTTCTGCGGCCTCAACGGCGAGGGCATGGCGTTCCGGGCCAAGTCGGCGCCGCGCGTGCTCAGCGAGATCGAGACCCTGCATGCGGAGTTCGGCATCGGCCGCTTTGCCGCGACCGACAACATCCTGGGCATGTCCCATATCGAGGGCGTGCTGGGCAGGCTCGCCGAACGCCCGGCGCACGGCTTTCGCTTCTTCTACGAGATCAAGGCCAATATGGACGAGGCGCAGCTCGAGAAGCTGGCGCTTGCCGGGACGGTCTGGTTGCAGCCCGGCATCGAGAGCCTGTCGGATCCGGTGCTGCATCTCATGCGCAAGGGTGTGAGCGCCTTGCTCAACCTGCGCCTGCTGCGCAATTGCCGCGAGCTCGGCGTCGGGCTGGTCTGGTCGATCCTGTACGGATTTCCCGGCGAGCCACGCGACGCCTACGACGCCGTCGCCAAGATGGTCCCGCTGCTCGAACACCTTCAGCCGCCGGTCGGCTGCGGCCGGATCCGGCTCGACCGGTTCAGCCCCAATTTCGAGCGCGCCGCCGAGATCGGATTCCGCAACGTCACGCCGATGCCGGCCTATGGCGCGATCTACGATGTCCCTGACGAGGATCTCTTCGATCTCGCTTATTTCTTCGAGGGCGACGCACCCGATGCCGCGCGCGAGCAGGATCTGGTGTCGCTCAAGGCCGCGAGTGCGGCCTGGCGTGCGCGCTGGTTCGATCAGCCCTTTGCGCCGCAATTGACGATGACGGCGGTCGGCACGGCGCATCTCGTCAGCGACACCCGGGCATGCGCGCTCCAGCCGTTCTATTGTCCGACACCGGCCGAGATCGCCGTGCTCAATCTGCTGCGCAATCCCTGCACGCGACTGAGCGTCATTGAACAGCTTGCCGATCGTTTGGATGCGGCATCAGTCGAGGCCGCACTGGATGCGATTCTGGCGCGACGGTTTGCGATCGAGATCGACGGCAGAGTGTTGTCGCTCGTCACCGAGGCCGGCCGCGAGATTTTTGACGCCGACGCCCGTGCCGAATTTCCGCTTGGATTCGTTTTGCCACGCGAGCGTATCGCCCCGCCGGAAGAAAACGGGTTGCACGTGGCCCTGATGAACGCCAGCGATGAACCGGCAGGCCTCGAACGGGTGCAGCCATGACCGTCGAAGTCCGCCCCCTCGGCGACAAGTGCAACATCAAGTGCCGCTACTGCTATCAGGAGGGCATCCGCACCGCCGGCAACGTGCCGACGCGTTACGATCTCGACGCGATCATGGCGACGCTGGACAGATTGGCGGAACCCTTCAGCCTGTTCGGCGGCGAGATCATGCTGACCCGCCGGCCCGATCTCGAACGCCTGATGCAGCTGGGCTTCGACCGCCATGGCGGCGTCGGCATGCAGACCAACGGCACGCTGATCGAGGAGCGCGACATCGAGCTCTTCAGGAAATACCACGTGCGCGTCGGCATCTCGATCGACGGGCCGGGACCGCTCAACGATGCTCGCTGGGCCGGCAGCCTGGCGGCGACGCGGCGTGCGACGGCGCGCATCGAGGCGGCGATCGAGACGCTGTGCCGGGAGGGCATGCCGCCAAACGTGATCGTGACGCTCAACCGGATGAATGCCGCGCCGGCTCGGCTCGGCGTGCTGTGCGAGTGGATCGGGTTTCTCGGTAGCCTCGGCGTGCGCAAGCTGCGCCTGCACCTGCTGGAGCAGGACGAAACGGAAGGGGGCGAGGGTCTCGCGCTCACCGCGCAGGAGAACCTTGCGGCCTTGAGGCGACTGCGCCGGCTCGAACAGGAGCTGCTGTCAGTCCAGTTCGACATCTTCGCCGAGATGGCCGCGATGCTTAGGGGCGATGACGCGCAGACCTCATGCGTCTTCCACGCCTGCGATCCCTATGCAACGCGCGCCGTGGTGGGCGTCGAGAGCGATGGCCGGCTCGGCAATTGCGGCCGCACCAACAAGGATGGCGTGACCCATCTGCGTGCCGGCCGCGAGGCCTTCGAGCGCCAGCTCTCGCTTTACCGGACGCCGCAGGCCGATGGCGGATGCGAGGGGTGCCGGTTCTTCCTGGCGTGCAAGGGCAATTGTCCGGGCACCGCGATCGACGGCGACTGGCGGATGCGCTCGATCGATTGCCCGGTGTGGTTCGGCCTGTTCGAGGACATCGAGACCGAGCTTCAGGCGAACGATGAGGTCGCGATCAGCCGGTTGGAGCGCCGGTCCGATCTCGAAGCGAAGATGATCGCCGCCTGGTCGATCGGCGACAATCCGACCCTGCATTCGTTGCTCCAGCAGGCGGACGCACCATGACGTCCGCCTGGCCGACCTGCTGGCTGACCTGGCCCCGTCCTCCGCTCGCGGCCGCGCCGCGGGAGCCAGCCGTCGCCAAGGCAGCGACTCAGCGCATCAGCTTCACCGGACCGCAGGCGCGCGCGCTCTGGCAGCCGCGTCTGGATCGCCTCAGGCATGCGGCGCTAGCGATCGAATTCGAGATGGTGCGCCGGAAGCGCATCCCGGCCACGCTGGTGTGGACTGGCTATGATGGCATCGACGCCCTGACCGAGCGGGCGCGCGCGATTGGCCTGGAGGCCAAGCCGGTCAAGGCGTCGCTTGGCTATGCCGTCGACTGGCCGCTTGAGGCATCGATCGCCGAACCGAAGCGGCTGCTCGACTATGCGTTCCTGATCGGCGCCGCGCCGCTCGACACATCGATCGCCGAGCCGGCGGCGGACGGCCAGGAGCAGGCGGCGATACGGTTCGGCTATCCCGCATGCTGCGCAAGATCCTGGGCGGACCATCTTCGGCGTGGCGGAAGCGATCCGTTGGCCGGCATCCTCGCGCGCGAGGAGAAAGCGGCCGTGCCTGCCCATGTCGCGCTCGCGGTTCTGGGACTGGGGCCGGTGAGACACGGGCCTTGTTCTGCGGACTGTTCCGCTACGCGCGATCGTTCGCGTGAGTTCATCGATCTCGGCCGCCAGCTGGGATTGGCCGCGGAAATGAGTTGGCTCGAAGAGATGGCGGATTGGACGGTGTGTGCGTCGTTTGTCAATGGCGTTGCCGAGATTGCGACGGCCACCTTCCGCTGCACATGGCTGTCCGATGAGGGCACACCGTCGCATCGGCGGCCTCGTCAACGCGCGGCGGCGACGCACCTGGACAAGCGAAAGGCCGCAGCGGTCGAGCCCGCGGACAGCGCCGATATCCTCACCGAACTCGGCGGCGGATTTGAAGCGGCCGGTTTCGAAAACCCCTTCGCCATGCGCTCGCGCTTCAGCACGGTGGTCTGGGAGCAGACCGCTGCGCTGCGCCGCGCGGGATCGGCCGTGCATGTCGGATGCGGCGATGGATTGCTGCTGGAATTGATCGCGCAGACGAGGCCAAAGCTGAGATTATACGGTGCCGAGGAAGATGCCGCGCTAGCTGAAGCCGCGCGCCGGCGCCTCGGTGCGTCATTGCCGGTACTCGGCGGGACCAGCATCGCGGCGATTGCGGCGCTGTCGCGTCTTGCACCTGATGGCGTCGACCTCGCTTTCGTCGATGCGGAACGGCTTGGCGGCCGCGAACCGCTTGCCGCTGTCCGCGCGATCGCGAAATCGGTGATCGTGATCGGCACCGACCGATCGCTGCACCGGCTTGGGGATATGGACACCCTTGCGGCATCGATGGGATTTGCCTTGCTGCCTGGACGCGCAGGGCGCGTCTCCGCGGCCCTCTCGACGACGAGTGGTCGTCCGCACTGACCGGTTCGAAGGAGAGATCGCCATGGACGCGACGTCGATTGACTGGGAACGCACGGCACGACCGCAGGCCGACGGCCACGATACCGCCGTCGCCCTCGGCCTGATCGACACCGAGCCGACGCCGTGGCGGCCGCTGCCGCCGCAGCGTCCCCCGGTGAACGGTGCGCCGGCCATTGCGGATGGCAGGGTTGCCCTGCGCACGGAGGATCCGCTGCTGCCGGCGCCGCGGTTTGTCCCCGACGCGCAAGCCATCCGGGCGCTGGAGCAGGCGCTGCACTACGTCCGCCGCTGGCCGCTCGCTGCGAAACAATGGCCTGATATCGTGCACACCATCCAGTGCTATCACGACACCGAGCAGCCGACCGAGGGGCCCGGTCGGCTCGGCTCGGCCAGCCACTCGGTCGACGCGCGGTTCGGCGTCATCGGCCTCACGGTCAATTGCCCGCTCGCGACCGCGCAGGCGATCGTCCATGAAATGGCCCATCACAAGCTGAGGGCATTCGGCGTCGCCAACGAGAATGCGATCCGGATCATCAGCAATCCGCAGGACGAGCTCTATCCCAGCCCGATCGTGGTCGACCGGCCGCGTCCAATGACCGCAGTGCTGCACGCACAATATTCGTTCATCCACGTCACCCAGCTCGACGTGCACATGCTGGAGCAGGAAGACGACCCGCAGGTTCGCAGCGACATCCGCGCGCTGCTCGCGCGCAATGCGTCGCGGATGGAGCAGGGGTTCGAGACGCTGCGGCAGCACGCCCGCACCGATGCGGCCGGCCGGGCGTTTCTCGGCGCGTTCTTCGCCTGGTGCAGCGACGTCCTGGCGAGCAGCCGGAAGATGCTTGCCAGCGAGCGCGGCTGATTGCCCGCTCTGCCCAGGACCGGGTTCCAGCCCTAAACGCCAGATACGCGGTTTGAGACGACTTTCGGCTGTGATTGCCGGTTCCAGGCCCCGTCGGCGCTGCATTGCGGCGACAGTTTGTCCTTTTTACCGGGGTGCAAGACGAACGCGCTCTGGTACACTGGGACGAAGCAAAAAGGGATTCCATGAACGTACCGCAGCGTTGCAACGTATTGATGCTCTATCCGCTGTTCTTGGCGGAGTCGTTCTGGAGCTTTGGCGAATCCTGCGAGCTGATGGGTGTGAAGCGACCCGCGGCCCCCCTCGGCCTGATCACGGTGGCCGCGATGCTGCCGAAGGACTGGACGGTCCGGCTGATCGACTGCAACACCCAGCCCCTTGGTGACGAGGATCTCGCCTGGGCCGATGTCGTGTTCACCGGCGGCATGCTGCCGCAGCAGGCCGATACGCTGCGCCTGATCGAACTCTGCCGCGCCGCCGGCAAGCCGGTGGTCGTCGGCGGACCCGATCCGACGTCGAGCCCCCATGTCTACGAACGGGCCGACTTCCGGGTGCTCGGCGAGGCCGAAAGCGTCATCGACGAGTTCATCGCGGCCTGGGAAAGCGGGGCCCGCGCCGGCGTCTTCACTGCGCCGAAATTCCAGGCCGACGTAACAAAGACGCCGGTGCCACGCTTCGATCTCCTGAAGTTCGAGGACTATCTCTACCTCGGTGTGCAATATTCGCGTGGCTGTCCGTTCACCTGCGAGTTCTGCGACATCATCGAGCTCTACGGCCGTGTGCCGCGCACCAAGACGGTCGAGCAGATGTTTGTCGAGCTCGAGACGCTCTACCGGATGGGCTACCGCGGCCATCTCGACTTCGTCGACGACAATTTCATCGGCAACAAGAAGTCGCTGCGGCAGTTCCTGCCCCAGCTCGCCGAATGGCAGCGCGCGCACGGCTATCCCTTCGAATTGTCCACCGAGGCCTCGGTCAACCTGGCCGACGATCCCGAGCTATTGGAGCTGATGGGCGCGGCCAATTTCTTCGGCATCTTCGTTGGCATCGAAAGTCCGGACCCTGCAACGCTGGTCGCGATGCGGAAGAAGCAGAACACGCGGCGCAACATCGCCGAGAGCATCCACAAGATCTATGCCGCCGGCATGCTCGTCACCGCGGGTTTCATCGTCGGCTTCGACACCGAGAAGGTCTCGATGGCGGAAGCGATGATCGATTTCATCGAGGAGGCCGCGATTCCCGTCGCCATGGTCGGCCTGCTCTATGCGTTGCCGAACACGCAGCTCACGCGCCGACTCGAGCGTGAAGGCCGGCTGCATCCGGGCCACGATCTGGCGCCGACCATCGGCGCCGATCAGTGCACGGACGGCATCAACTTCGATCCGGTCCGCCCGTTGCGCGACATCCTGACGGACTACAAGCGGGTGCTGGAGCACATCTACAGCCCCGCCGCCTACGCAGGACGCGTCGACCGCCTGATGACGCTGCTCGACCGATCCAGGCAGCGCCCCGAGCTCGCCGAGGGCGACATCCGCTCGCGGGTCGGGGCGATGGAGACGGTGCACCGCGTTGTCACCGCCCTTCCCGAAGCGCGCGGGCCGCTGTGGCAGACCTTCATGAACTGCGCCAAGCGCGACACGTCATCGGCACGGATCGCGGTGCAGATGATTGCCGCCTATGCGCATCTCGGGCCGTTCTCGCGCAAGGTCATCGAAGCCATCGACGGGCGCCTCGCTGCGCTCGATGACGAGACGGTCATCCCGACCGCTGCGACGCTCGACACCACCGCAGCCCGGCACCTGGCCTGAAGGCTTACTTCACCGCCAGCCGCAGGAAGCTCATCACGCTGCCGAGCGCGGCAAAGCCGGCGCCGAGGGCCAGCGCGACGGTTGCGCCGTCGTGGCCGGCAAGCGCAAAGCAGAGGGCGGCTAGCGCCGCGCCCGTGGTCTGGCCCGTCAGGCGTGCGGTCGCGACGATGCCGGAGGCGCTGCCGCTGCGGTGCGGCGGCGCGCTCGACATCACCGCCTTCATGTTCGGTGCCTGGAAAAAGCCGAACCCCATGCCGCAGATCACCATCCGCCAGATGATGTCGGGAATGGCAGGATTGGACGGGAGCATCGCGAGCAATGCCATGCCGAGGCCGAGCAGCACGAGCCCGATGCCGCCGAGCAGGCCGACCGCGTGCCGGTCGGAGAGGCGCCCTGCGATCGGCGCCATGATGCCGACCACCAGCGGCCAGGGTGTCATGAAGAAGCCGGTCTCGACCTGCGAACGCCCGAGCACGTCCTCGAAATAGAACGGCAGCGAGACGAAGGCGAGGCCCTGCACGGCGAACGAGCACACCGCGGTCGCTGCCGACAGCGCGAACATCGGCCGGCTGAACAGGTCGATCGGCAGCATCGGCGCGGGATGGTCGGCATGCCGGCGCGTCAGGATGAAGCCGAGTGCGAGGGCCGTGATCAGCTCGATGCCCACGACAACAGGCGACAGATTGTGCGCGGCGCTGCCGATTCCCGTGATGAACAGGCCGAGGCAGGCGGACGCAAGGACTGCGCCGAGGAAGTCGAAGCCATGATCGGCGCGCGGCGTCTTCGGCAGCATTGCAAAGCCGATCCCGATCGCGACGAGGCCGAAAGGAATGTTGACGGCGAACAGCCAGGGCCATGGGCCGACTGCGAGAATGGCGGAGGCGATCGATGGACCGATGGTGAAGGCGGTCGCGACCACGAGCGCGTTGTGGCCAAAACCGCGGCCGAGCATCCGGCCGGGATAGACGAAGCGCACCAGCGCCGTATTGACGCTCATGATGCCGCTGGCCCCCAGGCCCTGCAGCGTGCGCGCGACCAGCAGGCTGTCCAGCGACCACGCCACCGCGCAGAACAGCGAGGCGATGGTGAACAGGATCAGGCCGCCGAGATAGATCCGCTGGTGCCCGACGATCTCGCCGAGCGCACCGAGCGGCAGCAAAGTGGCCACCAGCGCGATCTGGTAGACATTGACCACCCAGACCGATTGCTCCGGCGTGACGTGCAAATCGGCGGCAATGGCTGGCAGCGCGATATTCGCGATCGCGGTGTCGAGGGAGGCCATCGCCAGCGCGGTGAAGATGGCGGCGATCGCCCAGCGCCGCTGCGTGGCCGGAAGGCCGTCGGCAATGGGATGATCGGGCTCGCGCGCGGCGGCAGGTAACGTGATTGTCATTGCCTGGCGCGTTGCTCCGGCGGCGTGGTGAAAGGGGACTTTCGGCATGTACTACGCCGAAGGCCGCTTCCACAGGCATATGCTTGCATGCTGTGTATGCGCGAAGGTGAGGCGATGCGGCCGGCGGCTGGCGTATGATTGCGCCAGCTGCTGCAATCTTGGGGGATCACCATGCAAATCGTCGTTCTGCCCGGTGACGGCATCGGACCGGAGATCACGGCCGCGACATCGGGCGTGCTGCGTGCGGCCTCCGAGCGCTTCCAGCTCAATCTGCGGCTCGAGGAGCACGCGGTCGGGCATGCGAGCCTGAAGCTATCAGGCACGACGGTACGCCCCGAGCTGCTCGACATCGTCCGCGCCGCCGACGGCCTGATCCTGGGGCCAACCGCGACCTTTGACTTCAAGGACGAGGCGCATGGCGAGATCAACCCGTCCAGGCACTTTCGCAAGAGTCTCGACCTCTACGCCAATGTCCGGCCCGCGCGCACCTATGCGGGGCGGCCCGGCCGGCTCGGCGAGTTCGACCTCGTCGTCGTGCGCGAGAACACCGAAGGGTTTTACGCCGACCGCAACATGGAGCAGGGCAATGGCGAGATGCTGGTCACGCCTGACGTCGTGATCTCGCTGCGCCGGATCACGCGCCTCTGCTGCGAGCGTATCGCGCACGCCGCCTGTCGTCTGGCGATGAAGCGGCGGAAGCATCTGACCATCGTGCACAAGGCCAATGTGCTGAAACTCGGCGACGGCATGTTCCTCGACATCTGCCGCACGGCGGCGAAGGGCTATCCCGGCCTCGAAGTCGACGACATCCTGGTCGACGCCATGATGGCGCATGTCGTGCGCAACCCCGATCGCTTCGACGTCATCGTCGCCACCAACATGTTCGGCGACATCCTGTCCGATCTCACGGCCGAGCTCTCCGGCAGCCTCGGCCTCGGCGGCTCGCTGAATGTCGGTGATCGCTTCGCCATGGCGCAGGCCGCGCACGGCTCGGCGCCTGACATCGCGGGGCAGGACGTTGCCAATCCGGTCTCGCTGATCCTGTCGACCGCGTTGCTGCTGGCCTGGCACGGCGAGAAGAGCGGCGCCGTCCGCTACGAGGAAGCGGCGCGTGCGATCGAAGCCGCGGTGGCGAAAGCGATCGGCGAGGGCAGAGCGACGCGCGACGTCGGCGGCAAGCTCGGCACCATCGCGGCAGGTGCTGCGATCGCGGAGATCTTGCAGGCGGAGTGAGCCATCGTCGCGGATGCCTGCGATTTTTTTGGGGGCCAACACAAAAACTCGAAAAACAACCCCATGCACAGTAGCAGGCTCCTTGATCGATAAGGGATTTTCGGAGCGCGTCGCGACGACCTTCGTGACAGTGATCACGTTGACCCGTCGGGCAAAACACTGGCATGATGCTATCGTGCCAGCGGTCGGGGACAAGGGCGCATTCTCATCATGCGCGACGTCCGTTTCCTGACGTCCAGTGGCCCGTCTCCTCTGGCCCGCTTGAGCCAGATCAAGACTCACCCCGCGGCGCCGCCGGACCTTTCCATCAACGCATCCATGGAAAGGGCGGCCCATATGACAACCCTGCTCAGGGAAATCCGGGATACACCTCTGCTCTGGATGCTGGTCTTCGTGCCCATCGTGCTGGTGGCGGACGCGGTCGCCCCGCATTCCCACACGCTGCTGTTCGTGCTCGCCGTGCTTGCGATCGTGCCGCTGGCGGCGCTGCTCAGCCACGCCACCGAAGCGGTCGCCGCCAGAACCGGCGATGCCGTGGGTGGACTGCTCAACGCAACGCTCGGCAATCTGACGGAGCTGATCATCGCCATCACGGCGCTGCGGGCAGGCGAGTACATGCTGGTGAAGGCCTCGATTGCCGGCGCCATCGTCACCAACGCGACATTCATGCTCGGCGCCTGCCTGCTGCTCGGCGGCCTGCGCTACCACGTGCAGGAGTACAACCGTGCCGGCGCGCGCCTGTCGTCCGGCCTGTTGCTGATGGCGACAGTCGCCCTGCTGGCCCCCTCGGCAGTCGCCGACCTCGAGCATTTGCCGCAGGACGGAGGCGTCATTCACAAGCTTAGCGTCGGCATTTCAGTCCTGCTGATCGCGGCTTACGCGCTTGGCCTGTGGTTCTCGCTCGGGACGCACAAGGAATTGTTCGCAAGCGCCGATCACGGCGAGCAGGAGGAAGCGCACTGGCCGATCGGGCTAGCCGTTGGGACGCTGCTGGCCGTCACCGTGCTGGTGGCGCTGGTGAGCGAGATCTTCGTGGAATCGGTGCAGAAGGCGGCGGAGACCTTCGGCATGAGTCCGGCTTTCGTCGGGTTCATCATCGTTTCGCTGGTTGGCGCCGCTGCCGAATTTGCAGTTGCCCTTGCCGCTGCGCGCAAGGACCGCCTCGACATGGTCGTCAGCATTGCGCTCGGCAGCGCCTCCCAGATCGCGCTGTTCGTTGCACCCGCGCTCGTGCTGCTCAGCTATGTCGTGGGACCGACGCCAATGAACCTTCAGTTCTGGCCTGGCGCCGTCACCATGGTGATGATCGCAACAGTCACGGCGACCTTCATCACCACCAGTGGACGCTCGGCATGGTTCGTCGGCGCCCTGATGATCTTCATTTATGCGGTGTTTGCGCTGACGCTGTATGTCGTCCCGCCGGCGGGCGAGGGATGAGGTGCACTCGCCCGCGGGCACAGGGGTGAATTGGCTCATCGGAGAATGGCGGCCCGTGGCGAGCCATCCTCCGAAGCGGCGAATACGTTTCCCGCTAGTAGGCCCAGTAGCTGCCGGTGGGCGGGCAATTGTCGCCGCCGTAGCCATAGCCGTAGTTGCCGCCGCCATAACCGTAATACGATGCGGCCGGGTAGCCATAGCCATAGGCGGGATAACCGCCAGAGTAGCCACCGTAGTACCCGCCATAGCCGCCGTAATAGGCGCTCCGCGCGATTGCGCCGCCGACGACCGCGCCGGCGACCACACCGTAACCGAGGCCGCGATAGCCGTAGCCGCGATAACCCCAGCCGCCGCGGTAGCCCCAGCCGACGCCGCGATAGCCGTAGCCGCCGCCGCGCCAGCCGCCGACCCAGCGCACTTCGGTGGTGGTCTGATCGACCATCGATTTCATCGTCGAAAGATGCGTCGGGATCGGCCCGGCCTGAGCGATTGTGCCTGATAGCAGGGCGCCGGCTCCGGCGAGAACGAAGGTACGCAGGGAATTCGAGGATGTCATGATCGATCATCTCCTTGGCTTACGGGCGGCGCTTTCTGCGCGGCCGTACCCATTCCGGGATGGCAATGCCGCGGCGGGTTTGATCCAGATCAAGCGTCGACGGCGTATCCGGCCTGGACCTCGACGGGATCAATGTGCGATGCCGTCGGTAAGCACGCGCAGGCTCGTGGCGGGCGACTACTTCAAGTCGACCGTATCTTCCGCGATGATTTCTTCGTCGAATCCGGTCGTCCGCAACACGCGTACCGCGGCACGTTTGGCGCCGGCGAACTGATTGCGATCGACGTCCACCTCCGGGGTGGGACGACTCACTGCGATCGTGTCCCACGTCGACTTGTTGTCCGGCTTGACCTGGACCGAGTAGGTTACGCCGGCGACGGGCTGCAAACCGCCGAGTTGGTCGATCCTCAATGGCCGCCGGCTGGCTGCTGCAGCCCCGGCAAGCTCAAGTCCGAAGGTGGCGCCTGCGGTCGGCCCGGAGGGTGCCGCCCCGGCCTCGTACCGGCTGATCTCCTTCCCCTTGAGCTGGAGGCTTACCGACTTCATGCCGCTCACCCGCGGAAGGTCCGCCTGAATCAGACCGACTTCGTTCGGCCGGTCGGGTTCTGCAGATGACCGGCGGATCACGACTGGCTCACGGTAGACTTCCTTGCCGGTGCCGTCGTAGGCTACGAGTTCCACGTCCTTGTCGGTGGCGGCGTCCGACGCGATGGTGGAGACCGACGGGTTCACATACATGATCTTGCCGTCACCAGCGGTCTTGTTGATGGTGGCGACGACGTGAACGAATGATCCGGTCTTGATTTCGGTCTTCATCGGATCCTCCTAGGCGACCGGCGGACCGAGGGCGTCCTCTTCCAAAAGCCGGGTCATTATCGCCTGGTAAGTGTACGCCGATAGCCACTGGTTGTCTGCATAGGTCATCACGTCGTGATATGTGAGCCCCGGCAACGCAGCGGCCGGCAGGCCGAGTTCGTGATCCCCGGTGTCGACACCGACATATTTGTTGTCCGGCTTGCTGATACAGCCGTTCTCATAAGGGAATGTCGGATCGCTCGCGTCCTGCGCGGCGGGGGGAAATCCCGGATGAAACCGGCCGAACGTATGTCCGAGTTCGTGAGCACCGTACCAGTCGGCGTACGACGCGTCGCGATCGCCGGCAAATCCGTTCGGCACGCCCGCGGGTCCGGAAGCGACGGTGTCCGGCTGGGGCGTGCCCGGAATCGCGAACGCCTTTCCTCGCATGAAGTTGTTGGACGCGTTATCGTCGACGAGACCGTAATAGTGCGTGCGCGGGTCGACGCCGCTGCTCACCTCGCGGCTTCGCAGCGCGGCGATCTGGGCATTGGCGAGATCGACCGTCGAGTCGTCGAACGGTGCGGCAAAATCCGCGTCCACCACCATGTGGGACCATTCGAGCGCGGCGACAGGATAGGCGCGATTGAGAAACGACCTGAGATACGAAAAGTGGACCGCAGCGGGTGTGACGGTCGTCGTGCCCGCTTTGTATCGAAGGCCGATCACCCGGATGCGCAGCGGCGGCGCCGCCGCGAATGTGACGGGCGCGATGTTGAACGCCGCCGCCGGAAGGTCGCCGCCTCCGGGCTGAAAGATGCGGCTGATGCGCAAGTTGAGTGTGCCCGCGCCGATGGCCGCGGCCGGCAGGCGGAAGTTCAGGCTCTTGTCGATGTCTTCCCGCTGTTCGCGGAGACTGAAGGGCGAGCCCGGGTCTACCCGAAGCGAGTTGAGGGCCGGGAGGAACGTGTCGCCTCCGCCGCTCCGGCTCCACGCAATTTCCGCGGTGATCTGTCCGGGCTGCGACACCGAAGTCGGCTCAAGATAGAGGCGAACGAGCGTCGCCTTATCGGCGACCAGCGGCACCGAATTCGTCACGTCCTGAACGCACTGGACGATCTCGACGCCGCGCACCTGCACGCCGGTCTGCGGCTGAGCGAGGCCGAGCGGGCGGCGCTTGCGAGGTTTGAGTCTGGGAACGCCCGAGCCGCGATGCACGCACATCATGCACATGGTGTTGTTCCGGCTTTGATGACCCGTAACGCGAGCTTCGCTTTGTCGCGTGGACTTTAGGTCTACATTGATACTATACTACTCGCTATAATTGAACAAAGCCAACCCTGCGGATCGGTCATTTGGACGCAGCGCGGTTGACATAGCCTGTTGTCGGAGCCGGTTGCGAAAGGCCCCCGCACAGCAAGTTCTGCGGCGAATTATTTGCGCGGAGGACGTTCGATGCTGCATCGCTTTCAGTCGCGTGGGCTCGGCGCGGCAGCTGCTCCGCAGAGCACCGCGCCGCCACGTTCGGAGTTCGAGCCGATCGAGGACATCCGCGCCTCGTTCATCGACAAATTCCAGAGGCGGCGGATCGAGGCCGGCGAGAAGCCCGCCGCCCTGAGGCGCAGCCTGAACGGACAGCCGATCGACGAGCCGGACCATCCGCGCTGATGGCCTCGCGGCAAGTCTCGTGCGACGCCTCCGTTTTTGGACAATCCCTTTTGATATCGAGGTCAGACGATGATCGATCCAAACGCAATTGCAGCGTTGAAAGTCTATCCGCCCATCGGCGTCGCCCGCGTTGGCAACGCGCAAGGCGCCGGCGACTACGTCATCGGCCCCGAGATGATCGGCGGTGCGTCGACCTTGCCCGGCACGACGCCGGAACAGCCGGCTCGCTTTGTCGAGGACTTTCGCACCGCGAACGGAGAGATCAAGCGGCAAGCCGCGCGCTTCCGCATCTACGCCCACATGAAGGACGGCAGCGTGCAGGAGGTGACCGCTGCATCCGCGAAGATCGAGTGGCGCGTCTGCATCGCAAACCTCAAGGCCGGCTGGTACGAGTTCAACCAGGCAATGGACCTCGGCCCGCTGAGCCAGAACGCGTTGCAGCGAAATCGCGAGCTGGTTTTGCCGGACGCCAGGTGGAAGCTCGACATCACGCCAACCCCGCGAAGCATCGCGGGGCAGGGGGCTGGCCCGATCAGGCTGGACGATGGCGCGTTCTGGGCTTCGCCGGTCTATCTCGGCGAGCTTCGTACCGATGAGGAGGGGCGGCTGATCTTCCTCGGCGGCAATGGAGTTTCGCGGCCTTTCCGCAAAGGGACCCGGCCCCTGACTTTCGCCAACAATCCAGGTTGGCACGATGACGTCAGCGACGGGCCGGTGCGGGCGCAAGTGACATTTGCGGGGCATGCACCGATCGATGCGGAGCCCGGCTATGTCTGCGTTACGCCGCCGAATTACGCGCCGGGGCTGTTCGGTCTCGTCACGATGGACGACGTGGTGCGGGAAGTGTTCTACGACAAGGGCTGGATTCCACGACCGGTCAAGACCTCGTTCGTCAACGACGTGCAACCAATCTTTCAGCGCCTGACCGGACTGCAATGGGTCAACCACGGGCTCTTCGTCGTTCATGGTTTTGGCTCGCCGCTCGACGCGCAGAATGCGCAAGTCCTCGCCAAGCTCAACGACGCGTCTGCTGCGAATGCGGCGTGGCGCGCGGCCGTGCTGGCGTTGTTTCGCGATCCAGGCGCGAGCGGCGCACTGATCGAAGATCAGATAGCGCAGGTGTTCGGCGATGCGGTCGACCAATTCTTCGAAGGTCCGCCGAAGCCTTCGAATTCGCTGCTTGCCGTGACGAAGACCCAGTACGCGCACCTCAAGCGCTGGGCTGCTGGAACATTCGACGCCGACGGGCCGTCGCACCAGCCGCCGCAGGCGCAGGACTTCGATGCCCTGCCTCCCGAGGTCCAGGTCAAGCATCTCGAGCGCGCATCCTTGCACGATTGTCTCGGCGGCCCATTCCATCCCGCGATGGAGATGACATGGGTGATGCGGATTCCGCTGATGTGGGCATCGGCGTATCGGCTGAAGGTCCTGGCCGGTGAGCAACCAGCGCGGCAGGACTTCGGGGGTACTCTCACTCCGGCGGTCTGCACCGGCGCGAATGGTCCGCACGATGGTGTCGCAGCCGGCTGCCTCACCCGCTTCCTTGGCGTGCCGTGGCAGACTGATCATACCTCGTGCAATTCGGCGGCCGACTACTTCCCGTCGACGTTCCTGTCGATGCCGACGTTCTGGGGACCGCGTGCCCCGGATCAGGTTCTGGCAGACGGAAACTATCTGCGTGCGGCCGCCATCGCGCCTCTCGGCCAGGCGACGCAACAGCAGACCTTCAAGCACCTGATGAACCGGGTCGACTGGTTGCGCGACATCCGCGGCAACGATTACTATGACCGCCTGTCGAACATGATTGCGGAATGGTCCGAGCTCGGCATGGTGTTGCCGGTGAAGAACGCGCCTGCATCTCTGCCGGTGCAGGATCTGCGGGTCGAGCAGGGACGCCGCGACAGCAGCGGGCCGATCGATGTCACGGCCGATCCGAAGTACCACGCGGTCGAAGACATGGAGAGCCTTTTCTTGCCGCAGACGACGGCAGGCCTGGCGCAGCGGCGCGGTGCACGCAAGACGGCTCCCCCGCCGAAGCGGACCTATCGCCCGGGCGAGATCTGACCTTGGACGTGCTGCGCACCGACTGTCTCGTGGTCGGCGCGGGGCCTGCCGGCTTGACCGCCGCACGCCTGCTGGCCCTTAGGGGCCGCACGGTCATTGTCGCAGATTCCGGCGTCACGCCGACGACGCGGCTTGAGCTGCTTGCTCCGGCCTCGCTCGTCACTGTCGCGGCGGTGGGACTTGAACATCTGCTCGACGATCCGGCGATCGCCCGAGCCTGTCTCGGGATTCGACGAACACACCGTTCGGGCGCGTCGGACTACGAGGACTTTCTGCGTCATCCCTGCCGCGTCGGGTATGTGGTCGATCGCGGCCGTTTCGACCAGCGCCTTCGCGACGAGGCTGTCGCCGTCGGGGTTACATTTTACGGGCTGCGCGCAATCGGCGTCACGCCGGACCGCGGCGTTATCTGTCGTGCGAGCGATAGCGCTCGGACGAAGCTCGTCCTTGCGGAGATCGTTGTCGATGCAACGGGGCGCGCCGCCGCGATTGCGCGGCGCCGGGGCGCGCGCGTGGCCGCCCGGGATCGCATGGTCGCCGAACTGGTCGAGGATGCGGCTGACGGCGCGACGGCCGGTTCCGCATCGTGGCTCGAATACAGCAGCGATGGACCGACCTGGTCTTACCGCATCAGTGGGCCGCGAGGGCGTGTGCAGACTTGGCGCATTCGCAGATCCGGCACACCGGCTGGAGATGCGCTGCTCAGCGTGGACGCGTCGGCTTGCCTCCTCTCGGAGGCCGCGGGCGAAGGTTGGATTGCAGTGGGCGATGCGGCGATGGCGTTCGATCCGATTGCCTCTCAGGGGCTGTTCAACGCATTGTCGTCCGCTTTGGTCGCGACGGGTGCGCTGTTGTCGGCTGATCGGCTGAGCCCGACCTCGGCGCGATTGTATTCCGACGCGGTCGCCACAACATTCCTTCACTGCGAAGCAGGCCGTATCAGCGTCTATGGCACCATGCCTCCGGCGCCGCAGTCATGGGCCGATCCGGCAAAAACGATCGCGCAATGAAGCATGATTTCGCAGGCCGATCGGGCTCCGAAGCCCGCTCCACGCTTTTCGGGATGATCCTCTAACCCTGCAGCCGGGGAACGAGACGTGTCGCGTTCCGATGGCCGATCGCATCGAGATCGTCTGTCGAGAGGCCAAGCTTCTGCAACTGCGCGAACTGGCCAAGGCTGAAGTACGGATAGTCGCTGCCATAGGTGATCTGCGAGGCGGGCACGAGCTTGAGCAGCGCGGCCATGGACGGCGCGAAAGTCGCATTCGCGGTGTCGTAGTGAAGCCGGCGTAGTTCGCCTTCGATTCCGTCCGGCGCAAACTCCTTCAGGTCGGGCCGCGCCCCATAGAATGAATTGATGCGCCCGGCCATCATCGGTATCGTGCCGCCGGCGTGCGAGAATAGCCATTTGATGTCGCGGTGGCGGGCGAATGCGCCGCTGAGCAGAAGGCTCGTCACGGTCCGTGTGGTGTCGTGCGGGACTTCGATCACCGCCGGGAACGTGCCGACACTGAGCGCGCTACAGCAACTCGCGACCAGCGGATGCACATAAACGACCGCCTTGCGACGGTTCAGCTCCTCGAACACCGGCCTGTAAGCGGCATTGCCGAGCCATTTGTCGCCGTAGCTGCTTTGCAGCCCGATCCCGTCCGCCTTCAGCGTGTCGAACGCATATTCGATCTCCCTGAGCGTGGCATCGACGTCCTGCATCGACAAGGTCGCGAACAGGCCGAAATGGCCCGGATGGTCGCGCACCATGTCCGCCGCGTACTCGTTGCAGGCGCGCGCGAGCCGGCCGGCTTCCGCCGGCCCGAGGTCGAACCACACGCCTGGCGTGGAGGCGACCGACAGGATGCCTGTGCGTATGCCATTGCGGTCCATGTCCTCGACGAGCTTCTCGCGGGTCCAGGCCACCTGGCCGGGAAAGTGCGGCTGCTTGCGTGCGTCTTCGTAGCCAAGCCAGAGCTTTTGATACTCAGGCGGATAGAAATGAAGGTGAGTATCGATCAGCGCCGGCTTGGTCTGTCCGTGCACCGCAACGGCGGGGACGGCCGCGGCCAGGCCAAGTGCACCAACGCCCGCGAGGAAGCCGCGGCGCGACGAGGGCGGGCCGTAGCAGGTGGGGCAGGCGTGATGCCCTCGAGATTTTTGATCCCATTTGTTCATGTTGCACGTCTCCCGTGACGAACTGGCAAAGCCAAGGCCTGTGGTGCTTCTATCGGCAGAACGTTTCGTCCCTCCGCTGTCTGTGGTGCGGCCGCAGCGGGGCAATGATTGTTGGGGATTGGAATACGCCGATTTTTCGTCGCCGAACGATGCCTCGCGTCACGCCTGTGCATCGCCGCCGCAACTTTGTGTGAACGCCTCTCCAATTCTCCCGCGAGATGCTCCCTGATGTCGCGAGGTTGACCCGTCGGGCGAAACACTGGCAAAATGCGATGGCGGCGAAGATTTGCGATGACCGCAATCACTTTCAGTGAGTGGATCGATGAAGTCTGACAGGGATGGCATCAACCTCGCGGCCAAGCCAAGCGGAACGGGTTGCGCGGAATGCTCGGCTGCTGGCGGATGGTGGTTTCATCTTCGCAGATGTGTCGAATGCGGTCACATCGGCTGCTGTGATACGTCACCCAATCAGCATGCAACGAAGCATAACGCGGCGACGGGTCACCCGATCATCACGAGCTTCGAGCCGGGCGAACGGTGGTTTTACGACTATCGCACGGGACAGCCCTTCGCGGGCCCGAAGCTGCAAGGCCCGCACGCGCATCCGTTGGACCAGCCGGTGCCCGGGCCGGACGGCGCGGTGCCTCCGGACTGGCAATCGCTGCTGCATGAATAGGTCGCAGCCTCTGGCAACTGGTCCATAGCAGACGAGCGCGTTTAGCAGCGGGGCTGCTTCCGGGCATCGCGCGTGAACTCACGGGCGGACGTCTTGCGCGAACTCTCGGCACCCGTGAATCCCCCATTGGAACCCTCACTGGTGTCCGTGACGCCGGATCAGCGACATTGCAAATGCAACGCGATCCTCGCGAAGATGAAATTCTCACGCAACGTAGCATCGAGATATTGCCCTCCCGACGTTCTGCAGGAGCCTCATTGCGCGTGAGGACTACAGATCGTTTGCATCGATCGCCGCCGCCTCAGCCGGGCCTTCGCGGATATCGAAAGGAGAACGCCTGTGCAGCCTGCTCTCGACCATCCTGCTTCCACGCCATATTGTTCTATGCCTTCACCACCGACCGACATCGAGGTCACGAGAAGGGATGACGGCACCCTGATATTGCGATCGCGGATTATGCTCGCTGGAGTGAGCGGGACGATTTGCGCATACCTTCCCCACTGGGCTCAGGAAACGCCGGACCGCGTCTTTCTCGCGCAACGAACCCGCGACAATGCATGGCAGTCGATCAGCTATGGCGAATTCTGGTCTCGAGTGCGCTCGGTCGGGCAGGCGCTGATTGATCGGGGTGGCGCAGCGGGCGATACGCTGGCCATCCTGTCCGGCAATTCGATCGAGAATGCGGTGATCCAGTTCGCCGCGATGTCGATCGGTCTGCAGGTTGCGCCGATCTCGCCAAGCTACAGTCTTCTGCCAGGTGGCCTCAGCCGCATCGAAGACATCGCGAAGGTCCTCACGCCGAAGTTTGTGTTTGCCCAGAAGGCGGATCCCTTCGTGCAAGCCCGTGCCATCCCCGGCTTTGCGCAGGCCGAATGGATAACGGCGGAAGAGGCGGCGGATACCACGCCGCTGTCGGAGCTATCCGCCGCGACACCGGGTCACGCGTTTGAGGCGGCGTTCGCAGCACTCGGACCGGAGACCGTCGGCAAAATCCTGTTCACGTCGGGATCGACCGGCTCTCCCAAGGGAGTGATCAATACCCATCGCATGATGTCGAGCGTGCTGCAGATGGCCGCTCAGGTCACGCCGGTCTCGCAGCCCCTGGTTCAGATCGAATGGCTGCCCTGGCATCATACCATGGGCTGCAACGTCATACTGAATGGGATTCTGAAGAACGGCGGCTCTCTCTATATCGACGATGGCCGACCGACGCCCGAAGCGTTTCATCGAACAATCGCCAATCTGCACGACGTCTCTCCGACGGCCTCATTCAATGTCCCAACCGGTTACGCGTTGTTATGCGCCGCGCTCGGCGAGGATCCAGACCTGAGGCGGAAGTTCTTCCATCGCATCGACAGAATGATTTTCGGGGGCGCGGCGATCCCGGCGGCCGTAATGGCAACGCTTCAGGAATATGCAATCGAAGTCCGCGGCGAGCGAGTTCCGATTTTGGCCGGATACGGCGCCACGGAAGCCGGGCCGACCATCTGCGTGTCTTATCGACCGTGCGAAGCGCCGGGAGAGATCGGCTTGCCGGCACCCGGCATCGAACTCAAGCTGGTTCCGGCGATGGACGGTTACGAGGCGCGGGTCCGTGGCCCGAACGTCATGCCCGGTTATCTCGGATTACCCGAATTGTCTGCGGCGGCATTCGACGAAGAGGGCTTCTATCGGGTAGGCGACGCGGTCTCGTTCATCGATCCCGCCGATCTCTGCCGCGGCCTGAGGTTTTCCGGGCGTCTCTCGGAGAATTTCAAAATGATGACAGGCACGTGGGTGCTCGTCGGCGAGCTGCGTGCCGCCATCCTGGACCGGATGGGCGGCGTGCTGCAGGATCTGGTCATCGGAGGCGAGGGCCGCGATTCTCTCGTCGCGCTGGTATGGCTCAATCCGGACCGTGCAAGGCGACATGCTAACGGCGCAGCAGGCGCGGATTCCGGTGACACCCTTTCATTGGATTCCGGCGTTCGCGCATACGTCCATCGGGTCTTGACCGAGCATAACCTAGCGGCAGCGACCAACGCGCGGATATCGGCCGTTGCCATCCAGATCCAGCCGCTGTCGCTCGCGGCAGGCGAGACAACGGACAAGGGCTACATCAATCAGCGCGGGGTCCTGAAGAACCGTTCCGCCATTCTCGACAGTCTCTATAGCGGAGCAGCCTCGCCGCACATCATCCGGCTTGCCTCTCATCCACGCGCGTTGTCGACGGCAGGAAATGCAGTCACGTCGACTGATGCATGACCAGAGAGCCCGGCCGCCGACCTTCCGAGCGTGTTTCTTAAAGGGACCGCCTCTGCGTCATTGACGGCGGCGACGCCAGTAGATTTGGACGAGTGTGCGGCGAACGCCGCAACCCCAACGCGCCGCCGCGGCGATGCCGCAGCCGGCCCTGCCTTTCATTCAACCCGCGAAGCCCAAATTCTCACCATTGGCCTCGGCTTGCTCATTTCGGCGGCTTGGAATATGTATAGACATGCGGTCCATCATCGCGGCCGCAACATCACGTCAGTCAACACCGAGGTCGGCCCCGATGTGATCCTGATGGACGAGCCGTTCGGCGCTCTCGATGCCCAGACCCGTATGGTGATGCAAAGCGATCTCCAGACGTTGTCGATGGAAGCCGGCGCCACCGCTAGGTCCAAAGTCAGAGCGCAAAATAGACGGTCATCGCTGTAACGATCAGGCCCAGCACAACGGCGAGCACCAGTTCTGTCTTGATGCCGCCGGCGGAATGAGATTGTGCGTCGTCAATCATTCGGCCAGTCCTGATGAAGCGAAAGAGCGAAATCACGATGATTGCGATCCCGATCGCGATCAGCGCGAGGCCGTCATAGTGACTGAACGCTCCCGTGAAGCGATCGAATTGCAGTCGGGACCCGATCTCCGTCCTGTTGGCTTCAGCGATAGTTCGGACGAAGAGGTTGAATTTCTCGACGACAAAGCCAAACGCGATGATTGCGATGCCCGTCCTGACCCAGGCGAGAAAAGTCCGCTCGTTTGCCGCGTGGTCTGAGTATCTCTCAATCATCGAGACCTCTCTGGTTGCTGTCGATGGGGTTCGTCGCGCGCTATTCCCGCAGGAGCGGAGCGGCGGGGCGCAATGTATGCGAAGCCAGGGCAAGCCCTCAGAACTGATACCGCCGCAGCCCCCCATCCACCGGGATCACCGTCCCCGTGATGTACCGCGCCACCGGCGACGCCAAAAACACCGCGAGCGCTGCCAGATCCTCCGGCTCGCCCCAATAGCCGACCGGGATTTCTTCTTCGGCAAAGCGCTCGCGATAACCCGGCGGATAGTTGCGGCGGATCTGTTCGCTCATGATGCGGCCGGGCGGGATGCAGTTGATGGTGATGCCGTGCTCGCCGATCTCGCGCGACAGACCCTTGGCCCAGGCGTGCACGGCGGCCTTGGCGGCGAAGGCGGCGTTGAGTCCCTCCGGCTCGGACTTGCCGGTGATGTTGACGATGCGGCCCCATTTGCGTTCGATCATCTGCGGCAGCAGCGCATGCGCGATGCGGCGGTAGCTGGTGAAGTTCAGCGCGATCGCCTCGTCCCATTTGCTGTCGGGCGCATCGACGGGAAGGGGGCGGCTGCCGCCGGCATTGTTGATGAGGATGTCGACATGGCCGAGCTCCTTTTGCGCAAAGGCCGCGATGTTCTCCGCGGCGTCCTTCGCCATCACGTCCTGCTCGAACGACGTGATCAGGCCGGAGCCGACTTCCTTCACCAGCTCGGCAAGGAGATCAGTGCGCCGCGCCACGCCGACGACGCGGACGCCTTCGGCAGCCAGGCCCTTGGCGATGGCGCGGCCGATGCCGATGCTCGCTCCTGTCACGACTGCGGTTTTCGATTTGAGCCCGAGGTCCATGGTCACACGCTCTCTTGTTTGCTTTTTGCTTCTTGTCGTTCGTTTCCTGCCCGTCCCGCCGGCTTCGCGAATTGCCTGAGCGGGACGAGCAGTGGTAACCAAGAGCCTCGACGAAGGAAACACGAAAAAGAAAAGGCGTTGAGCAATGGTCTGGGATCCGCAGCAATACCTGAAATTCTCCGGCCATCGGCTTCGGCCCGCCGTCGACCTCTTGATGCGGATTCCGGATTTCGCCCCGCGCGCGATCGCCGATCTCGGGGCAGGGGCCGGCAACGTGACAAAACTGATCAAGGAGCGCTGGCCGGACGCGACCGTGACCGGTGTCGAGGGCTCGGCCGAGATGGTGGCCGCCGGCCGCAAGGCGGCGCCGGATGTGGAATGGTCGCACGAGGATCTCGGCCATTGGCGCCCCGCCAGGCAATACGATTTGATCTATTCCAATGCCGCACTGCACTGGCTGCCCAATCATGCGGCGCTGTTTCCGTCGGTCATGGAGAAGGTGACGCCCGGCGGCATGCTTGCGGTGCAGATGCCGCGCAACTTCCTCGCGCCATCGCATGTGCTGATCGGCGAGACGGCGCTGAACGGTCCGTGGCGGTCAAAGGTAGAGCATCTCGTTACCCCGCCGCCGGTCGAAGGGCCGGCCTTCTATCATGATTTGCTCGCGCCGCTTTCCCAGAACGTTGACATCTGGGAGACCGAATATCTGCAGGTGCTCGAAGGCGACAATCCCGTGAAGGAATGGACCAAGGGGACCTGGCTGACGCGCTATCTCGACATCCTGCAGGGCGACGAGAAGGCCGCGTTCGAGGCCGCCTATGGCGAGCGGGTGGCGAAGGCCTATCCGAAGAATGCGGCGGGGCAGACGCTGTTTCCGTTCCGGCGTCTGTTCATGGTCGCCCAGCGCAAGGGCTGATCGCACTGCCGCAATGCGACATAAACCGTTCGCAACCCGGGACTGGAAGCGGGTCCCGGGTTGCGCGGACAACAGCCATCAAGCTAGCTTGCCTGCGGCAAATTGGGCTTAGGTCTAGTTGTTCGGGTGGTGGATTGCTGCCACTACTGGGCTGCAAACCGGGCTGCAAAACAAAAAGAACCCGGTTTTAGAGGTTGTTGGGAGGTTACTTCATGCGCAAGCTGCTTCTTGCGGTCGCCGCCGCAGCTATTCTTGTGACCCCAGCGGTGGCACAGGCCCAGAGCCCGATCGTCATCAAGTTCAGCCACGTCGTCGCCAACGACACCCCGAAGGGCAAGGGCGCGCTGAAGTTCAAGGAACTCGCCGAGAAGTACACCGACGGCAAGGTCAAGATCGAAGTCTATCCGAACTCCTCGCTCTACAAGGACAAGGAGGAGATCGAGGCGCTTCAGCTCGGTTCGGTGCAGATGCTGGCGCCCTCGACTGCGAAATTCGCGCCGCTCGGCATCAAGGAGTTCGAGGCGCTCGATCTGCCCTGGCTGTTCAAGGACGACGAGACCTATTCCAGCGCGATGAAGGGCACGATCGGCAAATGGCTGTTCCAGAAGCTCGAGGCCAAGGGCATCACGGGGCTCGCCTATTGGGACAACGGCTTCCACATGGTGTCGTCGAACCGCGCGTTGATGAAGCCTGAGGATTTCAAGGGCCTGAAATTCCGCATCTCCGGATCGAAGATCGCCGACCAGTATTTCCGCCTGATGGGCTCGATCCCGCAGATCATGGCGTTCTCCGAAGTCTACCAGGCGCTCCAGACCGGCGTGGTCGACGGCTGCGAAAACACCGCGTCGAACTACCTGACCCAGAAGTTCTACGAGGTGCAGAAGGACATCACAGTGTCCTATCACGCGCATCTGCAATATGCGGTCATCGTCAACTCGAAATTCTGGTCCGGCCTGCCGCCCGACATCCGCACCCAGCTCGAGAAGGCGATGGTGGATGCAACCGAGTACACCAACCAGATCGCGCACCAGGAGAACGAGGACGCGCTGGCCGAGATCAAGAAGGCGGGCAAGACCAAGCTGCATTATCTGACTGACGCCGACCGCAAGGCGTGGCAGGAATCGATGCGGCCGACTTATACATGGGCAAAGGGTCGGGTCGGGCAGGAGGTGCTCGATCTCGTCGCCAAGGAACTCGACGTCAAGATGAACTGACGCGTTTTCCGCAAGGACAATACGAACGGTCGGGAGTGTGCGCACTTCCGGCCGTTTCGCATCGATAGGGGGACTTTGATTTGCTTCGCGTGCTCAATCAGGCGCTCAACCATCTCGAAGAATGGCTGATCGCGACGCTCATCGCGGCTGCAACCGGGTTGATCTTCATCGCCGTGGTGCACCGTTACGGCGCAGGCGAATCGATCGTCCTCTCCAGATGGGCGGCTGCGCACGGGATGAACTGGCTCGCGACGCTGTCGATGGCGGTGTTCACCTTCCTGTCCGAGCTCGACCTGTCCTGGGCGCAGGAACTCTGCATCTACATGTTCATCTGGATGGCGAAGTTCGGCGCAGCCTATGGCGTGCGCACCGGCATCCATGTCGGCGTCGACCTGCTCGTCAACCGCCTGCCCGAACATTCGCGCAAGCACGTGATCCTGTTCTCGCTGCTGTGCGGCGCGCTGTTCACGGGCATGATCGCGGCCTTCGGCGCCTCCTTCGTCGCCGAGATGTTCAAGACCGGCCAGCAGTCCAATGATTTGGAAGCGCCGATGTGGTTCGTCTATCTGGCGATCCCGCTCGGCTCGGGCCTGATGTGCTTCCGCTTCCTCCAGGTCTCGTGGTCCTACTACTGGACCGGCCATCTGCCGCATCATGACGAGAGTCATGTCGAGGGCGTGGAGGCCGACGTCTCGCCCGCGCTGCATCCGCAGCCCGCCGGCGCGGCGACCAGGGCGGCCGCGCGAAAAGTGTCGCCGCTCGGCGTCATCCTGATCATGGCGCCGATCCTGATCTTCGCGATGTGTCTCGCCGAGAAGTTCGGCGTTGTGGTGCTGCCGCACTGGATGCGTGCCGCGACCGTGTTCGCGCTGCTGATCGCGCTGATGCTGACCGGCATCCCGGTCTCGATCGCGCTCGGCCTCACCGTGATGACGTTCCTGTTCACGCTGACCACAGTGCCGATCGAAGCCGTCTCGATGAAGCTCTTCACGGGCATCGAGGGGTTCGAGATCATGGCGATCCCGTTCTTCATCCTCGCCGGCAATTTCCTCACCCATGGCGGCGTCGCGCGCCGCATGATCAATTTCGCGACCTCGCTGATCGGCCACTGGCACGGCGGTCTCGGCCTTGCCGGCATCGTCGCCTGCGCGATGTTCGCGCTGGTCTGCGGCTCGAGCGTCGCGACCGTTGCCGCGATCGGCGCGATCGTGCTGCCGGAGATGGTCCGCCACGGCTATCCCATGCATTTCGGCGCCGGCATCATCACCGTTGCCGGCTCGCTCGGCATCCTGATGCTGCCGTCGATACCGAAGATCGTCTATGCGGTCTCCACCAATACCTCGATCGGCGCGCTGTTCGTCGCGGGCCTGCTGCCGGGCATCATGCTGACGACGATGCTCTGCATCGTCACCTGGTGGCTCGCACGCAAGCGCGACTATCCACGCCTGCCGAAGGCGAGCTGGGGCGAGACCGTCCGCACCTTCCGCGAGAGCATCTGGGGATTGATGCTGGTCGTCATCATCATCGGCGGCATCTACAGCGGCCTGTTCACCGCCACCGAGGCGGCCGCGATGGCTGCGGTCTACTCCTTTGTCATCGCGGTGTTTGTCTACAAGGCGATCAAGATCGTGGACGTGCCGCGGGTGCTGCTGCGCGCCGCCAACACCAGCGCGATGCTGCTCTACATCGTCACCAACGCGGTGCTGTTCTCCTTCGTGCTCTCCAACGAGAACCTGCCGGCGACCTTGGCCGACTGGATCGCGGCGCAGAACCTCGGCTGGGTCGGCTTCCTCTTGGTCGTCAACATCCTCTTACTGCTCGCCGGCAACTTCATGGAGCCGAACTCGATCATCCTGATCATGGCGCCGATCCTGGCGCCGGCGGCCAAGAAGCTCGGCATCGACCTCGTGCATTTCGGCATCGTGATGGACGTCAACATGGAGGTCGGCCTCTGCCATCCGCCTGTCGGGTTAAATCTCTACGTCGCCTCGATGATAGCGCGCATGCGAATAACCGAGCTCGCGGTCGCCGTGTTGCCGTGGCTCATCACCATGCTCGGCTTCCTCGTCATCGTGACCTACTGGCCCGATCTGACGCTGTGGCTGCCGCGGGTGCTGGGGATGCATTAGCCTATGCACGACCGGGACATGGCTAACGCGCGGTAAACCCGCACACTCAAATGCCATCGCTGTGCTGGGAACCCATTTTACGGGTCTGCGGTAGAAGCATGCCAGCGGATGGGGCTGGCATGTTCTTCAACAGAATGGAATCCGGACGGGCGTCGATTTCGGACGCCGTCTATATGGAAGTCATCACGGGCCTTCACGGCACGACGATGCCCACCATTCTTGCGGCCGCCTGCCAGGCGATGGTCGGTGCGATCACGACCTATGAGACCGGCGACATCGTGACGGCCGGCCTGACGGTTGCCGGTGTGGTGGTGGCCATTGTCCGCCTGTTCGAGATATTCGCTTTCCGTCGCCGCCTCTCATGTCCGCCGCAGCTCGGTCGGGCCGAGGCCGCGCGCTGGGAGCGGCGCTATGTTGCCGGCACCGTTGCAACGGCATCCGTGCTCGGCGTGTTTGCCGCGCGCAGCATCGTGCTGGGTGATGCACTCTGTTCCGTGATGGCGATTGGCATCGGCTTCGGCTTTGGCGCCGGCGTGGTGGCGCGGCTGGCGCTGCGTCCCGTCGCGGCGCTGCTCGATCTCGTCGCAATCGCAGCGCCTGCTGCGATCGTGACCTTCATGCAACCCGATCTGCGCCATGTCGGGCTCGGGCTCCTCATCCTGATGTATGTGGCCGCGAGCTTCGAGATGGTGCGGCTGAGCTTCAATGCCTCGATCAACCAGATCACGCTCAAGCGGCAGTTCGAGCAGCTCTCGCGCCTGGACCCGATGACCGGCGCGTCCAATCGTTCGGTGCTGGCCACGGACCTGCCGCAGATGCTGGCGGCCGGGATGATTGCCGTCCATACGCTCGACCTCGACCGCTTCAAGGAGGCGAACGACCGGTTCGGCCATCCCGTCGGTGACGCACTGCTGAAGCAGGTCGCCGGGCGGCTCAAGGCGCTCGCCGCGCAGGATGACCTCGTGGTCCGGATGGGCGGCGACGAGTTCGTCCTGGTGCAGCGTGCGGCGGCTGATGCGGAAGCGATGGCGCAGCGCATCGTGCAGTCGATCAGCGCGCCCTATGATATCGACGGACAAATGATCGAGCTCGGCGTCAGCGTCGGCGTCGCCGTCGCGCCGGACGACGGGCGCACTGCCGAGGCGCTGTTGTCGCGCTCCGACAAGGCGCTATATCGGGCCAAGCAGGAACGCGGCGGCTATGTGCTGGCGCGGGATTTGCGGATGGCGGATGCGACCGCATCGGGCCAGACCTTGGCGGAAGAGCTCGCTGCGTAAGCCACGCGGACGGTGCACCCTCTCCCCTTGTGGGAGAGGGTGGCTCGCCGCGCAGCGGCGAGGCGGGTGAGGGGTTTCTCTCCGCACAAACAGTCTTGCGGGCGGAGATATACCCCTCATCCGGCGCTTCGCGCCACCTCTCCCACAAGGGGAGAAGGGAAGAGGCATCTCGCTCGATTTCGGCAGTCTCCTCCGATAGCAATCACCCGCGAGATGCGGTTAGATGTTCGCACAGGCCGGGAGGAAACAAGAATGACCAGCAACGAGCCGAAGGACGCAACACCCTCCGTCACCGCGCAGCATGATGCGATGCTGAATGCGCTGCCGTTTTCCGACACGCGGGATTTCGACGATGCCGCACGTGGCTTCCTTGGTACGATCGAGAATGCGGAGATCGCCAACCCGCAGGGGCGGACGGTGTGGAGCCTGAAGCCCTATGGCTTCCTCTCCAGCGAGACGGCGCCGCCGACCGTCAATCCGAGCTTGTGGCGACAGGCGCGGCTCAACATGCATCACGGCCTGTTCGAGGTGGTGCCCGGCGTCTACCAGGTGCGCGGGCTCGACATCGCCAACATGACGCTGATCGAGGGCGACAGCGGCGTCATCGTCGTGGACACGCTGACGTCGATCGAGGGCGCACGTGCCGCGCTCGATCTCTATTACAGGCATCGTGGCCAGAAGCCGGTGGCCGCCGTCATTTTCACCCACACCCATACCGACCATTGGGGTGGCGCGCGCGGCGTGCTGGAGGAGGACGCGCTGGCAACCGGCGCCGTGCCGATCATCGCGCCGAACCTGTTCATGGAGCATGCCGTCTCCGAGAACATCATCGCGGGGCCGGCGATGCTGCGGCGGGCACAATACCAGTTCGGGCCGTTCCTCGCCAAAGGCGTGCGGGGGCAGGTCGACAACGGGCTCGGCAAGTCGATGGCGGCGGGCGCCGTGGCACTGCTGCGTCCGACCGACCTGATCATGGCGACCGGCGACAGGCGCGTGATCGACGGCGTCGAATTCGAATTCCAGATGGCGCCGAACAGCGAAGCGCCGGCGGAGATGCACTTCTTCATCCCGCGCTACAGACTGTTGAACCTCGCCGAGAACTGTACGCACAATTTCCACAATCTGCTGCCGTTCCGCGGCGCCGACGTGCGCGATGCGCTGGCGTGGTCGAAGTACCTCAACGAGGCCTTGCGGCTCTGGGACGGCAAGGCCGAGGCGATGTGCGGCCAGCATCACTGGCCGGTGTGGGGGCGCGAGCGGATCGGCACGATGATCCGCCAGCAGCGCGATCTCTACAAGTTCGCGCATGACCAGACCATCCGCCTGATGAACCACGGCCTCACCGCCGCCGAGATCGCCGAGACGATCCAGTTGCCGAAGAGCCTGGAGGGCGCCTGGCACGGCCGCGGCTATTACGGCCACATCCGGCACAACGTGAAGGCGATCTACCAGAAATATCTCGGCTGGTACGATGCCAACCCGGTCAATCTCGATCCGCTGCCGCCGGTGGAATCCGGCAAGAAGTATGTCGAGTACATGGGCGGCGCCGAGGCCATCCTCGCGCGCGCACGCAAGGACTTCGACAAAGGCGAGTTCCGCTTTGTCGCGCAGGCGCTCGGCCATCTCGTCTTCGCGGAGCCGGAGAATGAAGCGGCGCGTCTGTTGCTCGCGGATACGCTCGAGCAGCTCGGTTATGCCGCCGAGAGCTCGACCTGGCGCAACGCCTATCTGTTCGGCGCGCAGGAGCTGCGTCAGGGCATGCCCAAGACCCCGCCGCGTCCGCCAATGCCGCGCGAGACGCTGGCCGCGCTACGCACCGAGCAGCTCTGGGACGTGCTCGGCATTCGGCTCAACGGCCCCAAGGCCGAGGGCAAGCACATCGTGCTGAATTGGAGCTTTTCCGATACCGGCGAGATCTTCGTGCTCAACCTGGAGAATTGCGCGCTGACTTATACGGAGGGCGTGCAGGCGGAAGGCGCGGACGCCAGTTTCACGCTCGCGCGCGCAACGCTCGATGAGGTCATCGCGAAACTGACGAGCTTTCCGGAAGCGGTCGCCGCCGGCAAGATCAAGCTCGCGGGCAACCCGATGCGGCTTGCCGAGCTGATGGGCCTGATGGACGAATTCCCGCGCATGTTCGAGATCGTCGAGCCGAAGCGGGCGGTGGTGAGTTAGGGCGCCGCCGCCGCCACGTTCTTGCTGGCATCGCCCTCCGCACGCTCGCTGTCATCGCCCGGCTTGACCGGGCGATGACAGTATTCCTGAGACCGCAGTGCTTGAGCCGAGAAGTCGCGGAGTACTGGATGCCCCGGTCAAGCCGGGGCATGACAGTGTGTCGTGAGGTGAAAGCGGCCCTTACTCCGCGCTGCTCACCAGCTTGATCCGCGGCGCCTGCGCTTCCGTCAGGCTGCGATAGGCCGCGAGATAATCCAGCGCCATCCGCCGCGCCGTGAAGCGCTTCTCGAACTGCTTGCGGATGGCCGCGCGATCGAGTTGCGGCAGGCGCTTGACGACGCCGGCAGCGCTGATGATGTCCTCGACCACGAAGCCGGTGAGGCCCTCATCGATGATCTCGGGCACCGAGCCGCGGTTGAAAGCGACGACCGGTGTGCCGCAGGCCATGGCTTCGATCATCACGAGGCCAAACGGCTCCGGCCAGTCGATCGGCAGCAGGAGGCCGAGCGCGCCGCTCAGGAAGTCGGATTTCTCGTGGTCACCGATCTCGCCGATGAAGTCGACCAGCGGATTGTTCTGGATCATCGGCTTGATCAGCTCGTCGTAATAGTCCTGGTCGGCGCGATCGACCTTGGCCGCGATCTTCAGCGGGATGCCGCAATGCATCGCGATCTTGATGGCGCGGTCGACGCCCTTCTCGGGCGCGATGCGGCCGAGCACGGCGAGATATTCCTGCTTCGCCGGCTTCGGCGTCAGCAAGTTCTCCGGCAGGCCGTGGTGGATCGTCGTCACCCAGTTCGCCTGCGGCACCGGCCTGCGCTGCGCGTTCGAGATCGAGATGACAGGCATTTTCGAGAAGGTGTTGAACACGGGCTGATGCTCCGGCAGGTCGAGCCGGCCGTGCAGCGTGGTCACGAACGGGGTCGGCTGCCGGTGGAACAGGGACCACGGATAGTAATCGAGATGGAAGTGGAGGAAGTCGAACTCCTCGTCGTCACATTTCTGCCGCACGCGCTCCAGGAGCACCATATGCAGCGCGTTGGGATCGCGCACGGAACCGTCGAGACGAAGCGCCCGCGGCCAAAGTGCGTCGAGCTTCGCCGACGTCTGCGAGTCGCCGCTGGCGAACAGGGTTACATCGTGTCCAAGGGCAACCAACTCCTCCGTCAACCAGTGCACCACCCGCTCGGTGCCGCCATACAGCTTGGGTGGAACAGCCTCAGTCAACGGAGCTACCTGCGCGATGCGCATCTCGCCATCTCCTCTGTGATCATAGAAGTTAAACCCCCGCCGTGTCTCGGCACCGGCATGCCAGACGAGGGAACGTTCTCGCAATTGCGAAGTTCCTTCAACGAACGTTACTTCTTCGACACACTTCAGTCGGCCGCGATGCTGCCATCTCCTCTTCTCACATCGTCCGCATCCGCATGTCGTGATGGCCCGGCCCGGGAACCGAGGCGAAGCGGTCGATGTTCAATCGGCTAATAGAAAAATCGAAATCAATACGACGGGGTCGCAGTCACATGGATCATCTTTCTGGTTACGCGCGCAGGCCATTTGCCTTTGTCTTGCGCTATCTGCGACGACGGCCGGCATCGCATCTCGTGATCCTGACCGCTGTCGTTGCAGCCGTTGCCTGTTCCGTGGGCACGCAGTACGGCGTCAAATCCCTGGTCGACAGCCTGTCCGCTGGAACTTCGCACGGTGGCAGCGTATGGCTGGCATTCATTTTACTCATGTCGCTGATCGCGGCGGACAATTTCCTGTGGCGGATCGCGAGCTGGACCGCGAGCTTCACCTTCGTTCGTGTCACGGGTGATTTACGCCGTGACATATTTCGTCATCTGACCGGACACGCGCCGAGCTATTTCTCGGATCGCATGCCGGGCATGCTGACGAGCCGTATCACCGCGACCTCAAACGCGGTGTTCACGGTCGAGAACATGTTCGTCTGGAATGTGTTGCCGCCGTGCATCGCCACAATTGCGGCCATCGGGCTGATTGGAACCGTCAGTCCCTATATGGCACTCGGCCTGATCGTGGTCGCGGGCGGTATGGTGATAGCGATGTTCCATCTGGCCGCGGCCGGCAAGCCGCTGCATGACGACTTTGCCGACAAGGCCGCCGTCGTCGACGGCGAGATGATCGATGTCATCAGCAACATGCCGCTGGTCCGCGCCTTCTGCGGCATCAGCCATGAGCACGAGCGGTTCGACGCGACGGTGAACCGGGAACTGACCGCGCGCGGCCGTAGCCTGCGTTATCTGGAAAAGCTGCGGCTCACGCATGCCGGCATAACGGTCGTCCTGACGGTGGCGCTGATGGCCTGGGCAATCACGCTCTGGCAGCAGGGCGAGGCGACCACCGGCGATGTCGTGCTGGTCTGTACGCTCGGCCTCTCCATTCTCAACGCGACGCGCGACCTCGCGGTGGCGCTGGTCGATGTCACCCAGCACGTCGCGCGCCTGACCGAGGCGATCGCGACCCTGCTCATGCCGCATGAATTGCGCGATCATCCCGAGGCCGAGCCGCTGATGAAGAGCGGCGCCGCGATCGCATACAACAACGTCACCTTCGGCTATCCCGGTGGCGAGAAGATTTTTGAACGGTTCAGCCTGCGGCTTCAGCCCGGCCAGCGCGTCGGCCTGGTCGGCCAGTCGGGCGGAGGGAAATCGACCCTGTTCACGTTGCTGCAGCGGTTCTACGATGTCGATGAAGGCAGCGTGACCATCGACGGCCAGGATATTTCCAAGGTGACCCAGCTAAGCCTGCGTGAAGCCATCTCGGTCGTGCCGCAGGATATATCGTTGTTCCATCGCTCGATCCGCGAGAACATCCGCTACGGCCGTCCGAACGCGACCGACGACGAGGTGCTGCGCGCGGCGATCGCGGCGCGCTGCGATTTCATCGATAGCCTGCCGGAGGGCCTCGACACCATGGTCGGCGACCGCGGCGTGAAAATGTCCGGCGGCCAGCGCCAGCGCATCGCGATCGCGCGGGCCTTCCTGAAGGACGCGCCGATCCTGCTGCTCGATGAGGCCACCGCCGCGCTCGACAGCGAATCCGAGGAGGCGATCCGCGAGGCGCTGTTGCGCCTGATGCGCGGCCGCACCGTGATCGCGATCGCGCACCGGCTGGCGACGCTGCGCAATTTCGATCGCGTCCTGGTGCTGAAGAATGGCAAGATCATCGAGGACGGCGCGCCCGACCGCCTGATGCAGGGCCACGGTCCCTACCGTGAGCTGGTGACGCAGGAGATGAGCCGGCTGGCGAAGTTCGCCGCGTAAGTCCAACAGTTGCGTTTGCGTTGGTCGCGTTCGAAAAATAGGCCGCAGGGGAGCAGCTCATGGCAGCCGAAGCCGTAACCCAGATCATCTCGGTAGCGCAGACGGAGGAGGCCGTCGCGGAGCAGGCGTTCTACATTCCGATGACGGGGCCCGCCGCGCGGCCCCGTCGGTCGCTCAAGCACGACGACACCTTCATCGTGCTGGACAGCCATGGCGATATCGGCGCCTCCGCGGGCGGGCCGGACGGCCTGTTCAACCACGACACGCGCTATCTGGCGCGGCTGGAGCTCGTGCTGGACGACCTCCAGCCGCTGCTGCTCGGCTCGAATCTGCGCGACGACAATTCGGCCCTGACCGTCGATCTCACCAATCCCGATATCTATCGGCAGGGCCGCATCGTGCTCCAGAAGGACCTGCTGCACATCGTGCGCACGATCTTCCTGTGGCGCGGCACGGCCTATCAGCGCATCGGCGTGCAGAACCATGGCGACCGTCGCGCCAGCCTGGAGCTGACGCTGCTGTTCGACTGCGATTTTGCCGATCTGTTCGAGGTGCGCGGCGAGCGGCGCCCGCACCGCGGGACCGGCACCAGCAAGTTGCTCGGGCCGACCGACGTGCTGTTCCACTATCGCGGCCTTGACGATGCCGTGCGTACCACCGGCCTGCATTTCGACCCGCGTCCGACGCGGCTGTCGGTGAATGCCGCGACCTGGCAGCTCGATCTGGACCCGCACCAGTCGAAATCCCTGTTCGTGGCGGTGTCCTGCAACCGGCCGATCGCGGAGAAGCCCGCGCGCTTTTTCAGGGGCCTGCTCGCCCATCGCCGCGAGATGCGCCGGTCGACGATGGGCATGGCCAACATCGAGACGTCGAACAACATCTTCAACCAGGTGCTGTGCCAGGCCATGGCCGACCTCAACATGCTGATGACGGAGACGCCGCAGGGGCGTTATCCCTATGCCGGCATTCCCTGGTACTCGACGACGTTCGGCCGCGACGGCCTGATCACCGCGCTCCAGATGCTGTGGATCGATCCGCGGGTCGCGAAGGGCGTGCTGCGGCGGCTCGCGCATTTTCAGGCAGAGACGGTCGATCCGCTGAACGATGCGGCGCCCGGAAAAATCCTGCACGAGATGCGTGGCGGCGAGATGGCTGCGCTCCGCGAGGTGCCGTTCGCGCAATATTACGGCAGCGTGGATTCGACCGCCTTGTTCGTGCTGCTCGCCGGAAGCTATTTCGAGCGCACCGGCGACGAAAAGACCCTGACCGAGCTGTGGCCGGCGATCGAGGCGGGGCTGGCCTGGATCGACGGCCCGGGCGACCCCGACAGGGACGGCTTCGTCGAATACCAGCGCGCCACCGAAAAGGGCCTCGCCAACCAGGGCTGGAAAGACTCTTATGACGCGATCTTCCATGCCGATGGCCAGCTTGCGGAAGGCAATCTCGCCCTTGCCGAGGTGCAGGGCTACGTCTTTGCTGCCAAGCAGCTCGCCGCACGTTGTGCGCTGCGGCTCGGCAAGCCGGACCTCGCCAGAAAGCTCGAGACCGAGGCCAAGGCGCTGGCCGAGCGGTTCGAGAAGGCATTCTGGTGCGAGGAGCTCGGTACCTATGCGCTCGCGCTCGACGGCAGGAAGCGGCCCTGCAAGGTGCGGACGTCCAATGCCGGGCAGGTGCTGTTCAGCGGCATGATCCGCGAGGACCGCGCACGTCTCGTCGCCGCCGATCTGATGGCGCCGCACTTCTTCTCGGGCTGGGGCATCCGCACGGTCGCGCAAGGCGAGGTGCGCTACAATCCGATGTCCTATCATGACGGCTCGATCTGGCCGCACGACAATGCGCTGATCGCGCTCGGGCTCGCGCGCTACGGGCTCAAGCATTCGGTGGCACATCTCTTCAAGGGTTTGTTCGACGCGGCGACCTACATGGACCTGCGGCGGCTGCCCGAATTGTTCTGCGGCTTCCGGCGCGAGAAGCGGCGCGGCCCGACGCTCTATCCGGTCGCCTGCGCGCCGCAGGCCTGGGCCAGCGCGACGCCATTCACGCTGCTGGAGGCCGCGCTCGGCATCGAGTTCGACGTCGCGCGCGGCGAGATTCGCCTGCGCAATCCGCATCTGCCGGCGTTCCTGAACGAGGTGATCCTGCGCGATCTGCGCCTGGGCAGTTCCAGCGTGGATCTGCGCGTCAGCCGTCACGGCGACGACGTCGCGCTGGAGGTCTTGCGCACGCGCGGCCAGATCCAGGTCTCGATCGTGCTGGCGCGCTAGCGGCGCGCCGGGAGGAGGGTTCATGCGTACCGCCGGATGGTTGGTTCTGAGCGCGGCGATCGTCGCGGGATTGACGGTCGCCGCATCGCGTGCCGCGGAGGAGCCGCCCGCGGGCCCAACGACGCCCCCCAGCGAAGCGAACGCGCCGGCCACGGTGCAGCCGCCGGCTTCAACCGTGCCGGTCACGCCGAAGGACGCCGCTCCGCCGCCGTCCGTGACCATCATCGGTGCGAGCGACGCCCATGGCGTGCTCGGCCGTGACGTGCGCAGCGCCGCCGACGAGGATATGGGCCGCATTGTCGACATCATCGTCGACCGCGCCGGCCGTGTGCGCGCCGCCGTGATTGATTTCGGCGGTTTCCTCGGCGTCGGCAGCCGCAAGATCGTGGTGGACTGGAACGCGATGCGGTTCGGCAAGATTGCCAACAAGAAGGACAGCATCACGCTGGAATTGACCAAGGCGCAGGTCGCAGCCGCGCCGGAATACAAGGAAGACACGCCGATGGTGGTGCTCGGCGCGTCCGGCAGCCTGCAGCCGCTGCAAGCGATTCAGTGAGGCGCGGGGAGGGATGGCCGCCGGTGCTGTTGTCGAGGAAGCGGAACCACGCAGATCGCGATAGCCGCGTTGAACGGTACAAGGTTGCCGCGCCGCCGCCTGCGGGCCTTCCGGCGCCGTCGCGCCAGAGCCTGCGCGGCCTCGACTGGTTCATCTTCTTCCTCGCCGACGTTCAGACCGGGTTCGGTCCCTTCATCGCGGTCTACCTCACGACGCAGAAATGGACTCAGGTCGAGATCGGCCTCGTGCTGTCGATCGGTGGCATCGTCGCGCTGATCGGACAGATGCCCGGTGGCGCGATCATCGATGCCGCGAAGTCCGAGCGGCTGGTCGCAGCGCTTGCGATAGCGACCATCGGCTTCTGCGCGCTCGCCTATGCGGCGATGCCGATCTTCCCCGTGGTGGTTGCTGCGGCCACGCTGCATGCGGCGGCGAGCTGCGTGCTGGGGCCGGCGATCGCGGCGATCAGCCTCGGCCTGGTCGGTCCGCTTGCGATCGGCGAACGGCTCGGCCGCAATGCGCGCTTTGCGTCCCTCGGCAACGGCGTCGCCGCCGCCGTGATGGGCACGGCCGGCTATCTCCTGTCGAGCCGCTCGGTGTTCCTCGTCACCTTCCTGCTCGCGATTCCGACCCTGATCGCGCTGTCGCGCATCCGCGAGGAGGAAGTCGACATCGCGCGCTGTCACGGCGAGATGCCGCGCGAGGCGCCGGTTCCAGGCGACACCAATCTCTGGCACCTGATCCGGCAACGCCCGCTCATCGTCTTCGCGCTGAGCGTGCTGCTGCTGCAATTGGCGAACGCCGCGATGATGCCGCTGATGGCGAGCGCGGTGACGGCGCGGTCGAGCCAGTGGGCAACCGTGCTCGTCGCCTTCTGCATCGTCGTGCCGCAGGCGATTGTGGCGCTGCTGTCGCCGACGGTCGGGCGCAAGGCCCAGCTCTGGGGCCGGCGCCCGCTGCTGCTGATCGGATTCGCTGCGCTGACGATCCGGGGCCTTCTGTTTGCGACCGTGCGCGATCCCTATCTGCTGGTCGCGGTGCAGGTGTTCGACGGCATCACGGCGGCGGTGTTCGCGGTGATGATCCCGCTGATCGTGGCCGACGTCGCCTTCGGCAGCGGCCATTTCAATCTGGCGCAAGGCATTGTCGGGACGGCGACCGGCATCGGGGCGTCCTTGAGCACGGCGCTTGGCGGCTATGTCAGCGACAAGTTCGGCAATGCCACCGCCTTCATCGGGCTGTCCGGCGTCGCCGCGACCGGGCTTTTGCTGATCCTCTTTGTGATGCCGGAAACCCGGCGCACCGGCATGATCGCGCCGAAAAGAATGGCCGGCTGAACGAATTCAGCCGGCCAAATTGGGTGGGGAAGACAGAAATCAGGCGTCGAGATTGTGCAGGCGCTGGCGGTTGCGCAGCACGATCTGGCGGGCGCCGGAAAATCCCAAAATGCCCTGGGCGTGAAGCTGCGACAGCGCGCGCGACACGGTCTCCAGCGTGAGGCCGAGATAGTCGCCGATGTCGCGGCGGCACATCGGCAGTGCCATCATGCCGGCTACCGCAAGGCGGCGGTCCATCTCGAGCAGGAAGGTTGCAACGCGCTCCATCGCGGTCTTGCGTCCGAGCAGCAGCATGTGGTCCTCGGCGTGACGTAGTTCGCCGGCGGTCATGGCCCAGAGCTTGCGCGCGACCTGCACATCGGTGCCGGCGGCCTTCTCCAGGCTCGCGCGCTTCACCAGGCGCACGGTCGTGTCGATGATGGCTTCAGCGGCGAGGCGGTGGCTGGGACCGGATTCGAGGCCGAACACGTCACCGGGAAGATGGAAGGAGCCGATCTGGCGGCGGCCGTCGGAGAGCAGCTTGTAGCTGCGCACCGCGCCGGTGATGACCTGGTAGACATATTCGGCCGGCTCGTCCTCGCCGTAGATCTCCTCGTCCTTGCGGTAGGAGAACTCCGTGGCGACGAGGCCGGCGATCGCGCCGAACTGGTCGGAGACGGGATGGGCAGGGGCAATCTTGGCACGAACTTGGGTGTTGATCGCCTGGGTGTTGAGTGTCTCGGTCAGCATCTGCGCCATCTCCGTTGTGATGACGCTTTGGTACGCGGGTTCGGGCGCTTCGAAAATTTCGCGAGATATCTTAAGGGAGGTTACCTACGTAGAACCCCGTAGGTCAGTTGCCGCGGCCGCCCTGGATGGCGTGGCGGATGGACTTGACCAGGGTTTCGTCGAGAAGCGGCTTCAAAATCACGTCCTTGACGCCTGCGGCTGCCGCCCGGGCCGAGATATTCCCATCGGGATAGCCGGTGATCAGGATCACGGGCGTGCCCTCGTCGGACTGGCGCAACCGGCCGGCCAGCTCGATGCCGTTGATGTCGGGCATCTTGTAGTCGATCACGTAACAGTCCGCGCCGGGCGCGCCGCTGGCATTCAGCAGGGCCGTGGCATTCCTGAAGGTCCGCACGGCAAAGCCGTCGGTTTCCAGCAGGAATTGCAGGGATCCCAGCACGGCGGCATCATCGTCGACCACGTAGACGGTGGGCTTTGCGGATGACGTCACTGGAAGCCGCTGATGGTGCGAGCCGATCTCGATCATCCCATCTGGCTAGCACGGCCCGGGAGAATGATTTTGACTTGCCTCAATCCGATTTGCCTCAATCCTTCAACATCCCGGCGCGCATCGCTAGCCGGACCAGCTCCGAGAGGCTATTGGCCTGCATCTTGGTCATGACGTTGGCCCGGTAGACCTCGATGGTGCGGGGGCTGATGTCGTATTCACGGGCGATCAGCTTGTTGGAGAGGCCCGCGATCAGCCCTTCCATGACCTGGCGCTCGCGCGGGCTGAGGGAGGCGACGCGGGCGGCGATGTCCTGCGAGATCGCCTCGTTCTTCGCCGCCGGCTCGGCCTGGCGGATCGCCGTCTCGATCATGGTGGTGAGGCGGTCGTCCTCGAACGGCTTCTCGAGAAAGTCGACCGCCCCCAACTTCATCGCCTCGACCGCGAGCGGCACGTCGCCATGGCCGGTCATGATCAGGATCGGGAACGGGCTTTGCTGCGCCTTCATCCGCTTCAACAGCTCGATCCCGTCGATACCAGGCATGCGCACGTCCGAGACGACGCAGCCGAAGGCAAGGCCGGGCAGGACATCGAGGAAGGCTTGCGCATCGTCAAACAGGGTGACGCCGAAGCCGGAGGAATCCAGCAGGAAGTTCAGCGAGTCCCGCATCGCCTCGTCGTCATCGATGACGTAGACATGTCCCTTGGTCGTCATGGATCAATTCTCATCGGCTGCCGGGAGAGTGAAGCGGAATGTCGCGCCGCCCGATGGGTTGCTCTCGGCCCACATGCGTCCGCCGTGAGCCTCGATGATCGAGCGGCTGATGGACAGTCCCACGCCCATGCCGGTTTCCTTGGTGGTAAAGAAGGTCTGGAACAGGTTGGGAATGACGTCGCCCTGAAATCCGGAGCCGGTGTCGGACACTTCGACCTCGATCATGTCGTCATCGACGCGGGTGTTGGCGACGACGAGCTCGCGCTGCGGCGACTGCGCCATCGCTTCCAGCGCGTTGCGGAACAGATTGACCAGCACCTGCTGGATCTGCACGCGGTCGGCGAGCACGAGATCGGCGTCGGGATCGAGGCTGAAGCGGAGCTGCACGTTCTGCTCGCGCGCGCCGGCAAGCCCGAGCGCGCCGGCCTCCTCGATCAGCTTGGACAGGCTCTCGACCCGCTTCTCGGACTCGCCGCGGGAGACGAAGTCGCGCAGGCGGCGGATGATCTGGCCGGCGCGCAAGGCCTGCTCCGCGGCGCGATCCATCGCACTTTCGATCTTCGGCGTGTTGGGGTCGGTGCTGCCGGCCAGCAGCCGCCGCGATCCCTTCATGTAATTGCTGATCGCCGCCAGCGGCTGGTTGATCTCGTGGGCCAGCGCCGAGGCCATCTCGCCCATCGCGGTCAGCCGCGAGACGTGGACGAGCTCGGACTGCAATTCCTGGAGCCGCGCCTGGGTCTGCTGGTGCTCGGTGAGGTCGCGGACGAAGCCGGTGAAATAGGGCTCGCCGCCGGACTGCATCTCGCCGATCGACAGGTGCATCGGAAAGGTCGTGCCGTCGCGGCGCTTGCCGGTCACGATGCGGCCGATGCCGATGATGTGCGGATCGTTCGTGCTGCGATAGCGCGCGATGTAGCTGTCGTGGCGGGTGCGGTCGGGCTCCGGCATCAGGATGCTGACGTTCTGGCCGATCGCCTCCTGCTCGGACCAGCCGAACAGGCGCTCGGCGGCGGTGCTGAACAGTTGCATGATGCCGCGACCGTCGATGACGATCATGGCGTCGGGAATGGTGTGAAGGATCGAGCGGAGGTGGGTCTCACGCGTGCGCAGGGCTTCCTCGACCTGCTTCTCCTCGTCGATATCGAGGAAGATGCCGCTGAGATGGCGAGCGACGCCGGATTCGTCTCGGATCAAGCCGGCGCGGGCCCTGATCCATTTGCCGCGGCCGGAATTGGCGGAAATCCTGAAGGAGACGTCGAAACCGCCGCCATGCTCGGAGACCTGCTTGATCGCGTTCTCGATGCGCGCGCGGTCACCGGGCTCGAGGCGCGACAGGAAGAGGTCGTAGCTTGCCGGCTGGCCCCGCTCGATACCGAGCAGCGTCCTCGCGGTTTCCGACCACTCCAGCTCGCGCGTCGTGAGGTCGAGATCCCAGGTGCCGACGCCGAATCCCTCGATCCGGACCCGGAAATGCTCGCCGCGACTGTCGTCTGGCGGATGCGTTACGCGGGTCGGCGACAATCGATGACTCCCATCTTCGCGCGGCGGGCGTGGTGCCGCGAACATGACCGCAATTTCGCCCATGGACCGGCCCGAGGCAAGTTCGGATGTCTGATTCCATTGGCGGATTTCCCGCAAGGTCGCGCCCGGCGATTTGATCTACCTCATCCTGCCCCGTCACGGCGAGGCTAGATTTCGCGCCAGTTCATAGCTGTGCGGAGAATCCCAATGACTTACGCGACCGTGATGGTCAGCCTGGCGCTCGATCAGTCCAACGAGGCGCGCCTTCAGGTCGCGGGCGAGCTCGCCGAGCGATTCGAGGCGGCCATTATCGGGGTTGCCGCAGGGCAGTTCGCGCCGCCGCTCTATTTCACCGACGGCGCTGAAGCCCAGAGCCTGATCGATCAGGAGGAAGCCTCGATCAGGAAGCGCCTTGCCGATCTGGAGGCGCAATTCCGCGCCGCCACCAAGGCGCGCGGCGGCCGCGTGGAGTGGCGCGGCGCGATGGATTTTCCGGCGCGATTCGTGCTGGCGCAGGCACGATGTGCCGACATCATCGTCAGCGGCGGCCACAGCCCGGCCTTCTCCGACGCGTTCGCGCTCGCGAGCCCCAAGGACCTGGTGATGCAGGCCGGCCGCCCGCTTCTCGTCGTTCCCGATAAGGTCAACTGGCTCGACCTGCGCAGCGTGCTGGTGGCGTGGAAGGACACGCCGGAGGCGCGGCGCGCGGTGGCGGATGCGCTGCCGATGCTGCGCAAGGCGAGGGACGTCACCATCGTCGAAATCCCGGAGCGCGATGACGACCGTTCGGCGGTGATGGCCGGCGTCACCGACGTTGCCGCCTGGCTCGCCCGTCACGGCGTTACCGCGAGCGCACGCGTCTCGGAGGCCGTGCGGAACGCAACCGCTGCCGCGCAGTTGGAGCAGGTCGCCGGCGACCTTGGGGCCGGCCTGATCGTGGCGGGCGCTTATGGTCATTCGCGCTTTCGCGAGCTGATCCTCGGCGGCGTCACCGAATATCTGGTCACCCAATCCGCCCGCAGCGTGCTGCTGTCGCACTGACGGCCGCCCGGCCCAAAAGCTAATCGAGGAGGACGCGCCGTGTACAAATTTCTTGAAGAGACCGTCGACAGCTACATGACGCGCAACGTCACGACGGTGCGGCGCGACCACGACCTGCTCGCGCTCAGCGAGATGTTCGAGCGTGATGATTTCAATTCCTATCCGGTCGAGGACGACGGGCAGGTGGTCGGCATCGTTACCAAGTTCGACATCCTGAAGTGTTTCGCGTTCTCGCCGAGCCAGATGCTGCCGCACTATCGCGACCTGATGAGCCGCAGGATCGGCGACGTCATGACGCCCGAGTTCATCTATGTCAGCCCCGACACGCGGCTGACGCGCGTGCTCCAGATCATGGTCGAGCACCGCATCAGGAGCATCATCGTGCTCGACGGCGCCGAGAAGCTGGTCGGAATCATCGCCCGCGAGGACGTCATCAAGGCGCTCAAGGCGACGGCGCAGGAGTGACTTCTTCCTTCTCCCCTCATGTCCGCCGAAGCCTTGGCGAAGGCGGATGTGGGAGAAGGTGGCGCGAAGCGCCGGATGAGGGGTTCTCTCCACCGAAAGACTCTCCGTGCGGAGCCAACCCCTCACCCAAGTGAGTGCGCGGCACCGTCCTCGCTGCCCTCTCCCACAAGGGGAGAGGGCACTTCAACTGACGGGCGCCGCGTCACTCACCCGAATAGAAATCCACCTGTCTTGATTTCAATCAATTCGCCGCGAGGTCGAATGTGGTTTCTGGCGGCGTGTTCTTTCAGAGAGAATCCGCATGAGCCAGCCCTCCATCTCCAAATCCATGACCATCGGTGAAAGCGGCCTGGCTATCGTGTTCGCAGTCACCGCCTTCCTTTGCGTGATCGCCTCAGCCAAGGCGCTCGATTCGGCCTTTGCCTTCCATGCCGCGCTCAGCGCAGCGGCGAGCTTGGCTGTGGTCTTTGGCATCATCAACCGCTACTTCGATCGTCCGGCGGCGCTGCCGCCGACGGAGATCAACGGCCGCCCCAACTACAATATGGGTCCGATCAAGTTCACCGCCGTCATGGCGATGTTCTGGGGCATTGCCGGCTTCCTCGTCGGCCTCATCATCGCCTCGCAGCTGGCGTGGCCCGCACTGAACTTCGATCTGCCCTGGACCAGCTTCGGCCGGCTTCGTCCGCTGCACACCTCCGCGGTGATCTTCGCCTTCGGCGGCAACGTGCTGATCGGCACGTCGCTCTATGTCGTGCAGAAGTCCTGCCGGGTGCGCCTTGCGGGCGACCTCGCGCCATGGTTCGTCGTGATCGGCTACAATTTCTTCATCCTGATCGCCGGCACCGGTTATCTGCTCGGTGTCACCCAGTCGAAGGAATATGCCGAGCCGGAATGGTATGCCGACCTCTGGCTCACCATCGTCTGGGTCGCCTATCTGCTGGTCTTCCTTGCCACGATCATCAAGCGCAAGGAGCCGCACATCTTCGTCGCGAACTGGTTCTATCTCGCCTTCATCGTGACGATCGCGGTCCTGCATCTCGGCAACAATCCCGCGCTCCCCGTCTCGGTGTTCGGCTCGAAATCCTATGTCGCCTGGGGCGGCATCCAGGACGCCATGTTCCAGTGGTGGTACGGCCACAACGCAGTCGGCTTCTTCCTGACCGCCGGCTTCCTCGCCATCATGTACTACTTCATCCCGAAGCGCGCGGAGCGGCCGATCTATTCCTACCGGCTGTCGATCATCCACTTCTGGGCGCTGATCTTCCTCTACATCTGGGCCGGCCCGCACCATTTGCACTACACGGCGCTGCCTGACTGGACGCAGACGCTCGGCATGACCTTCTCGATCATGCTGTGGATGCCCTCCTGGGGCGGCATGATCAACGGCCTGATGACGCTGTCGGGCGCCTGGGACAAGCTGCGCACCGATCCCGTGCTGCGCATGCTCGTCGTCTCCGTCGCCTTCTACGGCATGTCGACCTTCGAAGGCCCGATGATGTCGATCAAGGTGGTCAACTCGCTCAGCCACTACACCGACTGGACCATCGGCCACGTGCATTCCGGCGCGCTCGGCTGGGTCGGCTTCGTCTCGTTCGGTGCGCTGTACTGCCTGGTGCCGTGGGTGTGGAATCGCAAGGGCCTCTACAGTCTGAAGCTCGTCAACTGGCACTTCTGGATCGCCACCCTCGGCATCGTCCTCTACATCTCGGCGATGTGGGTGTCCGGCATCCTGCAGGGCCTGATGTGGCGCGCCTACACCTCGCTCGGCTTCCTCGAATATTCCTTCATCGAGAGCGTCGAGGCGATGCATCCCTTCTACATCATCCGCGCCGCCGGCGGCGGCCTGTTCCTGATCGGGGCGCTGATCATGGCCTACAATCTCTGGATGACCGTTCGCGTCGGCGAAGTGGAAGTCCAGATGCCCGTCGCGCTTCAGCCGGCGGAATGAGGAGCCTTCCATGTCGTTCTGGACACGCCATCAAATCTTCGAAAAGAACTCGATCGTCCTGATCGTCGGCATCTTGCTGGTGATCGCGATCGGCGGTCTCGTCGAGATCACTCCGCTGTTCTACCTCAAGAGCACGATCGAGGCGGTCGACGGCGTCAGGCCCTACACGCCGCTGGAGCTTGCGGGCCGCAACGTCTATGTCCGCGAAGGCTGCTATCTCTGCCATTCGCAGATGATCCGCCCGCTGCGCGACGAGGTCGAGCGCTACGGCCACTTCTCGCTCGCCGCCGAGAGCATGTACGACCACCCGTTCCAGTGGGGCTCGAAGCGTACCGGTCCGGACCTCGCCCGCGTCGGCGCCAAATATTCCGACGACTGGCACGTCACCCATCTGACCAACCCGCGCGCGATCGTGCCGCAGTCGGTGATGCCGGGCTATCCGTTCCTGAGCCAGACCGAGGTCGATCCCGATACGATCGCCGACCACATGAAGACGCTCAAGGCCATCGGCACGCCCTACACCGACGACCAGATCGCGAACGCAGGCGCCGATCTGAAGGCCCAGGCCGATCCCGACAATGCCGGCTCCGACGCCTTCGGCAAGCGCTACGCCAAGGCCGTCGTGCGCAATTTCGACGGCAAGGCCGGCACGCCGACCGAGATGGACGCGCTGATCGCGTACCTGCAGATGCTCGGCACGCTGGTCGACTTCAAGCTCTACAACGAGAAAGCCAATCTTCGCTGAGAAGGCATCACCGATGAAAGCCATCCTGACACTCGACAATCTCGCGTCTGGTCTGGTGACCACGATCTGGACGCCGGTGTTCGTCGCGATCTTTCTCGCGATCATCGCCTACGCATTATGGCCCCGCAACAAGGCCGCTTTCGACGAAGCGGCGCGCCTGCCGTTGCGGGAGGAGTAAGAGATCATGACCGACCATCATAGCGACATCGATTCCGTCACCGGCAAGTCCACGACCGGACATGAGTGGGACGGCATCAAGGAGCTCAACACGCCGCTGCCGCGCTGGTGGGTGATCTCATTCTACCTCACCATCGTCTGGGCGATCGGCTACTGGATCGTCTATCCGGCCTGGCCGCTGATCTCCAGCAATACCACGGGCCTGTTCGGCTATTCCTCGCGTGCCGACGTCGCGGTCGAGCTCGCCAACCTCGAGAAGGTCCGGGGTGACAAGATGGCGGCGCTGGGCGCCGCTTCGCTCGCCGACATCGAGAAGGACCCGGCCTTGCTGGCGCTTGCGCGGGCCAAGGGCAAGACCGTGTTCGGCGACAATTGCGCGCCATGCCACGGCTCCGGCGGCGCCGGCGCAAAGGGCTTTCCGAATCTCAACGACGACGACTGGCTGTGGGGCGGCACGCTCGACCAGATCATGCAGACCATCCAGTTCGGCGCGCGTTCCGGCCATGCCAAGGCGCATGAGGGCCAGATGCTCGCCTTCGGCAAGGACGGCGTGCTGAAGGGCGACGAGATCGTCACGGTCGCCAATTACGTGCGGTCGCTGTCGGGCCTCTCGACCCGCAAGGGCTTTGATGCTGCCAAGGGCGAGAAGATCTTTGCGGAGAATTGCGTCGCCTGCCACGGTGACGGCGGCAAGGGCAACCCGGAGATGGGCGCCCCGAACCTGACCGACAAGATCTGGCTCTACGGCTCGGACGAAGCGAGCCTGGTCGAGACCATCAGCCTGGGCCGCGCCGGTGTGATGCCGGCCTGGGAAGGGCGGCTCGATCCCGCCACCATCAAGGCGATGGCGGTCTACGTCCACTCGCTGGGCGGTGGAAAATAGCCTGCTCGCGACATGCGGGGGCGAACATAAAGTGCCCCCGCTTGAGCTGGATCAACTGACGCGCTCGCGTCGGGTCTAGGTTTAATCGCACCTTTTCGAGAAGCTTCTTGGCGATGAACAAGACCGTGAACCCGAACGACCTCACATCGAACGATGACAACGGGCCGCTCTACGTAGCCCAGAAGAAGGTGTATCCCCAGAGCGTCTCCGGTACGTTCCGCCGGATCAAATGGGGCCTGATGGCGTTCTGCCTCGGCGTCTACTACTTCCTCCCGTTCGTGCGCTGGAATCGCGGCATCGGTGCTCCCAGCCAGGCGGTGCTGATCGATCTTCCCAACAGCCGCTTCTACTTCTTCTTCATCGAGCTGTGGCCGCAGGAGATCTACTACTTCACCGGCCTGCTGATCGTCGCCGCGGTGGCGCTGTTCCTGATGAACTCGGTCGGTGGCCGCATCTGGTGCGGCTATCTCTGTCCGCAGACGGTGTGGACCGATCTGTTCTACGCGGTCGAGCGGCTGGTCGAGGGCGACCGGCGCGAGCGGATGAAGAAGGACAAGTCGTCCGATCCGATGAAGCTGGAGCGCATCTCCGAGATCGTGCTCAAGCATTCGATCTGGCTCCTGATCGCCTGGTGGACCGGCGGCGCCTGGGTGCTCTATTTCAACGACGCGCCGACGCTGGTGAAGGAGCTCGTCACGTTCCAGGCGCCGATGATCGCCTATATCTGGATCGGCATCCTGACCGCGACGACCTACGTCCTGGCCGGCTTCATGCGCGAGCAGGTCTGCACCTATATGTGCCCGTGGCCGCGCATCCAGGCCGCGCTCACCGACGAATGGGCGCTCAACGTCACCTATCGCTACGACCGCGGCGAGAAGCGCACTTCGGTGAAGAAGGCGATCGAGCTGCGCGCGCTCGGCGAACACGTCGGCGACTGCGTCGACTGCTATCAATGCGTCGCGGTCTGCCCGACCGGCATCGACATCCGCAACGGGCCGCAGCTCGAATGCATCCAGTGCGGGCTCTGCATCGACGCCTGCGACAACGTGATGACCAAGATCGGCCGGCCGAAGCGGCTGATCGGCTACGACAACGACATCAACATCCAGCGCCGCCAGGAAGGCAAGGCGCCGCTCTACCGCATCGTCCGGGCCCGCACCGTCGCCTACAGCGCGATCATCGCGGCGGTTGGCGGCATCATGATCTACACGCTCGCGACCCGCAGCCTGCTCGACGTCAACGTGCTGCACGACCGCAACCCGGTCGCGGTCAGGCTCAGCGATGGCTCGATCCGCAATGCCTATACGGTGCGGCTCTTGAACAAGAGCGGCTATGACCGCGTCATCGCGATCGACGCGAACGGTCCGGCCAACCTGACCACGCACGTCGTCGGCATTGATTCCGTGACGCCGGATAGGCCGATGATCGTGATCCCGCGCGACTCCACCAGCGAGCTGCGCCTGCTGGTCACTGCGCCGGCGGAGAGCAATCCGGAAAAGTCGGTTCCCGTTCGCTTCCACGTCACCGACATCGGGCTCGGTGAGGTCGCCACCGCCACCGACAACTTCGTCTCGCCCTAGGATCAGGAGACTGCCATGGCCACCAAGCCGCTGACCGGAACAAAAGTGTTCCTGATGCTGGTCGCCTTCTTCGGGCTCGTGATCGGCGTGAACGTGACCATGATGAAGCTCGCGATCGCGACGCTGCCCGGCACCGACGTCGACAGCCCCTATGCCGCGGGCCTCACCTATGACCGCGAGATCTCGGCAGCACAGGACCAGGCCGCGCGCAACTGGAAGGTCAACGCCCATATCGAGCGCCGCGCCGATGGCGCTGCCTCGCTTCAGGTCGAGGCGCGCGATGCGAGCGGCCAGCCGATGAGCGGGTTGAAATTCGGCGGACGCCTGGAGCGGCCGACCGACAAGCGCGCCGATCTCGCAGTCGAGCTGTCGGAAGCCGGCATCGGCATCTATCGCGGCAATGCCGCGTCGGTTGCGCCGGGCCAGTGGGATCTCGTGATCGAAGGCGCGGCGCGGGGAACACGCGTGTTCATGTCGCGCAACCGCGTGATCCTGAACTGAGGGAATTCGTCATGCAGGTCACGCGGGATTTTTCGCATTACGTCCGGGCCGCGGGCGAGGGTATCAAGCACATCGATCTCGCGGTCGAGGGCGTTCACTGCGCCGGCTGCATGGCCAAGATCGAGCGCGGACTGTCGGCCATCCCCGACGTCACGCTGGCGCGCGTGAACCTCACCGACCGCCGCGTCGCGCTGGAATGGAAGCAGGGCACGCTCGACCCGGCCCGCTTCATCGATCGGCTGGAAGAGCTCGGCTACAAGGCCTATCCTTACGAGACCGAGAGCGCGGAAGCGACGGAAGTGGCGGAATCCCGCTTCCTGCTGCGCTGCCTCGGCGTCGCCGCGTTCGCCACCATGAACGTGATGATGCTGTCGATCCCGGTCTGGTCCGGCAACGTCTCCGACATGCTGCCGGAGCAGCGCGATTTCTTCCACTGGCTGTCGGCGCTGATCGCGCTGCCGGCGGCAGCCTATGCCGGCCAGCCGTTCTTCCGCTCGGCCTGGCGCGCGCTGTCGGCCAAGACCACCAACATGGACGTGCCGATCTCGATCGGGGTGTGCCTTGCGCTCGGCATGTCCGTGGTCGAGACCATCCATCACGCCGAGCACGCCTATTTCGACGCGGCGATCATGCTGCTCACGTTTCTTTTGGTCGGCCGCGTCCTCGACCAGAACATGCGGCGGCGGACCCGCGCGGTCGCCGGCAATCTCGCCGCGCTGAAGGCGGAGACCGCGGCCAAGTTCGTCGGGCCCGACGAGATTTCGCAGGTGCCGGTCGCGGCGATCCATCCCGGCGACATCGTGCTGCTCCGGCCCGGCGAGCGTTGCGCCGTCGACGGCACCGTGATCGAGGGGCGTTCCGAGATCGACCAGAGCCTGATCACCGGCGAGACGCTGTATGTCACGGCGGAGCAGGGCACGGCGGTCTATGCGGGCTCCATGAACATCTCCGGCACGCTGCGGGTGCGGGTCTCGGCTGCGTCGGAGGCGACGCTGCTCGCCGAGATCACGCGGCTGCTCGACAACGCGCTGCAGGCACGCTCGCGCTACATGCGGCTCGCAGATCGCGCCTCGCGGCTCTACGCGCCAGTCGTGCATGCGACCGCGCTGATCACCATTTTGGGCTGGGTCATCGCGGGCGCCGGCTGGCACGATGCGATCGTGACCGGCGTGGCCGTGCTGATCATCACCTGTCCCTGCGCGCTCGGGCTCGCGATCCCGACCGTGCAGACGGTGGCCTCGGGCGCGATGTTCAAAGCTGGCGTGCTGCTCAATTCCGGCGACGCCATCGAGCGGCTCGCCGAGGCCGACCACGTCATCTTCGACAAGACCGGCACGCTGACGCTGCCCGATCTCGAAGTGATGAACGCGGCCGATATTCCCGCCGACATTTTTGCACTTGCCGGGCGGCTCGCGCTGTCGAGCCACCATCCCGTTGCCGCCGCCGTCGCGCAGGCCGCCGGTGCAAGGTCGCCGATCGTTGGCGCGGTCGAGGAGGCCGGGCAGGGCGTGCGCGCTGTGGTGGACGGTGTCGAGCTTCGCCTTGGCCGTCCGTTATTCTGCGGCGCCGAAGCGCTGGTCGGCAGCGCCACGCTCGATCCCGAGGCCTCTATCGTGGCTTTCAGCAAAGGGACTGAAAAGTTCATCCTCTCGGTGCGCCAGGGCCTGCGGCCGGACGCGCAGGCCGTGATCGCGGCGCTGAAGGCGCGCAATATCGGCATCGAGATTCTCTCCGGCGACCGCGAGCCCGCGGTGATCGCGGCGGCCCATGCGCTGGGCATCGCCGAATGGCGCGCCGGTGTCACGCCGGCCGACAAGATCGCACGGATCGAGGAACTGAAGCGGCGCGGCGCAAAAGTGCTGATGGTCGGCGACGGCATGAACGACGCGCCGTCGCTGGCGGCGGCCCATGTCTCGATGTCGCCGATCTCGGCCGCGCATCTCAGCCAGGCGACCGCCGATCTCGTCTTCCTCGGCCGGCCGCTGGCGCCTGTCGTCGCCGCGATCGACTCCGCGCGCAAGGCGCTGCATCTGATGCGGCAGAACCTCTGGCTGGCGATCGGCTATAACGTTCTCGCAGTTCCGGTCGCGATCAGCGGCGTGGTGACGCCCCTGATCGCGGCGGCGGCCATGAGCGGATCCTCGATCCTGGTGATGCTGAATTCGTTGCGCGCGCGCGGAGCTGCGCGGGAGATCGTGTGATGGAAATCCTGGTCATCCTGGTGCCGCTGGCGCTGATGCTCGGCGGTGCGGGTCTCGTCGCCTTCCTCTGGTCGCTGCGGAGCGGCCAATATGACGATCTCGACGGCGCGGCGTGGCGGGCTATCGCCGACGACGAGCCGCCGCAGGACGCCCCGGTCAAGCGTTAACGCTCCGTTGGTTCCGCGCTGCCCTTTTCGGACATGGTCGCTGGACGGCCGGCGGTCGCCGGGCGTAACAATGCCGGAAGATTTTGCGTAGAAGCGACGGGGCAGGCTCTCCGGAGCAGGAGCGTGACGAGCATGCAGAAAAATGTCGGAGTGTGCGGGCCTAACGATCTGCCGGGACAGGTCGTGCTGGTGCTGCAAGGCGGCGGTGCGCTCGGCTCCTATCAGGCGGGCGTCTATCAGGCCCTGCACGAGGCCGGGATCGAGCCGGACTGGGTCATCGGCACCTCGATCGGCGCCATCAACGGGAGCCTGATCGCCGGTAATGCGCCGGAAAACAGGCTCGCGCGCCTGAAGGAGTTCTGGAAGCGGATGGAGCAGAATCCGGTCTGGGCTCTGGGCGGCGCCTTTCCCGACTTCAGCGAGAAGCTCGCCTATTTGTCGACTGTCACCAACGGCATTCCCGGCTTCTTCCGGCCCACCCCGCTGGCGCATGCGGGAGATTCCTTTCCGCTCGGCGCCGATCATGCCGGCTTCTATTCGACTGCACCGCTGGAGAAGACGCTGAGCGAGCTGGTCGATTTCGATCTGGCCAATCGCTGCGCGCCGCGACTGACGGTCGGTGCGGCTCATGTCGGCACCAGCGAAATGCGCTATTTCGACAGCCGCGACGGCGAGCTGACGGTGAAGCATGTCATGGCTTCGGGCGCGCTGCCGCCCGCGTTCCCGGCGGTGCGGATCGATGGCGAGCTGTATTGGGACGGCGGCATCCTGTCGAACACGCCGACGGAGGCCGTATTCGACGACAACCCACGCAGGGATTCGCTGATCTTCTCCGTGCATCTATGGAATCCCGTCGGCGCCGAGCCGATCACGATGGCGGAGGTCTTGAACCGCCACAAGGACGTGCAGTACTCCAGCCGCATCGCGAGCCAGATCGTGCGGCAGCAGCAGGCCCATCGCCTGCGCCATGTCATCAACCAGCTTGCCGCGCGGTTGCCCGAGACCGAGCGCAACGATCCCGCGGTGAGGGAGTTGGTGAGCTACGGCTGTCCGACCCGCATGCATGTGGTGCGACTGCTGGCGCCCCAGCTCGATCGCGAAACCCATACCAAGGATATCGACTTCAGTCCGTCAGGCATTACGCGGCGCTGGCATGCTGGCTATGTTCACACGAAATCAGTGCTCGCGCGAAAGCCGTGGATCGGCGAATTCGATCCGCTCGCCGGCGTGGTGCTGCACGAGCATATGGACGAGATGCCGATGGCGGCGGAGTAGGGCCGCGTCCGCTTTCATCGAATTGCCACAGGCCCTGCGGATTGTCGGTCGTCGTCCGCTTTTGAGAGGCCTTGCAGTTGGTATCCGGGAACGATCTGGAATTGGCCCTCGATCAGGTCCGCGCTGACGCGGCGGGACCGGTTGCGGGCGTGTTCGGCCCTGACACGGTGACCTGGCAGATCGACCGGGAGGCCGTCATCTTTCTTGGCGCCGGCCGTGCGCTGTTGTTGCAGCTGGCGCATCCCTGGGTCGCTGCCGCCATCGCGGAGCATTCGCGGACCCTTGCCGATCCGATCGGTCGCTTCCATCGTACCTTCGACATTGTCTTTGCGATGGTGTTCGGCTCGCTCGACCGGGCGCAGTTGTCGTCCCGGCAATTGCATCGGCGCCACAGCATGATCGTCGGCGCGATGCCCGAGGCCGTCGGTCCGTTCGCGGCAGGCTCGCGCTACTGCGCCAATGACATTCCGTCGCTGCGCTGGGTTCATGCGACGCTGGTCGAGACCGCGGTGATGGCACATGACCTGGTCCTTCCGCCGCTCTCGGCGGAGGAGCGCGAGCGCTACTGGAGCGAGAGCCGGATGTTCGGCGCCTTGTTCGGATTGACGGCCGACGATTTGCCCGCGGACTGGTCCGGCTTTGCGGCCTACACCGCGGCGATGGCGCAGTCGGATACGCTGACCGTCAGCCCGGCGGCGCGCGAGATCGCCGCGCAGATCCTTGGCGGCGCCCGTCCGTGGTTGCGACCACCGCGATGGTATCGCGCGCTCACGGCGAGCTTGTTGCCGGAGCGCCTGCGAGCGGGCTTCGGGTTTGAATTCGACGAGCGCGACAAGCGGGCAGCCGACAATGCGCTGAGATGGATCAGGCGCGTCTATCCCAAACTGCCAGACCGGCTGCGCTATGTCGGTCCCTACCAGGAAGCGCAGGCGCGGCTGCGGGGCGAGCCGCAGCCCGACTGGATGACCCGGTGTCTCAATCGCGCCTGGATCGGGCGGCCGCAAATGGATGTGCGCGGGAAGGGGTGAGGTTCTCAGCTCTTGGAGTGACGGGCGATAGAGTGGCGCGCCTCTCTCCACATCGTCATTGCGAGCGCAGCGAAGCAATCCAGACTGTCGCCGCGGAGACAGTCTGGATTGCTTCGTCGCTTCGCTCCTCGCAATGACGGGGAGGTCGCCTCACACCGACGCCAGCCTCCTATACAGCGCGCTATAACTGCCGGCCGAGATGCTCCAGGAGAACGAACGTCCCATCGCGCTGCGACGCATGGAGTCGAGCTGGTCATGCGCCACGAAAGCTGAGAAGGCGCGGCGGACGCCGCCGAGGAAGGACGCGCGCGAGGGCTGCGAGAACAGAAAGCCGGTCTCGCCGTCGGTGATGGTTTCGGCCAAGCCGCCGGTCTGGTGACCGATCGGGAGTGAGCCGAAGCGCTGGGCGTACATCTGGCTGAGCCCGCACGGTTCGAAGCGCGACGGCATCAATGTGAAATCGCTGCCCGCGAAGATGCGCCGCGCCTGGGCGTCGTTGAAGCCGATCGTGACCCCGATCGCGTCGGGGCGGCGGCGATGCGCGTCGATCAGCGCCTGCTCGAGCGCCGGCTCGCCGGAGCCGGTGACCACGATCTGCCCGCCGGCATCGATGATCTCGTCGGCGGCCGACAGCACGAGGTCGATGCCCTTCTGGTGCACGAGGCGTGCGACGATCGCGAACATCGGCCCGCGCGAGACCGCCAGGCCAAACTGCTTGCGGATATAATCCGCATTGGCCTTCTTGCCGACCCAGTCGCCGGCGCCGAACTGCTGGGCCAGCTGGGAGCAGGAGCGCGGGTCCCAGCTCTCGTCGATGCCGTTGAGGATGCCGGTGAGCTCGGCCGCGTCGGAGCGGACACGAAGCAGGCCTTCGAGGCCGCAGCCGAATTCCTCCGTCGTGATCTCGCGTGCATAGGTGCCGCTCACGGTAGTGAGGTGCGAGGCATAGACCAGCCCGGCCTTGAGGAAGGAGAGCTGGTCGTAGAATTCGACGCCGTCGATATGGAAGGAACTCTCGGGGACGCCGATCCGCCGCAGCGAGTCCTTCGGGAAGAGTCCCTGGTAGGCGAGGTTGTGGATGGTCAGGATCGACGGCAGCCTGGCCCCGCGCCACGCGAGGTAGGCCGGCACGAGCGAGGCCTGCCAGTCATTGGCATGGACCAGGTCTGCTGCCCAATTCTTGTCCAGCTTGCCCATGGCCAGCTCAGCGGCAGCCGAGGCAAAGCGCGCGAAGCGGATGTCGTTGTCCGGCCAGTCGCGTCCGGACTCGTCGCCATAGGGATTGCCGGGCCGGTCGTAGAGTTGTGAGCACAACAGCACATAGACCGGCAGCCCGTCCTTGGTCGCAGCCCGCCCGAGCGAGCAGGCCGGCATCTCCGCAAACGCCGGGCAGCGGCCAACGATCTGAATATGCGTGAGTTGTTCGATGATGTCGCGGTAGCCGGGCAACATGACCCGGATATCGGCGAGAGGGCGAAGCGCCCTGGGAAGTGCAGCGGAAACGGCGCCGAGTCCGCCAACGCGGACGAAATCGTCCATCTCGGTTGTGACGAACAAGACCCTCAAGAACAGCTGCCCTCTTCCGATCCCGTCTGTTGCTATGCAAGAACGGGTCCAGTTGTCCTGGAATTCCCAAGCCCGCCCGTGAGACGCGTCCGTTCGGTAAAGACTTTCCTACGCACCCGCCGCCCTCTAGGGTCGGCGCATCAACAAGAGAGAACTTCGATAGTTCCTAAGAGGCCGAGGGGCGCAGCAGGCATGCCGTTAGCAGATAAGCATGAGGGGACGACGACAAAGGCCTTCGCGGGCCTCAGGGTCCTGGATTTTTCGACCACCATCGCCGGCCCCCACTGTGCGCGGATGCTTGCCGACATGGGCGCCGAGGTCATCAAGATCGAGACCGACGGCGGCGAGACGATGCGCACCCGGCCGCCGCTGCGCAAGGGGTGCAGCACCGTATTCGGCCAGCTCAACGTCGGCAAGAAAAGCGTCGTGCTCGATCTCAAGTCCGAGGAGGGCAAGGAGGCGGTGCGCCGGCTCGCCGCGACCGCCGATATCCTGGTCGAGAACTTTCGCCCCGGCGTGATGCACCGGCTGCGGCTGGACTATGACCGCCTGCGCCCGGTCAATCCCAAGCTGATCTATTGCTCGATCTCGGGCTACGGCCAGACCGGTCCCTCGGCCGAGCTGCCGGCCTACGCGCCGGTAATCCATGCGGCCTCCGGCTACGACATGGCGCATCTCGCCTATCAGCCCGGCCGCAGCCGGCCGGATTATTGCGGCATCTACCATGCCGACGTCGTCACCGGCACTTACGGTTTCGGCGCGATTGCGTCGGCGCTCTATCAGCGCACGGTGACCGGGCAGGGCCAGCACATCGACGTCTCGATGCTGGAATCGATGCTGACCTTGACGGTGGTCGAGCTGCAGAGCTCGCAATTCGCGGTGAAGCCACCGCCGCGCCCGATGTTCGGGCCGACCGAGACGGCCAATGGCTATGTCATGATCACGGTCGCGAGCGAGAAGACGTTTCAGTGCCTGATGGGTGTGATCGGCCGTCCCGAATGGATTTCCGATCCGCGCTTCTCCACCTACGCCGCGCGCCGCGAGAACTGGGCCGACATGATGGACGGCGTCGAGGCCTGGTCGCGGCCGCTCACGACCGACGCGTGTCTTGTCGCGCTTGGCGCGGCTGGTGTGCCGGCCTCGGCCTATCGCACCGCGTCCGAGGCGCTGGCCGATCCGCAACTCGCGCACCGGCAGGCGCTCTCGTCCGTCGAGGACGAGGGTGGCTCGTTCCAGGTGCTCAATCTGCCGTTCCGGATGTCGGGCGCCGACACCACGCCCGCCAAGACGATGGCCGTGCTCGGCGAGCACACGGACGAATTGTGCGAGGAGATCGGCCTCGCCGGCGATGCGCCAATTCCGTCAGGCAAAACGGCTGCGACAAACTGAGCGCATCGCAGCACCACTACAGCGTTTGATCACTCGCGTGTTCCTCTTGCCGTGGCGAACATTTATCGCCAATCTCGCCCGAGTCATTCAACGATCCGAAACATCGGACGAGGGATCCCGGGAGGAACCATGACGAACCTTGCTGCCGCGGCGCGCAAGCACGCGCCGATTTTCCTTGTTGCGGCATTTGCTCTCCTTCCGCCGGCTGAGCCGGCACAGGCGCAGAAGGCGGGCGGCAGCATCACCGTCGGTCAGGAGCTGGAGATTACGGGCTTCGATCCGCTCAAGGTCGGGGTCTACGACACCTCGACCTTCACCGCTGCGGCCGCGATCTTCGATACGCTCACCACGCTCGACGACAAGGGCGAGGCCGCGCCCAAGCTGGCAGTGTCCTGGACCCATTCCGACGATTACAAGACCTGGACCTTCAAGCTGCGCCAGGGCGTGAAATTCCACGACGGCACGCCGTTCAATGCGCAAGCCTTCAAGGAGAACTTCGATCGGCAGAAGGACCCCGCCAACAAGTGCCGCTGCGCCTTCTACATCACCAACGTTAGGGAGGTGCAGGCGCCCGACGAATATACTGTCGTCTACAATCTCACCGATCCTTCCGTGAATTTGCCGGCGACGAACACCATCCAGAGCCAGAACAACGTCGTGCATTCGCCGACGGCGTGGAAGACCAAGGGCGACGACTACAATCGCAATCCCGTCGGCACCGGTCCCTACATCCTGAAATCATGGACGGCCGGCGATCGCATGGTTCTGGAGAAGAACCCGGGCTACTGGGACAAGGGCCGTCCCTATCTCGACCGCATCATCCTGAAGCCGCTGCCCGACGCCCAGTCGCGTTTCGCCTCGCTGCAATCGGGCGAGGCCGACATCATCTGGGACGACGAGAACGACGCTGACAACATCATGAAGGCGCAGAAGGACTCCAAGCTCACCGTGCACACCTATAAAGGCTCGGGCGCGCAGGTCTATGCCTTCAACACCAAGGTGGCGCCGTTCGACGACGTCCGCGTGCGGCAGGCGCTGGTGATGGCGATCGACCGCCCGAAGATGTCGCAGGCGATCAGCAACGGCCTGAGCCGGCCCGCGACCAATCCCTACGGCGACGGCTCCTGGGTCAAGTGCAAGGACGACGGCGCGCTGCCGTTCGACGTCGAGAAGGCCAAGGCGCTGATCAAGGAGTATGGCAAGCCGGTCGAATTCAAGACGATGGTGACTGCGACGCCCCGCGGCCGCATGATCGGCCAGGTGCTCCAGCAATTCTGGAAGCGCGCCGGCGCCAACATGGAGATCGAGCAGGTCGACCAGGCCACCATCCCGCCGCGCGCCTTCATGCGTCAGTTCCAGCTCATACCCTGGCGCATCGTCGACCTCGCCGATCCCGATCCGCAGATGTATGCGAACTTCCGCAGCGGCAGCCCGCTGGCGCTGGCCAACTTCGCCGATCCGGAGCTCGATCGGCTGCTCGACCACTCCCGCGTCACCGCCGATCCCGCCGCGCGTATCGAGGACTATTGCGCGATCAGCCGCCTGATCAACAAGGAGGCAATCTGGTTCTGGACCTTCCAGAACACCTATTACGCGCTGTCGAGCGCCAAGCTGAAGGGCTTTCCGAAAATCTACAACGGCGTGATCGACGTCTCGACCACCTGGCTGGAATGACCGCGCGATGCTGAACTTCGTCGTGCGGCGGCTCCTTGCCATCCTGCCGGTGCTGCTCGCCGTCTCGCTGCTCACCTTCCTGATCGCCGCGTTGCTGCCGGGCGACCTTGCCTATGTCATCCTCGGCGATCAGGCGACGCCGGAGAATGTCGCGGCGCTGCGCCGTGACATGGGGCTCGACCAGCCGCTGTGGTGGCGTTACCTGAGCTGGCTCGGCCATGTCCTTCAGGGCGATCTCGGCCGCTCCTTCCGCACCGGGCAGACGGTGTTGCAGGCGGTGGCCGAGCGCATTCCGGTCTCGCTCGAGCTGATGCTGATGGCCGAATTCATCGGGCTCCTGATCGGCGTTCCGCTCGCGATCGCCTGCGCTGCGCGCGCCGGTGGCGCCTTCGACCGCTTCATGACCGGCAGCGCCTTCGCCATGCTGTCGATGCCGTCCTTCCTGATGGCAATTTTGTTGATCTATCTGTTCGCGGTCGAGTTGCGCTGGCTGCCGGCGACCGGCTATGTGCCGTTCACCGAGGAGCCGCTGTCGAACCTGCGCTTCTTCGTGCTGCCGGCGCTGACGCTGGCGCTGGCGGAATGGCCTGGAATCATGCGGGTGCTGCGCTCCGACATGATCGCGACCTTGCAGGAGGACTATATCGCGCTCGCCAAGGCGAAAGGCCTCAAGCCCGCGCGCATCCTGTTTGTGCATGCGCTCAAGCCATCGTCGCTGACCCTGGTGACGGTGACGGGCATCAACATCGGTCGCCTGCTGGGCGGCACGCTGATCGTGGAATCGATCTTCGCGCTGCCGGGCATCGGCCGCTTGCTGGTTGGCGCGATCTACACCCGCGATCTCGTCATCCTCCAGGGCGTGGTGCTGCTGGTCGCCTGCGGCTTCGTCCTCGTCAATTTCATCGTCGACATGCTCTACGCCGTGCTCGATCCCAGGATCCGCCATGGCCACGCTTGAGCTGTCGATGCAGGACGAGGCGGTCTCCGAGCCGGTTCGGCGCCGGCGCAAGCTCGGCATTCTGTTCTGGTCGGCAAGTGCCTGGCTCGCGATTGTCCTGACGCTCGCGATTCTCGCGCCGGTGCTGCCGCTGCAGAATCCTGTAGACATGGACATGCTGGAGCGCCGTGCGGCGTTCTCCGGGGAACACTGGCTCGGCACCGACGGGCTCGGCCGCGACGAATTCGCCCGCCTGATCTTTGGCGCGCGGGTGTCGCTGACGGTGGGGCTGATCGCGCCGATGATCGGCCTTGCGCTCGGCGGCGCGCTTGGTCTCCTCGCCGGCTATTTCCGCGGCCGGTTCGAGACGCTGGTGGTCGGCAGCATGGACGTGCTGCTGGCGTTTCCACCGCTGATCTTCGCGCTCGCGGTGACCGCCTATCTCGGCCAGTCGATTCCCAATCTCACCCTGATCCTCGGTGTGCTCGGCATTCCCGCCTTCATGCGGGTAGCGCGCGCGGCCACGCTGACGCTCGCGCGGCGCGAGTTCGTGATCGCTGCCGAGGCGCTCGGCGCCAGCCATGCGCGCATCCTGCTGCGCGAGCTGCTGCCGAACGTGATCCTGCCGCTGCTGGCCTTCTTCCTGCTCGGCGTCGCCGTCACTATTGTGGTCGAGGGCGCGCTGTCCTTCCTCGGGCTCGGCGTGCCACCGCCGATGGCGAGCTGGGGCAGCATGATCGGCGAGGGGCGCGACAGCCTCGACGTCGCGCCGCGGCTGGCCTTCCTGCCGGCAACGGCGCTGTTCTTGACCGTGCTGGCCTTCAACCTGGTCGGCGACACCTTGCGGGCGCTGACCGACCCGCGTCAGGGGGCGCTGTGAGCGCGCCGCTTCTGACCATCGAGGACGTGGCGGTCGAACTGCCGACCCCCCGCGGCAATTTGCGCGCTGTGGATCATGTCGATCTGTCGCTGGAGGCGGGCCGCACGCTCGGCATCGTCGGCGAATCCGGCTGCGGCAAGACCATGCTGTCGCGCGCGGTGCTTCAGCTCTTGCCGAAGAAGGCGAAGCTGACCGGGCGCGTGATGTTCGACGGCCAGGACCTGGTGCGGCTCGATGCCGAAAGCCTGCGGCGCCTGCGCGGGCGCGACCTCGCGGTCGTGTTCCAGGACCCCATGACCTCGCTCAACCCGGTGCTGACCATCGGCACCCAGCTGATGGAGACGATCCAGGAGCATCTCGAACTGGATGCGCCGGCGGCGCGGAAGCGCAGCATCGAGCTGCTCGCCGCCGTCGGCATTCCGGCGCCGGAGCAGCGGCTCGCGCAATATCCGCATCAATGTTCCGGCGGCATGCGCCAGCGCATCGCGATTGCGATCGCGCTGTCCTGCGAGCCGAAACTGTTGATCGCGGACGAGCCGACCACGGCGCTCGACGTCACGATCCAGGCGCAGATCCTCGATCTGCTGGCGCGCGAGCAGCGCCGCCGCCACATGGCGATGATCATCATCACCCACGATCTCGGCGTCGTCGCCGGCCGCGCCGACGAGGTCGCGGTGATGTATGCGGGCAGGGTGGTCGAGCGCGCGCCGACGCAGGCGTTGTTCAAGCGCATGCACATGCCCTATACCGAGGCGCTGCTGGCGGCGATCCCGAAGCTGGAGACCGCGCCGCATACGCCGCTGCCCGCCATCTCCGGCCGTCCGCCCGATCCGACCCGGCCACTTAAAGGCTGCTCGTTTGCGCCACGCTGCCGCTATGCCGCAGGGCGCTGTCACGAGGCCAAGCCCGAATTGAAGGGCGCGGAGATGCCGGGGCATCTCTATGCCTGCTTCAACCCCATCCAGATGACGGAGGGGATTGACGCATGATGCAGTTTGCCATGCCCGCCGAGCCGCTCCTGAACGTCGACAATCTCGTCGTCGAATATGGTCTCGGCAACAAGACGGTGCACGCGGTCTCCGGCGTCAGCCTCCAGGTCGCGCGCGGCGAGACGCTGGGCCTGGTCGGCGAATCCGGCTGCGGCAAGTCGACGCTGGGGCGCGCGGTGCTGCAATTGCGCCGCGCCAAATCCGGCCGCGTGCTGTTCGACGGCGAGGACCTCACCGCGATGGAAGGCGAGGCGCTGCGCAAGATGCGCCGCCGCGTGCAATTGATCTTCCAGGACCCGATCGCCTCGCTCAATCCGCGCCGGCGCATCGGCGATATCGTCGCCGAGCCGCTCATCATCGCCGGCGTCAAGGATGCCGCCGAACGCAAGCGGCGCGTTCACGAGGTGTTGTCCGCGGTCGGGCTCGATCCTGACATCGTGGCGGGCCGCCTGCCGCACGAATTCTCCGGCGGCCAGTGCCAGCGCATCTGCATCGCACGATCGCTGGTGCTCAACCCCGAATTCATCGTCTGCGACGAGCCGGTCTCGGCGCTCGACGTCTCCATCCGCGCGCAGATCCTCAATCTGCTCGAGGAGATGAAAGCGCGCTTCGGCCTGACGCTGCTGTTCATCGCGCATGATCTCGCGGTGGTGAAAGCGGTCAGCGACCGCGTCGCGGTGATGTATCTCGGCCGCCTCTGCGAGGTCGGGCCGTCGGAGCAATTGTTCGCAAGGCCCGCGCATCCCTACACGGACCTGTTGTTGCAGGCGATCCCGGTGCCCGATCCGGACGTGCGTCCCGTCGAGAGTGTGGCGACCGGCGAGCCACCATCGCCGATTGCGCCGCCGTCCGGCTGCCGCTTCCGCACCCGCTGCCCGCGGGCCGACCAGCGGTGCAGCGCGGAGATACCGGAGTTGCGCGAGGTCGCACCCGGCCAGTTCGCGGCTTGCCACCATCCGCTGGCCTAAACTAGAGCCCCGTTCCGATGTGATCGGAACGGGGCTCTAGATTCTCGTTTTGACGCGTTTTCTTTACGCGAACCGGTATCCACTTCGCTCGAAAACGCTGTAAGACGGCTCCCGGATTTGTTTCGCCCCGCCGGTCATGGCATGGTGGCGACGACAAGAAGTATGCCGGGAGGACGCCGATGAAGAGTTTCAAGGTCGCCGATTTCAAGGCGCCGCTGCAGGAGTTCGACGAGGCCACGCCGCAGCCGTCGGGCACGCAGGTGCTGATCAAGGTGAAGGCCGCCGGCGTCTGCCACAGCGACCTCCACATCTGGGAAGGTGGCTACGATCTCGGCCACGGCCGCAAGCCGCTGTCGCTGAAGGACCGCGGCATCAATCTGCCGCTGACCATGGGCCATGAGACGGTCGGCGAAATCGCAGCCTTCGGCCCCGACGTGAAGCCGACCGACCAGGGCGATCTCAGGCTCGGCGATGTCGGCCTCGTCTATCCCTGGATCGGCTGCGGCAAGTGCGCCACGTGCCTGGCCGGTGACGAGAACATGTGCCTGACGCCGCGCTCGCTCGGCGTCTATTGCGACGGCGGCTATTCCGACCACATGCTGGTGCCGCATCCGCGCTATCTGCTCAACCTGAAGGGGCTCGATCCCGCCTCGGCGGCGCCCTACGCCTGCTCTGGCGTCACCACCTACAGCGCGCTGAAGAAGGTCGAGCAGCATTTTGACACGCCGATCGTGATGTTCGGCGCCGGCGGCCTTGGCCTGATGGCGCTGTCGCTGCTGAAGGCAATGGGCGGAAGAGGCGCGATCATGGTCGACATCGACGCCAGGAAGCGCGAGGCCGCGGAAAAGGCCGGTGCGCTCGCGACCGTCGATCCCAAGGCGCCGGACGCGCTGGAGCAGCTTGCCAAAAAGGCGGGCGGGCCGATCCGCGCCGTGATTGATCTCGTCGGCAACGCCGCGACCACGCAACTCGGCTTCGATTGCCTGACCAAGGGCGGCAAGCTCGTCATCGTCGGCCTGTTCGGCGGCGGCGCGACCTGGGCGCTGCCGCTGATCCCGATCAAGGCGGTGACGATCCAGGGCAGCTATGTCGGCAATTTGCGCGAGACCCAGGAGTTGCTCGACCTCGTGCGCGCGAAGAACGTGCCGCCGATCCCGGTGACGCGCCAGCCGCTCAACAAGGCCAACGACGCGCTGGTGCAATTGCAGCAGGGCGCGGTGGTCGGTCGCACGGTGCTGACGCCGTAATAAACGCTCTCTCCTCCGTCATTGCGAGCGAAGCGAAGCAATCCAGAAATCCCTCGGCGGACACAGTCTGGATTGCTTCGTCGCTTCGCTCCTCGCAATGACGTCCTTGGCTCGTCCTTCCTAAGGTCTCTCAAATGTCCGCAAACAACGCCTTCCACATTGCCGTGCTCGCCGGTGACGGCATCGGTCCCGAAGTCATGGCACCGGCCATCGAAGTCCTGCGCAAGATCGAGGCGAAGTCCGGCCTGAGCTTCCGCTTCACCGAGGCGCCCGCCGGCGCCAACAATTATCTCGCGACCGGCAAGTCGATGCCGGATTCCACTATCAAGCTCTGCGAGGAGGCCGACGCGATCCTGCTCGGCGCTTGCGGCCTGCCGTCGGTCCGCTACCCCGATAATACCGAGATCGCGCCACAGATCGAGCTGCGGTTCATCTTCGATCTCTATGCCGGCGTGCGCCCGGCGCGGCTCATTCCGGGCGTGCCGAGCCCGATCGTCGGCGCCGACCAGCGCGGCATCGATCTCGTCGTGATCCGCGAATCCACCGAAGGCCTGTTCGCCTCGATGGGCAAGGGCATCGTCACCCATGAGGACGCGCGCGAGACCATGGTGATCACGCGCAAGACCTCCGAGCGCCTGTTCGAGTTCTCGTTTCGGCTCGCCGAGCGGCGCAAGGCGCGCGGCAAGCCGGGGATGCTGACCTGCGTCGACAAGGCGAACGTGTTCAAGGCCTTTGCATTCTTCCGCGGCATCTTCGACGAGATCGAGAAGAAGCATCCGAACGTGAAGACCGACCGGCTCTATGTCGATGCCTGCTCGGCGATGCTGGTGAAGCGTCCCTGGGATTTCGATGTGATGGTGATGGAGAACATGTTCGGCGACATCGTCTCCGACATCACCGCGAGCCTGATCGGCGGCCTCGGCATGGCGCCGTCCGCCGATATCGGCGACAAATATGCCGTGTTCCAGCCCTGCCACGGCACCGCACCAGACATCATGGGGCAGGGCAAGGCCAATCCGACCGGCATGATCCTGTCGGCGGCGATGATGCTGGACTGGCTCGCCGACAAGCACGGCGTCGAGAGCGCGGCGGAAGCCGGCGAGCAGATCGAGCGTGCAGTGGATCAGATCTACGCCGGCGGCATCAAGCCGATGGAGTTCGGCGGCAGCAATGGCACGGCTGACATTACGAAAGCGGTGCTCGCTGCGCTGTAGTTACCGCAGGCGGTCGATATCGGAGGAGCCGGAAGTCAATGAGCAATCCGGTTCCCGAGCACTATCGGCACCTCAGGACCTTCGCCTTCGGCGACAATCCTGCGCTCGCGGATGAATTGGTCGAACTCGTCGTCAAGGGCGTCAAGACCGCGACTTGCAGCACGGAGGACGAACCGAACACGTCCACGCCCGGTGAACTCTGGGTCGTGCTTGACGGACGGGGAGAACCGCGCTGCGTCATCGAATCCGTCGAGATCACCTATCGGCGCTTCAATGACGTCGATGCCGCGTTTGCGCACGATGAGGGCGAAGGCGATCGAAGCCTCGCCTATTGGCGCAGCGCCCATCGGACCTATTTCGGCCGGCTCGGGCGATTCAGCGAGGACATGATGCTGATGTGCGAGCGCTTTCGCCTGATCGAGGTGTTTGGTGATCAGAAGCTGACGCCCGCGCCTTGCTGAGCCCGGACGCCGAGGCTACTTGCCCGTAAACTGCGGCTTGCGCTTTTCCATGAAGGCCTGCCGGCCCTCGCGAAAATCCGCGCTGTCCATGCAGGCGTGACCGATCGCCCTGATTGCCTCCAGGTCGCGCTGGCTCTCGTCCTTCAACACCTGCGCGATGGTGATCTTGGCGGCCTTGATCGCGAGTGGGGCGTTCTCGGAGATGGTCTGCGCGATCGTCATCGTCTCACCCCACAACTCGTCGATCGGGAACAAGCGCTCGACGAGGCCAATGCGCAGCGCCTCGGCGGAATCGATCCGCATGCCCGTGTACATCAGAAGCCGTGCCCAGGACGGACCGACCAGCGACACCAGATGCTTCAAGCCGTCATAGCCGTAGGCGATGCCGAGTTTTGCCGCGGGAATGCCGAACTGACTGCCATGCGCGGCGAGGCGGATGTCGGCGAGCATCGCGACCTGCATGCCGCCGCCGAGGCAAAAGCCCTCGATGCAGGCGATGGTCGGCTTGGGATAGTCGGCGAGCAGCGCGCGCTGTGCGGCGCTGCGCCTGGCATATTCCTCGGACGCCGCCGCGTTGTGGCGGGTCTTCTCGAACTGGCTGATGTCGGCCCCGGAGACGAATGCCTTGCCGCCGGCGCCGCGCAGGATCACGACGCGCACCGTCTCGTCATCGCGCAGGCTCGTCAGCGCCTCGCCAAATCCCTCCCACATCTCCAGCGACATTGCGTTGCGCTTGTCGGGATTGTTGAAGGTGATCACGCCGACGCCGTCGATGACCTGCTTGAGGATCTTGCCGTCGGCATGGGGTGTTTCGGTCGTGCTGGAAATGTCAGGCATTGCGCGCTCGCTGTCGTAGGCCGGGCGCAATGTGCGGCCGGGGCGCGGCCCGGGTCAACCGCGACGAGGGACGCGGCTTTGCATCCGCCTGTGCCGCGATTGCATGGCGCGAGAAGCGGTTATACCTTGAGCATGATCTTTTCGGAAAACCGCTGCACACTTTTCCGGATCATGCTCTACTGCGTTGCGTGCATGTGCGCGGTCAGGGGATGGCTGCCTGCATTGCTGAAGAACGCCGCCTCTTCGGCGGTGGCCTCCAGCAACTGCTCGTCCTGATCATAGACGTCGTTGCGGAACTGGACGGTCTGGTCCTTGGTCATCCATGCGGTGAGGTAGATCCAGGCCACCGGCACCTTCTTCGCCATGGCGACCTCGAGGTGCTGGCCGCTCGCAATCTCCGTATCGATCGCGGCGCGGCTCCATTTCGGCTGGTCCTTCAGCAGCCAGGCGGCGAGATCGCGCACATTGTCGACGCGCGAGCAGCCATGGGAATCGAAGCGGTAGTCGTCGCTGAACAGATTGCGCTGGTTGGTGTCGTGCATATAGACCGAATAGGAATTCGGCATGTCGATCTTCACCGCGCCGAGCGCGTTGAAGGTGCCGTTGTGCTGGCGCACGGTGAAGTTCGGCGTGTGCGTGCCCGACCAGTCGACCGAATGCGGGTCGATCGGATTGTCGTGGGCGTCGAGCACCTCCATGTGCATGCGCGACAAATAGGTCGGATCCTTGCGCATATGCGCCGAGATCTCGGTCTTGGCGATCGAGGACGGCACCGTCCAGGTCGGATTGAGCACGACGCTGGTGATCTGGGCCGTCAGGGTCGGCGAGGGCTTTTCGGTCTTGCCGACGATCACGCGATAGCGCCGTACCACCACATCGTTCTCGACCGCTTCGGCAAACGCGGCGGGGATGTTGACCACGACATAGCGCTGGCCGAAGCCGAAATTCATGTTCTCGAGCCGCTGGAGCGAAGCCTCCAGCTGCCGGATGCGCTTCTGCACGGAGACGTTCATCGCCGCGACCGTGCGCGGCGTCACCGTGCCGGTCGGCGCCAGGCCATGGCGGGCCTGGAAGCGCTTCACGGCGTCGGCGAGATCCTGATCGAAAGCGCCACTGGCCTTGTCGGCGGCGAGATCGCCGGAGACGATCAGACGCTTGCGCAGCAGCTCGTCGCTGGCGCCCTGGACGCCGAGGGCGAACTTCGCATCGGCAGGGATGGCTGGCCAGCCGCCGCGTACGGCAAGATCGGAGTAGCTGAGCGCGGCATCCTTGATGCGCTGGGCCGAGCCCTCGTCATAGGTTGGCTCGTGCGTCAGCGCGAGCGCCGCGGCGGAGCGGCTCTCCGCCGTCGAAGCGGGTGCGGCAGCCTTCGGCGCGGCAGCATGGGCCGGGTTCGCCGCTGCGGGCACCGTACCGGCCGCCGTTGCCGGCCTCGGGTTTGCCTGTCCCGTGGTTTCGGTTTGCGCCAGCGCGGAAGCGCTCGCGAGCACGCCGACGGCAACGATCATCGCATGGCGTTTCGACATGTGTCCCATTTTCCCCACGAGGACGAGGCCCGGACGGGCGCTCGCATTGGCAATTCCCGCTCGCCGCGCTGCGTGCGCCGATTCGCAAAAATCGGCGGGAAGCTAGAGCCCCGGAGTTGAGGTCCCATTAAGCACGGCAGTCGAAAGCCCGCGCGTTCGCGGCGGGGCGTCTCGATTGGGTCGCAGCAGGGGCGGGATGGGTTCGCGAAATCCGCGGCGATGGCGGGCAAAATTGCCGGGAAACCCGCAGCAAGAAATCCGCAAGAAAAAAGGGCGGCTTGGCCGCCCCGAAAGGAGAGCCGCGCGCAAGCGCGCGGACTGGGTCTCGTTCAATCCGGCCGCGCCCCCGTGACGCGGCGGATTGAACATCGGCCGTAAAGGTCGGAGCCCGATCGGCTCAGGCCTCGTTCGCTGCGATCGATTCCATCAGCGAGACGAGCTGACGCTGCACCGTCTGGTCCTTGATCTTGCTGTAGGCGCGCAGCAGGCGGAGGCTGAAGGCGGAATCGAGGAACAGCAGGCTCTCGACTTCGCGCGCCTTGTTGTCGCCGTCATAGAAGAAGGTCACGGGCACATCGAGGGCGGTGGCGATCTGCTGAAGCCGAGCCGCGCCGACGCGATTGACGCCCTTCTCGTATTTCTGGACCTGCTGGAAGCTCACGCCGAGCTTCTCGCCGAGCTCGGCCTGCGAGATCTTCATCTCGACGCGCCGCAGACGGATCCGCTTGCCAAGCTCAATGTCCGGCTTGCCGGCGCTGCGCTGCTTCATTCTTTTCGCCGCTGCTTTCATACTCTCACCTTTGTTCTTCGGTTGAAAATCCCCCGAAGAGCTGGGTCAGGGGTTCGCCCATATACTCGTCCTTGAATTCATGCGGATGCACGAACTCTTCCTTAAACCACGGGAATCGCGCCGGATTGAAAGCCTCGATCAGCCAGTCAATCATGTGCCGAACACGTGGAATCCGGCCGCTACCAGGGTGGTAGGACAACCAGATATCCAGCGGCCTGTTCAGCTCGACCTCCAGTGGAATCAACTTCCCGCCAAGCGCAATGGCGTAGCTCGGGAATACGCCGATGCCGGCGCCATTCGCGACCGCCCAATAATTGGCGCTTGAGACGTTGGTCTTCATGACCAGCAGGTCACGTTCCGGAACGCCTGGGAAGAAGCTCTCGAAGGTTTCCTTGGCGGCAAGCTGGTCGGCGAATTGCAGCACCAGGCGGTGCTTGATCAATTCGAGCGCCGAGCGCGGCGTGCCGTGTTTTTCAAGGTATTTTTCCGAAGCCCAGAACATCAGGTGCATGCGGCCGAGCCGCACCAGCTTGACGTCGAGCGCGGAGGGACGCGACAGATGGATGGCGACGTCGGCCTCGTGACGAGAGACATCGGCCGAGCGCATCGCGCAATGCAGGTCGACCAGGATCTTCGGATAGGCCTGCTGGAATTCGACCAGCCGCGGGGCGAGCCAGAACGTCCCGAGACCCTCGGTGACGGCCACGCGAACTTCGCCGGACAGGGCGTTGGCCGTCGAATCGCTGGTGCGCAGCACGTCGAAGGCGGCCGCCTCCATGCGCTCGACTGCGGAGACCACCAGTGCACCTTCATCGGTCAGATGCGTGCCGTGGACGTCGCGGGTGAACAGGGTGGTGCCGGTCTGGCGCTCGAAATCATCAATCCGGCGGCGGACGGCGTTGATCGACAGCGACAGGCGTTCAGACGCCGAGCGAAAACTGCCGCATCGAACGACTTCCAGGAATATGCGGGCCGCATCCCAATCGGAGAGGCCGCTGATGTTGATCTTTGGGCGTTCCTCCTGTGGAACGCCCCTTTCCGCCAAGGAGTGCATACAAGTCCCTTCGGGTTGCTAAACTGGCAGAATTGGGCGCAAACCACAACCACTGCGGGTTGGGGAACGGCGACTTTTGAACGCCATCGTTACTGCCTCGTGGGCGGTATCCGAGTGTTACCAAGGCTGAGAATCGAATCGGCCGACCAACGTTGGAATGAGGGGTGTGGCGTGAGTTCCGTTGCGAGCCCTGAAATGGCTGCAGGATTGTCGGCGTTTTCCGTCACGGAAGTCCTTGCGCGCGAGCTGTCGCCGCGCGGAATGGGTCGATCATCCAGTGCCGCGCGTTCGACTCCCGGCCACGACGATAATGGCGTCCCGCGCAGCGGGTCGATGTTCGCGGGAGCCACGGTTTCCCGGCAAAATCATACTGAAATCATGTTCGGAGGCGTCGGCGCCTCGTGTTATTCTCGGTATCCCATGGGGGCCGAGGGGATTTCCACAAACACGTCTCGCAGGCCGAACTAACGGAAAGAACGCCGGTGTCGCATTCAGACGAACAGTTGCAGTCGGTGCTGGAAACGCTTGAGGAGTGCCGCAAGGTTCTCAACGAGAGCAATAACCGCGAGTCGGCCGAGCTGCTGTCCATCGTCATCCTCGACGTGCGGATGAAGCTCAAAGGAATTGACAGTGCCGATCTCAAGGCGCTGTGCGACGAAATGTTGCGGAGCGCTGGAAGCGAACCGCAGCCCCCCTCCAAGCAGACGCAGGACCAGCCCCGGCGTCCGCTGCTCCGCGTGGTGAAGTAGCCGCGCCGCCGAGTCTCGCTTTTTGGCGAGGTTTGTGCGCGTCCCGATGCCGCATCTGTGATCGCAGACGGCATCGGGAGGAGCCTGGTTTCGTGCGCCTCTGTTGTGCGCATTCCCCGGCATCGGCTACACCAGAGCCGGTTCGGCTCCCGCCCGCGCGCATTCCCGGTGCGCGGCCAAAGAGCCTGAGATGGCTCCGACTGCATCATGCAAAATGTCTCGATCCCGGCGGCCCTGATTGCCGGCCTCGTCAGCTTCCTCTCTCCCTGCGTTCTGCCCCTGGTTCCGCCCTATCTGATCTATCTCACGGGCGCCACGATCGAGCATGTCGAGAACAAGGAGCCGGCCTCGGCGTCCAAGCGCGCCATCATGATGTCGGCGCTCCTGTTCGTGCTCGGCTTCTCCACGGTGTTCGTGGCGCTCGGCGCCAGCGCTTCGCTGATCGGCGGGCTGATTCGTGCCTGGTCGGCCGAGCTGTCGATCCTCGCCGGCATCGTCATCATCATCATGGGCCTGCACTTCCTGGGACTGACGCGGATCGGCCTTTTGATGCGCGAGGGGCGCCTGACCGCGCCCAAGCCTGTCGGCCTGTGGGGCGCCTATGTGATGGGCCTCGCCTTCGCCTTCGGCTGGACGCCCTGCATCGGCCCGATCCTCGCCGCGATCCTCTCGATCGCCGCGGCGGAGGCGACGGTGACGAAGGGGGCGGGCCTGCTCGCAGTCTATTCGGCCGGCCTCGGCATTCCCTTCCTGATCGCCGCCCTGATGATCGAGCAGTTCTCGAAGCTGTTCGCGCGCATGAAGGGCCAGCTCGTCAATGTCGAGCGCGCCATGGGCGTCCTGATGGTGATCACTGGCATCGGCTTCCTCACCGGCACGGTCTCGAATGTCAGCATCTGGCTGCTCGAGACGTTTCCGGCGCTGCAGACGATCGGTTAGCTCACGCTGTCGGCACGGCAGTCAGGTCAAACCGGACATGCGCGACGATGCCGGTCGCGCCACTCCGGTTCTGATGCATCAGCCTGAAGCCGTGCCGGTCGGCGGTGGATTTGGCGATCGCAAGACCAAGCCCGGTCCCCTCGACGCCCTGGGGCGCAGCCCTGAAGAAGCGGTCGTAGATGAACGGCATTGCATCCTCGGGAATGCCTGGGCCGTCATCGACGATCTCCAGCGCGCAAATCTTGCCGTCATTGACGACCCTGAGTTCCACGGAGCCGCCTGAACCTGAATAGCGAATGGCGTTGTCCAGCAGGATGGCGATGAGCTTGGCGATCGCGTTGCGATCGCCGAGGAACCTGCACGGTGTCTCCGCCGTCATCGCGAGCTGGACGTTGCGCGCCTCAGCCAGCGGATAGAAGTCGGCCAGCAACGATGTCGCGAGCGCGGCAAGATCGACGTCGTCGCGCTTCCGGATCGAGGCGCCTTCCGTTCTGGCCATTTCGAGCAACTGGCTCGCCAGATGCGATGCGCGCCGCACGCCGTCCCGAAGTTCGTCGGCAAGCTCGCGAGTCTGTCCGGACAGTTCTGCGGCGATCAGGTTTTCCGCCTGAATCTGGAGCGCGGCCAGAGGTGTCCTCAGTTCGTGCGCCGCGTCCGCCACGAAGCGGCGCTGCGCGTCGAGTGCCGACCGGTGACGATCGACGAGCTTGTCGATGGCAACGATCAGCGGAGCCACTTCCGCCGGTACGCCCACCGGACGCAGGGGCTCCTGCGCATCGACGCTGCGCTGGCCGATTTCGGCCGACAGCCGTTGCAGACCGCTCATCGTGCGGCTGATCGACCAACCCAGAACGGCCCAGACCAGCGGGATGGCGAGCAGCAGCGGAAGCGCGGCGCCTGTCGCCGCGTGCAGCGCGATCTCGTGCCTGGCGCTCCACGCTTGCGCGATCTGGATATCGTGCTGCGCGTGGCTCCAGCGATAGACGCGCCAATCCTGCCCGTCGGCGGTCACGTCGGACAATCCCGGCACTGATTGCCAGGGAATATCGATCGGAGGACCCGCCCGATGCACCAGCGCGCCGGAGCGATCCCAGATGCGGACGACCAACTGATCCTCGTCTTCGCTTTCGAGCAGCGGACCCGCACCGTTGCGGTCGCCTGGACCGACATTGACGGCGATCTCCTGCAACTGCGCGTCGAGGAACTTGTTCATCTCATAGGCGACAAGGCCGAACGATGTTGCCGTTGCCAGGAGGCCGATGGCGGCCAGCAACAGCGTCGCACGCGTGATGATCGTCTTGCGAAGAGAGCTCATGATCCGGACTTCGTGACCATCCACCCGGCACCGCGGATGTTCCGGATGACGTCCTTGCCATACCGCTTGCGCAAGCCGTGGATGACGACGTCAACGGCGTTGCTCTGCACCTCGTCGCCCCAGCCGTAGATCCGGCTCTCGATCTGGCCTCGCGACAGAATGGTTCCGGGACGCTCCATCAGGGCGTACATCACCGAGAACTCCCGCGCGGAAAGCGTCGATTGGATGCCGCGGAAGGTCGCCACATGGGTCGATGGATCGAGCGTGATCTCCTTGCTGCTCATCAGCGAATTGGAGCGGTCGTTGACCCTGCGCATGACCGCGCGGATGCGCGCGAGCAGGGCGCGCAACTCGAACGGCTTGACGATGAAGTCGTCGGCGCCGAGATCGAGTCCCGCGACCATGTCCTCGACCCGGTCGCGGGCCGTGATCACCAGGATGGGCGAAGCCTTCCTGCTGCGCGCAGCCTTGAGAATCTCGAAGCCAGTCATGCCGGGCAGTCCGATATCGAGCAGCGTGATCGCGTGCTCGGCGCGTTGTAGCGCGGCGTAGCCGTCCTGTCCGTCGCGGGTCCAGTCCACGGTCATTCCGTTTCGCTTCAATCCGCGGACGAGCGCCTTGCCGAACATCAGATCGTCTTTCGATCAGCAGGAGGCGCATTGATTCAGGGAAAATCGCTGTGTTGGAGTGGTGGCGCGTCGCAGCACCAAGCGCCACATTCGACACCGCGGCCAAATGGTCAACCGCCTGCGCCTCAATTTAGAACTCTTACAAATTTGGGCGTGAGCGGAGAGAGGCTCGACCTATTCTAAATCCGATCTAATCCTCATCTAATTCTTCGCATTGCAGATGCGCCCCGGTTCGGGACCGCGAAGCCGTCTTTCAGAGCGGCACGCGAAATTTTTGGGGCGTTGCAGATGGAATTGGGTTGTTGGGCTGGCCGCAAGGCGTTGCGTGGTTTTCTGCTGTCGACGACGGCAGCGCTGTCATTCAGTGGTGGGCTGACGATGCAGGCCGGCCCGGCCTCTGCGCAGCAGGGGCAGGCGGCGGGAGCCTTGCCGTCAGTCGTCGTTTCAGCCCCGCAGCAGCGCGCCCGCCGGGCGCAGACCGCGACCACCTCGCGCGCAGCGCGATCGAATCGTCGGACGGCCACCGTCGCACCGGTCGAGAAGAAGCCGCCGAGCGTCAACAATCAGGACGCGCGTACCGGCCAGAAGGGCTATATCACGCGGAGCGTGACCAGCGCGACGAAGACCAATACGGCTCTCCTCAACGTGCCGCAGTCGGTGACGGTGCTGACGAAGGATTTCATCAGGGACCAGGCCTTCACCTCGATCGGCGAGGCGACCCGTTATGTGCCCGGCGTGATCTATCACCAGGGCGAATCGCATCGCGACGACCTCGTCATCCGCGGCCAGCGCAGCAACGCCGACTTCTACACCAACGGCATCCGCGACGACGTCCAGTATTTTCGCGACTTCTACAACATTCAGCGGCTCGAGGTCCTGAAGGGGCCGAACGCGATGATCTTCGGCCGCGGCGGCGGCGGTGGCGTCGTCAACCGCGTACTCAAGGAGGCCGACGGTACGACCATTCGCGAGGTGACGGTCGGCGGCAATTCCTATCCCGGCGCCCGCGTGACCACCGACGTCGGCCAGGCGATCAACGAGAACTGGGCCTTCCGCCTCAACGCGATGTACGAAAACACGCAGAGCTATCGCGATTTCGTCAACCTCGAACGCTGGGCGATCAATCCTACCGCGACCTTTGCGCCGAACGACACCACGACGGTCAAGCTGAGCTACGAGCATCTGCACGACCGGCGTACCGTCGATCGCGGCATCCCTTCGCAGATCCGCCCCGGAAACGCCTTCCCGCGCTATCCCTACGATACGTCGCCGTCTGCGTTCTTCGGCAACCCCAACCTCAACTATGCGCTCGCCGATGTGGATATCGGAACCGCTGTCGTCGAGCACGATTTCGAGAACGGGTGGACGATCAAGAATTCGTCGCAGATCGCCAACTACGACAAGTTCTACCAGAACATCTATCCGGGCGGAGGAGCCAATTCCGGTGCCGTCAATGCCGCCGGAACCTCGAGCAATCTGCAAGCATACAACAACGAGACCGACCGGACGAATTACTTCAACCAGACCGATCTCACCTACAAATTCGGGACGGGCCCAATTCGTCACACCGTCGTCTTCGGCGCCGAGTTGGGCCGTCAGAACGGCCTGAACTACCGGCAGAGCGGGCTCTTCAATGGCGTATCGTCGACCATCACGATCGATCCGAGGAATCCGACGTCGTACGTTCCGGTCACTTTCGCCAATAACGGGGGGACCGATGCCAACAACACCTACAAGCTCAATCTCGGCGCCGTCTACGTCCAGGACCAGGTCGAGATCACGCGCTATCTGGAGCTGATCGGCGGCCTGCGGTTCGATCACTTCGACCTGACGTCGCGAGACCGCCGCACATTCGTCGAGCTCAACCGGGTCGATGATCTGGTGTCGCCACGCGTCGGTGTCCTGTTCAAGCCGCTCGAAAACCTGTCGATCTACGGCAGCTACAGCATCTCGTATCTGCCGAGCGCCGGCGACCAGTTCAGCGCTCTGACACCGGGCCTGGCCATCGCAGCGCCCGAGAAGTTCGTGAACAAGGAAGTCGGGCTCAAATACGACATCTTCCCGAGCCTGCAGTTCGCTACGGCGATCTACGAACTGGACCGGACCAATCAGCGCTTTGCCGATCCCAACAATGCGGGATTCTTCATCCTGAGCGGAGCCACCAAGACCCGCGGCCTCGAAGCGTCTCTGACAGGCTACGTGACGGACGCCTGGCAGATCACGGGCGGCTACGCTTACACGGATGCGCGGATCACCAGCAACAACTCCGCGACCATTGTCGCCGGCAACCGCGTGGGACTTGTGCCGTACAATACCTTTTCCCTCTGGAACAGGTATCAGTTCACGGAGCAGTGGGCCGCGGGCCTCGGTGTGATCCACTACTCGAACTTCTTCGCATCGTCCGACGACACCGTGCTGATTCCGGAGTTCACGCGGGTGGACGCCGCCGTGTTCTTCAGGCTCAACGAGACCTGGCGCGCCCAGCTCAACATCGAAAATCTCCTCGACCGGAAGTACTATTCGACCGCGGACGGGAATAACAACATCACGCCGGGGTCTCCACGTGTGTTCAGATTGTCAGCCACGGCGAACTTCTGATGGTGTTGAGATGACACGCGCGAGTGGCCGGGCTGAAGGCAGATCGACGGCACGCAAGAGCAATCGCGCCGCACAGGCGGCGCGACAGCGCTGCTTCGTGCTGGAGATCAACCAGAGACCGGTTCTGGCGTTCTCGGCCAGCTCACTGCGATCCGCCCGGGCGCGCGTGCAGGAAGCCTGGTTCGTCGAGGAATTGGAGAGCATGTGTTCAGGTGGGCGTCCTCTCCTGTGCCCGGATCATGTCCGACACGTCAGGCTCGCGCTTCCGGCGGAGATTGCCGCGGTGGAACTCGGACGCGGCCTCGATGAGGCGCGCGGCGAGGACGCCAAATATGGCTTCGCGTTTCTCGTTCCGATCGACGTGCCGCCGAATTAACGGCGTCGACCGCTTTTTCTATTGAACCGCGAAGCGCGCGAGCGCCTCGCGGTCGATATCGATACCTAGCCCCGGTCTGTCAGGCACCCGCACGAAACCCTTCTCGTGCTCGATCGGCTCCTTCAAAATCGCCTGCCGGATCGGATGCTCGGTGCGGTCGAACTCGAGCATCGGTTCGATCGGCGCAAGCGAGGTCGGCGTGTGTGACGGCAGCACGGCGAGGAGCTGGAGCGAGGCCGCGATCGCGATCCCGGTGCCCCAGACATGCGGATTGTAGCGGATGCCGAACGCCTCGCTCATGTCGGCGATCTTCTTGCATTCGGAGAGGCCACCCGCGGCGCAGGTGTCGGGCTGGGCGATGTCCAGCGCATGCGATGCGAACAGGTCGCGAAAACCGAAACGGGTGAATTCGCATTCGCCGCCGGCGATGGGAATCGTCAGCGCGGATCGTACCGCGCGATATCCCGCGACATCCTCCGGCGGCACCGGCTCCTCGAACCAGCCGATGTCGTAGCGCTCAATCATGCGGCCGAGCCGGATCGCCGCCACTGCGTCATAGGCGTGGTTCGCATCGACCATCAGCGCGACATCCAGGCCGATCGCCTCGCGCACCGCGCGGGTGACCGCGGCGTCCTCGGCGATGCCGAAGCCGACCTTCAGCTTCACGGCGCGGAAACCCTCCGCGGCGTAGCCGGCCGCTTCCTCCGGCAGGTATTTGAGCGGATCGCCTGATTTGCGCCGGTAGAGCCCGGTCGCATAGGCCGCTATCTCCTTGCGCGCGGCGCCGCCGAGAAGCTGATGCGCTGGCACGCCGAAATGCTTGCCCTTGATGTCCCACAACGCGATATCGATGCCGCTCAGGCCCTGGATCACGACGCCCTTCTGGCCGTGATCGCGCAAGCGTGCGTAGACCATCTGCCACAGCACGTCGGTGCGCAGCGGATCCTCGCCGATCAGCAAGGGCGCGATGCTCTGCACCACCGCCGCCGTCATCCGCGCCGGCCCGTAGCATTCGCCCCAGCCGGTCAGGCCGTCATCCGTCTCGATCTCGACCAGCATCGCGGTGCGCGTGTCGTACCAGGCGCGCGAATAGGCGAAGGGCTGCGAGAGCTTTGCTTCGAGGATGTGCGTGCGCACCTTGGTGATCTTCATCGCCGATGTTCCTTCAATCCGTTCACCGCGCCTCGTCCAGCACGCACGTCACCGTGCAGACGACGCCGCGCGGCAGGAAGTCGACGGTCGCCTCGCCGCCGAGCTGGTCGCGCGCGCTGCGCTCGATCAGGCGCGATCCGAAACCGCGCTGCACCGGCTCCGTCACCGGCGGTCCGCCGATCTCGCTCCAGATCAGCCGCAGCCGGGGCTTCGGCGTGTCGGCGATGACCTCCCATTCCAGCGTGACCCGGCCGGTCTCGTTCGACAGCGCGCCGTATTTCGCGGCGTTGGTGGCGATCTCGTGCACGATCATCGACAGCACCACGGCGAGCCGCGGCGACAGCGGCACGGTGGGGCCGGCCATGCGGATGCGATCGGGATTGCTCAGCAGGAACGGCTGGAGCACGCGCGCGATCACGTCCCTCAGCTCCGAGCCCGCCCATTTCTCCTGGCTCAGGAGATTATGCGCCTCGGCGAGCGCACCGAGCCGTCCCTCGAACTTGGTCCGCTCGTCCCGGCTTGAACTTCGGAAGGTCTGCACTGCGATCGCCTGCATCAAGGCCAGCGTGTTCTTGACGCGATGGTTGAGCTCCTCGATCAGCAGATTGTGCAGCATCTCGCCGCGCGCGATCGTGGTCGCCATCCGCACCGCGAAGGTCAGGCCGGTCAGCAGCAGGATGCCGCCGATCAGGCTGGTGATCGCGATGTCGCGCCAGAGCGGGGCGATCAGCGATCTCTCGGCGACACCGGCCACGACCGTCCAGCCGGTCAGCCGCGATCTCGTATAGGCGGAGGACAGCGCGACGCCGTCGAGCGAAACGGTGGAGAGGGTCGCCTCCGGCGTCCGGGCCATCGCATCGTTCAGTGCGCCGGAGGCCTGCTTGCCGAACGTCTCGGCCGGATTGGGCGCGCGCGCGAACACGCGACCCTTGGTGTCCAGCAGCGACACCGTCCACTGATCGTTCGGCCGCTGCTGCTCGACCAGTTTCTGGAATGTCGCGATCGGCGGGCTGAAGGAGAGCGCGTAGACGACCTCATCGTTGCGCAGCACGGGAACCTCGACGGTCACGATCGGCCGGTTCTTGGTCGAGCCGGTGAACAGGTCGGAATATTGCGGTGACTTGCTCGCAAATACCCGCTCGACGATCTCGCGATTGTTGCGGGGTGGCAGGTTTGTCGTTTCACTCGTGACGGTCGAGAACAGCTGGTGCCCGCTCCCGTCCGCCACCAGCAGGACGCTGTCCTCGCCATATTGGCTGATGAACCCGGTTGCCAGCCGGCGGAAGTCGTCGAAGTCGCCGCTTTGCAGGGCGTTGCTGAGCGCCAGCACCTGCAAGCCGCCGGTCATCCGCTGCACTTCGGAATCGAGCACGAGGCGCATGCTTCGCACCGTCTCCAGCACGCGTCGTGTCGCGTCGCTGCGGTCCTGGCGATAGTTGGAATAGGCAATACCGACCGCAAAGACGATCAGCGGCAACATCGTTCCCGTGACCAGAAGAGCGAGCCGGACCGGCAGAGTGAGCTTTGACAAACGCGGGCGTCCCGGTTCCAGCGCAGCGGCGCCGGATTATGATTTTGGGGAGACCATACGGGTGAGACTTCCACCGCGCCACGATTTTCGCGTCCGGCGAGCACGTCAGGGAGAGATTTTGCAGCGCGGTCGCGGGCGTCAAGTCGCGCACCGAGGCTGAAAGCGGCATGAAGACCGTCAGGTCTGCACGTCCAACTGAGGAGGATGACGCAGTTCTGATTTTGTGGGCCGTGCCCGCCGTTCTGGTGCTCGGCGGCGGAATTTATCTGGTCGGCCATATGCACTACAACGACGGGCCCTCGCGATCGATCGCGAGGGCCCGTTCTTGTTGAGACGCAGCTCAGAGATTGCTCTCGGTGATCGCCGCATAGACCATGCTGCGCAGTTCGCGCCGGAGCGGATAGGCGCTCGACGGCAGCACCTGCGTCATGAAGATGGTGATCAGCTCTTCGGCCGGGTCGATCCAGAACGAGGTCGTGGCCGCACCGCCCCAATTATATTCGCCCGGGCTGCCGGCGATCAGCGTCTCCGCCGGCCGCATGGTCACGGCGAAGCCGAGGCCGAAGCCGATGCCGTTATAGGTGGCTTCCGAAAACAGCGAGCGCGACACCTCCGGCAGCGCGCGGCCGCCTGGAATGTGGTTGCTCGTCATCAGCGCCAGCGTCTTCGGCCCGAGCAGGCGGACGCCGCCCAGCTCGCCGCCATTGAGCAGCGCGCGGCAGAAGGTGAGATAGTCGGCGACCGTCGAGCATAGTCCGCCGCCGCCCGAGATGAACGAGGGCGGCGACAGGAACGAGCTCTTGGTCGGGTCGTCCTGGAGCGTCAGGCCCTCGCGGCGCTGGCCGGCATGGAAGGTCATGCCGCCACCCGGGTCGGCGGAGTAGCAGGCGGCGAAGCGATGCGCCTTGGCGGCCGGCACGTGAAAATCAGTGTCGGTCATGCCGAGCGGATCGAGGATGCGCGTTTTAAGGAACTGCTCGAAGGGAATCCCGGAGATTTTTCCGACGAGATAGCCGAGCACGTCGGTCGCCACCGAGTAGTTCCAGGATTCGCCCGGCGAGAACTCCAGCGGAATTTTTGCCAGCGCCTCGATCATGCTCTGCAGCGTGCCTGACTTCTCGACCTCGCCGATCTTTTCGGTGCGATAGGCGGCATCGACGTTGGAACGCTGCTGGAAGCCGTAGGTGAGACCGGCGGTGTGCCGCAGCAGGTCGACGATCAGCATCGGCCGGGACGGCGGCCGGGTCAGGAAGGCCGGCGCGGTGCCGGCGACGAACACGCCGAGATCCTTCCATTCCGGAATGTATTTGGCGACGGGCTCGTCGATCGCCACGAGGCCTTGCTCGACCAGCATCATGAAGGCGACGCTGGTGAGCGGCTTGGTCATGGAATAGATGCGGTAAATGGTGTCGTCCTTGACCGGCGCCTTGCGCTCGACGTCGGCAAAGCCCTGCACCGAGCTGTGGGCGACCTTGCCGCGGCGATAGACCAGCAGGTGCGTGCCCGGGAAGCGGCCGGCATCGATGTAGCGGCTCTTCAGATGCGCATCGACGCGGTCGAGCGCGGCCTTGGACATGCCCACGGATTCGGGCGAGGCGGGGGTAGGGGCGAGCATCAGTTCCTCCGGGGCGTTTTGTCGGAAAGTTGATAGCGAAATGCCGGCCCCATTCCAAGCCGGTTGCGCTTAACGCGGCCGGGCCTGCTGGTGTAGGCTGCACTGTGGAACGCCTCCAAGGAGCCCATCCGGGCCAACGAGAAAATTCAGGGCAAACGCACCATGACCCAGTTCAACGAGACCGAACTCACCGAAGCCGTCGTCAAGAGCTTCGACAATACGCCTGATGCGCGGGCAAAATTCCTGCTCCAGGAATTGGTGAAGTCGCTGCACGATTACGTGAGCAAGACCGGTCTCACCTTCGAGGAATGGGAATACGCCATCGATTTCCTGACCCGCACCGGCCACAAATGCACCGACACAAGGCAGGAATTCATCCTGCTCTCCGACGTGCTCGGGGTCTCCATGCTGGTCGACGCCGTCAACCACAGGGATCGCGAGGGCGCCACCCAGACCACGGTGCTCGGCCCGTTCTATGTCGGCGAGCACAAGGTCACCGCGCACGGCACCGACATCTCGCCGAACAATCAGACCGGCGAACGGATGTTCGTGCAGAGCCGCGTCACCGACCTCAAGGGCAAGCCGCTTGCGGGCGTTCCCGTCGACGTCTGGCATGCCGACGATGACGGCTTCTACGATTCACAAAAACCGAACTACGACGAGGTCGGTGCCTCGGCGCGGGCGCGCTTCATCACCGACGCCGACGGCCGCTTCTTCTTCCGCACCATTTTGCCGTGCAGCTATCCGATCCCGACCGATGGCCCTGTCGGCGAGATGATCACGCAGACCAAGCGCCATCCGATGCGCCCCGCTCATGTGCACTTCCTCGTCAATGCGAAAGGCTATGAGCCGCTGATCACCCACGTCTTCATGGACGGCGACAAATATCTCGATTCCGACGTGGTGTTCGGCGTCAAGGACGACCTCGTCGCCAAGGTCGAGCCGCGCAACGACCCTGAGATGCCCGACGGCGCCAAGGCAAACGGGCAGTGGCACCTGATGACCTACGAATTCCACCTCAAGCCCGGCGGCGGCATGGCGCCGAAGCCGCTGGGGGTGAAGGCTGCGGAGCCGGCGTGAGGAATTCTCGCTAGAGCGCGCTTCTAGACCGCTCGGTAGTCAGGGCGCGTGCGACGTCCGCTGTGCTTCTGGTAGCTGCGCAACAGCGGACCTCACTGGATGTCCGAGTTGGGCCAACAACAAACATACTGCGAACATAAAGAAGACGCGAGGCGAGCCGGCCTTAACGCCCCCGGAGCGTCCCGATCAAGCAGGACGGATACCGCCTGTTCGTGCAGCGCGTGGGTTCACATGCCACTCCCTCCGCCACCGCCGCCGCCACCACCAGCTTGTCTGGACGCTTCGAGATTTCTGTCTAAACGACTGGGTTCATTAGGCGCGTAACCGAAAGCTCCCGGATAGCCCTTCTTCGATCCCATTGTTTGTAGCTCATGCAGCGGAGCGTAGCCGGGGACGCCCGGGTGATGTCTCTTAGAGATCTTATGCTGCAGACCAAGTGCTTTGCCTGGTACACCCTGCGCAAGCGCGGCTGGTGCGGCGGCGATGAGAGCGGCGGCACAAAGTGCGATGATCGTTGTCTTCACTTTTCGGTCCTCCCTCCTTGAAACAAAAGAGCCCGCGTAGCGGATTCAACGCCGTCACGACGGCATAGTCGAGCGCAAAAACGTCTAGCCGCAATCAACCTTTAAACCCGGCTAATCGCGCGATGTTTGGGCTATTTGGCCGATGTCGCATATGGGTCACCAGCGGCAATGCTCTGGCGAACGATAATGGTTCCACTTGGCCGCTAGAAGTGGACGTCTGCGCCCTATCGCCCGTGCAGCAGCGCCAGCAGCACGACGACTGCGCAAGCAAGCGCTGCCGTGGTCAGCTTCCAGAACATCAGCGGGCTGCGCTCCAAGAGCGGCGTGATCCGTGTGTCGAGATAGGCCGGATTGGGCGTGCGAAGCTCGAAGACGAATTCGGACAGATCCTCGTGCCGCTTGTAGGGATCCGGATGGAGCGCGCGCCTGAGCGCGCCGTCGACCCAGGCCGGCACGTTGCGATCGTCGCCGGCCGGGCGATATTGAAGTCTCCGCACGTCTGCCTTGCGCCGGATCCTGGCGATCTGGGTGCCATAGGGAAGCGTTCCCGTCAGCATCTGGTAGCAGATCACGGCCAGCGAAAACATGTCGGAGCGCGGCGAGCCGCCTTGCCCCAGAAAGTACTCCGGCGCCGTGTACTGGACCGTTCCCAGGATGTCGTCGGCCTCGTCTCGCGGCGCGGCTTCCGCGACGCCCGCGACCCTGACCGACCCGAAGTCGATGATCTTCGCGGTGCCCGTCTTGTCGATCAGGATGTTATCGGGCCTGAGGTCCTGATGCAGCATTTCCATGCGGTGGAAGGCGCGCAGCCCCGCGGCGATCTGCTCGACCAGCCCACGGACGGTTTCGAGATCGGGGCGCGGATTGTCGGTCATCCACTGCTTCAGCGTCTGCCCTTCGACGAATTCGGTCGCGACGTAGAGATAACTGCGCCGTCTCGACTGTGACAGCGGCTTCAGCACGTGCGGGCTGTCGATCCGGCGCGCGATCCACTCCTCCATCAGGAAGCGCTTGAGATAGGCGGCGTTGTCGCGCAGATCAATCGACGGCAGCTTGAGCGCGACCGGCGCCTCGGTCTCCACATCGACGGCGAGATAGATATGACTGCGGCTGCTGCCGTGGATTTCCCGGATGATCCTGTAGCCGTCGAAGATCGCGCGCGGCTCCGGCAGCGGCGGAAGCGGCAACTGTGACGTCTGATTGAAGATGCCGGCCGGCTCGCGCTGCGGCACCGCGTCGATGCGCAGGATCTGGACGGTGATGTTGTCGTCGCTGCCGCGCCGGTAGGCTTCCTCGACGATCGCCTTTGCCGCCCCGTCGAGCTCGGCTGCGTGCTCGCCGAGTGCGCTGGTGATGAAGCGCTGGTCGACGAATTCATAGGCACCGTCGGTCGCCAGGATAAAGGTATCGCCGGCCTCGATCTCGAAAGCCTGGTAGTCGATCTCGATCTGCGGATTGATGCCGAGCGCGCGGCCGAGATAGGTCTGCTCCGACGACACGATGATACGGTGATCGTCGGTCAGCTGCTCGAGCGCCTTGCCGGCGACGCGGTAGACGCGACAGTCGCCGACGTGGAAGATGTGCGCCGTGGTCGCCTTGATGACCATGGCGGTCAGGGTGCAGACATAGCCCTTGTCGCGGTCATAGGCATATTGGCTCTTGCGCGTCTGCGCGTGCAGCCAGGAATTGGTCGCGTCCAGCACGCGGCGGGCGGAGGTCTTCACCGTCCAGGATTCCGACGTGCAGTAATAGTCCATCAGGAAGCTCTTGACCGCCGACTCGCTGGCGATCTGGCTCACCGTGCTGCTCGAGATGCCGTCGGCGAGAACGGCCGCGATGCCCTTCAGGCTGAGCAGAGGCTCTTCCGGAATCAGGACGCCGTGAAAATCCTGATTGACGGGCTTGCGCCCCTTGTCGGAGTGCTGGCCGACAGAGATCAGGAGTCCGCGGGTCATCGTCATCACCAGGCGAAGGGAGCCTCACCCTGGTCGGGCGAGGCTCCTCTGTCGAGACGTATCAGGCCGCAACGCGGGTCGGCGCAGCCTTGCCGGCCTGGCGCTTCGGCTTGGTCATGACGTGGGTGGCATAGAGGGTCATGCCGGTGAAGGCGAGGCCGCCGACGAGGTTGCCGAGCACGGTCGGGATCTCGTTCCAGATCAGATAATCCATGATCGAGAATTTGGCATGGAGCATCAGGCCCGACGGGAACAGGAACATGTTCACGACGGAATGTTCGAACACCATGTAGAAGAACAGCATGATGGGCATCCACATCGCGATGACCTTGCCGGGGACCGAGGTCGAGATCATGGCGCCGACGACGCCGGTCGAGACCATCCAGTTGCACAGCATGCCGCGCATGAACAGCGTCGCCATGCCGGCCGCGCCGTGCGCGGCATAGCCGAGCGTTCGGCCTTCGCCGATGTTTCCAATCGCCGCTCCGACCTTGTCGGGGTCTTGCGTGAAGCCGAACGTCGTCACGAAGGCCATCATGAAGGCGACGGTGAAGGCGCCGGCGAAGTTGCCGACGAAGACGAGGCCCCAGTTGCGCAGCACGCCGCCAAGCGTGACGCCGGGACGCTTGTCGATCAGGGCGAGCGGCGAGAGCACGAACACGCCGGTGAGCAGATCGAAGCCGAGCAGGTACAGCATGATGAAGCCGACGGGAAACAGTATCGCGCCGATCAGCGGCTGGCCGGTGTTCACGTTGATGGTGATGGCGAACCATGCGCCGAGTGCGAGGATGGCGCCGGCCATGAAGGCGCGGATGGCAGTATCCCGGGTGGACATGAAGATCTTGGACTCGCCCGCATCCACCATCTTGGTGACGAATTCCGAAGGCGCGAGATACGACATCAATGGTTCCTTTTGCTTCGTAAGTGAGATCGACACGCCCGAGAGAGCGCAGCTGAACATCATTGGCCGTGCGGACAGCTCTGCCGCGCACGAGGGCTATGGAAGGTCTGGAAGCCTTGGGAATCGCGTCACGAGGACTGAGCCGGGAGGGCCGCGAAGCAGTTGAGCTTCCGGGATGCAGCCGCCAGAGGCTGCAACAATGCGGCAAGCCGCAGTCTTCGTTGACGTCGGTGAAGAAGCAAGTTGCGTGCCGTGTGGGTGTGTTGGAAAAGGCTAGCGATATCAATCAGATGCCGCACGCGTTCAGCTGACTTTTGCGGACGCGCGGCCTTTTGCTTGGGCGGCTGCATAAGATTTGTGCGGCGCACAAGGAATGAGCAATCCGCAAAATCCGCGTGCGCAGCAGGCCTGCGACAGTCTGGCGCGGCGTCAATAACCAATTCATTTTTCGACATTTTTCGGAGTGGCGGGCTTGGCATGAAGCTTGAATCATTCAAGCCGACGCCATTGAAGCCGTCCCGCGAGACTTCTCATCCGATTTGCCGACGCCACCAGACGGGGGTCTCCCCCGCCATGCGTTCGCATGCGCCTGTTTCTGGCGTCACGGACGGACGGGCCACTCGCGCGCACTGACGCCATCAATTCTGCAACGATGCAAAGGACGACACTGCCTATGACCAAGCGCACCCGCCAGCCCTCGGGCCTGAGCCGCCGTCAATTGTTGAAGGCCGCCGGCAGCACCGCCGCTCTTCTCGCCGCCGCCAAGCTGAATTTCCCCGCCGGCGCCTTCGCGCAGGACGCAGGCCCCGAGGTCAAGGGCGCCAAGCTCGGCTTCATCGCGTTGAGCGATGCCGGTCCGCTCTTCGTCGCCAAGGACAAGGGCCTGTTCGCCAAATTCGGCGTGCCCGACACCGACGTGCAGAAGCAGGCCTCATGGGGCACCACGCGCGACAATCTCGTGCTCGGCTCGGAGGGGAACGGCATCGACGGCGCGCACATCCTGACCCCGATGCCGTATCTGATTTCCGCCGGCAAGGTGACGCAGAACAACCAGCCGACCCCGATGTACATCCTGGCGCGGCTCAATCTCGATGCGCAGTGCATCTCGGTCGCCAAGGAATATGCCGACCTCAAGGTCGGTGCCGACGCGTCGGTGCTGAAGGCGGCGTTCGAGAAGAAGAAGGCCGATGGCAAGTCGGCCAAGGTCGCGATGACCTTCCCGGGCGGCACGCATGACCTCTGGGTCCGCTATTGGCTCGCCGCCGGCGGCATCGATCCCGACAAGGACGTCGAGACCATCACCGTGCCGCCGCCGCAGATGGTGGCGAACATGAAGGTCGGCACCATGGACGCGTTCTGCGTCGGCGAGCCCTGGCCCGGGCAGCTCGTGCATCAGGGCATCGGCTACACCGCCGTCAACACCGGCGAGATCTGGAGCAAGCATCCCGAAAAGTCGCTCGGCATGCGCGCGGCCTGGGTCGACAAGAACCCGAAGGCTGCCAAGGCAATCCTGATGGCCGTGATGGAGGCGCAGCAATGGGCCGACAAGATGGAGAACAAGGAAGAGCTCGCGACCATCATGGCGAAACGGCAGTGGATCAACTGCCCGGTCGAGGACATCGCCGATCGCGCCAAGGGCAAGTTCGACTACGGCAATGCCGGCAAGGTGGTCGAGAACTCACCGCATATCATGAAGTACTGGCGCGACTTCGCCTCCTATCCGTTCCAGAGCCATGATCTCTGGTTCATGACCGAGGACATCCGGTGGGGCAAATATGAAGCTTCCTTCGACAGCAAGGCCCTGATCGGCAAGGTCAACCGCGAAGACATGTGGCGCGATGCGGCCAAGACCCTCGGTGTCGCAGCCTCGGAGATTCCAGCCTCCACCTCGCGCGGCAAGGAGACCTTCTTCGACGGCAAGGTGTTCGATCCCGAAAATCCGGCTGCCTATCTGAAATCGCTCGCGATCAAGCGCGTCGAAGTCTGATGGAACCCGCGGCCGCCGTCAGGCGGCCGCGTCGTCCTTTGAAGCCGGAGAGGGATTTTCAATGAACATGCCTGCCACGAAGATTGAGGTTGAGACTGCGACGCCTGCGGGTGCTTCCGCGCCGGTCGTCGCGATGACGCTCAAGCGTCCGCCGCGCAGAGAGGCCTACGCGCGTATGGCGAGGGAGACCGCCGTGCGCGTGATTCCGCCGCTGGTCGTGATCGCGCTGCTGACGCTGGTGTGGGAGCTGGTGTGCCGCCGCGCCGGCTCGGCGCTGCCGCCGCCGTCAAAGGTGTTCAAGGACACCAAGGAACTGATCTTCGATCCGTTCTTCGATCATGGTGGCATCGACAAGGGCCTGTTCTGGCATCTCTCTGCAAGCCTTCAGCGCGTCGCGCTCGGCTATTCGTTGTCGGCGATCGCCGGCATCGCGCTCGGCGTGCTGGTCGGGCAGTCGGTCTGGGCGATGCGCGGGCTCGATCCGCTGTTCCAGGTGCTGCGCACCATCCCGCCGCTGGCCTGGCTGCCGCTGTCGCTCGCTGCGTTCCGCGACGGCCAGCCATCGGCGATCTTCGTCATCTTCATCACCTCGATCTGGCCGATCATCATCAACACCGCGGTCGGTATCCGCAACATCCCGCAGGACTACCGCAACGTCGCCGCGGTGGTACAGCTCAATCCGCTCGAGTTCTTCGGCAAGATCATGATCCCGGCGGCGGCGCCCTACATTTTCACGGGCCTTCGCATCGGCATCGGCCTGTCCTGGCTCGCCATCATCGCAGCCGAAATGCTGATCGGCGGCGTCGGCATCGGTTTCTTCATCTGGGACGCCTGGAATTCCTCGCATATCAGCGAGATCATCCTTGCGCTGTTCTATGTCGGCATCGTCGGCTTCGTGCTCGATCGCCTGATCGCGGGTCTCGGCAAGATCGTCACCCGCGGCACGGCGCAGAACTGAGGGAGAAGGGCACATGACCGCCTATCTGAAGCTCGACCATATCGACAAGGTCTTTACCCGCGGTGCCGCCAGCACGGAGGTGCTGAAGGACATCAATCTCACGATCGAGAAGGGCGAATACGTCTCGATCATCGGCCATTCCGGCTGCGGCAAGTCGACCCTGCTCAACATCATCGCAGGCCTGACCGGCGCCACCACCGGCGGCGTGCTGCTCGAGAACCGCGAGGTCAACTCGCCGGGGCCCGATCGCGCGGTGGTGTTCCAGAACCACAGCCTGCTGCCGTGGCTGACCGTCTACGAGAACGTCAAGCTCGGCGTCGACAAGGTCTTTGCCAGGACCAAGTCCCGCGCCGAACGCGACGCCTGGGTCATGCATAATCTCAACCTGGTGCAGATGGCCCACGCCAGGGACAAGCGTCCTTCGGAAGTCTCCGGCGGCATGAAGCAGCGCGTGGGCATCGCCCGTGCGCTGGCGATGGAACCGAAGGTGCTGCTGCTCGACGAGCCGTTCGGCGCGCTCGACGCGCTGACCCGCGCGCATCTGCAGGACTCGGTGATGGCGCTGCATCAGAAGCTCGGCAACACCATCCTGATGATCACCCACGACGTCGACGAGGCGGTGCTGCTATCCGATCGCATCGTCATGATGACGAACGGGCCGAGCGCGCGCATCGGCGAGGTGCTGGAGGTGCCGCTCGCACGTCCCCGCAAGCGGCTCGATCTTGCGACCAACTCCACCTATTTGAAGTGCCGCCACCGCGTGCTCGAGTTCCTCTACGAGCGTCATCGATTCGTCGAGGCCGCGTAAACCAAGGTTTAACGTGGATGATAAACGCGCCTAAATAATCGACACCTCGCTCAATCCTTGTGCGCCGCACAAGGATTGAGCGAATCGCAAAATTTGCGAGCGAAATACACCTGGAAGAATTTCGGGCAATGCGAACAAGCCCCTGAATTCCCTGTATTTCCCGAACGCGCGCAATTGGCACGGAAATTGAAATACCTTTTCCGACGCCAACGACGACGTCCCTCAACATCATCAATCAGCATCGTGAACTCGCCACCGGGGCATGGCCTCGGCGCGCGCCTCCGCGTGGAGGCTGAGCCTGCAACGACGCAGCGGTGAGCCTAGAAGGGATTATCAATGACGACGAATCCGACTCGAAATCCGACGTGGATTTCTGATTGGCGCCCCGAAGACGAGGCGTTCTGGAATGCGGGCGGCAAAGTGATCGCCCGGCGTAACCTGATCTGGTCGATCGTGGCCGAGCATATCGGCTTCTCGGTGTGGCTGATCTGGAGCATCGTCACCACCAAGCTGCCGCAGGCGGGCTTCCACTACACCACCGACCAGCTGTTCCAGCTCGTCGCGGTGCCCGGGCTGATCGGCGCATTGATGCGCTTCCCCTATACGTTCGCGGTCACGACCTTCGGCGGCCGCAACTGGACCATTTTCAGCGCGGCTGTCCTGTTCATCCCGACGCTGTCGCTCGCCTATTTCGTCGGCCAGCCCGACACCCCGTTCTGGCTGATGCTGCTGATCGCATCGACCGCGGGTCTCGGTGGCGGCAATTTCGCCTCCAGCATGACCAACATCTCCTTCTTCTTCCCTGACCGGATGAAGGGATGGGCGCTGGGGCTGAACGCGGCCGGCGGCAATATCGGCGTCTCCAGCGTGCAGCTCTTGACCCCGATCCTGATGACGCTCGCGGTCATCAACCTGTTCCAGGCGTCCCCCGTCGACGGCATCTTCCTCCAGAACGCCGGCCTGATGTGGGTGCTGCCGATCGCGATCGCGGTGTTCGGCGCGGTGTTCTTCATGAACAACCTGACCACGGCCAAGTCGTCGATCAAGAACCAGCTTGCGGTGGTCAAGCGCAAGCACACCTGGATCATGGCGTATCTCTATATCGGAACATTCGGATCCTTCATCGGCTACTCGGCGGCGTTCCCGCTGCTGATCAAGACGCAGTTTCCGGCGATCTCGATCTCGATCGCGTTCCTCGGGCCGCTGGTCGGTTCGCTGTCGCGACCGCTCGGCGGCTTGCTCGCCGACAAGATCGGCGGCTCCATCCTCACCTTCTGGAATTTCATCGCGATGGCGGGCGCCACCGTCGGCGTGCTCTACTTCGTCGGGCACAAGGACTTCACCGGCTTCCTTGCGATGTTCCTGATCCTGTTCGTGACGACGGGCATCGGCAACGGCTCGACCTACCGCATGATCCCCTCGATCTTCCGCGAGCAGAACCTGTTCAGGGTGCGTGGCAAGGGCGATGCGGCGCGCGCGGCGGCGTTGAAGACCGCGAGCATCGAGAGCGGTGCGGCGGTCGGCTTCATCGGCGCGATCGGCGCGGTCGGCGGCTATCTGATCCCGACCGGTTTCGGCAAGTCGATCGCCATGACCGGTGGTCCCTCGCTCGCGCTCGCGATCTACCTCGCTTTCTACGCCTCCTGCCTCGGACTGACCTGGTGGTTCTACCTGCGTCGCAGCCCGCAGGGTGAGGGCGCGTCAAGCCTCGCGGAAGCGCGAGTCTGAGTTTGGCACGAATGTCGCTTCTCCCCGTACGCGGGGAGAAGACTCTCTGATGACGTTTGACCCATGAACCTTGTTCGCAACGGCGCGGACAAAGGCAGACCGAAACAGACAGGAGAACATCATGACTTCAGAACAGATTGCCCTCGTCCAGCAGAGCTTTTCCAAGGTCGCGCCGATTTCAGAGGCGGCCGCGGTGCTGTTCTACGATCGCCTGTTCGAGGTGGCGCCGTCCGTGCGCGCGATGTTTCCCGAGGACATGACCGAGCAGCGCAAGAAGCTGATGGGCATGCTCGCGGCCGTCGTCGGCGGCCTGTCGAAGCTCGAGACGATTCTTCCCGCGGCCTCGGCGCTCGCCAAGCGTCACGTCGCCTATGGCGCCAAGGCCGAGCACTATCCGGTGGTCGGCGCGACCTTGCTCTGGACCCTCGAGAAGGGCCTCGGCGAGGCCTGGACGCCCGAACTCGCCACGGCCTGGACCGACGCTTACGGCGTCCTGTCCGGCTACATGATTTCCGAGGCCTATGGCGCACAGGCGCAGGCCGCCGAATAGGAGATGCCTTGTGAGTGAACCGCTGGTCATCGTCGGTAACGGTATGGCGGCCGCGCGTCTGGTCGACGAGCTCGCCAAGACCTCGCTCGGCCGCTACGCGGTCGCGGTGATCGGCGAAGAGCCGCGGCTCGCTTACAATCGCGTGCTGCTCTCCTCCGTGCTGGCCGGCGAGACCGGCTCGCACGAGATCGAGCTGAGGCCGGCGGACTGGTGGCGCCATCGCGGCGTCACCGTGCGCTACGGCTATCGCGTCACCGAGATCGACACCGGCCGCCGTGAGCTCAAGATCGAAGGTGAAGAGAGCGTCGAATATTCCAAGCTCGTGCTCGCCACCGGCTCGACGCCGCTGCGGCTCAACGTGCCGGGCGCCGATCTCACCGGGGTGCACACCTTTCGCGATACGCGCGACGTCGATCTGCTGCTGACGCTCGCTGCGGCGAAGAAGCGTGTCGTCGTGGTCGGCGGTGGCCTGCTCGGACTCGAAGCGGCCTATGGCCTTGCGAAAGCCGGCGCGCCGGTGACGCTGCTGCACATGATGGACCGGCTGATGGAGCGCCAGCTCGATCTGCCGGCGGCCGACCTGCTGAAGACGCTGGTCGAGCGCAAGGGCATCCGCATCCTGCTTAACGCCTCCACCGCCCGCATTCACGGCGAGGGCCATGTCGAAGCCGTCGAGCTCGCCGACGGCACGCGCATCGAGGCGGATGCCGTGATCTTCGCCGCCGGCATCAGGCCGAATGTGGCGCTTGCCAAAGAGGCGGGCATCGCGGTCAACCGTGGCATCGTCGTCAACGACGAGATGCAGACGGCCTCGCCCGACATCTACGCGCTCGGCGAATGTGCCGAGCATCGCGGCACCTGCTACGGCCTGGTCGAGCCCGCTTACGAGCAGGCGCGCGTGCTGGCGCGGCATCTCGCCGGCCGTCCCGCCGCCTATCAGGGCAGCGTGGTCTCGACCAATCTGAAGGTCTCCGGCGTCAGCGTCTTCTCCGCCGGCGACTTCATGGGTGGGGACGGCAGCGAGAGCCTGGTGCTGTCAGACCGCAGGCGCGGCACCTACAAGAAGCTCGTCATCGCCGACGGCCGGCTCACCGGCGCGGTGCTGATCGGCGATACCGTCGATGCGCTCTGGTATCTCGAGCTGATCCGCAATCGCGACAAGGTGACGGCGATCCGCACCGACATGATGTTCGGCCGCGCGCTGGCGCGTCCTTCCAAGGCGGCTTGATAAGGCAGCTCGATATGACGGCGATCGATCCCACGCTCCGCGCCACCAAGACGACCTGTCCCTATTGCGGCGTCGGCTGCGGCGTGCTGGCGACGCCCGACGGCAACGGTGGCGCGGCGATCGCGGGCGACCCGGATCATCCCGCCAATTTCGGCCGGCTGTGCTCGAAGGGCTCCGCGCTCGGCGAGACCGTCGGGCTGGAGAGCCGGCTGCTCTATCCGATGATCCGCTGCAAGGGCGTGCTGGAGCGTGTCGCCTGGAGCGACGCGCTCGATCACGTCGCCCATCGCATGCAGCACATCGTGGCGCGCGACGGCGCCGATGCGGTCGCGTTCTATCTCTCGGGCCAGCTCCTGACCGAGGACTATTACGTCGCCAACAAGCTGATGAAGGGCTTTGTCGGCACGGCCAATGTCGACACCAATTCGCGGCTCTGCATGTCGTCCTCGGTCGCCGGCCATCGCCGCGCCTTCGGTGCGGACACCGTGCCCGGCTGCTACGAGGATCTCGACCAGGCTGACTTGCTCGTGTTCGTCGGCTCGAACGCGGCCTGGTGCCATCCCGTGCTGTTCCAGCGCATGCTGAAGAACCGGCAGGAACGCAGCGCGCGCATGATCGTGATCGATCCGCGCCGGACCGACACGGCCAGCGACGTCGACCTGTTCCTCGGCCTCAAGCCCGGCACCGACACCGCGCTGTTCTCCGGCCTGTTCGTCCATCTCGCCGACAATGGCGCGCTGGACCAGGATTACATCGCGCAGAACACGTCGGGCTTCGATGACGCGCTGACGCGCGCGCGCAACATCGCCGGCAGTGTCTCCGCGACCGCACTGGCGACGGGTCTGTCCGAACAGGACGTCGCCACCTTCTTCAAGATGTTCCGCGACACCGAGCGAGTCGTCACGCTCTATTCGCAGGGCGTCAACCAGTCGGCGCAGGGCACCGACAAGGTCAACGCGATCCTGAACTGCCATCTTGCCACGGGACGCATCGGCAAGCCGGGCGCCTCGCCGTTCTCGCTCACCGGCCAGCCCAACGCGATGGGCGGCCGCGAGGTCGGCGGCCTTGCCAACCAGCTCGCCGCGCATATGAACTTCACGCCGCCCGACATCGACCGTGTCAGGCGGTTCTGGAAGGCGCCGCGCATCGCCACCCATGAAGGGTTGAAGGCGGTGCAGCTGTTCGAGGCGATCAACCGCGGCGAGGTCAAGGCGCTCTGGGTGATGGGCACCAACCCGGCGGTGTCATTGCCGGACGCGGACGTCGTACGTGAAGCGCTGAAGAAGCTCGAGCTGTTCGTGGTGTCCGAGAACGTGCTCTCCAACGACACCGTCGAGGCCGGCCCGCATGTGCTGCTGCCGGCGCTGGCCTGGGGCGAGAAGTCGGGCACGGTGACCAACTCCGAACGCCGCATCTCGCGCCAGCGCTCGTTCCTGCCGGCGCCGGGCGAGGCGCGGCCGGACTGGTGGATTCTGAGCGAGACCGCAAAGCGGCTCGGCTTCGGCGACAGCTTCAACTACAAATCCGCCGCTGATATTTTCCGCGAGCACGCGGCGCTTTCGGCGTTCGAGAACGATGGCAGCCGCGATTTCGACATCGGCGCGCTGACCGCGCTCTCGGACGAGGCCTTCGACGCCTTGAAGCCGGTGCAATGGCCGGCGCGCGAAGGCGAGGCGGCCGGCGAGCGCTTCTTCGCGAACGGCGGCTTCTTCACCAATGACGGCAAAGGCCGCTTCGTCGCGCCGGAGGTGCCGTCGCTGCGCGGCGAAACCGGCCCGTCGCGCCCGCTGCGGCTCAACACCGGACGTATCCGCGACCAGTGGCACACCATGACGCGCACGGGGCTCAGCCAGCGTCTCGGCGCGCATCTGCCGGAGCCGTTCGTCGAGATCCACCCGGATGATGCCAGCAAACACGGCATCGCGCATGACGGCTACGCCCGCATCACCACCGATTACGGCCAGTGCATCCTGAAGGTCGTCGTCAGCGACCGTCAGCAGCGCGGCACGCTGTTCGCGCCGATCCACTGGAGTGCGATGAGCGCCTCGCACGGCCGCGTCGGGGCGCTCGTGCAGTCCTTCACCGATCCGTTCTCGGGCCAGCCGGAGTCGAAAGCCACGCCGGCGGCGATCTCGCCTTATGAATACGTCTTCCGCGGCTTTGCGCTGTCGCGCAAGCAGCTCGATCTGCCGCCGAACCTGATGTGGACCCGTGTCACGGTTTCGGGCGGCTTCGGCTATCTCTTCGCCGACAATGCGGATCTGTCGCGCTGGCCGGCCTGGCTCGACGGTGTCGCCGGCGAGGATGTCGCCGACTATCGCGACTTCGGCGGCGGCGTTTATCGCGCGGCCTCGTTCGCGGGCGACCGCATCGAGACCTGCCTATTCGTCGGCCCCGCGCATGATGCCGGCGACTGGGAGGTGGTGAAGAGCCTGTTCGTGGCCGATCACGTCACCGACGAGCAGCGCCGCATGCTGCTGTCAGGCAAATCGACGGAGGGCGCGGCCTCGACCGGCCCCATCGTCTGCGCCTGCTTCGGCGTCGGCCGCGGCACCATCTGCGACACCATCGCGAGCGGCGCGCGCACGGCGGCCGAGATCGGCGCCAAGCTCAAGGCCGGCACCAATTGCGGGTCATGTATCCCCGAGCTGAAGCAGTTGATCGCGACGACGGAAGTGGCGCCGGCGAAGCAGGCGAAGGTCGCGGCGGCTGCGGGGTAGGGGATCTCTCCAGACTGGGAGACTGTCTCGTGCCCCGGACGCTGCGCAGCACGAAGTGATGCGCTGCAGAGCCGGGGCCCATCTCACAGCAGAGTGTTTGGCCTTTCTGGGTCCCGGCTCTGCGCAGCAGCGTTTCACGCTGCAGCGCGTCCGGGACACGAGAGTGACGTGGACGCAGCCATGTCCTTCGCCCAATCGACGCGCCAACGATTGTGCCCTATGTTGCCGCGATCCCCCTCCACATGCACAAAAACAACAATGATGTACCTGGAAACGCCGCCGCGCCTGATCGAAACCAAGATCTTCTCCGCCATGCCCGACCATTTCCGCCGCAAGGGCGTGCGGACCGATTGGGCCGATGCCAACCGGCCGGGTGTGCCGACCGATAGTTTCATCGAAGGGCCGTCGTTCGACAAAGACGGCAACCTCCATATCGTCGACATTCCCTTCGGCCGCATCTTCCGCATCGCGCCTGATGGCGCGTGGTCGCTCGTGATCGAATATGAGGGCTGGCCGAACGGATTGAAGATCGCGGCCGACGGCCGCATCCTCGTGGCCGACTACATGCACGGCATCATGGAACTCGACGCCGGGGCAGGGCGCATCAGGCCCATCCTGACCGCGCGCAATTCGGAATCGTTCCGTGGCTGCAACGATCTGCATCTCGCCTCCAACGGCGACATCTTGTTCACCGATCAGGGCCAGACCGGCCTGCACGACGCAAGCGGCCGTGTCTATCGCCTGACGCCGAGCGGCCGGCTCGATTGCCTGCTCGACACCGGCATCAGCCCGAACGGCCTGGTGCTCGACCCCAGCGAAACGGTGCTGTTCGTCGCCATGACCCGCGACAATGCGGTGTGGCGGTTGCCGTTCATGAAGGACGGCAGCGTGTCGAAGGTCGGCCGCTTCTGCTCGCTGTTCGGCACCAGCGGTCCTGATGGCATGACCATGGACGCGGCCGGTCGCCTGTTCGTCGGCCACGCTTCGCTCGGCCACGTCTTCGTGTTCGCGCCGAACGGAGAGCTGATCGCGCGGATCAAGTCGTGCGCGGGTCCGAGCTGCACCAATGTCGCCATCGGTGGCGCCAAGAAAGATCGGCTCTATATCACGGAGTCAGGGACCGGCAGCGTGCTGGTTGCGGATATCAGCGGACTGTGAGCTTTGACATGAACACAAAACCCTTCGGCAAGACCGGCGCGAACGTCTCCGTCATCGGGCAGGGCACCTGGTATCTCGACCATGGCGACCGCAAGCGCGCGATCGCGGCGCTTCAGCGCGGGCTCGATCTCGGCATGACCCACATCGACACCGCCGAGATGTACGGCGATGCCGAGCTCGTCATCGCCGATGCGATCGCAGGCCGCCGCGATGAAGTGTTCCTGGTTTCAAAGGTGCTGCCGAGCAACGCCTCGCGCGGCGGCACCATCACGGCGTGCGAACGCTCGCTGAAGCGGCTGAAGACCGATCGTCTCGACTGCTATCTGCTGCACTGGCGCGGTTCCTATCCGCTCGAAGACACGGTTGCCGCGTTCGAAGAGTTGGTGAAGGCCGGCAAGATCAAATCCTGGGGCGTCTCCAATTTCGACGCCGACGATCTCGACGAAATTCTCGACGTCTCCGGCGAAGGCCGCATCGCGTGCAATCAAGTGCTCTATCATCTCAAGGAGCGCGCGATCGAGCATGCGGTGATCCCGTGGTGCGAGAAGCGTGGCGTCGCTGTCGTCGCATACTCTCCGTTCGGCCACGACGATTTTCCCGCAAGCAACAGCAAGGGAGGCGCGGTGCTGGCACGTATCGCGGAGGCGCGTCGTATGACACCGCGGCAGGTCGCGCTGAGCTTCCTTACCCGTGCGACTACGGTGTTCGCGATCCCGAAGGCCTCGTCCGCGGAACATGCCGGCGAGAATGCGGCGGCCGGCGATCTCGTGCTGACGAAAGAGGAGATTTCGGCGCTCGATGCGGCGTTTCCGCGCGGTCCGAAGCCGCGCAGCCTACCCATGTTGTAGTGCACAAACGCCTATTATTAATGGAGTATTGACGCGCGGGGTCGTCAGCGCATATCGGCATCCTGTTTTCGGAAGTTGTGAAAGCGGCGCATTTGTCGTTTTTTACGATCGTTCCCGAATCGTCGTTTTCCCAGGTTCCAGCCGTGACACCGCCGCCCGCCGTAGCCGCAAGGCTCGACAGTATTCCCATGCCCGTGCCGGAGAAGAAGCAGGAGGTTCGCCGCGCGCCTGCGCGCGTCGATCATCCCTTCAAGGGCATCGCGCTGGTGCTGTTGTCGACGGTATTCCTCGGTTGTTCCGACGTCACCGCAAAGTATCTGTCGACGAGCCTGCCGTCGATCGAGATCACCTGGATCCGTTTCGTCACATTCGCGCTGATGTTCACGCCGGTGATGCTGCCGGGCTCGCCGCTGCATGCGATGCGCACCGATCGCCTCGGCCTGCAATTGATGCGCGGCGTCGCGCTGCTCGGCTCCTCGCTGTTCTTCATCACCGGTCTCCGTTTCCTCCCCATCGCGGAAGCCTCGGCCACCGGCTTCGTCTCGCCGCTGTTCGTCACCGCGCTGTCGATCATCTTCCTGAGCGAGACGGTCGGCATGCGCCGCTGGATCGCGACCGCGATCGGTCTCATCGGCGTGATGATCATCCTGCGTCCGGGCTCCAATGCGTTCCACGCCGCCGCGTTCTTCCCGATCATCTCGGCATTCTGCTGGGCTGCTGCGCTGATCCTGACGCGCATGATGAGCGGGCGCGAAGCCGTCCTCACCACCATGGCCTATTCGGCGCTCACGGGCGTTGCGATCCTCAGCCTGATGGTGCCGTTCGTCTGGGTGACGCCGAGCTGGACCGCGATCGGGCTCGGCATCGTGATCGGCGTCGCGTCCACCGTGGGCCAGTGGATCATCGTGCTGGCCTATCGCTACGGCGATGCCTCGGTGCTGGCGCCGTTCTCGTACACGCAGTTGCTGTGGGTCAGCATTCTGGGCTTCTTCCTGTTCGGCGAAGTGCCTGACGTCTGGACCGTCACTGGTGCTGCCTTCATCGTCGCCAGCGGTCTCTACATCGCCCATCGCGAGCGCATCCGCCGCGCCCAGCTGCTGGTGCTGGAAGAGCGTTCCCCGAACCCCTGACGCAAGTTCGCGCGTCCCGCTTCGTGCTATCAACGGCTCCAACAACACGGGAGGAGCCGGATGCGCGCTGCGATTTTCAGGAACGGTGAGATTGTCGTCGACCGGATGGCCGAGCCAAAGCCAGGTAACGGTCAGGTGCTGGTCAGGACGCTTGCCTGCGGCATCTGCGGCTCCGACCTTCATGCCCGCCAGCATGCCCCCCGCATGGTGGAGATGGCGAAGAAGACCGGCCGCAAGCCGATGGACCTCGCCCGCGACGTCGTGTTCGGCCATGAGTTCTGCTGTGAGATCGTCGATTACGGTCCCGGAACCGCGCGCAAGCTCAAGCCCGGCACCCGCGTCTGTTCGCTCCCAGCGCTCGTGACGCCGCAAGGCATCGAGGGCATCGGCTATTCCAACGACAATATCGGCGGCTATGCCGAGGCGATGCTGCTCAGCGAGCCCCTGCTGCTTGAGGTGCCCAACGGTCTCGCGTCCGAACATGCGGCGCTGACCGAGCCGCTCGCCGTCGGTGTCCACGCCGTGGCGAAAGCCAACATCCGGGGCGGCGAGGTACCGCTCGTGATCGGCTGCGGCCCGGTCGGGCTCGCGGTGATCGCAGCGCTGAGGATCAAGGGCCTGCATCCGATCGTCGCCGCCGACTATTCGCCGGCGCGGCGTGCACTGGCCGCAAAGCTGGGGGCCGATATCGTCGTCGATCCCAGGGTGACGCAGCCCTACGCGACCTGGGCCGAGCACGCGCAGATGTCGGAGGCCGAGAAGGCGGCGCGCCCGCCGTTGCAGGCCATGCTGCCGGCACTGAAGCCCGCAATCATCTTCGAATGTGTCGGCGTGCCCGGCCTGTTGCAACAGGTGTTCGAGGGCGCCCCGCGTGATGCGCGCATCGTGGTGGTCGGCGTCTGCATGGAGACCGACAGGAGCGAACCCATGCTCGGCATCATGAAGGAGCTCAATGTCCAATATGTGCTCGGCTACACGCCGGATGAGTTCGCAGCGTCACTGCGCCTGATCGCAGAAGGGCAGGTGGATGCGGCCGCGATGGTCACCGCCGAGGTCGGCCTCGACGGCGTCGCAAAGGCGTTCGCTGATCTCGCCAATCCTGAGGCGCACACCAAGATCATCGTGCAGCCGTGGAAATAGGGAACGGCTGAAGCACGCCGCCATCGGGTTTCGCGGCGACGTCGGCATCGCTCATCTGGGCGATCACGGCCCGGCGGTCGACGATCGCCTGATGGAATTGCGCCAGCACGAGACCGAAGGCGGTGAGGTCGCCGTCTTCGATGGCGCCGTCCTCGTGACAGGCCAGCGTCTCGCGCAGTATGTCGTCGGCTGCGCTCTGCATGGCGGCGAGATCGTCGAGCGACGTCGCCTCCCGCACGCTGGAGATCGCCGTCAGCAACCTGTCGCGATGCAGCGCGTTCTCGCTGCGCTCCTCGCGCCGTAGATAGTGCCGCAGCCACGCGGCCACCGAGCCGAAGCCCGAGAGCAGCAGCACTGCGCCCCAGATGTAGTCGCTGTACTTGTCCATGAAGCTGCGCTCGTTGCCGTCGATAAAGGCGGCAGCTCCTGGATGGGCCGGCAGCGCGGCGTCCTTGTCGGTGTCAGGCTTCTGGATGTGACTGGCGCCGGGTAAGTCCTTCACGAGCGACTGACGGACCGTAAACAGCTCGCGGGTGAAGGCAGCGACCGTGTCCTCGGACAGTGAAGCGGGCGCGACGATCAGATGATTGACGGCGATGGTGTCGATCTTGTCGTCCGGCCGCTGCGGCGTCGTGGAAAATGCGCTCGCGGGAATTTCCTCGGATTCGTAGAGCGGGTGCCGCTCGGCGATGGCGTCGGAGACGTCGACGGACAGGAACTTGGGCTCGCCGCGCAGGCGTGCGGTGGTGGCGATCGTGCTTGCGATCGCCTTGTCGCCGAGTGCGCCCACCATCATGAAGGCGTCGAGCGTTGAGTCCTGGGCCATCTCGGAGATGCGGTCGATACTGAACTGTGCGATCGTGACCTTCTGCGGGTTGACGCCTGACTCGGCGAGGATGACACGAAGCAGATTGAGATTGGCATCGCCAAGGCCGACGACACCGATGCGGCGCCCCGTGAGGGGGGCGATCTCCATGATCTTCGGCCTGGCGGCGCCCTTGCGCGCCGCTGGCGCCCACAACACCACGAAATTCCGCCGCAGGATCGCCACCGAATTGGTGTCGGCCGGCATGGCGAAGTCGCCGCGAGCCACCGCGAGGTCGGCCTTGCCGGCGCCGAGCAGATTGAGGCTTTGCAGTGTGCCGTCGGTCTCGATCGGCACGAGCCGCACCGCGCCACCCCTGGCGTCGAACGCCTTCGCCACCGCCGCAATCAGCGCCTGGTCGTCACTGCCGGCCGGCCCGACCGCGATGCGTAGCGTCGCCGGCTGCCAGAGCCAATAGGCGAGGGCAAGAACGACGGTGAGCACCGAGAGCACGCTTTCGAGCGCGAGCCACGGGCCAAAGCGATTCCGGCGGCGAGACGACGCGTCTCTCCTCACGCTCAGATCGCTCGGCACGGGCATCTCGCTTTCCTCATCGGCAAGCTCGCCCGACGGCAGGCGCGGCGGGTGCCGTCAGTATTTCGAAGGCACGTACATCTCCGGCGGAATCGGGCCGCGGTGATAGTCGGGATTACGGACGCGCGGCGGCAGCACCACGGGCACGCGGGCGACCTCCTGGTACGGCATCTGGCTGAGCAGATGCGCGATGCAGTTGAGGCGGGCGCGCTTCTTGTCGACGGCGTCGACGATCCACCACGGCGAATCCGGCAGATGCGTGTGCTCCAGCATCGTCTCCTTGGCCTTGGTGTACGCCTCCCAGCGGCTGCGCGCCTCGACGTCCATCGGGCTCAGCTTCCATTGCTTCAGCGGATCCCTGATGCGCATGCTGAAGCGGAACTGCTGCTCGTCGTCGGTGATCGAGAACCAGTATTTGACGAGAGTGATACCGGAGCGGATCAGCATCCGCTCGAACTCCGGCACCGTCTTGAAGAACTCCTGGTATTGCTCCTCGGTGCAGAAGCCCATCACGCGCTCGACGCCGGCGCGGTTGTACCAGCTGCGGTCGAACAGCACGATCTCGCCGCCGGCCGGCAAATGCGACACGTAGCGCTGGAAGTACCATTGCGTGCGTTCGCGCTCGCTTGGTGCCGGAAGCGCCGCGACACGGCAGATGCGGGGATTGAGCCGCTGGGTGATGCGCTTGATGACGCCGCCCTTGCCGGCGGAGTCGCGGCCCTCGAACAGCACCACGACCTTCTTCTTCTCGCTCTGCACCCAGTCCTGGAGCTTGACCAGCTCGCCCTGGAGCCGCAGCAGTTCCCGGAAATAGAGCCTGCGATCAACCGTCGGGCGGAGCGCGTCGGTCTCGTCCAGCAGCTCGTCGAGCCTGCTGTCATCGAGCTCCATCTCCAGCTCTTCGTCGAGATCGTCGGTCATTTCCCGGATGATGCGCTCGCGTTTGGCCATTTCAGGGGTGCGGTCGGATGCGGTCATGGGTCCTTCTTTCGGCAGGGTGCCTGTCGCCCGTGACCATCGGCGGGGTTTATTGCGCCCATGTGACACCGGTTCCGAAATAGCCCGGCGGGGCCGTCAGACCGGCAGGGCGATCGAATATTTGACCTGGCTGAGCGCGAAGCTCGACTCGATCGAGGCAATGCCGTCCAGCCGGGTCAGCTTGGTCTTCAGGAAGGTCTCGTAGGAGGCGAGGTCGGCCGCCACCACGCGCAGGAGATAGTCGCGGTTGCCGGTCATCAGATAGCACTCCAGCACCTCGTCCCATTTCGAGATCGCGCGGGCGAAACGATTCAGATCCTCCTCCTTCTGCCGCGCCAACTTGATCGAGATGAAGACGCTGACATGCAGCCCCAGCGCCTTCTGGTCGACGGTCGCGATGTAGCGGCTGATGACGCCGCGCTCCTCCAGCAGCTTGACCCGGCGATGGCAGGGCGACACCGAGAGCCCGACCTTGTCGGCGAGTTCCTGCATTGTCAGCCGGCTGTCGTTCTGGAGCAAAGCGAGGATTTTCCGGTCGATGGCGTCGAGGTCTGGCATTGGGATGAAACCTGTCTGAAGTGCTGATCCATTGGTAAAGTATCCCAATATTTGGAGGTATGGCGCGAAAAATTGAGAAGTTTGGCGCCGCCCGCGGGCGTATCATCGTCCAACCTGTTTCCGGGAGCCATTGCGATGCCCGTTGATACCGCCCGTCTGGACACATTGACCGCGCTGGCCCGCAAGGCGCTGTGGCTGTCGTCATGGACCATCCATCACGCCAACCACATCCGCGCCAACGCGGACGGGCTCAAGGTCGGGGGACACCAAGCCTCGTCTGCCTCGCTCGCGACCATCATGTCGGCGCTGTATTTCAGCGTGTTGCGCCCTGAGGATCGCGTTGCGGTGAAGCCGCATGCGAGCCCGGTGTTCCACGCCATCCAGTATCTGTTCGGCCGGCAGACTCGCGAGAAGCTGGAGAACTTTCGCGGCTTCAAGGGCGCGCAGTCCTATCCCTCGCGCACCAAGGATGTCGACGACGTCGATTTCTCGACTGGGTCGGTCGGCCTCGGCGTCGCGCAGACGCTGTTCGCATCGCTGGTGCAGGACTACGTCAAGGCGCATGGCTGGATGAAGGATCGCCGCGAAGGGCGGATGATTGCCCTCGTCGGCGATGCCGAGATGGACGAGGGCAACATTTTCGAAGCGCTCGCCGAAGGCTGGAAGCACGGCCTGCGCAACACCTGGTGGGTGGTCGACTATAACAGGCAGTCGCTCGACGCCGTTGTGCGCGAGGGGCTCTGGGAAAAGTTTGAGACCATGTTCCGCAATTTCGGCTGGGACGTGGTGATCGTGAAATATGGCCGCCTGATGCGCGAGGCCTTCGCCGAGCCCGGCGGCGAGGCGCTTAAAGCTTGGATCGACAATTGCCCGAACGCGCTCTACGCGGCTCTGTGCTTCCAGGGCGGCGCCGCCTTCCGCAAGCATCTGCACGACGAGATCGGCGACCAGGGCCCGATCACCAAGCTGATCGACAGGCGCAGCGACGAGGAGCTGCTGGCGCTGATGTCGAACCTCGGCGGCCACGACATGGCGAGCATGCTGGAGGCGTTCGAGTCGATCGATCACGATCGCCCGGTCTGCTTCATCGCCTACACCATCAAGGGCGTCGGCCTGCCGTTCCAGGGCCACAAGGACAACCACGCCGGCCTGATGACGGTCACGCAGATGGAGAAATATCGCGAGAGCCAGAACATTCGTGCGGGCCATGAATGGGACAAGTACGAGGGCCTCGCGCAGGACGCCGCCGAGCTCGACGCCTTCCTCGCGCGCGTGCCGTTCAACCAGGACGGCCGCCGGCTGACCGCGCCCGTGGTCGGGGTGCCCCAGCAACTCGCGTTCAAGCCGTCGCCGCAGATGTCGACCCAGCAGGGCTTTGGCCTCGTGCTGAACGAGATCGCGCGCGACGACAGCGAGCTGGCGAGGCGCATCGTCACGACCTCGCCCGACGTCACGGTCTCGACCAATCTCGGTCCGTGGGTGAACCGGCGCGGCCTGTTCGCGCGCGGCGAGAAGGCGGATTTATTCCGCAGCGAGAAAATTCCCTCCACGTTCAATTGGGACTTCTCGCCCAAGGGGCAGCATCTCGAGCTCGGCATCGCCGAGATGAACCTGTTCATCATGCTCTCGGCGCTCGGTCTGTCGCACCAGATCAACGGCGAGCGGCTTTTGCCGGTCGGCACGCTCTACGATCCCTTCATCGAGCGCGGCCTCGATGCATTGAACTACGCCTGCTACCAGGATGCGCGCTTCATGGTGGCCGCGACGCCCTCGGGCATCACGCTGGCGCCTGAAGGCGGTGCGCACCAGTCGATCGCGACGCCGTTGATCGGCATGGCGCAGGACGGGCTCGCCTCGTTCGAGCCGGCTTTCGTCGACGAGCTCGCCGTGATCATGGCGTGGGGCTTCAATCACATGCAGCGCGATCCGGGCGAGGGCGGCTCGGTCTATTTGCGGCTCTCGACGCGCAGCATCGAGCAGGCGCAGCGGATCATGACGCCGGAGCTTGCGCAGGGCATCACCGACGGCGCCTATTGGCTGCGCAAGCCGGGGCCCAATGCCGAACTCGTGATCGCCTATACCGGCGCGGTCGCGCCCGAAGCGATCGAGGCGACCGGCTTCATCGGCGAGAGCCGCCGTGACATCGGTCTGCTCGCGATCACCTCGGCGGATCGCCTGCATGCGGGTTGGACCGCTGCGCGGAAATTGCGGCGCGATCGGCGGGGTGTGCAGCATCTCAGCCACATCGAAAAGCTGCTCGCGCCGCTGCCGCGCGACTGCGGCATCGTGACCGTGATCGACGGCCATCCCTCCGCGCTCGGCTGGCTCGGCAGCGTCCGCGGTCATCGCGTCGAGGCACTCGGCGTCGAGCAGTTCGGCCAGACCGGCACCATCGCGGACCTCTACCGCCATTACGGCATCGATGCGAACGCCATCATCGATGCGGCCGAAAGCCTCACCACCGGCGCACCGGTGCTGCACCGGAAGATGGCGGTGTAGTTGAGGTAACTGCCCTGTCATTCCGGGGCGACGCGTAGCGTCGAGCCCGGAATCCATACTCCCGATCGTGGTTATGGATTCCGGGCCCGCGCCAAGTAGCGCGTCCCGGAATGACACCTGAGGGAGCCTTGCCTCGTTCCCGCCATCGGCTCATATATCCTCCGTCCGCAGCAACGCTGGCCCCGCATATGGCGGGTTCAATTGCCGGCGCTTTCGTGCAAGGATGCCTGCCGAAACGCCCCCTCCAAGCCCCCAAGAAGAGGTTAACGATGGTCAATCGCATGCAATTCTACATCGACGGCGCCTGGGTCGATCCCGCCGTCAAGAAGTCCACCGCCGTGGTCAATCCCGCGACGGAAGAGGCGATGTACGAGGTTGCGCTGGGCTCCAAGGCTGACGTCGACAAGGCCGTCACTGCTGCCAAGCGCGCCTTTGCAACCTTCTCCCAGACCAGCCGCGAGGAGCGCGTCGCGCTGCTCACGAAAGTCATCGAGATCTACAAGGGCCGCCTCAAGGAGATCGGCGCCGCCGTCTCCGACGAGATGGGCGCGCCGCTGCCGATGGCGGAGAAGCTCCAGGCCGGCGCCGGCCTCGGCCACCTCATGACCACGCTCGACGTGCTCAAGAACTATCATTTCGAGGAACCGGTCGGCACCGCCATGGTGCTGCGCGAGCCGGTCGGCGTGGTCGGCATGATCACGCCCTGGAACTGGCCGCTGAACCAGATCGCCTGCAAGGTTGCGCCTGCGCTCGCCGCCGGCTGCACTATGATCCTGAAGCCGTCGGAGTTCACCCCAACCTCGGCGTTGATCTTCGCGGAAATCCTCCATGAAGCCGGCGTGCCGAAGGGCGTGTTCAACCTCGTCAACGGCCTCGGCCCCGAGGTCGGCGCCGCTATGAGCGAGCATCCTGACATCGACATGATCTCGTTCACCGGCTCGACCCGCGCCGGCATCGATGTGGCCAAGCGCGCCGCGCCGACCGTGAAGCGCGTCAGCCAGGAGCTCGGCGGCAAGTCGCCGAACGTCATCCTCGAAGGCGCCGACCTGACCAAGGCGGTGACCGGCGGCGTGATGCACATGTTCAACAACTCCGGCCAGTCCTGCAACGCACCCTCGCGCATGATCGTGCCGCTGTCGAAGATGAAGGAAGTCGCCGCGATCGCGAAGGCTGTCGCCGATAAGACCAAGGCCGGTGATCCCCGCGCTGAAGGCACTACCATTGGTCCGGTCGTCAACCGCGGCCAGTGGGACAAGATCCAGGGCCTGATCAAGAAGGGCATCGACGAGGGCGCAACGCTCGTTGCCGGCGGCCCGGGCCTGCCCGAAGGCGTCAACAAGGGCTTCTACGTCCGTCCAACCATCTTCGCCGACGTCACCCCCGACATGACGATCGCCCGTGAAGAGATCTTCGGACCGGTGCTCACCATCATCGGCGCCAAGGACGAAGCCGAGGCCGTGCACATCGCCAACGACACGCCCTATGGTCTCGCGGGTTACGTCTCGGGCGCTTCGGTTGAGGACGCCAAGCGCGTGGGTCGCCAGATCCGCGCCGGCAACGTCAATCTCCAGGGCGTGCCCAACGACCGCACCGCGCCGTTCGGCGGCTACAAGCAGTCGGGCAACGGCCGCGAGTGGGGCAAGTACGGCCTCGAGGACTTCCTCGAAGTGAAGGCCGTTGCGGGCTTCAACGCGGCGTAAGTTTTTTCGCCTGAACAAGCATGACGCCGGAGCGGGAAACCGCTCCGGCGTTTTTCGTTTTGCTCTGTCGTCATTGCGAGGAGCGCAGCGACGAAGCAATCCAGGCTGTCTCCGCGAAAACAGTCTGGATTGCTTCGCTTCGCTCGCAATGACGGAGGAGGGACCTCGTTGGGTGGGCAAAGGAGCGTAGCGACGTGCCCACCATTCCGCGACGAACAAGAAGCGGTGGGCACGCTTTCGCTTTGCCCACCCTACGAGACCGTCTCTGCGGAACGCCTATCCCCCGACCGCGCCTTGCGTGTTCACATACAGCGCGTAGATCGACTGGCTTGCCGCCATGAACAGGCGGTTGCGCTTGACGCCGCCGAAGCAGAGATTGGCGCAGCGCTCGGGCAGCGCGATGCGGCCGATCATGACGCCGTCGGGCGCGAATACGACGACGCCGTCGAGCTCGGGATCGCCCATACCCCAGCCGCACCAGAGATTGCCGTCGATGTCGCAGCGCATGCCGTCGGGCGTGCCCGGGCCGGCATCGATGTGGACGCGCTTGTTGGAGATCGTGGTGCCGTCGGGCGAGACGTCATAGGCGAGGATTTTTCGGTTCGGCACGCCGCGCGATTCCACGACATACAGAATCTTCTCGTCGGGCGAGAAGCACAGCCCGTTCGGACCGAGCACGCCTTCGGCGACGATGGTCGCCTTGCCCGTTGCAGGATCGAGCCGATAGACGTTCGGCTCGATCTCGGGCTCCGCCTTGTAGCCCTCGTAATTGCCAAGCAGGCCGAAGGTCGGATCGGTGAACCAGATCGAGCCGTCGGACTTCACCACCACGTCGTTCGGCGAGTTCAGCCGCTTGCCGCCGAACGAATCCATCAGCACGGTGATGCTGCCGTCATATTCGGTGCGCACCACGCGGCGGCCGCCATGCTCGCAGGTGACGAGCCGGCCCTGACGATCCCTGGTGTTGCCGTTGGCGAAATTCGAGGGCTTTCGGAAGACCGAAACGGTTCCGGTCTCCTCCTCCCATTTGATGATGCGCTGGTTCGGGATGTCGCTGCACAGGAGATAGCGTCCGTCGCCGAACCACACCGGACCCTCGGCCCAGCGCAGGCCGGTCGCCAGCCGCTCCACTGCCGACAGCTTTAGCCAGTATTTTTCGAAGCGGGGGTCCAGTGCTTTTATCGCCGGATCGGGGTAATAGGTCGCCGGCCGCCAGCCTTGAGTGTGGGGCGATGCATCGTTCATGTGCAGGTCTCTTTGTTGCGTTCCCTCTGTCCAAGTCTGCTAGCATCAGTTATCTACGGCCGCAAATCGGTCACCACAGGCGAGGGAAGACATGCCGCGTATTTTGATGACGGGAGCTTCGGGCGGAATCGGCACGAGCCTGCGAAAGCTGCTGCCGCCGATCTATCCGGATCTCCTGCTCTCCGACATCAAGCCGCCCGCCGATCTCGGCGCGAACGAACAATTCAAAGCGGCGGATCTCGCCGATCTCGCGCAGTGCGAGGCGATCTGCGATGGCGTCGACGGCATCATCCATTTCGGCGGCTATTCGGTCGAAGGCACCTGGGACCAAATCCTCCAGGCCAACATCATCGGCGGCTACAATTTGTTCGAGGCCGCGTACCGCAAGGGCGTCAAGCGCGTGGTGTTCGCCTCGTCCAACCACGCGGTCGGCTTCTACCCCCGCCATCACAAGATCGGGACCGACGTCACCCCGCGCCCCGACGGGCGTTATGGCGTCAGCAAGGTGTTCGGCGAGGCCGTCGGTGCGCTCTACGCCGACAAGCACGGCCTGAAGGTGACCTGCCTGCGCATCGGCAATTTCGGCGACATGCCGCTCGACCAGCGCCGGCTCTCGATCTGGCTGAAACCCGACGACCTCGTGCAGCTCTGCCGCATCGGGCTCGAACATCCCGACATCCATTTCGAGGTCTTCTACGGCGCCTCCCTCAACGAGCGCGCCTGGTGGGACAACCACCGCGCCTACGAATTCGGCTATCGCCCGACGGGGCGCGCCGAGGATTTCCGCGAGCACGCGATGGCCGAGCAGACCAAGCTGAAGCCGGATCCGGTCGGCGACCACTACCAGGGCGGCGCGTTCTGCAGCAACGAGTTCGACGGCGACACGAGCCGGATCATTGATTGGAATAAGCGCTGAAATGCCATACCCCCTCTCCACAGTTATGAGGTGAGGGGGCCTCTCCGCGGCACTCGTGCCGGCATGCAGCCTAGTCCATGCCTTCATCGGGAATGTTCAAGACGGTGCCACACGCTTTGCAATGCACCGCGTCGACATCGTGGCGCTGCAGGGCGCAAACCGGACAGGGGAAGCGTACCTTGGAGGGCGCGAGCAGTGCCTTGGCGAGATTCAGGAAAAGGGTCACGCCAAAGATCATGATGACGACGGTGATCAGGCGGCCGACGGTCCCTGGCAAGGTGATGTCGCCGAAGCCGGTCGTGGTCAGTGCGGTGACCGTGAAGTAGAGCGCGTCGGCATAGTTGGCGATCTGATGATTGTGAGACTTCTGCGTCTCGTAGACGATCCCGGTCATCACGAAAATGAACACGCCGAGGTTCACGACGGCAAAGACGACTTCCGCGTTTCGCCGGAAGAAGGGGCTGTCGACCCGGAGCCGCGCCACCATCTGGTAGTCGCGCAGCAGCCGCAATGTTCGAAATGCGCGCAGGAAGCCGCCGGCCTCTCCGGCGAGCGGCGCAAGGAACGAGATGATGACGACGATGTCAGTCCAGGTCGAAAGTCGCGCCAGGTCATGCAGCGGTTGACGGCTGATGATCATCCGTGCGGCGAAATCCGCAAGGATCAGCACGCCGAACACGACATCGAGCGACTCGATGGCCCTGTTGCGAGGCAGGAACGAGGTCGCGATGATGAACAGAACCGTGACGATGTCCAGCGCGAGCAGGGCGTATCGGAATTTTATGCAGCCGAACGTGTCGCCTTCGTAAAGTTGCCGGATCCTGCCCTTCAGGGCCTCGAATGGGACGGCGACGGCGTCGAGCGGCCCATGTCCCTTCGTACTGTTGCGATAAAATGCCATGGTCAGCGACCGCCGCGCATCTCGGTAGCCTATGCTTCCGAAGGATCGAGCATTTCGCCGATCTTGTTGACGGCGACATTGATCGACATGCCCAGGTAATCGCCGGGTTCGCCGAACCACGAGCCAGTCAGCGGCACGGCCTGGCCCGGATGCCGCGCAATGGCCACCGGAATGAGGTCGAAGCCAGCGCTCAAACTGTTGGTTGGATCGTAATCCAGCCAGCCGGCGCCGGGCAGGAATACCTGCACCCATGCGTGGGTCGCGCCGGAGCCGGTCATGCCCACGGCGCCGCCATCGAGCGCCGCATCATAGAGATAACCGCTGACGAAGCGCGCGGCAAAGCCGAGCCGGCGCAACGTCTCGATCATCAGCCAGGCGAAGTCCCGGCAGGTGCCCGATTTCGTGCGCAGCGTTTCGCCGGGTGACTGTGTGCCTTCGGCATCTCTGCCGCAATAGCTGAAGTCGCTGCGAAACTTGCCGAGCATTCGGCGCAGCACGTCGGCGGTCCGATCCTGATCGCCGGCAACGAAGCTCTTGGTCCACGCCGCATGGCTGCCGTCTGCATCGTCGGCATGCGGGCGCAGGTAACCGGCAAGGTCGGTCCATTCGTCCGGGGTGTACTGCACGGGGACCTCCTCGGCCCGGAGGTCCAGCGGAAATGTCTCCAGATCCTTGATGCCAAAATAGACGCCACGAACCCTGAACGTGAATGTCAGCTCGCTGCCGGGTTCGCTGAAGTCCATCACCGTGACGGCATTGGAGCGGGAGTCGGTTACCCAATGCACCTTTGATGGCAGGCTGGTAGCAGCGGACCAGCGAAGCAGCCGGGTCGAGGCGCCGCGCCGCGGCAGGAACATCGCCCGGTGCGTGCCGAACCTCACCGGCTTTGCATAGCGGTAGGTCGTGGTGTGCGTGATCTCGCCTATGATCGCCATGCATCGATCCGCTTCGCATTGCGGGGCTCGTTGAGCACCTTCCGCACAAGAAAGAGCAGGGACCAGCTTTCGGCTCGGCCGCTGCTGCCCATTGATCTAGATCAACGTCGTTCCCGGGATCGTCTGGCCCATCAAGCGATCACGCATTCCTTCAGACGTTGATGTGCAAACCGACCGAATGGAGCGATGGACATGGGTATCCTTTGGACGATCATCATTGGATTTATCGTCGGCGTGGTCGCGAAATTCATCATGCCCGGCGACAAATCCGAGCCCACGGGGTTCATCCTGACGACGGTTTTGGGGATCGTCGGTGCGTTCGTCGCGACGTGGCTCGGTCAGGCCGTGGGATGGTATAAGTTCGGGGAGGGCGCCGGCTTCATCGGCAGCGTGGTCGGCGCCATCATTCTCCTCTTCCTGTACGGGCTTGTTATGGGTCGTCAGGGCCGCGCCTGATCGACCCGAATGATCTTGCTGCGCATGAAAATCAAATTGTCAGTCGTCGCGATGCTCGCGACGATCGTACCGGGAGTCATGTCAGGATCGGCGCGAGCCGCAGCCCTCAGCGATGCCGAGGCGACGTTCCTTGACCAGCTCGTCACCGCATCGGTGGTGCTGGAGCAGCGATGCGACGGTTACGAGGTCGACGGCGCCGGCGGCGTTCAACTCGGCGCCCGGCTTCTCGGCAGCCCTGAGGCGGCGATGGCCATGATCGACGCCTATGCTGCAGCCATCAAGGCCCGCGACGGCGAGACCTACGATCCCGGTAAATTCCGCCCCGAGGTGCGTGAGGCGGCCGGCAAAACGTTCAGGCGCGTCCGGACGGACTTGATCAAGAACCCGACAAGGGGCTGCGCTGACTACGGCGATGCCAGCGTGGACCGCGGTTTGCTGAGGCGGTACTGAACGCGAACAAGCTCTGATTGAGAAGGACCTGTCACTCGCGTCATGCTATCGTCTGTTCCGGGACGTGCATTGCCGTCCCAGGCAACAAGAACAGGGAGGATGGCTATGAAGACGTTAGCGATGTCAGCGTTGATCCTTGCTACCTTGTCGATCGCGCCGGTGAGCGCCGCACCGATCGGTCCCGCGGCTCACCTGAACCCAAACCAAGGTCCGGGATGCTCGCTCTCCGGCGGCGCGGTTGCGAATTGCAAGAACGTCCTCAACTTCAAGTCCTACTACGAGTGCCGCAGTAACCGCATGGAGCGAGGCTGGACGGGCGTTGAGAGCGGCTACTACTGCCGGGCTCTCGACCTCAAATAAGAGCGCGGGTCAGTTCAGAATTTTGGGAGGCCGCCTGCGTTGGCGGCCTCTTCTATCGCGATGAGTGTCAGGCACGCATCCCGATCGCCGGACGAAATGGCGGGCCGTCCCAGGGCTGCGGTGCGGCGGCATAGCGGTCGAAGCGCATTGTGTGGCTGGCGAGCCCCTGGCTCAACACGCGCAGGCTGTTCGCATAGCCGAACATCGCTATGAGCGGTACCGTCGCATCGATCGCGACCGTGTCATCGTCGACGACCCTGGAGTGGGCGGTCCCACGCCGTGATGTCAGGTCGTCAACGATCGATTGTGCGAACGGCGTCGGTGTCACCACTTCGACCTTCATGATCGGCTCAAGCAAGACCGATTCTGCCGTTTGCAGCGCCCTGCGGAACGCGGCATTAGCCGCGATCTCGAAGGCGAGCGGTGAAGAATCGACGTCGTGATACTTGCCGTCGATCAGCTGGACCCTGACGTTCACCACCGGAAAGCCCGCAATCACGCCGCAGGCCAGTACGCTTTCGAGCCCTTTCTCGATCCCGGGCATATATTTGTTCGGTAGCGCATCCACACCAGTCTTGCGTTCAAGCTGGTATCCCGTGCCAGGCTCATTCGGCTCGATGGCAAGCTTGACGGCGGCAAACTCCCCCTTGGGCCCGTAGATCTTTTTGTGAGTGTATTCCGCCTCCGCACGTTTGGTCGGATGCTCGAGAAATGCCACCTGCAGGGCACCAATATTGACGGCTATTCCAGAGGTCCGGTTGAGGGCGTCGATCGCGCTCTCGATGCGGGTTTCGCTCGTTCCCTTCAGGATGATCTGAGCAGAGTCTTGATCGACCGACACGGCGAGCGCTCCGTCCTTGGCGGTGAGCTTCAAGAGCGCAGCAACGAGCTTCTCATGATCGGCCCTGGACTTCGCTTCGATGGCGACGTCAACAAGCAGGGGTGGCGTGCTCACATCATGCGGCATTGTAAGACCTGTAGCGTTGCCTTGGTCTAGCGTCAGCTCTCCTCACCCGCAATCCTCGCCAGATAATCCGACTTGCTGAACTGCATGTGATCCACACACAGCTGCGCCAACGCCCAGCTGTCGCGGCCCTTCAACAGCTCGATCATCAGCTCGTGTTGGCGCCGCGATTGCGCAAGTCCCTCGCGGTCGGCGAGGTTCTTGGCGCGCATCGGCAGCGTCAGGCTCATGTAGTCCTGGAGCGACCGCACCAGATAGGGATTGCCGCAGGCCGAGAACAGCGCGAGGTGAAAGGCGTCGTTGGCCTCGTGGATGCCGCGCAGATCCTGCACATCGGCCTTCGCGCAATATTGCCGTTGCAGTGCGGTCAGCTCGTCGATCAGGCCTTGCGGTGCGGGCAGGGGGATCATCAGCGCGGCCTGCCGGGTCAGCATCTCGCGGACCTCGTAGATCTGCCGGACTTCCTCGGCCGAGTAGAACCGCACGGTGGCGCCGACGTTCTTCTCGCGGCGGACGATGCCGCGGCGCTCGGCATCGACCAAGGCCTGCCGCACGAAGTGCCGGGAGGTGCCGTAGCGCGACATCAGCGCGTCTTCGGTGAGGCGCGCGCCCGGCGGCAGGCGGCCGAAGATGATGTCCTCTTCCAGCCGCGCGACGACATCGTCCGGATCGTCGCGCCGGACCGGCATGGCGTCTGCGGTGCGGATGTCGGACATGCCCTCAGCCTCCGGCTCATGCCGGTCCGCCTTGTGGAGCAGGGAGAACCCGGATTGTCAATAATTTGTGTCGGAAGGCGGTGTCTGGGGCAGAAAGCGCGACGATCTGGCCCAATCTTATTGACAATCAGGGGGCAGGCTGTAGCACAATGGCAAGCGAGAAGGAGCGGTATGATGACGAGTGGTTTGCGCAAGGGTCTGACGAGCTATGGCGATGCCGGCTTCTCGCTGTTCCTGCGCAAGGCGTTCATCAAGGCCATGGGCTATTCCGACGACGCGCTGGAGCGCCCGATCGTCGGCATCACCAACACCTATAGCGACTACAATCCCTGCCACGGCAACGTCCCCCAGATCATCGAGGCCGCCAAGCGCGGCGTGATGCTGTCGGGCGCGATGCCGTTCGTGTTTCCGACCATTTCGATCGCCGAGAGCTTTGCGCATCCGACCTCGATGTATCTGCGCAATCTGATGGCGATGGACACCGAGGAGATGATCCGGGCCCAGCCGATGGATTCGGTGATCGTGATCGGCGGCTGCGACAAGACCCTTCCTGCGCAGGTTATGGCCGCGATCAGTGCTGATTTGCCGACCGTCGTCATTCCCGTCGGTCCCATGGTGGTCGGCCATCACAAGGGCGAGGTGCTCGGTGCCTGCACCGATTGCCGCCGTCTCTGGGGCAAGTATCGCGCCGGCGAAATGGATGATGCCGAGATCGAGGAGGTCAATGGCCGCCTCGCGCCGTCGGTCGGCACCTGCATGGTGATGGGCACGGCCTCGACCATGGCCTGCATGATCGAAGCCATGGGTCTGTCGCTGCCGATGAGCGCGACGATTCCCGCGCCGCATGCCGAACGCTTTCGCCTTGCCGAAGCGAGCGGCAGGGTTGCCGCCGAGATGGCCAAGACCAAGGGGCCGAAGCCGAGCGAATTGCTGACGCCGGCGTCTTTCAAGAATGCGCAGGTCGTGCTCCAGGCGATCGGCGGCTCGACCAACGGCCTGATCCATTTGACGGCGATGGCGCACCGCTCGCCCCACCGCCTCGATCTCGAGGTGTTCGACCGGATTGGCCGCGAAGTGCCGGTGCTGGTCGACCTCAAGCCGTCGGGCGAACACTACATGGAGCATTTCCACCACGCCGGTGGCGTGCCGAAATTGCTGGCGCAGCTCGGCGATCTCGTCGATCTCGACGCGAAGACCATCAGCGGCCAGACGCTGCGCGATGTCGTCGCGAATGCGGAGGACGTGCCTGGCCAGGATGCGATCCGTCCGCGCGACAATCCAATCAAGAAGGAAGGGGGCCTTGCCGTCCTGCACGGCAATCTCGCCCCGCGCGGTGCCGTCATCAAGCAGTCGGCCGCGAGCCCCAAGCTGTTGCAGCACACCGGGCGCGCGGTGGTGTTCGAATCCGTCGAGGACATGACCTTGCGGGTCGACCATCCCGATCTCGACGTGAACTCCGACGACGTGCTGGTGCTGCGCAATGCCGGCCCCAAGGGCGCGCCGGGCATGCCGGAGGCGGGTTATCTGCCGATCCCGAAGAAGCTCGCGCGCGGCGGCACCAAGGATATGGTGCGCATTTCGGATGCGCGCATGAGCGGCACCGCGTTCGGCACCATCGTGCTTCACATCACGCCGGAATCCGCCGTCGGCGGACCGCTCGCGCTGGTGAAGAACGGCGACATGATCCGGCTGGATGTTGCCAAGCGCAGCATCGAGCTGCTGGTCGATGCCGCCGAGCTGGAGCGTCGGCGCACCGCATTGAAGCCGGCGGCAGCACCCGATGAGGCGCGGCGCGGCTACGCCTGGCTGTTCAACGAGACCATCATGCAGGCCGACGAGGGCTGCGACTTCGATTTCATGCAGAGGACTGGGAAGCAGACTGAGAAGGGGTGACGAACCACCCGAACGAGCGCTCAGACCGCACAAGCGGCGGGCGATAAAACAGGGGGAAACGATGATTGCACGATCCATGCGTGGGTTGGTGGCCATGGCCGCCGTACTTTTCGTCACCGGGGCCGGGGCACAGGAGGTGAAGCATTATCGCTTTGCCTACGATCAGCCGCGCAACACCGGCTATTCCATCGCGGGCGACCTCTTTGCCGACAAGCTCAAGGAATTGAGCAAGGGCACCATGATCATCGACCAGTATCCGGGCGCGCAGCTCGGGCAGGAGCCGCAGGTGCTCCAGCTCGTGAAGGCCGGCGACATCGAATTCGCCATCATCTCCTCGGCCAACACCGCGACGATTTCGCCGCAGGCCGGCGTGATGTCGCTGCACTTCCTGTTCCGCGACGAGAACCACGTGGTCAAGGGGCTGGCCGATCCCCGCGTGTTCGAAGCGCTCAAGACCATGATCGACGAGACCACGCAGGGCCTGCACGTGATTGCGACCGGTTCGCAAGGTGTGCGCCACATGTACTCCAAGAAGGAGATCCACAATGTCGGCGACATCAAGGGGCTGAAGATCCGCGTCCAGGCGACCGCGACCGAGGACATGATGTTCCCGGCCTACGGCGCCCAGACCGTGCACATGCCGTTCGGCAGCGTCTACACCAGCTTGCAAACCGGCGTCGTCGACGTCGCCGAGAACAGCATCAATGTCTACCTCGTCAACAAGCACTACGAGGTCGCCCCGGTCCTCAACATCACCGAGCACGAGGCCAACAACGCGCTGGTGTTCGTCTCCGACAAGCTCTGGCAGAGCCTATCGGCGGAGCAGAAGGGGTGGGTGCAGGCGGCGGCCAACGAGGTCAGCACGAAAGAGCCGCAGAAGGCGTTCGACCTCGAGCGCACCGCGGCCGACAAGCTGAAGAAGATGGGCGTGAAGATCGTCGACAACGTCGACAAGAAGAGCTTCACGGTGATCGCCGACCCCTATCTCGACAAGCTCGCCAAGGAGCTCGGCCCGCATGCCGAGAAGATCAAGAATTTGATCCGGTCGGTGAACTAGTTACAGCAAAGTCGTCATGCCCGGGCAGAAGCGCGAAGCGCGCCTTCGCGCCAAATGTCCCGGGCATCCACGTTCTTCCTTCGAGCCCGCACCAAGTGCGTGGATGACCGGGACAAGCCCGGCCATGACGGAAAGCTGCAGCCGGGAGCAACAATGTCCATCGCCGACAAACTGCTGGTGCAACGGCAACGCCACCTGAAATGGCGCTGGCTCGACTGGCTCGAGCTTGCGCTGATGGTCCTCTGCGGCGTGCTCTGCTTCGGCTTCTCGCTGTCGGTCACCGCCGACATCGTCACACGCACCATCGGCCACCCCTGGCTGTGGCTCCAGGAAGTCACCTCGACGCTGTTCATCTATGCGATCTTCGTCGGGACCGCGGTCGCGACCCGGCGCAACGATCACCTCTATCTCACCGCGATCTCCGAAGCGATGCACGGCACGGCGCGGCTGATCGTCGAAGTGATCATTCGTCTCGTCGTGCTCGGCGTCGCCTTCTGCCTGATCTGGTACGGCTATCAGAACTATCTTCGCGGCTTCGGCAGCTTTCGCTTGCCGTCGGGCACTCCGATCGCCTCGCTCTATGCGATCATCCCGCTGTCCGGCGTGCTGATCGGCCTGTTCACCATCGAGCAGCTCGTCAACGGCTTGCGCAACGGCTTTGACCATCACGAGCCGCCCGAAGAGGACGGAGCGCCCGTCATCACGGACGTGCAGATGAGGGCGCAGCCGTGAGCGCACCCGTTGTCCTGGCGTTGATGTCGATCTGCTTCCTGTCGTTCGGCTATCTCGGCGTGCCCGTGCCGTTCTCGCTGATGGCCGGCGTGTTCATTGGTGCGCTCCTCTCCGATGTCTCGCTGGCCGCGATCATCCAGAAGATATTTGACGGCGTGGACTCCGAGGCGTTGCTGGCAATCCCGTTCTTCCTGCTGGTCGGCGAGCTCATGAGCTCGGCCAACGTGGTGGTACGAATAGCCAACCTGTCAGTATCGCTGGTCGGACACATCAGGGGCGGGCTGTCGCAGGTCGTCGTTGTCTTCAGCATGTTCTTCTCGGAAATGTCGGGCTCGACCACTGCCGACGTCGCCGTGATGAGCCGTGCGCTGGGCGGCCCGATGAAACGCGAGGGCTACGAGCCCGCCTTCATTGCGGCGATCATCGCGTCCGCTTCGACCATCGCTGCACTGGTGCCGCCGAGCATTACGGCGGTGGTCTATGGCGCGGTCGGCAACGTCTCGATCGCCGGCCTGTTCATGGCGGGGGTGGTGCCCGGGCTGATGATCGGCTTCGGGTTGATGATCTATTGCTACTTCTTCGGCCCTTCCGGCCTGCGCAAGCCGCGCGCGCCGCTGCGGCAGGTGGTGTTCGCCGCGGGTGACGCCGCCCTGCCGCTGATGATCCCTGTCATTTTGCTCGGCGGCATCCTCACCGGCTGGTTCACGCCGACGGAAGCCGGCGTCGTTGCGGTGGTCTGGATTGTCGTCGTCGTGATCCCCGCGCTGAACCGCGGGCATATCAAAAAGATCCCATATGATTTCTGCCTTGCAGGCTTGATCTTCTCGCTGCCGCTGATCACGATCGGCGCTGCCAATGCCTTCGGCTGGATGCTCGCTTACTTACGCGGTGCGAGTTACATCGCCGACATGATCACCTCGATTGCCGGCAACGATCCGCATCTGATCATGCTGCTGATGGTGCTGCTCTTCACTGTGGTCGGTGACTTCATCGAGCCGGTGCCGACCATCATCATCTTCATGCCGCTGGTCAACGCGCTGACCGAGGCCGGCGACATCAACGCCGTGCACATGGGCGTGGTGCTGATCGCCACGCTCGCCTTTGGCCTGATCACGCCGCCATACGGCCTGGTGCTGCTGATGGCCTCGAAATTCGTCGGCATCAGTTTTGCCAAGGCCTTACGCGCCGCCTTGCCGATCTATGTGGTGTTCCTGGCCACGATCGCGTTCGCGATCTATTTCCCGAGCGTGGTGCTGTGGCTGCCGCAGAAAGTGCTGCCGGAATCGGTCGGCTGCTTCAAGTCGCTGGCGGGGACAGGCTACATCTGTCCTAAGTGACGAGCTACTCGACGCGCCATTGCCCGCCTTCACGGAGGTAGCGAAACGGCGTGCCGTGGCTGTTCTTGAAATAGCTGCCGCACAGTGACTTCGCAATTCCCTGCATCACCGCGTCGTGGCAGACGAACAGGAAATCGTCGTCAGGATGACGGTCGAGCCATGCGGAGACGCAAGCCAGCGACCGTTCCGTCATGGCGTCCCAGTTTTCGCCGTCGGCGGGGAGGATCGAGACGAGGCCCGTCGCCGAGTTGACGCCGTGCTTGATCATGAGGTCGCGGACGGGGAGGCCCTCAAAGCTTCCGAAATCGAACTCGATGATGCCGTCATCGATCGAGAGCGGCACCGAGATGGCGTCTGCGATGATCTCGGCCGTTCGTGCCGCGCGCACCAGCGGGCTCGCGACGATTCGGCTGATGCCGATCCCGCGCAACATGTCCGCGGCCTCGTGCGCCTGCGCAAGGCCGTCCGCGTTCAGCGGGTTGTCGGTTCGTCCCTGAAACAGCCCCTGCCTATTCCAGTCGGTCGCGCCGTGGCGCAGGCCGCAGAACGAGCGCGCCGGTGCCGGCACGCTCACTTGCCCTTGCTCGTGAATTTCTTCACGGCGGCGCGGAAATCCTCCGTATTCATCGCCATGATGATCTTGTGCTCCTCGGCATCGAGCTGCTGCTTCACCGGCGTGGTCGCGGCCTGGTAGACCAGCGACTTGGTGCCGGCGATCGCCGCCGGCGGATTCTGCGCCAGGCGCTCGGCGAGTTTTCGCGTGGCCGCCTTCAACTCCGCGGCGGGGACGACCTTCGCAACCAGGCCCCATTCATAGGCCTGCTGCGCGGTAAAATTGTCCTCCGACAGGAAGATCTGGAGCGCACGTCTCGATCCGACCGTACCGACGATCCCGACCGTCGAGCCGCCGTCCGGCGATACCCCGATCTTGGCATAGGCCGGCGTGAACTTGGCATCCTCCGCGGCGATGCAGAGATCGGTGACGAAGGCGAGGCCCATGCCGGCGCCGGCCGCCGAGCCGTGCACGCTGGACAGCGAGATCTTTGGCATGCGCCGGATGATCTCGATGAAGGCGTGATAATGCTTCAGCAGCTCGCCAACGACCGGCGTGACCGTGCCGGTTTCGGCCGCAGCGCCGATCGTCTGCAGATCGCCGCCGGCCGAGAAGGCGCGGCCTTCTCCTTCGAGCACGACGACCCTGATGTCGTCGGCGCCTTCGAGATAGGCCGCGAGCTGTTCGAGCTTCTGCGCGATTGCAAGGTTGACCGAGTTGAACGCGGCGGGGCGGTTGAGCGTGATGGTTGCGATCGGGCCGTCGATCCGCAGCAGGGCGGGATCGTCGGGTTTGGAGACGGGAGCTGGCATCTGGAATATCCCCGGCATGAGGTCGTTGCTGCAACTAAATCGCAGAAGGTCGGGGGTGACAATCCCCGCATGCCGCTCTTGCGCAGGACGGAATGATGGGCTCAAATGGGCCGCCTTCGTTTAGGAACGGACACGAGCGCCGGCTCCTCCTGGGCAAGCCAAGCCAATATCAGCGAGAGAGGAGACGACATGGGTGACGCTCGTGTCTCCGGAAATGGGCTGTTCCAATGACGGGTGGTCCGGTGATCATTGTCGGAGCCGGCCATGGCGGCTACCAGGTCGCGGCATCCCTGCGCCAGGCGGGCTTTTCCGACCGCGTCTGCCTGATCAACGACGAGGCGCATCTGCCCTATCAGCGGCCGCCGCTGTCCAAGGCCTATATCAAGGGCTCGGCCGGGCCGGAGAGCCTGATGTTCCGGCCGGAGAAATTCTACCAGGATCAGAAGATCGAGCTGATCGCAGGCCGCGCAGTGTCGATCGATCGCGCCGGCCACAAGGTGCATCTCGCATCCGGCGAGACGCTGCCTTACGGCCACCTCGTGCTGGCCACGGGCGCGCGCAACCGGCTGCTTGATTTGCCGAATGCGAATTTGCCCGACGTGAAATACTTACGCATCCTCGACGACAGCGAGGCGCTGCGGAAGATCATGCCGTCGAAGAAGCGCGCGGTGATCATCGGCGCCGGCTTCATCGGCCTGGAATTCGCGGCCACCGCGCGGATCAAGGGGCTCGAGGTCGACGTGCTCGAACTCGCCCCGCGCGTGATGGCGCGCGCGGTGACGGCGGAGGTCTCGGAGTATTTTCAGGCGCGGCATCGCGAGGCCGGCATCCGCATTCACCTCGGTGTGCAGGCAACCTCGATCGAGGCTGAGGGCGGCAAGGTCACCGGCGTTTCCTTGAGCGATGGAAGGCATCTGCCGGCCGACCTCGTCGTGGTCGGTGTCGGCGTGCTGCCGAACATCGAGCTTGCGGCGGAGGCGGGGCTTGCCGTCGCCGCCGGCATCATCGTCGACGAATATCTCTCGACGTCCGATCCTGGCATCTCCGCGATCGGCGACTGCGCGCTGTTCGCCAGTCCGCGCTTCGGCGGATCGCAGCGGCTGGAATCGGTGCAGAACGCCACCGATCACGCCCGCTGCCTCGCGGCGCGGCTGACCGGCGACCGCAAGGCCTACGACAGTCATCCCTGGTTCTGGAGCGACCAGGGCGACGACAAGCTCCAGATGGCGGGGCTGACCACCGGCTACGACCGCGTCGTGCTGCGTGGCGATCCCGAGAAGAAAGCGTTCTCGGCGTTCTGCTACAAGGGCGACAGACTGCTCGGCATCGAGTCGGTCAACCGTGCCGGCGACCACATGTTCGGCCGACGCCTGTTCGGACTGGAGCGCTCGATCACGCCGGAGCAGGCCGCGGACGAAGGCTTCGACCTGAAGAGCGCGCTGGCCTGATCAGCTGGCCTTGACGACCGCGGCGACTTCCGCGGCCGTCGGCATCGACGGCCCGGCGCCCATCCGCTGCACGCTGATCGAGGCGGCCGCGTTGGCGAAGGCGAGCGCGGCACGCAAGGACACGCCCTTCGCCAGCTGCGCCGCGAGCGCGCCGACGAAGCAATCGCCGGCGCCGGTGGTGTCGACCGCTTTCACCACGCGGCCGGGCACCGCGAATTCCTCGCGGCCGGCGAGCGCGAGCACGCCCCGCTTGCCGAGCGTCACGCAGATGATCTGGTCCTCGCGTGCCTGAAGTTGTCGCGCGACGTCGATGATTGTTGCGGCCTCGTCGCCGTCGGAGAGCTCCACGCCTGCGAGGAAGCCGAGCTCGGTCTCGTTCAGCACGAGGATGTCGACGAGCGCCAGCAGCTCGGCGGACATCTTTTGCGCCGGTGCCGGGTTGAGCAGCGTCGTGGCGCCGGCGCTACGGGCGCGCTGGAAGAAGGCGGCAATCGTCGGCAGCGGAATCTCGAACTGGCTGACGGCCACATCGCCCTTCGCCAGCGGAACGTTCGCGACATCGTCGGCGCTGACCAGCGCATTACTGCCGGGGATGACGACGATGGTGTTGTCGGAGGCCGCCACCGTGATGATCGCGGTGCCGCTATGCGTGTCGGCGTCCCGAACAGAGCCGAGCTCGATGCCCTGCGCACCGAGGAACATCCGCAACTCAGCGCCAAATGAATCCTTGCCAAGCCGGCCGATCAGCGTGGTCTTCACGCCGAGTCGCGACGCCGCGACGGCCTGGTTTGCACCTTTGCCGCCAGGAAAATACAGCACCTGCCGGCCGGCGACGGTCTCGCCGACTTTGGGGTGGCGATCGGCGGTCGCCACCACATCCATGTTGATGCTGCCGGCGATAAAGACGCGCCCCATGATATGCCCTTACAAAACCCTAGACCCTGACTTCGAACTCGTGCCTGACTTTGGCGATGTCCACAAGGGTCGGCAGCCCGGCCTCGTTGCCGAGGCGCTGGATCTTGAAGGTCGAGGCGGCGCGGGCAAAATCAAAATGCTCGCGCCAGCTTTTGCCGGGATGGGCGAGGTAGGAATAGACATAGGCGCCGTGGAAGACGTCGCCGGCGCCGTTGGTGTCGATCACGCGCTCGCGCGGGATCGGCATCGCCGGCATGACCTCGACCGCACCCGTTTCATTGTACCAGAGCAGACCCTTCTCACCCATGGTGACGCCGCCGATCTTGCAGCCGCGGCTCTTGAGGTAGTCGAGCATCTTCTCGGGCGTCAGGTCCATCTGCTCGCATAGGCGTTCGGCGACGATGGCGACGTCGATGAATGCGAGCAGCTCATGCGTGTTGGTGCGCAGGCCGCCGCCGTCGAGCGAGGTCAGGATGCCGGCCTCGCGGCAGACTTTTGCATAGTGGATCGCGGCATCGGGCTGATGGCCGTCGATGTGCAGGGCGCGGCAGCCGCCGAGATTGAGCATGGGGAACGGATGGATGTGCTCGTCGTCGCGGCAGCGGACGATGGCGCGCTTGCCGTCCTTGGGCATGATGAAGGACAGCGAGGACTGGTTCACCTTCCGCCCGTGCAGCGAGATCGCGTATTTCGCGCACATGTCCTGGAACATCCGCCCCAGCCAGTCATTGGCCGCCGTGGCGATGAGATCGGGCACGATGCCGAGCTTGGCGCAGCAGAACGCCGCCGTGACCGCGTTGCCGCCGAAGGAGACCGCGTAGTCGGTTGCCACGTGCTTTTCGTCGCCGGTCGGCATGTGGTCGGTGATGAAGACGACGTCGATATAGGTCTGACCGATAAAGAGAGCCTGCATTGGTTGTCCGTGATGCGCTGGGTGGTCCCGGCCGGCGGGCTTACTCTAACACCGGTTCCGCTCTGGGGACGCTGAAATTATTCGCAAATCTGCCGCCCGAGCGCTTGAGGTCGGCATGGGGCCGGAATACGACCATCACCGGTCCATGCCAAGCCCGGACAAACGCCGTCCTTCGGAATATGGTTCCAGGTCGATCAAAGGGGGGAATGATGATCACCGGCCTCGATCACATCGTTGCCCTGGTGAGCGATATCGGTGCGGCCAAGGCGGCGTATCAGACGCTGCTCGGGCGCGCGCCGGCCTGGCAGAATTCCGGCGAGGGCGCCGATCGCGTGCTGTTCACGCTTGCGAACGTGACGATCGAGCTGATGGCGCCGAGCGGCTTTAACGTTGCGGCGGACCGGATCCGCGCGCTGCTCGACGACCGCGAGGGCGTGCTCGCCAGCCTGTGCTTTCGTGTCGCAGACATGGGCAAGATGCACCGGCGGCTGGAGCGGGTGGCCTTGAGGCCTGATCCGGTCGCCGAGGTCGAAAGCAGCGACGTCGCGAGCGGCGCAGTCCTGCACTGGAAACGCACGCGTGCCGCGACCGAATTGACGCGCGGCGTGCGCATGTTCTTCCTCGAGCTCGCCGAGGAGCGGCCGCTGTCGACTGCGACCGACATCGCGCCGATCGATGGGCTCGACCACGTCGTGGTCACCACCGAGGATTCCGACCGCGCCGCTGCGCTCTATGGCGCGCGGCTCGGCCTTGATCTCGCACTGGACCGCTCGCACCAGGATTGGGGCCAGCTGATGTTCTTCCGCTGCGGCGACCTCATCGTCGAAGTGGTGCGCCGCCCCGTGGCGGGCGGGGATTCCGTGCATGACCGTCTCTGGGGCCTGAGCTGGCGGGTCGCCGACATCGACGCCACGCGCGCCCGCCTGCTCGCCGCCGGCCTCGACGTCACCGAGGTGCGCAACGGCCGGAAGCCGGGCACGCGGATCATGACGGTGCGGAATGGGACCTGCGGGATCCAGACGGTGCTGCTGGAGCGCTCGCCGAAGCCGGCGGATTGAGGGGGCGGCCTCCCGTTCGTCATTGCGAGGAGCTCTTGCGACGAAGCAATCCAGGCTGTCTTCGCGGTGGCAGTCTGGATTGCTTCGCTGCGCTCGCAATGACGAAACTATGCGGCGGGCCTCGCGCATGATAAATGCGATCTGGACGATCACCCAGCGGGCACCCGGTTTGGCGAAAGCAACGGCAAAGCGAACTCTGAAATGGCAGCGCGACCCCGAGGGGATGCGGCTGCGCATTCTCGAGGCTGCCAAGCAGGAATTCTCCACCCACGGGCTCGCGGGCGCGCGTGTCGACCGCATCGCGGCGAAGGCCGGCGCCAACAAGCGCATGCTCTACTATCACGTCGGCAACAAGGACGAGCTCTATCTCGCGGTGCTCGAAGGCGCCTATGACAAGATCCGCAGCGAGGAGCGGGGGCTGGATCTCGAGCATCTCGATCCGCCCGAAGCGATCCGGCGCCTGATCGAGTTCACCTGGAACTACTTCCTGCGCAACCCGGAATTCCTGTCGCTGCTCCAGACCGAGAACCTCGCGCGCGCAAAGCACCTCAAGCGCTCGACCAAGGTCAAGTCGATGCACTCGCCCTTCGTCGAGATGATCCGCACCGTGGTGCTGCGCGGCGTCGACAGCGGCGACTTCCAGGTCGCGGTCGATCCGGTGCAGCTCTACATCTCGATCGCGGGGCTCTGCTTCTTCTATCTCTCCAATTCGGCCACGTTGAGCGTGATCTTCGGCCGCGACCTGCTGGACAAGAAAGCCAAGGACGAACGGCTTTCGCACATGGTCGGCCTCGTGCTGGCCGCGCTGACGGGCCGATCGACCGCGCTGTTCGAGATCGCCAAGGCGCCGAAGTCGCGCAGCGCGGTCGCGCAGACGGTTTAGCGGCCTAGTCCGCGCGTTGGCGGACCAATCGTCCGTCGTTTCCTCAATCTCCGCCGTCATTGCCCGCGAAGGCGGGCAATCCAGTATTCCAGAGACGGTTGAGATTGAACCGAGAAGCCGCGGCGTACTGGATTCCCCGCCTTCGCGGGGAATGACACCGAGGGTGAGGCGGTCTCGTGCCCCGGACGTAGCGCAGCAGCACGTCCGGGACACGAGAGGAGGCCAGGAACCGGCACAAAACGTCACAGGGAAAGCTCTGGACAGTATTTATCCAACGAGTTAATTTCTCCCCCGAACGAAGAAGAATGCCGGGAGTGAGACGTGGCTGAGTTGAAGCCGCAAGGTGCGGTATCCAAGATGCTGAATGCGGCCTGGGTCCGGCCGTTTTTGTTCCTGGTTTTCATCGTCGTCGCCTGGGACCTCGCAATCCGGCTGTTCAAAATTCCCGCCTATCAGATCCCGGCGCCGGCCGACGTCGTCGCGGTGCTGCGCACCGAATGGCCGGAACTGCTGCGCCAGTCCTGGCCGACCACCTATGCCACCGTCTGCGGCTTCCTGCTGTCGGCGCTGTTCGGCATTCCCGTCGCGATGCTGATCGCGGGCTCGAAGACGGTGGAGAGCTATGTCTATCCGCTGCTGGTGTTCTCGCAATCCGTGCCGAAGATCGCGATCGCGCCGCTGTTCGTGGTCTGGTTTGGCTTCGGCATCATTCCCAAAGTGATTTCAGCCTTCCTGCTCGGTTTCTTCCCGGTGGTGGTCTCCGCCGTGCAGGGCTTCAAATCGGTCGATCCTGATATGGTCGATCTCGCCCGCGCCATGCAGGGCAGCCGGTTCCGGGTTTTCCTCGCGGTGAACCTGCCGCATGCGCTGCCGGCGATCTTCTCAGGCCTCAAAGTGTCGGTGACGCTTGCCGTGGTCGGCGCCGTCGTCGGCGAGTTCGTCGGCTCCAATTCCGGCATCGGCTACGTGATGCAGCGCTCGATCGGCACGTTCGATCTGCCGACGATGTTCGCGGCGCTGGTGATCCTGGCGCTGCTCGGCGTGATCCTGTTCTGGATCGTGGACCGGATCGAGAAGCTGGTCATTCCCTGGCATGTCAGCCAGCGTGAAGACGTGATTTTCGCCTCGTAACAAAAACTAAGGCAACGAACGGCCATCAACGGCCGACGCAACAAGGGCAAGGGAGAGAAACGATGAAGCGGTGGATAGGAGCTGTCTCGGCTGCGCTGATGGTGTTTGCGGCGATGCCCGCGCAGGCCGCCGACAAGGTCGTGCTGATGCTGAACTGGTACGTCTATGGCGAGCACGCGCCGTTCTATTACGGCAAAGCCAAGGGCATTTACGCGGCCGAAGGCATCGACCTCGAAATCCAGGAAGGCCGCGGCTCGGCTGCGACCACGCAGGCCGTGGCCGCCAAGACCGCCGATTTCGGCTATGTCGACGTCCCCACCATGATGCGCGCCGCGATCAAGGGCGCACCTGTCGTCGCGACCGGCGTGCTGCTCCAGACCAGCCCGATGTCCGCCATGGGCTTTGCCGACAAGAACATCAAGAAGCCGGAGGACATCAAGGGCAAGACGGTGGCGATCACGCCGGCCGATTCCATGACCCAGATCTGGCCGCTGTTCCTGAAGAAGACCGGCCTGAAGGAAAGCGACTTCCAGACCGTTGCCGGCGACGGCCAGACCAAGCTCAACGCCGTCATCAACGGCCAGGCCGATCTGTTGCTCGGCTACGTCATGGACCAGTCGATGAAGATCAAGGACGCCACCGGCAAGGACGTCTATCCGATCAAGTTCGCTGACTACGGCATCAACATGGTCTCCTCGGGCATCATCGCCAACGCCGACTATGTGAAGGCCAATGCCGATCTCGTCCGCCGTTTCATGTCGGCGACGACCAAGGCGGTCGAAGCCGCCGAGAAGGAGCCGAAAGCGGCTGCGCAATCGATCCTCGATGCCAACCCCAAGGGCGGCAAGATCGACACCCTGACGCAGGGCTTTGAGCTGACCATTCCGCTCTACCGGACCGCGGAGACCAAGAGCAAGCGGCCGTTCCAGGTCACCGACCAGAACATGACGGACTCCGTCAATCTGATGGTCGAATATGGCGGACTGGATGCCAAGGCCAAGGAGAACCCGAAGGCCTTCTACACCAACGATTATCTGCCGAAGAGCGGATCGTGAAGCAAGCCGCAGTCGTGAGCGAAATCGTGCAGCACGCCGCGCATCTGAGACTGGTGAGCGACCGGGCTGCCGGCGATGCGTCGGGCATCAAACTGTCCGGCGTGTCGAAAACCTACCGGACGCGCGACGGCGACGTGCCGTCGCTGCGTCCGCTCGACTTCCACATCAATGACGGCGAGTTCTTCGTCGTGGTCGGCCCAAGCGGCTGCGGCAAGTCCACGCTACTCAAGCTGATCTCGGGGTTGCTGCCGCCGACATCAGGCGAGGTCCTGGTCGAGGGTGAGAAGGTGACGAAGCCGCACGGCAATGTCGGCATCGTCTTCCAGAACGCGCTGCTGCTGCCCTGGCGCAACATCCTCGCGAACGTGATGCTGCCGATCGACATGAAGCGGCTGCCGCGACAACACTATCTCGATCGCGCCAAGGCGCTGTTGAAGCTGGTCGGCCTCGAAGGTTTCGAGAAGAAGCTGCCCTGGCAGCTCTCGGGCGGCATGCAGCAGCGCGCCTCGATCTGTCGCGCGTTGGTGCACGATCCCAAGATCATGCTGATGGACGAGCCGTTCGGCGCACTCGACGCGTTGACGCGCGAGCGCATGAATGTCGAGCTGATGCGGATCCAGCGCGAGACTAGGAAGACGGTGCTCCTGATCACGCATTCGATTCCCGAGGCCGTGTTCCTCGCCGACCGCGTGCTGGTCATGACCGAGCGGCCCGGCGCGATCGCGGCGATCTACGACGTGCCGCTGCCGCGCCCGCGCTCGCTCGATGTAATGGCCGATCCTGTCTTCACCGAGCTCGTGCAACGCATCCGCAGGCATTTTTTCTCGCAAGGTTCGCTGGATTAAAGTCATGGCGCCGCGCCTGAAGCTGCGAGACATCGCGTTCTTTGAACGTCCCGTGCATTTTGCGCGGCCGTTCCGCTTTGGCGCGATCACCATCAATGCAACGCCGCAGCTGTTCGTGCGGGTCGAGATCGAGGTCGAGGGCAGCGGGAATGCGGTCGGCGCCAGTGCCGAGCTGCTGGTGCCAAAATGGTTCGACAAGCGGCCGGAGCTGTCGCCGGCGCAGACGGTCGACGGCCTGCGGCGTTCGCTGGAAATTGCGCGGGGCCTTTATCTTGCGCGGACTGGATTCTTGACGGCGTTCGATCTGCATGCCTCGTGCATCGGTGCCCAGGTCGCGACTTGTGCAAAGAAGAATATTCCAGCGCTTGCGGCGGCTTATGGCCCGGCGGAGATCGACAAGGCGATCCTCGACGCACTGCTCCGCGCAGGCGAGACCAACTTTTTCGACGGGATGGCCGGCAACATTGCCGGCATCGATGCACGGCTTTCGCCGGACCTCAAGGAAGCGGACCTCACGGCGTTTCTCGCCGGCCGGAAGCCGCTGCCGCGCGTTGCCATCAGGCACACCGTGGGCCTCGACGATACCGTCGAAGGTGAGGGCGGTGTTGCCGATGCACGCGAGAACGCCGGTGCGTATTACTTCAAGCTGAAACTGTCGGGCGATCCCGCTGCCGATGCAGGACGGCTGGCGCGGATCGGCAAGGAACTCGACACGCTCGGGCGCGACTACAAGGTGACGCTCGACGCGAACGAGCAGTACGCCGATCTTGCCGCACTACAGGCACTGATGGATCGGCTTGATCGTGATTCCGCGCTGCGCCCGATCGCCTCGCGCTTGCTCTATGTCGAACAGCCGATGCCGCGAGACATCACCCGGCAATGCCCGCTCGGCTCGCTCGCCGCGCACGGCTTCATCATCGACGAGGCCGACGATTCCTACGATGCCTTCCCGGCGGCGCGTGCGCGCGGCTATTGCGGCATTTCCTCGAAGTCCTGCAAGGGCCTCTACAAATCCATCGTCAACGCGACGCGCGCGTCGAAATGGAGCGCGGGCGGCGCGCGGTTCTTCGTGACGGGCGAGGACCTGACCTGCCAGGCCGGCCTTGCCGTGCAGCAGGATCTCGCGCTCGGCGCCTTCATCGGCGTCACCCATGCGGAGCGCAACGGCCATCACTATGTCGACGGATTTGGCGAGACGCCGACCGCTGAAGCGCAGGCTTTCGCGCTCGCGCATCCCGATCTCTACGCCGATGCCGGGCAGGGCATCCGCCTCTCCATTCAAAACGGCGATCTCCTGACGGGATCGCTCCATGCAACGGGCTTTGCGACGTCGGTCCATCCGGACTGGTCGGCGCTCCGCCCGCTCGAACAGCCAAAATCACCTTGGGAGTAATTGGCATGACCACCCAACGCCTCGGCCTCATCATGAACGGCGTTACCGGCCGCATGGGTCTCAACCAGCATCTGATCCGCTCGATCGTCGCGATTCGCGAGCAGGGCGGCGTCCGGCTGAAGAACGGCGACCGCGTGATGCCCGATCCGATCCTGGTCGGCCGCAGCGCCGACAAGGTCGAAGCCCTCGCCAAGCGCTACAACATCACGCGCTGGACCACCGATCTCGATGCTGCGCTCGCGGACAAGAACGACACCATGTTCTTCGACGCCGCGACCACGCAGGCGCGGCCCGGTCTGCTGACCCAGGCCATCAACGCCGGCAAGCACGTCTATTGCGAGAAGCCGATCGCGACGAATTTCGAGGAGGCGCTCGAGGTCGTCAAGCTCGCCAACGCAAAGGGCGTCAAGCATGGCACGGTGCAGGACAAGCTGTTCCTGCCGGGCCTGAAGAAGATCGCCTTCCTGCGCGACTCCGGCTTCTTCGGCCGCATCCTCTCGGTGCGCGGCGAATTCGGCTATTGGGTGTTCGAAGGCGGCTGGCAGGAGGCGCAGCGGCCGTCCTGGAACTACCGCGACGAGGACGGCGGCGGCATCATCCTCGACATGGTCTGCCACTGGCGCTACGTGCTCGACAACCTGTTCGGCAACGTCCAGAGCGTGGTCTGCATCGGCAACACCGACATCCCCGAGCGTTTTGACGAGCAGGGCAAGAAGTACAAGGCGACCGCGGATGATTCCGCCTACGCGACCTTCCAGCTCGAGGGCAGCGTCATCGCGCACATCAACATGTCCTGGGTGACGCGCGTCTATCGCGACGACCTCGTCACCTTCCAGGTCGACGGCACACACGGCTCGGCGGTCGCGGGCCTGTCGGATTGCATGATCCAGGCGCGGCAGGCAACGCCCCGGCCGGTGTGGAATCCCGACGAGAAGCGGCTGCACGACTTCTACGGCGACTGGCAGAAGCTGCCTGACAACGTCACCTACGACAACGGCTTCAAGGAGCAGTGGGAGATGTTCATCCGCCACGTCTACGAGGACGCGCCCTACAAGTTCACGCTGCTCGAAGGCGTCAAGGGCGTGCAACTCGCCGAATGCGCGCTGAAGAGCTGGAAGGAGCGGCGCTGGATCGACGTCGCCCCGATCGAGGCCTGAGGTCAGTTGGATAAGCCGCGATGTTTACCAAGCCGTCATTGCGAGCGAAGCGAAGCAATCCAGAGTCCCTCCGCGGCGACGGTCTGGATTGCTTCGTCGCTTCGCTCCTCGCAATGACGGGGAGAGGTCTGAAATCATGAACAAACCCGTCCAACCAATGTCGTCATTGTCGCTCAAGCTCCCGAAAGCGGATCGTTCGATCGAGACCTACCGGCTCGCGGCGTCGCGAACGTTCCCCGCGAAGCTCGAAGGACCTTTGAACCGCATCGCGTTCTCGGCCGTGCACACGGTTGTCGATCCCTTTGCGGACAACGATCCCTGGCTCTCGGCTGCCATCGACTGGGACAAGACCATCGCCTTCCGCGAGCATGTCTGGGACCTCGGCCTCGGCGTCGCCGAAGCCATGGACACCGCGCAGCGTGGGATGGGGCTGGACTGGCCGACCTCGCTGGAGCTGATCACACGTTCGGTCGGTGCCGCCAAGCGGCGCAATGCGCTGGTGTTCTCCGGCGCAGGTACGGATCATCTTGCGGTCGAGGATGCCAAGAGCCTCGACGACGTCATTCGCGCCTATGAGGAGCAGCTCTCGGCCGTCGAGAAGGTCGGCGGCCGCATCATCCTGATGGCGTCGCGTGCTCTCGCAAAACTCGGCCGCAGCGCCGACGATTACGCCAAGGTCTACAACCGCGTGCTGTCGCAGGTCCGCGAGCCCGTGATCATCCACTGGCTCGGCGATATGTTCGATCCCGCTCTGACCGGATATTGGGGCACCAAGGACCTGGACAAGGCGATGGACGTTGCGGTGGCCATCATCAACAACAACGCGGCCAAGGTTGACGGCGTCAAGGTTTCGCTACTCGACAAGCAGCGCGAGATCGACATGCGCAGGCGCCTGGACAAGCGCATCAAGATGTACACCGGCGACGATTTCAACTACGCGGAGCTAATCGCCGGCGACGACCAGGGCTTTTCGCACGCACTGCTCGGCATCTTCGATGCCATCGCGCCGGCTGCCTCTTATGCGTTGTCACGCCTCGCGGCAGGCGACGAGGCCGGCTTCCACGACGTGCTGGGGCCGACCGTGCCGCTGTCGCGTCATATCTTCAAGGCGCCGACGCGCTTCTACAAGACCGGCGTGGTGTTCATGGCCTATCTCAACGGCCACCAGGATCATTTCACCATGGTCGGGGGACAGGAGAGCGCGCGCTCGATGCTGCATCTGGCCGAGCTGTTCCGCCTCGCCGATCAGGCCGGGCTGCTGGCCAACCCCGAACTGGCGACCCGTCGCATGAAAACAGTGCTGGCCTCTCACGGGCTGGACTCCTGATGCGCGATTTTTCGTCCGACCATCGCTGGCTGTCGCTCAACACGGCGACGGTCCGCAAGCAGGGTGACCTCGTCGAGATCATCGACGCCTGTGCGAAGCATGGCATCCGCGCCATCGACCCCTGGCGCGATCAGGTCGCTGCCGTCGGTCTCGACCGCGCCGCACGCGCGGTGCGCGACGCCGGCCTCGAGCTGTCGGGCTATTGCCGCGGCGGCATGTTCACCTCGGACGCATCGCGTCGCGGCGAAGTGCGCGACGACAACCGCCGCTGCGTCGACGAAGCCAAGGCGCTGGGCGCGCCCTGCATCGTTCTCGTCGTCGGCGGTCTGCCGCAATATTCGCGGCCGGGCAGCGAGGCGTCCAAGGACATCGTCGCAGCGCGCGGTCAGGTCGAGGAGGCTCTCGCCGAGATGCTCGACTATGCCAGACAGGCAAAGCTGCCGCTGGCGATCGAGCCCTTGCATCCGGCCTACGCTGCCGACCGCGCCTGCGTGAACACGACGAAACAGGCGCTCGACATCTGCGATCGGCTCGACCCGGGCCGCAGCGGCATGCTTGGCGTCGCGCTCGACGTCTATCACATCTGGTGGGATCCGGAGCTGATGGCCCAGATCGCGCGTGCCGGCAAGGATCGCCTGCTGGCCTTCCATGTCTGCGACTGGCTGGTGCCGACCAGGGACATCCTCAACGACCGCGGCATGATGGGCGACGGCGTGATCGACATCAAATCGGCGCGCGCCGCTGTCGAAGCGCAAGGCTATGCCGGTTATTCGGAGATCGAGATCTTCTCCAACGACTGGTGGAGCAAGCCGATGGACGAGGTGCTGCGCACGTGCATTACGCGGCACAGGACGGTGGTCTAGCTCCCACGCGCGCTGTCCTCACGGGCTTGCGACTTGTTGCCGCGTGTTGAAGCGCGCCTTCCCCTTCACGGCACCGAAGCGGCGGGCTCGCTCAGCGAGCCGGTTGGAGTACCACCAACGAGAGGTGGACAGCCGTCAGCTTTCAGGCAGAATGATATCATCCCGATGCCGCAGCCTCGCCACGGTCTGCGCCAGATCGGATGCGGTAATCAGTGGCATCAACGATCGGCAGGCACGGCGGATGTACCCACGCCTGATGATCTTGAATGGCCCCGGCGCGCAATCGTCGGGGCCATTGTTGTGATCGGCGGGGCAAGGCTAGCGACTTTTGCCGGAGGCCCCGGCGTGTTCCAGCCCCAGGCCCGTTCTATTGCGGCAATAAGGAAAGACCGCCCGAAGGCGGTCTTGCAGTCCAATGTGCCGGGCCAAAATAGTTTCGGGATCAAACCTTGTCCGGCCCGGTCTAATCGCCAGCTAACCACTATCCCGGGAAGGCCGCTGACAATTAAGATTTCAGTCCTGAAATGGAATGCAACAGCGACTTGGGAACCCGTCGTCCGACGCGAGTCTTGTTGCGTGCCTGCGTACAGCGCTGGCCGAAGGGGCTACGGCGCTGAGAACTTCGACTAGCTCTCAGGCTGGAGCTGCTCACGTCGGTGAAAAGTCAGACGATTGCGCTATCATCGATTGACCGTCAAACACCGGACTATCACTCGTCAATTCAATCTGCGAAATTGTGACAACATAAGTGCGCTTGTAAACAAGCTGGCGCGAAGGGAGGTTCGCAGTGGAGGCAGTGGAGAGAGTGCAGCGCTTGCGTGCGATGAGTTCGCTGTGCCGCCAACAGGCCGCGTACAACAGCATGAACAAATGGAAGCTGCTCGCAGAAGCAGAATACTGGGACCACCTGGCCGATCTTGAGTTGTCTGCTCACTCCCAGCAATGCAGCGCCATCAGCTCGGATGAGAAAGAGCGGCCTCAAGCGATCCCAACCGCGACTGACGCTGGACCGAAGACGATTTCCGTCGCGTGAGGTCAAGGCGAGGCGGTTGTTTGCATTCCGTGCCACCGCATTTCTCACAGAGAGAAGCGGCCCGGACACGTATGTTCTGGCCGAACTGTGGAGCAGGGCGATGATGGCACCCCGCGTCGCTCGGCCGCTGCGCACATTGCAACGAGGGAATGCGACGCTGCTGCCGTCACGGGCCTGCGAGCTGTTGCAGCGTGTTGAAGCGCGCCTTCTGCTCGCTGCTCAGCGTGGCATAGAACTCGTCCAGGGCGGGCTCGACCAGCTTGGCGGCCTGAAGCATGGCCTCGAGCCGGTGCTGCATCGCCTCTAGTCGTCCGACCGGCGTCAGCGGTACATCGTTCGGACAGGCCGCCTGTAGGCCCTCAACGCCCTTCGCCGTCGCCTCGCCGAGGCGGTCGAGCGCTTCCTTCTGCTTGCCCGCGGGGTGGAGGACAGCCTCGATCCTCTGGATCGGCAACTGGGTCAGGCCGGACTTCGGATCGCCGCAGCCTTCGGCACTGGCTTCCTGGGCATTGGCTTCCTGCTGCCGAGGCGAGCGGTCGCCGATTTTGGGGCCGAGCGCGTTGAAGCGGGCCTGCTGCTCGTCACTGAGCGAGTTGTAAAAAGTCTCCAGTGCCGGTCGCACGATCTTGACAGCATCCAGTGTCGCGCTGACGCGGTTCATCATCGCCCGCAAGCGGCCAGGCGGCGTCAGTGCATATGTCTCTGCGCAGGAGTCCTTGAAAACACCGGCGGCGTTGGCCGCCGCGGTCTTCAACGCGTCGAGCAGCGCGCGTTGCTCCGCCGTCGGCCGCACTGCCCGCGTGATATCGTCAAGCGGCCAAGCGGTGACGCCCTTGTCCGGTGTGCCGCACAATTGCTGCAGCGTTTGCGGGCTCACGCTGGCGCGCTGGCGCGCGCGGGTGCCGCCGCCGGCTTGCGGATAGTCATTCGGGTTGGTGCTGGCATAGGCGGAATAGGGGCTGTCATCGCCCCAGAACATGGTGTCGACGAAGTCGTCATACGCGTACGCCCAATAGCCGGGCTCGTAGGCATAGGACCAGAACGTGTAGTCAAAAATGTCGGAATAGGCGTAAGGCCAGAACACGGGCCCAAGCCATGCCACGAACACCGCGGGATGGCGGTGTCGCCAGGCCTGCCGGGGAGCCCAGCCGCTGTGGCGGGCGACGAGGGCCGCCTGGGTTTGTCCGGCCGCCCGCTCGCGGAAGTGCGCGGCAAACCGCCCGCGCGCGGCGGCCGCCGCTGCAACTGATGCAGCGGGGGCCTGCAGCCCCAGCCTCTGCTGGCGCGCCAGATCGATTTGCTGCGCCCGTTGCTCGTGCTGCAGCAGACGGTTCTGCGCCTGCAGCGCGCGTTCTTGTGCGCGTTGCGCGCGTGCGCCGTCCGGCTTTTGCGACTGCAACGTCTGCACACGCTGCTGGAGGCGATCGATGCGGGTCTGGCGCTCCGCGGTCTGGCGCGACAGCATCTCGCGCTGTCCCTGCTCGACGTGCTGCTCACGCTGTTGTACGCGCTGCTCGCGCTCCAGCAGCCTATTCTGCGACTGCAGCAATCGCTGCTGCTCGCGTTGCGCTCCCGCGCCTTCCGGCTTTTGCGACTGCAATGTCTGCACACGCTGTTGCAAGCGGTCGATGCGGCCCTGGCGTTCCGAGGCTTGGCGCGACAGCGTCTCGCGCGGCCGTTCCGGCCGCTCGCTCACGGCCGGCGGCGCGCTGGGGTGTGAGGGGGCGGCAATATGCGGCGTCGGCGGCGGTGCCATCGCCGGACGTTGCGGAGCTGCCGGCGCGCGATGGAATTCAGGTCGCGGTGCCGCCACGTGCGGGGCAGCTCGCTGCGGTGGTGCCGCGAAGTGCGGGGCCGGGCGCGGTGGCGGTGAGGCCATGCGAGGCGCCGGACTCGGCGCCATGGCCGGTCGCTGCGGCATGGCCGGAGGATGAAATGCCGGCGCAGCGGGACGCGCCATCGCAGGTGGCGCCGCCGGTCGGGCCATCGCAGGCGGCGCTGCCGGTCGGGCAGCCGCTCCCGGCGGCCCACCCCGACCATGATGGTCCTGGGCGGACGCACCGACGCTCGCCGTGAGCATCGACACACCGACCAAAAACGCCGAAAGGCACACGGCACGCGGAAGCATGATCGCAACTCCACGCTCGTCCCAGTCGCCCGGAACCGTTCAACGCGCAGGTGGCGAAATCGTTCGTTGTTGACTGCCCGCGGCCTTGCGGTCTTCCGACGCAGGCAGAGCTCAGGCGAAATCCTGCGTCAGGGTGGCAGCGATTCTCTCCAAGGCCCAATCAACCTGGTCACTGGTAATCACCAGCGGCGGGGCGAAGCGGATCGTGTGCTCGTGGGTATCCTTGGCGAGGATGCCTTCGGTCTGCAGAGCCTCACAGTAGCGGCGCGCACGGCCGGCTTCAGGGTTGAGCTCGACCGCCAGCATCAGCCCGCGTCCGCGCACGTCGCGCACCGTGTTGGCGCGGATGCTTCTGAGGCCTTTCAGGAAGCGCTCACCTTGCACCGCAGCGTTCTCGATCATCCCTTCCTCGACGAGAACGCGGAGCGCCGCCCGCGCCACCGCGCAGGCGAGCGGATTGCCACCGAATGTTGAGCCATGCTGACCTGGTTTCAGCGTGCCGAGGACCTCGTTGTTGGAAAGCACGGCCGAGACGGGATAGAAACCGCCGGACAAAGCTTTGCCGAGCAGCGTCACATCCGCCTCGATGCCCTCGTGCTGTTCCGCAAGCAGCTTGCCGGTGCGGCCGAGTCCAGTCTGGATCTCGTCGAGGATCAGCATCACGTCGTGCGCCGTGCAGAGCTCGCGCACCCCCGTGAAATAGCCTGCCGGTGGAATGATGACTCCGGCTTCGCCCTGGATGGGTTCGACCAGGAAGGCGACGGTGTTCGGCGTGATTGCGTCTTCCAGCGCGGCGAGATCGCCGAAGGGAATGATTTTGAAGCCCGGCGCAAAGGGGCCGAAATGTTCGCGCGTGGCCGCGTCGGTCGAGAAGCCGACGATGCCGAGGGTGCGTCCATGGAAATTGTTGGCGCAGACGATGATCTCGGCTTGCCCGTCGGGCACCCCCTTCACCTCATAGCCCCATTTGCGCACGGACTTGATCGCGCTCTCAACGGCTTCGGCTCCGCTGTTCATCGGCAGCACCTTGTGAGAGCCGGTGAGTTCCGCGATCTCCTCGTAGAAGGGAGCGAGCTGGTCGTTGTGGAATGCACGCGAGGTCAGGGTCAATCGGCCGGCCTGCTCGACCATGGCGGCCAGGATTTTCGGGTGGCAATGGCCCTGGTTGACCGCCGAATAGGCGGAGAGGCAATCCAGATATCGGTTGCCCTGGGTGTCCCAAACGAAAACGCCTTCGCCGCGCGACAGGACAACGCCAAGCGGCTCGTAATTGCGGGCGCCGAAGCGCGCCTCCCTCGAGATGAAATCAGCGACTGGCGGACTACTCATTCGTCACTCCAGCTCACGTGTCTTACGCATTCTAACAGATAATGCGTCGCTCGTTCGAAACGATGCCCGCGGGCCTCAACCTATAGAGCAGGGCACGCTCAGGAAGCCGCGGAACCGCACCCGTCCGCCCCGCACCGGATGGCCGCTCACGGCATAGTTCGGGAAGCGCGCCAGGAAGCGCGAGATCGCAATCGCGCCTTCGAGTCGCGCCAGCGCCATGCCGGCGCATTGATGCGCGCCGGTGGCGAAGGCGAGATGCCGGTTCGGCGTGCGCGCGATGTCAAAGCGTTCGGGCTCCGGAAACTGGGCGGGATCGCGGTTGGCCGCCCCGATGCACAGCGTCACCGACGTGCCGGCGTCGAGCATGACGCCGCCGAGCTCGATCTTCTCTGTCGTCATGCGGTTGCCGAGCTGGTTCGAGCTCTCGTAGCGCAGCATCTCCTCGACGGCAGTCTTGATCATGTCGGAGTTTTCGATCAGCCGCTGCTTCTGGTCCGGATTCCGGTGCAGCGCGACGAGGCCGTTGCCGATCAGATTGGTGGTGGTCTCGTGCCCGGCGTTGAGCAGGAAGATGCAGTTGTGCAGCAGCTCCTTCTCCGTCAGCCGCTCGCCGTTTTCCTCGCCGTTGCCTTCTCCCTGGATCAGGCGCGTCAGCACGTCACGCTCGGGATTGCCGGGCTTTTGGCGCCTGCGCGCGACCAGGGTTTCGAGATAGGCGAGGAAGTCCTTTACCGCCTTGTTGCCGCGCGCAGCCACTTCGGGCGACACCACCGGCTCGAGTGCACCGAGGATCGCCAGCGACCAGTCGCGCAGCGGCTCGCGTTCGTCGTGGGGAACGTCGAGCAGATTGCCGATCACTTCGATGGGGATCGACGCGGCGAAGTCGTCGATCAGCTCGCAAGCCCCCTTGGCGGCGATGGCATCGAGCAGGCCGTCGACCAGCTTGACGATATCGGGCTCCATCCCCGCGATCGCGCGCGGCGACAGCGCGCCCATGATCAGGCGGCGCACGCGGGTGTGGGCGGGCGGGTCGTTGAAGACGAGGCTCGTGGTGTGGTGCTCGTAAAGCGGGGTGTCGCCGTATTTCGGCGCGAACTCGCGCTTCTTGTCCGAACTGAACGACTTTGTGTTCTTGTAGGTGGTGACGAGATCGTCATAGCGGGTCAGGAACACAGTGCCGTTGGGGAGGCGCTTGACCGGCTCGTTTTCCCGCAGTGCACGATAAGTCGGGTAGGGATCGTCGTAGAATTCGGGTGTCAGCTTCTCCAGATCGAAATTGGCCGCCAGTTCTTTCGCACTTGCGTTCATCGCCGCCATACTCGCCGGTTGAGACCGATATGCTGTTTTCGCTCTTTCGAGCGGCTCGGCTCACCGTCTACAGTCGTGTCGTGATTTGCAAGCCGACCGGACAGGAAAATGCACGCCCGCGCTGACGCTGCCGACACGGCCCCGAATTGGCCCGACGATATTTTCGCGACATTGCAACGCTTCGACGTCCGGCAGGCGCCTTACGTGCCCGACGCCGGCCATTCGAAGTTGATTCAGCGCGTGCTGGCCTCAACCACGATGCGCGGCATTCCGCTGACGACGGAGGAGGAGGGCGTCGCGCTCCTGGCCGGGGCCTGGACCGGCGGACAGCGCGGCGTGCTTCTGATGCAGTCGAGCGGGGTCGGCAATTGCATCAACATGCTGTCGCTGATCCCGATCCTGCGCTTTCCGTTCCTGACGCTCGTGACCATGCGCGGCGAGTGGGGCGAGTTCAATCCATGGCAGGTGCCGATGGGATCGACCACGCATTGCGTGTTCGAGCTCTCTGGCGTCCAGGTGCTGCGCGCGTCCAATGCGGCCGAGGTGCCGGCCGTGCTGGAGGCGGCCGCAGCGCAGGCCTACAACGCGCTCACGCCCACCGCCGTCCTGCTGTCGCAGCGCCTGATCGGCGCCAAGGTTTTCACCAAATGAGCAAGGCCAATCTCCTCGACCGCCGCCAGGTGGTGTCTACCCTGCTTGCGAACCGCAAGAACGTCGTCGCAATCGGCGGCCTCGGGGCCTCCACCAACGACATGTGTGCCGCTGGCGACCACGCGCGCAACTTCTACCTCTGGGGCGGCATGGGCGGCGCGGCGATGATCGGGCTTGGTCTGGCGCTGGCGCAACCAAAACTGCCGGTGCTGGTCATCACCGGCGACGGCGAGATGCTGATGGGGATGGGGAGCCTTGCCACCATCGGCCTGCAGAAGCCGTCCAACCTCTCGATCGTGGTGCTCGACAACGAGGCCTATGGCGAGACCGGTGGCCAGACCAGCCACACCTCCGCAGCTGCCGACCTCGTCGGCGTCGCCAGGGCCTGCGGCATCGGGGACGCCCGCGCGATCTCGACCATGGCCGAGGTCGAGGCCTTCGCCAAAGCCGTCCACAACGTCTCGGCGGGGCCGCGATTTGCCAATGTGAAGATCGATAGCGCCAGCCTGGACCGGATTCTCCCAGTCCGGGACGGGACTTACATCGTCAACCGGATCCGTGGCGATCTCGGCTTCCAGCCGATCTAGCCCTGCTTGGCTCCGTCCTGAGCAACGTTCCGGGCCCTCCGGGCGGGGAAGTGTGACCATTTTCCAACAAGTTTGCACCCACGTAGGTTGCGTCGCAGCATTCTGCTTGACTTTTGCGTGGGTGAGTGCTTACTCACTAACATGAGCTCACTGCGAATGACGAGCGACCTGAGGCGTCAATTGATCCTCGGTGCCGCAAAACGCTGCTTTGCCCGACACGGCTATACCGGCACCACGACCAAGAGCGTGGCGGCCGCCGCTGCCATTTCCGAGGCGCTGCTGTTCAAGCATTTTCCGTCCAAGGCGGCGCTCTACGCCGAGATCCTCAGCGACGAGTGCGAAGCCGATCCGGCACTGACGGACCTGCTCGAGCGGGAGCCCTCGACGGCCACGCTGGTCGAGTTGATCCGCGGCATGGTCCAGCATTTCCTCCACATCGCCGACGGGCCCGATCAGGAGGAGGCGCAGCGCCTGCGACTGATGGCCACCAGCCATCTGGATGACGGCGAATTCGCCCGTCTGCTATATGCCAAGATCGAGAAGCTGATCGGGGCGGTCTTCCTCGCCTCGCTCGAGCGCGCGGTTGCCAGCGGTGACGCGCGGCCGTTCAGCGGCGATCCGCTCAACCTGTTCTGGTTCGCGCATCATTCGGTGATGATGGCTGCGCTGACCAGGCTGCCGGCCACGCCCTGCCTCGTCTACGGCAAGGCGAACGATCTGGAGCGGCAGCTCTGTGAGTTTCTCCTGAGGGGTATCGGACTTAACGACGCCGCAATTGCTTCGCATTTGGGCCGCGATCAGGCCGCGGATGCGGGCAAGACGGCGATTGCAGAAAGCGCATGACATGAACATCGTAACCGAACACAAGATTTCGGGCGAACCGATCGACACCAAGGCTCCCAAGCGTCCGGTCAGGCCGGTGCTGTGGTTCATCATCGTCGGCACGCTCCTGGGCGTGCTCGTTGGCGGCCTCGTCTGGTTCAATTACTTCCGCGGCCAGATGATCAAGCAGTTCTTCGCCAACAACAAGCCGCCGCCGACCGCGGTCAGCGCGGCCGAGGCGAAGTCCGAGGTGGTGCCGAACCTGCTCACCGCAGTCGGTGGCCTTGCCGCCGTGCACCAGGTCGACGTCAGCGCCGACGTCAACGGCCGCGTCACCGAGATCAAGTTCGAGCCGGGTACGCATGTCGATTCCGGCACGCCACTGGTGCAGTTCTTCGACATGCCGGAGCAGGGCGACCTCGCCAACTACAAGGCGCAGGCAACCGTCGCACAGCTCTCGCTCGACCGCGCCAAGCAGCTGGCATCGCGCCAGTTCGGCCCGCAGGCGACCGTCGATAACGCGCAGGCCGCCTACGATCAGGCGCTGGCCGGCATCGCCAAGACCGAGGCGGTGATCTCGCAGAAGCTGGTGCGTGCGCCGTTCTCCGGCGATCTCGGCGTCCGCAAGGTCGAAGTCGGCCAGTACCTGACGGCCGGCACGGCGATCGTCTCGCTGACCGATCTGTCGGAGCTGTGGGCCAACTTCACGGTGACCGAAAAGGACTCGGGCAACCTCAAGGTCGGCCAGCCGGTCCGGCTCAAGGTCGACGCCTACCCCGGCCGCACCTTCGATGCCAAGATCACCACGATCGAGCCGCAGGTCGCGGCCGACACCCGCAACATCCGCGTGCAGGCGACGGTCGCCAATCCGGAGAAGATCCTGAAGCCGGGCATGTTCGTGACCACGACGGTGGTGCTGCCGGCGAAGCCGGCCGTGATCACCGTGCCGGAAACGGCGGTCGATTACACGCTGTACGGCGACTCCGTGTTCGTGATCACCGAGAAGAAGGAAGAGGACGGCAAGACCAGCCTCTCCGCAGTGCGCACGTTCGTGCAGACCGGCAGCCGGGTCGACGGTCGCGTCGAAATCATCAAGGGCGTGAAGGTGGGCGACAAGGTCGTCGCTGTCGGCCAGCTCAAGCTGCAATCGGGCGCCCCAGTTGCGATCTCGACCGATCCGGCGCCGCAGATCCCGGCGCAGCCGCCGCGCTACTGATCCAATACATCCAGGTGATCCGGCCTCGCCGGGTCACTTTTCTTGAGACAAAGAAATCGAGATCGCCGCGATGCGCTTTACCGATATTTTCATCAAGCGACCGGTCCTGTCGGTCGTCGTCAGTCTGCTGATCCTGCTGATCGGCCTGCGCGCGGCGATGGTGCTGCCGATCCGGCAATATCCGAAGCTGTCGAACACGGTCATCAACATCACGACCGTCTATCCCGGCGCGTCCGCAGACCTGATCCAGGGCTTCATCACGACGCCGATCGAGCAGGCGGTCGCCTCGGCCGAAGGCGTCGACTACATGACCTCGTCCTCGGTGCTCGGCACCTCGACGATCCAGGTCTACATCAAGCTGAACTTCGATCCGAACCAGGCGCTCACCGAGGTGCTCGCCAAGACCAACTCGGTCAAGTACCTGATTCCAAAGGAATCCAACGACCCGATCGTCACCAAGACCACCGGCCAGACCACGGCCGTGATGTATCTCGGCTTCTCCTCCGAAGAGCTGTCGGGCTCGGCGATATCAGACTATCTGACGCGTGTGGTGCAGCCGGTGCTGTCGACGGTCGACGGCGTGGCCTCGGCCGACATTCTGGGCGGCCAGACCTTTGCGATGCGGCTGTGGCTCGATCCCATGAAGATGGCCGGCCGCAACGTGTCGCCGGCCGATGTCGCCGCCGCGATCGCCGCCAACAACTTCCAGTCCGCAGCGGGGCAGACCAAGGGCTATCTGATCGTTTCCAACATCTCGACGAACACCAGCCTGACTGACGTCAACCAGTTCAGGAAGATGATCGTCAAGGCCAAGGACGGCGGCTTTGTGCGGATGGAGGACATCGCCACAGTCGAACTCGCCGCCCAAAGCACGGATGCCAGCGTCGCCTTCAATGGCGAGCATGCGATCTTCATTGGCGTGAACGCGACGCCGCAGGGCAACCCGCTGACGCTGGTCAAGGGCGTGCGCGCACTGTTCCCCGAACTCGAGCGCAATCTTCCGCCGTCGATGAAGATGAAGGTCGCCTACGACTCGACCAAGTTCATCCAGTCTTCGATCGACGAGGTGGAGAAGACGCTGGGTGAAGCCGTGATCATCGTGATCGTGGTCATCTTCCTGTTCCTGGCCTCGCTCCGTTCGGTCATCATTCCCGTCGTCACCATTCCGCTGTCGATGATCGGCGTCTGCACCTTGATGCTGGCGTTGGGTTTCAGCTTCAACCTTCTGACCCTGCTCGCGATGGTGCTCGCGATCGGCCTCGTGGTCGACGACGCCATTGTCGTGGTGGAGAACATCCATCGCCATCTGGAGGAGGGGAAGACGCCGGTTCAGTCGGCGCTGGAAGGCGCGCGCGAAATCGTTGGGCCGGTCATCTCCATGACCATCACGCTCGCGGCGGTGTACGCGCCGATCGGCTTCCTCGGCGGCCTGACCGGTTCGCTGTTCCGCGAATTCGCCTTTACGCTCGCGGGCTCGGTGATCGTGTCAGGTGTGATCGCGCTGACGCTGTCGCCGATGATGTGCTCTATTCTGCTCAAGAATACCGAAGAGGGCCGCTTCGCCAAGCTGGTCAACAAGGTGTTCGGCGCTTTGACGCGCTGGTATGGGCGCAGGCTCGACCGCTCGCTCGATTACAAGGCGATCACCGGTCTGTTCGCGGTGACGATCCTCGGGCTGGTTGGCTTCCTCTACATGCACACCTCGAAAGAGCTGGCGCCTGAGGAGGACCAGGGCATCGTGTTCGCGGTGACCAAGGCGCCGAAATACGCCAACATCGACTATGTCGATTTCTACGGCGAGAAGCTCGACGAGAAATTCCAGAAGTTCCCCGAAACCGATCTGCGCTTCGTGCTGAACGGCATCAACGGCCCGCAGGGCGGCATCGCCGGCATGCTGCTGAAGTCGTGGGACGAGCGCAAGCGCTCGTCGATCCAGTTGAAGCCGCTGGTGCAGGCCGAGCTTTCCAAGATCGAGGGCGTGCAGGCTTTCGCGTTCAACCTGCCGCCGTTGCCGGGTGGCCCCGGCGGTCTGCCGGTTCAGATGGTGATCAATTCCACCGCGGGCTTCCAGACGGTCTATGAGCAGATGGAGAAGCTGAAGGACGCCGCGCGCAAGAGCGGCATGTTCATCGTCTCCGACAGCGACCTCGCCTACAACCAGCCGAACGTGGAGGTCACGATCGACCGCACCAAGGCGCAGGATCTCGGCGTTAACATGCAGAACCTCGGCTCTACGCTCGCGGTGCTGCTCGGTGGCAACTACATCAACCGCTTCAATCTGGAGGGCCGGTCCTACCAGGTGATCCCACAGGTGCCGCGCAGCAGCCGGCTCTCGCCGGAATCGCTCGGCGGCTATTATGTGACGACCAACACGGGCCAGCAGCTCCCGCTGTCGACCGTGGTCTCGGTCAGGACCAAGACTGATCCGAATTCGCTGACGCATTACAATCAGCTCAATTCGGCGACGTTCTCGGCTGTGCCGATGCCCGGCGTGACGGTCGGATCGGCGGTCGACTTCCTCGAAGGCGAGGCCAAGAAGCTGCCGGCCGGCTTCAGCCACGATTATCTCGCGGACTCCAGGCAATACGTGCAGGAGGGCAACCAGCTTGCGATCACCTTCGGTTTTGCGCTGATCATCATCTTCCTGGTGCTGGCGGCGCAGTTCGAGAGCCTGCGTGACCCGTTCGTGATCATGATCTCGGTGCCGATGGCGATCGTGGGTGCGCTGATCCCGCTGTTCTTTGGCATGGCGACCATGAACATCTACACCCAGGTCGGTCTGCTGACCCTGGTCGGCCTGATCACCAAGCACGGCATCCTGATGGTGGAGTTCGCCAACGAGCTCCAGGTCAACGAGCGGCTCGACCGCCGCTCGGCCATCGAGATGTCGGCCCGCATTCGTCTGCGGCCGATCCTGATGACCACGGCCGCGATGGTGACCGGCCTGATCCCGCTCCTGACTGCGTCCGGCGCGGGCGCGGCCAGCCGCTTCTCGATCGGCCTCGTGGTGGTCGCCGGCATGTCGATCGGTACGCTGTTCACGCTGTTCGTGCTGCCCGCAGTCTACGTCGTGCTGGCAACCGACCACCGCGCGGCGGCCGATTCCGAGCGGAACAAGGAGGTCAACGATCTCGACCTCAATTCCAAGGCGCTGCGACCGACCTGAGCCGCAGGTCAGCGAACCAGAGGGCGGCAGCGGCATCCGTTGCCGCCCTTTTCATTTGCCCCGCAGCCTGCGGACGCCGTCAGGCTTAGGGGGAGCCCTTTCCGCGTTGGCGAGAGACAAGTTCCGGCCTTCTTGCTAGATTCGCCGGGATGAGCATCTCCCTCCACCCCGACACCCCGCAAGCCAGGACGGCGCCGAGCGCGGCCGCGGCTGGCGTCGTGCCCGGCGAGGCGGCGGGGCGCGGGATCAGGACCCGGCTTTTCACCAAATATGTCGCGCTCTTCGTGGCCGTCGTCGCCATTGCGCTGCTGGCCAACGGGCTGTTCGAGGTCTTCTTCTATTATCGCGAGCACAAGGCCGCGCTGATCCGGGTCCAGCATGAGCAGGCGGAGGCGGCGGCGGCCAAGATCGGCCAGTTCGTCAAGGAGATCGAGAGCCAGCTAGGCTGGACCACGCAGCTGCCCTGGTCGGCGGGCTCGATCGAGCAGCGCCGGTTCGACGCACAACGGCTGCTGCGCCAGGTGCCCGCGGTCACAGAGCTCGCCCAGGTGGATGCGACCGGCAAGGAGCGCTTGCGGGTCTCGCGGCTGGCCATGGACGCGATCGACAGCGGGATCGACCTGTCGGCCGACCCGAAGTTCACCGAGGCGGTCGCGCACAAGGTCTATTACGGCCCGGTCTATTTCCGCAGGGAGTCCGAGCCCTACATGACGCTCGCGCTGGCCGGCGCGCGCAAGGATGCCGGCGTCAGCATCGCGGAGGTCAATCTCAAGCTGATCTGGGACGTCGTGTCCCAGATCAAGGTCGGCGAACACGGGCACGCCTATGTGGTCGGCCCGGAGGGACGCCTGATCGCGCATCCCGACATCAGCCTGGTGCTGCGCAACACCGACATGTCGGGCCTCGCGCAGGTGCGCGCCGCGCAGGCTGGAGGCGGCACCCTGTCCGACGCGCTCCCCGAAGCGCGCAATATCCAGGGGCAGAAGGTGCTGACCACATCGGCCCCGATCGAGCCGCTGCATTGGACCATGCTCGTCGAGCTGCCGGTCGAGGAGGCCTATGCGGCGCTCTATGCTTCGCTGCAGCGGCTGGCGATCGTGTTGCTCGCAGCGTCGATCTTCGCGGTGCTCGCCGGGATTTTTCTCGCACGCCGCATGGTCGGACCGATCCAGGCCCTGCGCAGCGGCGCCGAGCGGATCGGCGGCGGCGATTTCTCGCAGCGCATCTCGATCAAGACCGGCGACGAGCTCGAAGGACTCGCCGACCAGTTCAACGACATGGGCGCGCGATTGCAGGAATCCTATGCGGATTTGGAAAACAAGGTCGAGCGGCGGACGGCTGAATTGTCCGAAACGCTCGAGCAACAGACGGCGACTTCTGAGGTGCTGGAGGTCATCAGTTCCTCTCCGGGCGAACTCGCTCCCGTGTTCTACAAAATGCTCGAAAATGCGACGCGGGTCTGTGGCGCAAGTTTCGGCGTCATGAATCTCTGGGACGGTGAAAGCTTCACGATTGCGGCGGATTACAATGTGCCGGCTGCGTTCGCTGCTTCGCGAAAAGATGTGGAAATCCGACCTCGTCCGAACAGCGCGCTCGCCGAGGTCGTCAGGACACGTGAGGTCGTCCACGTTCACGATGTGCGAAACACACCTGCCTATCTTGCTGGTGGGCCTGCCGTTCGCGCGATCTCAGACGTCGCCGGCGCCCGTACGATCGTCATCGTGCCGATGCTGAAGGAGAACGAGCTGATTGGCACGATCGCGGTCTATCGCAAGGAGGTCCGTCCGTTCGCCGACAAGCAGATCGCACTGGTTGAGAATTTCACCAAACAGGCTGTGATTGCGATCGAGAACGCTCGACTGCTCAAGCAGCTTCGTGAGCGTACCACGGAGCTGTCGCAGTCGCTCGACAATCTGCGTACCGCGCAGGATCGCCTGATCCAGACCGAGAAGCTCGCCTCCCTCGGCCAGCTCACGGCGGGGATCGCCCACGAGATCAAGAACCCGCTCAATTTCGTCAACAATTTCTCCTCGGTCTCGACCGAGCTGATCGATGAACTCAACCAGGCCCTGCAATCGGCTTCGCTCGACGGCAAGACGAAGGAGGAGGTCGACGAGCTGACCGGCATGCTCAAGAGCAATCTCGAGAAGGTGGTGCAGCACGGCAAGCGCGCCGATTCCATCGTCAGGAACATGCTGCTGCATTCGCGCGCGGGTTCCGGCGAGCATCGTCCCAGCGATATCAATGCCATCGTCGAGGAAAGCCTCAATCTCGCCTATCACGGCGCGCGCGCGGAACGGCCCGCCTTCAACGTCACGCTCGAGCGCGAGTTCGATCCCGGGGCCGGGATGGTCGATGTCTATCCGCAGGAGATCGCGCGCGTCTTGCTCAATTTGATCTCGAACGGCTTCTATGCTGCGGCCAAGCGCAAGGAGAGCGCGACGGACGGCTTCGAGCCCACCTTGAACGCGGCCACCAAAAACCTCGGCGACAAGGTCGAGATCCGGATCCGCGACAACGGCACAGGGATTCCGCCCGAGGTGAAGGCGAAACTGTTCAATCCGTTCTTCACCACCAAGCCGGCCGGCGAGGGCACCGGGCTTGGCCTGTCCATGAGTCATGACATCGTCGTGAAACAGCACGGCGGCACGATCGACGTGAACACCACACCCGGTGTATTCACCGAATTCATCATCACGTTGCCGCGCCAGATGGCGGCGGACGATACTCCCGGAGGCAAGAATTGAACGTTTACATCCTGGTCGTCGATGACGAGCCCGACGTCGAGGCGCTGTTCCGGCAGCAGTTCCGGCGTGACCTGCGCGCCGGACGCTTCCAGATGGAATTCGCGCCGTCCGCGTCCGATGCGCTCAGGCTCGCCTCCGAGGTGCGCGACCCCTCGTTGATCCTGATCCTGTCCGACATCAACATGCCCGGCATGAGCGGGCTCGACATGCTGCCCAAGGTGCGCGCCGAGCATCCGGACGTTCCCGTCATCATGATCACGGCCTATGGTGACGCCGAGACGCGCCGGAAGGCGATCGAGCGTGGCGCCATCGGGCTCCTCACCAAGCCGATCGATTTTGCGCTGCTGCGGCAGGAGATCGACACGAGGCTCGAGCAAGCCGCATGACTTCGACCATCCTCTTCGTCGATGACGAGCCAGACCTCGAGGCGCTGATCCTGCAAAAGTTTCGCAGGCAGATCCGCGACGGGCTCGTCGACATCATGTTTGCACGCGACGGCGTCGAGGCGCTGGAATCCCTCGAGCAGAACCCGCATGTCGACATGGTGGTCTCCGACATCAACATGCCGCGGATGGATGGGCTGTCGCTGCTGGCGAAGCTCCAGGAGGCCGAGGACAAGAAGTCGACCATCATCGTCTCGGCCTATGGCGACATGAGCAACATCCGCACCGCCATGAACCGCGGCGCGTTCGACTTCCTCACCAAACCGATCGACTTCGCCGACCTGGAAGCCACGATCGAGAAGACCATTCGCCATATCGAGATGCTGCGCGAGGTACGGCGCCGTCAGATGGAGGCGGAGCGGGCCCATGCCGCGCTATCGCGCCATTTCTCGCCCGAGCTCGCCAAGCGTCTGGTGGCTGGCGGCGAGGGTGAGGGGATCGAGGTGCAGTGGCGCGATGTCGCCACCATCTTCACCGATATCACCGGGTTCACCTCCCTGGTCGAGAGCGCGCCGCCCGAGACGCTGGGCGCGCTCCTCAACGAATATGTTGGCGGGATGACCGAAACCATCTTCGCGCATGAGGGGACGGTCGCAAAAATCATCGGCGATGCGATCCAGGTGCTCTTCAATGCGCCCGGCGATCAGCCGGACTATGCGACGCGTGCGGTCGCCTGCGCCCATGACCTCGATGCCTGGGCGCAGGATTTCTGCGCGCGCCAGAGGGCCGTGGGCGTGAACTTCGGCACCACCCGCATCGGCATTCACGCCGGGCCGGCTCTGGTCGGCAATTTCGGAGGCAACCGCTTCTTCGACTACACCGCGTATGGAGACACCATCAACATCGCGGCGCGACTGGAGGCCGCCAACAAGCATCTGGGAACACGCATCTGCGCCAGTGCCAGCGTCGCCAAGGCGGCCGAGCATTTTCAAGGCCGTCCCGTGGGTGATCTGATGCTGCGCGGACGCAGCGAACCGCTGCGCGCGTTCGAACCGTTGCTGCAGGAAAAATTCGAAGCGCCAAGGACGGCGCAATATTCCGAGGCTTTTGCCAAGATGGAAGCCGGCGACGTCGCGGCGATGCCGGCCTTTGCCGCGCTGGTCGGGATCCACGCCGACGATTCCCTGGCCGGCTTTCACCTGAAGCGCCTGCTCAACGGCGCCAAGGGTGTCCGCATGAAACTGGAATAGGAGTTCGACATGATTGGTGATTTCTCCGCCGGCAACTATCGTTTCATTCCGTCCGTGTTCCAGTATTCGGCGGGTGCCGCCGCTGACGACGGCTACGAGATCGAGCGGGTTCGGTTCGACCGCCTGGTGCCGCTGGCCGAGGGATTTGCGCTCGCGGCGAAGTATATCCAGGAAGCAGGCCGGCCGCTGACGGCGTTCTGTGCCTGCGAGTTGCGCTCACCGGCGGCCTTCAGCGAGGACGGCTTTCGCGCATTCAACCTGCACTATGTGAAGACGCTGTCCGAATGGGGCATCTTCGACGGCACCACCAATCCGGTGGCGCGCAGCAATGTCTGTCCGGAGATCGATCCGCCGTCCGAGCCGTCGTTCTATGCCTTCTCCTTCACGCGTCCGACGACATCGAAGGCGCCAAGTTTCGTGATCGCCGGTGGCGCCGAGACGCGCGAGGGCGGCGGGACCTATGTCGAGCGCACCGTGCGCTACCGCGACCTCAGTCCGGAGGGGCTGCGCGAAAAGGTGCGCTTCACCACCACGTCGCAGATGGAAAACCGGATGACGGCCTTCGGCTTCGGCTGGAAGGACACCACCGGCGTGCAGGCCTATTCCGTGCACGATTTCCACCACGCGCTGGTCGACGAACTGGTCCGCCGCGGCGCGTTGCGCTCCGGCCTGACCTGGCATTTTGCCCGTCCGCCAGTAGTCGATCTCGAATACGAGATGGATTGTCGCCGCGTGATGCGCGAGACCGTGATCTAGCGCTGACGCGGGTCGAGCGCGTCGCGCAGGCCGTCGCCGAGCAGGTTCAGCGACAGCACCACGAGGAAGATCGCAAGGCCCGGCCAGATCGCCATCCACGGCGCCTGGGTCAGGAAGCGCTGCGCCGCGTTGAGCATGCTGCCCCAGGACGGTGCGGGCGGCTGCTGGCCGAGGCCGAGGAACGACAGCGCGGCTTCGGCGATGATGGCGGCGGCGATCGACAGCGTCGCCTGCACCAATAGCGCGGGAAGGATGTTCGGCAGGATGTGCGAGAAGGCAATGCGCCACGGCGGATTGCCGAGCGCGCGCGCCGCCTCGACATAGTCTTCGGCCTTGACGCTCAAGACCTGCCCGCGCGTCAGACGGATGAAGATCGGCGTGGCCGAGATGCCGATTGCGATCATGGCATTGCCGAGGCTGGGACCGAGGAAGGCGGCCAGCGCAATCGCCAGGATCAGGAACGGGCAGGCCAACATTGCATCGGTGATCCGGCTGATCAGCGCGTCAACAAATCCGCCGCGATAGCCGGCGAGGAGGCCAAGAGGGACACCGATCCCGAGCGCGATCGCGACCGAGATCAGACCCGCCATCAGCGAGGCCCGCGCGCCGTAGATGACGCGGCTCAGGATGTCGCGGCCGAGATCGTCGGTGCCGAACCAGTGAGCGGCGGTGGGCGGCTTGCGCACCAGGCTCCAGCTCGTCGCAATGGGATCATAGGGCACGACCAGCGGCGCAAGGGCCGCAAGCAGGATGAAGGCCGTGATCACGACAAGCCCGAAGACCGCAGCCTTGCGCTTGAACAGGCGCCGCCGCGCACGGCGCGCCGGGCTGTCCAGCTCGTAGGCCTGGGAGGCGGGACTGGCTGGCAGTGCGGCGTCGGTCATCGTCTAACCTCGCAGCCGCGGATTGACGAGGACATAGGCGACGTCGGCAACGAGATTCAGTGTGATGTAGACTGTGGCCGTCACCAGCACCACGCCCTGCACCACCGCATAGTCACGGTTGAAGACGGCATCCACGATCAGCTTGCCGAAGCCGGGAATGGAGAAGATCTGCTCGGTCAGCACCGCGCCCGACAACAGCGTGCCGAGCTCGAGCGCACCGAGGGTGATGATCGGCGTGAGCGCGTTGCGCATCGCATGCTTGAGGATCACCGAGCGCTCGGAGAGACCTTTCGCGCGCGCGGTGCGGACATAGTCGCTCTCCAGAACCTGGAGCATGGCGCTGCGCGTGTGCCGCATCAGGACCGCCGAAATTGCGTTGCCGAGCACGAAGGCCGGCATGATGGTGGCTGCCAGGCTCGCGCGCCAGTCCTCGGTCAGCGGCACGTAGCCTGAGGCCGGCAGCCAGCCCAGGTGAATCGAGAACAGGAAGATCATGAGGATTCCGAGCCAGAAATTCGGCGTCGAGATACCCCACAGCGCGAACAGGTTGGCACCATAGTCCCAAACCGTGCCCTTCTTCACCGCGGAGATGATGCCGGCGGGAATGCCGATGAGGAACGCGATCAGGATCGCCATCGAGCCGAGCTGGAGCGTCACCGGCAGCTTCTGTGCGATCAGCTCGCGCACCGGCATCTTGTTGCGCAACGACTCGCCGAAATTGCCTGAGAGAACGCCCTTGAGCCAATAGACGTACTGCACGGGGATCGGCTGATCCAGCTTGTACTGCTGGCGGATCTGTTCGATCACGGCGGGATCGCGCTCCTCGCCGGCCATCACCAGCGCGGGATCGCCCGGCAGCAATTGCTGGAGCGAGAAGATCAGCACCGACACGAAGAACAGTGTCGGCACGATCTGCGCGATTCGGTGGGCGAGGAAGTTCAGCATGGCTCCACGCGCGTCCCAACCGCTGCCGTGATCACTTGAACTTCAATCCGACCACACGCACCAGCCCATCGGGCATCTGCCTGTAGCCGTCGAGCTTCTTCGTGTGCGCGATCAGCAGTGTGCGGTGGTAGATGTAGATGATCGGAAAATCGTCAAGCAGGATCTTGGTCAGCTTTTCGTAGATCGCCTTGCGCTCCTCGACGTCGGACGTCATGCGTCCATCTTCCATCAGCTTGTCGGCCTCGGGGTTCGAATACACGCCGTCGTTTTGCGGCGCCTTGCTGCGCATGAAGATGTAGGAATTGCCGTCGGGATCGATGCGGCCGCTCCAGTTGATCTGGAAGATCTGGAACTCGCCGGCTTGAGCCTGCTTGAAGGTCGTCGCGAATTCGACCGCGCGGATCTTGATGTCAAAACCCGCTTCCGCGGCCATGGACTGGACGACCTGGGCGACGGCTTCGTTCTCCGCGCCCTTGGGGATCATGTAATCCACCGTCACCGGCGTGGTGACGCCGGCTTCCTTCAGCAGCGCCTTGGCCTTCGCGATGTCGCGACCGCGAACCGGGAACGCTTTCTGGTAATAGGGATGCTTCGGGCTGACCCACTGATTTCCAGGCGTGAACTCGCCGTTGAAGACGACCTGGTTGAGCGCTTCGCGGTCGATCGAGAGATCGAGTGCCTGGCGGACCTTCGCCGACTGGCTCAGCGGCCCCTTGGTTTTGTCGTTTCCGATATTGACGGTCAGGCCGAGATAGCCGAGCTCCGGCGCGGTCGACAGCACGAGGCGGGAATCGGCGCGCACGTCCTTGATGTCGGTGGCGAGCACGCGCTCGATCAGATCGAGCCCGCCGGACTTGAGGTTGGCAAGGCGCACCGTCGCGTCGACAATCGGCAGGAACACGACGCGGTCGATATGGATGTTGTCCTTGTTCCAGTAGTCGGCAAACTTCTCGAACACCATGCGGTCCTGCTGGACGCGCTCGACGAATTTGTAGGGACCGGCGCAGACCGGATGCAGGCCGAACTTGTCGCCGGCTTCCTTCGCCGCCTTCGGCGAGACCATCATGCCGGAGCGGTCGGTGAGCTGGGCGATCAGCGGCGAGTAGGGCGTCTTCAGCACCAGCTTGATGGTCAGCGGATCGACCACCTCGACATGGTCGACGCTGGCAAGCTCGGACTTCCGGAACGAGGTCGGCAGCGTCATGTGACGCTCGATCGAGAATTTTGCGGCTTCGGCGTCCAGCGGCTCGCCGTCGTGGAATTTGACGTTGGGCCGGAGCTTGATCGTCATCTCCTTGCCGTCGGCCGAGGTCTCGTAGGACAGCGCGAGCTGCGGCACGATGTTGAGCTTCTCGTCGATGTCGAACAGCTTGTCGCAGAAGGCGGAGAAGACGATGCGGCCGACATAGGTGCGGCCGATGCTGGGATCGAGGATGTCGGGGTCTTCGGCGATGCCGATGCGAAGCGTGGTCTGAGCCTGGGCTGCGCCCGCGAGCGACGTCAGCACAGCCGACGCCAGGATTGTCAAACGCATGAAACTCATCGCTCTCAACCTCTGTTTTGCGGCTATGCCGGGTCCGTTCCCAATGAACTAACCCCGCTGCCGCGGACTGCTTCCGGGCCGCCGCTGAAGGCGGCGACCAATTTTTCAAGGACCGGCGAAAAGCCGCCGTCGGACGGGACGATCGCCGCGGAGGACGGCAGTTCCGACGTTCGGTGACAGGCCGTTGCATGTCCGATGCCATCCGGCACCAGCTGCGGCATTTCACTGCGGCAGCGGTCGACGACGTAGGGGCAGCGGGTGTGGAAGCGGCATCCCGGCGGCGGGTTGAGCGCGCTCGGGATCTCTCCCTGCAGCACAATCCGGCTGCGCTTTGCCCGCGGTTTAGGCATGGGGATCGCGGACAGCAGCGCACGGCTGTAGGGATGGCGGGGTGCCGCGAACAGGGCGTCCGCCTCGGCAGTCTCGACGATCTGGCCGAGATTCATCACGGCGACATGGTCGGCGATGTGCTTGACCACAGCCAGATCGTGCGAGACGAAGATGTAGGCCAGCCCAAGCCGGTCCTGCAGCTCGCGCAGGAGGTTGAGGATCTGCGAGCGGATCGAGACGTCCAGCGCCGAGACCGGCTCATCGCAGATGATCAGTTTTGGTTCGACCGCGAGCGCGCGGGCGATGGCGATGCGCTGGCGCTGGCCGCCGGAGAATTCGTGCGGATAACGCCGCTCGAGCCGCGGCTCGAGGCCGACCAGTCGCAGGATTTCCGCGACGCGCTCGCGCCGTTGCGCCGGCGGTACCAGATCGTGCAGCGCCAGCGGCTCGGCGAGAATCTGGCCGACCGTCATGCGCGGATTGAGCGAGGCGTAGGGGTCCTGGAAGATGATCTGTGCTTCGCGGCGGAAGGCGCGGAGCGCCCCGGCGTCCAGCGAGAGCAGGTCACGGCCGGCGAAACGCACCGTGCCTGCATCCGGCTCGATCAGCCGCAGCACCAGGCGACTGACGGTGGATTTGCCGCAACCGGATTCGCCGACCAGGGCCAGCGTCTTGCCGGCGTCGAGAGAGAAGCTGACGCCATCGACCGCTTTGACATGCCCCAGTGCCCGGCCGAACAGCGAGCGCCCGGCGACAAAATGCTTGACCAGGCCTTCGACCTCGAGAAGCGCCATCACGACACCAGAAGTTCGAGCGGCGCGCGGATGCAGCGCGAGAGGTGGCCGGGGCTGACTTCGACCAGCGGTGGCGGCGCCTTGGTGCAGGCGTCCAGCACGAAGGGGCAGCGCGCGGCGAAACGGCAGCCAGCGGGTGGCTGCGCCATGTTCGGCACCATGCCCTCGATCGTGGCCAGTTGCTCGGCGCGATGATCGAGCCGCGGGATCGAGCCCAGCAGGCCGACGGTGTAGGGATGCTGCGGCATGGCGAACAGCTCGTCGACCGGCGCGCGCTCGACGATCTCGCCGGCATACATCACCGCGACCTCGTCGCAGACTTCGGCGACGACACCGAGATCGTGGGTGATCAGGATGATAGCGGCGCCGCTCGCCGCCTTCAGTTCGCGCATCAGCTCCAAAATCTGCGCCTGCAGGGTGACGTCGAGCGCGGTGGTCGGCTCGTCTGCGATCAGCAGCCGCGGGTCGCAGGCCAGCGCCATCGCGATCATCACGCGCTGGCGCATGCCGCCGGAGAGCTTGTGCGGATATTCGTCGATCCGCCGCTCGGGCGAGGGGATGTGAACGCGCCGCAGCAGCTCGATGGCCCGCTCGCGCGCGCTGCGCCGGGAGCCGCCGCGATGGCGCAGAATGGTCTCGATGATCTGGTCGCCGATGGTGAAGCTCGGGTTGAGCGACGTCATCGGCTCCTGAAAAATCATCGCCAGCCGGTTGCCGCGGAGGTCGCGCAGCGTCTGGTCAGGAGTCTTCAGCAGGTCGAAGCCGTCGAAGCGGATTACGCCGGAGATCTCCGCGCTTTGCTTCGGCAAAAGCCCCATGATCGCCAGCGACGTCACGCTCTTGCCGCAACCGGATTCGCCGACGAGGCCGAGCGTCGCGCCATTGGCGACGCTGAGATCGACGCTGTCGACGGCGTGGGTCACGCGGCCGTCGTCGCCGTGGAAGCGGATGCGCAGATCCTTGATCTCGATGAGAGGACTTGCGCTCATGATTGCCTTGCTCGGCTCGCAGCAATGCTGGCGTCGATGACGCTGCGATCGGTGTTGCCTGCCGGGTTCTGCCGCGTCGGCATGGAAGAGCGGAAATGCACCCAGAGTTCCTGACTGACGCGCTCCAGCCGTTCGAGTTCGCCCAGCGGATCGAGATGATCGTCGGCGCGAATGTCCAGCGCCGGCCATTCCTCCTCGCCGTGGATCAGGAGCGCAGCGGATTGCTTGCCGCGCTTGTCGCCGCCGGCGGCCTCGCCCGCGCGCATGGCGGCGAGCAGGCGGCGCGGGAAGGGCAGGCTGTCATTGGCGATATAGGTCTTCGCGGTCTCGTCGAGCACGTCGGCGCCGGCAAGCATGTTGCCGGCGATCGAGAAGCCGCTGCCGGCGATGTGCCCGCACCAGTCGACGCAGTCGCGCCCGGTATGCGCGGCGATCGCGCCGCTGGCGTCCATGATGTGGATCTGGCGGCTCTCGCGGCCGTCGTCGGTCGCGAGCTGGGTGGCGAGAACGTTATGCGCATTCAGGCCCTCGCGCAGCAGCTTGACGCCGTCGATGCCGTAATAGGGATTGACGAAGGCCTGGGTCGCGATGGCGCCGAGACCGGCCGCGATGTAGGGCACGCGCGCTCCGACGGCGAAGAAGCGGGTAGCTACAGCGATGCCGAACTGGCCGGTGGCAGGGTCTCGCGCGATGATCGACCAGGTCATGTGCTGCCTTCAGCGCCCTGCGGCGTAGCCCTGCATGCCACGCGGGTTGGCGGCGGCGCGGCGGCGCACCCCGACGCGCGAGGCCGCGGTGAGGCGACCTTCCGACCAGTCGGGGCCGACCTCGACAATGTGTCCGCGCTCGCGAAGGTTCTCGATCGTCGCCTTCGGCACGCGGTTCTCGACCACGAGCACGCCGGGGCGCGCGGTGCGCGGCCAGAACGAGATCGGGAAGTGCTCGGAGTGCCAGGCCGGCGCGTCGATCGCTTCCTGCAGATTGAGGTTGCAATGGACGTGCCGCAGGAAAAACTGCGTGATCCACTGATCCTGCTGGTCGCCGCCGGGCGAGCCCCAGGCCAGATACGGCTCGCCGTCGCGTAGCGCCATGGTCGGCGACAGCGTCGTGCGCGGCCGCTTGCCCGGCGCAAGCGCGGCGGGATGGTCTTCCTCCAGCCAGAACATCTGCGCGCGGCTGCCGAGGCAGAAGCCGAGCTCCGGAATGATCGGCGAGGATTGCAGCCAGCCGCCCGATGGCGTCGAGGACACCATGTTGCCGGCCTTGTCGATGATGTCGAAATGCACGGTGTCGCCGCGCACCTCGCCGAAGCGCCCGACTGTCGGCTCGCCCGCGCCAAGCGCGCCGACCGCCTCACGCTGCCCCTCGGCGCGGCGCAGCTTGACCACGCCGCCAAAACCTTCGACCGAACCGGGGAGGAAGTCGAGCGATGCCTTCTCTGAGATCAGTTTGCGACGTTCGTCGTTATAGGCATCCGACAGCAGCGTCGCGATCGGGATCTCGCTGAATTTGGGATCGCCGTAGAATTTTTCGCGGTCGGCAAACGCGAGCTTGGCGCATTCGATCTGGAGGTGGATGAATTCCGGCCCGGTCGGATCTAGCCCGTCGAGCGCAAAGCCCTTGAGCAGCGCGAGCTGCTGGAGCGTCACCGGACCCTGGCTCCAGACGCCTGCCTTGCAGACGGTGTAGCGGCCATAGTCGTAGGTCAGCGGTGCCTCGATCGTCGGCTGCCAGCGCGCCATGTCGTCGGCCGAGAGCACGCCGCGATGCGGCGAGCCGCTGACATCCATCACTTCCTGGGTGCGGCAGAACTTGTCGATGGCTTCCGCAACGAAACCTTGCGACCAGGCCTTTCGCGCGCGCTCGATCTCGGCGTCGCGGTCACCGCCGCCGCTCTCGGCTTCGCTGAGAATGCGGGCGTAGGTCGCAGCCAGCGTCTTGTTGGTGAAGAGCGTGCCGGGCCTCGGCACTTCGCCATTGGGCAGATAGACCGCCGCCGAGGTCGGCCAATGCTTGCGGAACAGTTGCTCGACGGTCTGGATCGTGGCGCAGGCGCGCTCGACCAGCGGATAGCCGTCGCGCGCGTAGGAGATGGCCGGCTCCAGCACGTCGCGCACGCGCATCGTGCCGTAGTCGCGCAGCAGCATCATCCAGGATTCGAACGTGCCGGGGACGCAGGCCGCGAGCAGGCCGGTGCCCGGCACCATGTCGAGGCCTTCGCTCTTGTAATGCGCGATGGTGGCGCGCGCCGGCGCCGGGCCCTGGCCGCAGATCACCTCGGTGCGTGCGCGTTTGACGTCATGCACGATGATGGGCACGTCTCCGCCGGGGCCGTTCAAATGCGGTTCGACGATCTGGAGCGTGAACGCTGTGGCGACGCCGGCGTCGAAGGCATTGCCGCCCTTTTCCAGGATGGCCATGCCGACCGCGGTCGCGATCCAGTGTGTGGTGGCGACGACCCCGAATGTGCCCTCGATCTCGGGGCGCGTCGTGAAGGGATCGGGATTGACGTTGCTGGCCATGGGATTTCGCTACCTTATTTGTCGCGCGCGCAATTGATCACAGGCAATGCCGTGCCGCCAATGCGCAGGCCGCATGGCACGCGCGCGTCACGCCGGGACCGGCGCGGTGTTCACCGCATGGCAGGCGACGCCGGCGATCAGTTCCGGGGCTTCCTTGCGGCAGAGATCGAACGCCAGCGGGCAGCGCGGATTGAAGGCGCAGCCGGGCGGCGGATTGATCGGATTCGGGATCTCGCCCTTCACTGGAATACGCTGGCGGCCCGACATTGCGAGATCGGGCACGGCGCCCAGCAGCATCTTGGTGTAGGGCATGCGCGGTCGGGCGAACAGCTCGCGTCCCTCCGCGATCTCGACGATGCGGCCGAGATACATCACGCCGACGCGGCTCGCCATGTGGCGGACCACGGCGAGGTTGTGGCTGATGAACATGTAGGTCAGGCCGAACTTGTCCTGGAGGTCGCGCATCAGGTTCAGGATCTGCGCCTGCACGGAGACGTCGAGCGCCGAGGTCGGCTCGTCGCAAACGATGAACTCCGCATCGGAGGCGAGCGCTCGCGCGATCGCGATGCGCTGGCGCTGGCCGCCGGAGAATTCGTGTGGAAATTTCAACCGGTCGTCGGGATGCAGCCCGACAAGGCTGAGCAGTTCGCCGACGCGCGCCTGGATGTCGCGCTCGCCCTGGATCAGGTCGAAGGCGCGGATCGGCTCGGAGATGATGGCATCGACCCGGAAGCGCGGGTTCAGGCTCGCATAGGGGTCTTGAAAGATCATCTGGATGCGGCGGCGCAGTTTTCGCCGCGCCTGCGCCTGCCGTGGATCGGTCATCGAGATGCCGTCGATCAGCACGTTGCCGGAACTCGGCGGCAACAGGCCGACGACCATCCGCGCCACCGTGGTCTTGCCCGAGCCGGACTCGCCGACCAGAGCAAAGGTCTCGCCCTTCCTGATGTCGAAGCTAACGTGATCGACAGCCTTGAGATATTCGAGATGCCCGCCTTCGAGCACGCGGTTGAGCCAGGGTTTTGAGACGTCGAAGACGCGGCGCAGATTTGTGGCCTGGACGAAGGGCGTGCTCATGCCGCGCTCTCCGCAGGCACGGTGTCGTAGAGATGGCAGGCAACGGACTGTGTGCCGCGCGATAGTGGCTCCGGCCGTTCAACCCGGCAACGATCGAAGGCGAAGGCGCAGCGCGGATTGAACGAGCAGCCGCGCGGGATCGCCGACAGGCGCGGCATGGAGCCGGGGATCTGCACCAGGCGCTTGTCGTCCCCGGCAAGCGTCGGGATCGCGCCCATCAGGCCCTTGGCGTAAGGGTGCAGCGGATTCCTGACGACGTCCTGTACCGGGCCGATCTCGGCGACGCGGCCGGCATACATCACCGCGACGCGGTCGGAGGTCTCCGCGATCACGCCCATGTCGTGCGTCACCAGCATCACGGCGGTGCCGTGGTCGCGGCCGAGCCGCTTGATCAGCGAGATGATCTGCGCCTGCACGGAGACGTCGAGCGCGGTGGTTGGCTCGTCCGCGATGATCAACTCGGGCTCGGCGCAGATCGCCAGCGCAATCACAACGCGCTGGCGCATGCCGCCGGAGAATTCGTGGGGATAGCCGTCGATGCGCTTTTCCGGCGCGGGAATACCGACCTCGGCGAGCAGGTCGATGGCGCGGCGGCGGGCGGCCGTCTCGGACAGGTTCAGGTGGGTTTTGATCGTCTCGATGATCTGGTCGCCGACGCGGTACAGCGGATTGAGCGAGGTGAGGGGATCCTGGAAGATCATGCCGATCCGTTTTCCCCGGATGCGGCGTATCTGCTCGGCGGGCAAATTGTCGATGCGCTGGCCGGCGAGACGAATCTCGCCGCCGGCGATGCGACCGGGCGGATCGATCAGGCCGATCACCGCCAGGCCGGTGACGGACTTGCCGGCGCCGGATTCGCCGACCACGCCGAGCACCTCGCCCTTGGCGATGTCGAACGAGACGCCGTCGATCGCGCGCAGCGTGCCGCGGCGAGAGGCGAACTCGACCTGAAGATTGCGCACGGAGAGAACGGGTTCGGTCATGGGCGAGGCGTTTTCATCGAAGCTTTGCTCATCGAAGTTTCGGGTTGAGCGCGTCGCGCAGCCAGTCGCCGAGCAGGTTGATCGACAGGATCAGCGCGGCGAGCGCAAGCCCGGGGAAGGCGACGATCCACCATTCGCCCGCGAACAGATAGTTGTTGCCGATGCGGATCAGCGTCCCGAGCGACGGCATGGTGTCGGGCAGGCCGACACCGAGGAAGGACAGGGTCGCCTCGGTGATGATGGCAAGCGCGAGGTTGATGGTGGCGATGACCAGGATCGGTCCCATCGTGTTGGGCAGTACGTGTCGCAGCATGATCTTTGGCGCGGGCAGGCCGATCAGCTGCGCTGCGGCCACGTAATCCTTGTTCTTCTCGACCATCACGGAACCGCGCACCGTCCGGGCATATCCGACCCAGAAACTAAGCCCGATCGAGATCACCAGCACCACCAGCATGCTGTTGGCATCCAGCCGGTTGCCGAGGATCGATTTCGCGATGCCGTTGATCAGCAGCGCGATCAGAATGGCGGGGAAGGTCAGCTGCACGTCGGCGATCCGCATGATCACGCCGTCGACCGCGCCCCCGAAATAGCCGGCGGTCAGGCCGAGTGCGATTCCGAGCGCGCCGGCGAAGACCACGCCGGCGACGCCGACGGCGAGCGAGATGCGCAAGCCATAGAGGATGGCGGAGAACACGTCGCGGCCCTGCTCGTCGGTGCCGAGCAGGAACGGGCTCTGGCCGTCGGCGGTCCAGAGCGGTGAGATCCGCGAGTTCATCAATTGCAGCTGCGCCGGATCGAACGGGTTCTGCACCGCGAGTGCCGATGCAAAGATCGCGAGCAGGAAGAACAGCACGGTAATGGCCGCCGCCACCATGGTCAGCTTGGAGCGGCGGAACGAATAGAAAATGTCGCTGTCGAGCGCGCGGCTGAGCCAGCTGCGGGCGGCATGCGTCGGCAGCGTGCTCTGCTTGTCGGAATTTGAGGCGACTACGTCGGACATGGAGGCTGCCTCATGCGGCGCGGCCGATGGTCGAGCGCAGGCGCGGATCGACCACGGTGTAGAGGATGTCGACCACCAGATTGATGGTGACGAAAATCAGAGAGACCATCAGCAGGTAGGCGGCCATAATCGGGATATCGACGTTTTGCACGGCCTGCACGAACAGAAGTCCCATGCCGGGCCATTGGAATACGGTTTCGGTGATGATCGAAAATGCAATAACCGAGCCAAACTGTAGTCCGGCCACCGTGATGACGGGAATGAGCGTGTTCTTCAGTGCGTGGCCGAAATGGATGGCACGGGTGGTCAGCCCGCGGGCCCGAGCGAAGCGAATATAGTCGGTCCGAAGCACTTCCAGCATTTCCGCGCGCACCAGCCGCATGATCAGGGTCATCTGGAACAGGCCGAGCGTGATCGAGGGCATGATCAGCGCCTTCAGGCCCGACAGCGTGAGCAGCCCCGTCGTCCACCAGCCGAGCTTGACCACCTCGCCGCGACCGAACGAGGGCAACCAGCCCAATGTCACCGCGAACAGATAGATCAGGAGAATGCCGATCAGGAAAGTCGGCAACGAGATGCCGATCAGCGAAACCGCCTGGAATAATTTGGCGAGCACGGTGTCGCGTTTGAGCGCCGAATAGACGCCCATCAGGATGCCGAACACCATTGCGAATACGGTCGCGCAGATCGCCAGTTCCAGCGTCGCGGGCATGCGCTCCATCAACAGCGTAGAGACCGGCTGACGGAACTGATAGGAGACGCCGAATTTGAACTGCGCGGCGTTGCCGAAATAGCGGACGAACTGCACCGGCACGGGATCATCGAGGCCGAGCGATTTGCGCACGGCTTCGCGTTCGGCCGCCGACGTATCGATCGAGACGATCTGGTTGACCGGGTCGCCGGCGAAGCGGAACATCGAGAACGCGATGATGCCGACGGCGAACATGACGCCGATGGCCTGAAGGGCGCGGCGAAGAGTGAAAGCGAGCATGCCTTCCACTATCCTTGGGTGTGCGTTTGGCTGACGTCTTTGTCAGCCGGAAAAGGAAAGGTCCCGGAAGCCTGACGCTGCCGGGACCTCGTGTTCAACTGTCGCTATTCCTTCTTGGTCGCCCAGTGGAACATGACCAGATTGTCGGCGCGCTGCGGCAGGTTGACCTTCTTTGATACGCCCCAGGCCAGCGCCTGCTGGTGCAGCGGGATGTAGGACCAGTCCTTGTTGCCGATTTCGTAGGCCTGCTTGATCAGCTGGTTGCGCTTGGCGGTGTCGGTTTCGACCAGCACCTTGTCGGTGATGGCGTCGAACTCCTTGTTGCAGTAACCGCCGAGATTGGCTTCGCCGCGCGAGGATTTGGCATCGTCGCGGCAGCCCATGATGTCAAAGAGCACGTTGTGGGAATCCATCGTGCTCGGCGTCCAGCCCAGCATGTAGAACGAGGTCTGGTAGCCGCCTTGCTTCAACACCTTGGCGAAGTATTGCGCCTTGGGCTGCGCCAGCAGATTGATCTTGACGCCGATGCGGGCGAGCATGCCGACGACGGCCTGGCAGATCGCGGCGTCGTTGACGTAGCGATCGTTCGGGCAATCCATGGTGACCTCGAAGCCGTCGGGGTAGCCGGCCTCGGTCAGGAGCTTCTTGGCGCCTTCAGGGTCGAATTTCGGCCGGGTGAACTCCTTGGACAGCAGGAACAATTCCGGAGCGATCATCAACGCCGACGGCGTCGACAGCCCGCGCATCACGCGCGTCTTGATCAGCTCGATGTCGATCGCCTTGTAGAAGGCCTCGCGGACGCGGATGTCCTTGAATGGGTTCTTGCCCTTGATGCTGGAGTAGAGCAACTCGTCGCGGACTTGATCGAAGCCGATGAAGATGGTGCGCAGCTCCGCCCCCTTCAGCACCTGGGCGTTCGGGCTCGAATCGACGCGGGAGATGTCCTGGATCGGCACCGGCTCGATGACGTCGACTTCGCCCGACAGCAGCGCGGCGACGCGGGTGGCGTCGGAGGCGATCGGGGTGAAGATGATCTCCTTCAGGTTACCTTCGACCTTGCCCCAGTAATTGGGATTGGCCTTGAACACCGTCTTCACGCCGGGCTGGTGGCTCTCGATGATGAAGGGACCGGTGCCGTTTTCGTGGAGCGAGGCGTAGCTCGGCGTGGTCGCCGCCACCGGCGTCGGGTCGACGACGTTGTTCTCCTCGGCCCATTTCTTGTCCATGATGTACCAGACATCCCACGCGTTATGCAGGATGGGATTGGGCGAGGGCAGGACGAAATCGACGGTGTAGTCGTCGACCTTGATCACCTTGACGTCCGGAGCAAGGCGGGTCTGCATGTTGGACCCCTTCTTGCGGACGCGATCGGCCGAGAACAGCACGTCGTCGGCGGTGAAGGGATCGCCGTTGTGGAATTTCACGCCTTTGCGCAAATGGAAGCGCCAGCGGGTCGGCTCCGGGGTTTCCCAGCTTTCCGCCAGCGCCGGAATGATCTTGAGGTCCTTGTCGCGCGCGGTGAGGCCTTGATAGACGTGACCGAGATGGGCGTGAGTGGTGCTCTCGTTGAGGGTATAGGGATCTAGCGACTTCAGGTCACCCTGGTTGGCATAACGTAGCGTCTGGCTCGACGCCGACGAGACCGTCAACGCAAACGTACCGGCGAGCGTCGCCGCAAACAGAGTTCGACCGACTGACATTCTTGACCCTCTCCACTCTGCCGCGCCGTGATTTTTGATTGTTCGGCGGGCGTCCCAATCCATGTTGCCCAGAGTCCACGACCCGTGCAAGCGCCATTCCAGCAAGGAACGCGCCAAGTTGCGCCGCTGTGCAGCAATGCTGGCCGACAATCTGGCGGCGAGGGGTTCGCGGGCGATATTCGACTTTCGATCGGTGAAGTCCCCGGCCGCGGGGCCCTCGTGCCCCGCCGGGCGCCGAGGAAGCGGGCTCATGGCGGGCGCGATTTCATTGACCATATCCGCCGATCGCGGAAGCAAGGCCGGCCGCCAGCCTCAGGTCGCTTGCGTTGCACACCGTCTCGCGGCGATACTGCGACAGGCCGCTCGAATCTCATCTGGAGGGGACATGAAAGTTAACATCGAAATTGACTGCACCCCCCTTGAAGCCCGCCAGTTCTTCGGACTACCCGACGTGATGCCGATGCAGACCGCCGTGATGGACAAGTTGCAACAGCAGATGATGTCCAATATCGACAAGGTCTCGCCGGAATCGCTGATCCAGAGCTGGTTCACCTTCGATCCCAAGATCGCCGAGCGGTTTCAGGACATGTTCGTCACCATGGCCGGTCTCGGCAGCCCGCGCAGCGGCGACAAGAAGAAATAAATGTCGCCCGGGCCGGACGAGCCGCAGGGGTCGGGCCGGCTTCGTCCGCCGAGCCTCGGCCTGCTGCTGGCCGAAGCCCGTGGACTTTTCGAATTCAACGCCAGCGTAATGCTGTCGCCGCTCCTGATGCGCGCGCCCAGGGGCGACGGCCATCCGGTGCTGGCGCTGCCGGGCTTTCTTGCCAGCGATCTTTCGATGGCGCCGATGCGGCGCTATCTCAGCGAGCTCGGCTATGAGGCGCATGCCTGGCGGATGGGGCGCAATCTCGGTGGGCTGGAACGGATGAGGGAAGCCCTGCGCAAGCGCCTTGCCGAAATCCACGCCACGAGCGGACGCAAGGTCAGCCTGGTCGGTTGGAGTCTCGGCGGCGTCTATGCCCGCGATCTCGCGCTCCAGGCGCCCGAGATGGTCCGTTACGTCGTCACGCTCGGCAGCCCGTTTGCCAACGACGTGCGGGCGACCAACGCCACGCGGCTGTACGAAGCGCTGACCGGCGAGCGTGTCGAGGATTTCGCCGAACTGCGCGAGGCGATCGCCGGCGATCTGCCGGTGCCGGCGACGTCGATCTATTCGCGCGCCGACGGTGTCGTGAACTGGCGAACCTGTTTGTTGCGTCCCTCCGACCGCGCCGAGAACATCGAGGTGCACCTGGCGAGCCATATCGGGCTCGGCGTGAACCCCGCGGCGCTGTGGGCCGTGGCGGACCGCCTGGCGCAACCGGAGGGGGAATTCTGGCCGTTCGACCGGGCAGGGCCGTTTGCCATTGCATATGCCCCGCCGGAACGGGCAGTATCGGCCTGACGAGAAGCGCCGGCAAAGGCGCCCGTCGAAACGAGCGGAGGGAACTATGGCTGACGGTAAGAAGCTGTCGTCGCTGGACGCATCATTTCTCTATCTGGAAACGCCGGAGATGCCGATGCATGTCGGCAGCATGGCGATCTTTCGCCTGCCTGACGACTACAAGGGCGACTTCTTCGAAGACTTCAAGGCGATGATCGTCTCGCGCCTGCACATCGCACCGATCCTGAAGGCACGGCTGGAGAAGGCGCCGCTCGATATCGATCATCCCTCCTGGGTCGAGGACGACCAGTTCGACATCGACCGCCACATCTTCCGCGCCAGCCTGCCGCAGCCGCGCGACCGCGCCACGCTCGAACGCATCGTCGGCTGGATGCACGCCAAGCTCTTGAACCGCGCCCGGCCGCTCTGGGAGTTCTACGTGTTCGAGGGCATGAAGGACAACGAGGTCGGGCTCTATTCCAAGATGCACCATGCCGCCATCGACGGCGGCGCCGGGGCGGCGCTGACCAACATGATCTACGATATCTCGCCCACCCCCCGGAAGGTCGATCCGCCGACGGCGGGCAGCAAGCCCGGACAGGAGCCGCGCGACATCGCCGCCAACCTGCTCGATTCCTATCAGCAGCTCTTCACCCAGCCGCTCGATGCCTCGGCCGCCGCGAAGAACCTGCAATTGCCGCGCACGGGCAAGAGCGACATCGGCTCGATCCTGTTCGACAATGCGATGTATCAGATCGAGAGCGCGGTGCGCTTCGCCGGCAACATCCCGACCATGGTCAAGAGCGTCTCCGACGTGCTCGGCAAAATCTCCGATCCGAAATCCCGGGAAAGCCTCGCCAGCATGGTGTCGCCGCCGACCATGCTGAACAAGACGATTTCCTCGGAACGCAGCTTTGCCGGCGTCTCGATCTCGCTGTCGCGTTCAAAGGCGCTCGCCAAGCAGGCCGGCGGCAAGCTCAACGACGTGGTGCTGGCGCTCGCCTCCGGCGTGGTCCGGCGCTACCTCCAGCAATATGGCACGCTGCCGGCGAAATCGCTGACCGCCGCCGTGCCGATCTCGCTGCGCGAGGAAGGCAACACCGAGGCCAACAACCAGGTGTTCGGCATGATCTGCTCGATCGCGACCAATATCGACGATCCCAAGGCGCGGCTGGAGGCGATCATCGCGCAGTCGACCAAGTCCAAGGAGATGTCGCATCCGTTGCGGGCCCTGATGCCGCAGATTTCCAACATCTCGATGCTGGGTGCGCCGATGATGGTGCAGGTTCTGGCGCTGCTCTACAGCCGCTCGAACCTGTCGGATGTGCTGCCGCCGGCGGCCAACATCACGGTGTCCAACGTGCCGGGGCCGCGGCAGACGCTCTATGCCGCCGGCGCGGAGCTGTTGCACATCTTCCCGGTGTCGATCTCGACGCATGGACAGGCGCTCAACATCACCGTGCAGAGCTATCGCGACCAGCTCGACTTCGGCTTCATCGTCGGCGCCAACATCATTCCGCACGTGCAGGTGATGTGCGACATGCTGCCGGAGGAGTTCGCCGCGCTGGAGGCGGCCTACGCGCCGCCGGCGGCCGACGTCAAGGGCGCCGCAGAGTAGGAATATTGCGATGATTGAGATGCCACCGCTCAAGTTCGTGCAGACGAACGGAATCCGCATGGGCTACTACGAGGCGGGCCCGGTCAGCGACAAGCCGCCGATGGTGCTGTGCCACGGTTGGCCGGAACTCGCCTTCTCCTGGCGTCACCAGATCAAGGCGCTAAGCGAGGCCGGCATCCGGGTGATCGCGCCGGACCAGCGCGGCTATGGCGCGACCGACCGGCCCGAGCCGGTCGAGGCCTACGACATCGAACATCTGACCGGCGACCTCGTTGGGCTCCTCGATCATCTCCAGATCGACAAGGCCATCTTCGTCGGTCACGACTGGGGCGGCTTCATCGTCTGGCAGATGCCGCTGCGGCACATCGACCGGGTTGCGGGGGTGGTCGGCATCAACACGCCTCACACCAACCGTGCCTGGGCCGATCCGATCGAGCTGCTGCGCGCTCGCTTCGGCGACAAGATGTACATCGTGCAGTTTCAGGATCCGGCGCGTGAACCCGACAGGATCTTCGGCAGTCGCGTCGAGCAGACATTCGATGCGTTCATGCGCAAGCCGGCGCCGCGCCCGCCCGATGCGCCGGCTGAGGAAGTGATTGCCGGCGTGGGCGCTTCGCCGCGGGTCAATCTGGCGTTTCCGCAGATGATTGCGGCTTACGACGCGAAGCACGATCCGCGCACGCCGATCCTGTCGCCGGAAGAGAAAAAGGTGTTCGTCGACAATTTCACCAGAACGGGCTTCACCGGCGGCATCAACTGGTACCGCAACATGTCGCGCAACTGGACGCGCGCCGAAGGGCTCGATCATACGGTGCGGGTGCCGTCGCTGATGATCATGGCCGAGAACGACGCGGTGTTGCCGCCGTCTTCCGCCGATGGCATGGACAAGCTGATTCCCGATCTCGAAAAATACCTGGTCCGCGACAGCGGCCATTGGACGCAGCAGGAGAAGCCGGAAGAGGTCAGCGCCAAGCTGATCGAATGGCGTAGAAGGCGGTTTGGTTAGCGCTCGTCGTTGCGAACGCGTCATTGCGAGGAGCGAAGCGACGAAGCAATCCAGACTGCCTCCGCGGATATATTCTGGATTGCTTCGCTTCGCTCGCAATGACGACATTGAGGCAGGGGGACTACATTTCGATGTCATCCAAGAACCGTCTGGACCCGATTCCGCAGCCGCCGACCAAGCCGGTGGTCGGCAACATGCTGTCGCTGGATTCGGCCGCGCCGGTGCAGCACCTGACCCGGCTTGCCAAGGAGCTCGGGCCGATCTTCTGGCTCGACATGATGGGTTCGCCGATCGTCGTCGTCTCCGGCCATGATCTCGTCGACGAGCTGTCCGACGAGAAGCGCTTCGACAAGACGGTGCGCGGTGCGCTGCGCCGCGTGCGCGCGGTCGGCGGCGACGGCCTTTTCACGGCCGACACCAGGGAGCCGAACTGGAGCAAGGCGCACAACATCCTGCTTCAGCCGTTCGGCAACCGCGCCATGCAGTCCTATCACCCGAGCATGGTCGATATCGCCGAGCAGCTCGTCAACAAATGGGAACGGCTCAACGCCGACGACGAGATCGACGTCGTCCATGACATGACCGCGCTGACGCTGGACACAATCGGCCTGTGCGGCTTCGAGTACCGCTTCAATTCCTTCTATCGACGCGACTACCATCCCTTCGTCGAGTCGCTGGTGCGCTCGCTCGAAACCATCATGATGACGCGCGGCCTGCCGTTCGAGCAGCTCTGGATGCAGAAGCGCCGGAAGACGCTCGCCGAAGACGTCGCCTTCATGAACAAGATGGTCGACGAGATCATCGCCGAGCGCCGCAAGAGCGCCGAAGGGATCGACGACAAGAAGGACATGCTCGCCGCGATGATGACCGGCGTCGACCGTTCGACCGGCGAGCAGCTTGACGACATCAACATCCGCTACCAGATCAACACGTTCCTGATCGCGGGGCACGAGACCACCAGTGGCCTGCTGTCCTACACGCTCTACGCTCTGCTCAAGCACCCGGACATTCTCAAGAAGGCCTATGACGAGGTCGACCGCGTCTTCGGCCCCGACGTCAACGCGAAGCCGACCTACCAGCAGGTGACGCAGCTCACCTACATCACGCAGATCCTCAAGGAAGCTCTGCGGCTGTGGCCGCCGGCGCCGGCCTATGGCATCTCGCCGCTGAACGACGAGACTATCGGCGGCGGCCAGTACAGGCTTAGGAAGGGCACCTTCATCACCATCCTGGTGACGGCGCTGCATCGCGATCCCTCGGTCTGGGGTCCGAATCCGGACGCCTTCGATCCCGAGAATTTCAGCCGCGAGGCGGAGGCCAAGCGGCCGATCAACGCCTGGAAGCCGTTCGGCAATGGCCAGCGCGCCTGCATCGGCCGCGGTTTTGCGATGCACGAGGCGGCACTCGCGCTCGGCATGATCCTCCAGCGCTTCAAGCTGATCGACCATCAGCGCTATCAGATGCATCTGAAGGAAACGCTGACGATGAAGCCGGAAGGCTTCAAGATCAAGGTACGTCCGCGCGCCGATCGCGAGCGCGGCGCCTATGGCGGTCCTGTCGCAGCTGCGTCCTCGGGGCCGCGGGCGCCTCGTCAGCCGACGACGCGGCCCGGCCACAATACGCCGATGCTGGTGCTGTACGGCTCCAATCTCGGCACGGCCGAGGAGCTCGCGACGCGCATGGCCGACCTTGCCGAGATCAACGGCTTTGCCGTGCATCTCGGGCCGCTCGACGATTACGTCGGCAAGCTGCCGCAGGAGGGTGGCGTGCTGATCATCTGCGCCTCCTATAACGGCGCGCCCCCTGACAATGCGACGCAATTCGTCAAATGGCTCGGCGACGATCTGCCGAAGGATGCCTTTGCCAATGTGCGCTACGCTGTGTTCGGCTGCGGCAACAGCGATTGGGCGGCGACCTATCAATCGGTGCCGCGCTTCATCGACGAGCAATTGTCGAAGCATGGTGCGCGCGCGGTCTATCCGCGCGGCGAAGGCGATGCGCGCAGCGATCTCGACGGCCAGTTCCAGAAATGGTTCCCTGCGGCCGCGCAGGTCGCCACCAAGGAATTCGGCATCGACTGGAATTTCACCCGCACCGCGGAGGACGATCCGCTCTATGCGATCGAGCCTGTCGCAGTAACCGCCGTCAACACCATCGTCGCGCAGGGCGGTGCTGTCGCGATGAAGGTGCTGGTCAATGACGAGCTTCAGAACAAGTCCAGCGCCAATCCGTCCGAGCGTTCGACGCGCCATATCGAGGTGCAGCTGCCGTCCAACATCACCTACCGCGTCGGCGATCATCTGAGTGTGGTCCCGCGCAATGATCCGACGCTGGTGGATTCGGTTGCCCGTCGCTTCGGCTTCCTGCCGGCGGACCAGATCAGGCTTCAGGTCGCCGAAGGCCGCCGCGCGCAGCTGCCGGTCGGCAATGCCGTCTCGGTCGGACGCCTGCTCAGCGAGTTCGTCGAGCTGCAGCAGGTGGCGACACGGAAGCAGATCCAGATCATGGCAGAGCACACCCGCTGCCCGGTCACCAAGCCTAAGCTGCTGGCCTTCGTTGGCGAGGAGGCCGAGCCGCTCGAGCGCTATCGCACCGAGATTCTGGCCGGGCGCAAATCGGTGTTCGACATGCTGCTCGAATATCCGGCCTGCGAGTTGCCGTTCCACGTTTACCTGGAAATGCTCTCGCTGCTGGCGCCGCGCTACTATTCGATCTCGTCGTCGCCGTCGGTCGACCCGGCGCGATGCAGCGTCACGGTCGGCGTGGTCGAAGGGCCGGCCGCCTCCGGGCGCGGTGTCTACAAAGGCATCTGCTCGAATTATCTCTCCAACCGGCGTGCGGGCGATGCGATCTATGCCACCGTGCGCGAGACCAAGGCCGGCTTCCGGCTCCCGGATGAGTCATCGGTGCCGATCATCATGATCGGCCCGGGCACCGGGCTTGCGCCGTTCCGCGGCTTCCTCCAGGAGCGCGCTGCGCGCAAGGCGAAAGGCGCCGCCCTCGGTCCGGCCATGCTGTTCTTCGGCTGCCGCCATCCCGACCAGGATTTTCTCTACGCGGAGGAGCTGAAGGGGCTGGCGGCAAGCGGCATCACCGAGCTCTTCACGGCATTCTCGCGTGCAGATGGACCGAAGACCTATGTGCAGCACATGCTTGCCGCGCAGAAGGACAGGGTCTGGCCGCTGATCGAGCAGGGCGCGATCATTTATGTCTGCGGCGATGGCGGCAAGATGGAGCCCGACGTGAAGGCCGCGCTCGTTGCGATCCATCGCGAGAAGAGCGGCAGCGATGCCGCCACAGCTGTGCGCTGGATCGAGGAGATGGGCGCGAAGAACCGCTATGTGCTGGACGTCTGGGCGGGAGGGTGATTGTTCGTCCGATCGTGCTAAAGCTTTCCCATGATTCCCTGGGAAAAGATCGACACCGCAAAAATCCCCGGCTCCGACGAGGAGCTCCGCCTGATGCGGCGCGGCAAGGAGTTCTCCATCAAGCTCGGCACCAACGAGCTGATGAACAACCGCCTGTCGGGCTCTGAGGCGGCGCTCGCGACACTGGCGGCGAAGCAGATCGAGAAGGTCGCAAAGCCCGTTGTCCTCATCGGAGGCCTCGGGATGGGCTTTACGCTGCGCGCGGCGCTGACTGTGCTCGGGAGCAAGGCGAAGATCGTGGTCTCCGAGCTCGTGCCGGCGGTGGTCGCCTGGGCGCGCGGCCCGATGGCCGAGGTCTTTGGCGACAGTCTCGATGATGTCAGGGTGAAGATCCGGGAAACCGATGTCGGCGAGATCATCCGCGCGCAGCGGTCGGCCTTCGACGCCATTCTGCTCGACGTCGACAACGGGCCGGAGGGGCTGACCCGGAAGGGCAATAACGCACTCTACAATGCGAGCGGGTTGAAAGCGGCGAAGGTGGCGCTGCGGCCGGGCGGCGTGCTCGCCGTCTGGTCGTCGGGACCCAACCCGGCCTTCACCAAGCGCCTCGGCAGCGCCGGCTTCGATGTGAACGAAGTCAATGTCCGGGCCACCGGACGAGGCGGCGGCGCGCGCCATGTAATCTGGATTGCGCGGAAGAGCTAGGCGGCGATTTGTAGCCCGGATGGAGCGAAGCGAAATCCGGGGCGGTCGATCCGCAAAGAGTGGTCCCGGATTACGCTGCGCTTCATCCGGGCTACGGCTCTAGAACATCGTATTGTTGTTCGCCGGATTTTCCGGGATGTCCTGAACAACGTCCCAGTGTTCGACGATCTTGCCGTTTTCCAGCTTGAAGATATCCACGATCGCGCGGCCCCTGCTGCCGGGCTCGCGAACGGAGTGGACATGCAGGATGACGAAGTCGCCGTCGACGAATGAGCGCTTGATCTCGCTGTGCGAGCTCGGGAACTTTTCGCGCAGGAAGCCGATGAACTTGCGAAAACCGTCCGGACCATCGGGCGCGTTCGGATTGTGCTGGACATAACGGTTGCCGACATAGGCGAGGGCGGCGTCGGCGTCCTTTTGGTTAAGGCCCTTCTCGTAGAAGGCCAGCACGGCGGCGCGGTTGGCTTCTTCCTGCGCGCTGGCGGCCAGCGCAGCGCCGTTGCTGAGGGACAGCATGAGAATGGAAGCCGCAATCATTGCGACGGGCCGGACGATGAGATGCATGTGAACTCCGAGAGGCCGCAGCCTCTGTCTTGCGATTGAGGGAGGCCTGTATAGCTTTCGCGCCGGCTCACGTTAAGAGAGTAACCGGAAGCTCACATGGTCACCGCGAGGAGACCGGTCGCGTTTACGCCGCCTGCGCCGCCGCCCCATGAGCGTGCTTGTCGATGGCGCGGATGATGTCGGGCCAGAAGCGCATCGGCAGCGCATGGCCCATGCCGTCGATCATCAACAGCTTTGCGCCGGGAATCGACTCTGCGGTGTCCTTGCCGCCTTCGGGCCGCACCAGCGGATCGACGGTGCCGTGAATGACCAGCGTCGGTGTTTTCACGCCATGCAGCCGCTCCTTGCGGCTGCCGGAGGCGAGTACGGCGCGGAGCTGCCGGCCGACGCCGGCCGGATTGAGGCCGCGTGCGAACACGCGCTCGGCACGATCGGGGTCGAGCGCTTCCTCTTCCGGAAAGGACCCGGCGCGCAGCACCTTCCAGGTCTCGCCGAAGCGGACGATGAACTCCTCCTTGCTTTGCGGCGGCGGAGCCATCAGCATCGCGGAGGCCTCGCGTGTCGGCGGTGGCACGCGCGGATTGCCTGTCGTCGACATGATCGAGGTGAGCGAGCGCACGCGCTCTGGAAACGACAGCGTCACCTCCTGCGCGATCATGCCACCCATCGAGGCGCCAACCAGATGCGCCGACTTGATGCCGAGCGCATCCATCAGGCCGACCGTGTCCTTCGCCATGTCGATCAGCTTGTAGGTCGCGGCGACGGGAATCTTGAGAAAGCGCAGCTTCAGCAGCTCGAGCGGCGTCAGGCGTTTGCCGCCCGTCAGATGGCTCGACTTGCCGATGTCGCGATTGTCGAAGCGGATCACGCGAAAGCCATGCACGGCGAGCTGCTCGCAGAACGCATCGTCCCAGTGGATCATCTGCGCCCCGAGCCCCATGATCAGCAGTAGCGGCTCGGCATTGTCGTTGCCGAAGATCTCGTAGCAGATGTCGATGCCGTTGGCGCGGATGCTCTGGGGCGGCTGATGGGTGGTCACGGGCGCGTTCCCTCCTGCTGATCGATGCTGTATCGCACGGTTTGCCGCCGCAAAGAAGCCGTGTGCGCCGCACCGCGCGACCTGCCGGTTGACCGCTCCCTCGCAACGGTGTGGTATGGCGAAAAAAGAAGGGCATCGCAGCTCTCGATATCAGGAGGACGCCGATGACCGACAAGACCAATGACCCCGTCGCCATGTGGCAGAAGATGGTTGGTGAGATGGAGAAGGGGTTCAACTCCTTCGCCAACCAGGCCATGTCGTCGCCCGAGTTTTCACAGGCGATGAACCGCGCGGGAGGGGTTGCTGCAGGTGCTCAGAAGCAACTCGGCGAGCTCATGGAAAAATATCTGGTCTCCATGAACCTGCCCAGCCGCGATCAGGTCACTGGCCTTGCCGAAAGGTTGCAAGCCATCGAAGGCCAGATCGGTGAGATCAAGTGGATGCTGAGCCAGATGGCGGCACGTTCCGGCGTATCTCAGGGCTCCGATACGGCATTGCGACCGCCGCGCACCAGGCGCCCGCCGTCCGAGGGCGGAGAGCAGACATGAATGCAGCCACCGGACTAGATCTCGCATCGATCCCGGATCGCATCCAGTCCGAGGTGCAGCGCGCCATCCAGCGCAGCATCAAGGGCGTCGAATATTTCTCGACTTCGGGCCCTTCGCTCGGCTCGACGCCGAAGGACGTGCTGCATTCGCGCGGCACCATGAGCCTCTATCACTACAGGCCGATGTCCGACGAGATCTACCGCGTACCGGTCTTGATCGTGATGGCGACCACCAATCGTGGCTACATCCTCGATCTCGTGCCTGGTCAGAGCTTCATCGAGTTCCTGCTCAAGCGCGGCTACGACGTCTACATGCTGGACTGGAGCGCGCCGCGGCCGGAGGAGAAGAGCCTGCGCATGGAGGACTACGTCCTCGACTTCATCCCGGATTGTGTCCGCCGCGTGCAGGCGGATTCCGGCGAGCAGGACGTCTCGGTGATCGGCTATTGCTTCGGCGGCGTGCTGTCGCTGCTCTACGGCTCGATCCACAAGGACGGGCCGATGAAGAATTTGATCTGCTTCACCACCCCGATCGACTTTCGCGAGATGAAGCTGTTCTCCAATTTCTCCGACCGCCGCTATTTCGACGTCGACCGCCTCGTCGACAGCGTCGGCAACGTGCCGCCGGAGATGATCCTGTCCTCGTTCGAGATGCTGCGCCCGGCCTCGCGCACGGCGAGCCAGATCCAGCTTTGGGAAAACATCTGGAACGATGAGTTCGTGAAATCGTATCGCATGTTCGACCGCTGGGCGACCGACACGCTGCCGCTTGCGGGCGAGTATTTCCGCACGATCACCAAGGATCTGATGTGGGACAACAAACTGTTCAACGACACTATGTCGGTCGGCGGCCGCGCGGCGAAGCTCGAAGACATCAAGGTGCCGTTCCTGCATGCGGTCGCCGAGCACGATCACATCGTGCCGTATGACGCCGCAAAACACCTGATCGCGAAGATCGGATCCGATGACAAGGAAGAGGTGATGCTGAAGGGCGGTCACGTCTCGCTTGTCGCCGGCGCCAACGCTGTGAAACGGCTGTGGCCGAAACTGGATTCCTGGCTGGGGAAGAGATCGACATGAGTGAGCAGCGTTCCTATCCGCGTCAGGTCAAGACCGACGCTGGCGATATCGAGATCCGCCTGATGTCGCCTGCGGACGAGGCCGCGATGCTGGCCTTCGGCAAGGGCCTGCCGACCCATGATCTGTTGTTCCTGCCGCGCAACATCAGCGAGCCGAAGGTGCTCTCGGCCTGGGTCAAGGAGATCGAGCGCGGCGCGATTACCAGCCTGCTCGCGGTCAGGGACGCCAAGGTCGTCGGCTGCGGCACGCTGGTGCGCGATCCGCATTCCTGGTCGCCCCATGTCGGCGAGATCCGGATGGTTGTTTCCCTCGACGTGCGCGGGAAGGGGGTCGGGCGGGCGCTCTCGCAGGAGACCTTTGCGCTCGCGCTCGGCGCCGGCCTGGAAAAGCTTTCGGTCCAGATGACGGTCGACCAGCAGGCGGCGATCGCCTTGTTCGAGAGCCTCGGCTTCAAGGCCGAGGCGCTGCTGCGGGACCATGTCCGGGACGTCGACGGCAAGACCCACGACATTGTCGTGCTCGGGCACAATATTGCGCAGGTGCAGGCCCAAATGGAGGCCTATGGGCTGCCGGGTGCCGTCCAGCATTAGGGGCGGCCGGCTCGTTATCCGGAACCCGTCTGGCCAGGGAGGCGGCAAATTGCCTTCCATTAAGGCTTTTCACGATTTCGTGATATCGCAGTGCAATACGAATATTGCATCGCACCATTAATTATGTCATACAAGCCGTGCCCCGGGCCAATGAGGACGGGGTGAGCCCATAGCTCAACCCAATGAGGATGGAGAGAACCCCATGACCACCGAAACCAACACTGCCTTCGAGGGCTTCAAGGACGCTTTCAAGAACATCCAGAACCTGGAAGTTCCCGAGGCCGCTCGCGATTTCGTCAAGAAGTCCGCCAACACCGCCAAGGACCGTGCTGCCGAGGTGTTCGCTGGCTCCGAGCGCGTGACCGCCGCCGTCGAGAACGCGGTGACCGAGTCCGTCACCGAGGCCGGCAAGATCAGCCGCAACATCCAGCAGGCGATCTATGAAGACGCCGAGGCGTTCTTCTCGGGCATCGACAAGCTCGCGTCCGCCAAGTCGGTCAGCGAAGCCGTCGAGATCCAGTCGAGCCTGCTCCGCGCCCGCGGCGAAGTCTTCGTCTCGCGCGCCAAGGCGACCGCCGACTATGTCGGCAAGCTCGCTGCCAACGGTGCGAAGTCCGCTCAGGACAACTTTGCCAAGGTCTACACCAAGACCGCTTGATACGGCACCCTGAGTACAAACTGAAATTTGAGGCCCGCTTCGGCGGGCCTTTGTTTTTTGCGCTGCCGTCATTGCGAGCGAAGCGAAGCAATCCAGTCCGTCTCCGTGGAAAGACTCTGGATTGCTTCGCTTCGCTCGCAATGACGAGTAGGGTGATGCAGTGATGACCCCGCCCGCTACCTTCTCCTTCGACACCCCCGGTGACGCCGAACGCGCGGCGGAGCTTCGCCGCGTCAAAGCACTGGCGACGCTGGTGCTGGCCTCGACGCTTGCCCTGTTCGTCGTTGCGAAATGGCTTCTGCCAGTGCATCCCGTGTTCGGCTTCATCGCGGCCTTCGCAGAAGCTGCGACCATCGGCGGGCTCGCCGACTGGTACGCGGTGGTCGCGCTGTTCAAGCGGCCGCTCGGCCTGCCGATCCCGCACACCGCGATCATCCAGAGCAATCAGGCCCGCATCGCCGACAAGCTCGGCGAGTTCATCCAGGTGCATTTCCTCGAGGCCCGCCCCGTCGAGGCCAAGCTGAGGGAGATCGATTTCGGCTCCTTCGTCGCCGACTGGCTGCGCGACCGCAAGCGCAGCGATGATCTCGCGCGTTTCGCGCTGCGCCTGCTGCCGGAGGCCGTCTCCGCGACGGAAAGCTCGGGTCTGATGACCTTCATCATTCGCCGCATGTCCTCGCAGCTCCAGGCGATCGACCTTGCGCCGCTCGCGGCCGGCACGCTGCGCGGCTTCGTCGCGGAAGGGCGGCATCAGATCCTGTTCGATGATCTCCTGCGCGTGATGCACGAGACGCTGAATCAGACCGAGACGATGGCGATGATCCGCGAGAAGGTGCGCGCGGAGTTGCCGACCCTGCTCAGGCTCTATCGCGCCGACAAGTTTCTGGTGAACAAGATCGTGGCGTCCGCCACGGCTTTTTTCAACGAGGTGCGCAGCGATCCCAAACATCCGTTTCGCGGCGAATTCGATCGCATGGTGCTGGGCTTCGTCGACCGGCTCGGCACCGATCAGGCCTATATCGACCGCATCGACGGATTGAAGCGCGATCTGCTCGCCCGGCCCGAGCTTGCCGATCTCGCCCGCACCGTCTGGGCCAACACGCGCTCCTTCATCGAGCGCAGCGCGAGCGGCGAGACGCAGGTGCTGCAGCATCATCTCGCCGGGATGTTCGTCGCCGCGGGCGAGGCGCTCGCCGGCGATGCCGAGCTCCGCGGCGAGATCAACAAGGGTCTGGTGGCGGTGCTGCGCAGCTTCGTTGCGGATCAGAAGAGCGGCGTCTCGACCTTCATTTCCGACCAGGTCAAGGCGTGGGATATGGCGCAGCTGATTTCGCTGATTGAAATCAACATCGGCCGCGACCTGCAATACATCCGCTTCAATGGCTCGCTGATCGGCGGGCTCGCAGGTCTTGCTCTCTACTCCGTAGAATTCCTGCTTCGGTGGTTGTGACTTTTGCGTCACGGACGCTGGCATTCACGCGCGGGCCTATTGTCGCCTTGGGTTTCACCCGCTTGAATGTCGGGCATCGGCCGCCTAGCTGATTCATGCTGCGTTGCGGAACGTTCGAGAAGCCGGAGTGTTGGAATTCATACCCATTTGCCGGCATCGCAACCGGTAGCCTTTTCAGCAATTCTGCCCAGGGGACCATTGATGACTGCTACTGCCCAGACGCTGCGTCCGCCGTCCCGCACCTTGATGTTCCTGGAAGGGCGCGCGATCCACGAGTTCGGCGCATTCCTCGGCGCACTGCCGCTGCTGAGCCTTGCGCCCCGCGGCGATGGGCATCCGGTGCTGGTGTTCCCGGGCCTCGTGGCCTCCGACGCGTCGACGCGCGCGCTGCGCTCGTTTCTGACCAGCAAGGGCTACGCGGCAAGCGGCTGGCGCCAGGGCCGCAACTACGGCCTGCGCGAGGGCGTGCAGCATGCGATGGTCGATCTCGTGCAGGAGCTCAGCGACAAGCATGGCCGCAAGATCAGTCTGGTCGGCTGGAGCCTCGGCGGCCTCTATGCGCGCCAGCTCGCCAAGATGATGCCGGCGCGCGTGCGCCAGGTGATCACGCTCGGCAGCCCCTTCGCGGGCGATCCCCGTTCGACCAATGCCTGGCGCGTCTATGAATGGGCGAGCGGCCGGAAGTCCGACGAGGTCGATCCGCAGTTCGGCGGCGAGCTCGCCGTCCCGCCGCCGGTGCCGACCACCGCCGTCTTCAGCCGCACCGACGGCGTCTGCGCCTGGCAGGGCTGTATGGAGAAGACGGGCGCGCAGACCGAGAGCATCGAGGTCGAGAGCAGCCATTGCGGCATGGGCCATCATCCCGCAGCCGTCTATGCGGTCGCCGACCGCCTCGCGCAGAAGGAAGGCCAGTGGCGGCCGTTCGACCGCAGCGGCTGGCGCAGCATGATCTATCCCGATCCGCATCGGTAAGCGCGGCCTGCATGGTTCGAGACGCGCGGCTTTGCCGCGCTCCTCACCATGAGGACTGAGAGCTAGTGACGCCGCGCGAAAGCGATCAGACCTCATCCTGAGGAGGCGCGAAGCGCCGTCTCGAAGGATCGAGCCCGGCTCTCGCTTTGATTGTCGCCCCCGTCCATTGTCGCGCCCGCACCAAACGCGCTATGCCTCGCGCATGGCGCATCCATTGTCCCGCATCATCGACCAGCTCAAGCGTGAGCCGTCACGCACGGGCTCCATCGTCATCACCGTGTTTGGCGACGCCATCGTGCCGCGCGGCGGCTCGGTGTGGCTCGGCACGCTGTTGGAGTTCTTCGAGAGTCTGGACATCGATGCCGGCGTGGTGCGCACCGCGATGTCGCGCCTTGCTGCCGATGGCTGGCTGATGCGCGAAAAGGTTGGCCGTAACAGTTTTTATCGCCTGGCCGACAAGGGAAGTCAGACCTTCGAGGCCGCCACGCGCCACATCTACGATCCGCCATCGTCGGACTGGACCGGGCGCTTCGAGCTGCTCCTGATCGGCAACGGCGAGGATCGCGACGTCTCGCGCGAAGCGCTGCGCAACGCCGGCTTCGGCAGTCCGCTGCCCGGCGTGTGGGTCGCGCCATCAGGCGTGCCGGTGCCGGACGAGGCTGCCGGGGCGATCCGTCTCGAAGTCTCGGCTGAAGATGACAGCGGGCGCCGTCTGCTCAGCGCGAGCTGGCCGCTGGACCGCACCGCCGACGCCTATCTGAAGTTCATGAAGACGTTCGAGCCGCTCCGTGCCGCTATCGCGCGCGGTGCGGATCTGTCCGAGGCCGACGCCTTCACCGCGCGGATCCTGCTGATCCACTACTACCGCCGCGTCGTGTTGCGCGATCCGCTGCTGCCCGAGAGCCTGCTGCCCGGCGACTGGCCTGGCAGGGCAGCACGTGAAGTCTGCCGCGAGGTCTATCGCGCGCTGCTTGCGCCGTCGGAACAATGGCTTGATAGCCATGGAACCAATGAGAAGGGGCCACTGCCGCCGGCTCGAAAGCTCCTGGAGCGGAGGTTCGAGGTCTGATTTATATGTTACAGAAATATATTGCATGAAGTAATTTTTGTTATATATTGCCTCCCAATAAACGGGAGGATGCGCATGTATACCCAGGCGCTGAATACGGCCGAGACCGACGACCGCGGTCTCGAGGATGCGGCGAAGGCTGCGCAGTTCCAGGCCCGCATCGATGCCGAGGAGCGCATCGAGCCGAACGACTGGATGCCGGCGGCCTATCGCAAGACGCTCACCCGCCAGATCTCCCAGCACGCCCATTCCGAAATCGTTGGCATGCTGCCTGAGGGCAACTGGATCACGCGCGCGCCGACCTTGCGCCGCAAGGCGGCGCTGCTGGCCAAGGTGCAGGACGAGTGCGGCCACGGACTCTATCTCTACGCCGCCGCCGAAACGCTCGGCACCTCGCGCGAAGAGCTGGTCGACGCCATGCTTGCCGGCAAGGCCAAATATTCCTCGATCTTCAACTATCCGACGCTGACCTGGGCCGATATCGGCACCATCGGCTGGCTGGTCGACGGCGCCGCGATCATGAACCAGATCCCGCTGTGTCGTTGCTCCTACGGCCCGTACGCACGCGCGATGATCCGCGTCTGCAAGGAGGAATCGTTCCACCAGCGCCAGGGCTACGAGATCATGCTGACGCTGTGCCGCGGCTCGGATGAGCAGAAGGCGATGGCGCAGGATGCGCTGAACCGCTGGTGGTGGCCGGTGCTGATGATGTTCGGTCCGCCCGATGCGACGAGCCAGCACAGCGACACATCGACGAAGTGGAAGATCAAGCGCTTCTCCAATGACGAGCTGCGCCAGAAGTTCGTCGATGCCACCGTGCCGCAGGCGCAATATCTCGGCCTCACCATTCCCGATCCCGGCATGACGCAGGACGCCGAAGGCCACTGGCGCTACAGCGAGATCGACTGGACCGAATTCAAGCAGGTGCTGGCCGGTAACGGCCCCTGCAACCGCGATCGGCTCGCCGCGCGTCGCAAGGCGCACGATGAGGGCGCCTGGGTGCGTGAGGCGGCAGCTAGCTATGCCGCAAAGCGGGCGCGGCGTCAGACCGCACAAGCCGCGGAATAAGGAGATCACGATGGCCACGCCAAACACGCCGCTGTGGGAAGTCTTCATTCGCAGCCGCAACGGGCTCGCGCACAAGCATGTCGGCTCGCTGCATGCGAACGATGCCACCATGGCCCTGCAGGCCGCGCGCGACATTTACACCCGGCGCGGCGAGGGGCTGTCGATCTGGGTCGTGCCGTCGACCGCGATCACCGCGAGCGATCCGGCCGAGAAGGGCATGATGTTCGAGCCGGCGGAATCGAAGATCTACCGGCATCCGACGTTCTACGAGGTGCCGGAAGAAGTGGGGCACATGTGATGCTTGTGGCCAACATCCAGGTCGCGGAAACACCGCTGGTGCTCTACGCGCTGCGCCGCGCCGACGATGCGCTGATTATCGGTCATCGGTTGTCGGAATGGTGCGGACATGCGCCGATGCTGGAAGAGGACATGGCGCTCTCCAACATCGCGCTCGATCTCATCGGCCAGGCGCGTGAACTCTACACCTACGCAGCCAAAACCGAAGGCAAGGACAACAACGAGGACAAGCTCGCCTATTTGCGCGACGTCAGGCAGTACCGCAACCTGCTGCTGGTCGAACAGCCGAATGGCGACTTTGCCCAGACCCTGGTGCGGCAGTTCTTCTATTCTGCCTTCGCCGACCTCTATTGGCGCGCGATGATGAATTCGCGCGATACGACGCTCGCGGCCATTGCCGCCAAGTCCGAGAAGGAGACCGCTTATCATCTGCGCCACGCCTCCGAATGGATCATTCGGCTCGGCGATGGCACCGGTGAGAGTCACGCCAGGGCGCAGGCCGCGATCGATCACCTCTGGGCCTTCACCGGTGAGATGTTCGCCGTCGATGACGGAGAGCGCGCCCTGATCCATGCCGGTATCGCGATTGATCCCGGGACCTTGCGCGGTCGCTGGCTGAAGACGCTCTCCGATGTCGTCAGCGAAGCAACACTCACACTGCCGCAGAATGACTGGATGCAGCAGGGCGGCCGCGTGGGCCGCCACAGCGAGCATCTCGGTCATCTCCTGTCCGAGCTTCAGTCGATGCAGCGTACTTTTCCGGGGCTGACATGGTGACAGTGCTGGACCGCGACAGTGAGCTGCGCCGGCGCGCCTGGGACGCCGCGGCGGGCGTCGTTGACCCCGAAATCCCGGTGCTGACCATCGCCGATCTCGGCGTGCTGCGCGATGTCGTGCTCGACGGCGATCATGTCGAGGTCGCGATCACCCCGACCTATTCGGGCTGCCCGGCCATGAACATGATTGCGTTCGAAATCGAGCTTGCGTTGGAGCGCGCCGGTTTTCGCCAGCCAAAAGTCCGCACCGTGCTGTCGCCGGCCTGGACCACCGACTGGATGAGCGAGGAGGGCCGCCGCAAGCTGCACGCCTACGGCATCGCGCCACCGCAGGCGTCAAGCTCCCGCCGCGCGCTGTTCGGCGAGCAGGCCATCGCGTGCCCGAAATGCGGCTCTGACAAGACCGAGCTGCTGTCCGAATTCGGCTCGACCTCCTGCAAGGCGCTGTGGCGCTGCAAGGCCTGCCGCGAACCCTTCGATTATTTCAAGTGTCATTGATCATGTCCGCAGCCGCACCGCGCTTTCATCGCCTGACCGTCAACGACCTCCGCCGCGAGGCGGCCGATGCCGTATCGATGACCTTTGCGGTCCCCGGCGAACTCGCGGGCGACTACGCTTTCGCGCCCGGCCAGTACCTCACGCTCCGCACCATGCTCGATGGCGAGGAAGTCCGGCGCTCCTATTCGATCTGCTCGGGTCCTGACGATGGCGAGATCCGCATTGCCGTGAAGAAGATTGACGGCGGAGCATTTTCGAACTGGGCGGCGGATGAACTCAAATGCGGCGACGAGCTCGACGTCATGACGCCGACCGGGCGCTTCGGCGTGATCCCGCCGGCAGATAGCGGACGCATCCATGTCGGCTTTGCCGCGGGCTCCGGCATCACACCGATCCTGTCGATCGTCAAGGGCGTGCTTGCGCGCGAGCCGCACAGCCGCTTCTTCCTGTTCTACGGCAACCGCGCCACCGACAACATCATGTTCCTGGAGGCACTCGAGGAGCTGAAGGACCGCTTCATCGATCGCCTCTCGATCTTCCACGTCATCTCCGGCGAGGAGCAGGACATCCCGATCCTGCATGGCCGGCTGGACGGCAATAAGGTGAGAGTGCTGCTGCGTTCCCTGGTGCCGGCCGCGAGTGTCGATCATGTCTTCATCTGTGGTCCCCTTGGCATGAGCGAGGAGATCGAGGTGACTTGCAGGGATCTCGGCATCGCGGAAGAGCGCATCCACGTCGAGCGCTTCGTCTCCGAATTCGGCGGCAAACCGCGACCGAAGAAGATCGTTGCACCCGACGCGCCGCCGAAGGCGATCGCCTCGCTGATCATCGACGGCAAGCGCCGCGACGTGCCGGTTGCCGAGGACGAGGCGATCCTCGATGCCGCGCTGCGCGCCGGCGTCGATCTGCCCTTCGCCTGCAAGGGTGGCATGTGCTCGACCTGCCGCGCCAAGCTGGTCGAGGGCGAGGCGCCGATGGACATCAACTATTCACTGGAGCCCTGGGAATTGAAGGCCGGCTTCGTCCTGACCTGCCAGGCCAAGCCGTCGTCGGAGCGGGTCGTGGTCGATTACGATCACGTTTGACAGTTATGGCCGGGCAGCAGAGCATTGTGGCCAAACATTTGGCCGGGAGAAGCGCGTGAACGTCAAAGCCAACCTGTCGCCCGAGGATATTGCCCGCGCCTGCGCCGACGCGATGTGGGCCGAGGATGATGCCTCCAAGGGTCTCGGCATGGAGATCGTCGAGATTGGTCCGGGCTTTGCGACGCTGGCGATGAATGTGCGGCCGGAGATGGTCAACGGCCAGCGCATCGCCCATGGCGGCTTCATCTTCACGCTCGCCGATTCCGCCTTCGCGTTTGCCTGCAATTCGCACAATGAACGTGTCGTGGCGGCACAGGGCCAGATCACCTTCATCAAGCCGGGCAAGCTTGGTGACCGCCTCGTTGCAAGGGCGCGCGAGGTCAGCCGTGGCGGACGCTCAGGCATCTACGACGTGCGCGTGACAGCCGGCGACACCGTCATCGCGGAATTCCGGGGGCATTCGCGTGTCATTCCCGGCACGTGGCTGCCGACGCAAGATCAATAAAAAGAACCAACCAATAAAAAGAACCAACCAATGTGGGGAAACGAGGATGGCTCTGACGAGGCTCAAGGAAGGTGGCAACGCCTATCGTGCCGAGATGGACGCGCATGAGCGCGCCTCACGTGACGAGATCATGGTGCTGCAAAAGCAGCGGCTGGCCTGGTCGCTGAAGCACGCCTACGACAACGTCGCGCATTACCGCCAGGCCTTCGACAAGGCCGGCGTGCATCCGTCCGACTTTCGCGAACTCTCCGATCTCGCGAAATTCCCGTTCACCGTGAAGACGGATCTGCGCGACAATTATCCCTTCAACATGTTCGCCGTGCCGCGCGAAAAGCTGGTGCGCGTGCATGCGTCGTCCGGCACCACGGGCAAGCCGATCGTGGTGGGCTATACGCAACGCGACATCGACACCTGGTCGGAGGTGATGGCACGCTCGATTCGCGCCGCCGGCGGCCGCACGGGCATGATCATCCACAACGCCTATGGTTATGGCCTGTTTACCGGCGGATTGGGCGTGCACTACGGCGCCGAAAAACTTGGTTGCACCGTGGTGCCGATCTCCGGCGGCATGACCGAGCGGCAGGTGCAGCTCATCAACGACTTCCGACCCGACATCATCACGGTGACGCCGAGCTACATGCTGGCGATCCTCGACGAGTTCAAGCGCCAGAAGCTCGACCCGCGCCAGTGCTCGCTCAAGGTCGGAATCTTCGGCGCCGAGCCCTGGACCAACGCGATGCGCGGCGAGATCGAGGACGCCTTCGACATGGACGCGACCGACATCTATGGCCTCTCGGAGGTGATCGGTCCAGGCGTTGCGCAGGAATGCATCGAGACCAAGGACGGCCTGCACATCTGGGAGGACCATTTTTATCCCGAGGTGATCGACCCGGAGACTGGCGCAGTGCTGCCGGACGGCGAGAAGGGTGAGCTGGTCTTCACCTCGCTGACCAAGGAAGCCTTCCCGGTGATCCGCTATCGCACCCGTGACCTGACGCGGCTGCTGCCGGGCACGGCGCGGCCGGGCATGCGGCGGATGGAGAAGGTGACGGGCCGCTCCGACGACATGATCATCCTGCGCGGCGTCAATCTGTTCCCGACCCAGATCGAGGAGGTGTTGCTTGCGACCGACTGGTGCGGCGGGCATTTCATTCTTGAACTCACCCGCGAAGGCCGCATGGACGAGCTGACCATCATTGCCGAGGCGCGGCCGGAAAGCTGGGACGGCCGGGGGTTGGTCGATCATGCCGATCGCATTTCGACCCACATCAAGAACACGATCGGGGTCAGCTCCAACGTGCGGGTGGTCGCGCCGGCCACGTTGGAGCGCTCGCTCGGCAAAGCCAAACGCCTCTACGACAAGCGGCCGAAGGATTAGCCGTCGCTCCTCATGGTGAGGAGCGCCAAAGGCGCGCCTCGAACCATGAAGGCCTGGATGCTGCAGCGCGGGCCCACATCCTTCGAGACGCCGCTCGCGCGGCTCCTCAGGATGAGGGGAGGCGGTTGACTTGACCGGTCCCAAAGGCGACAAGGCCCGCGAGAAATCGTGGGTCTTTCGATGTCATCAGCCGATCGCAAAACCGTCGAAGCGCACTGCGTCCGCCTCGATGCCAAGGCCGATAATGCTGCGGCGATCGCGCCGCTGATCGAGCGTCATATGCTCACGCGCGGTCCGAAGGACCTCCTGATCGAGATCAAGGCCGCCGCCGTCAACCCCTCCGATGTGAAGGCCGCGACCGGGCTGATGCCCTATGCGGTCTTCCCCCGCACGCCCGGCCGCGATTATGCCGGCGTGGTGATTGACGGGCCGGCCGATACGATCGGCCGCGAGGTGTTCGGCTCCTCCGGCGATCTCGGCATCCGCCGCGACGGCACCCATGCCAGCCATCTCGTCGTCGAAGCCGACGCCGTGGTGGAGAAGCCGAAGACGGTGTCCTGGGAGGAGGCCGCCGGCGTCGGCGTGCCCTTCGTCACCGCGATGGAAGGCTTTCGCCGCGCCGGCGTTCCAAAGCCCGGCGAAACCGTGCTGGTGTTCGGCGTCAACGGCAAGGTCGGTCAGGCCGCGGTCCAGATCGCGACGTGGCAGGGCGCGCGCGTCATCGGCGTGGTGCGCAAGGCGGAAGCCTATGAGGGCCATGCCAACGCAGCCATCGAGGTGATTGACGCCTCGGCGACCGATGCCGCCACGCGCGTGCGCGAACTGACCGGCGGCAAGGGGGCCGACATCGTCTTCAACACGGTCGGCGATCCCTATTTCCAGGCCGCGCACAAATCGCTCGGATTGCGCGGCCGCCAGATCCTGATCGCCGCGATCGACCGCATCGTGCAGTTCAACATCCTCGAATTCTACCGCGGGCAACACACCTATGTCGGCATCGACACGCTCGGGCTGTCCTCGGCCGCGACCGGCGCGGTGCTGCGCGACCTCGGCCCCGGCTTTGCGAGCGGGCACCTGAAACCGTTTCCGATCAAGGCGAATGCCGTCTATCCGCTGGAGCGCGCCAAGGAGGCCTATGTCGCGGTCGCCGGTTCGTCGCGGGATCGCGTGATCCTGAAGCCTTGATCATGGACTCGTCCATCCAACTCGTCATCCTTGCCGGCCTCGTCATCGGGCTCATCTATGGCGCCGTGGGCCTGCTCAGCGGCTTCTGCCTGATGAGCAGCATGCGCGGCTGGCTGGTCGAAGGAGACGGGCGGCTGGTGCGAACCTTTGCGATGGCGATTGCTGTTGCGGTTGCTGCGAGCCAATTCCTTGCCGGTAGCGGCATGGTCGATCTCGGCAAGTCGATCTATCTGCAACAATCCTTTTCAGTGCCGGTGCTGTTCCTCGGCGGCCTGTTGTTCGGCTACGGCATGGTGTTGTCGAACGGCTGCGGCTCGCGGGCGCTGGTGCTGCTCGGCCGCGGCAATCTCCGCTCTTTCGTCGTCGTGATCGTGCTCGCCATCGCCGCGCAGATGACGCTCAAGGGCCTGATCGCGCCGGCGCGCATCGCGCTGCTTCAGGCCTCGCAAACGACCGTCAACGCCAATTCGCTGCCGTCACTGTTGGCGACATTCGGCCCCGGCGAAGCGGCATCGCGCGCGCTGGGCGCTGCCGTAATCGTCGTTGCGCTGATCCTGTTTGCGTTCGCGCACCCGGCGTTCCGGCGTTCGCCCGGCCAGATTGCAGCCGGTGTCGTCGTTGGCCTCCTGGTCGCCAGCGGCTGGTTCGTCACCGGCTATCTCGGCGCCGACGATTTCAATCCGGTCCCGGTGACCTCGCTCACCTTCGTCGCGCCGATTGCCGATAGCCTGCAATACGCCATGCTCTCGACCGGTCTGACGCTCAACTTCGGCATTGCTACCGTGGCCGGCGTTCTCGCCGGCAGCCTTGTCACCGCGCTCGCCACAGGCCGTTTCCACCTCGAAGGTTATTCCTCGCCGCGCCACATGCTGCGGTCTGCCGGCGGCGCCGCGCTGATGGGGATCGGCGGCGTGATGGCGTTCGGCTGCTCGATCGGGCAGGGGCTCACCGGCGTATCGACGCTCGCTCTGGGCTCGTTCGTCGCGGTCGCCGGCATCCTGCTCGGCACGACGGCCGGCCTGCGCGGCGCACTGCGGGTTCAGCCGCTCGCGGTGGCCTGACCGCGCAGCAGCCGGTCGCCCAGCGTCGCAAGACCGATGCCGGTGACGATCAGTCCGGCCGCGACGGCAAGGCTCATGTCGATCGGCTCGCCCAGCAGGATCGCCGCGCTGGCGATGCCAACGAGCGGCGTCCCGGTGGTGCCGAGCGACGTCGTCAGGGCCGAGATGCTCTTGTTGACCATCGACATCGCCCAATAGGCCAGCGCCGTTCCGATCAGGCCGGAATACAGGAAAAGCAGCACGAGCTTCCACGACCATTCCGCGTGCGGCGGGCCCTCCATGATAACAGCCGATCCCGTCAGTACGATCGTCGCCACGAGCACCTGCCAGAGCAGGAGCTGGAGCGGCGATGCAATCCAGCGATGCGCGCTCATATAGATGATGTTCGCGGCCCAGGACATCGCGGCCAGGACGACCATGCCGGCCCCGAGCAGGACGTTGGTATTGGTCCAATCGATCGACGTGGGGTTCAGGATCACGGCAAGGCCGATCAGCCCGAGCAAGGCGCCGGCGAGCTTGGGCGCCGTCAGCGTATCCTTCCCCAGCAAGGGCGCGGCGATCGCGACCCAGAGCGGCGTGGTGTAGCCGAGCACGATCGCCTTGCTTGCGGGCAGGAAGCGCACACCGGCCGCAACCAGAACCGAGAACACCGTCATGTGCAGCAGCGCGACGCTGAGGATCACCGGAATGTCGCGCCGCTCCGGGATCATCAGATTGTTGCTCAGCCCGAGGATCACGAACAATCCGGCCAGCGCGATCCAGCTCCGGATCGCCGAAGTCCATAGTGGCGGAAGGAACTGGACGAGTTGCTTCGTCACCGACCAGTTCACGCCCCAGGCCAGCACGACGATCAGGAACAGGCCGACGGCCGCGCGGGAGGAGAGGGAGTTCATCGCAAAATCCTTGAAGCAGTCCAGTCCGGCGGATAGCATCCGGAGTGGCACCTGAAAAAGTGCCAGATCGGAAAGGAATAAGGTGCCAGTTTCGGAAGGTGTGATCTCCGCCCTGATCGAGCTGAAGCGGACCGACGACGAGGGGCTGACGGCGCAGCTGACGAGCCAGCTGCGAAACCTGATCGCGACCGGTCGGCTCGGCAAAGGCCGCGCGCTGCCGTCGAGCCGCCGGCTCGCGAGCGACCTCGGCGTCTCGCGCAACACCGTTACTTATGCCTTCGAGCAGCTCGCCGCCGAGGGATATCTCGAGGCGTCGCACGGTCGTCGTCCCATGGTCACGGTCGACGGCGGCCGTAACGAAGGGACGGGCGCGGTCGCACCGAGCGTCCGCTCGGGCAAGCCGCGGCTCTCGCCCTGGGCGTCGAAGCTCAAGCAGACCGACTGGCCGATGTCCTATCAGGCGCCGCTAAAACCCCTGCGTCCGGGGCATGGAGATGCGCGGGAGTTTCCACACGAAGTGTGGGCCCGCTGCCTGCGCCGCAGCGCGGTGCGCGCAGCCAAGCGTGAGCTTGGACCGGTCAACCGGACGCGCCTGCGCCGGGCGCTGGCGCATTATCTGGCCGCCAGCAGGGGCGTCCGCGCCGCCGCGGACCAGATCCTGATCCTGCCGAGCGCGCAGGCCGCGCTGACCCTGATTGCGGCTGCGCTCATCACGCCCGGCGACGATGTCTGGGTCGAGGACCCCGGCTATCCCGGCGCTGCGGCGGCCTTCCGCGCCTCCGGCGCGCGCGTGATGGGGATGAAGCTGGATGAGCAGGGCATGCAGCGGATGCCGGGCATGACCGCGCCAAAGCTCATCTTCATGACGCCCTCGCATCAGCATCCGACCGGGCGGCTGATGTCGCTCGCGCGCCGCACCGAATTCCTGGGCATGAGCAGGCCAGGCGAGACCTGGATCGTCGAAGACGATTACGACGGCGAATTCCACTATGACAGCCGGCCGGTGCCGGCCTTGCAGGGGTTAGACGCCCATGGCCGCGTGTTCTATGTCGGAACGTTTTCGAAGGCGATGACGTCGGATATCCGGCTCGGCTATGTCGTCGCGCCACCAGGGCTGGTCGGCACCCTCGAGATCGCACAGCGGCACATCGGGCTGATCGCCTCCAGCCACATCCAGGAAGCGCTGGCGGAGTTCATCGCCGACGGGCATTTTCTCGCGCATCTGCGCCGGATGCGGCGGCTCTATCACGCGCGCCGCGATCACCTCGTCGAGGGACTGGAGTGCCATCTGGGCGAAGTTCTGTCCGCCGAAGTGCCGTCGGGCGGCATCCAGCTGGTCGCCCGCCTCAAGCGCGGTCGCGCCGATCAGGCGGCGGTACAACGGCTGGTCGAGGCAGGCGTCGAAACGCGGGCCCTGTCCAGCCTGGCGCTCGGCCGTCCACGCGACCATGGCCTGCTGCTCGGCTTCGCGGCCTGGCGCGAGAATGAGATCAGCGCGGCGGTGCGGACGATGGCGTCGTGCTTCTAGAGCATGATCCGGAAAAGTGTGAAGCGGTTTTCTGAAAAGATCATGCTTAAACAATAACGCGCTAGTCCACGGCCTTCGTCACGATGCGGATCTCCGAGGTCAGCGTCCGGTGCACCGGACATTTGTCGGCGATCTCCATCAACTTCTTGCGCTGCTCCGCGTCGAGCGCGCCGTCGATCGCGATGTCGCGCTCGATCTGGTCGAGCATGCCATCGCGCGTCTCGCACTCCGCGCAGTCCTTGGCGTAGATTTTCGAATGCTTCAGCGTGACCGTGACGCGATCGAGCGGCAGCGATTTGCGATCGGCATAGAGGCGCATGGTCATGGAGGTGCAGGCACCCAGCCCGGCGAGCAGGAAGTCGTAAGGGCCGGGGCCGGCATCCTCGCCGCCGGCCGCGACCGGCTCGTCAGCCACCAGGTGATGCGGGCCGACGGTGATGGCCTGGTTGAACTTGCTCTTGCGGGTTTCCTGCACCACCACTTTGCGCGGCTCTTCCGCGAGATCCATCGCCTTCGCGGGCTTCGCGGTGTCGATGTAGCGGCTGGCCCAGGCCGCGATCACGTCGGCCGCGTAGAGGGCGTCGGCCGGCTTGGTCAGGAGATGATCGGCGTGGTCGAGCGAGACGAAGCTCTTGGGGTGTCTTGCCGCAACGAAAATCTTGGTCGCATTGTCGATGCCGACGGTGTCGTCGACAGGTGACTGCATCACCAGCAGCGCCTTGTGCAGGCCGGTGATGTCCTTCATCAGTTCTTGCTCGGCGATGTCGTCGAGGAATTCGCGCTTGATCCGGAACGGGCGCCCCGCGAGCGAGACCTCGACTTCGCCCTGCGCGCGGATGCTGTCGAGATGCTCGCTGAACAGACCGGTGACGTGAGCGGGATCGGACGGCGCCGCGATGGTCACGACAGCCTTGGCTTCCGGAATCCTTCCGGCCGCGGCGAGGATCGCGGCACCGCCGAGGCTGTGGCCGATCAGGATCGATGGCGCCGTGCGGAGCTGGCGCAGATGATCGGCGGCGCGCACGAGGTCGGCGACGTTGGAGGTGAACGTCGAATTGGCAAAATCGCCTTCGCTGGAGCCGAGCCCGGTGAAGTCGAAGCGCAGCACCGCAATGCCCGTGGCGGCGAGCGCGACCGAGATGCGTTTTGCTGCCAGCGTGTCCTTGCCGCAGGTGAAGCAGTGCGCGAACAGCGCGTAGGCCGCGGGCTCGCCATCGGGCAGTTCCAGCGCGGCGGCTAGTTGATGGCCACCTTCGCCGGTGAATTGAAAGCGTTCGGTCGGCATGGGTTTCCCCCGTCCTTGCTTGAACTTAATCGCTTGAATAACGCTGCTCGGCCCAGGGATCGCCGCGGTTATGATAGCCGCGGACTTCCCAGAAGCCCGGCGCGTCCTCGGTCAGGAACTCGATGGCCTGGAGCCATTTGGCGCTCTTCCAGAAATACAGATGCGGCACGACGAGCCGTACCGGGCCGCCGTGCTCTTCGGTCAGCGGCTGACCCGACCAGCTGTGGGCGAGCAGCGCGTCTTCGGCGGCAAAGTCTTCCAGCGTCAGGTTGGTGGTGTAGCCGTCATGGGAATGCAAGACAACGAAGCGCGCGTCCTCGCGCGGCCGGCAGGCTGCCAGCAGTTCGCGCGTGGCGAGCCCTTCCCATTGATTGTCGTAGCGCGACCAGGTCGTCACGCAGTGAATGTCGGAGGTGAACTGCGCCTGCTTCTGCGCTGCGAATTCGGCAAACGTCCAGAATACGGGGGTCTCGATCGCACCGTAGACGTCGAGCCGCCAGCGCTCGCGCGAAACCGGCGGCACGACTCCGAGATCGAGCACCGGCCAGTCCTTGGTGAGATGCTGGCCCGGCGGCAGCCGCTGATCCTCCGGTCGCGTAACGCGGCCGGTGAGGAAGCGGCCTTCGCGCGCCCATTTCTCCTTGGTGCGCGTCAGCTTGCTGTCGGGCGGCTCGTTGTCGTCGGCCATGAGCTACTCGTGGCGGTGCATCGCGGAGGCGTGCTTGGTGTCACGCATGGTGGAATAGATGATCAGCGACAAACAGATGACGCCGGCGAGATAGTAGTAGAACCACTCCTCATGCCCGATGCTCTTGAAATAGAGCGCGATCGCCGGCGCCGTACCGCCGAAGATCGAGACCGTGATGGCGTAGGGCAGGCCGACACCGAGGGCGCGGACATTGGTCGGGAACAGCTCGGCCTTCACCACGGCGTTGATCGAGGTGTAACCGGCGACGAACAACCAGGCGCAGCAGATCAGGATGAAGGCCATGAAAGGCGACTTGGTCTCCTTCAGCGTCATCAGCAGCGGCACGGTCGCGAGCGTACCCGCGACGCCGAAGAAGATCAGCAATGGCTTGCGCCCGATCTTGTCGGAGATCGCGCCGTAGATCGGCTGCAGGATCGTCGCGAAGATCAGCGTGCCGAAAATCACGAAAGTGGTCTGGTCCTCGGTCAGGCCGACCGAGAGCTTGACGAACGTCTGCATGTAGGTGGTGAAGGTGTAGAACGCCGCGGTGCCGCCGGCCGTGAGGCCCACTACCAGCAGCAACTCGCGCGGGTAGCGTAGCAGATTGGCCAGCGAGCCGGTCGGCTTCACCACCTTCTTGGCTTCCTCGAAGGCCTCAGTCTCGTGCAGATTGCGCCGCATCACCGCGGCAAAGATCGCCAGCGCCGCGCCGATCGCAAACGGGATGCGCCAGCCCCAGGCCCTCAGCTCCTCCGGCGTGAGGAAGACCTTTTGCAGGAGCAGCAGCACGATGATCGCGGTGAGCTGGCCGCCGATCAACGTGACGTATTGAAAGCTCGAATAGAAGCCGCGATGCTTGGGATCGGCAACCTCGCTGAGATAGGTTGCGCTGGCACCATATTCGCCGCCGAGGCTCAGGCCTTCGATGACGCGGGCGAGCGCCAGGATCACCGGCGCGGCGAAACCGATGGTCGCATAGGTCGGCGTCAGCGCGATGATCAGCGAGCCGAAGCACATGAAGACGACGGATAACGTCAGCGAGATACGCCGGCCGAAATGATCCGCGATGTAGCCGAACAGCCAGCCGCCCAAGGGGCGCATCAGGAAGGTCGCCGCGAACACCACGGCGACGTTCAATTGCTGGACGACGGGGTCGTTGCCGGGGAAGAAGGCCGGAGCGAAATAGAGCGCGAACGCCGTATAGGCGTAAAAATCGTACCACTCGACGAGATTGCCGATCGAGCCGATGAAGATCGCCTTGATCCGCCGTTTGGCGTCGGCGATGTCGATGTCGATATCGATGTGATCAGAGGCCGGTAGGGTTGCTTGCTCTGTCACGTCCGGCCTCTCTCCGTTGGTCTTGGAAAGGCCTACATCGCCTTTCCGAACAGAAATGGCAACTGGCGGGGGCCTCTCACCGTGCCCTGTGACCAGGTCACCGTGCCTGCCGGATCGAGGGAGAAGTCCGGGATCCGCTTCAGCCATTCCTCCAGCGCAACCTGCATCTCCATGCGTGCAAGGTTGGAACCGACGCAGCGGTGGATGCCGAGGCCGAAGGCGGCATGGCGATTCTCCCGGCGGTCGATCACGACTTTGTCAGCGTCCGGAAACATCTTGGGGTCGCGGTTGGCGGCCGGGAACGACAGCAGCACCATGTTGCCCGCCTTGACCGGGCAGCCCGAGATCGTGGTCTCCTTGACCACCTCGCGGGCCATGGTCACCGGCGAATAGGCCCGCAGCAGCTCCTCCACGGCGATCGGGATCAGCCCGGGCTCGGCGATCAGCCGTTCGCGGTCGGCCGGCGTCCGGGCGAGATGCCAGAGCGAGGAGCCGATCGCACTCCAGGTGGTGTCGATGCCGGCGATCAGGAGCAGCCGCAGCGAACCCAGCACATGGGACTCTTCCAGCGGCTGGCCTTCCTTGTCCTTGGCGTTCATCAAATAGGAAATCAGGTCGTCGGTCGGCTTCGATCTGCGCTCCTCGATATGCGTCCTGAAATAGGCGCTCATCTCCTGCACGGCCTGGAGCAGCTTGTTCTCGTCCTTGATGCCGAGCTCGAGGATCATGTGGATCCAGTCGATGAACAGATCGCTGTCGCTCTCGGGAATGCCGAGCATATGGGCGATGGCCTGAACCGGGATATATTTGCTGTAGCGCGCTGCGGCATCGACCTTGCCATCGGCGATGAACCCGTCGATCAGCTCGTTGCAGATCGCGCGCATCCGCGGTTCCAGCTTCTTCATCGCGTCCGGCGTGAAAGGCGGCAACAGCAATTGCTTGGCTGGCTTGTGCACGGGCGGGTCGGAGGTGATCGGCGGAGCGGCGTTCCTGGCGACTTCGGGCCGAACGTCACGGACGATGATGCGGCGCGAGGAGAAATGCTCGGTGTCGTTGGCGATCTCGCGCACCGCCTCATAAGTCGTCGGCATGTAGCAGCCGAGGAAGCGCTTTGTATGCACCACCGGGCTCGCGGAGCGAAGCTCCTCCCAGATCGAGAACGGATCCTCCGTCCATTGCGGATCGGTGTGGTCGAAATCGTTGACCCAGTCGGTGACGGGCGGGTGGGCGACAGGCTGGCTGACGTCGGACATGGCAGGAAATCCCTCAGGGCTCGTGTTCGCTAAAAGCACGCAAGCGGGCAGGGGCCGCGCTACTCCTCGATCACATCGATTGCGATTTCCGGGCAATTGGATTTGGCAAGCCAAGCCTTGTCTTCAAGGCCGGGCGGCACGGTGCCGTCCCCGGCCTCATGGGCGTTGCCGTATTCGTCGAGCTCGAACAGCTCCGGCGCGAGCGCCTTGCAGCGCGCGTGGCCCTGGCATTTATCGGGATCGACGTGAACCCTCAGTCGCTCTGTCATGGCGGCTTCCTCGGTCGTGTGCGCGGGACGAAGGCCGCGCGTTCCTCATGTCAATTTTATCGGCGGCATTTGTCGCCGCTTTAAGTTATATCCTATTACATTCGCGGCGGGCTTCCCCTGTCAAGGGCAAACTTATAGGCTTGACGCAACATGCGTTCACAACTCGTCCGTAAGCCGGAGAATACCTACCACCATGGCGATCTCCGTGACGCCTTGATCAAGGCTGCGCTGCGCGAGGCGGAGCAGGGCGGTGCCGAGGCGATCAGCATCAAGGCGCTTGCCAAACAGCTCGGCGTCTCGCAGCCGGCGCCGTATCGGCATTTTGCCGACCGTGATGCGCTGCTAACTGCGGTGACGGCGGAGGCGTTCCGGCAGCTCAGTGCACTTCTGCGCGAGGCGATGGCGAAGCCGTCGAAGCAATCGAAACTGTCGCGGCTGGCGCAGGCGACGCTCGATTTCGGTCTGCGCCGCAACGGCATCTATCGCCTGATGTTCGCTTCCCGCACCGTGTCATGCGCGGCGAAGGGCAGCGAGCTGCACGACGCCACGCGCGAGACTTTTGCGCTGGTGATCGAAGCCCTCGAGGCACCGGCGGTCGGCTTCTTGCGCGAACGGCAAGCCCTCAAGATCTGGGCGGCGTTGCATGGCGTCGTGATGCTGGCCGAGCAGGGCCTGTTCACCGGCGAGGCCGCGCATGCCACGCGCGAGGAACTGGTCGAGGACTTTGTGAACGAAACGAAGGCCGCGCTTGCTGCTGCGATCAAGGATGCGCGTCGTCGGAAAAAGGCCGGCGCCTAGGCCTTCGCTTTCAGCAGCCTCATCAACTTGTCGACCGCGCTGTCCGGGGTCGTCACGACCGGGCGGCCGGTGGCTTCGGCGACCAGCGGAGCGGTTGCCGCGATGCTGAATTGCGCGAGCGCAATGACGTCGCAATCGCGCAAGTCCTTTGAAGCCTCGACAATCAGCCTGTCGTGCGTGGCGCGATCGCCGCGATCGAGCGCCGCCAGCGCGCCCTCAGCGAGTTTCGGCACGACCTGGGCGGAGGCCGGAAACTCCGGTGGCATCGAGGCCAGTGTCGGCGGGAAGGTCGAGAGCAGGCCAATGCGCTTGCCCATGGTCACGGCCTGCTCGATCATCGCCTCGTTCGGCTTCAGCACGGGCATCGGCGCATGTGCGCGCGCGACGGCCTTGATGCAGGGGCCGAAGGCCGAGCAGGTGAACAGGATTCCGTTCGCTCCCGTAGCTGCCGCATAGTCGCCGAGCGCGAGGAAGCGCTCGGTCATGGCATCGTTGAGCACGCCGTCGCGGGCCAGATCCGCCGACAGGCTGTCGTCGAGCAGGTTCATCAGCCGCGCCTCCGGCCACGCCTTCGCGAACGCGGCCTCGATCGGCGCGATGGAATGCTTGAGGGCGTGGATCAGGGCGATGCGCATCGGTGTCTCTTCTCCCTCTCCCCGTTCTTACGGGGAGAGGGGCGGGGTGAGGGGCTCTATCCACGTTGAAGGTGAGGGATGAATTCGCGGAGGCTCCCCCTCACCCGACCGCTGCGCGGTCGACCTCTCCCCGCAGGCGGGGAGAGGTGAAGCACCGTTTACTTAAACGGCACCGCGTACATCAAGCCGCCCTTGCTCCAGAGGCCGTTGAGGCCGCGGTCGAGCTTGAGCGGGCTCGCCTTGCCGACATTGCGCTCGTAGATCTCGCCGTAATTGCCGGTGGCCTTGATCACCGTCACCAGCCATTTGTTGTCGAGACCGAGCCGCGAGCCGAGGTCGCCGGAGGCACCCAGCAGGCGCTGGACCGCCGGCGTCTGTGACTTCGCCATCTCGTCGACATTGCCTTGCGTGACACCGAGTTCCTCGGCCTCGATCAGGCCGTAATGCAACCAGGTGATGATGTCGCTCCAGACTTCGTCACCGTTGCGGGTGAACGGCCCGAGCGGCTCCTTGCTGATGGTCTGCGGCAGCACGACGTAGTCGGCCGGATTCGGCGCCGCGGTCGTCACGGCGCCGGCGAGCGCGGAGGCATCCTGGGTCATGGCATCGCAGCGGCCGCCGAAGAAGGTCTGGTACATGGTGTCGACACGGTCGAATACCAGTGGCTTCCAGTCGATGCCGTTAGCGCGGCCGTAATCGCCGAGCGTGACCTCATGCGTGGTGCCCTGCGCGACGCAGACAGTCGCACCCTTCAAATCCTTGATCTCCTTCACGCCGAGGTCCTTCTTCACGACAAAGCCCTGGCCGTCGTAGAAGTTGACCGGACCCTGGCGGAGGCCCAGCGTCACGCCACGCAGATAGGTCTGGGTCGAGTTGCGGTAGAGTACGTCGATCTCGCCCGATTGCAGCGCGGTGAAGCGGTTCTGCGCGGTCAGCGAGACGTAGCGCACCTTGCTGGCGTCGCCGAGCACGCCGGCCGCGAGCGCGCGGCAATAATCGACGTCGAGACCCTTGTAATTGCCCTGCGAGTCCGGCGCGGAGAAACCGGCAAAGCCGGCGCTGACGCCGCAGATCAGCGTGCCGCGGCTCTTCACCGTGTCGAGCGTCGCCGCCGACGCGGCAACCGTCGATGCCGCGAGCATGCCGGCTACGATAACCACTTTCCTCATCATATGACTCTCCCCTCAGTGATTGACACTACGCAACACGTTGTCGACGGCGGTGCCGAGCTTGTCGACGATCAGATCGATCTCGGCAGCCGAAGCGATATAGGGCGGCGCCAGCAGCACATGGTCGCCACGGACGCCGTCCACGGTACCGCCACCGGGATAGCAGCTGAGCCCGTTGGCGAAGGCTTCCGCCTTGATCTTCTGGTTCAGCTTGAGCGCCGGATCGAACGAGGTGCGTCCGGCGCGATCGGCGACGAGCTCGATCGCCCAGAACAGGCCGCGGCCCCTGATATCGCCGACATGGCGGTGATTGCCGAAGCGCTCGGTCAGCCGCTGCTCGAGCTGTTTGCCGCGCTCCTTGACGCGGTCGAGCAGGCGGTCCTCGCGGATCACATCCTGCACCGCGAGCGCGGCCGCGCAGGCGAGGGGATGCGCCAGATAGGTGTGGCCATGCTGGAACGCGCCGGAGCCCGCGCGGATGGTGTCGATGATCTTGCCGCTCGCGAGCATCGCGCCGATCGGCTGGTAGCCGCCGCCGAGGCCCTTTGCGATCGCCTGGATATCAGGAGCAATGCCCTCCTGCTCCCAGGCGTGCGTCGTGCCGGTGCGGCCCATGCCGCTCATGACTTCGTCGAGGATGAGGAGGGCGCCATGCCGGTCGCAGATCTCACGCACCGCCTTGAAGTAGCCGTCCGGTGCCGTCACCGCACCGGCGGTGGCGCCGACAACAGGCTCTGCGAGGAACGCCGCAACGGTGTCCGGTCCAAGCCGCTGAAACTCGGCTTCGAGCTCCGCGGCCAGTCGCGCCACGAACTGCGCATCGGATTCGCCCTCGTGCTTCTCGTGATAGGCAAAGGCCGGCGTCACATGGCTGAAGGCGCCGGACAGCAGGGGCGCATAGGGCGCGCGCCGCCAGGCATTGCCACCGGCGGCGAGCGCGCCGAGCGTGTTGCCGTGATAGCTCTGCCGCCGCGCAATGAAGTGCTGCCGCTGCGGCTCGCCGCCTTCGATGAAATATTGCCGCGCCAGCTTGATGCTGGCTTCGATCGCCTCCGATCCGCCGCTGACGAAATAGGCGTAGGCGAGACCGCCGGGTTCATGCCCGACCAGCGTCTCGGCCAGCACCTCGGCCGGCTCGGAGGAGAAGAAGGCGGTGTGCGCATAGGCCAGCGTCGAGGCTTGTTTTGTCATCGCCGCGATCACGCGCGGATGCTGATGGCCGAGGCAGGAGACGGCTGCGCCGCCGGAGGCGTCGATCACGCGCCGCCCGCCCTCGGCGAAAAGATAGACGCCTTCGCCGCCGATCGCCTTGGGCGGCGTTTCGCGCAACGAACGGTGCAGCACGCGGCTGGTGCGAGCGGCCATGGGTCAACCTTTCTCTGGGACGTAAGTGGAGGCCGCGGCGAGCCGCGCCTCGGTGGTTTCCAGGCGCTTCTTGGCGGCCGTGCCACCGAGCGAGAATGTGACCGCCGCGAGCGATTGCGCAATCGCGATGGCACCCGTGAGACTCGGGAAGAAGCCGGGGGACGAGGCCGCCTCGAACAGCAGCACGTGGTCGGCGCCTTCGGCCATCGGCGCCGAGAGGCTGTCCGCGATCGCGATCAGCGCTGCGCCGGCACGATGGGCGGCCTGCGCAACACGGACGCTCGCATGCGTGTAGGGCAGGAAGCCGATGACGATGACGGCTTCGCCGGGACGAAAGGCGCCGAGATCGAGATCGTCGGGGCCGGATGCACCGACGAGTTGCACCTGTTCGGGACGGAACAGCCGGAGCTCGTAGTTCAAGAGCTCCGCGACGCCCCGGCAGCTTCGGTAGCCGGCAATCCAGATCCGCTTGGCGTCGTGCAGCGCGCGGGCTGCATCCGCAATCGGCTGGGCCGGAATGCGCAGAAGGCCGGCGCCCTCGGCCTCGAGCTTGTCGGTGACGAGCGCGACATCGGCGTTCGGGCCGTGACGGCGGCTCTTGGCGCGGCCGGAGAAAGGTGAGATCTGCGATGGCCGCCGCGCTTCGGTGAGCGCCGCGCGCAACTGGTCCCAGCCGGAATAGCCGATGGCCTTGGCAAGCCGCGTGAATGCGGCCGGGTCGGCGCCGGCCTCGGCGGCGAGATCGCGCATCGAACGGGTGGTGGCGTCGTAGTCATTGGCGGCAACGAAGCGGCCGACCTCCTGCAGGCGCAGGGGGAGCGATGGCAACGCAATGCGCAGTTCGCTCAAGGGCGAGGATTTCGCGGGCTCGGCCATGAAACATTTGTTGCACGATTTTCAGATTGGTGCAACAGTTGACGTGCGCCGCCGGAAATCGTTGCTCTTGAGAAGGGTTTTTGTGCTGTGACTTCAGACAGTCCGAGACCGCCGCCCCGCCGTCGCTTCTTCGGCGGATTTGGGCGCCGAGAGCTGCAAGGCCTGTTCTGGCAGGTGCTCGTCGTCGGGATCGTGCTTGGGGTTGTCGCCTTCCTCTGGTCCAACACCGTCACCAATCTCTCGGCCCGCCGCATCACCACCGGCTTCGCTTTCCTCGGCCGCGAAGCCGGCATGCCGATCGCCGACAGCCTGCTCGCCTATAATCCGAGAGACACGTACCTGTGGGCCTTCGTCGTCGGCATCGCCAACACCTTGCGCGTCGCCGTGATCGGCATCGTGCTCGCGACGATCCTGGGCACGCTGATCGGCATTTCGCGTCTCTCCGCCAACTGGCTGTTGTCGCGGCTCGCCGCCGTCTATGTCGAAACGCTCCGCGACATCCCGCTGCTGCTTCAGCTCCTGTTCTGGTACGTCTTGATGCAGGCACTGCCGGCCGCGCGCGCGGCCTGGCGGCCGGTCGAGGGCGTATTTCTGTCCAATCGCGGCCTGATCCTGCCGGCAATCCCGCTGGGCTCGCCGCAGCTCTGGGTGCTCGGTACAGCCGTGCTCGGGCTTGCCGTGTTCTATCTCATCAGGCGATGGCTGATCGCGCAGCAGATGCGCGACGGCAAGCCGCGGCCGGCGTGGCCCTTTGCGGTTGGCCTCATCGTCGCGCTGCCGGCGGCAATGTCCGTGGCGCTTGGTGTGTCCTGGAAGATCGAATGGCCGGAGCTGCGCGGCTTCAACTTCGTCGGCGGGCTGACGCTCGCGCCGGAGTATTTCGCGCTGCTGATCGCGCTCGTGACCTATACCTCGGCCTTCATTGCCGAGATCGTGCGCAGCGGCATCCAGTCCGTGCCGCGCGGACAATGGGATGCCGCCAATGCGCTCGGCTTGCGCCGCAGCTTCATGCTGCGCCAGATCATCCTGCCGCAGGCGCTGCGCGTCATCGTACCGCCGATGACGAGCCAGTATCTCAACCTGACCAAGAACTCCTCGCTCGCGGTTGCGATCGGCTACCAAGACGTAGTGTCTGTCGCCAATACCACGCTGAACCAGACCGGGCAGGCGATCGAGGCCATCGCGCTGATCATGGCGGTGTTCCTGACCATCAGCCTCGGCATCAGCTTCTTCATGAACTGGTACAATTCGCGCATCGCGCTGGTGGAGCGCTGATCATGACGGCGATCACCGACATTCCGGACGCCCCGCGCGCTGCCCGCCGCCCGCAGATGGGCAATCCGGTGCTGCGCTGGCTGCGCACCAATTTGTTCTCGTCGATTCCCAACGCCGTTCTTTCGGTCGTGCTGCTGGCGATCCTCGCCAAGGGCATCTTCAGCTTCGTGCAGTGGGGCATCGCGAATGCCGTGTGGCTCACGCCGGCAAACGACTCCAGCGCCTGCCGCGCCGCGCGCGGCCTCGGTGCCTGCTGGGCGATCATCCCCGAAAAATATCGCTTCATCCTGTTCGGCACCTATCCGTTCGACGAGCAGTGGCGGCCGGCGCTGTCGGTGGTGCTGTTCATCGCGCTGTTCTATCTCTCCACCCGCCGCGCCCTGTGGCGGCGCGAGCTGGCCTATATCTGGATCGGCGCGCTCGCGTTGATCAGCGTACTGATGTGGGGCGGCGTGTTCGGGCTCTCCTTTGTGTCGCAGGACCGTTGGGGCGGATTGCCGGTGACGCTGATCCTGGCGACGTTTGGTCTCGCGTTCGGCTTCCCGCTCGGAATCCTGGTCGCACTCGGCCGGCGCTCAAAGCTGCCGGCGATCCGCTCGCTCTCGGTGCTCTATGTCGAGCTGATCCGCGGCGTGCCGCTGGTGAGTCTGTTGTTCATGGCGAGCGTGATGTTTCCGCTGTTCATGCCGAGTGGATTCAACATCGACAAGCTGTTGCGCGCGCAGATCGCCATCATCCTGTTCGCGGGCGCCTACCTTGCCGAAGTCATCCGTGGCGGCCTCCAGGCCGTGCCGCGCGGGCAATATGAGGCCGCCGATGCGCTGGGGCTGTCCTACTGGCGCAAGCATCGCCTGATCGTCCTGCCGCAGGCGATCCGCCACGTCATCCCGCCGCTGGTCAACACCTTCATCGCTTTCTTCAAGGACACCAGCCTGGTCCTGATCATCGGCATCTTTGACCTGCTGACGACGGCCAAGACCGCGATCATCGATCCCGCCTGGCAGCAATTCTCGGTCGAGGTCTACATCTTCGTTGCCGCGATCTACTTTGTGTTTTGCTTTGCGATGTCGCGGTACAGTCGCGGCCTGGAGGCGAATACCGCCTCGAGGTGAGCGGCTTTCCCCGCCGCGGGAGCGGGCCAGAAGCGCTGGAAGCCCATACTGGAGCGCGAAATGCTTATGCCGCGCCTATATCGCGTGCCTGGATTCAAACTGGCAATCCTACGCGGCGAGATCCATCTGCAATTTGCTGGTGGCACTCACAAGAGGCACGTCACATCATGATGAAATCAGTTCTCGCAGCGTCGGCCATGCTGGTCGCGCTTTGCTCCGCCGCCTCTGCCCACGAGGCAATGAATCACTCGCACATGGCTTCGGCGGCCACCGCCCAGATGTCGGAAACGCATCCGAACTCCTTCGCCTTCGCCGCTCCAACGGATGAGGCCGGATACGATGCGCATCGGTATCACGGCGGGCCGAAAGCGAACGACTAAGGTCTGACCGGCGCACGGCGGGGGACGGCCAAGCCTCCGCCGTGCGGCCCGCGTCAGGCCTTCACCTTGGGATCGATCGGCGTGGAGCCGCGCAGACCCAGAATATCTTCCAATACCTTCGCGCCGGCGATCACCTGCGCATCCGCGCGCGGGGCACCGACGACCTGTACGCCGACCGGGAGGCCAGACGCCGTGAAGCCGCAGGGCAGCGACAGCGACGGGCAGCAGGCGAGCGTGATAGCGTAGACGATGCCGAGCCATTCGACATAGTTCTCGAACTTCTTGCCGGCGCATTCGGCGACATAGCGGTGCTCGATCGGGAAGGGCGGCACGATCGTGGTTGGCGTCAACAGCAGGTCGTAGTTTTTGAAGAACTCGATCGCGCGCGCGGTCATGCCGACGCGTTGCGCCTCGGCGCGCGCGAGCTGCTCGACGGTGAGCTTGAGGCCTTCCTCGATGTTCCAGATCACCTCGGGCTTCAGGAGGTCGCGCTTGGTCCGCAGCAGATTGGCCTTGGTGATCGCGAAATCGAAGGCGCGCAGGACGTGGAAGCATTCATGCGCCTCGCGCCAGTCCGGATGCGCTTCCTCCACGATCGCGCCGGCCTCCGCAAAGCGTTCCGCGGCCTTGCGCGTGATCGCCTTGACCTCTGGATCGACCGGCGTGATGCCGAGATCGGGCGAATAGGCGATGCGCTTCGGCTTCTTGCCTGACTGCGCCGCCGACAGGAACGAGGTCGCAGGCGCCGGCAGCGACAGCGGGTCGTCCGCATAGTCGCCGCTCATGGCATCCAACAGCAGCGCAAGATCCTCGACGTTGCGCGCCATCGGCCCCACCACGCCGAGATTGCGGTCGATCGCCGATTTGGGCGTATGCGCGACGCGGCCGATGCTCGGCCGCATGCCAACCACGCCGCAGAAGGCCGCGGGGCTGCGCAAGCTGCCGCCCATGTCGGAGCCCTGGGCGAGCCAGGCCATGCCGGTGGCCAGCGCCACCGCCGCGCCGCCGGAGGAGCCGGCCGCAGACTTCGTCGAATCCCAGGGATTGAGCGTCGCGCCGAACACTTCGTTGAACGTGTTGGCGCCAGCGCCGAATTCCGGTGTGTTCGACTTGGCGTAGACGACCGCGCCATTGCCTTCGAGGTTCTCGACCATGAGATCGGACTGCTTGGGCACATTGTCCTTGAAGATCGGCGAACCCTGCGTATTCAGCACGCCCGCGACATCGGTCAGGTCCTTGATCGGTACCGGCAGGCCCGCGAGCAGCCCGCGCGCGCCGGCCGGCTTCTGCATCAGCGCCTTGGCGTTGTCCCGCGCGCGATCGAAGCATAGCGTCGGCAGTGCGTTGACCTTGCCGTCGACCTCACCGACGCGCTTCTCCAGCACATCCAGAAGCTCGAGCGGCGAGACGTCGCCGGATCGCAGCTTGTCGACGACGGTGCAGGCCGTTTCTCGGATCAGGTCTTGAGACAACTATTTTACTCCTGTGCTTATTCATTCGTCGTTGCGAGCGCAGCGAAGCAATCAGAACTGCCACAGCGGATGCATTTCTGGATTGCTTCGCTGCGCTCGCAATGACGGGAAAAAACTAACCCCAGCCCGCGCTGATGCCGCCATCCACGGTATAGATGACCCCCGACGTATATCCGGCGCGATCAGACGCCAGGAACGCCATGAGATCGCCGATCTCGCGCGCATGCGCGGGCCGGCCGAGCGGCAGGCTCTTCTGGAATTCCTTGTAACGGCTCTCATCGCCGAACTGGTGCTTTGCCCGCGTCTTGAGCAGGGTGACGTGGCGATCAGTGCCGACCGGGCCGGGATTGATGCCGACCACGCGGATGTTGTCGGCAAGGCTCTTGCCGCCGAGCGCGCGGGTGAAGGCCATCAATGCGGCGTTGCCGGCGCTGCCGCAGATGTAATTGGCGTCGAATTTTTCGCCGGCCGCGCCGATGTCATTGACGATGACGCCGCCGCCCTTCGCCTTCATCTGCGCGTAGATCTGCCGCGTCAGGTTGACGTAGCCGAACACTTTCAATTCCCAGGCGTGCCGCCAGGTCGCCTCGTCGATCTTGTCGATCGAGCCGCCGGGGATGTCGCCGGCATTGTTGACGAGCACGTCGATATCGGCGGCTTCCGTCGCGAGCCGCGCCAAATCCTCGGCCTTGCGCAGGTCCACGATGCTCGTCGCGGCATCGATCTGGTGCGCGGAGCGCAGACGGTCCGCCAGCGCCTTGAGCTGGTCGCCGCTGCGGGCGGCGAGCAGGAGGTTTGCGCCCTCCTCGGCAAACGCCTCGGCGGCGGCTGCGCCAATGCCTTTGGACGCGCCCGTGATCAGGACGCGCTTGCCACGCAGATGCAGATCCATGAAGGGTACTCGCTCGGTGGGAACATCAGGATCAAACCAGTAGGCGCTCGGCCGCGCCACGGTCAACATTGCAGTGCAGCGTTGCACTGCTGCCGAGTTTGGTCCATTGCAGTGCGGTCAAAAAGGCGGCGGCTGCCGGACCAACCAAGGACGTTCTCGATGAGCAAGAAACAGTACCGGATTGCAGTCATTCCCGGCGACGGCATCGGCAAGGAAGTGATGCCCGAGGGCCTGCGCGTTCTCGAGGCAGCGGCGAAGAAGCACGGGGTGTCCCTGCATTTCGACCATTTCGACTTCTCGTCCTGGGACTATTACGAGAAGCACGGCCAGATGATGCCCGACGACTGGAAGGAAAAGATCGGCAAGCATGACGCGATCTATTTCGGCGCCGTCGGCTGGCCGGCCAAGATTCCGGATCACGTCTCGCTGTGGGGTTCGCTGATCAAGTTTCGCCGCGAGTTCGACCAATACGTGAATTTGCGCCCGGTGCGGCTGATGCCCGGCGTGCCGTCGCCGCTGGCGAACCGCAAGCCCGGCGACATCGATTTCTGGGTGGTGCGCGAGAACACCGAAGGTGAATATTCCTCCGTCGGCGGCCGCATGTTCCCGGACACCGACCGCGAGTTCGTGACGCAGCAGACGGTGATGACCCGCATCGGCGTCGACCGCATCCTGAAATTCGCTTTCGAGCTCGCGCAGTCGCGGCCGAAGAAGCACCTGACCTCGGCGACCAAGTCGAACGGCATCTCCATCACCATGCCCTATTGGGACGAGCGCGTGGAGGCGATGGCGAAGAAGTTTCCGGGCGTGAAGTGGGACAAGTACCACATCGACATCCTGACCGCGAACTTCGTGCTGCATCCGGACTGGTTCGACGTCGTGGTCGGCTCGAATCTGTTCGGCGACATCCTCTCCGATCTCGGCCCGGCCTGCACCGGCACCATCGGCATCGCGCCATCAGGCAACATCAATCCCGAGGGCGATTTCCCCTCGGTGTTCGAGCCGGTGCACGGCTCGGCACCCGACATCGCGGGGCAGGGCATCGCCAACCCGATCGGCGCGATCTGGTCCGGCGCGATGATGCTCGAGCACCTCGGCGAGAAGGAAGCCGGCAAGTCGATCGTCGATGCGATCGAGCGCACGCTCGCCGAACGCACGCTCCGCACCAAGGATCTCGGCGGCAACGCCGACACCACCGCCTGCGGCAAGGCGGTTGCGGATATGGTGGATTGAGGCGGCAGATCTTCCCCTCTCCCCTTGTGGGAGAGGGTGGCTCGCCGCGTAGCGGCGAGGCGGGTGAGGGGTCTGTCTCCGCAGAGACGGGCCTCCCGTCCGAGAAGTTTTTCTTCGCGGAGAGAACCCCTCATCCGGCGCTTCGCGCCACCTTCTCCCACAACGGGAGAAGGGAAGGGCAGCGGTGTTTTTGGCGCACCCTAGACATACGATTTCCGCGTTGGATCGAAGATCGGCGGATAGTCGTTCTCGTCGAGTAGATCGAGAAACGGATCGAGCCCCCTGGACTTGATCAGCCCGAGCTCCTGATGCGAGATCAGGTTCACGGTCAGGATCTCCACGGGATCGCTCGCGATCTCCAGCGCCTCGGCGATCTGCTTATCGGGGCCGATGATCGGTGTGAGAAACAGGAACGTCTGGAAGTCCGTTCCTGCAACCGGCGGACACGGCAGCGCGACGTGATGACCAAAACCGAACCAGGTCGTGTCGATGAACGGCAGATTGGCGAGCCAGCGCAGATTGGCGCAAACCTCCTCTGTCGGCTCCCGGACATACCACATCAGCTCGGCACGTGGCTTTGCGTCGCCATGCACCCCCGGCATTCGCTGTTCGCTCATGCCGTTGGTCAGAAGCACATAACCTTCGTCAGATCCCTCTTCGCACACCGGCACGAAATCGCGGCCAAAGGCGTGGATGTCGATGCGGCGCTCCGCGCTGTCGGTGAAGCTGTGCTCGGGCTCGCCCAGCTCGCTTTCATAGATCGCGAGCCGGTGCCGGTAGAAGTCGGTTTCGGGTAACGGCTCGCTCGAGCCGGACATGAGCTTTGCAAGACGGGAGAACATGTGAACCTCGAGGGCGGATGTGGACCGGGATATCCGCGTTGTCGCGAGACGACGCGGGCCGGTTCAAATCCGTTCCACGAGTGCGGTGATGCTTCGCTTTAGTCCAGACCTCGTTGCGCGATAGTGCACTTGGCCGGGCTATTCTCAGCGATGCGCTTCGTTCCCGACTAGCCCGCGATCTTCTCGATCGCCGCCTGATCCAGCCCGAACTTCGTCCCGGCCTCCAGGATTTCCTGCCAGGTGGTCGGGTCGACCGGAATGCCTTCGGCCAGACGCTTCTTCCTGGTCTCGCGCTCGGGATCGCCGGCGATCTTCACCTTGTCGACGCCGGGAGCGGGCGGCGAGCCGGTGTGCCAGGCAACAAAACTCTCGACCTCGCTCGCAAGGTTGTCGCCGGTGCCGAGCTTGTTCGGGTCGATGACGATCGAGAGCATGCCGTTGAGGACGTTGTACTTGCCGTCGGACGGGCCCTTGACCACCTGCCCGCCGGAGAGCGCGCCGCCGAGGATTTCGCACACCAGTGCGAGGCCGGAGCCCTTGTGCTCGCCGAACGGCAGGATGGCGCCGTGCGGCGGGATCACGGTGTAGCGCGGGTTGGTGGTCGGCTTGCCTTCATTATCGATGATGGTGCCAGGCTCGAGTTCGACGCCCTTGTTGTGGGCGACGCGGGTCTTGCCCTGCGCGATCCTGCTGGTGGCGAAGTCGAGCACGATCGGGTCCTTGCCCCTGCGCGGGATGCCGACGCAGAACGGGTTGGTGCCGTGGCGCGCATCGCTGCCGCCCCACGGCGCCACGATCGGGCGCGAGATCACGTTGACGAAGTGGATCGAGACCAGCCCGTGGTCGATGCACTGCTCGGCCCAATGGCCGATGCGGCCGATGTGGTGCGAGTTGGAGAGGCCGACGAGACACACGCCGTTGCGCTTGGCGCGCTCTGCCGCCAGCTCCATCGCTTCATGGCCGATCACCTGGCCATAGCCGGTGAGGCCGTCGAGGGTGAGAAGCGGGCCGGTGTCGAGCACGACCTTGACGTGCGCGTTCACGGCGAGGCCGCCCGTGGTGACGCTCTGGACATAGCGCGGGATCATGCCGACGCCGTGCGAGTCATGTCCTCTAAGATTGGCCTCGACGAGGTTGGTGGACACGAGCTCGGCTTCGCGGTCCGTAGACCCGCCCGCCTTGACGATGGCACGGACGACGTTGGTGAGCGGCTCTGCCTTGATGGTGCGATAGTCGGCCATTGTTGTTGCTTTTATCCCTTCACGATCCGGCGGCAATGGACCCATGCCGCTTCAATCAGGTTCTCGCTCGCTTCCGGCGTGCGGAAGGCCGAATGCGCCGACAGCGTCACGTTCGGCAGTCTTGTCAGCGGATGGTCGCCGGGCAGGGGCTCGATGTTGAAGACGTCGAGGCCGGCATGGCGGATATGCCCCGACTTCAGCGCGTCGATCATCGCCTGCTCGTCGACGACCGCGGCACGCGCGGTGTTGATCAGGATGACACCGGGCTTCATCGCAGAAATCTTCTCGCGCGTGATCATGCCGCGGGTCTCGTCGTTGAGCAGCAGATGGAGCGACACGACGTCGCTTCTCGCCAGCAGCGTGTCGAGATCGGTGAACTCGACGCCAGGATGGCTCTTTGGCGATCGGTTCCAGGCGATCACCTTCATGCCTGAGCCGACCGCAATGCGTGCGACTTCCGCGGCGATGCCGCCGAAGCCGATCAGGCCGAGCGTCTTGCCGGTGAGCTGCATGCCATCCTCGCGCAGCCAGTTGCCGCCGCGCATCTCGCGATCCATCATCGCGATGACGCGGGCGGAGGCCCACATCAGCGCAATCGCGGATTCGGCGACGGCGGTGTCGCCATAGCCCTTGATCAGGTGCACGGAGATGCCGAGCTCGGCGAGTTCTTCCGGATTCATGTAGCTGCGCGCGCCGGTGCCGAGGAACACGACGTGCTTCAGCCCCGCGCATTTCTTCGCGACCTCGGTCGGCAGCGCGGTGTGATCGACGATGGCGATCTCGGCACCATCGAGGACTTCAGGATATTGCTCCGGCTTGATGTCGGGATCCCTGTGGATCCGCACCTTGGGGTCGCCGGGCTTCTCCAGCCGCTCCATGATCACGGCGAGGGCTTCGTTGGCGTCGACGAAAACTCCGCGCATGGCTCTCTCCGATCAGGACGCGACGCCGGCGATCGCCAGCACGGTATGCATCAGCACGTTGGTGCCCGCGGCGCAGTCGGGCTGCGTGGCGTCTTCCAGCTCGTTGTGGCTGATGCCGTCCTTGCAGGGCACGAACACCATCGCCGCCGGCATGACGGTGTTGAGGTTGCAGGCATCGTGGCCGGCGCCGGAGGTGATGCGGCGGGAGGAATAGCCGAGCGTCTTCGCTGCGTTCTCGACCGCCGCGATCAGCTTGGGATCGAAATGCGTCGGCGGCTTGCGCCAGACCAGGTCGATCTTGACCTCGACCTTGCGGCGCGCGGCGATCTCGGCAGTGGCGGCGCGCAGATCGCGATCGAGCGCGTCCATGATGGCGCCATCCGCGCTGCGGCAGTCCATGGTGAAGGCGATCTCGCCGGGAATGACGTTGCGCGAGGGGTTTGCGATCACGGCCTCGCCGATGGTGCCGACTGCTTTCGGCCCGTGCTTCTTCGCGATGGCCTCCATCGCCAGCACGATTTCGGAGAGCGTCGCGAGCGCATCGCGCCGCAGCGGCATCGGCGTCGATCCGGCATGGCTCTCGAAGCCGGAAATCTTGCCGTCGTACCAGAGCACGCCCTGGCCGGAATCGACCACGCCGATGGTCTTGCCTTCGGCCTCGAGGATCGGACCCTGCTCGATGTGCAGCTCGACGAAGCAGCCGAGCTTCTGGAAGCCGACCGGCTTGTCGCCGCGATAGCCGATGCTGTCGAGCGCCTGGCTGACGGTCGTGCCGTCGATATCCTTGCGCGACAGGATGTCGTCGGTGGTGAAATCGCCGACGTAAGCGGCGGACGCCATCATCGCCGGTGCGAAGCGCGAGCCTTCCTCGTTGGTCCAGTTGACGACGCAGATCGGCGCTTCGGTTTCGATGCCTGCGTCGTTCAGCGTGCGGATCACTTCCAGCGCGCCGAGCGTCCCCAGAATGCCGTCATACTTGCCGCCGGTCGGCTGGGTATCGAGATGCGAGCCGATGCCGACGGGCAGCTTCGACATGTCGCGGCCCTTGCGCAGGCCGAACTGTGAGCCGAGCGCATCGGCGTGCACCTCGAGGCCGGCGTCCTCGCAGGCCTTGCGGAACCAGTCGCGCACTTGCTTGTCTTCGCTGCTCAGCGTCAGCCGCCGCACGCCGCCCTTGGCCGTCCCGCCAAACTGCGCGGTCTCGTGGATGGAGCCCCAGAGGCGGGCGGAATCGATCTGCAGATTGGTGGCGGCTCGGCTCATGCGGTCGGTCTCTCGGTTGTCCGGCGCCTTTTTCAATGACGCGCCGGCGCGGACTCGTCAACCGCGAGGCTGCTCTGCGCAATCTGCCGTGCGAGCTCGGCGACGCGCTCCACCGCGACGACGTCAGGCGAGGCGAGCCAGCTCGCCGTGAATGTCAGCGGCGCTATGGCGAGATCGGTTTTGAGCAGTTGCAACCGCCCGTCGGCGAGCTCGTTCTCGACGATGGCGTCGGGGATCACGGCGATGCCGAGCCCTTCGACCGCCATGTGGATGACCGTCGCCAGCGATGCGGACGCATGCAGCCGGATCGGCGGCAGTTCCGGCCGGTCGAAGACTTCGCGCACGACCTCGTAAGGCCTGGTCTTGCGCGGGAAGGTGATGATCGGAAACCGCGCGAGGTCGGCGCGCGTCACCGGGCCGTTGCCGAGCCCGAGCGAGGGGCTTGCGAGAAAGCCGATCGGATAATCCGCGAGCACGCGATTGTGGACGCCCGAGGCCGACAGCGGCCCCACCACGAAGGCAAGCTCGATCTCCTGCGCGAGCAGGCGCGCAGTGAGGTTCGGCGTGATGTCGACCTCGATCTCCAGTGACAGGTTCGGATAGACTTCGTTCATGCTCTTGACGAGCCGCGGCAGCCAGGTGTGCACGATGGTCTCGGCGACGCCGAGGCGCATCACGCCGCGCATCGCCGAGCGGTCGCCGATCTCGGCGATCATCGCCGCCCTCAGACCGATCAACTTCTCCGCATAGACCATCATCTGCCGGCCGCTCGGCGTCGGCGAAGCAACGCGATGATCGCGGTTGAGGAGCTTTACGCCCATCTCGCGCTCGAGCTGGGCGATGCGCTGGGAGATCGCCGGCTGGGTCGTATTGAGCCGTGCTGCGGCGCCGCGAAAGCTGCCGAGCTTCACAACCCAAAGGAAGGTTTCGATCGACCTGAAGTCCAGCATGAGAAGGATTTTCCCGATCGATAAATCTAATTTATCAAGATCGATTAGAAAGGAAGATTAGACTTTATAGCATGCTTGGTGTTGGCTGTCTTTGTCGAGTTTATAGGCAGGTCGATCAAATGACTGTTTTGGTGGCAGCGCAGCAAACTGAAACGCCCGACACGCTCCCGAGCCGCCAGGCGCGGCTCGCCTATCGCGGCGGCCAGGTCGGATCTACTGCCGGCGTCGCCCCCGGCTTCGTCCAGGGCAATCTGGCGATCCTGCCGGCCGAATACGCCAGCGCCTTTCACCGCTTCTGCCAGCTCAATCCGAAACCGTGCCCGATCATCGGCATGTCCGACGTCGGCAGCCCGCACATCCCCGCGCTCGGCGCCGATCTCGACATCCGCACCGACGTGCCGCGCTACCGCATCTGGCGCGACGGCGAGGTGGTCGACGAGCCGACTGACGTGACCAAGCATTGGCGCGACGATCTCGTGACCTTCGTGCTCGGCTGCTCGTTCTCGTTCGAAGAGGCGTTGCTCGACGAGGGCATGCCGATCCGTCACATCGAGCAGAACGTGCGCGTGCCGATGTACCGCACCAACATCGCCTGCGGCGAGGCCGGTCCGTTCGCCGGTCCCATGGTGGTGTCGATGCGTCCGTTCAAGCCGGCCGATGCGATCCGCGCGGTGCAGATCACCTCGCGTTATCCCGCCGTGCACGGTGCCCCCGTGCATCTCGGCCATCCGCATTTGATCGGCATCAAGGATCTCGCCAAGCCGGATTACGGCGATCCCGTGCCCGTCGCCGACGACGAGATCCCGGTGTTCTGGGCCTGCGGCGTGACGCCGCAATCGGTGATCAACGCCGCCAGGTTGCCGTTCGCGATCACGCATTCGCCCGGCCTGATGCTGGTGACGGATCTGAAGAACCGGAACATGGCCGTGATTTAGTAGGCAGCGTTTGCTGCTTCTTCGGGCTTTACCGCGTCCATCAATCGCTCCATTCGATCAGTCGAAATTTAGTAACAGGGGACTTTGCCATGACGATCTCTCGCCGCGACGTGCTGCTTGGTGCCACAGCCACTGCCGCGCTGGTGCCGCTCGCTGCACGCGCCCAGACCTCCGAGGTCGTGATCGGCGTGATCTATCCGTTCTCCGGCGGCAGCGCGCAGCAGGGCGTCGACGCGCAGAAGGCCTATGAGACCGCGCTCGAGGTCATCAACAAGGACACCGATTTCGATCTGCCGCTGGCCAAGGGCGAGGGTCTGCCGGGCCTCGGCGGCGCAAAAGTCCGCCTCGTGTTCGCCGACCACCAGGCCGATCCGCAAAAGGGCCGCGCCGAGGCCGAGCGCCTGATCACGCAGGAGAAGGTCTCCGCGATCATCGGCACCTATCAAAGCGCGGTCGCCGTCACCGTCAGCCAGATCTGCGAACGCTACCAGATCCCGTTCGTCTCCGCCGACAACTCCTCGCCGAGCCTGCATCGCCGCGGCCTCAAATATTACTTCCGCGCTGCCCCGCATGACGAGATGTACTCGGCTGCGATGTTCGACTTCTTCGATGCCTTGAAGAAGAAGGGCACCAAGATCGAGACGCTGTCGCTGTTCCACGAGGACACCATCTTCGGCACCGATTCCGGCAACGCCCAGGCCAAGATCGCCGGAGAACGCGGTTACAAGATCGTCTCCGACATCAAGTATCGCGCCAATTCGCCGTCGCTGTCGGCCGAAGTGCAGCAGCTCAAGAGCGCCAATGCCGACGTGCTGATGCCCTCGAGCTACACCACCGACGGCATCCTGCTGGTCAAGACCATGGGCGAGCTCGGCTACAAGCCGAACGCGATCGTGGCGCAGGACGCCGGCTTCTCGGAGAAGGCGCTCTATGATGCCGTCGGCGACAAGCTCGAAGGCGTGATCTCGCGCGGCACCTTCTCGCTCGATCTCGCGCAGAAGCGTCCCATGGTCGGCAAGATCAACGAGATGTTCAAGGCGCGCTCGGGTAAGGACTTCAACGACCTGACCTCGCGCCAGTTCATGGGCCTGATCATCCTGGCCGACGCCGTCAACCGCGCCAAGTCGGCCGACGGCGAGAAGATCCGCGATGCACTGGCCGCGACCGACATCCCGGGCGAGCAGACCATCATGCCCTGGAAGCGCGTCAAGTTCGACGAGGCCGGCCAGAACAACGACGCCGACCCGGTGCTGCTGCAATATATCGGCGGCAAGTTCGTCACCATCTTCCCGCCGCAGGCCGCGATCGCCGAAGCGACCTGGCCGATGAAGTAAGATTGGGAAGCGGGAGCTCGGACGTAGCTCCCGCCCTCATCCTGAGGAGCGGGCGTAGCCCGCGTCTCGAAGGACGAGGGCTGGGCCATCCTTCGAGACGCGCGCTGGTGCGCGCTCCTCAGGATGAGGATCTATTTCGGGGGACGACTTTTGACAGCTCAAGCCATTATCCAGAGTCTCGCGAGCGGCCTTCTGATGGGCCTGCTCTACGGACTGATCGCGGTCGGCCTCGCGCTGATTTTCGGCCTGATGGACGTCACGAACTTCGCCCATGGCGAATTCCTGATGCTCGCGATGTACCTGTCCTTCTTTCTGTTCGCGTTCTTCGCGATCGATCCCCTGCTGTCGGCCCCATTGGTCGCAGCGGCGATGTTCGTGTTCGGAGCGGTGGTCTATCTACTCCTTGTACGCTTCGCCATGCGGGCCAAGGCCAATGCCGGCATGGTGCAGATCTTCACGACTTTCGGCCTTGCGATCGTGATGCGCGGCCTCGCGCAGTACTTCTTCACGCCGGACTATCGCAGCATTCCACAGTCCTGGCTTGGCGGTAAAACCATCTCGGTCGCCGGCATCTTCCTGCCCGAGCCGCAGCTCATCGGTGCGCTGGTCTCGATCGCGGCCTTCGCCGGGCTCTACCTCTTCATCAACCGCACCGACTTCGGCCGCGCGCTGGAAGCCACCCGCGAGGATCCCGGCGCCGTCGCGCTCGTCGGCATCGACAAGAACCGCGTGTTCGCGTTCGGCTGGGGCCTCGGCGCCGCGCTGGTCGGTCTCGCCGGTGCGATCATGGCGGTGTTCTTCTACATCTATCCCGATGTCGGCGCGTCGTTCGCGCTGATCGCCTACGTGACCGTGGCGCTCGGCGGCTTCGGCAGCGTGTTCGGCGCCTTCGCCGGCGGCATCATTGTCGGCCTGGTCGAAGCGGTGACCGCGCTGGTGTTGCCGCCATCGCTGAAGTCCGTCGGCATCTATGCCGTCTATCTCCTCGTCGTCTTCATCCGGCCGCGCGGCCTGTTCGGGTCGATGTGATGGACAAGGCTTTTGCAGCGCGGCGCCGCCGCGACCTCATCATCGCCGCAGTGCTGGCCGGGCTCGCAGCGCTGGCTCCGCTGTTGATCAAGGATGTTTACGTCCAGAACATCCTGATCCTGACCCTGATGTATGCGGCGCTGTCGCAGAGCTGGAACATCCTGTCCGGCTATTGCGGGCAGATCTCGCTGGGACACGCGCTCTATTTCGGCATCGGCGCCTACACCACCGAGCTGCTGTTCACCAAGTTCGGCGTGCTGCCCTGGTTCGGCATGCTCGCCGGCGGCGTGATTGCGGCGATCATCGCAATGGGGCTCGGCTATCCCTTCTTCCGCCTGCGCGGCCATTACTTCGTGATCGCGACCATCGTCATCGCCGAGATCGGACTGCTCTTGTTCCAGAACTGGGAATGGGCGGGGGCTGCGATGGGAATCACCGTTCCCGTGCGCGGCGACAGCTGGCTGAAATTCCAGTTCATGCGCAGCAAGCTGCCGTACTTCTATTTCGCGCTGGTGCTGTGCAGCCTCGCCTGGTTCGTCACCTGGTGGCTGGAGGACTCCAAATGGGGCTTTTGGTGGCGCGCGGTGAAGGACAATCCGGAAGCGGCCGAGAGCCTCGGCGTCGTCGTGTTCAACTCCAAGATGGGCGCGGCCGCGGTCTCCGCCTTCCTCGTCGCCATCGGCGGTGCCTTCTATGCGCAGTTTCTCGCCTATATCGACCCCGAAAGCGTGATGGGCTTCCAGTTCTCGCTGCTGATGGCGCTGCCGGCCGTGCTCGGCGGCATCGGCACCCTCTGGGGGCCTGTGCTTGGGGCTGCCATCCTGATCCCGATGACGGAGCTGACGCGCTCTTATATCGGTGGCTCAGGCCGTGGCGTTGACCTCATCGTCTACGGCGCCCTGATCGTCGCGATCTCGCTGGCCCTGCCGCGCGGCTTGGTGAGCCTGTTCTCCCGTTCGAAAGCAAGAGGAGCCACGCGATGACTGCGCTCCTTGAAACCCGCGGCGTCTGGCAGCGGTTCGGCGGCCTCGTCGCCAACAGCGATGTCTCGATCTCGGTCGGCCGCGGCGAGATCGTCGGTCTGATCGGGCCGAACGGTGCCGGCAAGTCGACGCTGTTCAATCTCATCGCCGGCGTCTTGCCGCCGACGCAAGGGTCGATCTGGTTCGACGGCGAGGATGTCACGAACATGCCGGCGGCCGAGCGCTGCCAGCGTGGCGTCGGGCGCACCTTCCAGGTGGTCAAGAGCTTTGAGACCATGACTGTTATCGACAACGTCATTGTCGGTGCTCTCGTGCGCAACACCGTGATGCGCGAGGCACGCCGCAAGGCGCATGAGGTGCTCGAATTCACCGGCCTTGCCGCGCGCGCCGACGTGCTCGCGAGCGACCTCGTGCCGGCCGAGAAACGCCGCCTCGAAGTCGCCCGTGCGCTGGCGACCGAACCAAAGCTGCTGCTGCTGGACGAGGTCCTCACCGGCCTGACGCCGACCGAAGCGCAGACCGGCGTCGCGCTGGTGCGCAAGGTGCGCGATGCCGGCATCACCGTGTTGATGGTCGAGCATGTCATGGAGATCGTGATGCCGCTGGTCGACCGCGCCATCGTGCTCGACCTCGGCAAGGTGCTGGTCGAGGGTAAGCCTTCCGACGTCGTCCGCGATCCCAAGGTGATCAGCGCATATCTGGGAGATCGTCATGCTGTCGGTGCATGAAGTCACGACCGCCTATCAGGGTCTGGTCGCGATCTCCGCGGTCTCGATCGAGGTCCAGAAGGGCGAGATCGTCTGCGTTGCCGGCGCCAATGGCGCGGGCAAGTCGACGCTGCTCAAATCCATCGCCGGCGCCGAGCGTCCGCGCTCGGGCACGGTGACGTTCGACGGCAAGCGCCTCGACGGCATGGCGCAGCATCATATCACCGCCACCGGCATCGCCTATGTGCCGGAGAACCGCCGCCTGTTCCCGCGCCTGTCGGTGCGCGACAATCTGCGCCTCGGCAGCTATCTGTACCGCGGCGACGCCGACCGCGAGGGGCCGCTCAATCTCGTGTTCACGCTGTTCCCGCGTCTCCAGGAACGTTTGGAGCAGCGCGCCGAGACGCTGTCCGGCGGTGAGCAGCAGATGCTCGCGATCGGCCGCGCGCTGATGACGCGCCCGCGGCTGTTGATGCTGGACGAGCCCTCGCAAGGCATCATGCCGAAGCTGGTCGACGAAATCTTCCAGGCGGTACTGCGCATCCGCGACGCCGGCATGACCGTGCTGATCGTCGAGCAGCGCATGGCCGAGTGCCTGGAGATCGCCGACCGCGCCTACATCCTGCAAACCGGCCGCGTGCTGATGCAGGGCCCGGCCGCGGAGATCAGGGGGAACCCGGACGTACGGAAGGCGTATCTGGGGCTGTAGCTGCAAATTGTTGGGCGCGCGCGTCCCACACTCTCGGTGTCATCGCCCGACTTGATCGGGCGATCCAGTATTCCAGAGACGTCAGAGAGATACGGATAAGCTGCGGCGTACTGGATTCCCCGCCTTCGCGGGGAATGACAGCGTTGCGCGGGGCGGTCCTGCCCGACTCTCGACCGCACGAAGCCTAATGCTCGTGCCCATGCTCCGGCAGCGCCACCCCGAACACCTTCACCAGATCCTTCACCTGCTCCGGCGACAGATACCGCGGGTTCATCCCGCGCAGCAGCAGGTACAGCTTCGCCGTCTCCTCCAGCTCCTCCGTCGCGAACACCGCGGCCTCCAGCGTGTCGCCGGCGACCACCGGGCCGTGATTGGCGAGCAGCACGGATGAATATTTGCCCGCCAGTCCCTTGATCGCATCCGCAACCGCGGGATCGCCGGGGCGGTAATAGGGCACAAGCGCGGTGGCGCCGCATTTCATCAGATAATAAGCCGTCATCGGCGGCAGCGCGGCGCGCGGGTCGATCTCGGGCAGCATCGAGAGCGCGACCGAATGGGTGGAGTGCAGATGCACGATCGCCCGCGCGCTTTCGCGCGTGTCGTAGAGCGCGGTGTGCAGCGGAACTTCCTTGGTCGGCGCATCGCCCGAGAGGAGGCGCCCCCGTGCGTCCAGCCGTGACAGTCGCGCCGGGTCGAGGAAGCCGAGCGAGGCGTTGGTGGGGGTGACGAGCCAACCCCCGTCGTGCATCTTGACGCTGATATTGCCGGAAGAGCCCGGCGTCAGCCCGCGCTCGAACAAGGACCGTCCGAAGCGGCAGATATCCTCACGCAGCCGGGTCTCGTTGCTCATAGCCGTCATGCCCGCTTGTCTCACGCTTTGGCAGCGCGGCCAAGCCGTGTTATTCGGATCAGTGAGCCGCCGCAAAGGGCGGCCGTCCAGGAAACGTTCGCAAGGGTCAGTTGCATGTCCGCCTCCACGTCACAAAATCAGCGTATCGCCGTCATCGGGCTCGGCTCGATGGGGTTCGGCATGGCAACCTCGCTGAAGCGCGCCGGTCATGCCGTGACCGGCTGCGACGTCTCGGCTGACGCGGTGGCGCGTTTCGTGAAGGACGGTGGCGCGGGCGCCAGCACGCCGGCGGAAGCGGCCAAGGGCGCCGACATCGTCGTCAGTGTCGTCGTCAATGCCGCGCAGACCGAGACCATCCTGTTCGGCAAGGATGGCGCCGCCGAGACCCTGCCGAAGGACAGCGTCTTCCTGTCCTCCGCCACCATGGACCCGGATGTGGCCCGTCGCCTCGCGAAGCAGTTGGAGGCGACCGGCCGTCACTATCTGGATGCGCCGATCTCCGGCGGCGCGCAGCGCGCGGCCCAAGGCGAGCTGACGATCCTTGCCTCCGGCAGTCCCGCTGCCTTTGCGAAGGCACGGCCGGCGCTCGATGCCATGGCGGCAAAACTGTACGAGCTCGGCGATGCCGCAGGGCAGGGCGCCGCCTTCAAAATGATCAACCAGTTGCTCGCCGGCGTGCATATCGCCGCCGCCAGCGAAGCGATGGCGTTCGCCGCCAAGCAGGGTCTCGACATCCGCAAGGTCTATGAGGTGATCACGGCCTCCGCGGGCAATTCTTGGATGTTCGAGAATCGCATGCCGCACGTGCTCGACGGCGATTACACGCCGCGCAGCGCGGTCGAGATCTTCGTCAAGGACCTCGGCATCATCCAGGACATGGCGCGCAGCGCCCGCTTCCCGGTGCCGGTCTCGGCCGCCGCGCTCCAGATGTTCCTGATGACATCAGCTGCCGGCATGGGCCGCGATGACGACGCCTCGGTGGCGCGCATGTATGCGCAGGTCACCGGCGTAAAACTTCCCGGCGACAAGTAGAGCCAAGAGGATTCCGATGCCCCGTTTCGCCGCCAACCTCTCGATGATGTTCACCGAGGTGCCGTTCCTCGACCGTTTCGACGCCGCTGCGCAAGCGGGCTTCACCGCGGTCGAATTCCTCTTTCCCTACGAGCATCCGGCCGAGGTGGTCGGCGAGCGGCTCAAGCGCAACGGTTTGACGCAGGCGCTGTTCAACCTGCCGCCGGGCGACTGGAACGCCGGCGAGAAGGGCTTTGCGGCGCTGCCGGCGCGATTCTCCGATCTCAAGGCGAGCCTGGAGACCGCGTTGCCTTACGCCAAGGCGACCGGTGTCAAGCGGCTGCACTTGATGGCCGGCATTGCCAACCGCGGCGAGCGCGTCGCGATCGAGGCGTTCTACAAGTCGGTGGCGTGGGCTGCGGAGTTCTTTGCTCCGCACGGCATCGACATCGTGCTCGAGCCGATCAATGCGCGCAATGTGCCCGGCTACTTCCTCAACGATTTCGGCTTCGCGCGCGACCTGATCCAGGAGCTGAGACTGGCGAACCTGAAGCTCCAGTTCGACATCTATCACTGCCAGATCATCCACGGCGACGTCACGATGCGCCTGCGCGAGATGATGCCGATCATCGGGCATATCCAGATCGCCAGTGTCCCCTCGCGCAACGAGCCCGACGGCGAGGAGCTGAATTATCCGTTCCTGTTCACCGAGCTCGACCGGCTCGGCTATACCGGCTTCGTCGGCTGCGAATACAATCCGCGCGGCAAGACCACCGATGGCCTCGCCTGGTTCAAGCCTTATGCGGGAGTGAAGCCGTGACGCTCGCACTGGGTTGCGTCGCCGACGACTATACCGGCGCCTCCGATCTCGCCAACACGTTGACGCGCGCGGGCCTGCGTACCGTGCAGACCATCGGCGTGCCCGCGGACGATCTCACGCTGCCCGAGGTCGACGCCGTCGTGGTGTCGCTGAAGAGCCGCTCGATCGAGGCAGGCCTTGCCGTGTCGCGTTCGCGTGCGGCGGAGAAATGGCTGCGTGACCGCGGGGCGCGCCATGTGCTGTTCAAGATCTGCTCGACCTTCGATTCCACCGATGCGGGCAATATCGGCCCGGTGATGGACGCGCTGCGCGCCGATAGCGGCGAGGCCGTCGTGCTGGTGACGCCGGCCTTCCCGGAGACCGGTCGCACGGTCTATCAGGGCAATCTGTTCGTCGGCGCCGTGCCGCTGAACGAGAGTCCGCTCAAGGACCATCCGCTCAACCCGATGCGCGATTCCAACCTGGTGCGCGTGCTGGCACGCCAGAGCAAGACGCAGGTGGGTCTCGTCGACCTCGCGACCGTCACCCGCGGCGCGGAGGCCGTGCGGGCTCGGCTTGCCGAATTGTCAGGCAAGGGCACCGGTGCCGCGATCATCGATGCCGTGTTCGACCGCGACCTCGAGACCATCGGCCTCGTCGCTGCCCAGCATCAGCTGTCGGTCGGCGCCTCCGGCATCGGCCTCGGACTGGCGCGGGCTCTGGTCTCGACGGGCAAGGTCAAGTCGGCCGCTGGCAGCGGCGGGGCGGACGCCGCCGTCGGCGGACCGGCGGCCTGCCTCGCCGGAAGCTGCTCGCAGGCGACGCTTCAGCAGATCGCCAATGCCGAACGCGTCATGGCGGTGCTCCATCTCGATCAGGACCGTATTCTTACGGGAGCGGACGAAGTGCAGCGCGCGATCGCCTGGGCCAAGCCGCGTTTAGCCGACGGTCCGGTCCTGATCGCGTCGAGCGCGACACCGGATCAGGTCGCCGCCTTGCAGGCGCGCCACGGCCGCGATGCAGCCGGTCACGCCATCGAGCAGGCGATGGCCGACATTGCGGAAAACCTAGTCAAATCAGGCGTCCGGCGGCTGGTCGTGGCTGGCGGCGAGACCTCCGGCGCCGTCGTCGATCGCCTCGGGATTCCCGGCTTTCTGGTCGGCGCTGAGATCGCTGCGGGCGTCCCGGTGCTGCGCGCCGTCGGCGCTGAAGCAGGCGATATGTTGCTCGCGCTGAAGTCCGGAAATTTCGGCGGGCCGGAATTCTTCGCGGACGCGCTTGGGCTCATGCGCTGAGCGCAGGGCGTTCTTAGCTGCCTGTTCATTTCTTTCAGGCTCCGTACTCGAACGGAGTCGTAGTTAACATCTGCTCAGTCGCTCTGTTGTCTGATGTCGGCGTCGCTCCTTTTGGTTGATTGTTAAGACCTCCCGGACGCGCGCCCGCGCCAGCACAACGAGACCCGATTATGTTCGCCACCATTTCCATTCGCGCCAAGATCATCAGTGTCGTGGCGTTCCTGCTGGTCGCGATGACCGGCATGGGCCTGCTCGCCGTCACGAAGATGCGGTCGATGAACGCCAACACCACCGACATCACCACGAGCTGGCTGCCCAGCGTCCGGGTGCTCGGCGAACTCCGCGCTAGCGTCATCACCTACCGCAACGTCGTTCGCCAGCACATGCTGTCCGAGACCCTCGAGGAGAAGCTCGCCAACGAAAAGACGGCCGGCACCGTCATCGAGGCGCTCGCCAAGTCCCGCAAGGCCTACGAGCCGATGATCACCTCACCCGAGGAGCGCCGGCTGTACAACGAATGGGCCAAGCTCTGGGACGATTACAAGAAGGGCACCGAAGACGTCATGGCGCTGTCGCGCAAGGAGGCCGGCAAGGTCCCGCATGACGCCCAGGAGCTGAACACCAAGACGGTCAACAAGATCGGCCTTGCGTCGGATGAGGTCCTGATGAAGGACATCGATCTCAACACCAAGGGCGGCGACCAGGCTGCCCAGGATGCCGCCGACAGCTATTTCTATGCCTTCATGCTGGTCTCGATCATCCTCGGCGCCGCCGTGATCATCGGCATCGGCGTCAGCTTCTACCTGGTCCAGGACGTCTCCGCCGGCATCAACTCGATCATCCAACCGATGCAGGCGCTCGGCAAGGGCGACCTCTCCGCCGAAGTCCCGCATCGCGGCGAGAAGACCGAGATCGGCGCCATGGCCGACGTGCTCCAGATCTTCAAGGAAGCCTTGATCGCCAAGAAAGCCGCCGACGAGGCCGCCGCCGCCGATGCCGAAGCCAAGATCGAGCGCGGCCGCCGCGTCGACGGCATCACCCGCGATTTCGAAACGATGATCGGCGAGATCGTCCAGACCGTGTCGTCGGCCTCGACCCAGCTCGAGGCCTCCGCCTCGACGCTGACTTCGACTGCCGACCGCTCCCAGCGGATGGCGACTACGGTCGCCGCGGCCTCGGAGGAAGCCTCGACCAACGTGCAGTCGGTGGCCTCGGCCACCGAGGAGATGGCCTCGTCGGTCGGCGAGATCAGCCGTCAGGTGCAGGAATCAGCGCGGATGGCGGGCGACGCCGTCGGCCAGGCCCGTGCCACCACCGAGCGCGTCAGCGAGCTGTCCAAGGCGGCTTCTCGCATCGGCGACGTCGTCGAGCTGATCAACACCATCGCGGGCCAGACCAACCTCTTGGCGCTGAACGCCACCATCGAGGCGGCGCGTGCCGGTGAAGCCGGCCGCGGCTTCGCGGTGGTCGCCTCCGAGGTGAAGGCGCTCGCCGAGCAGACCGCCAAGGCGACCGGCGAGATCGGCCAGCAGATCTCCGGCATCCAGGCGGCGACCAACGACTCGGTCGGCGCCATCAAGGAGATCTCCTCGACCATCGAGCGTCTCTCCGAAATCTCCTCGGCGATTGCGGCTGCGGTGGAAGAGCAGGGCGCAGCGACCCAGGAGATCGCCCGCAACGTGCAGCAGGCGGCGCAGGGCACCCAGCAGGTCTCCTCCAACATCACCGACGTGCAGCGCGGCGCGACCGAGACCGGCACGGCCTCCTCGCAGGTGCTGTCGGCAGCGCAGATGCTGTCCAACGACTCGAGCCGCCTCAAGACCGAGGTCAGCAAGTTCCTGACCAACGTCCGCGCGGCCTAAGCCGGGACACGCTCGCAGTTCTGAAGGCGGCGCCTGCGGGCGCCGCTTTTTTACGTGGGGGTGAGCCGCTTTCGTAATCTTCCGGCCGCAGGCTGCATATCTGGAATGCGATTTCGCAGTGCGATAGCAGGGAAGTGACCGGACGGGGCGGCGCTGTCGTTGGCCATTTCCACGGTGTTCGGGTAAATCAGCCCTAGGAACCCGTGGGGCGTGTTCCCTGTCCCCGATTTGGAATTGCCTGACCAATGATTGCTCTGGTCCGTATTGCCCTGAGCCGACCCTACACGTTTGTCGTGCTCGCGCTTCTGCTCCTGATCATCGGGCCGCTCGCGGCCCTGCGGACGCCGACCGACATCTTCCCGGACATCCGCATCCCCGTGATCGGCGTGGTCTGGCAGTACACCGGCCTGCCGCCGGACCAGATGTCCGGCCGCATCACCACGCCGTTCCAGCGCGCGCTGACGACGACCGTCAACGACATCGAGCATATTACAGCTAACTCCTATAACGGCTTTGGCATCATCAAGATCTTCTTCCAGCCGAACGTCGACATCCGCACCGCCAACGCGCAGGTCACCGCGATCTCGCAGACGCTGCTGAAGCAGATGCCGCCGGGCGCAACGCCGCCCCTGATCCTGAACTACTCCGCCTCGACCGTGCCGATCATCCAGGTGGCGCTGTCGGGCGATGGCCTGACCGAGCAGAACCTCGCCGATATCGGCATCAATAATCTGCGCACCCCGCTGGTCACGGTGCCCGGCGCGGCGATCCCGTATCCGTTCGGTGGCAAGCAGCGCCAAATCCAGATCGACCTCGATCCTACCGCGCTCCAGGCCCGTGGCCTGTCGGGCCAGGACGTCGCCAACGCGCTCGCAGCCCAAAACCTGATCACGCCGGTCGGCACCCAGAAGATCGGCCAGTTCGAATACAACATCCAGCTCAACAACTCGCCGCTGAAGATCGACGAGCTCGGCAATCTGCCGATCAGGACCGTCAACGGCGCGATGGTCTATGTGCGCGACGTCGCGACCGTGCGTGACGGCAATCCGCCGCAGACCAACATCGTCCACGTCGACGGCAACCGCTCGGTGCTGATGATGGTGCTGAAGGCGGGCGCGACCTCGACGCTCGATATCATCGCCGGCATCAAGCAGAAGGTTATCGACGTCAAGGACCAGCTGCCGGACGCGCTGAAGATCGGCTTCATCGGCGACCAGTCGGTGTTCGTCCGCGGTGCGATTCAAGGCGTCGCGATCGAAGGCGTGATCGCGGCGCTGCTGACCAGCGTCATGATCCTGCTGTTCCTCGGCAGCTGGCGCTCCACGGTCATCATCGCGGTCTCGATCCCGCTCTCGGTGCTCGGCGCCATCATCATGCTGTCGGCGATCGGCGAGACGCTCAACATCATGACGCTCGGCGGCCTTGCGCTCGCGGTCGGCATCCTCGTCGACGATGCCACCGTGACCATCGAGAACATCAACTACCATCTGGAGCAGGGCAAGCCGGTCGAGCAGTCGATCCTCGACGGCGCCAATCAGATCGTGACGCCGGCCTTCGTCTCGCTGCTATGTATCTGCATCGTGTTCGTGCCGATGTTCTTCCTCTCCGGCGTCGCCCGCTTCCTGTTCGTGCCCATGGCCGAAGCCGTGATGTTCGCGATGATCTGGTCGTTCATCCTGTCGCGCACGCTGGTGCCGACCATGGCGAACTATTTGCTGCAGGCGCACGTCCATCACGAGGGCGCGCCGCCGAAGTCGCGCAATCCGCTGGTGTGGTTCCAGCGCGGTTTCGAGAAGCGGTTCGAGCGCATCCGCGGCGGCTACCATAATCTGCTGGGACTGGCGCTGGTGCACCGCGCGGTGTTCGTGATCGGCTTCCTCTGCGTGGTCGGCGCGTCCTTCGCGCTGGTGCCGTTCCTCGGGCGCAACTTCTTCCCGGCGGTCGATGCCGGCAATATCCTGATGCATGTCCGCACCCAGGTCGGCACCCGCGTGGAGGAGACGGCCAACCAGCTCGCCGACGTCCAGAAGGCGATCCGCAAGCTGATCCCCGGCGAAATCGAGACGCTGACCGACAACATCGGCATGCCGATCTCCGGCATCAACATGACCTACAACAACACGGGCGTGATCGGCCCGCAGGACGGCGACATCCAGATCAAGCTGAAAGAGGGCCACAAGCCGACGGAAGAGCACGTGCGCGTGCTGCGCGAGCAGCTGCCGCGCCTGTTCCCCGGCGTCAGCTTCGCATTCCTGCCGGCCGACATCGTCAGCCAGATCCTGAACTTCGGCGCGCCGGCGCCGATCGACCTGCAAATCCGTGGTGCCAATATCGGCGCCAACTTTGCCTACGCCAACAATTTGCTGGCGAGGGTTCGCAAGATCCCGGGCGTTGCCGATGCGCGCATCCAGCAGTCGCCGAACAACCCAACCTTCAACATCGATGTCGACCGCACCCGCGCGCAATATGTCGGCCTGACCGAGCGCGACGTCACCAACAGCCTCGTGGTCAATCTCGCCGGCTCCTCGCAGGTGGCGCCGACCTACTACCTCAATCCGGACAACGGCGTGTCCTACTCGATCGTGATGCAGACGCCGCAATACCAGATCGACTCGCTCAGCGCGCTCCAGACGCTGCCGATCACGGCCACCGGCAATTCCCAATCGCCGATCCTCGGCGGCATCGCCGACATCAAGCGCTCGACCTCGAGCGCGGTGGTGTCGCAATACGACATCCAGTCGCTGGTGCAGATCTTTGCCACGACCTCGGGCCGCGATCTCGGCGCGGTCGCCGCCGACATCCGCCAGGTGATCGCCGACACCGCCAAGGACGTGCCGAAGGGCTCCTCCGTGGTGCTGCTCGGCCAGGTGCAGACCATGAACAGCGCCTTCACCGGATTGCTGTTCGGCCTGCTCGGTGCCGTCGTGCTGATCTACTTCCTGATCGTCGTGAACTTCCAGTCCTGGTCCGATCCGTTCGTGATCATCACGGCGCTGCCGGCCGCGCTCGCCGGTATCGTCTGGATGCTGTTCATGACCGAGACGACGCTGTCGGTGCCGGCGCTCACCGGCGCGATCATGTGCATGGGCGTTGCCACCGCCAACAGCGTGCTGGTGATCTCCTTCGCCCGCGAGCGCTACGAGGAGCTCGGTGACCCCATCGCCGCTGCACTCGAGGCCGGGTTCGTCCGGTTCCGCCCGGTGCTGATGACCGCGCTCGCCATGATCATCGGCATGGCGCCGATGGCCCTGGGGCTCGGGGAGGGCGGCGAGCAGAATGCGCCGCTTGGCCGCGCCGTGATCGGCGGCCTGATCTTTGCAACTTTCGCCACGCTGATGTTTGTTCCCGTGGTGTTCAGTATGGTACACAAGAAACAAGGCGCCAAAGCCGCCGCCCCATTGGAGACTCCGCATGTCGCCCACTGAACCCCGCTCCCCGGTGTCGCACCGGAAACTGGGCATCTTCGGCGTGGTGGCGCTGATTGCGGCAGGCCTCGTCGTGGGTACCGGCATTCGTGCCCGCGAGGAGCAGGGCTCCAAGCTGAAGGAATGGACCGACGATCAGGCCGTTCCCAGCGTTGCGGTGACCCTGCCGAACGCAAAATCCCTCAACGGCACCATCGACCTGCCGGGTCGGCTCGAAGCTTATTACCGCGCGCCTATCTTCGCACGCGTCTCCGGCTATCTGAAGAGCTGGAGCGTCGACATGGGCGCGCGCGTCAAGGCGGGGCAGGTGATCGCCGAGATCGAGGCGCCCGACCTCGACCAGCAACTGCTTCAGGCCCGCGCCGACCTCGCCAGCCAGCAGGCCAGTGCCAGGCTCTCGGAAGCAACGCTCAACCGGCGCAAGACGCTGGTCGCCTCCAACTTCGTCTCCGCGCAGGAGATCGACGAGCGCACCGCCGATCTCTCCAATAAGAACGCGGCCGTCCACTCAGGCCAGGCAAATGTCGAACGGCTTGAAGCGCTGGCCGGCTACAAGAAGATCACGGTGCCGTTCGATGGCGTGGTCACGGCGCGCGATACCGACGTCGGCGCGTTGATCAATGCCGGCGGCGGCTCCGGCCCGGCGATGTTCGTGGTCTCCGACATCACCAAGCTGCGCGTTTACGTCAACGTTCCCCAGAACTACGTGCCTGCGATCAAGATCGGCGCCAAGGCCACCATGGTCATGCCGGAATACCCGAACCGGACATTCCAGGCGACGGTCGAGGCGTCTTCGCAGGCCGTCGACGTCGCCTCAGGAACCACCCGCATGCAGCTTCGGCTCGACAATTCCAACGGCGAGTTGATGCCCGGCGGCTATGCCAGCGTGAAGCTCAACCTTCAGCGCGACACCGCGCCGCTGAGCATTCCCGCCAGTGCCCTGATCTTCAACGGCAGCGGTCTGCGTGTTGCGACCGTCGGTCCCGACGACAAGGTGCAGTTCAAGACCGTGACCATCGCACGCGATCTCGGCAAGGAGATTGAACTCGCCTCGGGCATCGCACCCGACGACCGCGTCATCACTGCCCCGCCGGATGGCCTTTCCGACGGCGACCAGGTTCGCGTCGCCGGCGGTGCCAAGGGCAAGCCGGCGACGGCGTCGGAGAAGCAGGCGCCGAAGGGCTAGGTTGATCTCGTAGGGTGGGCAAAGCGAAGCGTGCCCACCGTCTTCACGTGATTGGAAGAAGAATGGTGGGCACGGCGCAAGAGCGCCTTTGCCCACTCTACGAAAGCTACGTCACCCGCCACTCCGGCACGTCATCCGCGGCCATCGCGATCTCGCCGAGCGAACCCACCGGCGTGCGATCCATGTTCAGCAAGTGCGCCAGAGTCGCCGTATCGCTGGCCGCGATGCGCCCCAGCGTACGTCGATCATCTTCCGTCCGCAGCATCACCACGCCGTGTTCGACCTCGCCGCCGCGGCCATAGAGCACCGTGAAACTCTCGACCTTGCCCCTGCCTGAGACCTCCGTGACGAACTCGGGCACCGCGCGCTTGTTGCGGTCGGCCTCTGCCTGCACGCTCGTCTCCTGCGCCAGCGCCTCACGCGGCGTCTTCGACACCACCAATGCGTGGTGCTTGGTGACGAAGCCGCCCTGGCCGTAGAGCAGCCCGAGCTTGGCACCATCGCGCACACGCCGCAGCATCGCGCAGGCCGCGTGCGTCATGTAGGTGTTGAGTGGCGCGCCGAAGAAGGTGAGGCCACCGGTCACGGTCGGCTGCACGTCGGCCCCGAGGCCCAGCGTCCGCCGCGCCATCTTGGGCACGCAGGGGAAGCAGCTATAGAGCTCGATCGCGTCGAATTTCTTGCCGTCGCCGCCGGCGAGATCCATCGCCGCCTTCAGCACCGCATTCTGCGGATGGCTTTCATGGAACTGATCGCGCAGGAGGTAATCGCGCGGCTCTTCGGCCGAGGCGCCGCCAAGCGGGTAGACCAGCTTGTCCTCGGCGATGCCGGCCGCGCGCGCCTTGGCGAGGTTGGTGAGCAGCAGCGCGCCGCCCATGTTGACGCTGGGGTTGGCGACCATGAGCTTGTTGTAGGGCCAGGCGATCAGCCGGTTGTCCGCCGTCGGCGTCGTGATCTCGTCCGGCGCATAGCGCCGCTTCAGCCAGGCGTTGGGATTTTCGGCGGCGGCCTCGGAGTAGCGCGACCACAGCGTGCCGGACTCTGCCATGGCTTCACGCGGCGTCTGGCCCCAATGGGCGGAGGAGGCGGACTCATAGAATGGATAAACCGTGACGGGACGGAACACGCCGAGCTTCACCGCCAGCGGCTTCTGGAATGCCGCCCCACGCTTGGGCTCCTCGACGTCGTGGGCGAACGGCGTCCAGGGTAGCTTGACCCCGGCGCGCTCCGCCTTGGTCGCGGTCGACTGCGCCTCCGCGCCGCAGACAGCCGCCACCGTGCATTCGCCGCGCGCAATGCGTTTTGCCGCCTCGTGGATGTAGCGGATCGGGCTCTCGCCGCCGACGGGGCCGTAATAGCAATGCGCCGGCGCAATGCCGAGCCGCTGCGCCAAAAGCTTTTCCGGATCGCGATAGCGCCAGCTCAGGAAGTTGACGACGTCGAGCGACTGCACCTCGCCAAGCAGTTTTGCGCCGGCGTCCTGTTCGGCCCGCCGTAGCGCCTGTTCGAGCAGATCGAGCGGCTCGAGGCCGTCGGTGATCTCCTTGGGTCGGTCGACGATCTCGCCGATGCCGACGATGACGGGGATGAGGTCTTCCGGGATAGAGGTCTTGGTCATTTCTTCTTGGTTCACTTTCTGGGTCTTCGGCACGCCGTCGCCCTTCGAGGGCCGCTGAAGAAGCGGCCACCTCAGGGTGACGGCTACGGATGAAGCGTCATCCTGAGGTGCGAGCCGAGCGACGCTTGCGGCGCTTGGCGAGCCTCGAAGGATGAGCCACGGACTCTATTCCGGCCACAGGCAATTACTCCGCCACCAGCGCATTCATGTGCTCGACGGCCTCGGCAAACTCTTCCTTGAACTCCTGCACCACCGCGCCCGCCGACTTCACGCTGTCGATCAGGCCGACGCCCTGGCCGACGAAATAGCTGACGAGGTCGCGCGCTTTTGCGTTGCCGCTCGCCGCCGCGCGATCGATCGCGTTGAAGGCGTCGCGGCTGATGACGCTTTGCAGCGGCATCGGCAGCGCGCCCGGGCTTTCCGGCGCGCGGTCCCAGGCATCGGTCCAGACCGAGCGGAGCTGGCGTGCTGGCTTGCCGGTGCGCCCCTTCGAACGGATCGCGTCGCGCGAGGACGCCGTGATCATCTTCTCGCGGAAGATCGCCGTGGTCTCGGCCTCGACGGTGGCGAGCCACACCGAGCCGGTCCAGGCGCCGGCCGCGCCCATCGCCATGCAGGCGGCCATCTGCCGTCCCGTCATGATGCCGCCGGCCGCGAGCACCGGCACGTCGCGGATATTCTTGATCGCCTTGATCACCTCCGGCACCAGCACCAGGGTGGAGACCTCGCCGCAATGGCCGCCGGCCTCGGTGCCCTGCACCACGAGAATGTCGACGCCGGCGGCGACCTGGCGCAACGCATGCTCCTTGGCGCCGACGAGGGCGGCAACCGGCACGCCGTGCTTCCTGCCCATCTCGATCATCGCCTTCGGCGGCACGCCCAGCGCGTTGGCGATCAATCGGATCGGATGGTTGAAGGAGACCTCGAGCAGCTGAAGTGCGGTCTTCGCGTCGAACGGTTGCGGCTGGTTGTCGGCCACATCACTTGTCGTCAACTCGATGTCGTATTTCTTCAGGAGGTCGCGCGTGTAGGCGCGGTGCTCCTGCGGCACGCGCGCCTCCAGGCTCTTCCAGGTGACGTCCTTCTCGCCTGCGGTCGAGATATTCTCGGGGATCAGCACGTCGATGCCGTAGGGCTTGCCGTCGACATGCTCGTCAATCCATTTCAGCTCGCGCTCGAGCGTGTCGGGCGTGTGCACGGTGGCACCCAACACGCCGAAGCCGCCGGCACGGCTGACGGCGGCAACGACGTCGCGGCAATGGCTGAAGGCGAGCAGTGGGAACTCGATGCCCAGCATGTCGCAGATCGGCGATTTCATGGCTCTCTCCCGGCAGCCGTCGCGTTGCTGTTGTTGCTTTGCTTGAGCGAAGGCGCTTCGACGCTAGCCCATCGTCGCTAGCGATGCCAATCCGGATTTGGCCGCGCATCTTGCGTGCAGACGCCACGCGGCGGATGAGCCATTCCGCTGCACAAAATAAACAGACCGGAGCCCGCCGATTTGCCTCTTGCGCTTTTGTGGGTCTGTGAGAATGCTGGCGCAAACAAAGAGAAAACAGCGAGGGAGCGCCAACCGATGTCGCAAGCGCAAGCGAGTCCGGCCCGAACCGTGAAGGCCTACGACGTGGTCGTCGTCGGCGCGGGCTTTGCCGGCATGTACATGCTGCACCGCCTGCGCGGTCTTGGCTTCTCGGCGCGCGTCTATGAGCAGGGCGGTGGCGTCGGCGGCACCTGGTACTGGAATCGCTATCCCGGCGCGCGCTGCGATGTCGAGAGCATGCAGTATTCCTACTCGTTCTCGGAAGAGCTTCAGCAGGAATGGGACTGGAGCGAGCGCTACGCGCCGCAGCCGGAGATCCTGAACTACGCCAACCACGTTGCCGACCGTTTTGATCTTCGCCGCGACATCCAGTTCGACACCCGCGTCGAGCGCGCGGCGTTCGACGCGCGGGCGAAGTGCTGGTCGGTGACGACGTCCGACGGCAAGACGGTTGAGGCGCAGTTCATCGTGCTCGCGACCGGCTGCCTCTCGAACGCGCGCAAGCCCGACATCAAGGGCCTCGAGAGCTTCAAGGGACCGGTCTACCACACTGGCAGTTGGCCGCATGAAGACGTCGACTTCACGGGCTTGCGCGTCGGCTTGATCGGGACGGGATCGTCTGGCATCCAATCGACGCCCGTCATCGCCGAACAAGCAAGACATCTCACCGTGTTTCAGCGCACGGCGAATTTTTCGATTCCCGCGCGCAACGCCGCGCTGACCGACGAAGAGCGCAACAACGTCCGCAAAACCTATCCGGAGATCCGCCGCTTCGCCCGCGAAATCGCACGCAACGGCATTTTCGCCGAGCAACCCGATCGCGGCGCACTCGACGACAGCGATGAGACCAGGAATGGCAAATATTCGGCGCGCTGGGAGCGCGGCGGGCTCACCTTCATGTATGTCTACAACAATCTCGGCCTCGAGCGATCGGCGAACGATACCGCGGCGAACTTCGTGCGCGGCAAGATCGCCGAGATCGTGAAGGACCCCGAAACCGCGAAGCTGTTGCAGCCGAACAGCCATCCGATCGGCACCAAGCGCATCTGCATCGATACGGATTATTTCGCGACCTTCAACCGGCCGAACGTCTCGCTGGTCGACATCAAGACCAATCCAATCGAGGAGGTCACCGCGAATGCCGTGCGTGTCGCAGGCAAGGACCACGAGGTCGATGCGCTGGTGATGGCGACGGGGTTCGATGCCATGACTGGCTCGGTCGCGAAGATCGACATCAGTGGCCCGGGCGGACGGACGCTGAACGAGAAGTGGGCGGAAGGCCCGAAGACCTATCTCGGGCTGATGAGCGCGGGCTTTCCGAACCTCTTCATCATCACCGGCCCCGGCAGCCCGTCGGTGCTCTCGAACATGATCGTCTCGATCGAGCAGCATGTCGACTGGATCGCCGATTGCCTCGTTCACATGCGCAGGCAGGGTGTTGCCACCATGGAGGCAAGCGGGGAGGCCGAGGACAAGTGGGTCGCCCATGTCAACGAGGTCGCCCACGGCACGCTCTATCCGCAGGCCAATTCCTGGTACATGGGCGCCAACATTCCAGGCAAGCCGCGCATCTTCATGCCCTATATCGGCGGCGTCGGCGTCTACCGCCGGATCTGCGACGAGGTCGCGGCGAAGGGATATGAGGGGTTTTTGCTGGAGAGGGCCGAGCAGGGGCTGACTGCGGCCGCGTCCTGAGCCTCGCTCCGATCGTCATTCCGGGGCGCCGTAGAGCGGCGGGCCCGGAACGACGGCGGGGAAGTGGCCTGCCATGACGAAACGTAGAGTTGCCCCGCCCGGCAATGCATTTCTGCGCCCTTGCCATCGGCCATTCGCGGGCTAATTAATGCAGGCGCATCTTTTCGCCGGAGCCCCCGCATGACCGACGCCCCCGCCTACGTACCGCCCAAAGTCTGGATCTGGAACAAGGAGAACGGCGGGCAGTTCGCCAGCATCAACCGCCCCATTGCCGGCGCGACCCACGACAAGGAGCTGCCGGTCGGCAAGCATCCCTTCCAGCTCTATTCGCTGGCGACGCCGAACGGCGTGAAGGTCACGGTGATGCTGGAGGAACTGCTGGCGCTCGGCCACAAGGGCGCCGAATACGACGCCTGGCTGATCAGGATCGGCAATGGCGACCAGTTCGGCAGCGGCTTTGTCGACATCAACCCGAACTCGAAAATTCCCGCGCTAGTGGACCGCTCCGGTCCCGAGCCGATCCGGGTGTTCGAATCCGGCTCGATCCTGGTCTACCTCGCCGAGAAGTTCGGCGCCTTCCTGCCGAAGGATATCAAGAGTCGCACCGAAGCGATGTCCTGGCTGTTCTGGCAGATGGGCAGCGCGCCATATCTCGGCGGCGGTTTTGGTCACTTCTACGCCTACGCGCCGACCAAGATCGAATACGCCATCGACCGTTTTGCGATGGAGGTCAAGCGCCAGCTCGACGTGCTCGACCGGCGCCTCGCCGACAACGAGTACCTCGCGGGCAATGAGTACACCATCGCCGACATCGCGGTGTGGCCCTGGTATGGCGCGCTCGCCAAGGGGCTGGTCTATGGCGCCGGCGAATTCCTGTCGGTGCAGGACTACAAGCACGTGCAGCGCTGGACCGATCAGATCGCCAAGCGCCCGGCCGTCAAGCGCGGCCGCATGGTCAACCGCGTCTCCGGCGATCCCGCCAGCCAGCTCCACGAGCGGCACGACGCCGGCGATTTCGACACCAAGACGCAGGACAAGATCGGCGAGCCGGCGGCGACGTAAACGGTGCTCGCTTCACCTCGCCCCGCTTGCGGGGAGAGGTCGAATTCGATCGAAGATCGAATTCGGGTGAGGGGGACTCTCCGCGAGTCCAACTCACACTGTTTTCTCGGAAGCAGCCCCTCACCCCAGCCCTCTCCCCGTAAGAACGGGGCGAGGGAGCGCGAGGCGCGGCCTACTTCCTCTTCGCCCCCTCCGCGGCCGGAAACACCACGCGATCATCCGTGCGGCAGTAGCGGTCGGCGAACATGCGGCCGATCGGGTGATAGCGGTCCATGTGCACCCGCATCGCCTTGTCGTCCCAGAGCTCGTCGCGGATATGGAAGTGGATGCCTTCGCCCATGATCAGCCGGCGATCGTCGTTGACGTCGATCATCTTCCAGAGCTTGCACTCCATCGCCCAGGGCGTGTCGGCGAGCCGCGGCACGGCGATCTTCGCCGACGGTGCGAGCTTCAGCCCGAGATAGTCAGGCTCGCCCACTTCAGGGGGAAAATCTCCGCTGCTCTCGTGCATGGCCTTCGCCAGCGGCTCGTCGGCGAGGTTGACCACGAACTCGCCGGTGCGCTGGATGTTGAGAAACGTGTCCTTGTCCTGGCCGTTGGGCTTCCGGTTCGCCGCGAACATGCACAGCGGCGGATCTTCGCAGAAGGCGTTGAAGAAGCTGAACGGCGCGGCGTTGACGACGCCGGTCGGCCCGACCGAGGTCACCCACGCGATCGGCCGTGGCAGGATGAAGGACGTCAGCACCTTGTAGCGCTCGCGTGGCGTCAGGTCGCTGGCGGCGTATTCCATGGTGGCTCCGTAGGAGTGAAACTCTCGTAGGGTGGGCAAAGCGAAGCGTGCCCACCACTTCTTGCGAAGCCGCGATGGTGGGCACGGCGCGCGAAGAGCGCGCCTTTGCCCACCCTACGGCTCTTCCCGAGCGGGGAGAGGCCAGAGACTTTTACGCCATGCTCAACTCGTGGCGTCCCACCACCATCCAGTGCACCTCGTCCGGACCGTCGGCGAAGCGCAGATGGCGGACGTCCTGGTACATCTCCGCGAGCGGGGTCCAGTGCGAGATGCCGGTGGCGCCGTGCATCTGGATCGACTGGTCGATGATCTTGCAGGCGCGCTCCGGCACCATGGCCTTGACCATGGACACCCAGACGCGGGCCTCCTTGTTGCCGAGCACGTCCATCGCCTTGGCGGCCTTCAGCACCATCAGCCGCATCGCCTCGATCTCGCAGCGCGCCTGCGCGATGATCTGCATGTTGCCGCCGAGATGGGCGATCTTCTTGCCGAAGGCCTCGCGGGTGAGGCCACGCTGAACCATCAGATCCAGCGCCTTCTCGGCCTTGCCGATGGTGCGCATGCAGTGATGGATGCGGCCCGGGCCGAGGCGGAGCTGCGAGATCTCGAAGCCGCGGCCTTCGCCGAGCAGCATGTTCTCCTTGGGCACGCGGACGTTGTTGAAGCGCATGTGCATGTGGCCGCGCGGGGCGTGGTCCTGGCCGAACACGTACATGGGCCCGAGCACCTCGACGCCGGGCGTGTCGCGCGGCACCAGGATCTGCGACTGCTGCTTGCTCGGCGCCGCATCCGGATTGGTCTTCACCATCACGATGAGGATCTTGCAGCGGGGATCGCCGACGCCGGAGATGTAATATTTCTCGCCGTTGATGACCCATTCGTCGCCGACGAGCTTTGCGGTCGTCGAAATGTTCTTGGCGTCGGAGGAGGCGACGTTCGGCTCGGTCATGACATAGGCCGAACGGATCTCGCCGTTCATCAGCGGCTTCAGCCACTTCTCCTTCTGCTCCTTGGTGCCGACGCGCTCCAGCACTTCCATGTTGCCGGTGTCCGGCGCCGAGCAGTTCATCGTCTCGGAGGCCAGCGGGCTCTTGCCGAGCTCGGAGGCGATATAGGCGTAGTCGAGATTCTTCAGGCCCTGACCGGTCTCGTCGTCGGGCAGGAAGAAATTCCAGAGGCCTTCCTTCTTGGCCTTGTTCTTGGCGACCTCGAGCACCTCGAGCTGTTTCGGCGTAAAGCTCCAGCGATCCTGCTTGCCTTCGCCGGCCTTGGCGAATTCGATCGACATAGGCTCGACGGTGTCGCGGATGAATTTCCTGACGTGATCGTAGAGCGGCCGGACCTGGTCCGACATGCGAAGATCGTTGAGCTCGTCGCCGGGATTGAGGGTGTAGTTGGTGGTGCGGGGTATGTAGGCGTGCTTTGTCATTGTTCCTCCCGGGGTCACTGAGATCGCGTTGGGCCGCAGAATAGTCGCAGCGCGGCCAAAGCGCGAGCGCGCATTTTTTCAGGCGACCCATGCCATGCGATGGAATATCGCGAGAGTGTTTGAAATGTTGTTTGAACGGCGTGAGGAGGCAGGTGCGGGCCGCACTCACTGTTGTCATCGCCCGGCTTGACCGGGCGATCCAGTACTCCGTGACGTCAGCGATTTACGGAGAAGCCGCGGCGTACTGGATTCCCCGCTCCAGTGCGCAATTGCGCACAAGGCGGGGAATGACACCGTCCTGGAGCAATCAGTTCGGCAGCCGATGCATCGCGCAGATCTTGTTGCCGTCGAGGTCGCGCAAATAAGCGATGTAGAGCTTGTTCCCTGCGCCCTCGCGGATGCCGGGTGGATTCTCGATCGGCGTTCCGCCGGCGGCGACGCCGGTGGCGTGCCACTTGTCGACCTGCTCAGGCGAGTTGGCGGCAAAGCCGATGGTGCTGCCATTCGCACACGTGGCGGCCTCGCCGTTGATCGGCTTCGTCACCGAGAACACGCCGGTCTTGGTGATGTAGAAGATGCGATGGCCGTCGACCCTGGCCGGGCGCACCTCGAGCGTGCCGAGCAGCTGGTCGTAGAACGCCTTGGCCTTGTCCAGGTCGTTGGTGCCGATCATGATGTGTGAGAACATTTGCCCATTCCCCTCAGAGTTTGTAGCCCGGATGGAGCGCAGCGAAATCCGGGTCTTGCTTGTTTTTGAAAATCCCGGATTACGCTTCGCTCCATCCGGGCTACGAGATTCAAAACGCCGTATAGCCGCCGTCGATCACGAACGTATCCGCGGTGTGATACGACGACGCCTTGCTCATCAGATACACCGCGATGCCGCCGAAATCGCTGGCCTCGCCGAAGCGCCGCATCGGAATGCGCGGCATCACATTGGCGACGAACTTCTCGTTGGCCATGATGCCCGCGGTCATGTCGCTCTTGATCCAGCCGGGCAGGATCGCGTTCGCGGTGACGCCGTGACGCGCCAGCTCGACGCCGAGCGCGCGCACCAGCGCGTTGATCGCGGCCTTGGTCGCGGCATAGTGCTCATTGCGCGCAGTGCCGAAGATCGAGGCGAGGCTCGATGTCGCGACCAGCCGGCCGAAGGGATCGCCGGCATTGGCGCGCTCGGTCATGTGTTTTGCGGCGGCCTGGAAAGCGTGGAACACGCCGTCCAGATTGGTCGCAAACATCGTGCGCCACTCTTCCTCGGTGCGCTCGATGAAGGAGCGCCGGCCGCCGCCGCCGATACCGGCATTGGCAAAGCAGCCGTCGACCCGGCCGAAAATGTCGAGCGTCGCCTTCATCGCGGCATTGACCGAAGCCGGATCGGTGACGTCGCAGACGCGGGTGTCGACCTTGCCGGAGAGGCCCGTCATGCTCGCGGCAGCAGCCTTGTTCTTGTCAGGATTGCGGCCCCAGATCAAGACGTTGCAGCCCTGGCCGGCGAGCGCCTGCGCGATGCCGAGCCCGATACCGCCATTTCCGCCGGTGATCACGGCGACGCGGCCGCTGAGGTCGAAAAGGTTCATGGCGCGTTTCCTGTTTTTGGCACGGGCGCGCGCCAGCCTGTGCGCGCAAGATTGTGCGATACGACGACAAGGTATGTTCGGACCACCATGGACAAGGCCGCGACAAAAATCAAATATGCGCCCCGGCAAAACTAATTCCGGTCTGCGAAACATCGCTAGTACCAACTGACGAGGAAACCATGCAGTTCAAACACGTCACGCTCGATTTCGATGGCTCGGTCGCGATCCTCCGGCTCGACCATCAGGAGGTGATGAACGCGGTCTCCATGGACATGCTGGGCGGCCTCTCCGATGCCCTCGACGCGATCGAGGAGAAGAAGGGCGAGGTGCGCTGCGTGGTGCTGACTGGCGCGGGGCGGGCGTTCTGCACCGGCGCGAATCTGCAAGGGCGCAACAACCAGTCGAAGAAGACCAAGGCCGGCCTGACGCTCGAGACCGGCTTTCATCCCTTCCTGCGCCGCATCCGCAATCTGCATTGCCCGATCGTCACTGCCGTCAACGGCCCGGCCGCCGGCGCCGGCATGAGCTTCGCGCTGCTCGGCGACATGATTTTGTGCGCGCGGTCCTCTTACTTTCTTCAAGCCTTCCGCCGCATCGGCCTGGTGCCGGATTGCGGCTCGACCTGGCTGCTGCCGCGCCTGATCGGCCGGGCGCGTTCGGTCGAATTGTCGCTGATGGGCGAGCGCCTGCCGGCCGAGAAGGCGCTGGAATGGGGCCTCGTCAACCGCGTCTATGACGACGGCGTGCTGATGGAGGAGGCGATGAAGCTCGCGCGCGATCTCGCCAGCGGCCCGACGGTCGCGCTGTCGCTGATCCGCAAGCTCTACTGGGACAGCCCCGAAAATTCGTTCGAGGATCAGCTCAATCTCGAATTCCAGTGCCAGCTGCGTGCCGGCGACACGGACGATTTCCGTGAAGGCGTTGGCGCGTTCCTGGAGAAGCGCCCGGCGCAGTTCAAAGGCAAATGATCGAGGCCGAGCTCTCCCGCAGCGTCGCGCGCTGGTGCGAAGGGGCGACTGGCGTCACCGGCGCGGCAAAACTGTCCGGCGGCGCCAGCCAGGAAACCTGGCGCTTCGACATCGAGCATCCCGATGGGCCGATCGGCGCGATCCTGCGCCGCTCGCCGAAGGGCTATGGCGCCGCGCCGACGCGCGCGGCAGGTCTCGCCGCCGAAGCCCAGTTGATGCAGCTTGCCTATGAGGCGGGCGTGCCGTCGCCGCGCGTGATGCATGTGTTGACGCCCGACGAAAATCTCGGCACCGGCTTCATCATGCAGCGGGTCGAGGGCGAGACCATCGCCCGTAAGATTCTTCGCGATGATGAGTACGCGGCGGCGCGGCCGCGTCTCGCGCGGCAGATCGGCGGCGTGCTCGCCGGCCTGCACAAACTGCCACAGGACAAGCTGCCCGAGCTGCGCAGCCGGTCCGCGACCCAGGAGATCGGCGAGTTCGAGCGCGACTATCGCAGCCTGAACTGGCCAAAGCCCGTGTTCGAGCTGGCGCTGCGCTGGCTGCGCGACCATGATCCCGGCCCCTCGGCCGAGACCACGCTGGTGCACGGCGATTTCCGCAACGGCAATCTCATCATCGGCGCCGACGGCGTCCGCGCCGTGCTCGACTGGGAGCTCGCCCATCTCGGCGATCCCATGGAGGATCTCGGCTGGGTCTGCGTCAACTCCTGGCGCTTTGGTGAGATCGACAAGCCGGTGGGCGGTTTTGGCACACGCGAGGAATTGTTCGCCGGCTATGAGGCCGCGGGCCGCAAATGCGATCCTGCGCGCGTCAAATTCTGGGAAGTGATGGGCACGCTGCGCTGGGGCATCATGTGCGGCGGCATGATGCAGCGGTTCCGCGAGGGGCCGGATCATTCGATGGAACGCGCCATGATCGGCCGCCGCGCCAGCGAGACCGAGATCGATCTGTTGCGGCTGCTGGCGCCGCGCGGGAGCTGACACATGCAGGACGAACCGACACCGACCGAGCTGACCAAGGCGGTCGCCGATTTCCTCGGCAACGACATCACGCCGCTGATCTCCGGCCATCAGGCCTTCAAGCTGCGCGTCGCCATCAACATCCTCGACCTCGTGACGCGGCAGCTGACGCAGGAGGAGAGGAGCGACGCGAAGGAGGTGGAGCGGCTGCGCGCGCTGCTCGGCATGGACGGCCCGGTGGCCGATCTCAACCGCGCGCTCGCCGATCGCATCGCCAAGGGTGAGATTGATCTGGCAACGCCGGGGCTCGCCGAGCATCTCTGGCAGACCACAATGGATAAGCTAGCGGTCGACCAGCCGAACTATGCCTCATACAAGCGGGAGCTGGGGCGAGGCGGGTAGACGGTGCCATATTCTCCGCTGTCATCGCCCGCCTAGTGCGCAATTGCGCACAGGGGGGGCGATCCAGTATTCCAGAGACGGCAATGAGATGCGTTGAAGCCGCGGCGTACTGGATGCCCCGGTCAAGCCGGGGCATGACACCTGTGGTGTTGGGGCATCCGTCGTCGTGACGAGGAGAGCGGCGCTCTACTTCCCCACCCATTTCGGCGGCCGCTTCTCCGAGAATGCCTTCGGGCCCTCGATATAATCCTGCGAGGCCACCATCGCCTTCACCGCTGGATATTCCCGCTGCTCCTCGATCGCCTGCTCCAGCGAGACGGCGAGGCCCTTCTGGATGGTCTGCTTCGACGCCCGGATCGACATCGGCGAGTTCTTGGTGATCATCTCGGCCCAGCGCAGCGCGCCCGACAGGGCCTCACCCTGCGGCACCACCTCGTTGACGAAGCCGAGCTCATGGCCCTCCTTGGCGCTGACATGGCGCGCAGTGAGGATCATGCCCATGGCACGCTTGAGCCCGATCTGGCGCGGCAGCCGGTGCAGGCCGCCGGCGAGTGCGGCAAGGCCGACGCGCGGCTCGGGCAGGGCGAAGGTCGCATTCTCCGAGGCGATGATCAGGTCGCAGGCGAGCGCGATCTCGAAGCCGCCGCCCATGGCGACGCCGTTGACCGCGGCGATGATCGGCTTGTCGCAATCGAAGCGCGAGGTAAGGCCGGCAAAGCCGCCCTTGTCCCAGCCGCGCTTTCCGCCCGCCGCCTGCCACTTCAAATCGTTGCCGGCGCAGAACGCCTTGTCGCCGGCGCCGGTGACGATCGCGACCCACTGCTCGGGATCGGCTGAGAAATCGTCAAACACCTTCTGGAGCTCGAAATGCGCGTCGGTGTGCAGCGCGTTGTAGACCTCGGGCCGCGACAGCGTAACGATCGTGATCGGCCCCTTGCGTTCCACCTTTGAGAATTTCAGATCCATCGCGCGCTCCCGCATTTTCTCGTGAAGGAATATTGGCGTCATACTAGCGCGTGCCAGCGCCGCGACACCATCGAATTGCGCGGGCGCGCCTTGCGCCCGTCACACGCCTTGCCTTGCTTGACTTGCGCGCGCACTTCTCACCTTAATCGCGCGAAGCAAAAGCGCGGTTAGCGCCTTAACGCAAAACGACAAAACTACTCCGGGAGAGAGCCGTGGATTTCTCATTGCCTGCCGATCTCGTCGCCTATCTCGGAGAGCTCGATCGATTCATCGAACGCGAGATCAAGCCGCTCGAACAGGCCGACGACAACATCCGCTTCTTCGACCATCGCCGCGAATGGGCGCGCACCGATTTCGACAATGGCGGCCTGCCGCGCCATGAGTGGGAAGCGCTGCTGCGCAAGGCCAAGGATCTCGCGGACGCCGCCGGCCATCTGCGCTTTCCGGTGCCGAAGCAATATGGCGGCAAGGACGGCTCCAACCTCTGGATGGCTGTGATCCGCGAGCACTTTGCCGCCAAGGGTCTCGGCCTGCACAACGATCTTCAGAACGAGCACTCCATCGTCGGCAATTTTCCCGTTGTCACCATGCTCGATCGCTATGGCCGCGACGACCAGAAGGCGATGATCGGCGGCTCGATCAGGGGCAAGTACCGCATCACCTTTGGATTGACGGAGCCGCATCACGGCTCGGACGCGACGCACATGGAGACGCGCGCGGTGCCCGCGACCCGCGACAACGTCAAGGGCTGGATCATCAACGGCGAGAAGATGTGGACGACCGGCATGCACGTCGCCACGCATTGCGCGCTGTTCGCGCGCACCTCGGGCAATGACGGCGATGCCCGCGGCATCACCTGCTTCCTGGTGCCGGCCAAGAGCCATGGCGTGAAGGTCGAGGAGTACATGTGGACCTTCAACATGCCGACCGACCATCCGCGCGTCAGCTTTACGGACGTGTTCGTGCCTGAGGATGCGCTGTTCGGCGAAGTCGGCCGCGGCCTGTCGCTGGCGCAGTGCTTTGTCCACCAGAACCGCATCCGCCAGGCGGCAAGCTCGCTCGGCGCCGCCGTCTACTGCATCAACGAGAGTGTGAAGTACGCGCGCGAGCGAAAGCCGTTCGGCAAGGCGCTCGCCGAGAACCAGGCGATCCAGTTTCCGCTGGTCGAGCTCGCGACCCAAGCCGAGATGCTGCGCCTGTTGATCCGCAAGACAGCCTGGGAGATGGACCAGCTCAATGAGGAGCAGATCGAGCGCACGCTCTCCGACCGCGTCTCCATGTGCAACTACTGGGCAAACCGCCTCTGCTGCGAATCCGCCGACCGTGCCATGCAGGTCCACGGCGGCATGGGCTATTCACGCCACAAGCCGTTCGAGCACATCTACCGCCACCACCGCCGCTATCGCATCACGGAGGGGAGTGAGGAGATCCAGATGCGGAAGGTGGCGGGGTTCTTGTTCGGGTATATGGGGCCGGGGAAGCATTAGAGAGACGCTGCGATCTCTCCCCGAGTCGTCCCCGCGAATGCGGGGAGGACCCATAACCCCAGGGAGTAGTTTGAGGCGAGACGGCAACTCCGTGTCTTCGCCAAACTCCACCCTGTGGTTATGGGTCCCGGGCTCGCGCTGCGCGCGCCCCGGGACGACGACGCGGATAGAGCGGGGCTAATTCACCCGTCGGTCCTTCCCTACCCAATACGGCTCCCTCAGCTGCCGCCGCAAGATCTTGCCTGACGGATTCCGCGGCAGCGCCGGCAAGAACTCCACGCTCTTCGGTGTCTTGAATCCAGCGATACGTTCGCGGGTGAAGTTGATGATGTCGGTGGCGGTCGCCTGCTTGCCGGGCTTCATCACCACGACGGCCTTCACGGCTTCGCCCCATTTGTCGTCGGGCACGCCGATCACGGCGGCCTCGGCGACGTCAGGATGATCGCACAGCGCGCTCTCGACCTCGGCCGGGTAGATGTTCTCGCCGCCGGAGATGATCATGTCCTTGATGCGGTCGTGGATGTAGAGATAGCCGTCCTCGTCCATGTAGCCGGCGTCGCCCGTGCGCAGCCAGCCATCGCCGCGCAGGGTCGAGGCGGTCGCCTCCGGTAAATTCCAATAGCCGGCCATGTTGGAGCCCGAGCGCGTCGCGATCTCGCCGACCTCGCGCGGCGGCAGCGGTTTGCCGTCCGCATCCAGAATCGCGATCTCGACGCCCGGCAGCGCCTTGCCGGCCGAGCGCATCCGCTCGAGGCCCTCGACGTGGTCCTCCGGCGGCAGCGCGACGATGGTGCCTGTCGTCTCGGTCATGCCGTACATCTGCACGAAGCCGCATTTGAAGATCTCGATGCATTCCTTCAGCAGCGCCGCCGGAATGGGCGAGGCGCCATACAGCATGTATTTCAGGCGCGAGAAATCGACCGTCTTCGCGCGCGGCTGCCGTACCACGAACTGCATCGCCGCCGGCACCATGAACAGCTTGGTGATGCCCGACTGCTCGAAGAAATCCAGCACCTTGGTCGGATCGAACTCGCGCGCGATCACGCCGCGGGCGCCGTGATAGAGTCCCATCACGCCCCAGCCGGAGCCGCCGATGTGGAAGATCGGCATCGCCACCAGCGACACGTCGTCGGTCGACCACCGGTTCCACTCCGGCTTGTCCTCGGCATTGCCTGTTTGTACGAGGTTGAGGAAGTTCGCATGCGACAGCATCGCGCCTTTCGGCTTGCCTGTCGTGCCCGACGTGTAGAGCTGGATCGCGATGTCCTTCGTGTCGATCGGCACCTTCGGGTCGTCGCCGCTTTGCGCATCGCGCCAGGCCGTAAAATCCTGCCATTCCGGCGCGCCGCCTTCAGTGGTGATGACGGTGCGCACGCCAGGCAGCTGGTCCTTGATCTGGCGGACCTGCGCGATGAACTCCGGCCCGACGAACAGCACCGGCGCCTTGCAATCCGCGACGATGAACGCGATCTCGGGCCCGGCAAGCCGCCAGTTCACCGGCGCCATCACCACACCGGCCTTCATCGCGCCCATCAGCAGCTCGAAATAGAGATCGCTGTTCTTGCCGAGATAGGCGATGCGGTCGCCGCGTCTGACACCCATCGCGATCAACGCGTTGGCGACCTTGTTGGTCTTGACGTCAAACCCGGCAAAGCTGGTGAGGCGGCCCTCGAACTCGTAGGCGGTCGCGTTGCCGCGGCTGGTCGCGCGCTCGCGCACCATGTCGGCGAGATTCGCCAATGGCTGTGTGGTGGACATGTCTCTCCCGTGGCGTCTTGTTTTTATGTCTGGGAGTGTGGCGTCATCCGCGGGTGAAGACAAGATGGGAGAGGCCCCGCTGTCGTCCCGGACAAGCGAAGCGCCGATCCGGCAACTGTTATGTCGGCTTGACGTTCAGGTAGGGCTTCCTGTCGCGCATCATGGCGTTGAGGACCGTCAGCAGCTTCCTGGCGACGGCAATGAGGGCGAGTTTGGCTGGTTTGCCGGCCTGTCGCAATCGTACGTAAAAGACCTTGAACGGATCGGCCCGGCGGCCCGCGTTGAGAGCAGCCATGTAAAGGGCATCACGGACGCGCTTTCGGCCCCCGGCGATCTTACGTTTGCCACGGTAAGCCCCGCTGTCGACGTTGAAGGGAGCCAGGCCGGCTAGCGCTGCCACCTGCTTCGGTCCCACTTTTCCGAGTTCCGGCATCTGCGCGATCAGTTGCATGCAGGTTACGGGACCCACGCCAGGAAGTGAACGTATCAACTGCGCATCGCCCGAGATCTCCGGCTCGGTCTTGATCAGCGTGCTGATGTCGGCCTCGATCTCGGCGATCTCGCCGTCGAGGACCTCGATGAGACGGCCGATACGATCGGCCATGGCACGGTCGTCGGCCTCGCTGCGCCGGTTCTTCTCCTGCGCACGCATGAGGACCAGCTGATCCCGCCGTTTTGCGAGCCTCGCCAAGGCATTGCGGGCGGGATTGGCAATTTGCTCGGTGGCTGGCTTCAGGGCCCGCGCAAAGGCCGCCAGCATCCTCGCATCGATCGGGTCGGTCTTGGCGAGCTGGCCGCTGGCGCGCGCAAAGTCGCGAGCCCGGGCCGGGTTGATCCGCGCGAAGCGGATACCGGCCTGACCCAGCGCCTCGCGAAGTTCGAGATCATAGACACCCGTTGCCTCGAAGACGACCAGCACGTCGCATCGCCAACGCGCCACGATCTGTGTGATGGCCTGCGGCGCGTTGGCGATGCGCTCCGGCACACCCAAGCCCTCATCGAAGATATCGAGATGTTGTTTGGAGACGTCGATTCCGACGTAACGAAGGGGTATGATCACGGTGCCTGTCCCTGTGATGCGAGGTCTGTTGCCGCAGCCTCGTGCAACTGTTCAGGTTGATAGATGGAACGGGCGGGAGACCGGGCCGGATCACGGCGTCAAGCGCCAAGGACCCAACGGCTTCCCGCCCACTCCATCATGACAGGCTTCCAAGACACAGGGACCCAAAGCCACAGGGAGGAGTGTGGCGCGAGATCGGGTTGTGAGTCTTCGCCAAACCTCATCCTGGGGTTATGGGTCCCGGGCTCGCGCTATGCGCGCCCCGGGACGACAGCGGTGGGTGCATCACCCCCGCTTCGCCCGGTCCTTCTCGTTCTGCGCCATGATGCTCTCGCGCGCGGTTTTCCAGTCGTCGTCGCTCCAGTCGCGGAGCTGGTAGAAATTGCCGCCCATCGCCAGCGCCTGCGCGCCGTCCATCGCGATGGTCTCGCCGCTGATCCAGTCGCAGCCGCCGGAGATCAGGAACACCGCGAGGTTCTGCAATTCCTCCATGGTGCCGACGCGGCCCATCGGGTTCATCGCCTTGGTGCGCGCGCCGGCTTCGTCGCCGGGCTTGATGCGCTTGCTCATGCCCTCGGTCGGGATCTCGCCCGGCGCGATCGTGTTGAGGCGGATGCCGTAGCGGCCCCATTCGGTCGCGAGCGACATCGTCATGGCGTGGATCGCCGACTTGCTCATCGCGGACGGCACCACGTAAGGCGAGCCGTTGCGCACCCAGGTCGTGGTGATGGAAACGACATTGCCGGGCTGCTTCAAGGCGATCCAGCGCTTGCCGACCGCATGGGTCACATAGAACGTGCCGTGCATCACGATGTTGGCGACGGCATCGAAGCCGCGGGGCGAGAGCTCTTCGCTGCGCGAGATGAAATTGCCGGCCGCGTTGTTGATGAGATCGGTGAGGGGAGCGTCACGAAAGATGGTCTCGATCATCTCTTCGACCGCGAGCGCGTTGCGGATGTCGACGCCGTGGCTGGTGACGCGGCCACCATACTCAGCCATCAGCTCGGTCGCGGTCTCGTCGCACACGATCTTGCGCCGGCCGCAGATGTGCACCTCTGCTCCAAGCTGGAGGAAGCGCGCCGCCATCGACTTGCCGAGCCCGGTGCCGCCACCGGTGACAAGGATGTTCCGGCCGGCCAGAAGATTTTCCTTGAACATGGCTGTTTCCTCCGCAGGCATTGTCAGTTAATTGGTCGATTGACTAAATCCGGCCGCCGGCTTCCTGTAAAGCGGCACTGAACAAGAACAGGGGAGAATTCATCCATGGAAGAGCGCGTCTCGATCTCGATCTCGGAAGGCGTCGCCGACGTGCGCCTGGTGCGCGCGGACAAGATGAATGCGCTCGATCAGGCGATGTTCGAAGCCCTTGTTGCCGCAACCGACCGGCTTTCGAAGGAAAAGGGCGTGCGTGTCGTCGTGCTCTCGGGCGAAGGCCGCGCCTTCTGCGCCGGTCTCGACATGGGGCGTTTTGCCGCCATGAAGGAGACAGGCGGCAACGGAATTCCGGGTGGCGAAAATCGCGATCTCACCAAACGTACGCATGGCCAGGCGAACTTTCCGCAACAGGCGGTATGGGGCTGGCGCCAGCTTCCGGTTCCCGTGATCGCGGCCGTGCACGGCGTCGCTTTCGGCGGTGGGTTCCAGCTCTCGCTCGGTGCCGACATGCGCTTTCTCTCACCGGATGCGCGGATGTCGGTGATGGAGATCAAATGGGGCCTCGTGCCCGACATGGCCGGCACGCCGATCCTGGCCTCGCTCGTGCGCGACGACATCCTGCGCGATCTCACCTACACCGGCCGCATCTTCTCCGCACAGGAGGCGATGAGCTACGGCCTCGCGACGCGCATCTGCGACGACCCGCGCGCCACGGCTCTCGAAGTCGCGCGCGAAATCGCCGGCAAGAGCCCCGATGCGATCCGCGCCGCCAAGCGCCTGCTCAACAATCTCTCGGTCGATCCGGGCCCGGCGCTGCTCGCCGAGTCGGTCGAGCAGCAGAAGCTGATCGGCAGTGCGAACCAGACCGAAGCGGTGCGCTCCAATCTGGAGAAGCGCGAGGCGAGGTATGTAGACTGACAGGCTCTCCGTCATGGCCGGGCAGAAGCGCGAAGCGCGTCTTCGCGCTAGATGTCCCGGCCATCCACGTTCTTGGTCAGAAGCGGCAAGCAAGAACGTGGATCACCGGGACAAGCCCGGTGATGACGACTAACTGGCAACGTCGCTAAACAACAAAGAAAAACAAAAATGAGCGAAACGTCCCCATTCCTCGGCATCGTCTCCGGCGAGCGCCGCCGCACCCATGCCGAAGTCGCCAACCGCGCTGATCGCATCGCGAGCGGCCTCGCCAAAATCGGCGTCAAGCAGGGCGATTGCGTCTGCATGCTGATGCGCAACGATATCGCCTTCCTCGAAGCCGCCTACGCCGCGATGCGGCTCGGGGCCTATGGCGTGCCGATCAACTGGCACTTCAAGCCGGAGGAGATCAACTACATCCTCGGGGATACCGGCACGTCCGTGCTGATTGGACATGCCGACATGCTGCACGCCCTGCGCGATGCCATTCCGAAAGGCGTCACCGTGCTCAGCGTGCCGACCCCGCTGGAGATCCTGTCCAACTACAAGATCGACCCCGATCACCTGAAGACGCCGGACTTCGCGATCGATTTCGAATCCTGGCTCGCACAGTACCCGCCCTACGACGGCCCGGTCGTGCCGCAGCCCATGAACATGATCTACACGTCAGGGACGACCGGCCATCCAAAGGGCGTGCGGCGCAATGCGCCCACGCCGGAACAGGCGGCGGCCGGCGAGCGCATGCGTGCGATGATCTATGGGCTCAAGCCCGGCGCCCGCGCGATCCTGCCGGGCCCGCTCTATCACTCCGCGCCGAACTCGTTCGGCATCCGCGCCGGCAAGCTCGGCGGCGCACTGGTGCTGATGCCACGGTTCGAGGCCGAAGAATTTCTGGACCTGATCGAACGATACAAGATCGACACCATCTTCATGGTCCCGACCATGTTCATTCGCCTGATGAAGCTGCCTGAGGCGGTGCGCAGGAAGTATGATGTCTCCTCGCTCCGCCACATCATCCACGCCGCCGCGCCATGTCCGGCCGACGTCAAGCGCGCGATGATCGAGTGGTGGGGGCCGGTGATCTACGAATTCTACGGCTCGACTGAATCCAGCGCCGTCACCTTCGCGACCCCCGAGGATGCGCTCAAAAAGCCCGGCACCGTCGGCAGGATTTCGCCGGGCGCCGAGCTGCGCTTCATCGGCGACGACGGCCGCGTGCTGGGCGTGGGCGAGATCGGCGAGATCTATTCCCGCATGGCCGAAATGGCTGACTTCACTTACCACAACAAGCCGGAGAAGCGCGCCGAGATCGACCGCGACGGCTTCATCACCTCCGGCGACGTCGGCTATATCGACGAGGACGGCTACGTCTTCATCTGCGACCGCAAGCGCGACATGGTGATCTCAGGCGGCGTCAACATCTATCCGGCCGAGATCGAATCCGTGCTCCACGCCGTGCCCGGCGTGCATGATTGCGCCGTGTTCGGCATCCCCGATGCCGAGTTCGGCGAGGCGCTGATGGCGGTGGTCGAGCCGCAACCAGGTGTCACGCTCGATGCCGGCGATATCCGCACCCGGCTCAAGGGCTCGCTCGCCGACTACAAGGTGCCCAAGCACATCGAGATCCGCACGAGCCTGCCGCGCGAAGACTCCGGAAAAATATTCAAGCGCCGCCTGCGTGATCCCTATTGGGAGCAGGCGGGGCGGAAGATTTGAAAGCCTTGTAGCCCGGATGGAGCGAAGCGCAATCCGGGGCGGTGCTCGCGTCAGAAAGACCCCGGATTTCGCTTCGCTCCATCCGGGCTACGAACACAGGAACGAATGATCATGACCGACGCCGCAAACGAAGTCCTCTATGAGGTCGCCGACCACATCGCGGTGATCACGCTGAATGCGCCGGAGCGCATGAACACGATCTCCGGCCCGATGCTGAACGATCTGGCGCGGCTGCTGACCGAGGCCAATGAGGACCGCAACGTCCGGGTCGTGATCCTCACCGGCAAGGGGCGGGCATTCTGCGCCGGCCTCGATTTGCGCAAGGAGCGCGACGGCAATGGCCTCAGCGCCGCGTCTTCGCCGACCACGATCAATCTGCGCAACACGCCGCCGACCGTGCTTCAGGCGATGGACAAGCCGACCATCTGCGCCGTCAACGGCGGCGCCGCTGGTTACGGCATGGACACCGCGCTCGGCTGCGATATCCGCATCATGGCGGAGTCCTCGAAGCTTGCGGCGGCCTTCGTCAAGCGCGGCGTCGTGCCGGAATCCGGCGGCACCTGGCTGCTGCCTCGGATGCTCGGCTGGGCCAAGGCTTCCGAGCTGATCTTCACCGGCCGGACGCTCAGCGCCCGCGAGTGTCTGGAATGGGGCCTCGCCAACGAGGTCGTGCCGGATGCCGACTTGATGGGCCGCGCCCGCGCCATCGCCCGCGAAATCGCAGCCAACGCGCCGCTCGCGGTGCAGGCCTCCAAGCGCATGATGCGGATGGGCCTCAACGAGAACTTCTCCGATCACGTTCACCACGTCTACCTCCAGCTTCTGCCGCTGTTCAAGACACAGGACATGGCCGAGGGCATGAAGGCGTTCATGGAGAAGCGTGAGCCGAAGTTCGAGGGGCGGTAGGCGCCGCCTGATCGCGCACGCTGGAGTAGCAATCAGTAATCGGCTCGGCTAGGTTGACGTTCCCACGCCAACCGCTTGCGATCGCCGATGCCCTCATACCGCGCCAGCTTCTTCGAAGTTCCTCATGCGGCCCTTTACGCGCTAATGACGGTGACCGTCCTGGCGTCGGGATTCTGCTTCATCCAGGCAGGCAGTCCGGCGGCGCCGGCAGAGTTGCTGTATCGCTATGGCGGCATGTATTCGGGCGCAATCGCGCGGCATGAGTACTGGCGCCTGCTCGCCTATGGCTTCCTGCATGTCAACTTCGTCCACCTCACCATGAACATGTTGTGCCTCGTGCTGTGGGGCGGACATCTCGAGCGGCGAGTGGGACCGGCCTATTTCCTCATCATCTATCTCTGCGCGATGGTGTTCGGCGCCGTCATCGGCAATGGCATCCATTCCACGCCCTATTTGACCGTCGGCGCGTCCGGCGCCACGTCGGGCATTTTGGGTGCGCTGCTCTGCCTGTGGATCCTCGGCAAGCTCGACGTCAGGTTCGACTTCTTCGCCATCAACATCGGATTGAACATCGCGTTTGCGCTCGGCAATTCGCGGATCGACTGGGGCGTCCATCTCGGCGGCTTTGCGGCCGGATTGATCGCCTGCGCATTGCTGGACCTCATCGAGAAGGCGAATCCTTACGCGCTTCGTTGCAAATTTCCCGAAGCCGTGAAGGTCAATCTCACTCTGTTGGCCTGTGTTGCTGCTGCGTGGGCTTGGAGCGGTCAGGCCATCGCCGCCGGGATTTCCGGATGGGGCCTGGCCATCGTTGTCGTGGTCGCATGCTGTGCGGTCGTGAAGGTGGTTGATCTCGTCCTCTCCATGAAGAAGGGTCTTGCGATCGTCGTGGTCGCCCTGGCTGGAGCGAATGCTGTCACCGTCCTGCTGTGCGGTTTGGCTCTGGCATCTTCTTGCAGTCCGCGCTGGCCAACCGGGTCCGCTCCACTCGATAATCTTCTCGTCATATTCTGTCCCAATCCTGTTCTGATCTCGGGGCTGGCCGCGATCGGTGCCGCCGCGGTGACGCTGTGGCTCTGCGCAAGGGAAATTTCGCGCGGGATCGAGGATGTCGGATTTGTCGGCACATCGCTGCGTGCCGAACGCAGCCGGCGTCATGGACTATGACCGCGGAGGTCGTGCTATAAGAGGGCTCATTGACCCCGGATCATCCCAAGGTTCCTAAATCTAATGGCCCCCGTTTCCATTCTGCTCAACGTGATCTGGATTCTCATCGGCGGTGCCTGGATGGCATTCGGCTGGCTGGTGGCTTCCGTCATCATGGCCATTACCATCATCGGCCTTCCCTGGGCGCGGGCGGCGTTCAACATCGCGGTCTACGCCCTGCTGCCGTTCGGCTCGCGCGCGGTCAACCGCGACGAGGTCACCGGTATGGGCGATATCGGCACCGGCCCGCTCGGGGTGATCGGGAACATTATCTGGTTCGTGCTGGCCGGCTGGTGGCTGGCACTCGGCCACGTGCTGACAGCCGTGATCTTCGCCGTCACCATCATCGGCATTCCCTTTGCCTGGGCCCATCTGAAGCTCGCGGGGATCGCGCTCTGGCCGATCGGCAAGGTGATCGTGCCGGCCTAGCCGCAAGGAGTGATCGCCCCTTTCAGTGTGCGCCGCCCCCAACTTCATCTTGCGCTGCGGCAAAAAACTTGCACACTCGGCGGAGCCGGGCAGCGAAGCGAGCTCGAACAAGGAAGCGAGCCATGTCCCTCCAGACCGTGCCACCCGACGCCATCGACAACCGCGCGAACCGCGCTGAGGACGCCCAGGCGCTGGAGGCAGATGCGCGGCTGCGTGACGACATCCGCCTGCTCGGGCGTATCCTGGGCGACACCGTGCGCGACCAGGAAGGTGCTGAGTTGTTCGACCTGGTCGAGCGCATTCGCCAGACCTCGATCCGGTTCCACCGCGACGAGGACCGGCTCGCCCGTCGCGAGCTCGAGCAGATCCTCGACAGCATGTCGACCTCCGAGACGGTGCGGATCGTCCGCGCCTTCAGCTATTTCTCCCACCTCGCCAACATCGCCGAGGACCAGAACAACATTCGCCAGATGCGCGCCCGCAGTGCCGCCCAGAGCTCTGGTTCCGGCGTGCTGGCGGAGACGCTGGCCCATGCCAGGGACGCCGGGATCAGCTCCGATGTGCTGCGCAATTTCTTCAAGACCGCGCTGGTCAGCCCGGTCCTGACCGCGCACCCGACCGAGGTCCGCCGCAAGAGCACCATGGACCGCGAGATGGAGGTCGCCAGCCTGCTGGACCGCCGCGAGCGTGTAGCGCTCACCGCGGACGAGGCCGCTGCCAGCGACGAGCAGCTTCGCCGCGAGGTGCTGACGCTGTGGCAGACCAATCTCTTGCGCCGGACCAAGCTCACCGTGCTCGACGAGGTCGCCAACGGCCTGTCGTTCTACGATTACACCTTCCTGCGCGAGGTGCCGCGGCTGGTCAACGTGCTCGAAGACCGACTGGAGGAGGCTGGCGAGGCGGCTGCAAGCGAGCTCGCCTCGTTCCTGCGCATGGGCAGCTGGATCGGCGGCGACCGCGACGGCAATCCCTTCGTCACCGCCGACGTGATGCGCGGGACGCTGCGGCTGCAGTCGAGCCGGGTGATGCAATTCTATCTCAACGAGCTGCATGTGCTCGGCTCGGAGCTGTCGATCGCGGCGCACCTCGCCGACGTCTCCGAGGAGCTGCGGACGCTGGCGGAACGCTCGCCCGACACCTCGCCGCACCGGAGCGGCGAGCCTTATCGTCTCGCGGTCTCCGGCATCTATGCGCGCCTGACGGCGACGGCCGAAAAGCTCGAGGTCGAGATCACGCGCCGGCCGGTCGGCAAGGGCAGGCCCTACGAGACCGTCAGGGAGCTGCAGGCCGATCTCGATGTGCTGCACCGTTCGCTGATCTCCAACAATGCCCGCGTCATCGCCCGCGGCCGGCTGCGGCTGCTGCGGCGTGCGGTGGATTGCTTCGGCTTCCATCTGGCGCGGCTCGACATCCGCCAGAATTCTGCTGTGCACGAACGTACCATCGCCGAGCTGATGGACGCCGCCAATCCCGGCATGTCCTATCTCGCGCTGGGCGAGGACGCGCGCATCTCGCTGCTCACCAATGAATTGCGCAGCACGCGCTCGCTGGTCTCGCCATTCGTCAAATACAGCGACGAGACCATGGGCGAGCTCAACGTCTTCCATTCCGCCGCGGAGGCGCATGCGAAGTTCGGCTCGGACGCCATTCCCCAATGCATCATCTCGATGTGCAAGGGCATGTCCGACATGCTCGAGGTGGCCGTGCTGCTCAAGGAGGTCGGCCTCGTTCATCCCTCCGGGCGCAGCGCCATCAACATTGTGCCGCTGTTCGAAACCATCGAGGATTTGCAGGCCTCCAGCGCCATCATGGATCGCATGCTGTCGCTGCACGATTACCGCCGCCTCGTCGACAGCCGCGGCAGCGTGCAGGAGGTCATGCTCGGCTATTCCGACTCGAACAAGGATGGCGGCTTCGTCACCTCGGGCTGGGAGCTCTACAAGGCCGAAATCGGCCTCGTCGACGTGTTCGAGCGCCACAGCGTGCGACTGCGCCTGTTCCACGGTCGCGGCGGCTCGGTCGGCCGCGGCGGCGGCCCGAGCTATGACGCCATCATCGCCCAGCCCGGCGGCGCGGTGAACGGGCAGATCCGCATCACCGAGCAGGGCGAGATCATCTCGTCGAAATATTCCAACGCCGAAGTCGGCCGCAACAATCTGGAGATCCTCGCTGCCGCGACGCTGGAGGCGAGCCTGCTGCATCCGCGCCAGAGCGCGCCGCGCCGCGAATATCTCACCGCGATGGACGAGCTTTCAAATTTGGCTTTCAAGGCCTATCGCGGCCTCGTCTACGAGACCGACGGTTTCGTCGATTACTTCTGGGCCTCCACCGTCATCAACGAGATCGCGACGCTGAACATCGGCAGCCGTCCCGCCTCGCGCAAGAAGACTCGGGCGATCGAGGATCTGCGCGCCATTCCGTGGGTGTTCTCCTGGGCGCAGTGCCGCCTGATGCTGCCCGGCTGGTACGGCTTTGGCAGCGCGGTCGAGCAGTGGATCGCGGAGCATCCCGACAAGGGCATGCCGTTCCTGAAGGAGCTCTACAGGGAATGGCCGTTCTTCCGCATGCTGCTGTCGAACATGGACATGGTGCTGGCGAAAAGCTCGATCGCGATCGCCTCGCGCTATGCCGAGCTCGTGCCGGACGAAGCCTTGCGCGAAAAAATCTTCGGCCGGATCCGCCGCGAATGGCATTCCTGCATCGAGACGCTGCTCGACATCATGGGCCAGGACCGGCTGCTCCAGGGCAACCCGCTGCTGGAGCGCTCGGTGCGCCACCGCTTCCCCTATCTCGATCCGCTCAACCACGTGCAGGTCGAGCTGCTCAAGGAGCATCGCGCGCAGAACCCGGACGAGCAGGTGCTGCGCGGGATTCAGCTCACGATCAACGGCATTTCGGCCGGATTGCGGAATACGGGGTAGTAGGGCGAGTAGCGAACAGAAGGCGTGCCGCTGCCGACTATTCGCTACTCACCATTCGCTATTCGTTGATGTTCACGGCTTTAGTGCGCCCTGCACACCGGTGTACACAGCATAGAGCGATGTCGAGCCACAGATATAGAGTCTGTTTCGCTGCTGCCCGCCGAAGCTCAGGTTGGCGACGGTTTCCGGGATGTGAATTTTGCCAAGCAGTTGGCCGTTGGCCGTATAGCAGCGCACGCCGTCTTCGTTCGGATCGCCCCAGCCCACCGAACACCAGACCCGTCCTTCGGTGTCACAGCGGACGCCGTCGGTGATGCTTGGCTTTGGCATCTCGGCGAAGACCTTGCTGTTCGACACTTTCCCCGCCGCCACGTCGAGGTCGAACACGCGGATATGCGATGGGTTGTCCGGTCCGTCCGTGAACCCGGTCTCGCAGATGTAGAGCTTCTTCTCGTCGGGCGAGATGGTGATCCCGTTGGGCTCCACAAAATCGTCGATGACGACCTTGACGTCGCCGGTTTTCGGGTCGACGCGGTAGACGTTCTTCTTCTCCTGCTCGGGGTCGGCCTTGATGCCCTCATAGAAGCCACCGATGCCGTAGGCCGGATCGGTGAACCAGATCGCGCCATCGGCGGTAACGACCGCATCGTTCGGCGAGTTCAGTCGTTTGCCATTGAATTTGTCGGCAATAATGGTGATCGAGCCGTCGAGTTCGGTGCGCGTCACACGCCGCCCGCTATGCTCGCACGTGATCAGGCGTCCTTCGCGATCGATCGTGTTGCCGTTCGAGTTCATCGAGGGTTGACGGTAGACGCTGGTATGACCGTCATCCTCCGAGAAGCGCATGATGCGATTGTTGGGGATGTCGCTGAACAGCAGATATCGTCCGGCTGCAAAATACACGGGACCTTCAGCCCATCGGAAGCCGGTTGCAACACGCTCGACCGCCATGGTGCCGGCGAAGGCCGGGAAGTCGGCAGGCCCGAACGTTGGCGGCCCCTTCTTCGCGGATTCCAGACGGGAGTCCGGGTAGCGGCTGCCGGGAAGCGGTCCCAAGGGCAACGGGGCCGTCGATATCGTCGGAGTGCCGGTCTGGCCGAACGGCGTGACGGAGGCCGCCAGGGCTGCGTTCATGGTGACGCCCGTCGCGGCTACTGCAGCCGCCGCGCCCTTCAAGAGGGTGCGGCGCCCGAGGCAAGGCTCGTCAGTATCGGCAGAATTGGTCAGTGATTTTGTCATAGTCGCCTCCCGTTTTTTGTTGGAAGGAAACCATTCGCCCGCAATCGGGCGTAATGCGGGCGATCTCCGGCCGGACAACCGGAGATCGCAATGCAACAATAGCTGGGAGAACGGCTAGACGGGATCCCAGGGGAAGATGTCGGCCGAACGGTCGAGCTTGTAGAACGAGCCCTTCAGTGCCGGCATGCCGTGTTCCGCGATCGTTTGCGGCGTCCAGCCCTCGCTGCGATGAACCGAGCGCAGCGGGCGGTTCTGGCTGAACAGGAACAGCTCGTTCATGCGTGCGCCGAAGATCTGCCCGGAGACGTCCTTGGCGGCATCGGAGAGCAGATAGGCGCAGATCGGCGCGATCTTCTCCGGTCCCATTTGCTTGATCTTCTCGACGCGCGCCTTCTCGGCTTCGGTCTCGGTCGGGATGGTGCCGATCATGCGGGTCCAGGCGAACGGCGAGACGCAGTTGGAGCGGACGTTGAAGCGGCCCATGTCGAGCGCGATCGACTTTGACAGGCCGATGATGCCGAGCTTGGCCGCGGCGTAGTTGGCTTGGCCAAAATTGCCGATCAGGCCGGAGGTCGAGGTGAAGTGCACGAAGGAGCCGCTCTCCTGCTCGCGAAAGATCCGCGCCGCGGCGTGGCTGACGTAGAACGAGCCCATCAGGTGAACCTTGATGACGGCCTCGAACGCTTCCACGCTCATCTTGTGGAAGATCATGTCACGCAAGATGCCGGCATTGTTGACGACGCCGTCGAGCTTGCCGAAATGATCGGTCGCGGTCTTCACGATCTTGCTGGCGGGGACAGCCTCCGCCACCGACTCGAAATTGGGCACCGCGATGCCGCCGCGCTTCTTGATCTCGTCGACCACCTCCTCGGCGGGCGAAGCGCTGGAACCGGCGCCGTCGGCGGCAACACCGGGGTCGTTGACGACGACCTTGGCGCCCTCCGCCGCGCAGAGCAGCGCGATCTCGCGCCCGATGCCGCGGCCCGCGCCGGTGACGATGATGACCTTGTCTTGAAGTGATTTGCTCATGTGGGTTCTCCGCTAGCCGTTCCAATTTCCGCCGTCATTCCGGGATGCGCCGCAAGGCGCAGGCCCGGAATCCATACTCCCGATCGTGGTTATGGATTCCGGGCTCGTCGCTGACGCGACGCCCCGGAATGACAGTCGTTACCTCTCGTTCGTAAACACGATCGTGCCTGATGCCGCGAACATGCCGCCGACGCCGTGGCACACCGAAATCTTCGCATTCGGCACCTGGGCCGGGGCAATCCCGCGCATCTGGCGTACGCTCTCCTGGAGTGCGTACATGCCGTACATGCCCGAATGCATGTAGGACAGGCCGCCACCATTGGTGTTGAGCGGCAGCTTGCCGCCGGGGCGCGTGTTGCCATCCGCGATGAATTGGCCGGTTTCCTCGTGCGGCATGAAGCCGAGGTCGCCAAGGCCGAACAGCGGCAGATGCGCAAACGCATCGTAGATCATGAGATGGTCGACATCCCGGTGCGCGATGCCGGCTTCCTTAAAGGCGAGGGGGCCGGCAGTCTTGAACGCGCGCGAGGAGTTGAACGTTTCCATCTGGCTGACCATCGGCGTCTCCACGCTCTCGCCGGTGCCCATGATGTAGACGGGCTTCCTCGGAAAATCCTTGGCGCGGTCGGCCGAGGTCAGGATCAGCGCGCCGCCGCCGTCAGTGACGAGGCAGCACTGGAGCAGCCGGAACGGATAGGCGATCATGCGCGAGTTGAGGACATCAGCGACCGTGATCGGGTCCTTCATCATCGCGCGGGGATTTTTGGCCGCCCATTCCCGCTGCACCACCGCCACCGAGGCGAGCTGCTCATGCGTGATGCCGTAGGTCTTCATGAAGCGCAGCACGGGGATCGGGAACATGCTGGGTGGCCCGTAGATGCCGTAGGGCGCCTCGAACTGTCCTTGCAGGCTGTCGGCGGGGATCGAGCGCGGCGCCTTGCCGATCATCGACTTGCCGCTCTCGGCATGGGTGATCAGCACGGTCTTGCAGAGACCGGCCTCGATCGCCGCGGCGGCATGGCGAACATGCAGCATGAAGGAGCAGCCGCCGACCGAGGTGCCGTCCACCCAGGTAGGCTTGATGCCGAGATAATGGCAGACCTGCTGCGGCGTTTCGACCGCGGTGGCAAAGCCGTCGATGTCGGAGAGTTTCAGCCCGGCATCCGCGATGGCGTTGAGCGCCGCATCCGCGTGGAGCTGGAGCTGCGACATATTGGGGATGACACCGAGCTCGGTGGTCTCGGCCGCGCCGACGACGGCAACCTGGTTGCTGCGCATGGCCTATCCCTTCGCCGGACGGAACACGGGGAGGGTGATCTTGTCGTCGAGCGCCTGGAAGGCGACTTCGAGCTTCATGTCGAGCTCCAGCGCCTCCGGCGTCTGCGGACAGTCGATGATGTTGCTCATCATCCGCGGTCCTTCGGCAAGCTCGACCACCGCGATCGCATAAGGCGGTGTGAAGCCGGGAGCGGCGGGACGATGATTGATCACGTAGCTGTAGAGGAAACCGTTGCCACTCTCGCCTTGAAGATGCTGACCTTGCGCGAGGCGCAGGACGGGCAGAACGGGCGCGGCGGGAAATAGACATGCGCGCAGGCGTCGCAGCGCTGCAAACGCAATTCGCCCGCTTTCGTGCCGTCCCAGAAATGCTGGGTCTCCGGCGTCGGTTTCGGGCGCGCGCGCTGCGGTTCGGCCATGTCGGAAAACCCTCCCAAAGGCAATTCTTGCTAATGCCTGGGCTTCACGCCTGGCTGTTTCGATCTTGATGCGACAATCGACCATCGCGCGTCAACGGTCCAGCAATGCGCATGCATGCCATCATGCGCACAATGCTTGTGTCGAACCGAGGCGGCGCTATAGATTGCGCGCGCAATATTCCGTGAGACAGACATGCCCGATTTTCCGACACTGGCGAAACTCGCCGACGACCTCGAAAGCGGCCGCACGACCTCCCGCAAGCTGGTCGAGGCATGCCTCGCCAGGATCGCCGACCCGGCCGGCGAGGGCCAACGCACATTCATCCACGTCGACAAGGACGCCGCGCTCGCAACCGCGGATGCGATGGACGGCTTGCGCAAGGCCAAGGCGGCGCCGTCGCGCTATGCCGGTATCCCGGTCTCGATCAAGGATCTCTTCGACATCAAGGGCCAGGTCACGCGCGCCGGCTCCCGCGCGCTCGACGATTCTGCGCCGGCCGATCAGGACGCCGCGACGGTGGCGCGGCTGCGCAAGGCCGGCTTCGTCGTGATCGGGCGGACCAACATGACCGAGTTCGCCTATTCCGGCATCGGCATCAATCCGCATTACGGCACGCCGAAGGGCGCCTGGAACCGAGCCGAGGGACACGTGCCCGGCGGCTCGTCCTCGGGCGCCGCGGTGTCCGTGCTCGACGGCATGGCGCATGGCGCGCTCGGCACCGACACCGGCGGCTCCTGCCGGATTCCGGCCGCCTTCAACGGCATCGTCGGCTACAAGCCGACGCAGCGCCGCGTGCCGCTGGACGGCTCCGTGCCGCTGTCCTTCTCGCTCGACAGCATCGGGCCGCTGGCGCGGTCGGTCAGCTGCTGTGCCATTCTCGATGCCGTGCTCGCGAACGAGCCGATCGTCCCGCTGAAGCCGCGGCCGGTAAAGGGCATGCGGCTCGCAGTGCCGACCACGATTGCGCTCGACGATCTCGATGCGGACGTGGCCTCGACGTTCGAGCGCGCGCTCAAGAGCCTCGCCGATCACGGTGCGATCATCGAGCGGATCGAGATGGCCGAATTTCACGACATCGGCCCGATGAACGCCAAGGGCGGCTTTGCGGCGTCCGAAAGCTATGCCTGGCATCGCTACCTCATTACGGCCAAGGGCGACGTCTACGACCCCAGGGTCTCCGTGCGCATCATGCGCGGCGAGGCGCAGAGCGCTGCCGATTACATCGATCTCCTCAACGAGCGCCGCTCGCTGATCGTGCGCGTCAATGCGCGCGTCGCGCCCTATGACGCGCTGGTGCTGCCCACCACCGCCAACACGCCGCCGAAGATTTCCGATCTCGCCGATGACAAGGCGTTCACCAGGGAAAACCTGCGGGCGCTGCGCAATTGCACCCTCATCAACATGATCGACGGCTGCGCCATCTCGCTGCCCGCGCATCGCGAGGGTGACGTTCCTGTCGGCCTGATGCTGGCGGGCGCGGGCGGATCTGACCGTCGTATTTTCGAGCTTGCTGCCGGCATGGAGGCCGTAATTCGTGTTTGACCTGACTTTCACCGTTGACGCCCAGGACACCACCACGCCGCTGACATTGGCGATCGACCAGATGGTCATTGCGGGCTGGACCGGCCGCGATCCCGTCGCGCGCGACAAGCACATCGCCGAGCTGCAAGAGATGGGCATCGCCCCGCCGGCCTCGACGCCGATCTACTACCGCGCCTCGGCGCGCCGGCTGACCCAGGAAGACGGCATCGAATGCTGTGGCGGCGATTCCTCCGGCGAGGTCGAATTCGTGCTGATCGGCTGGCAGGGCCGCATCTTCGTCGGCTGCGGCTCCGACCATACCGACCGCAAGGTCGAGGCCTACAACGTCACGGTCTCCAAGCAGATGTGCGACAAGCCGGTCGCATCCACGCTCTGGGAGCTCGAGGACGTCATCGGTCATTGGGACAGGATGATCCTGCGCTCCTACGCCACCATCAAGGGCGAGCGCGTGCTCTACCAGGAGGGCACGCTGGACGCGATGCTGCCGGTCGCCGACCTCATCGCGCGCGGCTTTGAGGGTGGCAAGTTCCCCGACGGCTGCGCCATGTTCGGCGGCACCTTTGCTGCCAAGGGCGGCATCCGCCCGGCGGACCGGTTCGAGTTCGAGCTCGAGGATCCGGTGCTGAAACGGACGATCAAGCACGGGTACGACGTGACGACGCTGCCGGTGCGAGGCTGATACCCCTCCGCCGTCATTGCGAGGAGCCCTTGCGACGAAGCAATCCAGGATCCCTCTGCGGAAAGACTCTGGATTGCTTCGCTGCGCTCGCAATGACGAGGAGATAGTCGGGAATCGGGTGGCAAAGGGCGGGCCGGTCTTGCGAAGGTGGCAGTCATGACAGCAACGGCACGCAAATCACCCCCTAAGCCCTCAGTCGACCTCGCCACCCACGTCGACGCCCTCGACTGGCCTCAAATCACCGTCGAGCTCGATGCCCAGGGCAGCGCCGTCCTGAAGGATCTGCTGACGCCGGACCAATGCCGCGCCATCGCCGCGCTCTATCCCGATGATGCGGGCTTCCGCAGCCGCATCGTCATGGGCCGCCACGGGTTTGGCCGTGGCGAGTACAAATATTTCTCCTACCCGCTGCCCGATCTGATCGCGGAGCTCCGCCCGGCGCTCTATGCGCATCTTCAGGGCGTTGCCAATCGTTGGAACGAGGCGATGGGGATCGACATCCGTTATCCAGCCGCGCATGCGGCGTTCCTCAAGCGCTGCCACGAGGCAGGCCAGGCGCGGCCGACGCCGCTGCTGCTGCAGTACGAGACCGGCGATTTCAACTGCCTGCACCAGGATCTCTATGGCGAGCACGTGTTTCCGCTCCAGGTCGCGATCCTCTTGTCCGAGCCGGGACGCGATTTTACCGGCGGTGAGTTCGTGCTGACCGAGCAGCGCCCGCGCATGCAGTCGCGCGCCGAGGTCGTGCCGCTGGCGCAGGGCGACGCTGTGGCCTTTGCCGTGCATCACCGCCCGGTGCAGGGGACACGCGGCACCTACCGCGTTAATCTCCGCCATGGCGTCAGCCGGATCAGGTCCGGCCAGCGTCATACGCTGGGTGTGATCTTCCATGATGCCAAATGAGCGCTGCGATTGACGGGTGATCTGTTCGACACGGCCGCCGAGGCACAGCCGTCGCGTGAGGAGATCGCCGACGGCGCCGTGTTGCTGCGCGGATTCGTCAGGCCGATCGAGAGCGAGCTGATCGCCGCCGTGCGCGCGATCGTGGCGCAGTCGCCGTTCCGCCGCATGACCACGCCCGGCGGCCACCTGATGTCGGTGGCGATGACCAATTGCGGCGAGCGCGGCTGGATCACCGATCACACCGGCTATCGCTATGATCCGATCGATCCGCGAACCGGCGCGCCATGGCCCCAGATGCCGACGGTGCTTCGCGACCTGGCTCGAGGCGCGGCGGAGCAGGGCGGGTTCACCGACTTTGCGCCCGACGCCTGCCTCGTCAATCGCTACGAACCCGGCACGCGGCTGTCGCTGCATCAGGACAAGGACGAGCTGGACTATTCGGCCCCGATCGTCTCGGTCTCGCTCGGGCTGCCCGCGACCTTCCTGTTTGGCGGCCTGGCGCGCAGCGACAAGTCACGCCGCTTCCGGCTCGTCCATGGCGACGTCGTGGTCTGGGGCGGGCCGAGCCGACTCGCCTATCACGGCGTCGCGCCGCTCGCCGATGGCGAGCACGCCCTGCTCGGGCGGCAGCGGATCAATCTGACGTTCCGCAGGACGCGGTGAATCAAGCAGAGTGCTTGCTCGCAGGAAATCGGCTAGACTTGGGGCTACCCGAGTACGAAAGTCGAGGGGCCCATGCAGCAAATACCGGGATGGCTGAGCACGGCGCTGATCGGTGCTGTGATTGCAGCCTTGGGGTATGTCTCGAAGCTTGCGATCGAAAGTGCTCTTCAATGGAGGGCGGCCCGTACTGCGCGGCGCGCTCAGCTTGTTCACCTGCTATCCCTGCTGCTGGCGACGAGGAAGGCCTTCATTATACAGAACGCGCTGGCACGGCGGCTCTGCGACGAAATCACTCGTGCTCATCCGGAGCTAGATGGGTCGTATGACAACGTTCTTGCCCACGGATATCTCTCTTTGGACGACCGACAGAAGTTAGAGCATGGCGTCATCCGCAATTATACGAGCAACTGTTTGTACCCACTGAACTTGCAAATCATCGATTGGCTTTCGAAGGACGATTATTTCAAAGGCGGAGGCAGACAACAACAGGCCAAAGAGCTCTCAGTAAGATTGCAGACGCTTTTTGCTCATTTGGTATTGTGGCGCGCCAAGTACGAGTTTTGGATACCTTCCAGGCCGGAGCGCGCCATCGTATACATGGCTGACGAGGATGCTCACGGCATAAGTTTTCCCACCGGTATCGAGGACCTGATTTCTCGCGTGGCCGATGACATGATCGGCTCGCCGGGCGAGGCGGCGACTGGGAAGAGCCCGTGAGAAGCTCTACGGCTTCGGCGGATGAATGAACGCCCACGGGCTGACTTCCGAATCCCGCGTCACTTCCACCGAAATCAGATATGGCCCGTCATGGGCCAGCGCCTTTTCCATCGCCGCCTTGAACTGGTCCGGCGCGGTGACACGCGCGGCCGCCACACCAAAGGACTCCGCGAGCTTGACGAAATCCGGATTGACCAGATCGGACGCGACCACGCGGCCGTTAAAGCGCTCGCGCTGGTCGCGGCGGACATTGCCATAGGCGTTGTTGTTGAACACCAGCGTCACCACGCCGATGTTGAACTGCACGGCGGTGGCAAGCTCCTGCACGCCGAACATGAAGCCGCCGTCGCCGGTGATCGCCACCACGGGCTTGTCGGGATTGGCCACCTTGGCACCAAGCGCGGTCGGGAAGCCCGAGCCGAGCGTTCCCTGATAGCCTGACGTGATGAAGGTGCGCGGCTCGTAGATCGGAAAGCCGTACCAGGACGCGAAACCGAACTGCGACAATTCGTCGGTGACAATCGCGTTCGCCGGCAGCACCTCGCGCAGGATGTTGAGATAGGCCATCTGCGGCTGGATGCTCTGGATCTCTGCCAGCGCGGTCGCGGTGGCCTCGCGGATCGCGGCGCGGCGGCCGGCGGTCTTGCCGTAGCCGGCCTTGCTGACCGCTTGGATCAGATCGGCGGTCGCGGTCTTGGCATCGGCGACGATGGCGGTGTCGGAGATGAAGCGCCGCATCTCGACGGGATCGATGTCGATGCGGATGCTCTTCAATCCGTCGGGACGATACGGCCAGCGCGACATGGTTGGCAGCTCCAGCCGCGAGCCGATGCCGATCATGAGATCGGTCTTCGGCCATAGCTTGTAGGCGGCAGCCATCGTGAGCCCCAGCTCATGCGCGTTGGAGACGATGCCGCGCCCGCTGCGGAAGGCGACGACGGGTGCATCGATCATCTCGGCGAGCTCGAGGATTTCGTCGCGCGCCTCGATCGCGCCGCTGCCGACAAAGATCATCGGCGCCTTGCTGCTCCTGATCACCGCGGCCGCCTGGGTGATCAGATCAGGATCGGGGAGTGGCGCGGGCAGCGGCTCCAGCACCTTCGCGGCACAGGTGTCCGCGCGCTGGGTGAAGACGTCCCAGGGCATCTCGACCGAGGCGGGGCCGCGACGGCCGGACGTCATTTCCTGGAAGGCGCGCGACACGGTGGTCGGCGCGTTGCCGGGCGTTTCAATCCGATCCGCCCACTTCACATAGGTGCGCAAGGTCGCGAGCTGGTCCGGCATCTCGTGCAGATGGCCGCGGCCCTTGCCGAGAAATTGCGTCGGCACCTGGCCGGTGACGCACAGCACCGGCTCGTTGCAGCCGTAGGCGGTCAGCAGCGCCGCACTCGCGTTGAGCACGCCGGGGCCGGGCACCACGCTGAACACACCGGGCTTGCCGCTGGAGCGCGCATAGCCGAACGCCATGTAGCCGCAGGCCTGCTCGTGCCGCGCGCCGATCACCTTGAGCTGGGCCTGGTGGAAGGCGTCGAACAGGCCGTAGACCTGCGCGCCGGGCAGGCCGAACACGGTGTCGACGCCGTGGGCGACAAGGCCGCTTACGATCGCTTCGCCGCCGGTGAGGGTGGTCATTGCACTATTCCATTTCGATTGTTGTCAGGCTTCGTCGACGACGCCATTCCGTAGCATGCCGATGCCTTCGGCTTCGACCTCGATGACATCGCCGGGCGTCAGATAGCGCGGCGGATCGAACCGCGCACCGGCACCTGTCGGCGTGCCCGTCACAATGATGTCACCGGGGACCAGCGTCGCGAAGGTCGAGATATAGCTGATGAGATAGCGGAACGGGAACATCAGCCGGCTGGTCCGGTCCTCCTGCCTGAGCTCGCCGTTGACATGCGTGGTCAGACGAATGTCGGCGATCTGCGATTCCCGCGTGTAGGGCACGAGCCACGGGCCGAGGCTGCCGCTGGAATCAAAATTCTTGCCCTGCGTGACATTGAACTTGGCGTGGCGCAGCCAGTCGCGCACCGAGCCTTCGTTGCAGAGCGTGAGCGCCGCGATGTGGTCGAGCGCGGCACTTTCCGCGATGTGCCGGCCGGCCTTGCCGATCACAAGCACGATCTCGCCTTCGTAGTCGAGCTGCGCTGACGCGCGCGGGCGCACCAGCGGCGTCTCGTGGCCGACGAAGGAGCGGGGCGAGCGCATGAACATGCTCGGATATTTCGGCGCCTCCTGGCCGTCCTTGTACTCGGCATTGCGGTCGGGATAGTTGACGCCGATGCAGATGATCTTTTCCGGCGCGGGCACGGGCGGCAGCCAGGTGATGTCGCCGAGCGCATGGTCTGGCGTCAGGCTGGCTGCCTCCTCGGCAAGGCCCACGAGCTTTCCGGCGGCGATCACTTCGCGCAGCGTCGGATAGTCTTTTGCGTGGCGTGCGGAGAGATCGACGATGCCGCCCTCAAGGACGGCGCCGTACTTGGTTTCACCCTTGACGGAATAGGTGGCGAGGCGAGGGAGCTTCATTGGTGACTCTTCACTTCCTGTCGTCCCGGCGAACGCCGGGACCCATACCGCGGAATCTATCGATTGGATGAGGTAGGAGTACCGAACAACGGGTCTTCACCAAACTCCTCCCTGTGGTTATGGGTCCCTGCTCCCGTGCGCAATTGCGCACTAGGCAGGGACGACGAAGAGAGAGGCTTTGCCTGTCATCGGCATTAATCCGCCACCAGCACGTCGGCGACGAACTTCGGCTCACGCACGGCCTGCCCGCTGAACGGCGAGCCCTGCTCGAACCAGGACCGCGGCGCCGGCGCGCCCCACAGCGTCTGGCGGCGCGGATCGCGCAGCGACCAGCGCAGCGGCTCGTGGTCGTGATCGCCGGTGAAGTAGTCGCTGGTGTAGAGTTCGAGGCGGTGCCCGTCGGGGTCGCGCACGTAGAGGAAGAACGCATTCGAGATGCCGTGGCGTCCCGGGCCGCGCTCGATGTTCTTGACGAAGCCTTGCGAGGCCATCACGTCGCAGAGATGGATGATGTTCATCGCCGTCGGCGTCCAGTAGGCGAAGTGGTGCAGGCGAGGGCCCTTGCCGTTGGTGATGGCGAAGTCGTGGACATTGCCCTTGCGATGCATCCAGGCAGCCGCAATGCGCCCGTTCGGTCCGTCCTCCTCGGCATATTCGGTGAGGCGGAAGCCGAGCCGCGCGTAGAACTCGACGGTGTCCTGCACCTCGGCGGCGAAGACGTTGAAATGATCGAGCCGCTGTGGATGGCATCCCCTGTAGAGATCGTAGCGGCGAAGCAGATGCGGGCGCCGGTCCATCGCGGCGTAGAGCTCGATCTGGAAGCCGAAGGGGTCGGTGAATTGCAGCGTGCGGCCCTGGAAGGGCTGGTCGACGAAGGCGTAAGAGAGACCGTTCTCCGAAAGGAAGGAGGCGGCCTTGTCGAGGTCTTTGTCGTTGCCGACTTTGAAGCCGAGCCGGGCGCAGGCGGGCACCGCCGCCTTGCGCAGCACCAGCGAGTGATGCTGGTGCTCCTCGGCTGCGCGCAGATAGACGACCTTGTCGTCGGCATCCTCGACATGCAGGCCGACGGTGGTCTCGTAGAATTCGCGGCTGAGCTTCAGGTCAGTCACGTCGAGCACGACGTGGCTGGAGCGGATGATGTTGAACGGCGGTTCGAAGATGTGTTGCGGTACGGGCATCGGCGTTTCCCCTCGGTCTTCTGTCATTCCGGGGCGGCTCGCAGAGCCGAGCCCGGAATCCATCGCGCAGCAGAGTTGGTGGATGAATGGATTCCGGGCTCGCGCTCCGCGCGCCCCGGAATGACAATCAAATTCCCAGTTTCTGAATCTTGTGCGTGCCCCGCGCCAGCGAGACGTGCTTGGTTTCCATGTAGAAGTCGAACGAGTAGTCGCCGCCATCGCGGCCGATGCCTGAGGCCTTCATGCCGCCGAACGGCGTCGGCAGATGGCGGACGTTTTCCGAGTTCAGCCAGATCATGCCGGCCTCCAGCGCGTCGGCAACGCGCAGTGCGCGGCCGACGTCGTTGGTCCAGACATAGCCGGTCAGGCCGTAGCGGGTGTCGTTAGCGATCTCGATGGCGTCGGCCTCGTCCTTGAAGGGCAGCACGGTGAGGAAGGGGCCGAACACTTCCTCTTGCGCCACGCGCATCTTGCCGGTTGCGCCGGTCACCAGTGTCGGCTCGACGTAATGTCCGCCGCCCGGGCCGTCATAGGCCTTGCCGCCGACTGCGATCGTCGCGCCGTCCTGCCGCGCGACGTCGAAATAGGAGCACACTTTGGCCAGGTGCCGCTCGTGGATCAGCGGCCCGATCTCGGTGGCGGGATCGAGCGGATGGCCGACCTTGAGTGCCTTCACGCGCGCGGTCAGCTTCTCGATGAATGTCTCGGCAATGTCTTGCTGGATCAGCAGACGGCTCGACGACGTGCAGCGCTCGCCGTTGAGCGAGTAGATCATGAACACGACGGCATCGAGCGCGCGGTCGAGATCGGCGTCGTCGAACACGATCACCGGGTTCTTGCCGCCGAGCTCGAAATGCACGCGCTTCAAGGTCGGCGCGCCCTGAACCATGATCGCCGATCCCGTCGCGCTCTCGCCGACGAAGCCGATCGCCTTGATCGCGGGATGCTCGGTCAGGGCCTTGCCGGCCTCCTCGCCAAAACCGTGCACGGTGTTGAGCACGCCGTCGGGAACGCCGGCTTCCTTGACGAGCCTTGCCAGAACGGCGGCCGTCACCGGCGACCATTCGGCCGGCTTGTGCACGACGGTGCAGCCCGCGGCCAGTGCCGGCGCGATCTTCCAGGTCGAGAGCATGAACGGCGTGTTCCACGGCGTGATCACGCCGACCGGGCCGATCGGCACGCGGGTCGAGACGTTCCAGTGCTCGTCGCTCGGCGTGTTCTGGCCATCGCGCGCCTCGGCGCATTTGTCGGCGAAGAAGCGAAAATTCTCGGCGGCGCGGATCGCGGCCTTGGCCATGAAGCGATAGGCTTGGCCGGTGTCGATGCATTCGAGCACCGCGATGTCTTCGGCATTGTCCTCGATCGCGTCGGCGACGCGGTGCAGCAGCTTCTTCCGCATCGCCGGTCCCATGTCGCGCCAGGACTTGAAGGCCAGCGCAGCGGCGGTGGCTGCGGCGTCGATGTCCTCGGCGTTGCCGCGTGCGACGCTCGCGAGCGTGGCGCCATCGACCGGCGACTTCGTCTCGAATGTCTCACCGGAGATCGAGGCGACGATCTTGCCGTCGATCATGTGGCCGATGCCGTCGGCCCGCAGCTTCTTCAGCAGCGGTGCTGCGCGGTCGCGATTGGCCTGGAACACATCGGCTTTCGGCGTGGGCTTATCCATGGGCAGCCTCCACTTTCAGGGCGTCGTGGATGTTGTTGCGCTTCCAGCTGGTGTCCTTGTCGTTGATCTGCATGTCGAACGACAGGGCGAACTTGCTGGCGGCGAAGACGGGATCGAGATGTTTTGAAAGCGCCTGGAAGACGTGCTCGCCGGCTTTCTGACGCGTGGGAAGGTCGCGGCCTTCGCCGATGCGCAGGACCATGTCGAGAAAGCTGTAGTCCTGCCGCGCGTCCGCGATCGCGTAGTGCTCGCACCTGACAGCGCGGACGCGGATGCCGCCGAGCGGGAAGATGCCGGTCTCGACTGCCGCCTTCCGCACCACCTCGCAGACGGCGCCGATGTCGAGGCGGCCGTCGAGATTGGCCGAATATTCGATGGTGAAATGCGGCATCGCGGTTTCACTCCCTGTTTTTTTGTTCGTCTAAGCGAAGTAGCAGCTCACCGAGCCGTAGGCGCCATAATCGGCCTGAATTGTGTCGCCCTTGCGGGTCTCGATCGGACGGATGAAGGAGCCGGCGAGCACGACCTGCCCGGGCTCGAGCGCAAGGCCGAGCGGCGCGATCTTGTTGGCGAGCCAGGCCACCGCAGTCGCGGGATGATTGAGCACGCCGGCGGCAAGGCCCGTCTCCTCGAGCTGGCCGTTCCTGAAGCAGAGCGCGCCGATCCAGCGCAGGTCGGCGTCCAGCGGGCGGATCGGCCGTCCGCCGAGCACGATGCCGGCATTCGCCGCGTTGTCGGCGATGGTGTCAAAAATCTTTCGCGTCGCCTTGGTCTTGGGATCGACGCGCTCGATGCGCGTGTCCAGGATTTCCAGCGCCGGCACGACGAAGTCGGTGGCGTTGAGCACGTCGAACATCGTGCAGTCCGGCCCCGCGAGGCGCTTGCTCATGACGAAGGCGAGCTCGGCCTCGACGCGCGTGGCGATGAAGCGCTCGGTCGGGACAAGGCCGCCATCGGCAAAGAACATGTCGTCGAGCAGCACGCCTGAATCCGGCTCGTCGATATTGAGCGCGCTCTGCATCGCCTTCGAGGTCAAGCCGATCTTGTGGCCTTTGACGGTGCGGCCCTCCGCGAGCTTGAGGTCGACCCAGGCCTTTTGAATCGCGTAGGCGTCAGCGATGGTAATGCCTGGAAAATCCTGCGAGAGCTGCCGGATCTGGGTGCGGGTCTTCTCCGCCTGATGCAGACGGTTCGCGCAAGCTTGGATATCGTCGTTGGAAAGCGCCATCTGTGATCTTACAAATCGTGGTGCCCGGAGATACTTAACATGTTAAGTGAATGCGTCAAACACAATTTGGGTTTGCTGCACTGCAAACATTTTGCGGCTTGAAAGGACGACATGGCGAAGAGACCGGCTGATCCCGCGAACGGAAGTGAGCCCGCCGCACGGCAGGTGCCGATGCGCGACTTCTCGCGCTCGCTGCCGATGTCGCTGCTCAGGGCGCGTGAAGCGGTGATGCGGCAATTTCGTCCCAAGCTGCGCGAGCACGGCCTGACCGAGCAGCAATGGCGCATCCTCCGCGCACTGGCAGCCATCGAGGCCGCGGAGGTGACAGAGCTCGCGCGCACGGCATTTCTCCTCGGCCCGAGCCTGTCGCGCATCCTGCGCGATCTCGAGGCGCGCAATCTGATCGAGCGCAAGACCGCGAAGGCGGACCAGCGCCGCAGCATGGTCTCGATCTCGAAGGAGGGCGTGAAGCTGATGGCCGCGGTCGCCCCATCCTCGGAAGCGATCTACGCCGAGATCACGCAACGCTTCGGCGCGCGCAAGCTCGCCGAGTTGCAGGAGATGCTCGGTCAGTTGGAATCGTGTCTCGCTTCCACGGGCGCGAGTGACGTCACGGATGAAACGTAACGGCAAATTTGCATGATCACTTTCCAACTACGCATGACTGTCATCATTGCATAATGCGTGGGCAGCGCGATCGCCACGAAATGCGTGAAAATGCCGTGAGAAATCGCTGAGAATAGACAGCCGTCGCGGGTGTTGATCACTATTGGGTGCGCGCTCTGCGCAGTTAGTCGATGTTGGCGCAATATCAATTTACTCGTATCGGCAGAATTCGTAAGTAGCATCCGGTTCTGTATTCAGCGATAGAGCCAAGACCAAGAAGGGCCGACAAGGATGCCCGGCCCCAGGGAGGAATGAATGAGACTGACGAGACGCGACTTCGCGGCCGGAATTGCTGCCGGCATTGCCGCGCCATACCTCATCAAGAGCGCGCATGCGCAAGGCGCCACCATCAAGATCGGCATGTGCGCGCCCGTCACCGGTCCCGCCGCTGAATCCGGCGGTTACGCCATCAAGGGCGCCAAGCTCGCGCTCGAAGCTGTGAACAAAGCCGGCGGTATCCTGGGAAAACAAGGCGAGTTGATCGTCGAGGACGACCAGACCACCAATCCCGGCATCGTGCTCGCTTTCTCCAAGCTCGCCGCGCAGTCCGACATCGTCGGGTTCCTCGGCTCGATCCGTTCGACCCAGGTGCACGCGATGGCGCCCGACGTGATCAAGCTTGGCAAGCCCGTGATGATCGGCGGCACCGATCCTAACCTCACCCACATGGGCAATCAGTGGCTGTTCCGCTGCCGCCCCAATGACAGCTATTCCGGTCGCGTCATCGCCGAATACGGCGTCAATACGCTCGGCAAGAAAAAGTGGGCCGTGCTGCACTCGACCGACGCTTTTGGCACCGCCGGCGGCAAGGCGTTGACCGCCGCGCTCGAAAAGCTCGGTGCCCCCTCGGTGCTCGACCAAGGCTACGCCAACCAGAGCCAGGACTTCACCCCGGTCGTGCTCGCGATCAAGCAGTCCGGCGCCGACATCCTCGGTTCCTACTTCACGTTCGAGAACGATCTCGGCATCTTCGCCCGCCAGCTCCGTCAGCTCGGCGTCAACATCCCGTGGGTCGGCTCGCCTTCGATCGTCAACATCACCGCGCTGAAGCTCGCAGGTCCCGCGCTCTACAACACGTATGGCGTGGCGGACTATGCCGAGGATTCCAGTGAAGGTTCGAAGGCATTCGGCAAGATCTACCGCGATGCGGTCAAGGTCGCGCCCGACAACCAGAGCTCCTGGACCTTCGACGCCATCAGCGTCTTGTCGGCGGCCATCAACAAGGCCGGCACGACCGATCCGGCCAAGGTCCGCGAAGCCATCCTCGCGATCAAGAAGTTCCCGGGTGCCGAGGGCGAATACAATTTCGACCAGAACGGCGATGGTCTCCACGGCTACAACATCGTGAAGAACGAGAAGGGCAGCATCGTCTTCGACAAGCACATCGAGTTCAACGACTGACGTTGAAACGGCCTCCCCGATTTCGATCGGGGAGGTCGAACCGTCTTTCGGCGAACGCATCCGACCTCCAACAGAAGCTTGTCATGGATCTCGCCCTACAACTCCTTTTTACCGGCATCGGTATCGGCGCCGTCTACGCGCTCGTCGCGCTTGGCTTCGTGCTGATCTTCCGTGCCACCAACGTGGTGAATTTTGCCCAGGGCGAATTCTCCATGGTCGCGGCCTATCTGATGGTCGTCGCGGTCGAAGCCGGTCTGCCCTATTGGGCGGCCTTCATCGTCGCGCTGCTCGGCATGGCGCTGCTCGGTGTCATCTTCAATCTCGGCGTCTATTATCCGCTGCGTCACCGCACCTATCTGCCTGTGATCATCGCCACCATCGGCGCCTCGATCCTGCTCGCCAATTCCGTGCTCGCGATCTACGGTCCGCAGCCGCAGGTGCTGGAAGGCTGGTTTGAAACGCCCGGCATTCAAGTCGGCCCGGTCTATCTCGACAGCCAGTATCTCCTGATCATCGGCGTCACCATCTGCCTCGTGATCTTCAATTTCTGGTTCTTCGAGAAGACGCTGCTCGGCAAGAAGCTGCAGGCGACCTCGCAGGACAAGGAAATGGCCTCGCTGCTCGGCATTTCCGTCTCCACCATGATCATGATCACCTTCATCTATTCGGCGGTGCTTGGCGGCCTTGCCGGCATCCTCGTCGCACCCGTGCTGTTCGTCTCGATCCAGATGGGCTCGACGATCGCGCTGAAGGCGTTCGCGGCCACCATCATCGGCGGCTTCGGCGACGTTGCCGGCGCCATCATCGGCGGTCTTGCGCTCGGCGTGATCGAGACCTTTGGTGCGGCCTATATCTCGGTGCCCTACAAGGACGGCTTCGCCTTCCTGGTGCTGGTCGCCTTCCTGATCTTCCGGCCGCAAGGCATCTTCGGCGAACGCGTGGCGGAAAAGGCATGAGCGCACCCAGCGACAACATGCCGATTCCGGCGCCCGCCATCCGTTCGAAACCGCTCGTGATCCGGCACCTGCCGTACTTCATCGGCGCGGCGATCCTGGTCGCGCTCGCGGCCAACATGCGCTTCGACGGATACGTCCATAACATCCTGCTGCAGGCCACCACGTTCTCGATCGCGGTGTTCGGCCTCTCCGTCGTGCTCGGCCTGTGCGGCCAGATCAATCTGGCGCAGGCGGCGTTCTTCGGGCTCGGCGCCTATGCGGTCGGCATGGGCACGACGGATCTGCAGCTCAGCTTCTGGCTGTGTCTCGTCGGCGGCTGCGTGATCTCGCTGCTCGCGGGCGCGTTCCTCGGCATGTCCACGCTGCGGCTCGGCGGCCATTATCTTGCGATGGTGACGATCTCGTTCCAGCAGATCGTCACGCTGGTGATGATCAACGCGATCTGGCTCACGCGCGGTCCCGACGGCGTCCCCAACATTAAGCGTCCCGACCTGTTCCAGTCGTCGCAGAGCTATCTCGCCTTCTGCGTGGCGATGCTGGCGATCGTCGGCTACCTGGTCTGGCATCTCTCCGACACCAAGCTCGGCCGCGCCATGCGCGCCGTGCGCGACAACGAGCTTGCGGCCGGCGTCAACGGCATCGACGTCTTCCGCACCAAGATCTACGCCTTCGCGCTCTGTGCGCTGCTCGGCGGGCTCGCGGGCGGATTGTTTGCCGGCGGCTTCGCCTATGTCAGCCCCGATCAGTTCTCCTTTGCAGAATCGATCGTGTTCCTGACCATGTCGCTGCTCGGCGGCGTGGCCTCGCCGATCGGTTCTGCCATCGGCACGGGTCTCTTGATCCTGATCCCGGAATGGCTGCGCTTCCTCAAGAGCGTGCCGGGCCTGTATCTCGCGATCTACGGCCTGTTCGTGATCCTGATCATCCGCTTCATGCCCGACGGCATCTGGGGCTTTGTTGCGGACGCCTTCACGCGCTGGCGCGCCAAGATCAAGGCGCCGCCGGCAGCGGCTGCCCTGCAATTGAAGCCGGCGACGATCGGCGGCGACACGGTGCTGGAAGTCACCGGCCTGTCGAAGCATTTCGGCGGTCTCAAGGCCGTCGACGGCGTCGACATCGCCGTGAAGCGCGGCGGCGTGCATGCGCTGATCGGGCCGAACGGCTCGGGCAAGACCACGACGCTCAACGTGCTCTCGGGTCTCTATGAAGCGACAGCCGGCAGGATCGTGCTCGACGGCACCGACATCACCCACATGCCGCCGCATCAGCGCACGGCGTCTGGTCTCGGCCGCACGTTCCAGAACATTCGCCTGTTCCGTTCGATGACGGCGCTGGAGAATGTCGAGATCGGCGCCGAGCGGCCCGGCAACACCATGGTCGGGAAGGGCGACGACGCCCTGACCGAGCGGGCGATGGAGGCGCTGACCTTCGTCGGGCTCGGCAGCCGGGCCAACGAGCTGATCTCGAGCTTCTCCTACGGCCATCAGCGGCTGATCGAGATTGCCCGTGCGCTGGCCTCGAACCCGACGCTGCTGCTGCTCGACGAGCCCGCTGCCGGCCTCAACTCAACCGAGAAGCTGGAACTGCACGAGCTGCTCAAGCGCATCGCGGCGCAGGGCCTGACGATCCTGATCATCGATCACGACATGACGCTGGTCTCGGAAGCGGCCCAGCACATCACCGTGCTCAACTTCGGACGCCGTATCGCGGACGGCGAATCCCTGGCCGTGCTGCGTCATCCCGACGTCGTCTCCGCCTATCTCGGGAGCGAATGATGCCGTTGCTCGAAATCCGCAATCTGGTGGTGCGCTACGGCGAGATCGAAGCGCTGCGCGGGGTGACCTGCGCGGTGGAGCAGGGGCAGGTGGTGACGCTGCTCGGGGCCAACGGCGCTGGCAAGTCCACTACGCTGCGCGCCATCTCCGGCCTCGCCAAGCCGACCTCCGGCGACATCCTGTTCGACGGCAAGTCGATCGCAGGTCTTGGTCCGGAAGCGATCGTCCGCATGGGCATCTCGCACGTGCCGGAAGGCCGCAGGGTCTTCCCGGGTCTCACCGTGAAAGAGAACATCATGCTCGGCGCGTCCAATCGCCGCGCGCCGACCTCGGAGATCTCGCGGGAGGCGGACGCGATGTTCGACCTGTTCCCTGACATCCGGAAGTTCACCAACGCACTCGGCTGGACGCTGTCCGGCGGCCAGTTGCAGATGGTGGCGGTTGCGCGCGGCTTGATGGCCAAGCCGCGGCTGTTATTGCTCGACGAGCCCTCGCTTGGTCTTGCGCCCGTCATCGTGCAGGCCGTGTTCAAGATCATCTCGGAGATCCGGCGCAACACGACGGTGCTGCTCGTCGAGCAGAACGCGCGCATGGGCCTGTCGGTGGCCGATTACGGCTATGTGCTCGAAACCGGCCGCATCGTGCTCGGCGGCAAGCCCGACGCGCTCTGGGGCAACGAAGCGATCCGCGCCGCCTATCTCGGCGGCCATGCCAAGGTGAATGCTTAACCGGGGAGTTTCTTGATGGTCACGATCCAGGTCCAGAACCTCATCGACTTCGTCGGCGAGGTGTTTGGTCACGCAGACTCCTCGCCGGAGGAAGCGAAGCGGATCGCGACCTATCTCACCACGGCCAATCTCACCGGCCATGACAGCCACGGCGTGATCCGCGTGCCAGTCTACATCCGCTGGAAGAAGACGGGTTTCGTGGTCCCGAACCAGAACGCAGAGGTGGTTGTCGACACGCCTTCGCTCGCGGTGGTCGACGGCAAGTTCGGCTATGGCCAGACCGTGACGCCGCAGGCGGTCCGGATCGGCATCGAGAAATGCAAGAAGGCGGGCCTTGCCGCGGTTGCGCTGCGCAATGCCGGTCATATCGGCCGCGTCGGCGACTGGGCCGAGATGGCTGCCGCCGAAGGGTTGGTCTCGGTGCATTTCGTCAATGCGGCCGGCTCGCTGCTGGTGGCGCCGTTCGGCGGCGTCGAGAAGCGGCTCTCCACCGCGCCTTACTGCGTCGGCATCCCGCGCGAGGGGCAGGATCCGATCGTGCTGGATTTCGCCACCTCGGTCGTCGCCGAAGGCAAGGTGCTGGTCGCGAGCCGCGGCGGCAAGAAGCTGCCGAAGGGCGCACTGGTCGATGCCGACGGGACCCTGAGCGAGGACCCGACCGTGCTCTACGGGCCCTTCACGCCGGAAGGGCCGCGCGATCACACCAAGGGCACCGGCGCGATCCGTGCCTTCGGCGACCACAAAGGCTCGGGTCTGGCCTTCATGTGCGAGCTGCTCGGCGGCGCGCTGACCGGAACCGGGGCCACCTCGGGCGGGCGGCGCTTTGCCAACGGCATGCTGGCGTTCTATGTCGATCCGAAGGTGATTGATACCTCCCATGTGTTCGACGCAGAGGTATCGCGCTATACGGACTTCATCCGTGCCACCAAGCCGATGGCAGGGGTCGATCAGGTGCTGATTCCCGGCGATCCCGAGCGGAAAACCCGGGCCGAGCGCACCAAGAACGGCATCCCCTTGCCGGATGACACCTGGGCGGCAATAGTGAACACCGCCCGCGAGGTCGGCGTCAGCGAAGTCAGCATCCAGCGGGCGACCGCATAGGCCTTGCGTCATTGCGAGCGTAGCGCGGAGCCCCGGTTCGCGGTAACAGCAGAGCCGTGCTGTCGCGGCGCTCGTCATGGTGACGAAGGTCCAAACAACGGTCCAAGCAACAAAAGAAGGAAGGCAACGTGGCGAACAAGGTCAAGGAAATCTGGAAGTCGGGCAAGGCCGTGGTCAACGCGTGGCTCGCAATTCCCTCCGGCTTCTCCGCCGAGATGATCGCGCAATGCGGCTTCGACAGCGTCACCGTCGACATGCAGCACGGCGTGCAGGACTATCTCTCGATGGTGCAGTGCTTCCAGGCCATGGACAAGCATCCCGTGACCCCGATGGTCCGCGTGCCCTGGAACGAGCCCGGCATCATCGGCAAGGTGCTCGACGGCGGCGCCTATGGCGTGATCTGCCCGATGGTCAACACGGCGCAGGAGGCCAAGAACCTCGTTTCCTATTCCAAGTATCCGCCGCAGGGCGTCCGCTCCAACGGCCCGATCCGCGCCGGCATGTACGGCACCGCGGGCTCCTACCAGAAGACCGCGAATGCCGACACCATCCTGCTGCCGATGATGGAGACCAGGACCGCGGTCGAGAACATGGAAGCGATCCTCGACGTCGAGGGCATCGATGGCGTCTATATCGGCCCGTCCGATCTCGGCTTCTCCTACGGCCTCGAGCCCAAGCTCGACCGCACCGAGCCGGAGATTCTCGCGATCTACGACAAGATCATCAAGGAATGCGCCAAGCGCGGTCTCAACCCGGGCATCCATTGCAGCGGTGCGGAAGGCGCAGCGCGTGCGATCAACATGGGCTTCAAGCTGGTGACGTTGTCCAACGAAGTCGGCCTGATGACGACCTACGCCAAGATGCAGGTCAACGCGACCCGCAAGGATTCGGCCGGGAAGGCCTGATCTCGTGTCCCGGACGCGATGCGGCGCCTAGCGCCGCTTCGCAGAGCCGGGACCCAGTTGCTTGCGAAAGAAACGACACATGGGGCCCCGGCTCAGCAGCGCACCGTTTCACGCTGCGCTGCGTCCGGGGCACGATAGTTTTGATACAGGAGACCTGCCATGACCATCAGCCCCGTCATTCGCCTCCATCCCGATGATGGCGTGCTGATCGCGCGCGCGAGCCTGCCGCCGGGAACATTGGTTGCCGACGGCGTGACCACGGTCGAGCGCATTCCCTCCGGCCACAAGGTCGCGATCAAGCCGATCGCAGTGGGCGAGCCGGTCAGGCGCTACGGACAGATCATCGGCTTTGCGACGGTGCCGATCGCGCCGGGCCAGCACGTGCATACGCAGAACTGCGGCATGGGCGATTTTTCCAAGGACTATGCCTATTGCGCCGACGTCAAGCCGACGCCGAACTTCGATCTGCCGGCAACCTTCGAGGGCATCCGCCGCCCGGATGGCCGCGTCGCCACGCGCAACTATATCGGCATCCTCACCTCGGTGAATTGCAGCGCGCATGTCGCAAGCCTCGTCGCCGACGTCTTCAAGAAGAATCCGTTCACCGGCGACAATCCGCTCGCCGACTTCCCCAATGTCGACGGCGTGGTCGCGCTGACCCATAAGACCGGCTGCGGCATGACGCAGAACGAGCCCTTGGCGCTGCTCCGCCGCACGCTCGGTGGCTATGCGCGTCACGTCAATTTCTCCCACGTCATCGTGCTTGGGCTGGGCTGCGAGGTGAACCAGATCGGCGGCCTGATGGAGGAGCAGAAGCTCGCCGGCCGCCTGCGCGCGATGGACATCCAGGAGGTCGGCGGCACCCGCAAGACTGTCGAAGCGGGTATTGCCTTCGTGCGTGAAGCTCTCGCGGACTCCAACAAGGTCAAGCGCGAATCCGTGCCCGTCAGCGAACTCACCGTGGCCCTGCAATGCGGCGGCTCGGACGGCTATTCCGGCGTATCCGCGAATCCGGCGCTTGGGGCTGCCAGCGATCTCATCGTCCGTCACGGCGGCACCGTGATCCTGTCCGAGACGCCGGAGACCTATGGCGCCGAGCATCTGCTCACGCGCCGCGCCGTCAGCCGCGAGGTCGGCGAGAAGCTGGTCGATCTCATGCGCTGGTGGGACGCGTATACCGAGCGCGAGGGCGCCGAGATGAACGCCAATCCGAGCCCCGGCAACAAGGCCGGCGGCCTCACCACCATTTTGGAGAAATCGCTCGGCGCGATGGCCAAGGCCGGCACCACCAATCTCGTCGACGTGCTGCGCTATGCCGAGCCCATCACCAAGAAGGGTTTCATCTTCATGGACACGCCCGGCTACGATCCGGTCGCGGCGACCGGCCAGGTCGCCGGCGGTGCCAATCTGGTCTGCTTCACCACCGGCCGCGGCAGCGTGTTCGGCTGCAAGCCGGCGCCCTCGATCAAGCTTGCCACCAACACGCCCATGTACAAGCGCATGGAGGAGGACATGGACGTCAATTGCGGCACCATCCTCGAAGGCGAGGAGAGCGTCGAGCAATGCGGCCAGCGCATCTTCGAGCTCATCCTGAAGACGGCGTCCGGACAGCCGACCAAGAGCGAGAGCTTCGATTTCGGCGGTGCCGAATTCGCGCCCTGGGTGCTCGGGGCGACTATGTGAGGCTACGCGGCAGTTACGGAATGGTGACCGACAACGCCCGGAAGTAGCTTGCCGGAACATGGTCGCGCACGAAGCCGGGCAGTACGTCGGATTGGTCGAGCGTCCGCGGGTCGATGTTGCGGAGTTCCTCGATGCTTGGGATCTTCAGGTGGAAATTGCCTCCGGTAAGAAGGGTACCAAGCCCGACTAGGTTGAAGCTGGGGTCGTTTCCCTCTTTCGACGCCGGCACCTGACCTGCGAAGGTCGAGCCAGACGCGCAACGCAGCATTCGGCCGACGTGGCGGAAGTTGCCTCGCAGGCTGGGTGGAACGGCCGGGACGATGTCGTTACCGTTGACGAGCCGGAACGTGCTTTCGCTGAGAGGCTCGTAGGCTTCAAAGAAATCCTGACCGCCGGTTCGCGGCCCGCCAAACGTGTAAATGGCGGTTGCCCGTAGGCCAGCATCCAACGCCCGCAGTGCTGAGATATTTGCCAAGGCGCCGCCCATGCTGTGTCCAGTAAAGAAGAGCGGCTGTCCGGCGCCGCCACTCCTGATCGCGACTTCGATGTCTGATCGGACTGCATCGACGGCTTCGGCAAATCCCTTGTGAAGAACATTTTGACTTGGTGCGAGGGTGAAGTCGGTGATCCAATCCTTGATACTGAGCGGATCGGTGCCGGAGAGTGTGACGAAAGTCGCGCCGCGTCCGACGGCGACAATGAAGCGGGCTTTTGGCGGTACCAAACCTGTAGCGGGAGTGTCGGCACCGAAGCCGCGCATCTCTAGCCCCAGTGCCGTCAGGATATTGTCTACCTTGTCGCGGTCGTCGGTCTCGTAGGCGAGCTGCGACAACCACATCATGGCTTGCGCGTTTTCCGGTGTGAAACCTGGAGTGACAGTGAAACCATCGAGCGCGTCGGCGCGATAGGAAGCCCGCGGGAATCTGACCAGAAAGCTCATCGGAAACATCTCCTCTTTCAGGCCGCGCCACGCGTCGAGACGTTGCGCGGCAACCATTACGAACGGGAGAGTCCATCATGCGCAAAGCGGCGCGTCGGGCGCGGCTTGTGCAGGCAATGGTTCATTCGATCATAGGTAGATCACTTCGGCAAGTGTAACTCGCAATTCAGCCCGCGGCGTAGGCAACCCGTGCCCGTTGTTAGTGCTTGATCCCACCCGGAACCGGTGTTCTGCTCAAAAAAGCTGCTGGAGCACCGCACCCCGTGTCGATCTACGTCGCATTACACCACGTCACGCACTACAAATACGACCGCCCGATCGATCTTGGCCCGCAGACCATCCGCCTGCGGCCGGCGCCGCATACGCGCACGCCGGTTCTGAGCTATTCGCTCAAGGTCACTCCGGCCAATCATTTCGTGAACTGGCAGCAGGATCCGCAGGGCAATTGGCTCGCGCGCTACGTCTTTCCGGAGAAGACGACCGAGCTGAAATTCGAGGTCGATTTCACGGCGCAGATGACCGTGGTCAACCCGTTCGACTTCTTCGTCGAGCCTTATGCCGACAGCTTTCCGTTCGAGTATTTGCAGGATCTGAAGACCGAGCTCGCGCCGTATCTCGAGACCATCAAGCCCGATCGCCTGTTCGCAAAATTTCTCGACGCGATCCCACCTGAAGCCCCGAACACCGTCAACTTCCTGGTCGATCTCAATCGCGAGCTTCAAAAGCACGTCCGTTACATCATCCGCATGGAGCCCGGCGTGCAGACTCCGGAGGAGACGCTCTCCTCCGGTGCCGGATCGTGCCGCGACTCCGCCTGGCTCCTGATCCAGACCTTCCGTCATCTCGGTCTCGCGGCCCGTTTCGTCTCCGGTTATCTCATTCAGATACGCCCCGACATCGATCCGATCGAGGGACCGCCAGAGGTCGAGAACGATTTTACCGACCTGCATGCCTGGGCCGAAGTCTATTTGCCCGGCGCGGGCTGGATCGGCTTCGACGCGACCTCGGGTATGCTCGCGGGCGAGGGGCACATCCCGGTTGCGGCCACGCCGCACTATCGTTCGGCGGCGCCGATCTCCGGCGGCGCCGGCTTTGCCGAGGTCGAGTTCGAGTTCGACATGAGCGTGAAGCGCATCCGCGAGGCGCCGCGCATTACAAAGCCGTTCTCCGACGAATCCTGGACGCGGCTCAATGACCTCGGCGAGCAGGTCGACGGCGATCTCGCCGCGCAGGATGTCCGGCTGACCATGGGCGGCGAGCCGACCTTCGTCTCCGTCGACGATCTGGAAGCGGCGGAATGGAACACCGAGGCCGTCGGCCCGACCAAGCGCGCGCTCGCCGACGATCTGATCCGCCGCTTGCACACGCGCTTCGGGCCGGGTGGCCTGCTGCACTTCGGCGAGGGCAAATGGTATCCCGGTGAAAGCCTGCCGCGCTGGGCCTTTGGCCTGTACTGGCGCAAGGACGGCGTACCGATCTGGAAGAATGCCGATCTGATCGCCAGGATCGAGAATCCGCGGCGCGCCGAGGTCAAGGACGCCCAGGAATTCGTGGAGGGCGCGGCGGCGCGGCTCGGACTTGATCCCGGCTACGTCATCCCAGCCTATGAGGACACCGCGTACTGGCTCCAGAAGGAAGCCGAGCTTCCCCTCAACGTCGATCCGTCCGACTCCAAATTATCCGATCCCGAAGCCCGCGCGCGGATGGCGCGCGTGTTCGACGAGGGCCTCAACACGCCGCGTGGCTTCGTGCTGCCGGTGCAACGCTGGAACGCGCCGCCGCGCTGGCGCAGCGAGCGCTGGCAACTCCGGCGCAATCATCTGTTCCTGATGCCGGGCGATTCACCGCTGGGCTTGCGCCTGCCGATCGGCTCGCTCGGCTACATCCCGCCCAACCAATATCCTTACATCGTCGAGCAGGATCCGTTGGAGCCGCGGGGCAAGCTGCCGGTGTTCACCCTCGCCGCGCGCCCGGAATCGCCGCCGCAGGTCGCGCCCGAGCATCTCAACACGTCCGTCCCCGTCCGCACCGCGATGTCGGTCGAAGTCCGCGACGGCGTGCTCTGCGCCTTCATGCCGCCGGTGGAGCGCATCGAGGATTATCTCGAGCTGGTCGCGGCCCTCGAAGCGACCGCCGAGGAGATGCAGATCCAGGTTCACGTCGAAGGCTATCCGCCGCCGTTCGATCCGCGCATCGAGGTGATCAAGGTGACGCCCGACCCTGGTGTCATCGAGGTCAACATCCAGCCGGCCAAGAGCTGGCGCGAGGCGGTCGACATCACCGTCGGGCTCTATGAGGACGCCGGCAAGACACGCCTCGGCGCCAACCGCTTCCTGGTCGACGGCCGCCACACTGGCACCGGTGGCGGCAACCACGTCGTGGTCGGCGGCTCCAGCCCGCAGGACTCGCCGTTCCTGCGCCGGCCTGATCTCTTGAAGAGCCTCGTGCTGTACTGGCAGCGGCATCCGTCACTGTCCTATTTCTTCTCCGGCCTGTTCATCGGCCCGACCAGCCAGGCGCCGCGCATCGACGAAGCCCGGCACGACAGCATCTACGAGCTCGAGATCGCGCTCTCGCACGTGCCGCCACCGGGCTACCAGACGCCGCTGTGGCTGGTGGACCGGCTGTTCCGGCACCTGCTCGTCGACATCACCGGCAACACCCACCGCGCCGAGATCTGCATCGACAAGCTCTATTCGCCCGATGGCACCACTGGCCGGCTCGGCCTCGTCGAATTCCGCGCGCTCGAAATGCCGCCCGATCCGCGCATGTCGCTGGCGCAGCAGTTGCTGATCCGCGCGCTGATCGCAAAATTCTGGCGCGAGCCGCAACAAGGCAAGTTCGTGCGCTGGGGCACTGCGCTGCATGATCGCTTCATGCTGCCTCACTTCATCTGGCAGGATTTTCTTGACGTGCTTTCTGAGTTGAAGCAGTCCGGCTATCCCTTTGAGCCGGAATGGTATCTGGCCCAGCTCGAATTCCGTTTCCCCGCCTTCGGCCGCGTCCATCATGGCGGCGTGACGCTGGAATTGCGTCAGGCGCTGGAGCCCTGGCACGTGCTGGGCGAGGAGGGCTCGGCCGGCGGCACGGTGCGCTACGTCGACAGTTCGGTCGAACGACTTCAAGTGAAAGCTGAGGGCTTTGTCGAGGGCCGCCACATCGTGACCTGCAACGGCCGCCGCCTGCCGATGACCTCGACCGGTCGCTCGGGCGAAGCCGTGGCCGGCGTCCGCTTCAAGGCCTGGCAGCCGGCCTCCGGCCTGCACCCGACCATCCCCGTTCACGCGCCCCTGACCTTCGACCTGATCGACACCTGGAACGGCCGCTCGCTGGGCGGCTGCGTCTATCACGTCGCCCATCCCGGCGGGCGCAGCTACGACACCAAGCCCGTCAACACCTACGAGGCCGAGGCGCGGCGGCTGGCGCGCTTTCAGGACCACGGCCATACGCCGGGTCCGATGCAGCCCCCGCCCGAGGAACGCACAAATGAGTTTCCGCTGACCCTCGACTTGCGGACCCCGCTCCTGCAATGAGAATGATGGTGGGGCAGGGAGAGGCGCATGGGCGAGGGCGCAGCCGAGCAGGACGACAAGACGGGTAAGGCGCGAGGTCAGCGCGAAGGCCAGCGCCGCCTCGCGCAATGGGTCCGCGACTATAGCCGCCTGCCCGGCATCCCCGACGAGTTCCTGGGGCCCGACGGCGCCCCCCGCGCGGTCTGGAGCCGCTTCTTCGACGCCTTCGGCGCGCTCGCGCCGGACGAGATCGAACGGCGGTTCGGCATGGCCGACCGCCATTTGCGCGAGGCCGGCGTCACCTACCGTGCGCCCGGCGACAGCGCCGATCGGCCGTGGTCGATCAGCCATCTGCCGCTGCTGATCGACGAGGCCGACTGGAAGCAGCTGTCCGCCGGCATCACCCAGCGCGCCGAGCTGCTCGAGCTCGTGCTGCGCGACATCTATGGCGAGGGGCGGCTGGTCGCGGAAGGCGCGCTGCCGGCCGCCGCGATCGCCGGCAGTCCCGAATATCTCCGTCCCGTCTGTGGCGTGCCGCCGCCGGGCGGGCGCTATCTCTCGCTCTATGCCGCCGATGTCGGCCGCGGACCCGACGGGCGCTGGTGGGTGCTCGGCGACCGCACGCAGGCGCCCTCAGGCGCGGGCTATGCGCTGGAGAACCGCCTGGTGCTCTCGCGCGCCTTCTCCGATCTCTACAAGTCGATGAACGTGCCGCGCGTCGCGCCGTTCTTCGAGGCGTTTCGCGACAGCCTGCGTGCGCGCGCCGATCGCGACGAGCCGCGCATCGGCGTGCTCACGCCGGGCAGCTTCAGCGAGACCTATTTCGAGCACGCAACCCTGGCGCGCTATCTCGGCTTTCTGCTGGTCGAGGGCGACGATCTCGCCGTCAGCGACAACCGTATCCACATCCGCACCGTCGCCGGCCTCAAGCGGCTCGACGTGCTCTTGCGCCGGGTCGATTCCAACTCGCTCGATCCGCTCGAGCTCGATGCCTCCTCGCATCTCGGCGTGGCCGGCCTGATCGACGTGCTGCGCAAGGACGGCGTCGTCGTCGCCAACATGCCGGGCTCGGGCGTGCTGGAGGCGCGCGCGCTGCTCGGCTTCCTGCCGGCCCTGAGCCGCCGCCTGCTCGGGCAAGAGCTCAAGATGCCGCATATCGCGACCTGGTGGTGCGGCCAGCGCAACGCGCGCGACGAGGTGTTGTCACGGCTCGACGAGGTCGCGATCGAGGGCGCCTATCGCCGCGGCGTTCCCGGCTTCGACAGCAATGGCCCGGTGCTCGCGAGTGAGCTCGACGCCGCCGGGCGCCAGCGTCTCGTCGACGCCATCAGCGCGCGCGGCATGGACTATGTCGGCCAGGAGATGGTGCGGCTTTCGACCATGCCGGTGTGGGAGCAGGGCCAGCTCACGCCGCGTCCCTTCGTGCTGCGCGTGTTCGCGGCCGCGACGGCCGACGGCTGGGCTATCATGCCCGGCGGCTTCTGCCGGATCGCCGAGCAGGCGGACGCGCGCGCGGTGTCGATGGGCGACGGCGCGCGCGCCGCCGACGTCTGGGTGGTCTCGGACAAGAAGGTCTCGATCGCGACGCTGCTGCCCGCGACCGACAAGGTGCGGATCCGCCGCATCGCCGGCGTGCTGCCGAGCCGCGCCGCGGACAATCTGTTCTGGCTCGGCCGCTATCTCGAACGCGCCGAGGCAACGCTGCGGCTGGTGCGCGCGCTGGGTTCGCCGAGCGGGCCCAACAAGGGCACCGCTGCCTCGCTGCAATCGGCCGACCGCATCCAGCGCCTGCTGGTGGCGTGGGGCGCGATCTCGCAGGCCTCGCGCACGGCGCCGGGGCGCATCGTCGCCGAAGCACTGCAGAGCCCGGAGCGTTTCGGCTCGGCGCTGTCGCTGGTGCGCGCGGCGCAGCGCACGGCGACATCCTTGCGCGAGCGGCTGTCGCCCGACGCCTGGCAGGTCATCACCGAGATGGCCGATCGCCTCGCCTACGAGGTCGAGGACGACGACGACGTGCTGAGTGCGGCCGAACTGACCTTGCAGGAGCTTGCGAGCTTGGCGGGGCTGGCGCAGGAGAACATGAACCGCGCCGCCGGCTGGCGCTTCCTCGATATCGGCCGCCGCACCGAGCGCGCCATCAACACCACGCGCTTCGCGCGCCAGTTCGCCTATGACGAGGCCTGCGACGAGGACCTCGATATCCTGCTGACGCTGGTGGATTCCCAGATCACCTACCGCTCGCGCTATCTGCTGGCGCCGATCCTGGCGCCGGTGCGCGATCTCGCCGTGCTCGACAGCTACAATCCGCGTTCGGTCGCGTTCCAGGTGACGACGCTGAACGAGCACATCGCTTCGCTCCCGAGCCTGAAGGAGCACGGCCTGATCGAGCAGCCGCAGCGGCTCGCGGTGGCGGTGCAGTCCATGCTGGCCACCGCGGAAGCCGAGAAGCTCGAGGTCAAGACCCTGTTCTCGCTGGAGCAGGACCTGCTCAGCCTCGCCGAGGCGATCGGGCTGCACTACTTCCCGCACGGCCCCAATGCGAGCCGGCCGGAAAAGCTGACGGGGCTGGCGTGATCTACGACATCCGTCACGTCACGACTTACGAATACGAGAGTCCGGTCAGCTTTGCCCGCTGCACGCTGCGGCTGGAGCCGAAGAGCGGCGACGGTCAGGAGCTGATCTCGCACAGGGTCGAGATCCGGCCGCGCCCGTCCGAGCGCCACGTCCGCCGCGACTTCTTCGGCACGCTCACCGAGAGCGTCGTGATCGAAACCGCGCACCGAAACTTGCGCATCGACTCGCGCTCGCGCGTGTCCGTCTCGCGCAAATCGCCGGCGCGCGATGCCGTCAGCCCGCCCTGGGAAAGCATCCGCGACATCGCGTTTGAAGCAACGAGCCTCGGGCCGTCCTCGCCGGTCGGCTACGTCTTCGCGAGCCCGCTGGTGCCGGTGCTGCACCCCGTCAGCGCCTATGCGGCCACGAGCTTTGCGCCAGGCGCAGGGATCCTCGCCGGTGCGACCGATCTCATGCATCGCATCCGCACCGAATTCCGCTACGATCCGAAGGCGACGGTGATCTCGACGCCGCTTGGCGAGGTCTTCGACAAGCGCCACGGCGTTTGCCAGGACTTTGCCCATGTGATGATCGCAGGGCTACGCGGGCTCGGCCTTCCGGCTGCCTATGTCAGCGGCTATCTCCGTACCATTCCGCCGCCGGGCCAGCCGCGTTTGCAGGGCGCCGATGCCACCCATGCCTGGGTGTCGCTGTGGTGTGGGGCTGAGCTTGGCTGGGTCGATTTCGATCCGACCAATGATTTGCTGGTCGCCAACGATCACATCGTGCTCGCGGTCGGCCGCGACTTTTCCGACGTCTCGCCGGTCGACGGCATCATCGTCGGCTCGCCGAAGCAGAAGCTCGGCGTCGCCGTGGACGTGCTGCTGGTGGAATAAAAGCGGTCTTGACGGGCCCGGCCAGGCTGTGTCGCGCCCCGACTGCAACCGTGATGTCGCAGGGCACAACAGCAACATATTTCCGTAAATTCGTCCCGGCGTTTGGTCACTTGGCCCAAGATGGGCTATGCTGGCCGTTGCGTCGAAGACACGAAATGAGACGTCGGGAGCTGGCGTGGGACACCACCGACGAGCGGGGCTGCATCCATGATGACGTTACCGAGACTGGCGGCTGAATCCCTGGAGAAAGTGCTGGGCTCGTTCATGCGTCGCAGGTACGGCGAGTCTCCCGCGAACATCGTCGAGAGCGCGACGCGCACCGCGATGGAGTGCATTGGCAACAGCGACGCGCTCTACCACAATGTCGAGCACACGATGCTGGTGACCCTGGCGGGCCATTCCATCCTCAGCGGCCGATATCTCCACACCCACCTCGAGGCCGCGGATTACGTCCACATCCTGATCGCGTGCCTCGCCCACGACATCGGCTATGCCCGGGGCCTGTTCGAGGAGGATGACAATGACGGCTTCGTGATCGACGCGGCGGGCACCAAGGTTTCATTGCCGCGCGGCGCCTCGGATGCCAGCCTGATGATGTATCATGTCGACCGGTCGAAGCTCTATGTCATGCGGCGGCTGCAGCATATCCCGGGGCTGGACCCGGAACGCATCGCCAGCGCCATCGAGGGCACTCGCTTCCCGGCCCGCGAAGGCCAGGACTACGACGACGAAGCCTCGATCCTGCGTGCCGCCGATTTCATCGGCCAGCTCGGCGATCCCAACTATCTGCGCAAGGCCAACGCGCTCTATTACGAATTCGAAGAGGTCGGCATCAATCGCCAGCTCGGCTACGACTCGCCCGCCGACATCGTGAACCGCTATCCACAATTCTACTGGAACAGCGTCGCACCGCACATTCAGACCGAGATCGGCTACCTCAACAAGACCGAGATCGGCCGGCAGTGGATCGCCAATCTCTACAGCAACGTGTTCCGCGCCGAACGCGAGATCTCGCTGTCTGGCCCGCAGAAATAGCCCCCGTAGCCCGCATGGAGCGAAGCGGAATGCGGGGACGCCTGTATCCGCGAATCCCGGATTGCGCTGCGCTCCATCCAGGCTACGGCCTCTCAACTCCGTGAGCAAATCATGCAACAAAAAACCATCGCCACGGATATCCTCGACATCGCCTATCTCGAATACGGCGCACCGGATGGCTGGCCCTGCATCATGGGCCACGGCTTTCCCTACGATGTGAACGCCTATGCCGAGACCGCGCCGCTGATCGCGGAAGCCGGCGCGCGGGTGCTTGTGCCCTGGCTGCGCGGCTACGGGCCGACGCGGTTCCGGTCCGCAGCGACGCTGCGCTCCGGTGAGCAGGCGGCGCTCGGCGCCGATCTGCTGGCTTTCATGGATGCGCTTCGCATCGAACGCGCGGTCGTCGGCGGTTACGATTGGGGCGGACGCGCGGCCTGCGTGGTCTCGGTGCTGCATCCCGAGCGCGTGATCGCCCTCGTCTCCGGCAATTCCTACAACATCCAGAACATCGCGCGTGCGATGGAGCCGGCTTCGCCACCGGAGGAGGCGGCGCTCTGGTATCAATATCTCTTCCACAACGAGCGCGGCCGCCGCGCGCTGGAGCGCAACCGGCGCGGCTTTGCGCGCCAGCTCTGGGCGATGTGGTCGCCGAAATGGGGCTTCGACGACGCGACGTTCGAAACGAGTGCGGTGGCGTTCGACAATCCTGATTTCGTCGATGTCGTGATCCACTCCTACCGTCATCGCTATGGGCTGGTCGAAGGCGATCCCGCCTATGCCGCGATCGAGGCCAAGCTCGCCGCGCAGCCGCCGGTCCGTGTCCCGACGATCGCGGTCGACGGCGACAGCGACGGCGTCAATCCCGGCACCGCCCATCATGCGCCCAAATTCGAAGGCGTGTTCGAACGGCGTGTCTTCGCTGGAGCCGGCCACAACCTGCCGCAGGAGCGGCCTGCCGAATGGGCGCGCGCTGTGCTCGACGTGCGGAAAGCAGCCTCGTAAAGCCCGGCTTTCCCGCCCCGCCGCCCGGTCGCCCGATTTTTCGCGACTTCGGGAACCTTTTCCGATTGCAGCCGTCCAAGCTGAGGGACCGCCAGATGTGCGCGGCCCATTGCAGGGAGGCTATTGATGAATTCACATGCGCGCAGGTTGGAGGGCGTCGCGGTGGCGCAGCTGCCGGGCGAACGGCCTGGCAGGGCCGAGGTCGAGCAGGCGGTCCGGACCATGATCCGCTGGGCGGGCGACGATCCCGCCCGCGACGGCCTGCACGACACGCCGGACCGGGTTGCGCGCGCCTTCGCAGAGTATTTTTCCGGCTATGCGCAGGATCCGACCGAAATCCTGCAAAAGACCTTTGAGGAGATCGAAGGCTATGACGAGATGATCGTCCTGCGCGGCGTTCGCTTCGAAAGCCATTGCGAGCACCACATGGCGCCGATCGTGGGCCGCGCCTGGGTCGCCTATATCCCGCAGGGCCGCGTCGTCGGCATCAGCAAGCTCGCGCGGGTGGTGGATATCTACGCAAAACGCCTCCAGATCCAGGAGAAGATGACCGCGCAGATCGCCAATACGATCAACGATGTGTTGAAGCCGGAAGGCGTCGGCGTCATCATCAAGGCGACGCATCATTGCATGACCACGCGTGGCGCGCACAAGCCTGGGACCGATCTCGTCACCAGCCGCATGCTGGGCGTGTTCCGTGACAACGCGTTGACGCGCCAGGAGCTGTTGGGGCTGGCCAATTCGGACGCGTGATCCGCGCGGGCCGAGCTGAAGGAGACGACACCATGACCGAGCACAAGACGCCGAGCGGGCCGGACCTCACCAGGGGCGTGTTGCTAACCGCGTTCGAGGACGGCAAGCTGCTCGGCCATGTCGGCGAGGAAGATGTGCTACTGGTAGCCGCAGATGGCGAGGTCTTCGCGATCGAGCCGTCCTGCAGCCACTATCACGGTCCGCTCGCCGAAGGGCTGGTCGTGGGCGACACGATCCGCTGCCCCTGGCATCACGCCTGCTTCTCCTTGCGCACGGGCGAAGCCACCCGCCCGCCGGCGCTGAACGCGCTGGCGGTCTGGGAGGTCACGCGCGACCAGGACAGGATCTCGGTTCAGCGCAAGCGCGAGATGCCGCAGCCTGCAGCGTCACATCGCAGCGCGCCGACGCCGGAAAAATTCGTCATCGTCGGCGGTGGTGCGGCCGGCTTTGCGGCCGCCGAGACGCTTCGGCGCGAGGGCTTTGCCGGCGCCATCACCATGCTGAGCGATGATGGCGCGATGCCGGTCGACCGGCCGAACCTCTCCAAGGATTACCTCGCCGGCAGTGCACCCGAGGATTGGCTGCCGCTGCGGGGCGAGGACTATTATCAGGACGCGGGCATCGATCTCAGGCTCAACACGAACGTCGCAGCGATCGATCCGAAGGCGCGCACCATCACGCTCGGCAATGGCGACAAGCTGCCGTTCGACCGGCTGCTGCTCGCGACCGGCGCCGAGCCGGTCAAATTGCAGATTCCGGGCGCGGACCAGCCACACGTGCACACCTTGCGCACCGTTGCCGACAGCCGCGCCATCATCAAGGCGGCGGGTAGCGCGAAGCGCGCGCTGGTGATCGGCGCCAGCTTCATTGGCCTCGAAGTCGCGGCCTCCTTGCGAGCGCGCAAGCTGGAGGTGCATGTGGTTGCCCCCGAGAAGCGGCCGATGCAGCGTGTGCTCGGCCCCGAGATGGGCGACTTCGTCCGCGCGCTGCATGAAGAGAACGGCGTCCACTTTCACCTCGAGGACACCGTGGAAAAACTCGAGGGCAAACGCGCCACGCTGAAGAGCGGCAGCGTGATCGAGGCCGATCTGGTCGTGGTCGGGATCGGCGTCAGGCCGCGCCTTGCGCTCGCCGAGCAGGCGGGGCTCGCCATCGATCGCGGCGTCAGCGTGAACGAATATCTCGAGACCAGCGCATCGGGCATCTTCGCGGCCGGCGACATCGCGCGCTGGCCCGATCCCCATTCGGGCCAGAACATCCGCGTCGAGCACTGGGTGGTGGCGGAGCGGCAGGGCCAGGCCGCGGCGCGCAACATGCTCGGCAGGCGCGAACGCTTCGACGCCGTGCCGTTCTTCTGGTCGCAGCACTATGACGTTCCGATCAACTATGTCGGCCATGCCGAGAGCTTCGACGACATCGCGACCGACGGCAGCATCGACGGCAGGGATTGCCTGCTGAAGTACCGCAAGGGCGGGCGCGTGCTGGCGGTTGCTTCGATCTATCGCGATCTCGATAGTCTCAAGGCCGAGCTCGACATGGAGCGCTCGCGCGCGTGAGGCGCCCCGTCCGCTCTTGACTTAAGTCAATGGGGGCTCCCGCGGGGGCTGCTCTACTGGCTGTTGTCCCAGCGCGGCTCGTGCTATCCTGAGATGTGCCTTGGGACTTCGCATGCAGGAGTAGCCGTCATGACAAGTGCTTCGGATACGTCTCCAAACTTGGGTCTTGGGTCCGGCATTGCTGCGCTGCACGCCAAGTGGGGCTGGATCGTCGCCCTCGGCGTCGTCTATCTCATCACCGGCTTCATCGCGCTCGGCAGCATGATGATGGCGACGGTGGCGAGCGTGCTCGTGGTTGGTGTGATGATGATCATCGCCGGGGTCACCGAGGTGATCGGCGCGTTCCAGATGAAGAGCTGGGGCAAGTTCCTGATCTGGGCCTTGCTCGGCGTGCTCTATATCGTCGCGGGCTTCCTGACCTTCGAGAACCCGTTGTTCGCCGCGGTGCTGCTTACCTTGTTCCTCGGCGCGTCGCTGCTGGCCTCGGGCGCCGTCAGGCTGTTTCTCGCCTTCAGCATGAAAAGGGAAAGCCCGTGGGTGTGGGTGGCACTGTCTGCGGTCATCACCCTGCTGCTCGGGCTCTTGATCCTGGCGCGCTGGCCGGTCAACAGCGTCTATATCCTCGGCCTGTTCCTCGGCATCGACCTGATCATGGCCGGCGCCGGCTGGGTCAGTCTGGGCTTTAGCCTGCGGCGGCGCCATTAAGGCTTGATCCGGAGAAGGACCGTGGTCGCCCAAGAGCGCGATGACGGTTCATCCAGATTTCATCGCGCGTCGGGCGACGCTGAGGGATTGTCATGCGCTGGTTTCATCTTGCCGTGATCGTGTTTTTCGCCGCAGCGACCATCGTCTTCGCCGTGCAGAATCTCGACACGGTCACGATCTCCTTCTTCAAGATGAATCTCAGTCTGCCGCTCGCGCTCCAAACCCTCGTTGTCTATCTCGTTGGAGCCGCGACCGGCGGCAGCCTGTTCGCCCTGCTGCGGCGTTCATACGCAGGTTCCAAACGAGACGTCGAATGAACCAGCAACTCGACGCAAGACCATCTTGCGGAACTCCGCTGATCTGACGTGCTGGCAAAAAGCAGCACGCCGCGCGGTCGCCTCGCGTGGACGATCATCACCGGGGAGAAACCATGAGAGCCGCTTTGGTCCTGGCCGCAGCGCTAGCTGCCGCCTGCCTGTCCACGCCCGTCTCCGCGCAAAAGTCCTACGGTCCCGGCGTCAGTGACACCGAGATCAAGATCGGCAACACCATGCCCTATAGCGGCCCCGCATCGCCGCTCGGCATCACCGGCAGGGTGATCTCCGCTTATTTCGATGAGGTGAACGAGAAGGGCGGCGTCAACGGCCGCAAGCTCAACCTGTTGTCGCTCGACGACGCCTTCTCGCCGCCGAAGACCATGGAAGCCGCGCGACGTTTGGTCGAGGGCGACGGCGTCGCCTTCATCTTCGCGACCATGGGCACGGCGCCGAGCTCGGCGATCGCAAAATACCTCAACAGCAACAAGGTGCCGCAGCTGTTCCTGATCAGCTCGGCCTCGAAGTGGAACGATCCCGCCAACATGCCGTGGTCGATGGCGCTGCCCTGGGCGCCGAACTACACCAGCGAGGCCGCGATCGACGTCGCTTACGCCCGCGCCAAGAACCCGAACGCGCGTTTCGCGGTGCTCTATCAGAACGATGACGCCGGCAAGGAATATTTTCGCGGTGTCAAGGAAGCGCTTGGTGCCGACGCCGACAAGGCGCTCGCGATGGCCTCGAGCTTCGAGGTCACCGATCCCACCGTCGATTCCCAGGTGCTGACGCTGGCCAACACCAAGGCTGATGTCTTCATGATCTATTCGGTGACGCCGCGCGCCTGCGCGCAGGCGATCCGCAAGGCCCATGAGGTCGGCTGGCAGCCGACGCGCTTCCTCGCCTCCGGCTGCGCCAACAAGGCGACCGTCATGGTCCCTGCGGGCCTCGATGCCGGCAAGGGCGTGCTGTCGCTCGGCTCGCTCAAGCCGTTTGTCGAGCAGCCGAAGGACGACCCGTCGATGACGGCCTATATCGACTTCATGAAGAAGCGCCTGCCCAATGCCGACATCAACAATGTCGCCGGCCTCTACGGCTACACCGTCGCCGAGGCACTGGTCGTCCTGCTCAAGCAGTGCAAGGACAATCTGACGCGCGAGAACATCATGGCGCAGGCGGCGAACCTCAAGAACGTGCCGCTGTCGCTCTTGATGCCCGGCATCACCCTCAACACCACACCGCAGGATTTCCGCCCGATCAAGGACGGCTATATGCTCCAGTTCGACGGCAACGACTGGATCGTGGCGAGCGAGCTCTTGCGCGGGACGTGAGGGGGCGTTCTCTCCGCGAACTCGGAATCGTAGGGTGGGCAAAGGCGCACTTGCGCCGTGCCCACCACCGATCCAACACCGAAACAGAAACGTGGGCACGCTTCCGCCTTCGCTCTTCGAGCTACGGCGGACAAGTCGCTTTGCCCACCCTACGACACCGCTAGCAAAGCGGCCACACAGACGGTGCACCCTCTCCCCTTGTGGGAGAGGGTGGATGCGCGAAGCGCAGCCGGGTGAGGGGTGTCTCTCCTCACGACTGCTTGTGCGAGTGGATACAACCCCTCATCCGGCGCTTCGCGCCACCTTCTCCCACAAGGGGAGAAGGGAAGAGCTAAGCGCAGCGAACAGGAGACCACCATGGACTTTCAACACTCCGCCCGTTCGCTGGAGCTGCAGGAACGCGTTCGCCAGTTCATGCTTGCGCATGTCGAGCCGGTCGAGGAGCTCTATTACGAGCAGGTCAAGCCGGAGGCCGCGCGCTACAAGACGCCGCAGGTCCTCCAGGACCTGAAGCGGCTGGCACGCGAGCAGGGGCTCTGGAACCTGTTCCTGTCAGGCGAGCACGGCCAAGACCCTGACAACACTGGCCTCACCAATCTCGAATATGCGCCGGTGAAGGAGATCATGGGCCGCATCCTCTGGGCGCCTGAAATCTTCAACTGCTCGGCCCCTGATGTCGGCAACATGGAGGTGCTGGCGAACTACGGCACGCCGGCGCAGCAGGAGCGCTGGCTGAAGCCGCTGCTGGAGGGGCGCATCCGCTCCGGCTTCTCGATGACGGAGCCGCAGGTCGCCTCCAGCGACGCCACCAACATCCAGTGCGAGATCAAGCGCGACGGCGGCGACTACGTCATCAACGGCCGCAAATGGTTCACGTCAGGCGCGATGAATGAGGATTGCGAGATCCTGATCGTGATGGGCAAGACCGCGCCCGACGATCCCGACCGCCATCGCCAGCAATCCATGATCCTGGTGCCCAAGGCGACGCCCGGCGTGCGCATCGTCCGCGACATGCTGACCTACGGCTACGACGACGCGCCGGTCGGCCATCCCGAGATCGTCTACGAGAATGTCCGTGTGCCGGCCGAGAACATCCTGCTCGGCGAGGGCCGCGGCTTCGAGATCGCGCAAGGCCGGCTCGGCCCCGGCCGCATCCATCACTGCATGCGCTTGATCGGCTGCGCCCAGCGTGCGCTGGAATTGATGTGCCAGCGCTCGGTGTCGCGCACAGCCTTCGGCAAGCCGCTCGCAGACCAGGGTTCGGTGCGCGAGGACATTGCGCACTCCTTCTGCGAGATCGCGCAGGCGCGGCTCCTCACGCTGCAGGCCGCCGACAAGATGGACCGCGAAGGCAACAAGGCCGCGCGCGACCTGATCGCCGCCGCCAAGATCGTGGTGCCCAGCATGGCCGCTCGCGTCATCGACCGCGCCATCCAGATCCACGGCGCCGCCGGCGTCTCGCAGGACACCTTCCTCGCCCGCGCCTACGTCTATGCCCGCTTCATCCGCATTGGCGACGGCCCCGACCAGGTGCACCTTGCCGCGGTCGGCAAGGAGCTGATCAAGCGCGGCGGAGTGATGGGGTAGGGCCTGACCCTCTCCAGGAGCGCGTGCACCTTGATGTGGGATGAACGCTCATAGCGGCGCGCAGGATGCCGCGCGCAACCCCGGCGTCTCGCCATTCGACCTGACATTTAACCATGAAACGGCACTGTTTCAGGTCGTTACCGTATTGTTTCAGATCATTGTAGCACAATAGTAACGACTCTCGATTGAAAGTGGCGCTGAGTACGCGCAGCGGCAGGTTCGCGCACGGGTGAGAGAGAACAGACCGCTTCCGTTCGAGGAGAGGGCCTTTGCCGGCGTCAAAAGAGGCGGTCACGCCCCTGGCCATGTCAGGAAGCACGTTTAGCATGAGCTACCGCTGGATCATCGTGTCGGCGATCCTGCTGATGGCCTTGCTCGTTCAAATGCCTGTCGTTCTCAACGCGGATTTGAGCTGCCTGCTGACCGAAGGCGAGAAAGTTCTCGATGGCGGAAAGCTCGGCGTCGACGTCTTCGAACTGAATCCGCCGCTGTCGGTCTATTTGTACATGCCGGCGTTGCAGCTTGCGCGCATCACCGGCATTGCCCCCGAGATCATCGTGATCATCCTGGTGATGATCGAGATCGTTGCCGCACTCGTCATCATCGATCGTGCCGCTGCGGCGGCAAAGCTGGAAGCCGACGAGAGGAGCATTACGGCGTGCGTGCTAGCATTCCTGTTCGCAATTTTTCCCAGCGCCGTATTCGGACAGCGTGAACACATCGCCGTCATTGCGATGACGCCTTTCGTCGCCATCGCTGCGATCCGCTGGCGCGGGCTTGCGCCCGGACCGGTTGCGATCCTGGCGGGACTGGGTGCCGGGTTGGGCATGAGCCTGAAGCCCTACCTTACCCTCGTGGTCGGCCTGCCGATCATCCTCTGCGTCCTCCGTCAACGCTCCATCAAACCCTTGTTCACACCCGAAGCGTGTGCGGCCGCTGCTGTCGTGATCGGCTATGGAGCGGTGCTCGCCATCTTCTTTCCGGCTTATCTGTTGACCTTTGCCCCGATGGTTACTGCCGCTTATGTGCCATTGAGGATGGATTTCGGCGATCTGCTTTTTTTCCCGGCCGTTATGCTGGTCGCTTCCGTCGGCCTCGTGCGCCTGTTGGCGCCGCAGGACTTCAAATGGGAAGGCGGCGCAACGCCGTGGCTGGCCGCAGCGGTTGGCGGAGCGGCGAGTTTCATCATCCAGGGTAAGGGCTGGACCTACACGGCATTTGCGCTTTGCATGTTTGCGAGTGCCGCGCCATTGCTGCAGGCTCGCACGAAGACGTTGCGCCTGCCTGTCATGATCTGCGCCCTTGCTGCGATTGTGTGCATCGGCTCCCGTTTGTCCCTTCAGGTGCGGCCGTTCCCGCCACTGGAGGGGCGTATCCTGGCCCTTGCAAAGCATCCGCGGCTGATCACGATCGGCGATCACGTCGCTCTCGGGCATCCGCTCGTCCGTCAGATCAATGCGACCTGGGCGGGCAACACGTGTGGGCAGGCGTTGGCGGCCGGCTCAATGCTCCAACAGAAGAGCTCGCAACTGCCTGAGGGTGAGCGAGCGAAACTGGACGGCATCATCAATTTCGAGCGGCGGCTGCTGTTGGCGGACCTGCGGGCCGGTCGGCCGAATGTGATTCTCGTGGATACCTATCTGCTGAGCTCAATGCCGTTCGATTGGCTGGCCTGGGCCAATTCGGATCCCGACCTCAAGGCGGAGTTGAGCCGTTATCGTGAAGTCGCGGATGCCGACGGCCGCGTTCGCATCTTGGTCGATCCATCCGGCTCGGAATGATAGTCCCGTCTCGCTCGATGTGAGCTGTCGATGGCAGTGCTTGCCGGGCTGCAGTGGCTAATAGCCGCTTTCGTTTGCTTGGCCGCTTATTCGTGGTGGCCGACGTCACGTCCCTAAGGGGCCGGTCCAACGCAATTCGGGTGTGCAATGGCGAGACTCATCACGCTTGCTGGTTTGCCGGGGGTCGGCAAGTCAAGCATTGCCCGGGTTCTGGCGCGGCGTACCGGAGCCGCCTGGCTGCGGATCGATTCGATGGATCAAGCGATCTGGGCATCCGGTACTGCACCGGCTGATCTGCTGGACTGGACCTATCGCGCCGCTCAGGCCGTCGCGACAGACAACCTCGCCCTCGGCCTGGACGTGATTGCCGACTGCGTCAATGATTGCGAGGAGGCGCGGGAAGGCTGGCAAATCGCTGCGCGAAAGGCTGGCGCCGAGATCGCCTGGATCGAGGTGGCGTGCAGCGATGCAGACGAGCACCGACGCAGGATTGAGACGAGATCGACCGACATTGCCGGGCTGTCGTTGCCCGGCTGGAATGCGGTCGCCGGCCGAGCGTACGCTCCGTGGGAGCGCGATCATTTTACGGTCGACACAGCACGGCGCAGTCTCGAGCAGTGCGTGGAAGAAGCGCTCGGCCTGCTTGACCGTCGGTAGCCGCTTCTGGCGCCTCCTTCCGCAAACACAAGTCTACTGAAGCTGACCCAGCTCATCCATGGCGCCTGACGCCGCCACGATGACATCATGCCAGTGTTTTGCCCGACGAGTCAAAGCGATTTCGTAAAATCAGTAGTCATCCGAGCGCGAAGCCAAGCCATTGATATCGCTGGCCCCGGCTACTGTGCATGGGGTTGTTTTTCAGTTTTGGTTCTGGCAGGCCTGCCGCCGGCCTCATGGCGCCGCGGTGCGCCGGATCATTTCGCCTTCATCATCCCGCTTTGGCGATACGGCTGTCGGCCGCTCCCGAACGCAGGTTCTGGAAGAACTTTTCCACCTCGCGCGACAGCGTGTCCGCCGTCTCCGTGAGGCTGCTCGCCGCCGTCAGCACGGAGGCTGCCGCCGTGTCCGTCTCGCCGATGGCGTCGCGCAGCGAGGTGATGTTGGCGACCAGGGTCTCGTTGCCCTGCGCGGCCGATTGGGCGTTGGACGAGATCTCGCGCGTGGCGGTGTCCTGCTGGCCGATGGCGCCGGCGATTGCCGAGGTGACGTCGCTGATCTCGCGCACGGCGCCGCCGATCTCGCGCACGGCATCGACCGCGTTGCGGGTGGACGCCTGGATCATCGAGACGTTCTCGCCGATCTCGGCGGTCGCCTTGGCGGTCTGACCCGCCAGCGCCTTCACTTCGTGCGCAACGACGGCAAAGCCGCGGCCGGCGTCACCGGCGCGCGCGGCTTCGATGGTGGCGTTGAGCGCGAGCAGATTGGTCTGCTCGGCGATGGCCTGGATCAGGTTGAGCACGCCGTCGATGCGCTGGGTGGCGGCCGCGAGGCTTTCGATCTCGGAGATCGACTTCTCGGTGCGCTGACCGGTCTGCTCGACCGCGCTTGCGGACTGCCGGACCTGGCGGCCGATCTCCACCACCGACGCCGACAGCTCCTCGGCTGCGCCTGCCACCGCGGTGACGTTGTGCGAGGCCTGCTCGGTGGCGTTCGCCGCGGTGCCGGCGCGGCTGTTGGCATCCGCTGTGACGCGGGTGATCGTCTGCGCGGTCTCGCGCATGACAGAGGCGTTGTCGCTGAGGCCGCGCATGATCGCGCCGATCGCCTCGCGAAACGCGTCGACGGATTGCTCGATGTGGCGGGCGCGCTGCTCGCGCGCGGCGGAGTCCTGCGAGACCTGCGAGGCGAGATTGCGGTTGCGGCCCATCGCGTCCTGGAAGATCTGGATGGCGCGTGCCAGCGCGCCGATCTCGTCGGCGCGGTCAGAGTGCGGTACCACGACATTCTCGGCGCCGTCCGCGACCTGCTCGATGGTCGCGGTGATGGCGGAGAGGGGACGGGCGATCGAGCGGGCGATGATGACGATGCCGATCACGACGAGGGCCAGCGCGACGCCGCCGAGGCAGGTCAGCACGAAGGAGAGGGTGCGATTGGTCTCGGTCTCTTGCGCGATCTGTCTGGCGCGTTCGGCATAGACCTTGTACAGTGCCTCGAGATCCTTGTTCAGCGCCGAGCGCACGGCGCGATTGGCGTCGTTGTCGCCCCATTCGCGGCCCGCGGCCGCATTGATCTCGACGCCGCGGCGCACCAGCTCCTTGCGGAACTCGACGAACTGCTCGATGCGCTTCTTGAACGTGGCGAACTGCTCGGCATCGTCGGCTTTGACGATGGTCTCCCAGCGCTTCACGACGTCGAGGATCTGGGCGTTGAACTTGAGCAGGCCTTCGCCGTATTTCTTCACGACGGCCGGTTCGGTCGACATGTAGACGCCGCGCGATTCCATCACGACCGCGTAGACCAGCGAGTTGACTCGCTCGACATTGAGCGCGGCGGCGTTCGCCGTCTCGATCGCGCTCGTCAACTCGGCGCTGCGGCGGCTGTTGTAGTCGGACAGCGTCGCGATCGCCGCCGTGAGCAGCGCGAACAGCGCGAAGATCGCGTAGAGCTTGGTCGCAAGCGTGAAACGGCCTGCCACCCCCGTGGCATTCCCAGATCGGTCGGTTGTCATGCTTTTCAGAGGCCCCAATGGCCGGCAGTGGCCGGAGAGCGCGGTCGTATAAAATTGATGCAAAACTATGCAGAATGAAGATGGACGCCGTCTTAACGCCGTGGCCCGGCCCCTTCGTCCTTAGTCGAAAGAAAGGTAAGATATTTCAGTGTCTTGATCTGGGTATAGTTTGGGATCGCGCTGATGTCGGCCACTGGCCGATGAACCCCGGAGGGGCCTTTGGTCTACCGCCACACCATCGACGCCACGACCTACACGTTCCCGGACCTGCGCGACCTGCTCGCCAAGGCGACGCCGCCGCGCTCCGGCGACCGGCTGGCCGGAATTGCCGCGGCAAGTGCCGCGCAGATGATCGCGGCGCGGATGGCGCTCGCCGACGTCCCGCTCGGGCAGTTCTTGCAGGAAGCTGTCATCCCGTACGAAGCCGACGAGGTCACCCGCCTCGTCATCGACAGCCACGATGCCAGAGCATTCGCGCCGGTGGCTTCGCTGACGGTCGGCGCCTTTCGCGACTGGCTGCTGTCGGACGCGGCGACATCCGAGGTTTTGCGCAGGCTGGCAGGCGGCATCACCCCGGAAATGGCGGCCGCGGTCTCAAAGCTGATGCGCAACCAGGACCTGATCCTGGCGGCGCGGAAATGCGAGGTCACCACCGCCTTTCGCAACACCATTGGCCTGAAGGGGCGGATGAGCACGCGGCTTCAGCCCAACCATCCCTTCGACGACGCCAGGGGCATCACCGCCTCGATCCTCGACGGCATCCTGTTAGGGGCCGGCGATGCCTGCATCGGCATCAATCCGGCGAGCGACGATCCCGCTGTCATTGCGCAATTGCTGCGGCTGCTGGACGAGATCATCGCGCGGCTGAAGATCCCGACGCAAGCTTGCGTGCTGACCCATGTCACGACGACGCTGTCGCTGATCGGGCAGGGCGTGCCGGTCGACCTCGTCTTCCAGTCGGTCGCCGGCACCGAGGCCGCCAATCGCAGCTTTGGCGTCGATCTCGCGCTCCTGAAGGAGGCGCAGCAGGCCGGCCTCTCGCAGAAGCGCGGCACGGTCGGCGAGAACGTGATGTATTTCGAGACCGGCCAGGGCTCGGCGCTGTCGGCGGGCGCCCATCACGGCGTCGACCAGCAGACCTGCGAGGCGCGGGCCTATGCGGTCGCCCGCGCCTTTGCGCCATTGCTGGTCAACAGCGTGGTCGGCTTCATCGGCCCGGAATATCTCTACGACGGCAAGGAAATCATCCGTGCCGGGCTGGAGGATCATTTTTGTGGCAAGCTGCTCGGCCTGCCGCTCGGGATCGACATCTGCTACACCAACCACGCCGAGGCGGACCAGGACGACATGGACAATCTGCTGACGCTGCTGGCGGCCGCCGGTGTCACCTTCATTATGGGTGTCCCCGGGGCCGACGACGTCATGCTGAACTACCAGTCGACGTCTTTTCACGACGCGCTCTATGTCCGCGACGTCTTCGGCCTGCGCCGCGCGCCGGAATTCGACGACTGGCTGGTGCAGTCGGGGATCGCGGGCGCCGATTTCCGTCTTGCCGGCGACGCAGGCCTGCTGCCCGATTTTGCCTCACGGCTGATCGCGTGACGCGGCGGGAGCGCCCGGCGGCTTGAGGAAACCATTGGTCCCTCTCGGAATTATGGTCCTGCCACAATATTGAGAAATTCCGGCGACAGCATTACGCTATGTGTCTGGCTGGCAATTTCCGCAGCTATGTCGACCGTGGCGGGGGAGCTTTGATGCGAGCTGAAAGTAACGGTACGGCCCGGCGAATTCTGTGCGTGTTTCCCCGGTACACCTCGTCGTTCGGGACGTTCGAGCATTCCTATCCATTGACCGACGGCGTCTGCGCCTTCATGCCCCCGCAGGGGCTCTTGCTGCTCGCGGCCTATCTGCCCGAGGAGTGGGAGGTCAAATTCGTCGACGAGAATCTCCGTCGCGCGACCAACGAAGAGTTCGCGTGGGCGGAGGCGGTCTTCGTCAGTGGCATGCACATCCAGCGCCAGCAGATGAACGACATCTGCCGCCGCGCCCATGAGTTCGATCTCCCGGTCGCGCTCGGCGGTCCTTCCGTCAGCGCCTGCCCGGACTATTATCCGTCCTTCGACTATCTCCATGTCGGCGAACTCGGCGACGCCACCAATCGGCTGATCGAGATTTTGGCGCGCGACACGTCGCGTCCCGGGGAGCAGGTGGTGCTCACCACCAAGGACCGCGTGCCGATGACGGAGTTTCCGATCCCGGCCTACGAACTCGCCGACGTGAAGAAATACTTCCTCGGCAGCATCCAATATTCCAGCGGCTGCCCCTATCAGTGCGAGTTCTGCGACATCCCCGGCCTCTACGGCCGCAATCCGCGCCTCAAGTCGCCCGAGCAGATCATCGCCGAGCTCGACCGCCTGCGCGAATGCGGGATGACCGACACGGTCTATTTCGTCGACGACAATTTCATCGGCAACCGCAAGGCGGCGATGGACCTGCTGCCGCATCTGATCGAATGGCAGAAGCGGACCGGCTATGTGGTGCGGCTCGCCTGCGAGGCGACGCTCAACATCGCCAAGCGGCCCGAGATCCTCGAAAAGATGCGCGAGGCCTATTTCATCACCATCTTCTGCGGCATCGAGACGCCCGATCCCGACGCGCTGAAGGCGATGCACAAGGACCACAACATGATGGTCCCGATCCTCGAGGGCGTGCAAACGATCAACTCCTACGGCATGGAGGTCGTGTCCGGCATCATCATGGGGCTCGACACCGACAAGCCGAACACCTCGGAGGCGCTGCTGGCCTTCGTCGAGGAGTCCCGGATTCCGCTGCTCACGATCAACCTGCTCCAGGCGCTGCCGAAGACGCCGCTGTGGGACCGTCTGGAGCGCGAGGGACGCCTGATCGAGGATGACGGTCGCGATTCCAACGTCGACTTCCTGTTGCCCTATGATGAGGTCGTCGCATCCTGGAAGCACGCCATGGGCGTCGCCTACGAGCCCGAGAAGGTCTACGCGCGCTTCCAGTATCAATGCGACAACGTCTATGTGCACCGCCTGAAGATGCCGACGCCGGACGAGATGAAGACCTGGCCCAACATCCGGCGCGGTCTCGTGATGCTGCGCAACATCTTCTGGAAGGTCGGTGTGCTCGGCGACTACAGGCGCGTGTTCTGGAAGTTTGCGCTCGGGCGCATCAAGCGCGGCGACCTCGAAGGGCTGATCGGCTGCACCTTGATCGCGCACCATCTGATTACGTTTGCGCGCGCGGCGTCCAGCGGCAGGCAAAACGCCTCGAACTATTCGATCCGCCTGCGCGAGGCCTCCGTTCCCGCCGAATGACGCGACATGTCTGATCCGGCCGTCCCGCGCCGCCCGACCCTCGATCTGCGGTCGCTGACGCCTGCGCGCGTCGCGCTCGGCCGCAGCGGCGCGAGCGTGCCGACAAGGGCCTTGCTGGATTTCACGCTGGACCATGCCCGCGCCCGCGATGCCGTGCATGCAGTCTTCGACGCGCCGCGTCTGGTCGCAGATCTCCGCGCGCTTGGCCTTATCGTCACCGAGGCGCGGAGCCAGGCGGTCGACCGCAGGGATTATTTGCGGCGGCCGGATCTGGGACGACAGCTCGATGCCGGTTCAGCGGAGCTTTTGGCGCGAAGTGCCTCGGAGCCGTGCCAGCTCGCCATCGTGATCGGCGACGGCCTGTCGTCGGCCGCGGTCCACGCCCATGCGGTGGCGCTGGTGTCTCACCTGCTGCCGCTGCTTGCGGAAGGGAACGACGTCGCGATTGGACATTTCGTTGTCGCCTCAGGCGCGCGCGTCGCGCTCGGCGACGAGATCGGCGCCATTCTCGGTGCGCGCATGGTGGTGACGCTGATCGGCGAGCGGCCGGGCCTGTCCGCGCCCGACAGCCTCGGCGCCTATCTGACCTTCGCACCGAAGCCGGGCCGCACCGATGCCGAGCGCAATTGCGTCTCGAACGTCCACAAGGCCGGGTTGAGCCATGACGAGGCCGCCTTCAAAATCGCCTGGCTTGTTCGCGAGGGGCTGGCGCGGGAGGCCACCGGCGTGGCGCTGAAAGACGAGAGCGGCGATCCTCCCGCTCGAATCGGGACGATCCGGCCGGAATGACCGGTATCAAGGGTCGAAATCGCCGCATGTTGATCCAATTTGTGCGCTTGCGCGCGCTTGCGAGAGGGCGTTTGGACCTGCTAAACCCCTCGCGGCGATTTTCCGCGCATTTTCAAAGGGCAAGCCTCCCATCTGTATGGCATTTTCAAGCCGTTCGCGGGACGCAATAAGCTCACAGACCCGAGCCGATTAGGAACTGGACAAGGCATGCTCGAAAAGCACCGCGAGAATGAGGTTCATGTCGACAAGGTCGAGCAGGGACCGACGTCCTCGATCGCCTTCGGGCTCGAGCGCATCGGGCTGATCGCCGTCCGGGCGCCGATCGTCTCCTGCATCGTTCTGCTCGCCCTGATCGTCGGTGCCGTGTTCGGCATTCACCGGATCAAGATCGACGATTCGCTGTCCCAGCTGTTCCGGTCCAACACGCCGGAATTCCGCCAGTATGAAGCGGTGACAAAGAAGTTCCCGGCTGAGGAATTCGACGTCCTCGTCGTGGTCGAAGGCAAGACCCTCCTGGCGCGGAATAACCTCGAGAAGCTGCGCGACTTCGTCACCGACATGCAGCTGGTCGAAGGCACGCGCGGCCTGGTCTCGCTGTTCTCGGCGCGGCAGGCGCCGGCGCCGGGCAGGCTGCCGGCGGCGCTGTTCCCGCCCGAACTGCCCGAGGGCGCGGCCTATGACAAGTTCGTCGAGACCGTCAAGAACAACGAGATCATCCGCGGCAAGCTGTTGTCGGACGACGGCACGCTGGCGCTGATCGTGCTCTCGCTCGATCCGGAGGTGGTCGCCTCCAGCAAGCTGACCAAGACCGTCGGCGACATCCGTGCGCTGATGAAGGAAGACCTCGGCAATACCGGCCTCAACGTGCAGCTCTCCGGCGTGCCGGTGATGCAGCTTGAGATCCGCAACGCGGTCGAGCGTGACGGGCTGACCTACAACATCCTCGGCATCCTCGCCGGCTGCGTTATCGCCATCATCTTCTTCCGCAAGATCTCGTTCATGGTCGCGGCGGCGTTCCCGCCGATGATTGCGATCCTGCTGGCGCTCGGTGCGCTCGGCTGGGCCAATTTCAATCTCAACATGTTCCTGAACGTGATGACGCCGCTCATCATGGTGATCAGCTTCTCGGACTCGATGCAGTTGACGTTCGCCGCGCGCGACCGGCTGATCGCGGGCCAGGACAAGTTCACCGCGTTCAAGAACGCCGTGCTGGTGGTGGGCCCGGCCTGCGTGCTGACGCACGGCACCGCCGGCATTTCCTTCATCGCGCTCCAGTTCTCCGACTCCGACCTGATCCGCAAGTTCGGCGAGGCGGGCCTCGCCGCCACCATCATCGCGCTGGTCGCGGTGCTGTCGCTGGTGCCGGTGTTCGGCGTGCTGCTGGTGCGCAATGAGAAAGTCTTTGCTTCCAAGTTCCAGAGCGCGGATGCCGGCGTGCAGGCGCTGCGCAATTTCTGCTACTGGATCGCGGTCCGCATGGTGGGCCGTCCCGGCCTGTTCAGCCTGATTGCAGTGTTGTTCGTCGCGGGCCTCGGCGTCATCTACGCCAATCTGGAACCGCGCTACCGGCTCGCGGATCAGGTGCCGGACAAGCGCCAGGCCGTCGCCGCCAGCGACCGGCTCGATGCCAAGCTCACCGGTGCCAATCCGGTCAACGTGCTGGTCCAGTTCCCCAAGGGTGAGACGCTCTACTCGCCGGAGACGCTCCAGACCATCGCGGACGTGCATGCGACCGTCGAGAAGGCGGCCGGTGTCGGCAACGTCTGGTCGCTCGAGACCCTGCGCCGCTGGCTCGCAGACAAGGCCGGCAGCGCCGACGTCGCGACGCTGAAGGAATATGTCAACGTCATCCCCGAGCATCTGGTCCGGCGCTTCATCGACGCCGAGCAGGACGCCGTCGTGGTCGCAGGCCGCGTGCCGGACAAGGATTCCAGCCAGCTGCTACCGATCGTCGACAAGCTCGATTCCGAACTTGACGCCGTCCGCAAGAAGCATCCGGGCTACGAGATCGCGGTAACGGGTCTTGCCGCGATTGCCGCGCGCAACTCGGCCGGCATGATCGAGAAGCTCAACCGCGGGCTCACTGTCGAATTCGCGCTCGTCGCGATCTTCATCGGCCTTGCCTTCCGCTCCTGGGTCGTGATGTTCGCCTGTATCCTGCCGGGCATCTTCCCGGTGGTGATGTCGGGAACGGTGCTGTGGGCGATGGGCGAGGGGCTGCAATTTGCCAGTGTCGTGGCGCTGACCGTTTCGTTCGGCCTGGGCTTGAGCGCGACGATCCACTTCCTCAATCGCCTCAGGCTGGAGAGCAAGCCGGGCGTCGGTTCGGCGCTCGCGGTGGAGCGCGCGACGGTGCTGGTCGGCCCGGCGTTGATCCTGACCACGCTGGTGCTGGCCTGCGGTCTCGTCGTCACCGTGTTCTCCGACCTGCCGTCGCTGCGGCTGTTCGGCTGGCTCAGCGCCTTCTCGATGGTGATGGCCCTCGTCGCCGACCTCTTCATCCTGCGGCCGACGGCGATGTGGCTGATCAACCTGCACGCCAAGCTTCAGGGCCCTGACAAGCCGGCGATCTGAGCGGGCGGCATACGCCGCCCTTTGCTCACGCCTCGACCCGGACGATCCCGTACGGATTGAACTTGAAATCGTCCTCGGCGTAGTCCTGCTCCCGCGAGAGCGTAAGCTTGCGATCGCGTAGCGTCGCTTCGATGCCACTCTCGGCCATCGCGTTGGCAAGCTCCTCCATGAGCATCACCGCCGACCATTCGTTGCCGCGCGATTTCGCGACATAGATCTCCGGCAAGCCGACGAGGTGATAGCCGACGGTCTCGTAATAGCGATCGCCGCCGAGCGGACGCTTGGCGAAAGCAAGACGACACGCCTTGGCGACGGCGAGGGTCATGCCAAGGCCCTGACTGGTCTTTGCGCCCTTGCGGGCCTGATCGCCGAGACTGCGCCACCGCTCGAGGCCGTGGGCAATGCCGGCGCTTTCGCCCTTCACGGCGGTGGCACCGGCTTCGATCATCTCCTCGACGATGCGCAAGGCCGCGGCCGAAAAGGCGACTGCCTTCTGCTGCTCCAGCGGCGGGCTCAGCAAATAGAGCACCGCTTTGTGGCTGGCCACGGTCGCTTCGTCCGCGGCAGACCAGGCTTTCGGGAAGACGCGGTCCCAGCACACGCCGAACGACCGCTCCATGTGCGGATCGGGTTTGGCTTGCGAATAGGTGCGGTCGATCTCGAAGTTGAAATCCGCGATTGTCTTGGCCACCGCCTTCGACGGGTGCAGCAGGCTCTCGTCCTTGCCGAGGAAGCAGAGCACGTGACGCGGTTTTACCGACGAAGGCTGCATGCTCGTACCTGCTGGTCATTGGCGAAGGCGCGGCTGGTTACGAAGAGCCCGGCGGCCTTGAGCAGATGTCTGCGAATTGGGTCCATGTCCGCAACAATGTCAGCAAAAAGCCCCCGGCTCGCGAGAACCGGGGGCGTGTTCCTTATCCGCTGGGAAGGGCGTCAGCCCTTCGTCATCGTGATGTTGACGCCGCGGATCTCGCCCTTCGAGCTGATCTGCACCGTCTGCTTGGTGCCGTTGGTGCGCAGCGACAGGTTGGCGGCGAAGCCGTTGGCTTCGACGAACACCTCGATCTGGCCGCCGCCGGCGGTGCCCTGGAGATTGCCGAAGATGTTGCGGTTGGTCTCGCTCCAGTTGCCGGAGATTCGCTCGCCCTGGCTCGTCACGTCGCTGGTGAGGTCGAACTTGTAGCTGTCGGACGCGCAGTGAAGGGCCTGCTTGAGGCTGAGACCGGTGCCGGCGACCTTGTAGTCGGCCTTGCAGCGGATGCGCTCGGTGCTGCCATCGGACAGCGACACCGTGCCGGTGCCGCTCCACGCACCGTCGAAACCTGCAAACGGTCCGGACGACTGAGCATGGCTTGCCGAGACTGAGAAGAGCAGCGCAGCCCCGATGCCGGCCGCCTTGATTGCCTGTCCAGATCGCCCAAAGAATTGCATTTTGAATATCCCGTTTTCGAGCGACGTTCGCTTAGGATGAACGTCTCGCCACATCGAAAGTTTAGTGTTCCGAGGCTGTGTCTGGTTCAAAGTCTGACAGCCGGGGATGGCGGTTCACGACGCCCTCGCGCCAGGTCAGGCTGCGCGATTCTCTCTGTTTCGGTGTGTTTCTGGCGGGAAAAGCAGGGCGGAGAGATGCAGCTCTGCAACAGGTACGCATCAAAACGCGGTGTGCCAGAATTATGACGTAGTATCAAACTCTTACATCTGCCAATGAAGAGCGAGGGAAGACCTAATTTGGTGGCTGTGGCGCCAATTTGGCCGCATTTGCCAGTGCTTGTGCCTTCTCCGAGGCCGCACGTTCCGCGGCGACTTGCCATCAGAACAATCCATTCCGGTCGTCCGCCCTGTGCTGTCCGGGATTGGTGCGATTCTGCCGTCAGAATGAAGGAATACAATGCGTAAGCTTCTCGTCGCTCTCACCCTGCTGTCGGCATCCCTTTCGACGGCGGCATTCGCCCAGGCAGGACGCGGCACGGACGCGGAACAGAAGGCCTGCACGCGCGATGTGCAGAAGTTCTGCCGTCCGGTCATCGACCAGGGCGATTTCACCATCCTGGCCTGCCTCAAGGAGAACCGGGCCAAGATCTCGCAGGCCTGCGACCAGGTCCTGAAGACCCACAACCAGTAAGCTCGGCCACTGGCCTACCAAGGGCGGCCCCGGGGCCGCCTTTTCGGGCCGGATCCGGAAGGGCAGCCATCGAGAGACAGGATTGGTTTTGCGGCCGTATTCCCCTATATGGGGGCCGCGGCGGCATCGCCGGCATGAGCCCGCGCGAGCGAAAAAGCCCTTCCTGTCCAAACGATTGTAAACCAGCCCTCGATGACCTCTGCGAGCGAATTGCGATCCGGCAAGGGTGACCGCGACGAGAATTTTCCCGTCGCGTCCTGGATCATTCATCCGCGCCATCGCGCGCTGATCCTGGCGTACTACAATTTCGTCCGCACCGCCGACGACATCGCCGATCACGCGACGCTGCCGCCCGACCAGAAGCTCGCTTATCTCGACCTGCTCGAGGCGGAACTGCTCGGCGAGGGCGACACCCAGGCCGAAGCCGTCATTCTGCGGCGGGCGCTGGCCGAGCGAGGCATGGCGCCGCGCCACGCGCTCGACGTGCTCATCGCGTTCCGCATGGACGTCACCAAGCTGCGCTACGAGAACTGGGACGAGGTCATCCACTATTGCCGCTACTCGGCGATGCCGGTCGGCCGTTTCATGCTCGACGTCCACGGCGAGAGCACGTCGACATGGGCGGCCTCGGACGCGCTCTGCGCAGGTCTTCAGATCAACAACCACCTCCAGGATTGCGGCAAGGATTTTCGCGAGCTCAATCGCGTCTATCTGCCGCGCGACGCGCTGGCCGCGAGTGGCGCCTCGGTCGAGCAGCTCGGGCTGACGCAGTCGCCGCCGGCGATGCTGGCCTGCCTTCAGGCGCTCGCCGTGCGCAACGCAGCCCTGCTCGACGAGGGCCGGTCGCTCAGCGCGGAGATCCGCGATTTCCGCCTCGGCGTCGACGTCGCGGTGATCCAGGCCTATGCCGATCGCATCGTGCGCCTGTTGAAGGTGCGCGATCCCCTGCGCGAGCGCGTGCATCTGAACAAGTTCGAGCTTCTCACTTTCAGCCTCGCCGGCATGATCGGCGAAGTCGGCCGCCGCGCGATCGGGCGCAAGGCCATTTCCAGACCGGGGACTGCACATGACGCTTGAGGCGACCTCGCCCAGCGCCAATTACGGCTCGACCGCATCGAACAGCTCCTTCTACGCTGCGATGCGCATCCTGCCGCATGACCAGCGCGAAGCGATGTTCCAGATCTACAGCTTCTGCCGCCAGGTCGACGACATCGCCGATTCCGACGGCCCGCGCGACGAGCGGCTCGCCGCGCTTCAGGAGTGGCGCAACGACATCGACGCGCTCTATCAGGGCCATCCGCCGCCGCGGCTGAAGGACTACGTCGCCTCGGTGAAGACCTTCGGCCTCAAGCGCGAGGATTTCCTTGCGATCGTCGACGGCATGGAGATGGACGTGCCGCAGGACATCCGCGCGCCCGACATGACGACGCTCGATCTCTACTGCGATCGCGTCGCCAGCGCCGTGGGGCGGCTGTCGGTGCGGGTGTTCGGCCTGCCCGAGGAAGACGGCATCCAGCTCGCCTACCATCTCGGCCGCGCGCTCCAGCTCACCAACATCCTGCGCGACATCGACGAGGACGCTGGCCTCGGCCGGCTCTATCTGCCGCGCGAGGCGCTGCTGCATGCCGGCATCACCTCCAACGACCCGAACCGCGTGATCACCGAGCGCGCGCTGCCGAAGGTCTGCCAGCCGCTGACGCAGCGTGCGAAGGCGCATTTCGAGAAGTCTGACGAGATCATGAACCGCAACAAGCGCCGCGCCGTGCGCGCGCCGCGGATCATGTCGAAATACTACCATTCCATTCTGGACCTCCTGATCGCACGCGGCTTCAACGCGCCGCGCGAGCCGGTGCGTGTGTCGAAGGTCGCGCGCATCCTGATCCTGCTCCGTTACGCTTTCATCTGATGCAAAAGACAGCTCACATCATCGGTGCTGGAATTTCCGGCCTCTCCGCCGCCGTGCGGCTCGCCAATGCCGGCTTCAAGGTCGCCGTGCACGAGGCGACGCACCAGGCCGGCGGCCGCTGCCGTTCCTATTTCGACGGCGCCACCAATCTCACCATCGACAACGGCAATCATCTGCTGCTGTCGGGCAACAGCCATGCGCGCGCCTATGCCCGCTCGATCGGCACCGAGGCGGGCCTCGTCGGCCCCGAGCGCGCGCAGTTTCCGTTCGTCGACATCAAGACCGGGCAGCGCTGGCAGATCGATCTCGGCGATGGCCGGCTGCCGACCTGGGTGCTCGACGAGAGCCGCCGCGTTCCCGACACCGGGCTCAGCGATTATCTCAAGCTGGCGCCGCTGATCTGGGCGTCGGAGGAGACGCTGGTCGGCAAGTCCATTCCCTGCGAAGGCATCCTGTATCAGCGGCTGGTGCAGCCGCTGCTGCTTGCGGCGCTCAACGTCGATCCGCCCGAGGGCTCGGCCGGGCTTGCCGGCGCGATCGTGCGCGAGACGCTGCTTGCCGGCGGACAGGCGTGCCGGCCGCTGATTGCGCGCGACGGCTTGAGCGCCGTGCTGATCGAGCCTGCCGTCAAGTTCTTGCAGGAGCGCGGCCACACCGTTCAGCTCGGCCATGAGCTGCGTTCGTTTACGACCGGTGACGGCAAGGCCAGCGCGCTGAATTTCGGCAGCGAGGATGTGATCCAGCTCGGTGAGGGCGATGTCGTCGTGATGGCAGTGCCGCCGCGTGCCGCTGCGAGCCTGCTGCCCGGGCTGAAGACGCCGACCGAATTCCGCGCCATCGTGAACGCGCATTTCCGCTTTGAACCGCCGCCGGGCTCGGCGCCGATCCTCGGCGTGATCGGCGGCGTCGTGGAATGGCTGTTCGCGTTCCCGAACCGGCTCTCCGTGACCATCAGCAATGGCGACCGCCTGGTCGACATGCCGCGCGAGGAACTCGCGCAGGCGATCTGGAACGACGTCTGCAAGGCGGGCGGGGTCTCCGGCGAGCTGCCCCCCTGGCAGATCGTGCGCGAGCGCCGTGCCACATTTGCGGCCACGCCGGCCCAGAATGCCCTGCGTCCGGGGCCGGCCACTGCGCTGAAAAACCTGTTTCTTGCCGGCGACTGGACTGCTACGGGATTGCCTGCAACCATCGAGGGATCGGTGCGGTCCGGTGATCGCGCCGCCGATCTGGTTTTGGCCGCAAAGCGGCCCTGACGGGCAAAGTCCCGGTCAATTTCAATCGACTATCGGAGCAATCGAGCGACATGGATTCCGTGAACGCGACCAGCCGCGAAGCCTTGGAATCGGGCGTCCTGGAATCGAGCATTGCGTCGGCGACGCAAGGCGTTCTCGGCTTCCAGCAATCCGACGGCCATTGGGTGTTCGAGCTCGAGGCCGACTGCACCATTCCGGCCGAATACATCCTGCTGCGCCATTATCTCGCAGAGCCCGTGGACGCCGTGCTCGAGGCCAAGCTCGGCAATTATCTCCGCCGCGTGCAGGGCGCCCATGGCGGCTGGCCGCTCGTGCATGACGGCGAGTTCGACATGAGCGCGAGCGTGAAGTCCTACTTCGCGCTCAAGATGATCGGTGATTCCGTCGACGCCCCGCACATGGTGCGTGCGCGCGAGGCGATCCATGCCCGCGGCGGCGCGATCAACAGCAACGTCTTCACGCGCTTCCTGCTTGCGATGTTCGGCGTGGTGACCTGGCGCGCGGTGCCGGTGCTGCCGATCGAGATCGTGCTGTTGCCGTTCTGGTCGCCGTTCCACCTCAACAAGATTTCCTACTGGGCGCGCACCACCATGGTGCCGCTGATGGTTCTCGCCGCGCTGAAGCCGCTGGCGAAGAATCCGAAGGGCGTCGGGATCGACGAGCTGTTTCTCCAGGATCCGCGCTCGATCGGCATGACCGCGAAGGCGCCGCACCAGAGCATGGCCTGGTTCGTGCTATTCCGCGCGCTCGACGGCATTCTGCGCGTGATCGAGCCGATGTTTCCGAAGAGCCTGCGGCAGCGCGCGATCGATACGGCGCTCGCCTTCACCGAGGAGCGGCTCAACGGCGAGGACGGCATGGGCGCGATCTATCCGCCCATGGCCAACATCGTCATGATGTATGACGCGCTCGGCAAGGACGAGAATTATCCGCCGCGAGCGGTCACGCGCCGCGGCATCGACAAGCTGCTCGTGTTCAACGGCGACGAGGCCTATTGCCAGCCCTGCGTCTCGCCGGTGTGGGACACGACGCTGACCGCCCACGCGCTGCTCGAAGCCGGCGGTGACATAGCCCTGCCTGCGGCCAAGCAGGGCCTCGACTGGCTGATCCCGAAGCAGGAGCTCGAGGTGAAGGGCGACTGGGCGGTGAAGCGGCCCGACGTGCGCCCGGGCGGCTGGGCCTTCCAGTACAACAATGCCTATTATCCCGATCTCGATGACACCGCGGTGGTGGTGATGTCGATGGACCGCATGCGACGCGAGCACGGTGCGACCGGCTATGACGCCGCAATCGACCGCGGCCGGGAGTGGATCGAGGGCATGCAGAGCGACGACGGCGGCTGGGCCGCCTTCGACGTCAACAACCTCGAATACTATCTGAACAACATCCCGTTCTCGGACCATGGCGCGCTGCTCGATCCGCCGACCGAGGACGTCACCGCGCGCTGCATCTCCATGCTGGCCCAGCTCGGCGAGACCGAGAAGACCAGCAAGCATGTCGCCGACGGGGTCGCCTACCTCAGGAAGACCCAGCACCCGGAAGGGTCCTGGTACGGCCGCTGGGGCATGAACTTCATCTACGGAACCTGGTCGGTGCTCTGTGCCCTCAACATGGCCGGCGTCCGCCATAACGACCCGATGATTCGGAAAGCCGCCGACTGGCTGGCCTCGATCCAGAACAAGGACGGCGGCTGGGGCGAGGCCGCCGTCAGCTACCGTCTCGACTACAAGGGCTGGGAGGCGTCTCCCTCGACCGCCTCGCAAACGGCATGGGCCTTGCTTGCCCTGATGGCTGCTGGCGAGGTTGATCACCCGGCCGTCGCCCGCGGGGTGGAGTACCTGATTGCAACACAGAACAAAAAAGGACTGTGGGACGAGCAGCGGTACACCGCCACAGGCTTTCCTCGTGTATTCTATCTGCGTTATCACGGTTACCCGAAGTTCTTCCCGCTGTGGGCGTTGGCGCGGTATCGGAACTTGCGGAACACCAACAGCAGGGTGGTAGGGGTCGGGATGTGACTTTGGGGACGGGGGACTATCTGACCGTGGGTAATGCCATCGACCCGCGGCCGATATTGATCGTGACTGGACTGGTTCAGGAGGCCCGTATCGCGGCTGGGCCCGGAATGGCGGTCATTTGCTCGTCGAGCAGCCCGACCCAGTTGCGGGCGCTTCTGACGGTGGTGGATCCCGAGACGATTCGCGGCGTGATCTCGTTCGGCGTGGCCGGCGGGCTCGACCCGACGCTGCGCTCCGGCGACGTCGTGCTGGCGACCGAGGTGCTCTCCGGCGATACCCGCTGGGCCGCGGGCCTGTCGCTCGGCGACGACCTGATCGACCGCCTGACGTCGGGCCGCCGCCGCGTGGTGCGCGGCAGCCTTGCCGGCGCCGAGGAGGTGGTTACGAAGCGGTCCTGCAAGGCGGCGCTGCATTCGGAAACCGGCGCCTCCGCCGTCGACATGGAGAGCCACATCGCGGCCGCCTACGCCGCCGAGGCGGGGCTGCCCTTTGCCGCGGTCCGCGTCATCAGCGATCCCGCCCATCGCGCGCTGCCGGCGCTCGCCCGCGCCGCCATCAAGCCGAACGGCCAGATCGATCTCGCCGCCGTTCTGCGCGGCATCGTGCGCAATCCGACCACGCTGCATGCGCTGGTCTCGACCGGCATCGACTTCAACCGCGCGCTGCGTAGCTTGCGCGGCTGCCGCGACTATTTGATCGGCACCGAGCTCGTCGACAGCGAGGCCCTGGTCTCCAAGGCGGCCTGACCTCTTGATACGATAAAGCAAAGGGCCCGGTCGCCATTGGCGACCGGGCCTTTTGCGTTTTGGTGCCTGCTCACTCGGTCGCTTCCATGCGGTTTCGATCCACGACCCACAGCGTCCGTCGCATCATGCCCTCGACAATTGCCGCCGACTCGCTTGGACGCAGATAGATCGCCGTCGCACGACGCTCGTTCCGGACACGCTGGGCTCGATCGTCGGTTTGCTGGATTCAGCGCGATCAGCCTGACGAAGGTCGGCAATCTGCCTTATGGCACGAGTGGCCGCGCAGGGCCGTTTGGCTTCACGGGGCAGCGGATCTGCCTCCGGTCGCCTCGGGGCGTTCGTGCCGAAGATGAAAAGGCCCGGTCGCGGTGGCGACCGGGCCTTCTTTGTTCGTACCGACTTGCGTGCTTACGCGGCGGTCGACGCCTTCCGCGCCGCCTTCTCCTGCGCCGCGGCCGCCTCGTCCTTGCGGATCTCCGACAGGCGCTTCTGCACTTCCGCCGAGAAGATGTACTGCGCCGGACGCTGCTTGGTCATGTCGATCTCGGGCGCCATCGGGCCCGTGGTCCTGATGCCGCGCAGCGACACCCACATCGCCTTCAGCGGGTGGCTGATGGCAGCGGTCGCAGCCGTCGGCTCGTAGCCGCAATGGGCCATACAGTCGGCGCACTTCTCGTACTTGCCGGTGCCGTAGGTTTCCCAATCGGTGGTGTCCATCAGCTCCTTGAAGGTCTTGGCATAGCCTTCACCGAGCAGATAGCAGGGCTTCTGCCAGCCGAAGATGTTGCGCGCGGGCATGCCCCACGGCGTGCACTCGTATTCCTGGTTGCCGGCGAGGAAGTCCAGGAACAGGCCGGAATGCATGAAGTTCCACTTCTTGCCCTTGCCCATCGCGAAGACGTCGCGGAACAGCTTCTTGGTCTTGGTGCGGTTGAGGAAGTGCTCCTGGTCCGGCGCACGCTCATACGCATAGCCCGGCGACATCGAGACGCCGACACCGAGCTCGACGGTGAGGTCGAGGAATTTCGCGATCTCCTCGGCCGGATGGCCGTCGAAGATGGTGGCGTTGACGTTGACGGTGAAGCCGCGCGCCTTGGCCGCCTTGATCGCGGAGACGGCGCGGTCGAACACGCCCTTCTGCGACACAGCCTTGTCGTGATGGTCCTTCAGGCCGTCGAGATGCACCGAGAAGAACAGGTACGGGGAGGGCGTGAACAGGTCGAGCTTCTTCTCGAGCAGCAGCGCGTTGGTGCAGAGCGAGACGAACTTCTTGCGTTCGACCAGGCCGCGCACGATCTCGCCGATCTCCTTGTGGATCAGCGGCTCGCCGCCGGGAATGGCGACCATCGGCGCGCCGCACTCGTCGGCCGCGTCCCAGCACTCCTGGGCGGTCATGCGGCGGTTGAGGATCGCATCCGGATAATCGATCTTGCCGCAGCCGACGCAGGCGAGGTTGCAGCGGAACAGCGGCTCCAGCATCAGCACGAGCGGATAGCGCTTGCGGCCAAGCAGTTTCTGCTTGAGCAAATAGCCGCCGATACGCATTTCCTTGAAGAAGGGGATAGCCATTACAAGTTTCTTTCTGGGCTAGGAATTCGGGTGGGTCAGCTCGCAGCCAGTTCGGCCGGAAGCCGGAATTCGATGTTTTCCTCGCGGCCCGGCAGCACCGAGACCTTGACTGGTCCGATCCGCCGCATCGCTTCGATCACGTCATCCACGAGTACCTCAGGCGCCGAAGCGCCGGCCGTGACGCCGACGGTCTTGGCATCTTTCAACCACTCCGGATTGAGCGCGCTGCCGTCGGCAATCAAATAACTCGCGACGCCGGCCTCAGTGCCGATTTCGCGGAGCCGGTTCGAGTTCGAGCTATTGGCAGCGCCCACCACCAAGATCACGTCGACCAGCTTGCTCAAGTCCCTTACCGCAGATTGGCGGTTCTGTGTCGCATAGCAGATATCCCGGATATCCGGGCCTTGAATATCTGTAAAGCGGGCCTGGAGGGCCGCAATAATGTCCTTGGTGTCGTCGACCGACAGGGTGGTCTGGGTGATGTAGGCCACTGGCGTATCCGCCTGCAGCGTCAAGGCCTTAACCTCTTCAACGCTTTGGACAAGCAGCACCGGGGCGGGAACCTGGCCCATCGTGCCCTCGACCTCGGGGTGGCCGGCATGGCCGATCAGGATCAGGGTGCGGCCCCTGGAGATGTAGCGTTTCCCCTGATTGTGAACTTTCGTGACCAGGGGGCAGGTGGCATTGAGCACCGGAAGGTCGCGCGCGGCAGCCTCTTCCTCGACGCTGCGGGCGACGCCATGGGCACTGAAAACGGTCACGGCTTTCGGCGGAACCTCGGACAGTTCCTCGACGAAGATCGCGCCCTTGTTCTTCAGGCTCTCGACCACGTACTTGTTGTGCACGATCTCGTGGCGCACGTAGACGGGCGGGCCGTACTTCTCCAGCGCCCGTTCCACGATCTCGATCGCACGCACCACGCCCGCGCAAAAGCCGCGCGGCTGCGCTAGATAAACTTCCATAGGACGCCCATCACGCAATTTGCACCAATCCGCTTCTCAAGTCCCCGGCGGCACTTCGATACTGTCCAATGAGTTGCAATAACCGCACCATTGGTTTCGCGCACGCGGTAACCGCCCACCCTATCTGGGCCCCGGCGCATGGAGGCACAGCACTTTGTGTCAAAAAATCGGCAAAAAGGAAAGACCGGATGAAACCCTGGTTCCGTTACCGTGCGCATCCGCGGTATTATAATAGGGCATGCGCTCTGAGCAAAATGGCGACATTTGTGCTCACCGCTTCGCCACTTTCCCGCCTCAAGTCACCGGCTATACCGACCGCCCCGCATGATTTTGCCTAGGTCTGTCGCCGTTTACCTCGAACCTTCGTGCGGCGAGAACCACTCAAAACAGCAATAGGTTTCGCCGGGGAACTCCGATAAACAGCGGGCGTTTCCGGCAAGCTGTTAACCGCAGAAAGAAAAGATGCTGCAAAGCGTAGTCGTTGCCATCGTCAGGGCCTGCACCCGGTTTGCCTCCCTCGTCGTCGTTCTCGGGCTCCTGCTTTCGGTCGGGGCGGGCTATTACACGTCTAAGCATTTCGCCATCAACACCGACATCAATTCGCTGATTGCCCAGAATTTGGACTGGCGCCAGCGCGACCAGCAATTCGACCGTGCCTTCGACCGCGACGCGACGATTCTCGCGGTCGTCGAGGCCAGGACGCCGGAGATGGCGACCGCGGCGGCGGATGCGCTCTTCGCCAAGCTGAAGGACAACAAGACCGACTTCCAGTCGATGCAGCAGCTCGGCACCGGCGAGTTCTTTGAGAAGAACGGCTTGCTGTTCCTGCCGACCGAAGAGGTCGGCAAGATCACCAGCCAGTTCGAATCCGCAGCGCCCCTGGTCGAGATCATGGCCGGTGATCCCTCGATCCGCGGCCTGACCGGCGCGCTGGAGACGGGACTTGCCGGCGTCAAGCGCGGCCAGGTCAAGCTCGACAATACCGCGCGGCCCTTCAATCAGATCGCGCAGACCGTCGAGACCGTGCTCAACAAGGGCAAAGCGAGCTTCTCCTGGCGTGAGCTCGTCAGCGACGAGCCGCTGACGGATTCCGATAAGCGCGCCTTCATCGAGTTCAAGCCGATCCTGGACTACAACGCGCTGGAGCCCGGCAAGGGCGCCACCGACGCGATCCGCAAGGCGGCAGTTGATCTGGATTTTGCGAACAAGTACCAGGCACGAGTGCGACTGACCGGTCCCGTCCCGATCGCCAACGAGGAATACGCCACCGTCCAGGAGGGCGCCGTCGTCAACGGCGTCGGGACTGTGCTGGTCGTGCTGCTCATCCTGTGGATGGCGCTGCACTCGTCGAAGATCATTTTCGCGGTGTTCGTCAATCTCTTCGTCGGCCTTGCGCTGACGACCGCTGCCGGCCTGATGATGGTCGGCTCGTTCAATTTGCTGTCGATCGCGTTCGCCGTGCTGTTCGTGGGACTGGGCGTCGATTTTGGTATCCAGTACAGCGTCCGCTACCGCTCGGAGCGCTACAAGCACAACGATCTCTCCGGCGCGCTGGTGCTTGCCGCCAAGCGCTCCGCGGTGCCGCTGTCGCTGGCGGCAATGGCGACCGCCGCCGGCTTCCTCTGTTTCCTGCCCACCGATTACAAGGGCATCTCCGAGCTCGGCCAGATCGCCGGCGTCGGCATGCTGGTGGCGTTCCTCTCCAGCATCACCGTACTGCCCGCAATGCTGAAGCTGTTGAACCCGCCCGGTGAGCAGGAGCCCGTCGGTTATGCCTTCCTGGCGCCGCTCGATTACTTTCTGGAGAAGCACCGTGTGCTGGTCGTGGGCGGCACGTTGCTGCTGGCGCTCGCCGGCCTGCCGCTGCTCTACTTCCTGAAGTTCGACTTCAACCCGATGAACCTGCGCAACCCGAAGGCCGAGTCGATCGCGACCTTCCTCGATTTGCGCAAGGATCCGAACACCGGCGCCAATGCCATCAACGTGATGACCACGTCCGAGGAGCAGGCGAGGCAGGTCGAGGCGAAGCTGGAGAAGGTGCCGGAGGTGCTGCGCGTGATGTCGCTCGACAGCTTCGTGCCGACCGACCAGGCGCCAAAGCTGAAGCTGCTCGCGCAGGGCGCCAAGGTGCTCAACCCCGCGCTCAATCCTGACCAGGTCGACGCTGCGCCAACGGACAAGGAAAACGTCGAGGCGTTGAAATCCTCGGTCGACAATCTGCGCCGGACCGCCGGTGACACGAAGGGCCCGGGCGCCGTCGCCTCGCGCCGGCTGGCGGACGCGCTCGAAAAGCTCGCCAATGGCGACGAGGCCACGCGGAACACGGCGCAGGACGTGTTCGTCACGCCGCTGAAGATCGCGTTCGGCCAGCTCAGGAACGCGATGCAGGCCGGGCCGGTCACCCTGGCCTCACTGCCCCCCGAGCTCGTCAGCGCCTGGAAGAGCAAGGACGGGATCATCCGCGTCGAGGCGCAGCCGAAGGGCGATCCCAACGACAACGACACGCTGCGCAAATTTGCGGCGGCGGTGCTCGCGGCCGAGCCGACCGCGATCGGCGGGCCGGTCTCGATCCTGAAATCCGGTGACACCGTGGTGAAGGCGTTCATCCACGCCGGCATCTACGCGCTGCTGGTGATCGGCCTGTTGCTTTGGATCACGCTGCGGCGGTTCGTCGACGTGCTGATGACGCTGGTGCCGCTGCTGGTCGCCGGCGCGGTGACGCTCGAAATCTGCGTGTTGATCGGGCTGCCGCTCAACTTCGCCAACATCGTCGCGTTCCCGCTGCTGCTCGGCGTCGGCGTCGCCTTCAAGATCTATTATGTCGTGGCCTGGCGCTCGGGCAGGACAAACCTGCTCCAGACCAGCCTGACACGCGCGATCTTTTTCAGCGCGCTGACGACGGCGACCGCGTTCGGTAGCCTGTGGCTGTCGAGCCACCCCGGAACGTCCAGCATGGGCAAGCTACTCGCACTCTCGCTGGTGACGACGCTTGCCGCAGTGCTGCTGTTCCAGCCGGCCCTAATGGGCAAACCCCGCAATCTCAGGGAGTAGGCAGATGTCGCCGACCGGGTCGGCGGCGTTCTTCTGACCGGGCTTGGCGGTGGTAGCGGTCTTCTGGGCTGCGGGGGCAGGGGCCGGCGCTGTGGCGCTGGCGCCGGTCGTGCCGCCTGTTGTCGGGCCGCCTGTGGTGCCGCCGTTGTTGCCTTGGGCTTTCGGCGCCGCGCCGGTGGGCTTCGGTGCGCCCTTGGCCATGGCGTTGGCGGTGCTCAAAGGAATCGGCGGGGCGACGCGGGTCCAGGTCTCGCCGCCGCAGAGGAAGCCCATCACGCAGCCCTTGATTTCGAGCTGGTCGGTGCCGACGGTCGTGATGGTTGCGCTGTAGAGCTGGCCGTCCTTGGCGTTGTAGACCTGCCCTTCCCACTGATCGACGCCGGGCTTCTTCTTCATGTCGATCAGGGTCGCCATGCCCAGCGTCGGCCTGGTCTTTTTCGACGGATCCGGATTGTATTCATCGCGGCCGCCGGGCTGTTTTTCCCAGGAAACCGCGCCCCACATGCTGCCATTGCATTGGGCGACACGAATGTTGGCGACGGCGTCGGCGACCCGCCAGTCGCCGGTGGGATCGGCGGCGAGCGCGGGTGTCAGGCAGGTGTAACCACCAGCCAGTATTAGTCCGGTGTAAAGGGCTAAACGCATGATAGTTCCTTGGCAGTGCAACATGGTTTAAAGCTGTGCTTGCGAAGATGGTCCGAAAAAGGGCAAAAGGCCGCACAGACCGTTTTCGGTAACGGTCCCTTTTCAGTTGACGAGCCGGCCCTCAAGCGAAGTATGTAGCGGATGCACAGCCCAAATCCAGACATGTCTCAGCTATTCGCGGACCGTCAGGCCCAGCGCAGCACCCTGCATAATCGGTATCTGAACGAGCAGTTCGTTCGGGTTCTCAAGACCATCGGCTACGATGTCGGCTTCCAGAAGGGGCAGGGGCAGTACCTCTACGATCGCGAGGGGGCGCGCTATCTCGACCTGTTGTCCGGCTTTGGCGTGTTCGCGATCGGGCGCAATCACCCTGTCATGCGCGAGGCGCTCAAGAGCGTGCTCGATGCCGACCTGCCCAATCTGGTCCAGTTCGACGTCTCGGTGCTTGCCGGCGTGCTCGCCGAGCGGCTGCTGAAATACGTCCCCTATCTCGACAAGGCGTTCTTCGCCAATTCCGGCGCCGAATGCGTCGAAGCCGCGATCAAATTCGCCCGCGGCGCCACCGGCCGTCCCGGCATCGTCTATTGCGCCCACGGCTATCATGGCCTGACCTACGGCGCGCTGTCGCTAACGGGTGATTCGAACTTCCGTACCGGCTTCGAGCCGCTGCTGCCCGGCTGCACCTCGATTCCGTTCAACGACCTCGCCGCGCTCGAAAAGGCGCTGGCCTCGCGCGAGGTTGCGGCCTTCGTCGTCGAGCCGATCCAGGGCAAGGGCGTCAACATGCCCACCGACGAGTTCCTGCCGGGCGCTGCCGCGCTCTGCAAGAAATACGGCACGCTGTTCGTCGCCGACGAGATCCAGACCGGCATGGGCCGCACCGGCCGCTTCCTGGCGGTCGAGCACTGGAACGTCGAGCCCGACATGGTGCTGCTGTCGAAGTCGCTGTCCGGCGGCCACGTGCCGGTCGGCGCCGTGCTGACGCGCAAGAGCATCTTCGACAAGATCTTCAACCAGATGGACCGCGCCGTGGTGCACGGCTCCACCTTCTCCAAGAACGATCTGGCGATGGCCGCGGGCATCGCGACGCTCGACGTCATGGAGTCCGAGAAGCTGATCGAGTCCGCCGCCAAGCGCGGCGCCGAGCTGCGCCTCGCGCTGACGCGCATGGTGCCAGGCTACGAGCTGATGAAGGAAGTGCGCGGCAAGGGCCTGATGATCGGCGTCGAGTTCGGCCCGCCGAAGTCGCTGCGGCTGCGGGCGTCCTGGAACGTGCTGGAAGCTGCCAACAAGGGCCTGTTCTGCCAGCTCATCACCGTGCCGCTGTTCAAGGACCACAAGATCCTCACGCAAGTCGCCGGTCACGGCAGCCACACCATCAAGCTGCTGCCGCCGCTCACCATCACCGAGGAAGATTGCGGCTGGATCGAGCGCGCCTTCGACGACGTCATCGCCGGCAGCCACAAGGTCCCCGGCGCGATCTGGTCGCTCGGCAAGACGCTGGTGGACAACGCGGTGCGGCGGTCGGCGTAAATTCGCCGATCTATCTCAGCGGTCGTCATTGCGAGCGAAGCGAAGCAATCCAGTATCCCTCTGCGGATGCGGGCTGGATTGCTTCGCTCCGCCAGCTACCCCTCCACATTCGCCTTCATCGCCGCCTCGAACTTGTCGACGAATTCGGCGAGCTCGTCGGCGCCGATATCGCTGACGGCCCAGAAGTTCAGGCCGCGATTGCCCCAGCGGCGGCAGTTGAAGCCCTGCATGGTCTCGGTCTTCGGCGCGCGATATTCCGCGTTCGATGTCTGCGATACGAACAAATTGATCACGTGCTGCCGGCGCTTGTAAACGACGGCGCCGATGGCGCGGGCGTCGATATAGTCGAGCCGGCCGCCGACCAGCGTGAAGCCTTGCGCGGTGAGATCGATCACGGGCGGGGCGACGTCGAGCTTGCCGTTGAACCACGGCTTCACGGTGTGCTGGTCGGTGGAGACCACGTCGATGAGATGGCCGGCCTGAAGCGAGCGCAGATGCGCGGAGACGACCTCCGACAGGATGCGCTGCTGGTCGTCCTGGCGCAGCACCACGGCGACGACGCCGGAGGCGGCGAGCGCGGAGACGGCCGAGCCCATCGCAAAGCCGCGCAGCACGGAGCGGCGGGTCGGTTGCCGGCGCTGCGGCTGCGGCAGCGCGGCTTCGATCCGGGCGCGCAGGCTAGCCGGCGCGGCATAGCGCAAATCGGTGTCGGCGAGCACGCGCTGCATCTCGCGTTGTGCGGCAAACTCCGCGGCGCAGTCCGGGCAACTGGCAATGTGGGCTTCGACCTCGCGCGCGTGGCCGGCATCGAGCTCGTTGTCGAGCAGCGCGTGAAGCAGGATTTTTGCTTCGTCGCAGGTCATCTCGAGTGCTCCTCTTCCGCCGTCCAGGCCGCGCGCAGCATGGCGCGGGCGCGGGCGAGGCGGGACATCACGGTGCCGACGGGGGCGCCGACGGCCTCGGCGATTTCACGATAGGACAGGTTGTTGATCTCCCGCAGCACGAATGTTTCCTTGAACGGTTCGGCGAGCGCGTCGATCAACTTGCGGATGGCGCCGGCATCGCGGCTGCGCAGCACCTCGGTCTCGGGGCTCGCCTCGCTCTCCTGCCAGATCGGCGTCTGCTCGGCGGCGCCGGGCGTATCCTCGATCGCGCTGGGCCTGTGCGCGCGCCGCGCGTATTCTGCGTTGCAGACGTTGCGCAGGATCGCGAACAGCCAGGGCTTCATCGCCGGCCCGCGATAGCTGTCAAAATGCTTCAGCGCGCGCAAATAGCACTCCTGCACCGCATCCTCGGCGTCGGAGGCATCGCGCAGCAGATAGCGCGCGAGCGTGTAGACGTCGTCGAGATAGGGCAGCGCGGCTTCACGGAAGCGCTGCGCCTTCTGCAAATCGTCGTTGGCGGGCATCGCTCCTCGCTTTGCCTCTTGTTCTGCGCGTCGCGTTGTTTCGTCCCTGTTTGTTTCGTCTCCGTGTGTGACGGAAGGCACACGAGCCCGGCCGGCGTGGGACCACCGGCCGGGCAAGACGTTGATGCCTTGGTTTGAGACGTTACTCAACCTTGATCATCCCCGTCATGTGCGGGTGCAACGAACAAAAATATTTGTAGTCGCCCGCATTGGTGAAGGTGAACGAGAACTTGTCGTCGGTGTCCAGGGCCTTGGACCTGAACTTGCCGGCCGACACCACGGTGTGCGGGATGTCGTCCCGGTTGGTCCAGGTCACGGTGGTGCCGAGCTTGATCTTCAACTCGGCCGGCTGGAAAACGAAATTGTCGATATGCACTTCCATGTCGTCGGCACGGGCCGTCGTTGCGGGCAACAGGATGGCCGCGACCACGGCGACACCGAAGTCGCGGCGATTGAGTGTTTTCATTGTCAGCTTCCGTTCAGCCTTTTTCCGTTCAATCTTGGATCAACCCTGCAGCGGCGTGTCGATGATCGCGAGCCGCTGCTCGTTCTGCTTGAAGTTGATGCTGGCGACGCCGAGCATGCCGCGCAGCTTTGCGTCCTCGACCTTCATCGGTCCGGGCGAGGGCGCGGTCCCCGGCGCGGGCTGCGGGAACGCAGTCGAGCGCGCGGTGTGGAAAGTGACGTTGCCCTCGACCTTCTGCATCACCTGATGGATATGTCCGTTCAGCACGGTGACGGAGCCGAAGCCCTTGACGTATTCGAGCGCGCGACCGCCGTCCTCGGTGCCCCAGCCCCATTCGGGATAGACCGTCCAGAGCGGGATATGCGCGAACAGCACGATCGGTGTCGATTTCGACTTGCCGCGCAGATCGTCCTCGAGCCAGGCGAGTTGCTCGGCGCCGAGATTGCCGAGACCGCCGCCCTTGAGGTCGACGACGTTGACGAGGCCGATGAAGTGTACGCCGCCGGCGTCGAACGAATACCAGCCTGCACCCTTGGTGCCGCGGCCGTAACGCTCGCGATAGAATTTCACCTCCTCGTCGAGAAAGTCATGCTCGCCAGGCACGTAGTGCACGTCGAGCTTGCTCTGCGAGATGATGCGGTCGGCATTGTCGAACTCGGCGGCCTTCGACAGGTGCGTGATGTCGCCGGTGTGGATCATGAAGGAGGGTTTTGCCGGCATTGCGTTGATCTTGTTGATGGCCTCCTCCAGCGTGCCGAGCGCGTTGGGGTTTGCCGGCTTGTCGAAGCCGACATGGCTGTCGCTGATCTGGAGGAAGGTCATGCCGGGCGCGGCTGCCGTGGCGGCCTGCGCGGAATCGATGATGCCGAGCGAGCGCGGCACGCCGCCCGTGATGGTCCAGAGCACCCCGGTGCCGGCCCAGGTCATGCATTCCAGCACCTTGCGGCGGCTGACGCCGTCCCCGTGATCGTGTCCGCTCATCGCACGTCTCCACTTCGCCCGGAATTGGGCTTCGGGGAGGTGATTGGGGGCGGAGGAGACTTATTCCCGGATGCGATGACGTTTTCGTGAGGTGGTAGGGTCTCGTGTCCCGGACGCGGTGCAGCGCCCAAGAGCGGGTTCACGCGCGTCTTCGACGCGTTATGGCGGTGCGCCGCAGAGCCGGGACCCACGCGGCTCGGATTGTCTGGGCCGGGCTCTGCGCAGCAGCGTTGCACGCTGCAGCGCGTCCGGGGCGCGAGACTTATTTCGCGAATTCCCGCACGGCCTCCACCACGCGTTCCGGCACTTCCTGCGCCACGCAGTGCCCGGCGCCCTCGAAGACCAGTGTGCTGACGCGCGGAATCAGCGACACGGCGCGTCGCGCCATCTCCTTGTAGATCGGCCCCGACTTCGCGGCGGTGGTGACGCGCACCGGGCAGTCGATCTCGGTGAGCGAGACAAACGGATTGCCGCGGGCATCGCCGACATAGACCTGCTCCATCGCCTCGTAGATCGGACGCAGGATTGCGAATTCGATCTCGGGCGTGCAGCAAAGCCGAACCCGGCCATTCTCCAGCGGCACGAAGCCGTGGCGCACATAGGCCCGCAGCGATGGTTCGGTCCAATCGGCAAACGCCGGCGCTGTGCGGTAGCGCTCGAACACGGTGTCGGCACTGTCGAATTCGGCCCGCCGGCGCAGCGTGCCCTGGACGCGGGTGAGCGAGTCTTCGCTCAAGCCTCCGGGCCGCGCCGCGCGCGGGTCCATCACGGTCGGCTCCATCACGAACAGGCGCGTGAAGCGTCCTGGCCGAAGTTTCGTCGCGAGCAGGAGATCGGTCGCGCCGGCGCTGTGGCCGATGCCGTAGACGTCGCGCAGATCGAGCGCATCGATCACCCGGCAGACATCCTCGGCATAATCAAGGAAATGATAGGCATCGGGCTTGTGGCTCGCGCCGTGGCCGCGGCGGTCGAGCGCGTAAACGGTGCAGGTCGATGCAAGCTCGCGCGCGACCTCGTCCCAGACGTCGGCGACGAAACCGGTGCCGTGCACGAGCAGCGCGGGCGGCCTCCCGCTCTCGCCCCATTGCAGCATCGCGATCTGCGCGTCAGTGGGGCCAATGGAGAAGCGATGTGGATTGATCATGGGGACGGGACGCTACTTCGCGTCCTCCAAAATCATCGTCGCGCCCTTCTCGGCGATCATCGCTGTCGGCGTATTGGTATTGCCTGACGTTATCGTCGGCATGATCGACGCGTCGATAATGCGCAGGCCGCTCAGGCCGTAGAAACGCAGCCGCTCGTCCACCACCGCCATCGGATCATTCGCCGCGCCCATCTTTGCGGTGCCGACGGGATGGAAGATGGTGGTGCCGATGTCGCCGGCGGCCTTGGCGAGCGAGGCATCGTCGTCGCCGACGGTGGGACCGGGCAGATATTCGCTCGGGCGATATTTCGCGAGCGCCTTCTGCCGCATCAGTCGCCGCGTGGTCCGGATGGCGTCGGCGCCGACCTGGCGGTCGTCGTCGGTCGACAGATAGTTCGGCGCGATGATCGGCTTCTCGTCCAAGCTCGCCGAGCGCAGCCGCACCGTGCCGCGCGAGGTCGGCTGCAGATTGCAGGCGCTCACGGTGATCGCGGGGAAGCAGTGCAGGGGATCGCCGAACTTGTCGAGCGACAGCGGCTGCACGTGGAACTGGATGTTGGCGCGGGCGCGCGTCGCGTCGGAGCGGGTGAAGATGCCGAGCTGCGACGGCGCCATGGTCAGCGGTCCGCGGCGGCGGAAGGCGTAGTCGAGCCCCATCAGGCCACGGCGGAACAGATTGTAGTAGGTCTCGTTCAGCGTGCGCACACCCTCGACCTTGTAGATCGCGCGCTGCTGGAGATGGTCCTGAAGGTTGCGGCCGACGCCGGGCTTGTCCATCACGATGTCGATGCCGAGCGGCGACAGCCAGTCGGCGGGACCGATGCCGGAGCGATGCAGCACCTGCACTGAGCCGATGGAGCCTGCCGAGAGGATCACCTCGCGCTTCGCGCGCGCCTCGATGACCTCGCCATTCTGGATGAAGCGTACGCCGACGGCGCGGCCCTGCTCGATGATGAGACGATCGACCAGCACGTTCTTCTCGAGCCGCAGATTTTGGCGGTTCAGTGCGGGCTTGAGGAAGCCGCGCGCGGACGACCAGCGCCGACCGCGCTTCTGGTTGACGTGGAAATAGCTGGTGCCTTCGTTGTCGCCGGTGTTGAAATCCGGAATGCGCTTGATGCCCATCTCCTCGGCGGCGTCGCCCACGGCGTCGAGAACGGCCCATGACAGCCGCGGCGCCTCGATGCGCCAGCCGCCGCCGGCGCCGTGATGCTCGCTCGCGCCGAGGAAGTGATCTTCGAGTTTCTTGAACAGCGGCAGCACGTCGTCATAACCCCAGCCGGTCATGCCGAGCTGGCGCCAGTGGTCGTAATCAGCGGCCTGTCCGCGCATCGAGATCATGGCGTTGATCGCCGAAGAGCCGCCGATCACCTTGCCGCGGGGATAGGCCAGCGAGCGGCCATTGAGACCGGGCTCGGCCTCGGTCTTGAACATCCAGTCCGAACGCGGATTGCCGATCGCGAAGAGATAGCCGACCGGAATGTGGAACCAGATCCAGTTGTCGTCGCCGCCGGCTTCGAGAATGAGGACGCGATTCCCTGATACGGCCGAGAGGCGGTTGGCGATGATGCAGCCGGCCGTGCCGGCCCCGACGACAATGTAGTCAAACTCACCTTCGAGCCGCCTCGGCATTCTGCTTCCACCCAAACAGGCGTCATGCCCAGGCTCGTCCCGGGCATCCACGCGCTTTCCGTCCTAATAGTCAGACGTGGATGGCCAAGACAAGCTGGTGACAGGCCCGGCCATGACGAGAGCACAGGGGACCCTCGATCCACGGGAGTTAGGTGGACTGGTGCTTGCATGGTAGACAGTCCTGTATTCCCAACAAGGCTTGAGACCCTCCATGCCCATCGTGAACCGAGTCGCCGACCTCCAACCCGATATTCAGGCATGGCGCCGGGACATCCACCAGCATCCGGAGCTGCTGTACGACGTTCACCGCACCGCAGCATTCGTTGCGGACCGGCTGCGCGAGTTCGGCTGCGACGAGGTCGTGACCGGCCTCGGGCAGACCGGCGTGGTCGGCGTGATCAAGGGCAGCAAGCCGGCCGGCGATGGGCTCAAGGTGATCGGCATGCGTGCCGACATGGACGCGCTGCCCGTCGACGAGCAGACCAACCTGCCTTACGCCTCCAAGACTCCGGGCAAGATGCACGCCTGTGGCCATGACGGCCACACCGCGATGCTGCTCGGTGCGGCCCGCTACCTTGCCGAGACCCGCAACTTCGCCGGCGATGCTGTCGTAATCTTCCAGCCTGCCGAGGAAGGCGGCGCCGGCGGCGCGGCCATGGTCAAGGACGGCCTGATGGAGCGTTTCGGCATCGAGCAGGTCTACGGCATGCACAACGGCCCGGGCATTCCGATCGGCTCGTTCGCAATCCGGCCGGGCCCGATCATGGCGGCGACCGACGAGGTCGACATCATGATCGAGGGCCTCGGCGGCCACGCCGCGCGTCCGCACAAATGCGTCGATTCCGTGCTGGTCGGCGCGCAGGTGATCACCGCGCTGCAGTCAATCGTCGCCCGCAGCGTCGATCCCCTGGAATCGGCCGTGATCTCGATCTGCGAATTTCACGCCGGCAACGCCCGCAACGTCATTCCGCAGACCGCAACGCTGAGGGGCACCATCCGCACGTTGTCGCCGGAGGTGCGCAAGCTGGTCGAGAAGCGCGTGCACGAGGTGGTGGCGGGCGTGGCGCAGATCACCGGCGCCAAGATCGACCTGCACTACAAGCGCAACTACCCTGTCGTGAACAACCACGCTGCGGAGACCGAGGTGGCGCGGCGCATCGCCAGGAACGTTGCCGGCGAGGCCAATGTGCACGAGATGCCGCCGCTGATGGGCGGCGAGGATTTCGCCTACATGCTGGAAGCGCGGCCCGGCGCGTTCATCTTCTGCGGCAACGGCGACAGCGCCGGCCTGCATCACCCAGCCTACAATTTCAACGACGAGGCGATCGTGTTCGGCACGTCCTATTGGGTCAAGCTGGTCGAGGAATCGCTCGCGGCGTCTTAACGCCGCCCCCCGAACCACAAACGAAAAGGGCCCGTGCATCGCACGGGCCCTTTGTCTTTGAGGCGCGTGATCGGCTTCAGAAGATCCGCGAGAAGATCACATACAGCGTGGCCGACAGCGCGATCGCGCAGGGCAGCGTCAGCACCCAGGCCATCAGCAGGTTGCGGATGGTCGCCATCTGCAGGCCCGAGCCGTTCGCGGCCATGGTGCCGGCGACACCCGACGACAGCACGTGGGTGGTCGAGACCGGCAGGCCGAACACGTCGGCGGCGCCGATCGTGGCGGCGGCGACCAGCTCGGCGGAGGCGCCCTGTGCGTAGGTGAGATGGGTCTTGCCGATCTTCTCACCGACGGTGACGACGATGCGCTTCCAGCCGACCATGGTGCCGAGGCCGAGCGCGATGGCGACGGCGACCTTCACCCAGGTCGGGATGAACTTCGTGGCGCTATCGAGGCCGCCCTTGTAGGCGTTCAAGGTCGCGACCTCTTCCTTGTTGAGGTCGTTTTCCTTGTCCTTCATCAGGAAGCGGATCGCTTCCGAGGTCAGGTACATGTCGTTACGGGTGTTGCCGACCACTTCCGCCGGTACCTTGTTGAGCGAGCCGTACTTCGCGACCTGGTCGCCGACATCCTTCACCAGCACCGACAGCGAGGGGTAGGTGCCTTCGCTGATGTGGTGCGAGGTGATGTACTGCGTCACCGCAGGACGAGGATCGCCGATGATCGAGTGACCGGCGCCCTTGGCCGCGATCACCTTGGAGGCGGCCTCCGAGACCTTCTGGAACTGGGCGACCTGGCTCTCCGGCAGCGCGCGGTTGAGCGCGTAAGCGGTCGGCACGGTGCCGATCAGGATCAGCATGATCAGGCCCATGCCCTTCTGGCCGTCGTTCGAGCCGTGGGCGAAGCTGACGCCGGTGCAGGTTGCGATCAGCAGGCCGCGGATCCAGAGCGGCGGCGCCTTGTTGCCTTCGGGCGCGGCATAGAGCGCAGGGTTGCGCACGATGAACTTGAGCAGCAGCAGCAGCACGGCGGCGCAGATGAAACCGAACAGCGGCGACAGCAGCAGCGCGTAGCCGATCTCGGTGGCCTTGCTCCAGTCGACGCCCGAGGTGCCGTCGCGGCCGCGCATGACGGCATTGGCGATGCCGACGCCGATGATCGAGCCGATCAGCGTGTGCGAGGAGGAGGCGGGCAGGCCGAAATACCAGGTACCGAGGTTCCAGATGATCGCGGCGATCAAGAGTGCGAACACCATGGCGAAGCCGGCGCTGGAGCCGACCTGGAGGATCAGCTCGACCGGCAGCAGCGAGACGATGCCGAACGCGACCGCGCCGGAGGACAGCAGCACGCCGAGGAAGTTGAAGAAGCCCGACCACATCACCGCGAATTCAGCCGGCAGCGAATGGGTGTAGATCACGGTCGCCACCGCGTTGGCGGTGTCGTGGAAGCCGTTGACGAATTCGAAGCCGAGCGCGATCAGCAGCGCGACGAACAAGAGGATGTAGGGCAGGAAGGTCGTCACCTTCGTGCCGGTCGCGTTGACGTCGACATAGATGCTGTAGGCAACGAACAGCAGGCCTGCGGCAAGGATGCCGAAGAACAGGATCATCGTGAGCGGGTTAAAACCCTTGTCGAGATTTGGCCTGGAAGCCGGCTGGACGGGCGTCGGATCGCCTACCGCACGGTCGAATGCAACGTCTGTCATTTTTGGACGCCCCTTAACTAATTTGAAGGGGCTATTGTCCGCGATGGATTTGAAGGCTGGATGACAACTGCGTCCTAAAGTCGCTTTCCCACCAGTATTCGCCAGTATTTAGGCGGCGCGTGGGGCTTTCTTCTGCAAACTGGCGGCAATCTTCAGGTCTTCGACAAAGCGCTGATATTCCAGCACTTTGGCTTCCGGATCAGGCAGCCGCAACAGATAGGACGGGTGCACCGTCACCAGTGCCTTGCGTCCCTCGGGCATATCTATGAGCCGGCCACGGGTCTTGCCGATCGGGGTGATCTTGCCGAACACGCTCTGCGCGGCGGTGGCGCCCATTGCCACGATGAGCTCGGGCTGGATTGCCGAAACTTCCCGCTCGTACCATTGCCGGCACGCCCGGATCTCCGGCGTCGCCGGCTTCTGGTGCAGACGGATCTTTCCGCGCGGCACGAATTTGAAGTGCTTGACCGCGTTGGTGACGTAGACCTTGTTGCGGTCGACGCCGGCTTCCTGAAGCGCACGGTCGAGCATCTGGCCGGCCGGGCCGATGAAGGGGTGGCCGGCGAGGTCTTCCTTGTCGCCGGGCTGCTCGCCGACCAGCATGATGGTCGCGTCTTTCGGGCCCTCGCCGAACACGGTCTGCGTCGCGTCCTTGTAGAGCGGGCAGGCGCGGCAGTGCGCGGCCTCCTCGCGGAGCGCTTCGAGATCGTCGGCAGCCAGCTTGCGTGGCATCGGAGCCTCCGGCCGCTTCTGGGGCTTGTGCGGATCGGTTGCGGCATTGGCGATCATGGCGCCGGTCATGCGCTCGGCGTCCTCGATCAAGGGCTTAATGATCGACGCCTCGGGCAGGTTCCTCCAGTATTTCTTCGGCATCTCCGTCTGCATCGCCTTCACCTTCAGCCGCGCCGGGTTGAAGATGCTGGCGTAGTAGCGCCGCCAGGTTTCCTCGAGCCGGTCTTCGCCGGGTGCTTCGCTCTTGCTCACGCCCGACGTGAACGAGAGCGCGTGGCCATCCCAATGCGCACACAGATCGGGTGTCAGGATCGACCATGGCATGTCGGCGAAGCGCTTGGCAAAGAACGGCGCGGCAAGCTCGACGATGTAATGCTCCGGCTCGAACCAGGCGACGTAATGCGCCGCGCGCTCGCGGCCGATCTCGCGGAAGCGCACGAAGGCATGCATCTTGTGCTCGTCGCGATGGACTGCTCTTGCCATGGCGGTGACTTGCGCGACATCAGGATTGGTCGCGACCTCGATGAGATCGTGATTGTCCTTCAATCGCCAGAGCAGGCGATAGAGGATCGCAAAGCGCTCGCCGTCGCGATGCAGGATCGCGGCCTTGGCGAGATCGACGAATTTTGCCGAGACGTTAAAGGTGCTGTCGTTCACCTCAAATATCGGAGACGGGGAGGGCGGTGCAAACAGCTCGGCTTCGCCGCCTTGTACGGTCCAGGTGACATCGGTTGGCTGCACATGATGCAGCACGAGGCTACGCGCGGCTTTGCGCCAGCCGTCGAAATCGGTTTCGGTGTCGAGGGTGATGTACTGCATCAGAAGCCAAACCCCAATTGTGTTGCCTTCGGCTTGAACCGTTCGATCAGCCGCGCCTCGTCGAGGCGATGCGGCGCGGGCCGGTGATCGCTGAGGACGATGAATGGCAGCGCCTTGTTGCGGGGCACATGCAGCCGCGCGAGATCGGAGAGGCGGATCGTGGTGGTGCGCCGCGTCGCGATGATGCGTTCGACCGCCTTGGTGCCGAAGCCCGGCACGCGCAACAGCTCCTCGCGGCTGGCGCGGTTGACGTCGAGCGGGAAGCGGTCGCGATGGCGCAGCGCCCAGGCGAGCTTCGGATCGATGTCGAGCGGCAGCATCGCGCTGTCGTCAACGATCTCCGCAACGTCGAAACCGTAGAACCGCATCAGCCAGTCGGCCTGGTAAAGCCGGTGCTCGCGCAGCAGCGGCGGCTGTACCAGAGGCAAAGCGCGGCTGGCATCGGGGATCGGGCTGAAGGCGGAGTAATAGACGCGCCGCAGCCGGTAGGAGCCATAGAGATTGGAGCTGGTGTGCAGGATGGTGTGATCAGAGGCCGCGTCGGCGCCGACGATCATCTGTGTGCTCTGTCCGGCGGGCGCGAAGCGCTGCGGCCTGGCCTTCGTCTTTGTGCTGCGGTTTTCCTCGGCCTCGTCGAGCTTCAGCCGCAGCCGGCCCATGGTGCGGCGGATCGCGCGCACATCCTTTTCCGGTGCGTATTGCTGCAGGCTCGTCTCCTCAGGCATCTCGATGTTGATGGAGAGGCGATCTGCATATTTGCCGGCTTCCGCGATCAGCGCGTCGTCGGCCTCGGGAATGGTCTTGAGATGGATGTAGCCGCGGAAGTGATGCTCCTCGCGCAGTTTGCGCGCGACGCTGACCACCTGCTCCATGGTGTAGTCGGGGCTGCGGATGATGCCGGAGGAGAGAAACAGGCCCTCGATGTAATTGCGCCGGTAGAAGTCGAGCGTGAGCTTGACCACTTCGTCGATGGTGAAGCGGGCACGCGGCACGTTGGAGGAGGCGCGGTTGACGCAATAAAGGCAGTCGTAATTGCAGGCGTTGGTCAGGAGCACTTTGAGCAGCGAGATGCAGCGTCCGTCCGGCGCGTAGGAATGGCAGATGCCCATGCCCGGCGCGGTCGAGCCCATGCCCTTGCCATCGCTGGAATCCCGCTTCTCGGTGCCGCTGGAGGCGCACGACGCGTCGTATTTGGCGGCATCAGCCAGAATCTCCAGCTTGCGTTGTACGTCCATCGTGGAATCCCTTTGATTCAGCTTACGAATCCGGATGAGCACCAATTCGATTGACTCCCCGGCCGCTGTTAGCTTTATATTAGAACATATCATGAACAAATGAGCCAGCCGTAGGTTCTTATTTTTGAGAACCTCGGCAATCACCTCTGAAGGAGCGGCGTATATGAGCGGCGCACGGATGAACGCGCTTGCGACCTTGCGCGGCCAGATCGAGCGCATCGAGACGGCGGAGGTCGTGCATCAGCACGATCGCGTCGCGCTCGGCCACGACGAGGTCGACAGCGCGCTGAAGGGCGGGCTCGCGCGCGCGGTGATCCACGAGGTGTTTTGCGAGGGCCGGCAGGGAACCGCCGCGACGGGTTTTGTCATGGGGCTTGCGGGGCGTGTCTCGCGGCGCCGGCCGCTGCTGTGGGTGCGGCAGGATTTTTCGGAACTCGAGACCGGCGCGCTGTCGATGAGCGGGCTTGCCGAGATCGGTCTCGATCCGCGCCGCGTGGTGATGGTGCGCGCCGCCGATGTCGAGAGCGCGTTGCGGACCTCGGCCGATGCGCTCGCCTGCGACGCGCTTGGCGCCGTTGTGCTCGAGCTCTGGGGTGAGACGCGGCAGTTCGATCTCGTGGCGAGCCGCAAGCTGACACTGGCCGCGCAAGGCTCCGGTGTCACCGGCCTGATGTTGCGGATGGCCGCGCAGCCGCTGCCCTCGACCGCGGAGACGCGGTGGATGTTGCGCGCGGCGCATTCGCCGCCGGGCCCGGCATGGAGCTCCTGGGGCGCGCCGCGCTTCGATGCCGAACTCTTGCGCAATCGTCATGGCCCGTGCGGCCGGTGGATCATGGAATGGAAATGTGATGAGTGCCAGTTCTCTGAACCGTCGACGTATCCTCAGCCTGTGGCTGCCGCGCCTGCCCATCGATCGGATTCAGCGGTTCTTCGGCGCGCTGGGTAAGACCAATGATCCGAGCATCGTTGTCATCAAGGACAACAATGCGCTGGTGATCCATGCGCTGGACGAAGCCGCCGAGCGCCTCGGCTTGCACATCGGCCAGCCCCTGGCCAATGCACGGGCGATGTGTCCGGACTTGAAAGTGTTCGACGCCGATGTCGTGGCCGATGCGAAGACGCTCAGCGACGTCGCCGACTGGTGCGACCGCTTCACGCCGCTGGTGGCGCTCGATCCGCCGTACGGGCTGTTTCTGGACATCACCGGCTGCGCGCATCTGTTCGGCGGCGAGGCTGCGTTGTTGCAGACCTTCGTCCGCGCGCTCGCCCGTCAGGGTTTTGCCGTCAGCGCGGCGATCGCCGGCACCTCGGTCTGTGCGCGCACGCTGACGCGGCAGGCCTCCGGCACCATCGTCGCCGATGGCGGGGAGGCGGCGGCGATCAGCCGGCTGCCGGTATCCGCGCTTGGTGCGGGCGAGGCCATCACCACTGGTCTGCGCCGCGCCGGCCTGAAAACCATCGGCGATGTCGCCTCGCGCGAGCCGCATGAGATCACGGCGCGGTTCGGCGCGCGGTTCTCCACGCTGCTCGCGCATGCGCAGGGGCATGGCGATGCCCCGATCAATCCGCGCAAACCGCTGCCGGATTATATCGTGGAGAAGCGCTTTGCCGAACCGATCGCCACCGACACCATGATCGCGCTGACGCTGTCGCGGCTCGCCGACACGCTGATCGCGTCCATGGAGAAGCAGGGCAAGGGCGCGCGGCGCCTGGAAGCCGCCTTCTTTCGTACCGACGGCGTGGTGCGCGCGATCATGGTCGAGACCGGGCGGCCGGTGACGCAAAGCAAAGTCATCGACCGGCTGTTTCGCGAACGTCTCGATGCGCTCGCCGATCCGCTGGATCCCGGCTTTGGTTTCGACATGGTGCGGCTGTCGGCGAGCCGCACCGAGATCGTGGTGCAGGAGCAGCGCGATCTCGACGCCCATGTCCATGACAATGACGAGCTCGCCGCGCTGATCGACCGCATCGCCGCGCGCATCGGCGGAAAGCGCGTCGTCGTGCATTTGCCTGAGGATACCCATATCCCCGAATGTGCGGTGCTGGCCGCGCCTGCCCAGCACCATCTCGCCGTGGCCATGCAGGCCGAATGGCCGGCGCGCGCCGAGAGCGAGCCGCCGCTGCGCCCCCTGCGGCTGTTCGACAGACCGGAGCCGATCAAGGTGCCGTTCGCGACCGTGCCGGACGGCCCGCCGCATCAGTTCACCTGGCGGCGTGCGCTGCATGCGGTGGTGCGGGTGGAAGGGCCCGAGCGCATCGCGATGGAATGGTGGCGGCAGGACGGCAAGCAATTGACGCGGGATTATTTCCGCATCGAGGATGCCGAAGGCCTGCGCTTCTGGATCTTTCGCGACGGTCTTTACGAAGGAGAGGTGTTCGACGACGAAGGCAAACCCATTCCCCCCAACTGGTATGTGCACGGTCTCTTCGCATGACCACGCCCGCTTATGCCGAGATCGGCATCACCACCAACTTCTCCTTCCTGCGCGGCGGCTCGGATCCGCGCGCCTATGTGCATCAGGCGAGCATCCTCGGCATTCCCGTGATCGGCATTGCCGACCACAACACGCTCGCCGGCGTGGTGCGCGCCTACAAGGAGCTCGACAATGACAAGGTGCTGCACAAGCCGAAATTGCTGATCGGCGCGCGCATCGTCTTCATCGACGGCACGCCCGACATTTTTGTCTATCCGCGCGACCGCGCCGCCTATGGCCGGCTGTGCCAGCTCCTCACCAGAGGCAAGCGCGGCGACGACATCACGCGGATCGAGAAGGGCGAATGCCATCTCTCTTTTGCCGACCTTCTTGAGTTTTCCGAGGGCCAGCTCCTGATCCTGACGCTGCCGCATCGCTTCGAGCCCGCGCAGGCGCTGGATGTTCTCGCCAAGCTTAAGGACAGCCGCGCCGAGGGCGTGTGGCTGGCGGCGAGCCTGGTCTATCGCGGCGACGACCGCCGCCGCCTGGCGCGGCTCGATGATCTCGCCGCCAAAGCAAACGTGCCGCTGCTCGCGACCAACGAGGTGCTCTATCACGATCCCGGCCGCCGTCCGCTCCAGGACGTGCTCACCTGCATCCGGGAAAAAACCACGATCGAGGCGGTCGGAAGGAAGCTCGAAGCCAACGCCGAGCGCTTCCTGAAGACGCCACGCGAAATGTCGCGGCTGTTCCGCGATTTTCCCGAGGCGATCGCGGAGACCATGCGCTTTGCGGGCAAGATCGATTTCACGCTCGACCAGCTCAAATACCAGTATCCGGACGAACCGGTGCCGCGGGGCAAGACCGCGCAAGAGCATCTGGAGGATCTGACCTGGGCCGGCGTCGACAAATATTTCGGCGGCAAGATCGATGACAAGCTGCGCACGACCCTGAAGAAAGAGCTCGCGCTGATCGCCGAGCTGAAATACGCGCACTACTTCCTCACCGTGCACGACATCGTACATTATGCGCGCAGCCAGAACATCCTGTGCCAGGGGCGGGGATCGGCGGCGAACTCAGCGGTCTGCTACGTGCTCGGCATCACCTCGGTCAATCCGACCAGCGTCGATCTCCTGTTCGAGCGCTTCATCTCCAAGGAGCGGCTGGAGCCGCCTGACATCGACGTCGATTTCGAGCATTCGCGGCGCGAGGAGGTGATGCAATATGTCTATCGCCGCTACGGCCGCCACCGCGCCGCGATCATCGCCACCGTGATCCATTACCGTCCACGCAGCGCCATTCGCGACGTCGGCAAGGCGCTGGGCCTGACCGAGGACGTCACCGCCGCGCTCGCCGACACCGTCTGGGGAAGCTGGGGCAAGGGCCTCAACGACATGCAGGTCAGGCAGGCCGGGCTCGATCCCAGCAATCCCATGATCAACCTCGCGGTCGAGCTTGCGACCGAGCTGATCGAATTCCCGCGTCATCTCTCCCAGCATGTCGGCGGCTATGTGCTCACCCAGGACCGGCTCGACACCTATGTGCCGATCGGCAACGCCGCGATGGACGAACGCACCTTCATCGAGTGGGACAAGGACGACGTCGACGCGCTCAACATGATGAAGGTCGACGTGCTCGCGCTGGGCATGCTGACCTGCATCCGGAAATGTTTTGATTTGATCGACCACCACAAGGGCAAGCGCTGGGTTCTGGCGAGTGTCCCTCAGGACGATCCCAAGGTTTACGACATGCTGTGTGCTGGGGAATCCCTCGGCGTGTTCCAGGTCGAGAGCCGCGCCCAGATGAACATGTTGCCGCGGTTGAAGCCGCGGACCTTCTACGACCTTGTCATCGAAGTCGCGATCGTGCGGCCCGGACCGATCCAGGGCGACATGGTGCATCCGTATCTGCGACGGCGGAACGGCCAGGAAAAGGTGAGTTATCCCTCGCCATCACCCGAACACGGTCCCGCGGACGAACTCTACAAGGTGCTGCACAAGACGAAAGGCGTGCCCTTGTTCCAGGAGCAAGCCATGCGCATCGCGATCGAGGCGGCAAAATTCACCTCCGAGGAGGCTAACGGCCTGCGCCGCTCGATGGCGACCTTCCGCAATGTCGGCACCATCGGCCAGTACGAGGAGAAGCTGATCGGCAACATGGTCGCGCGCGGCTACGATCCCAACTTCGCCAGAAGCTGCTTTGACCAGATCAAGGGCTTTGGCTCCTACGGTTTTCCAGAGAGCCATGCCGCGAGCTTTGCTCAGCTCGTCTACATCTCGTCATGGCTGAAATATCATCACCCCGATGTGTTCTGTTGCGGCCTGTTGAACTCGCAGCCCATGGGCTTTTACGCGCCCGCGCAGATCGTCGGCGACGCCCGCAAGAATGGCGTCGAGGTGCGCGACATCGACGTGTCCTGCAGTTTTGCGCAGAATACGCTGGAGAATATGGACGACGGATATTGCGCCGTGCGTCTGGGTTTTCGCCAGATCGACGGCTTCCACTGGCTCGATCCGGATGAGGAGGAGCTTAAGAGGCAGCAGGCTGAGCGGCAGGGCAAGGTCTATGTCACTCAGGAAGACTGGGCCGACCGCATTATCAAGGCTCGCGACCGCCAGCGGTTCACCTCGCTCGAAGACTTCGCCCGCGACACCGGCCTGCCCAAGCGTGCGCTGATCCTGCTCGCGGATGCCGACGCCTTCCGCTCGCTCGGCCTCGACCGCCGCGAGGCGCTGTGGCAGGTGCGGCGGCTGCCCGACGACGTGCCGCTGCCGCTGTTCGAGGCCGCGACCGCGCGCGAGCAGCCGGACGAGCATGCAAAACCGTTGCCGGAGATGCCGCTGGCCGAGCAGGTGGTCGCGGACTACCAGACTATCCGGTTATCGCTGAAGGGCCATCCGATGGAGTTTTTGCGCGAGATGTTTTCGCGCGAGCGTGTCGTGGCCTGCAGGGACATCAGCCATGAGAACGAGCGGCGCCGCGTCCGCTGCGCCGGCGTGGTGCTGGTGCGGCAGCGGCCGGGCAGCGCCAGCGGCGTCGTGTTCATGACGCTGGAGGACGAGACCGGCATCGCCAATGTCGTGGTGTGGCCCAAGATCATGGAGCAGTACCGCAAGGAAGTGATGGGCGCACGCCTCATCCTGGTCGAGGGCTATATCCAGAGCAGCCCCGAAAAGGTGACGCATCTCATCGCCCAGCGCATGGTCGACCGCTCGCACGATCTGGTCGGCCTCGCCAACGACGCGCTGAGCCGCAAGCATCCGGTGCCGGCAGGCGCCGACCTGATCGAGCCCCTCAACGACGATCCCCGGGCCCACGCGGATATGCCGGCGCAAAAAATCCGCCACCCCCGCAACGTCCGCATCCTGCCGCCATCGCGGGATTTCCATTGAAGATGTGACGCAGAATGCTGCCACACCGTCATTGCGAGCGCAGCGAAGCAATCCAGACTGCCGCCCGTGGAAAGACTCTGGATTGCTTCGCTGCGCTCGCAATGACGAGCTTGTTGAGCCGGGCCGTGTCATACTCTCGGTGTCATACCCTGCGAAAGCGGGGTATCCAGTACGCTGCGGCTTCTCGGTTCTAGCCGCGCTGTCTCTGGAATACTGGATCGCCCGATCAAGTCGGGCGATGACAGAGTGCCCGCTCTAAAAATTCACCCGGTTCGAGATCGCGCCGTCCACGACGAGATTGGAGCCCGTGGTGAACCCCGACACCGGGCTTGCCAGAAACACCGCCGCGCTTGCGATCTCCTGCGGCGTTGCCATGCGGCCCGTCGGGTTGCGCTTCATCGCGTCGTTGTAGCGCTCCGGCATGTTCTGCTCGATCATGTTCCAGACGCCGCCCTTGAAATAGACCGTGCCGGGCGACACCACGTTGACGCGGATCTTCTTCTTTGCGTATTGCCGCGCCAATCCCTTGGCCATGTGGATCAGCGCCGCCTTGATCGGGCCGTAGGAGCTGGCGAGATCGGCCTGCGCCGCCGAGATCGAGGAGATGATGACGAAGGCGGCATCGCCGCTTTTCTCGCCGCTGGCCTCGAGGAACGGCCGCGCGGCGTCGAACGCATGCACGGCGCCGAGCACGTCGAGCCGGAAGTTCTGTTCCCAGGACGCCGCATCGTGGCCCTGCGCCATCGCGCCGGCATTGGCGAACAGCAGGTCGACGCCGCCGAGCTCCTTTGCAGCAGTCTCGATCCAGGATTTCAGCGCCGCGCCGTCGGTGACGTCGACCGGTCCGCCGCTGGCACGGATTCCGCTTGCCTTGAGTTCAGTGACGGTCGCCGCAACCTGATCGGCGTTGCGCGCGCACACCGCGACGTTGGCGCCTTCGCCGGCCAGTGTCGCCGCAATCGCCCGCCCGATGCCGCGCGTGCCGCCGAGGACGATGGCGTTTTTTGCTTTGAGACCGAGATCCATTGTTTGGTTTTCCTTTTTGTTGGTGCAAAGAGTGTAGCCGTTTCAGGAGACATGCTGAACTCTCCAATTCGTCCTTGCGAGCGTAGCGAAGCAATCCAGGAATGCATCCGCAGAGACAGTCTGGATTGCTTCGTCGCAAGGGCTCCTCGCAATGACGACGCGGAGAGGCGGTCCTCTCACTCCGGTGCCGCCCCCACCGGCGGGCCGCCGGGCGGGCGGTGCAGGAAGGTCAGCGAGACGTAGGCGCCGGCCCACGAGCCGATCGCCGCGAAAGCGACATAGAACGGGTTTTCGGTGTAGCTGATCACGGCGTAGGAGGAGAGCAGGTACCAGACCGCGCTCCAGTTCGCCGCCGGCACGCGCTTGCGCGCGATCACGGCCGAGGTGAACATGACATAGACTGCGTCGGTGGCCGCCGTTGCGATGAACACGGCGCCTGCGGTGAGGGGATCTACGGCGGCCATTGCATTCCTTTCTGCGATCATGACATGGTCGCGAAAACTACAGCATGATCCGGAAAATGCGCAGCGGATTTACGAAAAGATCATGCTCAAATCTGAAAGGGAGAGAAGCGGTCATGCAAAGCCCCGCCGATATTCTTAGGGATCTCTGGACCTCCATCGGCGGCGACAAGGCCGCGCTCGAGCGCGTGCGGCTGACCGGCGAGGAGCCGCAAATTCCGTCCTCGTTTCGCGTCGCCGTCGCCGGACAGACGACGATCGCAGCCGCCGGTCTTGCCGCCGCCGAAATCCGGAGACTGCGCAGCGGTGAGACGCAGGACGTCTCCGTCGACATGCGCCACGCCGTCGCCGAATGCCGTTCGGAGCGCTATTTGCGCCTCGACGATAAGCCGCCGCCGCCAGCCTGGGACGCCATCGCCGGTGTCTACAAGACCGGCGACAACCGCTTCGTCCGCTGCCACACCAATTTCCCGCATCATCGCGACGCCGTCTGCAACGTGCTCGGCTGCGAGCCCGAGCGCGACAAGGTTCAGGCCGCGTTGATGCAATGGAAGGGCGAGGATTTTGAAACTGCGGCCTATGCCGCGGGCGGCGTCGTCGCCCTGATGCGTTCCTACGACGAATGGTCCGCGCTGCCGCAGGCGCGCGCGCTCGCCGAACTGCCGTTGGTCTCGATCGAGAAGATCGGCGAGGCCCCACCCAAGCCATGGCCGCAGGGATTGTCGAACGGCGATCGTCCGCTTTCCGGCCTGCGCGTGCTCGATCTCTCGCGCGTCATCGCGGGCCCCGTTGCCGGCCGCACGCTCGCCGCGCACGGCGCGGATGTGCTGCTCGTCTCGGGGCCGGAGCTGCCGGCCATTCCCTGGCTCACCATCGACACCGGCCGCGGCAAGCTCACCACGTTGGTCGAGTTGAAGAGCGAGGCGGGCAGGGCGCAGTTGCGCGAGCTGTTGAAGGGCGCCGACATCTTCTCGCAAGGCTATCGTCCGCGCGCGCTTGCAGCCCTCGGGTTCGCGCCGGAGGATGCAGCGAACATCAATCCCGGCATCGTCTATGTCACGCTGTCGGCCTATGGCCATGCCGGCCCCTGGGCGGAGCGGCGCGGTTTTGATTCACTGGTGCAGACCACGACGGGCTTCAACCACGCCGAGGGGCAGGCCGCGGGCATCGACGGTCCGAAGGAATTGCCGGCGCAGATGCTCGACCATGCCACCGGCTATCTGATGGCGTTCGGCGCGATGATGGCCAAGGCACGCCAGGCCCGCGAGGGCGGGAGCTGGCACGTGCGCGTGTCGCTGGCGCAGACCGGACGCTGGCTGTGGAATCTCGGCCGGCTCGATGGCGGCCTGGACACCCCGGATCTTACGGGCGAGGCCGTACATGCTGCATTCATCGAGTCCATGCCATCTGGCTTCGGCACGTTGAAGGCGGTGCGCCATTCCGCGCTGCTGTCGACCACGCCGGCGCGATGGAGCCGCCCGGCGATGCCGCTCGGCAGTCATCCGCCACAATGGCCGGCGCGAAACTGACGTGAAGCTGACGCGATGCAATATTTTAACGCAAACGGAAAGGTGGCTGGCGTTTTTTAGGTTGTTTGAAATCCCAATTCAGCACTATTAGCGCGACCGATAAGGCAGGCGTCTGCCGAGATCGTCGCAGACTTGACCGGGCCCCATGGTAGTTGAAAATACCAAGCGATTGCAGGTGTTTACAAAACAACGGGTGATCACATCCGTAGTTTTACTGGCACTCGCCTGCGCCGGTGCCTATGGCTTCCTGCGTGCGGGGGCCAAGGAAAAGAGCCACTCCGAGGTCTCCAGCCAGTCGCGCAGGAATGCGCAGAATTTCACGCCGACGCCGTCCGAGTGGGCGACGCTGACGATCGAGCCGGTCAAGGCCAAGACCTTCCGGGCCGAATATGTCACCGAGGGCAAGGTCGCGGTCGACGAGGATCGCTCGACGCCGGTGTTCTCGCCCTATGCGGGCCGGGTGACCAAGCTGCTCGCCAAGCCGGGCGAGATGCTGAAGCAAGGTCAACCGCTGTTCACGATCGAGGCCGCCGACACCGTGCAGGCCCAGAACGATTTCATCGCGGCGATGACCTCGCAGAACAAGGCGAAGTCTGCGATCGATCTTGCCGACATCCAGTTCAGGCGCGCCAAGGACCTCTATGAGGGCCGCGCCATTCCGCTGAAGGACTATCAGCAGGCCGAAACGACCCAGGTCCAGGCGCAGAACGACGTGCGCTCCTCGGGGACGGCGCTGGAAGCCGCGCGCAACAAGCTGCGCATCCTCGGCTTCACCGACGAGACCATCAAGGCATTCCAGGACAAGGGCGTCATCGATCGGGAGATCACGATCTACTCGCCGATCTCCGGCACCGTCGTGCAGCGAAAGATCGGCCCGGGCCAATACGTCAATTCCGGCGCTAGCGATCCGGTGTTCGTGATCGGCGACCTCTCGACGGTCTGGCTCACCGCCTTCGTGCGCGAGAGCGATGCGGCCGCGGTGTGCATCGGGCAGGACATCAGCGTCAACGTGATGGCGCTGCCGGGCCACCCCCTGACCGCCAAGATCAACTACGTCGCCGCCGCCATCGATCCCACCACCCGCCGCCTGCTGGTTCGCGCGACCATCGACAACAAGGACGGCCTGCTCAAGCCGGAAATGTTCGCCAACGTCACGATCTATTCGGCCGGCGACCGTGCCGCGCCGGCGGTGCCGAAGCAGGCGCTGATCTATGAGGCCGACAAGGTCCGCATCTGGGTCGCGCGCGAGGACAAGTCGGTCGAGCTTCGCCAGATCAAGACCGGCCTCATCAATGGCAATTTCGTCGAGATCACCAGCAATCTGAAGCCAGGCGAGCAGGTCGTCACCAAGGGCAGCCTGTTCATCGACCGCGCGGCGTCCGGTAGCTGATCGACGACCCAAGAAAATTGAAGACCTGAATGGATCGTCTCGTCGCCCTTGCCGTCAACCGGCGCTTCCTGATGGTCGGGATGTTCTTCGCCGTGCTGATCGGCGGCCTGATCGCGTTCAACCAGCTCAACATCGAGGCCTATCCCGATCCGACGCCGCCGATGGTCGACATCGTGACGCAGAGCCCGGGCCTGTCGGCGGAAGAGATCGAGCGCTACATCACGATTCCAATCGAGACCCAGGTCGCGGGTCTGAAGAACCTCACGACGATCCGCACCATCTCGCTCTACGGCCTCTCCGACATCAAACTGCAGTTCTCCTTCGCCTACACCTATGACGAGGCGCAGCAGCAGGTCTTGAACCGGCTGGCGCAGCTCGCGCCGCTGCCGGGCAATGTGCAGCCGCAGATCTCGCCGCTCAGCCCGATCGGCGAAATCTTCCGTTACCGCCTCGTCGGCCCGCCGAACTACAGCGTGCTCGACCTCAAGACCATCCAGGACTGGATCCTCCAGCGCCGCTTCCGCGCCGTACCCGGGGTCATCGACGTCACCGGCTGGGGCGGCAAGAGCAAGACCTACGAGCTCCAGGTCGACTTCAACAAGCTCGTCGCCAACGGCCTGACGCTGCCGCAATTGCTCCAGGCGGTCAGCAATTCCAACGTCAATGTCGGCGGCAACACCGTCAATATCGGCCAGCAATCGGCCGTGGTACGCGGCGTCGGCCTGATCCGTTCGATCGACGACCTCGCCAACACCATGGTCTCGCAGACCAACGGCAATCCGGTGTTGGTCAAGGACGTCGCCACCGTCACTGTCGGCCAAAAACCCCGTCTCGGCATTGCCGGCATCGACGATTCCGACGACATCGTGCAGGGCATCGTCCTGATGCGCCGCGGTGAGCAAAGCTCGCCAACCATCAAGCGCGTCCACCAGCTCGTTCAAACCATCAACAACTCCAGCATCCTGCCGCCCGGCGTGCGCATCGAGCGCATCTACGATCGCGGGGACCTGATCGAACTCACCACCCACACCGTGTTGCACAACATGGTGGTCGGCATCCTGCTCATCGTACTGTTGCAGTGGATGTTCCTCGGCGATCTCCGCAGCGCGCTGATCGTCGGCGCCACCATTCCGTTCGCGCTGTTCTTCGCCGTGATCATCCTGGTGCTACGCGGGGAATCCGCGAATCTGCTGTCGGTCGGCGCGATCGATTTCGGCCTCATCGTCGACGCCACCGTCATCATGGTGGAAGCGATCTTCCGCCGCCTGACGCAGACCACGCCGGTGTCGGAATCCGAGCAGATGTCGCCCGAGACGCTGTTCGGCATGAAGAGCCACGCCATCCTCAGCGCCGCCGCCGACGTGTCGCGCTCGATCTTCTTTGCCGCCGCCATCATCATCGCGGCGTTCCTGCCGTTGTTCACGCTGTCCGGCGTCGAGGGCAACATCTTCGGGCCGATGGCGCGCACCTATGCCTATGCGCTCGCCGGCGGGCTGCTCGCGACCTTCACGGTTACCCCGGCGCTGTCCGCGATCATTCTGCCTGCGCATCTCGAGGAGACCGAGACGAGGGTCATGCGGATCCTGCACCGGATCTACATGCCGGTGCTGAATTGGGCCGTCGCCAACCGCGGCATCATGCTCGGCGGCGCGGTCGGTCTCGTGCTGATGACGGTGGCGCTCAGCCGCCTGCTCGGCCTCGAATTCCTGCCCAAGCTGGAAGAGGGCAATCTCTGGATCCGCGCCACGCTGCCGCCGACCATCTCGCTCCAGGAAGGCAACACCTACGTCAACGAGATGCGCAAGCTGATCCGTGCCCGGCCCGAGGTGGAATCCGTGGTGTCGCAGCATGGCCGCCCCGATGACGGCACCGACGCGGCCGGCTTCTTCAACGCCGAGTTCTTCGCCCCCCTCAAGCCCGCGAGCCAATGGCCGGGGACGCACGACAAGGAAGAGTTGACCGCGCAGCTATTGAAGCAGCTCGACGATCGCTTCCCAGGCGTCGAATTCAACTTCTCGCAATATCTCCAGGACAACGTCTCCGAAGCCGTCTCGGGCGTGAAAGGCGAGAACTCCATCAAGCTGTTCGGCAGCGATCTCCAGGCGCTCACCGACACCGCCAACAAGATCAAGTCGGTGCTGGCGACCGTGCAAGGCGTCACCGACCTCGCGGTGTTCACCTCGCTCGGGCAGCCGACCATTCAGATTGACATCGACCGTGCCAAGGCCGCGCGCTATGGGCTCGCGCCGGGCGACATCAACGCCACCATCAAGGTCGCGATCGGCGGCGATACCGCGGGCGATCTCTACGAGCCGGGCTCCGATCGTCACTTCCCGATCATCGTCCGCCTCGCGCCGGAATATCGCAGGAGCGCCGAGGCGATCCAGAATTTGCGCATCGGCGCGCCTGGCCCCAACGGCACCGTCACGCAGATTCCCCTGAGCGAGGTCGCCACCATCAGCCTCGTCTCCGGTGCCGCCTACATCTATCGCGAGCAGCAGGAACGCTATCTGCCGATCAAGTTCTCGGTGCGCGAGCGCGACCTCGGCAGCGCGATCCGCGAGGCGCAACAGAAGGTCGCCGAGCAGGTGCAGCTGCCGCCCGGCGCGCACATGGACTGGGTCGGCGAGTTCGGCAATCTCCAGGACGCCATCCGCCGGCTGTCGATCGTGGTGCCGATCTCGCTGGCGCTGATCGGCGTGCTGCTCTGGTTCAATTTCGGCTCGATGACCGACACGCTGCTCGCCATGAGCGTGATTCCGATGGCGATCTTCGGCGGCGTGCTCGGTCTCTTGATCACCGGCACCGCCTTCAGCGTCTCCGCCGCGATCGGATTCATCGCGCTGTTCGGCATTGCGGTCATGGACGGCATCATCATCCTGTCGCAGTTCAACCAGCTCATCGAAGAAGGCATGGACCGCGTGAGCGCGGTGATACGCACCGGCGAGTTGCAGCTCCGGCCGGTGCTGATGACCTGCGTCGTTGCCGGCGTCGGCCTGCTGCCGGCGGCGCTGTCGGAAGGCATCGGCTCGCAAGTGCAGAAGCCGCTCGCCGTCGTCGTCGTCACCGGCATGATGCTCGCGCCGGTCGTGATCCTCGTGACCTTGCCGGTCCTGATCTCCTTCTTCTCCCGCCGCGCGCGCTGATCGCGCGCCGTCGCCGCGCCTCAGAATCCGTAGAGACGCGCGGGATTGTCGACCAGGATCTTCTTGCGCACCTCCGCATCCGGCGCCCACACCGGAAGCTGGTTGAGGAGCCGGCCGTCTTCGATCTGATAGAAGGGCGCGATGTCGGTGGGCTTGCGTCCCTCGACGGGGCTGGAATCCGGATGCGGCCAGTCGGTGCCCCAGACGATGCGGTCCGGGTTCGCCGCGATCAGCGCCCGGGCATAGGGCACCATGTCCTGATAGTCGGGCGCGAGGTTCGACGAGCGATAGGCTCCCGAGATCTTCACATAGGCCTTACCGGATTTGACGAGCGCGATCAGGTCGGAGAATCCCGGCTGCTCCAGTCCGAGCGACGCCTCGAGGCCGCCGAAATGGTCGAACACAGCCGGCACAGGCGAAGCCAGCACGAGCTCCTTGATCGCCGAGATCATCGGCAGCGTGGTGTAGAGCTGCACGTGCCAGCCGCGTGCCTTCATGCGCTCGACGGCGGCGGTGAAGCGCGCGCGGCCGACATTCGGATCGCTGACGCCGCCGGTGGCGAGATTGATGCGACTGCCGCGAAAACCGTCCGCCTGCATCGCGTCGAGCTGGGCTTCCGTGGTCTTGTCGTCGATCACGGCCACTCCGCGTGCGGTCGCGCCGCGCGCCTTCATGCCGAACAAGGTGGAGGAATTGTCGGTGCCATAGACGCTCGGCGTCACGATCACGACGCGCTCGATATGCAGCGCCTTGTGCAGCGCCGCCATTTCCTCGGGGCTTGCCGGTTCCGGCGTATAGACGCGCCCCGCGAAGAACGGAAACTTTTCGACGTCACCATGGATGTGCGTGTGGCAATCGCAGGCAAGGGCCGGAACGTCGAAATCGACCGGCGTCGCGGGCTGCGCCGCACGGGCGTGAGCTTTGTTGGTCATGGCTACTCCGGCGGCAAGGGAGGCAAGCAGGACGCTGCGTCGGTTGAGTATGGTTCTCTCCCTGCTTCGTTATTTTTGAGGTGGGACCGGAACAATATCACATCAGCCGGGTAGCCGCTCCGCTTCACTGCATAGCTGCTCGACAAGATCCGCAAGCCGGCGTGAGCCGTCGATGCGCACGACCGGGCAGGGCAGGCCCGCGAGCCAGGCTTCATCTTTTGTGAGACTGCGGCCCTCGCGATCGCCGGCTTCGTAGCGCGAGGCCCATTCGACGAACGACTCCGTCTCCTCGTGACGCCAGCCGCCCTGTGCGACGGCATCAGCTCCGAAATGCGTAGCCTCGCGGCCACGCAGGCGCTGCAAGCGAAGCTCGCGCGGTGTCGTCACAAAGACGACAAGATCGAAGAACGGGACGAGTTCGTCGCCCCAGCCGGTGACGGTTCCGCTCAGCACCCAGTCGAGACGCGGCAGAAACATCTCGCGCATCAGGCGCAGGCGCTCCGCGGCAGGGCGCGTCGTCTGGTGGGGCGGCACGGTCGGCAGCCAGAAATAATCGTCGCTGTCGTGATGCGGCAGCGCAAGCCGGCCGGCGAGCGCGCGACCGAGCGTCGTCACGCCGGAGCCCGAAGCTCCCATCAGATGGATGCGGCGGCTCTTCATCGGCATCAGGCCAGACGATTTGAAACTACTGCCCCGACGGCGTGCGCAGGCCGTGCCAGGCGTCGCGGACCTGCTGGTAATGCACCTCGGGCAGATAGTCCGGCGTGTTGAGGCTGAGCGTCTTGACGTCGAGATGGCCGACGGCGCTGAGCAGCGTGTAGGAGGCGATGACGCGGTCGCGCAGTGCGCCGATCAGGCGGGCCTTGGCCTGGATCAAATCGGCCTGCGAGTTCAGCACGTCCACCGTCGTGCGCTGCCCGCCGGCGGCCTCGCGCTGCACGCCCTGGAGCGCGACGGTCGCCGCCTTCACCTCTGATTCGGAAGCGGAGACCGTGATCTTGGCGCCCTCATTGGCGACCCAGGCGCTGGTCGCCGCCGTGCGCGCCTGGTTGCGGACCTGGTCGAGCACGAGCCGGCTCTGCGCCGTGATCTCCTTGGCCTGTCGGGTCTGTGCGGCGGCCTGGCCGCCGTCGTAGATCGGCGCGGTGACGTTGGCGACGATCGAGGCCTGGTCTTCGGCGATGGTGCTCAGCGTCGGGTCGTTGCTGCGGCTCTTGCTGGCACTGCCCTGGAGACTGGCGCTCGGCAGCAGCGCGCCCTCGGCGACGCGGATGTTGGTCGAGGCGACATCGACGTCGAAGCCCGCCGCCATCACCGCTGGATGCTGGCGGATCGCCGTCGTCAGCGCATCCTCGCGGCTCTTCGGCAGATAGCGGTCGACGACTTCGGCGGGCCGAAGCTGCGATGGCGCATTGCCGATCACCTGCGCGTAGACCGCCTGGCTCACCGCCAGCGCGACTTCCGCGGCGTTGAGGTCGGCGAGCCCCCGGCTGAGCCGCGCCTCGGCCTGGGCGCTGTCGGTCGGCGTGACGTCGCCGGCGTTGAGGCGGCGTTGGGTGACGGCGAGCGTCTCGCGCAGGAACGCGACGTTGGAGCGTTGCGCCTCGACCAGTGACTGGTTGGCCAGCACGTTGGTGTAGGCGGTGACCGCGTCGAGCAGCACGCCTTGGCCGACATTGCGCAGCGCCTCGCGGCCGGACTGCACCTGAAGTTCCGCAGCGCGGACGCTGTTGGCGGTGCGGAACCCGTTGAACAGGGTCTGCGTCACGGTGACGCCGATGATCCACGGCTTCAGATTGGCGGTCTGGATCGTGTTGTCGGGCAGCAGATTGCGCACCGATTGCAGGCCGGCGCTGAGGCTTGCCACGATCTGCGGCCGGTAGCCGGCGAGGGCCTGCGGCACGTTTTCATCCGTGGCGCGTTGCCGCGCGCGCTCGGCATTGAGCTGCGGGTTGGTCTGGTAGGCCTTGGCGAGCGCCTCCGGCAGGGCTTCCGCCCATGCGGCGGAGGGCAGGGCGCAACAGAGCGCCAGCGTGGTCCATGTCGCAAGCACAGGACCCACGCCCGATCGATGCCGCGTCATCACGCGACCAACTCTGGCGGCACGCCCAATCATGTAATCCTGCTAAACCCCGGCTGTCCGCCCCCGCCGACGGTGGCCTCTTAACTGTTTAACCAGCCGGGGTCCCGCAGGCAAACTGCCGCGGGGAAAACCCCCATCTATTCCGTGCTTGTTGCAGGTGCGTCACAGGGTTTCTGCACCAGAGCGGCGAAGCCTTACACCAGCCTGACCGCTCGCGGGCATTACCGGTTCTTGTTGACAGGCTTGCGCTTCTCGATGAACGCCGCCATGCCCTCGGAGCGGTCCTCCAGCGCGAAGGTCGCGTGAAACAGGTTGCGCTCGACGCTCATGCCTTCGGCGAGCGTGGTCTCGAAGGCGCGGTTGACCGCTTCCTTGGCCATGGCGACGGCGGGCCGCGACATCGATGCGATCTTTTCGGCGGCTTCCATGACCTCGTCCATGAGCTTGTCGGCGGGCACGATGCGGCTGACGAGGCCTGAGCGCTCTGCTTCCGCCGCATCCATCATGCGGCCGGTGAGGCAGAGGTCCATCGCCTTCGACTTGCCGATCGCGCGGGTCAGGCGCTGGGTGCCGCCGATGCCGGGAATGGTGCCGAGCGTGATTTCGGGCTGCCCGAACCTGGCGGTGTCGGCGGCGATGATGAAGTCGCACATCATGGCGAGCTCGCAGCCGCCGCCGAGCGCATAGCCCGCAACCGCGGCGATGGTCGGCTTGCGGCAGCGCGCGACGCGATCGCCGCCGATCGCGGCGAAATCCTCGGAGAACATGTCGATGAAGCCTTTCGGCTGCATCTCCTTGATGTCGGCGCCGGCGGCAAAGGCCTTCTCGCTGCCGGTCACGACGATGCAGCCGATGGCGTCATCGGCCTCGAGATCGTCGACGGCCGCGGCGATCTCGCGGAAGACGCCGAAGGAGAGCGCATTGAGCATCTTCGGCCGGTTCAGCTTGATGATGCCGACCGCGCCTTTGCTCTCGACGATGATGTGTTCGAACGTGCTCATGCTCCACCCACGCGTTTGATTGGGCGGGCAATGTGCCCGCTGGCGCGGTGGGCTTCAAGGGCCGAAAAGCTGTCGGAACGAGGCCGTCCGGAACGCGCGGCGAGACGCGCGTTCCGGACGAGGTCCCTCACCCCAAAATCAGGCCAAAAACCAGGCCAAGCATCAAGCGAAGAACATGCGTGCGGCAGACGCCAGCGTCAGCAGCGTGCCGACGCCGATGAAGATCTTGCCGATCAGCGAGCTCTGGTCCCAGGCCGAGCTGTGGCTGCTCGCCATCACCGGCGCCGGCCGCGCGTCGGTTGCGGCGATCACCGCCTTCTGTGCCGGCGGGTCCTGTTGGAGGGCGCGGTCGATGTCGTTGAGCTGATCGGGCGCCACCACCTGAGCCTCGTCATTCGGCGCGGTGGTATTATCGGCTGCAGCCTGAACGTTGTCGTTGGCGCGGCCGGTCAACGCGGAGGCCGCGGCAGCCGTCGGCGTATCGGCTGCGGCGATCTGCGCGTTGGCGTTGGCGACTGCCGGCGGCATCTGGCTCAAGGCCGGCACGTCGTTTTCGGCCTTCGCCGCGCCGTCCTTCTTGTCGGCCTTGTCGTCGGATTTCTGCGCCGTCTTGCCGCTGTCGCGGTGGCGCGATGCATGGCGCCGCTGCTTGCTCGGCTTGACTGCGTCGGCCTGGTTGCCCGCGCTGTCCGATTGGCTGCTTGCGGCTGAACTCGGTGCCGCCTGTGCAGCGGCTCCGACCAGCACGAAAAGGCCGGCAAGAAGAATCAGTGCGGCGCGCCCGCTGGCTTTCATCATGTTGACGATCTCCCCAATTCCGCCTGTCCCGGGACCGAACAGAGCCCCTGGGGCGTGACCACAGCGGGGCAAAAAATGGGAATCTTCGGGCTATCCCGGGCAAAAGCGGGGCAAACCGCCGCCTCGCAACCGGCCGCCGGATGCGGACGGGACCGATCGGTGTTATGAGCCGTCGCGGGTTTCGACGGCCGCATCGCGTGGCGAGGCACGGCGCAGATCACGAAGTCGTGATCTTTCTGGTGCCGGCGTAACAAACTGAAAGAGCTGCCGAATTGCATGGTGAGGGCGCGTGCGCGGACGTGAGGACGAGTGGACCGGCCTGATGCGGTCGGCCATGGCAGGCGATGATGCGGCGTATCATCGCCTGTTGAAGGCGGTCACGCCTGTGCTGCGCGCTGCCGCGAGGCGGGGTCTGGCGCGGGCCGGGCAGCCTCCCGACCAGGCCGAGGATATCGTGCAGGAGATTTTGTTGGCGGTGCATCTGAAGCGGCACACCTGGGACAGCGAAGCCCCCTTCGCCCCGTGGCTGTTTGCGATCGGGCGCAACAAGCTGATCGATGCGCTCCGGCGGCGGGGCCGGCGGGTCTTCGTCAACATCGACGATTTCGCCGAGACGCTGCCGGGCGAGGCACCGCAGGAGACGGCCTCGGCGGCCGAGGTCGCAACGCAGCTCGACACGCTGCCGCAGCGCCAGCGCGACGTGCTGCAGTCGATCGCCGTCGACAGCGCTTCGATCAAGGACACGGCGTCAAAGTTTTCGATGAGCGAAGGTGCGGTGCGGGTCGCGCTGCATCGCGGACTTGCGGCGCTGACTGCCAAACTGCGGGACCACTAGTCATGGATACCGATCAACTCATTCGCTCGCTCGCGGCCGACAACGCCCATCGCGCGCCGCGCGTCGGTGCCGTGCTGACGATGGCGCTGCTGGTGGCGGCGCCGTTCTCGATCCTGATCTTCGCCAGCTTCCTTGGCGTGCGGCCCGACGTGATGACCGCGATGCATAATCCGTTCTTCGACACGAAGTTCGCGGTCACGCTGTCGCTTGCGATTCCCGCGATCATCGTCAGCCTGCATCTGTCGCGGCCCGAAGCCTTGATGCGCGGCTGGGGCTGGCTGCTGCTGCTTCCCGTCGGCCTGCTTGCGGTTGCGATCGGCGGCGAGACCATGATGGCCCCGGCGATGCCGATGACGATGCGGCTGGTGGGCAAGAACTCCCGGGTGTGCATGCTCGCGATCCCCGCGATGTCGCTGCCGCTGCTTGCGGGCGCGCTGTTCGGCCTGCGCCACGGCGCGCCGTCGCATCCTGCACTCGCCGGCGCGCTCGCCGGCCTGCTGTCGGCCGGCCTTGCCGCAACGCTCTACGCCTCGCACTGCACCGACGACTCGCCGCTGTTCGTCGCGACCTGGTACACGATCGCGACGGCACTCGTGACCGCGATCGGCGCCTACGCGGGTTCGAAAGTTTTGCGCTACTAGCGGCGGCGGCCTCACGCCGCCGGCGTCGTGCCCTGCTGCATGCGGTGGAAGCGCAGCACCTGCTGCGCGGTCGATGAGCGCAGGGCCTCGTAGGCATCGCGCAGCGTCAGCATGTCGGTCTTCGAGCCGCCCGAGAGCTTTTCGCGCATCGCGATGATCGCGCGGACGCTCGACCATTGCATGCCCGCGACCTTGGCGAGAACCATCACGCCCTCGTTGCGGCTCTCGATCATCATGTTCTCGGCGGTCTCGACCGCGACGCCCGCGAGTGCTGCGAGCCCCGCATTTGTCTCGTCGAACTTGCCCTGCTCGGCGAAGCTGGTGACCTGAAACTCGTTGAGACGACCGTCCTCGTGCAGCGATCTCACCAGCGCGCGCGCCATTTCGGTCTGCCTGGTCATGGCGGCGGCGCGGACCCGATGGGTCGCTTCCTGGACCACGCTGGACACTTCGTCCGCGAGCTCCGGATGCGCGGTCTCGAGCTTCCTGCGCACGCTCAGGGACGCCTTGGCGATCAGCTTCAGGTAGTGATGGCGCGGCAGGTCGGGCCGCAGGCCGATGCAGGTGGCGAGGTCATCGTCGCGTTCGGCGCGCGTGACGAGGTCGGTAAAACTTCCCTCGGAGAGCTGCGCGCCCGGATTGCTGACGGTCGATTGCACGACGTCTTCGTTGCCGCGCGCCACCAGCACGTCGGTCAGCGCTTCCGACAGCACCCGCCGCAGCGAGATCGCCTTGAGATGCGCCTGGCCCCTGGTGCGCGCGATCTCGATCAGGGTCGCCTCGTCCAGCCGTTCCGATTTCGAGAGCACGGGGCCGGAGACCTCGATCACCTCGTCGAGCGCGAGGGTGCGGATGATCCTGGGCGGCGCGGCCGCGATCGGCGCGAGACGGTTGGCGAGCAGCGCTCTCGCCGAGGTCTCGATCTGCTCGATCAGGCACTGGAACACGTCGTCGAACACCCTGATGTGCTCGTCGGAATAATCCACCGCATTGTTGATGAAGAGATCGGTGACGCGGCGCAGGGCCTCGACCCGGCGCGCGACGGTGCCGTGCGAGAGCGCGGTCTGCAATTCATCAAGCAGGTTCTCGGATGGTTTGTCGGATTTCGATCTCATGGCCCTGTCCTGGAGCGTTCGGTCCGGCTGCGGCTTCTGCGCAGCCAGGAAAAAATGGATTAGTCAGCTCGTTGCAATACGGTTGCGCCCTTGCGCCTTGGCGGAATAAAGCGCGCTGTCGGCGCGTGCGAGAAACGTGTCGGCAGTATCGTTGTCGCGCAGCGTCACGACGCCCGCGGAAATCGTCACCCGCATGCCGGGGGAAAATGCGCTCCAGTCGAGATCGGCGACGATGCCGCGCAGCCGCTCGAGCATGCGCCCAGCTGCGCCGCCGTCGGTGCCCGGCAGCAGCAGCAGAAATTCCTCGCCGCCATAGCGGCCGAAAAAGTCGGCCGGGCGGATATTTGCAAAAATGGTGATGGCGAAGGTGCGCAGCACCTCGTCGCCGACGGGGTGGCCGTGGGCGTCGTTGATGCGCTTGAACCAGTCGAGGTCGATCAGCGCGATGGCGCAAGGTGCGGACGCCTGCTGCGACTTTTCGACCTCTGCATCGAGCAGCCGCATGATGCAGCGGCGGTTGTAGGAGCCGGTGAGCTCGTCGAGCTCGGCGAGCTCCTCGATGCGCTGATAGGCGGCCTTCAGCTCGATGCTGCGCCGGTACAGGACCTTTCGCAGTGTGGCACCGAACAGGCCGAGGAAGGCGCACTGGCCGATCACCAGGACGAAGCACAGCATCGAGGCGGTCCGCTGGAGCTTCGTGGCGACTGGCATGCCGATCGGCAGGTCGGAGGCGAGGAAGACGGCCGCGAGGCAGGTCGTCGCGATCGCCCAGGTGAACATCGCCTGCGCCGAGGTCATGCGCAGCGTGCCGAAGGCGAAGATCAGGAACAGCACGCTGATGAAGGCGATGCCGAGGGTCGGCACCGACACCAGGAAGATGAACTGCAGCGCCATGTGCGCCGAGATCTGGAAGACGGTGAGATAATGGTCGCTGTGTCTGTCGCCGACGCCGGCTTCCGACATCACGACGAAGATGCCGATGATCATCAGGCCGCCGACCCAGAACAGCGACGGAACGTTCATCGGGACGACGCCGTCATGGGCATAGATCAGCAGCACGAAGGCGCCGAGCGAGTAGCTTGCGACCTGGCCGACATACATCTGCCGGCGTTGCCGGACCCGGCGTGCTCGTACCTCGGGCGCAGCCGCGTCGGGCATGAGAACGAGATCCGCGACCTCAGCGGCATTCCTCTCCGGTAAGGTCGTCGCGGCCGTGCTCATTGTCCCGCCAAGGGTGAATGTCGCCCAAAAATCTACGCGGCAAGCCTTTAGGTTTGGTATCCTTCGAAATCGAATCCAAACGGTGCAGCGCGCAACAGGGTGACAGCGGCCGGCGGGGAAATTTGCCGGCGATTAGGCATCGTTGGCGACGGGGTCGAGCCAAAGCAGGGCTTGGTGAGACATACGTCGTGCAGGGCTGCTATGGTTCCATCATGTCGGGCCGTCCGCGCCGGACGGCATTGCGCAGGGAATTCTTCATTACTATGTTACCGTTATCGAGCGAGCCGGCCAACCGCCGCGGGTGGCAAAAGGAAAATTCGCGTATGTGGGGTAGATCACACAGACCCCCGTGTGACTGCGGTAGGCTGAAGAATTTCGCCCCGCCCGTCGAACCGTCCGCCGCGCCGACCCGACCAACTTTGCGAGACGGGCATTGAGCGTGACACAGGCGGCTTCGGACGAGGTCCTCATCGCCAGGATCGCTCAAGGTGACCGGCTCGCCATGCAGGTGCTGTACGGGCGGCACCATGTCAGGGTCTACAGGTTCGGGCTAAGGCTCGTGCGGGACGAGCAGGCGGCGGAAGACCTCATCAGCGAGGTGTTTCTCGACGTCTGGCGTCAAGCCGGCAAGTTCGAGGGTCGATCCGCCGTTTCCACCTGGCTGCTGGCAATCACCCGATTCAAGGCCCTGTCTGCGCTCCGGCGCAGGAAGGACGTTGGGTTGGACGACGAAGCTGCCAACGCGATCGAGGATTCGTCTGACGATCCGGAAATCGCGGTGCAGAAAAAGGATACCAGTGAAGCGTTGCGGGAGTGTCTGACGGGCCTCTCGCCGGACCATCGGGAAATCGTCGATCTCGTCTACTACCACGAGAAATCCGTGGAAGAAGTGGCCGAAATCGTCGGTATTCCGGAGAACACTGTGAAGACGCGCTTGTTCTATGCGCGCAAGAAACTGGCCGAACTGCTGAAGGCAGCCGGCGTTGAGCGAGGCTGGCCATGATGGCATTGAGCAAAAAGATGCTGGAGCAAGAGCCCAGTGAAATTGAACTGCTGCTGCCCTGGCACGCCGCCGGCACGCTGAACACGCGTGACGCTCGCCGCGTCGAGGAAGCGCTGGCGCGTGATCCGGCGCTTGCAAAGCAATATGCCGCGATCCGCGGCGAGTACGAAGAGACCATCCATCTGAACGAGAGCTTGGGGGCTCCGTCGGCGCGGGCGATGCAGAAGCTGTTCGCCGCGATCGACGCCGAGCCGGCGCGGCCGGTCGGTTCGCTGCCGCTCTCGGCGCGCATCGCGACCTTCTTCTCGAGCCTGTCGCCGCGTACGCTGGCCTGGTCGGCGAGCCTGGGTGCCATCGCGCTGCTGCTCCAGGCCGGCATCATCGGCGCCGTGCTGATAAAGACCCAGCCCGCGACCTTCGAGACCGCTTCGCTGTCGGTCGGCGCGCCGATCACGCGTGAGCTTGGAGCTCCACCTGCGCGCGCGCTGGTGCGCTTCACGCCCGAGGCGCGCGTCGCCGACATCACCGCGCTGCTCGACAGCTACCAGGCTTCGATCATCGGCGATGCCAAGGGCGGCATGTTCCGTCTCCAGTTCGACAAGGCGATGGGCCGGGACGAGCTCGCCTCGCTGCTCGGCAGGATGTCGCGCGAGAAGTTCGTCAACCTCGCCGTCGCGGCGCCGTAAGGCGCCGCTGCACCGATGACGCGCAAGTCCGAGAGTAAGTCGCGAGCCGGGGCCTACGCTTCATCGGTCGGAGCTGCACTCCTGCTCGCCGGTCTCGGCGTCGAGGTTGCGCAGGCGCAGGCGATCATGCGCACGCCGACGATCAGCGTCCCCACGCGCACCCCGACCATCTCTCCCAGCATCGCCGCGCGCGTCAGCCCCGGTGTTGGTGCGCGGGCTGTCGGCGTCGGCCCCGGCCCGCGTTCTATCCCTGCTATCCCGCGTACCACCACCACGGCGCGGATGCGACCGACCCCAGTGCTGCCCTATGCGCGCTATTCGCCGAACCTCTATCCGGCCTGCACCGCCCCCTATCGCGACGCCGACGGCGAATGCCTGGCGCAGCCGGGCGCGGGCGGCGATGGCGCGGGAAAATCGGGCAAGAAGAGCGCCGGGAAGGGGCGGGGCAACAGCACGCCGGCCGCCGTCGACTTGCGCCCCTTCGCCAACGAATTCGTGGCCGAGATCGACGGCGCGCTGTCGGCGACTGAAGCCGACGAGCTTGCGCGTCGCCACGGCTTGACGCGTGTCTCATCCGAGAATTTCCCGCTGATCGGGGCGACGTTCGGCCTGTTCCGCATCACGGACGGCAGGCCTTCCGAGACGGTGCGGCGTGAGTTCGCCGCCGACGGCAGCGTGCGCTCGCTCCAGCCGAACTTCCGCTACGTGCTCCAGGATCAGAAATCGTCAGTGCCGACCGAGGGCGATCCCGCGCAATACGCGCTGGCCAGGCTTCGCCTGCCGCAGGCGCATACGCTGGCGCACGGTGCCAACGTGACGGTTGCCGTGATCGACTCCGGCATCGACGCCCAACATCCCGAGCTCGCCCACTCCATCGCCGACAACTTTGATGCGCTCGGCAGCGCCGAGGGCCCGCATGTCCATGGCACCGGCATTGCCGGCGCCATCGTGGCGCATGCCAAGCTGATGGGCAGCGCGCCCGAGGCGCGCATCATCGCCATCCGCGCCTTTGGCGGCTCGACGGGTGGAGCCCAGAGCTCGTCCTACATCGTCCTGCGCTCACTGAATTACGCCGCCGAGCACGGCGCGCAGATCGTCAATATGAGCTTTGCCGGTCCGAAGGATGCCGTGATCGAGCGCGCCATCGCGGCGACCGCCGCCCGCGGGCTGGTGCTGATCGCGGCAGCCGGCAATGCCGGCGCGAAATCGCCGCCGCTCTATCCAGCCGCCAATCCCAACGTGATCGCGGTCAGCGCGACCGACCAGCAGGACAAGCTGTTCTCGGCGTCCAACCGCGGCAATTACATCGCGCTGGCCGCGCCCGGCGTCGACATCTTCCTGCCGGCGCCCGACGGCAAGTACCAGATGACCTCGGGGACCTCGTTCTCGGCCGCCTATATCTCCGGCGTCGCCGCGCTGCTGCTCGAGCGCAATTACACGCTCAAGCCGGAGGCGCTGCGCATGACGCTGGCGAAGACCGCGCGCGACCTCGGCTCACCCGGCCGTGATGATCTGTTCGGCGACGGTGAGGCCGACGCGTTTGCCGCAGTGATGGCCGTTCCCGCCGACAGCGCGACGCCTGTTGCGGCTGCGTCCGGTACAACAAAACGTGAAGATGCCGAGAAGCGTCGCGACGAGCCTGGCATCCGCGCGATCGAACAACCTTCGCTGTCGAGCGCAGACGATAAATCCACGATTTCTCAGGCGGATAGGCCGGCGACGCGATAGCGGCTGCGACAACTTTGCGCGCCGTGCGAGGGCCAAGAAATCGAACGCCGCATTGAACGTTCAGCCGGCTGCCACGACCAAATTATGTGGGAGCGGTCATCCCTCCCCATAAGTCATATCAGGCGCGAGCGCCCATCCACCCCAAGCGCCCATATGGCTCGACCCGTCCGGTTGTCCCCCCGGACGGGTCTTTTCTTTTCAGGCGTCTGATTTCTTGAATCGCTCGGCACGATCAGCTTCTGGTTGAGCGAACGTGGCGGCGCCCCTTGTCGGCGTCCGGGAGTCGCCCCGCAGGCCGGTTATGCTTGTGCGAAGCTTGACTCGAAAACACAGCAATTGTCCGCACGACTACGGTGATTGACGACGACCGGCGTGTCGTTGCTGGACAAGTCAAAACTTTTCCACAAAATATTCATGTCGCGTCTAAATTGATTCGTGTGCGTTGCGTCGCGTCCGTATTTTTCTCCCAACGGGCTGGTTTATGACACATCGCCAAGAGGCTGTTCGCGACGTGGCGCGTGGCCGCGACATTGCGGCACGCTGGTGCGCTCTCGCCGAGCAGCGGCTGGAACATCTCTCCGAAATGTTCGAGACCGGACGCTGGCGCCGCTATCACTCCGAGCTCGCATTCCTCGAAAACATCCAGGAAGCCAAGCGCGCCGTCCAGACCTGGCGCGCGCTCGCGACCGGTAGTGACGTGGCCGCGGCGGCCGCGAGTGTCTCGCCCGTATTCGGCTGGTCGCCGGCGACCATGCCCCGCGTGTTTCCGCGCGACCAGCAGGCCCAGACCGTGCAGCCGAAGGCCGTCCACATCGCCGCGGAGACCGCCGTCCCGGTCAGGCTCGCGCCCAAGCCGGAGGTCCTTGCCGAAATCACCGAAGCCCCGCTCGCGCCGCGAGCGACGCCTGCTACGGTGGCATTGTTCACTGCGCCCGCCGCTGTCGCGCCGCTCAAGGCTCCCGCTGCGCGGGCGCCGCTCACCGCACCCGCCGTGAGGTCGCCGGTTGCCGCGCCTGCCGCAATGGCGGCGTTCACCACGCCTGCCGTGAAGGCGGCGTTCGCCGCACCTGCCGTGAAGGCGCCGCCCGCCACACCTGCTGTAATGGCAACGCTTCTGCCGCAGTTCGCCCCGCCCGCCGCCGAAATTGTCGCCGCTCCCGAGCGCGTCGTCGAATTCACCTTCAGCCTCGACGGCCTGCAAGCGAAGTACCCGCTGCTGAGGAACGCGTTCTAGCGTTTGGGCTCCGGGATGAGGGCGGCAGCTACCGCCGCACCGCATTGCCGCCGACCACCAGCTGCGCAAAGCGCTGTGCGCCGTCGGCCGACAGATCCGACGTCACTGCACGGGCGTGATCGAGCCCAACCACGGCGCCGCGCGGGGTTTCCGAGATCATGTTGTTGTTGACGAGCGCGGTGCCTGCGCCGGACACCACGGAGACGCCGACGCCGGCCAGCGCCTTGCGGATCACATTGCCCGTGATCGCGACGTCGCGCAGATATTTGCCCCAGCCGGCGACGATGCCATAGGACGGCGCGTTCTCGATCACATTGCCGGTCACGGAGCTGTCAGCCTCGATGTAGATGCCCACACCGGCATCGTCGTCGGGGGCGGTGCCGATCGGCCGCTTCGGGATCAGATTGCGGATGATGTTGCCCTGGACCACCGCGATGCGGCCGCCTTCGTTGAAATTGCAGACCGAGACGCCGACGGCGGCACCATCGACCGTGTTGTTGGCGATCATCGCGGCCTCGAACGCGAACTCCGAATAGAGCGCGACCTCGCGCACGTCGCTGACGCTGTTGCCTGATATGTGGATGTTCGACGCCGAATTGCCGCGCACCGCCGAGTAATCGCAGTTCCTGATGCGATTGCCGCGCACGATCACGTTGCCGGCGCGAAACGCGTTGATGGCGTTGCCGTACTGGCCCGAGCCGCCGGGGCCGGCCTTGATGTCCTCGATGCGGTTGTCAGTGACCAGCGTGCCGTCGTCGCCGATTGCGGTGCGCAGGATCTCGATGCCGTTGTCGTTGGTGCCGATGATGGTGTTGCGGGACACGCTGAGGCCCTTGGCGTCGAACGAGACGACTGCCGTCACCGCGATGTTGGTGAAGATGTTGCCCGAGATGTCGCCGGACACCTGCTCGAGCCAGATGCCGCTGCCGCCGGAGCCGGTGATCTCGCAATCGGTGATGCGGACGTCACGCCCGCCGAGGACATGGATCAGTCCGCGCCGCGTCGGCAGCGGGATGCCGCCGCCGTCGAAGATGAGGCCGGTCAGGCCGATCGAGTCCGACCCGTCGCTCTGGATCGCTGCGGCCCCGCCGGTGAAGATGATTTTTGTCGCGCCGCGCACGCCGATCAGCTGGGCGCCATTCGGCAACCGCAGCAATCCGCTGCGGTAGATGCCGGGTGGCAGCGCCAGCGGCATCTGTGCCCGCGCAGCGTCGTCGATGGCGCGCTGGAGCACGCGGGTCTGGTCCTCGCTGCTGCCGGGCCGCACGCCGTATTGCGTGGCATCGCGGCCGAGCAGGGACGTCAGCGGCGCCGCGCGCGCGGCGTCGGCCGGCATGGCGAGGGCGCCCGCGATGCCTGCGGTCGAAGCTCCGATGAGATGACGGCGATTGAGGTCCATGACGCATCCTTCGGCGGACGCGGGAGGTCCGCGACCGACTAGGTAGCGCAGGGTGGCTGGGGCAGTGAGGATTGTTCGCGGTAGGGTTAAATGTTTACCGCAAAGACGGTGCCGTAGGGTGGGCAAAGCGACTTGTCCGCCGTAGCTCGAAGAGCGAAGGCGGAAGCGTGCCCACCATTGTTACACGAATGCGGATGTATGGTGGGCACGGCGCGACGCGCCTTTGCCACCCTACGAAATCTGAGTGTTCCGCTGCTTCCTTGCCAGCCCCACCAGCTCCATCAGCATCGCTTCCCCCGCGTCCACCAGCTCCTCCAGCGTAATCCGGGCTGCGCCCTTGCGCCGCACCGCGCCGCTGCGGGCGAGCAGGGGAATGTGGATGAACGCCGCAAGCTGCGGTCCGCCCGCCCTCACATTCTCGATCGCGCGCCAGCTGAGATAGTTGCAGAGATAGGCGCCGGCATCGCGCGAGGCGCGCGCGTCGATGCCGGTGAGGCGCGCGGCGCGCAGCAGTCTTGCCGTGTGCGGACCGAACGTCATCGCGTCCGCATGGCCGGCGATCCCGCGCTTGCTGGAGCGGGTGTTGGCGGCATCGGGCCAGAGCATGGTGACGGCATTGCGTGCGCGGGTCTCGATGCGGAGGTAAGGCGTACGCGAGGCGAGGCCGAACATCAGCAGCGCGTCGGGCTGTTCCTTCGCGAGCACATCAGGCAATTGCCGGTCGACCGCGGCATAGGTGACCGGGAAGATGTGGCTCGCGAGCGCGACATCGTCGAGCGCCGGACGGCGCAATTGCGCCAGCCGCGCCACCAGTGGCTGGGTCGGGTTATAGGGCGCGCCGGGAAACGGTCCGAAGCCGGTGAGGAGAATGCGGAGCTTTTCGCTCATTGCAGCAACTCCAGAATCTGCTCGGCGGCGAGTGCCGGCGTGAGATGGCCTTCGGCCACCTCAGCCTCGATCTTCCTGACCTTGGTCCGCACCGACGCCTCGCTGCGCAGCCGCGCCAGCATGCGCTGCTCCAGCATCGACCACATCCATTTCACCTGCTGCTCGCGCCGCCGTGCGGCGAAATCACCGGACGCGTTCATCGCCTTGCGGTGATCCAGAACCTTCTGCCAGAGTTTTGCGATCCCGTCGCCGGTCAGCGCCGAATAGGTCTCGACCGGCGGGTGCCAATGCTCGGATCGCGGCGCCAAAATATGCAGCGCGCCGCGATAGTCGGCGGCGGTGATGTTGGCGCGCTTGAGATTGTCGCCGTCGGCCTTGTTGATCGCGATCATGTCGGCGAGCTCGACCAGGCCCTTCTTAATGCCTTGCAGCTCGTCGCCGCCGCCCGGCAGCATCAGCGCGAGGAAGAAGTCGGTCATGTCACAAACTGCGGTCTCGGACTGGCCGATGCCGACGGTCTCGACCAGCACGACGTCGAAGCCGGCGGCCTCGCACAACAGCATGGCCTCGCGCGTCTTGGCGGCGACGCCGCCGAGCGTGCCTGACGATGGCGAGGGACGGATGAAGGCGTCATTGGAGGCCGACAGCCGCGCCATCCGCGTCTTGTCGCCGAGGATCGAGCCGCCGCTGCGCGCCGAGGACGGATCGACCGCGAGTACCGCGACCTTGTTTCCCTGCTCGATGAGATACGTCCCGAGCACGTCGATGGTGGTGGACTTGCCGACGCCGGGCGAGCCGGTGATGCCGACGCGAACCGCCTTGCCGGTGTCGGGCAGCAGCATCTGCACCAGCTCGCGCGCCAGCGCCTGATGGTCGCCGCGCCGGCTTTCCACCAGCGTGATCGCGCGGGCGAGGGCTGCGCGACTGCCGGAGCGCAAGTCGCGGGCGAGGGTTTTGATGTCCAGCGAGGCCTTCTTCTCAGTCATGCCCTGCTTTACAACGCCCCGGCGGGGCAGGCGAGGGCCGCTCGCCCGATATCACCGAGTCGTTGCCGCCGCTGTCTGCACCGGCTTCACCTTGCGCCAGACCCACACCAGCACCGGCCAGAGCAGCGCGCCGATCGCCATGGCGGCGAGGATCGCCGCGACGGGCCGCTCGAAGAACGGCAGGATGCTGCCGTCCGACTTGATCAGCGAGGTCACGAAAGCCTGCTCGACCATGGTGCCCATGACGATGCCGAGCACCATCGCGGCCACCGGATAGCCGTTCGCCTCCATGACATAGCCGATGATGCCGAAGGCGGCGACGGTGACGACGCCGAACATGTTGTTGCCGATCGCGAATGAGCCGACCGCACAGCACAGCATGATGATCGGCATGATGGCGGAGCGCGGTGCCAGCAGGATGTAGGCGGCGATCCGGATCATGGCGATGCCGAGCGGGATCATCAGGATGTTCGCGATGATGAACATCAGATAGATCGCGTACATGCTCGACGCCTTCTCGGTGAACAGCGTCGGGCCGGGATTGAGGCCCTTCATGTAGAGCACGCCGATCGCGATCGCGGCGATGGTGTCGCCGGGGATGCCGAACAGCAGCGAGGGCACCCAGCCCGAGGCGATGCTGGCATTGTTGCTCGCGCCGGCCTCGACCAGGCCCTCGACGTGGCCGGTGCCGAATTTCTCCGGCTCCTTGGAGAAGCGTTTCGACATCGCATAGGAGACCCAGGCGGCCATGTCGGCGCCGGCGCCGGGCAGCACGCCGATGATGATGCCGATGATGTTTCCACGCGTCATCTGCCAGTGATATTTCTTGGTCAGCTTCCACTGGCCGGCCATGATGCTTCCGAATTTTCGCCGCGGCAGCGGCGGCGGCTCGGGCGTCAGCATCGCGCGCATCACCTGCGCCACCGCGAACACGCCGACCAGCGCCGGGATCGGCTCGATGCCGCCGAACAAATCGGTGATGCCGAAGGTGAAGCGCGGCACGCCGCCCGGATTCTCGATACCGATGCAGGACACCAGCAAGCCGAGGAACATGCCCGCGATCGCCTTCACCGGCGAGGAGCGCGCAACCAAAGTGGCGCACATCAGGCCGAGCAGCGCCAGCCAGAAATATTCGAAGGTCGAGAACGAGAGCGCGATCTCGGCGAGCGGCGGCGCCAGGATCATCAGCGACAGCACACCGGCAATGCCGCCGACGGCGGAGAACCAGACGCCGGCCCCCAGCGCCAGCTCAGCCTGGCCCTTGCGCGTCATGGCGTAGGCCTCGTCGGCATAGGCTGCCGAGGCGGGGGTGCCGGGAATGCGCAGCAGCGCGCCGGGGATGTCGCCCGAGAAGATCGCCATCGAGGAGGCTGCGACAATGGTTGCGATCGCCGCGATCGGCGAGAGGTAGAAGGTGACGGGGACGAGCAGGGCGGTCGCCATCGTCGCCGACAGGCCCGGCAGCGAACCGATGACGAGGCCGTACACGGAGGCTGCGAACATCGCGATGATGACCTCCCAGGTGGAGATCAGCGCGAATGCTTCAATGAGGGTCTTGAGCATGGGATCACCAGGGCGTCGGCAACAGGCCAGCGGGGAGCGGCACGCGCAGCAGCTTGCCGAAGATGAGGTGGATGGCGAACGGCGACAGCGCCGCGAGCGGCAGTGCCAGCTTCCACTTCGCCCCGAGCGCGGTCGAGGTGACGTAGACCATGATCGCCGCGGTGATGATGAAGCCGAGCCGGTCGGCGGCGGCGACGTAGAACAGCAGCAGCGCCGGCGGCAGCAGGGCGCGCAGGCCGTAGAGCTTGCCCTGCGGCGGCGGTGCGGCCGCCACCTGGCCGTCCTCGAGCGGGACCAGCTCTTCCTCCTCCTCGAAGGAATGGCCGATGCCGAACACGATCGCGAGCCCGCACAGCGCGAGCCCGATGCCGATCACGAGCGGAAATACGTTGGGGCCGACCGGCTGCCCCGGCACCGGCGGCAGGATCCAGCCGCCATAGGCAGCCGCCGCGCCGAGCACGACGAGAAACGATCCCGTGACGGAGTCGGGAAGACGCATGTGAGAATCCTATGCGAGGTATTCTCCCTCTCCCCGCGCGCGGGGAGAGGGTTGGGGTGAGGGGGGCTCTCCGCGGGGGAGGTGAGAATTGGACTCGTAGAGAGTCCCCCTCACCCGAAACCCGCGCTTCGCGCGAATTCCGGCCTCTCCCCGCAAGCGGGGGGAGGCGATCAGAGCATCGCAGGTCCGGATCACGCCTTGCTCAGGCCGGCGGCCTTCATCGCCTCGCCCATCTGGGCGTCGCCCTTGTCCATGAAGCTTGCGAACTGACCGGCATCGCCCCACACCGTACCGAAGCCGCGGTTGCTCATGAAGTCCTTGAACTCGGCGGAGTCGTAGACCTTCTTCAGCGCTGCGGTGAGCTTCGTTGCGATCTCCGGCGGCAGGTTCTTCGGTGCGCCGATGCCGCGCCAGGCGCCGGTTGCGTAGTCGATGCCCATCGCCTCCTTCAGCGTCGGCACGTCCTTGAAGATCGGGTTGCGCGCCGGCGCCATGATGGCAAGGCTCCTTGCCTTGCCCGCCTCGATGATGGCGCGCGCCTCCGGCACCGAGCACGTCGTGAGGTCGAGGCCGCCGGCGGCGAGATCCTGCATCGCGGGCGCAGCGCCATTCGACGGCACCCAGGCGACCTGGTTGGCGGGCAGGCCCATCGCCTGCATCCAGCCGACCAGCGCGAGATGCCAGATGCCGCCCTGACCGGTGCCCGACGCCTTGAACTTGCCGGGAGGCGCCGCCTTGATGGCTTCGGCGAGCTCCTTGACGGTCTTGTAGGGCGAGGAGGAGGAGACCTGGATGCCGGGCGGGTCCTCGTTCATCAGCGCCAGCGGCGTGTAGCTCTTCGGCGTCAGCTCGGTGAGGCCCTGCCAGTGCATCATCGAGATTTCGACGGTGAGCATGCCGATCGTGTAGCCGTCCGGCTGCGCGGTCGCGATCGCGCTATGGCCGACCACGCCTGAACCGCCGGTGCGGTTGACGACGTTGAAGGGCTGGCCGAGATCCTTTTCCAGGAGGGCTGCGACAATGCGCGCAGTCGCGTCGGTGCCGCCACCGGCGCCCCAGGGCACGATCACGGTGACCGGCCGGGCCGGATACGCCTGTGCGCGTGCGGGTGTGAGACCGAATGCGGCGGATGCGGCAATCGCGGCGGAAGAGGCCGCAAAAGTGCGGCGCGAAATCTTGGACATCAATGCCTCCCAGCGGCGCCCGTGACACCGGGCGCTCTTGTCAATGAAGGCATTCTAGTCGGCTTTGCGGCGCCGCTGCAAGGTAGCGCTACCACAGCGTTGTGAGCAATGTGTCGCTGCTCAAAACATCATCACTGCGGCTCCGCCGCGTCGCCCTTCGGTCGCGCACCGCCGAAGATACGCATGCCTTCCGCCGTGAGATAGGTCTTCAGCGTTTCCCACGTCACGAAGGCGACATATTCGCCCTCGGCGTAGGGGCCGACCGCGTAAGGCGGATAGTGGAAGGTGAGCCCGGAACTCTTGCCCGTTTCGGTTGACGGCGCGAGCGTCACCGCGCCGATCTTGAGCAGGCTCGGCTCGACGCTCTTGAACCACTCGTCGGTCGCGGTCTCGCTGGTGTCGCGCTTCTTCTTCTCGACTCTCAGCGAAGCGATCACGGCCTTCACCATCGCCTTCATAGTTGCCCCGTTGTCGGTGGTCTCGGTGAAGAACGGGCGGATCGAGATGCGCTTGCCCTCGCTCTTGTCCCACAGGATCGTGTTCACGTCCGAGTTGGGATGGGCGCCATGAGTGTCCATGTAGTCGTTGCGCAGGACGCTGACATAGCGATCTGCAACAACGGAGCGGATCGCATATTTGCGCTCGAAATCCCAGCCGCCGTCCTTGAAGAACTGCGGATCTTCCTTGCGCGAGGCGGCGGCCTCGGCCGCGTTCTTGTCGAGCCACTTCCTGCCTTCGGCCAGGCAATCCGCCGCGAGCGCCGCATCCGCCTTGATCCTGTCGTCGAGGAAGACGCGGGCGTCGATGCTCTTGGTCTTGATGATGGCGTCGGGCTTGGGGTCCGCGGCGAGGGCGGAGATCACGCACGTTGCGCTAAGCGCCATGGCGACGCTCAAACCGATCATGAACTTCAATGGGAGTGCTCCTTACGTGAGCGTCAGAATATTTCGAGGATGTGGTCTGCGATCTGCTGCGCAGAGTGGGGGGAGGCGGAGCGCCGGACAGTCGCCTGCGCCTGCAAGCCGGTCGCATCCTCGATGATCTGCTCGACGTCGATCAGGTTGAGCAGCGAGAAAGAGGCCTCCGGTTCGACCTCGACCAGGACATCGATGTCGCTGTGCGGGTGATAATCGTCGCCGTCCCGCGTGCCGAGGATGGCGAGCTTCGAGACGCCCTTGGCTTTGATGGCATCAGCGTTCTGGCGTATCGCAGCGATGACCTCATCACGTGTCATGGAGACAATCCGGCCGGTGATACGGCCAGCGTACCATCTACTCCGCCGCCTCGCTATGCCCGAGCCGGGCATTCAGCTTGCGGATCAGCTCCTCGGCGGCTTCCGCGATCACCGTGCCCGGCGGGAAGATGGCTTCGGCGCCGGCCGCATAGAGCGCGTCGTAATCCTGCGGCGGCACCACGCCGCCGATGATGATCATGATGTCGTCGCGGCCCTGTTTCTTCAGCGCGGCCTTGAGTTCAGGCACTGCGGTGAGATGGGCGGCGGCGAGCGAGGAGACGCCGAGGATGTGCACGTCGTTCTCGACCGCCTGCCGCGCAGCTTCATCGGCAGTTGCAAACAGCGGCCCGATGTCGACGTCGAAGCCGATGTCGGCGAAGGCCGAGGCAATCACCTTCTGGCCGCGGTCGTGGCCATCCTGGCCGATCTTGGCGACCAGGATGCGCGGCCGGCGGCCTTCCGCCTCCTCGAAGGCGTCGATCAGCGCCTGAACCTTCTCGACCTGGTTACCCATGCTGGACGCCTCCCGCTTGTAGACGCCGGTGATGGACCTGATCTCGGCGCGGTGCCGGCCGAACACCTTTTCCATCGCGTCCGAGATTTCGCCGACGGTCGCCTTCGCCCGTGCTGCGTCGATCGCGAGCGCGAGCAGATTGCCGTTGCCTTCGCCGGCCGAGCGCGTCAGCGCGGCAAGCGCCGCGTCGACGTCGGTCTGGTTGCGCTCGGATTTCAGCCGCGTCAGCTTGTCGATCTGGAGGCGGCGGACATTGGTGTTGTCGACCTTGAGGATGTCGATGGGAGCCTCATCCGTCGGCTTGTACTTGTTGACGCCGATCACCGCCTGCTTGCCGGCATCGATCCGGGCTTGCGTCTTGGCCGAGGCCTCCTCGATGCGCAGCTTGGGCACGCCGGCCTCGATCGCCTTGGCCATGCCGCCGAGCTCCTCGACCTCCTGGATGTGGCTCCAGGCCTTCGCCGCGAGGTCGCGCGTCAGCCGCTCGACATAATACGAGCCGCCCCAGGGATCGATGATGCGGGTGGTGCCGCTCTCCTGCTGCAGGAACAGCTGGGTGTTGCGGGCGATGCGGGCCGAGAAGTCGGTCGGCAGCGCTAAGGCCTCGTCGAGCGCGTTGGTGTGCAGCGACTGGGTGTGGCCCTGGGTGGCCGCCATCGCCTCCACCGTCGTGCGCATCACATTGTTGAACACGTCCTGTGCGGTCAAAGACCAGCCCGAAGTCTGGCAATGCGTGCGCAGCGACAGCGAGCGCGGGTCTTTCGGGTTAAAGGGCTTCAGCAGCTTCGCCCAGAGCAGGCGCGCGGCGCGCATCTTGGCGACTTCCATGAAGAAGTTCATGCCGATCGCCCAGAAGAACGACAGGCGCGGCGCGAAGCGGTCGACGTCGAGGCCCGCGGCAAGACCGGCGCGCAGATATTCGACGCCGTCGGCGAGCGTATAGGCGAGCTCGAGGTCCTGCGTCGCGCCGGCCTCCTGCATGTGATAGCCGGAGATCGAGATCGAATTGTATTTCGGCATCTTCGTGGAGGTATAGGCGAAGATGTCCGAAATGATCCGCATCGAGGGCGCGGGCGGATAGATATAGGTGTTGCGCACCATGAACTCTTTCAGAATGTCGTTCTGAATGGTGCCCGAGAGCTTTTCCGGCGGCACGCCCTGTTCGCCGGCGGCGGCGACATAGAGCGCGAGGATCGGCAGCACCGCGCCGTTCATGGTCATCGACACGCTCATCTGGTCGAGCGGAATGCCTGCGAACAGCGTGCGCATGTCGTAGATGGAATCGATGGCAACACCGGCCATGCCGACGTCGCCGCCGACGCGCGGATGGTCGCTGTCATAGCCGCGATGGGTGGCGAGGTCGAAGGCGACCGAGAGGCCCTTCTGTCCGGCCGCGAGGTTGCGGCGGTAGAATGCGTTGGAATCCTCCGCCGTGGAGAAGCCGGCATATTGCCGGACGGTCCAGGGCTGATTGACATACATGGTCGGGTAGGGGCCGCGCAGGTACGGCGCGATGCCCGGATAGGTCTCGAGGAAATCGAGCCCGGCGAGATCGGCCTCGCCATAGGCGGGCTTCACCAGAATGCCCTCGGGCGTCAGCCACGGCTCGGCGCTGCCTGACGGCGCGGCGGTAGCGATGCGCTCGAAGGCGACGTCGGCGAAATCAGGAATGCGGCTCATGGTTTCAACCATATCATTAGACGCTCAATCATGATCCGGATGCTGATGGCTGACGATGGTCGCCATCTTCTCCGGTCCGTAATTCTGTTGCGTGGTCTGGCTCGGCAAATTGGAGATTCCGACCACCCAGCCGAGCCGGGATTCGGATCCGTATTGGCGCGTCGGCACCAGCTGGTCGGGGCGGTCAAAGGCGCCGGTCATGATCTCGATCCGGTCGCCGTCGATGCGGCCAAAGCTCAGCGGCGTGCCGCAGGCGGCGCAATAGCCGCGATCAGCGATCGAGGAGGAGCGGAAGAACGCCGGCTGCCCCTTGCTCCAGGCGAAGTCCGTCCGGTTGATGTCGGCGAAGGACGCGAACGGCGCGCCGCTCGCCTTCTGGCACATACGGCAATGGCAGATCGAAACCCTGTTGGGGGTTGCCGAAATCGCAAAGCGCACCGCGCCGCATTGGCAACCGCCGGTGAAAACTGGTTTGCCCGCCTCGCTCATGCCTGCTCCATCCGTCGGTAGGCGTCTTGCAGTGTCGCAAGCGCATCGCCTCCGGCGAAGACAAAACCCGTGACGCCGGCCGCACGGAGTGCCGCCTCGGCATCGGTCGGACGGCCTGCCAGATAGATATGTCGCGCGCCCGCCGTTTGCAGGGCCTTCGCCGCGGCGTCGGCGTGTTCCGGATAGACCTTGTCGCTGGAACAAAGACAGGCGAGCTCGGCGCCGGAGGCCTTGAATGCGGCGGCCAATTTGGCCGGATCGGCAAAGCCCTCGCTGTCGACGGCCTGGATGCCGCCGGCCTCGAACAAGCTCTTGGCAAAGGTCGCCCGCGCCGTGAAATCGGCGGGCGTGCCGAGATTGGCCAGAAACACCTTTGGCCGCGCACCGCGCGCCTTCAGCGCCGCATCGGATTTGTCGCGCAACGCCTCGAACGGTTCCGCCAGCCGGATCGGCGGCAGCGCATCGAACTTGTATTTCTGCTCGCCGTAGGGAGCGAGCTTGACCGGCGTCGCCGTCAGCACCGCCGTCTCGCGCTCATGCAGGTTGGGAAACTCGCTGGCGCCTGTCAGCACGTCGCGGCGCTTTGCGATGTTGGCGTCGCGGGCCTTTCGCGCGGCCGCGACCTTGCTTTGGAACAGGCCTTGCTGAAGCGCGGCGAAGGCGCCGCCGGCTTTCTCGCTGTCCTGGAACAGCGCCCAGGCGGCGTCGCAAAGCTGCGCCGTCAATGTCTCGATGCCGCCCGCGCCGGCGGCGGGATCGCTGACCTTGGCGAGGTTGCTTTCTTCCAGAAGCAGGGCTTGCGTATTGCGCGCCACGCGCCGCGCGAATGGATCAGGTAGCCCGAGCGCCAGCGTATGCGGCAGCACGGTGATCGCATTGGCGCCGGCGAGCCCGGCCGCGAATGTCGCGATGGTCGCGCGCAGCATGTTCACGTAAGGGTCACGCTGGATCAGCATGCGCCAGGCCGTATCGGCGGCAATGAACAGCGGCTTCGGCGTCAGCCCGCACGCCGTCTCGATGCGCGCCCACAGCAGCCGCAGTGCGCGGAATTTTGCCATGGTCAAAAACTGGTCGGCATCCGCAGAGAGCCGCGCATAGATCATGTCCTGCGCCTGCTCCAGTGGAACGCCGGCGCCCTCGATCGCGCGCAGATAGGCGACGCCGCAGGCCAGCACGAACGCGAGCTCCTGCACCTCGGAGCCGCCGGCATCGTGGATCACGCGCCCGTCGGCGGACGCGAACGGTCCCTTGAAGCCGAGCGCGGCGAGCCCCTTGATGGCGCCAGTGACGGCCGGAACGATCTCGTCCCATGTGTAGGGGCTGTGACCCCACACCGCGCCGGCCGCAAGCGGATCGAGCCCGAAGCGGATGTTGCAGGCGGCGGGATCGAGGCCGTTGCTCTTCACATATTCCGCGACATGGATCGCCGCCATCCGCGATTGCGGACCGATCTGGAGCTCGATGCCGATGCCGGCATCGAGATGAATATCCTTGAAAACCTTGGCGACCGCATCGGCCGAAGGTTCCAGCCCGAACCCGTGAGCGCCACTGCCGCCGGCGAACACCAGCGCGAGCCCCGTCGCGCCATTTTCGAGATCGGTCAGCGCCTGCGCATTCGCGAGCGCCGCATCGGGATGGTCGATCCGCTGCATGATCTGCCACGGCGCGGCGGCAGGCCGTCCCACCACGGGCGCAACGCCCCGGGCGCGCGGATAGAGAGGGTCGATCTTGAGGCCGTCATAAGTCTTGCCGACCAGCTTCTCGAACGGCGCGCCCTTCAGCACGCCGTCGACCAGCTTGCGCCAGTCGTTGACCGTGGCCTTGGGGAAATCCGCCGCCAGCGGCAGGTCGTCAGTCACGGAGGTCATACGGCCAAGGGCTCCCAAAAATCTTGTTGTTCGCGGGCGAAATTGCCACGGCCGGCCGTCGCTGCAAACGGTTGTTTTTGGTTAACCGGTATCCGGAAGCCGCTCAATGCCTTGCGTCGAGGCGCTGGCAAGCCCGTCACGCACACGAATGCCTGAGATCACGCGGTCGGGCGCGATTTCGGCCAGCGGCACCAGCACGAAGGCGCGCTCGAACAAGCGCGGATGCGGCAAGGTCAGGTCGGGTTTCTGCAAGCTGACATCGTCATAGGCGATCATGTCGAGATCGAGCGTGCGCGGGCCCCATTGCCTCTCCTTGTTCCGTGTGCGGCCGAATTTCTGCTCGACCTTATGCATCACGAACAAGAGCGCATGCGGATCGAGGCTGGTTTCGATCTCGACGCAGGCATTGATGAAGGGATCCTGGTCCTCGTCACCCCAGGGCGGCGTCGCATAGTCCGAGGAGCGCGCGATCAGCGCAGCTTGCGCCATGCCGCAGATGTGCGAGATCGCCTTCCGGAACGTCGCGCGGACATCGCCGACATTGCCGCCGAGTGCGATCAGCACGCTCGCCATCTTACGGATGCCGCGAGCGCGTCAGCATGATGCCGACGTCGTCGAAGATTGCGGCGATCGGCGCATGCGGCTTGTGCACGGTGATCTTCACGGCGCGGATGCGCGGGAAGTGCGACAGGATGGCATCGGCGACCGCGCCGGCCGCTCGCTCCAGCAGCTTGTAATTTGTATTCTTGAACGCCGCCGTCGTGGTCGCCACGACTTCGGCGTAGGACACGGTGTCGGCGAGCCGGTCGCTACGCGACGGCTCCGACAAATCGGTATAGAGCTCGAGATCGATGACGAAGCGCTGGCCGACTTCGGTCTCGTGATCCATCACGCCGTGGCGGGCGTGGATCGACAGGCCGGTGACGAAGATCGTATCGGTCATTGCTTGCTCTCGATTGCATTCGCGACCCGCAGGGCCTGCAAGGTCTCGGCGACGTCATGGGTGCGGATGATCTTGGCGCCGCGCTGTGCGGCGATCAGATGCGCGGCGATCGAGCCGGCGAGCCGTTCCTTCGGCTCCGAGGGCGACACCGAGGCGATGAAGCGCTTGCGCGAAGCGCCGACCAGGATCGGCAGGCCGAACGTGTCGAATTCGCGCAGCCGCGCCAGCGCGGTCATGCTCTGCTCGGCCGTCTTGCCGAAGCCGATGCCGGGATCGAGCACAATCTTGTCGCGCGCGATGCCGGCCTTGGCGGCGATATCGAGCGAGCGCAGGAAGAACGCTTTCATGTCCGCGACGATGTCGATGGCGGAATCGACGGCCTCGCGGTTGTGCATGACGATGACGGGGACGCCGCGCGCGGCGATAAGCTGTGCCATGCCAGTGTCGCGCTGCAGGCCCCAGACGTCGTTGGCGATCGCAGCGCCCTGGTCGAGCGCAAAGGCCACCACCTCAGCCTTCATGCTGTCGATCGACACGGGAACGCCCAACGCCACCACGCCTGACAGCACCGGCTTCAGCCGGGCCAGCTCGTCCGCCGCCGTCACCGGCCGGGCGCCCGTGTAGGGCCGGGTGGACTCGGCACCGATGTCGATGATGTCGACGCCGGCCTCGATCATCGCCCGCACCCGCGCAAGCGCCAGCTCGGGCGCGATGAACTCACCGCCATCGGAGAAGGAATCCGGGGTGACGTTGAGCACGCCCATCACTGCCGGAATCGGCCGCTCCAGCAGCGTCCGCAGCACGTCGGGCCCGGCCGAGCCGGCCGGCGGGACGGATGGGGAGGGCGAGGCATTCATGCGGCCCGCTTTAGCGGTCGGGGAGGGGGGATTCAAGGTGGGATTGGGGGCGAATGTCGATGTGTTCGCGGAGCATCGATCGCCTCCGCTGTCATCGCCCGCGAAAGCGGGCAATCCAGTATTCCGAGGCCGTGCGGTGATATGGAGGAGCCGCTGCGTACTGGATACCCCGCCTTCGCGGGGTATGACACCGAGAGCTAACGCGGCAGGTCGTATGCCGAGGGAGATGCCCTAATACGTAATCTTCGGCGGCAGCTTCTTCGCCTTGGCGATGATGTCGCCGACCGATTTTTCCGAGGGCAGGATGCGGACGAGCTTCTTCTTCACGTTGGCTTCCCGCATGCTCTGGGCCAGCCGTGCCGGATTCCGATAGGCGAGCTCGCGCACGGTGGTGACGCCGGCGGCGCGGACGAGGCCGACCTTGGCCCGGCCCATCCCGGGAATGCGCATGTAGTCGGAGACGTTGGCCCATTCCAGCAACTGCTGCTCGCTGATGCCGGTCTTGGCGGCGAGCGCCTTGCGACCCTTCACGGTCGAGGCCGCCTCGAGCAGCGCGTCGGTCGTGCGGATTCCTTGCGCCTTCAATTTGTTGGCGGCAAAGGCTGGCAGGCCCTCAATCTCGGAGATCGGATATGTCATGATACTCGATATGAAAAGCGTCGCTCAGGCGAACTGGCTGAGGCCCGGCGTCCCCGCGATGATCTTGCCCATCTGATCCGCTCCGATTTTGTCTCGGCCGTAGCGGAAAAGTTCACGGGCAACGTTCTGAATCTCGGACATGCCAAGTCCCAGGCCCATCAGGCGCGTGCCGACGGCCATCAGGCCGCCGCCCATCAGCCGCGACAGTCCGCCGCCGCTCCTGGACGCTTCTATCGCCGCTTCTGCACCGGGAATCTGATCGATCAGCGCTTCGACGTTCTCGGAAGGACCTTCGCTGCGGAGGAAGCCCAGGATAATGCCGACGGTCTTTTCAGCCACAGCACCATCTATGCTGGCGTTCGACGCCAGCCGCCCGATCAGCTCGTCCATAAGGCCCGCCCCTCAGCCGGTTTGCATGCCCGAGTATTGCTTCCGAAATGATCTTGATCCGGAGCGATGTGAAATACAAGCGATGAACGTACGCAAGGTTCCGATTCACTCTCGAAGGCGCGAAAAGTGTTGCAACGATGCAAGAGCGGAGATGGATTCAGCGAAAAATTGCCGCGGTGCGAACGCGTCATTCCTACTTTCGGCTGATGTCGGCGGTATGTTTCCGACAATGTCGCATGCTCGGGGCGCGTTGAACGGTTTTAATCCGCACGCGACATGCGTTAAACTACGGAGCAGGTGCATTCGAGTTTCAATAGGCGAAACACGGCAGAGAGATCAGAGAGAAGCATGACCGCACAGGACAGCAAGCTCGGCGACACCGACGACAAGATCTTCGTCGGCAAGGGAGACGAGCAGGCATGGCTGACGCTGGCGCTTGCCAATCGCCACGGCCTCGTCACGGGTGCAACCGGGACCGGTAAGACGGTATCGCTGCAAGTCATGGCGGAAGGATTTGCGCGCGCCGGCGTTCCGGTCTTCGCATCCGACATCAAAGGCGACCTCTCCGGCATCTCCGAGGTCGGCGAGGCCAGGGATTTCATTGTCAAGCGTGCCACCGAGATGGGGCTGACGTTCCAGCCCGACCAGTTCTCGACAGTGTTCTGGGACGTGTTCGGCGAACAGGGCCATCCGGTGCGGGCGACCGTCACGGAGATGGGGCCGCTTCTGCTTGCGCGCATGCTCGACCTGAACGACGTGCAGGAAGGCGTGCTCAACGTCGCCTTCCGCGTCGCCGACGACAACGGGCTGACCCTCATCGACATGAAGGATCTGCGCGCGCTGCTCGATGCCATCGTGCCGGATGCCGGCAAGAAGGGGGCGGACGCCGAGGAAGGCCCGCTTGCCGACATCAAGAAGGAGGCTCAGGGTTTTGGCAACGTCACCAAGGCCACCGTCGGCACCATCCAGCGCCAGCTTCTGGTGCTGGAAAACCAGGGCGGCACCAAATTCTTCGGCGAGCCGGCGCTGACGCTGAAGGACTTCCTGAAGACCGACCGCGACGGCCGCGGCATGGTCAACATCCTTGTTGCCGACAAGCTGCTGCAGAGTCCACGGCTTTACGCGACATTCCTGCTGTGGATGCTGTCAGAATTGTTCGAGGAGCTGCCCGAGGCCGGCGACCTGCCGAAGCCGAAGCTGGTGTTCTTCTTCGACGAGGCACATCTGTTGTTCAACGACGCGCCGAAGGCGCTGATGGACAAGATCGAGCAGGTGGTGCGTTTGATCCGATCCAAGGGCGTCGGCGTCTATTTCGTGACGCAAAACCCCGTCGACGTGCCCGACCGTGTGCTCGGGCAATTGGGCAACCGTGTCCAGCATGCGCTGCGTGCCTTCACCCCGCGCGACCAGAAGGCGGTCGCCGCCGCGGCCCAGACCTTCCGGCCCAACCCGAAGCTCGACACCGCCAAGGTGATCATGGAGCTCGGCAAGGGCGAGGCGCTGGTGTCCTTCCTCGAAGGCAACGGCACGCCGACGATGGTCGAGCGTGTCATGATCCGGCCGCCATCGGCCCGCATCGGATCGATCACGCCGGAAGAGCGCAAGGCGATCATGGATGCGAGCCCGGTGAAGGGCAAATACGACACCGCTGTCGATGCCGAATCCGCCTACGAGATGATCCAGAAGCGGATTGCCGGCACGGCTGCGACTGCCGATGCCGGTGCGGCCGACGGAGGTGGCGGCGGCATCCTCGGCCAGATCGGCTCGATGGTCGGCACCATCTTCGGCACCAACGTCAAGCGCGGCCGCCTGTCGGCGGGCCAGGTCATTGCGCGCGACGTGACGCGATCGGTCACCAACCAGGTGATCGGGGGGATGGCGGCCAATCTCGGCAAGTCGGTCGCCGGCCAGCTCGGTGGCTCGATCGGCCGCACCCTGGTGCGAGGCGCGCTCGGCGGGCTGCTGCGAAGGTAGGCAGGGAAGCCGGATTTGAGGCACTAAAGCCTCCACTGCGTCAAGCCCGGGCATGACGAAATCTCGCGAGTATTTGGATGCGATTGCCCCGCACGCCGGGCGAGGCCGAACACCATAAATTCAGGTGAGGGGGGTTCTCCAAGCGTCCGTCGGTCTGCTACGTGCTATTTGTTTCCGACGGGACATAATGTGACATCACCGAATCTATCAGACAAACTCGGCCCGCACAGAGCCTTGTCGCTGCGCGCGCCGCTCGATCTGCTCTTCCTGTTCTGCTGCGTCCTCCTGACCGCCGACGTGCTCGTTCCCGAGATCTTCGGCCACGGCAAGACCAAGGATTATGGGCTGTGGTACTGGGCCGGGCAGCAGGTGCTGCACGGTGGATCGCTCTATCCCGACGAGATCGGCGAGTATTTCGAATTCATTTATCCACCGCTGCCGGCGATCCTGCTGGCGATCCCGAGCTGGTTCGGCAAGATCCCGCTCTATGTCGTGCTGTCGATCCTGAACGTGGTGGCATGGTGGTACACGGGCAACTTCTCCAATGCCATGACGGGATCGGGCCGCAGGCCCGGCCCGTGGCTCGAAGCGCTGCCGGCCATCGTCACCGTGACCTTCGTGTTCGACATGTTCGACCTCGGCCAGCCGAACCTCGTCCTGCTGGCGATGATGCTGTGGGGCTTCTGGTTGTTGCAGCGTCAGCGGTCCTGGCTCGCGGGCTTCCTGTTCGCGCTCGCTACCGCCATCAAGGTGTTTCCGATCGCGGTGCTGCCCTATCTGATCTGGCGCAGGAAGTGGGCGGCCACCGTCGCGACGGTCGCTTTCACCGGCATCCTTCTTTATGTCGTGCCGGCACCGATCCGCGGCTTCGAGCGCAACGCGGCCGAGCTCAAGACCTGGTACCAGGGCATGGTCGGCACGAGCTCGGAAAAGGGCTTTGGCCAGCGCGACGAGCAGAACTGGTCGTGGGTCAACCAGTCCCTCATTGCCGTCACGCACCGTCTGGTCCGGCCGATCAACTACAATCAGGAAGATCCCAGCAAGTCACCGCGCACGATGAATGTCATCGACGTCGACTACAAGACGGCGAACTTGATCGTGCTGGCGTTGTCGGCGTTGCTCGGGCTCGGCTTCCTCGCGGTGATGCCGTCGCAAGCGCGGCGAACGGCGCGCTCGGATGCGGAGGAGCTCGGCATCCTGTTCTGCCTGATGACGGTGGCATCGCCGCTGGCGCGGCAATACTACTTCATGTGGCTGTTCTTCCCGATGACGGTGCTGATGCATCGCGCCGCTTTCGACGCGCGACCGAGCGTGCGGCTGGGAACCTGGCTCGCGCTGGGCGCTGCCGGCATCCTCATGCTGCTGTCGCTGCCGTGGTTTCCCAATGTCATCCAGGCCTGGGGCAATAACCTTGTCGCGACCGCCATTCTTGCAGGTAGCCTCGCATGGCACATCCGGCATCCGCCGGTTGCGGCTGGCTCCGAGGCGGCGGCGGCGCTAAAACCCGGTACCTCTTGAGACTCACAAGTCAGGAATACGACCATGGCCAATGCGCAGCTTCAATCGGTGCTCGATCACATTGACAAGGATTTCGACAACAGCCTGGAGCGTCTGTTCTCGCTGTTGCGGATCAAGTCGATCTCTGCGGATCCGGCCTTTGCCGCCGACTGCAAGGCTGCGGCCGAGCATCTCGCCAAGGACATCGCGAGCCTCGGTGTCGCCACTGAAGTCCGCCCGACCGCCGGCCATCCCGCCATCGTCGGCAAGACCGGGGCGGGCGGACGGCCGCATGTGATTTTCTACGGCCATTACGACGTGCAGCCGGTCGATCCGCTCGATCTCTGGCACCGTCCGCCGTTCGAGCCTGTCGTCACCGACCATGCCGACGGCCGCAAGATCATCGTCGCGCGCGGCGCCGAGGACGACAAGGGCCAGGTCATGACCTTCGTCGAGGCCTGTCGCGCCTGGAAGAAAGTGACGGGCTCGCTGCCGATCGACATCACCTTCCTGATCGAAGGCGAGGAGGAGGTCGGCTCGAAGAACTTTGTCCCTTTCATCGAGGCCAACAAGGACGAATTCAAAGCGGACTACGTGCTGGTCTGCGACACCGGCATGTGGGACCGCAACACGCCCGCGATCACGACGTCGCTGCGCGGCCTGCTCTATGAAGAGCTGAAGATCACCGCCGCCAATCGCGATCTGCATTCCGGCGTGTTCGGCGGCAGCGCGATGAACCCGATCCGGGTGCTGACGAAAATCCTGGGCGGCCTGTTCGACGACGACAACCGCATCACCATCCCCGGCTTCTATGACGGCGTGAAGGATCTGCCGCCTGATATCCTGGAGCAGTGGAAGAAGCTCAACCTCACGCCGGAGATGTTCCTCAAGCCGATCGGTCTGTCGATCCCCGCCGGCGAGAAGGGCCGGCTGCTGATCGAGCAGGCCTCCTCGCGTCCGACCTGCGACGTCAACGGCATCTGGGGCGGCTATATCGGCGAAGGCTCCAAGACGGTGATCCCGTCGCATGCCTCGGCCAAGGTCTCGTTCCGCCTGGTCGAAGGGCAGGACCCCCAGAAGATCCGCAAGGCTTTTCGCGACTACGTGACGGCGCGTATCCCCGGCGACTGCAAGGTCGAGTTCGGCGATCACTCCGCCGCGCCCGCGGTGGCGCTCGACTGGAACATGAAACCGCTCGCGGCCGCCAGCAAGGCGCTGACCGAGGAGTGGGGCAAGGAGACCGTGCTGATGGGCTCGGGCGCCTCGATCCCGATCGTCGCCGATTTCAAGCGGACGCTTGGGCTCGACTCGCTGCTGGTCGGCTTCGGATTGGACGACGACAACATCCATTCGCCGAACGAGAAATACGACCTCCGCAGTTTCCAGAAGGGTATCCGCTCCTGGGCGCGGATCCTCGCGGCGCTCGCGGACGTGAAATAGGCGCGGTGCCGTAGGGTGGGCAAAGGCGGTGCCCACCATCTCTCCGCGATCGCGATGGAAGAGGTGGGCACGCTTCCGCCTTCGCTCTTCGAGCTACGGCGGACAAGTCGCTTTGCCGACCCTACGAAGACTCTCTCCTCGTCATTGCGAGCGTAGCGAAGCAACCCAGAATCCCTCCACGGGCACAGTCTGGATTGCTTCGTCGCTTCGCTCCTCGCAATGACGGCGGGGCCAAATAAAAACGCCGCCCGGAATTGGGCGGCGTTTCATTCCGAAACGTGTAGAGGGTGTTGAGACCTACCCTACACGAAATCCAGAAAATCTCAAGACCGGTAGCCCGGCAGCTCGCGGTCGAGCTTGCGCAGCAGCGGCGGCCAGACCAGGTTGGTGGCGCGCAGCTCGGCGCGGTCGCGGTTGGCGAGCAGCTCGGTGTTCTTCTCGATCGCAATCTCCTCGACCGGATAGACCGGCGTGCCCAGCGCGCGCGTGCGCACCTGCATCGAGCAGGCGCGCTCGAGGTGGTACATGCGCTCGAACGCGGAGGCGACCGAGCGGCCGACCGTCAGCGTGCCGTGGTTACGCAGCAGCATGTGGTTGTGGTCGCCGAGGTCCTTCTGCAGCCGCGGCCGCTCGTCGTGGTCGAGTGCGATGCCCTCATAGTCGTGATAGGCGAGGTCGTGGGTGACGAGCTGGGCGGTCTGGTTGAGCGGCAGCAGCCCTTCCGCGCTGCTCGACACCGCGGTGCCGTCGAGCGTGTGGAGATGCAGCACGCAGATTGCGTCCTCGCGCACCTCGTGGATCGCCGAATGGATGGTGAAGCCGGCCGGGTTGATGCTGTACTCGCTCTCGGAGAGCTGGTTGCCGTGCAGGTCGACCTTGACGAGGCTCGATGCCGTGATCTCGTCGAACATCAGCCCGTAGGGGTTGATGAGGAAGTGATGGTCGGGGCCGGGCACGCGCGCCGAAATGTGGGTGTCGACCAGATCGTCCCAGCCATACAGCGAGACGAGGCGGTAGCAGGCGGCGAGATTGACCCGTTGCTGCCACTCCGCCTCCGTCATGTTCGACGGCACTTCCTTCAGGCGCGCTTCCGCTGGCGACATGGCTTATCTCTCCGAACATCGTTGTTGCGGGGAGGGAGCGTAGTCGCGGGTGAGGCTGGCGGCAAGGCGGTCAAATCGCAGCAGCCACGCGTAGCCCGCATGGAGCGCAACGTAATGCGGGGGCCGCTGTCCCCGGATTTCGCTTCGCTCCATCCGGGCTACAAGGGAGAAGAATTTTACGGCGCCGGGATCGACAGCAGGCTGGAAATGCTGCGGCCGCGGATGTCGTAGACGCGGGCGAACACCACGTCGTCGCGCTTGATCTCGACCATCACGGGCGCAGTGAGGCCCTTGCAGTAGAACTCGCCGAGCGTCATCGCGAAATCGGCCGCGTTGGAATCCCAGCCGATGGTGAAGTCGGGCCCGAGCGCGACCTGGGCCGGGCGCTGCGGACCGCACACCGCGACCTTCCATTTGCGGTTGCCCGGCGCCACTTCCTGCCGCTCGACGATCTGCTCGCGCAATTCGTCCGAGGCCTGCTTCAGCGCAAGGCCCCAATAGTCCAGCATGAAGCGGTCGTCGGCGCCGCGCACGGTGCCGGCGATGTGGTTGAAGTGCGTGTACTGATAGGGATGCAGCCGGATCATCTCGGCCAGCGAGAGCGCGAGGCCGAAGCAGAAGGTCGCGAGCACGACGGGCTGCCAGGTGCGGTGGTTGGTGCGCAGGCGCTCCATGGCCCAGGCAAAGGCGACGCCGCCGAGCACCGCCATCGGCGGGATCACGAAGACGAAGTGGCGGATGCCGTTGTACAGCGCCGGCCGCTTCACCATCGCGATCGCGAGCGGCAGGGTCGCCGCCAGCGTCAGCATCAGGAGGATGGTCTTGCGGCGCGCCGGAACCTCGCGGCGCGGCAGCATCGCGAAGGTGCTGACCACGGCGCCGCCCATCAGCACCAGCATGACCTCGGGAAGCTGCAGCGCGAACAGCGTCGGCAGATAGGACCAGGGCATGTCGGGCACGGACACAATCGCGCCGTCGAACATCTCCTTCCAGGGCTTCTCGAAGAAATGCGAGAAATAGGTCAGGGCCTCGAAGGGATTGCCGGGCTCCATGATCGACCACGGCCAGATCAGGCCCATCACGAGATAGCCGAACACGAGGCCGGGCAGCAGCACGTAGACGACATGGGCGAAGCGGCGGGCTGCTTCGCGGGCGCCTTCGGTGCGCAGCTCCTCCAGGAACAGCGGCATGAAGCCGATCATGGCGTAGACCAGCGCGAGGCCGCCGAGGACGCGGCAGCCGAGCGAGAGGCCGGCACCCAGGCCGACAATCAGGATCGTGCGCGGCGACGGCTGCGGATATTCCTCGGCGAGGCGGACGAGGCCCAGCATCAGGATGATCATGGCCACCGCGAAGGGCGCATCCTTCGGGTTCATGAACATGTGGCCATAGAAGATCGGGCAGAGCGCGAGCAGCAGGAGTGCGGCAAGACCGGCAAGGGGCCCGCCGATGCGGCGGCCGAGCCGCCACGTCACCGCAAGCCCGATCACGCCGACCGTGGCGCCGAGCAGGCGTCGCGTCTCGAACAGCTCGAGCGGAATGACCTTGTGCAGGAGAGCCGCGACCATGTCGAAGCCGCCGCCATACATGTAGAGATTCGCGAAGGAGAGCGCCGCGGTGTCCCTGAAGCCGGAACCGAACATGCGCAGCAGCAGGTCGGCATATTCAGCGTGGGTGTAATCGTCCCAGCCGAGCCCGTAGTCGCGGAAGGTCAAGCCTGCAATGACGGCGACCGCAGCCAGCACCAGCATGGCGAGATCGTCGCAAGTCCGTTCAACCGAGCGCCGCAGAGGCGTGTCGATCGCCGAAGTCGTGATGGATGTCATGGCTATTGGTGACCCGGAATCCCCTCTTGGCCCTGCTGGTGCCCGCGGGCCACTTCCCCGGAATCCCTATAGCGCAGTTCCATTACCAAGTAATTGGGCATTATGGCTAAAATCCTGATGCGACGCAGCAAATCCAGACAGTTGAGAGCAAGTTAGAAGTAGCGGGCCGTAGCTGAAGGGAATGTGAATAAGTCCCTGATATCCTTCCCTTTAGGAACGCAGGCTCTAATTCGCCGTTGGCGTGGAACACCGTATGACGGTATCGTGGCGCAACGGGTGTCGCGCACGGCTGCGCGACCAGGGGTGAGTTCGATGAGCTTGGCATTGTTGATTGTGGGGATTTTCGCCGTCCTGGCGGGCCTCCTTACGATCCTGTTCGGCTTCACCGTTAGGGAGGCCAGCCTCGGCAGCACCCTCATAATCTCCGGCACCATTGGCGTCTGCTCCGGAATGTTACTGGCCGGCCTCTACGTCGTGGTCGTGGAACTGAAGGGCATCGCCCGCCGGTTGGCCGGATCGGCCGCGCCGGGCGAGGTTCGGGTCAGGCCCGTGCTGCCAGGCCTCGCGGTGCCTGGCGTGCCAGTGTCCGAGCCGTTCCCGGCATCGGCGACGAAAACCGAGCCACCACCGGCCGCGGGTCTGCCGCCGTGGCAGAGCGAGGCCGCCGCGCGCGAGCGTCCGCGCGCCGAACCGCCGCCGGAGCCGGAAGCTCCGACACCGCCTGCGGCTCCGGAAGCGCCGCGCCGCCGCAACCTGTTGTTCGCATCGTCCTCCCGCAAGGAGCGCGAGCGCGCGGAGGCGAAGGCGACAGAGAGCTTGCCGCCGCAGCCTCATGACGAGCCCACGGAACCGGCCGGCCCGGAGAGTCAGCCGGCGAGCTTCGACGATGCCTGGCCGAGGCCGGACCGTATGCGGCCACCGGAACCGCCGGCCGCCGGGCGTCGCCCGCCGCCGCGCTCGCCGTCGATCTTTACCGAGCCCGGCCCGCCGCCTCCGCCCGAACCGACGCCGGTCGAGCAGGCGCCCGTGACCGTGCTCAAATCGGGTATCGTCGACGGCATGGCCTATTCGCTCTATTCCGATGGATCGATCGAAGCGCAGATGCCGGAAGGCATGATGCGCTTCGCCTCGATCGACGAACTGCGCGCCCATCTCGACCAGCGGTCCTGAGGCCGCTGCGTCCAAGTAGAGCGCCATCGTTCTTGTCACTTCGTCAGTAATCAGCTCATATTCGTCAGTCGTCTTATTTCGGCCGAATGTATTGTTGACACGAAATACTTCGGCGTCGTCAATCCGGCGAGACGCAAGGTCAGGGAGAGGTCGGGCCCATGTCGGATAACGGGGCTAAGAATTTCATCGAGCTAACGGCGAGCATCGTGTCCGCCTATGTCGGCAACAATCCGACGCCGGCGGCCGATATCCCGAACCTGATCAGCCAGGTGCATGGCGCCTTGGTGCGCGTCTCGTCAGGCCGCACCGAGACCGCGCCGCTCGAGCCGGCCAAACCGGCGGTGTCGCTGAAGAAGTCGATCGCGCCGGACTATCTGGTCTGTCTGGAAGACGGCAAGCGCTTCAAGTCGCTGAAGCGCCATCTGCGCACCCAGTACAACATGACGCCGGAGCAATATCGCGAGAAATGGGGCCTGCCGGCCGACTATCCCATGGTCGCGCCGAACTACGCGGTGGCGCGCTCGCAACTGGCAAAGCAGATGGGACTGGGACAGCAGCAGCGGAAGCGGAAGTAACCGCTTCAGGTGGCTTCCGCGAGCGCCTCTTTCGCGTCGGTCTTGATGCGCTCGACCATCGAGCGCAGGCCGTTGGAACGCTGCGGCGTCAGATGATCGCGAAAGCCGAACTCGTTGAACACCGCGATCGCGTCGGTCGCAAGGATCTGCTGCGGCGTGCGGCCGGAGTAAAGCGAGAGCACGATCGCGACCAGCCCGCGCACGATGTGGGCGTCACTGTCGCCGCGATATTTCAGGATCGGGGCGCCGCCATCGCGATCGACCAGCTTCTGGAGCCAGACCTGGCTGACGCAGCCATTCACCTTGTTCTCGGCCGAATGCTCGGATTCGGGCATCGGTTCCAGGGTGCGGCCGAGCTCGATGACGTACCGGTAGCGGTCGTCCCACTCGTCCAGAAGCTCGAAATTGTCCCTGATTTCGTCGATCGTCGTCATGCTGGCCCAATGTTTCCGTTCAGGCCAATATAAGGATGCGAGGAGGCGAAATCGATAGGGTTTGGGCGCTAATTCGCCGGCGCCGCCGCAGGGCCGCGCCATTCCAGCGCGAGGTCGTCCTGGCTCAGGGTGTCGCGCGGCGCCTCGCCCGAGGCGGCATCGCCTTCGCCGGCCAGCGCGATCGAGCCGGTATGATCGGGCGCCTTCTTGTCGGTCTTCTCGAGCTGCTCTTTCTTGTCGTTGATGATCTGGTAGATCTTCTTCGCGCCGTCCTGGGCGCGCTGGCCGATGATGGTCGCGGCCTGGCCGCCGACCTCGCAGGCCGCCGGCTGGCGCTTGCAGAACTGGGTCACGTCGGAGACGGCCGCGGTCGCAGCCTGCACCGCATCGGCGGCGCCGATCTGCGGCAGCTTCTCCGATTCGGGCGTCTTGTCCCGCGGCAGGAGCACCAGCACCAGCCCGAGCCAGAATGTGATGCGGAGCAGAAAGCGCATCTTATCGACCTGTATGTTAGATCCCGCCGCGGCGATGCCCGCGAGGCGCCGGACCTAGCAACTCTCGATAAATCGCAAGTGATTGCCTTCCGCTTAATTCGCGGAAAATCTGCGCAAGAATCTTCCCGAACCGCCACGTCGTAAATTTTCGATTGACGCCGGAGCCCCGTGATTCCGCCGGCGCCGCTTGTCCACCAATTCGAAACCATGCGGGGACTGGTGAAACCCTGTGTTCACCATCCCCGATGATGACGTGGTCAAATCGCTTAAAAATCTCCGCGATGACACAGTGTCCGGCGGCGGGCCGCATTGCCTTAGCACTCGTTTAAGGTCGCTCTGACACGGTGGCTCAACGATAAGGAGGCGTTCCGGCACGTCTTCTCGACGAGTGGGCCGAAGCGCGAGACCCGTGACAGTTTTGAGTATCATCCGCGATTGTCTCGATGCACTGCTGCATCCCTCCGCGCGTTACGACGCGCTGACGCGAGCGCGCCATCGTGCCTTCATGGCGCCGCGGCTGCTCGGCAGCCTGGCCGCGTTTGCCGCATTCCCGGTCTATCTCGCCACGCGCGGTGCGCCGAGCGCGATCGAGGTCGCCGCCTTCGCGTGGCTGATCGCCCCCATTCTCCTGTCATGGTTCCTGTCGCGCACCGGCCGCTATGAAGGCGCCCATGTGCTGTCGTCGCTGGCGCTCGCCGGCCTGATCATGGCGGTTGCCGGCACCACCGGCGGCATCGAATCATTCGCCGCGATCTGGCTGGTCGTGGTTCCCCTGGAAGCCGCGTTGTCGGCCTCGCGCCGCGTCGCGGCCTTCGCCTCCCTGCTTGCGCTGTCCTGCGCCGGCGTCCTGATCCTTGCCGGCCAGCTCGGCTGGCTGCCGGCCGGAGACGCCAGCTCCGCACAACGCGGCGTGCTGATGGCGTTCGGCGTCGCCTCGGCGACGCTCTATGCCGCGGGCCTCGCCTTCGGCGCGGAATCGCTCGCGCGCACCAGCGTTGCGCTGCTGTTGCGCGAGGAAGAGCGCTATCGCCTGCTGGCGCGCAACATGAGCGACGTGATCTCGCGGCATCGGCGCAACGGCGCGGTGCAGTTCATCTCGCCGGCGGTGGAAGCCATGCTCGGCATGCCTGTCGCGCAGCTGCTCGGCCACGGCCTGTTCGACCGCGTCCATGTCGCCGATCGTCCGGCCTATCTCACCGCGCTCTCCGATGCCGCGCGCGGCGACGTGCGCAGCGTCGAGTTCCGACTGCGGCGGGAGCCGGCCGGATCGGAGCGTGGCCAGGTCGATTTCATCTGGGTCGAGATGCGCTGCCGGCCGCTCGACCAGGATATCGGCCGCCAGGATATTGACGGTGACGCCACGCGCGAGGCGGAAGTCGTCGGCGTGATGCGCGACGTTACCGATCGCAAGCTCGCGGAGCAGGCGCTCGATCAGGCACGCAGCGCCGCGGAAACGGCCGATGCCGCCAAGACGCGCTTCCTCGCCACCATGAGCCACGAGCTGCGCACGCCGCTCAACGCCATCATCGGTTTCTCCGAGATGATCGCGCAGGAGCAGACCCTGATGCTGGGTGCGGCCCAGCGCAAGGAATATGCCCAGCTCATCAACGATTCCGGCCAGCATCTGCTGTCGGTCGTCAACGGCATCCTCGACATGTCGAAGATGGAATCGGGCAATTTCGAGATTGCGTCGGAACCGTTCGCGCCGCGCGCATCTCTGATGCATTGCTGCAATCTGCTGGCGCTGAAGGCGCGGGAGAACGGCATCGACCTCATCACCGATGCGCCGCAGGACCTGCCTGTCATGACCGGCGATCCGCGCGCCTTCAAGCAGATCGTGCTCAATCTCGTCGCCAACGCCATCAAGTTCACCGAGCGCGGTGGTCAGGTCACCGTATCGGCCGCGGTGTCCGGATCGCAGCTCGCGCTGCGCATCAGCGACACCGGTGTCGGCATTGCGGCGGATGATCTCAAGCGCATCGGCGCGCCGTTCTTCCAGGCCGGAAAGACTTATCAGCGCCGTCACGAAGGCACGGGTCTCGGGCTTTCGATCGTCAAGAGTCTGGTGGCGTTGCATCTCGGCGAATTGACTGTACAAAGCAGGCTCGGCGAGGGCACCTCCGTCACCGTCAGATTGCCGCTCGTCTACACGCCGCCGCAGGCCAAGACGTCCGATAGAATGGCGGCCGAGAGCAAGATCGCGACGCTGACACCGGTGCCGCGCCAGGAGCTTCAGGACCAATCTCACGACCAACCCGCTCTGGTGAAGAAAAGTGCCTAAGAAGTCTGCCAAGGACGAAGCCGCTCCGCGCCGCCGTGGCGCCAAGGCCGCGGTCATCGATGTCGAGACCGAGCGCAATCTTGCGATGCGCATCCTGCTGCACAGTCCCAAGGACACGCTGGCCGGTCTCGTCGGCGTCGCCGCAGTCAGCGCGATCGTTGCGAATGCGCTGTTCCTTCAGACCGGCCGGCATCCGGCGCCGATGTTCGGCACCGTGATCAATCTTCCCGCGCCGTCGTCCGTGCCGCTGTCGAACCCCTTGCCGCGTCCGCGCCCCGTCGGCGCGGATACCTCGCCGCTGGAGCCGAGAGCGACGGAATTCCGCGCCGAGCCCAAGCCTGTCGAGCGCGCCGCCGAGAAGGCCCCCGAGAAGCCGGTCGAGGCGACGGCATCGACGCCGCGCGCGGGCGATCCGATGACCAATCTGGTCAAGCAAACGACGTCGGCGCCGCCGCAATCCGTCGCCATCGCGCGTCCGCCGGCGCCGATTCCCGTCGCGCAGAGTCCGGCCGCGCGGCGTATCGCCGGCGTGCAGCGCGCGCTGTCCGAATACGGCTATGGCAATTTGAAGATCACGGGCACGATGGGCGCAGAGACGCAGTCCGCGATCCAGAAATTCGAGCGCGAGCACAAGATGCAGGTGACGGGTCAGGTCTCCGACCGCCTGCTGCGCGAGCTCGGAGCCGCGATCGGCCACCCCGTCGAATAAGCGTCATTGTTGTGCGAAGGCTGGTGCTGATTGCAGCACTGGCCTATCGTGCTCTTCATGCGTTTGAAATCAAACATTTGGGTTTCCGCCTACCTGCGCCGGTGCCAGACCGAAGGCGTGTTCGGGGCGGTGCGTCGTCGCGGTGCCGAGGAGGCGGGCGCGGTATTCGTGAAGGTGTCGCTGCTCGACGGCAACGCGATGCTGTACGTACCGGCGCCGCAGACCGTCTATGACGACGGCCGGCCGGTCGATCGCTTCTTCGTGCCACTTGCCGCGCAGCCGATGCCTGAGCCAGCGGTCGAGGAGCGCCTCACCAAGGAAATCCGCTTCGATCCGGACGCCTGGATCGTCGAGACCGAGGACCGCAAAGGTCGTCACTTCCTCGAATTGGCGAAGACCTAGCGGTCCGATCCGTCGGTGCCCGTCCGCACCGCGGGCGCGGAGCCCGGCTGCACGCCCGGCCGGGTCTGATTGGCGCCCGCACGCGCGCGCTGGCGTTCGCTCTCATGCAGCGACGACTGGTATTTTGCGCGCGTGACTGCGAGCGTCGAGCCGCGCCAGGCCGCCAGCATCACCAGCGCGGAGCGGTCGCTGAGCCGGTCGTAGAGCCGTGACAACCGGTACACCGCATCGACCGACGTGCCGATCTCCGGCTTGAAGAACAGGAGGATGCGCTGGAAGTTCGGGCTCGGCATGTCGAGCGCGCGCGCGGCGACCGCGAGCGCTTCGCCGCCGGCATCGTCGACGATCTGCGCTGCGACGCGCGAGGGCAGGATCAGGCTGTCGCCGAGCTCGTAGGTGAAATTCTCGACATCGTTGGCGATTGCCGCCATCTCCAGGATCTGGATCGCGCGCTTGGCACGCACGGTCGGAATCCGCGGCGCGGCCCTCAGCGGGGTCTGCCCCAGATTGTGCAGGACCAGCGCGCGCTGGGTCGCATCGGCGCGGAAGAACATCTCGTGGATCTCGGCCGCTTCCTTCGGCTGCATCGCCATGTTGGCGGCCATGCGCAACTCGGCGTCGGTCGGCGTGCGAGCAGGCGAAGCCGCCTGCTGCGAGCTGCGAATTTCGCGCGCGAGCGGAACCCTGCGGCCTTCCTGGGTCGCGACCAGCCCGAGTTTCTGCAGGACCGGGACGGGCGTCTGCGGATAGATCGCAAGCTTCGCCTTGACGGCCGCGCGCGTCGCATCGTCGACCTGGTCGATCAGCCGCGTCGCAAGCTCGATGAACTGGCGCTGCTCGTCGTCGCTGTGGGTGGGCGCCTGGACATAGAGGTCCGTCAGCACGCGCAGCAGCGTCGGGCGAACATCAACGCCTTCGCGACGGGAGAGGCTCATCAGCCCGTCGAATCCGGGAAACAGCGACTTGGTCATGGAGAGATACGCGACCTGGAAGAGATACTCGTCCGCGAGCCTAACGCAGGTTCCTTTAAAGGCTCGTTAAGGAAAACGAGGCGTGAAGTCGACCCCATCATTTCAGGTGTTGTCGTCCCGCAACGGGACGCGGGAGGCCGCCCGTGAAGTTACGGTCCGGCAGGCGCGTTTACACCCCGTTAACCATGAACTGATCTTAATGAACGCACGTTGCACCAGCGCGCTCGGTCGCGCGGCAATTGATAGAGAGCTGATATGGGGACCATTATCGAATTTCCGGCCGGTCGCCGGGCAGGCTCGTCGGGGGATGCCACGCCGCGTACGGAAACGGGAACGATTCTGATCCTCCCCGTGATCCGCATCGAGCGCCAGACGGAAGAAACCAGCGGCGATCGCGGGCCGGAGCAGGGCACAGCACCGGGGCGCCGTCGTCGTCGCCGCTAGCGTCCGGCTTTTGCAATGCCGGATGCCATCCGCCAGATTCGGCCTGTCGTAACGGCCGTCCTGCTCGCACTCGTCGGTGCGACGCTCGGCGCGTGCAGCGGCGGCGATTTCGGCCGCACCCGCGCTGACATGCGCAGCGACGACATGCATCGCTGGCTCGGGGCCGAGGCCACCGGCAGCGTTGGCCTGAAGTCGTCACAATTCCAGCTCACCGACGCGGAGCGCCAGCTTCGCGATCTTGCCTATCCCATGATCGAGCCGCCGCTGTCGCGGCCCGCCTGGAAGAGCGTATTCGGCGACTACAAGGCGCTGCCGTCGCCCTGGCAGCAGAAGGTCGTGTTCGACCGCACTATGTATGGGCGCACGCTGATCGACGAGCCGCATCGCTCGCATTCCTCGCGCTATGCGCAGCTGATCGAGGACGTGCGCAACGACATCACCCGTTTCGAGCCGTTCTTCGGCTCCGCGATCCGCGTCATCGATCTCGACAGGAAGCGCGATGCGACCATGGCGCGCGTCTCCGAGCTCTCGCCAAGGGAGAGGGAGGATGCGGTCGCGCGCATGCGGGAGAACTCGCTGATCATCCAGTGGGTGCAGCTGTGCCTCGAGCAGCGCGTCTCGTCCTATCGCTGGGCGCTGGAGCGTCTGGTGATCCAGGCGCCCGACGGCATGGCCGCCGATGCCGACCGCCTGATCGGCGAACTCGCAGCCCAGACCGCCAATCCGCCGGTTGCGGCCCAGCCGCCCTATGGCCGCGCAGTCATCTCGAAGGGCTAGGACTTCCTGCGTTTGTTGCGCCGTGGGCCGGTCGGATCCGGCTTGCGCCGCTGCTTCTGAAGTTTCCCGACAAAATCCTTCAGCGCATCCGCCAGCGGCTCTGAGGCGCGGTAGGCAAGCCCGACCTCGCGTTTGACCCTGACCTCGATCTCGCGCACCGCGACATCGGGATTGCCGCGCGCCACGCCTTCCGGGACGATCGCAATGCCGACGCCGGCCGCGACCAGCGCCATCGCCCAATCCTCCGATTGCGCGATCGCCGCGGTCTGCCTTCGTTGTGAACTCCGGCCGAAGAATTCGCTTTGCTCGCAATGGCAGCGGTCGATCAGGGGGACGCCGGCGAGATCGGCAGCCCGCAGCTTCTCCTTCAGCGTCAGCGGATGCGAGGGCGGAAGTGCGGCGACATAGCGCTCGCTCCACAGCGCGACGAAATGCTCGTCGGCGCGGAGCATGCTCTTTGAGATGATCCCCGCATCGGCGCCTTCGTCGCTGCCGACGAGGCGGAGCGCGATGTCGGTGCGCGCCGTCAGCGGCTTCAGCAGCGCGATCGTTCGGGGTATGTCGAGCGTGCGCATCAGTCCCAGCGTGACGGTGGTCTTCGTATTCGGCTTCCTGAAGAGGCTGCGTGCGGCGTCCGCCTCGTCGATGATGCGGCGGGCCAGCGCATGAAACTGCTCGGCCGAGGCGGTCGGCGCGACGCCCTTCTTGTGCCGGATGAACAGCGTGGTGCCGAGTTCGGCCTCCAGATGGGTGATCGCGGTCGAGATCGACGGCTGCGACACGAAGCAAGCGCGTGCCGCCGCGGTCAGTTTGCGCTCGCGATACACGGCGGCGAAGTAGCGAAGCTCGCGGATGTCCATAGGTTATGCCTAGAGATAGTATCAATATTCAATATTTTACTTATGGATTGCCCGGTGGCAAGCAGCGCCCTGCTCACAACAGGCAGGGAAGCGCCATGAAGATCCACCACCTCAACACCGGCACGATGTGCCCCATGGGCCGCCGCCTTGTGAACGGCACCGGCGGCCTGTTCCAGCGCGCCCGCCTGGTCTGCCATTGCCTGCTGGTCGAGACGAGGGACGGACTCGCTCTGGTCGACACCGGCATCGGTCTCGGCGATATCGCAACGCCCAATCGGCTGGGTGGCCGATGGCTGCGCCAGACCGCGCCGAGGCTGGACCCGGCGGAGACGGCGGTCGAGCAGGTGAAGGCGCTCGGCTACTCACCCGGCGATGTGCGCCACGTGCTCCTGACGCATCTCGACCGCGACCACGCCGGCGGCGTGCCGGACTTTCCCCATGCCGCGATCCACGTCCACCGCGCCGAATACGACATGGCGGTGCTACGCAAGCCCGCGCCGCCCGAAGGGCGCTATGTCACGGGGCAGTGGAGCCATGGGCCGGGCTGGACCTTCTATGGCGAGGCCGGCCAGGACTGGTTCGGCTTCAAGGGCGTGCGCGCGCTCGGCGACAAGGAAGCCGACATCCTGATGATCCCGCTCGCCGGCCACACGCTCGGCCATTGCGGCATCGCGGTGCGATCAGGTGACAAATGGCTGTTGCATGCCGGCGACAGCTATTTCCACCACGCCCAGCTCGACCCATCGCCGCGCGTGCCGTTGATGCTGGGTTATTTCCAGCGCCGCGGCGACATGGATCGCAAGATGCGGATCGCCAACCAGGCGCGGCTGCGCGCGCTGAAGCTCAACCACGGCGACCGCGTGAGCATCGTCAATAGCCACGATCCCGTCGCCTATGAAAGCTGCCGCTGCGCTGCGCATTAGGGTGTCGAAGCCAGGCCGCCGGTTATACGCCCGAACGCACTGCTTGAGTCCGGAGCAGGCGGTGCTTCACCGTTCGGGCGATTGCCGCCGGCGCGTCGTCGGGAATCGCGAAGCATGAGCTCGCGTTGATTTCGCACAGGACGTAGGTGTCGGTGCCGGCGGCGTCGCGGGGCCCGTACAGGAAGTCGGCGTCCCAGATCACCGGCAGCGACGGCTCGTCGATGCCGAGCGTGCCCATCAGCTGCGGCGTCCATTCGTCCTCCATCGCTCTTCGGAGCGCCTGGAATTGCGAAGCAGCGGGTCCGTGCATGATCCGTGGGCCCGGCTGAGCCTCGGGTGCGTCGGGGCCTTCCGGCGGCGGCGGGATCAGGGCCTTGATCAATTGATGCCCGAAGCCCGCGACCTTGGCGCCGCTCATGTAGCAGCGGATCATGCCGTCGGGTAGGCGGGGTTGGAACGCCTGGTCGATGATGCAGCCGCCCCATCCGAAATACGGTTCGCAGCGGGCGAGCAAGGCATCGAGCGGAATGTCCTCGGGTAGACTGCCGCGTTGGGCATGCAGCACGCGAACCATGGCGTCCACGTTGGGCAGGGCCTCCACCTTCCACACCCCCTGGCCACCATTGCCGCGATTTTGCTTGAGCACGCGCGGACCATTCGCCTGAAGGCGCGAAGGAAATTCGGCGCGGAAGCTTGCGGCGGTGTCATAGCGGTGCGTGTCGGCTCCCCAGCCGAGGTGACGCGTTCGGTAGAGCACGTCCTTGACGCCCATCTTCAGGATCACGTCGGGATGGGCGCTTACCCACGGCCCTTGCGCCGCAACGTCGCGAAGCAGCGGGTCGAGGGCCTCGCGCGTCTTGCCTTGATGGATCGGATCGACCCAGACGAGCACGCCATCGACGGCGAGCAGTTGATCGCGCGCGGCGTCGGCGAAAATCTCGTCGTAGATCACCGGCCGGGCTTCGATGCCGACCGCGGCGAGTGCTTCGAAAACGCGAACGAAGCGGCTGTTTTGCGCCGTCGCGTCCCGGCGCGCGGCTGCATCGCCGCGGGAGAGGATGGCAACGGTATGGCGGAGAGGAGGGTGGCGTTCGGTATCCATGCGCAAGCTCCACGAATGGCGTGCTGCGCAGAGCTTGGACCGAGGTCTCACGGGGAGTCTGCTTCGTCCCCACGCCGATGAATGTACGTGAAATCGTCCGGTCGTTGCAAGATGGTGCTTGTGCGGTTCCATCTAGACGGCGAACGCTTCGCGCGCGCCGCTACGGTGGCGGAGGATAGCGGTCGAATGTCGGCAGTTCGTGCGCGCGCTCCATCCATCGAAGGCGCTCTGCGACCTGGATGTGCATCGTCGCCGGTACGGCATCGGGATCGTCGTAGGTCGCGCTCTGGACGTCGATGACCCCGGGCAACATGTCGGCATTGACATAAAACAGGCCGGTTCCGCAGTCGCCGCAAAAGTGCCGCCGGGCATTTTCCGAGGAGTGATACACCTTGGGCTCGCCCTTGGTCACCTTGACGGCATCGTCCGCGTACATCGTCCAGCCGACGACGGGAGCGCCCGCGTGAAGCCTGCAATCGCGGCAGTGACACAGCGCGTGCACGATCGCTTCGCCCTCGACCTGATAGCGGATCGCGCCGCAGTGACAACCGCCGGTGATGGTGCTCATGCGTTCCTCCCGATGGAAGACAGGTCTCGTTGATCGATAGCTCTCGAGACCTGCGGCTTCAACGGCGCAATCGATTTGCGATTGCGTCCTACTGTCGCGTGACAACTCCTGCCACGGCGCGGGCGAGGTGATCCGCGACTACCACTTGAACGAAGCCGCGATCTCGTAGCTGCGCGGCGCGCCCAGGATGATCTGGTCGGTGTAACCCGGATCGCCCCAGGCCGCGTAGAGCTTGTTGGTCAGGTTCCTCACGCGAAAGCTGATCCGGGTCTGGTCGACGCCCGGGAAATAGGCTTTTGGAATATCGACGAACGCGTATGCGTCGAAGATCGTGTAGGCGTCCATCGTGACCAGATTGTCCTGGAAGTTGAAGCGGTCGCCGACGTGACGGACGAGGCCGCCGATCTCGACCGGCAGCTTCGTGTCGAAGCGATAGGAGGCGCCGGCGTTGGCGATGAAGTTGGGAACGTTGGGCGGCGTCTTGCCCGAATAGGACTGGAAGTCGCCATTGCCGTCGACATAGGTGAAGTCGATGAAGCGCGACTGCACGAAGGCGACGTTGCCCCATAGTTTCAGGCCCGCGACCGGATTGACCGCGGCGGCGATCTCGACGCCCTTGGAGGCCATCTTGCCGGCGACGTTGAAGAGGATGCCGCTTTCGGGGACGTAGACGTTCTTGCGCTCGATGTCGAAGGCCGAGAACGTGGCCTCCGCGCGCCTGTCGGCCGACAGCAGCTTCACGCCGGTCTCGTAGGTCCGCGACGTCGTGAGCAGCAGCGGCGTCGTGGGCCTGAGGATGAAGATGTTCGCCACCGTCGGGTCGGCTGCCGTCGCGTACTGGCTGTAAAGCATCACGCCGGGCGCGATGTCCCAGGTGTAGCCGATGCGTCCGGTGACCGGATTGAACGTCTTCGAGAAAGGATAGTTGGCTTTCAGGAGGCCATTCTCGTCGAAGCGGGTCCGCGACAGCTCGATATTCTCAAAACGGATGCCGCCGATCAGCGCAAAGGTCGAGGTCAGCTTGAGCCGGTCCTCGAACGACAGCGAGGCGGTGTCGAGATGGGTGTAGATCTTCTCGTCGCTGCGCGGGCCGTAGAGGCCGCGGTCCGGATTGAGGAGGTCGACGTAGTCATTGAAGAACAGCGTGTCCTGCGAGACGTTGAACTGGTTGCTGCTCGCCGCCACGGTGGCGACGAAGCGATTGTCCATTCCGCCGAGATTGGAATTGACGGTGAGGTCGGTGATGTTGCCGTAGAGCCGCTGCGCGTGATCGAGCGCCAGGCGCTCGCGGTAGATGCTCTGCGCGCCTGCGAAATTGCCTACGGTCTGGTCAAACGACGAGATCTCGTTGTTGAACCAGTGCCGGTGGGCGTCATAGCCATAGACCAGGCTCTTCAGCGAGATGTTGTTGGTGATGTCCCATTGAAAGCCGCTGCGCAGCCAGAGCTCGTTGGCGCCGCTGTGATTGTCGAGCACGTTGTAGTTCGTGGTCAGCGTGCGCGCGTCGATGGTGACCGGGACCGGCGTGCCGCCGCCGAGGTAATAGTTGCTCCAGAGGCCGGAGACGACGCCATACGTCGGCACGATGCCCGGCGCGTTCGCCGGCACCAGCGGCGTCCCCCAGTAGAAGCGGTCGTTGTCCTGCCTGTATTCGGTCGCGCCCCAGATCCTCAGGTTCTCGTTGACGCGATAGTTCAGCTGGCCCGAGACGTTGCTGAGCTTCGAATAGGTGTCGTCGATAAAGCCCTTGTTGTTGAAATGGCTGATGTCGAAGCGGTAGTCGAGGCCGTTGATCAGCGTGCTGCCGCCCGATCCGTAACCGGCGCGATAGCCGTTGAAGGAATCGTAGGAAGTGAAGGCGTCGTTGACGATTGGTCCGGTGTGCGGCGCCTTGTTCACGTAGTTGATGGCGCCGCCGGTCGCACCGAGGCCCGCCACCAGCGAGTCCGGTCCCTTGATGATCTCGACCTGCTGGAGACCAGCCACGTCCATGGGACGGCCGGTCATGGTCGACGGCCCGATCGGGATTCCGTTGTAGAGCGTGGAGATCTGGTCGCCGGAAAAGCCACGCATCGAGAAGATGGCGGGCGCGCCGGGCGCATCGCCGCCGGTGACGCCGACTGCAGCCTTGGCGACGTCGGTCGTGGTCCGGATGCCCAGGTTCTGCATCGTCTGTTGACCGATGACCTCGACGGTCGCCGGCATCTCGCGCGCCGTGATGCCGAGCCGGGAGCCGACGTCGGTGACGGCTGCCGTATTGAGCGGCGTCTGTACCGGCCCGCTCGGAGCTTGCGCGGCCGGAACGGCGACAGCAGGGGCGCCACGATTGCGTCCCGCGGCGCGCCGGGCCGCGCGCTGCTTCTGAGTGCCGGGGCTGACGGCAGGAGCCTGTCGCGGCGCAGGCGGCGACACGATCACCGGGCCGACCTCCCGGGAGCGGTTGTCCTGCGCCGCGCTTTGCGCGAGCGCCGCGGACGACAAGGACACCGACGAGAGCAGAGTAATCAGGAAAGCACGCGATAACGCTGGCCTTGCGCCAGCACGGAAATGAAGATTTTGCACGACAACGCTCTGCGGCGACGCAAACAAACCGTCACCGCGGTTGCCTTAGTCATCCACCTTCGCCCCAGGCGGCGGATGCACCGGCTACTTGTCCGACATCAGGGCACCCCGCCCAATGCGTTCGCGCGTGACCATGGCTGGTAGCAGGTTTCCTGGCTCGCGGGTCATCGCCTTCGACCACCTTCCCAGAGGCCCAAGCGGGGCTCCAGTGGTTCGTTTGGTCGTCGGCTATCCGCCTACAGTTGCGGGGGCAGCCGCGGAATTGCCCACTGAGGTGGACGCACCGCATTCCCTTGAAGAGTCCTTGCGGACACTACCGATCACGAAACTGGCATCAGGGGATGAGCGCGTCAACATCCGCGCGGGCTGCTGGACGGGCCGGTCGGTCGATGGTGGCCTTGTGTTGCTGTTTTGCACGATAGTCCGAAGGACCGCGTCGAAACGTCCAACCCGGCCTCCGGACGAGCCTGGGTAACGAACGCTTGACCACGATCAATAACTGCCTTTGGTGTCCGAGTATGCTACTGAGGCCGAGTTCCGGCCCGACAAGGTAAGTCGATATTGATGCAGTTCGTCCGTACCATCCTGGCAGTCGCCATCGCCATATCCTTGGCGATGCTGCCGGTTGGCGCGTCCGCGGCGAACCTCGCAATGTCGTCGGATGGCATGCAGACGGCCATGCACATGAGCGGCGACGCCGACATGTCGATGGACGATTGTTGTCCCGACATGAAGGGAACGGGCTCCCATAGCGGCGGCTACAAGTGCGGGATGGGCTTCTGCTGCGTCGGTGGGATCATCGCGCTCGGTGATGTCAGGCCCGTGGCGTTCGAACGTCTCGCCGTCATGGCCAGCACGATGGCTATTCCCCCGGATCAGGTCGTTTCCTTCCGCGGCGGCAGTCCTCCTTTCCGACCTCCTCGAATCTGATCTCGCAAAGCCCGAGACGCGAGCGGCGTGCCTGCTCGCGACGACGACTGACGTGCGCGCTTCACGCGCCACGGCGAAAGATCAATTCATGAGGACAGGACAATGCTTTCCAAAATCAGCACCGCGGCTCTCGCCGCCACCCTTTCGCTTGCCGCTTCCGCCGCGATGGCGGGCGCGGGCGACTACGCCTTCGAGCCCGTCACTCCGCAGATGAAGAAGGGCGAAGACGTCACGCTCGCCGTTCGCCTGACGAACAAGCAGACCGGCAAGCCGATACCGGACGCAGTCATCTTCAAAAGCCGCCTCGACATGGCCCCGGACGGGATGGCCGAGATGGAATCGGCGGTCGCGCCGCTGCCGTCCAGGGAGCCGGGTGTGTACGCCTTCAAGACGGACCTGCCGATGGCTGGACGCTACCAGATGACGCTGTCCGTGAAGGTGCAGGGCGAACCGGAGACCGTCACCGGCAAGGTGATCGTCACGGCGGTCAAGTGAGCGTTCGGGCGCTGCCCGGCGGCGCCCGACATTCCCCTTTTTCCTTCACACGGACGCGCGCTCCCGGGCGCGCGGATACACCATATGAAAACGCTGCGTCTCCTGACGGCTCTTGCGCTGGGCGGTGGCCTGGTCCTGGCCGGCTACTACTGGCATTCGAACGGTGCGGGCTGGCTCGCTGAGGCCGACATATCATCGGCTGCGGCTGGCGCGGAGCGAACGCCGCTTTACTACCGCGATCCAAGCGGTGCGCCGCTCTGGTCTGCGGGTCAGAAGAAGGACGACCGCGGGCGGGACTATGTGCCGGTCTACGACGACGATGGAGCGGCCGTCGCGCCGGCGCTACCGAAGGCGCAAGCGGCTTCGCCGCGAAAAATCCTCTACTACCGCAATCCGATGGGGCTGCCCGACACGTCGCCCGTCCCAAAGAAGGATCCGATGGGGATGGACTATGTCGCCGTTTACGAAGGCGACGACACCGACGACGGCACGGTGAAGCTGTCGCCCGGCAAGATCCAGCGCGCGGGCGTGAAGTCCGAGCCCGTCGCGCGGCGCCCGATCCGGGTCTCGGTGAAGGCGCCCGGCACGATCCAGCTCGATGAACGCCGCGTGTCGGTGATCGCGATGCGCGCCGAGAGCTTCGTGCAGAAGGTCGCCGACGTGACGACCGGCACGCGCGTGAAGGCCGGCCAGCCGCTGATGGAAATCTACAGTTCGGCGGTGGCGTCCGCGGCGGCGGAATATCTCGCGACGATCACCTCCAGGACGGTCGGCGGTGTCGAGATGTACGGCCGCGGCTCGCGGCAGCGGCTGGTCAATCTCGACGTTCCCGAGTCCGTCATCGCGGAGATGGACAAGACGCACACCGCGCCCGTGGCCATACGCTGGTCTGCGTCGCGCGACGGGGTCGTGCTCGAACGCAACGCGATCGAAGGCATGCGGGCCAATCCCGGCGACGTCCTGTTCCGGATCGCGGACACCTCGGTGGTCTGGGCGCTGGTCGACGTGGCCGAGCGCGATCTCGGCAACATCGCGGTGGGGCAGTCAGTCGCGGTGCGCGCGCGCAGTTTCCCCGGCCGAACCTTCACCGGGACAATCGCCGTCGTCTATCCGCAGGTGAACCGCGACACGCGAACCGTTCGCATCAGGATCGAGCTTGCCAATCCGGACGCGGTGCTGCTGCCCGACATGTACGTCGATGCCGATATCGACACGGCCGATGCCGCGCCCGTCCTGGCGATACAGGACAGCGCGGTGCTCGACACCGGCAGCCGGCAGGCCGTCCTCGTCGACAAGGGGGAAGGGCGTTTCGAACCGCGGGAAGTCAAGCTCGGCCGTCGCGGCGGCGGCTATGTCGAGGTGCGCCATGGTCTCGCGGACGGCGAGGCGGTGGTGACCTCCGCCAACTTCCTGATCGATGCGGAAAGCAACCTGAAGGCGGCGCTGAAGGGGTTTGGCGAGGCGGCATCCCAGGCCACCGACGCCGGCCCTGGCAATGCAACGGGAGATCACAAATGATCGCCCGCATCATCGCCTGGTCGGCGCGCAATCTGCTGCTCGTGCTGTTCGGGACCGGCTTCGCGGCCGCCGCCGGCCTCTATGCCCTGGTTCACCTTCCGCTGGATGCGATCCCGGATCTCTCGGATACGCAGGTCATCGTCTACACCGAGTATCCCGGCCAGGCGCCGCAGGTGATCGAGGATCAGGTCACCTATCCGCTGACGACGGCGATGCTCACGGTGCCGAAATCGAAGGTCGTACGCGGCTTCTCGTTCTTCGGCGTTTCCTTCGTCTACGTGATCTTCGAGGACGGCACCGACATCTATTGGGCGAGGTCGCGCGTCATGGAATTCCTGAACGGCGCGGCGTCCAGGCTTCCCGCCGGCGTCACCCCGACCATCGGACCCGACGCGACCGGCGTCGGCTGGGTCTACCAATACGCCGTGGTATCGAAGGAATTGAACCTGGCGGACACGCGCACGATCCAGGACTGGAATCTGAAATTCGCGCTGGCCAAGGCCGAAGGCGTCGCCGAGGTCGCCAGCGTCGGCGGCTTCGTCAAGCAGTACAACGTGGTCCTCGACCCGCAGCGGATGCGCGACCGCGGCATCAGCATGCAGAAAATACGTGAGGCGATCCGCGCCAGCAACGCCGACGTCGGCGGCCGCACCGTCGAGCTCTCCGAGTTCGAATACGTCATCCGCGGCAAGGGCTACATCAAGAGCATCAACGATCTCGGCAACATCGTGCTGAAGACGAGCAACGGCACGCCGGTGTTGTTGCGGGACGTCGCCAGCGTCGAGCTCGGGCCCGACGAGCGGCGCGGCATCGCCGAATTGAATGGCGAGGGCGAGGTTGCGAGCGGCATCGTGCTGCAGCGGTTCGGCGTCAATGCCCTCGACGTCATCGAAAACGTCAAGAAGCGCTTCAGGGAGATCGCGAGCAGCCTGCCGAAATCGGTCGAGATCGTGCCGGTCTACGACCGGTCGAACCTGATCTACGCGGCCATCGATACCCTCAAGCATACCCTGTTCGAGGAGAGCATCGTCGTCGGGCTCGTCTGCATCGTGTTCCTTCTGCATGTCCGCAGCGCACTCGTCGCGATCCTGATGTTGCCGGTCGGCGTGTTGATGGCGTTTGGCGCCATGAAGCTGCTCGGGCTGGGGTCGAACATCATGAGCCTCGGCGGTATCGCGATTGCGATCGGCGCCATGGTGGACGCCGCCATCGTCATGATCGAGAACGCACACAAGCACCTGGAACGGGCGAGGCCCGATCAGTCGCGCGTGCAGGTTCTGATCGACGCGGCATCCGAAGTCGGCCCCGCGCTCTTCTTCAGCCTGTTGATCATCACCGTGTCGTTCATGCCGATCTTCACGCTGGAATCGCAGGAGGGCCGATTGTTCAGCCCGCTGGCGTTCACGAAGACCTTCTCGATGGCCGCCGCGGCGTTGCTGTCCGTCACCCTGGTGCCGGCGCTGATGGTGATCTTCGTCCGCGGCAGGATCGTCCCCGAGAGCAGGAACGTCATCAATCGCGTCCTGATCTGGATCTACCGTCCCGTGATCAAGGGGGTTCTGCGCGCCAAGACGCTGGTCATCCTGGCTTCGCTCGTCGTGCTTGCGGTGACGATCTGGCCGGCGCGCCAGCTTGGCACCGAGTTCATGCCGGCGCTGAACGAGGGAACGCTGCTCTACATGCCAACGACGCTGCCCGGCATTTCGGTCACCAAGGCGGCCGAGCTGATGCAGATGCAGGACCGCATCATCAAGTCGTTTCCGGAGGTCGCTTCGGTCTACGGCAAGGCGGGACGAGCCGCTACTGCGACCGATCCCGCTCCGACCGAGATGTTTGAGACGATCGTCAACCTGAAGCCGAAGGAGCAGTGGCGTTCCGGCGTAACCGTCGACAGTCTCATCGCCGAGATGGACAAGGCGTTGCAGTTTCCGGGTGTCTCCAATGCCTGGACCATGCCGATCAAGGCACGTATCGACATGCTCTCGACCGGAATCCGCACGCCGGTCGGCGTCAAGGTCATGGGCAATGACCTCGCCGAGATCGACCAACTCGCGAAGCAGATCGAACGCGTCATCAAGACCGTACCCGGCACCTCGTCGGCCTACGCCGAGCGCGGCATCGGCGGCTATTATCTCGAGATCGTTCCCGACCGTGAGGCGCTCGCCCGTTACGGCATCCTGATCCAGGACGTCCAGGACACCATCGCGGCCGCGCTCGGCGGTCAGACGGTCACGACGACCGTGGAGGGACGGCAGCGGTTCACCGTGAACATGCGCTATCCGCGCGACCTTCGCGACAACCCCAAGGCCATCGCCAGCGACATCCTGGTGCCGATGCCGTCGGGCGGCGCCGTGCCGCTCGGCGAGGTGGCGAAGGTCGAGCCCGCGCGCGGGCCGACGTCGATCCGGACGGAGAACGGCCAGCTTGCGACCTACATTTACGTCGACATCCGGGATCGCGACATCGGAAGCTACGTCGCTGACGCGCAACGCGCCGTGACGGAGAGCATCCGGTTTCCCGCCGGCACCTACGTCGTGTGGAGCGGCCAGTACGAATATCTGCAGCGCGCCGCCGCCCGTCTGAAGATCGTCGTGCCCGTGACGCTCACGATCATCTTCCTGCTGCTGTACCTGAACTTCCGGGCGATGACCGAGACCCTGATCGTGATGCTGTCACTGCCGTTCGCGCTGGTCGGCGGCATCTGGATGATGTGGTGGCTCGGCTTCAACCTGTCCGTCGCCGTCGCGGTCGGCTTCATCGCGCTCGCAGGCGTCGCCGCCGAGACGGGTGTCGTCATGCTGATCTACCTTGACCATGCGCTGGCCGAGGTGAAAGCCAGGTGCAGCGCCGAAGGGAGGCCACTGACGCGCCGGGATCTCCACGACGCCATCATGGTGGGCGCGGTCGAGCGCGTGCGGCCCAAGATGATGACGGTGGTTGCCATCATGGCCGGTCTGCTGCCGATCATGTGGAGCACCGGGGCCGGATCGGAGATCATGCAGCGCATTGCGGTGCCGATGATCGGCGGCATGACGTCATCGACACTGCTGACGCTGGTCGTGATCCCCGCAATTTTCGGCTTGGTGAAGGGACGGGGGCTTCCATCGGGCGAGCGATCGGCTCCTGCCGACGAATGGACCGTGCGCGCGTCGCAAGCCGCCGAATAGGCGGGCCAGCGGAGATCGTCTTTCATGGCGACCGCCGCTCCGGCGTGAAAAAAAACCGCGGCGGATTTCGACTGAGGAGCGTTAGGGGCGGTGAGTTGCCTGGCGCGCTTCGACCACCTCGCCATCTTCCTTCGTGAACCGGCCGACCGGATTGTCGAGGAGATCGACGACGGCTTCGGAAGGGCGGCACAAGCGCGTGCCCTTCGAGGTCACGACGATCGGGCGGTTGATGAGAATGGGATGCGCGAGCATCTGGTCGATCAACTGGTCGTCGGTCCATTTGGGGTCGGCGAGGCCGAGTTCCTTGTACGGCGTGCCCTTCTCGCGCAGCAATGCGCGAACCGGAATGCCCATCGCTGCAATCAGCTGCTTGAGCGTCTCGCGCGATGGCGGGGTCTTGAGATATTCGATGACAGTGGGCTCCGCGCCGCTCTGCCGGATCATCGCCAGCGTGTTGCGCGAGGTGCCGCAATCGGGGTTGTGGTAGATCGTAACGTTCATCGGGTCGTCTCCGCAATTGGGACAGGGCCGCGCGACTTCGACTGTCCGAGCAGCCAGTTCATCAACAGCATGCCGGCGAATGCTCCGCAGAGCTCCGCAAGGATGAATCCGGGCAGGTCGGTCGGACGAATGCCCGAGAACGTGTTCGTCAGCGACCGCGCGATGGCCACCGCCGGATTTGCAAACGACGTGGAGGCCGTGAACCAATAGGCTGCCGTGATGTAGAGGCCCACCAGCCAGGGAACCGCGGTCCGCTGAAATCGGATGCCGGCCAGGATCGTCGCGACCAGACCGAAGGCGGCGACCGCTTCGGCGAACCATTGCGGCCCGCCCGTTCGAACCTTCGTCGAGAGATCGAGCAGGGGAAGTCCGAACATCAGATGCGCGGCCATCGTTCCCGCGATGCCGCCGGCGATCTGCGCGACCGCGTAGAGCACGGCTTCGTTGACCGGAAGCTCGCGCTTGCCGGCGAAGACGAGGGTCACCGCGGGATTGAAATGCGCGCCGGAGATCGGACCGAGCACGGTGATCAGGACAACCAGAATGGCTCCGGTCGGCAGGGTATTGCACAGAAGCGCCAGCGCCACGTCCTTGGTCAGCGTCTCGGCCATGATGCCGGAGCCGACGACGGTGGCGACGAGAATGCCGGTGCCGAGCGCTTCGGCTGCGAGGCGCCGTGGAAGATCGAAATTGTCCATCAGCCGGCCTTCGGCGTTGAATGTGTTGCGCCCTGGGAGCGTCCGATCTCGCGCAGCTTGGTGCCGAGGGAGAGCTTGTCGATGCTCCTGAGCGGCAGGCTCACAAAGGTGTCGATCCGATTCTTGAGGTAGCGGAATGCGGTGACTAACGCTGCCTGTTTCTCCAGATCGGTACCTTCGGCTGCGGCGGGGTCCTCGATACCCCAATGTGCGGTCATCGGCTGTCCCGGCCAGATGGGGCAGGATTCACCGGCCGCATCGTCACAAACGGTGAAGACGAAATCCATCACCGGCGCATCGGAAGCGGCGAACTCCAGCCAGCTCTTCGAGCGCATTCCGTCGGCGGGGTAGTCCATGCTTTCCAGCGTGCGCAGCGCGAGCGGGTGGACCGTCGGTGCTGCCGGCGGAGAAGGACTGAAAGCGGGCGGCTCCGTCCTTGCGAAGGATCGACTCGGCGAGGACCGAGCGCGCCGAATTGCCGGTGCACAGGAACAAAACATTGTACATCTGGTCAGGCACGGCTTCGCTCCTTTCGCTTTGGCGAGCAGCAGGCTTGAAGGCTCTCGACGACCGGTTCGCAAACCTCGGGCCGGCCGCCGCAGCAATCCCGAAGCAGGAAAACCGCGACGTCCCTGAACTCCGCAAGGTTGGCGCGATAGACGATCGAACGGCTGTGTCGCTCGGAGGTGACGAGGCGGGCACGCGTCAGGATCGAGAGATGAGCCGAAAGCGTATTCGGGGGGACTTCCAGCAGACGTGCGAGGTCGCCGGCCGCAAGGCCATCGGGCTCGTGTCGGACCAGCGTCCGGAAGGCCTCCAGACGGGTCGATTGTGACAGGGCAGCGAGCGCGAGGACTGCTTCTTCAGTTTCCATATATCCAGATTTATAGAAATGATGATAAAGCGTCAATTGAATTTCCGAACTGGGCGCGTTTAGAATGCATCCTGTCTTGCGATCGAGGAAAGCCGGCAATGCAAACCCAATCGGTCATTACGTGTCCGGTCTGTCATCACGCGTCAGCCGAAACCATGCCGACCGACGCCTGTCAGTTCTTCTACGATTGCAAGGGATGCGGGACCCGGCTCAAGCCGACGAGCGGCGATTGCTGCGTCTTCTGTTCGTACGGATCGGTCCCTTGTCCGCCGATCCAGCAGAACGGAAAGTGCTGCTGAAGCCGCCCCGCCGGGGGGCGGTCTCTCCCATATTTCCAATATTCTAGAAATATGGTTGACGGCGAGGGCGGATCGGCGCATCTTATGGTCATGAAGATCGACGACGCAGCAGCACGCTTGGAAGCCCTGGGTAACCGGACACGGCTTCAGATCTATCGGGCCCTGGTCCGCGCTGGCCGATCGGGCATGCCCGTCGGCCGCTTGCAGGACAAGCTGAAGATCCCGGCATCGACGCTATCTCATCACATCAAGTCTCTGGTTGCGGTCGGGCTGATTAGTCAGGTCCGCGAATCCACGACCCTGGTCTGCCACGCGAACTACGACGGGATGCGGGGCCTGGTGGATTTCCTGGTGTCGGAGTGCTGTGCGGACGAAACCGAATGCAAGGATGCCAAGACGGCGGCCTGATTTTTTTGTGCCGAATTATTCGATGATTCTAGAACAATCGGAGTAGCGAAATGAGCGGCGGAAAGACAGTTGCCATTATCGGGGCAGGACCGGTCGGCCTGGCTGCGGCCGCGCACGTGCTCGAGCGCGGCATGTCTCCCATTGTGCTCGAGGCCGGACCCGAAGCCGGACACGCCGTCCGCCAGTGGCAGCAGGTCCAGCTCTTCTCGCCGTGGGAGTACAATGTCGACAAGGCCGCCGCGCGCTTGCTTGCACCGACGGGATGGAATTCGCCGGACCCGCAATCCTATCCGACCGGCGGCGAACTGCTCGATCGATACCTGACGCCGCTTGCGACGCGAACGTCGCTGCGCGATGTGATCCGGACCTCCAGCCGCGTCTCGGCCATCAGCCGCGTCGGCTTCGACAAGGCGAAGACCAGGGGGCGCGAGCAGGCGCCTTTTGAAATCCGCTACCAGAACGGCAGGGGGCCCGAGGTTCTGCGTGCAGATGCCGTGATCGATACCTCAGGCACATGGTTCTCCCCCAATCCGGCCGGCCGCAATGGCTTGCCGGCGATCGGCGAGCCCGAATACGGCGACCGTGTCGCCTATGGCATGCCGGATGTCCGGGGTGTCGCTCGTTCCAGATATGCTGGCAAGACCGTTGCTGTCTTGGGCGCGGGCCACTCCGCGGTTGGTACTCTCATTGATCTCGTGTATCTCGCCGGCGAAGTGCCGGGTACGCAGCCTGTCTGGCTGTTGCGCGGCGCCGATCCCGCGAAGGCTTTTGGCGGCGGCCGTAACGATAAACTCGCGGCACGCGGCGAACTCGGCAGTGCCTTCGCCGCACTTGTGGCCTCCGGGAAGATCAAGGTCGAAACCGAATTCGGCGTCACGCACCTCTCGGACTCCGAAGGTCGCCTCAAGATCGCGGCAGGGTCCTGTTGCGGTGGGCGAAGCGTGGTCGTGGACGAACTGATCGTGTCGACGGGTTTCCGTCCAGACTTCTCCTTTCTGTCTGAACTGCGTCTGCGGCTCGATCCCGCCATCGAGGCACCGGTCGCTCTGGCGCCGCTGATCGATCCCAACGAGCATAGCTGCGGGACGGTGCGTCCACACGGCGCGCGCGAGCTCGCGCATGATGAAGCGGGCTTCTTCATGGCTGGCATGAAGTCCTACGGCCGCGCTCCGACCTTCCTGATGATGACGGGTTATGAGCAGGTTCGCTCGATTGCGGCCGATCTCGCTGGCGACAAGGAGGCGGCGGCGAGGGTGGAGCTTGTGCTGCCGGAGACCGGCGTCTGCACACGTGGCGGTGTCGAGGCCGCCGGGACCGCATCGGGATGTTGCGGCGGGCCGGCGAAGGAGGATTTGTCCGCCTGCTGTTCTGCCGACGAAACAGCCAAGAAGGCCGGCGGTTCGGGGTGTGGTTGTTCATGAAGCGAGTTCTCGCGGGCCAAGCCCGAGGCCCGCTCGGCGTCGTCGCCGCGCTCGGCACCGCGCAAACGGTTGCATGGGCGTCGAGCTATTATCTCCCGGCCATCCTGGCTGCGCCGATTGCGCGCGATCTCGGTCTCGCGCCGACTTACGTGTTCGGCGCGCTGTCGGGAGCGCTCGTCATCTCTGGCCTGCTCGGCCCGCGCGTGGGGCATGCCATCGATACGTTTGGCGGGCGCAGCCTGCTCGCAATCTCGAACCTCGTGTTTGTGGCAGGCTTGCTCCTGCTGTCCGTGGCCCATGGCATGGCGGTGCTGATTGCGGCCTGGGCGCTGCTGGGGATCGGCATGGGGATGGGCCTCTATGAGGCGGCCTTTGCGACGCTTGCGCGCATCTACGGTACCAATGCACGACGAACCATCACCGGCATCACGCTGATCGCCGGTTTCGCCAGCACGCTCGGCTGGCCCCTCACGACCTGGCTCGCGTCGGAGTACGGCTGGCGCGTCGCCTGTCAGATATGGGCGGCGATCCATATCGCTGTTGCGTTGCCGCTCAATCTCTCGCTGCCGCGCGCCGTCCCATTGGACCAGCAGGCTCGACCGGGGCCGGGTGCAATCCAGCAATCCGGACGCCAGAGCGAGACCTTCGCGATGGTGCTGCTGGCTTACATGTTCGCGGCAGCTAGCTTCGTCAGTTCGGGCATCTCGGCCATTCTGCCGACCATGCTGGTTGCGTTCGGCGCGACACCGGCTCAGGCCCTGCTCGCGGGCGCGCTGGTCGGGCCTGCACAAGTCGGCGCGCGTCTGCTGGAAGCAGGATGGCTCGCCCGGTTTCACCCGCTGCTGTCGGCGAGGCTGGCCATGCTGATGAATCCGATCGGCGTCGTTGCGCTGGTGATGGGCGGACCCTTGCTCGCGTCGACCTTCACGGTGCTGTACGGAGCGGGCAACGGCATCATCACCATTGCCCGTGGGACGCTTCCATTGGCGCTGTTTGGGCCGGCCGGATTCGGCAAGCGGGTCGGCATGATCTCGCTGCCTTCTAGACTGACGGGTGCCGCCGCGCCGCTCGCACTGGGGCTGATGGTGGAGCACTTCGGCAGCAGTGCGCTGTGGATCAGCGCGCTCGTCTCGGTCTCGGCCTTCTTCGCTCTCTTGCTGCTTCGTACGGAGCGGGCAAACTCAGCGCCGCTTCAGGTGGGAGAACAAAATTCGTAAGCTCGGCGGCCGGTCTCTGATTGCGGTGATGTGCATAGGGCAGGTCGGCAACCTGTTGCCGCATGTGACGTTGTCCGCAAATCTGGCGCAGCACCTGATGCCTGAGTGGGGACTGTCGGCGGCCGAAGGCGGCTTGATGGCAAGCGGTTATGCATTCGGCTACATGCTCGCGGTGCCCGTGCTGACGACGTTGACCGACCGGATCGACGCGCGGATTGTCCTGCTCTGGGGCTCGATCGTCAGCGGGCTCGCGACCGCAGCGTTCGGAATCTTCGCGCAAGGGTTCTGGTCGGCGACCGCGATCTGGTCCCTTGCAGGACTTGGTTTTGCCGGCGCCTACATGCCGGGATTGAAGGCGCTGACGGACCGGCTTCCCGCCGGCGACACCTCGCGCGCCGTTACTCTCTATACGTCGAGCTTCTCCGTCGGCGTCGGCCTCTCGTTCCTGGTCGCGCAACTGATCGCCGACCGCTGGGGTTGGCGGATCGCCTTCCTCGTCACTGGCTTCGGCCCCGTCGCCATGGTCATCGCGTGCCTTCTGATGCGGGAGCAGCGGCCCGCGCCGAAGGCGGGGCGTCTGCTCAACTTCGCGCCCGTCTTCGCCAACCGCGAGGCGCTCGGTTACATCCTCGGCTACGGCGCGCACTGCTTCGAGCTTTACGGCATCCGCACCTGGCTGGTCGGGTTCTGGACGTTCGTCGTTGCGCACCAGGGCGCGCCGTCTTGGTTGAGTCCCGTCGTGCTGAGCTTCTGCTTCGCGGTGATCTCGATGCCCGCAAGCATCCTCGGCAACGAGGCCGCGCTGAAATTCGGCCGCCATCGGGCGATCACGGTCGTCATGATCGCATCGGCCTGTGTCGCACTTATCATCGGGCTCAGCGCGACGGCGCCGGCATGGGTGCTCGCACTGCTGCTGCTCGCCTATGGCCTGACCGTGCCCGCCGATTCAGGTGCGTTGACTGCCGGCATGTCTGCCGCTGCGATTTCCGAACATCGCGGCGCGACCCTGGCCTTGCATTCGACGGTCGGCTTCGGTCTGTCGGCGGTCGGAGCCTGGGGAACCGGCGCCGCGCTCGACGCCGCCGGCGGCCCACAGAGCGCGACCGGCCTGGCTGCTGGCGTTCGTCGTTCTTGCGGCCGGCATTGCGCTCGGTCCGTTCGCGCTGCTCTGGGCGCGGATGGATCGAACGCATCACGGCTGAGCCAGCTCTACTCGTGCCGCCATATCTCCACGGCTGAGATGACCAGGATCGCAGCCAATCCCGGCAAAAGAATCGAATTCGGGACAACGCCGAGCAGCAAGCCGCCGATGAATGTACCGACGATCGATCCGATCGCCATTGCAAGCATGAACTGCCAGTTGGCGCGGAGCACTGAAAAATTCTGATCGCGGCTATAGCGCGCGAAGCCCACCAGCATCGTCGGAAGGCTTACCGCGAGTGAGAGGCTGCCTGCCAGCTTGACGTCCGCGCCGAACAGCAGGATCAGGGTGGGGATCAGGAACTCTCCACCGGCAACGCCGAGCAACGACGCCACGATGCCAATCACGAAGCCTGCCGCTACGCCCGCGATAATCAGGTACATGCCAGTCAGCGCCGGGGCGGGTGCTGCCGCAGTGCTGTGTGCGAACAGAAGCACACCTGCGATCAGCAGCAACAAGACGGCTATGACCTTGTAGAGCGTTTCGGACTTGAGGCGCGTCGCCCAGGATGCTCCGGCATAGGCGCCAACAAGGCTGCCCGCCAGCAGATTCAGGATGACCGGCCAATGCGCATATATTTCGGCAAAGGGAACGGCGCGGGCACGAAATGGCAGCGCGCTGGCCACCACGATCAGGCTCGTCGCCTTGTTGAGGACCACGGCTTCAAGACCGCGAAACCTGAACAAGCTGATGAGTAGCGGCAGACGAAATTCGGCGCCCCCGAGGCCGATGAGGCCGCCCAAGGTACCGATGATTGCGCCCGAGCCGAACGCGGCGGAATTGTTTCGCATGGTCACGACGGAAAAAATGCGCTGGTGCGCGAAACTAGACTTGCCCGTAATCCGTCGTGGCGGGGAGCTTCACACCTGCTTACGGCAGGGCGTGGGGCTGAAGAACAGGCTAGTCTAGAATCTTGGGCGTTGCAAACTTACGTCCAATCGGCTTCGAGCGGCAGGAGACGATGACGATCCTTCGATCATGGCTCGCTTTGCTCCGACATGAAAAAAACCGCGACGGATTGCTCCGCGCGGGTGTTACGAACTTTAGATGCTGCCGGTATGCCGGTCTTTTGCTCGACGTGCCAAAGGTTCCAAACCGTCGGCGCAATCCTCGTGACGTGCCTCCGATGACTTCTGCATTCCCCGACTTAAGCAGGTTGACAGTTCGGCCATCCGGGTTTTAATTCGCCGCTACGGGGATGTGCGATCTCCCCGTGAGGCGACATGCCCAAGTATCGCGTCCTTAATCACCAAGGGCGCAGCATGTCAGCATCATACATCCCCATTTCTTCCGGCAGATTATCTAGACTGATCGGCACGGCGAATACGCCGGCGCTTATCGATGCGCGCATTGACGGGGACGTCTCAGCCGACCCCCGCCTGATACCCGGCGCCGGGCGACGCTCGCGCGACGTCCAGGATTGGGCCTCCCGCTTGATGGACCGATGCGATCGATCTCGGGGCGTGATTAGCCGCAGCTGCTTCAAGACCTAGGAGCACATCAATGAGAAACACACTCTTCGCGTTCATCGGTCTCGGCGCCTGCCTCCTTGGCTCGGTCTCGACGGCTCAAGCGCAGAACATCGACTGGCAGAAGGTTGACGAGACGCTGGGCCGCAAGCCCGCCGTTTCGGACGACGTCCACCGCTACGGCTTTCCCCGCAGCGATCTCTCCGTGACGCTGGACGGGGTGACGATCAAGCCGGCGCTGGCGCTCGGCGGCTGGGTTGCGTTCAAGCCTGGGCACGGCGGCGCCATGGTCATGGGCGACCTCGTGCTGCTCGAAACCGAGATCAATCCTGTGATGGCGAAGATGATCGCGAACGGCCTCGAGATCACGGCCATCCACAATCATCTGCTGCGCGCGAGTCCGGCGACGTTCTACATGCATGTTGCCGGGCACGGGGACCCGGTCAAGCTCGCCGCTGCGATCCACGATGCACTCGCCGAAAGCAAGACTCCATTGACCGTCGCAGCGCCGGCGAGCCCGCCGCCGGCCGTGGACCTCGACACCGCGAAGCTCGACCAGATTATCGGCAGCAAGGGACAGGCCAACGGAGGCGTCTACCAATTCAACGTGAAGCGACGTGATCCGATCACGCAAGACGGCATGCCATTGACCCCCGTCGCTCCAATGGGCGTTGCGATCGGTATCAACTTCCAGCCGACCGAGGGCGGGAAGGCGGCCATCACGGGCGACTTCGTACTGACGGGCAACGAGGTCAACCCTGTCATTCTGGCGCTGCGCGCGCACGGCATCGAGGTGACCGCGCTGCATAGCCACATGCTGGATGAGCAGCCGCGGCTTTTCTTCATGCACTTCTGGGCGAACGACGATGCTGTGAAGCTCGCCGAAGGCTTGCGCGCGGCCTTGGACAAGACTGCCAGCACGAAGAGTTGAGCCAAAGATCGAGGGAGGAGACGCCCGATGCGTTACGAACCCAAGCCGATGCCGTTCGATCCAAAGTCGATCAGCGGCATCTCCGAAAAGGTGCTCGTCAGCCACTACGAGAACAACTACGGCGGAGCCGTGAAGTGGCTCAACGCGATTGGCGCTCAGCTCGCAGAGCTCGATTTCGCCAAGGCGCCGAACTTTCTCATCAACGGCCTGAAGCGCGAGGAGTTGATCGCAACGAACTCGATGATCCTGCACGAGATCTACTTCGACGGTCTTGGTGGATCCGAGAGGCCGAGCGGCGCTCTCGCCGATGCGATTGCGCGCGACTTTGGCAGCATCGAGCGCTGGCGTACGGAATTCGCAGCCATGGGCAAGGCCGAAGGCGGCGGCTCGGGGTGGGTGATCCTTGCCTATTCACCCCGTGACGGGTGGCTCATCAATCAATGGGCCGCAGATCATACCACAACGCTCGCCGGCGGTCGGCCGGTGCTGGTGCTCGACATGTATGAGCACGCCTATCACATGGATTTCGGCGCTGCCGCCGCCCGCTATGTCGACGTCTACATGGAGGCCATTCGCTGGGAGAACGCCGCCAAATTGTACGATCGATACGCCGGGGAATCCTGAAAGAGGCGGGAGGGGGATAGGACGCCGAGGTATTGCCAAACGAGCGATCGACTGCGGGGACCCGCGACCTCCCCATCAGATGGATATCCATCCAAGTGCTCGCCTGCATTGTTCTTGGGGAGACGAGCTATGGAAGGACCTGTCTTCGCTCTCTTCGCTCTTGCCGCGCTCGCTGGCGGCTTCGTCAGCGGCTTTTCCGGATTCGCCATGGGCCTCGTGGTGTCGGGCGTATGGCTGCACATCATCACGCCGATGCAGACCGCTACCTTGATCGCGGGCTACGGCTTGCTCACGCAGGGCTACGGCATCTTCAAGCTGCGACGTCTCCTCGACCTTCGGAAGGCTTGGCCGCTCGCGCTCGGAACTGTCATCGGCATCCCGATCGGCGTCAGCATTCTCGCTTACCTGAACCCCAGCTACCTCCGATTTGGTGTGGGGGTCCTGCTGGTGCTCTACGCAATCTACGGCCTGACGAAGCCCGTATTCGCTCCGGTAAAGATCGGAGTCGGGGCCGATATCGCCATTGGCGTCTCCAACGGCTTGCTTGGCGGCCTGACAGGGCTCGGCGGCGTCATCTCGACGATTTCCTGCCAATGGCGTGGCTGGCCCAAGGACGTGCAGCGCGCGGTATTTCAGCCGGTGTTGTTCGTGGCGTTCGTTGTCATCTCGAGCTCTCAGGCCGTAGCCGGTACCATTACCAGGGAGACGCTGGTGCTCTATGCGCTCGGCGTTCCCTTCATGGTCGCCGGCCTTTGGTCCGGTTTCAAATTGTTCGGCAAGATCAACGATGAGAACTTCCGCAGGACCGTGCTGGCGCTTCTGCTGCTCGCGGGATTGTCGCTGATCGCATCGGTGCTGTCGTTCGGACTGCGTTGATATCAGCCGAATCCCCGGCGGCTTACCACCTCGGACTATTCTCCGCGGACGAGAAAATCGCCGGAAAGAGGCCTTATCGCCGCCTCGCTGCCTTTGGTGTTCCGGTGACGGATTTAAGCAGGCGCAGGTCGCTCGACGCCTCCGCGAGCAGCCAGTCACGAAATGTCGCAATCTTCGGAAGTGACGCGGTCGCCTTGGGGCAGACGATCCAATAGCTCTTCGACAATGGCACCGACTCCGGGAAGGGCAGCGCCAGCCGTCCATTGATCAGGTCCCAGGCGCCTAATGTCGTGCGGGCCAGGGCGATGCCCTGGCCGTTGATTGCGGCATCGATGACCATGCTGGCGCGATTGAGCACCGGACCATGCGTGACATCGGCGTCGTCAATGCCGACGCCACGTAGCCAATCTGCCCAGTCGGATCTGCTGTCGAGGTGGATCAGGGGAAATCTCAGGATATCCGCGACCCCGCCGATGCGGCGGCGTCCCGACAGCAGCTTGGGACTGCATACGGCGAAGAGCCGTTCCGTGCAGAGCCTTGTGGCATCGAGGCCCGGCCAGTTTCCATCGCCATGGCGGACCGCAAGATCGACCTCCTCACGCGCAAAATCGACGTGATGCATCGTTGCCGAGACGCGGAGATCGATTCCCGAATGCGCTTCCGCGAAATGGCCGAGGCGATGCACCAGCCATTTGGCGGCAAAATCCGGGGACGTGCTGACCGTGAGCACGCCTGCGTTCTGTCGCTGCAACAGCCGCTCCGTTCCGGTGGCAATTCGATCCAGCGCATCGCGTATCACCGCGAGATAGTCGCGGCCCGCTTCCGTGATGATCAGGCGCTGGCGCTCGCGGCTGAACAGCTTGATGGCGAGCTCCGTTTCCAACGCCTTGACCTGATGGCTCACCGCACCTTGCGTGACGCACAGCTCTTCGGCGGCCCGCGTGAAGCTCTCGTGGCGGGCTGCGGCTTCGAAGGCCTTTAGTGCGTTCAGCGGTGGCAAACGCGGGCGCATGACGCACCTTCCTGAGGGACTTCATGAGAAAAATTGGGGCTGGCCCGAGAAACGATGCTTTGCGGACTTTGCCCTGCCGGCCCTATGCAGGCGGCCACGACACGAAATCATGGGATTTGGAGGCAATAAATGTCAATACCTATTGCCGATCGCGGTTTTCCGGCGCGAGTTCGACGCAGCGCGACGGCTGCGGATCATAAGCAAAATTCATGGCAGGCGTTGATCGGCGGATGGCTTGCCCGCATCGAGCGGGTAAATCAGCGCGACGATCTTCGCGCGATTGCCGACAATCCCCATCTCCTTGCCGATCTCGGGCTCACTCGGGAAGAGGCCTTGGAGCAAGCGAACAAGCCGTTCTGGCGCTGATCGAGCCCGATCGACGGCAAGCGAACCGGGAGGAGAAAAGATGTCCGAGACCATCGTTTACGGCTTTCCCCGCAGCACGTTCGTCAACATCGTGCGGCTCGTCCTCACCCACAAGGACGTGGCCTACCGCTTCGAGGACCTCGAGCCCGTGATGGGCAGGAGCGAGCATCTCGCGCTCCATCCGTTCAACCGCGTTCCGATCTTCCGGCACGGCGACTTCACCGTCTACGAGACGCGCGCCATCGTCGGCTACATCGACGAGGTGTTCGCGGGAGCACGGCTGACGCCGCAGAACCCGCACGCGCGGGCTCGCATGAATCAATGGATCGGTGTCGTCGATTCCTACGTCTATCCCTACATGATCTACCATGTGACCCACGAGCGGCTGGTGTTTCCCGAGCTCGGGATTGCATCCGACGAGAAGGTGGTGGCGCACGCACTGCCGAAGGTCGAGAACGCACTCGTGGCCATCGAGCGCGAGCTCGCCGATGGTCGGGACTACCTCCTCGGTCCAGAACTCTCGATCGCGGATTTCTACCTGTTGCCAAGCACCTTTGCGTTCAGCCTGACGGAGGAAGGCAAGGCCATGTACCCGAAATATCCGGCGTTCTGTCTATGGCGGGAGCGCATGGAGAGCCTGCCGACGACGCAGAAGCTGCGCGCGATCCTGCCGCCGCGCGCGCCCATTGCGCATGCCCGCGAGTGGGCGCACTCGCACCGCCCGAGATATTGAGCTAGGTGGACTGACACTGGGGGCAGGGACTTTCCGCCAGGTACCCGACGCAGTGGATTGCGTTTTCGAGCGGCGGGGGACGACGGTGATCCTTAGATCACGGCAACCTGTGCTACGACATGAAAAAAACGCGGCGGATTGCTCCGCCGCGGGTGTTACGAACTTTCGATGTTGCCATCATGCCAGTGTTTTGCCCGACGTGTCAAAGGCGGCCAAAATGGTCTCGCCGCTGAGGTCGCGCTGCTGCTGATCGGTCGTTCAGATTAGCTAACAGTTTCAACGCCCCCGCTACTGTGCATGGGGTTGTTTTTCAGTTCTTGTTTTGAGGGCGCCGAAATGGCCGCGTTTCAGCGCCGCCCGCGCGGCGCTTCCGCCTTGGCCGGCGCTTCTGTCTGCGGCGCGCAGGTCGCAGCCTGAAGCGAGTTTTGCGCCTGCTGCATCAGGCCGGGCTCGGCGGCGAGCGCCTTCATCACGATCAGGCCGGTGGTAGCAGGGGAATCGATGATCAGGCGGTCGGCCGCGGTGATCTCTTCGTCCTCGGGCAGCTCGTTATGCTGCGGCTCGGTCATGAGGTCGAGCTCGATCACCTTCTTGCCGGCGGAGCGGTCGTTGATGGCGTAATAGGCGATCTCGTTGCGGGTGTAGAACGACACCGAGGTGTAGGCCTGGCTCACCGGCACCGTAAGCTTGAGCGGCCCGCCGGTGAGATCATAGCGGCAGATCGCGATCGCGAAGGCCGGGTCCATGAACGGCATCGGCGAATTGTTGGGATCGGCGAGGGGAAGCTGCGTCACGGCGTTGAGCTTCGTCATCGGCGTCAGCCGCGAATAGGCGTCCTGTGTCGCGATCCGCGGCAGCGCCAGCACGCTGACGAGATGGACCACGAGGCCCAGCACCACGCCCGCGACGATGGTGAACATCAGGCGGATCATGAGCAGCCCACCGTCTTGATCGTGGGCATCGGCGCATCGCGCTGGGTGCGCGTCGCAACGCCGACAGGGGTGTCGTAGAGGCGCAGCATCAGCGCGTAACGCTCGATGCCGCCGGTCGGCAGCCAGTTGCCGGCGCGCGAGCGCGAGGCGATGCGGATCTCGAACGTCCCGTCGGACTGCCGCACGATCTCCTGGCTGGTGAAGCCATAGCGCTGCAGCGAATTGGCGACGAGGTGGCCCTTGCGGTCGTACAGCGTCAGCGTCCAGAACCGCGCCGGCGGCGTCACGCCGGAGACGACGACGTCGCAGCGGCCGTCGAGCGCCTTCTTCTTCTCGTCGGCGGTCGCCGTGAAGGCGACGCCGTCACCGGTGCCGATCGGCAGCTCGCCATTGCGCACGATGGTGGCGCGCGAATAGGGATCGACGTCGGCGGTGCCGGTGCGCGGGCGGGCGGTCCAGGGGCCGATGGTCAGCGCGCCGATCTCGGTGCCGCGCGTCGTCGTCATCCAGGTCGCGCCGACGCCGACCACGCTCGCGAGCAGAAGGGCCGTCAATGTGATCAGGATCAGCCGCACGGGTTTCGATCAGTTCTTGCGCGGGACGGATGCATTCGCATTCTCTTCCGCATAGTTCTGCGGGAAGGCGAGCGCGCTCGTCGACGAGGCCGGCTTGGCCAGCTTGTCGTCGTCGGCAGCCGCCTTGGTCGCGGTCCTGGCGGCGTCATCGAGCAGCTTCTCGACGCGCACCAGCACGTCGGCGCCGCGCTTGGTCAGCACGGGCGGCGGGCCGGGCTTGGTCTCCAGCACCTTCGGTGCCGCATTGGCCTGCGCTGCCATCGGCTGCGGCGGCAGCTTCTGGCCCATGCCGATGCCGGGGATTTCCCGGACCTCGACGCCCTGATGCGCGGTGACCATGATGTCGTGCCAGGTCTGCGCCGGCAGCGAGCCGCCGGTCATGCGGTTGGTCGGCGAATAGTCGTCATTGCCGTACCACACCGCGCAGGTGAAATTGCCGGTGTATCCGACGAACCAGGCGTCGCGATACGCATTGGTCGTGCCGGTCTTGCCGGCGGTCGGAATGCCGTCGAGCGCGGCGCGGCGCGCGGTGCCTTCGCTGACGACGTGGCTCATCATGCCGGCCATGTCGGCGGCAACGGAGGCCGGGATCGCCTGTCGCGGCTTCGGACCGTCGCGGTCCCAGCGCCAGACCGGATCACCGGCACCGGTGCGCACTTCCAGCACCGAATGCGGCGTCACCGCCTTGCCGCGGTTGGGGAAGGTGGCGTAGGCGACGGCGTGCTCGATCACGGTGACTTCGTCCGAGCCGATCGGCAGCGACGGCGTGTCGGGCAGCGGTGCCTTGAGGCCGAAGCGGCGGGCGACCTCGACGATCTTGGCGCGGCCGAGCTTGGCCGGGTTCGGCGCCTTCGGCTGTTCCTTCTGGCCGATGGCAATGGACAGCTTGACGGGCACGACGTTGATCGAGCGCGTGATCGCCTGCGTCAGCGTCACCGAGCCGGAATAGGAATGGCCATAGTTCTGCGGACACCAATTGCCGATGCAGACCGGACCGTCGACCACGATCGAGTTCGGCGTGAAGCCGTTGAGGAGCGCGGTGGTGTAGACGTAAGGCTTGAACGACGAGCCTGGCTGGCGATAGGCGTCGGTGGCGCGGTTGAACTGGCTCGCGCCGTAGTCGCGGCCGCCGACCATGGCGCGGATGCCGCCGTCGAGGTCGGAGACGACGGTCGCGGCCTGGGTCGCGTGATAATCGCGGCCAAACTGGCGCAGCTGGTTCTCGATGGCGTCTTCCGCGGCCTTCTGCACGTTGGTGTCGATCGCGAGGCGCACCACGAAGACGCGCTCGGTGTACGACTTCGGGAAGGTGTCGACCAGCTTGCGCATCTCGTCGAAGGCGTAGTCGAGATAGTAGTTCGGCGAGGCCTCGTCGCGGCGATCGACCGCGAAGGCCGGGTTGCGGCGGGCGCCGAACACCTGGCCCTCGGTCATGAAGCCGGCATCGACGAGATTGTCGAGCACGACGTTGGCGCGGGCACGCGCCGCGGGCAGGTTGATGTGGGGTGCGTATTTGGTCGGCGCCTTGAACAGGCCGGCGAGCATCGCGGCTTCTGCCAGCGTCACGTCGCGCGCGGATTTGTTGAAGTAGAAGTGGGCTGCGCCGTCGACGCCGAAGGTGCCGCCGCCCATATAGGCGCGGTCGAGATAGAGCTTGAGAATCTCGTTCTTGGTCAGGCGCCATTCCAGCCAGACCGCGAGGAAGGCCTCGTTGACCTTGCGCTCGATGGTGCGCTCGTTGCTCAAGAACAGGTTCTTGGCGAGCTGCTGGGTGATCGAGGAGCCGCCCTGGCGGACGCCGCCGGCCTGGGCGTTGGTGACGAGCGCGCGCGCGGTGCCGGCGATGTCGATGCCGAAATGCTCGTAGAAGCGGCGGTCTTCGGTGGCGAGCGTCGCCTTGATCAGCACGTCCGGAAAGTCTTCCAGCGGGATCGAGTCGTTGTGCTTGATGCCGCGGCTGCCGATCGGGTTGCCGTAGCGATCGAGGAACGACACCGCGAGGTCGGACTTCTTCAGCCAGTCCTCGTCCGCGGTCTCGCGGAAGGCGGGGATGGCCAGGGTGAGCATCACCACCAGGCCGCCGAGGCCCAGTGTCGCGGCCTCCGACAGCGGCTCGATGAACACCCAGCGCTTCCACCGCCCGACATAGAAGCGGTCCATGAAGGTCGAGTAGCGCTCGTAGAGCTCGCGGATGCCCTTGGCGGAGGAGAACAGCGAGGAATCGATGCGCGCGTCGAGGTCCAGAAAGAAATTCCGGATGCGGCTCTTCCAGTTGGATGGTGTGTTCTGGACCACCTAGAACCCTTGAGGCTCGGTTCGACAGCGTTCAGGCACCCGGCCGGGCGGCACCGAGACGTCTTGAGGGAATGTTACGGCAAACCCAAGGCGCCGGTTTCGCGTCCGAGGGGACTTGCTGTTCCTTCTAGCCGAGCAGGGCCCATAAACCAATGGTCAGGCTCGCGATTTTGAACAACAGGCCTAATTGACCCCGGTTCATTACGGGCCTCAATTGGGCGTTGCTTGCAGCGTCCCGGCCGCACGCCGTAGATGAACGAGCCGTAGCTCTTTCGAACCCTTGTTGAGGCGCATGACCGCAGCTCCCAAACGACCTTCAGGCCAGGAAGGATTCTTCTGGAAAACCAAGACGTTGGAAGAGCTGTCGACGGCCGAATGGGAGAGCCTGTGCGACGGTTGCGGCCGCTGCTGCCTGAACAAGCTCGAGGACGAGGATACCGGCGATATCTATTTCACCCATGTCGGCTGCAAGCTGCTCGATGCCGGGACCTGCGGCTGCAAGGACTATCGGAATCGCTCCGCCAAGGTTCCCGATTGCGTCCGCCTGACCCCGGCCAATGTCCGCACCCTGAACTGGCTGCCGCCGAGCTGCGGCTACAAGCTGGTCGCCGAAGGGCGCGACCTCTATTGGTGGCATCCGCTGGTCTCGGGCGATCCCAACACCGTTCATGAAGCCGGCGTCTCCGTCCGCGGCCGGGTCGAGGGCAGCGAGGAGGAGATCCCGGACGAGGAGCTCGAGGACCACATCGTGCAATGGCCGGCGCAGCTGCCGAAACGGGCACGCCTGAAGCGACGTCCGAAGGACTGACCCGCCTGCGACGTCGAATCACGTCATCGCGATGACCCCGCGGCGGGATGCACCCATGCGCCGCGGTGCCTGCCTGAGAAGAACTTTCCTCTCTACATTGCCTGCATAGAACGAATCCTCCGCGGCGTTTGCGCCTCCTCACGGCTTCCGATCGAGATGAACAAGTTCGACCGGCAGAGCAGTTCTGCCGACATTCAGGCTTTGCCTGACGACATTGCCGAAGAGCTGTCCCGCCTTCCCAGCGAGGTCTTGAGCGTCGACGACGCGCCTTCGCTCGCGCCGCCGGCGCCGTTGTCGCAGGACGAGGTCCGGACCATCGTGATCAGCCTGATGCTGACGATGTTCCTGGCTGCGCTCGACCAGACCATCGTCGCGACCGCGCTGCCGACCATCGGGCGCCAGTTTAACGACGTCTCCAACCTCTCCTGGGTCATCACCGCCTATCTGCTCGCCTCGACCGCGGTCGCACCGGTGTTCGGGACGCTGAGCGATATCTACGGCCGCCGCGTGATGATCATCATTTCGCTCAGCCTGTTCGTCGCCGGCTCCGTGCTGTGCGCGATCGCGCCGAACATGCCGATGCTGATCCTGGCGCGCGGCCTTCAGGGCCTCGGCGGCGGCGGCATCATGCCGGTCGTGCAGACCGTGATCTCCGACGTCGTCTCCCCGCGCGAGCGCGGCCAGTACCAGGCCTATTTCTCCAGCGTCTGGATGGTCGGCGGCATTTTGGGCCCGGTCATCGGCGGCGTGTTCGCCGAGCATCTGCACTGGTCGATGATCTTCTGGATCAATCTCCCGCTCGCGGCCGCCGCCATCGCGATGCTGCTGCCGAAGATGAAGAAGATCCCGGTGTTCCACCGCAAGCGCAAGGTCGACTGGCTCGGCGGCGTGCTGCTGATGGCCTCTGCGGTCGTCTTCATGCTGGTGCTGACCTGGGGCGGCACGCGTTATCCGTGGCTCTCGCCGACGGTGCTTGCGATGGTGGGCGGCGCTGTCGCGCTCGCGGTCACCTTCGTGTGGCACGCGCGGCGGGCCGACGAGCCGTTCCTGCCGTTGAAGCTATTGACGGGTTCGGTGGCGCCTTTCGCCATGACGGCCGGTGGCTGCGGGCTCGGTGCGATCACGGGCCTCACCGTGCAGCTGCCGCTCTATTACGAGTCGGTCTACCATCTCAGCGCCAGCGAGGCGGGGCTCGCATTGATTCCGCTCGCGGCGGTCTCGACCTGCGGCGCGGCGATTGCCGGCCGCACCATGGCGCGCGCAAAACACTACAAGCGCGTTGCCATCATCGGCACGTCCTGGGCCGCGCTGTGTGGCCTCGCGCTCACGGTCACCACCTTGCCGCTGTGGGGCTTGCTGATGCTGATGGCCGCGTTTGCGCTCGGCCTCGGCACGACCTTTCCGGTCTGCGTGGTCTCGCTGCAGAATTCGGTCGCGCGCCCGCAAGTCGGCACCATCACCGGCGCGATGAACTTCTTCCGCTCGCTGATGTCCTCGTTCACGGTCGCAGCGTTCGCGGCGATCCTGCTGATCGCGCTCGGCACCGACGTTCCGCTGGCCGGCGAGCATCACGCCGCGGGTGCCATCGCAATTCCCGCCGACGACATGCGCCACGCCTTCCGCTACGTCTTCGGCGCCGCCACCGCGCTGATGACCACCGCCGCGCTCTGCCTGATCATGATGGAGGAGCGGCCACTCGCCGGCCCCTCCGTCAGGCAGCAGGTGGAGATGGCGGAGTAGGGGTTAGCCGCCGCGATCGGGATCGTCGTCGGCATCACCTGCGCTCGTCTTTCGCGCCTTCGCCGCGAGCTGTTCCTTGAGCTTCGCGAGTGCTTCGGCGGACCAATCATTCACATCTGTCACCGCAACCCAGGCATCGACGTAATGCTCGGGCGCGTAGACATGGCCAAAGCCCATCGGCGTCGCGGTCGCGACCGCCATGTCGAGGGCGAGCTGCAGCATCGTCACGACAGGATACCATCGCAGCTCCGGCGACACGTCCGGCCCGCGCGGTGCATTCATCCAGTCCGGCGCCTGATAGGCGTCGCGGTAGGCGAAGAAGGTGATCGCGTCGCTGGCATATTGCAGATAGACGACGCGCATCGGCCCCCAGGGCGTATCCGGCGGCACCGTCGGTCCATTCTGGTTCATGAAGCGGACGAGGCGGCCGTCGCGGAATTCCGGGAGCCAGGCCGGCGATCCCGGATTGCGGTTCGCAGTGACCGAGCGCCAGATGCGGCTCTCGAATGGCGCCCCGCTCCACAGCGCGCCGCCAATGGGATCCCCGATCGTCTCGAACAGCTCCGCGGATTTCTCCGAGTTCATGGCGCCGAGGCTCAGTCCGTGCAAATACAGCATCGGCCGCTTGTCCTTCGGCAGCGTCGTCCAGCAGCCGTAGATCTCCGCGAACAACGCGCGCGACGCCTCTGCGCCGTATTCGGGCTGAAACAGCAGCGACAGCGGGCTGTTGAGATAGGAGTACTGCATCGCGACGCTCGCGACATCGCCATGGTGGAGATATTCGACCGTATCCATCGCGGCCGGATCGATCCAGCCAGTGCCGGTCGGCGTGATGACGATCAGGATTTTGCGGTCGAAGCCGTGCTGGCGCTTGAGCTCCTCGAGCGCGAGCCTGGCGCGCGCTTGCGCGGTGTTGCGGCTGCCGAGCCCCACATAGACGCGCACGGGATTCTGCGCGGGCCTTTCCGTGACGGCGCTGATCTCGGCTGCGGTCGGGCTTGAGGCGATGAACCGGCGCCCCATGCGCCCGAGCTCCGTCCACTTCACCAGCGATGCCGGGCTTCCCGTCCGGTCGGCTGCGGTTGGCTGCGGCCGCTCCGGCTCGAACAGAACATCGAGTTCGCGGAAGGAGGAATCGAGTGCGTTGAACGCCGTGCGGATCAGGACATTGCTGGCGATCGACCAGAACAGCAGGGCTGCGACGAGCACGCCGATCACGTTCGCGACCTTCCGCGGAACGAGGCGTCGTGTGCGCGCGGCGAGAAAGCGGGCGACAAGCGCGAACAGCCGCCCCAGCGCCAATAGCACGACGAACGTGATCAGGGCGATGGCGCAGACCTTGAGCGGATGGGCGGTCTCCACCGGCGCCATCTTCATCACGGTGCGGATCGAGTTCTGCCATTCGGCGGTGCGCGCGAGGGCGAGGATGACGACGAGCAAGCACCCGACTGCGACAAGCGCATTCGCAACTGATCTTGCGCGCGCCGAAGGCTCGGGCAGTTCGAGATAGTGCCACAGCCGGCGCCACAGGATTCCGGCGAAATAGCCGATCGCAAAGCAACCGCCGGCGAGGGCGCCTTGCGTGAGATAGCTGCGCGGGATCAGCGTCGGCGTCAGCGCGGCAGCGAAGAACAGCGCACCCAGCATGAGGCCGACGCCGGACAGCGACAGCAATTGTCGCCGAATGAACCGAGCTGGATTCATGAAAGCACCTCCCGAGCCACGCTATCCTCCGGTCGTGTCCGGAAAGCTGCTCTTTCGCGGCAACAGGATCGTGAACTCCGTGAACGCGCCGGGCTCTGTCGTGACGTCGATCGTGCCGCCGTGCTGCTTCACGATGATGTCGTGGCTCATCGACAGCCCGAGACCGGTACCTTCGCCGGCCGGCTTGGTGGTGAAGAACGGATTAAACATCTTCGCCTTCACGTCTTCCGGAATGCCGGTGCCGTTGTCGCGGATGCGGATCTCGATGCTGTCGCCGCGGTCGCGGGTCGCGGCGATCACCACCGGCTCGTAACCGGCGGCGCCGCTGCCCATCTGGCGCCTGGTCACCGCATAGAACCCGTTCGAGATCAGGTTCAAGAGCACCCGGGAAATCTCCTGCGGAAACACCTCCGCCGAACCTGCCGCCGGGTCGAGCTCGCTCTTCAGCGTCACGTCGAAGAGCGGCTTCTCGGCACGCGCGCCGTGATAGGCGAGGTTGAGACTCTCCTCGACCAGCGCGTTGATGTCGCTGAGCCGATGCTCGCCGCCGCCCTCGCGCGAATGCAGCAGCATGTTCTTGACGATGGAATCGGCGCGCCTTCCGTGCTGCACGACCTTTCCAAGATTGTCCCTCAGCAGCCCGGTCAGCTCGTCCACCTCCGCGCGCAGATCGTCGGCGAGCGGGACGGGCGCAAGCACCTCGTTCAGCTCGTCGGTCAGCTCGGCCGAGAGCGAGGCGAAATTGTTGACGAAGTTGAGCGGGTTCTTGATCTCGTGCGCGATGCCGGCGGTGAGCTGGCCGAGCGAGGCCAGCTTTTCGGTCTGGACCAGACGGTCTTGCGCCGCGCGCAAATCGTCGAGCGATCTGGCGAGCTCCCGCGTGCGGTCCTGCACTTCGTTGAACAGGCGGGTGTTCTCGACCGCGATCACGGCCTGGTCGGCAAAGGTCTTGAGCAGGCTGATCGCCTTGTCCGGGAAAGGGCCGGCCTCGCGGCGCGTCACGCCGATGGTTCCGATCGCAATGCCATCGCGCAACATCGGAATCACGAGGATGCTGCGATAGCCGCGCGTCCGCGCCAGCTCCCGCATGGCCTCCGTGAGGTCGGGCTCGTTCTGCATGTCGCTACGGAAGGCGTAGTCACCACTCGTCGCCACCCGGCTGTGAATGCCGGATGCCGCAAGCGGCGCCGGGAACGAGCTACGCAGCTCCGCGTTGCCGGCCTCGTTGTCGGTGGTGAAGGCGGCCAGATGCAGCATGCCGTTGATGACGCGGGTGACGGTGGAGGAATGTCCGCCGACCAGCGCCTTGGCACTGTCGGAGATGGCCTGGAACACCGGCGTGACGTCGGCGGGCGAGGCCGCGATCACCTTGAGGATGTCCGCGGTCGCGGTCTGCCGCTCCAGCGCTTCCCGGGTGGCGTTGAACAGGCTGACATTCTTGACCGCGATCACCGCCTGGTCGGCGAAAGTCTGCAGCAGCCGCACATGATGCTCGGCGAATGCGCCGGTCGTCCGCCGCGTGGCGATGATGACGCCTTTGGCCTCGCCCTCGCTCATCAGCGGCGTGAACAGCATGCTGCGAAAGCCGCGGGCGCGCGCGATGTCGCGTGCCGCCGGCTCGAGCTCGGTATCCGGCAGCTGCGCCGATTCACCATGGGCCGTGAGCTGGTACGCCGGGAACTGCGCGAACGGCACCGGAAACGAGGCCTGGAGCACGCGGTCGCCGGCCGGATCGCCCGGCGTGAATGCCACGAGGTGCGCGGCGCCGTCGACATAGCGCAGCACCGCGGTGGAGAAGCCGCCGATCAGCCGGTTGGCGTTGGCGGCGACGGCGTCGAACACCGGCTGCACGTCGGAGGGCGAACTCGCCAGCACTTTCAGAATGTCGGCGGTCGCGGTCTGCCGTTCCAGTGATTCCCGCGTCTCGTTGAACAGGCGCGCGTTCTCGATCGCGATCGCGGCCTGGTCGGCAAAGCTCTGTTGCAGCGCCATCTCATCATCGGTGAAGGGCGCGAGGCGGTCGCGGTAGACGATTAACGCGCCGATCGCCTTGCCTTCAAGCCGCAGCGGCGAGCCGGACATCGAACGCGTGCCGGCGGCGCGAGCGTGAGGCATGCCGGGCCAGTCGGCGATGGCCGGATCGACATTGTCGAGATCGGGAACATGAACCTGCCGGTTCTCGGCCACGATGGTGCCGGGCATGTTGCGGCCGCCGATCTTGAGCTGGGCGAGCGGCACGCCGGCGCCGACGCGCATGGAGCTGTCGCCGACCCGGATCACCCTGGACCACCCGTCGCCTTCCGCAATGTGAATGGTGGCGCTCGGCGCGCCGAACAGATGCATGGTCGCTTCCGCGATCTGTTGCAGCGAGCTCTCCGCATCGCCCGAGGAGTTGGCGATGGTGCGCAGGATCTCCATGCTGGCGTTCTGGCGGTCGCGCGCAATGGCAAGCTCGGCTCGCAGGCGGGCATTCTCGCCCGCTTGGGATCGCAATTGCCGTTCGAGCTCGGCGGCCTTGTCCTGGGGAGGCGCGGTCATTGATAATCCGGCTAAGCGCCGCGACGTACGCGGTACCAAGCCCGATTATCACATCTCCTGCGGCCGGAGCCAGCGCCGTGCCCCCGCCTTGGTGCAAACGGCTCACGTGCCCGGCCGCGACACCTCGGTCTCCTTGCTGGTGATGAACTCCAGCAGCACCGGCACGCCTTCCTTCGTCTTCTGGATGCCGCGCTTGATCGCGGGGATGATGTCCTCCGGCCGCGTCACCCGCTCGCCATGGCCGCCAAAGGCGCGCGCCATTGCGGCATAGTCGCCGGAGATGTCGGTCGAGCGATATTTCTCGGTCGAGATCGGCATCACCTTCAGTTCGATCGCCATCGAGAAATTGTTCAGCAGGATCGACATGATCGGGATGCGCTCGCGCACCGCGGTCTCGAAATCCATGCCGGTGAAACCGATGGCCGCGTCGCCCCAGACATTGATGCAGAGCTTGTCGGGCTTTGCGAGTTTTGCGCCCATCGCGAGCCCAAGGCCGTAGCCGAGCTGCGTCGTCTTGCCCCAGCCGAGATAGGTGAGGGGCTCGACCGCCTTCCAGAACGGCGAGAGCTGGTCGCGCGGACTGCCGGCATCGTGGGTGATGATGGTGTTCTTGATATCGACGGTGTGCTGGAGGTCCCAGAGCACGCGATAGGGGCTGAGCGGCGCGTCATTGCTGGTGAGTTTTGGCATCCATTTCGCCAGCCACTCCTTGTGCGAAGCGGCGATCTCGGCCGCGACCGCTGATGCATCGCGATCCTTCGTGACGGTCTTGCCGATCTCCTCCAGCAGCGCATCGAGCACGAGGCCGGCATCGCCGACGAGGCCGACCTTGGCTTCCACATCCTTGTTGAGATGGTTCGGATCGAGCGTGGAGTGGATGATGGTCTTGCCCTTCGGCATCGCGACGCCGAAACTGGTTTCCGTGAACGAGCAGCCGATGCCGAAGATGACGTCGGCCTCAGCGAGGAATTTGGGGACCGCGCGCGGCACCGCGAGGCCGCCCGAGCCGAGCGATAGCGGATGCGTTTCCGGGAACGATGATTTGCCCCCTAAACTGGTGGTGACGGGAATGGCGAGCCGCTCGGCGAGCCGCTTCAATTGCGGCCAGGCCTGCGCGTAGTGCACGCCCTGGCCGGCATAGATCACGGGACGCTTCGCGTTGACGAGCAGAGCTGCTGCCTCCTTCACATGAACAGGATCGGCGCCGTAGCGCGTGCGCAGCACCGGCGTGTAGTTCAGCGGCTCCGGCACCTCCTCGTTCCACATGTCGGCGGGGATCTCGACGATGACGGGCCCGCCGCGGCCGTTCTTGAGCTTGGTGAAGGCACGGCGAAAAATGTTGGTGACCTCCGCAGCCAGGATGATCGGCTCGGACGATTTCGAAAACGCCTTCATCGCCTCGCTGGAATTGAAGTTCGGCTCGATATGCGCAAGCCTGCGCTGATAGCCCATCGGCAGCACCAGCACGGGCACGGATTCGCCGTAGCATTGCGCAACGCCGCCCATCGCGTTTTCGGCGCCCGGCCCGTGCTGCATGCAGAACGCGCCGATCGATCGCCCCGACGTCACCCGCGAGATCGCGTCCGCCATGTGCACCCCGACGCGCTCCTGCCGCACCATCACCGGCCGGATCTCGGCCTTGGCCGCGTGCTCGATCAGATGGTTGACCGGATAGCCGCAGAGGATCTCGATCCCCTCGCGCTTCATGATTTCCGCAATGGCGGTGCCGAGCTTCATGGCGTCTCTCTCCTCAGGCTTGGCCGGTTGCTCCGGCCGATTGGGGAGAGAGGATCAGGAATTTGCAGGAGGGTAAAGCACGGGTGGGCGACGGGCGCGGTAGGTCAGCCATGCAGCGAGCTGCCGTAGCCTGGATAGGGCGACTTGTCCGCCGTAGCTCGAAGAGCGAAGGCGGAAGCGCAATCCGGGCTACAAACGTCCTACTTGCAGTTTTTGCAGATCGTCAGCTTTCGTTTCAGCGCCTCGTCTTCCTGATCGACCGATGACTGGCCGCCGAGGCCATTTGTATCGGGATTGGACGTGGAATTGGACTTGGCGCCCTTTGCTGCGCGTGACCTCACGGGCGGCGTCACCTGGCTTGAGGCGTCATTGTCGTCGACGGTGCCTACGCTGAAGCCATCGTAGTCGGCGGCCGGATTAGGCATCGGCGGAGGCCCGCCGATCACAGGGGGCGAAGCCTCCCTGCCGGATGTCGCCGGCGGAATTCTGGAAGTTTTGGCGCTCGCGCGCGGTGGCGATGCATTGGGCGGGGCAAGCGAAACCGGAGGCGCGACCGAAGTCTGTCCTCTCGCGCTGTCGTGCGACCAGGCGCCGACAAACATGAGGCTGAGAGCCAAGACCGTCGCGCTTCTCATCCGAATCCTTCAAATCGCTCTGGCCCAATGATTGAGCATGGCCCGTCGAACCACGCCGGGCCGAAGACTATCAGGACTCAAAAGGCCGTCAAAGCGCGGGAGCGCGAGGATGTGGTTGCTTGAAGGACGTTGCGTAGCGTCCGGGACACGATTTTGAGTGCTTTACGGGCCACCCACCGTCATTGCGAGCGCAGCGAGGTAATCCAGAATTCCTCCGCGGGAGGACTCTGGATTGCTTCGCTGCGCTCGCAATGACGAGATCGCGGAAGGAGCATGCGCCGACGGCCGCACCCGAGCCGGCGCGTGCAGGGACGTCGCCTCAGGCCAGGGCGGCCGTTACGAGGCGGCCGTTACTTCAGCGACGAGCTGATCGAGTTGAACTTGTTGTTGAGGAGCTGGCTGCCCGTGTTGTTCACGACGGTCACGATCGCCAGCGCAATGCCGGCGGCAATCAGGCCGTATTCGATGGCGGTTGCGCCAGTCTCATCGGCAAGGAAAGACCTAAGCAAAGTCATTGCCAACTCCTCTTCATCCGATCCAATGTGTGGCAGCGTCGTTTTCGGACTGGTAAATAGATCGAATAGATTTTTCTGCGCGACGGAAGAATGAAGCCCGGGCGGCCGCGCCTCCGTCACATACGATGGCATCCATTAAATTAAGGTTCCATCGATCCATCCAAATGGATTCAAATCGACCGCCCTCCGCAAGGACGCGCGGAAGCCGCGGTGTCTGTCAGGGCGTGATGGTCGGGCCCGGTGCGGCGGGGAGGCGGCGCTTCAGCACGGTCGCGAGACGGCCGACGAAGTCCTTCATCGTGCCCGGCTGCGGCTGCGGCCGCGGCGCGGTGCTCGCCGCCTGCTCGTGATCAGGCGCGTCGTTCACGATGCTGATGTAGTTCTTTCTGACGTCCTGCTGCACGGGGGCACGCGAACCTTGGCTCGATCGGAGCCGGAACCATGCTGCGCATAAGGGGAACCAACGGTTAATTTTGTCGCCCGTAGGAATACCCTGTCGTGCTGGACACGAGGGCGCCGATTAACGGTTTGTTGAGCCTGTTCGTCACGGTCGGCACGGATGCCTGCCCGGGATGACTACCAGGGACGACAACCAAGGCGCTCATCGGCCGCGGCCGTCCGCATTCAGCGCCCGCAACATCGCGATGCGGGCGAACATTACCCAGCCGCCGCCTGTCTCGGCTGCGTTGATCAAGGTCTCGATGGCGGTCTGCCAGTGCGTCTCGTGCTGCAAGTCTTCAGGCAGCTGCATGATGTAGTCCGCCGCGTCTTGCAGCGTCAGCAGCTTGCGCTTGTGGCTTACGCGAACAGGATCGTCGAACGCCGTCGACCAGGGCATGTCAGGCCGGCCGATCGGCGAGGGGAGACATCACGGCGCGATGGCAGACGCGGATTGCGTCTAACCGGCCTTCTTCGCCCGCGCCGGCGCGCGCACCGGCTTGTCGGCCTTCTTGGGCGGCGCTTCCTTGGCTGCTGCAGTCTTGCCGCCCTTGCCGGTGATCGGCAGCAGCATCTCGCGCTGGCCCTCGACGCGCTTCTTCGGCTTCTTGCCCTTGACGGTCTCCCTGACGGGCTCCTTGGCGGCCTTGGCCGCGGGCGCCATGTCCTTCTCGCTGGCGATGCTCTTCTTCAGCGCGTCCATCAGGTTGATGACGTTGCCGCCGGTCTTCGGCGCGGCCTTCGCCGCGATCGGTGCACCGCTGCGCTTCTTGTTGATGAGGTCGATCAGCGCCGTCTCGTAATGGTCCTCGAACAGCTCGGGCTCGAACGCGCCGGATTTCTTTTCGACGATGTGCTTGGCAAGGTCGAGCATGTCCCTGGTCAGCTTCACGTCCTGGATGTCGTCGAAATATTCCTTCTCGCTGCGGACCTCGTAGGGATAGCGGAGCAGCGTGCCCATCAGGCCGCTCTCGAGCGGCTCCAGCGCGATGATGTGCTCGCGGTTGGTCAGCACGACGCGGCCGATCGCGACCTTGTCCATGCTGCGGATGGTCTCGCGGATCACCGCGAAGGCGTCGTGGCCGACCTTGCCGTCAGGCACGAGATAGTAAGGGCGGATCAAATAGCGGCTGTCGATATCGGTCTTCGGCACGAACTCGTCGATCTCGATCGTGTGCGTGGAGTCCAGCGCGATGTCGTCGAGTTCGTCCTTGGTGACCTCGATATAGGTGTCGGTGTCGACCTTGTAGCCCTTGACGATGTCCTCGGAGGTCACCTCGTCGCCGGTCTCGGCGTCGACCTTGAGGTACTTGATCCGGTGGCCGGTCTTGCGGTTGATCTGGTTGAACGAGACCTTCTCGGTATCCGAAGTGGCCGGATACAGCGCGACCGGGCAGGTCACGAGCGACAGACGCAGAAAACCCTTCCAATTGGCGCGGGGGGCCATGGGCTACTCCAAACGCAACGGGGACAGAGGACGAGGATACCATCGGGGAACAACGAATCATAGCAAGGCGGATTGCGGAATCTTGCAACTGCGTTAACCGGCCGCCCGGCGCGCGGTTGCAGCCCGATGCAGCGGCAAAAACCGGAACATCATATCCAATCACGCGTTGGCTCAAGACATCAGGCCGCGAGGAGGTCGCGACCACCGCAGCCGACATCCAGAGATTGAGGGCATTATGGCAGCCACGCGAGAGCACGATCAGATCGTCGAAACCGCCACCGAGGCGCGTCAGGGCGAACCCGGGCCGTCAGTGGCGGCGCTGCTTACCATCTCGACCGGGCTCGCGATCCTGATCCTTGCCGTCATCTGGTTCGTGTTCTTCCGGACCTGACGGCCGATCGACGGGACGGTTCGGACCTTCCGACTCGCCGCGTAACGCGGCACATTGCGCCCGCCACGCCCGCCGGCTCGTCCGGTGGCGGCCTGGCGGGCGCCGTCGCGTCGGCGCTTGAGAAGCTCTATATGACCAAAAAGTAACGCGGCCGGTTCCCCGTGTTCATATTCAGTTCACGCCGGAATTGCTCATCTCTGGCGATCGATTGTGCAGTCTATTTCTGGAGAGAAGCGTGCGCCTGCTTGTTGTTGAGGACGACCCCGATCTCAATCGGCAGCTCACCAAGGCGCTGACCGACGCCGGCTACGTCGTCGACCGTGCCTTCGACGGCGAGGAGGGGCATTATCTCGGCGATAATGAGCCCTACGATGCCGTTGTGCTCGACATCGGCCTGCCGAAGAAGGACGGCATCTCGGTGCTGGAAGCCTGGCGCCGCAACGGCCGCACCATGCCGGTCCTGATCCTCACCGCGCGTGACCGCTGGAGCGACAAGGTCCAGGGGTTCGATGCCGGCGCCGACGATTACGTGCCGAAGCCGTTCCATCTGGAGGAGGTGCTGGCGCGCATCCGCGCGCTGCTGCGCCGCTCCACCGGCCATGCCCAGAGCGAATTGAGTTGCGGCCCCGTCACGCTCGACACCAGGACCGGGCGGGTCAGCGTCTCCGGCAATCCCGTCAAGATGACCTCGCACGAATATCGGCTTCTGGCCTACCTGATGCACCATTCGGGGCGCGTCGTGTCCCGCACCGAGCTGGTCGAGCACCTCTACGACCAGGACTTCGACCGCGACTCCAACACCATCGAGGTTTTCGTCGGCCGCATCCGCAAGAAGCTCGACGTCGACATCATCCAGACCGTCCGCGGCCTCGGCTATCTCCTGACCCCGCCGCCTGCTCCCGGCGCTTGAGGCGTCAGGACTTGACGGCCGGCCGAACAGGGGCCTTGGTCCGGTCATGACGTCCGACGCCCCGCCCCCCTGCGCCTGCCGGGATCCTTCCGATGGCCGCTAGCTCGCTTGCCAATCGCCTGTTCCTGTCGGCGACGGCGTGGCTCGTGGTGATCCTGGCCATCACCGGGGTGGTGCTGTCGTCGGTCTACAAGAGCGCCACCGAGCGCGCCTTCGACCGCCGGCTCAATCTCTATCTGCGCACCCTCATCGCCGAGGTCGCAACCCCCGACGAGCCGCCGGATCGTCAGTTCCAGTCGCTCGGCGAGCCCCTGTTCGAGCTGCCGCTGTCGGGCTGGTACTGGCAGATCACGCGGACCGATACCGAGAAGCCGGAGGTGCGCTCGTCGCGCTCGCTCTGGGACAAGAAGCTGCCGAAGCTGGAGGAGCAGGGCACCGAGCTCACCGCCGCCGGCATTCGCCTCGCCTATGTCGACGGGCCGGAGGGACAGAATCTCCGCATGGTGGAGCGGCCGGTCGATCTCGGCGCGGACGGCAAATATCTGGTCAGCGTCGCCGGCGACGACACCGAGATTTTCGACGAGACGCGGAGCTTCGACTACTACCTCGGCGGCACCTTCACCGCGCTCGGCATCGTGCTGCTGCTGACCACGGTGTTCCAGGTGAGGTTCGGTCTTGCGCCGCTCAAGCGCATCTCGGAATCTATCGCCGACATCCGCTCGGGGCGGGCGGAGCGGCTCGAAGGTGAATTCCCGGTCGAGATCGCGCCGTTGGCGCGCGAGACCAACGCGCTGATCGATGCCAATCGCGAGATCGTCGAGCGCGCGCGCACCCATGTCGGCAATCTCGCCCATGCGATCAAGACGCCGCTCTCGGTGATCGTGAATGAGGCCGGCACGCACGCCACCGAGCCGTTCGCAGCCAAGGTGATGGAGCAGGCGGACGTGATGCGCGACCAGCTCGCCCATCATCTGGAGCGCGCGCGCATCGCGGCGCGCGTCTCGGTGGTGGCGACCGTGACGGAGGTCGCGCCCGTCATCGAGGCGCTGCGGCGGACCATGGAGAAGATCCATCGCGATCGCGACATCGTGGTCGAGGCCAAGGCCGATCCGTCCGCAAAATTTCGCGGCGAGCGGCAAGATCTGGAGGAGATGGTCGGCAATCTCGTCGACAATGCCTGCAAATGGGCGGCCTCGCAGGTCTTCATCGAGGTTCTGGTGGAAGCGCCGCACCAGACGGGCGCCGGCCCGCGCCTGCGGATCATCGTCGACGACGATGGCCGCGGCCTGTCGGAGGCCGAGCGCGCCCAGGTCTCCCGGCGCGGCCAGCGGCTCGACGAGTCCAAGCCCGGCTCGGGGCTCGGCCTGTCCATCGTGACCGACCTCGCCGCGCTCTATGGCGGCAGCCTCTCGCTCGCGGGCGCCCCGACCGGTGGCCTGCGGGCGGAGCTGGTCCTCCCCGGAATATAATCCTTTGTTCCGGCACGACTATTTGGCTGGTCCGGTACCGATCCGGACCAAACCGGAGCTATTTCGGAGCGACTTCCTAAACGGCTTCTTAAGTGGGCCCCATCTATGATCGCGCAGGACGCATCCCACGTCTGCCATTTTATCGTGCATCACCCGGGCGCATGAGCCAGACATCGATCGAGCGGCTGAGGGAATATCTCGCGCAGCTCCCGCCGCAGTCGCAGGCGCTGCTGATGCGGGAGTTCGAGCGCGCGCTCGAGCGCGGCCAGGACACGGCGGTGGCGACGCTCGTGCTAGAGCAGCTGCGCAAGATCGTCCGCAAGACCGAAGTCGACGAGGCTGCGCCGCCGCGCACGGACGATCTGTCGCGGCTGTTGTTCCAGGTGCTGGAACCGTTCCTGGTCGAGACGGGCGCCCCTGTCAGGGTCGGCCAGATCCGTCGCTCCTCATTGCATCCGATCTGGCAATGGCTCGGCCGCGATGGCGCCCCCGACAAGGTCAACGAATTCGAGGCGGCGCTGGCGCGCATGCCGGCTTCAGACAGTGCAGGGCAGGTCGAAGCCCTCGCGGCGAGGCTCCAGGCCGTGGCCGCGGATGCCATCTTCGGGTTGACGGGTCCCGGCGGCGGCGACAAGTCGCGCGCGCTCGCCCGTGTCGGCCCGCCCAACGTGATCGAGGACCTCTATTCGATCGGAGCGGTGCTTCAGGTCCGGGAAGCCATCGCTACGCTGAACGAGAAGCTGCCGCGCTTCCTGCGTACCTTCGGCGAAGCCCAGATCGCATCTGTGACGTCCACACTCAACATCCCCGCGCTCCAGACGCCGCAGATGCTGGCCTTCGCGCTGTCGATGGTCGTGCAGCGGATGACCGCGCCGTGGCAGATCATCCGCCTCGCCATCAAGATTGCCGCGTCCGACGACGAGATCCGCGTCGCGGCCACGCCCTACGGTGTGGCCGTCACGATCGCCCTGCATGATTTGTCCTGCGTTGCCGCGATCCTGCGCATGGACATCAAGCGCGGCCATTTCGAGAACGTCGCCGACAATCTCAAGGCGCTGCATGACGGCGTGCGCGGTCTTCGCACGGAGCTCGATCTGCGCAACGATTCCGTCTGGGGCAAGCAGCTGACCTCGATCCGGGCCGACATCTCCAATGCGCTGCAATCGGAGATCGACAGCGTTCCCGGCCGCGTTCGCCGCATCCTGCGCCAGCGCGCCGAGAAGGACATTCCGCCGGGGGCGCGGATCGACAGCACCGAGGTCGAGGAAACCGCGGCGCTGATCGATTTCGTCGCGACCTGCCGCAACTACGCGAGCGAGCTTGCGATCAACGAGGTGACGTTGCGCACCTATTCCGATCTCCAGCAATATGTCGAACGCTCGACCGAGCAGTTGGTGCAGTCGCTGCGAGCGGCCGATCACAAGGTCCGCACCTATCGGCAGCAGCAGGTGCAGGCCGCGATCCGCTTCTGCCAGGTGCTGTTCGGCGATGATTACGCGTCGCTGATGAGCCGCGCCGCAGAGAACGCGGCCACGGGCGAGCGCAAATCGTCGCGGGCAAGCTGATCAAGCGCATTTTTTTGTGATCACAATTTGTGGTTGACGGTGCCGGTGGCGGGCCCTACGGTCGCCGTGCAAGATTTTGGAATTTCTATCTGTGGGCGCATGAAACCCCTTATCAGCTCCATCGAAATTGAAAACCGCGTCATTGTCGCCAAATACCAAAGGCTGATGGTTGGCGCGAAGGTGGTGCTGATCGAGAAGGCAAGCGGCCGCCAACTGCCTGAGACCGTCACCAGGGTCGCATCGACCGTTCCCGTCGGGGCGTTGCGCATCAGATTGCCTGAAGCAATCGAGCCGGGAACATACTTCCTGAGGGCCTTCAACGGGCACGGCGAGGACGCCGCTCAAAGCGCGGACTTCGAGATCCGTTAAGCCGTTGGATTTTCACAGTTTCGGGACTGTGTGCGGTCGCGCCGAATTGACAATTGTCAATTGCCGCATCGTCCGGCCGTGGTGTAAAGCCACCTATGGGCGCGGTTCGCGCGCCGCCGGAAGCTTGCCTGATGACGCTATGGTTCGTGTTCGCGCTGATGACGGTCGCGGCGAGTTTCGCCGTGCTTCTGCCGCTCGGCCGCAGCGGACGCGCGCAAAATCAGGGGAGCGAGGTCGCGGTTTACAAGGACCAGCTGGCCGAGATCGAGCGTGATCTCGCCGCAGGACTGATCGCCGCGCCGGAAGCCGAGGCCGCACGTGTCGAGATCAGCCGCAGGCTGCTTGCCGCGGCCGGGAGCGAGCCTGTATCGGAACCGACATCGAGCCTCAAATGGCGCCGCGCGGCGGCTGTGCTGGCGCTTGCCGGCCTGCCGCTCATTGCGATCGGCGTCTACATGCCGCTCGGCTCGCCCAGGCTCCAGGACTTTCCCCTGGCGCAGCGGGAGCGCGGGGCCGGGTCCGGCATGGCGCTCGAGAATCTCGTCGTGCAGGTCGAGCAGCATCTGGAAAAGAATCCGACCGACGGGCGCGGCTGGAACGTGCTCGCGCCGGTGCTGGTGCGGCTCGGCCGCTTCGACGATGCGGTGCGCGCCTATCGCAACTCGCTTACCTACAATGGCGAGAGTTCGGAGCGCCGGGCCGATCTAGGCGAGGCGATCGCGGCTGCTGCCGGCGGCGTGGTGACTGCCGAGGCCAAGACCGAATTCGAGCGCGCGCATGGCCTGAACGCGGACGATCCCAAGGCGAACTATTTCCTCGGGCTTGCCGCCGAGCAGGATGGCCGCAAGGACGATGCCGCCAACATCTGGCGCGCACTGCTGGCGAAAGCGCCGGCGGATGCGCCGTGGCGCCCTCTGGTGCAGACCTCGCTGGCGCGGGTCGGCGGCGGTGGCGCTACGATGCCGGCGCTGTCTGACGAGACGATCGCAGCCTCCAAGGACATGAACGAGGGCGATCGCAACGCGATGGTGCGCGGCATGGTCGAACGCCTGGCCACCCGGCTGAAGCAGAACGGCGATGATGTCGAGGGTTGGCTGCGCCTGGTGCGCGCCTATCTCGTGATGGGCGATCGTGACAGGGCAATGGGCGCTTCGACCGACGCCCGACAGGCTGTCGCCAACGATGCCGCGCGGCTGCGCCAGCTCAACGAAGGCCTCAAGACTCTCGGGCTCGACGGATGACGATGTCGGGACGAGGCGAGCGGAGAACGGATACGCGATGACGCGCAAGCAGCGACGTATGACCATCATCGGCGGCTCCCTCGCGGTGCTCGCGCTTGCAGCCGCGCTGGTGCTCAACGCTCTGCGCGACTCCATCGTGTTCTTCTCGACGCCGACGATGGTCGCCGAAAAGCACGTCGAGCCCGGCAAGCGGTTTCGTCTCGGCGGCCTAGTGCAGCCCGGCTCGCTCCAGCGCGGCGATAATCTCGCCGTGACCTTCGAGGTTGCCGATGGCGGCGCCAAGCTGCCGGTCGCCTACAAGGGCATCCTGCCCGACCTGTTCCGTGAAGGGCAGGGCGTGGTGGCCGAAGGCGCGCTCGACGCCAATGGCGTGTTCAAGGCCGACACCGTGCTTGCCAAGCACGACGAGACCTACATGCCCAAGGAAGTCGCCGATGCCCTGAAGAAGCAGGGGCATTGGAAGGACGATTACGGCGCCAAGGCTTCTGATAGCGTCAAACCCGCGGCGACGACCGCGCAGGGCAACTCGCAGGGAGCAGTGCGTTGATCGCGGAATCCGGACACTACGCGCTGGTGCTGGCCCTCGGCCTGGCGCTGATCCAGTCCATCGTGCCGCTGATCGGTGCGCGTCTGCGCGATGCCGCGCTGATGAACGTGGCGCGCTCCGCCGCGCTGGCGCAACTCCTGTTCGTCGGTGCGTCGTTCATCGCGCTCGTGATGCTTCACGTGAACTCGGATTTCTCCGTCGCCAACGTCTACGAGAACTCCCATTCGATGAAGCCGCTGATCTACAAGATCACCGGCGTGTGGGGGAACCATGAAGGCTCGATGCTGCTGTGGGTGTCGATCCTGGCGCTGTTCGGCGGAATGGTCGCCGCCTTCGGTAACAATCTGCCGCTGTCGCTGCGCGCGCATGTGCTGGCCGTGCAGGCCTGGATCGCCAGCGCCTTCTATCTCTTCATCCTGGTGACATCGAACCCGTTCCTGCGCATCGCCAATCCGCCGATCGAGGGACGCGATCTCAATCCGGTGCTCCAGGACATCGGCCTCGCCGTGCATCCGCCGATGCTCTATCTCGGCTATGTCGGCTTCTCGATCTCGTTCTCCTTCGCCATCGCGGCGCTGATGGAGGGGCGGATCGACGCGGCCTGGGCGCGCTGGGTGCGGCCGTGGACGCTGGTGGCCTGGATCTTCCTGACCCTCGGCATCGCGATGGGGTCGTACTGGGCCTATTACGAGCTCGGCTGGGGCGGCTGGTGGTTCTGGGATCCGGTCGAGAACGCCTCGCTGATGCCGTGGCTCGCCGGCACGGCGCTGCTGCACTCGGCGCTGGTGATGGAGAAGCGCAACGCGCTGAAGGTCTGGACCATCCTGCTGTCGATCCTGACCTTCTCGCTGTCGCTGCTCGGCACCTTCCTGGTGCGTTCGGGCGTCATCACCTCCGTGCACGCTTTTGCCACCGATCCGACGCGCGGCGTGTTCATTCTGCTGATCCTCTGCCTGTTCATCGGCGGCAGCCTCTCGCTGTTTGCAGCGCGCGCGACCTCGTTGAAGCAGGGCGGCCTGTTCGCGCCGATCTCGCGCGAGGGCGCGCTGGTGTTGAACAATCTTCTGCTCAGCGTGGCCTGCGCGGTCGTGCTGTTCGGCACGCTCTATCCGCTGGCGACGGAAGCGCTCGACTTCAAGATATCGGTCGGCGCGCCCTTCTACAATCTCACCTTCGCCCCGCTATTCGCGTTGCTGCTGCTCGCGGTGCCGTTCGGGCCGATGCTGGCGTGGAAGCGCGGCGATCTGCTCGGCGTCACCCAGCGGCTGCTTGCGGCGGGCGTTGCCGCGTTCGTTGTGATCGCCATCGTCTGGGCCTGGACCCGTGGTGGCAGTGCGCTGGCACCATTGGCAATTGGGCTTGGAGTCTTCGTCATCGCCGGTGCCGTGACCGATCTGTCCGAACGGACCGGTTTGTTCCGCCTGCCGTTCGCAACGACGCTGCACCGGGCCCGCGGCCTGCCGCGTTCGGCCTGGGGTTCTGTGTTTGCCCATGCGGGCCTCGGCGTCGCGCTGATCGGGATCGTCTGCGAGACCACCTGGAACAGCGAGTATATCGCGACCATGAAGCAGAACGACGTTGCACACGTCGCCGGCTATGATCTCAAGCTCGACGGCCTGTCCCAGCGTCAGGGGCCGAACTTCCGCGAGATGATCGCCGAGTTCAACGTCAGCCGCGACGGTGAGAAGATCAGCGTCATGACGCCGTCCAAGCGCAACTTCACGACGCGCGGGTCCTCGACCACCGAGGCCGCATTGCTGACGCGCGGCGCGAGCCAGCTCTACGTTTCCCTCGGCGACGCGACTGCCGATGGCGCCATTGCGGTGCGCATCTATCACAAGCCGCTGGTGCTGCTGATCTGGTGGGGACCGGTGCTCATGGCCTTTGGCGGCATGCTGTCGCTGTCCGACCGGCGCCTGCGGGTCGGCGCACCGAAGCCGGCGCGGGCCAAGCAGCGCCTTCAGCCGGCGGAGTGATCCGATGCGGCGGATGATGGTCACGATCGTTGCGCTCATGCTGCTGGCTTTGCCCGCCGCCCACGCCGTGCAGCCCGACGAGATCATGTCGGATCCCGTGAAGGAGGCACGCGCCCGCGACTTGTCGCGCGAGCTGCGCTGCATGGTCTGCCAGAACCAGTCGATCGACGATTCCGACGCGCCGCTGGCGCGCGATTTGCGGCTGCTGGTGCGCGAGCGGATCGCTGCCGGCGACAGCAATTCGCAGGTGCTCGACTTCCTGGTCGCGCGCTATGGCGAGTTCGTGCTGCTCAAGCCGCGCTTCGAGCGGCAGACCATGCTGTTGTGGCTGCTCGCGCCGCTGCTGCTGATCAGCGGCGGCCTGGCGCTCTGGCTGCAAATCCGCCGGCGCGCGCGAAGCGGTGCAGACCTACCAGCTCCGCCGCTCACTGCGGATGAAGAGTCGCAGCTCGCCGCCTTGATGTCGGACGAGACGAAGTCGTCCTAGGCTACGTAATGATACGTAGGCCGTCTGCCACAGCGTGTTTCATGCTCTGTTGACCTTTGTCTGGAAGCTTGTCGCGAAATTCAATTCCAGATTTTTGAGTCCTCAGCGATGTTCACGAACAGCAATCTGACGATCCGCTTCCTGATCGGCGCCGTCGTCGCTGCATTATTGTTCCTGCTGGGCATCGGCGGCGGCACCGGCTTCGTCGCGGTGCTCTACCTCAACAACGAGATCACCAGCCTGTCGTCGGATTTCGCCGCGCTGAGCGGCCCCGCGCGCGAGCATGCAATGCTGATCTACCAGCAGGCGCAGGCGGCATTCTCCTATTTCCTGATCGCCTGCGGCGTGATCACGGTGGTCGCTGTCGCGATCTGCCTCACTACCTGGTTCGCTGTGCGCAACGGCATCCTCAATCCGCTGGCGGCGATTGTGCACGCCATGCGTGAGGTCGCCGATCAGAAATTCGAGACGCCTGTTCCGGGCCTCGGCGTTACCAACGAGATCGGCCTGCTCGCCGGTGCACTGGAAGTGTTCAAGACAAACGGCTTGGAGCGGCGGCGCCTCACCGAGCAGCAATTACACGAAGCGCAGCATCAGGCCGAGCGGTCGAAATTCCTGGACGCCCGGATCAAGCGCTTCAACGATCTCGTTGCCAGCGTGGTCGACAGCGTGGCGTCCTCGGCCGCGCACCTGAAGAGCAATGCCGAAACGCTGTCACGGACGGCCAACGACACCAGCTCCAAGGCCAATGCGGTCGCGAGCGCGGCGAACCACGCCAGCGCCAGCGTGCAGATCGTCGCGGGCTCGGCCGAGGAGATGACGAACTCGATCGGCACGATCAGCCGCCGCGTCACCGACGCGACGCAGCGTGCCGAAGGCGCGGCGACGCAGGCCGAGAAGAGCCGCGACACCATCCACACGCTGTCGGATGCCGCCGACAAGATCGGCGAGGTCGTGCAGCTCGTGCAGGCGATCGCCTCGCAGACCAACCTGCTGGCGCTCAACGCCACCATCGAGGCGGCGCGGGCAGGGGACGCCGGCAAGGGTTTTGCCGTGGTTGCCTCCGAAGTGAAGAGCCTCGCGCACCAGACCAGCAAGGCGACGGAGGAGATCACCTCGCACGTCGCCAGCATCCAGGGCATCACCGCGGAGACGCGCGGCGCGATCGACGGCATCTCGAAGACGCTGTCGGAGATCTCGTCGATCATGTCGGGCATCGAGGTCGACACCGCCCAGCAGCGCAACGCCACGCAGGACATCACCCGCAGCGCGCAGGATGCCGCGCATGGAACGCTGGACGTCTCCAACCACATCGTCCAGATCACCTCGACGTCGGCGGAGACCGGCCGCATGGCGGCCGAAGCGCGCGATTCCGCCGTCGATCTGTCGCAGCAGGCCGAAACCCTGAAGCGTGAAGTCGACGAATTCATCGTCAGCGTGAGGGCGAGCTGATCTCGCCAAAGGCGTGGTCTACGCTCGTCAGGGGAACTCGATTAAGTTCCTGTAAGGCCACGACTTTCGGCGTGCGATAAACTGCCGCAACGGCGCGACCCTTCATTACAAAAGTTTAACCCCGCCGCCAGCGCACGGTAAGGCGGGAGCCCCCATCTTCATGTCCGTAACGTGCTGCCATCCGGCACCGAAAGAATTCAAGGCCTTGGAGATTCCTGCATGACCGACCGTCCCGACCTCACGAACCTTCCGTCCTACCGGCCGCCCCGCCGGTCGGTTTTCTCCGCGCGCAGGATCGCGCTGATGGCTTCGGTCGTCGCTGGCCTCGGGATTGCCGTCCACGGCTTCAGCCCGTCGACCTCGCCGAGCGAGCTGTTCTCCAGCCCGGCGCATGCGCAGGTCAACAACGAGGTCCGGAAGGTTGAGCGTCCGGTCGGATTCGCCGACATCGTCGAGCGCGTGAAACCGTCGGTGATCTCGGTGAAGGTCAATATCAAGGAGAAGACCGCGAGCAACGACGATGGCGATGATTCCTCCTCGCCGTTCCAGCCGGGCTCGCCGATGGAGCGCTTCTTCCGCCGCTTCGGCGGTCCGGATGGTTTCCCGGGCCAGAAGGGTGGCCGCGGCCGCGTTGTGCAGGGCCAGGGCTCCGGCTTCTTCATCTCCGCCGACGGTTTTGCCGTGACCAACAACCACGTGGTCGACGGCGCCGACAAGGTCGAGGTCACGACCGACGACGGCAAGACCTATACAGCCAAGGTGATCGGCACCGACCAGCGCACTGACCTCGCCCTCATCAAGGTCGAGGGCAGCTCGAACTTCCCGTTCGCCAAGCTCGCCGACAGCAAGCCGCGGATCGGCGACTGGGTGCTCGCGGTCGGCAATCCCTTCGGCCTCGGCGGTACCGTGACTGCGGGCATCGTGTCGGCCAGCGGCCGCGACATCGGCAACGGTCCCTATGACGATTTCATCCAGATCGATGCGCCCGTGAACAAGGGCAATTCCGGTGGTCCCGCTTTCGACACCAACGGCGAGGTGATGGGCGTCAATACCGCGATCTACTCGCCCTCCGGCGGCAGCGTCGGCATCGCGTTCTCGATTCCCGCGAGCACCGTGAAGAGCGTGGTGGCCCAGCTCAAGGACAAGGGCTCGGTCAGCCGCGGCTGGATCGGCGTCCAGATCCAGCCTGTCACCTCCGACATCGCCGACAGCCTCGGCATGAAGAAGGCCGAAGGCGCGCTGGTTGCTGAGCCGCAGGCGAACGGTCCGGCGGCCAAGGCCGGCATCGAGTCCGGTGACGTGATCACCTCGGTCAACGGTGAATCCGTCAAGGATGCCCGTGAGCTTGCCCGCACCATCGGCGGCATGGCGCCCGGCGCGACCGTGAAGCTCAACGTGCTGCACAAGGGCCAGGACAAGGTCGTGAACCTCACCCTCGGCCAGCTGCCGAACACGATCGAGGCCAAGGCCGACACCGACAAGGATAGCGGCAAGGGTGCGAGCCGTGGCACCGACGTGCCCAAGCTCGGCATGACCGTCGCGCCCGCCGACTCAGTGGCTGGCGCCGGCAAGGAAGGTGTCGTGGTCACCGAAGTCGATCCGAAGAGCGCCGCGGCCGAACGCGGCTTCAAGGAAGGCGACGTCATTCTCGAAGTCGGCGGCAAGAGCGTGAGCACCGCCGGCGAAGTCCGCGACGCCATCAACACGGCGCGGACCGACAACAAGAACAGCGTCCTGATGCGCGTGAAGAGCGGCGGCCAGTCGCGCTTCGTCGCCGTGCCCATCGCCAAGGGCTAAGCCTTCAGGAGGTCTACGAGATGAGGGGTGTCGCCGGCATCAGTCGCCCCCGCCGCCGACGCCCTTCGGGGGAGCAGCGTAAGGCCCGCTCCCCCAGCCTACCTTCCGGTGGAATTACGCCCCCCTCCGTCGGAAGGCCTAGGGCGGTGAGGTCCCCCCAGCTTCACCGCCCGCCTTTTTGCCTACCCAAGTCCCGTTTGCTTGGCTTGCATGCGATTGCCGCTCGCGCCATGTTCAGAGAAGGTTGACCCCCTTGACCGCCGCCGAACGCACGATGCGCCTCCTCATCATCGAAGACGACCGCGAATCCGCCGACTATCTCGTGAAGGCGTTTCGTGAAGTCGGACACATTGCCGACCACGCCGCCGACGGTGAGGAAGGCCTCGCCATGGCCGAGAGCGGCGATTACGACGTGCTGGTGGTCGACCGCATGCTGCCCAAGCGTGACGGCCTGTCCCTGATCGGCGCGTTGCGCGACAAGGGCGACTCGTCGCCGGTGCTGATTCTCTCCGCGCTCGGGCAGGTCGACGATCGCATCAAGGGTCTGCGCGCCGGCGGCGACGACTATCTGCCGAAGCCTTATTCCTTTGCCGAGCTGCTGGCCCGGGTCGAAGTGCTGTCACGGCGCCGCGGCGGTCCGGCCGAGGACACGCTCTACCGCGTCGGCGATCTCGAGCTCGACCGGCTGTCCCATCGCGTCGCCCGCGGCAAGGACGAGCTGACGCTCCAGCCGCGCGAATTCCGCCTGCTCGAATACCTCATGAAGCATGCCGGCCAGGTGGTGACGCGCACCATGCTGCTGGAGAACGTCTGGGACTACCATTTCGATCCGCAGACCAACGTGATCGACGTGCACATTTCGCGGCTGCGCTCCAAGATCGACAAGGGTTTTGAGCGGCCGCTGCTGCACACGATCCGCGGCGCCGGATACATGATCCGTGACGGCATCAGATAAAGCGAAGAAACATCAATCGCTTCGCTCCAAGGCCCGCTTGTGGCTTACCGTTTTCTTACCGGCCCGCAAGGGTGTGCCAGATATCAAACGTTCACGACTCGCGCTTACTTCGGACAGGCGAGATTCTGGCCGGAGAGGACCATCATGGGTGGCAAGAGGCATGCCTCGGAGGAGATTTCGGCCAAGCTGGCCCAAGCCAAAGAACTTGTAGCCAAGGGAAAGACCCAGCGCGAGATATCGAAGGCGCTTGGTGTCAGCATCATGACCTACCATCGCTGGAAGAAGATGCCTGGTTCGTCGGTGCCGGTTGATGGCCGGCGCGGGGAGGCCGAACGCCGGCCATCCGGTCTCAATGAGGCCAGCACCATGGAGACAATCAAGCGGTTAGAGCTAGAGAACGCGCAATTGCGACGTCTCGTGACCGACATGCTGCTGGAAAAGCTGAAATACGAAGAGGAGCTTCGGGCGCGCCAGACTTCCTGAATTTGCATCGCCAAGCCCATTCGCGCGGGCCTGTCTTATGCCGCGTCCTCATGCTTTGCATCGGGCAAGCTATCAAGCCAGGCCTTGATCTCAGCGGGCAGCACTAGGACGCGCCGGCCGTGCTTCTTGGCCTTTAACACGCCACCGCTGATCGCCTCGCGCACCGATGTAAGACCGATACCCGTTAGAGCGCTGGTTTCCTCGGGAGAGAGGGATAACCGCTCTGCAAGCGGCACTTTATCCCTTTGTCCAAAAGCGTTCATCTACCTTTGATCTCCTGATTGATCGGCTTCGGCTGAATTATGAGACCACCGCTGCCCGCGAGACGTAGGGTTTGCGCTCGCAGACGCATGGCGTGACGCGATGCGCCCTCATGTCGCCTCCGTCGCGTGTAGTTGCTCACCCCGGATCTCCGCGCGGCCGCTGGCGATCAGCCTGGCGACGACGCTGTCACCAATGCGTCGCGTGCCGAACCGCCAGCCGCCGCGCGGCGCCCGCTCAAAGGGGCTGAATTTGAGCAGGCGAAGGAAATAGGATTCGCTGTTCGTGTTGGCGCGTGTGCCCATCGTCACGCGCTCCGGATGACGGGCGTTGCGGCGAGTGGCGCCTCGATCGCGACGGCAACGAAATGCCGGCAAGCGAGCAGATCACGCCAGCGTGCTGCACGCGGTGTGGTCGCGGCGGGCAGTGGCAAGGGCGGTTCGCCGTCGCGACAATCAGGGCAGCCGCAAATGGATAGGAGGTCGGGGAAATAGATGCACATCAGGCTAGCGCCCCGTCCTGGCGCGCATAGGCCAGCGTTCGCGCGGCGTCGATGTGCTCGAACACCTGAGAGCGGCGCCAGCCCTTGCGGACCAGGTCGACGAGCGCGACGCCTTCGCTGGTCGTGGTGATGTCGATGAGGTCGGTTGCAAGCTGCGCGATGGCCGGGGCGCCCTCCAGCGTGGTGCGGGCCGCAGGCAGGACCGGCGGGGCAATCAGCGCGGCGGTACGCTCGCGCTCCATCTGGACGGCTTCGGCGGCGGCGGCTGCATCCTGGCGCACCTTGCGGGCGGCGAGCAGGGCGTCGAGCGTGGCCTGGCGGTTGACGCGCTTGCCACGCATCACGGCGTCCGTGCGCGGGCAGCCCTTGGCGCGGACGTCGGCGAAGCGATTCTCGGTGCGGATATAGAAAAAGCCGTGCAGCTTCAGCTGCTGGTCAAAGGCAGCGGCGGTGAGGTCCGTTAGGTGTTGCACGGCGACGATCTCCCGTGATCTTTTTCACGGGAAACATATCGTCGGAAATTTCCTACCGTCAACACCAAAAGTCGGAAACGTCCGACTTTTGTCCTAGAGGTCCAAAATCGTCCGCTTAACCCGGCCGATCACCTCGAGGTCGCGCGGCTTGAAAAACAGGGGCTTATTGAGGGGATTGGTCGAAAACGGGGCGAGGTGCGGGTTGGTGCCGCCTTGCCACATCTTGTAGGTCGTCTCGCCCTTGATCGAAAAGACGTAACAGCGGCCGTTGACCAGGCTGCGCTCGGCGCGGTTGACGACGATGATCGAGCCTTCCGGCGAATAGCGGTCCATTGAATCGCCGTCGACCGTCAGGGCAAAGAACTCGCCGCGGCCTAGATCGGCAAAAGCCAAGAGGGGGACGTCATCGATTGGAATTTGGCTCGCCGGGCTTCGCAATCTTCCGGCTGTCACACGATCGAGGAGGGGGACCATCGCAAGTTTGGGCGCGCCGGGGCTGGTGCGCCGAGGGGGCGGCCCCACTAGGTCGGCCACAGTCCATTGCAACGCCGCGGCCACCAGAGGCTGCTTGCCAGCACTGAATGATTGCTTCTTACCTTCCAAAAAATCCCGGATGAAATTCCGCTCAAGGCCCGGAATGGCTTTCGCAGCCTCGATCGGGCTGAGGTCAAGCTCGGCAAGCCGCGTCTTAATCCTTTGGCGCAGTTCGTTTTTCTCCATGGCGGATTTATCCGACGCGCCTTGTCCAAAGGCGAATGGGATCTTTCCGACGCATGAATGTCGACGAATCGGAAATTTCCGACTATCCGTCGAATCATGGAGCAGGAGCTGATTCGCAATTTGAAGGCCGTGGCTGATGCCTTCCGCGTCGCGCGGCCTCTCGCGTTTGGCACTCTGGGGCGGCTCGCGGCGGGTGATTGGCGCTTCTTCGATCATCTCGGCTCCAAGACGTTCACGGCTCGTAAGTACGACCAGGTGATCGCCTGGTTCTCGGCCAACTGGCCGGCGGCAGCGGTGTGGCCTGATGATGTGGCCCGACCGGAAGAGGTCGAGCCATGAACGCATGCCGGTTCCCAGACTGGAGGTCGAGCGCGGGCTGCGCTGAAACGGCCAATTTTTATCTCTGTGGAAGGTCACACATCGGGCTCGGCGCGCCCTGTGGACGCGTGTGGAAAACACGCTCTGGCACTGCATTTCAAGGGGTTTTCACAATGGGGGGGGGACATGGCGGACACGCTTGCGCGCATCGCAGATCCTGACGATCTGCGCTTTCTCGTCATGCTGGCGGCTGTACTGGTCATCGGCGTGCTGGCGGTCGCTGCCGGCGCGCAGATGCTGCCGCGGGACGCCGATAGCGGTTTCGGCTTTCGCTGGGCGAGGCGCCCATGAGCCGTCGTCGCCAAAAGGCTTCCGCTTTCGCCAAGGCTTCGGCGGACAAGTCGCCGGGCAAACGGGGCCGCATCCGTGCCGAACGGGTGGAGGTGCGCTGGCTCGACGGCGCGAAAAGCTTCGCGACGCTGACCATCGACGAGATGTCGCCCGAGATCCTGATGATCGACGGCGAGCCGTTCGTGCGTGCGGAGTTCTGCGGCGTCGCCGTCGAGCAGGGGCGATCGCCGCTCTATCTCCAGGTCAAGCCCTACCGCGTCGACGCAGGCCTCTTGGAGGGCGCGTGATGGGGGCGCTCATTCGTCACCGGGTGCCGAATGCCGCGGACGTCTCGCGGCAGCAGCTCAAGCGCTATCGCGAGGTCATCACGCTCTGGCTGCACAAGCGCGACACCTGGGAAATTTCCCAGGAGCTGAACCTGCCGGAAAGTCTCGTCGCGGGCTGGGTCGCCAATTTTCGCGAGCTGGTGAGGGCTCAGCGATGACCGGCCGTGCCTTCGCTTCCGTCAGGATGATCGAGGCCGCAGCGGCCCGCGCGCTCGCCAACGGCCACGACCTCAAGACCTGGACGGCGCACCGCATCGCGCATGACCTGATGCGGTACGACGCCGATTTCGAGGGCTGCGATTACACGCAGCTGGTCTCGGTCGCGCAGCTCTGGCGGAAGGGGTTGTCGTGAGCAGGGAAGCCAAGACCAGCGCAGAAAAGATCGCCAAGGATCAGCTGAAATCGATCATCGAGCGCGTCGAGCGGCTGCTCGAGGAAAAGAAGGCGATCGGCGATGACGTCGCCGCCGTCTACGCCGAGGCCAAGGCCAATGGCTACGACACCAAGGCGATCAAGACCATCGTCAGAATGCGCGCGCAGGACCCGAACGAGCGTGCGGAATTCGAGACCATCCTCGAAGTCTACATGCAGGCGCTGGGGATGCTGTGATGATGCAGGCGCCCGTCAACATCAGCGAGGCCCGCGCGGTCGCCTTCGATCTGCCGGATCTGCCCGACCTGTCGCTGACGCCGTGTCGGCGGATCTGGCTGTCGCAGCGCGAGCCGGTCTGGACGTTGGTCGATGCCGTCGACTTCGCCTGGCTCTCGGAGAACATGTGGAACGTCTGGCACGCCGGCAACGGCCGCGGCGACAGCTGGATGCTCTACGCCAAGCGCAATGTCGGCGAGCGGCGCTCCACCGTGCGGATGCATCGCGAGATCATGATCGCGACTGACCCCGGCCGCGACGACGCGTTCCTCGCCGCCCATGTCGTCGATCACATCAACGGCCAGACGCTCGATAACCGCCGCTGCAATCTGCGCTGGGCAACCAAGCGCGACAACGCCATCAGCCGCCGCACGCGCGGCACGGCGCCGAAGCTCGACGCCATCGTGCGCCAGATCATGGCCGATACGCTCGCGGGCTCCCGCCAGCTGGAGGAGATCCCCTTTGACTGAGCTGGTCCGATACGAAGCGGCGCGCAAGGCGCTCGCCGAGGCGGTCGCGGTCGACGAGGTCGTCGACATCCGCAGCAAGGCCGAGGCGATGCGGGTCTACGCGCGCCAGGCCAGCGACAAAGGGCTTGAGATCCAGGCCGCGCAGATCCGTTTCCGGGCCGAGCGGCGGCTCGGCGAGCTGATCGTCGCGCAAAAGGAAACGGTCGGCCTCAACACGGGGTCTCGCGGCCAGCTGCAGGGCAAGAGCGATTCTGGCGGTGCCGTTGTGGAACAGCCAGAAGATGAGCGGCCGCGCCTCGCCGACATTGGCGTCGACCGCAAACTGTCCTCGAAAGCGCAAAAACTGGCCGCGATGGACATGGCCGAATTCGAGCGTGCGCTTGCCCGGCACAAGGAGGAAATGGAATCCGGCGCCGGCCGCGTCGCAATGGATCTGCTCAAGATCGATGCCGAGGAGAAGGGGCGCGTTCACCGGCGCGATCTGTCCTCGGCGCTAGCCTCGGCCTCGGCGCTGACGCCGTCCGGCAAGAAGTATCCGGCGAGCTACAGCGATCCGCCGTGGGTGCGAAAGGCCGGCGTCGGCAATCGCGCCTATGAAAACCACTACGCGACCATGCCTTGGCCGGAGATCCTCAAATATCTGGAGCGGGTCGCTGAGGCGATGCAACCTGATGCCTGGCACTGGATGTGGATTCCGCGCGCGCATCTGCTCGCCAGGGTGCCGTACAAGATCGAGGTGATGCTCGCCGATGGCGAGGTCGTGATGGCGACGGCTGACCTGCCGCTCGCCTATGCCTGTCAGCTCGCGCTCGGCATGGATAGCTACTCGACCTGTTACGTCTGGACCAAGACCGACGAGGACCATCCGGACGAAAGCGGTACCGGCCTGCTGGTGTGGGATCAGGACGAGCTGCTGCTGCAGTTCAAGCGCGGCCGTGGCCTGCCCAAACCCGCCAGCGACGAAAAGTTCGGCTCCAACCATCGCGAGCGGAAGCGCGAGCACTCGCGCAAGCCCGACCATTACCGTCACATGATCGCGACCATGGTCGGCAAGGATAGCGATGGCGCGCCGCTGCCCGTGCTCGAGCTGTTCGCCCGCGTCGATGCCGAGCATCCGCTGCCGGCGAATTGGGACGCGTGGGGCAATCAGGCCGGCGTGAGCATCGCGGCGGCGACAAGTTCTGACGGAGGCGGGGAAGCGACGGCTACGGCCGAAGGACCCGCAGGCACTGGCGACCATCCTGCAGGGCACGACAGTGGTCCGCTCGATCCGGAGCGTTCAACACCGACCCTTGACGCCAGCCGAGACCCTCACTGCGCCAGCGACTGCGGCCATGCGGGCGATGGACGCGTAAGAAAGGAAGCCGGCTTAGCGCCCGGCCCGTCAGAACCTCTCTACGACCATCCTGCCATCGCTGGCGGCCACGTCGTCACCATGACGCGGGACTACCGGGATAGCGTCTCCTTTAGCGTTGCGACCTGCCAATGCGGTTGGACGTTTCGGCTGGAAACGTCCGAGGAGAATTGCCGGCGGATCGACGACGCCGTCGACGCGCATTGGCTCGAAGTCATCTCAAAACATGAATCCGGCCGCGCTGCAGAGTTGCCTGCAGTCGGGGGCGGCGTCGCCGTGGCGGACACCTCGTCTGAAAGGGCCAGCCCCGCTGTGTCCGCCACGGACGATCGCGCGCCCTATGATGGTGTCGACGTCATCACCATCGACCAGCTGGCGGGCTCCGAGTGGCTCGCGCCGGCGCCGTTCGATCCCGCTTCGCTCGGCGAGCGCGAGGGGCTGACGATCCTCTCCGACTTCTGCCACCAACGCCGCGACATCGCGCCGGATCTCGGCGAGTTCTACCGCGCGCGCGGCTTCTCCTATTTCGGCGGCAAGGAATGGTCGCTGACCGGCAAGGGCTGGGACCGCTTGCGCGAGCTGCAGACGGAGGCGACGCCGCAAGGCCCGCGCGTCGAGCTGACCGAGCCCTTCCGCGCGCCGCAGATGAGCCTGTTCGACGCCGCGCGCCAGCTGGAAGACGCGCCGCCAGCCGAGGTCGTCGACGGCGCCCTGCAGACGCGCCTGCCGGTCGATGCCGACGAGCTCGCCGAGCAGCTCGCGCTGCTCGCCGTGGATGCGGATGGATCGATCGACGGCGACATGGCCCGGCATCTGGTCGGCAAGGACTTCCTGTTCGCCACGACCAAGGCGCTCAAGATCACTGGGACTGGTCGCGCCTTCCTGGCTCAGCTGGTCGGGCCGGCAGCAGTTCAACAGCAGGGGGAAGTCACGCCATGAAGCTCGCCGGTTGGATTCAAACTTACACAGGAAAAAAGTTTTGGCCGCTCGATCCGCGGCCTGAGGATGTCGATATCGAGGACATCGCGCACGCCCTGGCAATGCAGTGTCGTTTCGGCGGTCATTGCCTGCGGTTCTACTCGAACGCCGAGCATTCGATCCTCGTGTCGCGCTTCTGTGGTGACGATGCGCTCGCGGGCCTGCTGCACGACGGCAGCGAGGCGTACCTGCTCGACATGCTGTCCCCGATCAAACAGTTCATGCCGGATTACAAGGCGGCGGAGAAGCGCTGCCAGGAAGCTGTTTACAAGGCGTTCGGCCTCCCGCCCGAGACGCCGCCCTCGGTGAAACTTGCCGACCGGCGCGTGCTGCGAACCGAGCGGCTGCGGATCATGCGCGACACCGGCGACGCGTGGGTCGTTGACGATGAGCAGCCGATCGACGCCGAGATCGTCGGCTGGCAGCCGCTGCATGCGCGCGGGCTTTTCCTCCAGCGGTTCGCCGAGCTGGCGCAGGTCGCGGCATGATCACCATCAGCGTCAATGTCGCGGTCGGCGCGGGCTCGATACTGGTCTTTGCCGGCTTCATGCTCGGTTACGCCATCGCATGGTGGCAGCGCGGCCGATACGACGCGCGCTCGCTTGCGGAGGTGATGCAGTCCGCGCCGGAGGTGACCACGCTCGTCATCGGCGACCTCGAGACCCGTTTCCGGAGGTCGCAGCGGTGACGCGAAAGATCCTCGTCGCCGATCTCTTCTGCGGTGCCGGCGGCTCCTCGACGGGCGCCGAGCGTGCGCTGGCGCGGCTTGGCCTCGACATGGAGCTGGTCTGCGTCAACCATTGGGGCACGGCGCTGGAAACGCACCAGCGCAACCATCCGCGGGCGCGGCACTATTGCGCCGACATCTCGCAGGTCCGGCCGCACCAGGTCGTGCCGGAAGGCTACCTCGACCTCCTGATGGCCTCGCCGACCTGCAAGGCGCGCTTTGGCCTCGTCGTTCCGGTGACGCATACGCGGGGCGGCAACGCCGCGCGGGATGTCGGCGCGCCGCTGCCGACGCTGACAACGGCGAAGAGCGGGGAATTGGCCGTCGTGATGCCGCTGACGCACCACGACCGCTCCGACCGCTCGCGCGACGCCTCCGAGCCGCTGCCGACGGTCACCGGTGCCAACCGCGGCGAGCTGGCGTTCATCGCCGCGCAGTTCGGCGAGCGTCCAGGGCAGGCGCCGCGTGTTCACGACCTCGGCGAGCCTGCCCCTGCTGTCTGCGCAAGCGGCCACGTCAACCTCGTCGAGCCCGGACTCGAGTACGACATCCTGTTCCGCATGCTGGCGCCGCACGAGCTCGCCGCAGCGATGGGCTTTGATCGCTCCTACCATTTCGCCGGGACCAAGACCGACCAGGTCAAGCAGATCGGCAACGCCGTCTCGGTCGAGCAGATGGAGGCGAACGTCTTCGCCATCATGCAGGACGAGGCCGTCGCGCCGGAATTCCTGGAGGCGGCGGAATGAAGCACAAGTGGAGCGAAAAGACGCGCCAGCCGAATGGCGACTCCCGCAAGATCTGCACGCGCGAGGGCTGCGAGATCGTCTGCGTGTCGCGCCACGAAACCGACGAACGCGGCTGGCCGCAGCACTGGAAGGAATGGTTTTGCGGCACCAAGAAAATCCAGGTCGGCGGCAACACGCCAGCGTGCAACGCCGTCGAGGTCGAAGTATGATTGGTGTCGCCCCGCTAGACGATACGGCCGCTGCTGCGCTCATCCAAGCGCCCGCGTATGGCCGCAATTTCGGCTTCGAGCGCCTTGTCCAGTTGGCTCCCGTGATAGGCGATTTCTTTCGCTACGCTAATCAATGCGTTCACCTGAAACTTGGGCCAGCGTTCCTTTTCCTCGCGGGGATTGGCACACACATATTCAAACCGGTCGAGGTGGTCCCTAAATGCGTCCAGCGAATCTATGGCCGCAACTGGTACGGCATCGACGTGTTGCCACGCCTCGTCAAGCTCGGGAGGCGTCTTAGGCCATCTCGTCATCTGATCGTCGATCTCTTTAAGCGCAACCTCGACTTCCTCATGTTTGAGCCAGTCAACAATAAATTGCGCTTGTCTCACGAGCGGCCGGGTTCGCAACATGAGTCGCGTACAGAGAGAAATTCGCGCACGCAATCGCGCGATGTCTGCGACCTCCTTGTCATAGGCAATACGCTGCGCGACTCCCCGATAGGCAAAGAACGCCGCAGCGAGTGCCACCATCGCGGCCACAGTCGGCTGGAAGTCCTTCGCCAACTCATAAGCGAGGTTATGGGCCGATGTCGGATCTGTCATGTCGCAATCTTAACGTGTGTCTCCAGCCTTGTCGAGGTGCAGGTCCGCATCATGCTGGTGGGGCCGCGATAGCAAAACCAATCCAGTGCAGTTGCTTACCGCGTCCAGTTGACTCCATTCCTCAAGGCAACACGTGTCCAATCCTCGTCTGTCGATCATTCCCGCGGGTGCGGTGACTGATCGCTCGCTCGAACCGCGCGACCTGCAAACGCTATGTCTGCTCGGCCGTCATATCGATCGCGCCGGCTGGTGCACGCGTAGCCAGGTGCGCATGGCGGCCGAGCTGGGCTGCGGCCGCGCCACGCTGCAGCGCTCGCTCGATCGGCTCTATGAGGCCGGCTGGGTGGAGAAGCGGCGGCGCGATGTCTGGCGTCCCGAGGATTCGACGCCGTCGTCGAGCTATGCGTATCGCGTGAAGCTCGACCGCGACGATTTCGACCTGAAAAGCCTCGCGCGCGACGCTGACGATGATCTCGACGAGAGCCATGCAGAAAACGCGGAAGTACCGGAGAATGGGGAGGGGGTGCCCGTTGGTGGGCAGGGGTGCCCGCCAGCGGGCACGGGTGCCCATCCATGCGTGGGCACGGGTGCCCACACATACGCGGGCACCAATAACGACCCCTTAGAACGTCCCCTTAAAACGATAGAGAGAGACGCGGGGGCGCGCGCGAGGGATCGAAAGGAACGGTTCAAGGGTGAGTTCCGCAAGCGATGGCCGACAGCTGTCGTCGACGATCGCCAGCGAACCGACTATGCCGCCGATGCGCTCAATGCCGACGAGGAAAAGTCGGCGCTCGATGGCGTCGAGCCGTTCCTCGAGGAGCTGAAGCGGCAGGGCCGCAAGACCGTGATCGCGGGCTGGCGCTACCTCGAGGAAAAGCGCTGGACCTTGCTGCGGCAAGGCGAAGGGGCTGCCGAGGGTCGCGTTCGGCGAGCGGCATTCGCTCAAGGCGGCACCGAGCATCGCGCGCTCGATGCGCTCTATGCGGTTGCCAAGGCGCGGCTGTTCGTCAACCACGGGGACGTGATCTATCCCGGCAGCATCACGCCGCAGGTGCTGGCTTTTGCGGATGTCGCCGACAAGGCGTCCTGGCGATGGATCGTCGATCGACAGCAGATTGCGGCATGGCAGGCGTTCCTGTCGTCGCATGTGTTCGGCGTCAGATCGCCGCTGCTCGAGCAGCGCGGCGATGCAATGGGCTTCTTCGCTCCGGCGCCGTGGCCGCCGCGCAAGGACGGAACGTGGTCAGACGAAGCATCACAGGCAGGGGGAGACGAATGAATATGCACTACGAAATCGGGCAGTTCGTGGGCTATGTTCCGACCGAGCAGCCGCTCGCTGTGCCTGTCACGCCGGAGCGCTGGTTTATGCTCAGCGTCACGCCTGGCCGCGACTCGCGTGTCGTCAGGCGCTTGCTGGAGCGTGGCATCTGCGCCTATTCGCCGATCGTCGTCCGCTACATCAACCGGCGGACGAAACAGGAAACGCGCAAGCCTCATCTCGGCAAGCGGGTCGAGCGGCCGTTCCTCGCCGGCATTGTGTTCGTGCCCGACTTCGACGCTGGCAACCCTGCGATCAAGCGGGTTGACGATGTCGGCGAGTGGCTGACTGTCGACGAAGGGCGCCGAGCAGCGTTAAAGCCTGCCGACATGGTCGTCGTGCGCGGCATCGTTGCTGCGATGAACAAGCCTTTCGGCGAGCGTGATTATGCGGTCAACCAGATGGTGGAGATCGTCGACGGTCCGCTCGCTGGTTTCGTGGGGCAGGTGAAGCGCCTTGACTCAAGGGACCGACTCACCGTCTTTGTCGACGCGTTGCGCGGCGCCTCTGTCCAGTTAACCGAGGCGCAGATCGAACCGGCCGCTGCAGGCACACCTGCACCCACGGATCGACGTCAGAAGCGGAAACGCTCTGAGCGGCACCTGCCACAAGGCAGGCGTGCGAAGCATTAGCTTCGGAAAATCGTTTCACATGAAATAAGCCCGGCCGTCGCGCCGGGCTTTTGCACGCGTAGGGTGTGCGGTAGCGCGCCTGTGCGTCACCGCTGCCCTCCTTGGGCGTTTCCTCCCTAGACTGGGCCGCTTGTGGCAACGCAAGCGGCCCTTCCTTTTGTAGATGCCATCACGCCCTCAACAGTTCCGCGCCCGTCCTGCGCCAACCCGCGCAGAGCAGAATGCCGCGGTTGACGCTGAGCGTGGTTCGTCACGTGAGCGTGGGTACAGCGCGCAGTGGGACAACGCTTCGCGGCTGTTCCGTCTGCATCATCCCATCTGCAAGGGATGTGAGGCTGTGGGGTTGGTGAGGCCGACCGAGGTGACCGATCACGTTGAGCCGCACAAGGGTGATCGCGATCGCTTCTGGGATAGGGCCATGTGGCAGGCCGCCTGCGCGTGGCACCATGACGTGATCAAGCAGAAGCTAGAGGCCATGTACGCCAGGGGTGAGATCGTGACCACGGATCTCTGGCTCGACAGTCAGGTCGCCATGCGCCTGACCTTGGCCGAGCTGCCCGTCGACGTAGGGGTGGGGGGTGGCCAAAAGTCTAGAGGCCCGTCTCCGGGACCGGCACTCTAGAACCGTATTTTTTGCCGCGAAATTCCTGAGATTTTATTTTTTATGGGCCGTCATCCCGACAATCCGCTTGATCAGGCTGCCAAGGGGTATCCTGGCAAGCGAAAGACCAAGACCGAGAAAGCGATCCTCGAGGCCGAGCGCCTCGCGGGCCTGCTGGTCGCGGTGCGGACGCAGACGCCGTCGGAGAACAAGCCCGGCTATCTGCAGGATCTGCGGCTGAAGGGTGCGAGCGTCATGTGGGACGATTACGCGCCGCGGCTCGACCGGCTGCATCTGCTCTCGCAGCTCGACCTGCACCTGTTCGCGATGTTCTGCATCTACGCCGCCGAATTCGTCGCCGCGAACGAGGAAATCCTGACCAAGGGCTACTCGGTCATGGTCAAGACGATCTCCGGCGACAAGATGCCCCGCGAAAATCCTGCAGTGGGGCGCCGCGACCACGCCGCCAAGATGACGATCGACCTGTCGAGCAAGTTCGGCCTTTCGCCGCAGGATCGTCACCGGCTGCTCGCCGCCGGCGCGATGCATTTCGACGACGACACGCTGTTCGGCCGCGCCGTGCAGCGTCCGGCCGCTACGCCGGCCACGCCGGAAGACGTGGCCAGCGAGAGCGCGCCGGCCGCGGAGCCCATCCCGGCGCCGGTCGCGGAAGGGTCCGCGATCGGCTCGCTCTCGGCGTTTGACTCGGTCCCGCCAGGCACAAAGCCGAACTGACGATGCATGCAGGACTCAAAGCTGCAGACGGAAGCGTCCGCGCTCGCGATCGCGGTGATCGCGGGGCCGCAGCTCCATCCGGAGCCGGAATGGCTGACGCATGCCGTCGAGGAACTGGGCTATTCGTGGGCGCGGATAGCGTGGCAGCGCGCGGCCGCGGTGCCGGGCGCCTGGTACGATGCGACCAAGGCGCAGGCCGTGGTCGACCGCTGGCCGACCTGGTTCAAGCTGACGGTTGGCCGCTTCGCGGGCCTGCCGTTTCGGTTGTCGCCGTGGCAAGAGATCATCGTCCGGCTGCTGATCGGCTGGAAGGCTCCGACCGAGATCCTCGATCCGGAGACCATGCAGCCGACGCAGGTTCACGTCCGGCTGTTCTGCGAGTTGCGGCTGTGGGTGCCGCGCAAAAACGGCAAGAGCGAGTTTCTCGCCGCGCTGGCGCTGCTGTTCTGGGCGATCGAGGGGCAGCGCCGCGGCGCGGGCTTCTGCTTCGCGCACGACGAGAGCCAGGCGCGCGAGGTCTTCGACAAGATGGGCGACATGATCGGCTATGCGCCGGGCGTGTTTCGTTCACCGACGACCGGCGAGTCGATCAAGGTCTTTGCCAAGCAGCTCTGGAATGCGGAGCTGCGCTCGGCGTTCCGGCTGATGCCGGGCAAGGCCAAGGGCAAGCACGGGCGCGCGCCGTTCGTCACGGTCGGCGACGAGATGCACGAATGGGTGTCGACCGAGCTGGCCGACACGCTGCGCCAGGGCGAGGGCGCCTCGCTGCAGCCGATCCGGCTCTATGCCTCGACCGCGGGCCTGAAGTCGCAAAAGACCGGCTTCAAGCTGTGGGAGGAGTCGCAGAAGATCCTCGACGGCCGGATCGACGACCCGACCACGCTGGTCGTGATCTTTGCGGCGGACGAGGACGCCGACTGGCGCGATCCGAAGGCGCACGCTGCGGCAAATCCATCGCTTGGCCTGTCGCCGACCAAGGCGTTTCTGGCGCGCGAGATCTCCAAGGCCGTGACGCCGGCGGGCGAGGCGGCGTTCCGGCGCTACCATCTCAATCAGTGGGTCGAGGATTTCGCGCGCTGGATCTCGGTGCGCAAATGGGATGCGGCGAGCCCGGATCGCGAGGCGTGGAAGCGGCTCGGCGACGAGCTGAAGGGTCGCGAGTGCGTCCTCAGCTTCGACTCGACCAAGAGCTTCGACCTGGCGTCGATGTGCCTGCGTTTTCCGCCAATCGCCAAGGGCGAGCGCACCAAGTTCATCTGGCATTTCTGGTTGCCGAGCGAAACGATCGAGAAGCGCGTCGCGGCCGAGCGCACGCCGTTCGATCAATGGGTGCGCGACGGCGCGATCGTGTCAATTCCCGGCGGCGTGTTTGAGCTCGACTATGCCGTCAACGCCGCGCTGAAGGCCTGCGCCGACTACCGCGTCACCAAGATCGGCTGGGACAGCTGGAACGCTTTGGAATTCTACAATCGCATGGCGAAGGCGGGCCAGCCGGAGGATCTCTTCGTCGAGATGCGGTTCGGCACAAAGTCGCTCGGTCTCGGCACGCGGGAATTCGAGCGCAAGGTTTTCGGCTCGGAAATGGATCACGGCGGCAATCCTGTCGCGCGCTGGATGGTGGGGCACTGCAACGTGCGCTTTGACGAAAACATGAACTACGTGCCTGCGAAAAAGCGCAGCGAGGACTCGATCGACGGCGTCGTCGCCGCGGTGATGACCGAGGCGCTCGCCATGGCGCCGGAAGCGCCGACCGCTGGCCTGGTGTTGTTATGAGCTGGCTTTCCGATGCTCTCGGTACCTCGGCGCCCGCTATCCGCGTGCCGGATGATTTCGAGCCGCCGAAAAACGCGACGCAGATGGTGCCGCTGACCGATATCGTCCGCGGTTCGCAAGCCTGGGCCGACCTGTTCGGGCCGAATTGGGGCGGCGGGCTTCCGGCGTTGACCGAGCATTCTGCGGCCACGGTGACGTCGATCTATGCCTGCTGGTCGCTGATCTCTGGCGCGATCCAGACGTTGCCGGTCAACATGATGAGCGTCGACATCCCAAGCGGCGAGCGCTCGCGGATCTTCGACGATCCGCTGTTGTGGGTGCTCAATGAGGAGATGTCGGTTCGCTGGCCGGCGCCGATCGGCTGGGAATTCCTGACCAAGTCGATCCTGGCCGAGGGTGACGCCTTCGCAATCATCCACCGTGACCGGATGTTCAAGCCTGTCGGGCTCGAGCCGGTCCATCCGCTGCGCGTCGTCAACGGCATCGTGCCTGAGACGGGCCGGATGGTGTATCGGATTTCGCCGGAGTACCTCGCCAATGGCCAGGTGATCGGCCAGACCCGCGCCTTCGACCAGGACGATATCATCCACGTTCCGGGGTTCGGCTTCGATGGCCTGCGCGGCATGACGCCGCTGCGCTACTCGCTGCGCAATGCCGGCGGCGTCGCAATCGCCGCGCAGGAATATGCGGCGCGGTTCTTCACCAACGGCGCGCGGCCCGATTACGCACTCTCAACCGAGCAGCAGCTCGGCGAACCGAAGATCAAGGAGCTGCAGGGCCTGATCGACGAGCGTCATCGCTCGGTTGAGAATGCGCATCGGCCGATGTTGTTGCATTCCGGCCTCAAGATGACGTCGCTGCAGATATCCGCCAGCGACATGCAGCTGCTCGGCCAGCGGCAATTCCAGATCGAGGAGATCGCGCGCGCCTATGGCGTGCCGCCCTTCATGATCGGCCACAACGAAAAGACGACGTCCTGGGGCTCCGGCGTCGAGGCGATGTCGATCGGCTTCGTGCGCTACACGCTGCGGCCGTATCTCAACAAGATCGAGCGCGAGCTGGACCGCAAGCTGTTCCGGACGCGCTCGCGGTTGACGGTATTCGACACTTCCGATCTCGAGCAGGCCGACACCAAGACGCTCTACGAATCCCTGCGTGTCGCGGTCGGTCGCGCCGGCGAACCGCGTTTCATGAAGCCGAACGAGGCACGCGCCAAGCTGCGGTTGCCGCGGGACAAGGATGCGGATGCCGACAAGCTCGGCGTCAACGCCGGCGCGGCGCCGCCGGCGGCGAGTGATCAGGGCTCAACCGAACCGAAGGACGCTGCAGCATGAAAGACCGTCGCTTGTTCAACCTGCTCGCCGCTAACACCAAGCGAGGCACGTTCCGCGCGGATGCGGCCAGCAACACGATCGAGCTCTATGACCTGATCGTGTCGAGCGAGATCGAGGCCGAGTGGTATGGCGGCGTCTCGCTGCAGGGCTTTGCCAAGACGCTGCGCGGGATGTCCGGCACGGTGCATCTGCGCATCAACTCGCCGGGCGGTGATGTCTTCGCCGGCGTCGGCATCGCGCAGATCATGCGCGAATATGACGGCGAGATCATCGCTCATGTCGACGGCTACGCTGCCTCGGCGGCCTCGGTCGTTGCGATCGCCGCGAGCAAGGTGATCATGGCGCCGGCGTCGATGATGATGATCCATAAGGCCTGGACGTGGGGCATCGGCAATGCCGACGACCTGATGGCGACGGCCGAGTTGCTCGAAAAGATCGACGGCCAGCTCGCCGACACTTACGCCGCGCGCGGCAGCAAGGATGCCGCGACCTTCATGAGCTTGATGGCTGCCGAGACCTGGCTGACGCCGCAGGAGGCGATCGATTGCGGGCTCGCCGATGAGCTGGCCGGCGACAAGGACAAGGCCGCGACCAATGCGCGGGCGCGCTGGGACGTCTCGGCGTTCGAGCGGGCGCCGGCGCCGCCGGCGGCGCAGACGGATGACAAGATTCACGCCGCGGTCGATGCGGCGCTCGCCGAGCGCGATCGCCTCGACGGCGAGAAGGCCGCGACGATCGCGGCCGCCGAACATGAGCGGGGGCAGCGCCAGCGTCGCGCGCACCTGCTCGCACGAACTGCCTAAGCGCGCCGCGCCGAGCAGGACAAGCGCCGCGGCCATCCGGGCCGAGGCGGTTTCTAGCCATGCCAAAAAAGGGGTTCAGAATGGCTTCACTACAGGAACTGAGAGCGCAGGGCGCGGCCATCGTGGCCGTCATGCAGACGATGGCGGATAAGCCCGCCGACAAGTGGAATGCCGCCGTCGACGGCCCGGAATGGGACAAGCTCGACGCGCAGCTCGTCGAGATCCAGGCCAACATCAAGCGCAACGAGCGCGTGATCCAGGCGGCTGCCGACAATCTGCAGCGCGACCTGGTCGTCGATGCCGCGCTGCGCGTCGGCCAGGACCGGAAGTCGGAGGCCTCGACGCTGTTCGCCAAGTGGGTGCGTGACCCGAACGCTCTGTCGACCGAGGACTGGACCAAGATCCGGGCCACGATGTCGACCACGACGGGCAGCCAGGGCGGCTACACGGTCCAGACCGAGGTGCAGAAAACGGTTCTCGATGCGCTCAAGGCCTATGGTGGCATGCGCGCCGTCGCGACCGTGTTCCAGACGTCTCAGGGCAACCCGATGAATTACCCGACCTCGGACGGCACGTCCGAGACGGGCGAGATCATCGGCCAGAACACGACCGCGACCGGGGCCGATCCTACGTTCAGCTTCGTCCCGCTGAACGTCTACAAGTTCTCGTCCAAGATCATCGCGGTCCCGTTCGAGTTGCTGCAGGATAGCGAGGTTGACGTCGAGGGGTTCGTGATCAAGCGCTCGACCACGCGCCTCGGCCGCATCACCAACACCAAGTTCACGATTGGGCTTGGCGATGGCTCGAACGAGCCGAACGGCCTCGTCACGGCGGCTTCGGCCGGCGTGACTGCCGGCAACGGCACCAGCCAGGTCACGGCGATCATTTATGACAGCCTGATCGACATGCAGCATTCGGTCGATCCGGCCTATCGCGAGACCGGCGAGTGCAAGTGGATGATGCACGACTCCAGCGTCAAGGTGATCCGCAAGATCAAGGACGGCCAGCAGCGCCCGATCTTCGTGCCGGGCTGGGATTTCGCTATCCCGACCGGCGGCAAGGCCGGCAAGATCCCCGACTCGCTGCTCGGCGATCCGATCCAGGTCAACCAGGACATGGCGGTGATGGCCGCGAGCGCCAAGTCGATCGCTTACGGTAAGCTCAACGAATACAACATCCGCGACGTGATGGATGTGACCATGTTCCGCTTCACGGACTCCGCTTACACCAAACTCGGCCAGGTCGGTTTCCTCGCCTGGATGCGCTCCGGCGGCAACCTGATCGACGTCGGCGGAGCAGTGAAGCTGTTCGTTAACGCGGCGTCCTGATCGCCTTCAGGACGTGTCGGGGGAGAAGGGCCGGGACAGTTTCCCGGCCCTTTTTATGTAAGCCCCATTTTTTCCCGAGGAGGTGAGAACGATGCGAGTGATTATGACGTCATACCACACACTTGCCGATGGCACGGAATTGAAGCCGGGCGATCCGCACGATCACGAGGAAGCCGAGGCGCGGCGCCTGGTCGGCGTTGGCGGGGCTCGCTTTCCGACCAAGGGCGACGAGGCTCGCTTCGAGGCGCATGCGCGCGAGCAGGCGAAGGCCGACGTCCGGATGCAGCTCGAGTCCTCGACCGTTGACGAGCTGAAGGCCGGCGCCGAACAGCGCGGCATCGACCTGAAGGGCGCGACCAAGAAAGCCGAGATCATCGCGGCGATCGTCGCATGGATGGATGAGCGCGAAGCGGCGGAACGCGAAGCCGCTGCCAAGGCGCAGCAGTAACCATCTCCGGCCGCCGTCGAGGATCTCGCGCATGTTCCGAAACAACGACATCAGCGATGGCGGCCGTGCGGTTCTGATCGAACCGCCGACCGAGGATGTGGTCACACTGGCCGACTGCAAGGCGATGCTCGGCATCGCGGGGGCGGACCAAGACCTCAGTATTCAGGCGGCGATCTATGCCGCGGTCGACAATCTCGACGCAGCTTCCGGGTGGCTTGGCCGCGCCCTGCGCGAGCAGACATGGGAGCTGCAGCTGCGCTCCTTCAATGACCGGCGCCGCAAGGTCGCGCCCTACAACAATCCCTTGGCGATCCCGCTGCCTTATGCGCCGCTTCTGTCGATCGTCTCGGTCAAGTATTTCGATGCGAGCGGCGTCGACCAGACGCTGGTGCTTGGGACCGGCTATCGCATTCTCGGCCTCGGCGCGCCGCTCGAACGCCAGGCGATCGCGCCGGTTTTTCAGGGCAATTGGCCGGTTGCGCGCGTCGATGACGCCTCGGTCCGCATCCGCTTTACCTGCGGATATGACGAGGTCCAGAACATCATGCCGCGGCAATTGACGCAGGCGGTTTGCCTCGCCGTGCGGGATCTGTTGCCGCTGATGACCCGTGACCAGATGGTTTTCGAGGATCGCGTCGAGGGTGTGGGTTCGCAGCGCTACCAAAACAACCCCGAATTTGCCGCAGTGACGCGCAATGCGATCGCCGGGCTTCTTTCCAACCTGTCGCTATACTGATGGCCGTCCGCACCTTCGTCCTGCCGCAAGGCCTTGTCCGCGCCGTCTGGCCGGCGAAGCTGGCCGATGAAACCGTCGACTTCTCTGTCGACTGGTCGGCGCGCCTGGCCGCCGGCGACGCGATCGCGTCATCGACCTTTGCGCTGCCGTCCGGCTTGATCTCGCCGAAGTCGGAGAATTCCGACAAAGTCGCGACCGTCTGGATCTCCGGAGGCGAGGCGGGGCAGGCTTACGGTGTCGTCAACCGCGTGACGACCAGGACGGGCACCGTGCTCGAGCAGACGATCCTGCTGCGGGTCAAGACGCGGTGACGGCGTGGATGTCGCCGCGCTGGTCCTTATTGCGCACAAGCGGTTGCGGCTGCGTCGACTTCTGGTCGCGATCGAGCGCGATCCGTCAATTCTGGAGGGCTTGGACATGAATCGTTCCATCAAGCGGCCGATCGAGCTGGCCGGCTTCTCCTCGCGCCTGGCGCGGGCGGAGAAGCAAGAGGCCGATCTCGCGGTCACTGGCAAGCGTTACGACACCGTGCTTGACGATATCGATGACCAGCATGCCGCGCTGGTCTCGCATGTCGGCTCGCTGGAGAACCAGCGCGCGGCGCTCGACAAGGTTATCGACCGCATGACGGCGCGGAGTAATGGCGACCCAAACGATGGTGGGGGCTCGTCGCAAGACTCGAGCGGCGAGACCGGGCAGGTCATCACGTCGCGGACCGGTGAGGGCTGACCGGCCATGATGTCTGCGGCCGCTGCGATCGCGCAGCTCGACCGCTTCCTGGCTGCCTACGGCCAGGACGTGGTCCTGACGCGCGAGGATGACGACAACAGCGTCGTCGCGACCGTCACCTGCCGCGCCCGCGTCGACCGGACCAAGTCGGACGATGCGGCGGCCGGCATTAAGCCGTCGGGCTTTACCCTGATCCTGTCGCCGACGTCTCTGCTCGCGGGCGGCTGGCCAGACGGCGATCCCGCCAACATTGTCCCGCGCGAGAACGAGGGCGACAAGGTCGCGCTCGATGGCGAGGAGGCTCGGCGCACGGTGGTATGGGTCGACGCGAAAAAGATCGGCAACCAGGTGGTGCGGATCGATATGCGGATTTCGGGCTGATGGCGTTCACTGATCCGGCGGCCGATCTGCGCGCGGCGCTCGAGGCGAAGCTCAAGGCGACGCCTGCGCTGACGGCGCTTATCGGGGATCGCATCTATGATCGCGTGCCGGCAAAGCCGGATTATCCGCTGGTCACGATCGGCAACATGCAGGTCATCCCGGAATCGGCCGACGGCGTCGATGCGGCCGAAACCTCGGTCACGATCCACGTCTGGGATCAGTTCAAGCAGGCCGACAAGTCGCGCAAGGTTGGCGGCGTCGTCGTCAGCGCCCTGCACGAGGAGGAGCTGCGTACCGTCGACAGCGGCACGCAGTCCGTCCTGCTCGAAAGCGCCAGCTATCTGCGCGATCCCGACGGCGTCACCAACCATGCCGTGTTGACCTTCTCGATCCTGACCGACGCCGCGGCGGTCTAGCGCGTTCTTTCCCGCGTCCCTCACCACCCCAAGCAGCAGGAGCTGTCATGACTTCGCTCAACACCATCGTGCGTGCCTCGATCGCGGCCACCAACCGGAAGACCCTCGACGGCCGCGATGTCGTCGACCGGATGCCGGATGCGGCCGATGTCCAGCTCGCCAGCGGCACCGGTTACGGCAAGGCCGATATCGCCTTCATGGACACCCGCACGCTGGCGGCCTCGACCTCCGAGAACCTCGATCTGGCCGGCGCGCTGCTCGACGCCTTCGGCGCCACCATCAATGCCGCCAAGGTCAAGGCGATCATGATCGAGAACCCGGAGGCCTCGCTCTCGACCCTGACGGTCGGCGCCGCGGCGTCGAACACCTTCAACGGGCCGTTCTCCGGCGCGACGCATTCGGTCGATCTCAAGCCCGGCGATCGCGCGCTGTTCGTCAGCCGCACCGGCTGGACGGTGACCGCTGCGACCGGTGACCTTCTCAAGGTCGCCAACGGCGCCGGCGGCAGCGTCAATTACAATATCGAGATCATTGCGGCGTCGGCGTAAGCCGGCGTCGCATCTTGCTTCCCTGTTGGCTGCCCTGATCGGCGAAAGGAAAAGGTTCGATGGCAAAGGCCCAAACTCTCACGTTTTCAAAATTTCTGGTGTCGCTCGGTAATGGAGCGACGCCGGAAGTCTTTGCTGCTCCGTGCGGGCTCAACTCGCGCAGCTTCAATCGCACGGCGGCAACAAATGAGACCAACGTGCCGGACTGCGATGATCCCGACGCGCCATCGTGGCTTGAACGAGACATCGTCTCTCTGTCTGCGTCCATCTCAGGGGCAGGCGTTGTCGCCGACGAAGACTTCGACACTTGGAACGCCTGGTTTGAAAGCGGCGACAGCAAGAATGTCCAGATCAAGCTCGGCACGACGCGCACCTGGACCGGCCCCTACAAGCTGACCAAGCTCAATATCACCGGTCAGCGTGGCAGTCGCACGACGTTCGATGTGACCCTCGACAGCGACGGCGAAACCGTCCTGCAGTAATGGCCTCGCCCGATGACCAGCTGCAGGACTGGTTTTCGGGCCTGTCCTACAAGACCAAACGCAAGCTTGCCGGCGATCTCAAGGATATCGCCGGCGGCGCAGCCGGCAAGATCCAGGACGCGGCGCCGGAGCTGTCCGGCAGGCTGAAGGGAACCGTCAAGGTTCGCCGCAAGCGCAACGATCTCGATCTCGAGATCACAGCCGGCGGGCCAGAGACGACAAAGGAAATCCGCGAGGGCTCCGGCGTCGAGTACGACTACGCGCTGGCGAGTGAATACGGCACCGTCCACGAAGAGGCGCAGCCGTGGTTTTTCCCGACCTGGCGGGAGATCCAGGGCGATGTTCGGCAGGAAATCGAGGACGCCGTCAATGACGCTATCGATCAGGGGTAGGGGATGACTGACATCCAAAAGCATAATTTCAGGCTCTTGCGCCAGCGGCTGCGCGGTGTGTCGCGGACCGAGCGTCTGCGGACGTATCTGATCCTGCGCTCACCCCTGCTTGCGCCGCTCGCGCTGGCTGTTCTCGATGGCGAGGTCGCATGAGCGCGCCCGGAACGCGAACCATCATCTGGGCCAATGGCGAGGATCAATTCTGCCTGTCCAAGGTGGGGCTGATCCTCGACCTTGAGTCCAAATGCAACGCCGGCATTGCCGTCATTCTCAAACGGATTGCCGAGAAGGATTTTTATCTTTCCGATATCCGGGAGACGATCCGGCTCGGCTTGATCGGCGGTGGCAAGTCGCCAGAGGCTGCCATGGCGGCGGTCAAGCATCATGTTGACCTCAATGCGCATGGCCTCGCGCCGTCGGTGATGGTCGCTTATGCCGTGCTCGAGGCCGTATTAATCGGCGTGCCGGAAGACCCCTTGGGAAAAGCGGGGCCGGTGGCAGATCAGACAACGGCCGGCAACTCTTCCTCGACGACGGACGCCTCTGCCGCTCCGAAGTCATCGGCCTCGGAGCCGGCCTCGGCTGGACGCCGCGCGAAACCGAAGGCGTAGCCCTCTGGGAGATCGTCGCCGCGGTCGAGGGCCATAACCGCGTCCATGGCGGTGATGAGACCAAGGTCACCCCGATGAGCGATGACGATTTCGACGATCTGCTCGAAACCAACGGATTGCTGAACTGATGCCGGCGCCCGCCTTACGTATCCCTGTCTCGCTGAACATGGACGAATTCGACAAGGGCGTCGAGCGCGCCAAGACCGGCACGCGCCAGGCGACGCAGTTCGTTCTCAAGCAGTTTGCGGAGATGAATGCCTCGCTCGGCGGCCCTGCTGCCGCGGGGCTGTTTGCCGGCGTCGGCGCGTCCGCGCTGCAGTTGGTCGGCATCTTCGGCGCCGTGGTGACGGCGGCGAAGCTCGTCGGGATGGCGATCGACGGCGTGCGCGGCGATCTCGAGGAGATGGTCAAGGTCGCCGAGGGCGCGCAGCGCACCGGCCTGACGCCGCAGTTCTTCCAGGCCTTCATTGCCGGCGCCAAGGGCGCCGAGGCGGAAGTCGAGACCTTCACGGCGGCGCTGGACAAGGCGTTCCAAGCCACCAAGCCGACGCTTAATCCCGATTGGTCGGTGTGGGATCAGGGCGTCACCAAGGTCAATGCCGTCGAGAAGGCGCTGACCGAGATGCGCGAGATGTTCTCGACCAGCGACAAGTTCACGGCGCTGGACCTGTTTCGCCAGTCCGGCAGTCAGGACGACCGCATCCGCGCCGTCATCACCGGCATGAAGGAATTGAACGCGATCGGCCAGCAGGTCGCCGCGCTCGATCTCGGCGAGAAGATGTTCGGCGCCAAGTTTGTCGACGGACTGCGGCAGGGCAAGACGTCGATCGACGACATCGCGCGCACGATCGAGACCAAGCTGCAGGCCTCGGACATCATTTCCAACGCCAGCGCGATGCGCGCCAAGGAAATCGACGACCGGCTCAACGATGCCTGGAACACGATCACCAACAACCTCAAGCCGAGCTGGCAGGATCTCGACGGCATCGCGCTCAAGATCAAGGACACATGGGCCTCGATCGTCGGGCTGATCGCCGAGGCGTCGGCGGCAGGCCCGCGGGCGCGCGACCGCGTGCAGCAGCTGCAGGATCAGGCCAGCTCGGTCGAGTCTCAGTTGAACGATCCGGAAAGCGCCGTGTTCGTCAATCCGAACCTGCTGCGCCAGCGTCAGCGCATGCTGGCTGCGCGCGGCCAGCCGTTCTCGGCGGCGCCGTCCGGCATGTTCTCGGAGTTCACCGACTTTCCCGGCATCCCGAAGGACGAGGAGCTGTTTCCGCGTGCACGCAATGGTGCTGCGCTGCTGCCGCGGCCGCGACCGAGCGACGCTCCGAAGCCGCCGGAGGAAAAGGCGGAGCAGCGCGATCAGTTCGACGTGTCGATCGACGCCATCAACAAGCACATCGCGACGCTGAATGCCGACACCGCGGCGATGTTCCAGAACAACGCCAGCCGGGCGCAGCTGCGGGCCGAATTCCAGGCGCTGACGGCGATCGTGCGCGACGAGGGCGAGGTCACGCAGGAGCAGATCGACAAATATGAAAAGCTACGGCAGTCGATGTCGGCGCAGCAGGCGCTCGAGGCGGCCGGCATCCAGCTGACCAAAGAGCACTCCGACGCGTTCCTCGCGGCGTCGCGCAACATCAGGCAGGCCGCGGATCAGCATGATCAGGCCGCGTTGAGCCTGCAGAGGCTCAATAGCGCGTCGGCCTCGATCGGCGGCGCGCTGGAAACCGCGTTCGCCGACGCCGTGGTCGAGGGCAAGGACCTTAATGCGGTCCTGGTCAGCCTTGAGAAGCAGTTAGCCAAGATGGCGATCAACTCTGTGTTTTCGTCGTTCTTCAATGCGCCAGCGACCGGTGGGCTATCGACATTTGGCTCGATACTCAAGGGCATCGGCATTCCCGGCTTTGCTGATGGCACCTCCAGCGCGCCCGGCGGGCTCGCATGGGTCGGCGAGCGCGGTCCGGAGCTTATGAACGTGCCGAAAGGCGCGCAAATCCTGCCGGCGGACATCTCCCGCCAGGTCGCCGGCGGCTCGACCCTGCACATCACCAACCAGATCGCGGGCGAGATCAACCCGGCGACGATCGAGCGGATGAACCAGGCCCAGATCGCGACGCAGCGCAAGCTCGGTGAGATTTCCAAGGTGCTGATTTCGACGGAGCGCATGCAGGCGACGGGGGTCGGCTAATGCCGCAAATCTATTTCCCCCGCGCGTTGCTGCGCGAGAAAGCCCACAGCTGGAACCTGCTTGGCGTCGCCGCGACGCCGGGCATCACCATGCAGTCAACCTCGACTTACGTCCGAACCGATGGCGGCGGGTTTTGGTCCTGCGTCATGTCGGATGTCAGCCTTTCGGGTCCCGGCAAGGGCCGGGAGCGGCAACGCCGGTCGACGCTGCTCTGGCGCGCGGTGCGCCAGGTCTGCGACGGCGGCGTCAACGCCATCGTGGTGCCGCGCAATGATGCGCTGTTCATTCCCTATCCGTCCGGCATCGCGCGCGTCATGACCGTGCCGCACAGCGACGGTTCGACCTTCAGCGACGGCACCAGCTATTATCAGCCGATGATCGACATCGTCTGTGACGGGGGTGCGGATCTGCGCGCGACCACCATGGCGATCGACATTCGCATGGCGGCAGAGCTCGTCGGCGGTGAGAGCTTTTCGGTGCGCCATCCGACCGTCGGATGGCGGCTCTATGAGATCGCGACCGTCGTCTATGACGACGACGCGCATGCGACCATCACCTTCAATCCGCCGCTGCGCGAGGCGGTCGAGGACGGCGAGCAGCTCGAATTCGATCGGCCGTGTTGCACGATGCGGCTCGCCAAGCCGGAGTCGATGAATTTATCGGTCCAGCCCTGGACCTTCAATTCGGCCGGCGTCGATTTCATCGAAGCGCCCGTGAACTGATCTCGTCATGCTGACTTTTAACGATGCAGAGCTTGCTGTGCTCGATTCCGGCGCGTTCCGTCTCGGCGTGTTCTTCCGGCTTGAGACCGATCCGGTCGTCCGCCTCTGGCTCGGATTTGGCAACATCGCGCCAGGCGTCAACGCCTACGATGCGGATGGTGCGGTCTATCGGGGGCTCGGCGAGCTGCAGAACGTGCCGGCGATCAATCAGCTGATCAACGGCGCGGCCGAGCGCGTCGAATTCGTGATGTCGGGTGTCAGCGGCGAAGTGCTCCAGATCTCGCAGGGCGATGACGCAGAGGCGATCCAGGGTGCACGCGCCGACGTCGGGATCGGTCTGATGGGGCAGGATTGGGGCTTGCTCGGCAGCCTGCACTGGATGGCGAGTTACGTCGCCGACATTCTCTCGGGGCAGCAACAGCCGGCGCGTCCGGGCGATCCGATCATCCGCCTGGTTTCGCTATCGGCGGGGACGCGCTTCACGCGCCGGCGCCGGCCCAGCCTGTCTTATTTTACGGAGCAGGATCAGAAGCGGCGCTTTCCTGGCGATCGGGCCTGCGATCTAGTGACCAACTACGCGCACGGCTTCAACAAAACCTGGCCTGTGTTCTCGTGATCCGTCTTTCTGACTATCTCGCGCGGGTCTCTGATCGAGCTTTCGCCTATGGCGTGCTCGATTGCTGCACCTTCATGGCGGATTGGCTGGTCGGCCGCGGGTTCGCCGATCCGATGGCCGATCGCCGCGGCTGCTATGCCAGTCGCGGCGAGTACGAGGCCCAAATGCAGGAGGAAGGCGGCATTGTCAGATCGTGCAGCCAGCGGTTTCGTGCGATCGGCCTCGGTCGTGTCAAGGATGCGCGCGCCGGCGACGTTTGCCTGGTCAGGGTGCCTGTGCTGATGGGCGATGGCGCGACCGCGCTCGGCGCGACCGGCTCGATCTGTGTTTCGGATCGGCTCCGTGCCGTGGTCACGCCGGATGCAGGCCTGGTGCTGGCTCGGCTGCCGGACGTTTGCGCCTGGGGGGCGCCTGATGCCTGAGACCGTGGGTCTGTTGATCCTCTCGACGATCGGCGCGACGACATCTGTCACCGGCATCGGCACGGCCGCGGTGACGCTCGAGATTGCCGGCGCGACTTTCAGCGCCGCGTCGATCGTCGGCAGCGCGGCTATCATCGGCGCGTCGATCGGTTTGCAATACGCGCTCAGCAATCCGGACGTTCCAAAGCCTGAGAACGGCGCGCAGCCGCTCAAGCAGTCCGTACCGTCGCGGCAGCGGGGATATTGGACCAACCGGCTTAGCGGCTACTATCTGCTGTTTTTAGGCGCCGGCGGCGACTCGCAGGACATGCTTGCATTTCATAGCGGTCCCATTGAGTCAGTTCTGCAACTCTATCTGCACGATCAGCCGGTCAGTACAATCCCGGCTCTTACACATGACGCGGTTTGCGTGGTGCAGCAGGTTGGCGCCGATGCGTTTCTGAACTGCGTAACTGTGCAGGCCTTCTATGGATACGACACGCAGAACGTTAACGGGATTATAAACGCCTCAAACACGAGCGGCGTTTGGACGTCTGATTTTGCAGGCAAAGGAATTGCCTGCCTGGCAATGTATTGCCAGAGCCAAGTTGATCCATCCGTTTTTACCAAGCGTTATCCGCAAGGGTTGCCGCTGCCGTCGGTGCTCGCGAAATGCGCGCCGGTTTGGGACCCGCGCGATCCAGCGCAGTCGCGGGACAATCGGTCGACCTGGCGCGCCTCGCCAAATCCGGTTTTGCAATTGATCGATTACCTGACCGAGCCTGACGGCGGCATGGGACTCGAGATCGACGACATCCTGCCGCCGGCGACGCTCGCGCAATGGATGGATGAGGCGGATCTTTGCGACGGCAGATATTATTCGGCTGGGTTCTATCGTTTCGACAACTCGCCGGAATCAGTGATCAACAAGATCCTGGCGAGCTGCGACGGCTGGCTGTGCGAGGCCGGCGACGGCACGCTGTCGTTGACGGTCGGCGTCTATCGTGAGCCGATCGATGCGCCGCTGACCGCAAAGCACATTCTCGGATGGAGCATCAACCGCGGCATCGCTTATGAGGAGCTGGTCAATCAGCTCGATGTTACCTTCACCAACCCGGCGGCAGGCTACGTCGCCGACCAGATCGATTCGGTGCGCGATGAAGATCTGATCTCGCGGATCGGCGAGGTGCGGGCCAAGCCGCTGGACCTCTCCTGGGTTCAGGATGCCTGGCAGGCGAATTTACTGGCCGAACGGGCAATGTTGCGCCTCAATGCCAGCGGCGGAACGTTCGTGACCGATCTTTACGGGCTGCGCTATCTCGGCCGGCGCTGGATCCCCGTGCAGTTTCCCGACGTCGCCGGCCTCGAGGATTGCGTCGTCGAAATCCAGGACAGGGCCAAGGTCGATCTTTTGGCCGGGCAAGTCACGTTCAATTGGAAACTGGTCGATCGGGAAGCGCTGGCCGCGCTCGGCGCGGCGACGCCGGCGCTGATCCGCCAGGACGGCACCTACTACCGGCGGCACGACGACACCGTTCTCGTGCGGCACAATTAGGGGGCATTGCATGGCAGGTCACATCTGGGACGATCCCGACAGGGCTGTCGACGGCACCGAAAAGGTTGCCGCGCAGACAGCGACGGGTGATTTCGGCATCCTGATCTCGTCGATCGCGTCCTACATCGCCGCGGCGACGATGACGCTGATAGGAAAGACGATCGACGCTGCGTCGAACACGATCAGTAACCTGACCACCGCGATGTTTGCGGCCAACGTCATCGATACCGACACGACGCTAGCGGCGAACAGCGACACGCGCATCGCCAGCCAGAAGGCCGTCAAAGCCTACGCCGACGCGCGGATCGCGGCGCAGGACGCGATGGTGTTCAAGGGCGTTACCGACTGTTCCGGCAATCCCAACTATCCGGCGGCCGATCGCGGCCATACCTACCGAGTATCAGTCGCCGGAAAGATCGGCGGCGCGTCGGGGGCGGTGGTCGAAGCCGGCGACATGTTCATTTGTCTGACGGACGGCACAGCCTCGGGCAACCAAGCGACTGTCGGCGCGCAATGGAGCATTATTCAGACCAACATCGACGGCGCGGTGACCGGGCCGGCGTCGTCAACGTCCGGCAACATCGCGACATTCAACGGCTCGACCGGAAAGGTGGTGCAGGATAGCGGTTTGCCGGTGTCGACGCTCACGGGCGCGTGGACCGTATCGACACCGACGGTTACCGCGTCAAGCAATACGTTCACCACCGTATCTTGCTCGTTGCGATACAAGTTGATCGGAAAAACGGCGATCTTTACCGCAACGGTCACCATTACAAACGCCGGGACTGCCGCCGGAAACATCCTGTTCGATCTGCCATTCACGCCAACCACGACGCATGCTGGCGGCGGCAAAGAAGTCGCCTCTCTTGGTCATCAGTGCAACTGGCAAACCATCGGATCGCAGGTGGCAATCGCCAAATACGACAACACGACCATCATTGCGACTGGCCGGACCGTTGTCATCACCGGAACGATTGAAACGACCTAACTTGTCGAGGGGCAACCTATGACCATTCTCAGCGCGGCCGAAATCTGGCGCGATTACGAAACCGATGGCGTTCCGTCGAGCGGGACTCATAAGCCTGTGAAGCGCGATGCGAAGCTGTGGGGTTTGATGCTGGAATCGATGCTCGCGCAGCTCGGTCTCGGCTATGCGACAAAGGCGGCGCTCGACGCCGACCTGCTGCACTCGGCGAACACCCTGGCGATGGTCTACAACGACGCGACCGCGGCCAACAACGGCGTCTACGTCAAGTCGGGCGCGTCCGGATCGGGCGCCTGGTCGCGCGTCGGCGACCTGCCAGATACTGTCATTCCGCTGACGGTGACGGGTGGCACCGGCAATGCGATCGTTGCGACCGCGCCCTCGACGCCAATGGCGCCGGGCCGGCACCTCTATCTGTTGACGCCAACGGCCAATAATACCGGGGCGACGACCATCGTCGTCAACGGTGGCTCTCCCGTCGCGATCAAGAACGCGCTGAACGCGACGCTCGCTTCTGGCTCGCTGATCATGGGCAATGGCGCGCTGATGTATTGGTCGACGGACCATTATCAGTTGCTGGTCGCCGCCGCGATCGACGGCAACGCTATTCTGGCCGATGCACAGGCGGCGGCGGTGTCAGCTGCAGCGAGTGCGTCCGCGGCGGCTAGTTCGGCGACCGCTGCCGCGGCGGCCGTCAACTACGGCATGAACTTCGCTACCCGCGCGGCCGCGATGGCGGCAACGATCCCCGGTACGGTGACGCATATCAACACGGCCGGCTACGCGGCGGTCGGTGACGGCGGCGGTAGCATTGCGACCAATGCCATTTACAAGCGCGTCGGAAGTCTGCCGGGCCATGCCGGCTATATCCAGTCGGCGGATGGCGCCTATTGGGAGCTGACTGGGGCGCGCGTCAGCGTGCGGCAGTTCGGCGCTGTGGCGGCCGTGTCCAATCTCGACACCGATCCGGACGCCGCAGCCGCCATCAATCTCTGCATGGCCTATTGCAATCTCAAGCAGGCCAACATGCGAATTCCAGCGGGGCAATGGCCGCTCGACTCTGCGATCACGTCGCCGACCTTCATCATCGAAATCAGCGGCGAGCAAGGCGGCGGTCAGCCTACCGTTCTCTACAAGCGCTATACCGAAGCGAACGCCAACAGGGGAATCATTTCACTCGGTGCTTGGGGCGCAACGATTTCCGACATTCAGATGGCGGCAAAGACCGGCTCGTCAGGTGGCTCCGGCTTGTCCGCCATCTTGCCCAACAACGCGGCGAACATCGGCATTCTCCGCATCCGCAATCTCTATGTTTCGTGCGGTGATGGGGTCAATGCATCGCTTCACATCAATGGAACCGTTAACACAGGCGGCGTGGGCGGGACTGGCGGCAAGAGCTACCGCAGCGTGTTCCTCGAAAACTGCCACTTCTTCGGCGCCGCTCAGTACACGGTGTTGCTGCTGAGTGTGCAGCACTGTTACGCAAGCAATAGTTTTGCCGATACCACGGGCGGAACGACCTCCTCCGGTGTGTGTATCAATTGCGCAGGAAACAGCACGGCACCAAATGATGATATTTTCTGGACCGGTATCAGCGGCACACTTTCTTTGGATTGGTTGACGCGCGCTGTCTTCAACTGCGTCGTCGGAGGAAATCTTTCGAACACCGCCAACGTCAACAACGTCACGGTTATGCGCGTTTACGGAACGATTGGCTCAAGCTGGGTCAGCTCGCGCGTGATCAACTAGTCAAAGCACGCCCGTGCCGCGAGCGGCCAGACTGCGCTCGACTCGCGATCAATCAGGTGGTCGGAGTTGGCAAAAGCGCTATCGTCAAACCCCCGAGGCAGCGCACTGAAATCGACGTGTCGAAGCATGTAGCGATGCGCAATACCACTGATATAAGCGTCGAATGCGCCGAAGCGGCTATCCGGTATCGATCGCGTCATCTTCAGATAGTCCTGGGTGACGGGTGTCCGGAACAGGCAAACGGTCGCCCCTCTCGAGACGAGACGCGATATGGCGTCCTCGAACGCGGCGGCCGCGGCGCTACTGGCAAAATCCGGGAGGGGATTTTGCTCGAGGACGCGAACCTCGGTCAGGTCGGCGCGCTCTTCCGGAGTGATCGACGTCCAATTGAAGTCCGGCCGGGCGAACAGTTCGACCCATTTTTTCTCCGCGGTCGCCGCTCTCGTGCGCAGGGGAGACGCTTCCTGCGCCGAGGCCGCGGAGATGACCTGGTTGGCGACATCGTAACCGGAGGCGATGAGGTTGGGGCGCAGCGTCTCCCAGTAATAGGCTGAGGAAAGAACGCTGGGAAATCGCCGGCTGATAAGGTTCCGGGCCGTGACAAATTTCTCTCGGTTCACATGATATTGGCCAAACCATTGCGGGTCGGCCTGCAGGATGATCTTGCCGGGTTTCGTCGCATCGTAGAAGTAGTGCACGAGCGTGTTGAGCTCTTCGGGCTGCTCGCCGGCCCAGCCGTAGAAGGAGAACCCCGGGATGCGCGAGGTGGCCATCACGTGGGAGTCGCCAAACACGGCGTTGGTGGGATCCGAAAAGGCTGCGTTCTTCAGGAAGTAGTAGGTCGTCGCCGCGTATCGGCTTGAGAGGTGGCAGTAAGCCTCGATGCCCAGCACGCAGGCTGGGAGTGTCAGGATCAGAACGGCGAGCCTGGCCAGGCTAGAACTGGAAATAAATGAAGGCATTTGGCGTGCCCGATACCATGATGACGAGCGAGAAGAACAGCAGGGTGCCGCCGAGCGCGATGAGCCCGAGCCTTGCCGCAGGGATTTGCCGAAGGTAGTCGCTCTCTCTGCCTTTGAGAAGGAAGGTGAAGCGAAACAGCTGCGCGGTGTTGGGGCAGGCGACGATCAACACCCAGCAGAAGGCGAGGAGGTGGATCGACCTTGGTTCGACCGTGCTCGTCGTCCAGGGCGTGAAAAGCGACGAGATCATGTTGCGTGAGGTCGCAAGGTCGACGGCCCTGAAGAACACCCAGCCGAACAGGACGGTGACCATCGTGGCAGCCCATCCAGCGAGCGACATCAGGCGAGACTTGGCCAATGCGGCGGGACGGACCGCGTTCCACGCGTGATTGAGGATCAAGGCCGCGCCGTGAAGTGCGCCCCAAATGATGAAGGCGAAGCCGGCGCCGTGCCACAGTCCACCCAGCGTCATGACGAGGAAAAGATTGACGTAGGTCCGCGAGGTCCCGCCGCGGTTTCCGCCGAGGGGAATATACAGGTAGTCGCGCAGGAAGCGGGACAGCGTGATGTGCCAGCGCCGCCAGAACTCGATGATGGATGTCGCCTTGTAGGGCGAAAAGAAATTGATCGGCAGCGTCAACCCGAGCATGCAGGCCAGACCGATGGCCATGTCGGAGTAGCCGGAGAAATCGAAATAGATCTGTGCGGCGTAGGCGGCGATTGCGAGTGCGGCATCCGCTCCAGACACGAGTTGCCCACTCGCAAGGCCGAAGATGCGATCGGCCGATGGCGAGAGCTGGTCGGCGAAGGCGACCTTCTTGAACAGCCCGACTGCGAAGATGCAGAGGCCCGTAATCATCAAGTCCAGGCTAGGCCGCTTCCCGGCGCGAAACTGGGGCAGCATCTCGGTGTACCGGATGATCGGACCGGCGATGAGCTTGGGGAAAAAACTGATGAAGGCGGCGTAGCGTAATGGAGAGCCGCGTTCGACGCGACCCGCATGCACGTCGGACAGGAATGCGATCTGTTCGAAGGTGATGAACGAGATCGCAAGGGGCAGGATGATATTCGAGGGCGTGAACGGCAGGCCCAGAACGCGATCGATATTGCGGACGGCGAAGTCCCAATATTTGAAATAGCCGAGCGGCACCAGATTGAAGGCGATGGCGGCGAGGTACAGCCAGCGGCGGCGTCCTTTCTCGATCAGCATCGCGACCGCGTAGTTCACAGCCGCCGAGAGGCCCAGCAGCCAAAGATAGGCGGGGACGTGGGCCGCGTAGAAATAGGCTGAGGCGCCGGTGAGGGTCAGCAAAAACAGCCAGTAAGGCCCGAAACTGGTGAGCCAGCTGGCTGCGAGCGCCCTCGGCAGGAAGCTGAAGAGAAAAGCAGTCGTTGAGAACAGCATGTAATCCCCGCGCGGCCGCAACCTACTGGGGCGTGCCGGTCGCGACAAGTTGCAGGGCGGGTGTTCCGCTCACTTTCCACCCTGAAAAGCCAAGTTCCCACATTCATCCGGAGACCTTGAAACATGCTCGACTTGCATGGCATTTCGCGTGCCGCGTTCGATCTCGTCGTCGCCGAGGAGGTGACGAGCCGGGAGTGGTACGAAAAGAAGTACCGCCACGTGCTGGAATATCCGGGCCAGCAGTCCGGGCCGACCGGCGGCATCGGTTACGATTTCGGCACGCAGACCAAGGCGCAGATCCGAGCCGACTGGAGCGACAAGGTCGATGCCGGCATGCTCCGGATCATGCTGGCCGCGTCCGGCGTGCGCGGCGATGCGGCGGCGGCCTATTCGCGCCAGACGCGGGGGCAGGTCGATATCCCCTGGGACGTCGCGCTCGATGTCTTCAGCAATCATGACCTGCCGCGCTACCTCGGCATCCTGGACCACTACTGCCCCGGCGCGGACCGGCTGGGTCCGGACTGCCGGGGTGTGTTGTTCTCGATCGCGCAGAACCGTGACGCCGCGGGCTTCGTCAAGGCCGGGGCGCGCTATGCCGAGATGCGCGAGATCCGCGCCTGCGTGGCGAGCGGCGATCTCGCCCGCATTCCCGGCCTGATCCGCTCGATGAAGCGGCTGTGGTCTCCGACCAATGGCGTCTACAAGCGGCGCGAGCATGAGGCCGTGCTGTTCGAGCGCGGCCTCGCCGAACATCATCCGGAGCAGCACGCAAGACTCGAGGTGACGCCGCCGGCGCCGGACCCTGACCTGGTCGTCCATGTGCAGACGCGGCTGCGCGAGCTTGGCTATTACGACACCGGCGCCGTCGACGGCCAGCTGGTGCCGAAGGGGCGGACCGAGGCTGCCATTCTCGCGTTTCGCCATGAGCATGATCTGCCGCTCGTCCCCGGCATCGACGACGATCTTCTCGCCGCGATGGCACGAGCCGAGCCGCGGCGGGTCTCGGAGATCCGCAGCAATGCGACCGCGACCGATTTGCGCGAGCAGGGCTCGGAGACGATCGCCATCACCGACCAGGTCAAGGGCTGGGGCGGCAAGCTGTTCGGCGGGTCCTCGACGCTCGGCGTCGGCGGCCTGCTCGCCTGGATCACCGACAAGGCGACGGCCTTCTCCGGCGCCAAGGACGCGGTCGGCGGCCTCGGCATTCCGCCGGCGGCGATCGCCTGGCTGCTCGCGGCCGTCGTGGTGCTCATCGTCGTCGCCGGCCTCGGCGTGCTGATCTGGTTCGTGGCGCACAAGGTCGAGGTCAAGCGCGTCGTCGACTATCGCGCGGGCAAAAACACATGAGCGGCGCCGTCATCGCCGCGATCGTGCGGCTCGCCGGGCTCGCCGGCGTCAAGCTGTCGCCATTCTGGGCCGGCGCGGCGCTCGCCGGCGCGCTCGCGCTGATCGTCGGCTGCGCGGCCACGGCCGCCGGCGTCCACCTCTACAACGCCGGTTATGCGGCAGCGGACGGCGCCTGGCGCGAGAAGGCGCTCGACGCGCAGCTCGCGGCCGCGCGCAAGGATCTCCTCGAGGCCAACCGTGCCGCGGGCGACGCCGCGCTCCGGGTGAAGGCGATGGAGCAAAAGGCAGAGCGGGAAAAAGCGGGGACTGATGCCTATGTCGACGAACTACGGAAACAGAACAGTGCGCTGGCCGCGGCCGGCAAGCCGAATGCTTGCGGTCTCACTTGCGATGATCTGCGCGGGATGCGCATCAAATCCGCTGCCTGCCCCGCTCCGGCGGGATCTGCCGGCGGCGTCGGCGCAGATCTTCGCGCCCGTGCGCGATCCCTCCGCAACCCTCAATAGCGACGCGCGCGAGCGCCTGGCGCGCACGCGCGACGCGCTGAAGGAAGCGAACGACCGGCTCGAGCAGGGGCGAGCCTGGTACGACGGCGTGCGGCAGTCCTATGGCGAGGGTGCGAAGTGAACGGTGATGTTGTCACGTGGGGTGCCGTTGCGGTCGCGATCGGCGCTGTCATCTCGATCGTCACGTTCTGGACGCGCTATTCCGATCGGCTGACGTCGGCCAAAGCGAAGGCCGACCAGGCGACCAAGGAAGCCGATGAAGCCAAGCAGGCGGCCGCGGCCGCCAGCGCGAAAGCCGACGCGCTGTCGTCCAAGCTCTACCAGATCGAGATCTGGGCGCGCGACGAGTTCGTCCGCAAGTCGAGTTTCGAGACAGTGGTTGCGCGGGTCGAGCGCGGCTTCGTCGATCTCAAGACCGAGATCTCGAACCGGCTCGACAAGATGTCAGACAAGATCGACCACATGGGGCCACGGTCATGAAAATCGAACCGCAGATCCTGCGCCACGGCCTCGACCAGGCCGTGTTTGGCGTCGCCTCGATCAAGCTGCTGGTCTCGCTCGCCATCGTCATCGCGCTGCTGTCGCTATTCGCAGCGATCGCCGAGGTGCGCCGGCAGCGCTCGACCTCGGCCGCGGGCTGGCTCGCCGGCGTTGCGCTCGTGGCGGCGATCGTGGCGGCCATCCTGGTCGGTAGCGTGACGCCGACCTACGCCTAGAGATCGACGATTGAATTCGTCCGCAGCTTCCTCCCGCGGGCGACGGTGGCCGGCTGACGGTTTTCTGAGGTGCCCACGGTATAATACGCCGGACCCCACAAGGGCAGACGCCACGGACCTATCAAAACTGCCTATGGCGTGTGCCCTTGTTGTGCTAGCTTTGGCCCGGGGGTACGCGCTGGCCAGCGAGTACCTCCCTCTTAACCTTAGATCCCGTCTCTTTGGTTCTTCCTTGGAGGCGGGATATTTTTCCGCCAGCAAACGAGGGGCCACCACGCTCTTAGTGCTCAAGACCCGCCAGCTCATGATTGTGTTTGCGAGAAATTTCGAGAGTGGCAGGGGAACACCATCTCGGCGCTCTCGTTACCGCCTCTAACGCTCTAACGAGGAGGCCAAAATGAAGCTTGCCACATTTCTGGTTCTCGGTTCCCTCGCCATTGGCTCAGCAGCGAGAGCAGACCAGCCCGGACCTGACTGGATGCCGATGGAGCAAGTGAAGGCTAAGGTCATGGAGTCGGGCTATTCGCAGGTCACTAAGCTTGAAGCCGACGACGGCCAATGGGAGGGCGAAGGCATCAAGAACGGACAGAGGATGGAATTCCATGCCGACCCTAAGACCGGCGTGATCGTGCGCGAAAAGCCAGACCACTAGCCTTGAGAAGATGCAAGGTGGGTTGCCAGTTGTGCTTCGCATTCTGAGCCGCCTCTTGGGGGTGGAGTCATTGACGCATCAGCATCTGGCCCGAAACGACGATCGGGATCGCACTGAAAATGCGCACCAAGGATGTCACCAAGGCCGCCGCGCTCTACATGCTCAAGAATGGTCTTGCGAGCTATAAGGAAGTCGCCGAGCTTTCCGGTCGATCACGGCAACTCATTCGCATTTGGGGCGGGAAAGTTGGTGCACCGGAAGCCCGAAAACGATATCTGAAGAAGGTCTGGACCCGCGCTAAACGGTCGCGCAGTTGACCGCTGGGTTCGAGGCGCAGTTGCGAGCGCGTGATCTACTTCGGAAACAACTTGTCCCGGATGTAGCGCGACGTGGGCGTGAGTCTGATGCCGCGCGGCTTGCGCCAAGCCGCTTTGTCGATCTCGTTCTTGTCGCCGATCCTCAGGGGACCGGACGCCTTCTTGGCCACAAAGATCGCGTCGCTCATCTGTCGTCCGGATTGACGGTTTTTTCCCTTTACCTCTTTCCAGAGCTTCACCGGCCCAAGTTTTAGCTTCGGCAGTTCTTCGGTGATCTCGCGGCGAAGACACTTCCTCTCACTTTCACCCGCACGCTTACGGCCGCCCGGGAACGCCCAGCGCTTATCGCGCCGTCGTCGGACCAGAAGTACTCGCCCATTCTTCGCGGCGACAAGTTTCGAGGATTTAGCCATCTTCCTGCGAATCGATTTTACAATCCGGCATCAGTTTACAGCGGAGTTCCTCCCGCAGTGAAGAGCATGGTTCCCCCATTATTACGGAGCAATCGGTTTACGTCCAATTCATCGGCGTGTCCCCATGCCGCCTGGGGCGGCGGTGATGTGTGCGCGGTGCGGGTAGCTCTCGGCCGGTTTCCAACTGTCGAATGTGGTCCCGCAGACGCAGCGCATCAGGGGGCTCCGGATCTCGCTGTCGAGCTTCTCGCCCCGAGCCCGCTTGGCCGCAACCTCGGCCCGCCAGTCGTGATCGCGGCGCCATTCGGCGAAGGCATTGTCAGGGATGCTAGGCCGTAGCTCCGACCATACGGTTTCGAAAGCCTCGCGCGCGGCTTGGAAGGTGGCGGCTATCCCACTCCGCCATGTGCCTGGCTCCATGCCGGGATAGAAGCCGATTGACCAACCCCAGTGATCGGCGTGCACAGGTACGCCGGCGCGCGCACCGATGGTCCCGATGCGGACGTCGCCGGAATAGATGTGCCAAATCTCCTCGTGCGGATTGTCGGAGCGGCGGCGGGTGAGGGCGGTCATGGCCGAATTATGTAAGCGAACGTAGCGAGCAAATGCTCTTCAAAACTGTGTATCAGAGTGTGTAACAGCCTTTTAGGCCGTCAGTTAGAGACTGATTTTGTGGATGGATTTTGGCGCACTTGGCGCGGTGGCGCTTCCTAGCGGCGCCGTGCTGCCAACGGGAAGAAATTGGGGGGAGCGCTATCATCCTGGGAGGCTTGCGCTCCCCAGGATGGTCTTCTTTGAAGCCGAAACGCTACTTCGCCGCTGGAACGTGCGGATATGCGCGCCCAAACTTTATGTCGGCAATGCGGCCTTGGTTAAGGCGGTAATCGGCGGCGATTTCCGAGTATTTTTCGCCGTCGTTGATGCGCTTTTTTATTATAGCGACTTGCTCTTCGGTCAGTTCACCAAGCGTTGTCATTGTCGCTCAACGACCGCTCTTGTGCTTCGTCGGATCGACCAGCTTGTATCCCATTCCGGGCTTCGGAGTTGGCGGGAGCGGTTCCCCTCGAGTTACAGTTCGCTCTTGGCCGCTCTCGCCGCCGCGGACTCCTACGATCTCATATTGCCCGGATCGGGGAGCTGTTTCGCCTGGCTTGAAGACTTTCGACATTACTGGACCTTTCTCGCGGACTTGAGAATTAGGCCCTTTGGCGCTATCAACCATTTGCGGACGGGTGCTTAGCGGTCTTCGCGCTTCGCGGCGCCGCTGGCCGGAAAGCACCAAGACAAAAGGGCAGCACGAACCATTCGTGCTGCCCTTATTTATTTGATCCGCAATCGCCATCGCAAGATGGCACACGATCCCAAGCGAGATATTAGCGACGTCAACGGAATTAGCAATGGGGACGCGTTGCCACCATTCAACCCCAGTTAGCAACGTGTTGCTGATGCAACACGTTGCTAACTGGGGTTGAGCGACATGTCAAGAATGCAACCCCTTGAAATACCTAGCTCCAATATTGTATGAACAGAAATCCGGTGTTGCAAAAAAGGTAAGTGCAACATGAGCTCAACCGACTCCGACAACGTGCTCGAGCGCAGATTGCTGCTCGAACTAAAAGAGATTGAGACCAAAATTGGTCTGCTGACGCAGGAAAAGGCGACGTTGGAGCGTCTTCTGCTGACGGTGCGACGAAGAAACCCGCTCACGATGCGCACGGACGTGACTAGGAAGAACAGTGTCCGGCGAGTACTGGTTGAAAGCGTTGTCGTCGAGAATTTGAGAAATTCGAAGAGCGGCTCGCGAAAGACGCACGAGTTGCTCAGAGAGATGCAGATTGTCGACCCTCAAATGAATCCGAGCACCTTCAGATCGACCCTCCACCGCATGAAAGCTCGCGGCATCGTAGCCAATCCAAGAGACGGGGCGTGGGAACTGACTAGGGCGCAATCCTGATGATCTCGAAGGAAGAAGCGTTGCCAATCGAGATGGAAAACATAATAAATTCAGTCGGGGGATAATCCACCCGTTGCCAAAAAACTCATACAAGAACAACGATGGGCGCATGCTTGGGAGACTAGGGCCGGAGATTCAAATCCCGTCCTGTGATCCACTTCTCAGCTTGGCACCCGCGTCCTTCAAGCTGCCCTCGAGCGCCGCTTTGGCCGGGTGAACCTAGCCGACGAGACGAAGCCTCGGCCGCTTAGCAGAGGACGTTTCGCCGAATGTCTTTTTCCGCGGAAGTAAATAACTTACCCAGGCTTCGAGCACTTCGCGTCGGCGATCCAGCATCTCGCTCGTCCAATAGGACAGCTCGGCCTCGTCGCCGATGCGGTGGGAGAGACAGAACTCCAGCACCTCGCGGCGGAAGTTGTGCTCGCGATTGTCGGCGCCCCAGTTGCGGAACGTGGTTCGCATTCCGTGCATGGTTGCATTGAAGCCTGCGCGCTTGATTGCGCCGACCAGCGCGTTCGCGCGGAAGGCCTTGTGATCAGCAGCATGGTCAGAGGGGAATACATAGCGCCCGACGCGCGGCATCGACTGAATGATGGCGATGGCCTGGTCGGTGAGGGGCACAAGGTGTGGCTTACCCAATTCACCCTTTACCTTCATTTTCTGCGCGGGGATCAGCCACGTCCGCTTCACGAAGTCGAGCTCCTCCCATTCCATCCAGCGGATCTCCTGGCTGCGAGAGCAGCAGAGGATGCCGACCTCGACGCACCGCGCGACGGGATAGGGATCGTAAGCCAGCGCTGCCATCAGCGCCGGCGCGCTCTCGTATTTCAGCGATGGGTGGCCCTTCTTGCGGTTCAGCTTCCTGGGAGACGGCAGAAGGTGTTTGAGATTGTCTCGCCACGCTGCCGGGTTTTCACCGGTACGATATTTCTCGACCTTGGCGGCGCTGAGAACCCTCTCCAAGCGCTCGCGCGTGCGACCGGCGCTTACCGGCTTCTCCCACCAGATCGTCTTGAGGGCCTCGACAACGTGCGTGGTGTCGATCTCGTGGAGCTTCTTCTGATGGAGCTTGGAAAGGTCGCGTAGCGATCGCGCCCAAGCCTGAACCTCCTCGTCCTGCTCGGTGCGGCCGCGCAACCATTCTGCCGTCTTTGCTCTCCAATATTCATGGAAGGCCATGTCGCCTTTCGCGGCGAGCTGCTTCTTGTGACGTGGATCGATGCTGTCTTTTTTCAATGCCAGCCGATACTCGCGTGCCTGGTCGCGCGCCTCGGTGAGGGACAGCTCACCGGGCTTGTCGCCGACAGAGGCAAATTCCATCAGGGCGCGCTTGCCGTCCGGTGCGGTAAAGCGGAAGGCCCAGGCGCGCTCTCCGCTCTCTCGGACAATCAGATAGAGCCCGCCGCCGTCGGCATACGCTCCAGGTTGCTTGGATTTAACTTGGCTGGAGTTCAGCGCCATTTTAGGTTCCTTACGGTACCACCTCCGTCACGGATCACTTGGCGGGAGAAAGACAATCGCTTACCTCTTTTTGACCGATGCTCTACCGCGCTAGGCGATAGCGGGTGATATCAGGCGGTGGCTGATACTTGCAACGGTTGAGGTTAAATGCAAATCTGGTGGTAGACGATGCTCAGCGATACCCCGCGATACACTCAGATTGGGTACCGGATCCGTGACGGCATTCGGTAAACTCGTCCGCACCACGGCATTCCGGCTGACGCTGGTCTACCTGTTCCTGTTTGCGATTTTCGCGGCCTCGCTGCTCGGCTATTTCGCCTGGAATACGCGGCGGCTGATCACCGAGGAAATCACGCAGACGGTCAATGCCGAGACCTCGGAGATCAACGAGATCTACGGCCGTCGCGGCCTGCGCGGCCTCGTGCTCGCGATCGAGTACCGGGCGCTGCGGCCGGGCGCCAACCTCTATCTCGTGACCACGCCGACCGGGCAGGCGATCGCCGGCAATGTCGGCTCGCTGGCGCCGGGCGTAATGGCGACGCGCGGCTGGTCGGAGACGGCCTACAAGCGGATCGAGGACGCCGACGAGCGCGACCATCGCGCGCTGGTGCGCGTCACCGAGCTCGAAAACGGTTTCCGCCTCCTGATCGGCCGCGACCTCGACGAGCGGCGGCGCCTGTTCGGGATCGTCGCCAAGGCCGCGCAATGGTCGATCCTGATCGTGGTCGTGCTGGGCCTCGGCGGCGGCATCTTCGTCGCGCGCCGCGTCCTCACGCGCATCGATGCGATGACCGGCACCGCGCAGCGCATCATGACCGGCGATCTCAGCGGGCGCCTGCCGGTGGGGCGCAGCGGCGACGAGCTCGATCGTCTTGCGGAAAACCTCAATGCGATGCTGGAGCGGATCGAGGCGCTGATGGCGGGGCTGAAGGAAGTCTCCGACAACATCGCCCACGACCTCAAGACGCCACTGACGCGTCTGCGCAACCGCGCCGAGGAGGCGCTGGCGAAATCGGGCAGCGAGACCGATTACCGAGCGGCGCTGGAGCGGACCATCGAGGAATCCGACGGCTTGATCCGCACCTTCAATGCGCTCTTGATGATCGCGCGCGCCGAGTCCGGCCAGGCGCGCGGCAACATGGATGATTTCGACGCCGCCGAAGTCGCGGGCGGCATCCACGAGCTCTACGAGCCGCTGGCCGAGGACGATGGCATGACCTTGAAGGTCAAGGCCGAGCCGACGCCGGTTCACGCCAACCGCGAATTGATCAGCCAGGCGCTCGCCAACCTGGTCGAGAACGCGATCAAGTACGGCAAGCCGGTCGCGCAGACCGGTGGAACCGTGGTCAGCATGGACTCCAGGCAGATCATCATCGAGGCGAAGCGCGAGGGCGACCAGGTGCTGCTCAGCGTCACCGATCGCGGCCCTGGTATCCCCGAAGCCGACCGCAAGCATGTCGTCGAGCGATTCGTGCGGCTTGAAGCCAGCCGCACGCTGCCGGGCTCCGGCCTCGGTCTCAGCCTTGCCGCCGCGGTTGCGACGTTGCATGGCGGAGAATTGCGGCTGGGTGATGCCCAGCCCGGCCTCGTCGCCACGCTGGTGCTCCCGGCGCGCGCCGGCGACAGGGTTGCTCCGCCAATGCAGGATGTGCCACAGAAGGTGGCATGAACCACTCCGCGCCGGGAAACGCGGACAAGACTGGTGAGAGCCTCGCCGCGCGCTTTGCGGAGGCTCCCCATATTGCCGCTTCCACCACCGACGAACGACGTCTTGAAAGCTGGCTGGCCGAGCTCGAGCCGGCGCAATCGGCCCGTCTTGGCGTGTCGCTGGCTCATCCCTTCGCGCGGGATATTCTGGCCGGCATCGCAGAATTCTCGCTCTATTTGTTCGATCTGGTGCGCACTGACCCGCTGCGGCTGATCCGGTTGCTGGAATGCGATCCGGATGCGCATCTCGCCCTGCTGATCGCGGAGGCGAGGGACGCGGTGCTCGCGGCAGGCGACGAAGCCGAGGTGATGCGGCTGCTTCGCAGGATGAAGGCCGAAGCGGCGCTTCTCACTGCGCTGTGCGATATCGGTGGCGTCTGGCCGGTGATGCGGGTGACGGCGGCGCTGACCGATGTCGCGGTATCCTCGGTGCAGGCGGCGCTCCAGTACCAGCTGCGGCAGGAAGCCGCACGTGGAAAGATCCTGCCGCCCAATCCCGAAGCTCCGGAAGAGGGCTGCGGCCTGATCGTGCTCGCGATGGGCAAGATGGGGGCGGGCGAGCTGAACTATTCCAGCGACATCGACCTCATCGTGTTCTTCGATCCCGATGCCACGACGCTCGCGCCCGACATCGAGCCGCAGCCGTTCTTCGTGCGGGTGACGCAGGGCGTGGCGCGCATTCTCCAGCAGCGTACCTATGACGGCTACGTCTTCCGCGTCGACCTGCGCCTGCGTCCCGATCCGTCCTCGACGCAAGTGGCGATTTCGCGAGACGCCGCGCTGAACTATTACGAGCGGGAAGGGCGCACCTGGGAGCGTGCTGCGATGATCAAGGCGCGTGCCTGCGCCGGCGATGCCAAAGCGGGCGAGGCGCTGCTCGCCGAAATCGCGCCCTTCGTCTGGCGCAAGCATCTCGACTTCGCCGCGCTTGCCGACGTCCACGACATGAAGCGGCAGATGCAGACCTATCGCGGCCAGAGCGAGATCGCGGTCGAGGGGCACAACGTCAAGGTCGGCCGCGGCGGCATTCGCGAGATCGAATTTTTCGCGCAAACGCAGCAGCTGATCGCCGGCGGTCGCCATCCGGAGTTGCGGGTGCGGCCGACGCTCGCCGCGCTCGATATTCTCGCCACCAGCAACTGGATCACCTTTGCCGCGCGTGACGAGCTGACCATTGCGTATGAATTCCTGCGCCGTGTCGAGCACCGCCTCCAGATGATCGCCGACGAGCAGACCCATGCGTTGCCCGACGACAAGGAGGCGGTCGAGCGCTTTGCGCGCTTCTTCGGCTATCCGGATCGCGAAGCCTTTGCGCGCGACCTGTTGCGGCAGCTCCAGATCGTGCAAGGACACTACGAAAAACTGTTCGAGGGCGATGACCCGACCGGCACAGCAAAGCTGCCGGCGCTCGACTACAGTGCAGGTCCTGACGATCCGCGCCTGCTGCAATATTTGACGACGCTCGGCTTCAAGAAGCCGGCCGCGCTCGCGCAGACCATACGTGACTGGATCACCGGCGACTACCGCGTGTTCCGCAACGACCAGACGCGAAGCGCTTTCGTCGAGTTCGTGCCGGCCCTGATCGACGGCCTCGCGCGGGCCGAGGAGCCGGATCGCGCCGTCGTGGCGTTCGATCAGTTCCTCCAGGCACTCCAGCTTGGCGGGCGGCTGATCACGCTGCTCGGCCAGAACCGCGATCTCGTCGCGCTCGTGGCGCTGGTGCTCGGCGCGGCGCCGCGGCTCGGCGAGATGCTGGCGCGGAAGCCGCAGCTCATGGATGGCCTGATCGATCCCAGATTCTTCGGCGCGATGCCGGACAAGCAGGAATTGTCGGCGCGATTGGCCGCGACGGTGCGCGACGCCGACTCCTATGAGGAGTTTCTCGACCGTCTCCGCCTGTTCGGGCAGGAGAGCCTGTTCCTGATCGGCACGCGCATTCTCTCCGGTACGGTCTCGGCGCAGCAGGCCAGCACGGCTTTCGCCGATGTCGCCGAAGGCATCGTCCACACCGTGCACGATCTTGTCGCCGAACGCTTCGCCGCCCAACACGGACGTATCAAGGATCAGGAGACCGCGATCATCGCGATGGGCCGGCTCGGCAGCCGCGAGATGACGGCATCGTCCGATCTCGACCTGATCCTGCTGTACGATTTCGACGGCGACAATCCGGACTCCGACGGGGCCAAATCGCTTCAGGGCGCCCACTACTTCGCGCGCTTCACCCAGCGCCTGATCAGTGCCTTCACCACACGCACCAATTACGGTGTGCTGTACGAGATCGACATGCGGCTGCGCCCGTCGGGACGCGCCGGTCCGGTGGCGTCGAGCCTCGTCTCATTCGCGGACTACCAGGCCAACGAGGCCTGGACCTGGGAGCACATGGCCCTGACCCGCGCCCGCGTGGTATCGGCCTCGGATGAATTCCGTGAGCGGATCGAGCGTATCATCCGCGATGTCCTGACCCGCCGCCGCGATCGGGCGACCATCGCCAACGACGTCGCCGACATGCGGCGCGCCATCGCGCAGGAGAAGGGCGAAAGCGACCATTGGGATCTCAAATACGCCGCAGGCGGCATGGTCGATATCGACTTCATCGCGCAATATCTCCAGCTCGTGCACGCCCATGACAAGCCTGAAATTCTCGACGTCAGCACCCTTCAGGTTCTGGACAACGCCGCCAAGCTCAACGTGCTCCCGCAATCGGAGGCGGAGATCCTTCGCGCGGCGGCGCGGCTCTATCACGACCTGACGCAGATCCTGCGTCTCTGCGTCAGCGACGGCTTCAAGCCCGAGACCGCCGGCACCGACCTTCAGCGCGTGATGGCGCGCGCCGGCGATGCGCCCGACTTCTCGTCGCTGGAGGCGCGCGTGAAGGAAACGCAGAGCGAGGTGAGGCGCGTATTTACGGCGCTGCTGGAAGGGACGTCGTCTGCTTCAGCGAGGTGAGAGCCTCGCGCACGTTCGGCTCCAGGCCGGCGCCGCCCGCGTCGAGATGGGCGAAGATCGCGCGCTTCATCCGGGGATCCCAGAACTTCTTGATGTGGTCGGCGATCCCCGGCACGGCCTTGTCGTGGCCCTGGCTCTTGAAGAAGGTACCGATCTGGTTGGCCATGTAGACGAGGCGGTCAGGCGACGACATCGATAATCTCCTGAGCACGATGAGCCGTAACGCGACTCTGGTGCGTGAATACTTCAAACCCATCGCTGCGGGCAATCGCGATCAACGTGATGCCGGCGGCCTCCGCGGTGCGAACCGCGAGCGCGGTGGGCGCCGAGACGGCGACCAGCACCGGGGCGCCGATTGCGGCCGTCTTCTGCACCATCTCGACCGAGACACGGCTCGTCAGCAGCACCATGCCCACGCTAGCGTCCGTCCGGCTGCGCGCCAGCGAACCTGCGAGCTTGTCTAGCGCGTTATGGCGGCCGACGTCCTCGCGCAGGGCCACAATGCCATTCGATGGCGACCAGAAGGCTGCAGCGTGGACCGCGCGCGTCTGCATGTTGATCGATTGCAGGGGCGCGATCGCCTGCATCGCCGTCATGATCTGTTGCGGCGTGAAGCTGGACCCTGGTGGGACGACGGCCGCGGGCCGCACGGCCTCGGCGATTGAATCGATGCCGCAAATGCCGCAGCCGGTCGGGCCGGCAATGTGCCGCCGCCGCTCGCTGATGCGCGCGGCATCTTCCGACGCCAGCCACATGCGCAGCTCGATGCCGTCGTCGAGGCGGACCACTTCGAGCGACTTGATGTCGTCGACCGACCTGATGATGCCTTCGTCCAGGCTGAAGCCGACCGCAAAATCCTCGAGGTTCTGTGGAGTCCCCATCATGACGGCATAGCTGCCGCCGTTATAGGTCAGCGCCAGCGGCGTCTCCTCCGGGATCAGGCGCGCGCCTTCGGACGCGACTCCGTCGCGCCAGATCTCGCGGTCGATGGCCTGGACCGGCACGTGCATGCCGTTACTCCGCTGCCTCGGCCGGCGCGATGCGGCGGGAGTGCTGCGCCTGCGCGTCATAGGCCTTCTGCCAGTCGGACGGGCCGTTCGACGGCGAGATCTGCACCGCGGTGACCTTGTATTCGGGGCAGTTGGTGGCCCAATCCGAATAGTCGGTGGTGATGACGTTGGCCTGCGTGTCCGGGTGATGGAAGGTGGTGTAGACGACGCCCGGTGAGACGCGGTCGGTGATCTCCGCGCGCAGCGTGGTTTCGCCCGCACGGCTCGCGAGCCGCACCCAGTCGCCGTCACGCACACCGCGCTGCTCGGCGTCGTGCGGATGAATCTCGAGCCGGTCCTCGGCATGCCAGACCACGTTCTCGGTGCGCCTTGTCTGCGCGCCGACATTGTACTGGCTGAGGATGCGGCCCGTGGTGAGCAGCAGCGGGAAGCGGGGGCCGGTACGCTCGTCGGTCGCGACATATTCGGTGACGATGAACTTGCCCTTGCCGCGGACGAAGCCGCCGATATGCATCACCGGGGTGCCCTCCGGCGCTTTCTCGTTGCAGGGCCACTGCACCGAGCCGAGTTCGTCGAGCTTGGCGTAGGAGACGCCGGTAAACGTCGGCGTCAGTGCCGCGATCTCGTCCATGATCTCGGACGGATGGCTGTAGTTCATCTCGAAACCCATGGCCTTGGCGAGGGCGATGGTGACCTCCCAGTCGGCCATGCCGTTCTTCGGCGTCATCACCTTGCGGACGCGCTGGATGCGGCGCTCGGCGTTGGTGAAGGTGCCGTCCTTCTCGAGGAAGCTCGAGCCGGGCAGGAAGACATGGGCGTAGTTTGCGGTCTCGTTCAGGAAGAGGTCGTGAACGATGACGCATTCCATCGACGACAGCGCCGCCACGACGTGCTTGGTGTTGGGATCGGACTGGAGGATGTCCTCGCCCTGCACGTAGATGCCCATGAACGTGCCTTCGATCGCGGCGTCGAACATATTGGGAATGCGCAGGCCCGGCTCCGGGTTGAGCTTGACGTTCCACAGCGCTTCGAACTGGTCGCGCACGGCGTCGCCCGAGATGTGGCGATAGCCGGGCAGCTCGTGCGGGAACGAGCCCATGTCGCAGGAACCCTGCACGTTGTTCTGGCCGCGCAGCGGGTTCACGCCGACGCCGGGGCGGCCGATATTGCCGGTCGCCATCGCGAGGTTGGCGATCGCGATCACGGTGGTCGAACCCTGGCTGTGCTCGGTGACGCCGAGGCCGTAATAGATCGCGCCATTGCCGCCGGTGGCGTAGATGCGCGCGGCTTCACGCAACACCTGCGGATCGACGCCGGTGAGGATCGCGGTGGCTTCCGGGCTGTGTTTCGGCTGGGCGACGAAGGCGGCCCATTCCTCGAACTCGGCCCAGTCGCAGCGCTCGCGCACGAAGGCTTCGTTGGCGAGGCCCTCGGTGACGATGACATGCGCCAGCGCCGTCACGACGGCAACGTTGGTGCCGGGCATCAGCGGCAGGTGCAACGCCTTTACGTGCGGCGATTCCACCATTTCGGTGCGGCGCGGATCGATCACGATCAGCTTTGCGCCCTGGCGCAGCCGCTTCTTCAGGCGCGAAGCGAACACCGGGTGAGCGGAGGCGGGATTTGCACCAATGATGACCGCGACGTCGGTATCTTCCACCGAGTCGAAGTCCTGCGTGCCGGCCGACGTGCCGAAGGTCTGCGACAGACCATAACCGGTCGGCGAATGGCAGACGCGGGCGCAGGTGTCGACATTGTTGTTGCCGAAGCCGCCGCGGATCAGCTTCTGCACCAGATAGGTTTCTTCGTTGGTGCAACGGGACGAGGTGATGCCGCCGATGGCGTCACGGCCGTATTTCTTCTGGATGCCGCGCATCTTGGCAGCGGCAAACGAGAACGCCTCATCCCAGGACACTTCGCGCCAGGGATCCTCGATCCGCTCGCGGATCATCGGGTTGAGGATGCGCTCCTTGTGGTTGGTGTAGCCCCAGGCGAAGCGGCCCTTGACGCAGGAATGGCCGCGATTGGCCTTGCCGTCCTTGTACGGCACCATGCGCACGACTTCCTCGCCGCGCATCTCGGCCTTGAAGGCGCAGCCGACGCCGCAATAGGCGCAGGTGGTGACGACGGAGTGCTCGGGCTGGCCGATCTCGATCACCGACTTTTCCGTCAGCGTCGCGGTCGGGCAAGCCTGCACGCAGGCGCCGCAGGAGACGCATTCGGAGCCGAGGAAGCTCTCGCTCATGCCGGGCGAAACGCGGCTGTCGAAGCCGCGGCCCGAGATGGTCAGTGCGAAGGTGCCTTGCACTTCCTCGCAGGCGCGGACGCAGCGCGAGCAGACGATGCACTTGGAGGGATCGTAGGTGAAGTAAGGATTGGACTCGTCCTTCGGCATCCAGGCGGCGTTGATCTCGCCATGGGATTTTGCGAAGACGTGGTTCTCGCCCTCATAGCCGTAGCGCACGTCGCGGAGGCCCACGGCGCCGGCCATGTCCTGCAATTCGCAATCGCCATTGGCGCCGCAGGTGAGGCAGTCAAGCGGATGGTCGGAGATGTAGAGCTCCATCACGCCCTTGCGCAGCTTCTTCAGCCGTTCGCTCTGGGTGTGCACGACGAGGCCGTTCATGGCAGGCGTCGTGCAGGAGGCCGGCGTGCCGGCGCGGCCCTCGATCTCGACGACGCAGAGACGGCAGGAGCCGAACGCGTCGACCATGTCGGTCGCGCAGAGTTTTGGGATCTGGTGGCCTGCATCCATCGCGGCCCGCATGATCGAGGTGCCCTCGGGCACCGTGACCTGGTTGCCGTCGATGGTCAGCGTCACCATCGTCGTCGATTTGGAGCGCGGTGTGCCGTAGTCGATTTCTTCGATCAGAGACATCGTCGTTCTCCTATTCCGCGGCCTGAAGCGTGGTCGGGGCCGGGATGAAATCTTCCCGGAAATGCTTCAACGCGCTGAGCACGGGGTAGGGCGTGAAGCCCCCGAGTGCGCAGAGCGAGCCGAATTTCATGGTGTTGCAGAGGTCTTCGACGAGCGCGAGATTTTCGCTCACGCGCTCGCCGCGGATGATCTTTTCGACGGTCTCGACGCCACGGGTCGAGCCGATCCGGCAGGGCGTGCACTTGCCGCAGGATTCGATGGCGCAGAATTCCATGGCGAAGCGCGCCTGCCTGCGCATGTCGACGCTGTCGTCGAACACGACGATGCCGCCATGGCCGATCAGGCCGTCGCGTGCGGCGAAGGCTTCGTAGTCGAACGGGGTGTCGAACAGCGCGCGCGGGAAGTAGGCGCCGAGAGGGCCGCCGACCTGCACCGCGCGAACCGGACGGCCCGTGAACGTGCCGCCGCCGATGTCGTCGACGAGCTCGCCGAGCGTCACGCCGAACGCCGTCTCGAACAGCCCGCCATGGCGGATGTTGCCGGCGAGCTGGATCGGCATCGTGCCGCGCGAGCGGCCCATGCCGAAATCAGCGTAGGCCTTGGCACCTTCGGCGAGGATGAAGGGGATGGCGGCGAATGACAGCACGTTGTTGATGACGGTCGGCTCGCCGAACAGGCCGTGATGCGCGGGCAGCGGCGGCTTGGCGCGGACCAGGCCACGGCGGCCTTCGAGGCTTTCCAGCAGCGAGGTCTCTTCGCCGCAAACGTAAGCGCCGGCGCCGACCCGCACTTCGAGATCGAAGCTGTAGGTGGAGCCGCCGATCTTGTCGCCGAGATAGCCGCCGCGCTTTGCTGCCTTGATGGCCGCGTTCATCGCTTCGACTGCGTGCGGGTATTCGCTGCGGATGTAGATGTAGCCCTTGGTCGCGCCGACGGTGATGCCGGCGGTCGTCATGCCCTCGATCACCAGGAAGGGGTCGCCTTCCATGATCATGCGGTCGGCGAAGGTGCCGCTGTCGCCTTCGTCGGCGTTGCAGACGATGAATTTGCGGTCGGCCTTCGCTTGCGCGACGGTCTTCCACTTGATGCCGGTGGGGAAGCCCGCACCGCCGCGGCCACGCAGGCCGGATGCGGTGACCTCGGCGAGGATCGCATCCGAGCCGAGCGACAGCGCGCGCTCGAGGCCCTTGTAGCCGCCATGGGCGCGGTAGTCGTCAAGCGAGCGCGGATCGATCACGCCGCAGCGGGCGAAGGTGAGACGGGTCTGGCGCTTCAGCCAGGGGATCTCGTCGGTTGCGCCCAGCCGCAGCAGATGCGGCGTGTTGCTGGCGAGGGCGTCGAGCAGGGAGGGCACATCGGCCTCGGTGACCGGGCCGAACGCGATCCGGCCCTGCGGCGTCGCAACCTCGACCAGCGGCTCCAGCCAGTACATGCCGCGCGAGCCGGTCCTGACGATCTCGACTGCAACGCCGCGCTTGGCCGCATCCTGCTCCAGCGCCAGCGCAACCTCGTCGGCGCCAACCGCAATCGCACCCGCATCGCGTGAGACGAATAGACGCATGCTCATCGCTGTGCCTCCGCGACCAGTGCATCGAGGCGCTTCTCATCGAGCCGGCCAATGAGGCGGCCGTCGAGCATGGCGGACGGTGCGGTCGCGCACAGCCCGAGGCAGTAGATCGGCTCCAGCGTGACGCGATCATCGGCGGTCGTGTTGCCGAGGGGCACGCCAAGCTTCGCCTCGGCGCGCGCAGCGAGAGCATCGCCGCCCGCAGCCTGACACGCTTCCGCGCGACAAAGCTTCAGGACATGACGTCCGGCCGGCTTGTGCCGGAAATCATGGTAGAAGGTGAACACGCCATGCACCTCGGCGCGCGACAGATTCAGCGCCTGCGCCACCATGGGGATCGCCGCCTCCGGCACATAGCCGAACGCCTTCTGAAGGGCGTGCAGGATGACCAGCGTCGCGCCCTCTTGCTTCGCATGTTCGGCGATGATCTCTGCGCCGCGCGTCTCGTCCCAAGGCTCGTAAACCGCTGTCATTCTTTGTTCTCAGATTGAGCGTCCCTTGATCGCAAACTATTTGGAATCGTTCGAAGATCAATAAAGCTGTCTCATGCTGCGATTGCGAATTCTGATCGATCTGGAAGCGCAATCGGGCGATACGGAAATGCAATTAATCGCGTTCCGCTTGCCGGTTTTTCCGTGTTGGTAATGACCTGCCGTGCTAGCTTGCATGCCACGATGGCATCCGAGGGGACGACCGGTTGATCGACAAGCTTGAACTGCTGCTGGCGCTGGCGAAGGAGCGGCATTTCGGACGCGCTGCAGAAGTCTGCGGCGTGACGCAACCGACGATGTCGACCGGGCTCAAGCAGCTCGAGGAGATCCTCGGCGTGATGCTGGTCCAGCGCGGCTCCCGCTTCCAGGGTTTTACCCCCGAGGGCGAGCGCGCGCTGGATTGGGCGCGGCGGATCGTGGGCGATGCCCGCGCCATGCGTGACGAGATCAACGGGCTGAAGCATCAGCTCTCCGGCGAAATCCGCATCGCGGCGATCCCGACCGTGCTCGGCATGGTCGCCCAGCTGACGACGCCGTTCCGCGCCAAGCATCCCGAGGTGCGATTTCGCATCCAGTCCACCACCTCATCCGAGGTGCTGGGGCTGCTCGAAAATCTCGAGGTCGATGCGGGGCTGACCTATATCGAGAACGAGCCGATCGGCAAGGTGCGCACCATTCCGCTCTACAACGAGAGCTATCGCCTGCTGACCGCGCCGGATGGAATGTTCGGCGATCGCGAGACGGTGACGTGGAAGGAGGTCGGGCAGGTGCCGCTGTGCCTGCTGACGCCCGACATGCAGAACCGCCGCATCATCGACCGCGCGCTCCGCTCGGTCGGCGCGGAGGCGACGCCAACCCTGACCTCGAACTCGCTGCTCGTGCTGTTCACGCATGTGAAGACGGGGCGCTGGGCGAGCGTGATGCCGGCCAAGCTTGCCGAGACGCTCGGCCTGTCCGATACGGTGCGTTCGATCCCGATCACCGATCCTGATGTCAATTACAGCATCGGCATGGTGATCCCGCAGCGCGATCCGATGACGCCGCTGATCGCGGCGCTGGTCAACGTCGCGCGCGAAGTGGCGCCGTCGCTGCAATTGTAGGGTCTACAGCGTTTTCGAGCGAAGTGGATACCGGTTCGGCAGGGCCCGAGCAAGCGCCTCGTCCTTCGAGACGACCGCTTCGCGGTCTCCTCAGGATGAGGCTCCGTTGTATCGGTGTTCGCTGAAACTGCTGCTGCGCACTCTGCCCTCATCCTGAGGGCCCGCCGGAGGCGGGCGTCTCGAAGGATGGCCGCAGGCGAGCTTCCCGCCATGCTCTAGGCCGCAGCCGACATCCCGGACGCCGCCTTGATCGCATCGCGCGGCAGGGTCACGCGGACGACGGTGCCCACCTCGATCTTCGAGCGCAGCCGCATCGAGCCGCCGTGGAGCTGCGCCAGCGAGCGCGCGATCGCAAGTCCAAGTCCGGAGCCGTGGTAGGTCTTGGTGAGCTGGCTCTCGACCTGCTCGAACGGGCGGCCGAGCCGTGCCAGCGAATGCGGCGCGATCCCGATGCCGGTGTCGGCGATCAACAGCACGATCTTGTCGTCGAGCTGCCGGCTGCGCACCACGATGCGTCCGCCGTCGGGCGTGAATTTCACCGCATTGGAGAGCAGGTTGACGATGATCTGCTTGGTCGCGCGGCGGTCGGCAACGACCGAGATCGATTTCTCGATCCCGGCGTCGAGCGTCAGATGCTTGTCCTGCGCGCGGCCGGAGACGACGCGGAGGGACTCCGCGAGCGTCTGTCCGAGGTCGAGCTCTTCCATGTCGAGCTTCATGCGGCCGGCTTCGATCTTGGACATGTCGAGGATGTCGTTGATGACTTCGAGCAGGTAATGGCCGCTGGTCAGGATGTCCTGGCAGTATTCCTGGTACTTCTCCGAGCCGAGCTCGCCGAACATGCCCGAGCCCATGATCTCGGAGAAGCCGATGATGGCGTTGAGCGGCGTGCGCAGCTCGTGGCTCATATTGGCGAGGAATTTCGACTTGGTCTGGTTGGCTTCCTCGGCGCGGGTCTTCTCGCGCTGATACTTCTCGGCGAGGTCGGCGAGCTCGTTGGTCTGGCGCTCCAGCGCCGCCTGGGAGCGCTTCAGGTCGATGACGGTGGCGCGCAGGCGCAGATCGTTGTCGACCAGCTTCTGCTCGTGCTCCTTGATGCGGGTGATGTCGGTGCCGACCGAGACGTAGCCGCCGTCCTTGGTGCGGCGCTCGCTGATGTGCAGCCAGCTGCCGTCGTCGAGCTGCGCCTCGAAGGTGCGTGCGCCCGGACCCTGGCTGGCCGTCTCGTTGTGGCGGGTGCGCACCTCCGGCATGCGGCCGACTTCGAGCACGGTCTCGTAGGAGGTGCCGGGGATGACGGCGCTGTCGGGCAGCTTGTGCAGGCGCTGGAAGTGCGAGTTGCAGAGCACGAGGCGGTCGCTCGCGTCCCACAGCACGAAGGCCTCCGGAATGGTCTCGATGGCGTCGCGCAGGCGGAGGTCGGCTTCGACGGTGCGTTCGGCGAGGCTCTTCTGCTCGGTGATGTCGACGGCGATCCCGATCAGGTGCACGCTGGAATCGGTCGCCCCGTGCGTCTTCTCGCAGCGGACGCGGAGCCAGATCCAGTGACCGTCGACGTGCTGCATGCGGAAGGTCTGGTCGATATGGTCGATCTTCCCGGAGATGAGCTGGTCGGCGATCTCGAACAGGTCGATGTCGTCGGACTTCACCAGCGCGTTGACCTCGCCGAAGGTGAGGAGCTCGTTACGACCGTCGAGGCCGAGCATCGAAAACATCGACTGCGACCAGAAGATCCGGCCGCGCGACAGATCCCAGTCCCACAGGCCGCAGCGGCCGCGGTTGAGCGCGGTGTCGATGCGGCCGCGCACGGCGTCGTTGATGAGGTCGCCCTCGCGGGCGCGGGTCGACTGCCAGTGGAAGGCGAAGCCGAGGATCAGGACCACGAAGCCGGTGGTCGCCGACAGCGTCACCGAGAGCGCGGCGTCCGAGCCCCAGATCGGCTCGTTGCGCTCCTGGATCACGGTGACGAGGCCCGGCAGCGACTTGATCTGCCGCGAGGTCACCATCGCGGCGTTGCCGTTCGGCAGCGTCATGTCGGAGACGTTGTTGTCGCGCGGCGGCGCCGCGACCAGTTGCGCCGTGGTGATCGCATCGAGCAGGCGGTCGTTGCCTGAGGGGTCGCGGTCGATCGGAATGCGGGCGAGGATGCGGCGGTCGACGCCGGCCGAGGTGACGACGACGTGGCGGCCGGAGGCCGTGCCCCAGGACGGGATCAGATCGGGCAGCAGCGTCGGCAGGTTCTCGATGTTCTTGAGCCGCTCCTGCCGCGACGAGGTCAGGCGATCGATCCGCTCTGCGAGCAGGTCGGCCAGCGCCGAGATGTCGTGGCGGAGCACCTGCCGCTTCTGGCGCGTCTGATCGACGACCTGCACGAACGCGCCGAGACAGATCGTGACCAGGAACGCGATGATCAGCGTCGGCACGGCGCGGCGCAGCGCCGGCTCCGCGATCAGGAGCCGATGATAGGCAGGTTTCGCGATCGATTGCGCCAATCCCTTGATCGAATCGGATTGGACGCGCACGTTCGCGGCGTCTGCACGCGACATGCCTTCTGCCCCCTGGAAAACCTGCTTGCAACTTAAGTTCGGAAGCAGCCCCACATCGCTTCCGAATCATGACCGATTTGAATCCAGTTTTCGCAGGCTGTCGAGAGTCAACGAATCGTTAACGCGAATTTATTCTTATCCAACGCGCACTTTGCGTCCGCAAACTTACGTGCGTGGCGAGTCCGAAACGAGAACATGTGACTCCCCGCACATTTCGCGTCACGCCCGCGGCGGCTCGGCGTGACTGATCACGCGCTTCACGCTCGGGAACGCGCGGCGGAGCGCGCGCTCGATCGCGTCGACATGCTCGTGCACCTTGATCACGCTCATCGAGGGCGTGGCACGGCAGTGGAAATTGACGATCTCGCCGGCGTCGGTGTTGCGGACACGCACATTGTGGATGTCGTAGATCTCGCCGCCGGCGGCATATTCCGTCAGGGCGGAGGCGATGGCCCGCACCCGTTCCGGCACGGCATCGACCCCGAACGGCAGTTCCGGTTCCAATGGTTCGATATGGACGTCCACCTCGACGTCGGCGCCGAACTCCTCCTGGATGCTGCGCTCCAGCGTGTTGGCGATGTCATGGGCGGCGTCGAGCTGCATCCCGGCGTCGACCTCGAGGTCGATGCCGACGATGAGCTTGGCGCCGAGGTCGTGCACCGTGACGTGGTGGATGGCGAGGCCGGAATTGTGTGCGATGACCATGATCCGGTCGCGCACGGTCTCGTTGTCGCGCGCGACGGGGACGGCGGTGAAGGTAAGGTCGGCGTCGCCGAATGCCTTGTCGACCGCCGCCTGCGCCTTGCGCTTGATCTCCTCGACGCGGTCGATCGGATAGGTTCGCGGCACCTTCGCGATGGTGTCGATGAACATGGTCGCGCCCACCATGCGCAGCCGCAACCGCTCGACGTCGATCACGCCGGGCACGCCAAGGATCGCGGCCGTGGCCTTCTCCTGCGCGCCCTCGGGGGCGCGATCGACCAGCGTCTGCACGGTCGAGCCGGCCATGCGCAGGCCGAGCAGGGCGATCATCACGGCGACGGCGGCAGCGGCCGCGGCGTCGCCCCACCAGAAGCCGAGGGCGGCCAGGATCAGGCCGATGATCACGGCGAACGAGCCGAGTACGTCGGAGGCGAAATGCAGCGCGTCCGCCGCGAGCGCCTGGCTGCGCGTTTCCCGTGCGGCGCGGTGCAGGGCGCGGGCACGCCACAAGTTCACGACGATGTCGATCACCAGCACCACGAACGGTACGGCCGAGATGGTCGGCGGCGGAGTTCCCTCGCGCAGGCGGCTGTAGGATTCGACCAGGATGCCCCCGGCCAGCACGTAGAGCAGGGCGGTGACACCGAGCGCGGAGATGCTCTCCAGCTTGCCGTGGCCGTAATGGTGCTCTTCGTCGGCCGGCTTGTCGGACACCCGCACCACCGCCCAGGTGATGATGGTCGCGACCAGGTCGATCGAGGAATGCAGGGCCTCCGAAATCAGCGCCAGCGAGCCGATCGCGATCCCGACCGCAAACTTGGCCGCTGCCATGCCGCCGCTGGCGAAGATCGAGATTGCGGCGACCGAGGTCTTGTTGTGCTGTGCGCTCATGGCCGGGGATTTAGCAGCCTAGGGCTGAACATCAAGCGACGATCCACAGCTGTAGTCGCGAGTGAGTTGCAGGAGCGAAACTATTGCGAATGCTTCCGAATTGAATGCTCGCTTATGCCACTGGCTCAGTCTCGTAGGGTGGGCAAAGGCGCGTAGCGCCGTGCCCACCAACAAGTGTCTCCTGATCAACCGCTGTGGTGGGCACGCTTCGCTTTGCCCACCCTACGAGACCGCGCGCTCGTCGCCCGGCCAGGCATCACAGCGTCACGACGATCTTCCCCAGATGCTTGTTCGCCTCCATGTGCTCGAACGCCTTGTCGATGTCGGCGAAGGCATAGACCTTGTCGATCGGCAGCTGCAGCTTGCGTGACTCGACCGCGCCCCAGATGTCCTTGCGGACCTCGTCGAAGATCTCGCGGACCTCCTCGATGGTGCGGGTGCGGAAGGTGACGCCGACATAGTCGATCCGGCGTGCGGCATGCAGGTCGAAGTTGAAATCGGCATGGGTGCCGCCGAGCCGGCCGACATTGACGATGCGGCCCTTGACCTTGGTGGCGGCGAGGTTCTGGCTCGCGACCTTGCCCGAGACCTGGTCGACGATGAGGTCGACGCCTTCGCCGTTCGTCGCCTTCAGCACCTCGTCCACCCATTTGGGGTCGGAGGAGTCGACGGCGAGGTCGGCGCCATACTCCCTAAGCCGGCCGCGGCGATAGGGATCGGTCGACGAGCCGATCACGAGCTTGGCGCCCTTGAGCCTCGCAATCTGCATCGCCATCAGACCGACGCCGGAGCTCGCCCCCTGGATCAGCACGGCTTGGCCGGGCTGAATGCCGCCGACGGTGACGACCGCGTTGTGCATGGTCGCGAGCGCGACGGGCAGGGTGGCGGCTTCCTCGAAGTTCATGTTCGATGGCGCGCGGAACAGCCGGCCGTGATCGGCCAGGGTGTATTCGGCGAACGCCGCGCCGCCCGAGCCCATGATGCGGTCGCCGACCTTCACGCCCTTGGCATCCGGTCCGAGCTCGGCGACCTCGCCGGCCCATTCCATGCCGAGCACGGTGCCGGCACCGCCGGCGGCGCCATGGGCGTGGCCCTTGCGCATGCCGGTGTCGGCGCGGTTCAGCCCGCAGGCGCGGACGCGGACCAGCACCTGCGTGCCCTTAGGCTTTGGTTGAGCGACGTCGGAAATCTGAGCGCCGTCAGGGCCGTAGACATAAGCCTTCATGAATTACTCTCGCTTCTTGCAGTGATTATTCAGCGGCTTGTGCGCTCGGATGAGCGATCATGCCTTCGAGCCGGCTGCGAATGATGGCTTCGGCCTCGCGCACGATGCGGGAGATCAGCTCGGCGCAGCTCGGGATGTCCTGGATCAGGCCCTGCACCTGGCCCGCCGACCAGATGCCTTCGTCCGAATTGCCGGTCGCATAGACCATCTTACCACGGGCGCCCGCAACCAGCTCGCGGATGTCCTCGAACTTCGCGCCTTCCTTCTCCATGGCGACGACCTTGGTCGAGATGTCGTTTTTGGCAACGCGCGAGGTGTTGCGCATGGTACGGAAGATCAGCTCGGTCTCGCGCTCGTCATTGGCGACGATCTTCTCCTTGATGAGCTGGTGGATCGGGCTTTCCTTGGTGGCCATGAAGCGGGTGCCCATGTTGATGCCCTCGGCGCCGAGCGCCAGGGCGGCGACGAGGCCGCGGGCATCGGCAAAGCCGCCCGAGGCGATCATCGGGATCTTGATCTTGTTGGCGGCGGCCGGGATCAGGATCAGGCCGGGGGTGTCGTCCTCGCCGGGGTGGCCGGCGCATTCGAACCCGTCGATCGAGATGGCGTCGACGCCCATGCGCTCGGCCGAGAGCGCGTGGCGGACGCTGGTGCATTTGTGCACGATCTTGACGCCATGCCTCCTGAACTCATCGACATGCTCCTGCGGCTTGTTGCCGGCGGTCTCGACCACGGTGATGCCGGCCTCGATGATGGCGGCGCGGTATTCGGCGTAGGGCGGCGGCTTGATCGCGGGCAGGATGGTGAGGTTGACGCCAAAGGGCTTGTCGGTGAGGTCGCGGCAGCGCGCGATCTCCTTGGTCAGGTCTTCCGGGGTCGGCTGGGTCAGCGCCGTGATGAAGCCGAGCGCGCCAGCGTTCGCGACCGCGGCGACCAGCTCGGCGCGTCCGACCCATTGCATGCCGCCCTGGACGATCGGGTGCTCGACGCCGACGAGCTTTGTGAACCGTGTCTGCAGCATGATCTGTTTCCCCCGCCTCGCGTGGCGCTCTGTTATCGGTTGATGGCGGCAGGATGCCGCCGGGGGTAGGAAAAGTCTATCAGCCGGGCGTGCGGGGCGTCATGCGAGCGATGAGGGTGATTCCGCAGGGCGGATAATTGGACGCCGGTTTCCGTCAGGCCGGCACCGCTGAGTCGGTTCTTAGCCCCGCTGCTTCAACACCGTCATTGCGAGCGCAGCGAAGCAATCCAGACTGTCTCCGCGGAGGGACTCTGGATTGCTTCGCTGCGCTCGCAATGACGGTAGAACTACTCCGCCGACAGCCGCACCATCTGGCGGCCGCCGTTCATTTCCTTGAGGCTGTTGACGAATTTTTCCGGGCGCTGCCAGCGGTAGGGGACCTGCAGGCCCATGAACTCGGCGATGTCGCCGATGAAGCCGGTGCAGTTGGTGGTCTCAGCGTTCCAGACCGGCGAGCTCGCCTGCAATTTCTTGATATAGGCGAAGACGCGCTTGGCGTCGGCTTCGCTCAGATAGACGCGGTAGTTCGCGGTCAGATAGTCCGGATCGAGATCGCCGTAGCTCGCGCCGGTTTCGGCTGGCACCCAGGTGAGGTGACCGAGCACATAGGCCCAAGTGTCGCCGGCGGGCGTGAGGCCCGCGACTTCGACGGCGCGCTCGCTGGTCTTGCCGTACCAGACGAACGCATGGCCCCAGCTCGCCGCCGTCCGCGCGCGGAAGTCGACGTAGTAGGGACCTTTCTCTGCGCGTGCGACGGAGCGCCGCGTCGATTGCGGCGCCGGTCGTGATGCGGCGTCGGTCGTAGCAAGCGCATTGGCGTCGGCAACGCGCTTGTTCGCTTCGTGGGCCGAGGCCGAGGGGGTGGTGCAGGCGAGCATCGCCGCGAGAGCGAATCCCGCGAGGATGCAGGATCCCGATCGATCAGATGTGTTCGTCACGTTGTGCCCCTCGACTACCGGCCGCTTACGCAGATTTCTTGCGCGTATTTCCGTTGCGCGTCAGTAGCGCGCAGCGACCGGGCCGGGCGCCTTGCCGATCGGGGCCTTTCCAATCGGGCTCTTGCCAATCGGCATCTTGCCGATCGGCGCCTGCTCCGCAGGATAGACGGGAACGGGCTGGCGACGCGGCAGATCCGCAGCGTTCGCAGCCGTCACCAGAGCAAGCGTCGCACCCAGAGCAATTACAATTTTCTTCACAGTCATACCCCTAGAAGGTTTGGTCCAAACACGGCACGGCCGTGCCCCCAGACACGCCTCATAGAAGGCGGCCGAATGCGTCCAAGTTGCGGCACCCGCGGGACATGTTGGCGGCATTGATCGGGTGCGCGGAGATATGATGTGTCTGGATGTTTCGGCGCGGCGTGATTGCGGGCTGTAGGATGGGTAGAGCGAAGCGAAACCCATCGCACCCTTTCCACGGTGATCGTGGTTATGGGTTTCGCTGCGCTCTACCCATCCTACGCAGCTCGGGCTTCTCACCCGATTCGGTTCAGGCTGTTCCTGATCGTCGAGAAGATGCCGCCGATGTCTTTGCGCAAGGCATCGAGCGCGTTGAAATTGTCGAAGATGCGGGCGAGGCGGTCTTCGACCTCGCGCTTGCTCCTGGCGAGGGCATCGACGCGCGAGGCGAGGGTGACGTCGCCGTTCGCCTCGATCTCGCCGACGGTGTTCGCAAGGAGATCGCGGGTGGCGCCGACCTCGGCGATCATGGCCTCGATGCCGAACACCGGCGCCTTCAGCGGAACGAGGTCGGCCTGCGACTTCGACAACTCCGTCTTGAAGGCGTTCAGCGTCGCCAGCGTCTCCTGCAACGCGCCGAGCCGCTGGCGCGACTGGAGGACGAAATCGTTCAGCGCGTTCTGGCGGTCGACGAGGGTCTTGCCCTCGGGGTCGGTTTCGACGTCGGCGAGCGAGCGTTCGAGCTGGGCCTGGCGCTGGCCGAGTTCCTCGAAATCGAGCCGGATCGCTTTCAGGATATTGAAGCTGTCGTCGATGCGGGCGAGGCGCTGCGCGATCTCGATCTTGTTCTTCGAGAGCGTCTCGACGCGAGTGTCGAGCGGCGCCTCGCCGCCGGTCTCGAGCTCGTCGATGCTCTTGGCCAGACGGTCATGGCTGAGGCCGAGCTCGCCGATCAGGGCATTGATGCCGGCGTCCGATGAGCGCAGCGGGACCAGTTCGGCATGGGATTTCGCCAGATCTTCCTTGTACTGGTTGAGGGTCACGAAAGTGTCCTGGACCGCGTTCACCCGTGACAGCAGCGCCGATACGTCGCGCGCCACGTCCTTCAGGCGGTCGGCGAGGTTATTCTTGCGGTCGTCGGTCTCGAGGTCGAGCAGGGAGCGTTCGAGCTGGTTCTGGCGGTCGCGGATCTCGGTGAAAACAGGCTCGACCGCGCGCCGCTGGTCGGCGACCTTGCCGACCATCTCTCGCACCCCCTGCTGGCGCCGGCGGATCTCGGCGAGCTGGTCGTGCATGTCGGTGGATTCGTTTCGGCCCTGCTGGAGTAGGGCGCGCTGCTCAGTCTCGCCCAGCTTGTCGTGGAGGGCGGAGACGGCCTCGCGGGGATCGCTTTCGATCAGGTGCTGGACGGTGGCGTCGAGGTGGTTTTGCAGGGCGTGGGCGACGACGACATCCTCGCGGGTCTTCTTGAGGCGGTCGCGCAGGGTATTGAGGCGGCGATCCTGACGCGAGAGCCGCCAGGCGGGGGCGCCGATCAGCGCCAGCCCGAGCGTCACGATCGCGCCGGTTGCGATACGCTGCGGCATAGGCAGGTCCGCAAACAGGGCAGGCAAGTGCGCGACGTCATAACCAAACGCCTGTTGGGCGAGGATCGCGATGGCGGCTAGCAGGACAAACCAGGCAACCACGAAAAACAGCCACATCGTGACTTCCCCACCCGGGACACATTCTCGCCATAGTTGCTATTGGAGAGCGGAACCGAGATCAAGGGGCGGGCGGGGTTGCCAGATGTTTCCGGTCGCGCGATCCACTGCCGGTTGCGTCAGTCGATTGGCGGAGAGCAGGGTGCCAGGTTTTCCCGGGGAGCGGGGCAAGGCCTGTAAGCCCGGATGGAGCAAAGCGCAATCCGGGGTCTGCGCGCGCAGAAACGCCCGTCCCGGATTAGGCTTCGCTCCATCCGGGCTACGGCACTGCGTGGGCCCCTTTCGGGGAGGCTAGCAGCAGGCGTCGGCGCGAGCCGGCGAGCCTCGGGCTATCATTTCCCGAGGAAGTTCGTGCGCATCTTGTCGGCGAACCAGACCACGAAGATCGCAGCGAACGAAAGAGCGAAGTACAGAGCCGCCCAGAGAAGTGCATTACTGGCGTTCGACATGACATCCTCCCTTGCATCAGAAATCGATCTGTTGCCGGGAAGGATAGCGGCAGCCGCGACCGCCGATTTGCGCAGGATCAATTTTTGCCGGGCTGCGGCGCAAATGGCCGGCGAGCCTTCATTCCGGGCCCACGATGGATTTGCGGCCTAGGAATGACGCAGCGAGTTACAGCCGAAACTCGTTGGTCAGCTCGCCGATGCCGTCGATCGCGACGGTCACGGAATTCACCGGCTCCTTCATCACCCCGACGCCGACCGAGGTGCCGACGGCGATGAGGTCGCCGGGAAGCAGGGTCATGTCGTGGGAGATTTTGCTGACCAGCTCCTGCGCGGTGAAGATCATGTCCGAGATCGGATAGTTCTGCCGCTCCGCGCCGTTGAGGATGGTGCGCACAACAAGCTTGGCCGGATCGAGGCCGGTTGCGATGACGGGGCCGAACGGGCCGTAATCATCGATGCCCTTGGCGCGGGCCCATTGCGGGAAAGTGGGATCGCTGGTCAGGATGTCGTTGGCGGTGATGTCGTTGACGCAGGTGTAGCCGAAGATGAAGCTGTCCGCTTCCGCCGGCGAGACGCGGGCGCAGGTCCGGCCGATGACGATGCCGAGCTCGCCCTCATAGGTGGTCTTGCCGTCGTAGTAAGAGGGGCGGCGGATCACGGCGCCCGGCGTCGTGATGGTGGTGGTCGCCTTCAGCAGATAGAGCGGCTCCGGCGGCTCGGGCTGGTTCAGCTTGGCGGCGAGCGCGTGGAAATTATTCCAGAGCGCGACGATCTTGCTGGGCGCGCAGGGCGCGAGCAGCTCGACCTCCGACAGCGCCAGCACCTTGCCGGTGGCTGCATGGCGGCCGAACATCTCACCCTCATACACGCTGATGCCTGATGGCGTCAGGGTGCCGAAGCCGGTCGCACCGGCATGGCGGAAGCGCAGCCATTGCTTCATCTCGCCCGCCATCACGCCACCGCCAGTGCACGGGGATCGGCGGGCGCGGAGACGCCGTCATAGAGGCCGGCGATGCGAGCACGCTGGGTCACCATCGCCAGCACCGAGTCGAGCGCGGGCGTGGCGATGCCGGTGAGGCGGCCCATCTCCTGCACCACGGTGACGAGCGGGTCGATCTCCATCGGACGGCCGCGCTCGAGATCCTGGAGCATCGAGGTCTTGTGCGCGCCGACCTTGCGGGCGCCCTCGATACGGCGCTCGACGTCGACGCGGAATTTGACGCCAAACGTCTCGGCGATGCCTTGCGTCTCCACCATGATCGCGCGCGACAGCGCACGCGTGGAGGGATCGGTGCAGATCACGTCGAGCGTTGCATGGGTCAGTGCGCTGATCGGGTTGAAGCAGACATTGCCCCAGAGTTTCAGCCAGATCTCGTCGCGGATGCGGTCGAGCACCGGCGCTTTCAGCCCGGCGGTGACGAAGAGATCGGCGAGGCGCTGCACGTCCGAGGTGATTTCGCCGGAGGGCTCGCCGAGCGGAAAATTGTTGCCGTAGACGTGGCGGATCACGCCGGGCGCTTCGATCTCGGTGGCGGGATAGACGATGCAGCCGATGGCGCGCTCGGCGCCGATCTCGCGCCACTGCCGTCCGCCGGGGTCGATGCTCTCCAGCGTCGAATTCTCGTATTGGCCGCCGTGCTTGTAGAAATACCAATAGGGGATGCCGTTGACTGCGGTGACGATGCGGGTGTGCTGCCCGAGCAGCGGCTGCATCTTCTCGATCACGCCGGTGATCGAATGCGCCTTCAGCGTGATGATGATGTAGTCCTGCACGCCGAGTTCGGCGGGATCGTCGGTGCAGCGCGGATGCACGGTGTGCTTCTCCTCGCCCGCGAGCAGGGTCAGCCCGCGCTCACGCATCGCGGCAAGGTGGGCGCCGCGCGCGACCAGGCTGACGTCGGCGCCAGCGCGTGCGAGCTGAACCCCGAGATATCCGCCGATCGCGCCGGCGCCGTAGATGCAGATCTTCATGAAATCCTCGCGGGTGTCCGGAATTTTGGGACGAAAGATCCGGTCCGGCTCGGAGAGGTCCGAGCCGGGGCCGGTAGTCGCAGGGGAAGTGTGACGCTTTAAGCTGCTGCTTGCGGCGAGCCGTTGATCGCTTCGTCAACGGCAGCAGCAATGTCGCGCATGCTGATGACGGAGACGAGGCTGTAATCGTCGATGACCGGCAGGTGACGGATGTGATTGCGGTTCATCAGATGCCGGACGTGCTCGATCGTGTCTGAGGAGCTGCAGGACACCAGCTGCTGCACCGACACGAGCTGCGAGACCTTGACGTTGATGGCGTTGGCACCATGCTCGGCGACGGCGCGCACCACGTCGCGCTCGGTGAACATGCCGACCGCGGTGTTGCCTTCGGAGCGGACCACGTCCTTGACCACCAGCGCGCTGATATTGTTGGCGCGCATCAGCTTGGCGGCGATACCCACCGTTTCGTTCATTCGCACCGTGACAACGCGCGGTGTCTTCTTGCGCAGAATGTCTCCGACCAGCATTGCAACCTCCCTAGGTGAATGACAGGGGAAGTGTGGTATACATAATGCCAATCGTCAAGCATTCGATTTGGCTGATCCGAAAATTCTTGCGGCAGCAATACTGACGTTTGTCATCGTGCCAAAAAGGAAAAGGGGCGCATCGCTGCGCCCCTTTCGACCGATTGAAAGGCGTGTGGTCGCTACGCTGTCTCGGTCTTGGCGTTGCCGGTCTTGGCGGTGTCGGTCGCGGCGTTGGCGCTCTCGGCTTCCTTGCCGAGGATGAAGGAGCGGCGCAGCGGCTTGATCACGAACAGCGCCGTCAGCGCCGCCGTCGCGTTCAGCGCCACTGCGACCACGAACACGGCCTTCCAGCCGTACGTTGCCGAGATCACGCTGGCGAGCGGGACGAGCAGGGATGCCGTGCCTTTCGCGGTGTAGAGCATGCCGTTGTTGGTGGTTGCGTATTTCGAGCCGAACGTGTCGCCGCAGGTGGCGGGGAACAGCGAGTAGATTTCGCCGAACACGCCGAAGTACACCGCGGTCGCGAGCACGAACACGATCGGGATGTTTCCATAGGCCGACAGCGTCAGCAGCATCACCGCCGCGGTGCCGAACGCGATGAACATGGTGTGCTCGCGGCCGATCGTGTCGGAGACCCAGCCGAAGAAGGGACGTCCGAAACCGTCGAAGATGCGGTCGAGCGAGATCGCGAACGTCAATGCCGCCATCTGGAAGCCCGCGAGCGTCACCGGCGTGTCGGCGATTTTGAAGTCGTGCGCGATCGGGCCGATCTGTGCCGCGGTCATCAGGCCGCCGGAGGCGACCATGACGAAAACGAGATACATCACCCAGAAAATAGGGGTGCGCAGCACCTGCGGCGGGGTGAAGTCGATCTTGGTCTGCGGCAGATTGAGCTGCTTCTTCTTCGGCGGGATGGAGATCCGCGGCGGCTGGATGAAGAAGGCGAGCACGAACACGATCAGGCCCTGGCCGATGCCGAAGGTGAGGAACGCGTGCTGGTAGCCGCTCGTTACGATCATGGTCGCGATCGGCACAATGGTGAGCGCGGCGCCCGCGCCGAAGCCGGCGGCGGTCGCACCGGCGGCGAGGCCGCGGCGATCGGGAAACCATTTCAGCGCGTTGCCGACGCAGGTGCCGTACACCGCGCCGGCGCCCATGCCGCCGACGACCGCGGCGGCGTAAAGCAGGGCGAGCGAGTCAGCGTAGGAGTTGAGCACCCAGGACAGCGCGATCATGACGCCGCCGAACATGACGACGATGCGCGGACCGTATTTGTCGACGAACCAGGCCTCGATCGGCACCAGCCAGGTCTCGGTGACGACGAAGATGGTGAAAGCGAGCTGGATCGCCGCGCGGCCCCAATGATACTTGGCGTCAATCGGATCGACGAACAACGTCCAGCCGTATTGCAGATTGGCGATCATCGCCATGCAGACGATGCCCATGGCGAGCTGGAACCAACGGAAACCGGTGCGAAGAGGCGCAGCTGTGACGGCGCCGTCCGTGCTGGAAATCATCAATAACCTCCCAACGCGCCTGATTGAATGCGACCTGGGATTGCAAGATGACCCAGTGTCGCAAATATTGTGGCTTATCGTCGCAAGCGCGGCGGGGACATTGGTATACCATATTCCAGAAGGCAAGCCCAATCTTGTGACGCAGCGCAAGAAAAGTGCGCGGTTCCCTTCACGTCAGCGGTAGCCAAGGCGGGTTCTGCAAAAACGAAAACGCCCGGCCGTGAGGCCGGGCGTCGTGCTTGAAGGAGTGGTGGAGTGCGTCAGGCGGCGGCGGTCGATTTCGCGACCACGACCTTGCGCCAGGGCTTGAGCACCATGATCGCCAGCAGCGAAGCCAGGATGTTGGCGCCGGCCGCGATGATGAACACGCTGTCCCACGTGCCCGACGATTGCTGCATGTAGTTGGCGATCGGGACAAGCAGCGCGGCGGTGCCCTTTGCGGTGTAGAGCAGGCCCGCATTGGTGGTCGCGAACTTGGCGCCGAACGTGTCGGTGCAGGTCGAGGGGAACAGCGAGTAGATCTCACCCCAGGCGAAGAACACGAAGCCCGACAGCAACACGAACCAGAGCGGGTCGTGTCCCCAGAGGTAGAGCATCCAGATGCCGAAGCCTTCCATGCCGAAGGCGATGAACATCGTGTTCTCGCGGCCGATCATGTCGGAGATCCAGCCGAAGAACGGACGCGTCAGACCGTTGAGCACGCGGTCGATCGTGGCTGCGAACGTCACCGCGGTCATCGTCACCGCCATCAGCGTCACCGGAACGCTGTCGACCTTCCAGTCGACTGCGATCGGCTTCAGGTTCGCCGTCACCATCAGGCCGCCGGCGCCGACGATCACGAACATGAAGTACATCAGCCAGAAGATCGGCTGGCGCAGCACTTCGGTCGGCTGATAGTTGCGGCGGGTCTGTTGCAACGCAGCGTTCTGCACAACGGGAGGCACCTGTCCGGCCTTCGGCGCGTAGAGGAAGAAGGCGAGGATGCAGATGATGATGCCCTGGCCGAGCCCGAAATACAGGAAGGTGGTCTGGAATCCGCTGTCCTTGATCATGGCCTGAATCGGCGCAACCGTGAGCGCGGAGCCCGCGCCGAAACCGGCCGCCGTGATGCCGGCAGCAAGACCGCGCTTGTCGGGAAACCATTTCAGCGCATTGCCGACGCAGGTGCCGTAGACGCCGCCGGCGCCGATGCCCGCGATGATCATGCCGAGATAGAAGCCGTTGAGCGTGGTGGCTTGCGCATTGATCGCCCAACCGATGGCGCAGAGCACGCCGCCGACGAGCACGACGATGCGCGGGCCGTATTTGTCGACGAACCATCCTTCGACCGGCACCAGCCATGTCTCGAACAGTACGAAGAGCGTAAAGGCCCATTGGATCGAGGCGCGATCCCAGCCGAACTTTTTCTGGATGTCGGGGACGAAGAACGTCCAGCCGTATTGATAATTGGCGATCATCACCATCGCCGCTACACCGACCGCCAATTGCGTCCAGCGATACGTGTCGCTAACCCGCGCGGCGGTTGGAACCGTTGCCTGCACCATGTCCGTCATAAAGCCTCCCGTGGCGCCTCTAATTTTTCTACGAGCGCTGGAGGGGCATTCTTGTATTCATTATGCCAAGGTTCAAGCGCTGGTCCGATCACCGTGCGCAAATGCCGCAGGACCTTCATCGGTTGCGGCTGTGACTCGGGACAACGCAAATAGAAATGGCCCCGTCCTGCGGGGCCATTCATCAAAAGTAGTATGTGGACGGTTCTGAAACCGGCGCGTCGCGCTTGCCGCGCGGGAGGCGCTGCTTACAGGCCGAAGCGGGGCAGGTCGCCGTTGTGATTCGAAATCTCGGCGCTCGCCATCAGGAAGCGATCGACTGCGGCCAGGAAGCGGGTGAACAGCGAGGCGGAGGGGGCGAGCGCGACGGAAGCGGTCTTGGACATCTGAATTCCCTTTCTCGAGACGGTCAGTGATGCTGTCTCATTTCGAAGGGCAATCTACGTATACCAGATGCCAGTGTCCATGCATGCCATTGCATAGCAGCATGCATGCTCCCGCATTGCAGCATAGTGATCCGTTAAAGGGACCGAACCGAGCTCAAAATTGCCAGCCGGGCTGCTGGAATTGCGAGATCGGCCCCAAAAGGCCCCCATTACGGAGGCAAAAGAGCGCGGACAGAGCGGCGCGCGGGTTCCAAATCCAACCGCACTGCAACATTCAAGGTCTTGGCAGGCCCAGCCAAAGCCGTTAGTGGTCTGCCCCCTTTTCCAATCAACTGTCAGAGTGGTTCATGTCGAGCGCCTCGCCCGCCGTCTCGATCGGCATCGATTTTGGGACCAGCAACACGGTCGTCGCGATCGCGGCGGACGATCGCCGGGTCGAGGCCATCCGCTTCGATCACGGCGGCCAGCGCCACAGCGTCTACGTCTCGGCGCTGTGCTTCTGGGAGGATCGGCCGGGCGCCGGCGCCCAGGCCGAAGGCGGTCCATGGGCCATCGAGACGTTCCTCGAAGGCCGCCACGTCTACCGCTTCCTGCAGTCGTTCAAGACGTTTGCGGCGAGCTCCAGCTTCAACACCACGCAAGTGTTTCGGCAGCGCTTCAAGTTCGAGGACATTCTGGCGGCGTTCCTGCGCACGCTGGCGCGCCATGGCGGCGAAAAGTTCGGCTTCGAGACGTCCAACATCACAGTCGGCCGCCCGGTGCGGTTCGCCGGCGGCAATCCCGACGAAGCGCTGGCGATGCAGCGCTATCGGGCCGCGTTCGAACGCCTCGGCGCCGGCCACGCGCGCTATGTCTACGAGCCCGTGGGCGCGGCGTTCTCCTTCGCCCGACGGCTGGAGCGTGATGCCACCCTGCTGGTTGCGGATTTCGGCGGCGGCACCAGCGATTTCTCGGTGATGCGCTTTTCGCGCGCGGGAGGAGCCTTGCGCGCCGAGCCGCTTGGACACGCCGGCATCGGCATTGCCGGCGACACCTTCGATTACCGCATCGTCGACCACGTCGTCTCGCCGCGGCTGGGAAAAGGCTCCAGCTTCCGCTCGTTCGACAAGGTGCTGCCGGTCCCCACCGGCCACTACACCAACCTCGCGCGCTGGCATCAGCTCGCGATGATGAAGAGCAATGGCGATCTGCGCGAGCTTCGGGAGCTTGCGCGCAGCGCGCTGAAGCCGAAGCTCCTTGAAGATTTCATCACCATCGTCGATCTCGACCTCGGCTTTTCGCTCTACCGCGCGGTATCCGACGCCAAGGTCGCGCTGTCGGCGCGGGACGAGGTGGACTTCCGCTTCAAGGGGGGCGGCGTCGACATCGGTGCGACCATCACACGGAAGAATTTTGAATCCTGGATTGCCGACGACATCGCCCGGCTGGGTGCCACCGTCGACAAGGTGCTAAGCGAAGCGGGCATCACCGCGCGCGAGGTGGAGAAGGTGTTCTTGACCGGCGGGACTTCCTTCGTTCCGGCCGTCAGAAAGCTGTTTGCCGAGCGGTTCGGTAACGAACGGCTGATGTCGGGCGACCAGTTCGAGTCGATCGCCTACGGCCTTGCGCTGATCGGACACAGCCCCGACCCCGATCGATGGACCGCAAGCGGTGGGATTACGCCGAAGGCGGGCGCGTAGCCCAGCAACAGCCGCCATTGCTTGGCTGCTCGCAATGACGACGGAGAGCTGTCATCAGTGCCGTAGGGTGGGCAATGGCGCGGAGCGCCGTGCCCACCATCTTTCCGAGGTTGAGAGAGCATCGGTGGGCACGCTGCGCTTTGCCCACCCTACGATACTGATTTCGCCGCTACTGATTGATCTCCGGCTCCACGAGCCTTGCGAGGCTTCGCAGCGATTCCTGCCAGCCGAGATAGCAGGCCTCGGGCGGGATGACGTCAGGGATGCCGGCCTGGGTGATGTCGACCTCGGTGCCGACCGAGACCTTCTTCAGCATCACGGTCACCTGGATTTCGCCGGGTAGATTTGGGTCGTCGAACTTGTCGGTGTAGCGGAGACGTTCGCCGGGGACGAGCTCGAGATATTCGCCGCCGAAGGCGTGGCTGTTGCCCGTCGTGAAATTCCGGAACGACATCTTGAACGTGCCCCCGACCTTGGGCTCGAGGTGATGGACGGTGCAGGTAAAGCCGTTCGGCGGAAGCCATTTCGCCAGCGCATCCGCCTCGAGGAAGGCGCGATAGACTTTCTCCGGACTGGTCGAGAGAACGCGGTGCAGACGTACAGTGCTGGGCATGTTCCTTCATCCTCTTGCATCGATGGGTCCGACCTTGGCGTCTACGGCCCATTCATGTCTCAAGGACGACCGGGATGCCGCCGATCCGACATGGCGTTGCAGATAAACGGGGGCCGCCGAAACCGGCGGCCCTTGATGCTGTTTTTGTTGTCGTCTTGGAACTTATCTTGGACGTTGTTTTGGATCGGTTTGCCGCTCACCGCGTCCAGTCTTCACCCGCGCACAACGTTCCCATGCAGCCCCGGACGTTGAGACTGCCGGATGGCAGCAAGGTGACGGTGCTCGCATAGGTCTTTCCGTCGTCGGCATTGTAGATCCTGCCCGACCATTGATTGGCGCCGGCCGCCTGCATGTCGATGAACAGGGAGATGCCGACGATCTTCCGGGCGCGCAATGCAGGATCGGCGTTATGGTCGTCGAGCTGCGCCTTGCCCGTCTTCTTATCGATCGGCTCCTTCAGCCAGACGACCCGGCCGCATAGCGCATTGCCGCAACGGCTCACCTTGATCCTCGCGTCGCCCGACTGTGTCAGCCAGACGCCGGCGGGACCGCTGGCCGTTGCGGCTTCGGCGTTTCCAAGCGGGGAGATGGACAACAGCGCTGCGAGCAGGTGCCGGACGAGGGTGGAACGCATGGGGGCTCCATATTGGATCAATTGTCATGAAATATTTCATGATAAACGATCAATATATCGCGCTTAAGGTTGAGTCAATCGCGCGGAACATGCATATTGGGGGTGGGTGGTTGCCTGGAAATTGCGGAGTGCTTGTAGATGGGTGTGGTGGAGATATCGGTACGTGAGGCCCGGCAGAGCTGGTTCCGGCGTCTCGATCTTGCGTTCTGGGCGATCTGGGCGGCACTGCCGGTGGTGGTGTGGCTCGCCTATCTCCGGAGCACGACCGCCTCCGCCTCGATCGCGGCGAGCCTTGGGCCCGACCAGGTGAAATGCGCAGGCCTTGTCGCCAATCCACTCGAGATGTCGCGCCCGGGACAGCTGTTGTTCTGGACGCTATTTGCGCTTCAGCTCTCGTTCTTCGCCGTGTTGATCGGCATCCTGCACCGTATGGTGCACCGATTCGCACGCGGCCGGATCTTCGCGTCCGAGACGCTTCAGGGCGTGTGGTGGATGGGGATCATTCTGGTGATCTGGCCGTTCATCGACCTGATCACCAGCAACGCGGTGGCTTATGCCTTGCACGAGATCGGCGACGTCAAGTTCTTCCTGCCGTCCTACAACGTCGACATCGGCACGATCGCGGGCGGGATGTTCCTGATGGCGCTGAAATTCGTCATCGAGCACGCCATCCTGCTGCAGTCCGAAAACGAGCTGACGATCTGAGGTGAATGCTTGTGCCGATCGTCGTGAACCTCGATGTCATGCTTGCGAAGCGGAAGCGCCGCCTCGGGGACCTCGCCGACGCAATCGGCATTTCCATCCAGAACCTGTCGGTCCTGAAAACGGGCAAGGCGAGGGCGATGCGCTTCTCGACCCTGGCCGCGATCTGCCGCGAGCTCGATTGTCAGCCCGGAGACATCCTCGAATATGTCGCAGGCGAGGAGGGCAGCGATGAGGATGCAGGCGAGGGGAGCTGAGCTCACACCTGGCGAGCCTTGTCCGCCTTCGTGCTGCACGCGAGAACCTGAAACACATCCCCCATGTGCAACGGTTGGCCGTTTGCGCGCTCAATTGAATCGAGCTCGCCTGGTGCGAGATCTACCTCGCGGCCGGCCGGACGACCGATCCGTCAGATCGTTGCCACATCCTGCGGCGTCATCGTGAAGGCGAGCCGGTAGCGGCCGATCGTCGGATTGTCCTGCGCGCCCAGAGCGCCAAGCGCCGCCGGCGAAAGTCGGTCGGCGGTCACCTGCTCGATCGCGTCGGCATCGTAACCCGACAGCAGCATGATCCAGTCGGCGGCGCCGTCCTTGCCGCGGATCTGCTGCTCGGTGGTGGGCGAGCTGGTCCGGGGCGTGTCGGTCAGGAGGAGGTGCGCGCCCGTCAGTCCCCGCATCTGCGCCAATGTGCCGAGCGTCTCCGAGAGATGTGTCTGCAACTCCACCTCGCGCCCGGCCTCCGGCGAAAGCCGGACGGTGGCGAGCGAGGTCGCGACGCCACCGCCAAAGCTGGCGGCGACGCGGCACTGGCTGCGCACCATGCCGAGATGGTGCGGCATCATCTTGGTCGACCACGGCGTCGGCGCGTTGAGCCGGTCGAGATATCCCTTCGACGTGAGCACCTCGTACCGCTCCAGCTCGTACAGCACGAAGAAGCCGTCAGTGTCCGTCGTGCTGGTCCAGCGCGATCCGCGCCGGAAGCCGGGAATGCTCATCCGCTCGGGAAAATGTTCGTGGGAATGCCAGTCGCCGAACTCCGCGCGCTGCTCGGGGCGGACGCTCCACCACATCGCGACGGCGGCCTTGCCAAGCAGTGACATGCTGACCTCCCTGTTTTCCAGCACTTTGCCTTGACGCCAACGGAGGAAGCAAGTCGTTCACGCTTCCAATCCGACCCCGTACTGTCAGGTGTGATCTGCTATCCCTTCGGGGCGGAGCCGGCACGTGTGGAGCTTGGCAGTCTTTCGGTGCACACAGTCGATTGGCTGGAGGGAGAGTGGTGCGGGTCTTCCGCGAGCAACTTGCCGGCGGCGTACGGTGTGCGCTCGATAGCGCGGCATCGCATCGACGCTCTCGGGCCAGCACAGTTAGCCGACACTAAATCGCGGCTGCGAACGCGCAACTCACCTTGCCTCAGGCGCCTTTCGGGCCTGAATTCGCAAAGTCCGAATTGTTCCGCCGAAGCCCATGAGGCATTAAATCCCGCCAAGCCTTGCAACTGGCGCCGATGAGGTATACGTTGGTGCTGTTCGTTCAGCCGCTGTGCCTTGTTGAATGCGCCCGCGGGCTCCTTTTCCAGAGACATCGACGAATTGAATCTGGTTCTGCGTGAGTGTCACGCGGAATGTGCGCGTATGCGCTTTGGAGAAGAATAATGACGACAGGTACCGTGAAGTGGTTCAACGGCCAAAAGGGCTTTGGATTCATTCAGCCCGACGACGGCGGCAACGATGTGTTCGTTCACATCAGCGCAGTCGAGCGGGCTGGTCTCTCAGGTCTCGCCGAGGGCCAGAAGGTCAACTTCGAGGCCAAGACCGACAAGATGCGAGGCAAGGTCAGCGCAGAGAATCTATCGCTGGCCTAAGATCCTGCGCCGTTTCACGGATGTACTGAAACGGCCACGCTGCCCGCTCGATCCCAGGGATTGAGCGGGTTTTGTCCGTTGCGGGAGTGGGTGAAGCATGAGCGGCAAGAAGTCGGCTGAACCGTCACCCCAAAGCATTGCGCGTACCAACCGTCAGCGTTTGGCTGCCGAGGAGGGAACGCGGGCAATGGCGGACGTCGAGAGACAGGCCGTCGATGTTCGCAAGAACATGGCGCGGCTTCGCGAACTGCGCGAAGCCAAGGAAGCGGCCGACGCAACTCTTCAAGCATCGCTGCCGGCACCAACCCTGACGAAGCGCAAGAGAAAGCTGACGCGATAGTCGAATTCAACTGCGTCGACGAAAATCTGGAGAGGGCCGGTCACATGCCAAAGAGTGCGGATCGTGCCTAGGATCAAGTCGGACAGCGGCGGCACAATCACCTTCTTTCTCGCGCTTGGCGCAGGCCGGCAGATGTGCCGCCTTGCGACCACGTTCCAGACGCAGAAGCAGGCCTTCAGCTATCTTCAGAAATACCGGACGGAATTCGAGCGCATCGCGCGGAGCCGATTGGCCTCCGGGGAGCTCGAAGACGGGATCGTCGTGCTTTCGATGCTCTAAAGCATGACCCGGACCCGAAGGGCCGCGTTAGCGCAAAGTGCGAAGCGGTTTTCCGAAAAGATCATGCTCAAACAATAACCTAAAGCGCGTTGACGATTCATTCCGATCTCATCGCGCTTTCGGTCAGGCGTCGATTTCGACGCGACGCGCTCAGCGCCAGCCTTCATCGCGCGGATGCAACATCGTGACCCGGCAGGGAACGCGTCCTATTCAGAGCGGTCCTTCGGCTCGGCCTCGCGGGCCAGTCGCTCCGCTTTCAGCCGCTCGCGATTCTCGTTGAAGGAGTGCTGGTCCTTCGCATAGTCATTGATCGGCTTCTGCGTTTTGACAGGCTTGAACGCCTTGTTGGCTTCACGCTTGGCCCGATCCGAGGATTGATCTCTCAACATTTCGACCTCGTTTTGATCAACAAGCTGTGACAGGACAGGTGCTGGCCGACGCCTCCCACCGCAAACGCTGTGCGTAGGCTTGCTACCTTTCGGGGCGAGAAGAAGGCCAATTCTGCAGCGTTGCGCAGATGCTTTTGCGATGTGTTTCAGTCACTCGCCTTGGCGGCTGCGTTGCTCGTACGTCGGGATAGCACGCCGGCTTAGACAACAATGGCACGCCGCCGCTTTTGTTCCAAGGACCCTGCGGACTGGCGCCAGGTTTGCGATAGTGCGATTGTCCCGCCGCAATGTCAGGAGATGTGTAATGCTCGGTGTGAACGACGGGGAGACAATCCCCGCGAAGGAAAGGCCGCAAAGGTCTCAAAGATGGACCGGTGAAGATGCATGGGCGGCTTACCAGCTTCCCTTCAACGATCTGCTCTTCCGTTCACAATCCGTACATCGGGAGCATTTTGACCCAAATCGCGTGCAGTTGAGCCGGCTGCTGAACATCAAGACAGGTGGTTGTCCGGAAGACTGCGGCTACTGCAGCCAGTCGTCGCATCATGCGACCGCTCTTGCAGCCTCCAAGTTGATGGAGGTCGGGAAGATCGTTGCCGAGGCACGCAAGGCAAAAGACAGCGGCGCGACGCGTTATTGCATGGGCGCGGCCTGGCGCAATCCGAAGCCGCGCGACATGGATGCCATTGTCGAGGTCGTCGGAGCCGTGAAGGAGCTCGGGCTCGAGACCTGTATGACGCTCGGCATGCTCGACCGGGATCAGGCCGACCGGCTGAGTGCTGCCGGGCTTGATTACTACAATCACAATATCGATACCTCGGAGCGCTTCTATCCGAGCGTTACCTCCACCCGCACGTTCGCCGATCGTCTCGATACGCTGGAGCATGTCCGCGAGGCCGGCATGAAAGTGTGCTGCGGCGGAATTCTCGGCATGGGTGAGAGCGAACAGGACCGCGTCGACATGCTGGTCACGCTCGCCAACCTCCCGGAAGCGCCGGAGAGCGTGCCGATCAACATGCTGATCCCGATTCCGGGAACGCCGATGGCGAAGGCGACGCCGATAGGTCCGATCGAGTTCGTGCGCATTGTCGCGCTGGCGCGTATCATGATGTCGGCCTCATTCGTGCGACTCTCGGCGGGGCGGTCGGCGATGACCGACGAGATGCAGGCGCTGTGCTTCTTTGCCGGCGCAAACTCGATCTTTGTCGGCGACACGCTGCTGACGGCGGGCAATCCGCAGGACGAAGCCGATCGAAAGTTGTTCCGCCGGCTCGGACTGGAGGCGCTCTGAAGCGTGATCCCTCTGGAAAGCCACTGTGCGCTTTCCGGATTAGAGCGTTTTCGAGCGAAGTGGATGCCGGTTCGCGTCAAGAAAACGCATCAAAACAAGAATCTAGAGCCCCGTTCCGATTCCATCGGAACGGGAAAGACTCTAGCCAACGCCAGACAAAGAAAGGCCGCCGAAATCGGCGGCCCTTCGTCTTCTCTGATGGTCCCGCTTACTCAGCAGCCTGCTTCTGCGGCGGGGCGAGAGAGGTCCGTTATGCGGGAGCCGGAACCGCCGGATCCTTCACCAGCGCAAAGGCTGCAGCGGCCAAAAGGCAGAGGAGCCCGGCGAGAAGAAACGCCGGCACATAAGTCCCTAGCGTATCTCTGCTGACGCCCGCGGCAAATGCCATCAGGCCAACGCCGAGCTGGTGGGCGGCAAAAATCCAGCCGAAGACCACCGGCCCCATCTCCCGCCCAAACGTACCGACCGTCAACTTCACCGTAGGCGGAACAGTCGCGATGAAATCCAGGCCGTAGAGTATCGCGAACGCGCTCATCGCTCCCAACGTTGCGTTGGACTCCACGAGCCAGATCAACGCAAGTCCGCGAAAGCCGTAATAGATCGCCAGCAGCCATCGGTTGTCGTAGCGGTCGGACAGCAATCCCGATCCGATCGTACCGATCAGATCGAACACCCCGATCATGGCGAGCAAACCTGCTGATGTCACGACCGGCAAGCCGAGATCGCCGCAGAATGGCACGAAGTGTGTCGATGTCAGCCCGTAGCTGGATACACCGCAGATGAGGAACGTCAGCGCCAGCACCCAGAACACCAGACGGGTTGATGCCAGGCGCAGGCCCCGGAAACTGATTGCCGCAAAGTTCTGCGCGGGAATTGCGGGCACCGGCGGCATCGCCGTCTCTCCGAGTGGCGCCAGCCCCAATTCCTGGGGGCGGTCCTTCCCGAGCAGCAGAAAGAGGACGAGCGAGACGAGAAGACCGAATCCGGACGGAACAAGCGCGACGCGCCAGCCCCAATTCTCGGCGATCCACGCGCCCAGCGGCATGAAGATCAAAGTGCCGGTTGCGATTGATCCGTTCGGGAGGCCGACCACCAATCCCCGATGGGTCGTGAACCAGCGTACCGAGATGACCGCGGCAAGTTGCAGGGCCGTGAGCCCCGGCGCGATGCCGAGAATAAGCCCGAGGCCGAGCCACATTTCGAACCGGTTCGTCATGACGATCGTCAGCAGCGGTCCGGCCAGCGCCAGCGTTCCGGCGATCGACAGCATCATCCGCGGACCGTAGCGGAGCATCAAGCCGCCGGCGAACGGCGCCGCCAGTCCGAACAGCGCGAAGCGAAGTCCTTGCGATGCAGACAACTCGCTCATGCTGACGCCGATGTCAGAAGCGATCTCCCGCATCAGGACGCTGGGCACGCCGAGCGCCGAGCTTGCAAATAGCGAATAGAGAAATCCCAGTGCAGCCATCACCCAGCCGTAATGGATGTTTCGCGCTGCCGCATGCCGTGCGATGAATTCAGCAAGCATGGCCAAATCCCTTCGATGAAATGAATTTTCTGAAAAAGCCGAAGGCTATGCCGGAGCTCGCCGACGAAACCGGCGGCCTTTTGTCTCGAGATAATCACCTCGATCGTGCTGCGAAGTGCTCGTCGCCGCGCAAAACATTCACTTTTCGGATGATGGCATAATACCCCTGTTTTGCCCGACGTGTCAAAAGAGGTTTCGTGAAATACGAAATCGTTTAAAGCCAACAGGTTAGCTACTGTGCATGGGGTTGTTTTTCCATTTTTTAGTCACAGCCGCGACCGCACGGTCTTCTGAAGCAAAAAGGGCCGCCCCTTCGGGCGGCCCTTTCGTCTCGTTCAACGTGGTGCGGCTTACTCAGCGGCCTGCTTCTGCGGCGGCTCGAGCGCGCCGGACTTGTGGATGTCGGCGACCTGGTGATCGCTGAAGCCGAGCACGCTGCGCAGGATCTCGTCGGTGTGCTCGCCGAGCAGCGGGGAGCGCTCCACCTCGCTCGGGCTATCCGACAGCTTGATCGGATTGCCGACCGAGATGTACTTGCCGCGGGTCGGGTGATCGACCTCGACCACGGTGCCGGTGGCGCGCAGCGACTGGTCCTCGGCGATCTCCTTCATCGACAGGATCGGGCCGCAGGGGATGTCGTCCTTGTTGAGGATTTCCATCGCCTCGAACTTGGTCTTGGTCATCGTCCACTGTTCGATGCGGGCGAAGATCTCGTTGAGGCGCGGCAGGCGGACGGCCGGCTTGGAGTAGTTCGGATCGGTCTTCCAGGTGGGCTCGCCGATCACGTCGCAGATCTTCTCCCAGACCGGGGCCTGGGTGATGAAGTAGATGTAGGCGTTAGGATCGGTCTCCCAGCCCTTGCACTTCAGGATGCGGCCGGGCTGGCCACCGCCGGAATCGTTGCCGGCGCGCGGCACGGCGTCGCCGAACGGAATGCCTTCGCCGAACTGGCTGTATTCCTTGAGCGGACCATGCGCGAGGCGCTGCTGGTCGCGCAGCTTGACGCGGGCGAGGTTGAGCACGCCGTCCTGCATCGCGGCGGTGACCTTCTGGCCCTTGCCCGAATGCGTGCGCTGATAGAGCGCGGTGACGATGCCGAGCGCCAGGTGCAGGCCGGTGCCGCTGTCGCCGATCTGCGCGCCGGTGACGAGCGGCAGGCCGTCGCGGAAGCCGGTGGTCGAGGCGGCGCCGCCGGTGCACTGCGCGACGTTCTCATAGACCTTGCAGTCTTCGTAGGGGCCAGGGCCAAAGCCCTTGATCGAGGCGACGATCATCTTCGGGTTGATCGCCTGGATCTTCTCCCAGGGGAAGCCCATGCGGTCGAGCACGCCGGGGCCGAAGTTTTCGACCAGCACGTCGCACTTCTTGATCAGCTCGGTGAGGACTTCCTTGCCCTTGGGGTTCTTGGTGTCGAGCGTGATCGAGCGCTTGTTGTGGTTGAGCATGGTGAAATACAGGCTGTCCACGTTCGGGATGTCCTGCAGCTGGCCGCGGGTGATGTCGCCCACGCCCGGACGTTCCACCTTGATCACGTCGGCGCCGAACCATGCCAGCAGCTGCGTGCAGGTCGGTCCGGACTGGACGTGGGTGAAGTCGAGAATGCGAACGCCCTTGAGCGCTTTGGTCATCGTGTTGCTCCGTATACTCTGTCTGCCCCCGCAAACCGCAGGGAATTAAGGGTTGAAGGGGAGGACTTACTTTTTCTTCTGCAGAACGCTCTGCGGATTGAGGTTGCCGATGCGGCCGCTCTCCGAGCCCGCGGCCGGATCGATCACCGCGTTGATGAGCGTCGGCTTGCCCGAGGCCATCGCCTCGTTGACGGCGCGCTTGAGCTCGTCGGGCGAGGTGGCATTCACGCCGACGCCGCCGAAGGCTTCCATCATCTTGTCGTAGCGCGCGCCCTTGACGAACACGGTCGTCGCCGGATCGGCATTGACGCTGTTGATGTCGGTGCCGCGATAGATGCCGTCATTGTTGAAGATGACGACGCAGATCGGCAGGTTGTAGCGGCAGATGGTCTCGACCTCCATGCCGGAGAAGCCGAAGGCCGAGTCGCCTTCCACCGCGAGCACGGGATGGCCGGTCTCGAGCGCAGCCGCGATCGCCTGGCCCATGCCGATGCCCATCACGCCCCAGGTGCCGACGTCGAGGCGCTTGCGCGGCCTGTACATGTCGATGACGCCGCGGGCGAGGTCGAGCGTGTTGGCACCCTCGTTGACGAGGATCGCCTCGGGATGGTCCTTGATCACGTTCTTCAGCACGCCGAGCGCACCGTGATAGTCCATCGGCGACTTGTTGTTCATGAGCTTCGGCGCCATCTTGGCGACGTTCTCGTCACGCTTGGACACGATGGCCTTGGTCCATTCGGCCGGCGGCGCGGTCCAACCCGTGCTGATCGCCTGATTGAAGGCGGAGACGACCGAGCCGATGTCGCCGACCACGGGCGCGACGATCTCGACGTTGGAGTCCATCTCGCGCGGCTCGATGTCGACCTGGATGAACTTCTTCGGGGTCTCGCCCCAGCTCTTGCCCTTGCCGTGCGAGAGCAGCCAGTTCAGCCGGGCGCCGATCAGCAGCACGACGTCGGATTCTTTCAGCACCGTGGAGCGCGCGGCGCCAGCGCATTGCGGATGCGTGTCGGGGAGGAGGCCCTTGGCCATGCTCATCGGCAGGAACGGCACGCCGCTCTTCTCGACGAACGACTTGATCTCTTCATCGGCCTGCGCGTAGGCCGCGCCCTTGCCGAGGATGATGAGCGGACGCTTCGCCGCCTTGAGCACGTCGAGCGCGCGCTTGATCGAAGCGGGCGAGGGGATCTGTGCGGGCGCGGCGTCGATCACCTTGACCAGCGACTTCTGGCCGGCATCGGCGTTCATCACCTGGCCGAACAGTTTTGCCGGCAGGTCGAGATAGACGCCGCCCGGACGGCCCGAGACCGCGGCGCGGATGGCGCGGGCGAGACCGATGCCGATGTCCTGGGCGTGCAGCACGCGATAGGCCGCCTTGCACAGCGGCTTGGCGATCGCGAGCTGGTCCATCTCTTCGTAGTCGCCCTGCTGGAGGTCGACGATCTCGCGCTCGGAGGAGCCCGAGATCAGGATCATCGGGTAGCAGTTGGTGGTGGCGTGCGCGAGCGCGGTGAGACCGTTGAGGAAGCCGGGCGCCGACACCGTGAGGCAGATGCCCGGCTTCTTGGTGAGGTAACCGGCGATGCCTGCGGCGTAACCGGCGTTCTGCTCGTGGCGGAAGGAGATCATACGAATGCCTTCGGCCTGCGCCATGCGGCCCAAATCCGTGATCGGGATGCCCGGCACATTATAGATGGTGTTGATGCCGTTCAGCTTGAGCGCGTCGATGACGAGATGAAAGCCATCCGTCAATTCCTGCTCGGTGCCCGGTGCTTCGGACTTGGTCGCGGTATTCAGCATGGGCCTTGTCTCCCTGGTCTCATATGCCGTTTTAGGCTTTGTGGGCGAATGGCTCGCCCTTCTGGTGAACGTTGCTAGGTGAACAGTTCTTGACCGTGCGCTTCGACGTAAGCGGCAAGGCCAAGGGTGTGGTCGCGGGCGCGCTTCTCGGCGAGCTCGGTGTCGCGCGCTTCCAGTGCTTCGATCATGCTGAGATGCTCGGGCAGCGAAGTGGCGGTGCGATCCTTGCGTCCGATGGTGAGCTGGCGGTAGCCGCGCACGTGCAGCAGCAGGTCGTTGGTGAGATCGACCAGCACCGGCGATTCCGACAGCGAGATCAGCGCCTGATGAAAGGCGATGTTGGCGCGCGAATATTCCTCGACGTGATCCTCGGGCAGGCGGTCCTTGCCGAAATCCTTGAAGTAGTCGCGCAGCGCCGTGATGTCTTTCTTGCGTGCGGTGGTGGTGATCAGGCGGGCCGCCATGCTCTCCAGCGCCGCCCAGGCGCGGATCATGTCGACGATCTCGCTCTTGGTTCTGCGCACCACCATGATGCCGCGGCGCGGAACCGTCTTCACGAAGCCGTCCTGCTCGAGCATCGCGATGGCTTCGCGGATCGGGGTGCGGCTGACACCCAGGCGTTCGGACAGCGCGCGCTCGTCGAGCATCACCGGCTCGGGCGTCGAGTAGATGTCCATCTTGAGGATGGCTTCCTTCAAGGCGTCATACGCCTTGTTCTTGAAGCTGCTCTCCGGGGCAATACGAACGATTGCGATATCTGCCTCGGTCATGTTCGGCAACGCCTTGGTTGGTTTCCGCAGTGACACGACGAATCTCCTCCAGTGGGAGTCGTCTTTTACAGGATTATTAACTGGAAAGTTTTTGGCATACCACATGCCAGAATGTCAAGCTGGCTATTTTTTGCGGCGTTCTAAGTCATGCAGCAGCTTGACAAGTTGGCTTCTGGCATACCAAATGCCATCGCCAGCCATTTTTGATCCAAAGCGGCGGAGTAATGTGGGCTTTATGCCACTCCGTTCCGCGACATGGAACAGAGCGCGGCGAATGGCAAGCATCACGGGCAGCCGCTACACGCGCGCGCTTTGAAAGAACGAACTGAGGTCAAGGGAGAAGCCATATGTCCAATTCCAAAGATGCCGTCCGCAAAGTGCTCGACCAGGTCAAGGCGGACAACCGCACCAGCCTGACCGCGCCGGAAGGCAAGCTGGTCTGCGACGCCTACGGCATTCCGGTGCCGAAGGAGGGCGTGGCCAGGTCGGCGGGTGAGGCCGGCAAAATGGCCTCCTCGATGGGCTTCCCAGTGGTGATGAAGATCGTCTCGCCGGACATTCTCCACAAGACCGAAGCTGGCGGCGTCATCGTCGGCCTCAAGACGGCCGAGGATGCCGAGAAGGCCTACGAGACCATTCTCTCCAACGCCAAGAAGTACAAGTCCGATGCCAAGATCGAGGGCGTCCAGGTGCAGCAGATGCTGGCCGGCGGCACCGAGGTCATCGTCGGCTCGATCACCGACGGCTCGTTCGGCAAGCTGGTCGCTTTCGGCCTCGGCGGCGTGCTGGTCGAAGTCTTGAAGGACATTACCTTCCGCCTCGCGCCCGCGACCAAGGAAGACGCGCTGTCGATGCTCGACGGCATCCAGGCGCATGAGATTTTGAAGGGCGTTCGCGGCGGCGAGGCGGTGAATCGTACGGCGCTCGCCGACGTCATCGTCAAGGTCTCGCAGCTCGTCACCGATTTCCCCGAGATCGTCGAGCTCGATCTCAACCCGGTGTTCGCGACGGCCAAGGACGCGATCGCCGCCGACGTGCGCATCGTCGTCGACTTCGCCTATGTGCCCAAGCCGAAGCCGCGCCCGACCGAAGAGATCGTCGCGGCCATGAGCCGCATCATGCAGCCGAAGGCGGTCGCCGTGGTCGGCGCCTCCGCCGAGGACGGCAAGATCGGCAACTCCGTGATGAAGAACCTCATCAACGGCGGCTACAAGGGCGACATCTATCCGATCCACCCCAAGGCCGCCGAGATCCTCGGCTACAAGGCCTACAAGAGCGTGAAGGACGTGCCGGGCGTGATCGACACGGCCGTGTTCGCGATCCCCGCGAAGTTCGTCGCGGCGGCGCTCACCGAATGCGGCGAGAAGAAAATCCCGGGTGCGGTTCTGATTCCGTCGGGCTTCGCCGAAGCCGGCGCGCCGGAGCTTCAGGCCGAGATCGTCGAGGTCGGCAAGAAGTACGACATCCGCCTGATGGGGCCGAATATCTACGGCTTCTATTATACGCCGGCCAATCTCTGCGCGACCTTCTGTACGGCCTATGACGTCAAGGGCCACGCCGCGCTGTCGTCGCAGTCGGGCGGCATCGGCATGGCCATCATCGGCTTCTCGCGCTCGGCCAAGATGGGCGTCTCGGCGATCGTCGGCCTCGGCAACAAGTCCGATATCGACGAGGACGATCTGCTCGCCTTTTTCGAGCAGGATCCGAACACGAACCTGATCGCGCAGCACTGCGAAGACCTCAAGGACGGCCGCGCCTTCGCGGAAGCCGCCAAGCGCGTCTCCAAGAAGAAGCCGGTCATCGTGCTCAAGGCCGGCCGCACCTCGGCCGGCGCAAAGGCGGCCTCGTCGCATACCGGCGCGCTCGCCGGTAACGACAAGATCTACGAGGACGTCCTGGCGCAGTCCGGCGTGATCCGGGCCCGCTCGCTGCGGCAGCTGCTCGAATTCGCCCGTGGCGTGCCGGTGCTGCCGACGCCGAAGGGCGAGAACGTGCTGATCATCACCGGTGCGGGCGGCTCGGGCGTGCTGCTGTCGGACTCCTGCGTCGACAACGGCCTGTCGCTGATGTCGATGCCGCCGGATCTGGATGCGGCCTTCCGCAAGTTCATCCCTCCGTTCGGTGCGGCCGGAAATCCTGTGGATATCACCGGCGGCGAGCCGCCGATCACCTACGTCAACACGGTGAAGCTCGGCCTGTCGGACGAGCGGATCCATTCGCTGATCCTCGGCTACTGGCACACCATCGTCACGCCCCCGATGGTGTTCGCCCGCAACATGGTCGAGGTGAAGAAGGAGATGGAGGCCAAGGGCTTCGTGAAGCCGATCGTCGCCTCGCTCGCCGGCGACGTCGAGGTCGAGGAAGCCGCCGAATATCTCTACCAGAACGGCATCCCGGCCTACGCGTACTCCACCGAGCTGCCGGTCGAGGTGCTCGGCGCCAAGTACAAGTGGGCGCGCGGCGCGGGGCTGCTCTGAGACGACGAAGACGCTTCGGTATGATCCGGAGCGGGTGGTTATTCACCTCTCCCCGCGCGCGGGGAGAGGTCGAATTGCGAAGCAATTCGGGTGAGGGGGACTCTCCACGAGTCTAACTGTCACCGTCCTTGCGGAGACTCCCCCTCACCCTGACCCTCTCCCCGCAAGCGGGGAGAGGGAAATAAGAATAGGGCGAGGGAGAACGGTCAGGTCGCGATGAGCAAGAACGTGATCCGGCGCAAATCGCTCGAGCCTCGATCGCCATCGGAGGCCGACCACGACGCGCGCGATGGCGGCGTGCAGTCCGTCGACCGCGCGCTATCGATCCTCGAAACGCTGGCCGAAGACGACGAAGGCTATCGCCTCAGCGACCTCGCCGTGCGCACCGGCCTGTCGGCCTCGACCGTGCACCGCCTGCTGGCGACGCTGGAGAGCCGCCGCTTCGTGCAGTTCGACCGTGCCCAGTCCAAATGGCATGTCGGCGTGCGCAGCTTCACGGTCGGCGCGAGCTTTGCCCGGCGGCGTAATTTCTCCACGCAGGCGATTCCTTACTTGCGCAAGCTGCGCGATCTCACTCGCGAGACCGCCAATCTCGCTGTCGTCGACGACGAGTTCATCATCGTGCTGACCCGCATGGAGAGCCGCGAGATCATGCGCTCGCTGACCCAGGTCGGCGGCCGCGTCGCTATGGTGACGTCAGGCGTCGGCAAGGCAGTGCTCGCGACTTATTCGGACGAGGACGTCGGCGCGGTCATCCGCCATCACGGCATGCCCCGCCTGACCGAGAAGTCGATCGTGCGGCCGGGCGACCTGTTCAAGGAGCTCGAGAAGATACGCAAGCAGGGTTTTGCGCTCGACGATGAAGAAGCCTGTATGGGCCTGCGCTGTATTGCCGCAGTGGTCTATAACGACTGCGCCGAGCCGCTCGCGGCGATTTCCGTCTCGGGCATGACCAGCCGCCTGACCGACGACAGATTGCCGGAAATCGGCCAAATCGTGCGCGAAGTCGCCGGCGAGTTGACCGTCGCGCTCGGCGGGGTGATGCCGAAATCTGGCTAACAAGGAACCGGGCCTGTCGCTGGACAGCATCGGCCGTTTTGGCTGATATGCGACCAAACGACACAATGCGGCAACCGATCAACGACGTCCGCACGAGCCCTGGAGAATGCCCCCCATGTTCAAATTTCCCGCGCGCCTTGTCGGCGCAGCCGTCGCGCTGACCCTTGCGGCAGCTGCGCCCGCTTTCGCCCAGCAGCTCGAGCTCAAGCTGATGGCGCCGGCGGCCCCGGGCGGTGGCTGGGACCAGACCGCGCGCTCGATGCAGCAGGCGCTGGTCGCTTCGGGCGTCGCGCGCAGCGTGCAGGTCGTCAACGTTCCCGGCGCCGGCGGCAGCGTCGGCATCGCGCAGTTCGTCAACGGCGCCAAGGGCGACGGCAACCAGTTGATGGTCAACGGCTTCGTCATGGTGGGTGCGCTCGCCATGAACAAATCGCCTGTCACGCTCGAGCAGGTGACGCCGATCGCGCGCCTCACCGAGGAAATCCAGGTGATCGTGGTGCCGGCGAATTCGCCGATCAAGACCGCGCAGGATCTCGCCGCCGCGGTGAAAGCCGACATCGCCAAGGTGACCTTCGCCGGCGGCTCGGCCGGCGGCGTCGACCACGTCATGGCCGCGTTGTTCGCGGGCGCCGTCGGCGCCGACGCGAAGAAGATCAACTACATCCCGTTCTCCGGCGGCGGCGAATCGCTGGCGGCAATCCTCGGCGGCAAGGTCACCGCGGGCATTTCGGGGCTGAGCGAATATGAAGGGCAGATCAAATCCGGCAAACTGCGCGCGATCGGCGTGACCTCGGAGAAGCGCATCGCCGGCAGCGACATCCCGACCTTTAGGGAGCAAGGCATCGACCTCGTGATCGCCAACTGGCGTTCGGTGGTCGCGCCTCCCGGCATCACGCCGGAGCAGCGCAAGACGCTGAGCAATGCGGTCGAGAAGATGGTGAAGTCGGACGCCTGGAAGGAGATCCTCAAGCAGAAGGGCTGGGAGGATGCCTATCTCGGCGGCGACGCCTTCGTCGACTTCCTGAAGAAGGAAACCGTGCGCGTCACCGACGTGCTGAAATCGGTCGGCCTGGTCAAGTCATGACCTCAGGCGATCCCGCCCAGCCGCGGCGCGTCGATCGCGCCGGCATCGTCATCGCTGTATTGCTCGCAGGTCTCGCCGCGGTGCTGGTCTGGGACGCGCGCGGGCTACAATCCACTTCGATGTACGGGATGGGACCGGAGGCAATGCCGGTCGTGGTCGCCACCGGCCTTGCGCTGCTCGCGATCGGCAATTTCATCGACGCGCTGCGCGGCAATCTGCCGGCGCGCGAGAGCGCCGATCCCGTGCCTGTGGTTCTGATCCTCGTTGGCCTTGCGCTCCTCATTGCCATCATCGGCTTCGGCGGCGGCTTCATCCTGGCGACGTCGGCGCTGTTCGTGACGACGTCGGCAGCTTTCGGGCGCCGTGCCATCCTCGTCGACAGCATCATCGCCCTCGTGATGTCGACTCTCATCTATCTCGCGTTCGACCGGCTGCTGACGCTGAGCCTTCCGACCGGCCCGCTGGAGCGACTGCTGTGATGGACACTTTTGCGGCGCTGGCCCACGGCATGGCGGTCGCCGTCCAGCCGATGAACCTGCTTTACGCGCTGATCGGCGTGTTTCTTGGCACGGCAGTGGGCGTGCTGCCGGGCATCGGCCCGGCGCTGACGGTCGCGCTGCTGCTGCCGGTGACCTACAAGCTCGACCCCGGCGGCTCGCTGATCATGTTCGCGGGCATCTATTACGGCGGCATGTATGGCGGATCGACCACGGCGATCCTGATCAACACGCCCGGCGAGAGTGCCTCGATGGCGACTGCGCTCGAAGGCAACAAGATGGCCAAGGCCGGCCGCGGCGGGCCGGCGCTTGCGACCTCCGCGATCGGCTCCTTCGTCGCCGGCACCATCGCCACCATCGGCCTTGCGTTTCTCGCGCCGTGGCTGGTCGATTTCGCCGTGCGCTTTGGCCCCGAGGATTACTTCGCGCTGATGTGCGTCGCCTTCGTCACGGTGTCGGCAACCTTCGGCGATTCCCCGGTCCGCGGCCTGACCAGCCTCTTCATCGGCCTGACGCTGGGCCTCGTCGGCATCGACAAGCTGACGGGTCAGGCGCGGCTTGCGTTCGGCGTCCCCGAGCTGCTCGACGGCGTCGAGGTGACCACACTTGCTGTCGGCCTGTTTGCGGTGGGCGAGGCGCTCTACGTCGCATCGCGCCGCCACCACACTGAGGAAAAGCTCGAGCCGGTGCGGGGCTCGCTGTGGATGACGAAAGAAGACTGGAAGCGTTCGTGGAAGCCGTGGCTGCGCGGCACCATGTTCGGCTTCCCGATCGGTGCGCTGCCCGCTGGCGGCGCGGAGATCCCGACCTTCCTGTCCTATTCCACTGAGAAGCGGCTGACAAAACATCCGGAAGAATTCGGCAAGGGCGCGATCGAAGGCGTCGCGGGACCGGAGGCCGCCAACAACGCCTCCGCCGCCGGCACGCTGGTGCCGCTGCTGACGCTGGGATTGCCGACCTCGGCGACGGCCGCGATGATGCTGGCGGGGTTCCAGCAGTACGGCCTCAACCCGGGGCCGCTGCTGTTTGCCGAGCGGCCTGACCTTGTCTGGGGCCTGATCGCCAGTCTCTTCATCGCCAATTGCATGTTGCTGGTGCTCAATCTGCCGCTGGTCGGCCTGTGGGTGCGGCTGCTCGCGATCCCGCAGCCCTGGCTCTATGCCGGCATTCTCGTGTTCGCGACCATGGGCACCATCGCCGCAAAGCCGTCGGTGGTCGAATTGTCGATGCTCGCCGGCTTCGGCGTGCTCGGTTTCCTGATGCGCCGGTTCGACTTTCCGATCGCGCCGGTCGTCGTCGGCCTGATCCTCGGTCCGATCGCCGAGAGCCAGCTGCGCCGCGCGCTCGCGATCAGCCTCGGCGATCCCATGACGCTGCTCCAGAGCCCGATCTCGGCGACGCTGCTCGGCATTGCGCTGGTTGCGCTGCTGGCCCCGTTCGTGCTGAAGGGGATGGGGCGCTTCAAGGCGAACGAGGACTAGCCGTCCCGGCGCGCGCGTCCTCTAATGCTGCGTCCAGCTCGTTGAGGAAACGCCATGCCGTCGGAACTTCGCTCGCCCCGTCTCGCCGTCCTGATTGATGCCGACAACGCCTCTGCGAAGATCGCGGATGGGCTGTTCGAGGAGATTGCCAAGATCGGCGAGGCCAGCGTCCGCCGCATCTATGGCGACTTCTCCAATGCACGGTCCAGGGGCTGGGCCGACATTCTGTCGAAGCACGCCATCATCCCGCAGCAGCAATTCGCCTATACGACGGGAAAGAATGCCTCCGACATAACCCTGGTGATCGACGCCATGGACCTGCTTCACAGCGGCCGGTTCGACGGCTTCTGCCTGGTCTCCTCCGACAGCGACTTTACCCGTCTGGCCGCCCGCATCCGCGAGCAGGGCGTCGACGTGTTCGGGTTCGGCGAGCAGAAGACGCCGGAGAGCTTCAGGCAGGCCTGCCGAAGGTTCGTCTACACCGAGAACCTGGTCTCCGTCCCGGCGACCACCCAGGATGCCGCCTCAAGATCGACGTCGCTTCAGCCGCCCGATGCCGCCACGCCCATCATCAAGAAGGTCATCACCCAGATGGAGAGCGAGGACGGCTGGGTCGCGCTCGGCGAAGTCGGCCGGCAGCTCGCCAATCTGGCCTCCGATTTCGATCCGAGAACGTTCGGGTTCCGCAAGCTGAGTGACCTCGTACGCAAGACGAATTCGTTCGAGATCGATGAGCCAAAGGGCCGGTCGATGCGAATTCGGGTCAAGCCCGCTGCTGCAGCACCGCCGAGAAGGCGGAACCCGCGCAGGCCCGCAAGGGCGGGGGCGACGGGCAGTTCGGCGCCTAAGGCGTAAGCAGGGCCTGCCGTTATATTTGCGCTTGCCCGCTATAGCGCAGGGCGTAACCATCGCCGGGCCGTAACGCCACGCGAGGGTCCCGATGACCAGACTTAGCCGCTTCGCCGTCGCACCGCTGCATTCGATGACCCGGCGTCTGGCCGATGTCGCCTCCGCGCGCGTCGCACCGGATCTCGTGGTCACGGGTGCCCGGGTGCTTTCGACCTATTCGGAACGTATCCATCCCGGTCGGGAGGTCTGGATCACCGGTGGCCGCGTCGCAGCGGTGAAACCGGCCGGGGCGGCGAAGAAGGTCTGGGGCGGGGTGCCGCTTTACGACGCCGCCGGCGGCATCATCGCGCCGGGGCTGGTCGATCCGCACATCCACATCGAATCCTCCATGGTGACGGCCTGCGCCTATGCCGAGGCTGCGCTCCTCAACGGCACCACCACGATCTTCTGCGACAGCCACGAGATCGGCAACGTCATGGATGTCGCCGGTGTCGAGGCGATGCTGGAGGACGCGCGCGAGGCGCCGCTCTCGATCTTTTTGACGGTGCCGAGCACGGTGCCGGCCACGTCGGCGGAACTGGAGACCGCGGGCGGCGACCTCACGCCAGACAAGATCGCCGGCCTGTTCGACCGCTGGCCCGAAGCGGTCGCGCTCGGCGAGAAGATGGATTTCGTGCCTGTCACGATGGGCGACGAGCGCAGCCATGCCATTCTTGCCGCTGCCTTGAAGCGGGGGCGGCCGGTGTCCGGACACGTTTACGGCCGTGAATTCGTCGCGGCCTATGCGGCGTCCGGTGTCACCGACACCCATGAGGCGATCGATCGCGATATCGCCGACGATCTGCTCGACGCCGGCGTCTGGGTGTTCCTGCGCGGCGGTCCGCCGACCACGCCCTGGCATTCGCTGCCGCAGGCGATCCGCACCATCACCGAACTCGGGGCGTCGCACAAACGTACGGCCGTGTGCACCGACGACCGTGATGCCGACGATCTTCTGCTGTTCGGTCTCGACTGGGTGGTGCGCGAGGCCGTAAAGGCCGGCATGTCGCCCGAACAGGCCTGGTCGATGGGCTCGCTGCATGGCGCCATACGCTTCGGCATGGAGGGCGATATCGGCGGGCTCGGCGGCGGCCGCCGCGCCGATCTCGTGCTGATGGACGATCAGCTCAAGCCGCAATGCACCTGGTATGGCGGCGAGCTGGTGGTCGAGCATGGCAAGATTACGCCGCGGCTCGATCAGGCGCTGTCGCAGCGCTATCAATATCCGAAGGCGGCCTATGCGACGGTGAAGCTGCCGGAGAAGGTCAAGCTGACGCCGGAATTGCCGGCGAAGGCGTGTACCGTCAACGCTATCAAGACCGCGTTGCCGGGCATTACGCTGATTCATGAGAAGGTCGCGATCGAGCCGGCCAAGGATTGGCCGTCGCTGTTTGAGCGCTACGGCCTGTGCTTCGTCACGGTGGTCGAGCGCCACGGCAAGTCGGCCGGCAATGTGGCTTACGGCCTGCTGAAGGATTTCGGCCTGAAGCGCGGGGCGGTCGCCTCCAGCGTCGGGCACGACAGCCACAACATCATCGTCGCCGGCACCAACGAGGGCGACATGCAGGCGGCGATATCGGCCATCAAGGCGGAGCAGGGCGGCGTTTGCGTCGTCGCCGACGGCAAGGTGAGGGCGCTGGTTCCGCTGCCGATCGCAGGCCTGCTCTCCGACAAACGGGTCACCGAGGTCGCCGAAGCGGTCAAGGTACTGAAGAAGGAATGGGCCGAAGCCGGCTGCACCATCCCCTACATGGGCTTCAATTTGATTCCGCTGTCGGTCATTCCGGAAATTCGTATCACCGACAAGGGCCTCGTGCTGGTGCCGCAGATGGAGCTCGCGCCACTGTTCGAGTGAGCGGCTTTCACGCCGATGTCGATCTAACCGCTTGAGACCGCCGCGGTTTTTCCACGGCTGCCGCATCGTGGAAAATAAAATCGATCTCGTTGAGATCGCATCTTGCACGCCCGATGATCGCGCTCGCTGACGCAACTCAAGCGAGGTCCGATATGGCGAAGATGCGAGCCGTCGATGCTGCCGTGCGAATTCTGGAGAAGGAAGGCATCTCGACTGCCTTCGGCGTTCCCGGGGCCGCGATCAATCCGCTGTACTCGGCGCTGAAGAAGCGCGGGTCGATCCGCCACATTCTCGCGCGCCATGTCGAGGGCGCCTCGCATATGGCCGAGGGCTATACGCGGGCGAAGGCCGGCAATATCGGCGTCTGCATCGGCACGTCGGGGCCGGCCGGCACCGACATGATCACCGGGCTCTATTCGGCGATCGCCGATTCCATTCCGATCCTCTGCATCACCGGGCAGGCGCCGCGCGCACGGCTCTACAAGGAAGATTTTCAGGCCGTCGACATCGAGTCGATCGCAAAGCCCGTCACCAAATGGGCTGTGACCGTGCGCGAGCCGGCGCTGGTGCCGCGTGTGTTCAGCCAGGCCTTTCACATCATGCGCTCGGGCCGGCCGGGTCCGGTGCTGATCGACATGCCGCTCGACGTGCAGCTCGCCGAGATCGAGTTCGACGACGAGACCTATGAGCCGCTGTCAGTCTACAAGCCCACCGCGACGCGCAAGCAGGTCGAGAAGGCGCTGGAGATGCTCAACGCCGCCGAGCGGCCGCTGATCGTCGCCGGTGGCGGTATCATCAACGCCGACGCCTCGGACCTGCTGGTGGAATTCGCCGAGATCGCCAACGTGCCGGTCGTGCCGACGCTGATGGCGTGGGGTGCGATCCCCGACGACCACGTGCTGATGGCCGGCATGGTCGGCCTGCAGACCAGCCACCGCTATGGCAATGTGACCATGCTGGAATCCGACTTCGTGCTCGGCATCGGCAACCGCTGGGCCAACCGTCACACCGGCTCGGTCGAGACCTACACCAAGGGTCGCACCTTCGTGCATGTCGACATCGAGCCGACCCAGATCGGGCGCGTGTTCAATCCGGATCTCGGCATCGTCTCGGACGCCAAGGCCGCGCTCGAGCTCTTCGTCACCGTCGCCAGGGAGTGGCGCCGGTCAGGCAGGCTCCGCGAGCGCCAGGCGTGGGCCGCGGCCTGCCGCGATCGCAAGAAGACGATGCTGCGCAAGAGCCATTTCGACAACGTCCCGATCAAGCCGCAGCGCGTCTATGAGGAGATGAACAAGGCCTTCGGCCGCGACACCACCTATGTCACCGTGATCGGCTTGTCGCAGATCGCCGGCGCGCAGTTCCTGGGCGTCTACAAGCCGCGCAACTGGATCAATGCCGGGCAAGCCGGCCCGCTCGGCTGGACGCTGCCTGCCGCGCTCGGAGTGCGTGCGGCATGCCCGGATCGCGAGATCGTCGCGCTGTCCGGCGATTACGACTTCCAGTTCCTGATCGAGGAGCTCGCGGTCGGCGCGCAGTTCAATCTGCCCTACATCCACGTCGTCGTGAACAATTCCTATCTCGGCCTGATCCGCCAGGCCCAGCGCGGCTTCGACATGGATTACCACGTCCAGCTCTCCTTCGAGAACGTCAACGCACCGGAGCTCGGTGGCTACGGCGTCGACCATGTCGCGGTCGCCGAAGGCCTGGGCTGCAAGGCGATCCGCGTCACCGATCCCAAGGATACGCAGGCGGCGTTTGCGACCGCGCGTGAATTGATGGCGAAGCACCGCGTGCCCGTCGTGGTCGAGTTCATTCTCGAACGCGTCACCAACATCGCGATGGGCACGGAGATCGACAACATCGTCGAGTTCGAGGAGGTGCTGGATCTGCCGCTCGACGAGGTCTCGACCGCGCGGCCCGGCGTGCTTCAGCCGGCGGAATAGGGGGAACAGCATCATGCCGAAATTTGCCGCCAACCTCACCATGCTCTTCAACGAGATGCCGTTCATCGACCGTTTCGCCGCGGCGAAAGCGGCGGGCTTCTCCGGGGTCGAGTATCTCTTCCCGTATGATTTCGACAAGGCGTTGCTGCGCGAGCAGCTCGAAGCTCACGGGCTGACGCAGGTGCTGCACAATCTTCCAGCGGGCAACTGGGCGGCGGGCGAGCGCGGCATCGCGATCCTGCCCGATCGCGTCAGTGAATTTCGCGACGGCGTGTTCCGTGCCATCGACTATGCCAAGGCGCTCGATTGCGAGCAGCTCAATTGCCTCGTCGGCATCGCGCCTGCCGATGCCGACCCGCGCGAGCTCAACGAAACGCTGGTCGGCAATCTTCGCTTTGCCGCCTCGACGCTGGCGCGCGAGAACATCAAGCTCCTGGTCGAGCCGATCAACACGCTCGACATTCCCGGCTTCTACCTCAACGGCACCGAGCAGGCGGTTCAGCTGATCTCCGAGGTGCGGTCGAACAATCTGTTCATCCAGTACGACATCTACCACATGCAGATCATGGAGGGCGATCTCGCCCGGACCATGCAGGAATATCTCCCGCAGATCGCCCATATCCAGCTCGCCGACAATCCCGGTCGCCATGAGCCCGGCACCGGTGAGATCAACTACCCCTTCCTGTTCCGCCACCTCGACGCGATCGGCTATCGCGGCTGGATCGGCTGCGAATACAAGCCGCGCACCACGACGCTGGAAGGCCTGTCCTGGCACGCCGCGCAGACATTTGAGACCTGAGGAAACGTAGACATGATCGATATCGGCTTCATCGGACTTGGCACGATGGGACGGCCGATGGCCGGCCACCTTCTGGCCGCAGGCCATCGCGTGCTCCTACATGACGTCGCGCCGGTCGCGCCTGAGCTGATTTCCGCGGGTGGCATCGCCTGCAAGTCAGCCAAGGAGGTCGCGGAGGAGGCGGATGCCGTCATCATCATGGTGCCTGATACCCCGCATGTGGAGGCGGTGCTGTTCGGTAAGGACGGCGTTGCTAACGGGATCTCCAAGGGCAAGATCGTCGTCGACATGAGCTCGATCTCGCCGCTGGCGACCAAAGAATTCGCGAAGAAGATCGAGGCGCTAGGCGCGGACTATCTCGACGCGCCGGTGTCGGGCGGCGAGGTCGGGGCCAAGGCCGCGACCCTCACCATCATGGTCGGCGGGCCGGAGCGGGCCTTTGGCACCATGAAGCCGATCTTCGACAAGATGGGCAAGAACGTCACGCATGTCGGCGCCAATGGCGATGGTCAGACGACGAAGGTGGCCAACCAGATCATCGTCGCACTGACGATCGAGGCGGTGAGCGAAGCGCTGCTGTTCGCATCCAAGGCGGGGGCCAATCCCGCTCTCGTGCGCAAGGCGCTGATGGGCGGTTTTGCATCGTCGCGGATTCTCGAAGTGCATGGCGAGCGCATGGTGAAGCGCAATTTCGAGCCGGGCTTCCGCATCGAGCTGCACCAGAAGGACCTCAACCTCGCGCTCGAAGGTGCGCGCGCGCTCGGCCTGTCGTTGCCGAGCACGGCATTGGCGCAGCAATTGTTCTCGTCCTGCGCCGCGCATGGCGGCAAGGCCTGGGATCATTCCGCGATGGTGCGGGCACTGGAACTGATGGCGGGACACGAGATCGCCGCAGCGTAAGTGTTACGCGGTAACACTCTCCAGATCTGGTCTGTCTTTCGTCGTGCGGGAACCGGAACAATGGTCCGCCCCCGCGGTTGAAGGCGCAGAACAATCACTGGAGAGTGTGGACATGAAGACCCGTCTTGCGATTTCGCTGGCTGCCGTGTCGCTGCTGGCGTCGAGTGCAGCCTTTGCCCAGTCGACGACCGAACAGGGCGCCAGGGACGGCGCACGTGCGGGTGGCGACATCGGCGGACCGATCGGCGCGATGGTCGGCGGCACCGTCGGTGCGGCCGTCGGCGCGGGCCTCGAAATTCCGAATGCCGTGCTCGGCGGAATCCCGCGCGACGATTCCGTCGTGATCCACGAGCGCGTCGTCGTCGGCGAGCCGCTGCCCCCGACCGTGGTGCTGCGCCCCGTGCCGAACTATACCGAGTATCGCTACGCGGTCGTGAACGATCGCCGCGTCATCGTCGAACCGCGCACGCGCCGCGTCGTCAAGATCATCGACTGATCGGTCAGAGCGTGAAGGCTTTGAAGAGCCGGGCCCCGCGGAGCGTCACTCCGCGGGGCCCTAGTTCGTCAGGGCCGAATTGGCGCGGAGGCGTGCCATGATCCAATCGGCGACGGCGGCGAGCGCAAAGCCGATACAGGCGGTGCCGGCATCGACCAGAAAATCGTCCAGCCGTGCATGCCGTCCCGGTGCCCAGAACTGCATCAGCTCGAGCACGCCGATCAGGACCACCGCGATGGCGGCGATGGCCCAGCGGCGATTCCGGTAGGCGAGGCCGAAGGCCAGTCCCACCAGGATGAAGGCGAGGGCGTGCTCACCGTCCTGGCCGAGGTCGGAATGGGGCCGCAGGCCGGGCGGGCCGAGGGTTGCGAAAGTGACGGCGGCCGCGAGCAGCCAGGCAAAAAAGCGAATAAAAATGGGCATCCGGTGCCGATAGCACGGATTTGCAACGGCCTGTTGCGGGGCAGGGATCAGATCGCCGTGTAGTTAATGACGAAACGTTAAAGTGGCTCGCGTACGCCGAGGCCGTGCATGAAGCGTTCCCGGATCTGGACGGGATCCCTGCGGGTGGTACCCACGCCCGGCTTGTCGTCGATGCGGACCGCGATCAGGCTCGGCTCGGAGGCGGACATGGCCTCGTCGACCAGCCGCTCGAAATCCTCCTCGTCCGCGGCCCAGGCGCTGTTGGCAAGTCCCGAGCCTGTGGCTATGGCGACGATGTCGGCGACGCCAGCGGCCGGCGTCGGCTGCGCACCGGTGATCTGGTAGATGCCGTTGTCCATCACGATCATGATGAGGTTCTTCGGCTTCAACGCCGCAATCGTCGAGAGCGCGCCGAGCTGCATCAGCAGCGAGCCGTCGCCTTCGAGCGCGAAGACGCGGCGATCGGGCTGGGCCAGCGCGACGCCCAATGCGATCGGGAAAGCCAGCCCCATGCTGCCGAGCATGTAGAAGTTCTGCGGGCGATGGCCGGCGGCCCAGAGATCGAAATTGGTGTTGCCGATGCCGCCGACCACGGCTTCCTCGTGCTTGAGCTTTCCGATCAGGCGCGAGGTAACGTCGAAGCGGTTCATGACCTTGGTATTGCGCGTGTTCATCGCCGACCTCACTTGTCGAACGTCTTGCCGCCGGTGAGCAGCGGGTTGAGGATTAACGCCACCGGCGCTTGCGTGGTGACGGCCTGCTTGATCGAGCGGTCGGCGATGAATTCGAGTTCGTCGAGCCGGGTGATGGTGTGGTGCTCCAGCGCGAGCGAATCCAGCACCGGGCGCATGGTCCGGCAGACCAGCGATTGCCCGTAATTGAACTCGCCAAGCGTGCCGCGCTCGGAGACGAACATGATCAGCGGGATCTGGTAGGGCACCGCGAGCGAGGCCAGCACGTTGGCGAGCGTGGCGAAGCCGGAGGTCTGCATCAGCACCGCGCCGCGACGTCCGCCCATCCAGGCGCCGGAGACGATGCCGACGGCCTCCTCCTCGCGGGCGGTGGCAAAGGTGGTGAAGAAGGGGTCGGCGTGCAGGTTCTTGATCAGCGGCGTCAGCACGCGGTCGGGCACGTAAGGGATCAGGCTGATCTCGTTCCGCTTCAGGGTCTGCAGGACGATGCCGTGCCAGCTCCTGTCGCCGGCGCCTTGTGCCGCCTGGGGCGAGGTCTGCTGTTCCGCAAGCGCCATTGCGTTCTCCCTTGAGCCGCGCATGCTTCTTGGTTCTGGTCGTCGCGGCGGTCTGCCGAACTTGACGCAGGCAGCGGGATTGTCAACATGTCCGGGCCAGCACCGTGATCTGCGCCAGACGGCCTGTCGTGGCCGGCACCGCCATGTCATAAGCGGCGATAATGCAAAAACGGGAGGAACGCATGGACGGAGCGCGGGGTGCGCTGGCCTTGCGGGTCTCCTTGAGAGAGCCGGAAGGGTCCTGATGTCCGTCAACAGCAAGCGTGTCTTCTACGTCAAATACCTGGCCAATCCGATCTATATCGACATCCTGAAGGCGCGGTCCGACGTCCGGCTCGATCGCATCGAGAACGAGAGCCCGGAAGATTTCTATGCCCCGATCCTGAACGCGGCGCATGTTTACCAGATCGGAGCCGCCCGCGACGAACTTGCCCCGCATTTCCATGTCGATGCCGCCTTCCTGAAGCGCACGCCGAACCTGTTGCTGGTCTCCAGCAATGGCGCGGGCTTCGATCCCGTCGATGTCGAGGCCTGCACCGATGCGGGCGTGCTGGTCGTCAACCAGTCCGGTGGCAACGCGCATTCCGTCGCCGAGCATGCGCTGGCGATGATGCTGACGCTGTCCAAGCGCATCATCCAGTCCGACCGCAAGCTCCGCAGGGAGGCCAACGTCAACCGCAACGAGCTCGTCGGCAACGAGGTCGAGCACAAGACCGTGGGCATCATCGGCCTCGGCAATGTCGGCCGCCGCATTGCCGCGCTGTGCAAGGGCCTGCTCGGCATGACGGTGCTGGCCTATGACCCGTATTTGTCGGCCGAGGTGATGGCCGAGCGGGGCGGGGAGAAGGTCGAGCTCGACGAGCTGCTGCGCCGCGCCGATTTCGTCTCGATCTCCTGTCCGCTCGACAAGAAAAGCCGCAACATGATCAGCACGCGCGAATTCGTGCTGATGCAGCCGCACGCCTATTTCATCACCACGGCGCGCGGCTTCATCCACGACGAGGATGCGCTGCTCCAGGCGCTCCGCGACAAGCGCATTGCCGGTGCCGGCCTCGACGTCTGGTCGAAGGAGCCGCCGCCGCCCGAGCATCCGCTGCTCCAGTTCGACAACGTGCTGGCGAGCCCGCACACCGCAGGCGTGACGATCGAGGCGCGCCAGAACATGGGCCGCATCGCCGCCGAGCAGGTGCTGGACACGCTCGACGGCAAACGCCCGCCGCGCATCATCAATCCCGAGGTCTGGCCGCGCTACGCCGAGCGCTTCAAGCAGGCGTTCGGCGTGACGCCGGGGTAGGGGCGTGCGAAGCCTGATCGCGCTCCGATCGTTGGTTACGCGGATGAAAACAGAAAGCGGCGGATTTTACTGATGGCGTGAATGAACGCGTATCACTTGTCCTGTAGTTGAAGTCCATGAGCATATTTTCGATTGCGACATCCGGACTTTCCGCGGCGAGTTTGCGCGTGAACGTGGCCGCGAGCAACATCGCCAATGTCCGCACGACCGGCCCGCTACCCGCCTCAAGCGGATCGAGCACATCGGCCGGTGCGGGCAGCTCGAGCATTGGCCCGACATTTCCAGCGGCCTATGTGCCGTTGCGCATCGATCAGGTCTCCCAATCGAGCGGCTCGACGCCAGGCGGTACGGTCGCGACCGTGTCGACGGTTTCGCCGAGCTATACCGCACAATCCGACCCCGGCGCTGCCTTCGCAAACGAGGACGGCCTTGTCGCCGCGCCGAACGTCGATCTCGCCAGCGAGTTCGTTCAAATGGCGGCCGCCAAGTACAGCTTCATTGCCAATGCGAAGGTCATTCAAGCCTACGCCGAGACAGAACAGACCCTCCTCGATATCAAGACGTGATCGCTGACGGATTGTATCGACGCCTGCGTTGGCGGCGGGAACCGTCACCGATCTTGATCCGCGTCAAAATCTCCTTTCCCGGTTCAGGCTAAATGGGATTAAAGTGCCGCCGGGGCACGCTGGCGCAGGCAGGAGGTCCCATGTCAACTTATGTCGTCAGGTTCATGAAGGACGTGCTCGGCCAGTACGGCCGGCAGATCGAGGTTTGCCAGGGCACGCTCGAAATCGACGCCACCGACGAGGACGAAGCCAGGGAGCGGGCGAAGGCGAGGTTTTGCAAGGACCAGGCGTTGCATCACTGGTCGCTGCATGCCGACCGGATCCAGGTCAAGCCGGCTGACTTTCCCTCGTAAGGTTTAACGGCCCGGTGCCGTTAGCGTCGGCGGCGCGGTGATGCCCGCGCCGAGCGATCGCTGCACCATGACCGTGTCCGACCAGCGGCCGTGGCGATAGGCGACGCCGCAGAGCACGCCGGCGCGCGCGAAGCCGAACTTTTCGTGCAGCGCCAGCGAGGGCGCGTTGTCGGCATCGATATAGCCGATCATCTGGCGGAAGCCGGCCGCCGCGCACGCATCGATCATTCCCTGGAGCAGCAGCCGTCCGACGCCGCGACCGAGATGCTCGTGGTGGACGTAGATCGAGTGCTTGGCCGTGTAGCGGTAGGCCGGGCGCTTGCGGAACAGCACCGCATAGGCATAGCCGACCACCTCGCCGCGATAGGTCGCGACCAGATGCGGCAGGCGGGTCTGCTTCAGGTTCTTGCGGCGGTCGCGCAGATCGTCCGGTTCGGGCGCGCCGGTTCCCTCGACGTCGAGCGGCACGCCATTGCGGACGTGATGGCGGTAGATCGCCAGCATCGCCTCGACATCGCTCTCCCGTGAGGGGCGGACCAGAACCGGTTCGTCATCTGTACGCGCAATCGCTGTTTCGTTCATCGGCACCTACTCGGCAACGACGTAAGTATAGAGGCCGATGCGGCCCTGTGCATCGATCTCCTTGTAGACGCCCTGGATTTCCACATCGAACCCCGGGAACGTGTTGAAGCAGGTTTCGAACATTTTGAGATAATCCACCATGGGCTTGGCCCGCTCCGTCAGCCGCTCGCCGGGGACGATGGTGGCGATGCCGGGCGGGTAGACCACGAACGGCGTGGTGGCGATGCGGCCCGCGATCGCCTCGATCGGCAAATAGTCGACGTCGTTCTTGAACAGATAGCGCGCGGCATCGCGCGGCGACATCGCGATCTCGGGCATGTGCTCGGGCATGAACTGCCGGGCCTGGAGGGCGCTGACATCGGCGGCGCGGAAGAAGCGGTGCATGTCGCCGCAGAGATCGCGCAGCCGCACGCCGGCATAGCGCGCCTGCCGCCGCTGGTAGAATTCAGGGATGACGTCGGCCAGCAACGCGTTGTCGTCATGCAGCCTTTTGAATGCGACAAGCCCGGAGATCAGCGTGCCGGCCTTGCTCGCCTCGACGCCGGGAGTGAGCAGGAAGAGCAGGGAGTTGAGGTCGTTCTTCTCAGGGACGATGCGGTTTTCGCGCAGATACTGCGCGACCACGGGCGCGGGAATGCCGTGCTCGGCATAGGCGCCGGTGGTGCGATCGAAGCCGGGCGTCAGCAGCGTCAGCTTGTTCGGGTCGGTCATGGCAAAGCCCTCCGCGAGATCGGGAAAGCCGTGCCAGTTGGTATCTGGCGAGAGCTGCCACAGCGCCGGATTGGTGGCGAGCTCGTCGGTGGAGAGGGTCTCCCAGGCGACGTTGTGCGCGGCGCCGGGGCGGCTGACGTCGGGAATGGCGACGCGATCGGGCACGAAGGGCTCGAAGAACCAGCGGCGATCCGGATTTTGCTCCTTCTCCTCGAACTCCCGGCGCATGGCGCGGATCTTCTTGCGCAGCTCGATGCCGAGCCGGATCGTGTCGTCCCACAGCACCTCGCCCGAGCGGCCCTTCATCATCTGCGCGCCGACGTCGAGGGAGGCGAACAGCGGGTAGAACGGCGAGGTCGAGGCGTGCTGCATGAAGCTCTCGTTGAAGCGGCGGTGTTCGACGCGCCGCTTCTGGCCGCGGATATGGCGGTCCTTGATGTGGATCTGGGAGGCCTGTGAGAAGCTCGCGAGCTGCTTGTGGGTAGACTGCGTCGCGATGATGCCGGGTGCTTCGGGGGGAAGGTTCGCCAGCCCCATGGCGAAGCGGCCGGCATAGAGCGGGTGGAATTTCATGAAGCCGGCCCAGGCCTCGTCGAACAGGATGTATTCGCAGAGATGGCCGATGCGCTTCAGGATCATCTCGGCGCTGTGGATCGAGCCGTCATAGGTGCACTGCTCGACGACGGCGACGCGGAACGGCCGCGCCTTGCGCCAGGCGTCCTTGTCCGTCACCAGCGGATGGTTCCGGATCGCCTCGCGCAGGGCCTTTTCGTCGAGCATGTCCCAGCGCATCGGGCCGATCAGGCCCCAGGCATTGCGGATGGTCGGGACGTAGACCGGGACGCCGCCATTGATCATCAGCGCGCCGTGATGGGCGGCCTTGTGGTTGTTGCGGTCGAACAGCACGAGGTCGCCGTCGGTGACGAGGGCGCCGAGCGCGACCTTGTTCGAGGTCGAGGTGCCGTTGAGCACGAAATAGGTCTTCTCCGCGCCGAAAATCTGGGCAGCTTCCTTCTGCGCCCTCAGCGCGGGACCCTCGTGGGTGAGGAGGTCGCCGAGGTCGAGCACGGAATTGTCGAGGTCGTCGCGGAACACGGATTCGCCGAGATGCTCGACGAAGACCCGGCCGATCGGGCTGCGGTTGTAGAACACGCCGCCATTGTGACCCGGACAGGTCCAGAGCTGGTTGCCTTCCTCGGCATAATCGACCAGTGCGCCGAAGAACGGCGTCTTCAGCGTCTCGGCATATTGCTTGAGCCGGCTGATCAAATTCTTGGCGATGAAGGTCGGCGTCTCCTCGGACAGGAAGACATAGCCGTCGATGAAGTCGAGCACCTCGACCGGCAAATCCTCGAAGCGCTTGCGCCGGATCAGGAGGATGATCGGGAAGTCGAGGCCGCGGCGCCGCATCAGGTTGATCAGCGCCGAGGTCTTCCCCTCGAGGCCCTTCTTGCCCCAGTCCACCACCATGCAGCCGATCGCGGCGTCGGTCTGCACCGCGATCTCCGCGTCCTCCAACCTGCGGGCCCTCACGACCTCGAAGCCGGAGCGCTGGATCTCCTCGATAATCTGGTTGAAGCGGATGCCTTCCAGATCGTCGGCGTCGAACACAGGTGCGGCGAACAGGAAGTTGAAGCGCTTGAAATAATCCATGGTGTGTCCCGAATCTACAGAGACTGGCAGGTCTCTGCACTTTCGATGACAGTTCTATGACAATCGCCCGATCCAGCGGGGATCGTGTGACGGGCGATCAATCCAGCAACTTGTCCAGCGTGATCGGGAAGCGCCGGATGCGCTTGCCGGTGGCGTGATAGACTGCGTTCGCGATCGCCGCAGGTACGCCGACGATGCCGATTTCGCCAATGCCCTTGACGCCCAGCTTGTTGATCCGGTCGTCGGGTTCGTCGACGAAGATGACGTCGATGTCGTGAACGTCGGCATTCACGGGAATGTGGTACTCGGCGATGTTCGCGTTCATGATCCTGCCGAAGCGGTGATCCATCACCGTCTCCTCGTGCAGCGCCATTCCGATGCCCCAGACCACGCCGCCCATGATCTGGCTGCGGCCGGTCTTGGTATTGAGGATCCGTCCGGCTGCGACCGCGCTCACGACGCGCGTGACGCGGATGACGCCCAGGTCTTCGTCGACCTTGACCTCGGCGAAGACCGCCGAATGGGTGTTGCGCGCGTGCGACTTGTCCTCCGCGAAATGATTGAGCTTCTGCTTCTCGATCCGCTCGAGCTTGCCGTGACGCATCGCGTCCGCGATCGAGACGGCACGGGCCTTGTCGCCGGCCTTGGCGATCGTGCCGTCGACCAGGATCACATCGGGCGCATCGACGCCGCCGAGGGGCGAGGCGGGCATCGCCTTGGCGAGCCGTGCGAGCTCCTGGCGAATGTCTTCGGCCGCGCCCAGCACGGCGTGCGCGGCCGACGCCGCCATCCAGGAACCGCCTTCGACGGGGGCCTGCGGCAAGGTCGAATCGGCAAGCCTCACGTCGATATTCTCGATCGGCAGCCCGAGGGCGTCGGCGGCCACCTGGGCCACGATGGTGTAGGTGCCGGTGCCGATATCGGACGCGGCGCAGGATACCTCGGCATGGCCGTTCGACGTCAACACGATGCGGACGGCGACCGGCATCTGAAGCGCCTCCCATACCCCCGTCGCCATGCCCCAACCGACCAGGTCCTTGCCATCACGCATGGAGCGCGGAGCAGGATTGCGCCGGCTCCAGCCGAACGCTTCCGCGCCGCGGGCGTAGCATTCGCGCAGCTGCTTGCTGGTGTAGGGCAGGTCTTCACTCTGGTCGCGGTCCGAATAGCACTTCAATCGCAGCTCGATCGGGTCGAGCTTGAGCGCGACGGCCAGCTCGTCCATGGCGCATTCGAGCGCGCAGACGCCGGAGGCGGCGCCGGGCGCGCGCATGTCGCAGGGTGTGGAGACGTCGAGATCGACGAGCTTGTGGGAGAAGAGGCTGTTCGGGCTCTTGTACAGCTGTTCCGCCCAGCCGCTGTCATTGCGCGAAAAATCCTCGTAGCGCGAGGTCATAGCAGTGGCTTCGTGCGCGACGGCATCGAGCGTGCCGTCGGGCCTTGCGCCGAGCGCGACGCGCTCGATGGTCATCGGCCGATAGCCGAGCCCGTACATCTGCTGCCGTGTCAGGACGACACGAACGGATCGCTTGAGTTCGAGCGCGGCAAGCGTCGCCAGCACCACCTGGTATTGCGGCCGCAATCCGGAGCCGAAGGCACCGCCGACATAGGGCGAGACCACGCGGAGGTCATCGTGCTTCTTGTTGAACACACTGCATAGATATTTGTGGACGTTCTGGACACCTTGCGTCTTGTCATAGACGGTAAGCCTGCCGCTGCCGTCGCGGACCACCGTGGTCGCATAGAGCTCCATCGGGTTGTGGTGCTCGGTCGGCAGGACGTAATCCGCCTGGTGCCGCACAGCGGCCCCAGCCAGCGCTGCGGCGGCGTTGCCGCGCGGCTTGTGCGGCCGATCCACTTTGCCGGCTTTGCCATGTTCGGATTCGAGGTCGGTCGCAAATGCCTCCCGGTCGTATTCAACGCGCACGCGGGTCGCGGCGAATTTGGCGGTTTCCCAGTCATCCGCCACGACGAGCGCGATCGGCTGGCCGTTGAACCAGATCCTGTCGTCATAGAGCGGGCGGAAAGGCGAGCCCTTCTCCGGCGCCACCTCGTCCTTCCAGGCATCGTCATTGTCGGCGAGGGGCGGACGATGCGCATGCGTAAGCACGTCGACCACGCCCTTCACTTGCAGCGCGTCGCTGGCGTCGAGGCGAGCGATACGTCCGCGCGGAATCGTGGCCTCGACGACGAAGCCATGGAGGAGGCCGTCTGCCGGGAATTCGCCGGCATATTTGGCGGCTCCGGTGACCTTGGCGCGGCCATCGACGCGGGACGTTGGCGTTCCGACATAGGCGTTCATCGGTCCCTCACGCGATTTTCTTGTGAGCCTGTGATTGTGGCGTGGCGATCGCGGCCTGTATCAGCGTACGCACGATGGTGCGGCGTGCGAGCTCGATCTTGAAGCGGTTATGTGCGCGCGCCGTTGCCCCGTGCAGCAGCAGATCGGCCGCGCGCGAGAAGTGGTCCGGCGTCGCTGCCTGGCCGCGCAACGCCGCTTCGGCCTCAAGGCTGCGCCAGGGCTTGTGAGCCACGCCGCCGAGCGCCAGGCGGGCTTCGCTGATCGCGTTGCCATCCAGTTCGAGCGCGGCCGCGACCGAGACCAAAGCAAAAGCATAGGACAGCCGGTCGCGGATTTTCAGATAGCTGTAGTTACGGGCAAAGCCATGCTTGGGAAGTTCGACGGCCGCGATGATCTCGCCGATGCCGAGATTTGTATCGACATGAGGTTTGTCCTCCGGGAGTCGATGGAAATCGGCCAATGCGATCGTGCGCTGGCCGGAGGGACCTGCGACGTGCACGAGCGCACCGAGCGCGGCAAGTGCGACGCTCATGTCGGACGGGTTGGTCGCGATGCAGGACGCGCTCGTGCCGAGGATTGCGTGGTTGCGGTTGAGGCCGTCGATTGCCGAGCAGCCGCTGCCGGGCTCTCGCTTGTTGCAGGGCGTCGCCGTGTCATAAAAGTAGGCGCAGCGCGTGCGCTGCATCAGGTTGCCGCCAACGGAGGCCATATTGCGCAATTGCGCGGAAGCGCCGGCGAGGATGGCGCCGGCGAGCAGGGGGTAGCGCTGCTCGACAAGCGGATGGTAGGCGAGGTCCGAATTCGGTACCAAGGCGCCGATGCGCAGCCCTCCGTCGGACGTCTCCTCGATGTCGCGGAGCGGCAGGCGGGAGATGTCGATCAGCCGGGAGGGCCGCTCGACATTTTCCTTCATCAGGTCGATCAGATTGGTCCCGCCGGCAATCAGCTTGGCGTCGGGATCGGCGGCCAGCAGGCGGATCGCATCGGCGACGTCGGTGGCGCGGGAATATTGGAAGTTGTTCATGGCCGGCCCATTGCCTGCTGGATCGCGGCGACGATGTTCGGATAGGCGCCGCAGCGGCAGAGATTTCCGCTCATCAGCTCTCTGATCTCGTCGGCATCCCGGGCGCGGCCTTCGGCCAAAAGGCCCGCCGCCGAGCAAATCTGTCCCGGCGTGCAATAGCCGCACTGAAAGGCGTCGTGGTCGATGAACGCCTGTTGCACGGGATGAAGCGTTCCGTCCTTGGCAAGCCCTTCGATCGTCGTGATCTCGGCGCCGTCCTTCATGACGGCGAGCGTCAGGCAGGAATTGACGCGCCGTCCGTCGATCAGCACGGTGCAGGCGCCGCACTGGCCGTGATCGCAGCCTTTCTTGGTGCCGGTCAGCGCAAGATGGTCACGCAGGGCATCCAGAAGCGTGGTCCAGGGCACGAGATCGAGCGTGTGGCCGACGCCATTGACGACGATATGAACTGGAATGCGTTCGGGAATCTCGTGCGTGACATCGCTCATGTCCTGCTCCCTGCGACGGCGACTGAGCCGAGACGTCAGCCGAGCTGACGCGGAGGCACCGTTGCCTCCGCTTGCCAATGGCCTCCAACTTACAATCGGCCGCTTGGTTCCCTGCCGGGAATTATGGCGCCCGCGACACAGTGTCAGCGCTTGGCTTCGCCGAAGACCACCGTCGGCACCGCGCGGTTGACGATCTCGCGCAGCGCGAAGCTCGATTGGACCCGCGCCACGCGCGGCAGGCGCGACAACTCGGTACGGTGGATGCGCTCGAAATCCTGGATGTCGCGGGCGAGCACGATCAGGATGTAGTCGTCGGTGCCCGACATCAGGAAGCAGCGCACGACGGACGGACATTTCACCACCTCGGCCTCGAACGCCTTCAGCGCCTCGTCGCTCTGGCTCTCCAGCGCAATGCGCACCAGCACGGTCGTGGTGAGGCCGAACTGCGCCAAATCAAGCGCGGCTTGGTATGCCTGGATGTAGCCGTCGTCCTCCAGCGCCTTCTGCCGCCGCGCCAGCGCCGTGCTTGATAGCCCGACCTTGGTGGCGAGCTCGGTGTGGCTGGCCCGCGCATTGGTGGTGAGTTCCGCGAGGATGGCGAGATCTTTCCGGTCGAGGGCCAAGGTTTCGTTTCCAGCGTGAAAGGGCGTTTGCACGCCGGAAACCGGCGCGGGGAGGTCGAAGCTAGCGGATATTTGCACGAAACCAAACTGGCCCGATCGCTACGATGGCGGGGTGAATCAGGACGTTGGAAGGAGCCCAAAATGCGCGTCGGTGTGCCCAAGGAGATCAAGGTGCAGGAATATCGCGTCGGGCTCACCCCGGGCGCGGTCCGCGAATATGTCGCGGCCGGGCACCAGGTGACGGTCGAGACCGGCGCCGGCAGCGGCATCGGCGCGTCCGACGAGGTGTACCAGCGGGCAGGGGCCGCGATCGCGGAGAACGCCCGCGACATCTTCGCCAGCTCCGACATGATCGTGAAGGTGAAGGAGCCACAGAAAAGCGAATGGGCCCAGCTTCGCGAAAGCCAGATCCTCTTTACCTACCTCCATCTCGCGCCGGATCCCGAACAGGCCAAGGGTCTGCTCGCTTCCGGTTGCACTGCGGTCGCCTATGAGACCGTCACCGACGCGGCCGGTCACCTCCCCCTGCTTGCGCCGATGAGCGAAGTCGCCGGCCGCCTCGCCGTCGAAGCCGCCGGCGCCGCGCTCAAGCGATCGGCCGGCGGCCGCGGGGTGCTGCTCGGCGGTGTGCCCGGCGTGCAGCCGGCGCGCGTCGTCGTGCTCGGCGGCGGCGTGGTGGGAACGCAGGCCGCGCGCATGGCGGCGGGCCTCGGTGCGGAAGTCACTGTGATCGACCGCTCGATTCCCCGTCTACGCGAGCTGGACGATGTGTTTCTCGGGCGCGTGCGCACCCGCTTCTCGACCATCGAAGCGGTCGAGGACGAGGTGTTCGCCGCCGACGTCGTGATCGGGGCGGTGCTGGTGCCGGGCGCCAGCGCTCCAAAGCTCGTCACGCGCGCGATGCTCAAGTCGATGCGGCCGGGCGCCGTGCTGGTCGACGTCGCGATCGACCAGGGCGGCTGCTTCGAGACATCGCATCCGACCACGCACGCCGATCCGACCTATCAGGTCGACGGCATCGTGCATTATTGCGTCGCCAACATGCCGGGCGCGGTGCCGGTGACGTCGAGCCAGGGGCTGAACAACGCAACGCTGCCATTCGGCCTGATGCTCGCCAACAAGGGCTTTGCTGCAGTCCTGGAAAATCCGCATTTGCGCAACGGACTGAACGTGCATCGTGGCCGCATAACCAACAAGGCGGTTGCCGAGAGCCTCGGGCTGGAATTTGCTCCGGTCGAGAGCGGCCTCGCCGCTTGACGGCTACACTGATTTGCGGTGGCGGCTGTCGAGCGCGGCCTCGATCGTTTCCGGACGCTCGATCCGTTCGATCAGCATGTCGATGCGATCACCGCCCCAGAACAGCTCGCCGTTGAACACCATGGTCGGCACGCCGAACACGCCGAGTGCTTCGGCTTCGTCGATGATGCGGTCGTGCTCGGTGCGGGCAGGGCCGTTGACGTAGGCTTCGAACTCGCTCGCCGAGCCGCCGCACGCGGTGATGACGTCCGTGATTGCGGCGAGATCGTCGATCTCGAGCTCATGGCTCCAGAATTTGCGGAACACCGTGTCGTGATAAGGGCGGAAGAAGCCGTGCCGCTGTGCGAACAGCATTCCAACGCTGGAATAGAAGGCGTCGTAGATCCGACGCGGCCCCTTCATGACGAGCCCTTGCGCATTGGCATAGCGCCGCGCGTCCATATAGGCGTAACGCACCTTGCGCCAGAAATGCGGCGTGCGCTCCTCGACCGTCCCCATGAATTCGGCGACGCGCAGCGTATAGGGCAGCCATTCGAGCTCGACGCCGTGCGCCTCCTCGAGCGAAAATAGCCGCTTGTTGGCCACGAACGCGTAAGGGCTCTTGTAGTCGGTGTAGACGCGGACAAGCGGCTTGGGCATTGGCGGCTTCCCTCGGCGTACGGCGCTCCCGGTTGTGCGGGAGATTAACCCGCGAATTCCGTCATTGCGAGCGCAGCGAAGCAATCCAGAGTATCTCCGCGGAAAGATTCTGGGTTGCTTCGCTGCGCTCGCAATGACGACGAGGTGAGGTTTACGCCTTCGTCAACCTGTACTGCCCCAGATCCGGATCATGCGTCATGCGCCAGTAGTCCACGAACCGCCAGGGCATCGCCGAAAACACGCGGCCGCTCGAATTGCGATAATAGGTGCTCATGCCGGTATGGGTCCAGATCATCGCCTCGTGCTCGGCATCGACCTTCTGGACGTAGTCGTCCAGCACCTCCCTGCGGACGTCGATGGCGGCGACGTCGTGCTCAATCATGTCGGCGAGGCAGGCGGAGATATAGCGGCTCTGGCATTCCGACTGGAAGATGACGCTGCCGCCATGGGCGGGGCCGGAGTTCGGACCGAGCATGCAGAAGAAGTTCGGAAAGTCCGGGACGGTGAGGCCGAGGAACGCCGTCGGGTTGTCGTTGGCCCAGGCCTCGCGCAGATCCTTGCCGCCGCGGCCGCTGATGTTGAGGCGCGCCGCCATCTCCGTGACCTTGAAGCCGGTGGCGACCACGACGATGTCGGCGGGGCGGTGCTCGCCGTCTGCGGTGACGATGCCGTCGCGATCGAAATGATCGATCGTGTCGGTGACGAGCTCGACATTGTCCCGCGTGAGCGTCCTGAACCAGTTGTTGTCAAGCAGGATGCGCTTGCCATAGGGCGGATAGGTCGGCACGCATTTGGCGATCAGGTCGGGCCGATCCTTCAGCTCGGTGAGGATGAAATCGGTCAGCTCCTGGCGATGCCGGTCATTGCCCTTGTTGACGGCGCGCTCCGGATGCGGCCAGGCCGGGTCCTTGCGCAGGAACGGCAACAGGCCGTCGCCATAGCGCCAGAACATGTTGAAGCGGTACCACTGCACATAGAACGGCAGATGCGCGAGCAGCCAGCGCGCGCCGTCGCTGATCGGATCGGAATAGCCCTTAACGGGCCGCGCCCATTGCGCGCTGCGTTGATAGACCGTGACGGACGCGACGCGGCCGGCGATCGACGGCACCAGCTGCATCGATGTCGCGCCGGTCCCGATCACGGCGACATGCTTGCCGTCGAGATTGATGTCGTCCGACCACAGGGCCGAATGCAGGATCGTGCCCTTGAAGTCTTCCTCGCCCTTGAAGCGGGCGCGAGAGGGATCGTTGAGCTGGCCGATGGCCGAGACCAGCGCGGTGGATTCAAAGGTTTCTTCGCCGCTCTTCGTCTTCAGCGTTGAGATCCAGCGTCGCTTGCCTTCGTCCCAGCGCGACGCTGTCAGCTCGGTATTGACCCGCAGATGCTCGCGGATGCCGTATTCCTCGGCGACCTTCAGCAGATAGGCAAGCAGCTCCTCGCGCTGGCAGAAATAGCGCGTCCATGCATTGCCCGAGCCGAACGAGTAGGAATAGGAATGGTTCGGCGTATCGACGCCGCAGCCGGGATAGCGGTTGATCCACCAGGTGCCCCCGAGCTCGGCGTTCTTCTCGACGATGGTGTAGGGGATGCCGAGATGGCCGAGTGCGACGCCGAGCGCGATGGCGCAGACGCCGGCGCCGACGATCAGCACGTGCTGGCCGGCAAGCTTCTCGGCGGAGGGGCGCTTCGTCCATTGCGGCTCGCGCGCTACAAATCCCATCTCCTCGCGCATCAGCGGTGCATATTCCGGTGCGACGTTCTCGCCGAGGCAGGCGCGCATCATCTTGAGCAGCAGCTCTTCGCCGGGATCGGTGATGACGGGTTTTGGCGTGCCGCCGGCAAACAGCTTGACCACTGCGGCACGGATTTCGTCCTGGACCTCCCGGGGCACGCCGGCTTCTGGATCGGGAATGAGGCGGATGTCGCGCTTGGGCAAGTACGGCGGCTCGAGCCAGCGCTCATCGCCGGTCATGTGCACCAGCACCATCAGCAAACAGCGGATATCGCCTTCGGCGATCGCGGAGACGAGATCGAGCGGCTTTTGTGGAGATGCGATGTTCATGGCGTGTCCTGATCTCCGGATGCACTGAAGAGGCCGCGCGTCATCAGCTTGCGATAGGCGGAGATGACGTGGTCGGGGACGGCGGTGACGCCGCCGGCCGAATAGGAGTAGCGGCGGCTGAGATAGCCGCGCGCGCCCATCAGCATGTGGACGATGGCCTCGAATTCCTCGTCGCTGTAATCCTCGATCGCGCCTGCCGCTCGTGCGCGGCGCAAAATGCGGACATAGGCGACCGAAATGTTGTCGAGATGTTTCTGGTAGCCGATGGGCGCGAAGAATTCGGCCTCGTTGAGGATGCGCAGGAACTCCGGCACCTCACGGATAAAGTCGAAGAAGGCGGAGAAGCGGGCGATCTCCTGCCGCGCGGCATCGGCGGTGCCGGTGCGTGCGCGGATGAACTCGACCATGTCGAGGCCGATCTTCGGCAGCAACTGGTCGAGCAGTTCCTGGCGGTTCTCGAAATGATTATAGAAGGTGCCTTGCGCGACGCCGGCTTCTTCCGTGATGCGGGCGACGGAGGCTTCGGCATAGCCATGCTTGCCGACGACCTTGGTCGCGGCGTCAAAGATCTTCTGCTTGGTCCAGGCGTTGCGCTCGACGCGGTTAAGCTTTGTGACCTTGGCATTCGCTTGCGTCATTCAGAGGTCTCCAGCTCGGCGCGCAGCACGCGCTTGAGGATTTTTCCGCTCGGGTTGCGCGGCAGGCCGTCGCGGATAACGAGCTGTTTCGGTACCTTGAAGCTCGCCAGGCGCGTACGGCAGTGCTCGGTGAGGGCAGGGAGCGCAAGGCTCGCGCCTTCGGCCAGCACGACGATCGCGACCGGCCGCTCGCCCCAGCGCGCATCGCGCAGGCCGATCACCGCGACTTCGCGCACCTCGGGCAAGTCGTAGATGACGCGCTCGACTTCGGAGGAAGCGATGTTCTCGCCGCCCGAGATGATCATGTCCTTCTTGCGGTCGGTCAGGTACAGGAAGCCTTCCTCGTCGAGATAGCCGACATCGCCGCTGCGGAACCAGTCGCCGAAGAAGGCCGCCGCCGTCTTCTCCGGATCCTTCCAATAGCCGCGCGTGATTTTCGGTCCGCGCAGACAGATCTCGCCATTGACGTTCGGCGGCAGCGTCTTGCCGTCCTCGTCACGGATCTCGATCTCGACATGGGCGATGGCGCGGCCGGTCGAGCCGATCTTCTCGATCTCGCGGCCGGCTTCCATGAAAGTGTCGCCGCCGACGGTCTCGGTGAGGCCATAGGCATCGATGTAGCGCGCATTGCGGAAGAACTCCGAGAACGCGCGGATGCGCACCTCCGGCGTCTTCTCGCCGCCGCCGATCGCCCATCTCAGGCTGGAGACGTCGTAGCGATCGCGGGTGGGGCAGGTGAGCATCGCGGTGGTCATCACAGGCGCGAACCATGCCGCGTTCAGCTTGTCCTCCGCGATCGCCGCAAGCGCGGTCTCCGGCTCGAAATTGCGCTCGATGCGGATGAAGCCGCCGTGCCAGAGCACGGCGATGCCGGGCAGGTCGAGCGCGCCGACGTGATAGAGCGGGCCGACAACGAGCAGTCGCGTCTCGGCACCGATGCCGAGCGCGATCGTCTGGTCGGCGGACTTCCAGTAAAAATTATCGTAAGTGAGCATCACGCCTTTGGGGCGGTCGGTCGTACCCGAGGTGTACATCAACCGCATCAGGTCGGACGGTGCGCGGACGTGCATCGGCGCGGGCACGGCCTCGCCCGCGAGGTGCGTGATGCTTTGCTGCGCAACTTCGTTCAGCACGACAACCTTCGCGCCCGCTGCATTCGCGGCGAGTTCCTCATCGACGATCAACAACCGCGCGCCGGCATTGCCCGCGATGTAGCCGACCTCGTCGCGCGACAGTCGAAAATTGATCGGCAAGAACACCGCGCCGAGATGACTGGTGGCGAAGACGAGCTCCAGGAACGCCGCGCTGTTCTTCATCAGCACGGCCACGACGTCGCCCGCGCCGATGCCCTGCGCGGCGAGCCAGCCGGCCGCTTGCCGGATGCGCGCATCGAAATCGGCGTAGGAGATCTCCTCGCCGCGATATTTCAGCGCGGGCCGGTCCGGCGTGCGCCGGGCATGAAAGGTGATGAAGCTCGAAAGATTGATCATTTTGCGGGTTTTGGGCCGATTACCGGCCTCGTTTCCTCCTTTGATGAATTATGACTCGTAATTCATCTTTGGCTTGACGTCACCCCCCTGCCTCTGAAATTGTTGGGAACACGGAGACGAGACGATCTCCGGCAAGGGACCAGGAAACGCCGACCCGGAAGAGGGAGGGGAAAATGACGAGAACCCGCATGCCGGGCATCAGCCGCCGTTCAACGCTGGCGCTGATGGGCGCCGGTGCGATGAGTGTTGCCGCACCGTGGGTGGCGCGCGCGCAAGCCAAGACGATCAAGATCGGCATGCCGACGATTCTGTCGGGCCGCGTTGCGCAGCTCGGCACGTCGTCGCGCAATGCGGTGATGCTCGAGGTCGACAAGGTCAACGCCGCCGGCGGACTTGCCGGCCGCCAGATCGAGATGGTGATCCGTGACTCCAAGGGCCAGCCGCAGGAAGCCGCCCGCGTCGCGCGCGAGCTCGTCAACACCGATGGTTGCGAGTGGCTGATCGACGGCGAGGCGTCGTCCGGATCGTTTGCGGTTCACGAAGTGGCGCGCGATCTCGGTGTGCTCTGCGTCCACACCTGTTCGGAAGCGTCCTCGCTCACGGCCGATCCGAAGCAGCACATCCCGAACGCGTTCCGTTGCGTGCGCCAGGGCATCCACGATTCCATCGTCGGCGGCAGCTATGCCGCCTCGATCGCGAAAGCCAAGGGCCTGAAGAAATGGGCGACCTGCTCGCCGGACTATGCCTATGGCCGCGACACCACCGGCGAGTTCACGCTGTACCTGAAGCGCTTTGCGCCCGACGTCGAAATCATCAGCGAGTCCTGGCCAAAGCTGTTCCAGCCCGACTACACCGAAGTCGTGACCAAGATCCTCCAGGCCAAGCCGCAGGCGCTGTACTCCTGCCTGTGGGGCGGCGATCTCACCTCCTATATCGACCAGGCCAACATCTATGCGATGTTCGGCCAGATGGAGGTGTTCGCGGTCAACATGGCCGACTACACCGCGCTCACCGTGGTGAAGAACCTGCCCAAGGGTATCCACTCCGGCAACCGCTACATCAAGACCTTCCCGACCACGCCGGAGAACGCGGCCTGGGGCGATGCCTACAAGGCGAAGTACAACGAATATCCGACCAACTGGTCGTGGCAGAACGCGACGGCCGTGATGTTCCTCGCCGAGGCCGCGAAGAAGGCCAACACCACCGACGGCAAGAAGATCGCGGAGGTGCTGAAGGGCCTCACCATCAAGTGCCCGTTCGGCGCCGACGGCACCGTGACAATGCGCGGCGACGACCACACGCTGGTCGGCTACGCGATCGGCTGGGGCACCACGATCCCGCAGGAGCCCTACGTGCCCGAGGTCAAGGCCGGCGACTGGAAGACCATCTTCGAGCTCGAGGCCGAGTGGAAGAAGAGCAAGGGCTACACCTGATGTGACGCGCGGCGGAGACGGGCGACCGTCTCCGCCGTTTTTATTTGGTTCTCCGCGCCAAGTCCGGCGCGTCGCAATGAAAGTGCTCCCGTGGATCTCGACGCGCTCGCCGGCTGCCTCTCCAGTTCCGCCTGCCTGGTGACGCAAACCACCAGCGGCCTCATCATCGGCATGCTCCTGTTCCTGGTCGCAGTCGGGCTGACGCTGATCTTCGGCGTGCTCAAGGTCGTCAATTTCAGCCACGGCGCCTTCTACATGTTCGGCGCCTATTTCGCGATGACGGCCTATCAGCTCACCGGGAGCTTCGCGCTGGCGATGTTCGCGGGCGCGGCTGGGACCGCGATTCTCGGTATGATCTTCGAGCGCGTCTTCATGAGCCGCGTCTATGGCGCCGACGTGCTGATGCAGCTGCTCGTCTGCTACGCCTTCGTGCTGATCTTCGACGATGTCGTGCGCATCATCTGGGGGCCGGAATTCAGGTCGATGGGCATGCCCGCGGCATTCCAGGTGATGCCGCTGTTCATCGCCGGCGGCGTAGTGCCGCCTTATTACCTGCTGCTGATCGGCGTCGCGCTCGTCGCAGCGATCGTGCTCGGCATCGGATTGTCGCGCAGCCGTATCGGCAAGGTGATCCGGGCGGCGGCACATAATCCCGGCATGGTCTCGGCGCTCGGCATCAATACCGGTCTGATCTATGGGGGCGTGTTCGCGCTCGGCGGCATGCTGGCGGGCCTTGCCGGCGCGCTCGCGGCGCCCGTGCGTTCGCTCACACCCGGCATGGGATTTTCGGTACTGATCGAATCCTTCATCGTCACCGTGATCGGGGGGATGGGTTCGATCCTGGGCGCTCTGATCGGAGCGCTGCTAATCGGTCTGATCCGCTCCTTCGGCTCGCTCGGCTTTCCCCTGTTCACGGAAGGCCTGATGTACCTGTTCATGGTGATCGTGCTGGTCTCCAAGCCCACCGGCCTGTTCGGCAAGGAGGCGGCATGACCGAGCTCGAGGCCGGACGCGCCGAGACGCTGGCGCCGGTGCGTAGCGGTGTGGCGCTGCAACGCTATCGCGACGTCCTGATTGCGCTCGTCGCCTTTGCCGTGCTGGCGAGCCTGCCGCTGTTCACCGGCAGCAAGGCGCTGCTCGATTTCGTCATCCGCTGCTCGGCTTACGGCCTGTTCGCGACCTCGCTGAACCTGCTGGTCGGCTACACCGGCCTGACTTCGTTCGGCCACGGCATGTTCTTCGGCCTTGGCGCCTACAGTTTTGGCCTGATCATGCAGAAGCTGGGCGTGCCGATTCCCGTGGCCTTCGTCGCGACGCTGGCGATCACGGCGGTAATCGCCGCCGTCATCGGCGCGATCTGCGTGCGGCTGAAGGATATCTATTTCGCCTTCGTCACGCTCGCGTTTCAGATGCTGATCCACTCGACCATCCTGTCCTGGGCCTCCTTCACCGGCGGCGACCAGGGCCTGCGTGGCGGCATTCCGCGCCCCACATTCCTCGGCATCAATCTTGCGAACCACATCCATCTCTATGTCGCGAGCTGCGCGCTTCTCATCCTCGGCCTGCTCGCGATGCGCCAGATCGCGCAATCGCCGTTCGGTTACACGTTGCGCATGATCCGCGACAATGCCGCGCGCGCAAGCTTCCTCGGCATCGACGTCTGGCGGGCCAAGCTGACAGTCTTCGTGCTGGCGGCATTGTTTGCGTCGATGGGGGGCATGGTGATGGCGCTGTTCGTCTCCGGTGCCTATCCGGAATTCGCCTATTGGACGATCTCGGGCGAGGGCATCTTCATCAACATGCTCGGCGGCGTCTCGACCTTCCTGGGGCCGATGGTCGGCACCGTGCTGCTGCTTCTGCTCAACGACACCGTCACGCGCTTCACCGAATACCACGGCATCGTGCTCGGCGTGGTCATCCTGTTCTTCGCGCTGGGCCTGCGCAAAGGCCTGCTGGATTTCGTTGCCGACTGGTTCGCGCACCGGCGTGACGCAGGCGAGGGGCGCTAGCGATGCTCGAGATCCGCAACCTCGCAAAATCCTTCGGCGGCGTGAAGGCGACCAACGACGTCACGCTCGACTTCCCCGACGGTTCGCTCACGGCGGTGATCGGCCCGAACGGCGCCGGCAAGAGCACGTTCTTCAACCTGATCACCGGCGCCTTGAGGCCGGATTCCGGCCAGGTGCTGCTCGACGGCATCGATCTCGCCGGCCGCTCGCCGCCGGAGATCGTGCGGCACGGCATCGGCCGCGCCTTCCAGGTCGCGAGCATCTTCAAATCGCTGACGGTGCAGGAGACCATGCTTGCCGCCGTCAGCGCCGACCAGCGCTCGTCCGCGGTGCTGCACAAGCGCTTTCCCTTGCCCGAGACGCGCGACCGCGCCGAGCACGTGATGGAGCTGCTGGGCCTCGCGGGAAAGCGCAATCGCACGGCCGCAACGCTGTCGCATGGCGACCAGAAGCTGCTCGACATTGCGCTCGCTCTGGTGCTCGAACCAAAGGTTCTGCTGCTGGACGAGCCGACTGCCGGCATGGGCCCGGAAGAGCGCTGGCGCATGATCGACAAGGTGCGCGAGCTCTGGGAGACGCAGAAAATCACCGTCGTCTTCATCGAGCACGACATGGACATCGTGTTCAAGATCGCCCCAAAGATCGTCGTGCTCTGCTACGGCCGCATCCTCGCGACCGGCACGCCCGACGAAATCCGAAGCAACAGCGCCGTGATCGAGGCCTATCTCGGCACTGAACATGCGGGGGCCGCCGCATGAGCGCGACCATTATCGAAGTCGCCGATCTCGACGTCTACTACGGCACCAGCCAGATACTGTTCGGCGTCGGCCTCTCGGTGCGGCAGGGCGAGACCATGGCGCTTTTGGGCCGCAATGGCGCGGGCAAATCGACGACCATGAAGGCGATCATGGGGCTGGCGCCGCCGCGGCGGGGCAGGATCAGCCTGCGCGGCGCGGTGATCTCGGGCCAGAGGCCGCACCATATCGCGCGCGCCGGTCTCGGCTTCGTGCCGGAGGATCGCCAGATCTTTCCGGAGCACACGGTCGAGGACAATCTCGTCATCGGTCGCAAGAAGGGGCCGGAAGGCCAGGACGAGTGGCCGATCAAGCGGATCTACGACGTCTTCCCGCTGCTGGAGCCGCTGCGCCATCGCATCGCCGGACGTCTCTCGGGCGGGGAGCAACAGATGCTCGCCATCGCGCGCACGCTGATGGGCAACCCGGCGCTGTTGCTGCTCGATGAGCCGAGCGAGGGCCTCGCGCCGATCATCGTGCAGCGGATCGGCGAGCTGTTGCGGCAGCTCCGACAGCTCGGATCGACCGTGCTGATCGCCGAGCAGAACATGCATTTCTGCCTGGGGCTTGCGAGCCACGCCACTGTCATCGACAAGGGCCAGATCGTCTATGCCGCCGGAATCGACGAGCTGAAGGCCAACGACGCGATCCGTCGCCGCTATCTGGCGCTTTAACCGGGTTCCGGACCGCCAAACCGGCCCAAAGAAGAAAACTATTGCCTCGGGTTCGCCAGACGGAAGGAGTTTCCCCATCGAGGGCCAAAAACGCCAATCGCTTCCATTGCCGTTTGGGGCCGAAACGACGACATTCCATTCAGAATTTGATGGATCGGCGTAGCCATGGAACGCACTGGATTTGAGCCCTTCGGCGAGCAGCTGGTGTCCGCAACGGACACCCAGCCGCGATCGCGCGCGTCAAAGCTCCTGTTGCGGGCCGGCACCACGGTGTTCTGGTCGCTGGTCGCGGGGATCGTGCTCGCGCGTGCGGCCTTCTTTGAGCCGGGCGTCTATGACAGCTTCAGCCGCGTCGCCTCGCTCGCCAAAAGCCTGATCTTCTGAGCCGATTATTCCGGGCTGAGGATAGAACTTCCCTCGGCCCTGATATGCTGAAAACTTATTCCCCAATCGGCCAGCACTGCGTATAAATATTTCTCCTCTGGGAGAGATTTGTGTCGCAGAATCAAGCATCCAACCCGGCCGACGCCAAGCCTACCACTGTCGTGAGCCGTATTGCGGCGCTGATTCCGGGAATCCTCCTGTGCATCGCCGTGGCCGGTATCTCGGCCTTGCTCGAACGGGCCGAGCTGGGTGTCTTCGAGCACCCCTATGTCGAAGCGCTGGTGATGGCGATCCTGCTCGGGATGGCGCTGCGCAGCTTCTGGAAACCGGCGCCGCGCTGGCAGGCCGGCATCGCCTTCAGCGCCAAGCAGCTGCTCGAAGTTGCGGTCATGCTGCTGGGGGCCTCGATCAGCTTCGCCGCCATCGCGGCTTCCGGCGTGGCGCTGCTGGCATCGATCGCCGCGGTCGTCGTGATCGCGCTCTGCGTCTCCTTCGGCCTCAGTCGCATGCTGGGCCTGTCGACGCGGCTCTCGATCCTGATCGCCTGCGGCAATTCCATCTGCGGCAATTCCGCGATCGCCGCCGTGGCGCCGATCATCGGCGCCAACAACGACGAGATCGCGTCCTCGATTTCCTTTACGGCGATCCTCGGCGTGATGATGGTGCTGGGCCTGCCGCTGCTGATTCCGCTGCTGCAATTGTCGGCCACGCAATATGGCATCCTCGCAGGCCTCACCGTCTACGCCGTGCCGCAGGTGCTTGCGGCAACGGTCCCGGCCGGGCTCGTCTCGACGCAGATCGGCACGCTCGTGAAGCTGATGCGCGTGTTGATGCTCGGGCCCGTCGTCGTCGGTCTCTCCCTGGTCGCCTCGCGCTGGCAGACCGGCGCCAAGAAATCCAATGTCGGCTTCTTCCGCCTGGTCCCCTGGTTCATCCTCGGCTTTCTTGCGCTGGCGACCCTGCGCTCGCTGGAGATCGTGCCGGGCACGGTGGTCGGGCCGGTGACGAAGATCACGAGCTTCCTGACGGTGGTCTCGATGGCCGCGCTCGGCCTCGGCGTCGACGTGAAGGTGCTGGCGAATGTCGGGGGCCGGGTGACGGCTGCCGTGACACTGTCGCTGATGCTGCTCCTCGGCATCAGCATCGCGCTGGTGCACTGGTTCAAGTGAGGGGAGCACAGCGACTGCGAACTCCTCTTCCTTCTCCCCTTGTGGGAGAAGGTGGCGCGAAGCGCCGGATGAGGGGTTCTATCCGCGAGTCCGAAATGAGAGGGGAGTTTGCCGAAGCAGACCCCTCATCCGCCTTGCCTTCGGCAAGGCACCTTCTCCCACAAGGGGAGAAGGGAAGTAAGAGCGCAATCGTCGAGATGGGGCGCTAGATCACATCCGCCAGCGAATGCCCATGCAGCTCGATGTTAAGCCCTTGCATGCCCATGTCGCTGATCTCGCCGCCCATCGCCTTCAGGCTCTCCTCGCGGATCAGTGACATCAGGCCGCGGCGGAGCGCCAGGAACTCCGACGACATCATCATCGATTGCTGCCGCGGCCGCTCCAGCGGGATCGGGATCTCCGCCTTGATCGAGCCGGGGCGGGCGGTCATGCAGTAGACGCGGTCGGAGAGGAAGATGGCTTCGTCGATGTCGTGGGTGACGAACAGCACCGAGATCTTCAGCCGTTGCCACATGTTGGTGAGGATCTGCTGCATGATCACGCGCGTCTGCGCGTCGAGCGCGCCGAACGGCTCGTCGAGCAGCAGCACCTTCGGTCCCGTCGCGAGCGCGCGGACGATGCCGACGCGCTGCTTCATGCCGCCGGAGAGTTTTTCCGGATAATGCTTTTCGAACGCTTCGAGCCCCGCGAGCCCGAGCAGCGTGCGCGCGGCGCGCTCGCGCTGGGAGCGCGCCATGCCGCGCATCTTCAGGCCGAACTCGACGTTCTCCCGCACCGTCTTCCACGGAAACAGCGAATATTGCTGAAATACCATGCCGCGCTCGGCGCTGGGGCCGTTGACCCGCTCGCCGTCGACCGTGACTACACCGGTGGTCGGCTTGAGGAAGCCGGCGACAGCATTGAGCAGCGTCGACTTTCCACAGCCGGAGGGCCCGACGATCGAGACGAACTCGCCGGGCTTCACATGAATCTGCGTATCGGTGACGGCCTGCACAGGTCCCTCGATGCTCTCATAGCTGAGGGAGAAATTCCTGACCTCGATATGGCCTTGCGGTGCTTTGGTCAGGATTTCGTTCATTTTAGCCTCCACGGCATCACCAACTGCCCGGCGCCCCTGATAAGCAGGCTCGATCCAAGGCCAAGCACGCCGATCGCGATCATGCCGAGCGCGATGTCGGCATATTGGACAAGGGAATAGGCCTCCCAGGTGAAGTAGCCGATGCCGTACTGGCCCGAGATCATCTCGGCGGCGATCAGCGACACCCAGGCCACGCCCATACCGACGGTGAGGCCGGTGAAGATGTGCGGCATCGAAGCCGGAAAATACACCTCGCGGAAGATCGAGCGCTCGCGCGCGCCGAGACATTGCGCGGCGCGCACCAGCACGGGGTCGACGAGCGACATGCCATGCAGCGTGTTGACCAGGATCGGGAAGAATGCGCCGAGGAAGGTGATGAAGACGATGCTCTGCTCGTTGGTCGGCCAAAGCATGATTGCCATCGGCACCCAGGCGATTGCCGGGATCGGCCGTAGCACCTCGGCGACCGGGAAGATGATTTCGTGCACCAGCTTGAAGCGGCCCATGATCAGGCCGAGCGGCACGCCGACCACCGCCGCGAGCGAGAAGCCGAACAAGATGCGCCGGCAGCTCAAGAGGATGTGCAGCAGGAATTTCGGATCGTGGATCGCCTTGGTGAAGCTCGCATAGACCGCGAGCGGCGAGGGCACGTTGGTGAAGCGCACGAAGAACACGACGCGATAGGTCGTGAGCAGGTGCCAGACCAGCAGGAAGGCGAGCAGCGATATGATGCCGATCGCCGTCGCGCGTAGCCCCGCTCGATTGAGCCGGTACCAGCGCAGCGCAAGCGTGCCGAAGGAAGGCGGTGTCGCGGGCGGGAAGGGGGCGGGCACGGGGCCCGCCTCGGCGATTGCAGTTGCTGCCGGCATGCTGTCCTCGGGATGTCTGGCGAGGGCGGGACTGCTCACGTCTTGCCTCTGCCGACCGCCGCCTTCACCGCGTCGTCGAAGCCGAGCACCTTGCCATTGATCTTGGCGGCATGGGCTTCGGCGTCCTTCTTCAGCAGGAACGGCGCGACCTCGCCGTTGCCGACCGCGAAGAAGGCCTGGTCGGCGAACAGCTTGATTCCACGGGTGGTGTCGAAGACGTAGGCGACGTTGATCTTCTTGCCCTTGGCCTTGTAGTCGGCATAGGCCCCTAACGTGCACGCTGCGGACGCAAACGGCAGGATGCCGGCTTCGTCGACCCAGACCTCGCCGGCCTTGCGCGGGTCGGTGATCGGCTTCTTGCAGAAGGAATCTTCGCCCGCGATCTCGTAATTTCTGGTGCTCGCAAGCTGGGTGTCATAGTCGAGCTTCATCTCGGCATAGGCCTTGCGGATGTAGGAATCATCCACCCACTTCTTCGGATCGAACTCCTTCATGCGGCCGAGATTCTGCAAAACCTTGACGTCGGTCGCGGCTGCATCGATCAGCGCCGGCTTCACCGTGGGATCGGTGGTCATGTTGCCGCTGGGACCGAGGAAGATATAGACGACTTCCTTGTTGATGCCGGTCCACTCCTGGATCTTTTCGGCCGCGAGCTTCGGATCGTCGCGCAGCCACTGGTTGGCGGCGATCAGCGCCTTGAAGTAGGCAACGATGACCTCGGGGTATTTCTCGGCGAAATCGGTGCGGACCACGATGCCGTGGAAGGTCGGCAGGTTGGTCTCAACGCCGTCAAAGATTTTTCGCGCAAAGCCGCGGAACGGCAGCAGCTCGGCGAAGGGGACGAAGTCGGCGTGCGCGTCGATCTTCTTCTCCTGGAGATTGGTCGAGCCGACCTCCGGGCTCTGGCTGACGAGCTGGAAGAAGTCGGAGGCGTAACCGCGGTCCTGCATCGCCTTCAGCACCATGCCGTGCGCGGCCGAGCCGAACGGCACGCTGACGAGCTTGCCCTTGAGATCGGCGAGATCGTAATAGGGCGAGTCCTTGTGGACCACGAGCCCGTTGCCGGAGCCAGACAGGCTGTAGGCGGCCACGCCGATCAGGCGGCTCTTGCTCTCCGGATTGCTCTCGAAGGTGAAGCCGTTCACGATCAGCGGATAGTCGCCCATCATGCCGATCTGGAGCTTGTTCGCCATCATCGCATTGGTGACGGGCGGGCCTGAGGTGAAGTTCTGCCACTCCAGCTCGAACTTGATATTGGCGTATTTGCCGTCCTTCGGCAGATATTTCTCGAGGAGATGCAGCTGCCGGATGACGACGCCGGCGGTCACCGTGTTGGTCGTGGTGTCCTGCGTTCCGATGCCGAGGGTGACGGTTTCCGCCAGGGCCGGCTGCGCGATCAGAAGCGCCAGCGAGGTCACCGACATCGCGATCGAGAGCGTGGGAAGATGGCGGACCATTCTCATCCTCATTCGGTTGGATGTGCTGTGGTTGCCATGATTGGGTGAGGCCGCGGGCAGGGCAAATCCGGAGTGACCGCCGCAGTCGATTAGTTGCCGGGAAAAGCTGATTGCATACTCCTTGGGCAGTCCTGCACTATAAAGCCACTTGCCTGTGCATCGACCCTAGTCGCCGCTCTGGCCGCGCATCTCCTCGAGAGCGTCGGCCCGGCACACCACGATCTGCGAGCGCTTGGTGACGACGATTCCCTTCTCCTGCATCCGTTTCAGGCTGATCGTGACCCATTGCCTGGTCGCGCCGACCATGTGGGCGATGTCGGCATGGGTGAAGGCCGCCGCGATCACCCGGCCGTCGGCATCCTCGACGCCGTAGAGCTCGACCAGATGCAGCAGAAGATGCGCGAGGCGCTGGGTGATCGAACGTGTTCCCAGCATTTGCGCCAGCGCCGAATAGCATTTGCCCTTGAAGGTAAGGCCTTCAATGAGGCCGATGGCGAGGTTCGGGATCTCCACGGCAAGGGACCGCAGTTCCTTTCCGGGCAGGTGCACGACGCTGCAATTGCTGGATGCGACGCCGGACCATTGATGCACGGTGCCCTCGAACACTTCGGGCCCACCGACGAAATTGCCGACGTGCCAATAGGCCAGCGTGATCTCGCGTCCGAGCGGCGAAGTGTAGAACACGCGGATGCGGCCGCTCTCGATCAGCCAGATGCCGTCATGCTTGCCGCCCTGGCTGAACAGCGTCTGGCCGCGGTTGAGCACCTTTCGCCGGCCCTGCTTCAGCACCAGCTCCCGCTCGCGCGGTGACAGCTTGTCCATCAGCGGCGGCGGTCCGCCGATCCATTGTTGGTTCTCGGTCAGCAGCAGCGAGGAGCCGCCGGCAGGCCGGACCGTTGCGGGAACCGTCCCGCGAACCGCATTCGCCGCCTGCAACATCGTCTGCCTCCGGAACGTTCAAATCGTTCTAAAGAGGAGCAATGTCCGTGCCAGATGGGGGGAGCTCGTGGCAGGCCGCCGCCATTCACTCCGCTGTCATCGCCCGCGAAGGCGGGCGATCCAGTATTCCAGAGACTTCAGTGACATACGGAGGGGCCGCGGCGTACTGGATTCCCCGCTTTCGCGGGGAATGACAGCGGTGTGCGTGTAGCGGGATCGAGGCTTACCGCCCCGCCAAGCTCAGCAGATACGGCTTCGGATAAATCCCCCTGTTATGCCCATCCGAAAACGAGATGTTCAGCCCGTAGCCGAGATCGCCGATCTCGGTGATGGCGATGCCGGGAAAGCGTTCGGGGAAGCGATCGTCGAAGCGGGCACGGGTGCAATGGGCGCATTTGCAGGAGAGTCGGAGCTGCTCGGCAGCGATCCCGACCACGTCGTCCTGCGTGGTGCGCACGACGAGCGTCGCGAGATCGGCGCTGGCTTCATAGGCCGCCACAGTCGGCGCCACCAAGGTCATGGTCATGACGAACCTCCAGCTTCCTTCTATGTCGGCGCGGGCGCGCACGAATAGCAACTAATTGCCAGCGCGAACGCGTGGCCGTCGGCCTCCTCTTCAGTCACCGCCCACTAAATGTGAAACTAATCGACCGGGAATTTCACTTCCGAATTGCCGGGCTCTGCTCTCTCCGAAACCTTGTGCGCCAACGACGGCTGAGGAGAGAGCATGAGCGCATTTCAGAAGGAAACGGTTTTGTCGGTCCGGCACTGGACCGATAGCCTGTTCAGCTTCACGGCGACGCGCGATCCGGGCTTCCGTTTCCTGAACGGCCAGTTCGCGATGATCGGGCTCGAAGTCGAGGGCAAGCCGTTGATGCGGGCCTACAGCATGGCGAGCGCCAATCACGAGGAGGCGCTCGAATTTTTTTCGATCAAGGTGCAGGACGGCCAGCTGACCTCGCGCCTCCAGAAGATCCGGGAGGGCGACATCATCCTGGTCGGCCGCAAGGCGACGGGCACGCTGATCACCGGCAACCTCATCCCTGGAAAGCGCCTGCTGCTGCTCTCGACCGGCACGGGCCTCGCGCCCTTCGCCAGCCTGATCAAGGACCCCGACGTCTATGAGAATTACGAGACCATCGTGCTCGCCCATGGCTGCCGCCAGGTTTCGGAGCTCGCCTATGGTGAGCACCTCGTCGACGGCCTGCGCAATCACGAATTCTTCGGCCCCCTGATCCGCGACAAGCTCGTCTACTACCCGACCGTCACCCGCGAGCCGTTCAAAAACCGCGGCCGTATCACCGACCTGATCGCCTCCAATCAGCTGTTCGACGACATCGGGCTAACAGGTCTCGATATCGAGACCGACCGCATCATGCTGTGCGGCAGCCCGGCGATGCTCGAGGAACTCCCCGCGATGTTTGCCGCGCGCGGCTTTGTCGAGGGTAACCACAGCCAGCCCGGCCATTTCGTCGTTGAAAAGGCCTTCGTCGAGCGCTGAGGCGCAAATCGCGTCCCGGCGACAACTAATTGCTATCGCCGGACAACCACCTGAACAAATCTGATGCAAAGGCGCCGGACCGGCGAACCAGGAGCAAGTGATGGCACTAGATGAGATCGTCGACGGACTTTCGGAGGTTTCCTGCGACGTGCTCGTCATCGGCGGCGGTACGGCCGGCCCGATGGCGGCGCTGAAGGCAAAACTGAAGAACCCGAAGGCCAATGTCGTCCTGCTCGAGAAGGCCAACGTCAAGCGCTCCGGCGCGATCTCGATGGGCATGGACGGGCTCAACAACGCCGTCATCCCCGGCTACGCGACGCCGGAGCAGTACACCAAGGAAATCACCATCGCCAACGACGGCATCGTCGATCAGAAGGCGGTCTATAAATACGCGCAAAATTGCTACAAGATTATCGAGGAGCTCGACAGCTTCGGCATCCGCTTCCTGAAGAACGAGAACGGCGATTACGCCGTCAAGAAGGTGCACCACATCGGCACCTATGTGCTTCCGATGCCGAACGGCGAGACCGTGAAGAAGGCGCTGTACCGCCAGCTCCGCCGCGCCCGCATCCTGATCTCCAACCGCTACATGGCGACGCGGCTGCTGAAGTCGTCGGACGGGCGCATCGCCGGCGCGATCTCAGTCAACACTCGCACCGCCGAAATCCTGGTGATCAAAGCCAAGGCCGTGATCCTCTGCATGGGCGCCGCCGGCCGCCTGGGCCTGCCGACCTCCGGCTACATGTTCGGCACCTACGAGAACGCCGCCAATTCCGGTGACGGCTATGCGATGGCCTATCACGCCGGCGCCGCGCTCGCGAACCTCGAATGCTACCAGATCAATCCGCTGATCAAGGACTATAACGGCCCGGCCTGCGCCTATGTCGCCGGTCCCTTCGGCGCCTTTACCGCGAACAACGAGGGATCGCGCTTCATCGAATGCGACTACTGGTCCGGCCAGATGATGCTGGAGTTCTACAACGAGCTGCTGTCAGGCAAGGGCCCGGTGTTCCTCCAGCTCAAGCATCTCCATCCTGATACGATCTCGGAGATCGAATCCACGCTGCACAAGGTCGAGCGTCCCACGCGCGGCCTGTTCCAGCAGGGGCGCGGGGTCGACTATCGTAGCGAGTCGATCGAGATGCATATCTCCGAGATCGGGTTCTGCTCCGGCCACAGCGCCTCCGGCGTGTTCGTCGACGACAATGCCCGCACCACCGTGCCCGGCCTTTACGCCGCCGGCGACATGGCGAGCGTGCCGCATAATTACATGCTGGGCGCCTTCACCAACGGATCGGTCGCCGGCATCGACGCGATGGAGTTCGCCGACAGCCACGACTTCGCGGAATTCGACGCCGCCGATGTCGCCAGGGAGCGCGATCGCGTGCTGGCGCCAACGAAGCGCGAGGACGGCATTCCGCCGAACCAGGTCGAGTACAAGACCCGCCGCCTCGTCAACGACTATCTCCAGCCGCCGAAGGTCACGCGCAAATACGAGCTCGGCATGCGCCGCCTCGCCGAGACGCGGCAGGACATGCAGGAACACATGATCGCGCGCAATGCGCACGAGCTGCTTCGTGCGCTCGAAGTGCAGTCGATCATGGACTGCGCCGACATGGCGGTGCACGCCTCGTTGTACCGCGAGGAGAGCCGCTGGGGCCTCTATCACTGGCGCACGGATTTCCCGGAGAAGGACAACGAGAACTGGTTCTGCCACACGCTGCTCTCCAAGCAGAACGGCAAGATGACCAGCGAGAAGCGCGCCGTGGAGCCCTATGTCGTGCCGATCGCCGACGACGAGAAGGACCTCTACGACAAGCAGCGCATCCGCGCCTCCGCCTGATCCACCGCAACATCGCAACAGGAGACATAAAATGCCTCTCGCGTCCTATCAGACATCGGTTCCGGTGGTCGTCGACGACGCCAAATGCATCGCCGACAAGGGCTGCACCGTATGCGTCGACGTCTGTCCGCTCGATGTGCTCCGCATCAGCGACATGACCGGCAAGGCCTACATGGCCTATGACGAGTGCTGGTACTGCATGCCTTGCGAGGCCGATTGCCCGACCGGCGCCGTCACCGTCAATATTCCCTATCTGTTGAGGTGATCATGTCGAGCCCGTTCGAGTCCTATGACGACCTCGAAGACGCCGATGAGCGGTTGCAAGCCGCCGATCCCGCCGAGCGCCGCGTCGCCATCATCGCGCTCGGTCACTCCGGCGATCCCGCAGCCGTCGCGCATCTCGCCAACATGGTCGCCGATCCCGACGCCGGTGTGCGCCAGCAGGTCGCGATGGCGCTCGGCGAGTTCGACGGGCCGGAGGCCGCGCATGGGCTGGTCAAACTGCTGGTCGATCCCGAAAGAATCGTGGCGGCGGCCGCGGCCGACAGCATGGCCGAGTTCAAGGATCCGGCCTGCGCCGAGATCATCCTGCCGCTGGTCAAGCACGCCCATGCCTTCGTCCGCATGGGCGCGCTGCGCGCGCTGAAGGAGCTGCGCTGCAAGGACACGCTGAAGCCGGCGCTGGAAGCGCTCCTGGATCAAGATGCGGCCGTTCGCGTGCAGGCGATCGGCGTGATCGGTTTCCTCAAGCTGGAGGAATCCATCCCCGCGCTGACCGCGCTGATCAATGATCCCGACGCCCATGTGCGCCGCGCCGCGGTGAGCGCGCTGGCCTTCTCGCAGCTGAAGCCCGCGGCCGAGACGATCACACGCGGGCTGAAGGACTCGGACTGGATGGTGCGCGAGATGGCCGCGGAAACGCTGGGCCTCAACGTCAACGGTTCGCTCGCGGCCGATCAGCTTGTCGGCTCGCTCGCCGATGAATTCTGGCAGGTGCGGCTGAAGGCGATCCGCAGCCTCGGCAAGATGAAGATCGAGCGCGCGGTACGCCCGATCGGCAATTGCATCAACCACGACCAGGCCAATTTGCGGAAGGAGGCGGCGGCCGCGCTCGGCGAGATCGCCCATCCCGACGGCGAGGCGTTCCTGGCGGTCATCGCCGACGATGCCGACCCCGACGTTCGCAAGAACGCGCGCTGGGCGCTCCAGCAGATCGCGGCGCGCAAAGCGCGAGCAGGCGCATAAAGGCCCGGGCAGGGGCATAGCGGCTCTTCGCTGCCGGTCTGGACTTCCCCTGCCAGACGTTTATTGGTCTTCGCCAATGGGATCGGCTGCTGTGAACGCGGCCGATCCGAGAAAGAGCGAGGACGCGGCCATGACGACACTGTCTGTTAGAGATCTTCTCCCCGAGGATGGAACGAAGGGGACGCTGGTCGGCCGCGTCTGGCTGCCGCAGGCGAACGGCCCGGCCGTTGTCGCCGTCCGTGGAGACGGCGTCTTCGACGTCACCGCCAAGTTTCCGACCGTCAGCGCGCTCTGCGAGGAAGACAATCCGGCCAAGGCGCTCGCCTCGGTCAAGGGCGAGCGCATCGGCGATCTCGAAGCGATCGTGGCCAACACGGCGCCGGATGGGCGCGATCCGAAAAAGCCGTGGCTGCTTGCGCCCCTCGATCTCCAGACCCTGAAGGCCGCCGGCGTCACCTTTGCCATCTCGATGCTGGAGCGCGTCATCGAAGAGCGGGCCAAGGGCAATCCGGCATCGGCCGAAGCGATCCGGAAAGAAGTGACGCGGCTGATCGGCGACGATCTGTCGAAGCTCAAGCCGGGCTCCGACCAGGCGATGCATTTGAAGCAGGTGCTGATCGATCAGAACGCCTGGAGCCAATATCTCGAAGTCGGCATCGGTCCGGATGCCGAGGTCTTCACGAAGGCTCCGACCTTGTCCTCGGTCGGCACCGGCATGGATGCCGGGCTGCATCCGAAATCGACCTGGAACAATCCCGAGCCCGAGCTGGTGCTGTTCGTCTCGAGCCGCGGCAAGATCGTCGGCGGCGCACTCGGCAACGACGTCAATCTGCGCGACTTCGAGGGGCGTTCGGCGCTGCTGTTGTCGAAGGCCAAGGACAACAACGCCTCCTGCGCGATCGGCCCGTTGCTGCGTCTGTTCGACGACAGCTTCACACTCGACGACGCCCGCAAGCTCGACATCAGCCTGAACGTGAAGGGCGCGGACGGTTTCGTTCTCGACGGCCATTCCTCGATCAGCATGATCAGTCGCGATCCCACGGACCTCGTCGAGCAGACGATCGGCAAGGTGCATCAATATCCCGATGGCTTCGTGCTGTTCCTCGGCACGATGTTCGCACCCGTCAAGGATCGCGATGCGCCGGGGCAGGGGTTCACCCACAAGCGCGACGACATCGTCACGATCGCAGCACCCCAGCTCGGCAAGCTCATCAACCGCATGCGCACCAGCGACGAGTGCGAGCCCTGGACGTTTGGAATCGGCGCGCTGATGAAGAACCTCGCGCAACGGAAGCTGATTTAGCTCCGCTACCCTTCGCCTCTCCCCGCACGCGGGGAGAGCCGGATTGCATCGAAGATGCAATCCGGGTGACGCGGACTCTCCGCGAGTCGATTTGGTCGACCTACGCCGAACTCTATCCACACCGTCATTGCGAGCGCAGCGAAGCAATCCAGAGTCCCTGCGTGGACAGTTTCTGGATTGCTTCGCTGCGCTCGCAATGACGCGGAGGAGAGATTGCGGGCCGCACATATTCCTTCATCTCCCCGTTGCATCCACGGAACAAAATCGCGCTGGGCGTGTCATTGAACCGTCCTTCCCGCCAAATCGAAGTTTCGCGCGAATAGTCAAATAATATGACTAGTCGGAACTCATCTTCCGTGAAATAGTCCCTCCCGCCGCCTCAAAGGCCGGCCTGCGGGTGCCATGCTACCGATCGGCACTCGAGATAACACAAGATGACTTCTTGGGAGATACGCCTGATGACCCTCAAAGCCCTCTTTGCGGCCAGCGCCACGGCCGCGTTGCTGCTCGCGCTGCCGGCCAGCGCCGCCGAGCTCACCATCGGCTTCTCGCAGATCGGATCGGAATCCGGCTGGCGCGCGGCCGAGACGTCGGTCTCCAAGCAGGAGGCTGCCAAGCGAAAGGTCAATCTCAAGATCGCCGACGCGCAGCAGAAGCAGGAGAACCAGATCAAGGCGATCCGCTCCTTCATCGCGCAGAACGTCGATGCGATCTTCCTTGCACCCGTAGTCTCGACCGGTTGGGACTCGGTGCTGAAGGAGGCCAAGGAGGCCAAGATCCCGGTCGTGCTGCTCGACCGCGACATCGATCCCTCCGGCAAGGAGCTCTATCTCACCGCCGTGACCTCCGACAGCGTGCACGAAGGCGAGGTTGCCGGCGACTGGCTGGCCAAGACCGTCGGCGGCAAGGCCTGCAACGTCGTCGAATTGCAGGGCACGGTCGGCGCCAGCGTCGCCGCCAACCGCAAGAAGGGCTTTGACACCGCCATCGCCAAGCATGCGAACCTCAAGGTGGTGCGCAGCCAGACCGGCGACTTCACCCGTGCCAAGGGCAAGGAGGTGATGGAGAGCTTCATCAAGGCCGAAGGCGGCGGCAAGTCGATTTGCGCGGTCTACGCGCACAATGACGACATGATGGTCGGCGCGATCCAGGCGATGAAGGAAGCCGGCCTCAAGCCGGGCAAGGAGATCCTCACCGTCTCGATCGACGCAGTCCCCGACATCTTCAAGGCCATGGCCGCCGGCGAGGCCAATGCCACCGTCGAGCTGACGCCGAACATGGCCGGCCCCGCGCTCGATGCCGTCGCGGCCTTCAAGGACAAGGGCACCGTTCCGCCCAAGTGGATCCAGACCGACTCCAAGCTCTATACAGCGGCTGACGATCCGCAGAAGATCTACGACAGCAAGAAGGGCCTCGGTTACTGAGGCGGCGCAGCGCCGGACCGCTCCCCCGTGGTCCGGCGCATCCCCCTTCGAAACCGTTGCGCGAACGAATAGGCTGGGTGTCCGCAGCATAAGCGGACGCCGGTGGGAGTGACGTCGTTATGGAGAACAGCCCCGATCCTGCTCCTTCCCTGCTGGAGGTGCGCGGGATCAGCAAAAGCTTCGGTGCTGTGCGTGCGTTGCAGGAGGTCGACTTCACGCTTCGTGCCGGCGAGATTCATGCGTTGCTTGGCGAGAACGGCGCAGGCAAATCCACGATGATCAAGGTGATCACCGGCGTATTCCCGCGCGATGCCGGCATCGTCCGGCTTGGCGGTGAAGAGGTCGCGCCGCGCTCGGCCAAGGCCGCACTCCAGGCCGGCATCGCCACGGTCTACCAGGAGGTCAATCTGCTACCGAATCTCTCGGTCGCGCAGAACCTGTTCCTCGACCGACAGCCGATGCGCTTCGGCATCGTACGTGAAGGCGAGATGCGGCGTCGCGCCAAGGCGCTTCTCACGGACTTCGGCCTCGATATCGACGTCGCCGCGCCGCTCGGCAGCTATTCCGTCGCCATCCAGCACGTCACCGCGATTGCGCGGGCCGTCGATCTCTCCGCGCGCGTGCTGATCCTGGACGAGCCCACGGCGAGCCTCGACCGCCACGAGGTCGAGATCCTCTTCGGCATCATGCGCCAGCTCGCCAAGCGCGGCATCGGCATCGTATTCGTCAGTCACTTCCTCGATCAGGTCTACGAGATCTCCGACCGCATCACGGTGTTGCGCAACGGCCGCTTGGTCGGCGAGCGCGAGACCGCCTCGCTGCCGCGGCTCGAGCTGATCCGGATGATGCTCGGCCGCGAGCTGGCCGAGACCACCAGCGCCCGCGCGTCGGCGGGAGAGCATCGGGCGCGCGAGGTCTGCGCGAGTTTCGAGAACTACGGCAAGGCCGGCTATGTCGCGCCGTTCAATCTCGAGCTGCGCCATGGCGAGGTCGTGGGTCTCGCCGGCCTGCTCGGCTCGGGCCGGACCGAAACAGCGCGGCTGGTGTTCGGTGCCGAGCGCGCCGATGGCGGGCAGGCGAGGGTGGAGGGGGCGCCCGTGCGGCTGCAGTCGCCGCGCGACGGCGTGCGCCACGGCTTTGGCTATTGCCCGGAGGAACGCAAGACCGACGGCATCGTCGCCGAGCTCACCGTGCGCGAGAACATCGTGCTCGCGCTCCAGGCCAAGCGCGGCCTGCACCGGCCGCTGTCGCGCCGCGAGCAGGACGAGATCGCAGGCCGCTACGTCAAGATGCTCGACATCCGCCCGCCCGATCCGGAGCGCGCCGTGGGGCTGCTGTCCGGCGGCAATCAGCAGAAGGTGCTGCTGGCGCGCTGGCTCGCGACCTCGCCGCGCCTCCTGGTGCTGGACGAGCCGACCCGCGGGATCGACGTCGGCGCGCATGCCGAGATCATCCGCCTGATCCGCGAGCTCTGCGACGACGGGCTGGCGCTGCTCGTGATCTCCTCCGAGTTGGATGAGATCGTGACCTATTCCGACCGCGTGGTCGTGTTGCGCGACCGTGCCCATGTCGAGGAGCTCGCGGGAGAGACGATCGACGTCGGCAACATTCTCGCGGCCATCGCCGCCGATGGCGCCGCTGTCGCGCATGAGGGTCGGGCATGACAGCGCTGTTGCCGCGCCGCGGCCTTGCCCAGATCCTCGCGTTGATCGTCATCCTGGCGGCCGATCGCATCGTGTCGCCGCAATTCTTCGATCTGCGTCTCCAGGACGGCCGGCTGTTCGGCAGCCTGATCGACGTGCTCAACCGCGGCACGCCGGTGGCGCTGCTCTCGCTCGGCATGGTGCTGGTGATCGCGACGCGCGGCATCGATCTGTCGGTCGGTGCGGTCATGGCCATCTCGGGCGCGATCGCGGCGAGCCTTGCCGACACGCACAGTCTGCCTGTGGTCCTTGCGGCCGCGCTCGGCGCTGGCCTGGTCTGCGGATTGTGGAACGGATTTCTCGTCGCGGTGCTCGGCATGCAGCCGATCGTGGCGACGCTGATCCTGATGGTGGCGGGACGCGGCATCGCGCAGCTCATTACCGAGGGGCGTATCGTGACCTTCTCCTCGCCGGATCTGGTCTGGCTTGGCAATGGCGCGGTGCTCGGCGTGCCGATGCCGGTCGTGATCGCCCTGGGCATGCTGATTCTCACCGGAGCGGTGGTGCGCGGTTCGGCGCTCGGATTGCTGATCGAGGCAACCGGCGGCAACGCGCGGGCGAGCGAGCTTGCCGGCGTCGGCACGCGTGCGATGATCCTGGCTGTCTACGTCTGGTGCGGCATCTGCGCCGCGCTCGCCGGCGTGATCGCGGCGGCCGACATCATGGGCGCGGATGCCAACAATGCCGGCCTCTGGCTCGAGCTCGACGCCATCCTCGCGGTGGTGATCGGCGGCACCTCCCTGTTCGGCGGCCGTTTCAGCCTCGTGCTGGCCGTGCTCGGTGCGTTGATCATCCAGACCATGAACACCGGCATTCTGCTGTCGGGCTATCCACCGGAGTTCAATTTGCTGGTCAAGGCGGTGGTGGTGATGACGGTGCTGCTGCTGCAATCGCCGAAATTTTCGGGGATTGCCGGGATCGCCGCGCGGCTGCGGAGGTCCAAAGCATGAAAGGCCTGCCGCCCGTCCTCATCACCGCTATCGTGCTGGTTGCCGGCTTTGCGCTCTGCGCCGTGCAATTCCCCAACATCGCCTCCACCCGCGTGGTCGGCAATCTCCTCACCGACAACGCCTTTCTCGGCATCGTCGCGACCGGCATGACCTTCGTCATCATCTCCGGCGGCATCGACCTCTCGGTCGGCTCGGTGATTGGTTTCACCACGGTGTTCGTCGCGCTTGCGATCGAGCGCTGGGGCGTGCCGCCGCTGCTTGCCTTCGTCGCGATCCTCGCGCTCTCGGCGGCCTTCGGAGCTGCGATGGGCGCGGTGATCCATGTCTTCGACCTGCCGCCGTTCATCGTGACGCTGGCGGGGATGTTCCTGGCCCGTGGCGCGAGCTTCCTGCTCTCGACGGAATCGGTGCCGATCACCGCGCCGGTCTATTCCACCGTGTCGGACTTCGCGCTGCGGATGCCCGGTGGAGGGCGATTGACGGCGATCGCGATCATCATGCTCGTGATCGTGATCGGCGGCGCCTTGCTGCTGCATCTCACCCGGTTCGGCGCCAATGTCTACGCGCTCGGCGGCAGCCGGGCGACCGCGAGCCTGATGGGCGTTGCCGTCGGCAAGATGACGGTGAGGATCTACATGCTGTCGAGCCTGCTCGCGGGCATCGCCGGCATCGTGTTCTCCTTCTACACGAGCGCCGGCTACTCGCTCTCCGCGGTCGGCGTCGAGCTCGACACCATCGCGGCTGTCGTGATCGGCGGTACGCTGCTCACGGGCGGGCAGGGCTCGGTGATCGGCACCTTCCTCGGCGTGCTGATCCAGGGCTTGATCCAGACCTACATCAATTTCGACGGAACGCTGTCGAGCTGGTGGACCAAGATCGCGACCGGCGTGCTACTGTTCGCCTTCATCGCCTTGCAGCAGGGGCTGGTCGCGCTCGCGCGGCGGCCGGCGGCGAAGCGCGCAGGAGCAGCCACATGACGTCGCGCATCGTCGTCATCCCGACGCGCCGGGCTCACTCCAACCATGCGGAAGTGGCCCGCTCGATCGGCGTCGACATCATCGCCGGCCGCTACGCCGAGGGAACGCGCCTGCCTGGCGATGCCGAGATGATTGCAATGTTCGGCGTGTCGCGACCGGTGCTGCGCGAGAGCGTGAAGACCCTGGTCGCCAAGGGTCTGCTCACCACCAAGGCCCGCGTCGGCACCGTCGTACGCGAGCGCGCCGCCTGGAACATGTTCGACGCTGACGTGCTGGCCTGGCATCTCGACGCCGGCATCGACAAGCGCTTCCTCAACGACCTCGCCGAGATTCGCCTCGCGGTCGAGCCGCGCGCGGCCATGCTGGCGGCGGCGCAGCGGTCCGAGGACGACCTCGCCGAGCTCCGTCGTTGCATGGACCGCATGCGGTTTGAGGCTTCCGATTCCGTCGGCTTTGCCGACGCCGACCTCGCGCTCCATGTTGCGGTGGCGCGCGCTTCGGGCAATCTGTTCATGCGCTCGATCGGCCACGTCATCGAGGCCGCCCTGCGCGCCTCCTTCCTGCTCAGCGCACCGGTCGAGCCGGAGGACCGTGACACCGTGCTGCTCTGGCACCAGAAGATCGTCGATGGCATCGCCGCCGGCGACGCCCAGACCGCCTCGGAAGCGATGGTTTATGTCATTCACAACGGTATGCGCCGCCACGAGGCCGAGGCGCTGCCGTCCGCGGATATTGGAGAAAAAGCGTGACCGAACTTCGCATTGCCATCGTCGGCTTCGGCAAGATCGCGCGCGACCAGCATGTCGGTGCGATTGCCGCGACGGCGGGCGCGACGCTCGCGGCCGTCGCGAGCCGCAACGCATCGCTGCCGGGCGTGCCGAATTTTGCGACCATCGAGGAATTGCTGGAAAAGGGACCGCCGATCGATGCCGTCTCGCTCTGCACGCCGCCGCAGGTACGGCGTGCCCAGGCCGCCACGGCGCTCGCTGCCGGCAAGCACGTGATGCTGGAGAAGCCGCCCGGCACCGGCGTCGCCGAGCTCGACCCGCTGATCGCGATGGCGGAGGAAGCCAAGCGAACGCTGTTTGCGACCTGGCATTCGCGCTATGCGCCCGCGGTCGAGCCGGCGCGCGAGTGGCTTCTCACGCGGCAGATCAAGTCTGTGCACATCAACTGGAAGGAAGACGTTCGCGTCTGGCATCCCGGGCAGGGCTGGATCTGGGAGCCGGGCGGGCTCGGCGTGTTCGATCCCGGCATCAACGCGCTCTCGATCCTGACCCGTATTCTGCCGCGGCCGGTGTTCGTCACCGCGGCCGAGTTGGCCTTTCCAGCCAATTGCCAGGCCCCGATCGCCGCGAACCTGACGCTGACCGACATCGGCGGCCTGCCTGTGACCGCCGAGTTCGATTTCCGCCAGACCGGACCGCAGAGTTGGGATATCCTCGTCGAAACGGACGAGGGCCGAATGACGTTGTCGGGCGGCGGCCGGCGCATGGCGATCGACGGCGAGACCATTGCCGAGGCGCCCGATCAGGAATATCGCGAGCTGTACGGGCGCTTCGTCAAGCTCACCGCGACCGGCGCGCGCGACGTCGACCTGGCGCCGCTGCGTCTCGTTGCCGATGCCTTCCTGCTCGGCAAGCGTAACATCGTCGAACCGTTTGTGGACTGAACATGGCTGGCTCAAGAATAACAAAAGACATCTTCGGAACGCTGCCGGACGGCCGCAACGTCGAGCGCATCGTGCTGCGCGGGGAGGGCGGGTTCGAAGCCCGCATCATCACCCATGGCGCGGTGATCCAGGCGCTCATCGCACCGGACGCCAAAGGCGGTTACGACGACGTCGTGCTCGGCCATGACGCGTTCGCCGGTTATCGCGCCGAACGAAAGTTCTTCGGTGCCACCGTCGGCCGCTACGCCAACCGCATTGCCAACGGACGATTTTCGCTGGACGGCGAAACGGTGCAGCTTCCGGTCAACAACGGTCCGAATGCGCTGCATGGTGGCCTCGACGGGTTCGATCGCAAGCTCTGGGAGATCGCCGCCATCGACGACGGCGCGGAGCCGGGCGTCACGCTCACCTATTCGAGCCCGCATGGCGAAGAAAACTATCCCGGCCGGCTCGACGTGCGCCTGACCTATCGCGTCACCGGCCCGGCCGAGCTGTCGTTGACGATGGAGGCGCGAACCGACCGGCCGACCATCGTCAACCTGACCAATCACAGCTTCTTCAATCTGGAAGGCGCGACCTCAGGCACGCCCATTATCGACCACAAGCTGACGGTCGCCGCCGAGCATTTCCTTGCCATCGATCCCACCGCCATTCCGTTGGCTGAGCCGCCGCGCGCGGTGGCCGGAACGCCGTTCGACTTCCGCGACGGCGAAGCCGTCGGCGCGCGCATCCGCGAGAGCGATCAGCAATTGCGGAACGGCAAGGGCTACGACCATACCTACTGTCTCGGGCGCGATGGCAAGCTTGCTTTCGCGGCCCGGCTGGAGGCGCCGCGTTCAGGGCGCATCATGGAGCTCCTGACCAATCAGCCCGGCCTTCAGGTCTATTCCGGCAACTATCTCGACGGCACGATTTCGGGCAAGGGCGGCAAGCTCATCCGGCAGTCGGATGCCATGTGTCTCGAGCCGCACATCTGGCCGGATGCGCCGAACCGGCCGGATTTCCCGAGCCCGCGCCTCAATCCCGGCGAGGTCTACCGTCATCACACGGTCTATCGCTTTGGAGTGAGGACGCCATGATGGAAGAGGTGCCGACCTCGGTTCTCTCGGACGATCCGTGCCACCTCGGCGAGGGGCCGACCTATGATTTGAGCACCGACACGGCCTGGTGGTTCGATATCCGCGAGGAGCGGCTGTTCGAGGCGAATCTCGGCAGCGGCAGCATTCGCGTCCACGCGCTCGGCCGGATGGCGAGCGGTCTCGGGCGCATCGACGCCGAGCGCCAGTTGATCGTCGCCGAAGACGGCCTCTACATCCGCAAGCTCGCCGACGGCGCGTTGACGCTGGTCTGTCCGCTTGAAGCCGACAATCCCGCGACGCGCTCCAACGATGCCCGTGTGCATCAGTCCGGCACGTTCTGGATCGGCACCATGGGCCGCAATGCGGAGGCAGGAGCGGGCGCGATCTACGCGTTCCATCGCGGCAAGATATCGATGCTGTTCCCCCGCATCACCATTCCCAATTCGATCTGCTTTTCACCGGACGGTGCGACCGGCTACTTCGCCGACACCGCGCGCGCCGTGCTCTACGCCGTTCCGCTTGATCCGGCGACCGGCTTGCCGCGAGGCGAGCCGGACGTTCTGTTGCGCCACACCGGCATCGGGGGGCTCGACGGCTCGGTGTGCGACGCCGACGGGCGGATCTGGAACGCCTGCTGGGGTGCGGGCCGGATCGATGTCTACTCTCCGCAAGGCGAGCGCCTGCGCTCGCTGCGCGTGCCGGCAAGGCAATCGAGCTGCCCGGCCTTCGTCGGCCCTGATCTGTCACGCCTCCTCGTCACCTCGGCCTGGCAGGATATGGACGCGGCGGCGCGCGCTGCCGATCCGCAAGCCGGCTGTACTTTCCTGTTGCAGGCATCTGCGCGTGGCCGCGCGGAGCCTGACGTCAAGCTCGCATAGGAGGCTCGAAGCCGCACACGACCAACGTTCTCGACGAAACGAAGAAACAGTCTGACACCCAAGGGAGTAAAACATGCTGAAACTGAAGACGACATTCCTCGCGCTGGCGCTGGCCGGCGCAGCGACGATGGCCTCAGGCGTCACTGCCTCCGCCCAGGACAAGGCGACGGTTGGCATTGCCATGCCGACCAAATCGTCGGCGCGCTGGATCGACGACGGCAACAACATGGTCAAGGTGCTGAAGGAGCGCGGCTACAACACCGACTTGCAATATGCCGAGGACGACATCCCGAACCAGCTCTCGCAGGTCGAGAACATGGTGACCAAGGGTGCGAAAGCGCTGGTGATCGCGGCGATCGACGGCACCACGCTGTCCGACGTGCTCAAGCAAGCGAAAGCAAAAGGCATCACCGTGATCGCCTATGATCGCCTGATCCGCGGCACGCCGAACGTCGACTATTACGCGACCTTCGACAATTTCCAGGTCGGCGTGCTGCAGGCGGAGTCGCTTGTGCAGGGGCTCGGCCTCAAGGACGGCAAGGGCCCGTTCAACATCGAGCTGTTCGGCGGCTCGCCCGACGACAACAACGCCTACTTCTTCTACAACGGCGCGATGAGCGTGCTGAAGCCGTACATCGACAGCGGCAAGCTCGTCGTCGTCTCCGGCCAGATGGGCATGGACAAGGTCGCGACGCTCCGCTGGGACGGCGCCACCGCACAGGCGCGCATGGACAATCTGCTCAGCGCCTACTACGGCAACAAGAAGGTCAACGCGGTGCTGTCGCCCTATGACGGCCTCTCGATCGGCATCATCTCATCGCTGAAGGGCGTGGGCTATGGCAGCGCCGGCCAGCCGATGCCTGTTATCTCGGGTCAGGATGCCGAGGTGCCCTCGATCAAGGCGATGCTGCGCGGCGATCAGTACTCGACCATCTTCAAGGACACCCGCGACCTCGCCAAGGTGACCGCCGACATGGTCGACGCCGCACTCGCCGGCAAGCAGGTCACCGTCAACGACACCAAGACCTACGAGAACGGCGCCAAGACGGTGCCGTCCTATCTCTTGAAGCCGGTCGTGGTCTACAAGGACAATTGGGAGAAGACTCTGGTCGACAGCGGCTACTACAAGAAGTCGCAGTTCCAGTAAGCTTCTTTCTTTCCCCTCTCCCCGCTTGCGGGGAGAGCCTCTTCTCCCTCTCCCCGCAAGCGGGGAGAGGTGAACTAGCAGCGATCGAGGGATGTGAAATCATGACCGCCATGCTGGAGATGCGCAACGTCAGCAAGAGCTTTTCAGGCGTGCAGGCTCTGCGTGACGTGAACTTCTCGGTCGAGGCCGGGCAGATCCACGCGCTTGTCGGCGAGAACGGTGCCGGCAAATCCACACTGATGAAAGTGCTCAGCGGCGTCTACCCGGCCGGCAGCTACGAGGGTACCATCGTTTTCGAGGGTGAGGAGCGCCGCTTCCGCGACATCAACGATTCTGAGGCGCTCGGCATCATCATCATCCACCAGGAGTTGGCGCTGATCCCGCTGATGTCGATCGCGGAGAACATCTTCCTGTCGCATCCGCCGTCAAAATTCGGCGTCATCGATCGCGACGAGGTCTACCGGCGCACGCGCGAGCTGCTGGCGCAGGTCGGCCTGAAGGAATCGCCGGATACGCTGATCACCGACCTCGGCGTCGGCAAGCAGCAGCTGGTAGAGATCGCGAAGGCGCTGTCCAAGCGGGTGCGGATGCTGATCCTGGACGAGCCGACCGCGAGCCTCAACGAGGCCGACAGCGCCGCGCTGCTCGAACGCCTGATGGCTTTCCGCGAGCAGGGCATCGGCTCGATCCTGATCTCGCACAAGCTTAACGAGGTGGCCAAGGTCGCCGACCACATCACCGTGCTGCGCGACGGCCGCACCGTCGACAGCATCGACTGCCGCAGCGAGCCGATCCAGGAAGACCGCATCATCCGCAGCATGGTCAACCGCGATCTCGCCCATCGCTTTCCCGAGCGCAGCGCGAAAATCGGCGGGCCTGTCCTGACCGTCGAGAACTGGTCGGTCTATCACCCCATTCATCCCGAGCGGCAGGTGATCAAGAACGTCAATTTCGGCGTGAAGCGCGGCGAGGTCGTCGGCATTGCCGGGCTGATGGGCGCCGGTCGCACCGAGTTTGCCATGAGCCTGTTCGGCCGCTCCTGGGGCACCACTATCAGCGGCCGCATCAAGCTCGAGGGCCATGAGATCGTGCTGCCGAGCGTTGCGGCCGCGATCGACGCCGGCCTTGCCTATGTCACCGAGGACCGGAAGCAGCTCGGCTTGATCCTGGCAGATGACGTCCGCAAGAACATCACGCTCGCCAGCCTCGACCAGGTCGCACCCGGCCGGGTGATCGACGACATCGCCGAGCTGAAGGTTGCCAGCGACTACCGGAGCCGCATGCGCATCCGCTGCTCCGACGTGTACCAGGAGACCGGCCAGCTCTCCGGCGGCAACCAGCAGAAAGTGGTGCTGTCGAAATGGCTGATGACCGATCCCAAGGTCCTGATCCTGGACGAGCCGACACGGGGCATCGACGTCGGTGCCAAATACGAGATTTACTGTATCATCAACGAGCTTGCGGAGGCCGGGCGCGGCGTCGTGGTGATCTCCTCGGAGATGCCCGAGCTGCTCGGCATCTGCGACCGCATCTGCGTCATGAACGACGGCGCCTTCGTCGGGGAATTCAAGGGCGCAGAGGCGACGCAGGAGAAGATCATGCGCGCCATCATGCGCAACGAACGAAGCAACGGAAACAGCGTGCCTGAGGCCGCGGAGATGGGAGGATCGCAGCCATGACCGACAAGACGGTGTCGCTGCCCGAGGAGCGCCGGCACGGCAGCTTCATCAAGAACAATTTGCGCAATTACGGCATGCTGATGTCGCTGATCGCGATCATGCTGTTCTTCCAGGTCATGACCGGCGGCACGCTGCTCCAGCCGCTCAACCTGACCAATCTGGTGCTCCAGAACAGCTACATCGTCATCATGGCGCTCGGCATGCTGCTCGTGATCGTCACCGGCCATATCGACCTCTCGGTGGGGTCGGTCGCGGGCTTCGTCGGCGCGGTCGCCGCTCTGCTGATGGTGACGTACAAGGTCGACTATACACTCGCCTTCATCGCCTGCCTCGTGGTCGGCGCTGCGATCGGCGCGGCGCAGGGCTATTGGGTCGCCTATTTCAAGATACCGTCTTTCATCGTGACCCTGGCCGGCATGCTCGTATTCAAGGGACTTGCGCTCGCGGTGTTGCAGGGGCAGTCGCTCGGGCCGTTTCCGCCGACCTTCCAGAAATTGTCGTCGGGCTTCATTCCGGAGTTCCTGCCCGAAGCGGGCACGCTGCATCCGACCTCGATGCTGATCGGCGCGGTGCTGGCGCTGGGGCTGGTCTATGCCAGCGCCAAGAGCCGCGCGCGGGAGCAGTCGCACGGCATCGAGGTCGAGCCTTACGCGTTCTTCCTTGGCAAGAGCGTGGTGCTGGCCTGCGCCGTGCTCTACTTCACCTACCTGATCGCGACCTATCGCGGCTTGCCGAACGTGCTGGTGATCATGAGCGCCTTGATCGCGCTCTACGGCTTCGTCACACGCCGCACCGTGATCGGCCGGCAGATCTATGCCGTCGGCGGCAACGCCAAGGCGGCAAGCCTGTCGGGCATCAAGACCGAGCGGCTGACCTTCCTCACCTTCGTCAACATGGGCGTGCTCGCAGCCCTTGCCGGCCTCGTCTTTGCCGCGCGTCTCAACACCGCGACGCCGAAAGCGGGCCTCGGCTTCGAGCTCGACGTCATCGCCGCCTGCTTCATCGGCGGCGCCTCGGCCTATGGTGGCGTCGGGCGCGTCGGCGGCGCCGTGGTCGGTGCCATGATCATGGGCGTGATGAACAACGGCATGTCCATCCTCGGCATCGGCATCGACTATCAGCAGGTCATCAAGGGCCTGGTGCTGCTCGGGGCCGTGTGCATCGACGTGTATAACCAGCGGCGGTAGGCGCAAAATCACGTCGCGGGGGAGGCTCTGGCGCCGCCCCGCCAGGCGACTACCATTTTCGTCAATTTCGATCACGGCATCGCGACCGGAACCGATGCCTCGCGATGACCATGATTTGGGGACTAGATCCGGGGGGTGCCGAGCAGGGCACGGGCAGGGCAGCACCAGTGGCGGCTCATATCCACGAGATGACAGACGATGAATTTGAGGGCCGGCTTCGCATCCTCTTGCGCATCGTTTCCGTCTGCACCCTCGGGCTAGGCTCCTTTGCTGCAGGTTTATTGATCGGGGCCTTTGTTCTGTTTTGAACGAGGCGATTCACGCCAGAGCCTCGGAACGAGAGGCGCCGGCGCGTCTTCTTGATCTAGATCAACCGATCGTCAATTCCGTGCTAATCTCATGTGGTCGACGCAAGGGACCACGGGGAACCTGAGTGACGAGTACAGTGAGGTCATCGCCGGCTTCGGAGTTGATGCTGGTCTCGACTTTGCCGGCGTTGCAGCTGATCTACGACACCGCCCCGATCGGGTTGGCCTGTCTGTCGCCGGACTGCCGCTATTTGCTGATCAACCAGCGTCTGACCGAGATCTGCGGCATATCCGTCGAAGGCCATCTTGGACATACGGTCAGGGACTGCGTGCCGGCCCTGGCGGATTCCGTCGAGCAGATTGTGCGCTCGATCGTCGCGACGGGTGAGCCCGTGATCGGTATCGAGGTGGCGGGACAGCGGGCCGATCAGGTCGAGGAGCGTTCCTGGGTTACTTATTGGCACCCGCTGCGAATGCCGGATGGCGAGATTGTCGCGGTCAATGTGGCGGCGGAGGAGATCACCGAACGCAAGCGCGCCGAGCGGGAGATTCGCAGCGCCAGGGACGCCGCTGAGACCGCGCTTCGCCATCTGCGCGATATCCAGGACACCCTGATCGAGGCGGAAAAGCTGGCGGCGCTCGGGCGCATGGTTGCCGGTGTCGCGCACGAGATCAACACGCCACTCGGCAGCAGTCTGACGGTGGCATCGACGCTCCAGCGCAAGGCGGAGCAGTTCGCAGCGGAGGTCGCGCGGGGTAATCTCAAGCGCTCGACACTGACAGGGTTTCTGGGACTGGTCAGCGATGCGTCGGCGCAGCTGGTCACGAATCTCGGTCGCGCCGCCGAGCGGGTGCAATCCTTCAAGCAGGTGGCGGCTGACCAGACCGAGTCGCTTCGGCGCAGCTTCGACGCAGGCGAGCTGGCCGGCCAGGTTCTGTCGCAGTTCGAGCGGCAGTTGCGGGTGCGCGACATCGCGTTCAGCCTCCACTGCGAAACGAATCTCGCCATGGACAGCTATCCCGGGCCTTTCGGCCAAGTGCTCACCAACCTCGCAGTCAATGCGATGACGCACGCGTTCTCCGATGGTGAGACCGGGACGATCAACGTCTCGCTCCGTGCGGTCAATGATGACCACGTTGAGCTGCTGTTTGCTGATGACGGCTGCGGCATGGCTCCCGATGTGGAACGGCGGGCCTTCGACCCGTTCTTCACCACGCGCCGGCACGACGGCGCAAGCGGCCTCGGTCTGCATATCGTGCACAGCATCGTCGTCGACCGGCTGGGTGGGCAGCTCCGGCTCGAGAGCCTGCCCGGCGCGGGGACGCGGTTTCAGCTCATCCTGCCGAGAACGGCGCCCGACCGGCGATAGCTGATCGTTTCCTCATCGGTAGTGCCCGGCTACTGCGTCGTGAACAGCACCGTCGCGATCGCGACGGAGAGGCTCACCGCCGATACCGTCGCCACCGTCGACAGCACGCCCATGCGCCGGAGCGCGATGGCGAAGGCGATGATGATGGGTGTCGCGGTCATTAGCCCGATCTGTGCATCGCTCATGTCATTGCTCACCGCTCCTTGCGAACCCTGAGTCTGTTCGTACGGCGCTCCGGCGAGCGGGACGTTGCGTCGGCGCAAACATCTCCGCCGGTGGCCCCGAGTTTGTCCTGCGACAAATTCCGAACTGGACGGTTGAGCTAAGTCTGGCCGGTGTCCTGATCCGGAAAGACGATGTCTGCGGCAGATTGCGAACAACAGGGAACCGGCTGGGAAATCTTGGAAGATCTCCCCGGCGATCCCATGATCTGGGTGCTGATCTTCAGCGAGCTCGTCGCCTTCGGCCTGTTCCTCGGCGCCTTCGTCGTTGCCCGGGCGATCCATCCCGTTGTGTTCGCGGCGGGGCAGGCGGCGCTCAACGCGAATCTCGCCGGCCTCAACACAATCGTGCTGGTGACCAGCGGCTGGGCCGCGGCGAGGGCGACCAGATCTGCGCGCGCCAGTGAAAAGCGGGCATCGCGCCGCTGGCTACTGATTGCCATGGCGCTCGGCGGCCTCTTCATCGCGATCAAGCTCGCCGAATATGCCGAAGAGATCGGTCGCGGGATCGGCCTGGAGACCAGCCCGTTCTTCACGCTCTACTTCCTCCTGACCGGCTTCCATCTCCTGCACGTCTGCCTCGGCATCGTGATTCTCGCGGTGGTCTGCCGCCGCGCCGAGATCTCGGGCGTCGAGACGGGGGCCGCCTTCTGGCACATGGTCGATCTGGTCTGGATCGTGATGTTCCCGATCCTCTATCTGGTGCGCTGATCATGCCCGGCCGTCTCGACATCACCTGGCTCGTGCTGATCGGCCTCGCGCTGGCGACCATCCTGGTGCCACAGCTGGTGCCGCGACCGCTGCTCGGCGACGCTTTGTTGCTGATCTTCGCCGTCACCAAGGGTCGCCGCATTGCGCTTGATTTCATGGATCTCCGCGCGGCGCCGGCGCTCTGGCGCGGTCTGGTGAGTGCATGGATCCTCATCGTGGTGCTGGTTGCCTGGCTCGCCTCCGCCGTCGTCGCATTGATCTGACGCCGCCAACGCAGCGCTCATTGCGCCCGGACAAAGACCCGACGGCACCAATCGGCAAGATACAGCATCACTGCTTCCTCACGACTGGACTCACAACGGAAAGGACTGGCAATGGCTGAACGCCTGACCAAGTCGGCGGCTCGAAACGTCTTCTACGGCGGCTCGGCCTTCTTCTTCGCCATCTTCATCGGGCTGACGGCGCACAGCCACTACTATATGGCCACGACGTCGACGGACGCGACGACGCTGACATCGTCGGTCGCCCGCGGCAAGCATGTCTGGGAGAGGAACTCGTGCATCAACTGTCACACCTTGCTCGGCGAGGGCGCTTATTTCGCCCCCGAAGTCGGCAATGTCTGGGATCGCTGGGGCGGCAATGAGGATCCGGCCGGTGCGCGCGAGACGTTGAAGGCCTGGATGCAATCGCAGCCCTCGGGCGCGGAGGGCCGGCGCCAGATGCCGCAGTTCAACCTCACCGACCAGGAGCTGAACGATCTCGCCGACTTCCTGCAATGGACCAGCAAGATCAAGCGCCAGGAGTGGCCGCCGAACAAGGCCGGCTGACGCCTTCCTCTTTCAAGACCTTGCCTCCTTCAAGGCCTTGCCTCTTTCAAGACAGAGAGAACCCGAAATGAAATATCAGACCCAGAAAGTCGCGATGCTGTATTTCTACGGCGCGCTGACCCTGTTCCTGGCGCAGGTCCTGTTCGGCCTCCTCGCCGGGACCATCTACGTTCTGCCCAACACGCTGTCGGTGCTGCTGCCGTTCAACATCGTCAGGATGATTCATACCAACGCGCTGATCGTGTGGTCGCTGATCGGCTTCATGGGCGCGACCTACTTCCTGCTGCCCGAGGAAACCGAGACCGAGCTTTACAGCCCGCTGCTCGCAAAGATCCAGTTCTGGATGTTTTTTGGCGCGGCAGGTGTGGCTGTGGTCGGCTATCTCTTCCATTACCATGAGGGCCGCGAATTCCTCGAGCAGCCCTTCATCATCAAGGTCGGCATCGTGGTCGTCTGCCTGATGTTCCTGTTCAACGTGACGATGACGGCGCTTAGGGGACGCAAGACGACGGTCACCAACATCCTGTTGTTCGGCCTGTGGGGTGTTGCGATCTTCTTCCTGTTCGCCTTCTACAATCCGGCCAATCTCGCGGTCGACAAGATGTACTGGTGGTATGTCGTTCATCTCTGGGTCGAGGGCGTCTGGGAGCTGATCATGGCGTCCGTGCTCGCCTATCTGATGATCAAGCTCAACGGCATCGACCGCGAGGTGGTCGAGAAGTGGCTCTACGTCATCATCGGCCTTGCGCTGTTCTCGGGCATTCTCGGCACCGGCCACCATTTCTACTGGATCGGCGCGCCAGGCTACTGGCAGTGGATCGGCTCGCTGTTCTCCACGCTCGAGGTCGCGCCCTTCTTCACCATGGTGATCTTCACGGTGCAGATGACCTGGAAGGCCGGCCGCAAGCATCCGAACCGCGCCGCGCTGCTGTGGTCGGTCGGCTGCTCGGTGATGGCGTTCCTCGGCGCCGGCGTCTGGGGCTTCCTGCACACGCTGTCGTCGGTGAACTACTACACCCACGGCACGCAGGTCACCGCCGCACATGGCCATCTCGCCTTCTTCGGCGCCTATGTGATGCTGAACCTGTCGGTGATGGCTTATGCGATCCCGCAGATCAAGGGACGTGCGCCCTATAACCAGTGGCTCAGCATGACCAGCTTCTGGATCATGTGCACGGCGATGATGACCATGACTTTCGCGCTGACCTTTGCCGGCGTGATTCAGGTCCATCTCCAGCGCGTGCTTGGCCAGAGTTACATGGACGTGCAGGACCAGCTTGCCTTCTTCTACTGGGTGCGGCTCGGCTCCGGCGTGTTCGTCGCGATCTCGGCATTAATGTTCGTCTGGGCGGTGCTGGTGCCCGGCCGCGAGAAGCAGGTGACTATCCCAGGCGCCCTGCAACCGGCCGAATAAACACAAGGCGGCCGCGCAAGTCGCGGCCGCCGTTCCCGAATGATTTCCGGAGAAGAACCATGACAGCAGCACTTCACGCCTTGTCGGCACCCGCGCTCGTGCTCCCGGCTTACGTTCCGAGCGGCAACGAATGCGCGCTGTTCGAGCACGCCTGGCGGCACCAGCTCCCGGTCCTGCTGAAGGGGCCGACCGGCTGCGGCAAGACGCGCTTCGTCGCCCACATGGCGGCGCGGCTAGGACTGCCGCTTCACACCGTCGCGTGCCACGACGATCTCACCGCCGCCGATCTTACCGGCCGCTACCTGCTAAGGGGCGGCGACACCGTATGGACCGACGGTCCGCTGACACGGGCGGTGAGGGAAGGCGGCATCTGCTATCTCGACGAAGTCGTGGAGGCGCGCAAGGACGTCACGGTGGTGCTGCATCCGCTCACCGACGACCGCCGTATCCTGCCGCTGGAGCGGACCGGTGAGGAGCTGGTCGCGCCGAAGAGCTTCATGCTCGTGGTCTCCTACAATCCCGGTTACCAGACGCTGCTGAAGGCGTTGAAGCCGTCGACGCGTCAGCGCTTCGTCGCCGTCGAGTTCGGCTTCCTGCTACCGGAGCAGGAGATCGCGGTGGTCGCGGCCGAGAGCGGGCTCGCACCCGACTATGTGCGGCCGCTGGTCCTGCTGGCCAGCCGGCTGCGCGCGCTGAAGGGGCACGACCTGGAGGAGGGCGTTTCGACCCGTCTCGTCGTCTATTGCGCCACCCTGATTGCGGCCGGAGCTTCAATTGCGGATGCGGTGCTGGCCGGCATGATCGAACCGCTCACCGATGACGCAGACGTCAAGGCGGCGCTGCTCGACGTCGCACGCGCCGTGATCTCCTGAGGGTGATGCGATGCTCGATTTCCTCGAGCTTGAAGAAACCGTCGGCCGTGCCTGGCATCGCCTGGTCGGCGGCACCGCGAGCTATCCGGCCTATGCCGAATACGCGGTGTCGCTCGCGGAGGTGCGCAGCCGGATCGCAATCATGTTCCGCGCGCTTGGCGGGGAGACGGGCGTGCAGATCGCGAGCGCGAGTGCCCGCCGGACTGGGCATCGGCTCGGATGGCGGCAGCGCATCGGGCTCGGCGACGAGCGGCTCGCGCAACCCGGGCGCGATGCCGCGACGATCTTCCTGCCCGACAACATCGCGATCTTCGCCGATCGCGAGCTGAATGCTGCGCTGTACCGGTGGCTGGCCGCGTGGTTTGCCCTTGCGCCGGTCGACGCGATCGCCGAGGCCGATCCGCTGCGGCGCGATCTGCTGACGCTGCGGCGGGCCAGCGAGATCGCGGTGCTTGTGCTGACGGAATGTCCCGGCCTTGCCGAGGACTACGCCCGGCTGGCCGCGGCCACGGCCATGGCGCGGCCGCACCGGCCATTGTCGCGCATCGAGCAGGACATGGAGCAGATCGTGCTTGCTCTGCTCGGCGCCGATACGCCGCCGGTGGGAAAGCTGTGGCCGGCGATGATGGGGACGGGGCCACTGCCGGACAAGGCGCCGCCGGGTTACCGTTCGATCCTGCCATGCCCGCTCTGGGGCGATTGCTGGACGCGCGAGCTGTCGCCCGCACATGCGGGCGATGACGCGTGCGTGCCGACCGCCGCGCCAGCGCCATCGGACGATCGCAAGCGTTTTGCCGTTCGTGAGCGCGAAGACGGTACCAATCGCCGCGATCCTTTCGTGCTCAACCGCTTCGAAAAGATCCTCGCCATGGCCGAGATGGTCAATGTCGACCGCCCGTCTGACGACAGTGAGGACGAGGATGCGCAGAAGGCAGCCGACGACCTCGAGGAGATCACGCTCAGCCGCCGCAGCGGCAAGCCGGCGAGCCGGCTCAGATTCGATCTCGACCTGCCGCCGGAAGCCCTCGATGCCTCGCCATTGAACGCGGACCTAAGCTATCCCGAATGGAATTATCGCAGCGGCTCCTATCTGCCCGATCATTGCCGCGTGCTCGCGGGTGCGGCCTCAGAGCTGGGTGAGGGCTGGACGCCTGATGACGCCATGCGTCGGCACATCCGCCAGGTGCGCCGCCGCTTCGAGGTGTTGCGGCCGCGTCATGAATTGATGCGCGCCCAAGCCGATGGCCACGACCTCGACCTCGACGCACTCGTGCGCGCGCGGTGCGATCTCCGCGCCGGAAGTGGCGGGGGCGGTCTCGATCGGGTCCATGTGGCGATGCGACCGCGAGGGGACGATCTTGCCGTCACGCTGCTTGTGGATGTCTCGCTCTCGACGGATGCCTGGGTCGATGGTTATCGGGTGCTCGACGTCGAGAAGGAGGCGCTGCTGGTGCTTGCGCACGGGCTGTCGGCCTGCGGCGATCACCACAGTATCCTCACCTTCACCTCGCGCCGGCGTTCCTGGGTGCGGCTCGAAACGGTCAAGGCCTTCGGCGAGCCGATGAGTGGTGCGATCGAGCGCCGGATTGGCGCGCTGAAGCCGGGCTATTACACACGGATCGGTGCGGCGGTACGTCACGCCTCGGCCGAGCTGGCGCGCCAGCCGCAGCGCAAGAAGTTGCTGCTCGTTCTCACCGACGGCAAGCCGAACGACGTCGATCATTATGAGGGGCGCTTTGCGGTCGAGGACACCCGCAAATCCGTGCAGGAGGCGCGGCGGCTCGGCATCGCGGTCTTCGGTGTGACGGTCGATGCGACGGCGCAATCCTACGTCCCGACGCTGTTCGGCCGCAGCGACTACGCCATCGTCGGTAACATCCGTCGACTGCCTGCGGCGCTGCCGGCGATCTATCGACAGGTCGCCCATTGACCCCGGAGAACCCGCATATGTCCTCCATCGGGCGAACTATTGCTCAAAGCATGGGTATATGATCGAATGGCCGGATGGACCGAAGCCGGCAAAGGCCCGATCTCGTCATCTTCGACTGCGACGGCGTGCTCGTCGACAGCGAGCTCTTGAGCTGCCAGTGCCTGGCGGACGAGCTGTCCGGATTTGGGATATCGCTGACACTCGCGCAGGCGCTCGAGCTGTTTCTCGGACGAAGCACGAGCGCGGTCACGCAGCACTATCGCGAACTCGGCCAGGCGGTGCCGGCCGATTTTCCCGTCCGGCTGAAGTCGCGCGTACTGACCGCCTTCGAGAAGGCGCTCCATCCGATTCCCGATGCGGATACCGTCCTGTCCGGACTGCGCGTGCCGAGTTGCGTGGCCTCGTCGAGTGATCTCGACCGCGTCGCGCTGTCGCTGAGGGTGACCGGTCTCGCGCCCCATTTCGGCGACCGGATCTACACGGCGCAGATGGTCACGCACGGCAAGCCCGCGCCGGATCTCTTTCTCCACGCGGCGGAGAAAATGGGCGCGCTCCCTGCGCGCACACTGGTGATCGAGGACAGCGTCAGTGGCGTGCTGGCCGCGAAGGCTGCCGGCATGACCGTCTGGGGATTTGTCGGCGGCGGCCATTATCGCGGGCGCGACGGCCAGGCTATATTGTCCGGCGCCGGGGCCGATCGGGTCTTCGCGCACATGAGCGATTTCTGGGAGGCATAGGCCGCCATGGCCGTCGAGAACGAAAAGTCCAGGCTCGACGATGCCGCGCGTGCCGGCTGGCTCTATTTCATTGCCGGTCACACCCAGGACGAGATCGCCAAGATGCTCCAGGTCTCGCGGGCCTCCGCGCAGCGACTGGTCTCGCTGTGCCTCGCCGAGCGTCTCATCACCTTCCGTCTTGAACATCCCATCGCCGCCTGCATGGAACTGGCGGCACGCCTGAAGGAGCGCTTCGACCTCAGCCATTGCGAGGTGGTGCCGGCCGATCCTGCCGCGCCGCAGGCCACGGCGGGCATCGCCGAGCGCTGCGCCAATCTGCTGGATTCGACGTTGCGTTCGGAAACGCCCGTCATCGTCGCGCTCGGCACGGGGAGGGCGGTGCGCGCCGCCGTCGAGCGCGTCACGCCGATCGACCGGCCCAATCACCAGATCGTCTCGCTGGTCGGCAACATCTCCGCCGACGGCTCGGCGAGCTTCTACGACACCGTCGGCCGGCTCGCCGACCGCACCGGCGCGCGGCACTATCCGATGCCGCTGCCGTTCCTGATGTCGTCGGAAGACGAGCGCAACAAGATGGTGCGGATCGAGCCGATCGCGAAGGTTAAGGCGGTCGCGGCCAAGGCTGACTTGCGCCTCGTCGGCATCGGTCAGATGGACCAGAAGGCGCAAATCCACATCGACGGCTTCGTCACCCGCGACGAATTGTTCGAAATGATGCGGCAGGGGGCGATCGGCGAAATCACTGGCTGGGCCTATGATTCCAAGGGCCGCCTGCTCAAGGCCGGCACCAACAAGCGCCTCACCAGCATTCCGCCGGAGGTGCCGGCCAAGACCACCACGATCGGTGCCGCGGTCGGTGCGGCCAAGGTGCCGGCGATCGCGGCCGCGCTGAACGGGCACCTGATCAACGGCCTGATCACGGACGAGGCGACGGCAAGGGCGATCTTGGAGCGGTAGGGCGGGCGCTACAGCCACTTGCGCCAATGTCATCATCCGCGAAAGCGGATGATCCAGTACGCCGCGGCCTATCCGGTGCGAAACCAACCCACGACACGGCGTACTGGATGCCCCGCTTTCGCGGGGCATGACAGCCGTGGGCGAGGCAACATCTTCATCCCCTCCCGCACCGCAGCACTCATAAGTTGCGGGAACGTCCGCGCGCCTGCTTGACAAGCGCTGCACCTCGTCCGAACATACGCCCAACGCGTGGGCATATGCTCAGAAGCGCGATCCTAGGGAGGTCACCGTGAAACACGTCCTCGGCGCCGTCTGCGGCGCGTCTTGCCTGTTGCTGGCCGTCCCTGTGATGGCCGAAACGACCCTGACCATCGCCACCGTCAACAACGGCGACATGATCCGCATGCAGGGGCTGACCAGCGAATTCACCAAGAAAAATCCAGACATCACCGTCAAATGGGTGACGCTGGAGGAGAACGTGCTGCGCCAGCGCGTCACCACCGACATCGCCACCAAGGGCGGCCAGTTCGACGTCCTCACCATCGGCACTTACGAGGTGCCGATCTGGGCCAAGAAGGGCTGGCTGGTGCCGCTTGCCAATCTCGGCGCCGATTACGACGTCGCCGACCTGCTGCCGAAGATCAGGGACGCGGTCTCAGTCGACGGCAAGCTCTACGCCGCGCCGTTTTATGGCGAGAGCTCGATGGTGATGTATCGCACCGACCTGTTCGAGAAGGCCGGCCTGAAGATGCCGGAAAAGCCGACCTGGGATTTCGTCATCGACGCCGCCAAGAAGCTCACGGACAAGAGCGCCGGCACCTACGGCATCTGTCTCCGCGGCAAGGCCGGGTGGGGCGAGAACATGGCGTTCCTGTCGGCCATGGCCAATTCCTACGGCGCGCGCTGGTTCGACGAGAAGTGGGAGCCGCAGTTCAACACGCCGGAATGGAAGACGACGCTCACGACCTACGTCAATCTGATGAAGGAAGCCGGCCCGCCCGGCGCGAGCTCGAACGGCTTCAACGAGAATCTGGCGCTGTTCAACGCCGGCAAGTGCGCGATGTGGATCGATGCCACGGTCGCGGCGTCCTTCGTCACCAATCCGAAGGAGTCCAAGGTCGCCGACAAGGTCGGCTTTGCGCTGGCGCCGAACACTGGGCTCGGCAAGAACGCCAACTGGCTGTGGGCCTGGAGCCTCGCGATCCCCGCCGGCTCCAAGAAGACGGAAGCCGCCGAAAAGTTCATCGCCTGGGCCACCAGCAAGGATTACACCAAGCTCGTGGCGTCGAAAGACGGTTGGGCCAACGTGCCGCCGGGCACGCGCACCTCGCTCTACCAGAACGAGGACTATCTGAAAGTCGCGCCGTTCGCGAAGCTGACGCTGGCCTCGATTGATGCTGCCGACCCGAACAAGCCCACCGTGAAGCCGGTGCCTTACGTCGGCGTGCAATACGCGGCGATCCCCGAATTCCAGGGCATCGGCACGCAGGTGGGCCAGCAATTCTCCGCCGCGCTCGCGGGATCGATGACGGTCGATGCCGCGCTTGCCGCGGCGCAGTCCGCCACCGAGCGCGAGATGAAGCGCGCCGGCTACATCAAGTGAACCCGAGCTCTCCCTCCTGAGCTCAAACTGGCGGCCATCCACCAGCCAGCCCCGAATGGATGGCCGCCTTCTTCCTCCCAGCGGAGACGCCAAGGATGGCAACCCGGCAGACGCAGTTTCTTGCGCGCTCGCTCCTGACGCCTGCGGTCGGGCTGCTGTTCATCTGGATGATCGTTCCGCTGGCGCTGACGATCTATTTCTCGACCCTGCATTACAGCCTGCTCGATCCCGGCTCCGAGGCGTTCGTCGGGCTGGAGAATTTCCGCTACTTCCTCACCGATCCCGCCTTCCTCGCCTCGCTCCAGAACACGCTGGTGCTGGTCGGCTCGGTGCTGGCGCTGACGATCCTGCTCGGCATCCCCCTGGCGCTGCTGATGGATCAGCCCGTGATCGGCCGCAACATCGTGCGGCTGATGGTGATCGCGCCGTTCTTCGTGATGCCGACCGTGAGCGCGCTGGTCTGGAAGAACCTGTTGATGCACCCGGTCTCCGGCCTGTTCGCCTGGCTCGCCAAGCTGGTCGGATTGACACCGATCGACTGGTTCACCGACGCGCCGCTGTTCGCGGTGATCCTGATCGTCGCCTGGCAATGGCTGCCCTTCGCGACGCTCATTTTGCTGACCGCGCTGCAATCGCTCGACGAGGAGCAGAAGGAGGCCGCCGAGATGGACGGCGCCAGCGCGGTCTCCGCCTTCATCTACATCACGCTGCCGCACCTGGCGCGTCCCATCACCGTGGTGATCCTGATCGAGACTATCTTCCTGCTCACGGTGTTCGCGGAGATCTTCGTCACCACCGGTGGCGGACCGGGCCTGCAAACCACCAACATCGCCTTCCTGATCTATTCGCAGGCGCTGATCCAGTTCGACGTCGGCAGCGCCTCCGCAGGCGGCCTCGTTGCGGTCGTGATCGCCAACGTTGTCGCTTTCTTCCTCGTCCGCATCGTCGGCCGCAACCTGGAGGCATGAGAGCATGGCGCGGATGGCGACGACGCAGCGGGTGGTGGTCTCGACGATCGGAGCGTGGTTCTTCGGCTTCCTGATCTTCTTCCCGATCCTGTGGATGGTGCTGGCGAGCTTCAAGACCGAGTTAGAGGCCTTCGCCATTCCACCGTCCTTCCTGTTCTTCCACTGGACCACGGAAAACTACGCGACCGTGCAGGAGCGCAGCGATTATTTCCACCACGCGATGAACTCGATCATCATCGCCGGCGGCTCGACCTTGATCGCGCTGCTGATCGCAATCCCCGCGGCCTGGTCGATGGCGTTCGCGCCGACCAAGCGCACCAAGGACATCCTGCTCTGGATGCTCTCGACCAAGATGATGCCGCCGGTCGGCGTGCTGGTGCCGATCTATCTCATCTTCAAGACCTTCGGCCTGCTCGATTCCCGCATCGGCCTCGTCTTCATCCTGTGCCTCGGAAATTTGCCGATCGTGATCTGGATGCTCTTCACCTATTTCAAGGAGATCCCGCGCGACATCCTCGAAGCCGCGCGCATGGACGGCGCCACCATCGGCCGCGAGCTCGTCTATGTGCTGACGCCGATGGCGATCCCGGGCCTCGCCTCGACCATGCTGCTCAATCTGATCCTGGCCTGGAACGAGGCGTTCTGGACGCTCAACCTGACGACCTCGAACGCCGCGCCGCTCACCACGTTCATCGCCTCCTATTCGAGCCCGGAAGGGCTGTTCTGGGCAAAACTGTCGGCGGCCTCGACGCTGGCGATCGCGCCCATTCTCGTCCTCGGTTGGTTCAGCCAGAAGCAGCTCGTACGCGGGCTCACCTTCGGCGCGGTGAAGTAAAGGGGCCGGCGGATCATGGGTCAGATCACACTTCAGGACGTGCAGAAATCGTTCGGCCCCGTGCACATCATCAAGGGCGCCGACCTCGACATCGCCGACGGCTCCTTCGTGGTGTTCGTCGGTCCCTCAGGCTGCGGCAAGACCACGCTGCTGCGGCTGATCGCCGGGCTCGAGGACGTCTCAGGCGGCAAGATCCTGATCGACGGCAAGAACGTCGTCGACACGCCGCCGGCCAAGCGCGGGCTGTCGATGGTGTTTCAGTCCTATGCGCTCTATCCGCACATGAGCGTGCGCGGCAACATCGGCTTCGGCCTCAAGATGGCCGGTCTTTCCAAGGACGAGACCAACCGCAAGGTCGAGGCGGCGGCGGCGACGCTGAACCTGACGCCCTATCTCGACCGCAAGCCGCGCGAGCTCTCCGGCGGCCAGCGCCAGCGCGTCGCGATCGGCCGCGCCATCGTCCGCGAGCCCAAGGCGTTCCTGTTCGACGAGCCGCTGTCCAACCTGGATGCGGCCTTGCGCGTGCAGATGCGGATAGAAGTCACGCGGCTCCAGAAGCAGCTCGGTACCACCGCGATCTACGTCACCCACGATCAGGTCGAGGCCATGACCATGGCGGACAAGATCGTCGTGCTCAATGGCGGCAAGATCGAGCAATATGGCTCGCCGCTGGAGCTCTATGAGCGGCCCGCCAATCTCTTCGTCGCTGGCTTCATCGGCTCGCCGAAGATGAACTTCGTCACTGGCGAGCACGCCTTGCAGAAGGGCGCGGCGACGATCGGCGTGCGGCCGGAGCATCTCAAGATCGAGCGCGACGGCGCCGGCGGCTGGCAGGGAACGATCGCGGTCGCCGAGCATCTGGGCAGCGACACCTTCCTTTATGTCGATGCCGGACCGCTCGGCATGCTGACGGCGCGTTACATCGGCGAATTGAGCCTGCATGCCGGCGACCGCGTGTCGCTGGTGCCGGATCCCGCGCGCATCCATCGCTTCGACGAGAGCGGCAACGCGCTTCGGGGCTGACAAGAAACGGCAAGAGACGGCAAGAGACGGCAAGAAACGGAAAAACCACCATGTACCTCGAAAAATTCAAGCTGAACGGCAAGACCGCGTTCATCACCGGCGGCGGGCAAGGCATTGGCCTCGCCTGTGCGGAAGCGCTGGCCGAAGCCGGCGCGAAGGTCATCATCGGCGATCGCGACAGCAAGGTTGCTGACAGCGCGAAGGCCACCCTGAAGGCGAAGGGTTTTGACGTCGAGACGGCGATCATGGATGTCACCGACACGAAGCGCGTGGCGGAGGTCGCGGCCGACCTCGTCGCCCGCCACGGCAAGGTCGACATCCTCGTCAACAATGCCGGCATCGCCCGCAGCGAGACGCCGGCCGAGACCGTCACCGACGAGCACTGGCTCAACGTCATCGACGTCAATCTCAACGGCACCTTCTGGTGCTGCCGCGAATTCGGCAAGCACATGCTGAAGGCCAAGAGCGGCGCCATCGTCAATGTCGGCTCGATGTCGGGCTTCATCGTCAACAAGCCGCAGGAGCAGTGCTTCTACAACGCCTCCAAGGCCGGCGTGCACCATTTGACCAAGTCGCTGGCCGCCGAATGGGGCGCGCGCGGCGTCCGCGTCAACGCGGTGGCGCCGACCTATATCGACACGCCGCTCAATGCTTTCGTGAAAAGCACCCCGAAAATGTATGACGCCTGGATCGGCGGAACCCCGATGGCGCGGATGGGGCAGGTCGAGGAGATCGCCTCCGTCGTGCTGTTCCTGGCCTCGGAGGCCGCGAGCCTGATGACCGGCAGCATCGTGCTGGTGGATGGCGGCTACACTTGCTGGTAGGCTTGCGTCAAAACTGACGAGAGCGACCGGGAGCGACAATGCCGCGAGCATATATCGGCGTCGACGTGGGGACCACGAGCACGCGGGCAGGGGTGTTTGACGAGGCCGGCACCCTCCTTGCCACCGCCAGGCATCCGATCCGGATCTGGCAGGAGGCCGGCGACATCGTCGAGCAATCGTCGTCCGACATCTGGGACGCCTGCGTAAAGTCGGTGCGGGCCGCGATGGCGGAGGCTGCCATCGCGCCCGACAGCGTCGGCGGCATCGGTTTCGACGCCACCTGTTCGCTGGTCGTCCTCGATCGGCAAGGCGAGCCGGTCACCGTCAGCGCCTCCGGCGACCGCCAGCGCAATGTCATCGTCTGGATGGACCATCGTGCCACGGCCGAGGCACGGCTGATCAACGAGACCGGGGACGCGGTGCTGCGCTATGTCGGCGGCTCGATCTCGCCCGAGATGGAGATGCCGAAGCTGCTGTGGCTGAAGCGGCACATGCGCGCGAGCTTCGATGCCGCCGGTCATTTCTTCGATCTGGCAGATTATCTGACCTGGCGCGCGACCGGCTCGCTGCAGCGCTCGACCTGCACGGTCACCTGCAAATGGAACTACCTCGCACACGACGGCGGCGGCTGGAGCGCGCCGTTCTTCAAGCGCATTGGCCTCTCCGATTTCGTCAGCGAGACGTACGCCCGCATCGGCACCGATATCGTCGCGCCCGGCACGCGGCTCGGCGAAGGCCTCACCCGAACTGCGGCTGCGGAGCTCGGCCTGTCGCCGGGCACGCCGGTCGGCGCCTCGCTGATCGATGCCCATGCCGGCGGCATCGGCGCGATCGGCGGACGCGACGGATCGGCCGGAACGAGCGATGTCAGCGACCGTCTCGCCTACATCATGGGAACGTCGGCCTGCATCATGGCGACGACGAAGGAGCCGTGCTTCGTGCCCGGCGTATGGGGCCCTTATTATTCCGGCATGGTACCTGACTTCTGGCTCAACGAAGGCGGCCAGTCGGCTGCGGGCGCGGCGATCGACCATCTCCTCAAGTCGCATCCCGGCCATGCCGAGGCGAGCGCGGCGGCGCGGAGCGAGGGCGTCGACCTCATCGAGTACCTCGAGCGGCGCATCATCGCGCGCGCCGGTGACGCCAGCCGTGCCGCGCTGCTCGCCCGCGACGTCCATGTGCTTCCCGAATTCATCGGCAACCGCTCGCCCTACGCCGACCCCGACACCCGCGCGGTGATCGCGGGCCTCGATCTCGACAGCGACGTTGGTGCGATGGAGCGGCTGTTCGTCGCCGGCCTCTGCGGTCTGGCTTATGGCCTCGCCGAGGTGATCGAGGCCTTTGCCGCGCATGGCGTCCATTCCAGCATCATGATCATGGGCGGCGGCGCGAGCCGCAGCCCGCTGGTGCGGCAGATCATGGCGGATACCACCGGTCTCACCGTCGCGCTGCCGCAAACGAAAGAACCCGTGCTGCTGGGCGCCGCGATGCTCGGCGCGGTGGCCGGCGGTGCCTATGCCTCGATCGGCGAGACCATGGCCAAGATGTCGGCGCTGGGACGGAAGAGCGAGCCGACCGCGGCCGGCATGGCCGCGTTTCATGCCCGCAAGCGCGAGGTCTACAAGCTGCTGCGCGAGGTCGATCGCCGCAGCCGTGAAGCGATGCGCGAGGGTGCCGGAGGTTGAAGCGGATGTTGATTGCCTGCGGCGATGCGCTGATCGATTTCGTTCCGACGCGAAACACCGAGGGGCGCGAGGCGGTGATGCCTGCGGTCGGCGGCTCCTGCCTCAATGTCGCGATCGGCATGGCGCGGCTGGGCGCGCCCACCGGTTTTATCGGCGGCGTCTCGAACGACATGTTCGGGCGCATGATCGCCGACCACGCCACAGCCTCTCACGTCGAGTTGGGTCTCGCCACCCGCAGCGATCACCAAACCACGCTCGCCTTCGTGCGCATCGTCGCGGGCGAGTCTCACTATGCGTTCTATGACGCGGAGACCGCGACACGAAACTGGACCTACCGGCGCGGCACAATTCCGTTCGCGAATATCGAGGCCGTTCATGTCGGCTCGACCACGCTGGTGAACGACCAGGGCGCCGCCGAGACGAAAGCCCTGATCGCGGACGCGCGCGCGTCGTCGACGATCTCCTTCGATCCGAACTGCCGCCCCAATCTGGTCAAGAACAAGCCGGCCTATCTCGCGCGCATGGCCGAGTTCGCAGGCCAAGCCGATCTCATCAAGATGTCGGATGTCGATTTCGCGTATCTCTTCGGCGAGGAGCCCCACGAGCAGCGCGCGAAGATGCTGTTGAGGCAGGGCACGAGCCTCGTCGTCATCACCCGCGGCAACAACGGGGCCATTGCTTGGCACGCGAGCGCAGGGCAGGTCGAAGTTCAGGCGCCGAAGGTCGAGATCGCCGACACCATCGGCGCCGGCGACAGTTTTCAGGCTGCGCTCCTGTTCGCCCTGCACAAGCAGGGCCGCATCAGCCGGCAGCAGCTGAAAGGCATCGGCGCGGACGAGCTTCGCCGCGCGCTGTCCTTTGCCGCCAAATGCGCCGGCCTCACTTGCACGCGCCCGGGCGCCGATCCGCCGTGGAGCCATGAGGTTACGTGGAGCGTCTAGCGCGGCTGCGCATCACAGCCGTGCCACGACCTTCTCGGCGCATTTGAGGAAGGTGCGGATCAGCGGGCTCTGCGAATCCCGCCGCCAGCACACGGCGATATCGATGGAGTCGGCGGCATCCCGCAGCGGCCTGAACACGATGCCCTGCGGCGCGCCGAGCTTCGCGCAGGCCGGCAGGATCGCAAGCCCCTCGCCGGCGAGAACGAGGCTCATCGCCGAATGCACCGTCTCCACCCGGCTCGCGATCGGCATCACGATCTGATGCCGCCGCAGCAAGGCTGCGACCGCGGAGGAGGCGGGGTCTTGCTCCGGCGGCGGCAGCGCGATCAGCGGGCGGCCCTGGAGTCGCGCCATCGGCACTGCGCTCAGGCGCGCAAGCGGCGAACGCTTCGGCATCGCCAGCATGAACGGCTGCGCGCCAATCCGCGCCACCTGGATCTCGGGATGGTGGATCGCCGGCATGCACAGCGCGACGGTGACGCTGCGGTCGAGCAGCCGCGCCTCGCGCGTCGAGGCGCTGAGCTCGGCGAAGTCGAGGTCGACGCCGGGAATGGATCGCCGCAGCTCGGGGATCAGGCGCGGCAGCATGGCGTTCGCGAGCACGAACATGTATCCGACCGAAATCCGCCCGCGGCTGCCGGCGGCGACCGCGCGCGCGGCTTCGACGCCGTCGGCCGCGAGCGCCGGCGCCTCGCCGGCGCGTACCAGCAGGGCCTGGCCCGCTTCGGTCAGGTCCATGCCGCGCGTGCCGCGGCGGAACAGCGGCGCGCCAACCTCGGCCTCCAACTTCCGGATCTGGACCGACAGCGGCGGCTGCGCCATCCGCAGCCGTTCGGCGGCCTTGCCGACGCTGCGCGCCTCGGCCACGGCGACGAAATAGCGAAGCCGGTGAAGATCCATTGGCATACCGAAAACGTATGGGTTGACCATCAAAATGGTATTGGACGCTGAGTTAACAGAAGTGTCATTCTCGCTGTCAATGCCTTGTCAATGCTTGGGCCAACGAGGGCCGGCTTCGGAGCGATGATTTGACGATGAACGGCGATCCCTGCCTGTTGTCCGCAACCGAGCTGCGCGGCCTCGTTGCCACGAAGAAGATTTCGCCCGTCGAGATCACCCGCGCCGTGCTCGCGCGCGCCGAGGCGCTTCAGCCCGAGCTGAACTGTTTCATCACGCTCTGCGGCGACGAGGCGATGGCGCAGGCGCGTGCGGCCGAGCGCAAGGTGATGGCGGGCGAGCCGCTCGGCCTGCTGCATGGCCTTCCCGTCACCGTCAAGGACATCGTCAACACTGGCGGCGTCAAGACCACGTTCGGCGCCGTTCCCTACAAAGACAACGTGCCGAGCGAGGATGCCGTTGCGGTCGCAAAGCTCCGCGCGGAAGGTGCGATCCTGATCGGCAAGACCACGACGCCCGAGTTCGGCAGCAAATGCCTGACCGACTCGCCCTTGTTCGGTCGCACCCGCAACGCCTGGAGTGCAGAGCGGTCCTCCGGCGGCTCCAGCGGCGGCGCGGCCGTGGCGGTGGCGAGCGGCATCGCGCCCCTCGCGATTGCGACCGACGGCGGTGGCTCGACGCGAATTCCCGCCGCCTGCAACGGCGTGGTCGGGCTGAAGCAGAGCAACGGCGTGATCGCGCACAGCCAGGCGCTCGACGCCTTCGGCAACCAGACCTATGTCACGCCGACCACGCGCACGGTCGCCGACACCGCGCTGATGATGCAGGCGATGGCCGGTGAGGACTCCTGCGATCCCTGGTCGATCGGCGTGCCCGTGCCCGATTTCATCGGCACCGCCGCGCCGCGCGGCGATCTGCGCGGGCAAAGGATCTTGTTCTGTGCGTCGCCGCCCGGCCGCCCGGTGTCGTCAGATGTCGCGGCCAGCTTCAAGGCGAGCCTCGACCGGCTGGCCGGTCTCGGTGCCGAGCTCGAGGAGTTCTCCGGCGAGGGGTTTGACATCGAGCCGATCTGGCGCGCCATCAACCACACCGTCTGGCGCACGCGTTTCGCCAAGCTGGTGGCCGAGCACGGCAATGTCCTCAGCGAAGCCTTCGTCAAGCAGGTCGCGCTTGCGACCAATGTCAGCGGCGTCGCCTATCAGGAGGCGATGTTCGCGCGTACCGCGCTGTTCCGCCGCGTGCAATCCCTGCTTGCGCGCGGGCATCTTTTGGCGATGCCGACCCTTACCCGCACCGCACTGCCGATCGACCAGGACCTGTTCGGCACCATCGAGATCGACGGCAAGCACTTCGACAGCGTCCGGCCGCACTGGTTCCCGTGGACCATGCCGTTCAACATGACCGGGCACCCCGCGATCAGTCTTCCCAGCGGCTTCGGCCGCGACGGGCTGCCGATCGGGCTTCAGCTCGTCGGGCGCTTCCGTGCCGATGCCGAATTGCTGCGGGTGAGTGCGCTGTTCGAGGCCTCGCACGATCTTCTGTCCCGCCGGCCCGGCTGAGGTGAGGCACATGCCGCAAAGGACTTGCCTCCGGCGCCCGGACATGTTGATCGTGCGGCGGATGAGCCCTGAAGCCGAGCGCGCATGAGCGTATTCTTTCTTCGACGTCTGTTGACCTTGCTGGCGACGCTGGTCGGCGCATCCGTGATCATTTTCCTGGTGCTGGATGCTCTTCCGGGCAACGCCGCGCAGATGCTGATGGGCGCCGATGCCTCGGCCGACGCGGTGCGCGCGCTCACCGTCAAGCTCGGGCTCGACCAGCCGCTGGCGGTTCGCTATCTGCAATGGATCAAGGGCCTCCTCGTCGGCGATCTCGGCAACAGCTATGTTTATGGCACGCCGGTCGCAAGCCTGATCGCGGAGCGGCTGGTGCTGACCGTTCCGCTCGCGATCATGTCGATGCTGATCACGGTGACGCTGGCGCTCTCGGCTGGCATCTACACCGCGGCCAACCACAACAAGCTCGGCGACGTCGGCGTGATGTCGTTGACGCAAGTGGGCATCGCGCTGCCGAATTTCTGGTTCGCGATCCTCCTGGTCCTGCTGTTCTCGGTGCGGCTGCAATGGCTCTCCGCAGGCGGCTTTCCCGGCTGGGAGGACGGCATCTGGCTCGGCATCAAGTCGCTGCTGCTGCCGGCGATCTCGCTCGCCGTGGTGCAGGCCGCGATCCTCGCGCGCGTCACGCGCTCGGCCGTGCTCGAAGTGCTGCGCGAAGATTTCGTCCGCACGGCGCGCGCGAAGGGTCTCGGCAAGCGCGAGGTGCTGTGGAGCCACGTGCTGCGCAACGCCATGATCCCTGTGATGACGGTGATGGGGCTGCAATTCGCCAATCTGCTCGCCGGCACCATCGTGATCGAGAACGTGTTCTACCTGCCGGGCCTCGGCCGCCTGATCTTCCAGTCGATCGCCAACCGCGACCTGATCGTGGTGCGCAATTGCGTGATGCTGCTTGCGGCCATGGTCGTCATCGTGAATTTCGTGGTCGATGTGCTCTACGCCTTCATCGATCCCCGCATCAAGGTCCACGATTTGTGAGCGCGCCCCTGGCCACTTCGGTCGACGCCCCGATCGCAACGCGTCCGCTGCCGGCCCGCACCTTCTGGGCCCGCGCGCTGCGTCACCGCAGCTTTGTGCTGGGCGGCGCGCTGAGCCTGCTGGTGCTCGCCTCGGCGCTGCTGTCGCTGGTGTGGACGCCGTGGTCGCCCTATGAGATCGACATCGCCTCGAAGCTCCGGCCGCCGTCGGCTGCGCACTGGCTCGGCACCGATTCCTTCGGCCGCGACATCGTCTCGCTGCTGCTCGCGGGCGCGCGCTCGACCATTCTGGTCGGCATCATCGCCGTGAGCATCGGTCTCACCTTCGGCGTTTGCCTCGGCCTGATCGCTTCGGCCAAGCGCGGCTGGACCGAAGAGATCATCATGCGCTTCTCCGATTTCACCTTCGCCTTTCCGGCGGTGCTCTCCGCGATCATGCTCGCCGCCGTCGTCGGGCCGGGCATGGTGACCTCGATCATCGCGATCGGAATCTTCCAGATCCCGACGCTGACCCGGCTGACGCGCGGCTCGGCCAACGCGATCTGGGCGCGCGAATTCGTGTTGGCCGCGCGCGCCTCGGGGAAGGGCAAATTCCGCATCACCATCGAGCATGTGCTGCCCAACATCCTGTCGATCTTGATCGTGCAGGTCACCATCCAGTTCGCGCTCGCGATCCTTGCCGAAGCCGCGCTGTCCTATCTCGGTCTCGGCACGCAGCCGCCGCAGCCGTCCTGGGGACGGATGCTGAACGACGCACAGACGCTGCTGTTCCAGTCGCCGATGCTTGCGGTCTATCCGGGCGCGGCGATCGCCATCGCTGTGCTCGGGCTCAATCTGCTCGGCGACGGACTGCGCGATCTGCTCGATCCGCGACTGGCGCGGGAGCGATGACGATGGGGGAGCGCTCAACCCTGCCGCTGATCGAGGTCGCCAATCTCGGCGTTCGCCTCAATACCAGCCGCGGACCGGCACAGGCCGTGCGCGGTGTCAGCTTCACCCTCAAGCGCGGCGAGACACTGGGTCTCGTCGGCGAATCCGGCTGCGGAAAGTCGGTGACGGCGCTGTCGCTGATGGGCCTCTTGCCGGACAGTGCTCTCGTGACCGGCAGTATCAAGCTCGATGGCAGCGAGCTCGCCGGTCTTGCTGATGCGGACTATTGCCGGTTGCGCGGTAACCGCATCAGCATGATCTTCCAGGAGCCGATGACAGCGCTCAACCCGATGCACACGATCGGCCATCAGGTTGCCGAGCCGCTGCGGCGTCACAAGAAATATTCGGCGGCGCAGGCGCGCAAGGAAGCGATCGCCTTGCTCGACCGCGTCGGATTGCCCGATCCCGCAAGGCGGATCGACGCCTATCCGCATCAGTTCTCCGGCGGTCAGCGCCAGCGCGTCACCATCGCGATGGCGCTCGCCTGCGAGCCCGACCTCCTGATCGCGGACGAGCCGACCACGGCGCTCGACGTCACCATCCAGGGCCAGATCCTCGACCTGATCGCCGATCTCGTCGAGGAGCGCGGCATGTCGATGATCCTGATTTCGCACGATCTCGGCGTCATCGCCGAGAACGTGCAGCGCATGATGGTGATGTATGGCGGCACGGTCGTCGAGAGCGGGCCGACTGACGAGGTGTTCCGCCGCATGGGCCATCCCTATACGCAGGGCCTTTTCCGCGCCCGGCCGAAGCTCGGCGCGCGCAAGGGAACACGGCTGACGACGATCTCGGGGACGGTGCCCGAACTTGCGGATTTGCCGGCCGGCTGCACGTTCGGCGACCGCTGTCCGCTGGTCGAGGACAAGTGCCGCTTGGCGCCGCCGCCGATGGTCGAAGTCGGTCCCGGTCACGGCGTGCGCTGTGTGCGCACCGATGTCTCCATGGCCGCGAATGTCGGAGCGCTGCCCGCATGACCGCAGCGCCGCTTCTCGACGTCAAGAATCTCGAGCAGCGCTATACGCTGCCGCGCGAAAGCCTGTTCCGTTCGCCGGGCCAGGTGCGCGCGCTCAACGGCGTCAGCGTGCGGGTCGATGCCGGCAAGAGCCTCGGCGTCGTCGGCGAGTCCGGTTCGGGCAAGTCGACCTTCGCGCGGGTGGTGATGGCGCTGGAGCGACCGACGTCGGGGCAGGTCGCGCTGCTCGGGCGCGATCTCAACCGCATCTCGGCCGACGAGCTGCGCCGCGCGCGCCGCGATTTCCAGATGGTGTTCCAGGATCCTTACGGGTCGCTCGATCCGCGCCAGACCATCGCGCGCATCGTCGCCGAGCCGCTCACCGTGCTGGAAGATGCCGACCGCACCACGTTCCGCGCCCGCGTCTCCGCGGTGCTGCGGCAGGTCGGCCTGCGCGATGCCGACATGGACAAATATCCGCACGAATTTTCCGGCGGCCAGCGCCAGCGCATCGCGATCGCGCGCGCGCTGATCACCCAGCCCAAGCTCATCGTCGCCGACGAGCCGGTTTCCGCGCTCGACGTCTCCGTGCAGGCGCAGGTGCTCAATTTGATGCAGGACCTCCAGGAGCAGTTCGGCCTGAGCTACATCCTGATCAGCCACGACCTCGCCGTGGTCGACTATCTCTGCGACGAGGTCGCGGTGATGTATCTCGGCCGGATCGTCGAGCAGGGCAGGCCGGAGGACCTGTTCGAGCGCTGTGCCCATCCCTATACGCGGGCGCTGCTGGACGCCGTGCCGCGGGCGCGTGCCGGCGGCGGCCGGCGGCGGCGCGGGGCCCAGGCGATCGCCTCGCAATCGGCGACTACTGCCGGATGCCCCTATGTCGCGCGTTGTCCGCTGGCCGACCAGCATTGCCGCGAGGTTCCGCCCTTGCTACGCAAGGTCGGCGATGCCCATCTCGCCGCCTGCCACAAGGCGGAGGCGGTGATGGCATTGCCGCACGCGGTCATGGAAGGTTAGTGTCCCCCATGGAATTGGCGTAGGCTAAGACAAGAGAAGGCCGGGGAGTTACGCATGCTCAAGAAATTATCGATCGTCGCATTTGCCGCCGCGCTTGTCGCAGCACCGCTGCCGGTGCTGGCGCAGAGCAAGAAGGACAGCGTCGTCATGGCGATGGCGCTGGAGCCGCCGGGGCTCGATCCCACCATCGCCGCCGCGGCCGCGATCGCCGAAGTCACGCTCTACAACATCTATGAGACGCTGACCAAGATCAACGAGGACGGCTCGGTCTCGCCGCTGCTGGCGGAGAGCTGGACGGCCTCGCCCGACCTGAAGAACTACACGTTCAAGCTGCGCAAGGGCGTCAAATTCCAGAACGGCGAGGCCTTCGATTCCGCGGCGGTGAAGTTCTCGTTCGAGCGCAACGCGATCGCGACCAGCACCAACAAGGACAAGAGCCTGTTCCAGGCTTTCGAGAAGGTCGACGCGCCCGACGCCGACACCGTCGTGATCACGGTGAAATATTCCGAGCCGAACCTGCCGTTCCTGCTCGGACAGGCGAGCGGTTCGATCGTCGAGCCGAAGAGTGCAGCCACCAACGGCACGCAGCCGGTCGGGACCGGGCCCTATCAGCTCGGGGCCTGGGCCAAGGGCTCCTCGATCACCCTGACCAAATGGGCCGACTATCGCAACGCCGCCGCGATCAAGCTGTCGAAGGTGACGATCCGCTTCATCTCCGATCCGGCGGCGCAGACCGCGGCGCTGCTCTCGGGCGACGTCGATGCGTTCCCGCGCGTTGCGGCTGCGCGCGCCATCGGACAGTTCAAGGCTGATCCGCGCTTCAACGTCATGGTCGGCGGCTCCCGTGCCAAGACCATCGTCGGCATCAACGAGCGCAAGAAGCCGCTCGACGACGTCCGCGTGCGCCGTGCCATCCTCGCCGCGATCGACCGCAAGGCGATGGTCGACGGCGCGGCTGATGGTTTCGGCACGCCGATCGGCAGCTTCTACGTGCCCGGCGCGCTCGGCTTCGTCGACACCACCGGCATCAACCCCTACGATCCCGAGAAGGCCAAGAAGCTGCTGGCTGAAGCCGGCGTCACCACGCCGCTCGAACTGTCGCTGAAGCTGCCGCCGCCGTCCTATGCGCGGCAGGGCGGCGAGATCCTGGCGGCGCAGCTCGCCAAGGTCGGCATCATCGCCAAGATCGAGAATGTCGAATGGGCGCAATGGCTGTCGCAGGTGTTCGCCGGCAACGGCCCGCACAATTTCGACCTCACCATCGTCAGCCATGTCGAGCCGTTCGACCTCGTCAAGATCACCGAGCCGGACTACTATCTCGGCTACAACAACGAGGCCTTCAACGCGCTCTACAAGCAGATCGTGTCGACGCCTGACGAGGCCGGCCGCGCAAAGCTGCTCGGCGATGCCCAGCGCATGCTGGCCACCGACGCGGTCGCAGGCTTCCTGTACCAGCCGCAGCTCATCACCATCACCAACAAGAAGCTGAAGGGCGTCTGGAAGGACGTCCCGCAATACGAGAACGATTTCTCGACCTGGTCCTGGGAGTAGGGGCCGTTCGATCAAGTCGAACCTGCTGCAACGTTGACCTCTCCCCATCGGGGAGAGGTCAATCTTTTTGGCGGCCCAAAACAAAAACCTGAAAAACAACCCCATGCACAGTAGCCGGGGTTAGATATTTCAATGGCTTGCACGGTCCGCGCGATGGCTTGCTGAGCCACGCGATGCGGTTGACCCGTCGGGCAAAACACCGGCAATATACGACCATCGCGGCGTCATGGTTCGGGACGCGCCGTCAGGCGAGGCACGCCATGAAGAAGCCATCCCGCCGCGATGCCGGCATCGCCGCGGCTGCCGTCAGCGCTGAAGCACCGATCACTCTGAAGCTCGACAATGCGCCGATGAGCGATATCGCTCATGCGCTGGCCTGCGGGCAGGTCACTGCCACGGCGCTGACCAAAGCTTACCTCGCGCGGATCGAGGCCTATGATAGCAACGGGCCCGCGCTCAACTCCGTGCGCGCGCTCAATCCCGACGCGCTTGGGATCGCGGGCAAGCTCGACGGCACCAAACCGTCGGCCAAGCGGCCGCTGGCGGGCATCCCGATCCTGGTGAAGGACAACATCGCGACCGGCGACAAGCAGCCGACGACGGCGGGCTCGCTGGCGCTGGAGGGCGCGCGCGCCAGGAGAGACGCCACAATCATCAAGCTGCTGCGAAAGGCCGGTGCGGTGATCCTGGGCAAGGCGAACCTGACGGAGTTCGCCAACATTCTCGCGGCCGACATGCCCGCGGGCTATTCGTCGCTCGGCGGCCAGGTGAAGAACCCTTACGCGCCGGGCCTGATGGGCGATCACGGCATTCCGGTCGTGCAGCCGGGCGGATCGAGCGCGGGTTCGGCGGTCGCGGTGGCCGCCGGTCTGTGCGCGGCCTCGATCGGTACCGAGACCTCCGGCTCGCTGCTGTATCCCGCCAGCCAAAACGGCCTCGTCACCGTGAAGCCAACCGTTGGGCTGGTCAGCTGCGCCGGCATCCTGCCGATCTCGCACAGCCAGGACACTGCAGGACCGATGACGCGCACGGTGCGCGACGCGGCGATGCTATTGAACGTGCTGGCAGCCGAAGACCCACTCGACCCCGCGACCGAGCGGCAGCGGCGGCCGGTCGACTACACCGCCGACCTCGCGACCGACGCGATGAAGGGCGCGCGCATCGGCGTGCCGAGCGACCCGGCCGATCCGCTGAACGATCGCTACTACGGCAAGCTGCCGCCCAGGTCGGCCAAGGTGATGGCCGACGCGATCAAGGTGCTGGAAGATCTGGGCGCCGTCATCGTGCGTGCCAACATGCCAACGCCTGGCTGGATCGGCGGTCCCGGTACGAGCATGAATGTGCTCAACCGCAATCCCCTGAGTCGCAATAGGGGTAATCCGGCGACGCCGCCGATCGTCTTCCTCTACGAGCTGAAGCGCGACCTCAATCTCTACCTCAGGGATTGGGCGACGAACACAGAGATGAAGACCATGGCCGACATCGTGGCCTTCAACGAGGCTCATGCGGAGACCGCGCTGCGGTTCGGCCAGGACCTGTTCCTCGCCGCCAACCTGACCAGAGGCGATCTCAGCGAGCGCGAGTACAAATCGGCGCGGGCCATGGACCTGCTCTCCGCCAAGACGCGCGGCATGGACGCCTACATGAACCAGCACAAGCTCGACGCGGTGCTGTTTCCCGGCGCCGCAGGCTGCGTGATATCAGCGAAGGCGGGCTATCCCAGCGTCATGGTGCCGGGCGGTTTCATTTCGGGAGCAGACGACAAGGACACGCCTGACTATCCGCTCGGCGTTACCTTCGCAGGCCGTGCCTGGAGCGAGCACAAGCTGCTGCGCCTGGCCTACGCCTATGAGCAGGCGACCGACATGCGCAAGCCGCCGCCCGGCTTGCCCGCGCTTTAGATTTCGCCGGGCGATGTATCAGGGCTTCTGGTCGGCTGTGTTGGCCAATTCAAACGCCGCTTCGGCCGTGATCGCTGGTATGGGCTGCTTCTTGGCCCGATTTTCGCCGGCGAGGCGATGGCGAAGGCGATCCAGTGGCCTCTCAAGACCAACGACGATGAGACAAGACACCAACAGGCTTGTCGCGACTACGACAACATAATTGTTGCTCAGAAACTGAATGATCGGAAAATGCACGAGATAGATCGGAAATGAGAGATCGCCGACAAATCGGTCGATGCTGACGTCCTTGAAGGCTGCGAAGGCAACCGGAACGACCGCCGCGGCCATTGCAGCCGCAACGAAGCCGTACTGTTCCGGCACGTTCAGAACAAAATACTGTCCGAGCACGATCAAGCCGGCGATTGCGACGAGCGCCACGGCCCTGGGTTTCGAGAGCGGAAGCGTTTCGATCTGGTTAAACAATCGGAAGCTGAGCATGCCGAGCACAAACAGGGGAAGCTCGAACGGGAAGAAGCGATAGTACCAGGGATCGTGATCCAATCCGGCGCTATACGCTGCAAGTCTCGCTCCGGTGAGTATGAGAGCGATCGCACCCAGGCGGAAGCTGCTCAGCCGGGCCAGGAACGGAGCCATCAGGTAGAAATACAGCTCCAATGCCAGCGTCCACGATGGACGCACAACCAGGTATGAGGACAGTAGAGGGGTAGTGGAGTGGAAATTCGCGGTAACGAACAGCTCGCCGCGATCCACTCCGAGGAACAGTAATGTGTCCTGAAGAAAGATCAGGATGCTGGATGCGAACACGAGAATGGCGGGCTGCCACCCCAGGCCGGCAATCTGGTGGAAATCGTTCACGGGCCAGAGCGCGAAGGCAAGCGCAGCCACGAGCCAGTATGTCGGGAAAATTCGAACGGCTCGACTGAGATAGAATGTTCCTGCGGACGCGTAGCGCTGCGACAGGACCATCTGCATGTAGAATCCGGAGACGACGAAGAAGACTTCGACCGCCATGACCCCTGTGGTGAGACGCAGCCAGGGGAATGGCGGCAGCACGTGGTCGCCGACAACGGCCAGCGCCAGGAGTAATCGCAAGAGGCCCATCGATGCACGCGATCAGGCGCTAGCCTCGCTCCTCTTGGGCGATTGTGACGGCATCCAACAGAAACCCGGCGCCATTTGCAGCCACTCCCTGCGTTACGGGAATGTACGTGCCACAACAACTATTAATAGAGTCACAACATTGGCGTGTGTTTTGGCGTCACTCTCGCAGTCCGTGCCTGGAGCGAGCGCAAGCTGCTGCGTCTGGCCTACGCCTGTGAGCAGGCCTCCAAACACGCGCAAGCCGCCGCCCGGCTTGCCCGCGCTTTAGATTTCACTGGCCGAGAGGATCAGGATTGCCGGTCTGCAGCGTTGGCCAATTCAAGCGACGTCGGTTGAGGACTGCTTTTGCCCGTAGCGGACACTCCCAAGGCGTCGACAAGAAAATCGATGAACAGGCGGGCTCGCAGGGGGAGTTGTCGTCCGAATGCGTGCAGGACGTAGACCGGTGTGGTGAACATCGGTATGCCCGGCAGCACGACATTCAATCGCCCGGCGGCGAGCTCGTCCTCGATTGCGATGCGCATGAACTGCGTGATGCCAACGCCTTTTACGACCGCCTCAATCAAAGACTGGGCATCGTCGCTGTCGAAGGGGCCATTGGGGATGACCCGTGTGCCGTCCGCAAAAGTAAATGCTTGCGGCCGGCCGCCAAGCAGATGGCGAAGGCAGGCATGCTGCGTGAGATCGTCGATCGACTGCGGGATTCCTCGTCGCTGAAGGTATTCCGGCGATGCGCCCAGAACATATTGCAGGACACCTAACGAGCGACCGATCAGGTTTGTGTCTTCCAGTTCGCCAATTCTGACAGCGAGGTCGAAACCCTCGCGGATGAGATCGACACGGCGGTCGGTGACGCTGAGATCAAGCTTGATGTCCGGATAGCGCTCCAGGAACGAGCCCGCCCATGCGGAAATCAACGGGCGCCCAAATGTACTCGGCACAGTAACCCGAAGCAGGCCACGGACGTTTCCTGGAACCTGCACGATGTCATCGGCTTCCTCTATCGCGCGCAGATGGGGAGCGATGTGCTCGTAGTAAGCGGCGCCTTCGGACGTTGGGCTGAGTGTGCGCGTTGAGCGCTGCAGCAAGCGCACGCCGAGGCGTTGTTCGAGGCGCGAAACGCTTTTCGATACCGCTGAGGGGCTGGCGCCGATCGATCGCGCGGCGCCGGCGAAAGAACCCGCGTCAACCGTCCGCACGAAGGCCAGCAGACCGGCCGTTCTTTCTAGAATCGTTGTCATTCAGGACTTTTGATCGCGAAAGAACCGAACGAAAGACGGCTAATCGGCCATTTATGAACGAATAGTCTGACCTTCGCAATGGGGGCCCCGGCAACCGAGTTAGTCTTCCAGTGCCCTCCATCGCTGAAGTTCGTGCAAAAAGGAAAAGCAGTATGTCTGCGCAAACCAAGCCAACGATCGTTTTCTGTCACGGCATTTGGGCCGATGGCTCCTGTTTCAGCAAAGTCATTCCAGCATTGCAGGCCGACGGGTACGAAGTGATCGCCGTTCAATATGGCCTGGACTCCTACGAGGAGGACCTGGCGACGGTGAAGCGCACACTCAATCGTGTTGGCAGCCCGGTCCTTCTCGTCGGCCATTCGTATGGCGGCGCCACCATCACAGGCGCGGGCACCGATGAACGCGTGGTTGGTCTCGTCTACATTGCAGCGGTCGCTCCGGATGCCGGCGAGACCGTGCAGGACCAGCTCGACAAGTATCCGTCGGATATTTTCTCTCGCGTCGAGGTCGCCGATGGGCGTGCCTGGATGCTTCCGAGCGGCACCGAGTTCTTCGCAGGAGACCTCTCCGAGGAAGACCAGAAGCTGGTTTGGGCCACCCATTATGCGCCCGTCTACAATCTGTTCCAGCAACAGAAACTCAGCGCCGACAAGATCGCGTGGAGGTCGAAGCCGAGCTGGTACATTCTGGCCACGCAAGACCATACCGTGCATCCGGATCTGCAACGCTGGGTGTCGAAGCGCATGGGAGCGACGGTCACCGAAGTGGCGAGCAGCCACGTGCCGATGCTCTCCCAGCCAAATGTGGTGATCGATGTGATACGCAAAGCCGCGGCCGCCGTTCAAAAAAGCTGATCGCAAATAAGCATACATTGCCGGACACGAAGGAGAGGTCGTTCGCGAAGCGACCTCTCTTATTCATGGGCTGGCGTGCGACGGCCGCTCTTGGCCCTTCGCTGACGTGGCGTTGCTCGATGCTGATTTCGGCTTGTGACGCCGAGCTGGCGTGTTGGGGCATTGGCGCTGTGTCGGCTTTTGACCCGAAGCGGACATTTTCCGAACGAATGAGCATCAACGTATTGGAAAATGCTCATGAAATCGGATTTCGATTGTAGTTCAGCGCGATTTGGCCTGACAAATGCAAGCTGTTCGTTTTTCCGTAGTCCGCTGAGACTATTTCGTGAAATGATGACCCAGCTTCCCGGGTGTCTATTTGGCGCCCTTTCGCGCGTGGGTGGTTCACATGAACATTCGATCAAGTGTATTGGCCGCCGCTCTGACGGGCTCGATATTCGCACTGACGCCAAGTGTGTCGCAGGCGGAATGGCCTGACATCCGCGAGGCCAAGGCCATCGCCGAGGAAGGCTTCATCTACGGGCTGCCGATCGTGATGAACTACGCCGTCATGTACGAATATGCCGTCGACAGGAACTCTGGGCAATTCAAGGCGCCGTTCAACCAGATCAAAAACGAGGCGCGTGTCTATACATACAAAGACACGGCCGTAATAACTCCCAATAGCGACACGCCCTATTCGCTGTTATGGCTCGATCTGCGCGCCGAGCCGATCGTTCTTTCCGTGCCGGCTGTTGACAAGAGTCGCTACTATTCAGTGATGCTTTGCGACGGCAACACGTTCAATTACGGATATATCGGTAGCCGCGCGACCGGAAGCGAGGCCGGAGATTATATGGTGGTTGGGCCGAACTGGCAGGGTGCCACTCCGCCTGGCATCAAGAAGATGTTTCACTCCTCGACACAATTTTCCGCCGCCGCCTACCGCACCCAGCTCTTCCATCCGGCAGATATGCCGAACGTTGAGAAGGTCCAGGCCGGCTATAAGGTGCAGCCCCTGTCGGCCTATCTCAAGCAGCCCGCGCCCCCCGCCGCAGCGGCCGTCGACTTTCCCAAGGCTAATGCGGAGTTGGTGAAGAAGAACTTCTTCGAGTATCTCGACTTCGCTCTCCAATTTGCGCCGGCCGGGCCGGAGGAAAAGGAAATCCGCGCCAAGCTCACGCGCATCGGCGTCGGCCCCGGAAAGACCTTCGACTTCAAGGATCTTCCGCTGACCCACAAGATTGAAATCGGGCTGGGGATGAAGGACGGCGAAGAGAAAGTTGAAAAGTATCTTGCTAGTGGACAGAAAGACGTAAATGGCTGGAAAATCGGATCGCTGTTCGGAGACCGGCAATTCTACAGCGGCGACTGGCTGAAGCGCGCTGCCGCAGCCAAGGGCGGCATTTATGGCAACGACGCAATCGAGGCCGTCTATCCAATGACGAAGGCGCTTGCTGATGGCGAGGTGCTCGATGGTTCCAAGCACAAGTACACAATCACTTTTTCCGCCGGACAATTCCCGCCGGTAGAGGCTTTCTGGTCGGTGACGATGTATGATGGCAAGAGCCAATTGCTGATCGAGAATCCGATCAACCGCTACCTGATCAACTCGCCGATGCTGCCGGACATGAAGAAGAATGGCGACGGCTCTCTCACGTTGTATATCCAAAAAGATTCGCCCGGCGTCGACAAGGAATCCAATTGGTTGCCGGCGCCGAATGACGAAATCTACCTCGTGATGCGTTTATATTGGCCGAAGACAACGGCGCCTTCGATCCTGCCGGCCGGTGGGGGCTCATGGCAGCCACCGGCCATTGTGCGCGCAGCCAACTAAGCAATCTGAGGTGATCGAGTGATGCTGGCCAAGGTCCGCTTGTGGCCCTTCGCAGACGTGGCGTTGCTCGATGCTGATATCGGCTTGTGACCCCAAGCTGGCGTGTTGGGGCGGTGTCGGCCTTTGACCCTGAGCGCAAGCCGGTATCCCTGCCGCTAAGCGGCTCGCGTCGACCAATTTCCGACGTTCCGTCCACCGTTGCCGGAGGCCGACATCATCCGACCGATCGGATGCCTCGCGGGTCAGTATTTTGGTTCGAGGCCACGTAGTCGATCTCGCCATACGTAATCCCGATATCCTTCAGCTCCTGATCACTTAGGCTGTAAAGATCGCGCCTCAGCCGCTCCCATTTCCGCCACTCTTGAAAAGCGTTCCAGCAATTCCTGAAAACGCTGACATTGCGTCGCTGGGAGTCCGTCGTCTGGACCAAGCCCGTTGTCTGATAAATCATGCTCATCGCAGCATCCTCGGGCACCTTGTTTCTACCCTGGCATGCTGCCAAAATCCGGCCCGGCGCGCTTGATCTGCTGCTTACAGTTTCCTTACGGACAGCTTATTCTTTATTTTCCAAGTGGTTGCCGGGCCTGACCGGAAACCGTCCAAGGGATTTCGCGTCTTGCGCTATCTCTTCGAAGACTACGAACTGGATTCCGGCCGCCGCGAGCTGTACCGCGACACAAGCGTCGTTGCCCTGGCGCCACAGACCTTTGACTTTCTGGACTACCTCATCCGCAACCGCGAGCGCGTGGTTTGCAAAGATGAGCTCATCACAGCCATTTGGAAGGGGCGGTGCGTGTCGGATGCCGCGCTGACGACCCGCCTGAATGCCGCTCGGTCCGCAATTGGCGATTCCGGGGAGAAACAGCGGTTGATCAAGACGCTGCCAAGGAAGGGCTATCGCTTTATCGGTAAGGTGCAGGAGGCTGACGGCGCCCCCACTGTGGCGGTCACAGAAATCCAGAGGGAGACGGCTAAACCCGCCCTCCCACTTCCCGATAAACCGTCGCTGGCCGTTCTGCCATTCACCAACCTGAGCTCCGATCCAGAGCAGGAGTATTTCGCCGACGGCATGGTCGAGGACATCATCACCGGCCTTTCACGGTCCAAATCGCTGTTCGTCATCGCGCGACAGTCCACTTTTACCTACAAAGGCAAGGCTATCGACATCAGGCAGGTCGGGCGCGAGCTGGGCGTTCGGTATGTGCTCGAAGGCAGTGTGCGCAAATCCGGCGATCGAGTTCGCATTGCCGGGCAGTTGATCGAGGCCACGACGGGTGCTCATCTTTGGGCGGACCGGTTCGACAGCCAGCTCAGAGATATCTTCGATCTGCAGGACCAAGTGACGAGTAGCGTGATTAGCGCGCTCTTTCCTCAATTGGAGCGCGCCGAGATAGAGCGCGCAAAACGCAAGCCAACCGAAAATCTTCAGGCCTACGACTACTATCTGCGTGCACTCTCGAGCTTCTATGAATTCACCCGCGAACAAAACATTGAAGCCCTCAGACTGATCCGGCTTGCGGTCGAGATCGATCCCGGATTGGCCTCAGCATACGCGCTTGGTGCTTATTGCTATCTGCAACGAAAGATCTTCGGCTGGACGATCGACGCGGATCAGGAACTGAACGACACCCGACGGTTGGCAAGGCGTGCGATCGAGCTCGATAAGGATGATCCAACCGTACTCGTGAGAGCTGGGCAGGCAATTGGCGCCGTATTATACGAGATGGACGATGGCGTGGCCCTCGTCTCCCGAGCGCATGAGCTTAACCCGAACCTGGCTGTCGCACGGTATACGATCGGCTGGGAACACATACGGCGCGGTGACATAGAGGCGGCGCTTAAGCAGTTCCACGCCGGGGGGCGTTTAAGCCCCATGGATCCGTTTCTTTTTCTGCTGCAGACCGGCATAGCGTTTGCGCATTTCTTGACGGATCGATACGAGGACGGGTCATCATGGGCCAAGTCGGCTGTGCTGCACCGGCCCAACTATCTCAACGCACAATTTATTCTGGCGGCATGCCACGCGATGTCTGGAAGGGTCGAGGAAGCCCGGATGATCGGTGCACGCCTGGTGGAAGCGAGGCCGGCTCTGCGCGTCTCCACACTCGTTCCAAAGCTCGCTCGATTTTACAGGCCGGAACACCTCGAAAGGATAGCGCGAGCTTGCCCCATCATGGGTCTCCCCCCATGAGTGCTGCGGTTGCCGGGAAATACTGGTCTCATTCCAATTCCCATCAACGGCGCAGTATGCAATGTCGGCTTGTGGCCCTTCGCAGACGTGGCGTTGCTCGATGCTGATTTCGGCTTGTGACCCTAAGCTGACGTGTTTGGGCGTTGGCGCGGTGTCGGCTTTTGACCCATAGCGGACCTTGCCATTTCGAGCGGCGGTCAGTTAGCTGCGCTATCAGATCAGAGCGTTCCCGCAGAATGGATGAATTAAATTGCACCCGGCGCGCGCGCCCGAGCACGGATGATCTTGTTGAGAGCCATCAGGACCGAGGGGCGCAGGATTTGGATTGCGTCACGGATCGTTGCGCCGAGTGGCTGCCGGCCGATCCGTCCGCGTAGTCGAGCAACCCGCAACGCACGCACGACCGTTTCAGGATCGGGAAGTTCTCCTTTATCTTCCAAAAGGCTCCAAGTGAGGCGTTTGAGATCGACTGTCTCTTGGTCAATGTGAGTGAACGACCCGTCTGCCGTGATGCAGGGGTGGTTGGTCATGTCGTAAAAGATAAGACCATCGTCTATCGCTACCATGTCACCATGGCAGGCCAGATCAATGAAGAACAGTTGGTCGACCCCCCAACTTATCGACTTGTAGTTTCGCATCAGGCAGCCGGCTTTGACGACGTTGCTATTGACCAACAGCGTCGATGGGACAATTCCGAGCGACCGCGTTTTGCCCACCAAATAGAGATCAGTCAGGCACTGTTGGCCCGAATACACGTAAATCTCACCCCCTTGCCGGTACTTTATGCCTTTGTCTTGCACCAGATGGCTTGTGGAGGTGATGACTGCCGCGGCGGGGTAGGCCAACGCAAGTCTCGCGAAAGACGTAAGCGCCCCTGGCGCGAGCCAGTCGTCGTCATGCAACAATTTGATCCAGGGACCGCGACACGCAAGCATCGCATTGTTCGTGTTCTCGACCTGACCACGGCCTCTGCGGTTCTCGACGACTCGGATGCGCGGTTCTGTGCTGACATATTCGGACAAGAGGCGACAACTCTCGCCCACTAACCCTTCGTCGTCGCTGATCACCATTTCCCAATCGGAGAAGTCCTGCTGCAGCACGCTTTCGATCGCGCGTTGCAGCCCAAAAGGACGTCGAAAGGTTGGGATCGCGACCGAAATGAACGACCGGAGTTCCGCCTCGCTGCTCGACAGTTCTGCTGGAGACACAATCATCATCCCCTAGACGCAAGACCGCTCAACAATAACAGTTCTCGGGGAGCGGCAACATCCTAGATGTCCGGATGTGGCCCTTAGCGGACAAATCCGCGTCCTGAACTGTTGGACCGCTTTTGCCGCTTAGCGAACCTGGCCATCAGCTCAAATGTCCGCTTGGCCCATAAGCGGCCTTCCTCTCCTTACAGCTGTAACCATCTCCCTCCGGGGAGACATCGTTCGGTAGCGCGCGCCGCTCCATTCTAGGCGTGGCTCGCGCGGATACAAGCGCGGCCAAGCATCCGTCCGGAAGCCTGCATTGGGTTGCGCAGGATGGATTGCGACAGCGCATTCGCAACCGTGACGAAGGGGTTCTACGATGTCTTATAATTTTCTGCTGGCGTCGTGGGGGACCCTCGGGAATTTGAGTCCGCTGCTGACTGCGGCGCGGCGGTTGCACCGGAATGGACATCATATCCGGGTGATGGCGGATCCGGCGATGCGCTCTGAAGTCGAGGCCTCCGGTTTTGCATTTGTAGCATGGCGCCGCGCCCCGACCGGAAAGGCTGCGGATCCGGTGGACGTCTCGGATGTAAAGGACTTTCTACGCCAGGCCGTCTTTGATCCTGCCGCGCTCTATGCGGCCGATGTCCGGGATGAGATCGGCCGTATGCCGACGGATGCCGTTCTCGTGCTTGACGTGCTGTTTGGTGCTGCGCTCGGGGCGGAGGCGTCAGGCGTGCCTTTCGCTCTGCTGTCCCCTCATGTCAGCATTCGGCCCCTGCCGGGAATGCCGCCGGCCACCAGCGGGTTGAGGCAACCGAAAACGCCGGAAGAGCGCGCCGAAGTCGACGCCGCCAATGCCAGGCTGGCCGAAACACTCAATGTGTTTCTGCCAAGTCTCAACCGCGCGCGTGCCGATCTGGGTCTTCCGCTTCTGGCAGATGTCTACGATCTGTTCGATCGGGCCAACCGGCTTTTGCTCGCGACCAGTCGAGCGTTCGACTTTCAAGCTGACTCGCTGCCCGACAATTTCCGCTACGTCGGACCGTTGCTCGATGTGCCGAACTGGTCCAAATCTCGGCAGACGGAGGCGTGGCGAGCGCCATGGTCGGCTCAGTCGGGTCGTCCTCGCGGGCTGATCGCATGCAGCACGGGCGCGCAAGGTCAGCGCGAACTGTTTCAGCGCATTATCACAGCGATGGAAGCGGTGGAGATCGATGCCCTTGCAACAGCCGGTCCCAATGTCGACGTCGCCGATCTCAGGGCTCCGAACAATGTGCATTTGGTCCGCGGCGCTCCCCATGACCTCGTCATGAAGGATGTTTCCGTGGTGATCTCGCAAGGCGGCCACGGAACGACCACGCGTTCACTCATCAACGGACTGCCGCAGCTCATCCTGCCAATGGGGCGGGACCAGGCTGCCAACGCCGCGCGCGTCGAAGCGAAGGGAGCAGGGCTTCAATTGCCTCCAACCGCCTCCGAAGCGGAAATTGCCGCGGCGGTGAACCGCTTGATTGCAGAGCCGCAATTCAGGAAGGCGGCCCGTCTGCTCGGCGAGGCCATGAAAGTCGATATCGATCGGTCCGGCCTCGTCGACGAGATGGAGGCGATCGCCGCCATTGGCCGCGCGGCGAGACCGCAACCGAAGAAACAACCGCTTCGAAAATCTGCCTGACGGATCGCGAGGCGAATGGGCGGCGCATCGTTCGTGAACGATGCGCCGCTCGTTGGTTCATGCCGCTTTGGCGTCGACGCTGCCGATCCAGTTGCGGGCCAGCGTGACGTCGGCCTGCGACAATTGATGGCCCGCCGGCAGGACCTTGTGGTCGACACGCGCTCCGGCTTCCGACAACAGCGCCGCAAGCTTTGCCGAATTGCTCGCCGGCACGATCGGATCGGACTGCCCGGACAGCAGCAGAATCGGCTTGCCACCAAGCTCCGCCTTCGGCGGATCCGACAGCGGCACCATGGCACGCAGCAGGATCGCGCCTGCCAGGACGTCCGGCTTCAGCAGCAACAGCGCGGCTGCGATGTTGGCGCCGTTGGAGAAGCCGACCGCAACAGGCGCGGCGATGCCGTGTTGCTGCCGCGCATCCGCGACGAAGTCGCCGAGCTCCAGCGCGCGCCGGCGCACGTCGTCCTCGTCGAACACGCCCTCGGCGAGACGGCGGAAGAAACGCGGCATGCCGTGCTCGAGCACGCGGCCACGCGGCGAGAGCAGCGCGGAGCCGGGCGAGATCATCTTGCCGAGTCCGAGCAGGTCGTTCTCGTCACCGCCGGTGCCGTGCAGCAGCAGCAGCGGTGGGGAGCCCGCGCTGGTCGCGGGCTCGAAACGATGGATGAATGTGCTCTCGGTCATGACGCGCGTTCTTCCAGGCTTGGCAGAACATTTTCGATCTGCTTGCGCTGCGCTTCGAGGAAACTCGGCAGCTTCAGGTCGCGTCCCAGGGTTGCTACGGGTTCATCGACGGCGAAGCCGGGGATGTCGGTCGCGATCTCGAACAGCACGCCGCCGGGCTCGCGGAAGTAGATCGAGCGGAAGTAGTTGCGGTCTCTCTGCTCGGTCGGATGCAGGCCGTGATTGCTCACGAGCTTTTGCGCCATCCGGCCCTGCTCGGCGTCATCGGCCGCGCGGAAGGCGATGTGGTGGACGGAGCCGCCGCCCTGATGTCCGCGCAAGAAGCCCTTGGCCTCGTAGATGTCGACGACGCTGCCTTCGGCATCGCCCGGCGCCTTGAAGCGGATCACCGAGCCCTCGCGGCCGGTCTCCTTGAAGCCGAACACGTCGGTGAGGACGGCAGCCGTCTTCGCCGCGCTGTCGAGCAGCAAGGTCACGCCATGGAAGCCGCGGATCGCGTGCTCGGCCGGGACGTCGCCATTGCTCCAGCCGGGCTCGTTCTCGGCACCGGGGACACCCACAAGCGCGAGCGCCATGCCGTCAGGGTCGGTGAACGGCAGCACGGACTCGCCAAAACGCTTCTCCAGCGCCTCGTAGGCGATGCCCTTCTCGGTGAAGCGCTGCGTCCAGTAGCCGAGCGAGCGCTGCGGCACACGGAAGGCGGTCTGATGGGTCTCGCCGACGCCGCGGCGGCCGGCCGGCACGCCGGCCCAGGGGAAGAAGGTCAGGATGGTGCCGGGGCGGCCGGTCTCGTCACCGTAATAGAAGTGGTAAGTGCCGGGATCGTCGAAATTGACCGTCTTCTTGACGAAGCGCAGGCCGAGATCCCGGGTGTAGAAGCCGTAATTGCGGATGGGATCGCCGGCGATCGCGGTGACGTGGTGCAGTCCAGACATTGTCGTCCTCCAGAATTCGGGGAGCGGTCTTGCTCTGGGGGGAAATGTCGTTCCGCTTTGGATTGGAGACAATCCATGCAAATATGACGTCTATGTCTACGATATGGAAACAATCGCCGGGGCCGGCCCTTGGATAAGGTGGCCAGCCTCCGGGCCTTCGTCAAAGTGGTCGAAAGCGGCAGTTTTGCCGAGGCGGGCCGGCAACTGCGGCTGTCGCGCTCGGCGATCAGCAAATACATCGCCGACCTCGAGGAGAGCCTCGGCGTCCAGCTCCTGAACCGGACCACGCGCCACGCCAGCCCGACCGAGAACGGCCAGCGCTATTTCGAGCGCGCGGTCGTGATCCTCTCGGAGATCGAGGCCGCCGATCAGGCGGTGGCGCAGGCCCAGTCGGCGCCGCGCGGCCTGTTGCGCGTCAACGCGCCGATGTCGTTCGGCACGATGCGGCTCGGACCGGTGCTGGCCGATTTCATGGCGCGCTATGGCGAGCTTCAGCTTCAGATCGTGCTCAGCGACGATCTGCTCGATCCCGTCCAGGACGGCTTTGACGTGACGCTGCGGATTGCGGAATTGGAATCCTCGAGTTTGATCGCGCGAAAAATCATGCCGGTGGCGCGCATGATCTGCGCTTCGCCCGATTATCTCGCGCGTCACGGCACGCCAAAGCATCCGCAGGATTTGCGCGAGCATGCCTCGCTCACCTACGGCTTCCTGCTGACAGGCAATCAGTGGAAGCTCACAGGCAGCGACGGCGATCACTGGATCCAGCCGGCCTGGTCGCTCTGCGTCAACAATGCCGAAGTGCTGCGCGACGTCGCGATCAAGGGCAGGGGGCTGGCGCTGCTGCCCGAGTTCATTGCTGCTGACGCCCTGCGGAAAGGCGAGTTGCGCACGGTGCTGGACAATTATTCCGCACCGCCGCTCGCGCTCTACGCGGTCTATCCGCCGACGCGGCATTTGTCGGTGAAGGTGCGGCTGTTTATTGATTTTCTGGTGGAGCGGTTTGGGCGCGAGGACGAGGCGGCGTCAGGCCGGCCGAAATGATCCGCGCGGAAGAGCCGGGCCGAGATATGTCGGCTCCGCTCGCCATCAGCGTCTGCTTATTTGGGCGTAGCCGACTGGATTTGCTCGCGCTGAGCTCTTCGCATTTTGACCCGAAACGGACGTTAAGCTCCAAGCCTGCTTTCTTATGGTACAGGGTAGCCTTAGCTGAAAATTCGTGCGGGGCCATCCAGCAGATGTCCATCATAGAGGAAATGATTGCTTCGCTTAACGCAAGCCACAAGGCTGAGAATGTGCTTGAAGGGCCTGAGCCGCAGCCCTTGTTGAACCATACCGTTCTGGATCAATGGAGCGGGCAGAGCGGGTTAGCTAGGGATGTGTTGTACGATGCGTTGGCGCTCGAACTGGCGTCAGGATTTAACAAAGGTACCCTTGATTTCGATTTCTGTGATCGGGTCGTAAACGAACTGATGGGGCTTATGGGGCGGGAGCCGGATTTGCCTCCTCTATTTTGGGACGTTTACTTGGCCTTCGACGCGGGCGAGTTCTATCGTGATGACGACCGCAGCATCAACCCGGTAGACAGATTTACGCGGCCTCGGATTGCGGAGATTGTTCGAAGGTTTACTTCAACTTTCGACTGAGCGGGCCTTCCCTGCCGTCCGCTTGTGGCTCTTCTGCGACCTCTGGCGAGATCCACCATTCCACCACTATTGGCAGATTAGCGGTCATCAGCCGTGCCTGACCCAAGCACCCCGATTTATGGGAACACGGCTTAGCTGGCCGAACGCTGCTCGGCCAGCCGGAGCAGATCGTCCAGCGCGCTCATTGACGCCTCTCGAAGCGCGGCGAGTTCGCGGGCGGCGCTCTCGCTCTCGGCGGGAGACATCGAGGGCGCCGCCAGCTCGATCTCGCGGCTGCGCTCGAACAGGCGGACGAGGCCGAGCGCGCCGGCGGCGCTGCCGAGCTGGTGCGTGAGCCGCGCCAGCTGCACGTGATCGCCGGCCGCGGCGGCTTTGGCGATGTCTGCGATCAGCTTGCCGCTGGTCTCCCCCAGCAAATGATGGAGCTTTTCGATTTGCGCGGGGCCGAGCAGCTCGCGCTGGTCGTCGAGGAAATGCAGGTCGATCAATGCGCCGGCTGCAAGCTTTGTCGTGGGCGTCTTCTGCGCCGGATCGTCTTCGATCGCCTCGCGCAGCGCGTTGATCAGGATCGGCTTGCTGACGACCTTGGCGATGCCGGCGCCGGCGAGCCGCTCGCGGGCGCTGGTGGACACGTCGGCGGTCACCGCGATGATGCGCGGCATTTTTGGCAGACCGAGCTTGCCGATCCGCGAGGCCGCCTCGACGCCGTCCATGTCGGGCATGTGCAGATCCATCAGGATGATGTCGAACGCCTGATTGCGGGCGAGCGCGATGGCCGACGCGCCGTCTCTCGCAATCGTCGCGCGATGGCCGAGCCGGTTCAGGATCGCTTCGCCAACCTCGCAATTGACGGGATCGTCGTCGACCAGCAGCACGCGGAGCTGCCGCGACGGCGGCGGGACCGCGCCTTGCGCCACGCCGCTTGCGGCGCGGCCGAGCGGCACCTGAAGCGTGAACGTGCTGCCCGCGCCCGGCGTGCTCTCCACCGTCAGCTCGCCGCGCATCAGGCGCGTGAGCCGGCGCGCGATCGCGAGTCCGAGGCCGGTGCCGCCGAACCGCCGCGCGATGCTGTCGTCGGCCTGGACGAAATCGTCGAAGATGCGCTCGTGCATGTCGGGCGCGATGCCGATGCCGGTATCGCGAACGGTGATGCGCAGCAGGACATGATCGTCGCGTTGCTCGGCGGCCGCCGCGAGCGCAATTCCGCCGTGCGGGGTGAACTTGATGGCATTGCCGATCAGATTGAGCAGGATGCGGTTGAGCCTGACCGGATCGCCGTGCACGGATGTGTCGACCGTCGCATCGCAGGCGAGGTCGAAGGTCAGGCCCTTGCCGAAGGCTTGCGGACACATCAGCTCCGCGGCGGTCTCGATCAGCTGGCGGAGGCGGAAGTCGCGCGTCTCCAGCGTTTCGGTGCTGGCCTCCAGGCGGGCATATTCCAGGATGGCATCGACCAGCGCGATCAGCGTTTCGCCCGATGCCTCCGCGGTCGCGAGGTGGCGGCGCTGGGCCTCGCCGATGCTGCCGTCGTCGAGCAGCTGCAGCACGCCCATGACGCCGTTCAGCGGCGTGCGCAGCTCGTGGCTGACGACGGCGAGGAAGCGCGACTTGGTCTCATTGGCCAGCACGGCGGCCCTGCGCGCGCGCTCGGCCGCGTCATGCTCGGCCAGGGCCTGATCGCGGGTCTTTTCGAGTTCGGCGGTCCGCTCGGCGACCTTGCGCTCGAGGGTCGCATAGGAGTCGCGAAGATCTGCGGCCATCCGGTTGAACTGGTCGCCGAGCGCTTCGAGCTCGTCGCCGGTCCTGATCGCGAGCCGCAGGCCGAGATCGCCGCTGCCGATCCGCCGCGCGCCCTGCGTCAGGATCTGGATCGGCACGGTCATGCGCCGGCTCAGCCAGAGGGACACCAGGATCGCGCAGGCGAGCAGGACGACCAGGAGAAACGTCGCGCGTCCGATCGATGCATAGATCGGAGCGTAGGCCTCGCTGAGCGGAAGCTCGACGAACACCAGCCAGCCGAGCGAGGGGACCGTCGCATAGGTCGAGAGCACGCGCTGGCCTGACAGATCCCCCTTGACCAGGCCGCCCGAAGGCGGCCCCACGCCGTCGAGTGCGGCGCGCACGTCGGCATGCCCGGAGAGATCGGTCCGTTGCAGCGCCGGCCACAGATCGGGATGCGCGATCAGGACTCCCATGCGGTCGACCACATAGGCCTTGCCGGTGTTGCCGACCCTGATCCCGGCAACGAGGTCCCAGATGAAGCGCAGATTGACGTCGGCCACGATCACATTGGGATTCCGCCCGGTCCCGCGCGTGGCGAGCGTCATGAACGGCTCGGTGTCGCCGAGGAAGTAGACCGGCCCGTAATAGGCCCGGCTTTCATTGGCACCGCGGAAGGCCGGCGAGGCCGAGAGATCGGCCTTGCTGCCGACCCTGTCCGCGACGCGGCGCGACACGCGCACCTGCTCGCGGCCCTGCGAATCGAGCTCGGCAATTTCCGCGATCGCGGGCGAGAGGCGCAGGAGCCGGATGGCGTTCAGGCGGTCGTCTTCGTTGCTCGACAGCTCCGGAGGCAGCCGCGAGAGCCATCTGATCTGGCTTTCGATCTGCCCGATGAACTGGCCGATCTGGATAGCCGCGCTTGCTGCCTGCTCGCGCTGGGTCGCCGCGAGAAGCTGCTTCTGCTCGCGATAGGAGAACCAGACGTCGAAGCCGGTGTTGATGGCGAGTGCGGCAAAGGCGAGGGCGACGATCGAGTAGAGATATTTTCGGAACAACCGGCCCGGGGGCGTCCGCAAATGTCCCTGGTCGATCGCCTCGTTCACTCGCGGATCTCGTCGGCGCGCGCCAGCAGCGTGAAGGGAATGTTCAATCCGAGCGAGCGGGCGACTGTGCGGTTGATCAGGAGTTCGTATTTCCGCGGCGATTGCACCGGAAGATCCCCGGCCTTGGTGCCGCGCAGGATGAGATCGACGTAATCGGCCGAGCGCACCTCCAGCGTCGGCCCGTAGCTCATCAGTCCGCCCGCATCCATGAAATAATGGAACGGATAGATCGTCGGGACGCGATGCTTGGCCGCCGCCGCCACGACCGCCTGACGGTGGACTACGAGGAAGCTGTCGACCAGCGCAACCAGCGCCGCCTTGGGCGGTTCGGAAAAGCGCCTGATGGTTTCGTCGATGTCCGTTGGCGCGTTGACGGGCGCGGGGGCCACGGACACCCCTGACGTCGCAGCCTCCTGCTCGATCGATTCGAGGAAGAAGCGCCCGGCGCGGGGCGTGGTCGCCGGGTTGAAAAGGACGCCGACGCGCGCGAGACCCGGCACCGCCTCCCTGATGAGCTGAAGCCATTTGCCGCCCATTTCGGCGGTGCTGTTGGTGAAGCCGGTGACGTTGCCGCCGGGATGCGCGAGGCTTTCGACGAAGCCGTTGCCGACGGGATCGTTGGCGGTCGCGAAAACGATCGGGATGGTTTTGGTGGCGGCAAAGACTGCGGCGGTTTCGATGGTCGAGCCGGTCAGGATCACGTCCGGCTTGAGCTCGAGCAACTCCTGGACCGCGGTCTTGAGCTTGTCCGGTCCGCCGAAGGTCGAACGAAGTTCGAGGCGGAAGTTGACGCCTTCGACCCAGCCTCGCTGCCTCAAGCCGACGATGAGACCACCCAGGCGGGAGGTCGGGCTGTCGGTCATGCTCCGTCTGGTCAGTTCGTCGTCGAGCGGCAATCCCGTCAGCGAGGCAACGATCCGCATGCGATCTGACGTTGCGCCGAGCGCAATCCAGCCTGCGGCGGTTGTGCCTGCGAGACGAATGAAGCCGCGGCGATCGAGCGCGAACGCGGAAGGCCGTTCGGTCATGGAATTCTTTGCACGATGGTCTGTCCCAGCCGGATGCTTAACGCGAAAGGGCGGTGTCCACAATTGATGAAAAAATGCGCTTATGAATGTTCATTCGCAGCATTCGGCAGTCCGATACCGTATTCCTACCCCGCCAAAGAGTCGCTGTTTCGAGCTTTGTCTGCTCCGTGACGATCCGCAACGCATTGTGGCGTTGCAACATTTTCCGTCCCGTTGAGACGACGGTTCGGAGAAGTCGATTTCTGAGCGGCTGATTTTTTGAAGCGTTGTTTCAGGTTTGTTTCGAAGGTTGTCGATGCGCAAAATCTATCTTCTTCCGGCCCTCGTGGGCCTGCTGACCTCAGTTGCAGCTGGGCCGCTCGCGGCTCAGGGAGTAGTGCCGAAGCAGAAGGCTGCGCCGGCACCCAGAGCCGCCGCTGCCGGTGCGGCGCCGGCTGCCGCCGCCGGTGCGCCGGTCGCTGCTGCGACCGAGACGCCGACCGCCGGTGCGGACGACAAGACGGCCAAGGCGATCGACGGCTTCCGCTCCGCCAAATTCGGCATGAACGAATCCGACGTGCGCGCGGCGATGACCAAGGACTTCAGCGCCAAGCCCGACGCGATCAGGGCGCAGGACAACGCGTCCGAGCTGACGCACAGTCTGCTGCTCTCCGTTCCCGAGCTGCTGCCGAACGGCGGGACTGCCGAGCTCTCTTATGTGTTCGGCTACAAGTCCAAGTCGCTGATCCAGATCGGCGCGGTCTGGTCGAAGGGGACCGACACGGCGATGACGCCGGAGAAGCTGTTCTCCAACGCCAACATCCTGCGCGCCCATTTCATGGGCGAAGGCTTCAAGCCCGATTCGATCGCGATGAACATGCCCGTCGCCGGCGGCATCGTGATGTTCCGTGGCAGCGACGCCAAGGATCGCTCGGTGATCCTGCTTCTGCAGGGCACGTTCGAGAACAAGGAGAACAACCAGCGTGTGCTGACCCCGACCAGCCTGCTGCTGTTCTACGTGGCCGACGCCAAGAGCCCCGACATCTTCAAGCTGCCGCCCGGCCAGTTCTGATGCCGGACGACCTCACGACATTCTCCCACCCGGTTGTGGATCGGCGCGAATGCCGATGAAGAGGATATGAAATGCGCGGACCATCTGCGACGCGACACAATGACGAGCTGACGACGCTGCGGAGGCTGGCACGCTTCCGCTCGATGTCGCTGCTCTGCGCGATGCAGATGGTCTTCCTGCCGGTGTTCAGCGTCCGCCTGCAGGCGCAGACGGCGAACGTGATCACCCCGGACGGCCGCACCGGGACGAGCCTTCAGACATCAGGCAGCGTGACCAACGTCACGACGTCGACGATTTCGGGCAACAACGCCTTCAACTCGTTCTCGCAGTTCAGCGTCGGGCAGGGCAACACCGTCAATCTGCAGCTGCCGACCGGCACGCAGAACCTCGTCAACATCGTTCGCGACGCCCCGGTCTACGTCAACGGCACGCTGAACTCCTACATGAACGGCGCGATCGGCGGTAACGTCTATTTCGCCGACCCCAAGGGGTTCGTGGTCGGCCGCAGCGGCACGGTGAATGTCGGCAGCCTCAACGTCTCGACGCCGACACGCGAGTTCACCGACAGCCTGATCGGCGCAGGCGGGCAGATCAACCAGTCGGCGGTCGGCAATCTGATGGCGGGCTCGTTCCCTGTCTCGCCCGACGGCAACATCCGTATCTATGGCCGCATCAACGCGATCGACGGTGTGCGCCTGACCGGGCAGAACGTCTTTGTCGGCGGCGCCAGCCAGCGCGACATCGCCAATCTCGACCACGCCGCGAAGTTCGCAGCCTCCGTCAACTCCAAGGGCCTGCGCAGCGCCAGCGCGATCACCGTGAGCAACGGCTCGATCCATATCGGCGCCGTCAACAACGCCAGGATCAACGGACGCCTCACTGCGCAGAGCAAGAGCGCGACGCCGAGCAACATCACGGTTCAGGCCGGCAACAACATCGATGTCGGCAAGAAGGCCAATCTCAACATCGCAAGCGCAAACGGCAATGCCGGAGAGATCCGCCTGAAGGCGGCGCAGAACCTGACCGTCGCGGGCGGCGCCAGGTTCGATGCCAGTGCGAAGACGGGCAATGCCGGTCTCGTCGACTTCAGCGCGAACGGGATCATCGACATTGGGAAAGGCATCAAGGTCGATCTCAGTGCGGACAACGGCAAGGCCGGCACGCTGCTGATCGACCCGACCGACGTGGTCGTGGGTGATGCCGCTCAGGGCGACACCGGCGTGACGCTGTCGAACAGCTCCATCGTGAATGCGCTCGCCGGGCTCAGCGCCGGTGCCGACTACCTCATCCAGGCCGATCATTCCATCACGCTCGCCGCGCATGCGATGATCGATGCCCGCCGTCTCGATGGCTCCGGCCATTCGACCGGCAACGCCAACAACGTCATCATCGACGCGCCGAACATCGAGATCATGAATGGCGCGCAGATCCTGGCCCAGTCGGTCAACTTCGGCGGGACCACCTACGCCGACGGCAACGTGACGCTGAGGGCAACGGCGAGCGACATCAAGCTGTCCGGCCAGGCCACCGCCGCGACGGCGATCACGGTCGACGGCAAGATTACCGGCGGCATCGTCTCGATCACCGCAACCTCGACGGCCGTGTCGAGCTTCCTGAACGGTTCTGTGGCCGGTGATTTTGCGCTCGTCGGCTCGACGCTTGCCGCCTCGCTGCTCGGGCTCAATGGCGGCTATCTCGCCGCAAGCGCCACGGCGACCATCAACATCAACAGCCATGCCGACATCAACGGGCGCGGCGATGTCACAATTTCCGCACACGCAACGGAGACTGTGTCGGATCCGGCGGTCGCCACCACCTTGCTCGGCAGCCTCACGCCTGTCGCGGCCGGCGTGGTCGTCGGCAAGATCGACGGCACTGCCACGACCAACGTGGCCTCGGGTGCGACGGTCAACGCCGGTGGCAACCTCGAGATCAAGGCGCTCAATGATGCGACCATCGCCGTCTCCGCCGTCGCAGCGTCGACTAGCGCGCAGATCGTCCCGACGGTGGCCTATTCCACGGGATCGGTGACGACGACCGCCAATGTCGCGACCGGTGCGCATATTGCCGCGGGCACGGTGAACACGAGCGGCAGCACCCTGAAGGTCCGCGCGATCAACAATAATTCGTTCTCGACCAGCGCAACGTCGGTTGCGGCGAGCGGGCCGAATGCGAGCGGCGCTGTCGGCGCCGCGGTCGCCATCAGCGACGTCACGACGTCTGCGACCGCGACGCTCGGCGCATCGCTCGGAACCAGTGCCGGCGACCGGATGAACGGTTCCGTTCTGGTCGAGGCGACGTCCGACACCACGAGCAATTCCACGATGGCCTCGGCCATCGCCGGCCTGCCGGCGCTGGTCGCGGCGATCCAGGAATTCGCGGTCTCGAACGTCGCTTCGCCGACGCACTTCGTCATGGACCACATGACCTCGCTGGTGCCGCTGAGCTTCGATTTCAAGGTCGCAGGCGCGCTCTCGCTGGCCAACAGCACGCAGAGCGCGACCGCTGCGATCGCGCAGAATCCGAGCGGCGGCGCGCCGAGCATCTATGCGAGCGGCAACGTCGCTGTCGCCAGCAACGTCATCGATCGCGGCGTTCGCAGCAATGCGACGTCCAGCGCGATCACGAAGGACGTGTCGACAGGCGAGGGGACGGCGATCAGTGCAGCCGTTGCCTGGGGCAATTTCACCCACAATTCGAACGCCTACGTCGGCAACGGGACCCTGATCAACGCGGCCAATATCGCCGTCGATGCCACCACCGAATTGCCGATTACCAACACCTGGCTGAAGTGGGACGGGCTGGGTGCGGTCCTGAGCCATCTCAACGGCAATCTCGGCGTCGGCGGCAACATCCTGACCAGCTACGCCAACGCCACGGCTGATGCGGGAGACACGATCGGCATCGCAGGTTCGCTGAACCATTTCGTGGTGAACAACAACACGACGGCGTGGGTGGCCGGTTCCGCCAGCCTGACTGCGACCTGCACGACCGCGACCTGCGGCAGCAGCTGGTCGGCCGGCATGGACAATGGCGACGTCCACACCTACAACGCCAGCATTCAGATCGCGGCGACCACGACCACGGCGTCGATCGATGCCGCCGGCAACGTCGGCACGCTCGGCTTCCTGTTCGGCAACACCTCGGGCGGCTCCTCCGTCGGCGGCGCGCTCAATCTCGTCCAGTTCAACACCAATACCATCGCCGGCGTTTCGGACCGTGCGACGCTGCGTGCGGCGGACGACATCGCCGTCAACGCGATCACTTCCGACCGGTTCGTCGCTGTCGCACCGTCGTCCGGCAAGGCTGCCGGCACGCTGGCGCTGAACGGCATCACTTCGCTCGGTTTCCTGAACAACACGACGCACGCGTCGATCTCGAGCCAGGCCACCGTCTATGCCCCGACCGTCGGCATCCTGGCGCAGCAGGATCTGTCGGTCGTGACGCTGTCCGGCGCGATGAGCTATAACGGGAGCGGCGGTTCGGCGGTCGGCTTGTCGGTCGCCTATCTCGGCGCAAATACCGACACCTCCGCCTATATCGGCGACAACCATTCCGACATCCGGCCCGGCGTGTTCAGCGCCAACGATCCGTTCGCCGGCACCAGCGGCGGAAGCGGGGCGGTCAATGTCGACAATCTGACACTCAGCGCGACCACTTCGGGACGCATCACCGCGGCCGCCGTCGCAGCAGCCGTCTCCGATCCGGCATCGTCCAGCTTCTCCGACAAGGCAGGCGCTGCCGGCGCCGCCTCGACCGGAGGCGCAGCCGGCGTGACGACGGCGGCGGGCAAGATCGGTTCGACCTCGGGATCGAGCACCAGCGGCTTCAGCCTCGATCTCGCCGGCAGCTCGTCGGTGAGCGACGTCTCGCTCGGCACAAGCGCCTATATCAGGAACACGACGGTCAACAAGTACACCACGACCGGCGCCGTGCTGACCAACACGATCGTTCAGGCGCTGAACGACACCATGCTCAACAATGGTTCGGGCTCGGCGGCGCTCAATCTGGCCGGAGGGTCCGCCACGGGGGCTGCGATCGGCGGCGCGATCGCGGCGGCGATGTCGAACAATGCGACGCTCGCCTATATCTACGGCACCACCATGAACAACCAGAGTTCGGTGACGGTGCAGGCGCTCAATGGCGGCTCGGAGACCGTCGTTGCCATCGGCGTGGCGGGATCGAAATCCAATTCGGCGTCGCTGTCGGCCTCGGTCGGCATCATCACCGACAGCGCCAACGCCTATATCGAGAGCTCGACGATCACGGGGCAGGCGAGCGGCGTCAATCGCGCGCTCGAGGTCGACGCCTACCAGACCACGAACATCGCGATCGGCGGCGGCTCGCTCTACATTACGGGTGGTCAGGCCGGCGTCGGCATCGGGCTGACCTATGCGTCGATCGCCGATCCCACGGGTGGAAACGCGACCGACGCGCATATCCGCAGCACGGCGATCTCGAACTACGACAGCCTCCTGGTGATGGCCGACAGCGCCAGCGTGATTGCGGCCGGTGCGGCTTCGGGCGGGGGCGGGGCCAGCGCCAACGGACTTGCCGGCGCGATCGTCGTCAGTGAGATCACACCGACCACGACGGCCTATATCAACAGCGGCGCGACGGTGAGCATCAATGTCGGCCGCGTGACGGTGCTGGCGGACAGCGGCGCGGTGTCGGCGCTGGATACGGCGCTCGGCAACCTCGTCAAGAAGTCGAACAACAATCATCTCGCCACGGATACCTGCACGGTCGCCGGCGGCACGGGCGGGCAGAACTGCATCGACTTCAGCGCGGCTGCGCTCAACGACGGCACGGGGAACGGTCCGGGCGCCAGCATCGTCTCCGTTGCGGGCCTGATCCAGGCCGGCAAGAACAATGTCGGCGCCTCGATCATCTACAACACGATCGCAACGACGCATTCGGCCTATATCGCCAACGTCCTGATGACGGCCGGCAGCAACGGCAATGTCAGTGTGAGCGCGGTCGACTCCTCCAAGATCCAGGCGGTCACGATCGGCTTTGGTCTGGCGACCGGACAGTTTGCGGGCGTCGGCGGTACCACGATCAGCAGCATCTCCAATACCGTTACGGCGGCCATCGGCAACGGCCAGTCCAGCGCGACGCAATCGTCCGTCACGGCCAAGAACATTTCCGTTTCCGCGACCGACAATTCCAGCATCACCGGAACCGCTGCCGTCGCGGGCGCCTCGACGCAAGGCAGCGCCGCGGGCTTGGCGCTCGTCTACAGCAGCATCGCCAACAATGTCAGCGCCGGCGTCACCGGGTCCAAGCTGACCGCTTCGGGCAATGTCGCGGTCGGTGCGAACTCGAACGCCAGCATCTCGACCGTCGCCGTCGGTATCGCGATGTCCTCGCAGGTCGGGCTGGCCGGTTCGGTCGCCACCAATCTGATGGGGACCAACGTCACCGCCAGCATCACCGCCGCCGGCACCAACGGGATCAACGGCGCCGACGTCACCGCGACCAACAACGTCGCCGTGATCGCCGGCAACAACGACAAGGCGGCCGTGTTTGCGGGTGCCGTGTCGATCAGCAAGGGCGCTGCCGGCGGTGCCGGCTCGCTGGTCACCAACCAGATCACGGGAACCACCGCGGCCTATATCAGCGGCGCGAACACCAAGGTCGATGCGCTCGGGACCAGCACCACCGACACGCTGTCGGTCAACAGCGGCTCGCTCGTCCATGCCTTCGATCTCGGCACCGCGCATGCCCCGACCGACACCACGCCCGACCTCACCGAGAACCAGGACACCGTGCGCGGCCTTGCCGTGGTCGCGAGCTCGCACCAGGCGGTCGTGACCAACGTCGCGTCGGTTGCCGCGAGCAGCGGCATCTCCATCATGATCAACCCGATCACCAATGTGATGAGCGGGCAGACCCGGGCCTATATCGACAGCGCTTCCATCGACACGCGCCTGACCTCGTCGACGCTGGCGCCGCAGATCGAGGTCGCCGCGTCGAGCTTCTCCTATTCCGGCGCGTTCGGTGCCGGCATCGTGGCTCCGACCGGCAACGGCGGCGGCGCTACCATCATCAGCACCACGATGCAGCGCGGTACGTTTGCCTACATCACCAATTCGACTGTCGGCGGCGCGCAGTCGTCGAGCCCGACGGTCGGCGCCGTCACCGTGAAGGCCAATGCCGAGCAGGATGCATCCTCGATCGCGATCGGCTTCAACACCGGCTCGGTCGGGTTGAACGTCTTCCAGGCGACGACTGAAGCCTATGTCGACGGTGGCGCGCTGACGGCCGCATCGCTGACGGTGAACGCCACCAACAACACCGGCATCTTCTCCGCGAACGGCTCCGGCGCCTATGGCAGCCAGGCCGCGATCGGCGCGGCGTTCCTGGTCCAGGTCTCCTCGAACCGGACCGAGGCCTATGTCGGCGACGAATTCCACTATCAGGGTAATGGCGCTGCACACACGACCGCGCTCAATCTGAGCGGCGCGCTCGACGTCGAGGCCACCACCAAGAACCGCTTCGAGGCCTATGCGATCGGCGGTGCGCTCTCGACCGGCACGGCGGCGATCGCCGGCATGGCGAACATCGAGATCGCCAACAACACCACCATCGCCGGCGTCTACGACACCACATTGCAATCGGTGACGGGTGGTGCGGCCGGCGCGGTCACCATCAACGCGACCGAGGACGTGGCGATCAAGGAGATCGCGGGGGCGCTCGCGGTTGGCGCCAGCGGGGCAGGGGTCGGCATCGGCGCCGCCGCCAACGTCATCAGCTTCAAGAGCCAGACCATTGCGGAAAGCCGCAACAGCAATCTGAACTCGGCCGGCGCGATCAACGTCAATGCGCTCAGCACCAAGGAGGTGCTGTCCTACGCGGTCACCGCGGGCATCGGCGGCAGCGTCGGTATCGGCGCGACGGTCGGCGTCATCATCATCGGCACCAACACCGCCGATGCCGATACCCAGGGCCAGCAGACCGGCCAGCTCAATCAGGGCAACAACGGCACCATCGCGTCCGTGAACAACGGCACCAACCACACGCAAGGCAGCAACGCGGTCGCCAGCGGCACGGCCGGCAATCCGAACAGCGCCAACGTCAGCTCGACCTACGACGTCAGCAGCGTGCTGAGCGGCGGCAACGACGCCGTCGTCGCGCAGATCGCTGGCGGCAACGTCACGGGCACGCAGGTCAATGTCACTGCCACCAGCGCCAATGCGGCCAAGATGTATCTGCTCGGCGCAGGCTTTGCGAAAAATGTCGGCATCGGGGCCGGCATTGGCTACACCAGCGTCAACAGCACCGTGCTCGCCAATCTGAGTGACTACGGACGCAACGGCTCCGGCGTGCTGGTGGCCGCAGATACGCCTTTGGCCGTCACGGCACCTGTCGTCACCGTTGCGGCGGTCGTCAAGGACGCGACCACCGGACCCTATGCCGGCAAGACCATCGACACCGAGGCGATCGCCGGTGGTGCAGCGCTTTACTTCGGCGCGCAGGCGGCGGTGGCGGTCGGCAATGTCAGCAACTCCGTGGTGGCGATGCTCGGCGGCCAGATCACCGGCGCGAGCGGCACCGGCAATGGCGCCGCCGTCATGGCGCAGGATTCCACGACCCAGGTGGTCTTCACCGGCGGTGTCACCGGCGGTGCAGTGGCTGTCGGCGCGTCGGTCGCAACGGCAAGCCGAACGAGTTCGGTCGCAGCACGGGTTCTGAACGGCTCCACCGTCAACGTCGCGACTCTGGCAGTTGGCGCAAGCGGCGCCGGCACGTTGACGACGACGTCCACCGCCCTCGGCGGCGGCATCGTCGCCGGCGTCGGTGCGGATGCGGAGGCTCACGAGAACTCGTCCGTGTTGGCGGAGATCGGCAGCAGTGCCTCGATCACGACGTCGGCGGCCGGCGTCGGCACGCTGGTGTCGGCGTCGATCGCGCCCAACCTGTCGAGCGAGGCAATCGGCGTCTCGGTCGGTGGCGGTGCCGTCGGCGTCGCCATCGCCAAGTCCACGGTCGGCGCCACGGTTACGGCCGATGTCGGCGACAACGTCAGCTTCTCGGGCGGTGCGCTCGCGGTAACCGCCATGGCGCTGGTTCCGACCGTCGGCACCACGACCTGGGCCAAGGCGCTCGCCGGCGGCGGCGGCTCGCTGATCGGCGCACAGGGCAGCCTTGCCGTGGCGTCCGAGAACGCGACGGTGAGCGCCTATGGCGGGACGGGGATCCGGCTTCCCAACGCCGACGTCACCATCGCGGCCGAGAACGACAGCGCCCAATACGCCGAGGGGACGGGCCTTTCGAGCGGCTTCCTGGCGCTCGGTGCTACCGTCGCGCAGACGTCGTCGAACGCGCACACCTACGCCTATTTGGGTGCGCCGGCGGACATGGATAATCTCAATCACGGAAGTTACACGGGCATCCTCCGGATCACGGCCACCGGTACGGATACCAACGTCTCCAACGCGACGGTCGGCGCGGGTGGCACCTATGCCGGCGCGGCGGCGGTCGCGACGACCAGCTCGACCGCCGTGACCAACGCACGGTTCGACGGCGGCACGGCGGATGACACGCTCTATTTCGGCGGCCTCCGCATCAATGCCAAGCACACCACGAATTATGCCGCCAGCGGCGACGCCTATCAGGCGTCGACGGCCGGTGTCTCCGCCGGCAAGGCGCAGAACGACGTCGACTCGACCACCACTGCCGAGATCGGAACGCACCTGATCATCAATTCGGCGGGCGGCAACATGGTCGTCATCGCCAACGACATCGTCAACCAGGGCGGCGGCGGCGCGCGGTCGGGCTCCGGCGGCTCGTTCTCGGGTGCAGCCGCACTCAGCACCTCGACCGTCACCCAGCACGTCAACACAAATATCGGCGCCGGCACGGTGCTGAGCCTCAACGGCGATCCGCGGACGTCGGCGGCGTTCATCAATATCGAGGCCTACAACACGCTGAACACCAACGATACGGCGAGCCTCGCCACGGCCAGCTTCTTCGCCGGCGGCGGCGCCGAATCCAACATGACGGCGAACGCCACGCTCGCGGTCAACATCAATGCGCGCGAGCTGTTCAGCGTGGGCAAGATCTATATCGGCACGGCCGCGAAGATGGCGGCGGCGAACAACGCCAATGCCAGCCTCTACGGCGCGATCGCGGGTGTCGGCGCCAGCACCAACAGCTGGGTCCACGCCAACCAGTCCGTCAATGTCGGCGACAACGCGAAGATCGCGGCCTGGCGCGACATCACCATCTACGCGGGCCTCGCCGGCGACGGCACCGTTTTCAGCAGCGTGCAGGCGACGGCGACGACGGTGGTCTACAACAACACCGCCGTTCCGATCTCCACGCTTTATCGCGGCACGGCCAATGCCGACGACACCACGACCCTGACGCTGGCCCCCACGTCGAGCATCCTCGGCGCGCGCGACATCTATCTCGGCGCAACGCAAGGGCAGGTCACGGCGGCCGGCAACGGCAGCAACTACAATCCGTATCTGGACATCTTCAGCGCCAAGAACAGCGACAACCACAGCCACACCAGCGGAACCGGCGATGTCGCGCTCAATGGCCTGGTGGTGGCCGGCGTCAACAACGATTTGACGATCACGATCGAGCTCGGTGCGGCCGCGCCGACGCTGAGCACGACCAGTCCCTATTCCCTGCTGACAAACGGCTCTTCATCGGTCCTTGAGCTCGTCTCCGACGTCAATCACTTGAGCCCGGTGATGAGCTGGAACCACCAGACGGTCCAGTACGCCGTCGTCGGCAACTTCAATCCCTACCAGCTGGTGGTCAACCAGCTGGCGTCGCTGACCGGCCTGACCGAGGCGCAGGTCCGCTCCCAGCTCGCGGCGGCGACGCCCACGGCGCCTGCCAGCATGTCGCCGTCCGGCACCGACCCGACCGGCGACAAGCAGCGCCAGATCGACACGTTGATCAAGCAGGCGCCGTTTACCTCCGACGCGCCCGGCAACGCCTTCGCGTTCGGCGACATCATGGTGTCCGCCGGCAACGTCTCGATCCTGGCCCAGAAGCTGACCGGCAACAGCGGATCGAATCCCGCGGCACCGGCGGTCATCGCGCGCAGCTCGCCCTTGATCAAGATCGAGAACAAGGGCCTCGACTTCATGAGCTTGGCCAACCTCACGGTCACCGATGTGACCGGAGGCAACATCACCTACCGCCAGATCGACCATGTCGACCCGGATTCGCACTCCAACGTGACCTTCACCGCGATGCCGAGCGCGACGCCGGTCATCGACGTCTCCGCCACCTACAACCGCCTGGATCCTGACTCCGGTCAAGGCATCGACCAGAGCGGCAACGTGCTGACCCGCACGCCCGACATCTATTTCAACGGCGCCGTCAACAACGCGAACGGCCTGCTCAAGATCATCAACAATCTCGGCAGCGTCGTCGCATCGCAGTCGCTCAGTGCCGCGACCGTCCAGATCGTGGTGCCCAAAGGCACCTTCACCTTCCTCGGCGGTATCGGGAGCTTCTACGACAGCGGCAGCGCGGTCACCTCGCAATGGGCCACCACTGAAAACAGGCCGGAAGACACGCTGACCGCGGTGATGACGGCGGCGACCTATCTCGGCGCCTACGGCGACTACTATACCGCTCCGCATATCGCTTCGGGAACCGATCACCCCTATTTCTATTACTGCTGCACCGACGGCAGCCACGGCGTGTATCAACCCGTCGGCAACGCCGACGCCAGCACGATCTTCACCGCGCGCATGCTGATGACGTATTACGACGGCACCTCGCTCTATTCATCGATCTTCCTGCCGGTGGGCAGGGGTACGCCTGGGAACACCAGCACTCCCGATGCCGGCAGCGTGCCTGACATCGCGACCCTCAAGATCATCGAGGGGCAGTCGCAGGACTCGTCCAATGTCGTGCTCGCGCAGTGGAAGAAAACGACTTATGACGGCCGCAACGTCTACACCGATAGCGGTCCGTACAAGACGCCGTTCAACTGTGCGTCAGCCTGCGACAGCTCGGGCTTCTTCCAGGTGATCAACATCCAGCCGGATGCGATCACGCCGAAGACCGCGGACGCGCCGGCCACCGCGACTGCCACCCGGACCATCAGCGGCCAGGCGGTCATCATCTCGGCGTCGGTGATCAACATCAACGGCACCATCCAGGCCGGCTCGAGCAGCAATTACTCGGTCGACATCGGCGCCGCGGCGTACGATGCCATCTACGGCAGCAACGGCCTCAAGAACCGCAACGGCGGCGCGGATTTTGCCGCGGCCCAGGCCAATGCGCGGAACGGCGTCTATTACGACATCTCGGGCTCCGTGACGGCGTCGGCCAGCGGCGACGCCAAGATCGGGGTCAGGTACAACGCTCTCACCGACCAGCTCATCCTGAATGGCGTGGCGCAGGGCGCCGGCGGCTACGTCTACCTCAACGGCAAGATCATCTCGACCTCGACCGACAGCACCCAGACCCAGGGTAACATCGAGATCAAAGGCGGCGCCGGCACGGTCACCGTCAACAACACCAGCGGGCTCCAGCTGGTCACCAACACCATCAATACCAGCGTCACTGCCCAGAGCGTGGTCGAGATCGTCGACCAGCTCAAGGGGAAGACGACGTGGTGGGTTTACGATCCCAAGGCTGCAAGCAGTCAGCAGGTGTCGCGGTACGAGACCAACAGTGTCACTGCGGCCGCGATCGACCCGTCGATGCTTACGGCCAGGACCGGTACGGCGGGCGTCCAGTACCGGACGCAGGAGAACATGCTCTATCAATGGGTCGACACCGCGACGCTGGATCGTCTACCCACCAGCACGCAGTTCGACTACGGCTGGAGCTTCACGCCCAATCAGGTCACCGGCGAGAACTGGACCCGCTCGACCAACCTGGTTTCAGGCACGCAGAGCAGCAACTATCAAAAAGTCACCACCGCCACAGGCAGCTATCACTGGGCGGGAGGCGTGAACCCGGATGGGAGCCCCGTTGGACTCAACACCCATTCCAACGCGTGCTGCGGCGCGGACGCCCAGTACAACTGGTACCAGGCGATCTATGATCACCTGACGCTCACGCTGACCAACACGGTCAAGGCGTCGAACCCGATCAACATCAAGTTCATCGGCGGCAGTAGCAGCGACGTCGTGGTCAATTCGACCTCGGGCATCGTCATCAACGGGTCGATCAACAACCAGCAGGGCACGACGACGCTTGCCGCCACCGGCGCCAACTCGTCCATCACGGTCGCCGCCAATACCAACAACCCGGTGATCTCGGGTACGAGCGTGACGCTTCGGGGTGACGGTGGCATCGGAACGCTCGGCACCAACAAGGCTCCCGTCCAGGTGCAGATCTATGGCGGCAGCCTGACCGCCAGCTCGATCGACCGCGACATCGCGATCTCGGCGATCGGCGCGCTGTCGATCAACCAGGTGAAGGTGAATTCGGCAGGCGCCACGCCGCAAGGCAGCGTCTTCCTCTCGGCGACCGGCGACATCAACTCGGCGTCCGCCTACAACGTCGCCAATCCCGTCGTGATCGGCAAGAACATCGAGATCAACTCCACCTCCGGTGCGATCGGTGCGACGAGCGCCGTCGTCAACGGCGCGTCCACCCTGACCAACATCAATCCGCTGGTGATCCAGGCGACAGGGACGACACAGGCCAGTGGCGCCGTCGATGGCGGCGTCCTAGACAGCGCCTCGGCCACCGGCACCTACATCATCCAGTCAAAGGGCGATCTGCGCCTCGGCACGATCCAGTCGACCGGCGGCCCGGTTTTCCTCGAAGCGGCCGGCTCCGACGGTAACCAAGCCAGCATCCTGAACGGCCGGGCGGCGGTCGGCCTGACCCAGGCGCAGAGCCAGCATCTCCAGAGCGTCTGGACCAGCCTCGACCTGCTCAGCGGCAACGCCGCCACCAATGCGGTCAACAGCTACCAGTCGATGGTGACGTCGGCCTACAACGACTACTTCCAGCTCAAGAACATCGCGTTCCAGGACGGCAGCACCTACAACCCGACCTCGGTAGGGCTGACGGTGCTGCGGGCGCAGGTGGCCGCCAAGCTCGGCATCGATCCCGCCAACGTCTCGACGACGGACATGAAGGTCGAGGCCACGACTCGGTTCCTGAGGGATCAGTTCCTGCTCGGCAAGATCACCACCGACCAGCTCAAGACCTCGCTGACGACGCTGCTCGGCAGCGCCCCCTCAGATCCGCTGGGGACGGTGTTCGGCAGTTCGCTCTCGACGACCCTGTTCACCAAGCTGTTCGACGGCGTGGCGACCACCAGTCAGCGGATGCCGAGCAACACGGCGCTGCAAACGGCGCTCGACGCCTACAATGCGAACTACAGCTACACCCTCGCATCGACCGAGCGGGTCTACAGCATCATCACCGCGGGCTCGCAGTGGACGCAGAGCCAGCTCGCCTACACGGTGTCGTCGTCGGCCGTCGGCGCGGCACCGCCGCCGATCGACGAGAACGTCGTCGCCAATGTCAGCGCGAACCAGATCATGCTCTACGCGCCGCGCGGCTCGGTCGGCAATTCGGCCGCGCCCCAGACGTTCACCTTCACCAGCGTCGATTCCTCGTCGCTGACGCCGGAGCAGAGGGGATTGCTCGCCACCGCCGGTCCCGGCCAGCTCACCGTCGGCGCGGTCACGGACCCGACGACCCATGTCACGACCTATACGGTCAGCCTGTCGCAGCAGAACCTCGTCGTCGTCGACAACCCGATCGCGATCTCGGCCAAGGCGCTGACGAACATCTATCTCGGCAGCAAGAACAGCCTCGCGCTCGGCGGCGTCACCGCGAACTACGGCCCGATCACGGCCGCGCAGGCCAACGGCATCGAGGTGACCGGCCGCGGCGACGTCAAGCTCGACGCCGTGAACAGCATCTCCGCCAACGCAAGCGGGGCCGTGATCTCAGGTGATATCGGCAACCTGACCCTGATCGCGGAGCACGGCAATGTCGGTGCCCCCTCGGGAACCGCCGGGAGCAACCCCGCGAACAATACGAACGCGCTTCAGATCGCATTCGCGGATCCGTCCAACGATCAGCTCGACCAGGTCTCGTCGGCGCAGGGCATCTACCTGAAGCAGACCACCGGCGATCTCATTCTCGGCAACATTGCCGCCGGCAATGCGATCCAGCTTGCCGCGACCGGCAGCATCTATGCCGAGGCCGGCTTCACCGACCGTACGGCGATCCACATCCTGGGCGCCGACCTCGATCTGCGCGCTGGCGGCAACATCGGCTTCAACGGCTCGACCTTCCAGCCGCTGCAGGTGAATATCTCCGGCGCGGTGACCGGCTCGGCGGTCGGCGACCTCAGCATCCTCGCCGTCACCGGCGATCTCATGGTCGGCACGAGCGGCACCTATGGGACGCTGACCGCCGGCGGCGCGCTGACGCTCAACGCTGCGCGCGGCGGGCTCACCGTCAATGCCGACATCACCAGCGGCGGCTTGATGCAGCTGCTCGCCAACCGCGGCATGACCTTCGCGGCCGGCACCAGCGCTGCGCCGGTGGTTGCGACCAGCAGCTCGGACGGCGTCACCCTGGTTGCCGCGACGCTGACGATGGGCGCCTATTCGGCCATCAACGCGGCCGGATTGATCTCGCTGACCACCACGGGCGATGCGACGATCGGCCAGCTGAACTCGTCGCTGTCATATGCGGCGGCCTCGAACGCGCCCTCGATCATCGTCACCGCCGGCGGCGTCGCCTCACTGGGCGCGATCATCGACAATGGCGACGGCCAGACCAGGTTCGTCGCATCCGGCGCGGGCGCCGAGCTGTCGCTGAGTGCATCGAACGGTATCGGAAGTGCCACGAGCCGGCTCGCCTTCAACGCCGTACAATTGTCGGCGAGCGCGAGCGCCGGGGGCATCTACCTGAAGGCGCTGACCGACACCGAGGCGAGCCTGCTCTCCGCGGTGAAGGGCAACGTGGACATCATCGGCACCGGCGCGCTGACGCTCGACCAGGTGCTGGCGGGCACGGCGACCGGCGCGAGCGGCAGCTTCAGTGCCGTCGCGAACAACGGCAGCATCGTCATCGGCACCGCCGACAGCAGCGGCTCGCAGACGGTCCACGCGACCCAGAACGTGACGTTCAAGTCGCTGACGACGACCGGAAATGCCGGCGACACCGGCAACATCGGCGTCACCGCCGACAACGGCTTCATCCTGGCGCAGACCGTGGTGTCGGGCGGCGTGACCACGCTGGGCTCGGTCTCGGCCCACGGCTCGGCGACGCTGCTGGCGGCCACGACCATCACCGGCAACACGCTCGCCGCCACGACCGGCTCGGCCGTGCTGACCGCGACCGGCCCGATCGACTGGAACATGCTCAACGTCGGGACGACGCTGGGCGCGACGGCAAGCCAGGGCAGCATCACCTTCAAGACCGCGCAGAGCGGCGGCACGCAGACCCTCCGCGCCCATGACAATGTGACGTTCAATGCGCTGACGACGACCGGCATCGCCGGCGATGCCGGCAGCATCAACGTCACCGCCGACAACGGCTTCATCCTGGCGCAGACGGTGACGTCTGGCGGCGTGACGAGCCAGGGCTCGGTCTCGGCCAACGGCTCGGCGACGCTGCTTGCCGCCACGACCATCACCGGCAACACGCTCGCCGCCACGACCGGCTCGGGCCTGCTGACCGCGAGCGGTCCGGTCAACTGGAACGTCCTCGATGTCGGCACGACGCTGGGCGTGACTTCAGGCCAGGGCAGCATCACGTTCCAGACCGCGCAGAGCGGCGGCACGCAGACCATCCACGCCCACGACAACGTGACGTTCAACGCGCTGACGGCGACCGGTATCACCGGCGATGCCGGCAGCATCAACGTCAACGCGGATAACGGTTTCATCCTCGCGCAGACAGTGATGTCAGGCGGCGTGCCGACGCTCGGCTCGGTCTCGGCCAACGGCTCGGCGCGTCTGATCGCGGCGGGGACCAACACCGGTCATAACCTCACGGCCACGACCGGCAACGCGGTCCTGAGCGGCACCGTCGTTCGTTGGGATAATCTTAGCGCGGGCGGCACGCTCGACGTCACCGCGACGGCCGGAGGGATCACCGTTGGCACCGCCATCAGCGGCGGCACGCAGACCCTGCATGCCGTCAACGATATCGTCTTCAGCCAGCTCACCACGACCGGTATCCCGGGCGATGCCGGCGACCTCTACGTCAAGTCCGACACGGGCTCGCTCCGCGGCGGATCGATCACCGCCAACGGCGAGACGCGTTTCGATGTGGCCGGATCGGTCTCGTTCGACCGGATCAGTGGCGACATCGTCAAGATGACGTCGTCGGGTGACCTGACGATCAACTGGGTCAGCGTCGTCCGGGAGCTCGACCTGGCGGCAGACACGATCAACGTCAGGGGCGAGCAGATCCGTTCGAATCCGGCGATCCCGCTGATCATGAACATCACCGGCTATAACGGCGGCGTCGCGAAGTCCGCCAACATCTCGATCGACCCGGACAGCATCATCGTCAACCAGTTCAGGGTGGTGGACGCGAACTTCTGGACCGACGCGCATGCGGTCACGATCCTGAACGGCTATGTCCCGGGCCAGCTCATGCTCACCACCGCCACCCAGCAGGTGTTCCTGAACAACCGGACGCTGGCGCCGACCAACGGGCCGACGCTCCAGCTCTACCAGCCGGGCGGCGTGTTCACGATGAGCCAGATCGGCAACGCCAATGTCAGCAACGCCTACGTGGTGTTCTACACCGGCGACGTCTCGGCGAGCGTCACCAATTACGGGCCGACGCACACCTGCTGCTACGACTTCACCGGCGCCAGCATGGTGCGCAACATCCCGGTCGACGGCGAGGGCAAGGAGAGCATCGAGACCTGGCTCGCGAAGAAGGATGGCGGGACGTTCTATTTGCTCGGTCTCTCCGGCCAGGCCCGGCTCGATGCGCTGCTGACGCCGCGTCCGGTCGAGACCATCGGCTCCGGTCCCGCCGTCAACATCGAGGGACTGAGCGACCTGCGCAAGCTGCGCCGTCAGGGGCAGCGCGTGGGTCGCCCGGGCTGGAAGGATGCGGCGGTCGAGACGGCGAAGCCGTCCGTTGGCCGTCTCGCACAGGCATGGTAACGAGATTCGGGATGCGGATTTGGGGGGCAGCGTTGGGGGTGGGGCTTGCAGCTTGCTGCATCGCCCCTTCGCGCGCGCAAGTGCCCTCGATCAATCCCGGCGTGATCCAGAACGACGTCGACCGGCAGCGCCGCCAGCTCGAACGGCAGAGCGCGCCGCCCAAGCTCACCGGTCCCGCGGTGATCGGCGGTGAGCGGGAAAAGTCCCAGCTGCTGAAGCCGGGGGGGCCGAAATTCCGCCTGCGCAAGGTCGAGTTCGACGCATCCAAGTTCATCACGCCGGCAGAGCTGGACGAGATCGCGAAGAAATATGTCGGCAAGAACGTCGACATCGCCGCGCTATTGCAGCTCGTTGCCGACATCAACGCCATCTACACCGAGCGCGGCATCGTCACGGGCATCGCGACGCTGCCCGATCAAGACGCCAAAGGTGGTGTGGTCAAGATCAAGCTGACCGAGGGCCGGCTCCAGAAGACGACCATCGAGGGCAACAAGCAGACCCGCACCGATTACATCCTTCAGCGCGTGAAGGAGCCCGAAGGCGAGGTCCTCGACGTTCCAAAACTCAATCGCGACGTGATCTGGTTCAACCGGACCAACGACGTGCAGATCAAGGCGCTGCTCCAGCCTGGCACGAGTTTTGGCCTGACCGATCTCCAGTTCGCCGTGATCGAGCCGCCGGTCGACACCTTGCAACTCTTCACCGACAACCAGGGCGCGGAGAACACCGGGCGCTGGGAGGGCGGAGCCTTCTACAAGCGCCACGGCCTGTTCGGCGTCGACGACCGCCTGACCTTCTACGGCGTCCGCGCCGACGGTAATCTCAACGGCAACGCCGCCTACAGCATTCCGGTCAATCCCTGGGGTGGCCGCGTCGGCGTCAGCTATACCGAAGGCAAGATCAAGATCATCCAGGGACCGTTCGTCGCGCTCGACGTCACCGGACGCTCGAGCCAGGCCGCGGTCAATTTCAGCCAGCCGGTCTGGGTGACGCAGAACTGGCTGATATTGCTCAACGCCGCCGAGACCGAGGGCAAGACGGTCAGCCGCTTCGCCACGGTCTCCGTGACCGACGACCATTACGACAAGGCCACCGCCGGGCTCTCGGTGACCAATTCCGGCAACACCTATTCGATCACGGTCTCGCCGGCGGTGAACTACATCACCTGGCATGATTATGTGCTCGGCAACAACCGCGCGTTCAACACCTATACCGGCTCGCTGATCGCGACCAGCGCGGCGGGGCCGCAGAATTTCAGCGCCAACGTGCTGGCGAGCTGGCAGTACACGCAGGAAAAGCTGCTGCCGGGCGACCAGATCTTCTCGATCGGCGGTCCCACCACCGTGCGCGGCTATCCCTCCAACTCCGCATCCGGCGATAGTGGCTACTATTTCAACGCCGAGCTGCACTACAATTGGTCGTCGTGGCTCAAGGGGTTCGACACCTACATCTTCACCGACTGGGGTGCGGTGTATTCGACATTCCCGGGGATTACCGAGCTCGCTTCGGTCGGCGTCGGCTTCTCATGGACCTATGCGTCGTTCATGACGTTCGAGGCGAATTACGCGACGCCGTTGAAGATGGCCGTCTCGACCCAGAACCACTACGAGGCCTATGGCCGCGTCATCTTCCGGCCGTTGTTGATGTTCCAGAAGCAGGAGAGCCCTGCGCCGGTGGCGGCTGCTGCCGGCAAGAGCAGGTCGTAGCGACAAGCCGCCTCTCTCTCCGTCGTCATTGCGAGGAGCCCGCGACAAATTGCAAAGCAATTTTGCGCTGGTGCGACGAAGCAATCCAGAATCCCTCCGCGGAGACAGCCTGGATTGCTTCGCTACGCTCGCAATGACGGAGGATGGCGCGGGGGCGCGGCGTCTCAACGCCGCAGGGTGAATTCCTCCGCGCCGCGCCGGTGTTCCCATTTCGCCTGCTCGAGCTCCGGCTGGTCGCATTCGACTTCCGGATAGCCGATGCAGAGATAGGCGATGAATTTCCAGGTCTCAGGCACGTCGAGAGTGGTGTGAACGCGCTGCGGATTGAGGATCGACACCCAGCCGATGCCGATGCCGTCGGCGCGCGCGGCGAGCCACATCGCGGTGATCGCGGCGACCACGGAATATTCCGTCGTCTCCGGCATGGTCGCGCGGCCGAGGCCGTGGCCGATGTCGCTCGCCTTGTCCGCGAACACGGCGAGGTGACCGGGCGCCTGTTCGAGACCGGACAGTTTCAGCGTGGCATAGCGCGCGGCGCGTTCGCCGGAGTAACAGTTCAGCGCATCGGCGTTGCACGCCTTGAAGTCGTCGATCACGGCGCGGCGTCGTGCGGCATCTTCAACGACAACGAAGCGCCAGGGCTGGCTCAGGCCGACCGAGGGCGAGAGACAGGCGGTCTCGATCAGGCGATCGATGGCGCCGGCCGGCAGCGGATCGGCTCGGAAGCGGCGCACGTCGCGGCGCCACACGAACAGCTCGCGCAAGTGCTGGCGGAAGGTGTCGTCGAACTCGACCATGGGATTAGCCTCCCATCCGGAAGGATGCCGCCACCAGCAGAATGAGGATCTCGCCGGTCTGCTCGAATGCGCCGAGGATGTCGCCGGTCTGCCCGCCGATCTCGCGGATCGCAAGCCGCGCCAGCATCAAGCCGGCGAGGGACAGCAGGATCAGGCTGACCAGCGCCTTGCCAGGCCCGAGCGCGAGTGCGAGGGCGAGCGTTCCAACAGCGAAGGCGATGGCGACGCTGCGGCCCGGCGGCGATCCAGCGCTTGCCGACAGTCCATCAGATCGTGCCGGCGGGACCAGCGACATGAAAGCCGGCACGCCCGCGCGGGCGGCAATGTGCGCGGCGCACAGCGCGAGCGCGACGGCCCAGGGATTGGCGATTGCCGCGAGCGCGCTCCAGCGCAGACCGAACGAGAGGATCAGCGCGCAGACGCCATAGGTGCCGATCCGGCTGTCGCGCATGATCTCGAGCTTGCGTTCGCGCGTCCGGCCGCCGCCAAGCCCGTCGGCGGTATCGGCAAGGCCATCCTCATGCAGCGCGCCGGTGATGAGCGCGGTCGTGGCCAGCGTGAGCAGGGCGGCGAGGTTCGGTGTCAGTCCGAACCGGCTGGAAATCTTGTAGACCAAGGCACCCGCGAGGCCGACCAGCAGTCCCGCGACGGGGATTGCCCAGGTCGCGCGCGCGATGGCGCCTTCGCCTGCGGGCTTCGACGATGCCACCGGCAGAATCGTGACGAACGATGCCGCCATCCTGAGATCGGCGATAATCTCTTTGAAAAGCTCCGCGCGCGGCATCATTTCAGTTTCATCGGCAGGCCGGCCACGACGAACTCGACTTCGTCGGAAACCGCCGCGATGACCTGGTTCATGATTCCGGCGGCGTCGCGATAGCTGCGCGCCAGCGCGTTGTTGGGCACGATACCGAGGCCGACCTCGTTGGTGACGAAAATGACGGGGCTCTTCTGGCCGCCCATGAAAGCGGCGAGCTTCATGAGTTCGTGTTCCCAGTCACGCCCCGCATGCATGATGTTGGAGAGCCACAAGGTCAGGCAATCCACCAGCCTTGGGCCGGCGCCATCGGTCTCGATCAGAGCTTGCAGGAGATCGAGTGGTACCTCTCGCTCGATCCAGTCGACGGCCGCGCGCTTGGCTCGATGCTTGGCGATGCGCACCTCCATTTCGGCATCGAGCGCCTCGGCCGTCGCGATGTAGATGGGCTGGCCCGGAAAGCTGCGCGCGCGCTTTTCCGCGTGGGCGCTCTTGCCCGATCGTGCTCCGCCGGTGATCAAGATGACGGCCATAAAGGTCTCCTGTGGGCCTGACTAATCACCAATCGCGGCCAAAGACAAAGCCGAAATCAGGCGGCCGGGGGCTTGCGCTCCGCCTTCGCTTTGCGCAACAGGGGCGTGACAGGAGGTGGACGTGGGTTTTGCGGGGGCGATGGCGGTGGCGATGGCGGTGGATGCCCTCTCGGGCTGGCCGTCGTGGCTGTTCGCGCGGATCGGCCATCCCGTGACCTGGCTGGGCCGGCTGATCTCTGCCATCGACGCCGCCTGGAATCGCGATTCCGATCCGCCGGCATTTCGCCGCGCTGCGGGCGTGGCTGGAGCGCTTCTGGTGATTGCGATCTCGGTCGCAATCGGCTGGGTACTTCAGTCCTTGCTCCCCTGGGGATGGATGGAGATCATACTCGTGGGTGTGCTGGCCTGGCCGCTGGTCGCCTTGCGCTCGCTCCATGATCATGTCGCTGCCGTCGCGAAGCCGTTGCTGGCCGGCGACATCGCTGCTGCGCGCGATGCGGTTTCGCGCATCGTCGGACGCGATCCCGCAACGCTCGACGAAGCCGGCATCGCGCGCGCGGCTATCGAGAGCCTTGCGGAAAACGCCTCCGACGGCATCGTGGCGCCGGTGTTCTGGGGCGTGCTGTTCGGACTGCCCGGCATTTTGGGCTACAAGGCGATCAACACGCTGGACTCCATGATCGGCCATCGCAACGAGCGCCACGAAGCTTTTGGCTGGGCTGCGGCGCGCATCGACGATGTCGCAAACTTCATTCCGGCGCGCCTGACCGGCTTTCTGTTCGTCCTGTTGGCGTCGCGGCGATCGGAGGCGCTGTCGTGCATGACGCGCGATGCCCGCCGTCACCGCTCGCCCAATGCCGGCTGGCCGGAGGCGGCCATGGCCGGGGCGCTTGGTGTGCGGCTCAGCGGCCCCCGCATCTATCACGGCAGCGCGACCGATGAGCCCTGGCTCAACGAAGGCGCGCGCGATCCGCTTGCCGCGGACATCAGCCGGGGATTGACCATCTACCGCCGCGCCATGCTGCTGCTCGCCGGCCTCCTTGCGATCCTGGCCTTCGCGTGAAAGAACGGGGCATGCGCGAGCACGGTGGAAATCTCGATCTGGCCCAGCAACGTTTTGGCGGGCGCACGGAGGACTGGATAGATCTGTCGACCGGGATCAACCGCCTGTCTTATCCCGTGGGCGAGGTGAGCGCGCGTGCATGGAACGCGCTGCCATCGCGCGCGGAGATCGAGAGCCTGCATCAGGCCGCGCAGCACGCTTACGGCACGAGCGCGCCGGTCGTCGCGATGGGCGGTGCGCAGGCCGCCATTCAATTGCTGCCGCAACTCGCGCCAGCCGGCCGCGCGCGCATCCTCGCGCCGACCTACAATGAATATGCCGGGGTCTTGTCGATTGCGGGTTGGGATGTCCAGGAGGTCGGCGAGCTCGACGCGCTGGCGGGCACAGATCTCGCCGTCGTCGTCAATCCCAACAATCCCGATGGCCGGCGTTTTGCGCCACAGGATTTGCTGGCGCTGCTGCCGCGCGTCGGCCGTCTCGTCATCGACGAGAGTTTTGCCGATGCTACCCCGCAGCTGTCGCTCGCATCCGAGGCGGATCGGCCTGGACTGCTGGTCCTGCGCTCGTTCGGAAAGTTCTATGGTCTTGCCGGCCTGCGGCTTGGGTTTGCGCTCGGCAATGCGGCCGATATCGCGAAGCTTGCGACGATGTCGGGTCCATGGCCAGTCTCGGGAGCGGCGATCGCGATCGGCTGCCGCGCCTTGCATGACGACGCCTGGGTCGAGGCCACGTCCGCGCGGCTTGCGCGCGACTGTGTCCGCCTCGACGACATCGTGCAGTCGCAAGGCTGGCGGCTCGTCGGCGATGCACCGCTGTTTCGTCTCTACGAGACGCCTGATGCGCTTGCTGCGCAGGAGAAACTGGCGCGTAGCCAAATCTGGTCGCGCGTATTCGCGAAACAGCCGGCATGGCTGCGCCTCGGGCTTCCGGGCAGCGAAGCCGAATGGACGCGCCTTGCCGAGGCGCTAGCGCGCTAGCGCGAGCAGGCCGCCGACGTCGAGATGCTGTTCGATGTGGTCGGCGAGGGCGTCGAGCGCGCTCTCGACCCTGCTGTGATAAGGCTCGTCGCCTGCCGGAATGTCGAGCTTTGCGAGATACGCCTTGCGGAAATCATCCGACGTGAACAGGCCGTGCAAATAGCTGCCTTGCACGCGGCCATCGCGCGAGATCGCGCCTTCGGGCTCGCCGTTCAGTTTCGCAAACGGGCGCGCGCGATCCGGCCCATCGGTGCGGCCGATGTGGATTTCGTAGGCCTCGATAGGCTGGTCCGTGGCGGCATGCACGGCCGCGACGCGCGTCAGCGTCTTCTGCGGGCTCATCATTGTCGCGACGTCCAGAAGTCCGAGGCCGGGCGTGTCGCCGGCAGGGCCTTCGATGCCATCGGGGTCGGCGACGCTGCGTCCGAGCATCTGATAGCCGCCGCAGAGGCCAAGCACATGGCCGCCGCGGCGGTGATGCGCCAGGAGATCGATGTCCCAGCCCTGCGCGCGCAGGAAGGCGAGATCGCCGCGGGTGGACTTTGAGCCGGGGATGATGACGAGGCGGATGTCGCCGGGGATAGCTTCGCCCGGCCGCACCATCACGAGATCGACGCCAGGCTCGAGTTTCAGCGGATCGAGATCATCGAAATTGGCGATCCGGGACAGCGCGAGGCAGGCGATCTTGCACTGGCCCGGCTTGCGCGCATCGCTTAGGCCCAGCGCATCCTCGGCCGGCAGCTCGCCGGCGCGCGCGAACCAGGGCAGCACGCCAAGGCCGCGCCACGCGGTCTTCTGCTCGATCAGCTTGTAGCCGTCGTCGAACAGCGAGGGATCGCCGCGAAACTTGTTGATGACAAAGCCCTGGATCATCGCGGCATCGTCAGGGTCGATCACCGTCTTGATGCCGACGAGCTGGGCGATGACGCCGCCGCGGTCGATGTCGCCGACCAGCACGACCGGCACGTCGGCCTTGCGCGCAAAGCCCATGTTGGCGATGTCGGCCTTGCGCAGGTTGACCTCGGCCGGGCTGCCGGCGCCTTCGACCAGCACCAGATCGGCGCGCGCCTTCAGCCGCTCGAAACTCTCCAGCACCGCGCCCATCAACGACGGCTTCATCGCCGCATATTCACGCGCCCGTGCGGTCGCGATTCGCTTTCCCTGGACGATGATTTGTGCGCCGACATCGGTCTCGGGCTTCAGCAGCACCGGGTTCATGTCGGTGTGCGGCTCGACGCCGGCGGCCAGTGCCTGCAGCGCCTGCGCCCGGCCGATCTCGCCGCCGTCGACGGTGACGGCCGCGTTGTTCGACATGTTCTGCGGCTTGAAAGGCAGAACGCGCAGGCCGCGCCGCGTGAAGGCGCGCGCGAGGCCTGCGACGATGAGCGACTTGCCCACGTCGGAGCCGGCCCCCTGGATCATCAATGCGCGCGCCATGGTGTTTCAGTACTTGGCGTCGTCAGAACTCGACGCCGGCTTGCGCCTTGATGCCGGAGCGGAAGGGGTGCTTCACCATCGTCATCTCGGTGACGAGATCGGCGATCTCGATCAGCTCGTCCTTGGCGTTGCGCCCAGTGAGCACGACATGTGTCATCGGTGGCTTATGCGTTTTCAGGAATTCGACGACCTCGGCGATGTCGAGATAGTCGTAGCGTAGCGCGATGTTGATCTCGTCGAGCACGACCATGCGCAGATTGGAATCTGAGATCAGCTCCTTGGCCTTCGCCCAGCCGGCCTGCGCTGCGGCGATGTCGCGGGCGCGGTCCTGCGTCTCCCAGGTGAAACCTTCACCCATCGCATGGAACTGGCAGAGCTCGCCGAAATGGCCGGTGAGCAGGCGCCGTTCGCCGGTGTCCCAGGCGCCCTTGATGAACTGCACGACCGCGCAGGGGAAGCCATGGGCGACGCAGCGGACGATCATGCCGAAAGCGGAGGAGGACTTGCCCTTGCCGGCGCCGGTGTGGACGATGATGAGGCCCTTCTCGCCGCTCTTGGTCGCCATGATCTTGTCGCGGGCGACCTTGATTTTCGCCATTTTCGCGGCGTGGCGGGCGTCGGTTTCCTCGGCCGTTTGGGTATCCGGTTCAGGCGTCATCTGACAGGGTCCTTCGGCTTGACAAGAGGCGGCCGGGGGCAAATGGTGGCCCGGCGTTGGTTCCTGTCCTATGACAGGCGAAGAGGGAATGCGATAGGGTCCGAATCGACAAGATTCGGCTCCAAACTGCAGCCGCCCCCGCGACCGTGACCGGAGAGATGCCCGAAGCCACTGATCCCCGAGGGGATCGGGAAGGCGGGGATCGAAGGGCCAAAAGCCCTGCTCCGCAAGCCGGGAGACCTGCCAGCGCGGACGAGTTTTGGACCGGCGGACGGGGTGTTCCGCGACGGGGAAACGGACCTTCGGGGGAATGGTCCGTGTGCCTCTTCGCCTCCCGCTGTTTATCCTGGAAGAGGCGATGACCGTCACACTTCACGTCTGTATTACCTGCCGTGCCGGCCAGACGCTCGACGAGGGTGAGACGACGCCCGGGAAGCGCCTGCATGGTGCGATCCTCGACGTCGGCGTGCCCGAGGGCGTCAATGTGGTTCCCGTTGAATGCCTGTCGGCATGCAGCCAGGGTTGCTCGGTTGCGCTCAGCGCGCCCGGCCGCTGGTCCTATGTCTATGGCCGTCTGTCAGAGGCCCATGCGAGCGATGTGGTCGCGGGTGCTGCGGCCTATGCCGCCGCGCCCGACGGCCTCGTGCCCTGGCGCAGCCGTCCCGAAATCTTCCGCAAGCAGTCGCTTGCCCGCATTCCCCCCATTGCCGTGTTGCCGGAGGCCGCCGAATGAACTCGCTCGCAAAAGTCCCTGTGACGGTGGTCACCGGTTTTCTCGGCTCCGGCAAGACGACGCTGATCCAGCATCTGCTCGCAAACCCTGACGGCAAGAAGCTCGCGGTGCTCGTCAACGAATTCGGCAGCGAGGGCGTCGACGGCGAGATCCTGAAATCCTGCGCCGATGCCAATTGCCCGGAAGAGAACATCGTCGAGCTCGCCAATGGCTGCATCTGCTGCACCGTTGCCGACGATTTCATTCCAACCATGGAAAAGCTTTTGGCGCGGCCGGTGCGGCCCGATCACATCCTGATCGAGACCTCGGGCCTGGCGCTGCCGAAGCCGCTGCTGAAGGCGTTCGACTGGCCGGAGATCCGCTCGCGGATCACGGTCGATGGTGTGATCGCGCTGGCCGATGCCGAAGCTGTTGCCGCCGGCCGTTTTGCGCCGGACCCGGCTGCGGTGGAAGCGCAGCGCGCCGCGGATGAAAATCTCGATCACGAGACGCCGCTGTCGGAAGTGTTCGAGGACCAGATCGCCTGCGCCGACATCGTGCTGCTGACCAAGGCCGATCTTGCTGGGCCTGCAGGGATCGAAGCCGCCAAGGCCGCCATTACCGCCGAGATGCCGCGCCGGGTGCCGATGCTATCCGTCACCGATGGCGCGATCGATGCGCGCGTCATCCTCGGCCTCGGCGCTGCCGCAGAGAATGATCTCGCCGCGCGCCCCTCGCATCACGACGGCGAGGAGGATCACGAGCACGACGATTTCGCCTCCGTCGTGATCGATCTTCCTGAAATCAGCGACATCGACGCACTGGTCGCGTCGGTGCAGCGTCTTTCGCGTGAGCAGAACGTGCTGCGCGTCAAGGGCTATATCGCGGTCGCGGGCAAGCCGATGCGCCTGTTGCTGCAGGCGGTCGGCGAGCGCGTGCGCCACCAGTTCGACAAGCCTTGGGGCGCAGCTCTCAGGCAGTCGAAGCTCGTCGTGATCGGTGAGCACGGCGATATCGACGAGGCCGCGATCAAGGCAGGACTTGGGCTTTCAGGATCTGGTATCTGATGCACGTCGTCTTCCGCGAGAGCCGCGGTCTCGAGGAGACCGCGACGCCAAGGGACATCGGCCAGGACCCGGCCGATCTCGTGGTGCTCTCGTACTCGGATTCCGACCTTGCCGCGTTCGCGGCCGGCTGGCGGCGCGGCCGCAACAGCCTGCCGTCGCTGCGGCTCGCCAATCTCGCGGAGCTGCGGCATCCGTTGTCGGTCGACACCTATATCGAGCGCACGCTGTCGCAGGCGCGCGGCATCCTGGTGCGCCTGATCGGCGGTGAGTCCTATTGGCCGTACGGGCTCGCGGCCCTGCAGCAGCTCGCGAAGGACCGCAATATCGTGCTGGCCGTGCTGCCGGCCGACGGCCGCGACGACACGCGGCTCGATGCCTACTCGACCCTGCCGGTTTCGACGCTGCGCCGGCTCAAGGTGCTCTGCGACACCGGCGGTCCTGTTGCAGCGCAGGCTGCGATCGCGCAGCTCGCGCTGGCCTCGGGCCTCTACGCAGGCCCGGTCGTCGGCGAGATGAACCTGCCTGAGATGGGCTTTTACGATCCCGCGCGTGGCGTCATTGCTGCGCCGATGGCAGGCGAGGGAAAGCCGCTCGCGCTCGTGACCTTCTATCGTTCCTATCTCACCGCCGCGGATACCGGGCCGGTCGACGCCCTGATAGCGGCGCTGCGCGAGCGCGGCTTTGACGCGTACGGCGTGTTCGTCACCTCGCTGAAGGCTCCGGGCGTTGCGGATTGGCTGCGGACTTATTTTGCGACGAATCCTCCGGCCGCGATCGTCAACGCGACGGCGTTCTCGGCGATGGGCGACGACGGCACGACACCGTTCGATGCCGCATCATGTCCCGTCTTCCAGGTCGCGCTCTCATCGGCACGGCGCGAGGACTGGGCGGAGTCGCTGCGCGGCCTGTCGCCCGGCGATCTCGCGATGCATGTGGTGCTGCCGGAGGTCGACGGCCGCCTGTTCGCGGGCGTGGTGAGCTTCAAATCGGCCGCGGAGCGTGATCCCGATCTGCAATTTTCGCATCTGGCGCACCGGCCCGACGAGGAGCGTGTCAAGGCCGTCGCCGCGCGCGTTGCGGCCTGGCGGCGCCTCGCGGCGACGTCAGCCGCCGGGAAGCGGGTGGCGCTCGTGCTCTCGAACTACCCGGGCCGTCCGCATCAGATCGCGCATGCCGTCGGGCTCGATGCGCTGGCGTCGGTGGAGGCGCTGTTGTCCGATCTGGCGGAGGCCGGCTTCGATGTTGCGCCGGTCCAGGCGCTCGGCGAGACGCTGCTCAAGCAGAACTTGACCTGGAGCGTCGCCGACTACCGCGCGGCGCTCTCGCGCCTGCCGCAAGCCTTGCAGGATGATCTCGCGCAGGCCTGGGGCGCGCCGGAGACCGATCCGAGCTGCCGCGACGGCGCGTTCCATTTCGCTGCGATCCGATGCGGCCAATCGATCATCGCGGTTCAGCCCGAGCGCGGCGATGCGACCACGCGCGATGCCGACTATCACGATCTCGCCCGCACGCCGCGCCATGCCTATGTCGCGTTCTATCTCTGGCTCCGCGGGCAGACCATCGATGCCGTTGTGCACATGGGCGCCCATGGCACGCTGGAATGGCTGCCCGGAAAATCCGTGGCGCTGTCGTCCGCGTGCTGGCCCGAAGCCCTGATCGGCGATCTGCCGGTCATCTATCCCTTCATCGTCAACGATCCCGGCGAAGCTGCGCAGGCCAAGCGGCGCATCGGTGCGGTCACCATCGGCCATCTGCCGCCGCCGCTCGAACAATCCGCGGTGCCGGAAGGCCTGCGCCTGCTCGAACGCCTGCTCGACGAATACTCGACCGCCGATGGTCTCGACCCCGCCCGACGTCAGCGTCTGATCGCCGCGATTCGCGACGAAGCGCGTGCGGCAGGGCTCGAAGACGATCTTGGTCTCGATGCGTCGGCTGCGCCGGCCGAAGCCATTCCGCGGATCGATCGCTTCGTCTGCGATCTCAAGGAGAGCCAGTTCGGCGACGGCTTGCACGTGTTCGGCCGCGGTACCTGCGGTGATGCGGAGCGCGATGCGTTGCGTTCCGCCCTCGCGGGGCAGCGCGTTGCGCCGGGGCCGTCGGGCTCGCCGTATCGCGGGCGCCAGGACGTTCTGCCGACCGGACGCAATCTCTTTGCCGTCGATCCGCGTGCGGTGCCGACGCCGTCGGCGCATGCGCAAGGCATCAGGCTCGCGGAAGAGCTGCTGCGTCGCCATTTGCAGGATCACGGCGACTGGCCGAAAGGCCTCGTGGTCGATCTCTGGGGCTCTGCGACGATGCGGACCGCCGGCGAGGAGTTTGCCATGGCGCTGCATCTCGCCGGCCTTGCGCCGCGCTGGGATCACGCCTCCGGCCGCGTCACCGGTTATAACATCATCGCGCCGGCCGAGCTCGGGCGCCCCCGTATCGATGTCACGCTGCGCGTATCGGGCCTGTTCCGCGATGTCTTCTCCGGCCTCGCGCAATTGTTCGAGGCCGCCGCCGAGGCGCTCGCGTCGCGCGAGGAGGAGGGCGAGGAGAATCCCTATCGTCACCGCGCCTCGCGTGTGTTCGCGCCGCGCCCCGGCCAATACGGCGTGGGTCTGTCCGCGATCCCCGATGCCTTTACGGCCGAGACGCGTGATGCCGCCGGCGAAGCCTGGCTGTCGGCATCGTCCTGGGCGTTCTCCGCGGACGGTGCGATGCAGCCGGATCGTGCCGGCATCGAGACACGGCTCGCATCCGCCGATGCTTTCGTGCACGTCCAGGATCTGCCGGAGACCGATCTTCTGCTCGCCGCGGATTACGCCGCGCATGAAGCAGGCATCGCTGCCGCCGCAGCGCATCTCGGTGCGGCAGGACCATCGCTCTATCACCTCGATACGACGCGGCCCGAGCAGCCGCACGCGCGGACGCTGACCGAGGAAATCTCCCGTGTCGTCCGCGCACGCGCGGCCAATCCGGCCTGGATCGCCGGTATGATGCGGCACGGTTTTCGTGGCGCTGCCGAGATCACCGCGACGCTGGAGCACATGGCCGCCTTCGCGCATCTGGCCGGCGCCGTGCCGCCGCATCTGTTCGATCTCTACTATGACGCGACGCTCGGCGACGCCGACGTCCGCACCTTCATGGCCCGCGAAAATCCGGCGGCGCTCGCCGCGATGGAGACCTGCTTCACGCGCCTGCACGAAGCCTCGCTCTGGCGAACGCGCCGCAATTCGATCGCGGCTGCGCTGAAGGAGGCTTCATGAGTGCGGCCGCGATCAAGGGCTGGTGTCCCGGCGCGCTGCGCCCGATGCAATCGGGCGACGGGCTCGTCGTTCGCGTGCGCCCGTTCGGCGGGCGCCTCGAAGCGACACAGGTGGCCGGCCTTGCCGAACTCGCCGAACGCTACGGCAACGGCCTCATCGATGTGACGAGCCGTGCCAACCTCCAGATCAGGGGCGTCAGCGAGCAGGGCCATCGCCGGCTGCTCGATGGACTCGCGTTGCTGCGGCTGCTCGACCCCGATACCGACATCGAAGCCCGGCGCAACATTTTGGTGACGCCGTTCTGGAACAGCGGTGACGAGACGCAGGCGCTCGCCGCGGAGCTTGAAGAAGCGCTCGCGGACAGCACGCTCGAACTCCCCACAAAATTCGGCTTCGCCATCGACGATGGAAAGTCGCGCGTACTCGCCGGCGATTCCGCCGATTTGCGCATCGAACGCGATCGCGACGGCCGGCTCCTGGTGCGGGCCGATGGCGCAAGGCTCGGCCGCTCGGTCGCACGCGGAGAGGCCGTGAGCACGGCGCTCGCGCTCGCAAGCTGGTTCATCTCGTCCGGCGGCGCGAAGGGCGGGCGAGGGCGCATGGCGGCTCATATCGCGGCCGGCGCAGAATTGCCTCAGTCGTTGAGTGGCGAAACCGAGCCTGCTCCGGTCATGGCCGCGTCACGACCCGGGCATTATCCGCATGGCGCCCTGGTCGGCGTCGCGTTCGGGCAGATGCTGCACACGACGCTCCATCAATTTTCCGGCTGCGGACATGCGCTGCGCATGACGCCATGGCGGATGGTGCTGAGCGAGGGCAAGCGCGAGATGCCGAGCGGGGCAGGCCTCATCACCGAGCCTTACGACCCGGCGTTGCGTGTGATTGCCTGCAGCGGCGCCCCGCGTTGTCGCGAGGCGCATGCCGACACCCGCGCACTCGCTTCCGCCCTTGCGCCGCGCATCGCCCTCGATACGCGCCTTCACGTCTCCGGCTGCGCCAAGGGCTGCGCGCGTTCCGGCGCGTCCGCGGTGACGCTGGTTGCGACCAGCGCCGGATTCGATCTCGTCCGCGACGGCTCGACCCGCGATGAGCCGGTTCTGCGCGGCCTGAATGGTGCCGACATCGTCAGCGATCCCTCCATCCTGGTCGGAGGCCACTGATGCCGCACACTTACGAGACCGACGGCGCGGCGATCTACCGGCAATCCTTCGCGACCATCCGGGCAGAGGCCGATCTTGCCCGCTTTACGCCGGACGAGGAGCAGGTGGTGGTGCGGATGATCCACGCCGCCGGCATGGTGGGCCTCGAGGCGCATATCCGCTTCACATCAGGCATGGCGACTGCTGCGCGCGCAGCCTTGCAGAGAGGCGCGCCGATCCTGTGCGACGCGCGCATGGTCTCGGAAGGAATTACGCGCGCGAGACTGCCTGCGGCGAATGCCGTGATCTGCACGCTCGGCGACGAAGCCGTTCCCGCGCTCGCGCAGTCCATGCGCAACACGCGGTCCGCAGCGGCGCTGGAGTTGTGGCGGCCGCATCTCGACGGCGCAATCGTTGCGATCGGAAACGCGCCGACCGCGCTGTTTCATCTCCTCAACATGCTCGAGGACCCGGGCTGCCCGCGGCCCGCGGCGATCATCGGCTGCCCAGTCGGCTTCGTCGGCGCGGCCGAATCCAAGGCCGCGCTGATGGCCGATCCGCCGGTGCCCGCGCTGACCGTCGAGGGCCGCCTCGGCGGCTCCGCGATCACGGTCGCGGCCGTGAATGCGCTGGCGAGCCGGAGCGAATAGCCATGGGACGCATCATCTGCTGCGGTCTCGGCCCCGGTGCCCCTGATATGATGAGCGTGCGCGCCGACCGGACGGTGCGCGGCGCGAAACATGTCGCCTATTTTCGCAAGAAGGGCCGGCCCGGCCAGGCGCGGCGGATCGTCGAAGGCATGTTGGCCGCCGACGTCACCGAATACGCAATGGAATATCCTGTTACGACGGAGCTCGCCTTCGATAGCCCGGAATATGTGCAGCTGCTCGCTGGCTTCTACGACGAATGGGCCGAGCGGCTGGCGCGGCTTTCGCGTGCGGTGGATGTCGTCGTGCTCTGCGAGGGCGATCCTTACTTTTACGGCTCCTTCATGCATTTGCACACGCGCCTGCAAGGCCGTGTCGAGATCGAGGTGATTGCGGGCATTCCCGGCATGGTCGGCTGCTGGAACGGCGTCGGACAGCCGATCGCGCTCGGTGACGACGTGACGACGGTGCTGATGGGGACGCTCGCCGAAGACGAGCTCGAGCGGCGCATGCGCGATTCCGATGCGCTTGTCGTCATGAAGACCGGCCGCAATCTCGCAAAGGTGCGCCGCGCGCTGGCTTCCGCCGGCCGGCTGGACGATGCCTGGCTGGTCGAGCGCGGCACCATGCCGGGCGAGCGCGTGGTCCGGCTTGCCGAGATCGATGCCGCCGACTGTCCTTATTTTGCGATCGTGCTCGTGCACGGCAAGGGCCGGCATCTGGACGCCGCCGAATGACGGGCACGCTGACCATCGCGGGCCTCGGGCCGGGCAGCGATGCGCTGGTGACGCCTGAGGTCTCCGCCGCGCTTGCCGCCGCGACGGATATCCTGGGCTATGCGCCCTATGTTGCGCGCGTGCCGCCGCGCGCAGGGCTCACCTTGCACCCCTCCGACAATCGCGAAGAGCTGCAGCGCGCAAGCGAGGCCCTGCGGCTCGCGGCCGAAGGCGGGCAGGTCGTCGTCGTCTCCTCCGGCGATCCCGGGGTCTTCGCGATGGCGTCGGCCGTGTTCGAGGCGCTCGAACAGGCGCCGCAATGGCGCGAGCTTCCCATTCGCGTTTTGCCCGGTATCACAGCGATGCTGGCGGCAGCCGCGCGCGCTGGTGCGCCGCTCGGCCATGATTTCTGCGCGATCAATCTCTCCGACAATCTCAAGCCGTGGGCGGCGATCGAGAAGCGTCTGCGGCTCGCTGCGGAAGCCGATTTTGCCATTGCGATGTACAATCCGCGCTCGGCAAGCCGGCCGGAGGGATTTGGCCGTGCGCTTGCGGTGTTGAAGGGCGCCGGCTGCGGCGAGCGCCTCGTGATTTTCGCGCGCGCGATCACCACGTCGGACGAGCGGATCGAAACTGTCGCGCTGAACGACGCGCGGCCTGAGATGGCCGACATGCGCACGTTGGTCATCGTCGGAAATTCGCAGACGCGCCGCGTCGGCCGCTGGGTCTATGCCCCGAGGCAGGCGCGATGACCGAGCCATTGCATGATCTCGGTCACGCTCTCAACCCGCAACCGTTCGGGCAGTTTTGGCCGCGCGATCATGATCACGGGCAGGCCGAGCATGCGGGCCGCGTCGATCTTGGCGCGTGCGCCGTCGCCGCCGGAATTGCGGGCGACGATCCACGCGATGCCGCGCGCGCGCATCATTTCGAGCTCGCCGTCGAACGTGAACGGCCCGCGCGACACGATCACATCCGCAGCGAAGGGCAGCGGTGCTTCGGGCGGATCGACGAACCGCAGCGTGTAGACGTGCTGCGGCTTCGTCGCGAACGGTGCGATGTGCTGCCGGCCGATGGCGAGGAACACGTTTGCGGGCGACTCGGGCAGCGCGGCGGCCGCGGCGGTGACGTCGGCGACTTCGATCCAGTTGTCGCCGGGCGCCTTCGTCCAAAGCGCGCGCTCGAGCGCGATCAGCGGCGTGCCCGTTTGCGCGCACGCTTCGATCGCGTGGCGGCTCATCTCGGCAGCGAAGGGATGCGTGGCGTCGATCACATGCGTGATGCGCTCACGTCGAATATAGTCGGCAAGCCCGCCCACGCCGCCGAAGCCACCGACGCGGGTCGGCAGCGGCTGATCGGCGGGCGTGCGGGTTCGGCCGCCATAGGAATACACGGCGTCGATGTGCGCGCGTGCGACTTCCGCGGCGAGCAAGCTCGCATCGGCGGTTCCGCCCAGAATGAGGGCGCGCGTCATGGCTGATCCCTGGCTGACCATCATCGGTATCGGCGAAGATGGCCTTGCCGGGCTGTCCGAAGCAAGCCGAAAGGCGCTCGCCAAGGCAGAAACTGTTTTTGGTGGCGAGCGTCATCTCGCGCTTGCTGATGTGGGGGGGCGCGGTCGCCCGTGGCCGGTGCCGTTCGACGTAGACATCGTGGTGAGCTGCCGCGGCCGGCCGACGGTGGTGCTCGCCTCCGGCGATCCGTTCTGGCACGGCGCGGGTGCAAGTCTCGCCGAGAAGCTCGATGCCAACGAGTGGATCGCGCATTCGGCGCCATCGACCTTCTCGCTCGCTGTCGCGCGGCTCGGCTGGCGCCTCGAAGCCATTGCCTGTCTCGGGCTTCATGCCGCGCCGTTCGAGCGTCTCGTGCCGCATCTGGCGCCCGGTGCGCGCATCATTTGCCTCGTGCGCGACGGCAAGGCGGCCGGTGATCTCGCCAAATGGCTGAGCGAGCGCGGGTGGGGCGCCTCGGCGTTCTGGACTCTCGCCGCGCTCGGCGGGGCGCGCGAAAGCATCGCCGAGCATCGTGCCGACGGCTTTGCGGGCGATCTCGCCGAAAACCTGGTCGCAGTAGCCGTTGAGGCGAGGGGCGGGCAAGGCATTCCCCGCACCTCCGGCCTGTCAGACGATCTCTTCATGCATGACGGCCAGATCACCAAGCGGCCGGTGCGCGCGCTGGCGCTCTCGGCGCTGGCGCCGCGTCCCGGCGAGCGGCTGTGGGATATCGGCGCGGGTTCTGGCTCGATCTCTGTGGAATGGGCGCTGTGCGGCGGGACGGCGACCGCCATCGAGGCGCGCGAGGATCGCGCCGCGAATATCCGCAGCAATGCAACAGCGTTCGGATTGGCGCATCGGATCACCGTCATCACGGGGAGCGCGCCGAAAGCTTTTGCTGCGTTGGAAGCGCCGGATGCCGTCTTCATCGGTGGCGGTCTCGATATCGCGATGTTCGATGCCATCTGGTCGCGGCTTGCGCCGGGTGCGCGGCTCGTCGCGCATGCGGTAACGCTGGAAACGGAAGCGCTGCTCGGCGAGCTGCACCAGCGCCACGGTGGCGAATTGATGCGGGTCGAGATTGCCCATGCCGCGCCGCTCGGCCGCTACCGGTCCTGGGAAGCGTCGCGGCCCGTGGTGCAATGGAGTGCGGTTCGATGAAAGTCGCCGGACTCGGATTCAAAAAGGATGTCACGCTCGCGTCGCTGCGCGAGGCGCTGCTGGCGGCCGGTGGTTCCGAAGGCCTTGCGGCGGTCGCGACTGTCAGCGAGAAGGCCGACGCGGAGCCGCTGAAGCAGCTCGCGCGCGAATGCGGTGTGCCGATCAAGGCTGTCTCGGCTGAAGCGTTGGCCAACATCCATACGCCGACGCGGTCAAAACTCGTCGCGGAAAAGTTCGGCACGGGCTCGGTCGCTGAAGCCGCGGCGCTCGTTGCGGCTGGCCCTCGCGCGCGATTGATTGCGACGCGGGCGGTCTCGCGGGATCGCACCGCGACCGCCGCGATCGCGGAAGGAGACGGCGCATGACGGTGCACTTCATCGGTGCAGGGCCGGGCGCTCCGGATTTGCTGACGTTGCGCGGACGCGACCTCATCGCGGCCTGTCCGGTCTGCCTCTATGCGGGCTCGCTGGTGCCCGAGGGCGTGCTGGCGCATTGCCCGCCCGGCGCCCGCATCGTCAACACCGCGCCGCTGTCGCTCGACGAGATCATCGCGGAGATCGCTGCCGCGCATGCCGACGGCAAGGATGTTGCTCGCCTGCATTCCGGCGATCTCGCGATCTGGTCGGCGATGGGCGAGCAGCTTCGCCGCCTGCGCGCGCTCGGTATTCCCTACACGGTCACGCCGGGCGTGCCGTCCTTCTCGGCTGCGGCAGCTGCACTGGAGGTCGAGCTGACGCTTCCCGGTCTTGCCCAGACGGTGGTGCTGACGCGCACGCCGGGCCGCGCCAGCGCAATGCCTGAGGGCGAACAGCTCGCGTCGTTCGCCGCCACCGGTGCGGTGCTCGCGATCCATCTGTCGATCCATCTGCTCGACAAGGTCGTCGCCGAGCTGACGCCGCACTACGGCGCGGATTGCCCGGTCGCCATCGTCTGGCGCGCGAGCTGGCCGGACCAGCGCATCGTTCGCGCCAGGCTGGCGACGCTCGATGCCGCCGTCGGCACCGAGATGGAGCGCACGGCACTCATTTTGGTTGGCAAGACGCTTGGAGCGGCGGATTTTGACGAGAGCCGCCTCTATGCCGTCGACTACGACCGCCGCTATCGGCCGGTCGGCGCCGATCCGCGCTTTCCGGAGGCATCGTGATGCCGGCAGGGCTCGTCATCTCCGCGCCGGCCTCCGGCGTCGGCAAGACCACGCTGACGCTGGCGCTCGCGCGCGCCTGGCGCAATGGCGGATTGAACGTGCAGTGCTTCAAGAGCGGGCCCGATTATATCGATCCCGCCTTCCATGCCGCTGCGACGGGGCGCGCTTCCGTCAACGTCGATAGCTGGGCGATGGATCGCGGGACGATTGCTCATCTCGTCGGTCGCGGCACTAATGCCGATGTCGTGCTCGCGGAGGGCTCGATGGGCCTGTTCGACGGCGTCGCCGCGCGCGGCGTCTCCGGCACCGGCGCCACCGCCGACATTGCGGAGATGCTGGGCTGGCCGGTGCTGCTGGTGATCGATCCCTCCGGACAGGCGCAGACGGCGGCGGCGGTCGCCGCAGGCCTTCGCGACTATCGTGCCGGCGTGCGCCTTGCCGGCGTGGTGCTCAATCGCGTCGCCAGCCCGCGACATGAAGATCTCGTGCGGCGTGCACTGAACGACGCCGGCATCGCCGTGTTCGGCGCGCTGCCGCGTCATGCAGAAATCAGCCTGCCGAAACGGCATCTCGGCCTGGTGCAGGCCGAAGAGCAGGCCGAGATCGGCAAGCTGATCGACGAAGCCGCGCGCTTCGTCGCCGAGCATGTCGATCTCGATGCGGTGCTGCGATCGGCAGCAAGCTGGTCGCCGCAACCGGCGGCAAGCGGCATGAATGTGACGCCGCCCGGGCAGCACATTGCGTTGGCCCGCGATGCCGCGTTCTCCTTCATCTATCCGCACATGCTGGAGGCCTGGCGCGCGGCCGGTGCCGAGATCTCGACATTCTCGCCGCTTGCCGATGAAGCGCCTGACGCGAGCGCCGATGTCTGCTGGCTGCCCGGCGGCTATCCCGAGCTGCACGCGGGGAAGATCGCGGACAATGCCCGCTTTCGCAGCGGCTTGCGCGCCTTCGCTGACACACGGCCGGTGCACGGCGAATGCGGAGGCTATATGGTGCTTGGAGCCGCTCTGACCGACGCCGACGGCGTCCGTCATGAGATGACGGGCCTGCTCGGACTGGAGACGAGCTTTGCCAAGCGCCGTATGCATCTCGGCTATCGTCTCGCTGCGCTCGCCGCGCCGATGCCGGGCCATCAGGTCGGCGCGCGCCTGCGCGGTCATGAGTTCCACTATTCGACGATTGTCGCGCAGCCGGACACGGCGTTGGCGGTCGTGCACGATGCAACAGGCGCGGTCATCGCCGAGACCGGCTCGCGCCGCGGCCTTGCCACCGGCACGTTCTTCCACCTGATCGCGGAGGATCGGTGAGCGGTTTTGTCACTTTCATCTCGGCCGGCCCCGGCGACCCCGAGCTCCTCACGCTCAAAGGCGCGGCGCGGCTGCGCGATGCCGACGTCGTGCTCTATGACGACCTCGCCTCGGGCGCGATCCTCGATCTGGCCCGGCCCGGCGCCAATCTCGTCGCGGTCGGGAAGCGGGCAGGGCGGCCCTCGACCAAGCAGCACCACGTCAACCGCCTGCTGGTCGACTATGCCGCGGCCGGTGTCCGTGTGGTGCGGCTGAAATCGGGCGATGCCGGTATCTTTGGCCGGCTTGAGGAGGAGCTGGAGGCGCTGCGCGAAGCCGGCATCGGCTACGAGATCATTCCCGGAATCACCTCGGCCTGTGTCGCCGCCGCGCAAGCCGGCATTCCCCTGACCCGGCGCCACACCTCGCGCCGGGTGCAGTTCGTGACTGGGGCCGATGTCACCGGCGAGCTGCCGCAGAATTTGAACTGGGCGGCGCTGGCGGATCCCGAAGCGACCACCGTGGTCTATATGGGCCGGCGCACCTTTCCGGCGCTTGTCGCAAAATTGATCGAGCACGGCCTCGCGCCTGATACCCCGGCGCTGTTCGCCGAATCCCTCGGTCGTCCCGACGAGCGGCTGGTCCGCACCACCATTGCCGAGCTTGCCGAGCAGCTTGCGCGGGGTGGTGCGGCTTCGACGGCCGCTGTCATCCTGTTCGGAGCGCTGGCGGGCGATTATCCGTCATGACCGTCCCGGCCGCCCTTCGCCCCTTGACGCCCGGCTGGCGAAAGGGGCACACAGGAGACGCATGGTGCTCGAGGCGGCGCAAACCGCCGGAGCATAATCGGGAATGGGGGTGGGCGGACAGTTGCGCCGCCCAAAACCCCAGCCGCCCCCGCGACTGTAAGCGGTGAGGGACTCCGATCAGCCACTGGGCCGCAAGGCCCGGGAAGGCCGGAGAACCCCAGTGAACCGCGAGCCAGGAGACCGGCCGTGCATGTTTTGTGGCCAAGGCCGTCGGGTGTGACGGCAGGAAGGAACTGAACCATGCATATCGAACCCGGAGTCGTATCGGGCGCCAAGCTCGTGTTGAGTTACGCAACCGGCATCGCCGTCGGCGGCGTTGCGCTGAAGCTCGCGGTCGAGACCGTGCGCGAGCAGGGCATCACGTCGTTCGCGGCGCGGACGCTCGCCACCACGGGCCTCGTGTTCGTCTTCTTCGAGATCCTGCCGCACTTCCCGGTCGGCGTCTCCGAGGTGCACTTCATCCTTGGCTCGACCCTGTTCCTGCTGTTTGGGGCGGCGCCCGCGGCCTTCGGCCTTGCGTTCGGACTGTTGTTCCAGGGCATCTTCTTCGAGCCGCCCGATCTGCCGCAATTCGGCATGAACGTCACCACGCTGCTGGTGCCGCTGTTCGGGATCCAGGCGATCGCCGCGCGGATCATTGCCCGCAACACCGCCTATGTCGATCTCAGGTATCGCCAGGCGCTGGCGCTGTCGACCACGTATCAGGCCGGCGTCATCGCCTGGGTTGCGTTCTGGGCGCTCTATGGCTCGGGCTTCGGTGCGACCAACCTCGTCAACATCGCGACCTTCGCGGCCTCCTACGCGCTCGTCATCGTGATCGAGCCGCTGGCCGACCTCGGTGTGCTGGCACTGGCAAAATCGCTGCGTGGCGTCACCGCGCCCGGTCTCGTCACGCCGCGCCTGCACAACGCGGCTTAAGAGACAAAGGGGCGGCCGTCATGGCCGCCCCTGCACGCGCGATGCTCACGCTCTCCCTGATAGGCATCGGTTGCGGCGATCCGGAGCAGCTTACGCGCGCCGCGGTTCAAGCCATCAACGCGGCCGATCTCATCCTGATCCCGCGCAAGGGGACGGCGAAGTCCGATCTCGCAGATCTCAGGCGGACGATCTGCGCGGATGTGCTCACCAATCAAACGACGCGCATTGCCGAGTTCGACCTTCCCGTGCGCGATGCCGGTGAAGCGGACTATCACAAGGGCGTCGACGACTGGCACGATGCCGTGGCCGCGGCCTGGTCGCGGACGATCGCGAGCCAGCTCGAAGGTGAAGGCAAGGTCGCGCTGCTGATCTGGGGCGATCCCTCATTGTATGATTCCTCGCTGCGCATCGCGCGGCGGCTCGATCCCTTGCCTGATATCGAGGTCGTGCCCGGCATCACTTCGATCCAGGCACTGTGCGCGGCGCATGCGCTGCCGCTCAACGACATCGGCGAGCCTTTCCTGGTCACGACGGGGCGCCGCTTGCGCGAGGGTGGCTGGCCGCAAGGCGTCGATACCGTGGTGGTGATGCTCGACGGCGCCACGGCGTTCCAGTCGCTCGATCCAGCCGGGCTGCACATCTGGTGGGGCGCCTATCTCGGCATGCCCGATCAGATCGTGATGTCGGGCGTTCTGGCCGAGATCGGCCCGCGCATCGTCGCCGCGCGACAGGATGCGCGCGAGCGGCACGGATGGATCATGGACAGCTACATTCTCAAGCGCAGGCCGTAAGCGAGGCAGCATGCTCCCCGATTGGGTCACCCGGAAATGCCCCGATGTCTCCGCTGTCCACCGCGAGGCGGCGCTCGCGCGTCAGGCGCAACTCACAAAACCGGCCGGCGCGCTCGGCCGGCTGGAGCAGCTTGCGGTCGAGCTTGCGGGCCTGCAGGCGACCGAGCAGCCGCGCGCCGCGCGGGTGCCGATCATCGTCTTCGCCGGCGATCACGGCATCGTCGCGCAGGGCGTGTCGGCCTATCCGCAAGGAGTGACCATCGCGATGATGGCGAATTTTGCCTCGGGCGGTGCCGCGATCTCGGTGCTGGCGCGCGAGCTTGGCTCAAACCTTGAGGTCGTCGACGCCGGTACGCTGGCGCAGGAGGCGATGGCAGGAATCGTCACCGACAAGCCGCGCAGCGGCACGCGCGACTTCAGCGTGGAAGCAGCGCTCACCCCCACGGAGCTGGCATTCGCCTTCGAAGCCGGTCAGCGCGCAGTCGCGCGCGCAGACGCCGGCAGGCCCGATCTTCTGATCTTCGGCGAGATGGGCATCGGCAATACCACGACGTCGGCCGCGATTGCGGCGAGCCTGCTTGGCATCAGTGCCGAGGAGATCGCGGGCAGCGGTACCGGCGTCGATGCGGCCGGCCGTGCGCACAAGGTGCGCGTGATCGACGCTGCGATCGTGCGGCATGGCGTTGCAGGTGCTTCGCCGGAAAAGATCCTGTGCGCCGTCGGCGGCCTCGAAATCGCGGCGATTTGCGGCGCCATCATTGCGGCTGCGCAAGCCCGCATTCCCGTGTTGATCGATGGCTTCATCGTATCGGTGGCGGCGCTGGCGGCGGTGCGGCTGAACCCGTCGTGCCAGCCATTCCTGCTGCCGTCGCATCAATCGGCGGAGCAGGGGCATCGGCTGGTGCTGCGCGCGCTGAACGTGCAACCGTTGATCAGCCTCGATCTCAGGCTCGGCGAAGGATCGGGCGCGGCCATCGCGCTGCCGCTGGTGCGGCTCGCGTGCAGCCTTCACAACGGCATGGCGACCTTCGCGCAGGCCAACGTGCCGGATCGCCCGGCCTGATCGTGCTCAAGCTGCGCGCTGGTTGACCGCGACGACGCGCCAGCCCGTGGCGAGCCGGTCGATCCGGGTCAGTGACAACGGGTCGATCACGAAGCGCAGGGCCGCTTGTGGCGTGAGATCCAGCGCAATGCAGAGCGCGGCGCGGATGGTGCCGGAATGCACGACGAGCGTTGCCGATCCGGCGCCGATCCGTGACAGACCGATCCGCACACGCGCGACCTGATCCTCAAAGCTTTCGCCGCTCGGCGGCCGTCCGTGCGCCGGATTGTTCCAGAACTGCGCATAGGCCTCCCCGCCGGTCGCCGCGAGCTCGTCATGCCGCCGGCCGGTCCAGTCGCCAAAATCCTGCTCGCCAAATTCGGGCACCAACGCGGGTTCGAGTCCCAGCGCGCGCGCCGTCTCAACCGTACGTCGCGCCGGGCTCGCCAAGCTCGCAGCATCTGGCGGGAGCCTCTGCCGCAACGCCTCCAGTTGCACGCGGTCGCCGAGATCGGCGGGCGCGTCGGCTGCGTGGATCGTCCCTTTGGCGCCGTCGACGGGCGCATGCCGTATCAGCCAGAGGAAGGTCTCGCCTTCCATGCCTATCTCCAAGGAAGTTGGTCGCTGTGGTAATAACGTCGCACCGGCACATTGACTCTGTCTTGTCGGTAATCCTAGATGGCTTTGACGGTTTCCCCGAGTGGGGATGAAAAGGGAATGCGGTGCGGGGATTTTGTCCCCAATGCCGCGGCTGCCCCCGCAACTGTAAGCGGCGAATCTTGCGTCACGAGCCACTGGGTATCTCGGTCCCGGGAAGGCGATGCAAGGTACTGACCCGCGAGCCAGGAGACCTGCCGTCAGCCGTGGTCACACGCGAAGATGTCGGTCGGGGAGTACAGACATTCGGCTTCATCGGAAGGCTCAAAGGCCGGAGGTGGGACCTGGTTCGCTGTGACGTGCCACTGACGTCATACCGAGGTCCCGAACTGTGTCTTCCATTCGTCTTGTACGACCGCGTTGCTTCCTGCTCGCTTCCGCCGCGCTTACTTCATTTGCAGTCGCCGATCTGCCCGCAGCGCTGGCGCAGCAGGCCCGCGAGCCGCTGCCGCCGGTCGAGGTGTCGCCCGCCCAATCCCGCAAACCGGCAAAGCCGGCGGCCCGGGACGCGCAGAGCCCACGCCGCGCAGCATCGCGCAGGCCAGCGGCCGCATCGGCCGCGGCCAAGCCCGTCGTGCCGACCGCGGCGGCGCAGACGCCGCTCAACACCAATGTGGTTGCCGAGAGCGCCTCGCGCCTCGGCCTGACCGTGCAGGAGACACCCGCGACCGTCGAAGTCATCTCGGCCGAGACCATGCGGGAGCAGGGCTATCGCACCGTGTCGGAGGTTGCGCAGGGCGCGGTCGGTGTCACCTCCGGCGACAATCCGGCCGAGCCCGCGGCTTTCTCCATGCGTGGCTTCACCAACAGCCAGATCAACATGCTCTACAACGGCATCAAGATCGGTCCGCAGAACATGACCTCGCGGATCACGGATACGGCCAATCTCGCAGCCGTGGAATTTTTGAAAGGTCCGGCCTCGCTGATGTCGGGCGAAGGTGCCGCCGGTGGCGCAATCAACTTGATCACGAAGCAGCCACACACCGGGCCGATCCGGAATGAAGCTGACTTTTCCTGGGATTCGCTCAACTCGTTCGGCGTCCATTACGGCTCGGGCGGCAGCACCAATTTGCAGGGGCTGGACTATCGCTTCGACATCAGCCGCGCCTCGCTCAACGGATTTGCCGACGACACCAATACCAAGACGCTGGATGTGTCTGGCCAGCTCAATTACCGCATCTCCGACAGCCTCAAGATCTGGGGCGCGATCGAGTACCGGGAAGATCGCTCGAAGGCCTATTGGGGCGCACCGCTGGTACCGATCGCCTTCAGCGGCTCGCATGCGACGAGCGGCATTGTTTCGGGCAATTACGTCTCGAACTTCAACAAAACGAATCTCGGTGCGATCACGATCGACGATCGTACCTTCAACACCAATTACAACGTTCTCGACAACCGCAACGTGGCACAAGAGGTGTGGCTGCGCGGCGGCTTCGAACTGAAGCTGGCGCCTGACCTGACGCTGAAGAGCCAAGCCTATGCCTATGGCGCGGAGCGTACCTGGTTCAACAACGAGATCGAGGCTTTCAATGCCAGTACGGGCCTGCCCAACTCGAACATGGTCGATCGCGAGCGCTTCTATGTTGCACATAGCCAACGCCTTGTCGGCAACATTACCGACCTGATTTGGGACGCTAATATCGCAGGCTTCGACAACCGCCTGGTCACGACACTTTCGTCCAGCTATCTCGATTTCGTCAGGCCAGGCGCGGCCAACTTCCCGGACGATTACGTCTCGCTCGTCAATCCCGACCGTGGCCTTTACGGCCTGCTCACGACGCAGCAGCAGACCGCGCGCATCGACAACGAGGCGCTGTCGTTCGAGGACCGGGTGAAGCTCACGCGAACCTTCGCGCTGGTCGGCGGCCTGCGCGTCGAGCATATCGGGCTTGACCGCAACTCGATCGACTCCGCCGGGCTGGAAAAGGCGAACTTCCCGTTCTCGAAGTCCTGGGTCCCGACGACGGGTCGCATTGGCTATACCTGGGACGCCGTTCCCGGCCTGACCTTCTTCAGTCAGTACGCGACCGGTGCTGACGTCTCAGCCAACAACATCTTCCTGCTTGGGCCAGCCCAGCCGCTCGACCTGACGACCTCGCGCACCTATGAGACGGGCGTCAAGCATCTGTTGTGGAACAACAGGGCGGAATGGTCGTTCTCGGCCTACGATATCGAGCGCAAGAACGTCTATGCGGCGGCTGGCGGCATGCAGCTCAACATCGCGGGACGGCAGGAGTCGAAGGGCGTCGAGCTCGCCGCGGCCGTACGCCCGATCGATCCCCTGCGGCTCTGGGGCAACATCGCCTATGTCGATGCACGCTATGCCGACTACAATTTTGCCGGTGGTTCGTTCTCCGGCAACACGCCGCCGAACGTGCCGCGTGTCGTGGCCAATGCCGGTGCGTCGTACCGGTTCTTCACGCCCTGGCCGGTGGAGCTCGGCATCACGGGCCGCTATGTCGGCGACCGCTACAACACCGATGCCAACGTCGTGACGATGAAGGCCTACACCGTCGCCGACGTCTACGCCTTCGTCGACATCCCGAAGACGGTGTTCAACGCGGTCGACCAGGCCCGTCTGGGCTTCCGCGTGCGCAACATCACCGACAAGCGCTACGCGATCTGGGGCGATCCGTTCTATCCCGACCAGATCCTGCTCGGTGCGCCCAGGACCTATGAGCTCTCGGCCGCGTTCAAATGGTAGGGCGCTGACCACATGATGAACGCGATCGTGCTGCTGCATCGCTGGCTCGGGATCGCGTTCTGCCTGCTGTTCGCGATGTGGTTCGCGAGCGGAATCGTGATGCACTTCGTCCCGTTTCCGTCATTGGCGGAAGCGGAACGTTTTGCCGGGCTCGCGCCGGTGGCTGGCGGAGAGGTGAGGATTGCGGTCGCGGAGGCCGTCGCCGCGAGCGGGATCGCGGACGCCACGCGCGTTCGCCTGGTCCAGCGGAGCGACGGGCCGGTCTATGTCGTGTCGAACCCGTCGCGTGTGCGTGCGGTCCATGCCTCCGACGGACGGGATGCATCGGTGACGTCCGCCGACGTCGCGGTCGGTATCGCGCGGGATCATGCCCGGCAACGCGGGCTCGATGCCGCGCGGGCGTCGATGATTTCGGGCGCGGATTATGATCAATGGAGCGTACCCAACGGCTTTGATCGACACCGGCCTCTGTTGCGCGTCGCTCTTGGCGATGCGGCCGGAACCGAGGTCTATGTCTCCTCGCGCACCGGCGAAGTCGTGCTGGATACGACCCGCAGCGAACGCGGCTGGAATTGGGCCGGCAGCGTCCTGCACTGGATCTATCCGACGGTCCTGAGGAGCAACTGGTCCCTTTGGGATCAGGTGGTCTCGACATTGTCGCTGGTGGCTTTTATCGCGGCGACGCTCGGCGCGGTGCTCGGAATTATCAGGATCAGGATTCGAGGGCGCGGGGTCTCGTCGCCTTATCGCGGCTGGCACGCACTGCATCACATCATTGGTCTCGTCGCGACCGTTTTCGTGCTGACCTGGAGTTTCAGTGGCTGGCTCTCGATGGATCACGGCCGGCTGTTCTCGCGCGGGGAGCTGACCCCGACCGAAGCAGGCGTGGTGTATGCCGCGCCGGACTGGACGACGGCCCCACCGGTCGGTCAGCCGTCGGCTCGCGAAGTCGAATGGTTCGCCGTCAACGGTGTTGTCTACCGGCGCGACCGGACCGGCCTCGCCAGTCAGACCTTGACTAAAACGGAGGAGGCGATCCGCAGCCGGCAGGTGGCATTCCTCGGCGAGAAGGATGTCCATGACCTGACGACGCGCCTTGCGCCGGGTTGCGGCGCCCCGTCCGTTCTAGCCGACAATGACGACTATCCCGCGCACTCGGCTGTCCCCGGAGCGCCCGTCTATCGCTCCCGATGCGGCGACCTCTGGTTCGACATCGACGGTGCCGACGGCCGCGTGCTGCAAAGACTGGATGCCTCGCGGCGGGCCTATCGCTGGTTCTACGGTGCGCTTCACACGCTCGATTTTCCCGTTCTCATGGCGCACCCGCGTCTGCGCGATATCCTGGTCGTCGGGCTCTGCTTGTTCGGGCTGGCATTTTCCGTCACCGGCATCGTGATCGGCTGGCGGCGCTTGCGGTCGACCTTCACGGCTTGAGCTGCGTATCGAACAAATCATATGCGCCATGCAGATTGCGGGTTGCGCGGGCGATGGCAGGCGCGGATGATCGTCCGAGGGGGCGCAGCGGTGCGCTCTCTCAATGGGGCGATCGTGATCGATGTCAATTCAGCGCAAGCGCCTCGGCATGATGACCCCGTCGTCCAACTCGGTGCTGGAGCCCGTCACCTGTTCCATGCTGCATGGCGTGGCCGGCGTCACCGCTCATTTCTCGCGCTTCCGCGTCACCGAGATCGCGCTCGATGCCGCGGCGCTGAACCAGTTCGATGCCTCGGTGATGCTGCCGGCGGCGGATCTGCTGGCGGACGCCAAGGTCGATGCCATTGCCTGGAACGGCACGTCGGCAAGCTGGCTCGGTATCGGCCGCGACCGGAGCCTGTGCGAGGCGATCGCGGCGCGGACCGATATCCCGGCGACGACCTCCACGCTCGCCTGCATCGACGCCGTCCGCGCGCTCGGCGCCGGACGCGTCGGCCTGGTCGCCCCCTATACGGACGATGTGCAACGGCGTATCGGCGATGTCTGGGCCGAGGAGGGGATCGCCCCTCACGCCGAGCGGCATCTCGGCCTGCGCGATAACTTTTCCTTTGGTGAGGTCACGCCCGCGACGATTGCCGACATGATCCGCGCGGTCGCGGCGGACGGCGCCGATGCCGTCGTCATTCTCTGCACCAATCTCGACGGCGCCGCGCTGGCTGCAGCACTCGAACGGGAGTTGGGCATCGCCGTGCTGGACTCGGTCGCGGTCACGCTGTGGCGGACGCTCGAACTCGCCGGTGGCGACATCGCGGCCCTTGCGGCGTGGGGCCGGATCTTCCAGACATCAGCGATCATCAAGTGACGGAGCCCTCCTGTGACGCAGCTCGATCTCGCCATTCGCGGCGGCACCATCGTGACGGCCAGCGACGAGTTTCGCGCCGATATCGGCATTCGCGACGGACGCATCGTCAGCATCGCCGACCGCATTGAAGGCGCGGCGCGCGAGATCGACGCGACGGGGCTGCTGGCGCTGCCGGGAGGCATCGACAGTCACGTCCACATCTCCCAGGCCTCCGGCCCCGACGTCGTGATGGCCGACGATTTTGCCTCGGCAACGCGCGCGGCGGCGGCCGGCGGCAACACCATGGTGCTGCCCTTCGCGCTCCAGGAGAAGGGGACGTCGCTGCGCACCTGCGTCGAGAACTACCGCAAGCTCGCCGAGGGCGAGTGCTACATCGACACCGCTTTCCACCTCATCATCTCCGACCCCACCGCGGTCGTGCTCGGGCAGGAGCTGCCGGCTCTCGTCAAGGACGGCTACACCTCGTTCAAGGTGTTCATGACCTATGACGACCTCGTGCTCAGCGACAAGCAGTTGCTGGAAGTGTTCGACGTCGCTCGCCGCGAGGAGGCGCTGGTCATGGTCCATTGCGAGGGCTACGACGCGATCCGTTTCCTCACGGCCAAGCTCGAACGCGAGGGCCATATCGCGCCCTATTATCACGGCACCTCGCGGCCGCAGGCCGTCGAGCGCGAGGCGACGCATCGCGCCATCAGCCATGCCGAGGTGATCGGCGTCCCCATCATGATCGTCCACGTCTCCGGGCGCGAGGCGATGGAGCAGGTGCGCTGGGCCCAGCAGCGCGGACTGCCGGTGCATGCCGAGACCTGCCCGCAATACATCACGCTGACGGCCAACGACATGAAAGGCCTGAACATGGACATGTCAGGCGCAAAGTATGTCTGCTCGCCGCCGCCGCGCGATGCCGAAAGCCAGCAGGCGATCTGGGAAGGGATCACCACGGGTGTGTTCCAGACCTTCTCGTCCGATCACTGCCCGTTCCGCTACGACGATCCCAAGGGCAAGCTGACGCCGAATTCCCGCACCTCGTTCCGCTGGGTGCCGAATGGCATCCCCGGCGTCGAGACCCGGTTGCCGATCCTGTTCTCCGAGGGCGTGTCGAAGGGGCGGATCAGCTTGCAGAAATTCGTCGAGCTGACTGCGACCAATCATGCGCGGATCTACGGGCTCTATCCGCGCAAAGGCTCGATCGGCGTCGGCTTCGACGCCGACATCGCGCTGTGGGACCCGAGGCTGACAAAGACGATTCAGCAGGCCGATTTGCACCATGGCTCCGACTATACGCCGTGGGAAGGCTTTGACGTCACCGGCTGGCCCGTCACCACCATCGCGCGGGGCCGCGTGGTGTACGAGCAGGGCAGGATCGTCGGCGACAAGGGCGCGGGCGAGGTGCTTAGCCGCGGCAAGTCGAGCCTGGTGTGACGGAAAAATAATCGTATCGGGACGACGCCATGTCGTCTGTTGCGCATACCATCCTCGCGCTGCTGCGGCATCATTGATCCCTTTTCGCCGGCCGCCTTTCGGTGTAGCTCTGCGCCCACTTGTTAGGCGGTGGGCGCCAATGCTGATCGCCGCCGAAATCATGCAGGAGACACCAGGGATGTACCCGAAAGTTCAGATGTTCATCGCCGGCGAGTGGACCGACGGCACCTCCGGCAAGTCGGAGGACATCCTCAACCCCGCCACCGGCCAGCCGATCGGCAAGACCCCGCACGCCTCGCGCCAGGACCTCGACCGCGCGCTGGAGGCCTCCAAGGCCGGCTTCGAGATCTGGCGCAAGACTTCGCCGTTCGACCGCTACAAGCTGATGCGCAAGGCCGCCGACATCATCCGCTCGCGCGCCGCCGAGATCGCGCCCGTGATGACCATGGAGCAGGGCAAGCCGGTCGTGGAAGCGCAGGGCGAGACCATGCTTGCCGGCGACCTCATCGACTGGTTCTCCGAGGAAGCCCGCCGCGCCTATGGCCGCATCGTGCCGCCGCGGATGGGCAACGTCTCCCAGCTCGTGACCAAGGAGCCGGTCGGCCCGGTCGCCGCGTTCACGCCCTGGAATTTCCCGATCAACCAGGCGGTCCGCAAGATCTCGGCCGCGCTTGCCGCCGGCTGCTCGATCATCGTCAAGGGCCCGGAAGAAACCCCGGCAAGCTGCATGGAGCTGGTGCGCGCCTATGCCGACGCGGGCATTCCGGCCGGCGTCGTCCAGCTGGTGTTCGGCGTGCCGTCGGAAGTGTCGGAATATCTCATTCCGCACCCGATCATCCGCAAGATCAGCTTCACCGGCTCGACCGCCGTCGGCAAGCATCTCGCCGCGCTCGCGGGCCTGCACATGAAGCGCGTCACCATGGAGCTCGGCGGCCACGCGCCGGCGATCGTGTTCGCGGACGCTGATCTCGACAACGCCGCCAAGATTCTCTCGGCCAACAAGTTCCGCAATGCCGGCCAGGTCTGCGTCTCGCCGACGCGCTTCCTGGTGCACGAAAGCGTCTATCAGCCCTTCGTCGACAAGTTCGTGGCGGCGGCCAAGAGCCTCAAGGTCGGCAACGGCCTCGACAAGGACACCCGCATGGGTCCGCTGGCGAACCCGCGACGCGTCGACGCCATGGAAGGTCTGGTCTCCGACGCTGTGCAGCGCGGCGCCAAGGTCCAGGCCGGCGGCAAGCGCATCGGCAACGAAGGCTTCTTCTTCGAGCCGACTGTCATCACCGACGTGCCGCGCGATGCCCGCATCATGAACGAGGAGCCGTTCGGACCGCTGGCGCCGATCACCTCGTTCCGCAGCTATGACGAGGTGGTGGCCGAGGCGAACCGCCTGCCTTACGGCCTTGCGGCCTATGCCTACACGACCTCGACCAAGACGATGCAGGCGATCGGTTCCGATATCGAGAGCGGCATGGTCTCGATCAACCACCATGGCCTCGCACTGCCGGAAGTGCCGTTCGGCGGCATCAAGGATTCCGGCTACGGCTCCGAGGGCGGCCTCGAGGCGATCGAGGGTTACCTGAACACGAAGTTCGTGACCCAGGCGAGCACGTAAGCGAGATCTCGTGGGGTGGGTTAGGCTTGCGCTGACCCACCCCACGCACTTGTATGTGGGGCCGTGTAGCCCGGATGGAGCGAAGCGCAATCCGGGACGGTCTCCCCGCATTTCGCTTCGCTCCATGCGGGCTACAATTCCTTGCCTGACGGGCGAGACATGGACAACAGCCGTCACCCGAGCAAGCGCGTGTCCCTTGCCGGGATGCATATCGACCGGACGTCGGCCGTGCCGCTGCATCTGCAGATCGCGGCGCACATCCGCGACGGCATTTTGCGCGGCGTCTTTCCGGCTGGAACGCAATTTCTGGGATCCCGGGAGATCGCGCGCGAATTGGGCTGCTCGCGCACGGTGGTGTTGACCGCCTGGGATCTGCTCTACGCCGAGGGTTATCTTGAATCGACGCCGCGGGGCAGCGTCATGGTGGCCGCCGTTGCAGCCCCGCATGCGGAGCTTTCGTCCGTTACGTCGCCTGCGAGCAAGCCCGCCCACATGTCGGAGCGTTGGCGATCGCTGCTTGGTCTGGATTACGAGACCAATTGGCCGTCCGTGTTCGCGCCCGGCGCACCCGACGTCTCGACCTTCCCGTTCAAGGAATGGTCGCGCCTGCTGCGCCAGTCCTGGCAAAATCCGAAAGAGCAGGAATGCCTCGATCTTCCCTCGGAAGGCCATCCGCGATTGCGGAGCGAGATCGCGAACTTCCTCGGCTCGGTGCGCGGGCTCGTCTGCTCGCCGGAAGAGGTCGTCGTCACCTCAGGCACATCGGGCGCGCTTGATTTCTGCAGCCGGATGATCCTCGATCCCGGCGACGAGGTCTGGGTCGAGGAGCCCGGTTTCGTCGAGGCCCGGTGGGCGCTGACGGCCGCCGGCGCGAAGCTCGTTCCACTTCCAGTCGATGACAAGGGCCTCGTCGTCTCCGAAGGTATCAGGCGCGCGCCGGGTGCGAAGCTGATCGTGGTGACGCCGTCGCATCAATATCCGCTCGGCGTCAGCATGGGGCTGGAGCGGCGGCTCGAGCTGCTCGATTGGGCCAACAAGAACGACGTCTGGGTGATCGAGGACGATTACAATTCGGAGTTCAGGCACCAGGACAGCATGATCGCCTCGTTGCGCTCGCTCGATCGTGAGGGGCGGGTGATCTATTTCGGTACCTTCTCGAAGACCATGATGCCGAATTTGCGGCTCGGCTACATCGTCGCCAACAGGCATTTCATCGAAGGCTTTTCCAGGGGCCGCGCGCGCATCGATGTGCATACCTCCGGCATCGGACAGCTCGCTCTGGCCGAGTTCATGCGGGAAGGGCACCTGCTGCGGCATCTGCGCGGGATGCGGCGGATCTACGCCGCGCGCCGGAAGGCACTGATCGATGCGATCACAGCGCTGATGCCTGACGATCTCACCGTATCCTCCGCCGTCACCGGATTGCATCTGGTGGCGCTGTTCACTGAAGCAATGCAGGCACGGATGAGCGATCGGGAAGCGGCCGCGGTCCTGAAGCAGGCCGGCATCCACGTCCAGCCGCTCTCGCAAAACTTTCTGGAGCAGCCGACGCGGCAGGGCCTGGTGTTCGGCTACGGGCGGCTGCGGGTCGAGGACGCCGCGCCGCTGCTTGCGAGAATCGCGGCTCGCATCGGCAGCGGTCGCCGCAATGCACCATCCGACCCGGCAATATCCTCTCTTACTGTTCGTACAATAAAGAGAAGCTGAGCCGACCGTCGTGCATAGCTCGTAGGCATGCGGCTATCCCGCAACGCCGTTCAATCGCCTGGAAATTAGACAGACGTTTTTGAGTGCTCCGATTGCGGTGCGGCGGGCGTCAGGATTTGCGCCGAGAAATCCGTGGTGCGCTGCACGTTTGTCGCGTGGAACGGTTCGCGTTCGTGTGCTCTCTGCGCGTGCAGTGCTGCACCAAAACGTGCAGATGGTGTTGCACCGCGTGATGCCGGTCCTGCGCTGGTCTAGTGGTTTGCGACAACTCTGGCCCTATCCCGAGCCCATCGCTCTGTCGCACGCTCGCAGGCGGTGGCATGACAGGGGATGATGATGAGCGCTCTCGGATCGGCATTGGACGTCGCGATGGACGGCAGGCACCCGGCGTCCGGTTCGGACGTCATCCGTAACTGACCCCGCACATGAGTTCCTCCGAAAATCACTGGGAAGTCGGCACCGATATCGGCGGCACCTTCACCGACATCATTGCGATCAGGCGTGACTCCGTGGAGGCGCGGATCGCAAAAGTGCCGTCGCGCCCCGACGCGCCGGTTCAGGCGATGTTGGAGGCGATCGAGGCGGTGGGCCTGCGCAAGAGCGAGGTCAAGCGCTTCGTGCACGGCACCACGCGCGTCACCAACGCCATCGTCGAGAACCGGCTGCCGAAGGTCGCGCTGGTCGCGACCGAAGGGTTCGCCGATGTGCTCGAGATCGCGCGCTATCGCCGCCGCGATCTCTATCGTCTCGACATTCCGCCGAAATCACCGCCTTTGGTGCCGCCCGAACGAAGCTTTGGGCTCGCCGAGCGCCTCGATCACGAGGGCCGGGTGCTGAAGGCGCTGGATGAGACCGAGATCGAGCGTCTGGTGGCCTGGCTGAAGCAGACCGGCGTGCAGAGCGTCGCCGTGGCGCTGCTTCACGCCTACGCCAATCCCGTGCACGAAAAGATGCTGGGCGAGCGCCTCAAGGGCGTCGTCGCCCACGTCTCGCTGTCGCATGAGGTCAATCCCGAGGCGCGCGAATACGAACGGACGTCCGCGACCGTGTTCAACGCGGCCGCGATGCCGATCGCGGTGGAATATCTCAGCGAGCTGGAGCAGCGGCTGCCGATCGGCGCCGGCTTGCAGGTGTTTCATTCGGCCGGAGCCATGGTCCCGATCTCGGCCGTGAAGCGGCGGCCGCTGGTGATGGCGATGTCGGGGCCGGCCGCCGGTGTCTCCGCATCGGTCAGCATCGCGCGCCAGCTCGGCACATCGCGTATGCTCACCTTCGACATGGGTGGTACCACGACGGACGTCTGCCTGATCGTCGACGGTCAGGCCGAGATGACCGACGGCCGCATGCTCGGCGACAAGCCGCTGCGTCAGCCGATGCTTGCGGTCCATTCCATCGGGGCCGGCGGCGGATCGATCGTGCGAAACGGTCCGGGCGGCCTGACGGTCGGGCCAGAGAGCGCCGGCTCCGAGCCGGGGCCGGCCTGCTATGGCCGCGGCGGCCTTGAGCCGACCATCACCGACGCCAATGCCGTGCTGGGCTATCTCAATCCCGAGACCAAGCTTGGCGACCGCATCGGCATCGACATCAAGGCCGCGGAACGCGTCATCGAGCCGATTGCGCGCGCCCTGGGGCTGAGCCTGACCGAAACCGCGCTCGGCATCATCAAGGTCGCCAACGCGACGATGGCCCGCGCGCTTCGCCGCGTCACGGTCGAACGAGGCATCGACGGGCGCGACTGCACGCTGCTCGCCTTCGGTGGCGGCGGCCCGATGCATGCCGCAGGTCTTGCCGATCTCTACGGGATTGCCGAGGTCGTGGTGCCGAGCGCCTCGAGCGCGTTCTCGGCGCTGGGCTGTCTCACCGCCGATTTCAGCTTCCTCCAGCAGCAGACGCTACGCGCCGCCCTCGACGGCATCGATCTCGCGCGGGTGTCGGAGCGGATCGGGACGTTGATGGACGATGCTTCGGCGCCGCTGATCGCCAACGGCGTTGCGCAGGCGGAGATCCAGGTCGAGCTGGTGGCGCTGATGCGCTACGCGGCGCAGAATGATGCCATTCCGGTGCCGTTCACGTTGCCGCTCGACGTGACCAAGCTGAAGAAGGACTTTCTGGCGCGGCATCACGAGCTGTTCGGCTATGCGACCAGCGAGTCCTGCGTCATCGAATCCGTGCGCGTGCAGGCGCGGCGCCCGTCGACGACGGTGGTGAGCCGGCCGGCGACTGCGGTGAGGGCGGTGTCGTCAGGCAAGCGGGCCTGCTCATTCGACGGCCTCCACGATATCCCGACCGGGATCATCGATCGCGCCAAATTGACCGATGTCGTCAGCGGCCCCGCGATCATCGAGGACGCATGGTCAACGGTCGTGGTCCCGCCGGGCTGGCAAGCTAAACCCGATGTATCAGGCAATCTGTTCCTGACGCGGAGGGCGGCATGAAGCTCGATCCGTTCGTCGTCGAGGTCATCAGGCACGGGCTCTCGGCCGCGGCCGAGGAAATGAGCCTGGTGATGACGCGCTCGGCGCGCTCGCCGCTGCTGCGCGAGGCCGGCGACCTGTCATCCGCCATCACGGATGGCCGCGGCGGCCTGGTCGGGCAGGGCCGCGATATCCCGATCCATCTCGGCGCGATGGCCTACACGATCCCGGAACTGCTGAAGGTCGTGCCGGTCGAGAGCCTGAACGACGGCGACGTGGTGATCTACAATGTCGGCGCGCTCGGCGGCAATCACCTCAACGACGTCAAGGTGGTGCGCCCCGTCTTCGTTGACGGCGAGATCGTGGCGTTCGCGGTGAGCCTCGCGCATTGGCCCGACATCGGCGGCACCTGGCCCGGCAGCTATTTTGCCAAGGCGATCGACACTTTTCAGGAGGCGATGCGGATTCCGCCGGTGCTGATCGCCACGTCAGCCGGCGTCAATACGCCGATCGTGCAGCTGCTCAAGGCCAACGTCCGCGATCCCGAGTCCTGCGAGGGCGATCTGCTCGCTCAGATCGCGGCAACCAAGGCCGGTGAGAAGCGCATCGTCGAGCTCTGCTGCGAGCACGGCAAGGCGGTGTTCACGGCGACGCAGTCGCGCCTGCACGATCTCTCCGAAATCGAGATGCGGGAGGCGCTCCGCGACCTGCCGGACGGCGTCTACGAGGGCGAAGACTATCTCGACGACGGCAGCGTCAACAATGCACCTGCGCGCATCCATGTGAAAATCACCATTCGCGGCGACGAGGCGACCTTCGACCTTTCCGGAAGCTGCGACCGCGTCTCCAACTTCTGCAACACCACGCCGTTCATGGCGCGCTCGGCGGTCGCCTATGCGGCACGCATCATGAGTGGGCGCGACATGCATCAGAATGCCGGCGCGCTCCGGCCTTTGACCATTATCACGCGCCCGGGCTCGATCCTGGAGCCGGGCTGGATGGCGTCCGTGGCCGCCGGCAACCACGAGACGTCCATGCGCATCGTCGATGCGATTTTCCGCGCGATGCAGGACACCATCCCCGAACGACTGTCGGCCGGCGGCGCGACCACCGCAGGTGTTCTGTTCTTCGCCGAACCGCGGCAGAACGGCTCCTGGAAGATGCTCTACGAGGTCCACGGCGGCGGCGAAGGTGCGCGGCATGATCGGGCCGGCATGTCGGCGACGCGCGTGCATCTGTCCAACACGTCGAACACGCCGGTCGAGGTGATCGAGGCGAGCTACGCGATCCGCCTGGAGCAGCAGGCCATTCGCCGGCATTCCGGCGGCGCGGGGGCGCATCGCGGCGGTGACGGCTCGGTTCGCACCTATCGCATCCTCGCACCCTCGATGCACTTGACCACCTGCATCGAGCGCATGGTGATTGCGCCGTTCGGCATGCAGGGCGGCGAACCCGGCAAGGCCTGCCGCATCTCGCTGATCAGGCAGGGCGCGAACGTTGCCATCGACGGCAAATCGAACCTGGTGTTGCAGCAAGACGATCTCGTCACGATCGAGATGTGCGGCGGCGGCGGCTATGGCGCCGCGGCCGCGGAGTGAGGGGATTGCGATGAGCAGATTGTTGCGAACCGGGCTGAACGCGGGCGACAGCGCGCCCATGGCCGTCGTCGGCGGCGAGGGCGTCTACTTTCACCTGTCCGATGGCCGCAAGCTGATTGACGGCAGCAACACCGGCGGCGGCCTCGGCCATCGTCACCCGGCGATGGTGGAGGCGATCCGCCGCGCGGCCGATACGCCCGTCGTGAACGAAGGCTGGACCTGGGTCGGCCGTGAGCAGGCGGCCGACGATCTGATGGCTACGGCATTCAAGGGCGAAGACGACTGGGTCGGCGCAGTGCGCTTCTGCATCAGCGGCAGCGAGGCCAACGACATGGCGCTGTCGCTCTGCCAGGCGCTGACGCAGCGGTCTGCGCTGGCGACGCGCGAGCGCGCCTATCACGGCATCACCGGCCTGTCGCGCAGCATGACGGTGCAGCCGCAATGGCACGGCGGCCTCGCGGTGCACTCCGGCGGCTCGAAGCTGCCGGCGCCGATGGCACCGGTGCGGATCCTCCCGGCGCCGGATGGCGCCATCTATGGCGCGCCGGCCAACAACACGCCGCCCAGCGAATATCTGGCGGATGCCACGCGTCTGCTCTCGGACACCGCGGCGACGATCATCGACTACACCCAGGGCGGCATCTATTACGACGGCGCCTATCAGGACGAGGTGGCGCGCTGCGCGCGGCAGGCAGGTTCCTACTGGATCGCGGATGAGGTCGTCACCGGCGCAGGCCGCGCAGGACGCTGGTTCGCCTTCCAGGGCGCGGAGAGCCGCCCCGATATCGTGACGCTCGGAAAATCGCTCGGCGGCGGTGCGGCGGCGGTGGCTGCGGTCGTGGTGTCGAAGGACATTGTCGAGCGGCTCAAGGGCTCGAGCTGGCAGAATTACGGCACGCTGCGTGGCCATCCGATCAGCATGGCCGCGGTGAGCGCGTACCTGAAAGTCGTCAGCGACGACAAGATTCTGGAGCACGTCCGGAAGCTCGAAAAGCTCTTTACCCGCCGCCTGCTCGCGATCGCGCAGAAGCATCCGAGCGTGCAGCGCGTGGCGGGGCAGGGGCTGCACTGGACGGTGGAGCTTTACGGTCCAGATTGGCGCAGCTGGCATGCCGACACCACCGTGGTCCCGATCGCCTCGCGGGTGGCGGAGCGGGCACTGGAGGCCGGCGCGGTGATCGGCACCAGCGGTGAGCAGACTTCGCTGTTCCTGGCGCCGCCGCTGGTGATCTCGGAGCAGGAAGCCGAGCGGCTGCTGGATGCGCTCGACCGCGGCCTCGACATCGCAGACGAGGAGCACGGGTGAGCGCAGACCCCGCAGCGTCCCACCGCTCGCCGGCCTGGCCGGCGGACGAGCCCTGGCATCTCGCGATGCCGGAGGGGACGCTGTACGACGCGCTTGTTCGGGCCGCGCTGGATCGCCCATCGCATCCGGCGACGGTGTTTTATGGTGCGAGCCTGAGCTATGCCGAGCTACGCGAACGGGTCGATGCCTTGGCCGGCTTCCTGCAGAACGCTTGCGGCGTGACGCGCGGCGATCGCGTCATGATCGCGCTGCAAAACTCGCCGCAATATGTCATCGCTTACTACGCGGTGATGCGGGCGGACGCCGTGATCGTGCCGGTCAATCCCATGAACAAGACGGCCGAGATCGACTATCTCGCCGAAGACAGCGGCGCCAAGGTCGCGATCATCGGAAGCGAGCTCAACGACATATTTGCGCCGCTGGCGGGCGAAGCTATCACTCATACGATCGTCGCGCAGTATCGCGACGAGATCCCGGACGCGACGCCCTACACGTTGCCGTCCTGCGTGACTGAAGCGCCGTCGGAGGTGCCGCCGTCGCCAGGCCGGCATTCCTGGTCATCTGCGATCGCGCAAGGTTTGCAGCCCGGCGCAATGAGCGCGGGGCCGGACGATCTCATGATCCTGCCCTACACCTCGGGGACAACAGGCAATCCCAAGGCCTGCATGCATACGCATCGCAGCGCGCTGTTCACGGCCGTCTTGCAGGCACGCTGGTATGGGCTCGACGGCGACGATGTGATGACCGGCTTCATGCCCCTGTTCCACGTCGCGGGCATGCAGGGCTCGATGAATGCGGCGGTGGTGACAGGCGCCACGCTGCTGTTGATGGCGCGCTGGGACAAGGATCTGCTGCCGGATCTGTTCGAGACCTACGGCGTGACGTTCTGGAACGCCGCGCCGACCATGATCGTGGACGTGCTCGCCAGCGTCCGGTTCCGCGATCGGTGCTTTGCGAAACTCAAGGTTCTGACCGGAGGTGGTGCGGCGATGCCCACTGCGGTGGCCGAACGGCTCAAAGGCCGCTTCGGCCTCGATTTCGTCGAGGGCTACGGCATGACCGAGACGATGTCGCCGACGCATCTCAATCCGATCGCTTCGCCGAAGCGCCAGTGTCTCGGCATTGCCGTGCACGAGACCGATGCGAGGGTCGTCGATCCAGAGACCTTGATCGAGCTCGACGACAATGTCGTCGGCGAGATCGTCGTGCACGGGCCACAAGTGCTGCAAGGCTACTGGAACAGGCCGCAGGCCAATGCCGAGTCCTTCATAGAACTGTCCGGCAAGCGGTTCCTGCGCACGGGCGATCTCGGCTATCGCGATGCCGACGGCTATTTCTTCGCGGTCGACCGCCTGAAGCGGATGATCAATGTCAGCGGCTTCAAGGTGTGGCCGGCCGAGGTCGAGGCCGCGATGTACCAGAACCGCGCCATCCGGGAATGCTGCATCGTCTCGGCCCCCGACGACTACCGCGGTGAGACCGTCAAGGCGCTGGTGGTGCTGGACGAAGCCGCGCGCGCGACGATTTCGGCGGACGACATCGTCGGTTGGGCCCGTGGCGCGATGGCCAGCTACAAGGCGCCGCGCGCTGTCGTCTTCGTCGATGAGCTGCCGCGCACCGCCAGCAACAAGATCAACTGGCGGCTTTTGCAGGATGCCGAATGGGGGCGGACGGCATGAAAGCTGGTTGGCTGGAAAAACGGCGCAAGACCGCGTTATGCTGCGCGCGCCGGCACGCCCCTCAAGCTACGATCCCCAGCCTCACCAGGAAATCAGGAACTCGCTGATGCGTATCGTCACTGTTGCCGCCGCCCAGATGGGCCCGATCCAGAAGGCCGACAGCCGCGAGGCCGTGGTCAGGCGCATGATCGCGCTGATGGACGAGGCGAAAGCCAAAGGCGCCGACCTGATCGTCTATCCGGAACTGGCGCTGACGACGTTCTTCCCGCGCTGGTATTCGGAGGACCGGGCGGAGGCCGACATCTGGTTCGAGCGCGAGATGCCGAATGCGGCGACCAAGCCGCTGTTCGAGCGTGCGGCGCAGCATCAGATGGCGATGAATTTCGGCTATGCCGAGCTGACGCCGGACGGGCATCACTTCAACACCGCGATCCTGACCGACAAGTCCGGCAAGATCGTCGGCAAATATCGCAAGGTCCATTTGCCGGGCCATGTGGACTACGACACCAAGCGTTCGCACCAGCATCTGGAGAAGCGCTATTTCGAGCCAGGCGATCTCGGCTTCAACGTCTGGCGCGAGCTGGGCGGCATCATCGGCATGGCCATCTGCAACGACCGGCGCTGGCCCGAGACCTATCGCGTCATGGGCCTGCAGGGCGTCGAGATGGTTCTGATCGGCTACAACACGCCGTCGGTGAATGCCGAGAAGAGCGAGGAGGGCATCGAGAAGCGGCTGTTCCACAACCGTCTCTCGGTGCAGGCCGGCGCCTATCAGAACGCGACCTGGGTGGTCGCGGTGGCCAAGGCGGGTGTCGAGGACGGCCATCCGCTGTTCGGCGGCAGCCTGATCGTCGATCCCGATGGCGAGATCGTCGCCGAGGCCAAGACGGAGGGCGACGAGGTCCTGGTTCACGCCTGCGACCTCGACGCCACGACGTTCGGCAAGACCACGATCTTCAATTTTGCCCAGCATCGCCGCATCGAGCATTACGGCCTGATCACCAGCCAGACCGGCGCGGTGCCGCCGCCGGAGAAGTGACGCCGATGGCAGGCAACAGCACATCCGGCATTTCCTTGCGCGAGCTCGATCCGCGCGACCGCTACAAGCTGCTCTGCGGCGTGGTCGTGCCGCGGCCGATCGCGCTGGTGACGACGCTGGACGCGAACGGAGCGGTGAATGCCGCGCCCTTCAGCTTCTTCAATGTCTTCTCCGAAAGCCCCGCGCTGATCGTGCTCGGGCTCCAGCACAAGCCGGATCACGGCCCGAAGGACACCACCCGCAACATCCATCGCGACGGCGAGTTCGTGGTTCACATGGTGGATGAGGCGCTGTCTGCCGCGATGAATGATTGCGCGGTCGATTTTCCCTCTGGTGACAGCGAGGTCGCGGCGACCGGGCTTGCGACGCTTCCCTCAGTTGACGTGAAGGTGCCGCGCCTTGCGGCTGCACCATTTGCTCTCGAATGCCGCCGTCACGTCGTACTGAATTTCTCGCCCGATCGCGAACTGCTGGTCGGCGAGGTGCTCCGGGTTCATGCCCGGGAGGGCCTCGTCGACGAGGCCAACATGTATGTCGATCTCGACGCCTACCGGCCGATCGGGCGCATGTTCGGCAATCTCTACACGACGCAGCGGGATACGTTTGCGCTTGTGCGCGAGAGCCACGCGCAATGGCTCGCGCGGCAGGACGCCAACGAGCTGAAGGACGCCTAGTGAGCCGAGAACTGCACCGTACCCAGTGCCATGGTGACGGCCGCCTGCGTCGGGTCGATCACGGGAATGCGAAGCGCGTCCTCCAGCGGACGGCGATGGCGCGCCATGCCGGCGCAGCCCATCACGATGGCGCGGGCGCCGTCCTCGTCGCGCAGCGCGCGGCCGACCTCGATCATCTTCGCCAGCGTACCCTCGCCCGAGGCGGTTTCGGCAACGCTCATGTTGAGCGGCCGCTCGCCGGCGAGGCGCTCGGTCAGGCCCATCTGCCTGAGGTAGCGCATGTGGCGCGGGATCGAGCGCTGGGCAATCGCGATGACGCCGAAGGTTTCGGCGCGGGCCAGCGCCGTCAGCACGCCGCACTCGGCGATGCCGAACACCGGCCGGTCGGTGCCTTCGCGACAGACTTGAAGACCGGGATCGCTGTAGCAGGCGATGACGAACGCAGCCGAGCTGTTGTCGCCTTCGACCAGCCGGCGCAGCGGCATCGCAACGCCGTCGACATCGGCCTGGCTTTCAATGCCGAACGGACCCTCGGCCAGCGACTGGCAGACCAGTTCCGGCCCACCCTCGAAACCGAGCGGCTTCAACGCATCCTCCAGCCCTCGCGTGACCGCAGGGTTGGAGTTCGGATTGATGACGAGAATGCGCGGCCGGGGCATGTTGGTCTTCCCTTGAAATGGCGATCACGTAGCTCAGGCATATCATGGAGTGCCTCATGACTGAACCCACATACGACCTGATCATCCGCGGCGGACGCGTCGCCACCACGACCGACGTGTTCGAGGCCGATGTCGCCATCTCCGGCGAGACCATCGCGGCGATCGGCCGCGGGCTTCCGGCGGCGAAACGGGAGATCGATGCGGGCGGCAAGCTGGTGCTGCCCGGCGGCGTCGACAGCCATGCGCATATCGAGCAGCTGTCCGCGGCCGGCATCATGAATGCCGACACCTTCGAGAGCGCGACCGTCTCCGCCGCTTTCGGCGGCACCACCACGGTAATTCCGTTCGCGGCACAGCATGTCGGCATGAAGCTGCCGCAGGTGGTGGAGGATTATCACGCGCTGGCCAAGAAGGGCGCCGTGATCGACTACGCCTTCCACATGATCATTGCCGACGCGACCAAGGAGACGGTCGAGGAGCACATTCCGGCGCTGGTGAAGCAGGGCCATGGCTCGATCAAGATCTTCATGACCTATGACCGGCTCAAGGTCGACGACGAGCCGCTGCTCGACATTCTCTTGGCCGCGCGCCAGTCCGGCGCGATGTTGTGCGCCCATGCCGAAAATCACGGCATCATCGCCTGGATGGTGAAGCGCCTGCTTGCGCGCGGCTACACCATGCCGAAATACCACGCCGTCAGCCATGCCCGCGTCTCGGAAGCGGAAGCCTTTGCGCGACTGATCGGCATGGCGGCGCTGATCGACCAGCCCATCATGATCTTCCATGTGTCCACGGCCGAAGGCGCCAAGGTGATCCGCGATTCGCGCGGGCAAGGGTTGAAGGTCTTCGCCGAGACCTGTCCGCAATATCTGTTCCTCACCGCAAACGATCTCGACAAGCCGGGCGCCGAGGGCGCCAAGTGGATGTGCAGCCCGCCGCCACGCACGTATGCCGACCAGGAGGCGCTGTGGCAGGCGCTGTCGCTCGGCGATCTCCAGACCATCTCGTCGGATCATGCGCCGTATCGCTACGACGAGACCGGCAAGCTGCGCGCCGGACCCAACCCGAACTTCAAGCAGGTCGCGAACGGCCTGCCGGGGCTGGAGCTGCGGCTGCCGCTGCTGTTCGACGCGATGGTGTCGAAGGGCCGGCTCGGTCTTGAAAAGTTCGTGGAATTGACCGCGACGGCGCCGGCCAAGATCTACAATCTGCATCCGCGCAAGGGCTCGATCGCGGTCGGCGCCGATGCCGATATCGCGATCTGGGATCCCAATCGCGAGACCGTAATCGCCGACGAGATGATGCACGATCTCGCCGGCTACACGCCGTTCGCGGGCCGCAAGCTGAAGGGCTGGCCGGTGTCGGTGCTCTCGCGCGGCCGCGTCATCGTCGATGGCAACAAGTGTCTCGCGACTGCCGGCAGCGGAAAATTCCTGGCGCGCGGCGGCGGCGAGGCGGCAAAGCCGACGGGGCGGCTCGTTGCCGACATGGATCCCGAGCGGAATTTCGGGGCGAAGCTACTGTGATGGTGGATCGCGCGCGATGAAGATCGTCATCTTCGGCGGCACCGGCTTTGTCGGCCTCAACCTCGCCGAGGTGCTGCTGGGGCGCGGGCATGACGTCACGCTGTATGACCGCGCAGAGTTGGCGCCATCCGCGCGGCGATCGCTTGCTGACTACGGCGCACGGCTCAAAGCCGTGCAGGGCGATATCACCGACGCAGACGCAATCGACGCCCTCATTGCCGCGGGTTGCGATGCGGTCGTGCTGGGCGCCGCGGTGACGGCCGGCGATGAACTCGAGCGAGCGTCGACCTCGCGCGTCCTCGAAATCAACGTGATGGCGCAAATCCCCATCCTGCTCGCGGCGGTCCGTCATGGCGTTCGCCGTGTCGTCAATCTGTCGTCGGCCTCGGCTTATGGCGCATCCGGTGGGCGGGTCGACATTCTGGACGAGGAGACGCCCTGCGATCCCATCTCGTTCTATGCGATCAGCAAGTTCACCTCGGAGCGCTCTGTCGCTCGCCATGCCGAACTCTTTGGCGGCGATTTCCTGAGCGTGCGTCTGAGCGCCGTGTTCGGTCCATGGGAGCGGCCCGGCTCGGTACGCGACACGCCAAGTCTCCAGTACCAGATCCTGGCTGCGTTTGCGCGCGGCGAGCCGGCGGTCATGCCTGAAGCAGGCATGAGAGACTGGATCTACGCGCCGGATGCGGCCGAAGCCGTCGCACTGCTCATCGAAGCGGAGCGGCCGCGCCATCGGCTCTACAACATCTCCCGCGGTGGGCTATGGCCAGCGTTGCAATGGGGCGAGGCCTTTGCGGCGCTGCATCCCGGCCTGCAATGCCGGCTTGCGGCGCCCGGCGAGCAGACGGCCATCAAGCTGCATGGATCCTATCGCGCGCCGCTGTCGGTGACGCGGATGGCGGATGAGTTCGGCTGGCGCGCGCAGCTCGGCTGCGCTGAATCCGCCGCCGCGATGAGCGCCTGGTTGACCCAGCACAAGGAGTGGATCTGAGATGCGGCTGCAGGGGCGCACGGCCATCATCACAGGAGCAGCTTCGGGCATCGGTCGTGCAAGCGCGAAGCTGTTCGCGGAGGAGGGCGCGCATCTAGCTTTGGTCGATCGCGATGCCGCGGGCCTTCAGGAAACGCTGAGCCTTGTGGGCAACGCCACGACGCATGTCGGGGACGTCGGCGATGCCGGTTTCGCCGAAACAGTTGTAGGCGAGGTGATCGCGCGGCACGGCCGGCTCGATGTCCTCATGACTGCCGCCGGCTTTTCCTGCGGCGGCACGGTGCTGACGACGAGGCTGGAAGACTGGGACGCGGTGTTCCGCGCTAATGTCGGCGGCACCTGGTTGTGGGCGCGGGCGGCGGTGCCGCAGATGCAGCAGCAGAAGAGCGGTTCGATCATCACGCTGGCGTCGCAGCTCGCCATCGCCGGCGGCAAGGGCAACAGCGCCTATATCGCCGCCAAGGGCGCGATCGTCAGCCTGACGCGGACCATGGCGGTGGATTTCGCGACCGACGGCATCCGTGTCAACGCGATTGCGCCCGGCGCAATCGACACGCCGATGCTTCGCCGCAGCTTTGCCCGCCACGCCAATCCAGACGAGGTGCGCGAAGCCTCCCGCAACCGCCACGCCATGAAGCGGTTCGGCCAGGCGGAAGAAATCGCTCAGACCGCACTGCATCTTGCGAGCGATGCGTCGTCGTTCACGACCGGCACCGTGATGGTGGTCGACGGAGGCTGGCTCGCGGCATGAGCGACGCGTTGGCAAAGCTTGAAGCGACCGTTCGCGCCGATCTCGCGATGATCGCGCATCCAGGCGCCGCCTGGCTCGAGCCGAAGACGGGGCCGGATGGCAAGCCCGCGCTCGATGTTCTCATTATCGGCGCCGGCCAGTCCGGTATCGCCATTGGCTTCGGCCTGATGCGCTCGCGCGTCAGCAACATCCTGCTGCTCGACAAGGCCGAGGAGGGGAAGGAGGGCCCGTGGCTCACCTATGCCCGCATGCCAACGCTGCGCAGCCCGAAAGATTACACTGGCCCGGACCTCGATATTCCCAGCCTGACCTATCAGTCCTGGCACGAAGCCCGTTTCGGCAAGGAGAGCTGGCAGGAGCTGAATCTGATCCTGAGAGAGCATTGGGCGGACTATCTGCTCTGGCTGCGACGCACGATCGGTCTGCCCGTGCGCAACGGCTGCGAGCTTCTGGAGATTGCGCCTGCGTCAGGCGGTCTGCTCGCCGCGCGTGTGAGACGCGCCGATGGCGTCGAGACGCTCTATGCCCGCAAGATCGTGCTGGCGACGGGGCAGGAGGGCATGGGCGACTGGATGATTCCCGAGCCCCTGCGCGATCTGCCGGCAGATTCGGTCGCAACTGTTGCCGACGACATCGACTTCGAAAGCCTGCGCGGCAAGCGCGTCGCGGTGATCGGCGCCGGCGCGTCCGCCTTCGACAATGCAGCGACCGCGCTGGAGGCAGGCGCGGCGGAGGTGCATCTGCTCTGCCGCCGCGCTCAGATCCAGGTGATCCAGCCCTATCGCTGGCTCACCTTTCGCGGCTTCCTGCGCCATCTCAGCGATCTCGACGATGCCTGGCGCTGGCGCTTCATGCGCAAAATCCTCGAAATGCGCGAGGGATTTCCGCAGCCGACTTACGACCGCTGCGCGCGTCACGCCAATTTCACACTGCACGAAGGCGCGCCGGTCGAGGGCACCAGGCAAACCGATGGCGGTGTCGAATTGCACACGCCACGCGGCGCCATCACCGCGGATTTCGTCATTTGCGGCACCGGCATCGACATGAACTTCGCCGGCCGCGGCGAGCTCGCCAAATTTGCCGGCAATATCGCGACCTGGGCCGATTGCTATCAGCCGCCTTCGAGCGAGCACAACGCGCGGCTCGGCCGCTTTCCCTATCTCGCTGACGATTACGCCTTCACCGAGCGTGTGCCGGGCGAGACGCCGTGGATCTCAGACATCCATCTGTTCGCCATCGCCTCCACCATGAGTTTTGGTCCGTCGGGATCGTCGATCAATGCGATGACGACCGCCATTCCCAAGCTGGTCAATGGCCTGACGCGCGGCTTGTTTCGCGCCGATGTTGAACGCCACTGGGCTTCGCTCAGCGCCTACGACGTGCCGCAGGCCGTGGTTGCGCGGCCCGCGCGAACAATGGAGGAATCGCGATGATCATCCATGCACCGCCGCGACGAAGCGCCTCTGCGGGATTGGCGCGCAACTTGCTTCTTTCTTGACCTGCCTTGCTGGCGTTCTTGCCGAAATTTTGGGGAAAACGAATGCGTTTTGTGTCTTTCAGGCCCGCGGCCTCAGTCCTCGCCACCACTGCGCTGTTGCTCATTGCCACCGCGCCTTCGCAGGCACAGACCAGGGCGGAGACGTTGCGCTACGTCACGGGATCAGCGGTCAACACGCTCGATCCCAACATCCCCGGATCGACGCGCGAGTCCTTCGCGCTGAGCATGAGCACGTATGACCGGCTGGTGGCGTTCGGCCGCAAGCAGCTCAACGGCAAATGGGTGTTCGATCTCGACACGATCACCGGCGAGCTCGCCGAATCCTACGACGTCAGCCCCGATGGACTGAAGCTGACCTTCCGCCTGCGCAAGGACGCCAAGTTCCAGGATGGCTCGCCTGTCACGGCGGAGGACGTGAAATGGTCGCTCGATCGCTGCGTCACCGCGCCGATCCTCGGCAAGGCGCAGCTCCTGACGGGATCGTTGACGTCGGCCGACCAGTTCAAGGTGATCGATCCCCTCACCATCGAGGTGACGCTGCCGAAGCCCGACAAGCTCGCGCTGCCCAATCTCGCCACCGTCTATCCCCTGATCATCAACTCGAAGGTGGCAAAAGAGCACGCGACGGCGGATGATCCCTGGGCCACCGCATGGCTGAAGGAGCATACCGCCGGCAGTGGTGCTTATGTGGTCGAGACCTTCAAGCCGGGCGAGCAGGTCATCATCAAACGGGATGAGGCCTGGAATCGCGGTTCGGCCAACAAGCCCGCGTTCTTCAAGCGCGTGATCATTCAATCCGTGCCGGAGCCGGCGACCCGCGCCAACCTGGTCGAGCGCGGCGATGCCGACCTCGTCGTCGATCTCCAGGCCAGCGACGTGCAGTCGCTCGAGGCCAAGGGCAAGCTCAAGGTGGTCTCGACCCCGCAGTACAATGCGATCACCTATGTCTCGATGAACAACCAGATGCCGCCCTTCGACAACGTCAATGTCCGCCGTGCCATCGCTTACGCGCTGCCCTACGACGACATGTTCAAGGCCGCCCTGTTCGGCCGCGGCGCGCCGCTGTTCGGCGCGACCTGGCCGGACGGCAAGCCGCTGAACGGCATCTATCCGTTCCAGCAGCCCGTGAAGGTCGACCTCGACAAGGCAAGGGAATATCTCAAGGCGGCCGGGCTCCCCGAGGGTTTCTCGACTACCTTCAGCTTCAACGTCGGCCAGTCCTCGACCGCGGAGCCGATGGCCGCGCTGGTGAAGGAATCGCTCGGCAAGATCGGGATCAAGGTCGACATCCAGAAGCTGCCGGATGCGCAGATGTCGACGCAGATCAACGAGAAGAAGCTTCCCTTCTACACCGAGGGCATCGTAGCCTGGCTGCCGTCGACCGATTACTTCTACCGCAACTTCTACACCGGCAATCAGCGCTGGAATTACAGCTCGATCAACAACCCGGATCTTGCCGCAATCGCGCAGGAGGCGCGTTTCGAGCCGGACAAGGCCAAGTATGAGGACGCCGGCCGCAAGCTCAACGCGATGCATGTCGATCTGATGCCGCAGATCATGCTGTGGCAGCCGAACCAGGATGCGGTGATGGCGTCGTCGGTCGAAGGCTACACCTACGAGTTCCACCGCCAGGTCGACTATCGCGACGTCAGCCGCAAGTGATGGCGGCAAACGAGAGAGGCTCCGAAAGGTGACGACCGGTCTTGGTGCAACCATGGTGCGGGCGGGCAGGCGGCTTCTGTCGTCGCTGCCGGCGTTGTTCGGTGTGCTGGTCTTCACCTTTCTGCTGATGCGCGTGCTGCCCGGCGACCCCGCGGTGTTCTTCGCCTCGGGGCCCAATGCCGGCAAGGAGGAGATCGAGCAAATCCGCAAGCAGATGGGGCTCGACAGGTCAGTGCCGGAGCAGCTCGTGTTCTATCTCTCCGACATCGGCCACGGCAATCTCGGCCGCTCCATGATGACGGGACAGCCGGTGCTGAAGGACCTGCGCGAACGGCTGCCGGCTTCGCTGGAGCTCACCTTCACGGCGCTCCTGATCGCGATGATCGCGGCGGTACCGCTTGGCGTTGTCGCAGCCTTGAAGCCTGGCTCGATCGTCGATCACGGCGTGCGGCTGTTCTGCGCGCTCGGCGTCTGCGTGCCGACCTTCGTCTCGGGCCTGCTGCTGATCTATGTCTTCTACTATCTGCTCGGGCTCGCGCCTGATCCGACCGGGCGGATCGACGTGTTCACTTCGCTGCCGCCGCAACGGACCGGGTTCCTGTCGATCGATTTCCTGCTGGCGGGAGATATCGAGGGCTGGTGGGCGGCCTGCAAGCAGTTGATCCTGCCGGCGGTGAGCATGGCCCTGTTCGTGATCGCGCCGCTGGCACGGATCACGCGGGCCTCGATGCTGGTCTCGCTCGGCAGCGATTTCGTCCGCACCGCGCGCTCGGTCGGATTGTCCTGGCACAAGGTGGTCGTCACTTATGCGCTGAGGAACGCGATCCTGCCCGTCATCACCATCGCCGGCATCGTGTTCTCGACCATGCTGGGCGCCAATGTCCTGGTGGAGAAGGTGTTCTCCTGGCCGGGCGTCGCTTCCTACGCGCTCGATGCGCTCTTATCCTCCGACTATGCGCCGGTGCAGGGCTTCGTGCTGCTGATGGCCAGCCTGTTCGTGCTGGTCAATCTCGTGGTCGACATCTGCTACGGCATCGCCGATCCCAGGGTGTCGATCGAATGACCAGCGCAACTCTCCGCCATTCGGTCTGGATCCTGCGCGGCAATCCGCTCACCGCCGTTGCAGCGGCCGGCGTTGCGATGTTCGTCCTGATTGCGATCTTCGGGCCCTGGATCGTGCCTTATGATCCCGTGGTCTCCAATGTCTCGGAGGCTCTTTTGCCGCCGAGCGCGGCGCATCTCGCCGGCACCGACCAGCTCGGACGCGACGTGTTCAGCCGCCTCATCATCGCAGCACGCCTCGATCTTGCCATTGCGGTTTCCGCGGTCGGCATCTCCTTCGTGATCGGCGCCGTCGTCGGCGCGTTCTGCGGCTATGCCGGCGGCAAGCTCGACCGCGGCGTCGGCCGCTTCGTCGATGTGATGATGGCCTTTCCGCTGTTCGTGCTGGCGATGGCGATGGTTGCCGCCTTGGGCAACCGGATCGAGAACATCGTGATCGCAACCGCGATCATCAATCTTCCGTTCTACATCCGCTTCGCGCGCGCCGAGGTCAATGTCCGCCGCAATGTCGGCTGGGTTGAAGCCGCGCGCGCCTGCGGCGAGAGCCATTTCTCGGTGGTGCTGCGCTTCCTGCTGCCGAATATCCTGCCGGCGATGGCGGTGCAGATCTCGCTCAATCTCGGCTGGGCCATTCTCAATGCCGCCGGCCTGTCCTTCATCGGTCTCGGCGTCAAGCCGCCGACGCCGGAATGGGGCATCATGGTCGCGGAAGGGGCGCGCTTCATCTCGACCGGGCGGTGGTGGCTGGTGGCCTTTCCGGGTCTTGCGCTGATGATGGCGGTGCTGTGCTTCAATCTCCTCGGTGACGGGATGCGGGACATTCTCGACCCGCGGATGCGCACATGAGCGAGGAGCTGCTAGGGATCAACGACCTCCACGTCTCGTTCTCGACGCGGCGTGGCATGGTCGAGGCCGTGCGCGGCGTGACGCTCTCGGTTCAGAAGGGCGAGATGCTCGGCCTCGTCGGCGAGAGCGGCTCGGGCAAGTCGGTCACCGGCTTCGCGACCACGCGGCTGCTCGATGCGGCCGGGCGCGTCACCGGCGGCAAGATCCTGTTTCGCGGGCAGGACGTCACAAAACTCAGGGGCGATGACCTTCGTCAGCTCCAGGGCGCCGCGATGTCGATGATCTTCCAGAATCCGCGGGCGGCCCTCAACCCGATCCGCGCGATCGGCCTACAGATCGCGGACGCGATCCTCACGCATAAGAAGATATCGAAGGACGCCGCGCGCGCCGAGGCGCTGGAGCTGCTGCGCGCGGTCCAGATCCGCGACCCCGAGACGCGGATGAACGCCTACCCGCATGAGCTTTCCGGCGGCATGTGCCAGCGCGTGATGATCGCGATCGCGATTTCCTGCAATCCCGCGCTGCTGATCGCCGACGAGCCGACCACCGGGCTCGACGTCACCACCCAGAAGGTGGTGATGGATCTGCTCGCAGATGTTGCCGCCGCGCGCGGCATGGCGACGATCCTGATCACCCACGATCTCGGTCTCGCCGCGCGCTATTGCCGCCGCATCGCCGTGATGGAGCGCGGCCGCATCGTCGAGGAAGCGAGCCCCAAAAAGCTTTTCAGCGCACCGCAACACGCCTATACCCGCCGCCTCGTTGCGGCATCGCCGACCGCGACGTCGCGGATCGAGGATCTCGTGACGGAGGAGGAGCGGGAGCGGCACGCGACGATCGTCAGCAAGCCAAGGCAGGAGCTCCCGCACGGGACGCCACCGCTCCTTGAGGTGCGCAAGCTCGCCAAGCGTTTTGACCAGGGCTCCGCGGCGGTCGCGGATTTCTCGATGACGATGGCCGGCGGCGAGAGCGTCGGGCTCGTTGGCGAGTCCGGCTCCGGCAAGAGCACGACGTCGCGGATGATCTGCCGTCTGATCGACCCGAGCGAAGGCGATATCGTGTTCGACGGGCAGTCGATCGGCCATGTCGCCTCGCGCGACTTCCATCGCTCGCCGCTGCGCAAAGACATCCAGATGGTCTTCCAGGACCCGAACGAGAGCCTCAACCCGCGCTTCACGGCCTTTGACTGCATCGCCCATCCCCTGATGCGGCTCGACGGCATGCGGGCGGGCGATGCGCTGCGCAAGCGGGTGGAAGAGTGTGCGGAGCGGGTGGGGTTGCCGCTCGATCTGCTGCCGCGTTTTCCGCACCAGCTCTCCGGCGGCCAGAAGGCGCGCGTCGGCATTGCCCGCGCCATCGCCTGCCGGCCGCGGCTGCTGGTGCTGGACGAGCCGACCGCCGCGCTCGACGTCTCGGTGCAGGCGGTGGTGCTGCAACTGCTCGACCGTCTCAGGCGCGAGAACGACATCGCGCTGCTGTTCGTCAGCCACGACCTCAATGTCGTGCGCATGCTCTGCGACCGCACCATCGTGCTGCGCAACGGCGGCATCGTGGAGCAGGGGGAGAGCCGGGCGCTGTTCGATAATCCCAAGACCGACTACACGCGCAAGCTGGTCGAGGCGATTCCGCATATCGAGACCGGACCGGCACTGGCGGCCGCGCTTTGACGCCTGAACCGGTCGAAATCCCGAACAGATCCCGCTGGCGAAGGCCCGGTTAGTGGCATACCATTTGCACGCCAATGGGTTCTGGTTTCACCTGCCTTTGGCCAACGATGGCCGGCATCACGGCACTACTGGGAGGATTTCATGGATCGTAGGACCGTATTGAAGGGACTGGCCGGCGCGGGCGGTCTGGCATTGACCGGCCTCTCGGCCCCGGCGATCGCACAAGGCGCCTCTGCGCGCACCCTGCGCTTCGTGCCGCAAGCCAACCTCGCCAATTTCGATCCCATCTGGGGCACGCAATATGTCGTGCGCAACGCGGCGGCGCTGGTCTGGGATACGCTTTACGGCGTCGATGCCAAGCTCCAGCCGCAGCGTCAGATGGTCGAGTCCGAGGAGACCACCGACGACGGCAAGACCTGGACCTTCAAGCTGCGCCCGGGTCTCAAGTTCCATGACGGCGAGCCGGTGCTGAGCAAGGACGTCGTTGCGAGCCTGTCGCGCTGGGCCGCGCGCGATCCAATGGGTCTGATGATCCTGGCCATCCAGCAGGAATTGACTCCGGTCGACGACCGCACCTTCAAATGGGTCCTGAAGCAGCCTTTCCCGAAAATGCTGTACGCGCTGGCCAAGAACAACGCGCCGTGCTCCTTCATCATGCCCGAGCGCATCGCGAAGACCGATCCGTTCAAGCAGATCACCGAATATGTCGGCTCGGGTCCGATGAAGTTCGCCAAGAGCGAATGGGTGCCCGGCGCCAAGTCGGTGTTCGAGAAGTTCACCGATTACGTGCCGCGACAGGAGAAGGCGTCGTGGCTTGCCGGCGGCAAGAACATCCTGGTCGATCGCGTCGAGTGGCTGGTGATGCCGGATCCGGCCACCGCTGCGGCCGCCTTGCAGAACGGGGAGGTCGACTGGTGGGAGAACCCGATCTCCGATCTCGTACCCGTGCTGAAGAAGAACAAGAACATCAGCGTCGATATCGGCGATCCCCTCGGCAATATCGGCTCCTTCCGCATGAACCATCTGCACCCACCCTTCAACAATGTGAAGGCACGGCGCGCGGTGCTGATGGCGTTGAGCCAGGAAGACTATATGCGTGCGCTGGTCGGCGACGACGATACGTTGTGGAAGCCGCTGCCCGGCTTTTTTACGCCGGACACACCGCTCTACACCGAGTTGGGCGGCGAGATCCTGAAAGGAAAGCGCGATTTGGATGCGGCCAAGAAGCTGCTCGCCGAGAGCGGCTATTCCGGCCAGCCGGTCACATGCGTGGTCGCGCAGGACCAGTCGATCACGAAGGCGCAGGGCGACGTCACCGCGGATCTGCTCAAGAAGCTCGGCATGAATGTCGATTTCGTCGCGACCGATTGGGGCACGGTGGGCGCGCGCCGCGCGATGAAGACACCGCCGGGGCAGGGCGGCTGGAATATGTTCCACAGCTGGCACGCCGGCGCCGATTGCATCAATCCGGCCGCCTACACCGCCATCCGCGCCAATGGCGACAAGGCCTGGTTCGGCTGGCCCAACAGCCCGAACACCGAGAAGGAGATCACGGCCTGGTTCGACGCCAAGAATCTCGAGGAGGAGAAGGCCGCGATCGGGCAGGTCAACAAGGCGGCGCTCGAGGATGTCGTCTACGCGCCGACCGGCTTCTTCCTGACCTACACGGCATGGCGCAAGAACGTCTCCGGCATCACCAAGGGGCCGCTGCCGTTCTTCTGGAACGTGTCGAAATCCGCATGATGGTACGCTGAAGCCAGATGCTCTCTTACATCCTCCGTCGCATCGTCTCGACCTTGCCGGTGATGGCAATCGTCGCGCTGTTCGTGTTCAGCCTGCTCTACATCGCGCCGGGTGATCCCGCCGTGGTGATCGCGGGCGACCAGGCGAGCCCGGAGGATGTGGAGCGCATTCGCCAGAGTCTGGGTCTCGACCGTCCTTTCCTGATCCAGTTCGGAAGCTGGGTCTGGCGCATTCTGCACGGCGATCTCGGCACCTCGATCTTCACCAACCTTCCGGTCTCGACGATGATCGGACAGCGTCTCGGGCCGACACTGTCGCTGATGATGGTCACGCTGCTACTCACCATCGTGGTCGCGGTGCCGCTTGGCGTCGTGGCCGCGTGGAAGGCGGGGAGCCTGATCGACCGCGTCATCATGGCATTCGCCGTGTTCGGCTTCTCGCTGCCCGTCTTCGTCGTCGGCTATATCCTCGCCTATGTCTTCGCACTCGAGCTCGAATGGCTTCCGGTGCAGGGCTATACGCCGCTCACGGAGGGCTTCTGGCCGTGGCTGCAAAACCTGATCCTGCCGTCGATCGCGCTGGGCTGCGTCTACATCGCGCTGATCGCGCGCATCACGCGTGCCACCATGCTTGAAGTCTTGCAGCAGGACTATATCCGCACCGCGCGGGCCAAGGGCCTCGGGCAAGGCGGCATCCTCTTCGTTCACGCGCTGAAGAATGCCGCGGTCCCGATCGTGACCGTGATCGGGATCGGCATCGCGCTCCTGATCGGCGGAGCGGTCGTCACGGAAAGCGTGTTCGCGATTCCCGGTCTCGGCCGGCTCACGATCGACGCGATCCTGCGGCGCGACTATCCCGTCATCCAGGGCATCGTGCTTCTGTTCAGCTTCGTCTACGTCCTCGTCAATCTGATGATCGACGTCGTCTATACGCTCGTTGACCCGAGGATCCGCTATTGACCGACACGACCGTCACTCCGCAAGCGCTGCCGGCCGGCTTCGTTCTCGCACCGCAACTGCCTGAAATCCTGCGGCCGGTCAGGATCCGGCGCGGCTTCATCGGCCTCTTGCGCGGCCATCCCACGGTCGCGATCGGCGGCGCGCTGCTGCTGACGCTGGTTCTGATCGCGATCTTCGCGCCTTATCTCGGGACGGTCGATCCGACGGCACTTGCGCCCGCCAAGCGCACGCGGGCGCCGTCGGCCGCTTTCTGGTTCGGCAGCGACGTGCTCGGCCGCGACATCTATTCGCGCGTGCTCTTTGGCGCGCGGGTCTCGCTCACGGTCGGTCTGTCGGTTGCGATCCTCGCATCTGCGGCGGGCCTCGCCATCGGCATCGTCTCCGGCTTCATCCGCTGGGCCGACGGCATCTTGATGCGCTTCATGGACGGCCTGATGTCGATCCCGCCGATCCTGCTTGCGATCGCGCTGATGGCGTTGACGCGCGGCAGCGTCGGCAACGTCATCCTGGCCATCACCATCGCCGAGATCCCGCGGGTTTCCCGTCTTGTCCGTAGCGTGGTGCTGTCGCTGCGCGAGCAGCCCTATGTGGACGCCGCGGTCGCCTGCGGCACGCGCACGCCGATGATCATCCTGCGCCACATCCTGCCCAACACGCTGGCGCCGATGCTGGTCCAGGCGACTTACATCTGCGCCAGCGCCATGATCACGGAGGCGATCCTGTCCTTCATCGGGGCCGGCACGCCGCCGACCATTCCGTCCTGGGGCAACATCATGGCCGAGGGCCGCGCGCTGTGGCAGGTCAAGCCCTACATCGTGTTCTTCCCGGCGGCATTCCTCTCCGTCACCGTGCTCGCCGTGAACCTGCTCGGCGACGGCCTTCGCGATGCGCTCGATCCGCGCATGGCCAAGAGCCTGTGATGTCGAGGGGTTGATCGCGATGGCCTTGCTCGAAGTCGAGAACCTCCAGACCCACTTTCGCACGCCCGGCGGCATCAACCGTGCGGTCGACGGCGTGTCCTTTCATGTCAACGAAGGCGAGACGCTCGCCATCGTCGGCGAATCCGGCTGCGGCAAGTCGGTGACCTCGATGTCACTGATGCGGCTGATTCCGGAGCCGCCGGGCAGGATCGCGGGCGCTGTTCGCTTTGCGGGCAGGGACCTGCTGCAACTATCCGACCGCGAGATGCGCGCTATCCGCGGCAACGACATCTCGATGATCTTTCAGGAGCCGATGACGAGCCTCAACCCGGTGCTGACTGTCGGCCGCCAGATCCGCGAGACGCTGATGATCCATCAGGGCCTCGACAAGCAGGCGGCCGAGGCGCATGCGATCGAGATGCTGACGCTGGTCGGCATTCCCGAGCCGAAGCGGCGCGTGCGGGAATATCCGCACCAGCTCTCCGGCGGCATGCGCCAGCGCGTGATGATTGCGATCGCGCTGGCCTGCAATCCAAAACTCCTGATCGCGGACGAGCCGACCACGGCGCTCGACGTGACCATCCAGGCGCAGATCCTGAAGCTGATGCTTGATCTCAAGCGCCGGGTCGGTGCGGCGATCATCCTGATCACCCACGATCTCGGCGTCGTCGCCGAGATCGCCGAGCGCGTCATGGTCATGTATGCCGGCCGCAAGGTCGAGGAAGCGCCGGTGGCCGAGCTGTTTCGCTCGCCGCGCCATCCCTATACGCAGGGCCTGCTCGGCGCCGTGCCGCGGCTCGGCTCGTCACTAACAGGCACCGCGAGGCGGCTGGCCGAAATCCCGGGGCAGGTGCCTGATCTGCGCAAGCCCATCGTCGGCTGCGTCTTCGCCGGCCGCTGCGCGCTCGCGACCGACCTCTGCCGCCAATATGCGCCTGGACTTGAAGAGAAGGCGCCTCGCCACGTCGCCGCCTGCCACTATTCCGCCAAGGGGGCCATCGCGGCATGAGTCCTCCGCTGCTCCAGGTCAACGACCTCAAGAAGCATTTTCCGGTCAAAAAGGGCCTGTTCGGCCGCAAGCCCGAATATGTCTATGCCGTCGACGGTGTCTCGTTCGAAATCGCGAAGGGCGAAACGCTGTCGCTGGTCGGCGAGTCCGGCTGCGGCAAGTCCACGGTCGGCCGCGCCATCCTGCGGCTGTTCGACATCACGGCGGGCCAGGTGATCCTCGATGGCCAGCGCATCGACGACGCCCATCCGAGCACGATGCGCCAGATGCGCCGCCGCGTGCAGGTGGTGTTCCAGGATCCGTTCTCGAGCCTCAATCCGCGCATGCGGGTGCGCGACATCCTGGCCGAGCCGATCCGCAATTTTGGGCTCGCCAAATCCGCCATCGATCTCGAAACCCGCGTGACGGCGCTGATGGATACCGTTCGGCTGCCGCGCGAGGCGCTCAACCGCCGGCCGCACGAATTCTCCGGCGGCCAGCGTCAGCGCATCGGCATCGCGCGGGCGCTCGCAGCCGAGCCCGAGCTGATCGTCTGCGACGAGGCCGTCTCGGCGCTCGACGTCTCGGTCAAGGCGCAGATCGTCAATCTCTTGCAGGACCTCCAGCGCGAGTTCGGCCTCGCGCTGCTGTTCATCAGCCATGACCTCGCGATCGTCGAGCACATGACCCACCGCGTCGCGGTGATGTATCTCGGCAAGATCGTCGAGGTCGCGCCGCGCCGCGAGATCTTTGCCGCGCCAAGGCATCCCTATACCAAGGCGCTGCTCTCCGCGGTGCCGCTGCCCGAGCCCGGCGCCCAGCGCAATCCCATCATCCTCAAGGGGGACGTGCCGAGCCCGATCAACCCGCCGAGCGGGTGCCGCTTCCACACCCGTTGCCCATACGTCTTCGATCGCTGCCGGACGGAGGAGCCGACGCTGCGCTCGACCGGACCCGAGCAATGGGTGGCTTGTCACCTCGAAGAGGCGCCGTAGGCCCCTCAGCCCTGGCGGCGCAGGAAGCCTGTGATCGTGACTTTCTCCCAGATGCCGGCTGCGGCAAAGGGATCGGCGCGGTTGAAGGCTTCGACCTCGGCGCGGCCGGGCGCCTCGATCAGGAACAGGCTGCCGATCATGTTCGCGCCGTCGTCGGAGACGAGCGGGCCCGACATCACGATCTTGACGCCGAAGCGCGAGGTGTCGCTCAGGAAGGCCTTGTGGGCGTCGTAATTGGCGAGCCGGGTCGGCAGCGCGCCGGCGCGGTCGAGGGCGTGAATGGCGAACAGCATGATGTCTCCGTTGACGTGTCGGCTTTCTTGGGACGTTTCTTGGGACGGCCGCGAAGGCGGCCGTCCGTGCTTGTGATGAGCGGTTGGGCTACTTGGCGCCGAGCTTGCCGGCGTCCTCGAAGGTCGGGCAGGTCCGCTGCTCCAGCGGCACGTCGAACGGCTGGTAATTTTCCTTGGTGATGACGGTCGGCTTCAGCACGATCTCGGAAATGACAGGCTGGTTGCGTAAGCTGCGGATCGCCATCATGGTGCCGAGGCACCCTTGCGCAAATCCGTTGTAGTCGCCGCTGGCGAGCAGCTTGCCGGACTTGATCGCGTCGATCGCCTCCTTGGTGCCGTTGATGCCGATCACCTGGGCCTTGCGGTTCGCGCCGTCGAGCGCCTCGATCGCGCCGACCGCCATGGCGTCGTTGGCCGCCAGCACGCCGTCGATCTGCGGGTTCGACTGCATCAAATTCTCCATGACCTGGAGCGCCTGCAGCCGCTGGTAGTTGCCGGGCTGCGAGGCCAGCAGCTTGGCGCCCGAATTCTCCTTCAGCGCGTCGTTGAAGCCGCGGACGCGGTCGACATTGGTCAGCGAGCCCTTGACGCCCTCGATGATGACGATGTTGCCCTTGCCGCCCAAGGTCTTGAGCAGGAAGCGCGCGGTTTCGAGGCCAAGGCTGTAATCGTCGGCGCCGACGAAGGAGAGGAACTTGCCGCCGGCGGAGCGGTCGGTGATGTTGACGACGGGGATTTTCGCCTCGTTGATCTTCTCGACGCCCGGCACCATCGCCTTGTAGTCGACCGGCGTGAACACGATCGCGCTCGGCTTCTTCACCACGACGTCCTCGATCTGGCTGAGCTGCTCGGGGATCGAGTCCGGCTTGGTCGGGATGTACTGCAGCGTCTTCGCGTTCAGCGCTTTCGCCATGTTGTCGGCACCGACCCGTACAGTCTGGAAGAACGGATTGGTCTGGTTCTTGGTGAACACGGCGATGGTCTCGCCGTCGGCGCGCGCTTGCGTGGTGAACGCGGCCGCCATCAGCAGCGGCAGCGCCAAATAACCCAGTGTCTGTTTCATGTAGCCTCCATCCCTCATTTTGCTTGTTGGATTTCTAAGAGCTCATTGCGCGCGGCGGCGGGTCTTCATGTCGAGCCAGACCGCGAGAATGACGATGATGCCGGTGACGAGCGGCTGCCAGTTGGCGCTGACCGACAACAGGTTCATGCCGTTCAGCACCAGCGTCAGGATCAGCGCGCCGATGAAGGTGCCGAACACGGTGCCGACCCCTCCGAACAGCGAAGTGCCGCCGATCAGCACGGCTGCGATCGCGGGAAGCGTCAGGCTTTCGCCGATGTCGGCTTCGGCCGAATTGAGCCGCGACAGGAAGATGATCGAGGCCAGTCCCGCCATGGTGCCGGATACCGCATAGACCAGCAGCAGGCGGCGCGCGACCGGAATGCCGGAGAGGCGGGCGGCGACCGGATTGGCGCCGATCGCATAGATCTCCTGGCCCCAGATCGTGCGCTGCGCAAACAGCGTTCCGATCCCGAGGAACACCAGCAGCAGATAGACCGGGATCGGCAGGCCGAACAGATAGCCGCTGCCGATCTGGCGGAAGCCCGCCGGGAAGCCATGCAGGGTCTCGCCTGCCATGTACCAATAGGTGAGGCCGTTCAGCACCCAGAGCATGCCATAGGTGGCGATGAAGGAGGGGATGCGCAGCGCGGTGACCATGATGCCGTTGAGCAGCCCAACGATTCCGCCGCAGGCAAGCCCGGTGAGGATGCCGAGCGCTGGCGAGCCGGTCTTGTGGATCACGGTGCCGGCGATGCAGGCGGACAGCGCGACATTGGCACCGACGGAGAGATCGAGGCCGGCGGTGAGCACCACCAGCGTCAGGCCCGACGCGATGAAGAAGGTCAGGCTCGCCTGCCTCAGCACGTTGAGGATGTTGCCGAGGCTCAGGAAGGAGTCGCTGAGTACGGCGAGCACCGCGCAGATCAGCAGCGCTGCGAGCAGGCGATAGAACACCTGGATCGCGTCCTGCGACAGGAATGATCGGGGCGGCGAGAGGGCCTCTTTGGAGATGTCGGTCATGCTCGGCTCCGCAGGCCGTCGAGGAAGAGAGCGACGATGACGAGGACGCCGACGCTTGCGACCTGCACCGAGGAGGGCATCGAGATCAGGTTGAGCCCATTGCGAAGCACGCCGACCGCGATCACGCCGAGCAACGTGCCAAGCAGCCAGCCATTGCCGCGCTCGAACGAGGTACCGCCGACCGCGACCGCGGCGATGGCGTCGAATTCGAGACCGAGGCCCGCGGTCGGGTGGCCGGAATTCATGCGCGCGGTCATCAGCAGGCCGGCAATGCCGGCCATGGCGCCGCCGATCGCGTAGACCGCGATCAGCAGCTTGTTTGGCGAGAGGCCGGCGTAGCGCAGCGCCTCGCGGTTGCCGCCGAGCGCGAAGATGTAGGTGCCGAAGCGGGTGTGGTAGAGCAGGCCGTGGAAGGCCGCATAGGTCACCAGCGCCATCACGATGGGCACAGGCACACCCAGAAGCGTCGCCGAATAGATGTCGCGTACGCTGTGGGGGATGCCGACCACGCTCTGGCCGTCGCTGACGATCAGCGACAGGCCCTGCGCCATGCCGAGCGTGCCCAACGTCGCGACGAAGGGCGGAATGCCGACGATAGCGACCAGCCAGCCGTTGGCGAAGCCGAAGGCCGTGCCGACGAGCAGCCCGGCGCCGAGGCCCAGCAGCATCGACTTGGTCGCAAGCGACACGATCGCGACGCAGAGCGAGGTCAGCGTCAGCACCGCGCCCATCGACAGGTCCAACCCCTCGGTCATGATGATCAGCGTCATCGGCAGCGCCAGCATGGTCAGGATGGTCGACTGCACCAGCACGTTGGAGAGGTTGGCGACCGACAGGAAGCCGGGCGCGATCGCGCTGAACAGGGCGATCAGCAGCACCAAGACGATGGCAACGCCGGGAATGCGCTGCAGCGGATTGGGTTGAGAGACGACTGCGGCTTCACGCATGATGCATCCCCAGTCGCACGATGTTCTCCTCGGTCAGTTCGCTGCGGGTCAGGTGTCCGGCGATGCGGCCTTCGCGCATCACATAGGCGCGGTCGCAGACATGGCAGATCTCGACCTGCTCGGACGAGATCATCAAGGCCGCCGCGCCTTCGGCGACCAGCCGGTCGATCAGAGCAAAGATCTCGGATTTGGCGCCGATGTCGATGCCCCGCGTCGGCTCGTCGAAGATGAAGAGCTTCGAGCCGGCCGCCAGCCACTTGCCGATCACGACCTTCTGCTGGTTGCCGCCCGAGAGCAGGCCGACAATCTGGCGCGCGCTCGGGGTTGCGATGCGCAGCTGCCGGATCAGGCTGTCGGAGGTGCGCTGCGCGCTGCGCTGGTCGAACAGGCCGCTCGGGAACAGTTTTCGCAGTGCCGACACCACCAGATTGTCACTCACCGACCGCAACAGCGCGAGGCCCTCGCTCTTGCGGCTCTCCGGGATCAGCGCGATGCCGCGGCGGGCGGCAAGGTCAGGCTCGCCGGAGATGGCCTTGCCGTCGAAAATGATCTCGCCTGACGTCACGGCATCGGCGCCGAATATGGCGCGGGCGACCTCGCTGCGGCCGGAACCGACCAGGCCGCACAGGCCGACGATCTCGCCCCGGCGCACCTCGATGTTGATGTCGGAGATGCCGGTCGACGAGCTCAAGCCCTTGACCTCGAGCAGCAGCTCGCCGGGCTTGTCGGCAAAATTGCGCGGATAGGTCATGTCGACGTTGCGACCGACCATCATGCGAACGAGCTGGTCCGGCGTGACGTCGGCGGGGCGAACGCCGTCGATACGGCGACCGTCGCGCAGCACCGTGATGCGGTCGCCGAGCGCGAACACCTCCGCCATGCGGTGGGAGATGTAGACGATGGACACGCCGTCGGCCTTCAGCCGCGCGATCAGGGCGAACAGCAGCTCGGTCTCGCGGTCGGACAGCGCCGCCGTCGGTTCGTCCATGACCAGGATGCGCGCGTTTTGGCTGATCGCCTTCGCGATCTCGACCATCTGCTGCTGCGCCACCCCTAACTTGTCGACGGAGGTGGAGGGATCGATGTCGAACCCGATCGTGCCGAGCACGCGCCTGGCGTCGGCCAGGATCTTGCGGCGGTCGATGGTGCCGGGAATGCGGCCCTTTGGCTCGCGGCCGAGGAAGATGTTCTGGGCGATATCGAGATGGGGGACCAGCGAGAATTCCTGGAAGATCACGGCAATGCCGAGCTTCTGCGCGTCCGCGGTCGAAGAGATCGCGACCTTGTCGCCCTTGTAGTAGAACTCGCCGGCATCAGCGCGGTAGGCGCCGCACAGCACCTTCATCAGGCTCGACTTGCCGGCGCCGTTCTCGCCGAGCAGCATGTGGACTTCGCCGGGGAAGACGGCAAAGGACACGTCATCCAGCGCCTTGACACCGGGGAATTCCTTGCTGATGCCGCGCAGCTCCAGTAGCGGCGTGGGTGAGGCGGGCTCGATGGCCAATGCGGCGCTGCTCATGCGTGCACTCCGCTCGCGAAGATCTTTCCGGGATTCATCAGTCCATCAGGATCGAGCGCGGTCTTGATCGATCGCATCACGTCGACGGCCTCGCCGAGCTCATCGGTGAGATATTCGATCTTGCCGAGCCCGATGCCGTGCTCGCCGGTGCAGGTGCCGTCCATGGCGATGGCGCGCGCGACCATGCGGGCCTGCAGCGCCTTGGCGCCTTCGGCCTCATCCGGCTTGGCCGGGTCGATCAGGATCAGCATGTGGAAATTGCCGTCGCCGACATGGCCGACGATCGGGGCGGTAAAGCCGTGCTCGTCGGCGTCGCGCCGGGTCTCGGTCAGGCATTCGGCCAGCCGCGAGATCGGCACGCAGACATCGGTGATCACGGCGCGTGCGCCGGGCCGCAAGCCGAGGCCCGCATAAAGCGTGTTGTCGCGGGCGTGCCAGAGCCGGCTGCGGTCTTCCTGCGCCTTCGCCCAGGCAAAACCATGGCCGCCATGGTCGGCCGCGATCGCCTGCGCGGCTTCGGCCTGCTCGGCAACTGAGGTCTCGGAGCCGTGGAATTCGAAGAACAAGGTGGGGGCTTCGCGATAGCCGAGCTTTGCGTAGGCGTTGATGCCGCGCATCATGACGTCGTCGAGCAGCTCGATGCGTGCCACGGGGATCGCGGACTGGATCACGGAGATCGCAGTGTCCACGGCGTCGTGCAGGGTGTCGAAGCTGCAGACCGCGGCTGAGATCGCCTGCGGCACGGGATGCACCTTCAATGTGACCTCGGTGATGATTCCGAGCGTGCCTTCGGCGCCGACGAACATTCGAGTCAGGTCATATCCGGCGGCCGATTTGCGCGCGCGCCTTGCGGTCCGGATCACGCGTCCGTCGGCCAGCACAACCTCCAGCGCCATGACATTGTCCTTCATGGTGCCGTAGCGCACCGCCATGGTGCCGGACGCACGGGTGGAGGTCATGCCGCCGATCGAGGCGTCGGCGCCGGGGTCGATCGGGAAGAAAAGTCCGGTGCCGCGCAGCTCCGCATTGAGCTGTTTGCGCGTGATGCCGGGCTGCACGACGACGTCCATGTCGCTCTCGTGCACCGTCAGCACCTTGTTCATCCGGACGAAGTCGAAGCAGACGCCACCCGCGACCGCGGCCGCATTGCCTTCGAGCGAGGTGCCCGCGCCGAACGGAACGATCGGCATGCCCGCATTGGCGCAGAGCTTGACGATCTCGGCGACCTCCTGCGTGGTTTCAGGGAAGACGACGATGTCCGGCGGCAAATTGCGATAATGCGATTCGCTCTGCCCGTGCTGATCGAGCACGCCGCGCGCAACGCTCGCGCGCGGGCCGATCATGCCGGCGAGGCGATCGGCCAATATGCTCGTGCTGACCCGCGGTCCCATCCTTAGCTCCCGTCTGCTCCCTGTTGCCGGACTCTTGTTGGTCCTTGGTTTAGCCTAGGCGGCTCTCGCGTTGCTCGCGACCTGCTTCACGCCGAAATCGTAATTGAGGTGGAAATAGTCGCGCTCCACCATGCGACCATCCGGCGCACGGCCGGCAGGATGCCCAGTGAATTCGCGGATCAGGCTGTCCTTGACGCCGAACACCACGTCAGAGTCGAGATATTTGTCGCCGGCGACGAACACATGGGTCACCAGCTGCTCGAAACCGGGCGCCGAGATCATGAAATGCACGTGCGCCGGACGCCAGGGATGGCGGCCCTGCACCTCCAGCATCTCGCCGACAGGGCCGTCATGCGGGATCGGATAGGCGGCCGGCTTGATCGACCAGAAATGGAAGCGGCCATTGGCGTCGGTGTGGAAGCGCGCGCGCATCGCGAGATCGCCGATGTCGTCGAGCTGCTGCACGTCGTAATAGCCGTCGTCGTCGGAATGCCAGACATCGACGATGGCGCCCGCAAGCGGTTGTCCGTCGACGGTCGAGACCGAGCCTGTGACCAGCATCGGATCGCCTTCCATCGGGCCGGAGATATCGGCGCCGCTGTCCTTCTCCGGCGCGGCCTGGACGAAGAACGGGCCGAGCACCGTCGTCTCGGTCGCGCCTTCCGGCACGGGATGGTTGATCGCGTCGACCAGCATGGAGACGCCGAGCGTGTCGGACAGCAGGATGAACTCCTGGCGCTTGTCGTCGCACATGTGCCCGGTGCGGGTCAGGAAATCGATGCCGTATTCCCATTCCTTCTGGGTCGGGCGGATCTCGCGGACGAAGGCATGCAGGTGGCGCACCAGCGCTTCGCTGACCTCTTTGATGCGTGGATCGGTCGCGTCCTTGATCCGCTCCAGCACCGCGTCCGTGATCGTAGTCTCGTTGAAGTTGCGCATCGGTGTCTCCGCGATCAGAGTTTGGGTTCGCCAAGCCCGGACAGACGTTCCAGGTGCTTGACGGTCGCGATGAAGTCGGTGTCGCCGTCGCCCTGCGCGACCAGCGAGCCATAGGTTTCACGCACCTGCGCTGCGAGCTGCAGCGGCACGCCCACGGCGTGGCCGGCGCCGAGGATGAGATCGAGATCCTTGGCCATCTGCTTGCACGAGAAGGTCGACTCGAAATCGCGTGTCCGCAGCGGTGCGGTCTTGTACTTCACCATCGGCGAGGCGACCGCGCTGTCGTCGAGCACCTTCAAAATGTCCTGCCAGGCGATGCCGCCCTTGCGCGCCAGCGCCAGGCTCTCGGCCATCATCGCGGCCGACACCGCGATCATCAGATTGACCGAAAGCTTTGCAAAGCGTGCTTCCTCGGCCGGCCCGAGATAGGTCTGGGCGCGGGTGAAGGCGGCGAACAGCGGCTTGGCGTTGTCGAAGGCATCCTTCGGCCCGGAGACGAAGCAGGTCAGGGCGCCGGTATGAACGATGCTGGCGTTGCCGGAGACCGGCGAACGCAGATAGGCAATGCCGCGGGTTTGAGCCGCGGCCGCAACTTCGGTGGAGGCCTCGACGCTCACGGTGCTGGTCTCGATCAGAACAGATCCAGCAGCCATCGCGGCGATCAGACCAGCGGGGCCGAGCAGCGCGCCGCGCAAGGCGGCGTCATCCGGCAGGGACGTGATGACTGCCGCTTTGCCGCTCACGGCCTCGGCCGGCGAAGCCGCAATCGAAATGCCTTGCGCACGCGCCTCGTTGATCCGGGCTGCGCTCTGATCGAATGCGGTCACGGCGTAGCCGGCCTTGGCGACGAGCGCCGACATCGGCAGGCCCATCTTGCCGATCCCGATGAAAGCGACATTCCTTGAAGCGTCGGTCATTGATCTCATCCATTGGCGCCTTCAGGCGGCGCGTCCCTGTCGTTCGATGTCCTGCACCAGCCGCCGGCCGGATTGGGCCAGCAGGTCCTTCTTTGTCTCCAGCCCCTCGGCCAGCAGCCGGCCGTCGCGCTTTTTCCAGGTACCGCCGATCATGACGGCCTCGATATTGGCAAGGCTCGTCTGCATCACGACGGTCGCGACGGGATCGTGCACCGGGAAGAGGTTGAGATCGGATGCGTTGATGATGACGAGGTCGGCGAGCTTGCCCGGCGTCAGCGAGCCGATCTGGCCCTCGCGGCCGAGCATGCGGGCGCCTTCGGTCGTGATCCAGCGCAGCGCTTCGCGGACGGGGATCGTGGTGGTCGCCGGAATGGTGCCGCTCACTTGACGCGACTCCGCATTGTCGAGCGCCCGCTGCATCGACAGCGCGACGCGGGCGACGGAGAAGAGATCGCCGGCCAGCACGGATTCCAGGTCGATCCCGATGGTCGGGCGAACGCCGCGCTTGAGCAGCCGGCCGGTGATCGGAAAACCGTGGCCCTGGATCATCTCGTTCTCCGGCGTCACCGAGAAGGAGACGCCGAGGTCGACCATCTTGTCGAGAAGACCGTCGGGGAGATCGTTGCCATGAACGATGTTGATGCCGGCGCCGACGAGACCCGATTCGATCAGCTTCTCCCAGCCGCCGGGCGTCTTGGCCGGACCGCCGCCCTGATGCATGGATGCGATCAGGTTGAGCTCGCGCGCGAGGCGGAAATCATGCATCGCGACGTCGAGCGTCGAATAATGCGGGCCGAGAATGGCAAGCCCGAGCGTGACGAGGCCGTCGCGATCGGCAAGGGGACCTGCCAGCAGCCGCTCGACTTCGCGGCGCGGATGCGGAATCTCGGAGAAATGCGGCTCGCCCGGTTTCGGCTCGGGCTTCGGCGAGCCGTGGAAGAAGGCGGCGCGGATGCCGCTCTCGATCAGCCCGCGCACGGCGGCATCGGTATGATCAGGCGTCGGATTGTTGTGGCACCAATCGACCAGCGTGGTGGTGCCGCAGTTGATCTGGTTCAGCGCACCGACGAGGGTCGCAATGTAGATGTCGTCCGGCCGGAACACCGTCGCGAGCCCGGCATGCATGCGACGGAAATATTCCAGCAGCGTCCAGTTCGCCGCATAGCCGCGCAACGCGGTTTGCCAGGTGTGCATGTGCGCGTTGATCAGGCCGGGGATGACGATCCGGCCGTTGCCGTCCACGATCTCGGTTTCGGAAGCGCCGCTGCCGAGGTCGATCGATGGGCGCACATCGACGATGCGGCCGCCCTCGACCAGCACATCGCCGGTGTTGAGGTCGCCAATCGCGTCATCCATGCTGATGATGACAGCTGATTTGATCAGCGTGCGCCGCATCGCTTCAGGCCGCCGCTTTGATGGTAACAGGCGGCTCGCCGGCCCAGGCGCGGGCGATCAGCTCGCGGATGGCATTGCGCTCGAGCGGGCGCGGGTTCCAGTAGGCGTTGCTGACGGCAAGATCAGCCGCCTTGTCGATGCCGCTTTCGGGCATGCCGATGTCGCGCAAGGCCAGCTTCGCACCCAGCCGCTTCGCGAGCACGTAGAGCCCTTGGGACGCATCGGCCCCGCCGATCGCGCGCGAGATCCGCGCCATGGCATCGGGCACCGCCGGTGCGTTGTAGGCCAGCGCATGCGGCAGCACGATGGTGTGGGTTTCGGCGTGCGGCAGATCGAAGGTGCCGCCGAGCGTGTGGCAGAGCTTGTGATGCAGCGCCATGCCGACGGTGCCGAGGCAGACGCCGCACAGCCAGGCGCCGTAGAGTGCTTCGGTGCGCGCCTCGCGGTCATCGCTTTTGGCCGCAATGGCGGGGAGGGCGCGAGCGATCGCGCGGATGCCTTCCTCCGCCATCAGCGATGTCACGGGATTGGTGTCGCGCGCATAGAGTGCCTCCACGGCATGTGCGATCGCGTTGATGCCGGATGTCGCAGCCAGGCTCGCCGGCAGCGTCAGGGTGAGGTCGACATCGTAGATCACGGTCTCGGGCAGCACGGCTGCGTCGCGCACCGTGGTCTTCAGGCCGTTTTCGGTCTGGCCGACGATTGGCGTCATCTCCGAGCCGGCATAGGTGGTGGGAATGCAGAGCTGATTGACGCCGGTGCGCAAGGCCAGCGCCTTGCCAAGGCCGGTGGTCGAGCCGCCGCCGAGCGAGACGACGCAATCAGCCTCGCATGCCTTCATCGCCGCGAGCGCGCGCTCCGTGACCTCGACCGGCGTATGCATGGTGGCGCCGGGAAAGATGCCGGCATAAAGCGGGCCGAGTGCGGCCCCCAAGCTCTTGCCTTGCGCCTCCTGCTGCGGCGTCGTCAGCACCAGCGCGCGCTTGCCGCCGAGCCGCTCGATCTCGGCCTTGGCCGAAGTCAGCGTTCCGCTGCCGAACACGACGCGGCAGGGCAGGTTTTCAAAGGTGAACGAACCGATCATGCGCCGGTCTCTTTGATGGGATAATCGACCTGGAAGCGTCCGATCCGCAAGTCGCCCAGCGCCTCGCGGACGCGCAAATGTTCGGGGTGGGTGGCATAGGCGGCGAGTGCGGCCTGGTCGGCAAATTCGGAGAACAGCACCACGTCGCAGGCGTAATCGACATCGCTGACGTCGACACCGACCTCGATGTGGGTGAGGCCGTCGATCCGGCCCCGCAGTCCCTCGAACAGGGTCTTGACCTTCACCCGGGCGGCGGACCGCTCTTCGGGGGTCTCCCCGCGCAGCCGCCACATCACGATGTGCCTGATCGGGCCCGACATTTCCAAGTTTCCTCGCCTGCTATCTTGCTTGTGTTCGGGCCATTTTGACTTGCGGGATGTGGAAATAAAGGTCAATATTTGTAAGTCTCTTTTTCTAAAAGTGGAAAAATGGATCGCCTGCTGCAACTGGAGGTGTTCTCCAAGACGGCCGAGCTCGGCAGCCTGTCAAAAGCCGCCGAGGCCTTGCGCATGTCGAATGCGGCGGCGAGCCGCCATCTCAGCGCGCTCGAGGAGCGCCTTGCGGTCAGGCTGATCGAGCGCAACACACGCAGGCTGTGGTTGACGGAGGCGGGGCAGGAGCTGCTGGAGCGCTCCAGCCGGGTGCTGAGCGAACTGGCGGAGGCCGAGGACATCGTCAGCGATCGCGCGCTGTCGCCGCAGGGCACGCTGCGGGTCACGAGCTCGCTGTCCTTTGCGGTGATCTATCTGGCGCCGATGTTGCCGGCCTTCCGCGCGCGCTATCCGAAGCTCAACATGCAGATCACGACCGCCAACCGCTATCCCGATTTCATCGAGGCCGGCATCGACGTGGCGATCCGGACGCGCGAGCAGGAGCCGGATTCGAACATCATCGTCCGCCGCATCGGCCAGATGCGGCGCGTGCTTGCCGCCGCGCCTTCCTATCTCGCAAGCGCCGGCGAGCCGGAGCAGCCCGCCGATCTCGCGCGCCACAACATGCTGGTCTACAATCTCGCGAACGATCCCTATTCGCTGCGCCTGCGCAAAAGCCATGGCGCGCAGACCGTCCGCATCACGCCGACGCTCGACAGCAATGACGGCCAGGTCATTCGCGGCGCGGCGCTGGCAGGGCTCGGCATCCTCATCCAGCCGCTCTACATCGTTCAAAGCGACATCGCGGCGGGCCGTCTCGTCCCGGTGCTGGTGGATTGGGAGCTGCCGCTGCTCACCATGAACATCGCATACCAGAACCGTGCCGGATTGCCTGCCAAGATCAGGGCTTTTTCCGACTTCCTCGTCACCCATATCCGCGAGCATTCGGAGCCGGGAATCTGGATGGACGCGACCAAGTGAGCGGGTAGCAGCCATGTATCTCGGCATCGATCTCGGCACCTCGGCGGTCAAGACCGTTCTCGTCGATAGCGCCCAGCGCGTGATCGCAAGCGAGAGCCGGCCGTTGACGACCGCCTCGCCGCTATCAGGCTATTTCGAGCAGGATCCCGCGCAGTGGATCGATGCGACCTTCGCCACGCTGGATGCCTTGAAGGCGACGCATGCCGGCGCGTTGGCGGCTGTCGAAGGCATTGGACTGTCAGGGCAGATGCATGGCGCCACGCTGCTCGATGCGAGCGCGAGACCGTTGCGGCCCTGCATCCTCTGGAACGACGGACGCTCCGCCGCCGAGTGTCGTGTCCTGGAACGTCGCTGGCCCGACTTGCGCGCGACGTCGGGCAACAAGGCGATGCCGGGATTCACCGCGCCGAAGCTGCTCTGGATCGCGACGCACGAGCCCGAGATCTTTGCGGCGACGAAACTCGTTCTGATGCCAAAGGCCTATCTGCGCCTGGTGCTGAGCGGCGAGGCCATCGAGGACGTCTCGGATGCGTCGGGATCGCTGTGGCTCGACGCCGCGCGCCGGGACTGGTCGGACGCAGCACTGGCAGCGACCGGCCTGTCGCGCGATCACATGCCGCGTCTGGTCGAGGGATGCGCGCCCGCGACCACGCTGCGCGGCGAGCTGGCGCGGCGTTGGGGCATGACCGGACAGCCGGTGATCGCGGGCGGTGCCGGCGACAATCCGGCAGGCGCGGTCGGCATCGGCGCGATCCGGCCGGGAACCGCGTTCGTGTCTCTGGGAACCTCGGGCGCCTTGCTGGCACCGACCAGCAAAATCGCCGCCACCCCGGACCGCGCGGTGCATACGTTCTGCCACGCCATTCCCGACATGTGGATTCAGGCCGGCGCGATCCTCTCGGCCGCCTCCTGCCTGGCCTGGATCGCGCGCCTGTTCGGCGCCACCGAGGCCGAGTTGCTGGCGCCGCTTGGATTGCGTCCGCAGGCGCCGTCGCCTGTAAGCTTCCTGCCTTATCTGGCGGGTGAGCGGACACCGCACGATGATCCCGCCGTGCGCGGCATGCTGGATGGATTGAGCCACGGCACCGATCGCGGGTCGATCGTGCAGGCGGTGCTCGAGGGTGTTGCCTTCGCGCTTGCCGATTGCCGCGACGCGCTCGCGGATGCCGGCATCGCCATGACGGAAGCCGACGCCATTGGCGGTGGTTCACGGTCCGGGTTCTGGCTCTCGGTGCTGGCAAACGTGCTGAATGTTCCGGTCCATCGCTTTGCCGGAGGCGAGACCGGCGCGGCGTTCGGTGCGGCGAGATTGGGGCGGCTTGCTGTCACCGGTGAGGCGATCGCCGCCGTGTGCACGCGGCCGCAGCGCATCGAGACGTTCGAACCCGACGCAAGACTGGTCGATGCCTATGCCGAGCGGCTTCCCGCCTGGCGCGAACTGTATCGGCCGCGCCACTAGCATCGCCTCGACGTTGCATTCCCGTGTGTTCGGTATTGCTCTGTGCCGCGGCCTTTTGTTTAATGCGTGAACCGCGCTGACAAAATGATTGAGACGCGGGTAGGAAACGCATTGTGCGTCGGGAGGCACGATGAACGATCCGATCCTCGAGATGCGTGGGGTCTCAAAATCCTTCTTTGGCATCAAGGCGCTGCGTTCCGTCGATCTCACCGTCTATGCCGGCGAAATTCATGCCCTGATGGGTGAGAACGGCGCCGGAAAGTCGACGCTGATGAAGATCTTGTCCGGCGCCTACAGGCCCGATCCCGGCGGCGAGATCCGGATCGAAGGAAGCCCGGTACGGATCGAAGGTCCGCTCGGCGGCCGCGCGGCGGGCATCTCCATCATCTACCAGGAGCTGTCGTTGGCTCCCAATCTCACAGTTGCCGAGAATATCTATCTCGGCCGGGAGCTATCGCGAGCAGGTTTGCTGGCACGCGGCGCCATGCGCGAGGGCGTCGGCCCCATCCTGAAACGGCTGGGCGCAGACTTCCTGCCGTCGACGCTGGTGGCGCACCTCTCCATGGGCCAGCGGCAACTGGTCGAGATCGCGCGTGCGCTGCACGTCAGATCAAAAATCCTGATCATGGATGAGCCGACCACGGCGTTGTCGGCCGGCGAGAGCGCGCGGCTGTTCGCGCTGATCCGCCAGCTTCGCGCCGAGGGGCTTGCCATCATCTACATCTCGCATCGCATGGACGAGGTCTACGCGCTCGGCGACCGCGTCACCGTGCTACGCGACGGCCGGCTGGTCGGGGCGCTCGACAGGCAGGACATCCGCGCCGACACCATCGTTCGGCTGATGGTCGGGCGTGACGTCTCCTCGTTCTACAAGAAGGATCATGATCCGGAGGCGGGGCGGGGGCATCCCGTGCTCGCAGCGATCGACATGGCCGATGGCCGGCGCGTCAAGGGCTGCTCGCTGACCGTGCATGCGGGCGAGGTGGTCGGCCTCGCCGGCCTGATCGGCGCGGGTCGCACCGAGCTTGCGCATCTCATCATTGGTGCGGCGCCCAAGACCTCCGGCCGTGTCGAGCTGGAGGGACGCCCGGTCGATATCCGCACGCCGGGTGAGGCGCTCGACATCGGCGTCGCCTATCTGACCGAGGACCGCAAGGCGCTCGGCCTGTTCCTGGACATGTCATGCCTGGACAACATCAACCTCGCGGTGCTCGGCCGGGATGCCCGGATCGGTTACATCCTCGACCGCGACAAGGGCCGTGATCGCGCCAACAGGGCGTTCGCGGCGCTCGGTATTCGTGCCGCCGATATCAACGTCACCGTCGGCGCATTGTCCGGCGGCAACCAGCAGAAGGTGCTGCTGTCGCGCCTGCTTGCGACCACGCCAAAGGTCCTGATCCTCGATGAGCCGACCCGCGGCGTGGATGTCGGCGCCAAGTCCGAGATCTATTCGATCATCGACAATCTTGCCAAATCCGGCACCGCAATCCTCGTCATCTCGTCCGATCTGCCCGAGATCATCGGCATCTGCGACCGCGTCGTCGTCATGCGGGCAGGACATATCGCCGGTGAAATCGAGCGTGGCGCGACGTCGCCCCTGAACCAGGAAGACATCATGGCGCTCGCCACGGGGATGGAGCAACTCGATGCATGACGGCTCTTCAAAGACGGACGCCGCCGCCGCCGCGGGCCTCGCGGCCGCACAAGAGACGAAGCGTCAGCGCATAAGGCTTCTGATCCGCGCCGCCGGCATGTTGCCGGTGTTGTTGATCTTGTGCGGCGGCTTCCATTTTCTGTCGGAGGGCCGCTTCTTCACCGGACAAAATCTCGGCATCGTGTTGCAGCAGGCCGCAGTGAACACCGTGCTCGCCGCAGGCATGACCTTCGTCATCCTCACCGGCGGCATCGACCTCTCCGTCGGCTCGATCCTGGCGGCGTCCGCGATGGCCGGGTTGACGCTCTCCAAGCTGCCGGAGCTCGGGATGCTGTGGCTGCCGGCCGCGCTGCTCACGGGCCTCGGCTTCGGCGTCATCAACGGCGCGCTCATTGCACTCCTCCGCCTGCCGCCTTTCATCGTCACGCTCGGCTCTCTCACCGCCGTACGCGGCCTGGCGCGACTGCTCGGGGCCGACACCACCGTCTTTAATCCTTCCATTCCCTATGCCTTCATTGGCAACGGCTCGCTGACGCTCATTCCCGGCGTCGCGTCGATCCCGTGGCTCTCGGTGATCGCCTTGCTCGTCATCCTCGTCTCCTGGCTGGTGCTGCGCCGGACCGTCCTCGGCGTGCACATCTATGCGGTGGGTGGCAATGAAAGCGCGGCGCGGCTTGCCGGCATCAAGGTCTGGGCCGTGCTGATCTTCGTCTACGGCATCTCGGGACTCTTCGCCGGGCTCGGCGGCGCCATGCAGGCGGCGCGGCTCTATGCGGCCAACGGTCTCCAGCTCGGTCAGTCCTACGAGCTCGATGCGATTACCGCCGTGATCCTCGGCGGCACGTCGTTCGTCGGCGGCATCGGCTCGATCTGGGGCACGCTGGTTGGCGCGCTGATCATCGCCGTCCTGTCAAACGGCCTGATCCTCGTCGGCGTCTCGGACATCTGGCAATATGTGATCAAGGGCCTGGTGATCATCGGCGCCGTGGCGCTGGACCGCTACCGGCTGCAGGGCTCCGCCAGAACCTGAATGGGTTCGGCGCGCACCTGAGTGCGCATGGTGTGATGCGAGGTTCCGCTGCGGCAACTGGTCTGCCGTGCCGGATAAGAATACAGACCAGGGAGGAAGCCAATGTTGAAGACGATCACGTTCGCCGGCGCCGCGATGGCGCTTGCCCTAAGCACCGCGCCATCCTTCGCCAAGGAACTCAAGTCGATCGGCGTCTCGCTGGGGTCGATGGGCAATCCGTTCTTCGTCGCGCTGTCGAAGGGCGCCGAGTTCGAGGCCAGGAAGACCAATCCCAATGTGAAGATCACGACGGTCGGCTTCGAATACGACCTCGGCAAGCAGGTCACCCAGATCGACAATTTCATTGCCGCCGGCGTCGACCTGATCCTGTTGAATCCCGGCGATCCCAAGGCGATCGGGCCGGCGATCAAGAAGGCGCAGGCGGCGGGCATCGTGGTCGTCGCGGTCGACACCGCGGCCGAAGGCGCCGACGCCACCATAACCACGAACAACGTGCAGGCCGGCGAGATCTCATGCCAGTACATCGTCGACAAGCTGGGGGGCAAGGGCGACGTCATCATCGAGAACGGGCCGCAGGTCTCGGCCGTGATCGATCGCGTCGTCGGCTGCAAGAACGTTCTCTCGAAGAATCCCGGGATCAAGGTGTTGTCCAGCGACCAGGACGGCAAAGGCTCGCGTGAAGGCGGTCTCACCATCGCGCAGGGCTATCTGACGCGCTTTTCCAAGATCGACGCCATCTTCGCCATCAACGATCCGCAGGCGATCGGCACCGATCTCGCGGCGCGCCAGCAAGGCCGCAGCGGCATCGTCATCACCGCGGTCGATGGCGCGCCCGACATCGAGGCCGCGCTGAAGGATCCGGCGGCGCCGCAGGTCCAGGCGTCCGCTTCGCAGGACCCGTTCTTCATGGCGCGGCGCGCGGTGCAGGTGGGCGTCGGCATTCTCAATGGCCAGAAGCCGGCCTCGACCGTCGAGCTCCTGCCTTCGAAGCTCGTGACCAGGGACAACGTCGCCGAGTACAAGGGCTGGACCTCGGATCGTTCTCAGTAGAACGCCGCCTCCCGCGCGAGCGGTCGAAACACGAGATGACGGGCGGCGTTGTGATCCACGCCGTCCGTCGTGCCACGCGCTAACAGGCGGTGTGGGGACTGGTTCGCGGGGACAAGACGACCGATGGAAATTTGCTTGCGAAGGCCCGGGTCTTGGGTTGAACACGCGATCCGTCGATCACCTCGAGCCGGCCGCAGCGGTTCAGCGTGTGCAGCTTTCTGCCGGGCCATGCCGGTCCGGGCCTGAGGGAGTGGCGGACGACCTGCTTGAATGTCGTCGGAGACAGTTCGATCACTTCCGCGAGGCCGAGCGCGGCGCCATATCCGTCGGCGCAATCCTGCACCGGCCGCCACAATTTGCCATCGATGGTGACGAAATTCCCCGCGGGTCGCGCACTTGCGCGATCGATCAGGACCGGGTTGCTGGCATGGGGCAACCAGGGGCCGAGCAGGTGCTCGGCGTAATAGATCGCCAGCGAATCCGAATAGCCGCCGGTTCCGTCTCGCCAGGCTCCGAACAAGTAGTTCAGACCGTTGTGCTGCGTGATGGTCACATCGGCCAGTTCGAGGCCTGAGAGCAGCGTGGCGTGTCGTTCCCATTTGTCCGGAAACCGAATGCATTTGTAGAGCGCGACGTCCCCGTGGAGCGAGCTCTCCGGGATCATCCACAACTCGCCATTGTCCTCGATCAGGAACGGATAGGACAGGTGCCAGGATTCTTCCAGCACGGACACGACCTCGCCGACCGGGCCGGCGTCGCCGAACTCGACTGCCGAAATGATGCCTTTTCCAACCCGATGATCGAGATCTTCGAAGTAGACGAATGTTCGTCCCTGCCATGTGATCGGGAAGGGATCGGCGTAGAAATGATTTCCGGGATCGGCGAGGACGTTCCAGCCAGGCCCGGAGAGATCTCCCGTCTGCCAGACACCCGCGCCATCATTGAAGCGCCATCCGACATGCCAATGCGGCGCATAGCAGCAGAGGCGGTAGATCTCCTTGGCGATCGATACGGCGAGGCCGCGCACGACATAGGCCGCCGGCGGCCGGCCGTTGCCGGCTCGGGCCTGGCGTGCCAGCTGAGGCACGATACGCGGCCGTCCCGACAGGATGGCCGCCACCATGGTCAGGGTTCGCACCATGACCGTTTCGAGCCCACCGCTCAAACCGGCGGCGATTTCTGCGGAGGGATGGCCGCGATCGAGCACCGCGCCGTCGATCTCGTTGACGATCTCGATGACGGGCAGGTCGCCGGCGAGAATCGCCGCGAGTGCCGCGTTTTCACCTGCAGTTCCGTTGAACAACGGGCGGAGATACAGCCGGGCCGAACAGTCCGGATCGCGCGCGACGCTGGTGAAATCGACGATCACATCGGCCGTGCCGGTGCGGGCCTGCGTCTGTTCCGGATCGATCTTCAGCCCGTCGGCGCCGCTGTGCCTGCCTTTACGCAGCACCACGCGCTCGAGCTCGAACAGGGCGTCGAGCCCCGCGGGCCGTGGCTCCACCGTTGCAGTCAACGCGATTTGAACCGGAACGTCCCGGCCGTCGATCGACAGCGTCTGGCGGTGCATCCACCGCCGCGCATGGTCACGTTCGCAGCGAAACTCGATGATCATGTCGAGCCAACCTATTCCAACGCATCGGCTCAGACGACCCGATTGAGGATTTGAACGTATTCCTCAACCATCGCATCGACCGAATAGCGCAACCTAAGGCCTTTGGCATTCTTTTGCAGTTCGTCGCTCAGTGCTTGGTCGGTCAGAAGTCTGGAGACGGCAGCCGACAGCTTCGCTTGATCTGAAGCATCGACAAAGAGGGCAGTGGGCTTTCCTTCGAAGGACAGCACCTCGCGCAGCACGGGAAGATCGGTGACGACCGAGGGAACGCCGGCGTTGGCGGCCTCGACGGCGGCGAGGCCAAAGGTCTCGGCCTGCGTCGGAAACACGAATATATCGAGACAGGCGAGAAAATCCGCGATCTGGCGTGGCGCGATTTCGCCGAGCAGATGCAATCGGTCCGAGACCTTCAAATCGTCCGCAAGCTGCCGCAGTCGCGCTTCGTCGGCGCCCTGGCCGGCGAGTGCAAGGTGCCAGGACGGCTCGTCCGGCAGGAGGCGTATCGCCGCATCGAGCCGCTTGTGCGGATGCAGCCTCGCCGCGCAGCCGAGCAGGACGCGGTCCGGCGGCAGGTTGAATTTCTGTCGTGCGGCGCTCTTCGGCAGGATGAGGGCCTTGTCCTCGAAGCCGTGCGGGACATGCACCATGCGCGACCGGTAGGCCTGCGGGTAGCGCGAATACTCGCGCTCCATGTCCTTTGAGTTCAGCGTGATGCGATCGAAGAAGCCGACGCTGCCCATGACGATGTCGGCCGTGCGGATCGGCCAGCTCATCGACAGCGCGGATGAAACCTGGTTGGCGACGACAGGGGCGCGGCTGACGAGGCGCGTCACGCCCGCGCCGATGACGTTGCCGAAATGCTGGAAGGTCAGGACCGCGTCGGGGCGCGTGGCTCTGATCTGACCGCCAAGCGTCCACAGCATCCGCAGCAGCGCAACCGGATTGCCCGGCCGGCTCGGTGCGCAATAGAACGTCTCGGGCGGCTCGTCGAACGAATCCGATTTGCGGAAGAAAAACAGGTTGGAGACGCGATGGCCGCGCGCGGAGAGGCCGGCGCCGAGCAGCCTGGAGATCTCCTGCGCGCCCGCGTTCTCGGCCTGGGTCTGTACGAGAAGGACGTGCAGCTTTCGTTCGCTGCCGTTCAGCCGCGCGAGTTCTGTCGCGGTCGTCTCGCCCAATTCCTTGTTCGGCTGGTAGTGGAGCACGGATCCCGACCGCTAAAGAAACGAAATCTTCACCTTCTTAACCCCGTACCTATCATGCAGGCATCGGGCAGACACCGACTAGCAACAAACGGAGTTAATGCGCGAGCCGCCGATTGCCGCGTTCTCGCGGGAATTCTGCTGGTTCCCGGATGGTGCGCAGCGAGCGCGTTAACCAACGGGACGCGCGCGCCGTCGCGGATCAGCCAAGCCGATCGTACGGTTGACGCCTATTCGGCGGAGTCGGCGCCGCGAACCGCATAGCGGCCGCGTCGCCACGCCGAGAAGCGCAACAGCACGAGAACCGAAGGATCGACCCCGGTTCGCCGCCGGCACAAGATATTGAGCGCGATGGTCGTGAGCGCCAGCGACACGGTGGCCGCAATCGCCGCGCCAAGCACGCCGAGCCAGGGGATCAGGACGAGGAATCCGACCAGTCTCAACGCGACATTTGCGGCGACGACGGGGACGTAGATGCGTTCATGGCCGGTCAATTGCAGGATCGCCGCCGACGGACCGCCCGCGGCCTGGATGGCCGTTCCGATCGCCAGCACGATCAGCACCGAGTGCTGCTCGGTGAAATGAGGCCCGAACAGGTTGAGGAGATAGGGGCCGCCGATCCAGATCATGGCGAGGCCTGCGACCACGCAAAGTGCGGTCACTTCCGCCATGAGCTGCAGCGTCCGCTCGAATTCCCGGTGATTTTTGCTGAAGTAGAGCGAAGGAAGCCGGCGCGCGCCGAACGAGTACAGCGCGGCGGAGAGCATGGCAAAGATGTTGGCGAGGCGTGACGCCGCGAAGTAGATGCCGGCGGTCGCCGGATCGAGCATCCAGTAGACCAGAATGACGTCGAAATACTGGTTCGCGACTTCAAGGATGGACGCAAGCCAGAAATGCAGCGCGCTCGATCGCCAGCGTGTTGCTTCGGAATTCGCTGCAGTCGCGCGCAAATCCGGCAGCGCCCGTACGATCGCAATGATCTGTGCGACGAGGCCCACCGACATCGCAATCGTCATTGCGGCGATCAGCTCGGCGGGATCGAGCTGCCGATGCCCGAACAGCATGGCGAGCAGAAACAGCACGACGAAAACCCGCCAGAAGAACTCGCGGTTGCCTTCGCCCATGATAATGCTGACCAGCGAACGCGCGATCTGGCTGCCGAGCATCAATCCAGCACTCACGGCGGTGTAGGCCGAGACGGCGAGGATCAGCAGCCACAAATCCCCTCTGAAGTGCGCAACCAGCGCAACCGCGGCGATCGCGATCAGCATCGCGACGGCGGAAATCCTGAAGCTGGAGAGCAGGAGGCCCTTGGTGAGGTCGGGCCTGTCGCCGACCTCATACTCGTTCAGGAATCGCACCAGCAATGCTTCCTGACCGACCAGTCCTACGACTGCGGCGATCTGGGCAACCGAAAGCCAGGTCGCAAAGATACCGAATCCATCGGGCGTCATCGTTCGCGCCGCCAGCGAGAACAACGCAAACGCGAGCGCGCCGCTACCAACCTTCAGCAGGATGGTCCCGACGACACCGCGCGTGACGTCACGCCGCAGAAATTGAACAATGGAATCGATCATCGAAGATGCGGAGCGTTCCCCGAAGATGGGCGTTGCAAGGACGGCGAGAGCCTAGCATGCCGGAAAAATGCGAGTGTTAATGCGCGGTCTTCAGGTCCCGTCGTCCAAGGTCGACGAAGGTCGTACGCCGCTGCTTCACTGCGGAACAGCCGCGTCCCCGATGTGCCAGATTGAGCTGGCACCGGCTCGATCGAAAAGCGGCGCGATGTCGTGCCGGTGCAAGATGCGGGGCGAAGCCGGCCAGCCTGCGGCTGTTCGAGCATTGGAATGGCCTCTCTGGAACGAATTCGGACGCTTGGTCTGACGAGACAGCAGTATTTCGAGGTCGTTCTGAGCAAGGCGCGTGCCGGGACGGATGTGTCCGGCGACCCGTTAACCTCAATCGCCGGAAATGATCGCGTTTGGCTCTGCGATACGACATCAGGCGAGGGAATTGCACATGGAACCACCGTTAACCGTGGAGCCCTAAACCATGACGACGGATAGACCCGTGACCGAGCCGAGCGATGCAGCCGCGACTGCGGCCATCGTCGCAGACATTGCGATCGTCGGCGGCGGCCTTGCGGGATCGCTCGCCGCGTCCGTGCTTGCGCGGGCGGGGCATCGCGTCGCACTCGTCGACAAGCGCGCGGTACATCCAGACGAATTCCGGGTCGAGAAGCTCGGTGGCCAGCAGCTCGAGATGTTCCGCAAGCTGGGCTTCCTCCATGCGCTCGAGAACGTCGCCTGCCGGTATGACCGGGTGCTCAATATCCGGGAAGGCAAGGTCGTCGATGTCAGCGTCGGCCAGGCTTACGGGTTTTCCTATGCCGGCCTCGTTGCCATGGCGCGCGGCCAGCTGCCTGATCCGTCCAATCTGATCGTCGACGAAGTCACCGCAATCAGACCCAGCGACGATGTCCAGCATATCGAGCTTGCGTCCGGACGGCGCCTGGACGCGCGGCTCGTCGTGCTCGCCACAGGCATGGCGGGAGCGCTCGGCTACAAGCTCGGCATCAAGCGGCGCGTGCTGGCCGAGCGCCATTCGGTGTCGTTCGGCTTCACGATCGCGCGCCGCGATGGCACGCCGTTCGATTTCGAGGCGCTGACCTGTTACGGCGAGCGCACCGCTGACGGCATCGACTATCTCAGCCTGTTCCCGGTGCCATCAGGCATGCGGGCCAATCTGTTCATGTTCCGCGACCCGACCGATCCGATTATGCGCGAGCTGCGCCGCGAACCGGAAGCGACCGTCCTGCGGCTGCTGCCGGGACTGCGGCCTTACCTCGGCGATTTCCACGTGACCGACAAGGTGCAGAACTGGGTGATGGATCTGACCGTGGTGGAGGGACACCTTCAGCCCGGAATCGTCCTCATCGGCGATGCGTTCCAGACCAATTGTCCCGCCGCCGGCACGGGCGTCGCCCGCCTCCTGGTGGACGTCGATCGCCTTTGCACGGAGTACGCGCCGCGCTGGCTCGCAAGCGCCGGCATGGGCACGGAGAAGATCTCGCAGTTCTATTCCGATCCCGACAAGCTCGCGGCAGACCAGCGGTCGCTGAAAATGGCGCGCTTCCGTCAGGCCCTGACGTCCCGCAACGATATCGAATGGGATGTGCGGCGGCGCTTGCACTTCCTGCGGCGCAGTCTAGCGCATCGTGTCGATCAGATGCATCCGGGCTGGCTCGGACGCGTCCGCGGCGCGTTGCGCGCCTGAGTTCTGTGCTCCCTAGCTTGCGCTTCGGTTAGCGTGTGGGCGTCGGGGTACGGGCCGGCAGGAGCCTGAAATCCGACAGCCGCTTGGCCGCCAGTTTGAGCCAGGGAGCCTGCTTCAGCGCGAACAGGCTGATGGCGCCTGCGGTGCTGCCGGCCTGCGTGACCATCCACATCGGCGAAGGCTGGCCGCCGAACAATTTCTTGTACGGCTCGTCGCCAATCGTGAAGTCGAGCATCTGATCGCCGCGCTCGATGCAATCCCTCGCCACTTGCTCGAACATCAGAGAGCCCAGGGATTGGCTCTTGTACCCGTCGATATCGAAGGCGCTCATGATGACGAGGAAGCTGCCGCGATGGCGCAGTCCGAGCACGGCGGCGATCACGCCGCCGTCCATCTTCATGGCGTAGAGTCGGACGAACGAGCCGAGACCGCGGGCCGCCACGTCAGAATAGAAGCTGTAATATTCGGGGCGCTGGAGCAGGTCGCCGTCGCCCTGGGCGTGAAAGCGCGGGCCGCGATATTGCTTCATCGCGTCCATCGCCTCGGAGATCGAGGCGCTGTCGTCGCAGCATGAGAAGCTCAATGCTCCCTTCTTCTGGAGCTGGCGATATTTCTTGGCGAGCTCCTTCTGATAGGAGCGATCCAGCGCGCTGGCACGCCATTGCTCGAACGGGGCGACGAGAACGGTCGCGTAGGCGTTCGTCTCCATCGAGACCCGGCGTGGCGCGCCGAGTAAGCTCTCGATCGGAAGCCGTCCGGCGGGCAGCTTGGTCATGCGGAGCAGGTCGAACGGGCGGACGAGGCGCCGGATCTCCGCGCAGGCCGCTTCGTCCTCCAGCAGGCTGGCAAACACCTCGGCGCTGCAGACCGGCGCCAGATAGTCGGATACGCGCAGATCGGCGAATTCGATGGTGCGGATCGGGCCGCGGCGGATCCGGAGCAGGGGCAGCACCATCGCCAGCGCCCCCGTCGTACGGCGGCGGACCACGACGACCAGCGGCGTCGCGCCTGCATGGGATGCGAGCCTGGCGTAGAGGCTGTCCAGCCAGAGCGGATGCTGAAATGCGGTCGCCGCAGAGCTGTCGAACAGCGCCGCGTATTCCGGAGACAGGAAGTCGAACGCCTGCTCGATGGCGATATCGAATGTATTGCTCGGCTTATTCATGCGTGACCACGGAAACCAGATAACCCGGAGAAGTCGATCGAGCCGGATCCCGCGCTTGTATAGCAGGGTCGTGACGGCCGAGGCACCAGCGGGGTGCGATTTGCATTAACGCATCGAGCAGGCGCCGTATCGTTATCGATCCCCCGAAGTGTCGAGATTTCGTGGTGCCGGGGCTCGGGAGATCAACCCGCAGTAGCAGATAATTAACCAAGCTTAAGGGAAAGTCACCTCATGGCGATCCTGCAGACCGAGAGAGACTCCGAGGCACTCACGAGCGCGATCTGGAAGACGCGCAGTGCCGGCGTTGAGAAGATCGCCAGGCTCGTCATCTGCGTATCGATCACCGTCAATGTCGTCGCGTCGATGGGGACATTCAATACGGCGATACTGCCGGCGGGACTGACTTATCTGCAACAGGCGGTCGCACTCCTGATGTGGAGCGTCCTGATCTACGCAAGCGCGTTCGTGCGCCCGCGTCTGCAGTTGGCGTTCAACCCTGATCTGATCGCGCTCCTCGCATTCTACACGTTGGCGGTTGTCTCGGTGTTGTGGACCACTCTGAATGCCGCAGCCATCATGAAGAGCGCCGCTCTTGCAATGACGACGTTTGGCGCGTTCTGTATGATCACGCGGATCGATATCGACGATGTCGTGAAGGCGACATCCTCCGGGCTCTTCATATTGGTCGCCGCATCGGCGCTTTGCGCACTCGCCGTGCCCGATATCGGGATAGATCATAGCTGGATGCACAATGGTCAATGGCAGGGCGTCTATGAATCGAAGCAGACGCTGGGCTTTGTCGGCGCGTATCTGATGTTTTTCTCCTGCTACCGGAAGATGACGGGGCAGGGGTGGTTGGCGTTCCTCGTCGCGTTCCTGCTGGCGTCGACCTGCGTCCTCGCGTCGGAATCGCGCGGCGCCGGTGCTGTCGCCCTGGCGGCTTGTGCGCTGCTCGTGACGTCGATGTGGTCGGTCGGCTGCATGAGGCTCTATGCGATCCTGCCGTTCGTCATGTGCGTTATGGCCGGCCTCCTGATCGTCTATTTTTACGCGACGGGATACGACGCCATCCACATTGGCGATGCGACCGTCAATTTTACCGAACGGACCTTCATCTGGCACTACGCGATAAGCCATTTCGACGATGCGCCGCTGCTCGGCTTCGGAATCAACGGTTTCTGGACGATCCCGTCGATCTACGATTATTTCGAGCAGAACCACGGTTGGGTGCTCGACAACTATCATAGCGGCTATATCGCGATTCTGATGGAAACGGGGTTTCTGGGCTACGCGCTTTTCGCCGCGAGTGTTCTTCTGTTCTCGAACAAGGTTCTCTATTTGATTTCTGCACGATCGATCCACCGGGCGCACTGTGCCCTCATCATCGGATTTGTCGCCCTCAGCTTTCAGACCAATTTCACCGAGACGACGTTCCTTCGCTCGACCATGTTCACGTCGGTGCTCCTCGTGGCGTTCCTCCTTGCAACGTGCAGGCCGGTGCCGGAGACTGATTTCTAACCCTTACGGAATGGAAGCAAGATGACCGCCCTCCGCGCTCGTTGGTCGAGACGCTTCAATCTTGCCGCAGCGGCTTTCGTCTTCGCATCGCTCTTCTCCGACGCCCATGGCGCCGGGCAGGTCGTGCCTCGTGATGCGGCAAAATTGGGACGCGGGATCAACATTCTCGGTTATGACGGAATCTGGGAGGGCGGCCAGAACGCGCCGTTCCGTCTGGACAATTTGACGGCGATCAGAAAGGCCGGATTCTCGCACGTCAGGATCAATTTCTTCGGTTTCAAGTTCATGGATCGCGGGAATGTGCTGGATGAGGTCGTGCTGAGAAGGCTTGATGCCGTCATCGAGGAAATCCTCGCCAGGAAACTCGTTCCCATCCTCGACGAACACGACACGCATGTCTGTCAGCGTGATGTATCCGAATGCGGCGAGAAGCTCAGGGCATTCTGGCGGCAGATCGCCGAGCGCTATGCCGGAAGATATCCCGGGCTCGTCTTCGAGGTCTTGAACGAGCCGGGGGGACAGATGACGTCCGCCAGCTGGAATTCGCTCCTCAACGAATGTATCGGCATCATCCGCCGCAACAACCCCGAGCGGCGGGTCATTGCTGCCGTTCTCAACACGGACGAGATTCCCATCGACGATCTGGCTCTCCCCGCCGGCGACAGGAATCTCATCGTCACCTTTCATTATTACGCGCCGATACGCTTCACGCATCAGGGGGCGCCATGGTCCGAGACGTTCGCGCGCATCGGGCCGCTGGATTGGGGCAGTCCGGACGACGAAGCCAAGGCGGCCGCTGATTTCGAGAAGGTCAGCCGGTGGTCGGAGCGGGAGAAGCGCCCGATTTATCTCGGCGAGTTCGGGGTCTACGAACGGGCGCCATCCGAGAGTCGCCAGAGATACCTGTCGTTCGTGGCGCGAAGTGCCGACAGACGTGGCTGGGCATGGGCCTATTGGCAGTTCGATCATGATTTCGCGGCCTTTGACAGCGCCCGTCAGGCCTGGAAGCCCGACATCCTGCGCGCCCTGATCCCGCCGGTCCGTTGAAGCCGCGGTTCACGGCCAATGTCGGCCAGTTCACGATCGCCTAGCGGTGACGGCTAACCGCCGTCCCTCGCCCGGCAGAACAGATCGATCCCGCCGACCTGTCCGCCCTTGAGCGCGATCTCGATGTTCGCATGCGCGCGATCCGATGATGCGCGGTTGAGCGGCGCGCCTTCCGCGAGAGGGGCGATCGCGGTCAGCGCATAGATGCCCATCGCCTGCAGCGCATGGCCGGACGTGTCGCCGCCGGCGACCACGGCGCGCGGGAGCCGCGCGGTTTTCAGAATGGAGTCCAGCGCCTGGCCGAGCCCCGCGCCGATGCGCTCGTTCACTGCACTCGCCGTTGCGCCGCTCGCCTCGACGGCCGCGTTGAGCGCACCGACGGCGGGATCGTCGGGGCCGCTTGCGGTGATCAGGAGCGCATCGCGCCCCGACGCGAGCGCTGCGAGCGCGCGTTCGGCAGCGCGGCCGATCTCCCTGGTCCATTCAGCCGCGTCGACGGCGCGCGTCGCATCGAGCCGCTCGATATCGAAGCCGTTGTCCGCGGCATGGGCGATCTGCGCGGCGGTGACAGGCGAGCAGGAGCCGGAGACGCACGCGATGCGCTCGACGCCGGCAAGGCGCAGATCGGGCTTGCTGTCGGCAATCAGGCCCGTCGACCGCCAATAGGCGACCAGCGCCTGCTCGACGCCTTGCGAGCCGGCGACAAAGAGCCGCTCGCCGCGATATTCCCAGATCAGGCGGCCGGCTTCGATCAGCGAGGCCTGGTCGAACACGTCGAGCGAGATGATCTCGGTGCCGGCGCCCCTCGCGCGCATCAGCGCCAGATCCGCGCCGCCATTGGCCATGGTGACGAAGTCGATCAGTCCGATCGATCGCGCCGTCTGTTTTGCAAGATGTCGGCCGAGATCGGACTCGTCCATCGGCGTCACCGGATGACGCGACATGGTCGGGTGCCGGTCGAGACGATGGCCGACGCCATTCACGGCCGCGAACAGATGGCCGAATATCTGATAGCGGCCCATCGCCGGCGATCCCACGAGGAGCGGATGCCAGGCGCCGCCGAGCTGCGGCACGGCGAGATCGATCGCACGCCCGATCGAGCCGATCTGCGGCGAGGAGTCGAAGGTCGAGCACACCTTGTAGTGTGCGATCGGCGCGCCGATACCTGCGAGCACCGCGAAAGCCGGCGGCAGGTTTTGCTCCATCCAGGCCGGATCCTTCGCGCGCGCCGTGCCGGCGATGCCGATGCCGCGGAACTGGCTGGCGGACGCAAGACGTTCGGGCGTTGGAGGTTCGAGGAACAGGATTGTCGGCAGGCCCGCGAAGGTGAGGGCCTCCATCGCCGCCGACGAGCCGGTGTAATCGTCGCCATAGAAAGCAACGAGTGGACCGTCGGGCAGGGTGGATGCGCCGCTCACGGCTGCGGGCTCGCCATCGCGGCATCCCATGCTGCGCGCAAATCGGCAACGCCGGCGGCAGGTCCATCGGGATGGGCGAGAATGCCGCCGCCTGCTGCGAAGATCAGATCTGTCGAGCCGAGTGCGCGCCAGGTCGGCGCGGCCTGAGCCGGCGTCTGGCCCGAGGAGAACACGGGCATCGCGACGCACGGCTTGTGCGCGAACATCGGCGTCAGCGCCGCCTTTGCGGATGTGACCACGCTGTCATCGGTCTCGCTGAACTTGTTGCCGATGCCGTTGACGTGCATGTGGTCGGCGCCGGCCAGCCGCCAGATCTTGTGCCAGGCCGTATAGTCCCAGCCGAGTGCCGGATGACGGTTTAGCGCGCCCCAGCCGTTGCGATGCGCATGAACGGGGAGCTGCGTGTGGCGGCCGAGCTCGACCATGCCGGCGAGCCCGACCGAGTTGATGCTCGCCATCACGCAGGTGCCGCCCTCGCTGAGCACCAGATCATGCCGGCGGCGCATCTGGTCGATCTCGCCGGTCAGGTTGAAGGCGATCATGACCTTCTTGCCGGTTCGATCAGCGTGGTCGTTGACGACGCGCATCACGGCGCGCACACGCGCGTCGAACGGACAATAGGCGCCGTCCGATTGCAGCTCGTCGTCCTTGATGAAGTCGATGCCGGCCTCGCAGAGCGTGGCGACCAGATTGGCCGTCTCGGTGGGGCTGAGCCCGATGCTCGGCTTGATGATGGTGCCGATCAGCGGACGGCCGCTGACGCCGGTCAGCGCGCGCGTGCCGGCGACGCCGAATTTTGGTCCGGGATAGGCGGCGGCAAACGCGAGCGGCAGTCGCAGATCGAGCAGGCGCAGGCCGGTCAGCTGGCGCAACTCCCAGAGATTGCCGGCGATCGCCGTGACCAGATTGGGCAGTGACGCGCCGATATTGTCGAGCGGCCATGACAACGTCACGCGCGCGCGATTCCAGGGGCCATCGGGGTTGATCGGGCGGGCGACCGGGAGCGACGGCGCGGAGATCGCATCAAGCAACTCGATGCTCTCGACTCGGGCGGCCGCACGCGCCTTCAGCTCCGGCGTTTCGCCGGGCACCGCAACGAAGGTGCCGCTCGACTGCTCGCCCGCCATGGTTTCCGCGGCAAGACGCGGATCTTCCGGCGTTTCGATCAGATAGTCGGCTTCGATGCGAACGGGATTTTGCGTCACGGGAGTGCAGACAATCTAGAGCTTGGTAAGATCGGGGAAGGGACGGACGGGGTCGCGCCCGTCCCAGTCCTTGGCGGCTGCGCGGATGAGATCGAACATCTTGCCCTTGGGTCCCGAGACTTCAGACAATTCGATCACCGTTCCCGGATGATACTCCGTATCGAAATAGACGAAGCGACCGCGCGCGCCGACTTCGCCGCTCATGACCGGCTTGAAACCCTCGGCTTCGAGACGGGACAGATCGGCGTCGTAGTCTTCGGTCCAATAGGCGACGTGCTGCAGACCCTTATGTCCGGCTTTCAGGAAGTCGGCATACATCGACGGCGCATCGTTGCGGATCTGGATCAGCTCCATCTGCAGCGGACCGGAATTGGCCAGCGCCACCGAATTGTGCGGCTCATAGGCCTTGCCGCGATAGTGGTAGTTCACGATTGGAACCCGCGGATTATAGAACCACGGCCCGATGCCGAGCTCGCGGCTCCAATAATCCATGGCCTTCTCGATGTCGTCAACGACGTAGCCGGCTTGCCGGATCTCACCAAAAAAACGGCTCATTGCATGATTCCCATGATCTTCAGAATTTGAGGAAGCCGATCGACAGCCACGGCACGGCCGCGACGATGGCGAGGCCGATGAAGAGCGCCGCGACATAGCCCCAGATGTGCTTGAGGCCTTCGTCCGGCGATATCTTGCTGATCGCGCAGGCGCCGTAATAGCCGACGCCGAACGGCGGCGCGAACAGGCCGATGCCCATCGCGAGGATCACGACCATCGCATAGTGCACTTCATGCACGCCGGCCTGCTTGGCAATCGGAAACAGCAATGGGCCGAACAGCACGATGGCCGGAATGCCTTCGAGCACGCTGCCGAGCACGACGAAGGTCACAATCGAGATCGCGAGGAAGCCGTGGGCGCCGCCGGGGATCGCCGCCATCGCCTTCGCCAGCTGTTGCGAGAAGCCCGATTGCGTCAGTCCCCAGGCCATCGCCGTGGCGCAGCCGATGATGAAGATGATTGCGCCCGTCAGCGAGGCCGTCTCGACGAGCATGGATTTCAGCCGCCGCCAGGGAAACTGGCGGTAGACCACAAGGCCCATCAGCACGGCGTAGGCGATGCCGATGGTCGAGACCTCCGTGGCAGTGGCAACACCTTCGACCACGGCAGTGCGGATCACGAAGGGCAGCAGGATGGCGGGCAGAGCGATCATTGTGAGCTTTGCGATCTCGCGCTTCGAGGCCCGCCGCACATGGCTCAGATCCTCGTTCCGGTAGCGCCGCCACACCACCACGCAGAGCGCGGTGCCCACGACCAGGGCCGGTAGCAGGCCGCCCGTGAACAGCGCCGCGATCGAGACCCCGGTCACCGAGCCGATGGTGATCAGCACGATGCTCGGCGGAATGGTCTCGGTCTGCGCGCCAGTGGCCGACAGCAGCGCGACGAGGTCGCCGGGCTTGGCGCCACGCCGCTGCATTTCCGGCAGCAGCACTGGCGCGATCGCGGCCATGTCGGCGATCTTTGAGCCGGAGATGCCGGAGACCAGATACATGGCCCCGATCAGCACGTAGGACAGTCCGCCCCTGACATGTCCGAGCAGGCTTGCCAGAAACTGGATCATGGCCCGCGCCATGCCGGTCATCTCGATCAACGCGCCGAGGAAAATGAACAGCGGCACCGCGAGCAGGATCAGGTGCGACATGCCCTCATCGAGACGGCCGACCATCACCATCATCGGGACGCTGGTTGTCAGCGCCAGATAACCGAAGGTCGCGAGCGCAAAGGAGAAGGCGATCGGTACGCCGGCGAACACGTTGGCTGCGACCACGCCGACGAAGAAAATGATGAGATTGTAGCGTCCGAGCGGGGCGAGCAACGGTCCGGCAAGCCAGAATGCGGCAATCAGGACGGCGGTGGTGATGAGGGCCGCGACGACCAACGCGGGGCGGTGATGCGTCGCGAGCCGGATCGCGGCGACGACGGCCATCAGGGTCATCCCCACGGGAATTGCGGCTGCGCGCCAGGCGTTGCTGATCTCCAGCGCCGGGGTGACGATGACCTGTTCCTCGCTCGCATAATCGAAGGCGGGATGCAGGATCAGCGCCAGCAGGGCTAGCGGCGCCACCGCCGCGATCGTGTCGAGAAAGGCGCGTGCGCCCGGGCCGACATGGCTGACGAGCCCTGTCATGCGCATGTGCTCGCCTCGGCGCAGCGCGATCACCGCGCCCAGCATCGAGAGCCAGAGAAACAGGATCGAGGCCAGTTCGTCCGACCAGATCAGCGGGCTGTGGAAGACGTATCGCATGATGACGCCGGCGAGCATGATGCCGATCTCGACCAGCACGACAGCTGCCGCGGCGGTCTCGACCACCGCACCGAGCCAGCGGTCGACGGTGCCAAAGGCGCTCGCAAGCTTGCGCGTGCCCGCAGCGGAAGCAGGGTGGCCGGCCGCCGCCAGATAATCCGTCATCTGATGCTCTGCGATCGTCATCGCGCTCAGGCCAGCTTGCCGACGGCGCCTTCGAGCAGCGCCCAGGCTTCGTCGCCGAAGCGGCCCTTCCATTCGCCGTAGAAGCCGGAGTCGCGCAGTTTTGCGCGGAACGAGTCCGGTGAAGGCGTGGTGAATTTCATTCCATTGCTCTGGAGATCGGCCTGCACGGTCGCATTGAACGTCTTGATGTCCTCGCGCTGCTTCAAGCCGGCATCGTTGATGGCGTTGCTGACGATGGTCCTGAGATCGGCGGGAAGGGCGTTGAAGGCGCGGGCGTTGGCGATGAACCAGAAGCCGTCCCAGATGTGGTTGCTGATCGCGCAGTACTTCTGCACCTCGTAGAGCTTCGCCACCTGGATGATCGGCAGCGGATTTTCCTGCGCGTCGACAATGCGTGTCTGGAGCGACGAATAGACCTCGCTGAATTGCAGGCTGGTCGGCGAGGACGAGAGCGCCTTGAACATGGAGATGCTGAGCGGAGACACGGGCACGCGGATCTTGAGGCCGTCCATGTCCTTGGCGCTCTCGATCGGCTTGGTGCCGCTGGTGATCTGGCGGAAGCCGTTGTCCCACATCTTCTCGAACGTATGGAGGCCGACCTTGGCCATGGCGGCACGGATATGCGCGCCGAGCCCGCCGTCCATCGCTTTCCAGACCTGATCGTAATCGGCAAAGGCAAAGCCGACCGCATTGATCGCGGCGATCGGCACCAGGGTCGCGACCACGAGCGCGGAGGGCGTGAAGAAGTTCAGCGCGCCGTTGCGCACCTGGGCGAGCATGTCGGTGTCGCCGCCGAGCTGGTTGTTCGGGAAGATGGCGATCTCGACCCGGCCATTGCTCTCCTTGGCGACGCGGTCGGCGGCTTCCTGGGCGCGGATGTTGAGGGGATGCGTCAGCGGCAGGTTGTTGCCGTATTTCAGTGAGAACTCGGCCGCCCGGGCCGGGCGCGAGAGACCGCCCATCAAGCCCGCGGCGGGGAGAACGGACAGGGCTTGCAAGGCGCGCCGACGGGTCAGGGACATGGGCTTCTCCTCCAACAGCGATTTGATGTTATTTGATGTTTCTGCGACAATGTTGATGCGAAAATTGCGACTTTGAGCTAGCATGTCAAACGATAAAGGTGATGGTTTTTGATGTATTCGACGATTGGGCCCCGGAATGAATAAACCAGTGGCTCCTTCGCTGAGCCGCATCGTTGACGTGGCGCGCCGGGCCGGCGTCTCCACGGCGACGGTCGACCGCGTGCTGAATCGTCGGCCCGGTGTGCGGGCGATTACGCAGCAGCGGGTGCTCGCCGCCGCGTCCGAGCTCGACTACATGCCGGCCGAGAACATCCTGGCGGCGATGCGGCCGAAGCCGATGCGGCTCCTGTTCCTGCTGCCGGCCGGCACCAACCGCTTCCTGTCCACGCTCGGGCAGCTGATCGCCCATTCCGACGGCCGGCTCGCGCCTTTCAACGTCCATTGTCAGGTCGACACCATCAAGGGCTTCAATCCCGACCTGCTGGCACGTCAGCTCTGGCGGGCCCGCGACAAGGCCGACGGCATCGCTTTCATGGCGCTCGAGCATCCCGTCGTGAGGGAAGCCGTCGACCGATTAGCGGAGCACGGCGTGCCGACGGTGACGCTGATCTCGGATATCCTGAATGCGCGCCGCGCGGCCTATATCGGACTGGACAATCGCTCGATCGGACGCACCGCCGGCTATCTGATCGCGCGCTTTCTGGGCGAGCGTCCGGCCAAGGTCGCGATGATCGCGGGCAGCCGCAGCTACCGCGCGCACGAAGAACGCGAAATGGGCTTTCTGCACGTCTTCGAAGAACTGTTCCCGGCCATCAAGGTCGTGGGCCTGCGCGAAGGTCACGATGACGCCGACCGCAACTATCGCCAGACGCGCATGCTGCTGGGCCAGCATCCGGATCTTGCCGGAATCTACAACATCGGCGGCGCCGCCGATGGTGTCGCTCGCGCCCTGAACGAAATGAACCGGGCGCGCGACGTGGTCTTCATTGGCCATGGTCTGACCTCCGATACGCGCGGCTTTCTGCTCGACGGGACGATGGATGCCGTCATCACTCAAAATCAGCTCAACACGATGATGAGCTGTGTCGGCATCTTCGACAATCTGCGCGCCGGCCGCAGCGCCATGCACGGCATCGAGGCGCCGCGTAGCGAGATCATCTTTCGCGAAAATATTCCGGCGCTTGGGGGCTAGGATTCAAGCAGGCTTGCTGGACCCATGGTCGGCCTGGTCGAGCGCATCCTTAGCCTGATTGCCACGTTGCAATTTTGCCGGTGTTTTGCCCGACGAGTCAAATGACCGGCGTCTGAAGACATCGGGCCCGTCGAGCACCTCAACGTGCGTTGCAGGAGAGATGCCTCTCGTTCTGCGCGCGCAAGGCAATTCACCCAAGCCTCATCTCGACTTAAGCCGCGCCACCGCGACCAACCGGCCAAGGGCGGTTCTACTGTGCATGGGGTTGTTTTTCAGTTTTTTGTTTGGCGAGGCGCCGGCGGGCGCTCTACAGGCCGGCGGCGATGCCCAGGCGGCCGATGCCGGGGAGCTTGAGCGCCGGCCGCCGGATGTCGATGCCCAGCACCGCGCCGAAGAAATTGATCTCGAACCCTTCGACCCAGCCGACCGTCATGCCGAGGTAACCCGACAGCGAGGCGTAGGCGCCGGTACGGGAAGGGGTGATGCCGGCCCAGCGTCCGCTGTACGGATAGTCCTTGCCGACCGCGGTGGGTGGAAGGACGGCACGAAGCTCGGGAACGGCGTCCAGCGCCGCCTGCACGAAGGTGTTGGAATTCGGTCCGGGCCAGGCGCTGTAATCGCCGTAGGCGCGGAACTTGTAGGTCTCGACGACGTGGCGGATCTTGGGGATCAGCGCTTCGGCCCGCGCGCCGTCGACCGCCACGACGGTTTCGGGCATGGCGCCGAACCAGCGGCCGTCGGGTGCAAATCCGTTGCTCCGGATCGGGTCGCCCCACGCCGTGTAGTCGTATCGGCTGTAGGTGCTGGCACCTTTCTCCTTGACGACGATCCAGCTGTGGACCGCGAAAATGCTGCGCCACCGCACCGTGCGCGCGGCAAAGACCCGGATCAGCGCGTCCGGATTGGCCGATGCCGGCGGCAACAAGCCGGCGCTCGAGCGATCCGCCGTCTGCCAATTGCCCCGGCCATCGCCGAACAGATAATAGCGTCCGGCCGACAGTCCTATCGGCACGGAGACCAGCAGCAGGAAGAGAATCAAGAGTTTCCTCAAGGGCAGACGGGGGCAGGCGGGACGACACGATTAATATAGTTCGCGCGGCGGGTCGCGCCAGCACGCTTCCGCTCTTGCATTTGGGAGGTGCGCCCCCATGTTCCCGATTATGATGAAACTGTCCCTCATCGAAGACCAAGCCATCCAGGCGCGAATCGCGGGCATCGCGGGCGCCGAGACGTTCGATCGCATCTTCGCCGGCATCCGATTCGACGAGATCGACGGCAATCTGCTGTTCGCCATTGCCAGGGACGAAGACTGCGCGAGCGAGATCGAGGACGAGTTCTCGCATCACCTCGCGGTGGTTGCGACGCAAATCCTCGGGCAGAGCGTCGACGTGGTCGTGGTGCTGCCGAAGGTCCTGCAATAGGCCTTATTTTGGCATGCAGGCCGGTCGTCGGGGCTTGCATCCGTGCTTTCCAACGCAATCGTGAAATTGTAATGACGTGCTTGGGCGCTTAGGCCCAGTCCGCGTTGTCGACCGAGCTCTACGGCAGGGCTCGTCGGCGCGCGACTCTATTTCTGAAACAAAGTTGGATACACATTGGCGTCCACCAAAAAAGCCCGGGCCGCGACCGGCGCGAAAAAGACCAAGGCCAAAAGCTCGAAAGGCGAGAGCCCGAAGACCAAGAGCTCGAAGAGCAAGGGTTCAAAGAGCAAGGGTTCGAAGAGCACAGAGAGTAAAGGCTCGAAAGGCAAGAGCGCGTCGCGTTCTACGGTCTCGTCCTCATCGCCTCTCGGCATGCTGGCGCTGCATCTGCGCGAGCAGTGGGAGAAGTCCGGCCGCGACGGCCTCGTCTTCCTCTGCGACAATGAGAACAGGGCGGAGCGGCTGGGCGGCGTGATCCACGCGCTCGACCCTTCGGTCGACGTGCTGGTGTTCCCGCGACTGAACAATCTGCCATTCGATGGTCTGGAGCCGTCGCGCGAGATCGCGGGCAGGCGGAGCTCGGTGTTGCGGCGCCTTGCCAAGGCAAGGAAGCCGGTCTTCCTCGTATCGACCGCAGAGGCCATCATGGAGCGGCTGCCACTGCCGGCGAGCTGGTCAAAGACCAGCCTCAGCCTGAAAGTGGGCGCGGCCTATTCGGAGGCCGAGCTGGAACGCCGTCTGGATGCGCTCGGCTACGACCTCGACGAAGAGGCGGAATATCCGGGTGGCGTCCTGTTCCACGGCAAGACGTTCGAGGTGTTTCCCGCGGGCGCACTTGGTCCTTTCAGGATCGAACATTCCGACGGTGTTATCCGTAAGATCGTTGCCGTCGATCCGGTCGAGCATGAGGTCGTCTACGAGACCAGGGAATTGCTGATCGATCCGATGTCCGAACAGATTGCGCTCGGAGGCAAGCGCGGACAGCGGGCGACGCTGCCGGATTATTGCGCTCGCGCGCGGTGGATCGTGGATGCCGGCGTACCGGGCCACGCCGATATCTGGCTGGGCACCATCGAGGAGGCCGCTGGCCGCAGGGATGCGGAGCGCGAGTATCTCGGACGGGCGGATTGGAAGCGGATGAAGAAGCGCATCAGCGTGCTTCCGCAAAAATCGGCCTTCACGCCGACGCCCGATTTCTCGAAAGCCTCATCGCCAAGAAAGATCCTCCGCGCTTTTATTGACGACATGCAACGCGCCGGGTCGCGGGTGCTGTTCGTCGCGGCCGTCGAGGATGACCTTCGCGCAATGGAGCGGATGAGCGGCATCAAGGCGGAGCGCTGCGCCGATTGGAGCGAGGCGACCGAGGGACGGGATCGCGAAACGGCGTTCCTGGCCGATTTCGATGCCGGCTTCGTCGGGGCCGGCCGCAAGCCTCTCGTCATCGTCACCGCGTCCGACGTGCTCGGCAGCAGAGCCCATCATCCGCAGCCCATGGCGAGAGCCTGGACGGCCGCATTCGACCATCCTGACGTTCCGGAACGCGGCGCGGCGGTGGTCCATTTGCAGCGCGGACTCGCTCTGCTCGACGGCTTGCAAACCCTCGCCATGGGGACGGGATCGCGGCGCGAGATGGTCAGGCTTGCGTTCGCGGGAGACAACGCCGTTCTCGTGCCGCCGGCCGATCTTGCCTTGATCTGGCCGTATGCGGCCGAGCCCGGCAAGCTGGCACGGGACAAGGCGGACGGGAGCACATGGTGGGCGCGGCGGACCGAGGCCGAGGCGGAGATTCAGGTCGCCGCCAAGGCGCTCGCAAAGCACATCAGCCAGCGCCACCGCCGCCGCGCGCCGAAACTGGTCGCACCCGGGCCACTCTATGAAAGGTTCGTTGCGCGTTTTCCGTATTTCCCGACCGTCGATCAGGCGAAGGCCATTCAGGACGTGCTCGATGATCTCGCGGCAGGTCATCCCATGGACAGGGTGGTGTGCGGCGACGTCGGATTTGGAAAGACCGAGGTGGCGTTGCGCGCGGCAGCCGCGGTGGCGCTGTCCGGGAAACAGGTGGCGATCGCGGTGCCGACCACGGTCCTGGCGCGGCAGCATGTCGAAACCTTCCGCAAGCGCTTCGGTCCTCTCGGTATTGACGTCGGAAGCCTGTCGCGAGCGACCTCCGGCCCGGAGACGCGAGGGATCAAGGAGGGCTTGCGAAGCGGCAGGCTGAAAGTCGTTGTCGGCACGCAGGCGCTCTCTGCAAAGGATGTGAAGTTCGCCGATCTTGGCCTCGTCATCATCGACGAAGAGCAGCACTTCGGAGCGGCGGAGAAGGCGAAGCTTTCTGGGCTGGCAAAGAATGCCCATACGCTCTGGATGAGCGCGACGCCCATCCCGCGCACGCTCGCTGCTGGTCTTGCGGGCTTCCGGGATCTCAGCGTGATCGCAACGCCGCCGGTTCACCGGCTTCCGATCGTGACCAAGATCGCTCCGCTGTCGGATGCGGCCATTGCCGGAGCATTGCTTCGCGAGCGGCGGCGGCACGGACAGAGTTTTCTGATCTGCCCGCGCATCCAGGATCTGGAGCCGATGCTGGCGCGCGTGCAATCATTGGCGCCCGATCTCCGCATCGTCTGCCTTCATGGCAAGATGCCCGTCGACGACCTCGACGACCGCATGATGAGTTTCGTCGATGGCGAAGCGGACGTCCTCCTGGCGACCAACATCGTGGAAAGCGGTCTCGATATCCCGCGCGCGAACACCATCGTGGTGTGCTGGCCCGAAAAGTTCGGCCTCGCGCAGCTCCATCAGCTCAGGGGGCGGGTGGGACGCGGCGGAACGCGCGCCTTCGCCTATCTGCTGACGGAGTCGACCTCGGAGCAGTCCGAGAAGCGTTTGGCCGTCCTCGAGGAGTTCAGCAAGCCCGGCGCCGGCTTTGCCATCAGCGAGCGCGACCTGGACCTCAGGGGCGCCGGCGATCTGTTTTCCGAACAGCAGTCCGGGCACGTGCAGGTGTTCGGGCCGGTGCTCTACAGTCATCTCCTGAAGCTAGCCTCGGAGAGAGTGAACGACTCGGGCGCCTTTCTGTGGGTGCCGGATCTGAATCTGCCTGTCGGCGACATGTTGCCTGAAGGTTATGTGCAGTCGGAAGCAATGCGGCTCGAGATCTATGGTCGCGCCGCCAGGTGCCGGAGCGACGACGATCTGGAAGATCTGGAGGAAGAGACCTCGCGGCGTTTCGGCAGGCTCCCGCCGGAGGCGCGTGATTTCTTTGCGGCCGCCAGGCTCCGGATCGATTGCAAGCGGCGTGGCATCGTCAGGCTCGATGTCGGGCCCGAGGCCGTCGCTGCCACTTTCCTCCCCGGGCGGCTGCGGAAATCCAGAGCGCGATCGCTCCAGCGCGACGGCGATCGCGTCGTCTGCGCCGCCCGCGGGCATGCGGACCCGTTCGGCCGGATCGAGGAGTTCCTGGAGCTTCTGGACGAGTGAAGAAGGCCTACTGCGGTTCGATTCCGGCTGCCTTAATGATCCGGCCCCATTTGGTGATCTCCGCCTTCAGGAAGGCTTCGAGCGCAGCCGGCGTCGCGCGCTCGGCCTCAACCGGAGCCATGCTCAGCTCGGCAAAGCGGCTGATCAAAGCAGGGTCTTTGAGCGCCGTCTGCAGCGCACCGACGAGCTGGTCGATCACGGGCTTCGGCGTGCCGCGCGGCGCGTAGAGGCCATACCAGGTCGTCACATCGAATTCGGGAACGCCGGCCTCGGCCGAGGTCGGCACGCCGGGCAGTGTCGCGACGCGCGTCTTGCTGGTGATCGCGTAGCCCTTGATCGTGTTCGACTGGATATAGGGCGTCGGTCCCGTCGCGGGATCGCAATAGACGTCGATATGGCCGGCGATGACGTCGTTCAGCGCGGGCCCGCCGCCCTTGTAGTAGATTTGCGAGAGTTTCGTATCGGTGGTGCTCATGAACATCAGGCCGCAGAGCTGCGAGGCTGAGCCGAGACCGACATTGCCGAAAGTCATCTTGTCGCCTTCGCTGCGGATGCGCGCGATCATCTCGCCGAGATCCTTGGCCGGGAAATTCGGCCGGGCCACCAGGATCATCGGGACATCAGTGACGAGCCCGATCATGGCGAAGTCGCCGACGGGATCGAACGGCAGCTTGGCATAGAGCGCGGGCGCGGTGGCCTGGCCGACATGCATCAGGAGCAGCGTGTAGCCGTCAGGCGCGGCCTTGGCGACGCGGTTGGTGCCGAGTGTGCCGCCGGCACCGACGACATTCTCGATGACGATGGACTGCTTCAGCGTCGCGCTCATGGCGTTGCCGAGAATTCGCGCGATGACGTCGCCGGGGCCGCCGGCGGAGAACGGCACGATCATCGTGACCGGGCGGGTGGGGTAGTCGTCTGCGATTGCCGCGCCGCAGGGCGAGAGCAGGAGACACAGGATCAGCGATCGTACCAGAGACAACATCGAACACTCCCTGAATTCTTGTTTTTCTAGTCGTCGGAAGGCGCCGCCTCCTTGGCGGCGTTTCGTTCAATCATGTCGAGCGCGGCCACCGCAGCCGCATTGATGTGATCGACGCAGCAGCGCTCGGCGAGATCCGGATCGCCGTTCTGGATCGCACGCCAGATCGCGGTGACCTCGCGCAGGCTCTTGTTGATCCGTTTCGGCTGCGACATCGACGTGATCCGCAACAGTTGGATCCGGTCGTGCAGCGGCTTGAGCATGCGCTCGATGAAGGCGTTGCGGCAGCCGCCGATCAGCGCGGCGTAGAAGTCGGTCTTGGCTTCGAGGCTCCCGACGAGATCCTGCTTGGCTGCGGCCGCCTTCAGCCGTGCCAGGGCTTCCCCGATCCGCCGGGCCACTTCCGGGTCGTGGAGTCTGGCGCATTCGCGGCCGGCAAATCCTTCGAGCACCGCGCGCGCCGCGTAGAGCTGCCGGGCTTCTTCGAGGCTGATCGTGGAGACCACGGGGCCGCGGTGCGGGACGATGTTGACGAGGCCGTCGGCTTCGAGGGCACGCAGCGCTTCACGGATCGAAGGCCGGCTGACGCCCATCATCTCGCAGAGCTCGCGTTCGACCAGGCGCTGGCCCGGTTTGAGTGTTCCGGACATGATCGCCTCGCGCAGCTTTTGCGCGACCATCGCCCGGACGGTCGGGACGTCCTCGATGCGGAGTGTCGACTGCAATTCGCTACGTCTTTCCATGTCCGGACCCTGGTTGGGAAAAGTCAGTACCGGTTTACAGGCAGAATCATCATTTCGGCAATTTGAACGTGCGCGGGCTGGTCCAGGGCGAAGACGATCGAACGGGCAATATCGGCAGGCTCGAGCGCCATCCTGAACTGGTCGAAATAGTCTTTTTCCTTCTGCCTGTCGCCGCGGTAGCGGGTCAGGATGATGTTGGTCCGGGTCAGGCCAGGCTGGAGTTCGGTGACCCGGATCGCGGTTTCCGCCAGCTCGCCCCGCAGCGTCTCGGTGAACATGTGGACGCCCGCCTTGCTGGTGCTGTAGGCGGCCATATCGGGGACGATGCGGACGGCGTTGATGGAGCTGATGTTGACGACATGGCCGGCGTTGCGCCTGACCATGTCGGGCAGGATCGCGCGGGTAACGCGCATCAGGCCGATCAGATTGGTCTGGATAATGTTGGACCAGTCGTCGGCGGAGCCGGCATCGAACCGCGTCCGCCCGCCGATATCGTGCCCGGCGTTGTTGATGAGGACGTCGACCGGCTTGAATTGCGCGGGAATGGCGTCCGGCAGGCGATCCACGGCCTGCCCATCGCTAATGTCGAGCTGGATCGGAAACACCGCGTTGCCCGCCGTGGACGCGAGTTCCTGAAGCGCCGTGGCGTCGCGATCGACCAGCACGACGCGGCGGCCGCTTTCCAGCAAGGCCTTGGTGATGGCGCGTCCCATGCCGCCGGCGGCACCCGTCAGCACGACGCTCTGGCCCGATTGTTCAGTCATCGCAACACTCCCAATGTTTTCATGCGACCGACCAGCCGCCGTCGATCGGCAGGCTGGCGCCGGTGATATCGTTTGCAGCGGGCCCACAGAGAAAGACGACCATGGCGGCGACCGCATTCATTTCGATGAAACGCTGCGTCGGCTGGCGCTCACCGAGATATTCCTTGGTCACGTCGTCGACCGGACGGCCGCTGTTCGACGCGATCGTTGCGATCTTGTTCAGGATCGCGGGCGTTGGCAGTGTGCCTGGGCAGAGCGTGTTGCAGGTGATGCCGCTCCGCGCCGTCTCGATCGCCACCGCGCGGGTCATACCGAGGATCGCAGTCTTGGTGGTGACGTAGTCGATGCGATCCTCGACCGCGCGGCTGGAATAGATCGAGCCCATGTTGATGATCCGGCCCCAGCCGCGCTGCTTCATGGCTGGCAGCGCCAGGCGGATCAAATGGAACGGCGCCGACAGGTTGACGGCCAGCGCCTGCTCCCAGCGATCGGGCGGAAACTGCTCGATGGCGGAGAAATGCCTGACCACGGCGTTGTTGACGAGGATGTCGATGGCGCCGCAGCGGTCGAGCAGATCGGCCATCATGGCCTCGATCGCCTCGCGCTGGGCGAGATCGGCGCCGGCCGAGACGACCTCGACGCCGAAGCGGGCGCGGAGGTCATCCGCGGCCTGCTTCGGCGCGACGAGATCATGAAGGACGATATTGGCGCCCGCGCCGGCAAGGCCTTCCGCGACGGCGAGGCCAAGGCCCGCGGTCGCACCGGTCACGAGTGCCCATTTGCCCTTCATCGTCGTCACGCTCCGTTATTTCTTGTCGAGCTCGGAGAAGACTTCCTTCGCGTTCCGGAACGCATCCACGCCGGCCGGCACGCCGCAATAGATCGCGACCTGCATGAAGACCTCGCGGATCTCCTCCTTGGTGGCGCCGTTGGCGAGCGCGCCGCGGACATGGGTTTTCAGCTCGTGCGGGCGGTTGAGCGCGCAGAGCATCGCCAGATTGAGGAAGCTGCGCGTCTTGCGCGTGAGGCCGTCGCGGCCCCAGACGTAGCCCCAGCAATACTCCGTGGTGAGGTCCTGCATCGGACGATTGAACTCGTCCGCGGATGTGATCGCCTTGTCCACGAACTCGTTGCCGAGCACGCTCTTGCGGATTTCGAGCCCGCGGTCGTAGGTCGCCTTGTCCATGTTGTTCTCCGTTTCTCTTTCGGGCGTTGTCAGTTCTCAGTCAGTTTTTGGGCCAGAACGGCTGCGCCAGCGCGAGCTGGGGCGGGAACACCGTCACCGGCACGCCGGATTGCCACTGCACGATGGTCATGCCGGCGCCGACGCGGCGGCCCTTCTCGTCGAACTTGATCTCGCCAAGCGGATAGTATTTCGAGGGGCCGGCATCCATGGTGCGCAGCGCCTCGCCGACGGCAACGCGGTCGGCCTTGCCGGCCTTCTCGAGCGCGTCCTTGATCACCCACATGTCGCCATAGGTGGAGATCGCGTTCTGCGTCATCCATGGCTCCTTGTAGCGGGTCTTCAATTCCGCGATCAGCGCCTCGTGGCCCTTGGCGCCCCAGCTTGCAACGCAGGTCAGCACGCCCTGGAGCAGTTCGGGGCTGACGGTTTGCAGCATGTCCGGCTCGGCGATCGCGATGCCGAACGAGATGGTTGGAATCTTGCCCTGGCCGAGGCCAAACTCGTTCATCTTCTCGAGCAGCAGCTTCGCGTCCGAGATCACCGTCGGCAGGAAGAACAGCAGATCGGGTTTCGCCGAGCGGATCTTCTGCACCAGCGACGTCGCATCAGCCAGCGGCGGCGTGAACGTCTCGTCGACGATCAGCTGCAACTGGTTCTCCGCCAGCAGGCCCTCGCGCATCGCCTTTGCGGAGGCGATCGAGGCCCCCGTGTTGTCGGTCAGGATCGCGACCGTCTTCGGCCGCTTGCCGGAGGCCGTCTCCGCCAGCTTGATGATCTGGGGCAACGCCTGCCGTGCCTGCGAACCTGCGGTAGCCGCGGTCTGGAACACGTATTTGAAGCCGCGGTCGGTGATCAGGTCGGAATAGGAGAGGGTGAGGACGGGCAGGCTGGCGCGCTCGGTGACTTCGGTCACCGCGAGCGTGAACGAGGACAGGTACGCGCCGCTGGCAGCAACCAGATCGGTCTCCTGCGCGACCATGCGCTGGGCGGCGTTCTTGGCCTTTTCCGTAGTGTCGCCGGAATCGAGCACGACCAGCTTCAGCTTGGCGCCGCCGAGGGCCTTGATGCCGCCTTGCGCGTTGATGTGGTCGACCGCCATCTCGGCGCCCTCACGCATCACCGTTCCCGGGCGGGCGTAGAGGCCGGAGATCGGCACCAGCAGGCCGACCTTCACCTCGGAAGGTTGCTGCGCCCAGGCCCGGGATGCGATCAGCGTGCCGGAGGCGCCGGCCAATAGCGTTCGCCGCGAGATCGTGAACTTGCTTTTTGCAGTCATGACAATTCTCCTCCCTGAAAAATCGCGCGGCGCTTAGGATTTCTTCGGCCAGAACGGCTGCGCCTGCGCGAGTTCGGGCGGATAGACGGTGACAGGCACGCCCGATTGCCATTGCACGATGACGACGCCGGCGCCGACGCGGCGGCCCTTCTCGTCGAATTTGAGCTGACCGCCCGGATAGTATTTCGACGGGCCGGCATCCATGGTGCGGAAGGCCTGTGCGACCGAATTGCGGTCGGCCTTGCCGGCCTTCTCCAGCGCCTCCTTCATCAGCCACATGTCGCCATAGTTCGAGATGACGTTCTGCGTCATCCAGGGCTCCTTGTATTTGGCCTTGAGCTCGGCGATCAGCGCCTCGTGACCCTTCGAGCCCCAGTTGGCGACGACGGTCATGATGCCCTGCACGGTCTCCGGGCTCACGCTCTGGAGCATGTCCGGCTCGGCGATGGTGATGCTGAACGACACCGTCGGGATCTTGCCCTGGCCGAGGCCGAACTCGCTGATCTTCTCCAACCCCAGCTTGGCATCCGACACTGCATTCGGCATGAACAGCAGCAGATCGGGCTTGGTCGAGCGGACCTTCTGGATCAGCGGGGTGGCATCCGACAGCGGCGGGGTCCAGACTTCCTCGACGACAAGCTGGAGGCCTTCCTGTGCGAGCAGCTTTTCCTTGAGTGCCTTGGCGGTGGCGACGGATGTCGCGGTGTTGTCCATCAGCATCGCCACGGTCTTGGGCTTCTTGCCCGACGCGTTCTCGGCGAGCTTCATCAGCGTCGGCAGGCCGAGCTCGGACTGGCGGCTCGCGGTCGCGGCGGTCTGGAAGATGTATTTGAAGCCGCGGTCGGTCAGGAGGTCCGAATAGGACAGCGTCAGCACCGGCAGTTCGGCGCGCTCGGTGACCTCGGTGACGGCGAGGGTGAAGGACGAGAGATAAGAGCCGGTGGCGGCGACCAGATCGGGCTCCTGTGCCACCATGCGCTGCGCCGCGTTCTTGGCCTTCTCGGTGGTGTCGCCGCAGTCGATCACCACCAGCTTCAGCTTGGCGCCGCCGAGCGCCTTGATGCCGCCCTGCGCGTTGATGTGCTCGATGCCCATCTCTGCGCCCATCTTCATCACCTGGCCGGGGCGGGTGTAGATACCCGACAGCGGGACGATCAGTCCGACCTTGACCTCGGCCGGCGCCTGCGCACGTGCCACGCCGGCGAGGCCGACGGCGGCGGCGCCCGACAGCACGGTCCGGCGCGTCAGTCCTTTTGATATGCTGCCCTTCGATGTCTTGTTCACCTTGTTGTCTCCCTGCTCTTTGTTTTTTGCTCGTCACATGCCGAGATAGGCTTTGCGCACGCGATCATCGGCGCGCAGCGTGTCGTTGTTGCCTTCGAGCACGACGTGTCCGGCTTCGAGGACGTAGCCGTGGTCGGCGGACTCCAGTGCTTCCGCCACGCGCTGCTCGACCAGCAGCATGGTCAGCCCGGACTGACGCCGGATATCGATCAGCCGCTCGAAGATGAAGTCCGCGGTTGACGGCGCGAGCCCCATCGAGGGCTCGTCCAGCATCAGCAGCTTCGGCGAGGAGGCGAGGCCGCGGCCGATCGCGAGCATCTGCTGCTGGCCGCCGGACATCGTGCCGGCGAATTGGTTGCGGCGTTCCTTCAGCACCGGCAGCCATTCGAAGATGCGCTCGATATTGGTTTGCCAGTCGCGCCGGCCGCTTTCGGTCATGGCGCCCATTTCGAGGTTCTCCATCACCGTCAGCGACGGGAACACCTGGCGGCCCTCGGGGACATGGGCGATGCCGAGATGGGCGCGCTGCGGCGGCGGCACTGCGAGCAGATCGACGCCGTCGAACGTAATTGCCCCGCTGCTCGGCTTCACGATGCCGGAGATCGTCTTGAACAGGGTGGTCTTGCCGGCGCCGTTAGGCCCGACGATCGCAACGAACTGGCCCGCGCCGACATTGATCGACACGTCGTTCAGGACGGGCTTGGCCGAATAGCCCGCGCTTAATCCCTCAATTCGCAGCATGGCCCGCCCACTTCTTGCCGAGATAGGCCTCGATCACCCGGTTGTCGCGCGTCACCACTTCGGGCAGGCCCTCGGTGATGACGGCGCCATGGTCGAGCACGAGGAATCTGTCCACCAGGCGGACCATCGCCTGCATGGTGTGCTCGATGATGGCGATGGTCATGCCGTCGCGTGCGAGCTGCTGGATCACGGCGACGACCTCGTCCGCCTCGCCGTGGCCAAGGCCCGCGAGCGTCTCGTCGAGCAGCAGGATGCGGGGCTGGCCGGCGATCGCGCGGGCGAGCTCCATCAGCCGCAGCTCCTTGGTCGAGAGTTCGCCGGCGACACGGTTAGCCACGGCGGAGAGCCCGACGCGGGCGACCGCGTCGGCGGCAAGCTTGCGGGCCTCCGCGTCGGAGCCGGCGCGCACATAGGCCCCCACCACGACATTGTCGAGGATCGACATGCGCAGGAATGGGCGCATGACCTGGAAAGTTCGCCCGATGCCGGCCTCGCAGATCACGTGCGGCCGTTGGCCGGACATGTTGCGGCCGTCGATCAGCACCTCGCCCTCGCTCGGTTTCAGGAAGCCGTTGAGGAGGTTGAACAGCGTGGTCTTGCCGGCCCCGTTGGGACCGATAATGCCGAGGATCTCGTTCTTGTGCAGCTTGAAGCTGACGTCCTGAACGGCTTTGAGTCCGCCGAACGAGCGCGAGAGGTTGCGAACCTCGAGCATCACCTCGCCGGTGGCCGCACGCTGCCGCGCGGCGGGCTTCAGCGCCGTGACGTTGGCGACGGCCGTTTCCGGAGTGTCGCTAGCCGTGGCCTTGGATGCACTTCGCTTGCGCAGGAGATCGCGCAGTTTCCAGAACAGGCCTTCCGGCGCGAGCAGGATGACACAGACGATCGCTAGGCCGAAGATGACGCCCTGAATGCCGGGGATGCGCGCACCGGCCTCCGCGTGCAGGATCTCGGCGAGTGGGATCAGGATCACGGAGCCGATGACCGGCCCCCACACCGTGCCGACGCCGCCGAACATCGCGACCGTGAGCGCCTGCGCCGACACCAGCATGCCGAACACCGATTGCGGGGTTACGACCAGCAGCACCTGCACATAGAACCCGCCGATGGCTGCGGCGATCGCGCCGCTCAGCGTGATCGCGCGCAGCTTCCAGGCCAGCGTGTTGATTCCGGCCGCTTCCGCCGCAGCCTCGTTCTGCTTGATCGCGAGCAGCGCCATGCCGAAGCGGGATCGCTCGATCACCTGCGTCAGCACGATGGTGGCAAGCATGATGGCCAGCCCCAGCAGCGTGTAGATGTGGGGATCGGAGAACTGCATATAGGCGATCGGCGCGTCACGTTTGATCGGAAGCGTGACCTCCTGGAAGCCGAGCCACTCGAACACGTAGAGAATGGCGAGCGGGTAGGCGAGCATCGCGAGCGCGAAGTAGTGGCCCTGGAGGCGGAAGGTCGGAAATCCGATCAATAGCCCGGCAATGCCGCCGAGCATGGCGGCCACCGGGATCAGCAGCCAGGGGGAGATATCAAAATAAATCTGCCCGAGCGCGGTCGCATAGGCGCCGATTCCGAAGAAAGCGGCGTGGCCGAACGAGATCAGCCCGGTGTAGCCGCTGAGCAGATTCCAGGACAGGCCGAACACCGCCCACACCGGCACCAGCGTCAGGATGAGCTGGTAGTACGAGTTGGTGACGCCGAGTGATATCCCGGCGTAAGCGAGCGTGAAGAGCAGGGGAGGCAGCAGTGAACGCATCCGGAGCATGGTCACGTCCTCTCGACCATGCGTCCGAAGAAACCTTGCGGACGGAAGAAGATGATGAGGAGGAAGACGGCGAAGATCGCGGCGTTCTGCAATTGCGTCGGCAGGATCAGCGTGGACATCTGCTGCACGAGCCCGATCGTCATACCACCCCAGAAGGCGCCGATGATGCTGCCCATGCCGCCGAGCACGACGCCGGCATACATGACGATCACGTATTCGAGGCCGACGAAGGGGTGGAACGGATAGTTGGTCGCGAGCAGGCCGCCGGCAATCGCGGTGATGCCGCAGCCGAGCGCGAAGGCCGTGCGGTGCGCGCGGTCGACGTCGATGCCCATGTAGGTCGCGGCGGTCGGATTGTCGGCCGCGGCGCGCAGCGACTTGCCGATCCGGGTGCGCGTGATCAGCAGCGAAAGCAGAATCATGATCGCGAGCGAAACGATCGCGTCGATGCTGCGCGCCTTGTTGAGGAAGATGCTGATGTCGAAGAAGGGAACGAACTCCCAGGCCGAGCTCGACAGCGGCGTACGGATCGAGGCCAGCACCGATCCGAAAACGATGAGGCCGCCATTCTGCAGGATCAGCGCGATGCCGAGCGTCAGGATGAGCTGGGCGTAATGGCCTTCGCCTTCCAGCGAGGCGGTACGTGTGCCCGAGACGCGCGAGATCAGGGCCAGATGGACGAAATAACCGAACACGGCGAGCACGGGTCCGGCCAGCAGGATGGCGACGAACGGCCCCACGGTGTTGCCGAACAGCGCCTGGATGCCGGCGGCGGTGAAGAGATAGAAGGCGGCATACATGCCGAGCATCATGAAATCGCCATGGGCGAAGTTGATGACGCGCATGACGCCGAAGATCAGGCCGAGCCCGACGCACATCAGGCCGTAGACGGCGCCGATCAAAAGGCCCGCAGCGAGCGCTTGAAAGAAGCCTTCCATCAGCCCCGCCTCCGCGCGGCGCGAGCGCCGGCTTGCTGGCGATTGTGCGCCGTCGGCACTGCTAGGCTGGTCTCCCGGTCGACCATGTTTCCCCCGTATTGTTTGGCATTTCTTATGATGCCGATCGTAAAACTCGTTCCGGCGCATCCAGACGACACTGCGCTGCGATGTCGCCGGCATTGCCTAGCTGCTCGCAGCCGTCGATGAGTTGCTCGAGCCGGTGCGCGCGATCGTCGCCAAGGACTCTGGTTGCGGCGGCGCGGAAGCGCGCACGAATATCTGAAGGCGTTGCGGCGATGACGTCGGGCAAAGCGTGCCGGATGGTCCGGCCGCTGCGCAGATGCACGGTCACCTCCGCGCCCTGCTTGCCGGGGAAGGCGGCGGTGAAGCCTGGATCTGCCCCGAGATCGGTGACCGCGACCAGGCGAATTATGTCGGCATCATCGAGTTCGGAATAGTTCTCTTCCTCGATCTCGCCCCGCGTCAGCGTCGCAGCAACGCTGAAGGGAATGCTCATCTTGGCCTGGAGCGCGTTGCGATAGGGCCCCATGGAGTCGCAGCCGGGATAGCGAACGGCGGCATCGGGTGCGCGAATGATGACGCGGTCGATCTCCTCAGTGCTGGCGAGCTCGTGCGAGACGCGAAGCGCTGCTTGGGCCGCGGTCTGCGCGAAATTGCAGGCCGGGACCGGCTTGTTGTAGACGGCCATGATCTCGCTCTCGCCATCGGGGAAGAGCGTGATGCTGTCGGGCGCGGCCTGGCGTCGATAGGCGGCGAACAGGCCGGCTTCACCCTCCAGTATGGTTTCCGAGCCGAAAGCGCCGGCTGCCGCAAGACCGATCGCCTTGATGGCGTTGCTGGCCGCAAAGCCCGGATGAAAATACATGTCGGAGCCGCCGGCATGCGGCCACTCGTTCAGCCCGCTGGATGTATTGGCCGCGATCGCGATGGCGCTGGTTGCCTGGTCCTCGGACAGGCCGAGCGCAAAGCTTCCCGCCAGCGCCGCGCCCGGAGGTGCGACCAGCCCAGTCGGGCGATAGAGGCGTGCGAGGTCGGAGGTCAGGAGCGCGCGGCCGATCCGCGCGCCGGTCTCATAGCCGATGATAGCGGCAGCGAGCAGCCTGGCTCCGTGCAGCGGCGTCTGCTCCGACAGCGCGAGCAACGTCGGCCAGATCACCACGCCGTGGTGCGCGATGCTGGCCGCATGCATGTCCTCGCGGACGAGGCCGTGCCCCATGACGGCATTGGCAAAGGCGGCATCGGCCGACGAGGAGAGTTGTGACGTCCCGATGATCGTTGCGTTGCCGCCGGCCTGCGCGATCGCAACCGCCTGACGGCTCCAGGGATGATGGCCGGCCTCGAAGGCGCAGGACAAGAAGTCGAGCAGACAGAGCTTTGCCTTCGCGACGACCTCCGGCCCGAAATCTCCAAGATCAAGCGCAAGCACGCTCCGCGCCATCTGGCGCGCGAGCGAGACCTTGCCTGATCCGGTCGGGCCGATCGTCATCGCAATCGCTCTCCCTGAAGGCTTGCGTGATCAGCCGCGCATCTCAACCCCGGCCCACTCCTCGAGCACCTTGGCGATCGAGGTGAAGTCGGACGAGGCGCCGTACTTGGCGTTGGTGATCGCGAGCATCTGCCGCACCACCGCGCCGCAGACCATCGGCACGCCCATGGCCTCGGCCTCGTCGACGCAGAGCCGGACGTCCTTGTAGGAGAGGCCGGTGGCGAAGCCGAAATCGAACGTGCCGGGCAGCACCGCGCGGGGGAATTTGTCTTCGGAGGCGCTGTTGCGGCCGCTGCTGGCGTTGATGATGTCGATCAGCACCTTGGCGTTGACGCCGCCCTTGACGCCCATCGCGACGGCCTCCGACGTGATGACGAGCGCCGCGGCCGCCATCAGGTTGTTGGCGAGCTTGGCCGTCTGCGCCACGCCGGGCTTGTCGCCGGTGTAGAACAGCTTGCCGAAATTCTTCAGGATCGGCTGCACGGTCTCGTAGGTCGCCTGCGGGCAGGACACCATCACGGCCAGCGTGCCGTTGACGGCGCCCTTGATGCCGCCGCTCACGGGCGCATCGACCAGCGTCATGCCTTTGGCCTTCAGGCCTTCCGCAACGATCTTCGCGGCGCCGGGACCCGAGGTCGAGAGATCGATGACGATCTTGGCGCGGTTGCCGCTGCTGATACCGTCTTGTCCGAGCGTGACGGCCTTGACGATGTCGGGCGTCGGAAGGCTGGCGAGCACGATGTCGGCGCGGGATGCGACGTCGGCCGGCGACTTTGCGAGCTGCGCGCCGCGCTTGACCAGCGGCTGGGTCGCCTCGGCTTGCGTGTCATATATGACGAGCGAATAGCCCGCGTCGATCAATCGCCCCGCCATGGGGCCGCCCATGCGGCCCGTGCCGATTACGCCGAGAATCTCTCCCGCCATCGTCTACTCCCTGTCGCGCGACCCGTGACGGGCGCGCCTTCTTGATCTCGTTGGTCAAACGCTTTCGCCGGCCGGCCTTCTCGGCCGCCGTCGTCGTGGCAGCGGGCTCCCGCGCCAACGGGCCGGATTGTTATGATTGTCAGACAAGCTGTCAAGCATAACATTTGGGGTCGACAGTTTGCCGCGGATCGTCATATGGTCCGGGAAAACGAGGAAGACGCCCCGCGTGCCGCAAGCTTCAATTCCGAGTGTGAGCAAGGCGCTCGCCGATTTCGTCGCGTCCTCGTCGTGGGCGGACGTGGAGGCGCAGAGCCCTGAGGCGAAGCGATCGATCCTCAATTTCTTTGCGACCGCGCTCGGCTCCGCGCGCGATCCGGTGGTCACGGCCGCGATGCGCACGCTGTCGCCATTCAGCGGCGCCGCGACATCGACAATCATCGGCCATTCGGAGTCCATGGACGCGCTGTGCGCGTCATTTCTCAACGCCATCTCGGCGAATCTGCTCGACTTCGACGACACGCACCCTGAAACGATCATCCATCCGGCCGCGCCGGTTGCCGCGCCGATATTGGCGCTGGCAGAGACGCGCAAGCTGACGGGGCGCGCGGTGCTGACCGCGTTTATCCTTGGCGTGGATGTGGAGTGCCGCATCGGCAACGCAGTCTCGCCGCGGCATTATGCGCGGGGCTGGCACATCACCTCGACCTGCGGGATTTTTGGCGCTGCGGCGGCGTGCGCGAAGCTGTTGGGACTGCCAGCGGAAGGGATTGCGAACGCGATCGGACTTGCGGCGAGCCAGTCGGCCGGCAATGTCGAGAATCTGCCAAGCGCCGCCAAGAATGTCAGCGTCGGCAATGCCGCGCGTAACGGGTTGTTCGCCGCGCTGCTGGCGCAGCAGGGCTATGAGGCTGCGCCCCGCGCTATCGAAGGTCCGCTCGGCTGGGCGCGTACCATGGGGGATGAGCCGGATCTCGCCCGCATGCTCGATGGCCTCGGCAAGACCTGGGAGATCGCGAAGAACACCTACAAGCCCTATCCCGCCGGCATCGTGTTCCATTCGGTCATCGACGCCTGCCTGCTGTTGCGCGAACGGATTGGCCGGCGCGTTGACCAGGTCGAGTCGGTGGCAGTGCAGGGCTCGGCACTGCTGCTCGCGCGCGGTGATCGCCCCGTGAACAACGAGCGCGATGCGCGCGTCAGCATCCATCATTGCGCGGCTTGCGGACTGTTGCTCGGCGCGGCCGGTGTGGCCGAGTTCGCGCAGGAGACCGTGGTCCGGCCCGATATCGCGCGGCTGCGGCAGAAGGTGAGGGCGGAGCTTGATGCTCAGATGCCCGATGGCGCTGCCCGCGTCACCTTGCGCCTTTCGTCTGGTGAAATTCTCACAGAGACCGTGACTTCGCCGCGCGGCAGCCAGGCTGCGCCGCTTTCAGACCGCGAGATCGAAGAGAAGCTGCGCGAAGGCGTGAGGACCGGTCGAAGCGACTGGGATGCGGACCGTGTCATCGATGCGGTCTGGCGGCTCGATGCGGCGGACGACGTCGCCACGCTGCTGCAATCACTGCGACCGCCATCGGAGTCGCGCCAAACAATTTCCAACTAGAAAATCTCTCAAGACCGGAAAGGGACGATCATGAGCAAGACCGAACTGTTCGAAAAGGGCCTCAAAGTTCGCAAAGAAGTGCTGGGCGAGGACTACGTCAACAAGTCGATCGCCGGTGCCGACGAGTTCACGCGCACGATGGCGGAGTGGTCGACCGAATTCTGCTGGGGCGCGCTGTGGACGCGGCCCGGCGTCGACCGCCGCACGCGCTCGATCGTCAATCTGGCGATGCTGGGTGCACTGAACCGCCCGCACGAACTGAAGCTGCACGTGAAGGGCGCCCTGAAGAACGGGCTGACCAAGGAGGAGATCAAGGAGATCCTGCTCCAGGTCGCGGTCTATTGCGGCGTGCCCGCCGGCATCGACGCCTTCCGCAACGCGCGCGAGGCCTTCAACGAGGTCGATGCGGGGTCCTGAGCCCGCTTGATTGGAGGCCCCATGGCTGACCCGGACTACGAGCTCTTCGCCATCCGCTATGCAACGCGGGATGCCCAGCGGAGCGAGCACTTCATCGGCGGCGACCCGCATGACGGGCCGATGCCGATGGACTATTTCATGTGGCTGGCGAGGGGAGGTGGCCGCACCTTCGTCATCGACACCGGGTTCAACGCCGAAATCGCAAGGCAGCGCAGGCGAACATTCCTGCGCTGCCCGGTGGAGACGCTTGCCGCGTTCGATATCGACGTGGCCGACGTCAAGGATGTGATCCTCACGCATCTGCACTACGATCACGCCGGCAATTTCGACCGGTTTCCGAATGCGCGGTTTCATCTCCAGGAGCGCGAACTCGCCTACGCCACCGGGCGCTATATGCAGTATCCGCGGCTGTCGCATTCCTTCGAGGTCGAGGACGTCTGCGGGATCGTGCGGCTGAACTATGCGCGCCGGGTGCTGTTCTACGACGGCGACGCCGAGATCGCGCCCGGACTGACGGTCCACGCGGCTGGCGGGCATTCAGCCGGTCTTCAGTTCGTCCGCGTCAACACGCGCCGCGGCCCGGTCGTGCTCGCCTCCGACGTCAGTCATTTCTACGAGAACATGACGAGCGAGCGTCCGTTCACGACGGCATTTCATGTCGGTGACATGCTGGTGGGCTTTGACAAGCTGCGAGCCGCGGCGCCGGACGCGGACCATATCGTTCCCGGCCATGATCCGCTCGTCATGAAGCTCTACCCGGCGCCAGGCCCGAATTTGAAGGGTGTAGCGGTTCGTCTCGACGTGGCGCCATCCAGGGCCGCGCATTCCCAGGACGTTCGGCAAGGCGTAGCGTAACCTAGGCTAGAAAAAATCGATTTTCGATTTTCTGTTGACCGGCGGCCGCCGCCTTGCAATCATCCGACGATGGGTCCGCTTCAGTTCCAGTTGTCCGGAAGCCCCGGGGATGGTCCGCGCAGCCTGACGTCGGCGCTGCACGAACGTCTGCGCGCCGACATCCTGGCGACGCGGCTGCCTCCGGGCCAGAAGCTGCATATCGCGGGGCTCGCCAAACAGTTTTCCGTGAGTCTCGCCGCCGTGCGTGAGGCGCTGTCGCGACTTGTCGCGGACGGGCTCGTGCAGGCGTCAGACCAGCGTGGCTTTCGCGTGAGCCCGGTGTCGCTCGCCGATCTCGCCGACGTGACGCAGACCCGTATCGACATCGAGGGGCTTGCGCTCCGTCGCTCGATCGAGCGGGGCGATGAGGCCTGGCTCGCATCGGTGAAATCCGCCTGGGCGGATTTGAAGGCCGTTCCCCATCGCTATCCCGACGATCCGACCGTGCACTACGAGGAGTGGGTGGTCCGTCACCGCATCTTCCATCGCGCGCTGGTCAACGCGTGCGGCTCGCCATGGCTGCTCGGCTTCCGCGACGTGCTGCACGAGCAGAGCGAGCGTTATCGCCGCCTCTCGATCCGGCGAGAGGCCGGTGGCAAGCCGCGCAACGTCGAAGCCGAACACAAGGCGATCGTCGCCGCCGTGATCAGGCGCGATGCGGATGCGGCAGTTCGCGCCTTGTCAAAGCACTTCGGCACCACCAAAGAATTCGTCGAGCTCGCCGCCTCTCGCATTGCGGAGGTGAGCCTTACGACCTGACGATCCGGAAAATTCCGGCACACAAAAAACAGAGACCGGGAGGAAGCCAATAATGAAGATCAATCACGCGCTGATGTCGCTGATCGCCGCCGCAATTCTGGTGGGCCCTGCGAGCGCCGCCGACACCATCCGCGTCGGCCTGCCCACGAAAACCTATTGGCCGACGACGATTGCCGAGACGGCGGTGCGGCAGAAGCTGTTCGAGAAGGAAGGCATCCAGGCCGAGTTGACGATCTACCGCAGCGGCGCCGAGACGTTCGAAGGCATGGCTGCGGGCGCGGCCGACATCATTCTCGATCCACCGTCGCTGGTGTCCGCCGGACGCAAGAAGGGCGTGATGTCACGGATCGTCGCCAATGCCGCGATGGGCAATTTCGGCTGGCAATTGATGGTCCCGACCAAGTCGACACTCGACGTCAAGGACCTCAACGGCAAGAAGGTGGCGATCACCGCGGCCGGCTCCGGCTCCGACCTGCTCGCGCTGTGGACCATCCAGGACAAGAAGATCGAATTTACGCGCGTTCCCGTCGGCGGCGGTGGCCTGGTGCCGAACCTGCTGGCCGGAAATGTCGAGGCGGCCGTGGTCTATTCGCCTCTGAGTTTCCAGATCTCGAAGTCCGGTGAGGCCAAGCCCATCCTCGATTACGCGACCGCGGTCCCGCCGAACCTCACCGCGGGCTGGATCGTGCTCGACAAATTCGCCGAGGCCAAGCCCCAGATGGTGCAGAAGGCGGTGAACGCCCTCTATGGTGCGGTCGCGTTCATGCGCGCCAACCGCGACGTCACCGTCAAGCTGATCGCCGAGCTCTATGAAATGCCGCCGGAGATCGCGGGCCTTGAGTACGACAACACCATCATGAAGCTCGAGACCAGCGGCGACATGGGCGCGGCCAACGTCAATGCGGCCGTGCAGCTCTCGCTCGACCTCGCCAAGCTCGGCGGCCTCAAGGACATCGTGCCGGTCGAGGACGTGATCTCGGCCAAGTTCAAGCCGGTTCCGACCAAGTAGTCACGATGCAAAGCACGTTCGTCATCAACCTTGCGCGGATCGCGATCATCATCGCGGTCCTGGCGCTGTGGGAGGTGCTGTCGCGCACCGGCATCGTCAATCCGCGCCTGCTGCCGTCGGCGTCCGACACGTTTGCAACGCTCGGCGATCTCCTGCAACGCGCGGCGGTGCAGAAGGATTTGATGGTGACCGCGACCGAGGTGCTGGCCGCGTTCGCGCTGGCCGTGCCGTTCGGTGCGGTGATCGGCTTCCTGGTAGCGGAGAACCGCTACTTTGCGGACGTGGCCAAGCCGCTTTTGTTCTTTGCCTTCAGCATCCCGAAGTCGATCTTCCTGCCGATGTTCATCCTGGTGTTCGGCGTCGGCTTTGCCCAGAAGGTGGGATTCGGCTTCTTTTCGACGATCTTCATCGTGATTATGTCGACCACCACGGCGGTGGAATCGGTCAAGGTCGACCATTTGACGGTGGCGCGCTCCTATGGCGCTACGCCGATGCAGACTGCGTTCCGGGTCTATCTGCCGAGCATGCTGCCGGTGCTGCTGGAGGCCTTGCGGATCTCCATGATCTTCAACCTCACCGGCGTGATTTTGGCCGAAATGTACGCCTCGCGCGACGGCATCGGTCACCAGATCGCGACCTGGGGCGAGAACTTCCAGATGAAGCAGCTCCTCGCCGGCGTCGTGATGGTCGCCGCGATCGCCATGACCTTCAACGAACTTGTCAGATGGGTGGAAACGCGATGCAGCCATTGGCGAACGTGACCCCGTTGAAGCCCGCCGCGCGGGCCGGCGCGATCGAGGTGAAGAACGTCGGTCAGGTCTTCAAGACGAGATCGCAGGACGTCGTCGCGCTGGAGGACGTCTCGCTCGAGGTCAAGCCCGGCCGCTTCGTCGTGCTGGTCGGCCCGAGTGGCTGCGGCAAGTCGACCCTTTTGATGATGATGGCGGGACTGCGCCAGCAGACCTCCGGCACGATCACCATCAGCGGCGCGCCGATCCTGCAGCCCGACCCCGACAGGGTCGGCGTGGTGTTCCAGGAGGCCAGCCTGTTTCCCTGGCTGACGGCGGAGGACAATGTCGAGTTTCCGCTGGCGCTGCGGGGCGTGCCCAAGGCCGAGCGCCGCGCCAAGGCACAGGATGCGCTCAAGCTGGTCGGCCTCGACGGCTTCGGCAGGCGTCATCCGCACGAACTCTCCGGCGGCATGAAGCAGCGTGTGTCGATCGCGCGCGGGCTGGTGCAGGACCCGCCGGTGCTGCTGATGGACGAGCCGTTCGCCGCCCTCGACGAGCAGACGCGCATGACTATGGGCGACGAGCTGCTGCGGATATGGGCCGCGACCGGCAAGACGGTCGTCTTCGTCACGCACAGCCTCACCGAAGCCGTCTATCTCGCCGACGAGGTGATCGTGATGTCGGCGCGGCCGGGCCGCATCGTCGACCATCTCCAGGTCCAGCTGCCGCGGCCGCGCACGTACGAGATGCTGAGCGGCGACGCCTTCGGTGCGCTGCGCGACCGCATCTGGCGGCACATCCGCAAATCGGCGTGAGGCTGATATGAACGCCAGAATAAGTGCGAAGACGCTGCGATACCTGATCGTGATCGGCCTGATTGCGCTGTGGGAGTTGCTGCCGCGCACCGGTCTCATTCCCGAGCTGTTCCTGCCGTCACTGTCATCGACGCTGATCGCCGGATGGACCGATGCTGCGGAATACGGTCATGCGCTCGCGGTGACGCTCTATGAGGTCGTGGTCTCCATGGCGTTCGCCTGCGGCGGCGGCATCCTGCTCGGCGCGATCGTCGGCAGCCTGCCGCGTCCGCGCGTCCTGATCATGCCGATGGTGTCGAGCCTGTATGCGGTGCCGCTCGTGATCCTCTATCCCGTCTTCACGGTGTGGCTCGGCATCGGCTCGGAGTCCAAGATCGCGTTCGCCTCGATCTATGGCTTCCTGCCGACGATGCTCGCCACCGCCGCCGGCATCCAGACCATCGATCCGCAGCTCCTGCTCGCGGCACGCAGCATGGGCGCGACGCTGAGCCAACGGTTGGTTCGCGTCATCATCCCGGCGGCGATTCCGACGGTGCTGTCGGGCCTGCGTGTCGGCGGTGCGCTGGTCATCGTCGGCGTCGTCGTCTCGGAGATGCTGATCTCATCGGCCGGCATCGGCTATCTGATCTCGCGCTACCGCACAATTCTCGATAGTCCGCACGTGTTCGCGGGCGTGCTGCTCGTGCTGTTCCTCGCCATCGCTTTCAATGCCGCGATCCGGTGGATCGAGCGCAAGGCGGCGATCTGGCAGACCGGTACGCGGGCCGGTCAGGCCAATGACGAGATCGCGTCGAGCGCGATGCAGCCGGCGACCTGAGGTACCAGCGTGTACGATTTGACCCTGACATTCGACAACGGCCCCGATCCCGATGTGACGCCGCGCGTGCTCGATGTTCTCGCCGGGCGCGGCATCAAGACCACCTTCTTCGTCATCGGCGAGAAGCTCGCTGACCCCGAGCGGCGCGGGCTTGCGGTGCGTGCGCACGGGGAGGGGCACTGGATCGGCAATCACACGTTTACGCACAGCATTCCGCTCGGTGAGCAGGCGGATCGCGAGACGGCAGAGAACGAAATCGGCCGAACTCAAAAAGCGATCTCCGATCTCGCGCATCCCCAGCGCTGGTTCCGGCCGTTCGGCGGCGGCGGCAATCTTGATGCGCGGCTGTTGAAATCCTCCGTCGTGGACTATCTCGCCCGCAACAAGCACAGCTGCGTGCTCTGGAATGCGATTCCGCGGGATTGGGACGACCCCGAGGGCTGGACCGGGCGCGCGCTCGACCAGTGCAGCCGGCAGTCCTGGACGCTGATGGTGCTGCACGATCTTCCGACCGGCGCGATGGACCATCTCGAGCGTTTCCTTGACGCTGCCGAGGCGGCCGGCGCCCGCTTCCGCCAGGACTTCCCGCCGCAATGTGTTCCGATCCGCAACGGCGAGATCGCGCTTCCGATCAACGACTATGTTTCCTCCATCGAAGAGAGTGTTTGACTGATGAAAGTTGCGAGCTTCACGAACGCCGGCACCGCGAGCTTTGGCATCGTCACCGACAAGGGCGTCATCGATGCCGGCAAGCGCCTGAAGGCATATCCGACGCTGAAGGCGCTGCTTGCGAAGGGATCGCTCGACGAATTGAAGAAGTTGACCGTCGAGAAGCCCGATTACGCGCTGCAGGATGTCGCGCTGCTGCCGACGGTACCCGATCCCGACAAGATCTTCTGCATCGGCGTCAACTATGCCACGCATCTGGCCGAGAGCGGCCACCCGACGCCGGCGCATCCGATGATCTTCACCCGCTTCGCCAACAGCCAGGTCGGTCATGGCCAGCCGATGATCCGGCCGCTGGAGTCCGAGCGTTTCGATTACGAAGGCGAGATGGCCGTCATCATCGGCAAGGCCGGTCGCCGCATCTCGCGCGAAGCCGCGCTCAGCCATGTCGCCGGCTATGCCTGCTACAATGACGGCAGCATCCGCGACTGGCAGCGCCACACCTCGCAATTCGCGCCCGGCAAGAACTTTGCCGGCACCGGCGGCTTCGGGCCCTGGATGGTGACGACCGACGAATTGACCGACGTGACCAAGCAGACGCTCATCACGCGCCTCAATGGCGTCGAGGTGCAGAAGGCCCCGATCTCTGATCTCGTTTTCGACGTGCAGGCCTTGATTGCTTACTGCTCGACGTTCACCGAGCTTGCGCCCGGCGATGTCATCGTCACAGGCACGACCGGCGGCGTCGGCGCCTATCGCACGCCGCCGCTGTGGATGAAGGGCGGCGACGTCGTGGAGATCGAGATCTCCGGCATCGGCATCCTGCGCAATCCCGTCGAGGACGAGGGACGCGCGGCCTGATCGGCTGCACTCAACAACAAAAAGAAGGAGAATCCCATGCCCATGCCAACGCATATCCTGCCGACCACGGTGGTCGGCAGCTACCCGCAGCCGGAATGGCTGGTGAATCGCGCGATGCTGTCGAAGGTGGTGCCGCGCACGCGCCTGCACGACATGTGGCGGTTGCCGGCGGAGCATCTGGAAGAGGCGCAGGACGATGCGACCATCGTCGCGATCCGCGACATGGAGCGCGCCGGCATCGACATCGTGACCGATGGCGAAATCCGCCGCGAGAGCTACTCCAACCGCTTCGCCACCGCGCTCGACGGCATCGACGGCGACAATCCCGCGATGATCGTGGCGCGCGCTGGCAACACCCAGACCCCGGTGCCGCGCGTCGTGGGTCCCGTGAAGCGCAAGGGACCGGTCGAGCTGCACGACATGCAGTTCCTGCGCAAGAACACCGACCGTGCCGCCAAGATCACGTTGCCGGGCCCGTTCACCATGAGCCAGCAGGCCAAGAACGAGTTCTACAAGGACGAGGAGGAGCTCGCGATGGCGCTGGCCGAGGCCGTCAACGCCGAGGCGCTCGATCTGCAGGAGGCTGGCGCCGACGTGATCCAGCTCGACGAGCCCTGGGTGCGCAACAATCCGGATCTCGCCAAGCGCTATGCCGTCAAGGCGATCAACCGGGCGCTGAAGGGCATCACTGTGCCGACGGTCGTGCATCTCTGCTTCGGCTATGCCGCGGTCGTGCCGGGCTCGAACAAGCCGGCCGGCTATTCCTTCCTCGCTGAGCTCGACGACACTATTGCCGACCAGATCTCGATCGAGGCCGCGCAGCCGAAGCTCGACCTCGGCGTGCTCAGGGACCTGTCGTCGAAGAAGATCATGCTCGGCGTGCTTGACCTCGCAGATCCCGCGATCGAGAGCGTCGACACCGTGGCCGCCCGTATCCGCAACGGCCTGAAGTACGTCTCGCCGGACCGCCTGGTCCCCGCGCCCGATTGCGGCATGAAGTACATGCCGCGCGCAACCGCGTTCGGAAAGCTGAAGGCGATGTGCGATGCGGCGGCCATGGTCCGGCGGGAGATCGGCTGAACAAGGCTGGGCCGGCGAGGATGGTTCGTTCGCCGGCCATCGCCTGGCTGTGGCCAGCCTGGTCGAAATCTGCGCGGGCGTCGGCTCAAAGACCAGTTTCACAACGTTGAACATTCGTCGTCATTGGCGAGGACGACATCGCCGCGGAGGTGCAGCCGCCATTCAAGCCGACAGGAATTTGGTTAGAAGCTCGGTTGTGTCGGTGGGGTTTTCCTCGGGAAAGAAGTGACCGCCCTTGACGGCCCGACCTTGTACGTTGTCGGCCCACTTCTTCCAAATTCCCAATGCGCCGCCATTCTGCTCGTAGAATGTATCGAGTGGCCCGCCGGAGGCCCACAGGTGCAGCATAGGGCACTTAATGCGCCTGCCTTCCTTCTGGTCCGCCTTGTCATGCTCGATATCCAGGGTTGCGGCCGCGCGGTACTCTTCGCAGATCGCATGCACCCGAGCCGGATCGCGGTAGGTTTCGATGTATTCCGCTTTCACCTCGGGGCCGAATGAGCCTTGGCCGAAGGGATTGTCGAATACCGCGTCCGGCGCACCGGTCAGGTATTTTTCGGGAAGCGGTGCCTTCTGCGAGAGTAGACTCCATGGCCAGTAGGTCATGGCGAACTTTGCGTCGGCGTGGCCCCAGGCTTCCGAGATCGGCAGCACGTCAAACACTGCGAGACGCTGCACCTTCTCCGGGTGATCGAGCGCAAGGCGGTAGGAAACGCGACCGCCCCGATCGTGTCCAACCAGATCGAATTTGGAAAAGCCAAGCTTATCCATCACGGCGACGAGCTCATTCGCCATCGCCCGCTTTGTATAGGGATAGTGATCCTCCGCAGAGGCGGGAACGCCGCTGCGGCCATATCCACGAAGATCGACGCAGATGACCGTGCGATTGCGGGCGAGACGCGGCGCGACATGACGCCACATCAGGCTGGTTCGCGGAAATCCATGGACCATGAGCAGTGGGGATCCACTCCCGTAGCGCCTGATGAAAATGGTGTTGTCATCGGTCTTGATCTCCTTTGACTCGAAGAGATCGGAAGCGTTCGAGGTGGAATTGTTTGGGGATTGGCCGGCCGCGCGCCGCGGTAGAAGCGCCAGTGATAGAGCGGCGCTCGATGCAGCGGTCATCACCTGGACGAAGGTGCGGCGCTCGATCTTTGTCTTTTCTGTCATCCCTGAGGTCCTTCGAGGTTCGCGCGACGCTCCTGGCAAACGCCCCCCTCAATGACGACGCGGTGAGACATGTTAGCACCTGCGTGGAAGCGCGCTTTCGCAGGATTAGCGTCACTGAACCGTTCGTGCTGATGATTTCGGTCATCCCGCTGGCGCGATGGGGCAGAGGCGGGGAGCAGTCGGGAAGTGATCGCTGGAATGATCCTCCGCCTGTAACCAATTTGGTCGCGTCGCCGAATAGCGGAGGTCAGGGTGAGCGGAGGTGCGTCAACGCACGCCGCCAGAGCAATGGAGGATTCATGTCCGACGAAATCAACCACGATCGCCGGCGTTTCGTTGGTGCTGCGGCAACGACAGTTGCGGCAGCACAATTCGGCGTGATCGCGCCGGCGGTTGCAGATCCCCGAGCGAGCAAGAAGGTCGCCCGCGACGTCAGCAGAAGATCGGAAGCGGCGGGGACGGACGCCACCGTCGTTCTCGTCCATGGCGCCTGGGCCGACGGTTCAAGCTGGGCGCACGTCATTACGCTGCTGCAGTCCGAGGGACTGAAGACGATGGCCGCGCCGATTCCGCTCACATCGCTATCAGATGATGTTGCGGCGCTTGAACGAGCGCTGGAGCGGACCGACGGGCCGGTTGTCCTTGTCGCGCATGCCTATGCCGGCGCCGTGATAGGTGCGGTCACTCAGGACAGAGTGCGGTCGCTGGTCTTCATTTCGGCTCTCTCTCCCGACGAAGGCGAAACAGTCGCGCAAATATTCTATCGCGACAAGCCGTCGCCGGAGGCGCCGAAACTCACCCCCGACAGTCATGGTTTCCTCTGGATGCCGAACGACCGGTTTGGCGCGGCTTGGTGCCAGCATGCCCGACCTGAGCAGGCTGCGCTCCTGGCTGCGATCCAGCGTCCCATTGCCGTCGCGGCAATCCAGGAAAAGGCTCCGAAAGCGGCATGGAAGGCAAAGCCGTCGTGGTACCTGGTCGCCGAGGAGGATCGAATGATCAATCCGGCGACACAGCTATTCCTGGCACGACGGATGGGTGCGCAGGTTCGCTCCGAGAAAGTCGATCATGCATCGCCGATCACCGCGCCGAAGCTGGTCGCCGGAACGATACGGGAGGCCGTCACCAACTCACGTCCGAGCGTCACGCAGCAACACGGCTGAACTGTCGCGGTGTGAGCTGATTGAAAGTGCCATTGGCATCTTTCCAATAGGCTTCGCGACCTCGGCTTGTGCAAACAACTGGACGGAGCCACCCGCTGACTCTTAGTCAGCGGGTAGTCAGCGGGGCCCCGGGTTCGAGCTCTGGTCCCGCCCACGACCTTCAAAGCATCTCACACCCAGCCGCCATCCACGACGTAGTGCTGAGCGGTGCAGGCGGAGGCCTCGTCGGACGCGAGGAACAGAGTGAATTTCGCGACCTCGTCCGGTACCAGCCGGCGCTTCAGGCATTGTCGCTGCTGCAGTTCGATCTCGCCCGCCGGCGTCATCCATTTCTCGAGCTGGCGCTCGGTCATGATCCAGCCCGGCGCGATCGCGTTCACGCGGATGTTGTAGGGACCGTAATCGCGCGCGAGGGAGCGCGTCAGACCGACCACGCCCGATTTGCTGGCCGTGTACGCGGCCATGCCGCCTTGTCCGGCCATCCACGACACCGAGCCGAAATTGATGATGGCGCCGGCGTTCGCCGCCTTCATGTCCGGCAGCACGGCTTGCGCGGCGAAGAACTGGTGCTTCAGGTTCACCGCGATGCGGTCGTCCCAGTATTCCGGCGTCATCTCCTCGGTGTTGTGCCGTTCGTCATGTGCGGCATTGTTGACGAGGATATTGATCGCGCCGTGTGCTTTGCGCGCCTCGGCGACGCCGGCGCGCAACGCGGCGATGTCAGTCAGGTCGACGCGCTGGAAATGCGCAGCCAGACCCTGATCCGACAGCTCGTGTGCGAGGCGTTGGCCCTCGTCGGCCTTGATGTCGAAGAACACGACATTGGATTTCTGCTGCGCGAAGCGCCGCACGATCGCAGCCCCAATCCCCGATGCGCCACCGGTGACGAGAACGACCTTGCCGGCAAGGTCGGAATAAACGGCGGCCATGGGCACCTCTCAAGTTGCATTGCGGGCGGTGCGAGGCGCCGCCCAGTTGTCCCGACAACCTTAGCCATTCCCGACGTGAGGTGCATAGATCAGAATTTTAGTTGCGTACCTCAAAAATCGAAGGCAGGATTGCAGCCAAAGAATAAGAGCCGGTGGGAGGAATGTGATGAGACTGCTCGGGAAGCTGGGACTCGCCGCCGCCGCATGCCTGCTTTGGGCCAACTCCGCCGCGGCCGACACAACGGTCAAGTGGTTGCACATCGAGGCCAATCCGGCCCAGGTGAAGATCTGGGAGGAGGTTGCGCGGGCCTATGAGGCGTCGCATCCCGGCACCAAGATCGAGATGCAGTTCCTCGAGAACGAGGCCTACAAGGCCAAGCTGCCGACCATCCTGCAATCCAAGGACCGGCCGAACATCATCTACAGCTGGGCCGGCGGCGTCCTGAAGACGCAGATCGAGGCCGGCGTCCTCGACGACATCACCGATCAGGTGAAAGGGTACAGCGACAGCCTCACGCCGGCAGCGCTCGCCGCCTTCACGGCCAACGGCCGCGTTTACGGTCTTCCGACCGCGTTGTCGCAGGTCGGCTTCCTCTGCAACAAGGAGCTGATGGCGAAGGCGAAGGTCGATCCCGCAGGGATCAAGAGCTGGGACGATCTTCTTGCCGCGGTGAAAACGTTGAAGGCCGCCGGCGTGACCCCGATCGTGGTCGGCGGCGCCGACAAATGGCCGCTGCATTTCTACTGGACGCATCTGGCGGTGCGCGTCGGCGGCAAGCCGGCGTTCGACGCGGCGCTGCGCGGCGAGAATGGTGGCTTCGCCGGCGAAACCTTCCAGAAATCCGGCGAGCTGTTCAAGCAGCTGGTCGATCTGCAGCCGTTCCAGAACGGTTTCCTCGGCTTCAAGAATCCGCAAGCCGTCGGCTATTTCGGCGATGGCAAAGCGGCGATGACGCTCGCCATCAGCACGGTCTATCATTTGCAGCGCGCGCTTGCCGCCGACAAGGTCGGATTGAGCGAAGACAAGATCTGCTGGTTCGACTTCCCGGTCGTGGCCGGCGGCAAGGGCGCGCCAACCGATACGCTCGGCGGCATCACCGGCTGGCTGATCACCAAGGGCTCGCCGAAGGAGGCCGTCGATTTTCTGAAATACTTCGTCTCCAGGGACGTGCAGACGCGGCTCGCTGCGGGCAACTTCATCATCCCGGTGGTGCAGGGCGCGGATGCCGGTCTCAACAACGCCTTCATGAAGCTGATCGCGGCCAATCTGGCGAAGTCGAACTACCACCAGAACTTCTATGACCAGAGCCTCGGCCCCTCGGTCGGCCGCGTCGTCAACGACGTTACCGCGGAGATCGCCGGCGGCAGCATGAGTCCGCAAGACGCGGCCAAGGCGATCGAGGCGGCGTGGAAGCAGGGTAACTGACGGTGGTACGGCGGGCCGCGAGCGTGTCGGCGATGGACGTTGCCGGTGAGATGGTCCCCCAGGTCGCCGAGCGCGGCCCGAGCTGGGACGGCAGGCTGACGGTCCTCATTCTGTTCCTGCCGCCGGCGCTGCTGTTGTTCACGCTGTTCGTGGTGCTGCCGATCGGCGAGGCGGCCTGGTACTCGGCCTTCAACTGGAACGGGTTCGGCAGGCCGACCAACTGGATCGGCTTCGACAATTACCGATTCGTGCTGGAGACACGCGCCTTCTGGCTCGCGCTGCGCAACAACGGGCTGATCATCGCTGTTTCGCTCGCCATCCAGCTGCCGCTTGCGCTCACGCTGGCCTTGATGCTCGCCGAACGCTTTCGCGGGGCGGTGGCGCTGCGCATGCTGTTCTTCATGCCTTATATCCTGGCCGAGATCGCGACCGGGCTGATCTTCAGCTTCGTCTATGACGGCGATTACGGCCTTGTCGCCTCGATCTGGCGTACCTTCGGCGCCGAGCCCCCGCATCTGCTGGCCTCGACCGACACGGCAATGCTGGCTGTGCTGATCGTCGTCGTCTGGAAGTACTTCGGTTTCCACATGATGCTGTTCATCGCGGCGCTCCAGGGCCTCGACAAGAGCCTGATCGAGGCCGCGCGCATCGACGGCGCGACGCGATCGCAAGCCCTGCGACACGTGGTCATCCCCTTGCTCTATCCGACGATTCGGCTCTCGGTGTTCTTCGCCATCGTCGGCTCGCTGCAGCTGTTCGACCTCGTCATGCCGCTGACGCGCGGGGGGCCGGCGGACTCCTCCAACACGCTGGTAAGCTTTCTCTACAACAACGGCATCTCCCGCATGCGGGTCGGCTATGGCAGCGCCATCGGTGTCATTCTGTTCACGATCTGCGTGACCTTTGCCTTCACGTACAAGCGATGGTTCATGCGCGATGAGTAGCACCGAGACCAATCGTACGCCGTTCGATCCCGCCGTGCTGTTCAAGGCGGTGTTCCTCGCGGTCGTTGCCGTCTTCGTGCTGGTGCCGCTGCTCGCGACCTTGCTCGGCGGCTTCAAATCGCTCGGCGAACTGCGCGTCAATCCGTTCGGCCTGCCACGTCACTGGGAGTGGCAGAATTATGCCGACATCCTGTTCTCTACGCGCTACTGGCAGCTTTTGCGCAACTCGCTGATCATCTCGACGCTCACGGTGACCCTGACCCTGATCGTCGCCTCGATGGCGGCGTTCACCTTCGCCCATGTCAGGTTCTACGGCTCATCGATGCTGTTGAGCTACCTGACCCTCGGCCTGCTGTTTCCGGCCGCGACCGCGGTGCTGCCGTTGTTCATCACGGTGCGCGATCTCGGGCTGCTCGATACCTATTTTGGCGTGGTGCTGCCGCAGGTGGCCTTCAGCCTCGCGATGAGCGTGTTGCTGCTGCGGCGTTTCTTCAAGGACATTCCCTATGAACTGCTCGAGGCCGCGCTGGTCGACGGCTGCAGCTACATCAAATTCTTCCGCTATGTGACGCTGCCGTTGTCGCGACCGATCCTGGCGACCGTCGGGACCATCACCTTCGTCAACAGCTGGAACGCCTATCTGTTGCCGCTGGTGATGCTCAACACCGATGCGCTCTATCCCTGGCCGCTCGGCATCATGGTCTATCAGGGCGAGTATTCGTCCGAATGGCACCTGATCCTGGCCTTCATCACGCTGACCATCCTGCCCACCATCATTCTGTTTCTTCTGGCGCAGAAGCACATCGTCGCCGGCCTCACCGCAGGCGCGGTCAAGGGATGAACGATACCTTACGGAGATTACAATGAGAAAAGTCGGCATCGGAATCATCGGCTGCGGCAATATCAGCACCGCCTATCTGAAGGCGGCCCAGCGCTTTCCGGTCATGGAAATCAAGGCGCTCGCCGATATGCGCAGCGATGCGGCAGAGCGGCAGGGCGCCGCCTTCGGGCTGCCGGCGATGCGGGTCGACCAACTGCTCAAGCGAGAGGATGTCGAGATCGTCATCAATCTTACGGTCCCGCTCGCCCACACCGACGTCAGCCTCGCCGTGCTGAATGCCGACAAGCACGTTCATTCCGAGAAGCCCCTCGGCATCGACGTCGCGGAAGCCCGCAAGGTGATCGATCTCGCCGCGCAGAAGGACCTTCGCGTCGGTTGCGCGCCCGATACGTTCCTTGGCGGTGGCCACCAGACCGCGCGCAAGCTGATCGACGATGGCGCGATAGGCACGCCAGTCGCGGGCAGCGTCTTCTTCGGCTGTCCTGGCCATGAGCGCTGGCACCCGTCGCCGGGCTTCTATTACCTTCGCGGCGGAGGGCCGATGCTCGACATGGGGCCGTACTACATCACGGATCTCGTGCAGCTGCTTGGCCCGGTCGCGAGCGTGATGGGCTCGACCGCGCGCCCGAAATCCGAACGGCTGGTCACCAGCCAGCCGATGAACGGCACCCTTATCCCGGTCGAGGTTTCAACCCATGTCGCCGGCACGCTCGAATTCGAGAGCGGTGCGGTCGTCTCGATCGCGATGAGCTTCGACGTGCCGAAGCACCGGCACGCGCCGATCGAGATCTATGGCGACAAGGGCAGCATGCTGGTGCCGGACCCGAACCGGTTCGGCGGCGAGGTGCAGGTCGCGAAGACTGGCGGTGAATGGGAGCCGGTGCCGCTGACCCACGGTCATGTCGATGGCGAGTTTCGTTCCATCGGGGTCGCCGACATGGCCTCCGCGATCCTGAACAACCGTCCGCATCGCGCCAGCGGCGCGCTCGCTTTCCATGTGCTCGAGGTGATGGAGGCGTTCCAGACCTCCGCCGACGAAGGACGCCGCGTCAAGATCGGGAGCTGCGTGGAGCGGCCGGCGATGCTGCCGGCCGGACGTGAAACCGGACAGATCGACTGAGGGAATGACCATGCGCAAGGCAATGATTGTATGGGGCGGCTGGCCGGGACACGATCCCGATCTCTGCGCCTCGATGATCCGCGGCTGGCTGAAGGCGGAAGGCTTTGAGGTTCGGGTCGAGACCACGACGGCGGCGTTCGCCGATCCCGCGATCCACGATCTGTCGCTGATCATCCCGATCTATACCATGTCGAAGATCGAGAAGGCGGAAGCGCTCAATCTCTGCGCGGCCGTGCGTGGCGGCGTCGGGCTGGCCGGGCATCATGGCGGCATGTGCGATGCGTTCCGCGAGTCCGTCGACTACCAGTTCCTGTGCGGCGGGCAGTGGGTCGCGCATCCCGGCAACATCATCGACTACAAGGTCGACTTGACGAAGCCAGATGACCCCATCATGAAGGGGCTGAAGAGTTTCGAGCATCGTTCCGAGCAGTACTACATGCATGTCGACCCCGCCAACGAGGTGCTGGCGACGACGACCTTCACCGGCGAGCACGCGCCCTGGATCGACGGCGTGGTGATGCCGGTGGTCTGGAAGAAGCGATACGGCGCGGGCAGGGTGTTCTACTCCTCGCTCGGCCACCGCGCTTACGAGCTCGACGTACCGGAGATCCGCACGTTGATGACCCGCGGCATGCTGTGGGCGGCGCGGGAATGACAGCTGGCGCGACCCAGCCGACGGTTCGCGCTACGCTTGAGGACGTCGCACGCGCCGCGGGCGTTTCGCTCGCTACCGTCGACCGAGTCGTCAACCGGCGCGAGGGCGTGCGTGCCAAGACCGTCGCGCGTGTCGAAGCTGCGGTTGCAAAACTCGGCTATCGTGCCGACGTCGCGGCCGCGCGGCTCGCCCGCGGGCAGACGTTCCGCTTCGCCTTCGTGCTGCCGAGCGGCAGCAACAGCTTCATGACCAACCTGGCCGAGCAGGTCCAGCGCACCGCGGACTGGCTCGCCGGCCACCGCGGCTTCATCGATATCCTCCATGTCGACGTGTTCGATCCGGATGTGCTCGCCGGTGCGCTGGAAAACCTGTCGCCGGCCTATCAGGGCGTCGCCGTCATCGCGCTCGACCATCCCAGGGTGCGCGCAGCGATCGACGAACTCGCCACGCGCGGGGTCGCCGTGGTGACCCTTGTGTCGGACGCGCCGAGCTCGCGGCGGCTGCATTATGTCGGCATCGACAACCCGGCCGCGGGGCGAACTGCCGCAACGCTGATGGGACGTTTCCTCGCCGGCTGCGAGGGGAAAGTTGCCGTGATCGCGGGATCGTTATCGCTGCGCGATCATACCGAGCGGCAGTTCGGCTTCCACCAGATCCTGTCCAGCGAGTATCCGAGCCTGCTCGCGCTGCCGGTGATCGAAGGTCGCGACGACAGCGAGCGCACGCGGGAGCTCACGGCCGCACTGCTGGCGCGCCACGCCGATCTCCGCGGCATCTACTGCTGTGGCGCCGGGAACCGCGGCATCGCCGATGCGCTGGAGGCCTCGGGCCGCGCGCGTGAAGTCGTCTGGATCACGCACGAGCTGACCCAGTACACGCGGCGTTTCCTGGTCCGCGGCACGCTCGATGCCATCATCAACCAGGATCCCGGCCACGAGGCGCGGTCTGCGGCGCGAGTTCTGCTCGCGCATTGCTCGGGTGAACCCATCAGCCCCGACCAGGAGCGCATCCGCATCGATATTTTTCTGCGGGACAACCTGCCGTGATTAGCGTTCGCAGGTGATGCGCAGCTTGCTTCGATAGGTGTCGCGAAGTGCGGCAACGGCCTCAACGGTGCTCAGAAGTTCGCCGCCATTGCTGCGAGGTGCTGATGGGCTCTTTCGCGGGCAGCCTCGATGGGCTGTTGCGGTCCGGTGGTTGGCCCGATCGGCACGAAACGGACATTGCTGATACCGATAAAGCGCAAAATTTCCCGCAGGTAAGGCGTTGCCATGTCGATGCGCCCGCGGTTCATTCCGGTGGCGAAATCGCTGCCACTGGCGAGGATCACCGTGGTCGGCCGGTCCTTCAGCAGCGGGAGATATCCCAGGGAGGGATCGAACCGAAAGGTGAGCCCGGGCTGGACGATGACATCGAACCATTGCTTGAGCTTGTAGGGAATGCTGAAGTTCCACATTGGCGTCGAGATCAGAACCCGATCGGCCAGTGAAAAGCGCAGCGCCATCCGCTCGGCCTCCGCAAAGCTGTCCCGTTGCGCGTCGTTGAAGGGCTGCGCCTTCATGCGCGCATATTTGGCCTCGACGATGGGACCTGCGAATTCCGGCAGCCGCTCGCGCCAGAGATCCACGACGTCGATATCCCAGTCCGGACGGGCCTGCCGAAACCCGTCAAGAAAGACGCGCGCGCCGGCGCTCGACTCGGAGTCGGCACGGGGCGAGCAGGAGAGGTGCAAGAGCTTTGCCACCACTCATCCCAGCGCTCTGATGACGGCATCCGCCCGGGTGACGACGGCGACGTTCTGCATGGCAAAGTTGATCGAGGCGGAGTGCCAGTCGGCATTCATGGTCGAGCAGCAGTCTTCCGGCACGATCATGAAATAGCCCTTGTCGGCGCCGGTGCGTGCGGTGTGCTCGACCGACATGTTGGTCCATGCGCCGGTGTTGATGATCATGTCGCGGCCGGTGGCTTTCAGGATCGTCTCCAGCCGGGTGCCCTCCCAGGCGCTCATCCGCATCTTCTCGACGACGAAATCGCCGGGCCGCGGCTCGAGGCCGGAGACCGGGGCGGCGCCCCAGCTGCCGCGCACCATCGCCTTGCTGTCGACGAGACCCTCGAACAGCGGTGCGTTCAGCGTCACGCCGGGTGCGCCGGGCTCGACCACGAACCAGACATGGATGATGGCGACGCCGCGCGCGCGAGCTGTCTCCGCCAAGCGCCGGACGTTCTCGACCACATGCTGTTGCTTCGCATGACCCGGTGCGCCTGACTCGGCGAATGCGCCGCCATCCATGATGACGTCGTTCTGAAGATCCTGGATGATCATGGCGCAGCGGCTCGGATCGAGCCGCATCTCGCCGTCGGCGAGGATGGGCGCCGCAGAGGCGGGGCCGGCACTTGCGCGGCCGCTGCCGCGTTTGCCGCTCATATAGGGCTCGTGGCGCGGCCCGGCCTTGGTCGGGATCGCATAGACCGAATGCGTCGACGTCAAATAGAGCGTGCGGAAATCCGGGCCACCCCAGGCAAGGTTGGCGACGAGCTCAGGCACGCGGACCTTCCCCAGCAACTCGCCGCGCGGCGAATAGACCCAGACGCCGCCGGGCGCGGTGACCCAGACATTGCCATGCTGGTCGCACTTCATGCCGTCGGGCAGGCCCGGCTCCAGCTCGGAGCGGATGCCGCTCGCGAACACGTGCGCGTTCGACAGCGAGCCGTCGCCGTTGACGTCGAATACGCGGATCAGCGCCTCCACGGTGTCGTTGACATAGAGCAGTTTCTCGTCGGGCGAGAAGCACAGCCCGTTTGGCTGGTCAAACAAATTGCGGTCCACCACGAGCGTTGGCTCGCCGCCGGGCATGACGCGATAGACGCCCTGGAAGCCGAGCTGGCGCGGCCGCTCGACACCATAGACCGGCATGCGGCCATACCAGGGATCGGAGAAATAGATGGCACCGGAGGAGTGCACGCAGACGTCGTTGGGGCTGTTGAGCTCCTGTCCCTGGAAGTGCGAGGCCAGCACCTCGCGCCGCCCGTCCGGCCGCTCACGGATCAGCGACGAGGTCGCGTGCTCGCAGACGATCAGATTGAGCTCGGCATCGTAGGTCATGCCGTTGCATTTGTTCGACGGGCGCTTGACCTCCGCGACGCCGCGCCGCGCATCCCAGCGCCGGCGCACGTCGCCCGGCATGTCCGAGAACAGGAGATAATGATCGACCGGATGCCAGATCGGCCCCTCCGTGAAGTCAAAACCCGTTCCGACCTGCGCGACCGGCGTGTAGGGGTCGATCAGGGTCTCGAATTCGGAGCGCAAGGTGACATGCGTCATCGGTCGATATCCTCAGGTCACGTCAGGCAGGGAACCAGTTGCGCGCGGGCAGCGACTGCACGATCGGTCCGGGGACCTGGTCGTGCAGGCGTCCAACGACCATGCCGCCCTCGATCTTGGCCGGCCTGTCGTGCACCGGCAGCAGATAGCGCGAATTGCTGAGCAGCTTCTTGATCGACGCCTTCTCGGCCCGCTTGCTGGTGCCGTGGTTTCCCGTCGTCCGCGGCTCCCAGTCGTGGATCTCGTTGAATGGCGTGACGATCTGGTCGTTGAAGTCGTAGATCACGTCGCCGCAGATCGTCGCGATCCCGTCGGCAGTCTCGACGATGACGTTCATCGATCCCTCGGTATGTGCATTGGCCGCATCACAATAGACGCCGGGCATCAGCTCGATAGGACCTGTGATCTCGAGGTCGAGGAAGCGCAGCGCACTCTTGGTGTGCAGTCGGTCGATGAGATGCTTGATGTCGGGCGCCGGATATTGCGGATGCATCAAGCCGGAGACGGAATATTCGAGTTCTTTCCGGTTGAGGACGACGGTCGTATTCATCGGAAACAGATCGTCCTTGCCGGCGTGGTCGATATGCAGATGGGTGTGGCAGACGAAGCGGACGTCGCCCATGCGCACGCCATGGCGGGCGAGCTGGTTCTCGATCATGTGCTCATGGTACTGGAGGCCGCGCATCCCAAGCGTTTCCATGATCTGGTTGGAGCGGTAACCGGTATCGACCACGACCGGATATTTGCCGCCGAGGATCAGAAAGCCGAGGGTGAGGACGCGGCGCGTGCGGCCGCAGTCGCGGCCGAGGACCAGAAAGCTCGATTCCAGCTCGATATCGCCATAGTCCAGGATCTTGATCTCCAGCGCCATTCGTTTCCCTCCCTGTTCTGTTCTTGTCTGTCAAAGCCGGTAGACGCGCGTTGCCGTCGCCCTGAAAACTGCGTCCTGCTGCTCGGTCGTCAGCCTCGCGGCTGCGGCACGAAAGGCGTCGACGAGCTCCCGATAGCTGGTCCACAATTTCTCAATCGGAAAATTGGAGCCGAACAGGCAGCGCTCCGCGCCGAAAATCGCGACGGTATCGGTAAGGACGGCCGCAATGTGCGCGGGATCGTTGCGATGGATGAAGGTGCCGAGCCCGGAGAGTTTTGAGACCACGTTCGGACAGACCGCGAGCCGGGCCATCCCGGCGCGCCAGGCGGCCCGGCCCGCCGGCGAGAGGTCTTCCAGCATGCCGGCATGCTGGAGGATGAAGGTCACCCTGGGGCAAGACTCGGCGAGTTGCGCCGCGTCCGGCATCTGCGGCGTGAAGACCTGGAGGTCAAAGCTCCAACCGTAGTCGGCCAGGCGTGCGATGTTGCGGCGGACCATGGGATCGACGCAGAGATCGGGCTTGGCCGCGAAGCGATAGAGCGGATTGTCGTGCCAGTGCAGCTGCATGCGCACGCCGCGCACGAGCGGGTAGCGCTTCAGGCGATCGAGTTGCGGGCGCACGTCGTCGACGGCGAAATCGGCGTAGGCGACGATGGCATGCGGCCAGCCGTGCTCGTCGGCAGTCTGTTGGACCCAGGCTGCCTCGTCCTCGAAACGGTCGTTGGCCCAGTTGGTCTGGACATAGACCGAACGGGTGACGCCGGTGCCCTTGAGGTCGTCGAGATATTCCCGGATCGGATAATCGCGACGGATCGGCTCGTAGGGTCCAAAGATGCGCGGCTGCATCGGGCCGGTCAGCCAGGGCAGGTCGGCCTGTCGCCAGATGTGATGATGGCCGTCGACAATGTCGCTCACGCCGCTTTCCTCCGTCCCAACGTCAGAATGTGCGCGACAATCGACGCGCTTGAACCGCCATCCACGAGATCATCGACGAAGCGCTGGATGGCCACCAGCGCCTCGGTCTGCGGGCGGAAGTCCGGGCCCGTCGCGAGCGGCGTCAGCCAGCTCACGCGCCAGGCGCGCCGCGACAACTTTGCGACCGCGTCGCGTAACGCATCGACTTCGCCGCGCTCCAGCCCGTCCGACACGACGACGACGGCCGCGCCTCGCGCGTAACCACCGAACCGCGGCACCGCGAGGAAGGCTTGCAGCGCGTCGCCGATGCGGGTGCCGCCATCCCAGTCGCTGACGAGGTGCGCCGCCGCGCTCAGCGCCTGCTCGCGACGCTTGAGGCGCAATGGGCGGGTGACGCGGGTCAGCCGCGTGCCGAAGGTGAAGACCTCGACATTGGGCGCGGCCTGTACCAGCGCATGCGCGAGCTTCATGTTCTCCTCGGTGCGAATCTTCATCGAGCCGGAGACGTCAATCAGCAGCAGGAGTTTTCGTCGGCGCGGGCGCCGCTTCAGGTGCCCGAGCCGCAGGATCTCGCCGTCGTTCCGGACACACTCGCGCAGGGTTCGGCGAAGGTCGGCAAACGGCCCGCGGCGGGCGCGCATGCGCCGGTGGCCGCGACGCTGCGGCAGGCGCCGGGAGGCCTCGCGGGCCAGGCGGCGGAGCGCGTCAGTGGCGGAGAGCTGGGCGAAGCGGCGCTCCACCAGCGCCTCGGCGCGCGTCGCGGCAAGGCCGGATTCATTGGCGTCGTCGGAGAACAGGGGATCCTGTTCGCCGCGGCCCTCTTCCTGGAGCCGGACAGTCTCGTCATCCTCGCCGTCATCGACATGTTCGATGGCTTCGCTGCCGCGGAAGTGCAGGTCGAACAGCCGGTCGAAGGTCGTGCGGCGCTCGGGTGGCGGGGCGAGCGTGGCCAGCGCCGATTGCCTGATGTCGTTGAGGTCGCGCGGCCCGAGCAGCTCGATCGCGGCGAGATAGGAGGTGGTCTGCTCGGGCGCGACGGCGAAGCCGTTAGCGCGCAGCAGCGCGACGAAGGAGACGAAGATGCGGGCGGCGCGCGGAAGCTCCGGCTCGGTGCTCATGCGGTTGCCTCCGCGAGCATGACGTCGAGCCGTGGCGAGATGAAGTGCAGGTCTTCCTCGTCTTTCAGCGCCACGCCGATCGAGCGCTTGAAGGCGTCGGGCCAGCGCGCACCGCCCTTGTGAAGGAGCGTCGCCGCTTCAGCCCAGTCGACGGCTTCTGCGATGCCCGGTGCCTTGCTGAGCGGCTCGCGGCGCAATTTGCCGACGGCCGCGACGACGGCCCGCGCGGTCGCCTCGGCGACGCTGGAGGCCCGCAGCATCACGATACGCGCCTCCCGCTCTTCGGTGGGATAGTCGATCCAGTGATAGACACAGCGGCGGCGCAGGGCTTCGTGCAGGTCGCGCGTCCGATTCGATGTCAGCACGACCACGGGACGTTCGGCCGCGCGCACCGTGCCGCGTTCGGGGATCGAAATCTGGAAGTCCGAGAGAAATTCGAGCAGGAATGCCTCAAATTCCTGGTCGGCGCGGTCGATCTCATCGATCAGCAGCACGGTGGAGTCGGGCGCGCGGAGCGTCGCCAGCATCGGCCGCTCAATCAGAAACGTCTCGCCATAGATGTCGATGCTCTCGTCGCCAGCCTGGCGGATCGCGAGCATCTGGCGTGGATAGTTCCACTCGTAGAGCGCGGCCGAGGCGTCGATGCCCTCGTAGCATTGCAGGCGAATGAGGCGGCGGCCGAGGACGGCGGCGATGGCTTTCGCGGCCTCGGTCTTGCCGACGCCGGGGGCGCCCTCGAGCAGGAGCGGTTTGCCGAGGGCAAGGCCGAGATAGGCCGCGGTCGCGAGCCCTTCATCGGCGAGGTAATAGGCTGCCCGAAGCGCCTTCTCCAGCGCCTCGGGGCTGTCGATGCCAACGATGTTGCTGCGAACTGCCATGGCCAGCCTAGCGTCGCGCCTGTGGCCGCGCGCCGCCCTGAGTCTTGATCGCGCGCAGCACCTTTTCCGGCGTAATCGGCAGATCGTCGATGCGTACGCCGACGGCGTTGAAAATCGCATTCGCGACAGCCGGCAGCACGGGATTGGCGCACATTTCGCCCGGTCCCTTGGCGCCGAACGGGCCATCTGGCGCGGGGCGCTCCAGCACGGCGATATCGTGCGGACAAATGTCGCCCGGGCCGGGCATCAGATATTCGACGAAGTCGCGGGGGCCGTGAACAGGGTCGGGATAGTGAGGCTCCGTCGTCTCGTAGAGGGCGTGGCTGACGCCCATCCAGGCGCCACCCACGAGCTGCTGCTCGACCAGGCGCGGATTGAGCGCGCGGCCGAGCTCATAGGCGGAGTCCATGCGGACCATCGCGACTTCACCGGTCTCGTCGTCGACCTCGACCTCCGCCACGAGACAGGCATGGGCGTAGCAGGTCGCCGGCGACATCTCGCCGGTTTCGGGGTCGACGTTGGACAGAGGCACGAGGAATATGCCACGGCCGGAGATGGTCTTGCCCTGCTTGAACTGGGCGGCGATGGCGACGTCCTTGGTCGAGATCGAGCGATGCGGCGCACCCTTGACGTGGATGTTGCCACGTCCGTCGGTTTCGAGATCGGCGGCGTTGACCTCGAGCTCCTCGGCGGCCGCCTCCATCATCACGCCGCGTGCCTCGCGCGCCGCGGCCATCACCGCATTGCCGACGCGATGGGTGCCGCGCGAGGCGAAGGAGCCCATGCAATGCGGACCGGTGTCGGAATCCGCGGTATCGACATAGACGTCCTCGACGGGAACGCCCAGCGTCTCCGCGCAGATCTGCCGCGTCACCGACTTCATGCCCTGGCCGAGGTCGATCGACGACAGCGCCACCGTGAACTTGCCGCTCGGGTTGGAATGAACCAACGCCTGGCTGGGATCGCCGCCGAGATTCATGCCGATGGGATAGTTGATCGACGCCATGCCGCGTCCGCGATGCCGGGTCATCAGCGCCTCCTGGTGCCGAACACGGAGGAGAAGCGGGGCGCGCTATGCGAGGGCGCGGCCGGCCGCGGTGGAGGTGGCGACGGCGCAGGGGGCGGCGGCTCGCGCGGTGGTTCGCGGGTGACGGTGGGCGGGAGCCGGTCATAGCTGGTGCGCTGCTGGGCCGGCGCGGCCGGCCGGCTGCGCGAATCCGTCGGTGTCGGCGGGATCACGGCGCGGCTGCCGCCGCCGTCCTTGCGCGACGACGCTCGCTTGAACTCCTCGCGGATCGGCCATTTCGCCTTCTCGGCGGCGACCTGGACGCATTCGATCAGCGCGGTGTTCTTGGCTTCGCGCCGATGCGCCTTTATGTCGCCGTCGCGATAGGCATTGAGGATCCGGAACTCCATCGGGTCCATGCCGACGAGGTTCGCCAGCTTGTCCATCTGGCACTCGATCGCAAAATCCATCGCGGTGACGCCGAAACCGCGCATCGCCGTCGCGGGCGTCCGGTTGGTGAAGACGCAATAGACGTCGCCATAGACATTGGGGATAGTGTAGGGCCCGGGCAGATGCGCGGCGCATTTCACGGCGGCGTAGCTGGAAAGCCTCGTATAGGCGCCGCTGTCGAAATAGGCGCGGATTTTTCGCGCGATGACACGGCCATCCCGCATCACGCCGTCCTTGATGTAGATGCGCTCGGCCCCGCGGGGCGGGCCGTACTGCATCTCCTCCTCACGCCCGAACACATAGCGGACGGGCCGCCCGGTCAGCATCGCGCCGAGGATAGCGAGCGGCTCGGTCAATGTATCCACCTTGCCGCCAAAGCCGCCGCCGACCGTGCCGCCGATGAAGTGAAAGGTGTTGGAAGGCAGGTCCAGGATCTTGGCGCAGGTGTCGACCGAGAAGAACAGTGCCTGCGTCGAGGTGTAGACGACGTAGCGCCCGTTGGTGTCGGGCGCGGCGATCGCGCCATTGGTTTCGGTTGGCGCGTGCTCGATCGGAGACATCTGGTAGCGCTGTTCGAGCACGTGGTCGGCGGTCGCGAGTGCGGCGTCGGCATCGCCGAAGCGCAGCTTCTGGTGATCATGGACGTCGTGATAGATGAAGGCGTTCTTCGGATAGGTCTCGTTGACGACGGGCGCCCCGGCCTTGAGCGCGTCCTCGACGTCGAGTACGACCGGCAGTGGCTCGTAGTCGATCCGCACCTTTGCTATCGCCTCGAACGCCTCGCGCTCGCTGTCCGCGACGATGGCGACGACCGGCTCGCCCTTGTAGCGGACCTTGTCCGCCGCCAGCGTAGGCTCGTCGTCCTTACCGAAGTTGATGAGGCTGAGAAGCGTGTTGAGATTGCGCGGCACGTCGGCGCCGCGGATGATCCGGCGTACGCCGGGCGATCGTTCGGCTTCCGTGGTGTCGATATGGCGCAACCGCGCGTGGGCCTGTGTCGAGCGGACCACCTTCAGATGCAGCATGCCCTGAAGCTTGTGGTCGTTGAAATAGCTCGAGGTACCCGTGACATGGCCGAGCATGTCCTGGCGCTGCGTGCCCTTGCCGATCTCCTTGAGATTGTCGTCGCGCTCGTCGGCGAAAATGTCCTTGCGCAGTTCCAGCATGATAAAATCCTTTAGGCGCTGGCCCGGCCGCCCGAAGCGGCGAGGATGGCATCGATGATGGGTTCGTACCCGGTGCAGCGGCAGATGTTGCCGGAGATCGCCTCGACGACCTCGGCGCGGCTAGGCTGCGGATTGCGATCGAGCAGCGCCTTTGCGGCCATCAGCATGCCCGGCGTGCAATAGCCGCATTGGGCGGCAAAACTGTCGGCGAAGGCACGCTGGAGCGGATGCAGGTTTGGGCCCTGCTTGAGGCCGTCGAGCGTGTCCACCGATCGGCCTGCGACTGTCTCCGCCAGCGTCAGGCAGGACAGGTGCAGCTCGCCGTCGATCAGCACACTGCAGGTGCCACAGCCGCCTTGGCCGCAGCCGAATTTCGGCGTCATATCGCCGATCAGTTCGCGCAGAGCGACCAGCAGATTGGTGCCGCCATCGACGAAGATCGCGACGTCGCGGCCGTTATGACGAAATTGCAGGGCGGTCTTGGCCATGACGAGCTATTCCTGACCCGAGAGGAGACGGCGCAGATGTACGCCGGCGATCTCGCGGCGATACCAGGCGCTGCCGAGCGCGTTGTCGAAGGGTGAGGTGCCCTCGGTGACGGCGGACGCCGCAGCCCCGATGGTCGCGGCATCCAGCGAGCGTCCCTCGAGCACACGCTCGGCGGCGCGTGCCCGAATCTGGGTCGGCGCCATCGAGCCCAGCGCGATCCGCGCCCCGGCGATCCGTCCGCCGCTGATCGGCAGATGGGCTGCGAGCGTAATGACGGAGCCGCCCTTTGGCTTGATACGGGCGACCTTGTGGTAGCGGAAGGCGTCCGCGCTCGCCGGCCGTGCGCAGGACACCGAGAGCACCAGCGTGCCGGCCTGCCGCTCGCGCGACTGCAAGAACTCTTCGATGGCGATGTCGCGCGTGCCAAAGCCGCCCTGCACGGCGACAGTGGCATCGAGCGCAAGCAGCGCCACCGTGAAGTCGCCATAAGGACTTGGCGCGAACAGGTTGCCCCCGACCGTGCCCATGTTGCGCACCGCAGGTCCGCCGATCGAGCGGGCAGGGGCGTGCAGGAAGCCGAGGTCGCGCTCGGCGAGGATTTTTGCGAAGGTGATGCCGGCCCCGAGCGTCACGCGCGGGCCCGATGCGTCGATCCGGGTCAGGGCATGGTCGTTGGCGCGGATGACGGTGGAGACAGAGACGTCACCCTCGTTCAGCGCCCGCATCACCAGCGTGCCGCCGCCGAGATAGCGCGCGCCGCGATCTGCCGACAGCGCACCGGCCGCTTCGCTGGTGCTGGCAAAAGTCTTCACTGTCACGGCCATTGCTATGCCGCCTCCTTCAGGTGCCGGCGGATCGCCTCGAAGCCGGCTTGATAGATGTCTTCAGCGACCATGTGGATGATGCGATCGCGGTCTTCCGGCCGGGTGCTGAAGCGCGACTCCCAGTGCCAGAAGGTGCGGTCGCCGTCGGTCACCGGCAGCAGGCGGACATGCGCCACGTAGTTGAACATCGGCACCGGCGTATCGAGCAGGCAGTAGCTGAAGGTCTGCTCGAGATCGGACAGCGCCAGCAATTGCTCGCGCAGCTCAGATCCGTCCTGGAGCTTGAAGCGCCTGACACAGCCGATTTTGTCAGGCGAGTGCGCGCGCTCGATCGTGGAGGTTGCGACCGCTGGATGCCAGCGATCGTGTCCGTTGAAATCGCGCAGCACGTCCCACACGGCATCGGTCGGCGCATCCAGGATCGTGCTCTTGACGATATGCGGCACGGAGCTCACCCTCCGAACTGGCGCTTGAGGGCGTCGAAGCCGCCCTGGAACACACCGCCGCCGATATTGCCGACGAGCTCCGCTTCCCGTTCGGGTGCGCAGTCGAACTCGGCGGTCCATTCCATGAAGGTCTGGTCGCCGTCGGTGACCGGCGTCAGCCGCAACGTCGCGACATAGTTCTCCACGCCCATGGGGGATTCCAGGATCGAATAGGTGCAGAACATGTCGTAGTCGGAAAGGCCGAGCAGCTTTTCGCGGATGCGGTCGCCGTTGCGCAGGCGAAAATCCCTGACACAGCCGATCTTGTCCGAGGGCTCGCCGCCCTCGATCCGGCTTTCCGCGATCGCGGGATGCCAGTTCGGCATGCCGTTGAAGTCGCGCACCCGCGCCCAGACGCGATCGTTGCGCGCATTGACGACGGTTGAGACATAGACGCGGGCCATGATGTGACCTCAGCTCTTCTTCCGGGGGCTGCGCTCCGCGGGCGGCTCGCCCTCGGTGGAAGGCGAGGGAGCTGCAGCCGGCTTCTCGCCGCCTCCGCCTCCACCGCCGCCCTTGCGGGCGGACTCCTTGATGCCTTGCATGTCGCGGGCCTCGCGGATCAGGCCCGGCATCTTGGCGAGGCTGCCGCCCTCGACGCCGATATCCGCCAGAAGCGAATCGATCAGCGGCGCCTGGACGCGGTAGCGCAGCGCCGAGTCGATCACCTCGTCGGTGGCGCTGCGGCCGCCATTGCCGCCATGGCCGTTGCCGTTGAGGCCGTCGACCTGGAGGATGCGGATGCCCTCGATCTTTTCCATTGGCTTGACGCTCTCGCGCACGATGCCTTCGATGCGGTCGAGCAGCTTCCTGCGGAACAGCGAGTAGCGAGCCTGGTCGGTCAGCACGTTCTCGGCCTCGTTGAGCAGCCGCTGTGCCTCGGCCTCGACGGCCGCGCGCACGCGCTCGGCTTCGGCGGCAATTCGGGTCTCCTCGGCCTGCTTCTCGGCGATCACGATTTCCACGCTCTTGCGACGCCTGGCGATCTCGTTTTCGCGCGCGGTGATGACGCGCTCGGTGGCCTCCGTCGCATGTATCCGCGCTTCCTCGGCCGAGGCCCTGGCTGCGGACTCCTCCAGCGACTTCAGGTGGATCGCGATCGCCTTCTCCATCAGAACGGTCTCGACCTCCTTCTCGCGGTTGACTTCGAGCTTGCGCAGCTCGCGCTCGCGGCCGATGCGGGCTTCATCCAAGCCGCGATCCGACGAAATGCGGGCTCGCTCGACCTCTTCGCGCGCGGCAATCTCGGCTTCCTGCAGCGACTGGACGCGGGCGACCTCGAGCTGCTCGATTGAGCGGCGGCGTTCGATCCGCGCCGCCTCCAGCGCCTGCTCGCGCGAGACGTCGGTGGTCTCGACGTCCTTGCGTGCGACGATCTCGGCCTGCTTGACCTGGCGGTCGGCGTCGATGCGTTCCGAGCGCTTGGTCGAGAGCGCGATGACGCGATCCTCGTCCGCGATCTCGATTGCCTTCTTCTGCTCGATATTGAGCACTTCGCGCTTCTTGGACGAATTGATCCGCTCGGACTCCAGCGCGAGATCGACGCCGATGCGCTGGCGCTCGATTACGTCGCGACGCTGGAGGTCGGCTGCCTCGACTGCGGCGGTCCGCTCGATCTCCAGCGCCTTGGTCTCCCTGTCGGCCTGGATCCGCTCGGCCGCGATCGCCTTCTCCTGCGCGATGCGCGCGGCCTCGATCGCTTCGCGGGAGGCGATATCGGCTTCCTCGACGGCGCGGTTGCGGGCGATCTCGAGCGAACGAACTCGCTCCTCCTGGGCGATACGGGTGGCTTCCGTCGCCTCGCGTGCCGTGATTCCCGCGACGTCGAGTGCCTGGTTCCGCTCGATCTCCAATTGCCGCGTGTTCTGCTCGGCGGCGATGCGCTCGGCGGCAAGCGTCCGCTCGCGAGCGATGCGCGCAGCCTCGACCGCGCGCTGGGCCTCGATCTCGGCTTCCTGGATCGTGCGCACCTGCTGGATCTCAAGCGCGCGGGTGCGCTCGTCTGACGCGATGCGCTCGACATTGACAATCATGGTCTGGGCGATGCGGGCCTTTTCGGTCGCTTCGCGGGCGGCGATCTCGGCTTCGTCCACGGCGCGGGTCCGCTCGATCTCGCGGCGCCGTGTCTCTTCTTCATTGGCAATGCGGGCGTCGGTCACCACCCGGTCCTGCTGGATACGCGCTTTCTCGATCGCCTCGCGGGCGGCGATCTCGGCTTCCTCGATAGTACGCATCCGCTCGATTTCGCGCTGGCGCACCTCGCGCTCCGAGGCGATGCGGCTGGTGTCGATCGAGCGCTGGTTGGCGATCCGGGTCTTCTCGACCTCCTCGCGGGCGAGCAGTTCCTTCTCCTCGATGGTGCGGGTGCGTTCGATCTCCCGCTGGCGTGTCTCGCGCTCCGAGGCGATACGGGCTTCCGCGATCGCCTGGTCGTTGGCGATGCGTGCCTTCTCGATGGTCTCCCGCGCGGAAATCTGCGCCTGCTCGGCCTCGGTCTCGCGCAAGGCCCGTTCACGCGCGACCTCGGTGCGTTGCAGGGCGCGGCGCATCTCGATGTCGCGTTCCTGCTCGAGGCGAGCCGTCTCGCTTTCGCGCTCGATCTCGAGGGCCTGTCGCTCGGCCTCCAGATTCCGGGAGCGGATCTTGATCATCGAATCCTGCTCGATGTCGTTGCGCAGCTTGCGCTTGGCTTCGATGTCCTCCATCAGGCGTGTCAGACCTTCGGCGTCGAAGCGGTTCGAGGGGTTGAAGAATTCGAGATCGGTCTGGTCGAGATCGGTGATCGCAACGGATTCCAGCTCGAGTCCGTTCTGAGCGAGGGCCTCAGCCGCGTTCGCTTTGACGCGGGCCACATACTCGCCGCGCTGCTCGTGCATCTGCTCCAGGGTCATCTCCGAGGCAATCGAACGGATCGCGGAGATGAATTTGCCGGCGAGGAGGGCGTGGAGCTTCTCGGGCTCCATGGTGCGGCGGCCGAGCGTGGCGGCGGCGATGGACACGGCTTCGCGGGTCGCCTGAACGCGGACATAGAAGTCGGCCTCGATGTCGACGCGCATGCGGTCCCGGGTGATCACGGCGTCCTGCCGGGAGCGCACGATGCCCATCGGCTGCACGTTCATGTTGACGGGCGTGTAGTCGTGGATGAAGGGCAGCACGAAGGCGCCGCCGTTGATCACGACGCGCTCGCCGAGCAGGCCGGTCCGGACGAATGAGGTCTCCTTGGAGGAGCGATGGTAGAGCCAGTTCACGATGTAGACGCCGACCACGATCACCACGATGGCGACGATCAGCCAGAGGATCAATTCACCGACCAGAGTCCCTGACATATTTCCCTCCCTCGACCTTCCGGCGTTATCGCGCGCCGATCGCCTTGAATTTGCGTACCTGATCCGTCAGCGCCCGCTCGACCGGCAGCCGCTCCATCGAGGAGGCGCCGTAAAAGCCGTGGCAGTAGCGGGTGTTCTTCATGATGAAATCGGCGTCGTCCGGATCGGCGATCGGTCCGCCGTGGGCGAGCACCAGAATGTCCGGATTGACGCTGAGCGCGGCGGAGGCCCAGGTGTCGATGCGCGCCGGGCAATCCTTGAGCTTGGGCGCGGTCTGCGCGCCAATGGTGCCCCCGGTCGTGAGGCCGAGGTGACAGACGATGATATCCGCGCCCGCGATCGCCATCGCGGCGGCTTCCTTCTCGGTAAAGACGTAGGGCGTCGTCAGCAGGTCCTTCTCGCGCGCCTTGGCGATCATGTCGATCTCGAGCGCGTAGGACATGCCGGTCTCTTCGAGATTGGCGCGGAACACTCCGTCGATCAGGCCGACGGTCGGAAAGTTCTGCACGCCGGCGAAACCGAGCGCCTTCAACTGGTCCAGGAAAACGTCCATGTCGCGGAACGGATCCGTGCCATTGACGCCAGCGAGCACTGGCGTTTTGGTCACGACGGGCAGCACTTCGCCGGCCATCTCCAGCACGATGGCGTTGGCGTCGCCATAAGCCATCAATCCCGCAAGCGAGCCGCGGCCGGCCATGCGATAGCGGCCGGAATTGTAGATGACGATGAGATCGACGCCACCGGCTTCCTCGCACTTGGCCGACAGGCCGGTGCCGGCGCCGCCGCCGATGATGGGCTCGCCGCGCTTTGCCATGTCGCGGAAGCGTTTCAACAGTTCTGCGCGTTCAAACCGGGCCATCGGTCACCTCGCTAGTCTCCGGCGCGCCCCGGTGCGGCCGAACAAGGTCCGGAACGCGCTGACAATGGTGGAGGCGAACTCGGGATCGTTGATGTTCTTGGGGACGCGGATGAGCTGACGGTTGGCGGTCTGCCGCACGTTCCGCTCCAGCGCACGGAACAGCGCCGCATCGGCATCGGGATCCCAGAATGGCTGTCCTCGCGCGTCGAGCGCGGAGACGCCGCCCTCGGGCAGGAAGAAGCGCACCGGGCTGTCCATCTGGTTGAGCCGATCGGAGATCCAGCGGCCCATGCGTTCGTTTTCCTCCACCGTGGTCCGCATCAGGGTGACCTGCGGGTTGTGGACGTGGAATCTGCGGCCGCGGTAGCGCTCCGGAATGGTGTCCGGGGCGCCGAAATTGACCATGTCGAGCGCGCCTACCGAGCCGACGTAAGGCAGGCGGCTGCGGATGATGGCGCCGAAGCGGTCGTCGGTTGCCGGGAACACGCCACCCATCAGGAGATCGCAGATTTCCGTGGTGGTGAGATCGATGACGCCGGCGATGTGCCCGGAATCGACGAGCTTCTCCATTGAGCGGCCGCCGACGCCGGTGGCGTGGAAGACGAGGCATTCGAAATCCTCGCGCAGGTCGGCCGTGATCTTCTGCACCGCGGGCGTGGTGACGCCGAACATGGTGATGCCGACCGACGGCAATCCGCCGTCGCCGCGATCCTTCCGCGCGTGCTGATCGAGGCGCGCCCTGACCATGCCGGCCAGCGCATTGGCGCCATTGGCGAGCACGGCACGCGAGATCGAGTTGAGGCCCTGCACGTCGGTGACCGAATGCATCATGGTGATGTCGGCGGGGCCGACATAGGGTCCGACGTCGCCGGAGGCGACGGAGGAGATGATCAGCTTGGGCACTCCGACGGGGAGGGTCCGCATCCCCGGCGCGACCAGTGACGCCGCGCCCGAGCCGCCCGCCGAAATCACGCCGGCAATATTGCTTTGGCGTCGCAGCCAGCTGGCGAAGGCCTCGGCCATCGCGGTGACGGCGGCGCCGCGGTCGGGTCCGAACACCGCCGATCCGCCGCGCCCATGGTTCAAGGCAATCTCCTGGGCGGACACGTCGCTGGTTGCCTGCCTGCCGCTGGTGGAGACATCGACCAGTCGCGTGCGCAGGCCGCTCCCGGCGATGATGTCGCGGATGAAGCGAAGCTCCGTGCCCTTGGTGTCGAGCGTGCCGACGACGAGCACGACCGGGGGTCCCTGCGTTTGCGCCGCGACCGGCTCGCGCCGGCGCCGGGCGGTCTCGTCGAGACGCGCCACCTGTGTCGAGAGCGTGCGGGCGGCGGCCTCGATGCGGGCGATCGGGACCGGCTGTGACCATCGGGTGGGCGGCGTCGGGTTGGAGATGTAGACCCGGATCGGGCCGCCTGGACGGGACGGCTGCGGTGCGGCCTTCGCCGCGGTGCCTGCCGCCGGCATGTCGACGGCGGGCTCGAGCTCGGCGTGGAGGCCGACGCCGAGCAGGCGCTGCTGCAACCCCCGGTCCGCGGCAAGGCGCGCGGAATCGATGATGCGGTTGATGCGGCCGTTGACCATGATCGCGACGTTGCGCGAGACGGCCGTGGCCACACCGATGTTCTGCTCGATCACGAGCACGGACATGTCGCCGTCCTCGCCAAGCCGTACCAGCATCTCCTCGACCTGGGCGACGATGACGGGCGCAAGCCCCTCGGTCGGCTCGTCCATGATCAGGAGCTGCGGATTGGTGAGCAGCGCGCGGGAGATCGCCAGCATCTGCTGCTCGCCGCCGGAGAGCTGGCCGCCGCCATGGTCCTTGCGCTCGGCCAATCGCGGAAAGGTCTCGTAGATGCGCTCGACCGTCCAAGCCCCGCGCCGCAGGCCCGCGGCAAGCTGCAGATGCTCGTCGACGCTGAGCGAGCGCCATAGCCGCCGGCCCTGCGGCACGTAGCCGACGCCGAGCCGGGCTATGTGGGCGGGCGGCCGCCGGGTGATGTCGTCGCCGCGGACGCGGATCGAGCCGCCGCTGACCGGCACCAGCCCCATGATCGCCTTGCACAGCGTGGTCTTGCCCATGCCGTTGCGACCGACCACCGAGAATACGCCGGCTTCGAGCGTCAGGTCCACGCCCTGCAGCGCATGCGAATGCCCGTAGTAGACGTCGAGGCCGCGGACTTCGAGGGAGGCGGCCGAGCGGCGGACCTCATTCATGGCCGCCTCCGAGGTAAAGCTCCTGCACCTCGGGATCGGACTCGATCTCCTGCGGCAGGCCTTCCTTGAAGATGCGCCCGTTGTGCATCATCGTGACGCTCTCGACGACGCGTAGCGCCACGTCCATGTCGTGCTCGATGATGATGTAGCCGATATGCGCCGGCAGCGAGGTTAGGATCTCGACCAGCTCGGCACGCTCGGTCGGAGACAGGCCCGCGGCCGGCTCGTCGAACAACACGAAGCGCGGCGCGCCGGCGAGCGCCAGTGCGATCTCGAGCTGGCGCTGCTGGCCATGCGCAAGCTCCGCGACGCGCTGGTCCTTCACGCCTGTGAGATGGACGGCCTGCACGAGATTATCGGCCGCGCTCATCAGCGCGTCGTTCTGTCCGGGGCGCAGGAACGAGAAGCGTCCGCGCGAGACGCCGCGGCAGGCGAGGTAGACGTTGTCCTGGACGGTGAGACCGGGAAAGAGCGCTGAGATCTGGTAGGTCCGGCGCAGGCCGCGGCGGATGCGCTCGTAGGGCGGGAAGTGGGTGACGTCCTCGCCGAAGAAGCGGATGGTGCCGGAGGAGGGCGGGAAATCGCCGGTGATGCAGTTGAACAGGGTGGTTTTTCCGGCACCGTTCGAGCCGAGCACGGCGCGCCGCTCGCCGGGGCGCACGGTAATGGTGACGTCGGTGAGCGCGGCCAGCGCACCGAACAGGCGCGTCACGCCGCGAAGCTCCAGCGCCGCGCCGGCGCCGACGGCCGAGAGGCGTTGCGCGACGCTATCCATGACCGGATCCTTGACCAGATCCTCGGCCGTGACGTTCGCGTGAACGGGCCGCGCCGGATCGCTGGCGCTGTCGCCAGCTCTGCCAGAGGCCGATCACGCCGTCCGAGGACCAGAAGACGATGGCGAGGAAACCGAGGCCGATCAGCAGCCGGAAGCGGTTGCCGTCGAGCCCGAGCTTGACCAGGAAGTCGAGCGCGAAGGTGCGTAGCAGCACGAAGATCAGTGCGCCGATGAACGGACCGATGGGACGCGTGATGCCGCCGACCACGGCGATGATGAGGATATCGATGCAGGCGCCGACGCTGACGGATCCCGGCGAGATCTGCCGGTAGTTCCAGACCTGGAGAACGCCGGCCAGCGCCGCGACAAAGGACGCGAAGGCGTAGGCGGCGACGCGGTGCGCATTGACGTTGAAGCCGAGCGCCGCCATGCGGCGGGGATTGTCGCGCACACCTTGCAGCGCCAGGCCGAACGGTGCGCGGGAGATGTATTCGACGGCGAAATAGCACAGCGCGGCAACCGCGAGCACGATATAGTAGAAGGGAATGTCGGCGCGCCAGTTGACGCCCCAGAAATGCGGCGTGGCGACGGTGTTGATGCCGGTGTGGCCGTTGAAGATCGCCCAGTTCTGATTGGTGAAATAATAGAAAGCCGCGCCGATCGCGAGCGTGATCATGATGGTGTAGATGCCCTCGGTGCGCACGGCCAGCGCGCCGCCGAGTGTTCCGAACATGGTCGCGAGCACGAGCGCCATCGGGACCGCGAGCCACCACGGCCAACCCAGGCTGATATTGGCGTTGCCGCTGACGCCGAACACCGCGACCATATAGGCGGAGAAGCCTGCGATGGTGAGCTGCATCAGGCTGACCATGCCGCCGTAGCCGGCGAGGAACATCAGGCTCAGCGCCATGATGCCGAGGATCAGCGTGGTCGCAAAGATCTCGATCAGGAAGAAGCCGTTGGCGATCAGCGGCATGATCAGGAGAATGGTCGCGACGATCCAGGCTGCAGGATTGTTGATCTCCGGCCATCCGCGCAACGTGGGGCGCTGCGCCGCTGCGGCGGGACGAACGGTGACGTGGGCGTCGTGGGCGAGCGACATCTCAGCGCCTCGCCAACAGGCCTTGCGGCCGGACTGCCAGGACCAGCACCATGATCAGGAAGGTCACGACGATGGCGTAGGTCGGGATGTAGACCGAACCGAGCTGTTCGGCGAGGCCGATGATCAGCGCGCCGAGCGCGGCACCGGGGATCGAGCCCATGCCACCGACGATGACGACGACGAGCGAGGCAAGCAGGAAGCGGATGTCTTCGCCGGGCGAGAGTGACTGGAAGGTGCCGCCGACGACGCCGGCGATGCCGGCAAGCCCGGCGCCGAGCGCAAAGACCAGCACGAAGACGAGCTGGATCCGCACTCCGGTCGCGGCCAGGATGTCGCGATCGTCGACGCCGGCGCGGATGATCATGCCGATGCGTGTGCGGTTGAGCGCCAGCCACATCGCCAGGCCGATCACGACGGACGCGGCGAAGATCACCAGCCGGACCAGGGGATAGCGGAGATAGACCGGTTCGCCCGAGGATTTCACCGCAGTGACCAGCGGCAGCTCGATCGGGCCGATCAGCCAGTTCGGTGTCTGGATCTGATAGAAGTCGCCGCCGCAAGCCCACAGCATGAGATCGGCGAAAACGATCGAGAGACCGATCGTCACCATGGTCTGCCGCAAGTCCTGGCCTTCCATGCGGCGGAAGACGATGAGCTGAAGCAGGACGCCGACCAGCGCCGTCAGGATGAAGGCGACGATGAAGCTGAGGAGCCAGGAGCCGGTCGAGGCGCTGATGGCGTAGCCGACATAGCCGCCGAACAAATACAGCGAGCCGTGCGCGAGGTTGACGTTGCGCATCAGGCCGAAGATCAGGGTGAAACCGCTGGCGACCAGGAAGTAGAGGCCGCCGAGCGTGATGCCGTTGAACACGGCGTTCAGGAAGACCCGCTTGCGGCCGATCGCCTCTTCAAGTCCGGGCGGCCACACCGCCAAGGTCAGCCACAATGCAAGCGCGATCGCAACGATCACGATCAGGGCCCAGGCCGGATGACGTTCGACGAAGCGCGTCATGTCAACTGCCTCATCCCCGCCTCGCGCCCCCGCAAACGGGAAGAGGGCGCGATCAGGCCGCTTCGACCTCGCCCTGCCTCATGTTTTGAACGCTGGTCGAACAGCCTTGCGTAGGCTGCGTACCTCGCCATGGACGTGCGTCCTCCCGGACTTGCGATCCTCTTTTCGGGATCGCGTTCCGACCATCTTAGCGAGGGCACAAGGGGAGCGTTTGATCGTCAGTATCTTTTCGCGCGCGGTCAGGCCCGCAAAACCTTGGCGGCGCGGCGGTAATCCGTCGGCGCCATCCCGACATTGGCGGTGAAGAAGCGTGTGAAGCCGCTTTGCGAGGAGAAGCCGAGGTCGAAGCCGATGTCGGCGATCGGTGCTTCGCCGGCGACCAGGGCTTCCAGCGCCTGTTCCATGATCAGGGTGTTGAGGTAGAGATGCGGCGTGACGCCGGTCTGGGTGCGGAATAGCCGGTAGAAATGCGGTCGCGATAGGCCGGATTCGCGCGCGATCGTGTCGAGCTCCATTTCGGCGCCCGGACTTTCCGACATCAGCTTGATGCATTTGCGCACGCGGAAGTCGGTGACGGCGCCGGCCGTGCGCGCGTCGCGCGCGATCTCGGCCTGCTGCCAGCTTTCGTCGTAGCAGATGTCGATCAGCCGCCGCAGCTCGGCATCGAGGCTGGAGAGCGACGGTGCGCCGCACACAAGCGCTGCGGTTCGTCTGATGTGCTTGTCGAGTGCGACCGTGCGCTTGAACTGGGTGCGGCCGAAACGCAGGCGGTCGGCGCCGGGCGCATCGGGGGCGAACCACTCCGGATTGACGTAGAGCACGAAGAAGATCGCGCCACCGTCGAGATCGGACGGCAGGAAATTGTGAGGCTCCCAAGGATTGACCGCAACGATGGAGCTTTCCGTAAGGTCGTAGTGCCCGTTACAGACGTCGATGCATGCGGACTGGCCGCCAACATGGAAGATCAGATGACCTTCGCGATGTGCGTGCACGTTGAAGGGGCGGTTCAACTGATAGACCGTCGCCCGACCGAACCGGCCGTGAAAGACGGCAAGCGCCCGGCTCATGCCTTCCCTCCCGAATGTTCTTGTCTTTTCAGTCAGCGTTCAACAACCGGGGCGAGATTGCAAGAGCACAAGATATCGCGCCTGCAAATCGCTCCCGGTTGCCGGAGAGCATGCGAAACGAGCGACGGTGAATGCGTCAGTACTTCTTACATTCCGGGACCGTACGGCTCGGCAGTCCGATCTTGGCGAACACCGCCGGATCGTAACCGAGCGTCTGGTTCACGTTCGGGATCACCTTCACGACCTTGCTGAACAGCGCGCCCTTGCCGTCATCGACGACCTCGGTGACGAAGTTGGTGCCGATCGCCTGGCGGTTGGCGTCAAGCTTGATCTTGCCGTTCGGTGCGTCGATCTCGATCTTGGCCAGCGCCTCCTTGTATTTGGCCTGGTTATTGGAAAGATCGCCATTGACCTCGCGGAGCGCGAGGATCAGCGCCATAGTCGAGCCGTAGTAGTTGGTCGCAAGAAGCGACGGGCTCGGGAAGCGCTTGTTGGGCGGAAACGCGTCCTGATAGGCCTTCACGAACTTCTGCCAGCCCGGATCCTCCCAGGTGTCGGCCTGGCCGCTCGCCGCGATGGTGCCGACCAGCGCATTCTTGGCGTTGCCCTTGGACGAGAGGATGGTCTGGTCGATCATGATGGACCCGCCCATCAGATGCGCCTTGCCGCCGGCCTGCTGGTATTGGTTCAGGAAGTTGACGGCGTCGGCGCCGCCGAGGCCGAGATAGATGGCATCGACATCATCGGGCAGCGCGGCGATGACGGAAGCAAAATCCTTGGTGCCGAGCGGCACCCATTGCCGGTTGGTGACCTGGCCGCCGGCGCCGCAGAATTCGAGCACAAGGCCGAACACCTGCGTATAGATGAAGGAATAGTCTTCGCCGACGGTCGCGATCTTGCGATACTTCTTGTCCTCATAGGCGTATTTGCCGAGGCCGACCTGCCACTGCGCGCCGTCCATGTTGTAGCGGAAGAAGTTCGGGGCGGGATCGACATAGGTGGTTTCTTGCGCGCCGGATGCCGCATTGATGAAGGTCAACTCGGGATGGGTCTTGGCGAAGTTCTTGACCGCAATGCCCTCGTCACCGGAGAGCGGCGACAGCAGGATCTGCACCTTGTCCTGCTCGATCAGCTTGCGTACGGCGCGCACCGCGGAATCCGGCGTCGCGTCGGTCGAAGCAACGATGAATTCAAGCTCTTTGTCGCCGACCTTCTTGCCAAGCACATTGAGCGCCGTCTGGTGGCCGCGCATGCCGTCCTCGCCTAGCACCGTGTAGGTGCCTTCCAGCGTTGCCGTGACGCCGACCTTGATCTTTTCCTGGGCGATTGCCGCGCCTGAAAGGAAAAGGCTGCTTAGCGCGATCAGTCCCACACTGCATTTCAACATTTCATTCCTCCCTCTATGGCCAAATTTTTCGCTGAATTGGCGCGGCGCCGTGGCTCCCGAAAGGCGCCCGGCTGTTGAACGAAGGCTAACCGAAGTCGGATGCAGTGCACGTATGGGCGCATCGTGCGGCTTGACGGGCAGTCTCATTTTGAATGTTGCGGCGCAATTGGCTTCGCGGTGCAATAGGCGGCCGGCTTGCCCAATTTGCAGGGCGGTGCGTGAGCGGCACGATCCCCTCCGGTTGATCCGTGCACGGAGCCTGATCCAGCACAGGCCTGGTCCGGTTCAAAATCCCCAAGGGAAGGTAGGGTGGAAACAGCCCCCCGACGGCTGGATCCAGCTTGAATTTGCCGACAGGGTGCCACGGATCGCGGCCGGCCGGGCCTCGATCCCCGCGCCGCTATTCGACCTAGGGTGAATTTGCCCCGGATTTCCATTACCATCTGGTGGAAATGAATCACCATACGGCCTCTCACGATCCCGTACTTGTGGCGCTGTCGATCCTGATCGCCGCGCTCGCCTCCTACACAGCGCTCGACCTCGCGACCCGGATGCGTGCCGCGTCTGGGCGGGCTCGTCCGGCTTGGCTTGCAGCCGCGGCCACCGCTATGGGGGGCGGCATTTGGTCCATGCATTTTGTCGGCATGCTGGCTTTCAGGCTGCCGGGGGTCGAGATCTCCTACGATCCATTCCTCACCTTTCTATCGCTTGTCGTCCCCATTGTTGTCGCGGCCGCGGCCTTTGCCGTGGTCGGAAGACGCCCGCAGGCGCTCCTGGTGTCCGGCCTGGCGATGGGGCTCGCCATATCCGGCATGCACTATACGGGCATGGGCGCGATGAGAATGGCGGCATCCGTCGCGTACGATCCTCGGTGGGTCGTGCTCTCGGTCGTGATCGCGATGTGCGCTTCGGTCGTGGCGCTCTGGCTTGCCTTTCGCAAGACAAATGCGACGCAGCGGCTGTTTGCAGGACTTGTCATGGGTCTCGCGATCTCCGGCATGCATTACGCAGCTATGGAAGGTGCCTCGTTCGAGCCTGCGAACACCATGGCGGGACACGCTGGACATTTCGTGGGTCGGGCGCCGCTGGCATTTCTGCTCGCCGGCGCCACCATCTTGATCCTGAGCATCGGGATTGCCGCTGCCGTCTATGATCGGGCCTCGGCGGAGCGCGCCGAACGCGAGGCCAGCGCGCTGAGGCGAAGTGAAGAACGCTTTCGGCTCCTGGTGGAGGGCATCGCCGATCACGCCATGTTCATGATCGAGCCGAATGGGTCGGTGGGAAACTGGAATCTCGGGGCGCGCCGGCTGATGGGTTATGGCGATGACATCGTAGGGACCAGCTACGCGATCCTTCATACCGACGAAGACCGCGCGTCCGGGGCGCCAGCACGTGCTCTCCTGGAGGCGGAGCGGTACGGCAAGTCAGCAGTGGAAGCCTGGCGCGTGCGCCGGGATGGCAGCCGTTTCTGGGCAGAGGCAACCCTAGTCGCGGTACGGAACGAAAGCGGCTTGATCACTGGGTTTGCCAAGATCGTGCGCGACATCAGCGAGAGGAGGCGGGCACAGGAAGAGCTGGATCGGGCACGCGAAGCGCTGACGCTGTCGCAGAAAATGGAGACCATCGGTCAACTTACCGGCGGCGTCGCCCACGATTTCAACAACCTGCTCGCCGCCGTTCTCGGCAGCCTCGAGCTTCTGAAAAAACGCCTGCAAACAGACGATCCGAAGATACAGCGTCTCGTGGACAACGCGATGCAAGGCGCGCAGCGGGGCGCACTGCTAACCCAGCGCCTGCTCGCCTTCGCTCGCAAACAGGATCTCAAGCCGGCTGTCGTCGATATCGCCGCACTGGTGCGGGGCATGGCGTCACTGCTGAAATTCGAGGCAGGCGTCCGTATCGACACACCCTTTCCGCTGGACCTGCCAAACGTAAAGATTGACGCCAACCAGCTCGAACTGGCCATCCTCAATCTCGCCGTAAACGCGCGTGATGCGATGCCGGCCGGTGGCCTGATAACCATCTCCGCCAGAGACGAGCAACACGAAGCTGGCGCTCCCCGCTACGTGGCGCTCTCGGTGAGCGACACGGGCTGCGGCATGGACGAGGAAACGCTGAAGCACGCTCAGGAGCCGTTCTTTACGACGAAGGGTATCGGCAAAGGCACCGGGCTCGGACTATCGATGGTTCACGGCCTCGCCGAGCAGTCCGGCGGCAGGCTCGTCCTGAAGAGCCGCCTTGGAGTGGGCACGACGGCCGAGATCTGGCTGCCGGTGGCTGAGGAGGAGGCCGCGGTGCCAGCGCCGCGAGCGGAGTCCCCGGCACCCATGCTTCGGGCCGACCACCGGCTTTCCGTGCTTCTGGTCGACGACGACCCTCTCGTGCTGGAGAATACGGCGGCAATGCTGGAGGATCTCGGGCATGCAGTGGTCGAGGCACGCTCGGGCGAAGAGGCATTGGATCTCCTCCGCCGCACGCAGACCATCGAACTCGTCGTCACCGACTATGCGATGCCGGTCATGACCGGCCTGCAGCTTGCTGAAGCCGTGGTCGTGGAGCGTCCCGGTACGGTCATCCTCCTGAGCACCGGATATGCGGAGCTTCCCATCGACGCGCGTTCCAATCTGCGCCGCCTGTCGAAGCCGTTCGATCAGGCTGCCCTTGAGAAGGCTATCGAGGGAGCGATGCGAGAGCGGGAGAGCGCGAGATCTGTCGTCGCCTGACGGTGTCGGGCTGACGGCCGCCGATCGGTGCCGCCAGCACATTTGCCTCCAGCTCCCCGACCAACCAATGTGATTGCGTTGAGCCATTAGATCGTGTTTCGACCGGAGAGAATAACGGCGCCTCAGCGACGAGAGATTGCCGCTGTCCCGGTGAAAGCATGCCGGTGCTTGGCAACCGTGTTGCCGATTCGATAAAGGGCTAAATTCAAGTCAGCGTCGCGCGCGGATTCACAACCGTGTACCCCCTCAAAGAACGCGCGTGTATTCTCGTTGCGCGTCCACCTGAGTTGCCGTCGTACGCCATCCAGACGTCGCCCCCGATGTGCTGCTCGAGGACGAAAACGTGCCCGCGTCTGGCCGCGACCATTCCTGGTGCCGGCGACGTACGCGGAAATCTCAGCCAGTTTGCCGCGAGATTCAATTCCGGAACGAGGCGACCAAACAGGCGCAGGGCTGCGGCACAACCGCAGAATGAGGAGGGGCAGCCCGCGGGGCGGCCGCCAACGATCCGAGTGCTGACGGGACTATCAGACGCCGCAATATTTGTATTGGCGACGACGGAGAGTTGTTTGGTTCGGTGCATCTGCAATGAGTCTCGCACCTCTCTTCGCTGGTTCGGGATTTGCGCGTAGTTCGAGAAGTCGCATGGCATGGTGACGTTGCATTCAGAGGCGTGCTGCATGCGATAGGGGCGTGCATCGGAATTGAGCGAGGTGATCACAACGAGGCAGCACGCAGAAATAACTTGCTTGAACATCGCAGGCTCCGGGATTGATGGATCCTGCCCCGAGCAACGAGCAACTAACAAAGATTGGCTGAAATGGGTCAAAAGAGCGGCCCAATGCTGGATCAGGGGCCGGCTATACTTCTGGAGTAACTCAAAACGCGTCGTTGAAGAGCGCCTTCTGCCGCAAGTGGGGCCGTGAACGCTGCGCCCGCTTCACGTGTCGATCATGGCCACGTAGTCCACGTGAAGAGTAATTGGTCCCTTCGATCCGTCCAGAATGACGCGGAGGCTCTTCGGATAGTATCCGGCCCCAACCACGGTCCCGGTCTTTCCAGATAAGCGAGGACCGGCTGCCGGCTTTACCTGAATTCGTGAACCCGGCGGAAACTTGACGTTCGTTTGGGCCGACCCTGACATGACGTCCTCGGCAGCAAATGAGCTGATTCTACTCGAAAAATCGCCAGCGCGCGGCACAGCGAACGGGTGGGACAAATTCGCTTCGCGTGCGCTATCAAAAAGAGCTCTCCAGCCACGGTGCTAAAGAGCGGCAAGGCAACCCAGCGCCTAATACTTCCGCGATTCGCAATTGCCCCCGCAAACGAGCTCGCCTTTGGTGCTAAAATACCGGCTCACAGGAGCGCTGATCCGCTTGGATTTTCTCTCTATTTGCGCCACGCCCTTTACTGAACAACGGAAACGCTTCGATGAGAACATCCGTCATCGGAGGTAATCCACGGACATCAATCCGGTTTGCTGCCCGCTACCGGCATTGAACAATTTCGTCGGCGTTGTGCCAGATTCAACATTGATCTTCTCGGCCTCGATTGGCCGCATATCGTTGAATCGTCTTTCAAAACAAGTTTTCCCGCAGATCCGGCGATCAGCGTTGGCGCGTTGTTGTGCAAACTTTCAGCACAATAATCCCTTGGTTACGCCCAATGGAACGGAGATTCCTGCCTCAAACGTAAACATACGTTCACCTCGGTGGGACGCACGATCGGTTGTCGGGCGCTCAGACCTACAGGTCACTGGGGGCTTTCAACACTGACAGGGGAATATCATTGGCAACATTACACTACGCTGCGGGCGGGGGTCTGGACTCGCAAGGTAACTTCGCACCAGCTGAAGCTGGCTTTAATCTCGCAGATGTCCAGTATGTCGACCAGGTGAATGCACTGCCCGACGGTGTGCAGGGTCTGGTCTGGCTCGATCAGTACCACGGCGTGACTCAGGACTTTATCGACCAGGTGACGCCGTTCCTCAACAATCCGAAAGTGTTCGGCTTCTACCTTGTGGATGAGCCTGATCTGACCGGTCAGTGGGGACCGCAAGCCGACCCCGCGGATCTGAAGGCTGAATCTGACTGGATTCATCAGCACGATCCCGGGGCCAAGACGTTCACCGTCCTGATGAACACTGGATCATCGGACGATCCGAACTACATGAACAGCTACAACCAGGCGAACACCCACATCGACTACTTCGGTCTCGATTGGTATCCGGTGTGGACGGACCGTCCGAACGTCGACCTCAGCACGATCGACAAGTACGTTTCTGCCGCTGAGCAAGCCGGAATCCCGCTCGACTCCATCGTTCCGGTTTATCAGGCGTTCGGCGGCGGCGGCTGGTCCACCGAAACCGGCAGCAAGGTCGCTGTGCCGACTGCCGCGCAAGAGCAGGCAATGATCGATCATTGGGCGGACCTCGTTCCCAATCCGGCCTTTGACTATGCTTACGCGTGGGGATCGCAAAATGGCGACACTGCGCTCGAGAATTTGCCGGCACTGCAGCAGGTGTTCCTTGCGCACAATACGAGCCATGGCACGGGGGGCGCGACCGCTCCGCCTGTTACCGATCCCGTTACCGATCCGGTGACCGACACGCCGCCGCCGGTGGACGCTGGCGGTAGCACCGGCACGGACGGCAGCACGCCGCCGGTTGACAACGCTGGCGGTAGCACCGGCACGGGCGGCAACACGCCGCCGGTTGCGGACGGTGGCGGTAGCACCGGCACGGACGGCTCCACGCCGCCGGTTGCCGATGCTGGCGGTAGCACCGGAGGCACTCCTCCCGTGTCGGGCTCGGACGGAACGACGGATCCGTCGACCGGCGGTTCGACCGATACTGGCGGCTGGGGTGGTCATCACCACGGCGGCGGCTGGTCGGGCGGTTCGTCCTGGCAGGCGGGCAACGGCGGTGGCGGGCACAACCACAACGGTGGTGGGCTCGATTTCTCGCAGTGGCTCAATAATGCCAGCACGTCGTCCGCATCCGGAGATCATTCCTGGTGGCGGGGTCACACTGCGACGTCGAACACGACTGCGGATGCCGATTCTGGGCAGACGGATACGCCGGACACAGGCTCGTTCGTAGCGCATCTGGCTGATTGGATGTCTCACCACAACAACGATCATCACGGGTGGCACTCGTAAGCTCGTAGGTCGTCTACATCGACAAGGACATGCGCGCGGTGCGCTGCGCGCATGTCCACTCTGGGGAGTTCCTCGCGATCACCGGGGCGGTCGAGAGGCGGGGTACCATTCCGCGCACGGCGGAATGTTGAAATGCGGGCGTCTTGACGCTCGATCGCATGCAATTTTTCAACCGTTTACCGCCGCCCGGCCAAGGGCGGCCCGGATATGCACATGCACGCTTCGGCAAAACAGTCTGCGCTCGCGGATGTCTTCCGTCGGATACGTCCCGGCCTGCTCGCGGCGGGTGGACTATCCATCTTCATCAATCTGCTGGTGTTCGTGTCGCCGATCTACACCATGCAGATCTACGATCGGGTGCTCACGAGCCGAAACGGGATGACGCTGCTACTGCTCTCGCTCATCGCGCTCGTGCTCTTCATCAGCTACGCGACGCTCGAGCATTTTCGCAGCCGGGTTCTCGTGCAAACTGGATTGCGCTTCGACCGGTTCGTCTCGGGCGAGACGTTCGAGACCGCGCTCGGACAGGCGCTGAGCACGAGCAGCTCGCATCACGTCCAGCTGCTGCGCGATGTCGACACCTTGCGCGAGGTGCTGTCGGGGGGCGTCATCACGTCGCTGATGGATGTGCCGTGGACGCCGATCTTCCTCGCGATGTGTTTCTTGCTCCATCCGCTGATCGGCCTGGTCGCCCTGATCGGCGCGATCATCATCCTGACGCTCGCCTTCCTCAACGAGCGGGTTACGAAGGCGCCGCTGAATGCGGCCGCATCGAAGAACCTTCACGCACTGGACCGGTTGACGTCCTCGCTGCGCAACGCAGAAGCGATCCGCGCGCTTGGAATGGGACCCGCGGTCCGCGCCGCCTGGGCGGTAACTCATGGTCAGGCGTTGCTGGAAAGCGCTACGGCCGGAGAGCGGGGCGGGACCCTGCTCGCCATCTCCAAATTCCTGCGCATGGCGATTCAGGTAGCCATCATGGGAGTAGGCGCGTATCTCGCGATCCAGCAGGAGATTTCGGGGGGCGTTCTGTTCGCGGCTTCGCTGATCATGGGACGCGCGCTCGCGCCCGTCGAGGCTGCGGTGTCGCAATGGAAGGCGCTGGTTGCCGCGCGCACATCATATGCCCGGCTGGATCGCGCGCTTGCGAACCGCGCGACTGAGCGACAGCCGACACGGCTGCCGCCCCTGGTCGGCGAAATCTCCGTCGAGGCCGCGACAGTGCTTGTCCCTGGATCGCAACTGCCGGCCATCGCCGACGTCACGTTCCGGCTGGCCCCTGGCGAAGTCGTCGCCGTGGTCGGCCAGTCCGGCTCCGGAAAATCGTCGTTGGCGCGGGCCCTGGTCGGCGCCTGGCCGCTGGTGCACGGCTGCGTGCGCATCGACGGCAACGACGTCAGGCATTTCGATCCCAATTTCCTTGGACAGAACCTCGGCTACCTTCCGCAGGACGTCGAGCTGTTCGCCGGTACCGTGCGTGACAACATTGCACGTTTCCGCGACGACGCCTCCGACGAGGCGGTCGTCGAGGCAGCGCAGCTGGCGTCGGCGCACATGATGATCCAGCGCCTTCCCAAGGGCTATGACACCGTGATCGGGGATAATGGCGCAGGTCTTTCTGGCGGTCAGCGACAGCGCATCGGGCTCGCGCGCGCACTGTTCGGCAAGCCTGTGTTGGTTGTGCTCGACGAGCCGAATGCAAATCTCGACGGCGACGGCGATCGCGCCCTGGCCGATGCGATCCAGCGACTGAGGCAGAGCAAGGTGACGATCGTCATCATCAATCACCGCCCGAACCTGCTCGCCGCGGTCGACAAGATCGTGTTCATGCACGAGGGGCGGCTCGGGCAAATCGGCACGCGCGAGGAGATGTTGCCCGCGCTGCTCGGCAAAACGGTTGCGCCGATGCGGCGCGACGTGCGCGAGCCCGCTGAACATCATCGCGCCGATCGTCATCACCATGCTGACGGCAACCATCGAACCGATGGCGCTCACCGTCCGGCACAGCTTTCAAATCAAGCGCGTCAGGCGCACGCGACGAGGCAATAATGGATAATCTATTGCGGCGGGGACCGGACGCTCTTCACGACGAACTGGCGGAGCTTTTGAAGCAGTTCAACAAAGCAGATAAAGTGGCGCAGGAGCCGCTACCTCCGGGCAAACTCCTTGCGAAGACGGAGACCATGACAAGGTCGCTGGTCGATCTTGCCAAGCTGGTCGATCTTGCCAAGCTGGTCCATCTTGCCAAGGTGAAACTGCCGACCTTGTGGCCCCGAGGGCCAGTGGGCAACGATGAGGATCCGTCGGGCGATTGGCAGACCCCCGCGCGGCGAGGCTTCCTGGTCGTCTTCCTGACCTTCGGCGTATTTGGCGGCTGGACCGCCCTCGCATCGATCGACGGTGCCGTGGTGGCCCCCGGCTCCGTCGTTGTCGAGAGCGACCGTAAGGTGGTGCAGCATCTCGAGGGTGGCATCGTCCAGAACCTGTTGGTCACAGGCGATTCTCATGTCGCGGAAGGTCAGGTCCTGTTGCGGCTCGATCCGACCCAGGAGCGGGCCAAGGAAGAGATCGCACGCTCGGCGGTGTACTCGGCGGTTGCCGAGGAGGCGCGCCTGCAGGCGGAATCCGAAGGCAAGGACAGCATCACGTTTCCGACCGAGCTGCTCCAGAAGACGTCCGATCCGAACGCGATACGCGCAATGGGTGATCAGAAGCGGCGCTTCGATGAACGTCGCGCTGCACGAAAGATCGAGATCTCGATCCTCGAGGAACGTATCGCGCAGGCGCAGCGGCAGATCCAGGGGAATACCGCGCAGAACAAGGGCGCGCGCGCGCAGTTCGACAGTGTCAGTCAGGAATACACCAAGCTCAAGCCGCTCGTTGATCAGGGCATCGTACCGTTCGCGCGCGTCGCCACGCTGGAGCGCTCCAGAGCCGATCTCGAGGGCAAGATCGGCGCATATGAAGCGGATATCGCTCGCTATGGCCGCATCATCGACGAGTCGCGGCTCCAGATCGATCAGGTCGGGCAGAAGGTGCTGGAGGAAGCGACCGGGAAGCTCACCGACACGCGCGCCCAGCTTGCTGATGCGCGTGAGAAGCTGCGCGTCGCGGTCGATGTTCTGGCGCGGATGGAAGTACGCGCACCGCGATCGGGGCGGATCGTGAACCTCAAGCTTCACACGATCGGTGCCGTGATCAAGGCGGGCGACGTGCTGATGGAGATCGTGCCGGACAACGATGTTCTTGTGGTGGCCGCAAGGGTGTCGGCACTTGATATCAACCACGTCCAGCTCGGCCTTCCGACCGAGGTGCGGCTTCCCTCGTTCAAGGCGCGCTCCACCCCGATCGCTGTCGGCGAGGTTCTTTCGATCTCGGCCGACGCCACGCGCGACGATGTCACCCATCAGCCCTATTACGAGGTGAAAGTCTCGGTCCAGGTGACGCAATTCCCCGACAAAGTCCGCGAGAAGCTCAAGCCGGGCATGATGGCCGACGTCCTGATCGCAACCGGAGAACGCACAATTCTTGCTTATCTGACCCAGCCGATCACGGACGCGATCCGGCGCGGGATGCGGGAGAGCTGATTGGCTGACCGGCCCGTGCGAGGGCCGCTGGGTTCAGGGTGCTACGCTGCAATGCCAACGATCATTGTGGAGGAAGTGCTCGAACCCGGCTATCCCTTCGCGTACGCCATGACGACGCGACCGGCGCCCGCGTCGTCCAAGACCACGCTGACATTCTCGTAAGCGTCGTTGCGTTCGAGCAGGGTTGCCACCTGTCGATCCTGGTCGCGGCCCACCTCGAACAACAGCAGTCCTCCCGGCCGCAAGTAGCGAGGTGCGTCTTTTGTAACGCGCATATGGATGCTCAGTCCGTAGGGCCCAGCGGCGAATGCCTCGCGCGGCTCGTTCATGAGTAGAGAGGCGCGATCGCCTTTGAGTCGGGATTCCGAGATATAGGGTGGGTTGCAGACGATCATATCGATGGTTTGCTCGAGTTGCAGGCCTGCGAGAGCTTCGAACAGATCGCCCTGGAGCACGGTGATGCGGGTCTCGGCGCCCTGGCTCGCGGCATTGCGTCGCGCGAGCTCGACACATCCGTCAGTCAGATCGCTCGCCCAGACGCGAGCGTCGGGAATATTGAGCGCGATCGCGCATGCAAGATTGCCGGCGCCGCAGCACATGTCGACGATCCGCGGCGAGGGGAGGTGTGCTCGGCGCAGTGCTTCAACCGCGGTCCTGCCAAGCAACTCCGTCTCCGGCCGGGGCACTAGCGCGCCGGGAGCAACCTGCAGTTCGATTCCCATGAATTGGGTACGTCCTCGCTCGTAAGCCTCGGTTACATTGATCGTCTCGCTCATCGCATTCACACCTCTCGCGTGACGTCTTCCCTGTCAGCCGTACAGTCCGACTTGCGGCTATTCAGCTGGGCGGCCAGGTGCAGACCTTTGCAAATCGCCGGCGAACGGCGTCCAGACCCGTCAGTTCAAATGTTTCCTCGTAGGGCGCAGCCGTTCCAGCATACACTTTGGTCAGAAGCCGGCCCACCCCTGGCATGGAGCTCATGAAGCGGGCGGCGTCGCCCGGAAAGGCGAGACTTCGTCCGCCATCAACAACCCTCCAGCGCTGATCGACAGGCGGTTGATCATTGATCTGGAATACGACCCTCATGTCGGTGCCTGGAGTTTTGGTCCAGGAACTCGCCGCGGAAAGCAACACCTCGGTCCGATTGGCGCGACAATGAATGGCGAGCGACGAGGGCCCATCCTTCGCGCCGGCTCGTGCGGTGGTCCGGGCGGCGATCTGCGGCTTGTGGTCCACCGGTGATGTCGTTTCACTCAAGATCCAGTTCGGACTTGGCGGCGGAGCTTGGAAGGACTGCTCAGGTGCTTCCCCAATCTGCTCGTCGACGCATGTCATGTGCTCCATTCCCTGAAACTGCGCACATGCCCTCGAACGATCTGGCGTGTCGCCGGCTTGCGCGCAGCTTAGATGACCGGTACCCACGAGAAAGACGGCCGCAAGGGTACCGGTTCGCTTCATCGCGATAGTCCGACTGTCGCGCTGGGCGAGCGATCGAGCCATTCCTGCGCCGGACCAAACCGGGCAAGAGTGGGGACGCTGGCGCGGAGATTCACGTCCTTCCATTTTGTATCGAAGCCAGCGGATTGCAGCCGGTCGAGCCGTCCGAACAGGTGGTCAACAAAGCGCACCATGCGCCGATAGCGATCGGTCTGCGGCTGCCAGTTGTAGGCGGCAAGAATCGTCGGGACGGCAATGGTCGCGATCCGCTTGCCCGCCGGCACGAGGTTTGGATAGTCCTTTGAATCGAGGGACGACGGAAGATAATAGTCTTCAAATCTGGGGTCGTATTCGATCGGCAGGAACTTGAAGCCATCATCCCAGCGTCCTTTCAAGAAGGCGTCGACCGGCTTTGATGTGATGAAGACGACCGCTGCGATTTCGCCGCTCTTCATCTGCTGCAATGCGACCTGGTGGGGAATGAACATCTTTTCGACGTTCAGTCCCAGCCGGCTGAAGATCAGCGGACCAGAATATGCGGCTGCCGTACCCTGGGTGTTGAAATTGACCTTCTTTCCCTTGAGGTCGTCGAGCGACTTGATCTCGGGACGCACGAAGACGTGCAGCTCGGCCGGAAAGAGGTTGAGAACATAGACGATGCGCTTTTCGATCGACGGAACCTGCGCCTTGTACTCGTCAAGGGCATCCATGTTGATGATCGCGGCATCAACGCCCTTGAGATAGAGCAGCGAATTGACGTTCTCGGTCGCACCGGTCGTCACGATCGGAATGACGTGAAGCTTGTCCTCCTCGTTGGCGACGCGTGCGATCTCTGCGGCGAGCCGAAGCGGTGCGCCCTCGATAAGTCCTCCGGCGAGTCCCACCGTCCATGCATTGATACGTTCCTTTGCGGCCGTATCGGCATTCCGCGGCGCGGTCGGCGCCGGCGGGTCGCGCGGCGAGCGAGATTGGGCATTGGCAGCAAGCTGCAGGCCGACCAGTGCCAATGCGACCGTGAACGCGAGCTTACTCAATGACATGGGGCCTCTCCATTCTCTGGTCTGGCTTCCGGGGCTCGCTCCAGCAGCTATTTGAGCCCCTTGATCCGTCCTTCTGCATCTCGAATGCCGCCGGCCTGGGCTCGTTCATACAGCTCGCGCGCCTTCGCGGAATCGCCGGCGACGCCGCGAGCGTCCCAAGATTGCAGCATGTGAGGATCGTAAGTTTCGGCCAGCATAAAGGCTGCCTGCGCGCTGCCATGTCCAAGCACGTATTCCAGCAAGCCGCGGGCACCGTTGATGTCGGACTGCCGCAACAATGCGCTGGCGCGCGCGAGCAGTCGCTCCTCGTTCGCAAGCGGGCGCGGTACTCCGCTCGCGGCGGCCTGTCGCTCCACCGAAGCCATGGCCTTGGAGTCGGCACCGGGCAGGGCAGCCCCTTTTGTGATCTGCGCGCTTGGTGGCGTCGGGGCGGAGGCTGACTGTGCGGGCGGAGGCGAAGCAGCGGGCTGGAGGCTGCTCTGGCTCGATGCGCGGCCGGTGGGCTGACGCGAGGGCGCCGCTACAACCGTGGAAGCATTCCACGCGGCCAGATGATCCCGGACGGATGCGAACGTTGGGAGCATTGCCGCGCTGCTGCCCGGTTGCTCCTTTTCGCGCTTGGCTGCGGCCTTTGCGGCGACCTCGGCGGCTCGTGCAGCCTCCGACGTTTCAGCCCGCGCCAGGTCGCGCTGATCCTTCAGCGACGCCGCCTCGCGCGCGAGAGCGTCCGCGCGACCGCGCTGCTGTTCGACATCTCGTTTCAGTGCCAGTTTTTGCTCGGCGTCTGCAGCCCGGACCGCAGCCAGCTCGGAGCTCGCGGTTTGCGCTGCACGGAGTTCAGTCTGAAGGGACTGCAGCTTGCGGTCCGCGCTCTCAGCTCGGTCCCGCTGCTTCTCAACCTCTCGGTTCAGTGCCAGTTTTTGCTCGGCGTCTGCAGCTCGGGACGCAGCCAGCTCGGAGCTCGCAGTCTGCGCTGTACGGAGCTCAGCCTGAAGGGGCTGCAGCTTGCGGTCCGCGTTCTCAGCTCTGTCTCGCTGCTTCTCGACCTCTCGTTTCAGTGCCAGTTTTTGCTCGGCGTCTGCAGCTCGGGCCGCAGCCAACTCAGAGCTCGCGGTTTTCGCTGCGCGGAGTTCAGCCTGAAGGGGCTGCAGCTGGCGGTCCGCGTTCTCAGCTCTGTCCCGCTGCTTCTCGACCTCTCGTTTCAGTGCCAGTTTTTGCTCGGCGTCTGCAGCTCGGGCCGCAGCCAACTCAGAGCTCGCGGTTTGCGCTGCACGGAGTTCAGCCTGAAGGGACTGCAGCTGACGGTCCGTGCTCTCAGCTCTGCCCCGCTGCTTCTCGAGCTCGCGCGTCAGCGTCAACTGTTGATCGACATCTGCAGCGCCGACCTTCGCGGTCTCGGAGGCCGCGTTCCGAAGGGGGCCGAGTTCGCTGATCAGGGCTTCTGTCTTGTCCTGCTCCTGCTTTAGTTCGCGCTCGAGAGCCTGCCTTTGTGCGGCCTCCGCCGCGGCAGACTTCGTGGCTTCGGATGCTGCGCTGCGCGAAGCCTCAAGCTCCGAGCGAAGCGAGGCAAGCTGGAGGGCAAAGCGTTTGGCCCCATTCCGTCGGTCGACCGGACGCTCCTGCTTCGGTTCGGGTTCGGGCGCCTGCATAGCCTTTGAAGCTGCAACCCTTGCGACGTCGAGCTCCGCCTTCAGGAAGGAGATCTCACGTGACAGATGATCGGTCTTCTCCCGCTCCTGTTCGAGCGCCTGCGTTTGCTTAATACCAATCTCCATGGCGCGGACGGTGTGCGTCTGGGTCTGCCGCGCCGCGTCGAGCTCCACTCGAGCCGCAGCCAATTCGCGCGCAAGCTTGTTCGCTCGTTGCCGCTCCTGATCCAGCAACAGGTTCTGGTTGAGTCGCTCCGTCTCGGAAGCTGCTTGAGCCGCATTTGACACCGGGGGCGGCGTAGACGTCATGTCCTGCGCAGGGGCATCGGCAGCCGCGCGGGGCTGCTCGGTCGCGGTCCTCGCTCCGCGCGGTCCGGTCGCGGCGGGCCTGCTTCCAGCGGGCTGTGTCGCGGCGGGTCGCGCCTCGTCCGCGCGTTGGACGAGCTTCAGCCTTTGTTTAATCCCGTCGATCCGCTCTGGTCCGCGCGTACATCTGCACAGATCGAGCATCGCCGGTGTGATGTAGGAGGCACCCCGGTCGCCGTCGTCCTGGGATTTGGCATCGGCAGTTGCAGTCAGAACCGGCAGAAAGCAGGTGATCAGAACCACCATGAGCCGGCCGGCTCTGTCGCATGCGCGCGAGCCGTCAGCGATGTCGAACAATCCGAGTTCGCGGAACGCAAATTGCCGGTGCCTGGGCCGGCGCGTAGCTTTGCTCAGCGCGACGGCTGTTCCTTTCGACAAGTCGAATCCGTGTACCCCCATTGCGACGCCCAACTGCTTGGTAGGGACCATGATGCTTGGTAGCTTGGTAGGGATCATGATGCTTGGTAGCGATCATGGCATGTCGTTTATGACGGCGCTTTCATCGACGCGATGTCGATGTCGCAGTTGCGGTAGCCAAAACGGAGTAGTGCGCCGACAATGGGAATTAAGTAGATCGGGCGGAGCTTTGGCCAAAGCTGCTTGCCCCCACGGTTGCGCTTAAATAGCTTGCGACGTGCACGCTTCGTCACACACGCAGGAAGCACAGTCATGAGCAGATCATTTGCCATTTTTGCCGGCGTGGCGGCTGTCGGACTGGTTCTCATTAGCGGCATCGAAACCCGCGGTTCTGCGCAAACCACCCTCTCCACCAAGAATCCCGGCACTGCCGCCAGGAACGCAAATGCCAAGATGGGTGTTGCGACACCTCGGAAGCAGCCGCCGCATCGACTTGTCATCCATGTCGACGTCAACGATCCGGCCGTCATGAATCTCGCTCTCAACAACGTCAACAACGTCGTTCAGCACTACGGCGACCTCAGTCAAAAAGTCGAAGTCGAAGTCGTCGCATACGGGCCAGGACTGCACATGCTGCGAGACGATACCTCGCCTGTGAAGGGGCGCATCAAAATGATGAGTGAGACAACGCCCGAGCTTACGTTCTCGGCCTGCGGAAATACACGAGAGAACATGACCAAGAATGAGGGCAAAGAAGTGCCTCTCATCACGCAGGCGAAGGTCACCAAATCCGGGGTTGTTCGCCTGATGGAGCTTCAGGAGCAAGGCTGGAGCTACCTGCGGCCCTGATGATCGTACGCGACACTCCCAAGCGCGAGACAGCGGGTTCGAGCCAGGTTTGAGCCGAACCCGCGTGATCTCTCCGTGCTGGCCTGTGGTGGGCAGGACCGGCCCCCCAAAAAGCATTGTGTTGTGGATCAGGAGCAGGACGCCCCGATCGCGCGCTCGATGACGGGTCGATTGATCGAGAGGTGGGGCTCGACCACCAGATCAAGATGTCCGCCGGCGATCGGAATCACGTCCAGTTCTTCAAACAGGGAGTCCCATCCGAGGCGCGGCGTCACGCCAGGCCGATGACAGGCAAAGACAGTCCCCTTGATGGCTAGACGAGGCTTGGCATCCTCGACCCAGCGTCCGAACGCGCGCATCCGGAGAATCTCCTCGAGCTCGAGCTTGAGCATGAAGCGCGTATTTGCCAGGCGAGGCCATGTAATGGTGTCGATGAGCCTGCAGAATCGAGCCTCCTGGCCCAAGCGAGCGGCGAACTTCGCCACCGAGCGACAGAACATGCGGTAGATCGTCACTCGATGGGATCGAATCCGCTGTAGCGTGCGAGAGAGGGCTTCTCGGTGATTTGCTCTGCGAGGGCCGACATTGGTGTCGAGGATGCCCAGGAATTTGACGGCACGACCTTGTTCGATCAACCGGCTTGCGACTTCGAAGGCGACGCCGCCGCCCAGGGAATAGCCGATCATTCGGACGTCGCCGCGTGGTTGGACCGCATTGATCTGTTCGACGGCCATCGCGGCCATCTCCTGCACGGAATCGCGTCCCGCGAGGCTCCAGCTCAGATCTGGATAGCGAATCGGAATCACCCGCGCCACCTTGCCGAGCTGAGCGCCAAATGCGGCCATGCTCGGGCCATACCCCATGGAGCCGGGCAGTATGACAAGACCTGGGAGAATCTGGTCGTTTAGACGCTGCCGCACCGGTGGCTCCACCGTCGCGATAGCCCGGATCATGTCTTCAGCGCTCATATCGACCGTGAACGCTTCCATGCTGACTTCGCGGCCGATGAGGTCTTCGATATCCATGACGCAGCGCAGGAGCTTTAGGGAATCACCGCCGGCCTCATCCCAGCGTCCGGCAGCTTCCGGCACGCCGAGGATGCTGCTCCACACCTGCTGCACGATCCTGTTGGCCTCGGCCATTCCTTGCATCGTCGGCACGGGCGCGGGCGAGGTCGTTTTGCTCTCGAGATCGAGCAGTTTCAGCTTGGCGTGATCGATCTTACCTCCTGGAAGGCGCGGCATCTCCGGTATCTCGTGCAGCCTGGTCGGATGCAAAGCCGCAGGAACAGTCTGCCGGATGCTGTTGCGAACGTCGGTCCGGAAGTGCGCTTTCTGTGGATCGGCCGGCGATGCAAACAGGACCAGCTCGTTCGCATCCGTCACGACGGCGACAGCGTCCTTCACATAGGTGAGCTTGCGCAACGCACTCTCGAGCTCGGCCGGCTCGACACGCTGGCCATTGATCTTGAGCTGGCGTCCCTTCCGTCCAACGATCCGCATCAGTCCGTGTGTATCCACGGTGACGAGGTCGCCGGTCTGATAGATGCGAGACTTTGGGTCATCCGGGGAGGGCGATGCCGGAGAAAGCCGACCGTCTTCCCAGTATCCGAGCATGACGTACCTGCTCTTGATCACCAGTTCGCCGACTTCACCGTGCGGGACGGGCTTCCCGCTTTCGTCGACCACGGCGTACGATATGCCGGGAAGCAGGTAGCCAACAGGAACGCTGACGCCGTCCTCTCGCCATTGCTTGGGAAGAAACCACTGGGTGCCGGTGGTTTCCGTCGACAGATAGCTGACCTGGATGAAGCAACCGGGTGGTATCGCTCGCCGAACGAGCGCGATATCGGTCCACAGGACCTTCTCCCCGCCGATGCGGATCATGCGAAGCGAGTCGAGATCGCCTGACCGGCTTGCGTTGATCAGTGCACGCACCAGGGCTGGTACAACGTATGTAATCGTCACCTGTTGCGTGGTGATCTGGCGAAGAACGCCGCGCAATCCGAGCGCCTCGACGTCGACGATGTGCAGTTTCGCCCCCGTCAACAAAGCCGACAGCATCTCTCGGCAACCGGCGATCGTGGTGGGGCCGCTCAGAGGCATGAAGACGTCTGCCGCACCTATGTGGCAGGCGTCCACATATTGCTGGACGCGCTGGAGCAGGTTGCGTTGGCTGTTGACGACCCCCTTCGGAGTTCCGGTGCTGCCGGAGGTATAGAGCACTACGGCAGGCGCATCGACCGAAACCTGGGGGAGTGTTGAAGTTGCCGCGGAAGGGTCGCTGGCGCCGGCGACGTCGAGCCAGCGCAGGCCGTGCTGTTGGATCCACCCGGCGGAGCTGTCGCCGTCTTGCCCGATCAGCACGGAAATCCGGGCGGCCGCGGCGATAGCCGTGAGCCGCTGAACTGGATCGCGGGGATTGAGTGGGACGAGGACTCGTCCGGCCGCCATGCAGGCCAGCATAGCGATCGGCTGCCAGGCCGAGCTGCGCAATAGCCATCCGACGGCTTCCTGCTCCGGGATCAGCGCGCTGATCGCCTGGGCCAAGGTCAAGACGCGGGACAACAGCTGCGCGTACGTGAAGCTGTGATTGCCGTCGCTGATTGCGACCCTGTCGGCGAACTTCGCCGTCACCGCAATCAGGTGTTCGATGGCGGGGACGCAGGCAAAGCCGGCTTCCAGGGGATCGAATGATCGATCGACTGGACCGTTCAGATCGAGAGGGACCCCCACGGGGCTCAGCCAGTTCAGCGTCGCTGGAGCTTGCTGAACGGTCGAGGGCAGGTGCGCGTCAAGGGCGGCGCATGGATCACCCGACGGATCGCCAGATATCTGAAGCCGCATCACCGTACCCGTCATTTTGCTTTCCCAACGTACTTAATCAGGCCTGGGTACGCATACTTCAAACGAAGGATGCCGGTTTCGCAGCCACCGTCTGGTCGATCGGCTGGCTGCCATATCGAAAGACCCGGGCGATTAACCCAGGCCGCCTCGGGATCATTGCCGTGGTCTCAGGCCAGATGCAGCGTGGTCGGAAACATTGATTGCAGGTTCGATGCTTGTCCACCGTACCGCCGTTGTTTTGAAGCGGCGATAGTAATGCATCAAAGTCGATGTTGATGACGGCTCCAGATCCGAGGGCGCGAGCTCGGACGGTACTCCGTGCGTCAGGACACACCAGAGCTTGACACGAGAATCGAGATCCGACGTCCCGGCAAACCGGGTCAAAGTGCTTCGCACGACGTCGCGGCTCGTACTTCCGGCGCGGACGGCAAGCAGAACGTGATCCGCCCAGGAGGCGAGGAGGCGCACTTCCGGCGCATCATCCAGCGATGGTGCGTTGATGACGACGAGATCGTAGGTGTTCCTGAAGTGCTCGAACAGCGAGGCGACTTTCGGACCCGCCAACGGCCCCAGGCGACTGCCCTCGGACAATCTTGACGATATGTAGTCGAGTCCGAGCTCCGGGATGTGCTGGACGGCCTTGGCGGCCGCTCCGTCGTGCGCCAACAGCTTGAACAGATCTGCAGCCTCACCGCCGACGCGCCGGGGCAATTGAGAGAAATCCAGGAACAGAACGCGCTGTCCGAGTTGCGCCGCACAAAAGCCGAAACTCCAGGCGATCGCGCTCTTGCCTTCACCGTGCAAGCTGGATGTCACCAGGATGACATGCGGCGTCTGTGGCGAGACCGGATCGGCGGCCATGAGGGATACGACGGTCGAGCGAACGGCCCTGTTATGCGAGACAGCCGATTGCTCTACGAACCGCTGCGGCGAGATGCTCAGCTCCGGCGGGATCGAGGGGATCAACCCGACGCACGGGATGTCCAATGCCTCTGCAGCTTCCGCCTCGGTGTGCAGACTTCGATCGAAGTGCTTCAGGATGATCGCGACGAGACATGCCAGGAGCGCGAAGATAATCGTGATCGGTGGAACAAGGAGGAACGGGTTCAACGAGCTCGGAAAGTCGGGTGGTGAGGCGTCCGCGATGACGGTCACGTCTGGCTCGGCGACCACGCCCTTCGTGGTGAGATCCTGCCGCTTTCGTATCAGTGTTTCATATTGCTGCGCCAGCGTGGTTATTTTCCACTCCAACGCGGCGGCGGCCTGTGCGGCTGCCGGTGATGACGAGATCTGACCTGAGTGACTGGCGTCCCATTCCGCCTTCGCCGTCGAAAGTTCGCGCTGAACATTCGCCGATTGTGCTGCGATGGCGTCCAGAGCCTGGAGCTCCACAGCCCGCTTTTGCCGGACAAGCTCGTCAGCGTAGGATCGGGTGACCAGGTTTGCGACGTCTGCGGCCCGTTGTGGATTGGGGTCGCTGGCAATTACGCTGATAACTCTGGACCGGCGCTCCTGGCTGACCTTCAGGCGCCCTTTCAATGCTGCCACCGCCGCGCCGTCGCTCGGGTCTTTCCGGAAGGAGAGGAACCCCTTTATCTTTGACAAGGCAGTGCGGAGCACCGAACCGTTCTCGTTGGCCGGGTTGTCGAGCATCCTCAGTGCCGGCAGGAGCCGCCGCAGATACGCATCGGATGACATGACCGTTACGTGCGTATCGATCGTCGGGTCGTCCGAACCGCCAGTCGGCGCGGAATTTCCGGATGCACCGGCATTGTCGGCCGCTCCGCTTCGAGCGCTCACGACAAGCTGTGCCGTTGCGAGATAGGTGGGCGACATGAAAATACTACCGAGCACCGCGAGCAGCGCGCCCGCGCCGATCATTTTGACGATGAAGAGCTTGTATCGCCTGATGCTCTCGAAGACATGCTTGAATGCCGCGATGGCGTCATCGGGAGGTGACTCGTCGCCCTTTGACCGACCCTGGGTCAGGACAGTCACCGGCAGAATCCGTTTATTTGTGAACGCTTCCATCGCCTGCTCCTTATTGCGCCGGTTCCATCACGCCTGCTGTTCGCGAAGGCCCGGAGGTAACTGCTGAGTCGAGCCAGGACTGCAGCATCAAGACAGCCCACAGCGGTCGTGAGAAATCGCGGCGACCGCTAAGATGTTGAAGCCAGCACTCCTGCACGCGGGAAACGTCCAGAAGATGCTGGTTGCGAAGGCGCGACTCCGAAAGGAGGTCCGACGCCCACGAACGAAGCGGTCCCTTCAGCCAGGAGCCGATCGGCACGTCAAAGCCCTGTTTCGGTCGCTCGAAGAGGTGGCGCGGCAGGTAACGGCCAAGGACCTGGCGCAGGAGCCATTTTCCCTGGCCATGACGCACCTTCGCCGAATTCGGCAGCGCCCAGCTGAACTCGACAACGCGATGATCCAGAAGCGGGCAGCGAGCCTCCAGGCTCGTGGCCATGCTCGCGCGATCGAGCTTCACGAGAATATCGCTCGGGAGATATCCAAGCATATCTCGAACGATAAAATCAGACAGCAGATCGTTGAGCGGCGGGATCGTGTCCGGCTCCGAGCCTGCCTGGGTCCGCGTCAACTGCAGTTCGGAGAGCCGCGTCGACCGACGGTACATCTCGCCGACGTCGTTGCTGCCGATAAGATCTGCCAGGCGGTTGATCCGGTCGCCGTGTGTCATCCTCTGCAACCAACCTGGAAGACGAAGTGTTTCGACGACGCTTTCGCGCATGCCGCGCCCGAGCAGCGCCACACCGCTCGCGGCCATGGTCCGGATCGATCGGTTGGAGTTCAGCAGAGGCGCTAAACGGGCGGAAAGTACGTGCCTGGAATACCCTCCGAAGCACTCGTCACCTCCGTCGCCCGAAAGCGCAACGGTGACGTCCTGCCGTGCAAGTCGAGATAGAAGCAGTGTCGGGATCTGCGATTCATCGGCAAACGGCTCGTCCCAGATGGTTGGAAGTTCGGGGATGACCGCTCTGGCGTCCGCGGAGGTGAGACGTAGCTCGGTATGGCTGGTGCCGAGGTGCCGCGCCACGGCCGCAGCGTTAGCCGTTTCATCAAAGGCGCGCTCACCGAATCCGATCGTAAAGGTCCGTACCGGGCGCGCCGATTGGGCCTGCATCAGGGCCACGACGGTCGAACTGTCTATTCCGCCCGACAGGAACAGCCCGACCGGAACGTCGGCAACCATTCGGTCGGCAACCGCGGCCTTGAGGAGATCGCAAGCCTGGGAGACGAGCTGCTGGTCATCCGCGGTGGCCAGCGCTGCGCGGCCCGTGTGCGCGACATCGGCCAACGACCACCAGGAGCGTGCGCGTTCTTGTAGAGCTGCGGCATCCCGGCAGACCGAGAGGTCCTCGGCACGGATCGATAGGGCGCCCCCGGGTGGAATCTTGAAGACGCCTCGCCATATGCACTGGTCTTCCGGCAACCATCCGCGCGATAGAAACTCCGCAACCGCGCCCGGGTCGATCTCCTGGTGAAAGTCGGGGAATGCCGCGATGGCCTTCAACTCCGACGCGAACACCACCGCACTAGACGTCCGCGCGACGTAGAGCGGCTTTTTCCCCATTCGATCGCGGGCCAGATGCAGCGTGCGGTTCCTGCGATCCCACAGGCCGATTGCGAACATACCATTGCAGCGCTGGAGGGCCTTCTCCAGGCCCCATTTCTCGATCAGGCCCAGCAAGACTTCTGTATCGCTATTGCCGATGAAACGCCTGCCTGCGCACTCGAGCTCTTGCCGCAATGGCTTGTAGTTGTAGATCTCGCCGTTGAACGTAATGACGAAGCGGCCGTCGCTCGAAAGCATTGGCTGCCGGCCCGCATCCGAGAGATCGATGATGGACAGCCTGCGATGCCCGAACGCAATGCCGGCGTCACGATCGCTCCAGAACCCGTCCGCATCAGGACCGCGGTGGCGCAGGCGAGCCGTCATCGGCCCGATCGCCGCCAGGTCGGCGGATCGACAAGCATGCGGCGTCTGAAGTATTCCTGTAATTCCACACATTGCTTAACTTCCAACTCGCGCATGCGCCAATGAGCGCCGATCCGAGCCCAGGATGAGGCCCAGCGTGACGGCAAACCACACGGTCGGGTGCCGCAGAATGAAATGGCTGATGCTGAAGACGGCGAGTGCAAAGATCAGGACAGCCAAGGCGTCGAGCCGTGCGCGAAGCAGGAGCGCAAACGTGCCGACAAGCAGGCTGACAATGGCGATCACGCCAGGCAGTCCACCTTGGGTGAACACGTCCAGGAGGGTGCTGTGAGCTTCCACCGGGAGTGCTACGCCCTTGTCCGTGATTCCGGTTGGCTTCTCCAGATGCGGCCCGGGCCCAAGGCCAACCGACCCGGATTCCAGTCCGGCATGCAAGGCGTCTTGCCAGAGACTTAGCCGCAGATTGGCGGTTGCCTTCGTTGCCTCACCGCCACGATCCTTCATCATGCCGGCGGCCAGCCCCTCGACATCATTCGCCGTTGCCACCCCGTAGGGGAGCAGTGAGAGCGAAAGGGGAATTATGGCGACAACGACGATCGCTGCAGCTGCGAAACGCAGGTTCCATCGATGTTCGGGGGATGTCAGCCAGCTTCGCAAGCGTAGCGCAACGAGCAGCGGTATCGACAGCGACATCGAGATAAGAAAGGTATCGCTCTTCGTCAGCCGGCCGACGACGAATGTTACGATGCAGCTAAACACCGCGACGATCCGGCCAAACCGCTTGGCCGTCAGAGCCATGTGAAGCGAGAGTGGTGTCAAAACCGCACAGTAGATTGCAAGCTGGTTTGGATTCTCCGACCACCCGCGGAACCGGTCCCAATACCATGGATCGACCGACGAGATGCTGAGGTAGCCCCAGCCCAATGCAAGTTGCACCGCCACGGCGAGGATCCAAAATCCGATCAGGAACCACAGCGATTGGCGTAGGGTATCCTCGGGTCTCAACGTTGCAGCAACCAGGCAAGTGAGGGCCGCCACGAGGAGATATGCGAAGATGTCGTGCACGACGAGCTCTGGGTCGACGATCTCCGGGCGCAGCAATGCAAGGAAGCCCCCGAAACTCTGAATCAAGACAAAGCAGCCCCAGAATGCAACGAGCCAGAGCAGGGCTTGGGGGTTGTAAATTCTTGAGCTGACCAAGAGATGCAGGGATGCGAGACCGAGCCAGAGGACGAGGCAGGCTTCCCCGATGCCCAGGGGGAAGCTGGGAAGACGCAGCTGCGAGGCTGTCCCAAGTACGAGGCCAAGCGCAAGAAGGGCACTGCCGATCATTGTACTTCACTGCTGCTGTGCGCCGCAGCCCGCCAGCCACTGGAATAGCTGCGGGAAAGCAGCTGCGTGTAAAGCTCGGCATAGCGATCGGCGACGACGTTGAGGTCGAACTCCTTGCGCACCACGTTGATCGAGCGTTGACCCATCGTCTTGGCACGCGCGGAATCCTGAAGAAGGTCGAGAATTGAGGCGGCGAGCGCGCGCGGGTCGCGCGGCGCTACAAGTTTGCCGTTCCAGTCCTCGCGGACAACGTCGTCGCACCCCGGCATGCGGGAGGCGACGATTGGCACGCCAGCCAATCCGGCTTCCAAAAGAACACGGGGAATGCCTTCACGATATTCGGTCGGAAAGGCAAAGAGGTCGGCGATACCCAGAAGCGCGGGAATATCCGATCTGGCGCCGGTCGCAATCACATATGGTGCGTGCGCCTCGATCAGCTCCTGACCTACGGCGAACGGGCCCTCGCTTTCGCGCGGACCGACGAGCAGAAAGCGGACATTCGGGCGGACCTCATGCACGAGCTTTGCCGCTTCGAGGAGCGTTGTGATTCCTTTTTGGACAGTCAATCGGCTTACTGTCAGGACAATCTCGGCATCGTCGAGCCCGAGTTCGGCGCGCAGCGCGGCAGGCGAGGCCGTTCGCGCTTGCGCCGCTTCGAAAGCGCCGACATCGATCCCCGAGCTTCCGATGATGACAGATGAGCTCTTTCCAAGCAGGCGGTGTCGTTGAAAGAAGCTGCTGTCGGCCTTGTTCTGGAAAACCGTTGCTGCGGTCCAGCAAGCAGCCAGGCGTTGCATCGCCAGATAGACGGGGCGGAAGGCCAAGGCTCTCAGTTCTGTCGATGAGAATACCCATCCCATTCCGTTGATCGTGCGCACAACCGGTACGGAGCCGCGAAGCGCCAGCGGCGCAAACAGGTTGGGCTTGGTATCAAACGTCTGGATCACGTCGGGCCGAGCGCTCTTCACGAGCCGCGCCAGTTGACCCATGGCCGCGCGATCGGCAAAGCCGACGCCAAATCTGTCGAACTGATATTGATGATACGGGATTCCGGTCTTCGCGAATGCAGATGCTGCACCAGTGCCGGCCGCGCTCACGCGCAGGCCGCGGTTCTGCAGAGCCGCCAGGAACGGGATACGCAAAGCGTGATCCTCGCCTCCTACGCAAAGCAAGTGCAGCGCCATGTTGGTTCCTTCCAGCCCTTTAAGCAATTCCGCCAAGATGTTAATCTTTGCGGAGGCCCCCGGTTTTCCCGGCGAAAGTTTGACAGGATCAGGTTAGGACGTGGCCGCGGCCTGTCTTCATTCATTCGCATGACAGCGGAAGTGAGCGGTTGGCGGACGTGCTCGAACAGGGCTGAAAAGACGACGCGGCGCGAGTGCATGTTTGCTGAACGCGCCGCGAAGCACGTCGATCTCCGACCAGTCGAGACAACGCGACACCGTATTCCGCGTCCACGCTAGGGCAGGACGGCGAGGCGGCCCAACAACGCGATCAGGTCTGCTTGCCGGCGTGTCTGTGTTTTGACAAACAGGGAAGCCAACTGGGAGCGTACTGTCGTTCGACTCAATCGTCGCGAACGAGCAATGTCGATCAGGTTGTTGCCTCGCGCCAACTCGAGAGCAAGCTGGGTTTCGGCAGCGGTGAATCCAAACAATCGCTGCAGCGTCCGCGGCGAAGGCTCCGGATGCGCGTCGAGATCCAGCAGGATCAATGCGATGGTCTCGTCGGACCACGCATTCGCGACCTGGTTGATCAGCGCGGTAAATCCTTCCTTGGTGGATGTCGCCAACCAGGAAGTCGAGCCTGCCGGAAACTGTGCGCCGGCGCGGTGGACCAGTTGCTTGACGGCGCCATAGAGCGTTTCGTGGCTCGCATCCACGCGCGCTTCGCGTTCCAATATTGCACGGCCGGCCGGACTGAGCTCGATAACCTTGCCGCGTCTGAGCAAGACCTGTCCGCAGCCGATCCGCGCGAGCACCCCGCGCAAGCCGTCCTGCTTGGGGTTCTGGGCGTCAGAGTGAGCAGATGAAACGGGACTGGAAATATTGAATATCGATTCAGAAGAATGACGCTGTAGAGCAATGGTAGACCTTGGCAATGCTTGGCTTAAGTTCAACATTTTATTCCCCCGGCCGCGCTGACCCGATGGAGTGAACGTGCCACAAAGATTCCCAACTTCTGCCACGCCTGGCAACGTTGAATGGGGGGTAACCCCGCGGCCGTCGGAGGGGGTGAAAGTTGCCGATCTTCCGGGCATCGACCCGGTTGTGATCAACGAAGAGGTAGCAACGCGGGTTGAAGGGGTAGCAAGGCGGGTTTAAGCCTCGCGGGAGCAGCCATGGAGGTATGCGGAAGCTACTCCGGAAGGAGCGCCCTGCTTACTCTTAAGGGAGTACCTCTGTTCGTGCTCAGTTCGAGAAGGCCGGCGCAGGGCGCAATGTGACTTCGATCACATCGCCTGGCTCCACGTCGAAGTCGACGGATGCGGTTATCCTGTCCCACTGTTGACCGAGCCGCCGCACGACGACCACGTCGGGATTGAGCTCGCCTGAATTGACGGGGATGGCACCCGAGCCGCCGATGGGCTGCAGTTTCTGGCTGAGCGCCTGCATTCTCACGCGCAAGTCCGCCAATCGAACGTTCGAGTCTTTCTGCTCCCTGAGCAGATTGATCGTGCGCTGGCTGGTGACACGTCCCGCTTGCCGCAGGAAGTCCTCACGCTGGCGCTGGAGCCGCATGAGTTCGACGCTCGTCTGCAGGCGTCGGGTCGACGATAGCAGCAGGGCGCGCCGGCTTTCGCTGACACGAGGACTTGCAAGCAATCCGGAGCCGAACGCCTTCATGACCCGTTCGAGCTCCTCTTCGTCGGCCTGCACGCCCTTCTCTTCACCTTCCTGTTGCTTCTTGAGCGTAGCGAACTGCGCGTCCGTTTGCTTTACGGCGTCGTCCAGGAAGCGTTGTTCCGTGCGGTAGTCGCTTTGTGAGGTCTTCAGAGAGTCCTTCTCGGCTTGAACGACCGAACCGATCACACCCGCGGGCAGCGAAATGTCGCTTGGAGGCGTGGCGTCGAACGTGTCGCGGCCATCAAGCTCCGCGCCGGTTCGGACGATATGGAAGTATTCCTTGGTGTATTCGGTGGCGAGGGACTGGTAGTCCCGCACAAGATCCGCAGGGTCGGTGGCGCCGGGCTGCATGCCACGCGACCGCAACAGGCTGAAGCCGCCGGCCACTGCCACGGCCTGGCGCACGGTCATTGAAGCCCGATACGTCTGCTGTCCGGGCGTGAGCACATCGCCGGAAACATAGACCGGCCGATATTCAACGACGCTTGCTATGACGTCGCCGGGCTTGACCACGAATGCCTGGTCGCGTCCGTCGGTCAGGCGTTGACGCAGTATCCGTGCCTGCAGCAGCGTCTCGATGCGGTTCTGCATCTGCGCGGGGGTCAGGCCGGCAACTTCAACCGTCCCCCCTCCCGGAAGCGGGATGGTGCCGTCGATCTGGATCTGCGTGCGGTTGCGTTGATCGGGGAGGCCACCGATCGAAATCTCGATGGTATCACCCGGTCCCAGCTTGTATGGCGCGGCAAGGGATAGCCCGCTTGTCGCGAAAAACAGAACTGCCGCGCATGAGCCCAGCAGGAGGGTGGAAGAGGGTCTGCCTTGCTTCTTGCACTTCATGGACGAACTCCCGATGTAACCGAGCCTTCGCCGCTCGCGATTTAGGGACACCGATATCGGATCCTTCAGCCGGCTCTCTTCAAATCCGGGATGAGGGCGGTCGGAAGGAAGATCTCGTAGTTTCCGAAGAAGTGCCTCTGCTCCTCGACGTGGTCGAACAGGCCCTGGCTCAAGGCAGCGAGGATTTCGCTGATCCCTTGCTGAACGCTGATCTCGGGCGTGAAATTCAATACCCGACGGATCTTGTCGAAGTTCACGCGGTAATTCCGGGGATCGGCGCCGCGCTCCTGATAGGTCACCTTCGATCGCGGAATGTGCCGCATGATCTCCTCAACGACCATCAGCTTGGTGAAGTTGTTTTCCTCGCAGCCCACATTGAAGACTTCGAAGGCGACCTTGCTGGTGGGCGCGCGGAGCACTTCCTCGATCGCGCGGGCAAAATCACGAACATGGCAGTAAGGACGCCAGGTGTTGGGATCGAATACCAGCAGTTCTTTTCCCAGGTGCAGTTCACGCACAAATTCGTTCACCGTGAGATCGAAGCGCATTCGCGAGGAAAGACCAAAGGCCGTCGCAAAGCGGAGAACCGTTGGATGGAATCCAGCCTTTCCCTTGAGACCCAGGATCTTCTGCTCCATCTCCACCTTGTGCTTGGCGTAGAGGGAGAGTGGTGCGAGCGGGTAATTCTCGTCGACGGCCGTGTCTACTTCCACTAGCCCATAGTTCGAGCAGGTGGACACGAAGATGAGCCGATCGACCGGATGGTGTTGCATCGCGTCGATGAAGGACGCGACGCCATTGCGATTGATGGCGTGACTTTCATCGGGGTACTTGCTCGTGATCGGATCGCCGACGAGCCCGGCGAGGATAACGACGTCATCCACACCCTTCAATGCTTGATTGGCGAAACGGGGATCGCGAATATCGCCTTGCATGAACTCGTATTGCGGAACGCTCAGATAAGGCCAGGCACAGCTCTCGTTCTTGTAGATGAGCTGATCCAAGCAACGGACGTGCCAACCCTTTCTCAGAAGATGGCCCGTGATCACTGAGCCCACGTAACCAGCACCACCTACCAGAAGCACAGTTCGCTTTTCAGTCGCCATTTGATCACCCGTCTACTTTTGAAATAAGTTCGCACCGACAGATCCGCCAGTTGGCGCTATGCCGCTCTGGCTCTCCGGTCGGGGTCTTCGCATGCGGTTGAGAAGCGGCTCCCCCACGGCGATCCAGCCGGCCTGAACGATCCACCGGAGATCGGACGTGACGGTTCGATTGGAATAATATGCCAGGTCGATCTTCGCCTTGGCGGGAAACAGAACCTCCCGATAGAAATCCGCCACATTGCCGTCCGGCGGGAACAGCTCATTTTCATGCCGGAAGAGAACCTGGCACGGCCCGACGAGGCCTGGCCGGTGTTCCAGGATCTTTTCGAATCCGTTCCTGAAACAGTCGGCAAATACGAGGGTCTCGGGTCGCGGGCCGACGAAAGACATGTCACCCCGCAGGATGTTCCAGAGCTGCGGTAGCTCATCTAGCTTGAATGCAGCCAGCAGCCCGCCGATCGTCGTCATGCGGTTGTCGTTCACCATCGTGAGCGGACTTCCGCGATCGTCGCAATCGGCTCTGAACTTCCGGAACTTGTACATGCGGAACGGCGCCCCGTTCAGCCCGAGACGGAGTTGCGAATACAGTATCGGTCGCCCGCCTTCGATCCAGACTGCAAGCGCAATGACCAACAGGATCGGCAGCGAGACGAATATGGCCGTCCCGGCACCGAGGACATCGATGACGCGCCGCAAACGCACGGCCGGAGCTGCCGGCCCAGCGCATCCCGCATTGACCGTTTCGCTCATGCCTGTTCGACCTCCGCGGGACAGGTTGCCCGAAGTCCATCCGCGAGGCTGTCTGCCACGTGATCGACGTCGGCGGGAGTCATCGCGGGATGGAGCGGCAAGGTGAGCTCACGTCCGCAAAAATCCTCAGTGTTGGGTAGACTGATGCCCGGATACTGATCCTGGTAGAACGTCAACCGATGCACCGGGGGATAGTGAATGGTCGTCTGAACGCCGCGCTTGCTGAGCTGCTCGATCAGGGGCTGCCGCGCGCTTGCCGCGGGGAGAACGACCGGCATGAGATGGTGGGCCGAGACCCACGACGCGTTGAATGGCACCAGGACCGAAGGGCAACGTTCGGCGAGCCGCCGCCGATAGTGCAGCGACAGATGCCGCCTGGCGTCGTTCCAACCTGCCAGCTTACGCAGCTGCACCAGGCCGACCGCGGCGCGTAACTCGTCCATGCGGTAGTTGAATCCAAGAAGCGTCACGTCGTATTCGGGGCTGCGGCTGACGAGGCGCTGGCGCGTGTTGGTGGTCATGCCATGCGACCTGGCGCGCTTGATCATGTCGTTCAAGATCCGGTGACGCGTTATGATTGCGCCGCCTTCAGCAGTCGTCATGTTCTTGTTGCCGTAGAAGGAGAACGCGGCTGCATCGCCAAACGTGCCGACCCCCTTGACGCCGGGCGCATGCGCGGCGTCTTCGATCAGGAGCAGACCCTTGCTGCGAGCGAAGGCCTGCCACTCCTCTCGATCAGCGAGGTAGCCCCCAAAATGCATGAGGATCACCGCTTTCGTCCGCGAGGTGCATTTGCGGAGCGCGTCGGCCGCGGACATCAGGGGAATTGCCCCGGATTGGACATCGACGAACACGGGCCGCGCTCCGACGTAGAGCACGGCATTGGCCGTGGCAACGAACGTGAGAGATGGAACGAGGACTTCATCACCGGGGCCGACGCCGAGCGCATGCAGGATGAGGTGAAGTGCGGCCGTGCATGATCCGACTGCAATCGAGTCCTCGGCGCCGTGCATGCGTGCAAACGTTTGCTCGAACTCCCGTACGCGATCCCCCATGGTGATCCAGCCGCTATCGATCGCGGCAACAAGAGCTTCCTTTTCGTCAATTCCCAGGGCCGGTTCTGATACCAACAGCATGTGTTCCTCTTCCCGTTCATTCCCCATGCGAAGGGTGACGCTGCGTCACGCAGCCGCAGTTGCGAATGCAGTCGATTGCTCGTCCCATGCAATGTCCTGGGCTTTCAGGAAGTCCTCGACCCGGCCAATGTCGAGCCACAGGCCAGTGTGCTTGAAGACGTTGACGCGGGCTTCTTCCTCGAGCATCTGGAACATCAGGTCGTCGAATCCGAAGGGGACGCCCGACGGAATGCGCTCGAGGACGACCGGATTCATGCAGTAGATTCCCATGCTGACGAGGTTCGTCAGCTCCGGCTTCTCGCGAAATCCGGTCACGCGTCCATCGATTTCATCAATCACACCGAAGTCCATCTTCGTGCTCCGAACGGAGGTTCCGATGGTGATGTTGGCGTCGGATTTTCGGTGATTGTGGATCAGCTGGTTCAGGTTCAGGTCTGTCAGGACGTCACCGTTGAGGACCAGGAACGGCTCGTTGAGCTGTTCTCGCAGCAATGACAGCGGGCCGATCGTGCCGAGCGGCTCGAGCTCCTGCGTATACGTGATCTGCATGTTCCACTGGCTGCCGTCACCACAGACGCTGCGGATCAGATGGCCCAGATAACCGGTGGTGACGAAGACCTCTCCGATCCCGTTCCGTCTCAACCATTTGAGAACGAGCTCGAGGACGGGACGGGCGCCGATTGGCATGAGGGGTTTTGGCAAAATGGACGTATGTGGACGAAGTCGAGTTCCTCTGCCGCCGCACTGAACTACCGCTTTCATCTGAACCTCCATGTACTCAAAAAAATACGCTTCAAAAAAAACGAGATATGCTTCTCAAGGAAAAAGGTAGGAGCAAACCATGCCTGCGTCTTCGTTCGTTTGCATGAGAGCGTTGGAATCGGACGGCGGAGGAATGCCGGCGGGTTGTCCACGCAGTCGTGCAGCCGAGGGCGTACCTCTCCGGAAGACACGGGATTCGCCTCGACTACTCGACTAAGGGCCTCATGCGGAAGGGTTCGCGAAGGGCGAAAAAACGCCGCACTCGGCGGCCGGGTGAACCCCCGGGGCGCCAAGCCGCGATCGAGTCACAGGACAGCTCGTTTCCTCTGCTTGCCGAACGCGCCGGTCGGTCAGGTATCGGCGGCCAAGTTAACCTTGCTGGCGATGTAACGTGCCATGCCCCGAATGGAATCGAGATTCTCGGGCAGGATCTCATTGTCGTCGACGGCGATGCCGAAGGTCGTCTCGATGAACCCGACCACCTCGAGCACTCCGGTCGAATCGATGATCCCCTGGTCGAGCAGGGAAGCGTCGTCGTTCAGCGACGCGATGTCGCTGATGTAGAAATTCGATGTCAGAAAAGCGCGGATCTGCTCCTTGCAGCGGTCGGGTGCCAAGACCAGTGTCATTGCGTTGGTGCTCCATATGAAAGCGGTTCGTCGATTGGTCGTCCACAAGCTATCCCGTGATGAGTTCTCTCTTGTTGATCTTGCCCGTATCCGTGCGCGCCAGTTCCGGCACGATAACGACGTACTTGGGGACCATGAAACTCTCGAGGCGCTTCTGACATTCTCGCTGGATCTGCTTGGCGTCGATCGGCCGCCCCTGGTCGATGACCACGAATGCCTTGATCGCGTGGCCGAGCAGATCGTCGGGAACGCCGACGACTGCCGCTTCTCTTATGCCGGCAATGTCGAGCAAAGCGCTCTCCACCTCCTTGGGCGCGACCTTCTCGCCGCGAGATTTGATGACCTCGTCGCTCCGGCTGACGAAGTACAGATATCCGTCGGCGTCCATCTGACAGTAGTCGCCGGTGTAAAGCACCTGCTCGCCGGGAAGCGGTCCGGGCTTGAGTTTCTTCGCAGTAGCTTCGGGCTTTCGCCAATAGCCCTTCATGACGGTCGCACCGCGGATCACCAGCTGTCCGGCGATGCCGGGGCCGACCCGTTGATCACGCTCGTCGACGATCCACATTTCGGTATTTGGGATGGCAATTCCTACGCTCGACGGCTTCCGATCGAGATCCTCCGGCGGCAGGTAGGTGCAGCGTTTGCATTCGGTAAGACCGTACATGGAGTAGATGCGGGCGCCGGGGAACGTGTGTCTCAGGTGCACCAGGTGCCGGACCGGCAGTGCGGCACCGGTGCTCGTCACGTAGCGAATGCTGGATAAATCGTAACTCTTCAACGACTCAAGCTGCAGCAGAGTCGAAAACATCGTCGGCACGCCGGGAAAACCCGTCACTCTCTCTTCTGCAATACGCCGAAGCGTCTCGGCGGGGAAAGCAAACGAGCGCTCGAGAACAAGGCGCGCTCCGGCGCGTACGGCCATGATCATCTGATACAGGCCGTAGTCGAAGGCGAGTGGCAGAGCGTTGAGGATGACCTCATCGTCACGGACGTCCAGATACGACGAAACCGACGTACACGCCGTCATCATGTTCCGGTGCGTCAGCATCACCCCCTTGGGCTCGCCGGTCGAGCCCGAGGTGTAGACAATGGCGGCGAGATCGATATCGATGCAGCGGCGCGGGGGTGCTGCGTCGTGCTCGGTGGCCGTTACAGTGTTCCATCGCACGGCATGCGGCAGCGCGTTCAAATCGGCGTCGTCGATGGGGCCGGACACGATCACGCGGCGCAAGGACGGGCAATGTCGTGCAGGTTCGCGGAACGTGGCGTAAAGGCGCGCTTGCGTAATGAGCGCAGTCGGCTGGCAGTCATTGAGGAGATAGCCGAGCTTGTCGGGTTTTGTGAGAGGGTTGATGAGGCATACGATCGCGTTGGCCTTGAGGACGGCCCAGAAACTGACGGCTGCTTCGACGGTGTTGTCGGCAAAGATCATCACACGATCGCCGCGCTCGACGCCGGCCTCGACCAGGTGGTGCGCGACCGCATTCGACCACGCCTCGAGCTGGTCGTAGGTGACCCGATGACCGTCGCATACGAGCGCGACCTTCGCGCCGTTTTGATGGGCCGAGTTGATCAGGTAATCGTGCAGGAGCGGCACAGGATTATTGATCATGCGTAAACTCCCGGTACGTCCTGGCGGTCGACGTCCACACTGAGCTCGAGGCGATGCGGTGCTTCCGGCCGGTCCGCGACGAATTGCTGGAACAGGAGCTGAGTGGACAAGATGCCGACGAGCGCCATGTTGTCGAAATTGGACAGGTCGCCACCGCCGGCGTGCGCATGAGCTTGGCACTTGGTGCGCAACCGTTCGACCGCCACCGGGTCGAAGATGTTGGCGGCGCGGACGCTTGCGCTTGAAAGCGCTTCGTCGACATAAGGGGGGGCATCCCTGTCGACGAAGCAGAGCGCATTGGGGGTCCGGTAGGGCTGCTTCTTGCGTGTGACGATCTCTGGTGGAACCTGCGACTGTGTTACACGCTTAAGGACGTGCTTCTCGTCGAGGATACGAAGCTTGCAGGCGTCCGGAAGGGAGTTCGCGAGCTCGACGACGTCGTCGTCAAGGAATGGAAAGCGTCCCTCGACCGAGTGCGCCATCAGCATCCGGTCTCCCTGGGAGGAGAGCAGGTACCCGGCCAGGAGCGTCTTGGTCTCGAGGTACTGATCTTGTGCGAGCGGCGTCCAGCGGGAAAAATCCGGTGGCAGACGATCGAGCAGTTCGGTCACCGGGTCGGCTCGCGAAGTCGCCGCGCGCATGTCTGCGGAGAACAGGCGCTTGATCGCGCTCGTGCTGCGCCAACGCGGAGAATGAGCGAAGCCGGGCGCATCCGGGGCAGAAATGCCGTGTCCGAAGAACTTTAGCGCGATGGCCTGCATGTGGACCGGCGATCGCGAGATGTAGGGATAGAGCCGGCTCAGGAGGGCGGCGCGCCGCGTTGAGGCCGGCTGGCGGCCCCAGAAACGGCGGATCTTGCCCTCCCGAAACACATCGTAGCCGGCGAACATTTCATCTGCGCCTTCGCCGGTCAGCACGACCTTGATGCCGCGCTCGCGTACGAGCTTCGAGAGCAGGAACAGCGGTGCAGGGGCGGTCCGCAGGATTGGCCGCTCAGTGTGGTAGATGACCTTGGGAAATACCTCGGCGATATCCTGTCGCGAGACCATGAGCTCGTGGTGCTCGCTCGCAATCGTGCGTGCCATCAGGCGCTGATAGGAGGTCTCGTCATACTCAGCGTCGGCAAAGCGCACGGAAAACGTCTGGAAGCGCCTGCCCGCAAACCGGCTTCCCAATGCTGCAACAAGCGAACTGTCGAGACCACCGGAGAGATAGCTTCCCACGGGGACGTCGGACCGCACCATTCGGAGCGCCGTAGCCGCCTCCAATGCGCTACGCACAGCATCGATCACATCATCATTGCAGCCGGCAGACGAAATGCGATGCGCGTCGGACCGGGTCGCATAGCACGGAGTCCAGAATGCGCGGTCCCGGACCGCGCCGCGCACGTAACTGCGGACGTGTCCCGGTTCAATTTCCGTGATCCCCTGAAACACGCTTTGCGGCGGCACGCTACTCCAGAAGGTAAAGGTCTGATCGATGCCCGCTGGATCAAATGCCCGAGGGATTGCCGGATCTGCCGCGAAGATGGCCTTGATCTCACTGGCGAAGTAGAGTTGGCCTTGATGGTTGCAGATATAGAGCGGACAGATTCCGGTCCGGTCACGGGACAAGACGAGGCGGCCGGCGGAGGCGTCCCAGATGGCAAGGGCCCATTGCCCGTTCATCCGTTCGAATGCTGCCTCGCCCCAGGCGCGATAGGCCTGAATCACGACCTCCGTGTCGCTGCGGGTGCGGAAGCGATGGCCGAGCGAGATCAGCTGCTCGCGCAGCTCGACATAGTTGAAGATCTCGCCGTTGAACACGATCCAGGCGGGCCCGCCGGGATCGGAGAGAGGCTGTTGTCCGCCCGCTATGTCGATGATCGATAGCCGGGCGTGCGCCAGGCCCGCGCGTTGGTCCCGGTAGAGGCCTCGCTCGTCTGGCCCGCGATGTGCAAGCGCCCCGGCCATCCGCAACAGCGCTCTCCGCGAAGGACTCGGAGCGTTCGCACTCAGCGCCACGATGCCGGCGATGCCGCACATGCCGTCTAGTCCTCGATTACCGCATCAACGAGTAGAGGCGGGCTGTGAAGATAGCGCGTCGCCCGACGCTTGGAAGTGATGTCCTTGAAGACCTTCTGCACCTGCGCTGTGGCCAGACCTACGGCCTCGGCCACGTTGTCGGCGGAAATGCCGTGGTTGACCGCGTACATGCAAACGTCAGTCAATCGATACGGGGCAGCGAAATAGAACTCCTCCTGGCTCTGCGGCAGCGAGAATGTGTCGGACGTCGGCGGCCGTCGCCTGATCTCGTCGTCGATGCCAAGGTATTCGGCCAGTTGGTAGACCTGGCTCTTGTAGAGATGCGCAATCGGCATGACGTCCGCATCCCCGTCACCCTGCTTCACGAAGAAGCCTTGATCGTGCTCGAGCCGGTTTGGCGTACCTATCACGGCATATTTCAGACGGTCCGCGTGATAGTACTCGGTCATCTTGCGGACCCGTTGCTTGTAGTTGGTTGCAGCAACGATCTGCAGGTAGACCTCGGGCGGGAGACGCACGGTGGAGGTTTCGCCGTCCGGGTCTTGTACGGTCAGACGGGTGATGTTGATGCCGGCGCTCTCCGAGCCCGAGCCAAGCACCAGCTTGCACTTCCAGTCGATTCCATACTCGGGTACGACGGCTTGGATCGCCTCTCGCTGCCGGCGGTACGCGCCCAATGCTTCGAGAGCCGGTGCGATGTCTTCGACGACCGTCGTGAGGCGCAGTTGCGTAGCAACGGCCCGGCCGAGCCTCAGCGAATCGGAAGACGAATCGCGCTCGGGCATCAGGAGGCCGAGGACCTTCGTATTTCCAAATGCGCGCGCACAGAGCGCTGCGACCACGGAGCTGTCGATGCCGCCGGACAGTCCGACGATGGCTCCGCGTCGGCCAAGCACGCCAAGGACACGGTCGCGCAAGAACGCGACGATGCGCGCGACCTCCAATGGCGCATCCAGGACCAGGGCGTCTTTACTGAACGCGGGTTCGGTTTGGCTGTGGGCTGCTTGCAAGGTCACTTGAACAATCCGCCTCTCTCTGGGGAAACTCGGCCGGTGAGTAGGTTTGCGACAGCGCCTTCTGGACGAGGTGCAAGTTCATCGCGAGGTAAGGCGGCATGACTAGATCGGTGTGAGTGCCTGCGCTTGGGACGACATCGATCTGGGCGAACGCACGATCCCATCCCAGAGTTTGCGGCATCTTCTTTCGCTGGCATCGGAACAGGACGGCGGAGAACGGCAGCATCGATTTCGGCTCCGCCAACCAGCGGAAGTAGGCCTTCGCGCGCAAGACTTCCTGCAATTCCTGCTTGAGCCTGAAAGACGTGAGATCGAACTGCCCCTTCGCGCGGCGATCGAGCATCCGGGCCAGGTTAGCTTCATGGCCGATCGCAACGGTTGCCTTGGCGAGGGCCCGGCAGACCATCCGGGGCGCGGTGACCCGGTTGTTGCGGATTCGACGGATCGTGCGGGTCAACGTCTCCCATGCAGAACTGCGCTCGCCCATGAGGCTTGTATCGAGAATTCCGAAAAACTTCACCGAGCGGCCGGCGGCAAACATTCGCGTCGCGACCTCGAAGGCGACCGCCCCACCGAGGGAATGACCGAGAAGTCTGATGTGGCCGCGCGGCTGGATGCGATTGATCTGCTCCACGGCAGCAGCAGCCATATCGCAAACGCTGTCCTGACCCTGCAATATCTTGCCGAGATCCGGGTAGCGGATCGGAACGACATGTGCAATTTCGCGGATTGAGGCTGTCAGGGCGGCGAGGCTGGCTCCATAACCAAGTGAGCCGGGCAGTAGGAAAAGCACGGGCGGCGCCGCCGCCACAATGCACGAGGGCGGAGAAGCCAAATCCTCGCCTGTATCAATCAATGGCCGTAGCTTCATTGGCATGCAACCGACTGACCGAGCTCCAAAATTGGAGTATGAAGACGTTGAAAATCCTCTCATCATTCATTTGCATGAAGCACATGGTCGCGCCCAGGAAATTGGTTATTTTCGCCCCAGCGCGTCTGTCGTCCATGTGCCGCCTCCTCGAGCGGACGCGAAGTTCGGGGCGTGCTCTTTCGACCCTCTGGGTCACACAGGCCCATTGATCGGTGCGCCCGACGTCCGCGCGCCGCCAGGCCCATTCAAGAGAAACAGCGCCACGATAATTCCCAGGGCGTAGCCGGTAGCTCCTCCGGCGGCCATCATGTAGATCACCTGCAACGGGTCGAGGCCGAGGTGAGCACCGATGAGAAGCGGGCCAAATACAAACACGGCCCGCACCAGATCAACCAGCAGACGCAGTTCCTGACGGCGAAAAAGAGTCGGAACTTCCTGAATGGGCGTCGACAAGGCCTGTGCGGCGCACATGAGCGCCAGGGCGCCCATGATCTGCCCCGTAGGTATCCAGGATTCTCCGAGCAGCGGAACGACGACGTAGGGGGAGATAAATCCAAGGCCGAGCACCGGCAGAACGATCAGGCCGGCCGCAACGACCAACAGGCCGCATGCGGTGCCGAGCAGATGATGACGGTCGAAGTCTTTGCTGGCCTCGGCGACGAAGACATTGCTGAGCGGCAAGGCGATCAGGGTGACCGGACCGGTCACGAGACGGGCGGCGACGCCAAAATGCCCGGCGAATGCGGTACCGAATAGCGAGCCTATGAAAATTGCGGGGAGATTGATGATCGCGAATCCCGCAAGGGCCGAGGGCAGCTCGAACAGGGGAAATTTGTACTCTCGCCGCGCCGTCGCCGCGACCGAACCCCACGGGGCTTGCGCGATGCGGCGGATGTCCTCCCATTTCAGGAGCCGGACGCAGAGAAATGCAATCAACACAGCCTGGCTCAGGATGTGGGCTTGGATCATTGCGCCGTCCCCGAGGTGCGCGAGGCCGAAGCTCACCTGGAGCACTGCCATCGACGCCGGCAGGATCAGGCGGCCCATGCCGAAGTCACGCATATGATTGAAGCGCAAGCACCAACAGTTCATTGCGTCGGCAACGCCGACCGCAGCCATCCCGATGGGTACGAGGTAGGTAAGATGTTGCAGTCGTGCTGGCACCACGTCCGACAGCAGGTATCCCGCGGTAAGCACAACAGAGGTCGTAAAGCAGACCGCCACGAGCGTGAGCTTGAGCGCGACCAGCGCGTGAGCTCTGTCCTCAACCACATACAGAGACGTGCTGAAGCGAAGTCCGGCTATCGCGCCGACGATGTTTACGATTGAGAGATAGATCGTGAATATTCCAAAATCCTCCGGCGAATAGAGCCGGGTAAGGATGGGAATGGCCGCTACGAGCATGAGCTGGCCGGTGAGTGCGAGGGCGGAGACGCCCGCCGCTGCACGAACAAGAGCCCTTGTCCGCGTCGGACCGGTCGCCGGTTTCGCGGCCATGAAGAACTTCCTCGGTCCAGAATTCATTTCAAAAACGGCAAGATCGTCGCGACGACGGTGCGATCTATTTCGATTCGATCGTAGGATGGAGAGGGGTGCGCGCCATCATTCGTTCGCATGACGCTGACTGAAGTGTCGCGGAATCGAAGGAGAGTTTGTATGAACAGCTCGTGCTTGCGGAATAGACGACGCACGGAGCCCGATCGTGGGGCCGGAACCCAGCTGTGATGCGCGTGGCTTGTGGGCGGATGATGGATGCTCACGCAAGCCGCGCCGACGGGAGACGCCGATCTACAGGCGATGGGGACGTGAGCTGTGCAAGCCGAAGGCCGGTCCGCGCGAGCAAGTCCGACAAGGCGGATGGTCTGACGGCGATCAGGTTATCGTCGTCCGGTCCCGGTATGTCGGGAGACGCCGGCTCGAGTCGTCCCGCCCTGAGATGGAAGAGCTCAAACCCGTGATCGGTCAGTCGGTCATACAGCTCCGCACGCGAGGTGCCGGCCCGCCGAAGGTTGAGCTCAGAATCCTCTATGTACAGACATCGGCAATTGGAAATGGTCTGGGCGGCGCCCTTGAGAAGATCGACTTCGAACCCTTCGACATCGACCTTCAGGAGATCGATCGCCCGATTTCCGACGATCGAATCGAGCGTTCGTACTGGAACTCGGAGCGCCGCGATGCCGGCCGGAGGAGTAGCGCATGCGAAGTTCATGTCGTCACTCCGAAAGTCCGTGAAGACGAGCTCGCCTTCGGCGCTGCCGATCGCCGTGTTGTGGACCTCGACGGTCAATCCGTTCAGGCGAATGTTGCCCAGCAGGTATTTGCAGATGCGCGGATGTGCTTCGATAGCGATGACTCGACCGGATCGGGCAACCCGCATGGCGGCCGCGAGGCTCAACTGTCCGACATTCGCGCCGACATCGACGAAGGTTTCTCCGGGCTGCAGGTAAGATCCGACGAAGTCGGCGTCTTCGGCGCGAAGGTTCCGGTTGCGCCAGAGTCCTGCGGACATGGAGCTGGGATAGAAACGCATTCTGTATCCGGCAGGAAAGCCGAAGGTGATAAAGCGGCACAGTCCGCTCACCCACAGTCCGCGCGATAGCAGGAACCGAGCCTTGTCGGGCTCCTCTTGAATTCGAGCGAGCAGTTGATGCAATTTGTGCAAGGGGCCACCCATCTCTAGCGGTTAGCTGCTCGGGAGAGCGTAGGCTGACTGGGGCGCCCGGCCATCCTTCATTTGCATGATGGTATCGATCGTTCGATTCCGGATCTCCCGGCTCCGCCGTGATCCTGCCGACCGAGCTGGCCGCTTCGAGACCTCGCGTCTGGGGATAATCATCGTCATGCGAATGAAGGATGACCAGTCCCATGCCGCTACCTAGCGTTCGTCGTGTGTAATTCGGTCGGTCTTGACGTTCACTGCTCATCAAGAAGGACGCGGTGCAACGCGATGAGGTCGGTTTTCTGCGGAGCCGATCGCGGGGTCGTCAGGTCGACTGCTTGAATGAAATGAACTGAACTGAGCTTGAGGGAAAAGCGATGAACCTGTTGCAGCCCGACGGGTCGGAGAGCATTCGAGATCCGGACGCCCGCCCCATGATTTCGGTGGCCATACCAACCTTCCGTCGACCGGATATGATACGCCGTACGATTGAAAGCGTGCTGCAGCAGAATTACGCCGACTGGGAAATGGTGATCAGCGACGACGAAGGTCCAAAAGGCGTCAGTTGGAGCATTCTGTCTGAATACGCGCGGAGCGATTCCCGTATTCGAATTGTCCAGAACCACCGAGGACGGGGCCAGGTTGAGAATACGAACAGCGCGATGCTCGCATGTCGTGGTCATTGGATCAAAGTGTTGCATGACGACGACTGGCTCGTGCCGGGATCGCTCGAGACCTTTGCGGAATTGGCGAGGACGTATCCCGCCGCTGCGTTCATGACCTCCACATCTCATCTCGTTCAGGATGAAGGCATAAAATACCGCCGGGGAGGGCAGGTCACGCTGTATTCGAGCCAGCAGTGCCTGACTGATCTCTATTTGGTCGGCAAGACCCGGGTGCTGGGAATTGTTCCGTCGACCCTGCTGATCAACAGCGAGGTCATCCAGGCGGGTTGTCTGATGCGAAACTACAAGTCGATCCGGTGGGGAGTGGACCAGCTGTTCTTCGTCGACCTCGCCTGTCATGGCGACATGGTGGCGATCGACGACGGCCTGATCTTCTACGATATGACGGACCATGCGAACATTACCGCTTCCAAATCGTTCTCTCAGATCGATGAGGAGACCCTTGATCTCAAGAATCTGACCTGGAGCCTGGTCGAGGACAAGCAAGGGCTTCCGGATCCCGAAACGGTCGTGCGTGCATTGCGGGTTGCAAGATTGCGCGGAAGATTTCGCCACCAGTCCTGGGGGGCGACGATCCGGGACGCGCTCCAGATCCTGCGTCCCTCGGTTATCAAGGCAGCCAACAAGGCGATCCGGGCGCGAGCGCGTACATCGGCAGCGGGCTCATTAGCTCGTGTGGGTCACGCCTGACGGAGCCGCCGCCGATCATTATCGGGACAAGGCGCTGGTCCGATCGGGGGCATCGAGACGTGTTACGAAGTCGAACACGGGGCCGCCCGCTACCCCCCAATTGCTCGACCAGATCACCTGGGAACCGTCAGGCGACGGCGAGCCGTGAGTCTCGCTCCAGTAGTCGTGCGGGACGTTGCGTGTGTACGCGATGCGTCGGAATTCGCCACTGCCGTCAATTCGCAGAGCAATGACTTCCCGAGCGAAGGGTGCAAACTTTGGTAGCTGGGCGATCTCGGCTGGATCGCCGCCATAGCTTAGAATCACCCAGCCGGGCCAGTGGATCGCGCGCGTGGACGCATGCGAGGCCTCTCCACGCGGAGCAAGGGCGGTAACCACGCCGTCATCCAGCCGGCGCTTGATCACCTGGTATATGTCGGGATCAGCTTTGCTGATTCCGACGTATACCTCGCGTCCGTCTGTGTCCACGGCCATGTCGCCATGACTCGGACGATGATGTTCGGTCCAGCTCTGCACCAGATCGCCTGCGACGGTATAGATGAATGCCTCATCCTTTCCGTCGACCCAGCGGCTGCATCTGATGTAGCTGCCCAGGGCAGATATCTCGCAAACGCCGTCTCGCCCGGGCAGTTTCCCCACCTCGATGTCCGGAAACTTCTGTCGGCTCACGAGGTCAAACGCGAATGCGACGACGACGCCGTCGGCGCGCGTGCCTCGCACTGCGATGCGCCGGCCGTCCTGAGAGGGATTGCCCTTGCCCGGTCCGAACTGAAGGCCGCGATAGCCCTCGGCCATCAGCATGATCTCTTCGGCATTGGTTCGCGGCGTCCAGAGCGAGATCTTGCGCCCGATCACGCATATCATGCGCTCGGGATCGCGCGGGTGCCATTCGCACTCGTCTTCGCGTTGCCGGCGGAACAGCGGAACGTATGTCCGTCCGTCCAGAAAGCAGAGCCCGTTACAACCGTTGGCGATCAGAAGCAGAGTCTGGTCGGCGTTCCAGGCCTGCGCGCTCGAATATCGGTGGGTGCAATAAGCTCGTTGGCAGGCCAGGCCAGCGCCCAAGGGCCCCGGGGTTGTTATCCGGACGATCGTGGCGCCGGTGTCGGGATCGGTGACCGGAACGAGATAATCGGGCAAGTTCATGCTGCTGGCAGTAGTCAGCTTGGTCTTTGCAAGCGTCTGTGCGGCGGCGATGCCCGCCAATGCAAGCACGACGGCCACGGCGCCGGCCAGGCCAATTCGCGTGTAGAGGGACGGAGACATCCGTATCTTGCTCCATGGCAAGCAGGGGGCTCGGATCATCCGGGTGGGCAAGCGATCGATACAAGGTTCGATGCTTGCCGGTCACCAGGCTCCTGCGGGGACCAGGACTATTGGTTCGACGATGCGTTCTAGCCGCTCGGTCCCAGCGCGCATCATTTGAATGCAGGAGACGCCCCACGAAATGTTGCCGCTCCACGGGCAGGTCCTGATCCTCTCGATCGATAGATCAGTCCGGCGCGGTTAGCTGGGCGGCGCGTATAGGCGCCGCCCGGCATTTGTTGAGGGCTTGATGGGCGTCAGGCCGATCCGCCAGGCTAGTCCGGCTCTGCGGCGCCGATTTCGTGACGTCCGCGGTCGCTTGACACGAGGCTGAGCGTAGGTTCCCGATCGATTGACAACGGCAGCGCGTGACCATTCGAGACCCGCACCAGTGATCCGTTGTTCATTCCCCAAATTGCGGCCTGCGTCCTGTTCTGGACCCGTATCTTGCGCAGGATCGCCTTGACGTGAACCTTCACGGTCGCCTCGGCAATATCGATCTTTCGCGCAATGCACTTGTTGGAATTGCCCTCGATCAGATAGGAGAGAATCGCCCGCTCTCGCGGTGACAGATGAGGTGCTATCCGTTCTTCGGCCGCAACGAGGAGATTTGATCGCTCTTCGATCACTGGCTGAAGCTGAGGCTCGCGATCGAAACCGCTATCGAGCACGAATGACAGGAAAGCCGGTGGAAACACCGTCTCGCCCATCGTCACGAGTTCGATGGACTTGATGAAAGCGTCGCATGAATTGACGTCGACGAAATAGCCGCTGGCGCCGGCCTTGTAGGCCGCGATCAACTCATCCGGCCGGTAGTGGTCCGAAACGATCGCTACGCGCGCATCCGGATAGTTCTCTCTTACAAATCCGATGTGCTTCATGGCTGCATCGAATTCGCCGGTGCTGTGGATAATCACAAACAGGAGCTGCTGATGTGCCTGGAGTGTGCTTGTAATTTCATCGGTGCTCGAGGCCGACACCGCAATTTGAAAATCTGCCGCATGCAGTATTTGAGAAATTCCCTCTCGCAGCAAAATGTTTCGTCCGATCAAAACAACTTTGCAGGATTGCCGCCTCCTCATCTTACCCTCCGCAACCAACGCAATGACACAACTTGAATGAAAAACACGCAGGAAAAGGAACAAAGCATTGCACAGCCCGTTTTTTCTGATTTACAGAAGTCGGGCGCCGTTTAGTTAATAATTGCTGAAGGTTAGATTCGATCTTTCGATTTTGCCTATATACCTTTCGTTATAGGCCGATGGGTCCCCAAGCTGTTGGTGAATGGTCGTCGGAGATTGACTTGGGGGCGAAAGAGAATACTGATTCAACCTTTGAATGTTCGCCCTGAGCGGGTGAATCCGTTCGCGAAAGCCTTGCTCCATCGCGATGCTTTCGAACTTGCCAAGTGGCAAGACCGCTCTCCAGCGGTTGTGAGCCGAGACCACCGGGTTCATACGGCCCTTTGATCCGGCGAACTTGATGTATATTGCGATCACAGACTCGTGCGGTTATTTGCCTCATAGGTCCGCTACGCCAAATGATACTTTAGGGAATTGCTCGAAGTTTATTTGTTGGTGATCAATTGATGTTGGAGCGGCAAGGGCGGGGGCCTGTAGCTTCAATCGCGGGAATTTTGGGGGCGGCAGGTTAGGGAGCGCCCGATGCGTCGTGCGACTGTAGTGATTGCAGACCGACACCCAATGGTTTTGCAGGGTCTCGCAAGTGTTCTCGGTTCAGAATCCGATTTTGAGGTCGTTGCATCCTGCGGCGATGCTGCGAGTTGCATCCAGGCAATTTTGACGCTTGCGCCCGACATAGCGATCATGGATGCGGCAATGCCGGAGCTGACCGCGCTGATGAACAATTCGCTCAGCCATTCGGACAGCCGACCAACGCGGTTTGTGTTCTTCGCGCCCAGCGAGGACTATGATCTTGTGTTGGCGGGCGCCCCCGCCGGGTACAGTGTCCTTCTCAAGGAGATGACAGGCCAAGCCGTGGTGCAAGGCTTGCGAGACATTGCCAACGGCCAGACCGTTGTTCCGTTATCACCCACCGATCAGGCCGCGCCTCGCGAGCAGAGTCCGAATCCGGAAAGTGCGCTCGCGGTGCTCACCGAGCGCGAGCGGCAGATCATGCGCCTGGTCTCTCGTGGCCTGTCCAACAAGGAAATCGGCCGCCGGCTCAACATTGCGGATGGCACCATCAAGGTTCACCTCCACAACATTTTCCAGAAGCTTGAAATCGGCAATCGCACTGCGCTTGCGGCCCTCGCCATCTCGCAGGATGACCGCGCCAATTCGGTGCAGGACAAACCGGCGCATGCTGGATCGGATCCGGTGCCCGGGGAACGCTAAGACATCATCTCGCACTGTTTGCAGTGCGAGATGCGGGCATTTCGCCGAAGCCCAGCCGAGCGACTATTGCACCTTCAGATTGCGCAAGCGCCGGCAAAGCTGCGTTTTCGGTCTCTTATCCCTCGATGGAGAACTGAAGAACGAACAGCGACCGGCCGCCAAGCTCGGGGCTGTCGCTGACTTCCACCTGCCAGGAAATGTAATGCAGGAGTGGGTCCATCACGTCGTGCTTGAGGATCTCGCCGCTCAGTTCGATCGCAGTGGTCCGTGCCGCGGAAATGTCGGGGAGATCAAGTCCGACATCGTCGAGCACTGAATGACCGTCGTGGATATGAAAGAAATACCGCGGCATGGATGTCTCCGGACAACGCGAACATTCCGATGACTGCAGCGAGCCCCCCGCATCACGGTCAAGATTTCGCATCGCAGGGGCGCGCATAGCAAGCGGCTATTCTAGGAGGGCTCAATCATCATTGATGGGTACCCCGACGTTGATCTCTATGATCACGAATTCAGAATGAACAATTGCTTCTCGAGGACTACGATGATGTTGCGTCGACGGAGCCCACTTCGGCGCAGCGTTGCGGCCCCGGCCCTGCGAATCCCCAATGCCCCCGCCGGGGCCGCGCTCTTTTCTTCGCAAGTCCCGCCTGGTCGTCCATCACCGCCGCGCAGAAGTTGCAACCGATACGCCGATCGATCGGGAGCGGACGGTTTGACCCTTGGGGAGATGATCTCGAAAATCATATCCGGTAGTAGTCGCGATACCAGCGGACGAAATTGGATATGCCGGTTTCGATAGGGGTGGAGGGCGAAAACCCGGTATCGCGCATGAGATCGCCAACGTCGGCAAACGTTTCCGGAACATCCCCAGGCTGCATTGGCAGCATTTCCTTCGCCGTGGTTCGTCCCAGCTCTTTCTCGATCAATTCGAGGACGTGCATCAGCGCTTCCGGGCGGTTATTGCCTACATTGTAGAGCTTGGCCGGTGCGCCCGCCGCATCGGCGTTGTCCTCCGGAGCGCGCTCGATCAGCCGCGAGATGACGCGCGTGACGTCGTCGACATAGGTGAAGTCGCGCCGCATCCTGCCATGGTTGAAGAGCTTGATCGGCTTGCCTTTGACGATCGCGTCGGCGAACAGGAATATCGCCATGTCGGGCCGGCCCCACGGGCCGTAGATCGTAAAGAATCGTAAGCCGGTGACCGGGAGCCGGTACAGGTGGCTGTAAGAATGGGCCATCAGCTCGTTGGCTTTCTTCGTCGCGGCATAGAAGCTGACGGGGTGGTCGGCCCTATGCCGGGTCGAAAATGGCAACTCGGCATTGGCGCCGTACACGGACGATGATGATGCGTAGATCAAATGACCACAGGCGTTATGCCTGCAGCCTTCGAGGACGTTGAGGAACCCCTCAAGATTGGCGTCGACATAAGCGTGCGGCTGATCGATCGAATGCCGGACGCCGGCCTGAGCGGCCAAATGGACCACTCTCGCAAAACGATGTTTTGCGAACAACTCGGCCATCGTCGACCGATGTCCAAGATCGATCTGCACGAAGGAAAAACGCGGATCGCGGCGCAGAATGTCGAGACGCGCGCGCTTCAAGGCGGGATCGTAGTAGCTGTTGATGTTGTCCAATCCGACGACCCGGCGTCCCTCGTCGAGCAGCCGACGGGCGACATGAAAACCGATGAAGCCAGCAGCTCCGGTCACCAGAACGTCGTCGGCAACTTGTTTTGAGCGAGATGACATTCGCTGTCCAAGTTAGATGGAGTTTCGAACGGCGAAGAAGGCGCCATCGATCGCAGAAAGTTAACTCTCAATCGCGCCGCATCTCGATTGCGCAAATGAGCACACCTGACGATGGCGGCGGAGCCGAGCTGCCAGCAGCCGCTCGAACGGACTACTCCGTGCATCCCCGCCACTGTCTCAAATTCCAGGGGCGTAGCGTATGTAATGTCCGAGCGAACCCCGTCATCATCCATTTGCATGAAGATGAAGCCAGGCAAACCTGCAGAGATGTTTCAGCGGCGGGCTTGCCCGACGTGGCCGTCGGCTTGGAGTACGCGCTGTCGAACGATCGACGTCGGTGACTTGAGCGCAAACGGCGTGGTCAGGGGTGCTTGCGATGAAGATGGTCCGTGTTGATGCTCTCGGCGCGAATGTATCGAGCATCGGTTTCGGCTGCGCGTCGCTCGGGGGGCGCGTTGGGGCTCGCAGGGGGATCGAGGGGCTCGAGCGCGCATACGACGCCGGAATAACCTGGTACGACGTGGCGCCTTCGTATGGCGATGGGATGGCCGAGTCTATTTTAGGCCAATTCGTATCCGGGAAGCGCGGCAGCGTCCATATCTGCACAAAGGTCGGGATGCGCCCGCGTGATACCTCCGCCGTTAAGCGGATCCTGAAGCCGATCGCGCGCGCCGCTCTTGCGGTGTTTCCCGGGATCCAACCGCGCCTCTCCGCAATGAAGTCCAAGCCCTTCAAAGTGCCGCTATCGGCCGAGCTGATCAGCACGAGCATCGAGGACAGCTTGAGGCGGCTTCGCACGGATTATGTCGACGTGCTTGCTCTCCACCGTCCCACCCGCGAAGAGGTCGTTCGCGAAGACATCATTCGAGCGGTCGAGCGCATCGTCCAGGACGGGAAGGCCCGCGCCATTTCGATTGCGGGCAATAACGAGGGTGGAATTGACGACCTCCATGAATCGCTACCATACCGGCTGATACAGATCGCGAATAATCCGCTCGAGCCGAATCTTCAGAGGTCGACGGAGATTGCGCGGCGCAGGACGTTTGTCACGTATGGATCATTTTCGAGCGTCGATCCGCTTGTCGCGAGGCTGGGATCGGAGAAGGAAATACTGAGCGGCCTTTACGAGATGGGATACCGGGGTGACCTCACCGAGATCGCTGCTGCCTTCGTCGTGGATTATGCGCTGGCAACGAACTCGGCAGGGATCTCACTGTTTTCGATGTTTCGGAAAGAGCATCTCGCGTTCAATCTGCGCCGGTCAGCGCAAATCCCGGCGCTTCATCAGCTCAATCGCATCGCCGCCGAGCTCTCGAACGGGCCGCGGCAAACCGAACGATTGGTCATGCGTGCGTCGGTGTAACGATCAAGTGCGGAGCTTATGGGCATGAGGTCTACTCCGTCATCATCATACAATCGGCGGCTGCGCGTGCTAGAATTCGCGTCCCACGATACTACTCGCCAATGTTGTCGACGATATTCGACAGGCGCGCGGACGGCCGGGAGGCGGCTAGCTTGAGCGTCTCGCCGAAGCACGCGCAGCAGGCAGGCCAAAGGTGAGGGGGCCAGGCCGCTGCCGTCGCGTTAGGAGATTGCCCGCAATCGTGGTTGCGCTTGGTGGGCCCGTTGATAGATGCTCGGAGAGAGGCTATGTGCGGAATTGTTGGTGTCGTCGGGCGGGGCCCAGCCTCTGCTCTCCTTCTAGATGCGCTGAAGCGGCTTGAATATCGCGGATATGACTCGGCCGGTATTGCCACTCTCGAGGACGGTTCGCTGACGCGACGTCGTGCGGTCGGAAAGCTCGTGAACCTCAAGAGTCGGCTCGACTTGGAGCCGCTTGCCGGGCGGATCGGAATTGGTCACACCCGCTGGGCAACGCACGGCCGTCCCGATGAGACGAATGCGCATCCTCACATGGTTGATGGTGTGGCGATCGTGCACAATGGGATCATCGAAAACCATCGAGAGTTGCGCAATGATCTCAAAGCGGCCGGTGCACATTTTGCGACCGAAACCGACTCCGAAGTGGTTGCGCATCTCGTTAGCCGCGAGCGGAAGAACGGATACGAGCCGGTCGCAGCGGTGCGTAAGGTGCTCCCGCGCTTGAGCGGAACGTTCGCGCTCGCCTTCCTGTTCGAGGGGCACGACAATCTCCTGATCGGTGCCCGAAAGGGCTCGCCGCTTGCTGTTGGCTACGGTTGCGGCGAAATGTTCCTGGGGTCGGATGCGATGGCGCTCGCGCCTCTGACGGATATTGTCGCCTACCTTGAGGACGGCGATCTCGCCGTTGTGACCCGAGAGCAGATCGAGTTTATCGACGTGAACGGCGCGCGCCTGCGCCGTACGTCGGCCAAAATCGCCGGTGCCGCCGTGATTGTTCACAAGGGCGAGCATCGCCACTTCATGGCGAAGGAGATTCACGAACAGCCGAAGGTGGTTGGGCAGACGCTTGCGCAATATATCGCGCGCGACGGGACAATCAGGTTGCCGGCGGGCGTGGATGCGGACCTCAGGACAGTCGATCGCGTGTCGATTGTAGCTTGCGGGACCTCCTTCTACGCCGGTCTGATTGCGAAGTACTGGTTCGAGCGCTACGCCAAGCTCCCGGTCGAGATCGATATTGCTTCGGAGTTCCGCTATCGCGATGTTCCGTTCGGCGCGGGCAATCTGGCGATTTTCGTGTCGCAGTCCGGCGAAACGGCCGACACGCTCGCTTCGTTGGAGTTCGCCAAGACCCACGGCCAGCGCGTTCTCGCTGTCGTCAACGTGCAAACCTCGACGATGGCTCGTTCGAGCCACATCGTAATGCCCACATTGGCCGGTCCGGAAATAGGGGTCGCATCGACAAAGGCGTTCACCTGTCAGCTGGCAATCTTGCTCTGCATTGCAATCGCTGCCGGTCGCAGTCGCGGTGTGCTCTCGGCCGAAGACGAGCGCTCACTCGTCCGGACCCTTGCCGAGATTCCAGACTATATGGCCCGCGCGCTCGAACTGGAGCCGAAAGTCCATGAGCTCGCGCGTGAGATCGCCAGGGCCAGAGACGCTCTATTCATAGGCCGGGGCACCAATTATCCGCTGGCATTGGAGGGAGCCCTCAAGCTCAAGGAGGTCACTTACATTCACGCAGAGGGCTATGCGGCCGGCGAGCTCAAACATGGACCGATCGCGCTGATCGACAAGGGCCTGCCGGTCATCGTCATCGCGCCGTACGACGCGACGTTCGAAAAGACCATGTCGAATATGCAGGAGGTGATCGCCCGCGGGGGCCGCATTATCCTCTTGACCGACGAGAGAGGTGCTTCACTCGCCGCGTCCAGTGGTTGCTCGGTCCTGGCGTTGCCGGATATGCCCCCGATCGTGGCGCCGCTGGCTCTCGCGGTGCCGCTACAACTCCTTGCCTATCACAGCGCCGCGATTATGGGGACCGACGTGGACCAGCCGCGAAATCTCGCGAAGTCCGTGACCGTCGAATAGTCGGTCCGGTCGCGCGACTTCCGCTTCAGAAAGAGGTGCTGCCGAAAGCAGGATGCTGGTCTGACAGACCGGGACGCTCCGAAATGGGTGCCTCCTTCGACCAGTCCGCGTTCTCGGCCGCTCGGCGTAGAGTCTAGTGGCCTTCGGGCCCAGGTTAAGCACCGATGTCCGTAGGGCAGGCGGCCCCGCTATATTGTAACCGCGTTGGCGGGGCCGCTGCTGCCAAGAAACGAGCTAGGACCTGTGCGGCTCGGACTTGAGATACGCAACTCCTCAGAACCAGCCGCCTTGCGCGCGCTCCGCAGCCGAATCCTCGCGGACTCTTCGGCATCAGGCGGCAAGGGCAGCCCGTTCAGGGAGTAGTCCTTTCGGGTTATTGGAAGACCGTTCCGCTTCGAGATAGCTTCAGACAAGCCCGTCCGGTCGACGAGCTCGTTTGGCATGCTACGTGCGCTTCGCGAGGGATCATGTCGGTTTTGACGGGAACAGCCGGCGCGGACATTCGACGTGGTGATATGATTAAGGTGATCAAAGGGAGGCTGTTCCCGGCGCTCCTTTACGAGCAATATGAGGGCGGCGCCGCCGAAGATATTCCCGAGGGCGCCCGTGCCTATTGCCTCAAAGACAAAGTCTGGCGAACGATGCCTCCGGGCTTCCGCCCCTCCTAGAGCTTATTGGCGAAGCAGCATCGCAAGATGGCCGAGCCAGGCTCGGCCAAGTCGCGAGCGGGGCGGCGCCGCAACCTCCGCGGTCGGTCTGGACCGACGGCGGAGCGCCGTGTGTGCAGACTAGCTGCAGCTCAGCGGCAACGGCTGGTCGGGGTGCAACTCGTACCAATCGTAGCAATCTGGATAGGCGCCGTAGAATCCGTATCCGGGTCGATCGCGACCAAAGCGGTGGAACGCATGTTGGCGCAGGCCGATGCCGCCGTTGCCGGCATGACCGCCGAATCCGAGATGTTCGCCGCCAAAGCCTCCATCACGCGCCATGCCACCGAAATGCGCGCCGCCGCCGCCGAAGCCCATATGTCCGCCGCCAAAGCCACCACCGCCAAAACTGCCGTGGCCGCCGCCGCCAAAGCCACCACCGTGGCCGCCGCCGCCGCCACCGCCGTGCGCCTCGGCCGCGCCGATGGCTAGGGTCGAGGCAAGCGCCGCTGTTGCCAAAATCATGATTGCTCGTTTCATGGGACACTCCTTTCGTGTCGATCTGCCTGGTCACCCATGCAATCCGCTTCCGCGTCGTGCCGTCGCCGAAGCTCCTGATGACAAGGCTCGTGATGAAAGGAGAGGTAGGAGCGATGCGCGGCAATCCCACTAAATTCGACTTCAGGAACGAGGCGCGCCGGTAGGGAAGGTGATCCTGCCCGCGGGGGCCGCGGCCCACAGAAGGGGCGGGCTGAACGTTCCAGCCCGCCCCCGTCGTTCGATGAGGAACGGCCGACCGAGGCGCCCGGCCGGCCAAGGAAATGCCGCAATCAGAAGCTGCCCGTGCCGGGCTCGCAAGGCACGTTGTTGCCGGTCCACGGCGCCGTCGCGAAAGCGCCGACGCGCGGCGCGGGAACGCAGACGCGGCCTCCCTGCTGATAGAAGGGCGCGTCCGACGCGGCCGTATCGGTTGTCATCGCGGGCTGTCGCATGACGGAATGGTGCTCGCGCGCCATGACGGGTCCCCCGAGCAAGGCGGCTGCAATCAATCCCGTCGACAAGAGTTTGAGAGTGGTCATTTCGGCTTCTCCTTTGATGACATCAGGCCGACCAAGCGGCTCACCATCAACGTATGGACGGCCGGGCGTCATCCAAATGCACGAATTGCTCACCGGATTTCAACGGCCTGTGAGCCGGCGCGGCGCTGCAAGCACGATCGTGCGAATGCGCAACATCCGTTGCCTTGAGAGTAACGGGGAGCGCATCGCAGGCATATGTTCATGAAAGCGCAGTTCAGAATGGAGGCGGAAGATGATCATGACGACAGCGAGACGTATGGCCATCGCGCTGGCCCTGTTGGCGACGGGCTCGGCGCGCTTCCTGAATCGCTATTTAGTGGTGCCCCATGCTCCGCAGGACTATCTCGTCAGACAACGAGTGGCCTATGGCAGGCTGGCGCGGCGCCGCGCGTCCAGAGCGGGCGGGCATTGAACATGACGCTCCGGACCGCCGAGCCCGTGCTCCCGCGCCGCAGGCCGAAGCGCCTCGCAGAACGTGGGAGCAGGATCATGACGCGGATTCTTCTGATCGAAGATGATGCCGAAACCGCCGAGGTGATCGTCGCCGAACTCGCCGATCGCGGTTTTGAGGTCCAATGGGCCCCTGACGGCGTCGACGGTCTCGATCGGGCGCGCGCGGCGTGTCCGGATGCCATGATCGTCGATCGCATGCTGCCCGGAATGGACGGACTGACCGTGATCGAGGCCTTGCGCAAGGATCGGGTCGGGACGCCGGTGCTGGTTCTGAGTGCGCTCGGCGCCGTCGACGATCGGGTCCGCGGATTGCGCATGGGGGGAGACGACTATCTCACCAAGCCGTTCGCCATCATCGAGCTCGTCGCGCGCATAGAGGCATTGCTGCGCCGTCCGATGGACAGCCGCGAGACCACGTTGCATGTCGGGCCGCTGGAGCTCGACCTGATCGAGCGGACCGCGCGACGGGACGAGCGCGAGATCGATCTGTTGCCGCGCGAGTTCCGCCTGCTCGAATACATGATGCGCCGGAGCGATCAGTTGCTCACGCGCGCGATGCTGCTCGAAGAGGTCTGGAACTACAAGTTCGTTCCGGCAACGACGAATCTGATCGACGTGCATATGGGCCGGCTGCGCCACAAGGTCGATGGTCCCGGCGATACGCAGCTCATCCACAATGTTCGCGGCTCCGGCTTCATTCTGCGTTCGCGCGCATAGAGACGCGAAACCCAGGGGCTCGCGGAGCACATCTCGGACGAAGAGTGCCGGTTCGATGCGCCAAATTCAGTTCATCCGTTCGAACACGTTCCTCTGGGCCCTGGCGGTGGCGGCCGCATTTGCGCTGTTCGTAGTTGGGCTGTTCGCGTTCACCTATTGGAAGCTCGACGACTATCTGATCGCGCGATCCGACCGCATGATCATGACCCGGATCAATTTCATCGCCGATTTGCCGTCGGGGCGCCGCATTGGAGCGATCTCCGATCATCTCGAGCAGGATTCCAGGGGCGTGCAGTACGCGGGACTTTTCAATGCTGCCGGCACCCGGCTTGCCGGCAACATCGACAGCTTGCCGCGCGCACTCGATCTCGGCGGAGCGGCGCAGGGTGTGCGGCTCGACCTCATTGAGAAATCGGCGGTCCACGGACCGGTCATCAGGGTCGTGGGCAGGCGTCTTGAGAACGGCGATGTCCTGGTGATGGGACGGAATGTCGATGAGACGCGCGAAATCTCAAGTGTCGTGGGGCAGGCACTCGCGCTCGGCCTGCTGCCGGCGTTCTGCCTCTGTCTGCTGGCCGGAGCGTGGCTGAGTGTTCGCGCGCAGAGACGCGTGGAGGAGGTGAACCAGCGGGTGCAGCGGATCGTGGCCGGGGAGTTGCGCGAGCGGCTTCCGGAGGACAATTCCGACGATCCGTTCGCGCGACTGGCCAGGATCGTCAACGGCATGCTCGCCGAGATGGAGACCATGATCAACGCGCTTGCCGGTGTCGGCAACGATATCGCCCATGATCTCAGGACGCCGCTCACGCGCGCACGCCTGGCGCTGGAGCGCGGCCGAACGCATGCGACCACCCTGGAGCAGCTCCAGGAGGTCACGGACAAGGCAATGGCCGGAATCGACCAGTCGCTCGCGATCGTCACCGCCTTGCTGCGCCTCACCGAGATCGAGAACAGCCGCCGCACCGCCGGTTTCGGTAACGTTGCGCTCGACGAGATCCTGCGCGAGGTGTGCGACGTCTATGAGCCCATCGCCGAAGACAAGGGCATCGGGCTTGGCGTCGTCATCGATCGCAATGTGCAGGTGTGGGGCGATCGGGACCTGTTGTTCGAAGCGATGGCAAATCTCGTGGACAATGCCGTCAAGTTCACGCCGCCCGGCGGCCAGGTGAGGCTCGAACTGGTGTCGGAAGACGACACGGCGCTCGTGCGCGTAAGTGACACCGGACCCGGCATCAGCACGCAGGAGCGCGAAGCGGTGCTGCGGCGATTCTATCGTTCCGACAAGATGCGCAATACGCCGGGGGTCGGGCTGGGACTGAGCCTGGTGGCTGCCATCGTCAAGCTGCATGGCTTTCGATTGATCATCGGTCCGGCTCCCGGCGGGCGGATCGAGATCCTTGCCTGGACCGGGAGGGCGAGCAAAGCCGCCGCATGCCGGTCCCGGACCCCAACTCTCGCAACCGTCAATCAGATGTGATGCCCCTCATGATGCGCGATGTTCACGATGCCAGGACATGCCGAATGTCTGAAGGCGAATTCAGGTTTGTTACGCTCAATTCAGTGGCCTCCTCCTTCGGAGGCTTCCTAGAGTCCGCTTGCCGGTTTCGTATGTGGGAGTGACAGATGCAGAGCCACGAAGTCGCGAGGAATGGTGCCATGGCTGTCGCGGCCGGAGCCCCATCGCTCCCCTTTCTCAGCGCCTATTCCGCCGCCATCAAGCGCTATGAACTGCTTGAGCCCGGTCACGAGCAGCAGCTTGCGCGCCGCTGGCAGGAGACGCGGGACCGCGGTGCCGTGAACGCGCTCGTCACGAGCCATCTCCGGCTCGCAGCCAAGGTGGCGCGCGGCTACAAGGGGTACGGTCTGCCCTTGGCCGATGTGATTGCGGAGGCAAATCTCGGCCTCGTCATCGCGGCGTCACGCTTCGAACCCGGCCGCGGTGCGCGGTTCTCCACCTATGCGGTTTGGTGGATCAAGGCCTCGGTTCACGAATACATCCTGCGCTCCTGGTCTCTGGTCAGGATCGGCACGACGGCAGCGCAGAAGAAGCTGTTCTTCAAGCTCCGTAGCGAGATGAGGAAAGCCGCGGGCGGCGCGATGGCGGCGCTCACGCCCGATGTCGCCGAGACGATCGCGGAAAGGCTCGACGTCACGGCGCGTGAGGTGATCGAGATGGATTCCCGCCTGAACGGTGACATGTCGCTGAACGCGCGCGTTGGCGACGACGAGCAGGGAACCGAATGGGAAGCGTTGCTGGTCGATCAGGCGATCGACGCGGAGACGGTGCTCGCCGATCATGAGCAGACGGAGCGCCGTACCAACGCCTTGCGCGTTGCGCTGGGCATGCTCACGGCGCGCGAGCGTCATATTCTGGAGGCAAGGCGGCTGGCGGAATGCCCGGTTACGCTGGACCAACTCGGCTTCGAGCTTTCGATCTCCAGCGAGCGGGTTCGGCAGATCGAGATCCGCGCCTTTGCCAAGGTCAGGCGAGCCGCAATTCTTGCCGCGCAGGATGCGGCGCGCAAGCGCCCCGACGGCGCCTCGGGCTCACGACCGCGGGAGCTCACCGCTCCATGAGCGATCGAGAAGCGGTGATGCCGGTACGAATGATGTCTGTCCTGCCACGGAGCATCTGAATTCGTTTTCATTTGAACGGATGCTCTCCCGTCCTCATCTGTTCAATGATCCCGCGCAACTTGCTTCAGGCAGAACCACCATGGGAATTGTTCGCTTCGCGCTACGGTTTCCGCACACGTTCTATGTGCTTGCGGCACTGATCCTGTTTCTCGGCGGCATCGCGATCTGGTCGATGCCGACGGACATTTTTCCGGAGATCCGCATTCCCGTCGTCACGGTGGTGTGGAGCTACACCGGCCTGTCTACGCCCGAGATGGAGCAGCGGGTCAGCACCTACAGCCAGTATTCGATCAGCGCCAATGTCAGCGGCATCAAGAACATCGAGGCGCAAACTCTCAACGGCCTGTCGGTTCAGAAGATCTACTTCCAGCCGGACGTGAATCTCGACCTCGCAATCTCGCAGATCGTCTCGGCAACCAACGCCATCCGCGCTCTGATGCCGCCGGGCATTCAGCCGCCAATCATCGTGCAGTTCAATGCATCGAGCGTGCCGGTGCTGCAGCTCAGCCTCGAGTCCAATAGTCTGAACGAGCAGCAATTATACGATTTCGGTATCTACCGTATCCGGCAGCAATTGGCGCCTGTTCCGGGCGTGACGCTGCCCACGCCTGCCGGCGGCAAGTACCGCCAGATCATGGTCGACATCGATCCGAACAAGCTCCTGTCGCGCGGATTGACGCCGCTCGACATCGTCAATGCGGTGAACACCCAAAATCTGACGCTGCCCACCGGGACGACGAAAATCGGCGACACCCAGTACACCGTTCGAACCAACGCCACGCCGGCCTCGATCAAGGATCTCAACATGATCCCGGTCAAGTTCGTGAACGGGGCCACGATCTTCCTGAAGGACGTGGCCCAGGTCCGGGACGGCTCCCAGGTCCAGCAGAACATCGTGCGCGAGGACGGTCATCGCGCCGTCCTGCTCAGCGTGATCAAGAACGGAAATGCCTCGACGCTCGCTGTCGTCAACGGGGTCAAGAAGGCCTTGAGTTCGATTCGCGCGTCGGCTCCTGCAGGGCTGAAGATCAACGAGCTGTTCGATCAGTCGGTCTTCGTCACCCATTCGGTCGATGGCGTGCTGCGCGAGGGCGCGATCGCGGCCGGCCTCACTGCAATGATGATCCTGCTGTTTCTGGGATCGTGGCGATCGACACTGGTCGTCTTGATCTCGATCCCGCTGGCGATGCTGTCTTCGCTGGTCGTGCTGTATTGTCTCGGCGAGACCTTGAACACGATGACGCTCGGCGGGCTTGCACTCGCGGTCGGTATCCTGGTCGACGATTCCACGGTGACGATCGAGAACACGCACCGGCTCTGGACCGAGGAAGGCATGCCGTTGCCTGATGCGACGCTGCACGGGGCGGCTGAAATCGCAGTGCCGACGCTCGTCTCCACGCTCGCGATCAGCTGTGTGTTCACCTCGGTCGTCTTTCTGGAAGGGCCGGCCAAATACCTCTTCACCCCGCTGGGTCTGGCGGTGGTGTTCGCGATGCTGGCGTCATATGCGTTGTCGCGAACGCTGACGCCGATCACTATCGGCCTGCTGCTGAAAGGCGAACGGCGCCATGGCGAGGGCGGAAGCCCGTCGGGCATGTTCGGTCGCGCCTCGGCGATGTTCGACCGCGGATTCGAACGCCTGCGCAACGGCTATTCCGACCTGCTGTTGACGTTGCTTCGGCGTCGCGTTGTCGTGCCGGTCGTCGCGGTGCTGGTGCTTGCTCTTGGGGCCACCATGTTCGTCTATGTCGGTAGGGACTTCTATCCCCTGATCGACGGCGGCCAGATCCAGCTCCACGTTCGCGCGCCCGCGGGTACCCGCATCGAGAAGACGGAAGCGATCTTCCAGGCGGTCGAAGACATGATCCGTGAAGTGATTCCAGAGCGGGACCGGGCGCTGATCGTCGACAATATCGGGCTTCCGGCGCGTCCCTACAATCTCGCATTCACCGACGGCTCGACGATCGGTGTGAACGACGGCACCATTCTCGTGTCGCTCAAGGACGGACACAAGCCGACCGCGGACTACGTCAGGAAACTGCGCCAGGTGCTGCCGGCGGCGTTCCCGGAGGACACGTTCTATTTCCAGGCGGCCGACATCGTGACGCAGATCCTGAACTTCGGTCTTCCGGCACAGATCGATGTCCGCACGGTTGGCTACGGCGCCAACAATCTGGCCGTGGCCAAGGAGCTGCAGAAGAGCCTCGCGGCGATCCCCGGTGTCGTCGATGCGCATCTGCAGCAGGAAGTCGATGCTCCGGCGTTCTATGCCGACATCGACCGCACGCGGGCCGCGCAGCTCGGGCTCAACGCCAGCACGGTGGCGACCAATATCAATGTCAGCCTCAGTTCGTCGGCTCAGGTCTCGCCGAACTTCTGGACCGATCCGACGTCGGGCATCCCGTATTATCTGGCCGTGCAGACGCCCGAATACAGGGCCAATTCGCTGAACGCACTGGGAAATACGCCGGTGTCGGCCTCGCTTGCCGCGAGCGGGCAGACGGTGCCCGGCCTCCTCAGCAATGTCGCGACGTTCAAGCGGGGGAGTGTCCCCACCAATTCGAACCAGGCAAACGTCCAGCCGGTGTTTGACGTCTATGCGAGCGTCCAGGGTCGCGATCTCGGCGGCGTCGCGGCCGATATCAACAAGGTCACGTCCACACTCCAGAAGCAGCTCCAGCCGGGTAATTCGATCCAGGTCCTGGGACAGATCCAGAGCATGAATCAGTCGTTCCGCAATCTCGGAATCGGCCTGCTGTTTGCCGCCATCCTGGTCTACCTGCTGATGGTCGTGAACTACCAGAACTTCGGCGATCCCTTCGTCGTCATCATGGCGCTGCCGGCGACCTTGTGCGGCATCTTGACGATGCTGTTCATCACCGGAACGACACTGAACGTGCCTTCGCTGATGGGGGCGATCATGGCGGTCGGCGTTGCCTCCGCGAATTCGATCCTGCTCGTGACGTTCGCGCGTGATGAGCAATTGAAGGGACATTCCGCGTTCCAGGCGGCGCTGAGCGCGGGCCGCACCAGGATCCGTCCAGTCTTGATGACTGCTGCCGCGATGATCGTGGGCATGATCCCGATGGCGCTCGGAGGTCCGGGCGAGGAGCAGAACGCCGCGCTCGCGCGCGCGGTGATCGGCGGACTTCTGTTCGCGACCCCGACGACTTTGCTGATCGTGCCGTACCTCTTTGCCATGCTGCGCAAAGGTAACGATGGCAAGCCTCACCACGGCGTATTCGAGGAGCAACCGGAATGAGCGACGTTCGTGTGCGGACCAATGACGACGAGGCGAGGGACCCGCCCGATGCGGAGAGCCGCCGCATCGTCGAGCTCCCCGGCAAGGCCGCGCCATCCGGACGCCGTTACGGCGGCGCGCTGCTCGGAGGAGGGATGCTTCTGCTGCTCGCGGGCGGTCTCGGCATTGGCGGCTGGCGGCACTATCAGGCGGCGCGTGAGGTCGCTGCAGTGGCGGAGCAGGTGAGAACCGCCATTCCGGAAGTGCGGGTGGCGGCGGTCCGGCCCAGCGGCGATCTGATGAAGGTTACCTTGCCGGCGACGACGACCGCGTTCGAGGCAGCTAATATCTTCGCGCGGACCAGTGGCTATATCGAAAAGCGCTACGTGGATATCGGCGATCGGGTCAAGAAAGGCGATCTTCTCGCGGCAATCACCGCTCCGGAGCTCGACCAGCAGATCGCCCAGGCCCAGGCGACGTTGGCCCAAAACCAGGCCGCCTTGCAGCAGGCGCAAGCGAGCCGGGAGCTTGCCGACGTCACCAATGCGCGCGACAGCAATCTGGTCAAGCAAGGCTGGCTGACGGCACAGCAGGGCGACAACGATCGTCTCACCCTGCGTGCACAGCAGGCGGCCGTCGGTGTCGCCCAGTCGAACATCACAGCGCAGGAAGCCCAGATTCGGGTGCTCCAGCAGGAGAAGGCCTATCAGCGCGTGGTGGCGCCGTTCGACGGCGTGATCACACAGCGCAACGTGGACAATGGCAGCCTGGTGCAGGCCGGGTCGACCTTCATGTTCACGCTGATGCATTCCAATGTGATCCGAACCCAGGTTTTCGTGCCGCAGGACGAGGCCTTCGGAGTTGGACCGGGCGTCGACGCGGATATTCGCGTCCCCGAGATTCCGGGGCGGACGTTTCCGGGGAAAGTCACGCGCATCGCAAGCGCATTGCAGCCGGGAAGCCGAACTCTGCTGACCGAGATCGACGTGCCCAATCCGGACGGTGCCTTAAGTCCTGGTATTTACTGCACGGTCGAGCTGTCGATCCCACGCAAGACGCCGTCGATGACCGTCTCGTCCGATGCGCTCGTCTTCGATCAGAACGGTCTTCATGTCGCGGTCGTGCGGAATGGCACCGTTCATCTGCAGCACGTCTCGATCGCGCGGGACTTGGGCACCACAATTGAAGTGCGCGAGGGGCTACAGCCCGGCGACCAGGTCGTGCTCAATCCGGCGGTGAACCTGGCGGAGGGCAGCAAGGTCACCATTCGCAAGGTCGAGGTCAGTTAGGAGCATAGAGATGATCCGGATCGTGCTCGCAACAACGATCGCCCTGCTGTTGGGCTGTTCTTCGAGTGAGGCGCAGGTCTCAACGATGGGCACCACGGCGATGGGCCTTCCAACCGTACCGGGTGCGATCGTCACCTCGCCGCTCAATAGTCCGGGTCCGTTTTCCGCAACAACCGAGCCTGGCACTCCCGACACGACGCTGGCGCCTGTTCCGCTCGCCTCGGATCCGACGACGCCGGGTACGGTCGTCGTCTGCGCCACGCCATCGACGTCTCCGATGCCGGTGCCGGCGACCCCGATCGTATCGAGCATCGGCTCGTCAGCGTCAGGCATCGGCGCTCCGCTATTGCCGGTCACAGGCCAAACCGGCAGCTCCATCGGAACGATTCCCGCAGCGGCACCGGCGGGAACGGGGACGACGGTCGCATGCAGCTCGACGCCGGGAGGGCTCGCGACAAGCGCTGCGTCCCTGCCGCTCTCGATCCCGCAAGTGCCGTCCAGTCTCGCGCCCGGCACGATCCTGGCGGACACCAGCGCCGCCGGCGGCACCGGCATCGATCCGAATGCCGCCGTCATGCCGAGCCCGAACAGCACGGCCTGCGCGGAGGGAGTCTCGATGAACCTCGCAGCGCCTGCGACTGTGTTGCCGGCCAACGCCTCAGGCGCGGCGCCAACGCCGGGAGTGTCGCCGATCTTGCCGCCGGGATGCTGAGACGACGCCGCTACAGGACTCTCGTCGCACCGGGTGCGGATCGGGGGATGACACGTCGGCTGGCGTAGCCTTGGCCGTACCAGCGCTTCACGTTGCCGGGCGTAGCTTCAAAACTTCGGCGTCGGGCGGCAGCATCGTTCCACCGTCCCGGTATTTCCAGTCCACCATCACACCCTTGTTGCCCCGTACAGTGGTGCGGCCGACGAAGGTCCCCATGGTGCTCTGATGGTCGATGGAACGCCAAATCGCCGGGCCGAATGGCGTTTCGAAGCCGACGTTGCCAAAGCCGTCGGCCATCGCCTCGGTATCGAATCTCCCGAGCTTCGCGATCGGCGCCACGATGGAGCTGATCAAGGCGTGACCGACCACGGATCCCATCGTGGGAGCCTCGCCATATCGTGCGGAATAGGCCGAGATGAAGGCGTTGTTGGCGTGATCCAAGACCTCGGTCACCGGATAGCCGGTCACGATCCATCCTTCCGGTGCGTCCTGCCCGAGGGGAAGAAGGTATTCGGGTTCGCCGGTCGTGAACGACACGACGTGTCGCCCTTCGAACAGGCCGCGATCATTGCCTTGCCGGACAAATCTGGCGAGATCGGGTCCGAAGGTGGCGTTGAGGATCGCTTCGGGCTTCTGCTGCGCGAGAGCGTTGACGACCACGCCGGCATCAATGGCACCCAGCGGCGGCCACTGACTGTTGATGAACTCGACGTCGGGACGACGGCGGCTCAGAAGCTGCGTGAACCATCTTACGGCCGACTGCCCGTATTCGTAGTTCGGGGCGATCGTCGCCCACCGCGTCGCCTCCAATTGAGCTGCCTCCTCCACCAGCATGGCTGCCAGCATGTATGTCGAGGGGCGGAGCCGGTAACAATATCGATGTCCTTGCTCCCAAACGAGGGCGTCGGTGAGCGGTTCGCTCGCCACGAAGAGGATCCGGTTTTGCCGGGCGAAGTCGCTGATCGCCAGTCCGACATTCGACAGATATGCGCCGGCCAGAAGATCGACTTCATTCCGCCGCACCAGTTCTTCGGCGGCACGCAGCGCGACGCTCGGCTTGCCTTCGTCGTCCCGGCTGATGACCTGCAGCTCTCGCCCGAGCAGGCCTCCACTCGCATTCAGCTGTTCGACCGCCAACTGCCAGCCGCGACGATAGGGCAGGGTAAACGCGGGCGCGCTGCTATAGGAGTTGATCTCGCCGATCCTGATCGGTCTCGTGCCCTGGGCGCGGATGATGCCGGGCGAAAACACCGACGCGCCAACACTGCCTAAGACCTGTCGTCGAGAGATGCTCATCTGGTACGATCCGGAGGATTGATTGTGAGGGCTGGTCCAGCGCTGCAGGACATGTCGTGCCGGTCGAAAGATCAGCAACCTAGTGGCAGGTGCAGGACGGGGGCCGGTCGTCGCCGCATGTCGAAATCGAGATGCCGGGACTTGCAGCGAGACCGCGCGCAAAGGCGAGCGCGGGAAGATCGACCTCCCGATCGAACAGCGCGCTGACCGGACCGACGAGATCAAGCGCGGTCTGCTGGCGGTCCGACGCTGCCATGATCCTTGCCCAGGCTGCCGCGACCTTCAGCTCGTAGAAGCGGCATTGCTGCTCTCTGGCAACGGACAGGCCCTCGGAGAACAGGACTTCCGAGCGGGACCGATCTGACGAGCCATCGGCCAGCAGGATCTCGCCCTTGATCCGCAGCAGATCAGCAAGGCACCACAATTGCTGGCCTTGCCGGGAGATGGCCAGGGCATCTTCCACGGCGGCCAAGGCCTGCGCAGTCTCGCCGACCGCGAACAGTCCTTCGGCGAGCGATCCGAGAAATTCGGGATTGCGCATCAGCCAGCCGTTCTCGGCCCGCGCTTTCAGTCCGCTGCGCAGCAGCTCTATTCCATCGTGATGTCTGCCTTGCAGGACGAGCAACTGCCCCTTCAGGCAGGACGTCCAGCTCGTCCAGAAAGCTATTCCCTCGCGCGTGACGAGCTCGAGGAGAGACGCTATCGCCTGATCGGCAGTGGCGACATCATGCGTCATCAGCGCAATGGGGCACACGGCGTTCCGCAGCGCGTAAGCGATCGCGAGCTTGTCCTTCTCACGCTGCGCCTCCTCGAGGCATTCCGCGGCCAGGGATCTGCTCTGGGCGATCTTTCCCTGGAGCAGCAGCACGCGGGCTAACATGGCCTTTGCCAGGACGCTCTGGTTGAGCAGGAACCACATCTGGTTCGCGCCGTCCTTCAATCCGTGAGCCGAGTGGTCCAGGGACAGGGTCAGTTCGCGTCGAGCTTCCTCCTGCGCGCCGTAAAAATGGGTGGCGGCGCCGATCAGGCGGCGGCCGACCGTCTCGTTGGCGGGGTTTCCCGTGCGAAGGGCGATCTCCAGATATCGCTCTCCGACACTCTTGGCCGCGTCGTATTGGCCCGAGTTGAGATTATAGCTCCACAGCGTCCAAACAGCCTTGAGCTGAAGCTCGAGATCGGACAGCTCTTCGCCGAGCGCAAGGCCGATGTTCAGAGCCGCCTTCATGCGCTCCGCCGAGCCTGTCGTATTGAGAAGCGCGAACCCCAGCGCGACATAGAGCTGCGCCTTGAGCCTTGGATTGCAGGTCAGCTCTCCGTCAAGATGGGCGAGAGCGTGCTCGATCCGGGTCGAGCATTCCATGAAGGACAGCAGTTGCATCCACACCGGCACAAAGCCGGCTGTCAGCTCTACGCCGAGCGCGGCATCGCCGCCGGGTGCGAAGGCCCAGTCGAGCGCCGCATGCACGTTTCCAATTTCCTGGGCAAGGCGAGTGAGATCGTCGGAGGCGGGGGAGGCATCGCCAGGTGGCATGATGAGCTGCCTGAGAAAGCCCGCATGCCGTCTGCTGGCCTGCGCGCAGAGCCCTGCTTCTGCCAGCTTCTCCAGAGCATAGGCGCGGGTGGTCTCCAGCAGACGCCACCGCCCTTCGAAGGAGGGATCGAGCGAGACCAGCGATTTTCCGACCAGATTGAACAGTGTTTCGATGACGTCCGACCGGGACAACGCGTCGTCCATCATTGCAATGGCCGCATCGAGTGTGAAACCTGCCGGAAACACCGCGAGCCAGCACAACAGCCTTTGCTCGTCGGGCGACAACAGATCGTAGCTCCAGTCCAGCGTCGCTCGCAGGGTCTGGTGCCGCGGCAGTTGGTCCCTGCGGCCGCCGCTCAGCAACTCCATTCGCCTGTCCAGGCGCAGCAAGACGGTGTCTACCCCAAGATTCGCGGTCTGAGCCGCGGCGAATTCCAGCGCGAGCGGAATTCCGTCGAGCCGGCGACAGATGGCAGCCACTTTCAGCAGATCGTCCGCGCCTGGAGAGAAGTTCGCGCGTAGCGCCTGTGTGCGAGCGACGAAGAGCTGCACGGCGCTTGCCTGCAACAGCACACCGGGATCACGCAAACCAGAGTCCGGGACCGACAGCGGCGGGATGGCCGCGACGTATTCGCCATCGATGCGGAGGCCTTCCCGACTCGTCGAAAGAATAGTGACATTGGGACAATAGCGAAGTGCAGCACTCGCGATCTGTGCAGCGATGTCGATGACATGCTCGCAATTGTCCAAGATGAGAAGCAGACGCCGTGACCCGATAGCCTGCGCGATGCAGGCGGCCGAAACCTCCTTGTCACTCAGGGCAAGCTTGAGTGCACGCGCGGTGGTCGATGTCGCAAGTGCCGGATCATGCAAGGTCGCGAGCTCGACCAGCGCCACCGCACCATCGAATGAGGATGCGACCAGGCGCGCAAGTTCGATGGCCAGCTTTGTTTTCCCGATGCCTCCCGGGCCGACCAAAGTCACGGCCCGATATGCGAACATAAGTTCGGCAATTTCGCTCAGGCAATCCTCGCGCCCGATAAGAGGAGCGCGCGTGTTCGGTAGGTTGTTCGAAAAGGATTCGATGGCCGGGACGGATACCGATGTCGCTGCGGGCTGATCCAAATGCCCGCTTCGCCAGGTCCCGGCGAGGGTATATCCACGGCCCGAGATCGTCTTGAGGAGATCGCGATCTTTGCCCAGCGCCTTGCGGACGGCGGAGATATGGACCTGTAGCGTGTTGTCCTCGACGGCCAGGCCTGACCAGACACTTCCGATCAAATCATCCTTGGTCACCAGGTGACCGGCGCAACCCGCCAGTTTCTCGAGAATCTCGAATGCGCGGCTTCCGATCGGGACCGTGATGTTGTCGCACTTCAGCTCTCTCCGCTGGCAATCGATGAGCCAGTTACCGAAAGAGTAGGTTCGTACAGCGGGCGAAGGCGACATAAGGGGGTCCGTGGATCAGCTTCACTGCCGCAATCTAGGAGAGTGACGTGACCCCCAAAGATCACCGCCCCTGGCAAGATTCTGAAAGCGTCAGTATGCCCAGGTGTCGTACAAGGGAGGCCGTTGGGGTGTCAAGACGACCTTCTCAGTAGCCGGCTGTTCGCCATGGCTCGATGCAGGCGTCCGAAACGCTCGTTGCTTGCACACGAATTCGTGAGGACGAATGGGAGTGCCAAAATGGGAGAGCGGGCCGGAAGGAGCGTGCAGCACATCCCGACAGCAACACAGGGCAGGGGATTTCGCGTCGCGACGGTTCAGAAGCTCGGCGGCCTGCTTGGTCTCTTCATTATCGAACGGTCGAAGCGACACCTGTTCACATCGCGAGCTACAGGATATCGCGCGGCATCTCGCTTGAAGCGATGGCACGACGCATCGCTTCGACGGTGTCGGCATGTCGGCGACGGAGAGCCTGAAGTTTCCTGATTTTGCGCCTCTTCACTCGCGATCGGGCCATAGCTTGCTACCTTACTCTGCGATCGATGCGCTTCGCCGGAATGGGGCATCATCGTTTGGATTGTCCTTGCCAGAGTAAGATCATGTCTCAGCCATTATTACTGTCGCCACAACCGAAGCATGGCGACACCCAGGCGACCGTCACCGCGGACGAAACAGATTTCCGCGCGGCCATCGCAATGGCCTCGATCGCGCCGCTTCCGAAGGTCATCGCGCCTACCACCGTTTCGCGCAGGGACGATCTGTCCCCCCTTGATGCAACGACGATTGCCTTCGAGCGGCTCGGCCTGGTCATTGCGATCGAAGGGCAGCCACGGCGCAGCTCCAGCATATCCTCGTGTAATCCGGCGCGCGACACCGGCTGGCTGCGCGTCGAAATCCCGTGGCAACGCGCGGCCATGACTGCACCTAGCTCTCTGACAACTGCGCCCATTTGTGACGACGATCCGGTAGTTCAGCGCCTGTCCGAAGCTCTCGTCGCGATGGAGCGATTGAAAGCCCCCGATAGCGCCCTTTGCGTCGACGCCCTGCGATTTGCCGTCATTGCCCGACTCCTTGCCTTGCGGTCCGAGGCGCAGCCGAGGTTCGACGAGCGAGCCCGCGTCGGCCAATGCACTTCTGAAAGGCCGGTCCAGGGATTGCAGAAGTGGCGGCTCAAGCGGGTGCTCGACTATATCGAGACTCACTTCCGCAAGAAAATCGTGCTGGCGGATCTTGCCGCGGCCGCGGGCCTGAGCCGGATGCATTTCGCCGCCCAGTTCCGCGCCGCGACGGGTTGCAGGCCTCACGAATATATCTTGCGGCACCGGATACAGCGCTCCAAGGATCTGCTGCGGGACTGGGAGATGCCGATTGTTGAGGTCGCGCTCACAGTGGGTTTTCAGAGCCAGGCCCACTTCACGACGACGTTCAGGCGCTTCGCGGGTGACACGCCGAGTCGATGGCGAGATGCCGCTGCGGCTGGATTCGATCTTTGATGCCCTTGCCTCGAGCGAGTAGGCCTCGCCCCCGTGGGGCCTGAGACTGCAGTGGCGAGGTTGGTGAATTCTGCGATGGAGCTGGCATCGCTCTCGGATCCGCTGCAGATGCCGGGCCGCGGCGTTGGTACGGATCAATGCGTCTCAGACATGGCCGGTCGGAAGAACGGGGCTTCATAGGGCCGCCATTCTTCCTCCAGTCACGTCCGTGAGATGGAAGCCCCCGAAGCGCGGAGATGAACCTCTTCAAGTCCGCGCTGACGATTGCCTTGCGGCAAGGGGGCTCGCTCCGGTTGGCGTGCTCAATAGCCCGACTTGGGCTCGCACGGAGGCCGACGCCAGGGGTCGCTCGCATACGCACCGACGTCGGGAGCGCGAACACAGTTGCGCTTGGACGTCACCGGAACGCGCTGAACCGACGCATAGGCGTCGTCATTGGTCCGGCGCGCCTGGTTGTTGCCTTCGCGAGCCATCGCGGGGGAGGCGATCATGGCCGAAACCATCAGTCCCGCCGACAAGAGCTTCAGTGTAGTCATTGCACGTCTCCTTGACAAAGCGACGCCGGGAACGCCTCGGCTCGCCTGCCAGACATGTGTACGCGTGTGTCGGATGAGCAGTATCAATTGAACGATCATTTTCGCCTTTGCACGAAGTTGGCGCCCGCGCTTCATCTCGAAAGCGATTGCTCGCTAGTCGGGCGAAAGCGTTATCCGGTCCGAATGGCCATTCATGAGCGGACCGAACCATTCCCACTTCTCGCCGGTGAAACGCATCATTTGGAGATGCTCGATCGGGCGAAAGTCCGTCGGCGATGTCTTGACCCGGACGCCGGGAATATAGGCCGCCCCCTCGATGTCGAGATTCGTCGCCACCTGCATGATCCTCTCGCGCGTGAGATCGTCGCCACAGCGCCTAAGCACCTCAACGAGCGCGCTCGACATATTGAATGCCACCAGCGGGCCGCTTTCGGATCGATCTGCGTCCGGATAGTATTTCGCCATGAACGCGCGAAAATGCTGCATGCCCGGGTATGAGTCCCACTGCGGGTCGGTCACGTCCATCTGGTACCCGGCACTCAGGACTCCCTTCGCGTTGTCCAGTCCTGCGAGCTTCAACACTGAGCCGACCGAAACCGAGACGTTCGTCATGATGTGGACGGGATGCCAGTCCAGCTCGGCGAGCTTCCTGATCGCCTGAGCCGCGAATTTTGGCGTGGCGACATTGATGAAAATGTCGGGGGCGGCCGCCTTGATCGCCACGATCTGCGAGTCGATTGTCGGCTCGCTGATTTCATATGGCAGGCTCGCAACCACCATTTGCGCGTACCTGTCTTGCAGCACCTCCTTCAGGCCAGCCAGATAATCGCGTCCGAAGTCGTCGTTCTGGTAGAGGATGCCGATCCTGGCGCCAGGGTGATGCGTCAGGACATAGTCCGCGTAGATGCGTGCCTCGGTTCGGTAGCTCGGTAGCCAGCCGATCGTCCACGGAAAGTGGACGGGATCAGCCCAGCGAGATGCTCCCGAAATGGCGAACAATTGCGGCACGTGGCGATTATTCATGTACCTTTGAATGGCGGCGTTGCTCGCGGTGCCGAAGGGGGCGAAGATCGCGAGCACTTCGTCGGCCTCGACGAGCCGCCGTGCCTGCTCGACCGCTCGGGACGGATTGTAGCCATCGTCGTAGGAGATGAACTCGACTGTCCGGCCGTTGATGCCGCCATTGTCGTTGACCATGCGAAAATACGCACTCATCGTCCTGCCGATGATGCCGTAAGCCGATGCCGGGCCGCTATAGGGCATGATGTTGCCGATCCTGATCTCGGTGTCGCTCGCACCGGGATCGTATCGCTGTTGCGCAGAGGCGCTGGCTGCGCCGGCCGCAAATATGACGGCGACGATCGCCAGTTTTCGCAGGCGCCTCGCAATGTCGGGACTCAAATGGCCACTTCCACCGGTGATCAAGCGATGCCTCCATAGCGCTGCTGGTCATCGTGCCTGCCGGGCGGCGGTATGGCGCCAATGGGGGGCCTGCTCGTCCAACAGTCGATAGCCGGAGTGTAGCGCGGGACCCGACGCGAGCCGGATTACAGAAGCTGAAGAACTGTGAAGTTTTACAATGGTGTGCGTAGAATTGACCCGTCACCGGCGCCCGATCTGGGGGAGCGTTCTACGCCGTCGTCGCGAACAAACGTTCGGAGCTGATGATATCGATCGAGGCTCCGGACCCGCGGGGTGCGCCGCGTGGCGCGGTCGCACGCCGAGCGGGGTCACGGACAGGCATGGTTACGCGGCAATTTGCCTTTGCGTGTTGCCGCCGCTCACCGATGCCCGTGGCGGTTGTAGATGTGGCCCGCTCCGAACACCGGAGCCGCGCCACCGGACCGCTCGAGACCCATTCGCCCTGCCGGCGTCAATGCGCCGCCATTCAGCACGTCGCGATTGGGATACATTGATGCAAATGCGGCGGGCTCCTGATCGGCAAAGGACCAGGCCGCGGAGGCGGATGATATCGTTGCCGTTGAGAGCAGCACTGCGGCGATCAGGGTTTTGAATGCACTCATAGCGAATCTCCATTGTTCGTGACGTGCGGAGAGTCGCTTGGCGATGATCGCTGCTCGGCTGATGGCGTTTCCGGAATTGCTTTCTATACCGGGCTATATAGGCAGTCCGGCCGGAAAACCCTGCTTGTCACGCATCACTCTTGCGAGAAGATGACGGGAATATCAGGCAGAGCGCGCGGTTACGAAGGTCTGATGCGTCTTCGAAGCCGAACTCTGTCACAATTGTCATAGTTGCTCGCGCGATCGTGCATGGTCGAATCGTGTGCGACGCCCAGTTCAAGGTGCAGGTCATACAACATGAGGAGTGTGAGCCATGAGACTGCTCTGGTTTCTCTGCGTCGTTGCCAGCCTTGCGCTCTCGGGCGTTGCATCTGCCCGCGGCGGCATGGGATCTCACATGTCGATGGAGAGCGGCGGCGCGCTCGGTACCAGCGCTGCTGCGCCGGGAACGAACTCGCTCGGCACCGCGCTCCCGTCATCGGAGGGGGTTGGTCATCCGACGAAGGGACCGCTGCTCGGCTCGGATGCGACCATCGACAAGGAGGACGCACGGGTCGAGAAGATGCTGGAAGGATCCATCTGTCGCGGCTGCTGACGTGCGAGCATTGCGATATTTGCGGCGAGTGTCTGGCGGCCTTGGTCGCCGGACAGATTGTGTATTTTGAAAGCGTTGGTGATACGCTGGGCGCAAGATCAAACAACCGCCTGGGGCTATGCCGATGATGGCCGAGCCAAACCAGCGCCCCGTCTACGCCTGCGCTGAATGGGAGATCGATCTTGCCAGACGCGAACTGCGCTCGATGGGAGAGTCCGTTCCTCTGGGCGGTCGTGCCTTTGAGATTCTTGCGGAATTGGCTCAGGCCGAAGGCGGGCTGGTCACCAAGAATGACCTGACAGAGCGTGTCTGGCGCGGCGTCTTCGTCGAGGAGAGTGCACTTCGGGTCCATATCGCGGCGATCCGGAAGGCCTTTGGTTCGGATCGTGACATGCTGGCGACAACGGTCGGCCGGGGCTATCGCCTGCTGGGTTCATGGCGGACCCGGCAGATGGATGCCCCGCTACAATCTGCCGCACCCCAGCCACTGCCGTCGACCAACATTCCCAATGCATCATTCGTTCTCATCGGCCGCACCACCGCGGTCGCGCGTTTGTGGGAGCTTCTGTCGGCTTATCGCGTCGTGAGCCTCGTCGGGCCTGGCGGGATCGGCAAGACGGCCCTTGCACTACAAGCTGCCAGGACGCCGCCAGCCGGTTTTGCGGCCGACCGGTTGCTGGTCGAATTGGCCTCGCTGCCCGATCCCAAGCTCGTGTGCTCGGCCGTCGCCAGCACGCTCGGTATCAAGCTCGAAGGGGAGGAGATCACCCCGGGCTCCATAGCGCGCGCGATTGGAGCCAGGCAGTTGTTGCTCATTCTCGACAATTGCGAGCACGTCGTTGATACCGTGGCCCAACTGGCCGAGACGATCGTCAGCCAGTGTTCCGGAACGATCGTCCTGGCGACAAGTCGCGAAGCGCTGCGCATTGACGGCGAACATGTCTATCGCGTTCCGCCCCTGGGGGTGCCGCCCGAAGTCCGGCTCGGGTCTGACGCCGCATCGGCCTACACGGCGGTGGAATTGTTCACGACCAGAGCGAAAGCGCTGGGCTCCAGCTTCGCGCTCGACGAAGAGAACCTCGATGCCGTCGCAGCCATCTGCCGCCGGCTGGATGGCATTCCGCTCGCGATCGAGTTCGCGGCGGCACGCGCCGTGATGCTCAGTCCGCCGAAGATCGCGGCACTTCTCGACGACAGGTTCAAATTTCTGACGACCGGCCGGCGTACTGCGTTGCCCAGGCAGCAAACGCTTCGTGCGACGCTCGACTGGAGCTACGATCTACTGCCGGACGCCGAGGCGCGGGTTCTGCGGCGGCTCGGCGTGTTTGCCGGAGAGTTTCTACTCGATGCCGTGATCGCGGTCGCCGGCGAAGGGATGGGCGATGTCACCGCGGAGCTTGCCAACCTGGTGGCAAAGTCGCTCGTCCTTGCGGATATTCGCGGCGAGCGCCCGTACTATCGCCTGCTGGACACCACGCGCGCCTATGCGCTGGAAAAGCTTCACGCCAGCGGCGAATTTCCCGGCGTCGCGCGCCGCCAGGCCGGATACTATGGCGGGTTCTTTGCGAATGCGGAAGCTGACAGCGAAGTGAAGCCGCAGGCGGAGTGGCTCGGCTTCTATGGCCAGCACATCGACAACGTACGATCCAGCCTCGATTGGGCTTTCTCGCCCGACGGAGATGCGCAGATCGGAGTGGCGCTGACCGCAGGGGCCGTCCCGTTATGGGTACAATTGTCGCTCCTCGCCGAGTGCCGCGAGCGGACCGAACTGGCGTTGGCCAGCCTCGACGGCAGCGCCGCGGGCGCTTTGCGGCTCCGCATGCAATTATCGGCCGCGCTTGGCTGGTCACTGATGTACGGCGTTGGCAGGGCTCGAGAGGCCGGTCCGGCCTGGGCGGCGACCCTGCAGCTGGCCGAGCAGCTCGGCGACAGCGACTATCTGTTGCGTGCGCTTTGGGGGCTCTGCATCGATCAATTCAACAACGGCGAATTCCGCAAGGCGTTGGAATTCGCGCACCGCTTCGCGGATATCGTGGCCGATTCCCAAAATTCGGTCGACCGGATGATGGGTGATCGGCTGCTTGCCACCACGCTGCACTACCTCGGTGACCAGCGGTTGGCGCATCATCACATCGGGCGAACCTTGTCTCGCCTCTCCGATCTGGCGGCGAAGCCGCAGGTGATCCGTTTCAGGTTCGACCTGCGAGCCTCGGCACGCTATTTCCAGGCGCGCATCCTGTGGCTTCTCGGGTTGGCGGATCAGGCACTCAGCGTCGTCGAGCGCAATGTCGAGGAGGGCCGTGCGAGTGGTCACGCTCTGACCTTCTGCAGCGTGCTTGGCCAGGGTGCCTGTCCGATTGCCTTCCTGGCCGGCGATCTCGATGCCGCGGAAGGCTATTGCACCATGCTGCTGGAGCATACCGAACGTCATCCGATCCGTCTGTGGAACGTGTGGGCGCGCGCCTTCAGGGGCATGGTCATGGCGCGGCGTGGCGATGTCGCCGCCGGACTGACGTTGCTGCGCAAGGCGCTCGAGCTTGCGGGCGAGGCGCGTTTCCTGCCGCGCTTCCTGCTTCCTCTCGGCGAACTGGCGGCATGTCTCGGAGAGGTCGGCGAAGTATCGCTGGGGCTTGCGACCGCGGACGAGGCGCTTGCGCGCTGCGAGGCGAGGGATGAGCGGTGGTACGCGGCCGAGCTCTGGCGCATCAAGGGCGAGTTGCTCCGGCATCCCGGCGAGCGTCGCTCGGCTATCGCCGCCGAGCAGTGCTTCGACAAGGCGTTCGAAGTCGCGCGCGGCCAAGGTGCGCTGTTCTGGGAGCTGAGGGCGGCCATCAGCCTGGCACGGTTGAGGACGAGTCAGGGCCGTCCCGCCGATGCGCACCAAATCCTGGCTCTTGTGTACGGCAAATTCACCGAGGGTTTCGAGACCACGGATCTCAGGCTCGCGAGAGCGATGATGACGGAGTTTTCGACCTCATAGTACGGGCGGTGCTCCAGGATGCCCCGGGGGGGGCGTCCGATACATGTCATCGGACGCAGGTGCGGCCTCGGCGAGCGCCGCATCCCCCGTGCTCCAGAACGTTGGCTTCGAAGTCCTATTGCCGGACGTAGAATGCGCCGGCCCCTCGACGCGGTCTTTCCACGCCGCGCGCTTCTATTCGGATTGCACGGCATCGCGGCCAGCCGCGCGACCTGGCCACTGCAGGTTGGCGCACCCCTCGCGAGTTTGTCAGAGCCATCAACTCGCGGCGAGCGAGCCCGAAGGCGGGGACGCCAATTCGGCCAGCAATTCGCTGGCCGCTTTCAGGACGGGCGTATTGAACCCCTCGGTGAATCGTCCATAGATGGGCGCAAGCACGTCTTGCGCTTCACTGCGGCGGCCCCGCCGCCGCAATAGCCCTGCAAGACCGATTGCCGTGCGCAACTCAAAACCGAGCGCCCCCTGATGTCGGGCCAGGTCAAGTGACTGCGCCAGGCTCCGCTCCGCCTCCAGGAAGTCGGGATTGTCCTTACGGATCAGCACTTCTGCCCTTGCCCGCAACATGTCCGGCATCTCCACCATGAAGTTGCGACGCCGACCCCGGGCAATCGCCTGATCGAGGATGTCGAGTGCTTCATCTCCACGACCCGTCGCCGCCAGAGCTTCCGCGAGCGGCACGCAAAGTCCGGCCGCCGCGCCGTAGCGCTGGCTCTGCAGCTTCTTGACGGAGCTGTTCAGCATGGCCAGCCCGACATCACTTTCGCCGCGGGCCAACAGCGCAATCCCTTTCATGGCGTCGCCGACCGTCTGGAGGGTGGCGAGATTGTGCTTGCGGGTCTCCACGAGGAGCCTGTCAATGTGCTCTTCGCACACACCCACATCCCCGTTCCAAAGGAAAACGCCGAATGCCCAGGGCAGCGCTATGCACAATATGGTTGGATGGTTGATGGCGATCACATCGGAGATGGCTTGGCGCGCCGTCGCCGTGGCCTGATCGGGATGTCCCTCGAGCCATAAGATGCGGGCGAGGGTGATTTGAGGACGCCTCGGGTAATCGGACGTCAGGCCGCCACGGGAGTCGCCTTCCAGGCCCGGATGGGACAGCGCCGCTTCGACGTACGAGCGAGACGCGGCAACCTCGCCCAGATAGTGGCACGACGTGCCGAGCAACATGCGCATGCGCGCCACCCCGACGGAATCGTTGCCGGCGAGGGCAATCGCTTCGCCGCGCTTTGCGGTGGCCAGCGCATCGTCGAAATTGCCGACGAGCAGTTGGAGCAGATGCAGTCGGCCAATCAGACGGATTTGGCCGGCGACATCGCCAATTGTCTCGGCCAGCCCGACCGCTCTGTCGAGATAGCCGACGCCCAATTCGTCGATTTGTCCCGTCAGCATCCGGGCAGACGCCAGCGCGGCATGAAGTGCGAGGTCGTGCCTGACACTTCCGCCCGTCTCATGAAGCGCTTCGATTGCGCGCGTGACCCAGAGCTGGCATTCGGTGAAGAGCGACAGCTTGAAGAACAGGGGGATCGCTGCGGCAGCGAGGCCGACGCCGGTTCTGCGGTCGCCTCGATCCGAGAAGCACCACGCCAGCGCGCCGCGTATGTCGCCGAATTGATCGGCCATCGACGACAGGCCTTCATTCGGCTCGTCGGCCGTCTTTTCAAGCAAATCCCGAAAGTAGGATGCGTGGCGTAGCGGCACGATTTCGGCGTCGGTGCTGGCGGCGAGCTTCTCCTGCGCGTAGGCCCGCGTCGCGTCCGCGAGCCTGTAGCGGATCGATTGCGAGCCCTGGTTCAGGGCAAGCATCGACTTGGCCACGAGGTTGTCGAGCCCAGCCATGGTCGTGTCGTCGCTGGTCGGATCGCTGCCGGCGATCGCTCGGGCGGCATCGGCGGTGAAGCTGCCGACGAACACCGATAGCTGGCTGAGAACCACCCGTTCGGGCCCGGATAGAAGATCGTAGCTCCACTCGATGGTTGCGCGAAGCGTCCGGTGCCGGGGCAGCGCCGTGCGTCGTCCTTCCCACAGCAGATTGAAGTGCTTGTCGAGGAGTTGGACCATGGCCTTGACGCCGTAGGCGGTCACATGGCCGGCGGTGAGCTCGATCGCGAGCGGGATGCCATTGAGCCGACAGCAGAGGTTGCCGACGTCCGACGCGTTCGCATCCGTCAATCCGAACCCACCTCCAGCTGCGGCCGCGCGTTCCACGAAGAGTTTTACGGAGGGGTAGGCAATCGCGCTCTCGGCCGTCAGAACGGCATTTTCCGGCGGGCTTGTCAGAGGCGAGAGACGATATGTGTGCTCGCCTTCGACCCGCAGCAGCTCCCGGCTCGTGGCCATGATGTGCAGCTGCGGTGCCTCCTGGTAGAGCCGTTCGGCCAGCGCCGCCGCGGCGTCGACGACATGCTCGCAGCAATCCAGAATGAGCAGCATCCGCCGGTCGCGCAGGAATGCCACAAGGTTGTTTGAGGGATCGTCCGATCGCGCCCGCAGCCCGAGCGAAGATGCTGCAATGGCCGGCACCAGAGCGGCATCGCGAGTCTCGCCGAGACTGACGAAGTGAACCTGGCCGGCGAATTCCGCGAGAAGGGCGTGGCCCGCGGAAACTGCGACCGTCGTCTTGCCGATGCCGCCTGGGCCGACGACCGTGATGAAACGCTGGGCTTTGAGCCTTTCCGATATATCCTGGATGGTTTGCTCGCGGCCCACCATCTGCCAGGGATGTGCCGGCAGGTTGTGCGCGCGAACAGGCTTGGTCGGTGCAGGTTGATTCTGCTCCGGGCTCGCGGCCGAACCGACGAAACAATAACCCTGTCCCGAGACCGTGCTCAGATATTTGGCGCCGGCATTGCCGTCCCCGAGCGCCTTGCGGAGTGCTGCGATATGGACGCGCAGGCTGTTGTCATCGACGCGGGAGCCTGGCCATGTCCTGGCTATCAGATCGCTCTTGCTGACGACGTCGCCCGCATGCCGGATCAGTGTCAGCAGAAGGTCAAATGCGCGAGCCGACAGTTGGACCGGATGGCCATCTTTCTCGATCCGTCTCTGCGAGGCGTCCAGACGAAACGGCCCAAAGACGAAAATCTCTTGAGCGGAGCTCTCCTGGAGAGAGGGTCCGGTCGTGCTTGTTGTGGCGTTGCTCTGCCAGCGGTGGACCATTTGGAAATATCAAATCCGACGACCGACTCGTCGTACTCTATGACTTGAACTCGGGCCGAAACGTGTGACCGCGGTGGCAGCTTCAAACGTAACATCCGGCCGTATCGCGGTAAAGGATCACCGATGGATGTCGCCGATCACTTTCGTCCGGAGGGCAGGGAACTCCGGGGAGAGTCCTGATTTTTCAGGAAACGACCGTCGATTGGGGAAATCTCCGCCAATGGGTGATCTCATCGGATCAACACGGGCTTGAGAAGATCCTCCAGGCCGATCTGGCGGAACAGTTCCGTGCGAGCGCGGTCGGCGACGGCGTCGACAGCTGCCGCCCCATCGTCATCCGGGCCGAAATGAACTTTCAGCGGACGTTGTCCGAACGGCATGTTCACGACATTCGCAACTGTGCTTGCGACATCTTGTGGAGCCGTATCCTTCGGCGAAAGCTGCGCGAGTCCCGCAAGCGCGATTTCACTCACGTCGGCGGTTGGACCATCCGCGTATTCTTCCGCTCGAACAGTATCCTGCGGCCGGCCGGATCGGACATAGTGGCCGGGTCCGAGAGCGCTGGGAGCGATGATAGTCGTCTCGACGCCCCAACGCGCGAGTTCGCCGGCGTAACTGAGTGCCAGCGAATCCAGGGCGGCTTCCGTTGAAGCACAGGCGCCGAGGAACGGAACCGAGCTGCCCCGTGCGCTGCTTGACGTGATCCATATCAGCAAGCCCTGACCTTGCTTGCGCAATTGTGGCAACGCCGCGCGATTGAGGCGCTGTGCGATCAGGACGTTGGTATCGTAGAGCTCGGCGAGCTGCTCCGGCGTGAAGGCTTCTGCGGGTCCGTAAACGACTTGCCGGGCATTGTGCACGACCACGTCGAGGCGGCTGTTTTCGGCGATGATGGTCTCAACGGCCGAGGTCACTGAGGATTCCGAAGAGACGTCGAACTCGATCGTGCGGAGATCGGCGCCGGGCTGGCCGGGATTTGATCCAGCCTCCTCGATCCCTTGCGCAATAGGGCCCCTCATTTCCTGGCTTGAAACGTAGACCGTGTGGCCTGCCTGCATCAGTTGCCGGCAGGTGGTTCGTCCGATGCTGTTTGCAGCACCCGTGACGATGATCACTTTGCTCATTCGATTCCCAATCGCATTCCAGCCACTGCGGCGCTGGCGGCCCCGTCGCGACACGGTCCATCGTTCGGGAGTCGACCGCCGCCATCGTGCGAAGCGCATCTGGAATAGGGCGGGGCGCAGGGTGGGTCTTTTCGGGCATCACGATCGATTGTCAAATTGCACGAAAAATTTCGAGAATGCCCGAAGCTGGATCCGGTCCGGCGAACGCCGAAGACAGTTCAGGCGTGCCTTCGCGAAATTGGCGGTGGGTTCGAAAAGATCGGGCCTTGGCCGCCGGCTACAAGGAGGCTGCGTCGCTCGAAAGAGCGCCGCGCGCACCCGATCGCCAGGCGGTCTGCGCATCGCAAAGGAGACCGGATGAATCAAGGCAAGCTACCACGTTCGGGGCTTGGGTCCCTCGTCCTGATTGCGGCCGTGGTCGGCGGCGGCGCGGCTGCCTTCGCATACACTGCGGGATGGCTCTCGCCGGGGCGTCTGACGCCGGAACGGATGATCGCGGCGCTGACGCCTCCGAGCGGCCCGCCGCTCGGGCACCGGCGAAATCATGCCAAGGGAATCTGCTTCACCGGGACATTCGAGGCGAATGGAAACGGTGCGGAGCTCTCCCGGGCCAAGGTCTTCGCGCAGGGGCACTATCCGGCCTTGGGCCGTTTCAATCTCGGCACGGCCGATCCGAACGCGGTTGATGCGACCGTGCGCGTCCGCGGCCTGGGATTGCAGATCACGACGGCAGACGGCGAAGAGTGGCGCATGGCGATGATCAACCCGCCGGTCTTTGCGGTTTCCACGCCGCAAGCATTTCACGACCTGCTGATCGCATCCGGAAAGAAGGATCCGGAGGCGATGAAGGCATTCATTCAGGCCAACCCGGAATTCGGCCCCTTCGCGGCCTGGGCCAAGACGGCGCCCTGGACCGGCAGTTATGCGGAGGAGCCCTATAACGGTCTCAACAGCTTCGTCTTCACGGACGCCGGAGGCGGCGACCACACCGTGCGATGGTCGCTGTTGCCCTCGGCGCAACCCATTCCGATCTCGCAGGCCGACCTCGAAAAGCGCGGGCCGGATTATCTCGAGCAGGAGATCACCGAACGGGTCCGGACCGCCGGTCCACTGCGATGGACCATGGTCACGACCGTCGCCGATCCGGGCGACCCGACCGCGGATCCGAGCAAGGCCTGGCCGGAGAACCGTCGCAAAGTGGAGGTCGGAACGCTGATCGTGCAGCGGATCGAGCCGGAGCGCGATGGACCGTGCCGCGACATCAATTTCGATCCGGCGGTCCTGCCACAGGGAATCCGGGTGTCGGACGATCCGTTCCCGGCTGCACGCTCATCGGTCTACCGCAAATCCTACGATCTGCGCGCGGCCGAAGCCAGGGACTATCCGCGAACCGGGACCGCCAAGCCATGACCAGCGCTCCTCATCGTTTTGCCCTGATCCAGCGGGTTCTGCACTGGCTGATGGCGGTCTGCATCCTCGCCATGCTGTTCATTGGCGTCGGCATGGTCTCCACGGTCGCGCCGAAATATCTGCCGCTCATCCTGGTCCACAAGACGATCGGCGTCATCCTGCTGGTCCTCGTTCTCATCAGGCTGGCGTTGCGGCTGCATTACGGTGCGCCGCCATTGCCGGCCGATCTTTCGAGACCCATGAAGTTTGGAGCAAGATTGTCGCATCAGCTCCTGTATGCCCTCATGATCGTCATGCCGTTGCTCGGTCTCGGCATGCTCTGGGCCGCGGCCTATCCGGTCGTCCTGTATGGCGGGATCCGAATTCCCGCGCTGCTGCCGCAGAGCGACCTGATGCACACGCTGCTCTGGAATGCCCACGTCTATCTGGGTTTCGCGTTCTTTGCCCTCGTGCTGCTGCATCTGGCGGCGGGGCTATTCCACGCATTGATCCGTCGCGATGGCGTATTCGCATCGATGTCGCTTCTGCCGCTGTGGGACAGGGTGACACAAGCGAAATGAACCCGCTACGCGCCGGCGGGCGCCCCTCGCAGGCGTGCGATCCCAAAAGGATCTTTCGCGCTGGAAAGATTCCTCGCGCACCGCGCGGTTAGATGTTTCCAACCTCCAACACAAGGATGCCGACCATGACCAAAGCAGACCTCCAAAGCCCGACGGATCTCGGAGCGAATGCGAACCGGGACGTTCCAGCCGCGCTGAGAGCGCTGCTCGCCGACGTTTTCGCTCTCTACCTGAAGACCAAGAACTTCCACTGGCACGTGTCGGGCAGCCACTTTCGCGACTACCACCTTATGCTCGACGAGCAGGCCGACCAAATCTTCGCCATGACTGACGACATCGCCGAACGCGCACGCAAGATCGGCGGCACGACGCTACGCTCGATCGGCCACATCGCGCGCGAGCAGCGCATTCTCGACAACGATGCCGACTATGTCGATCCGCAGGACATGCTCGCCGAGCTGCGCAGCGACAACCAGCAGCTAACGCGGGAAATGCGCCGGGTCCACGAGCTCTGCGACGAATACGGCGATGTCGCCACCGCGAGCGTGCTGGAAAACTGGATCGACGAAACGGAACGGCGCATCTGGTTCCTCTACGAGACCGGCCGAAGCGGCCAGAACCCGTAAGTGCAAAGCACGCCGTTGGGCCGGGAGGCGGGTGAAGGATGAGCAGCCTCTCGGAACTCCTGCCGGATGGCGGCGTCAAGGCGGAGCGCCTGCTGCTGCGTGAGCTCGCGCACCGGATCGACGACGAGCTCGCCTCGGCCATTGATCTGGTGGCGCAGGCGGCCGATCGTTGCGACGGCATCGAAGCGAGGGCGACCCTCGCTTCCGTGCAGGACCGGCTGGAAGGTCACGCGCAACTTCACCATGCGCTGCAAATGCCGCAGTTCACCACCACCGTCGATCTGGCGGCCTATCTTCAACAATTGTGCCGCTCGATCAGCCGCTCGAGCCTCGAAGGCAAGGGTATTGCGCTCTCGCTGCTGCTGCATCCACTGCAGATGAGCTCCGAGCGCTGCTGGCTGCTGGGGATGATCGTCTTCGAACTGATCACCGGTGCGGTGCGCCACGTATCCCACTGCGGAGCAGGCGCCATTCGTCTCGAAGTATGGCTCACTGCGACGTCGGTTGCGTGCAGCATCATGGACAACGGCTCGTCCGACGAAAGTCGGTACCGGGAAGAGGACCGCTCCATCGTCGAGACGCTTGCGGCGCGTCTGCACGGGACCATCGACGTCCGCGGCGGCTCCGACGGGTTCAGGACCGTCGTGACCATCCCGCGCTAGTCGCGATCCTCGCGCAACGGTCCGTATCGTGCGGATCAAATAATATCGCTGCGTCCTCGAAAGATGACTTGGGACAGATCTCGATACGCTTGCCCTATTCATGATCTGCGGATCGTCGTGCGAACAAGGGTCAAGCCATGACGGACATGTCGAACTCGAAGGCCTCGCTCGGATGGGCCATCCACGCCATCACCGGAAAATGGGGCTGGTTCGTTGCGCTGGGTGTCGGCGAACTGATCCTCGGCGGTGTTGCATCTGCCAATCTGATGGCGGCGACCCTCGCATCCGTACTGGTCATCGGCGCCACCATGGCGGTCGCCGGCATCTTCCAGATCGTGCAAGCGTTTTCGGTGCGCGGCTTGCGGGGATTCCTGCTTTGGCTGCTGGCCGGGATCGTCTATGCGGCCGCCGGGGCCATCATACTCTACGATCCGATCCTGGCTTCGTTCACGCTGTCTCTCGCAGTGTGTGCCTTCCTGGTCGTAGCCGGGGTGACAAGGATCTGGGCCGGTTTCCATATCCGGCCGGCCGCGGGCTGGCGTTGGATCGTGGCTGCGGGCGTCCTGACCTTCTGCGTCGGTGTCATGCTGGTTGCGGCTTGGCCCGCCATCGGTTTGTGGCTGCTTGGTGTGATGCTGGTCGTCGACCTGATCTTCCAGGGATGGGGATTCATCGCATTCGGGGTCGCGCTCAAGAGCCGCGCGTCCCGCCATTCGTCCCAGCCGGCGACGGTATGAGTCATGGCGAAAGGCTCGACATTCACCCGGCATTGGGAGATTGCCTGGCGCGGCGGTCAGACGAAGTCGACCTCGCGGCTGGTTGCCGAGGAGACCGCGATTGCGCTCACCTATAACGGCTCGACCCAGGCGGTGATGATGGGCACGCCGGGAGATCTGGAGGATTTCGGTATCGGCTTCAGCCTCACCGAGGCCATCGTCGAACGTGCGAGCGAGATCAGCAGCATCGAGCTGATCCCGAACGATCTCGGCGTCGAGGTTCGGATGTGGCTCGATGGTGACCGCGCGGCATCCCTGGCTGCACGGCGCCGAACCATCAGCGGCCCCGTTGGCTGCGGGCTATGCGGCATCGAGAGCCTCGAACAGGCTCGCCGCGCGCCGGCGCGGGTGAAGGGCCGGGGCATCGTTTTTCACGCGCGCGACTTGCTGGGCGCCATGCAGGCCCTTTCTCCGCACCAAATCCTGAATCAGCAAACGCGGGCCGTCCACGCGGCGGCCTTCTGGCATCCGCGGGCCGGCATCGGCCTGGTCAGAGAGGACGTCGGCCGGCACAATGCGCTCGACAAGCTCGCCGGCGCGATCGTACGCGAGGGGAGATCGGCGTGCGATGGCGCGGTACTGCTGACCAGCCGCGTTTCGGTCGAGATGGTGCAGAAAGCGGCGATGCTCGGCGCACCGGTCATCGTGGCCGTATCCGCACCCACCGCACTCGCGATCAAGACCGCGGATGAAGCGGGGATCACGCTGCTCGCGATCGCTCGCGATGACGGATACGGCGTATTCACGCACCCGCGTCGCGTTCTGCTGCCGGATGAGGCCGCAACGCACGCCGGCTGCTGACCTCGCGGGCCGACGCACATGGCGATGCAAGCCGTATCTCCGGAACCGGTCGCCGAGACCGGAAGCGTCGTCCATGCTCCGGAGCGATCGGTTCTCGTGGCGTCTCTTCTGAGCATGACGGGCGGCTTTCTCGACGCCTTTACGTGGCTCTCGCTCGGCGGCGTGTTTGCAAGCTCGCAAACCGGCAATGTTATCTTCCTCGGCATCGACGCCATGTCCGGGCAATGGCGGCAGGCAACCCATCATCTTCTTCCGCTTGCCGCCTTTCTGCTCGGCGCATCGCTGGCAATCCGCCTCAAGTCGCCGCTGCTCTGCCTCGCCGGAGAGATCGTCTGCCTGGTCGCGGTGATGCTGTTGTATCATCAGATTCCGGACATGATCACGATCCTCGGAATCTCCTTCGGCGCCGCGCTGCAGTCGGCCAGCTTCAGGCAGGTCGAGCGCTGGAAATATCTCACCGTCACCGTCACCGGCAACATGCTCCGTGCCCTCGATCAATCAGTTGCGTCCGATCGCGATGCGGCGCGCGGCACCGCAGTCATGCTTCTGGTCTGCCTGATGTTCCTGTCGGGGGCCGCCATCGGGGCCTGCGTGACGAAATGGCTGCACGCCTGGGGCCTTGTCCTGCCGATCGCATCTTCGGTGAGCGTTCTTTGGCTCTGCCGGCCACAGCTGCGAAGCTGAACCGTCGATCCACGTCCCATGATTTTGCTCGTTGACGGTGCGGAGCGCGCACCATGCCATTCGGCAAAAGGACGTTCATTCACGGAAGCATGCGCGTCATGCGGTGCATACACTTTCTAACAGCGCCGAGATGGCCTTTCGACGTCAACTGCCAAGAGGCACGGATGAACAACCTTCGCAAAGAGACGGACAGCCTGGGTGAAGTGGACGTTGCCGCGGATAAGCTCTGGGGGGCGCAGACGCAGCGTTCGCTCGAGCATTTCAGCATCGGCAAGGACCTGATGCCGCGCGAGATGATCCAGTCCTACGCGATCCTGAAGAAGGCGGCCGCGAACGCCAATTGCGCCGGCGGCCGTCTCGACGGCAAGGTCCACAAGCTGATCGCGCATGTCTGCGACGAGATCCTCTCCGGCCAGCATCAGGACATGTTTCCGCTTCACGTCTGGATGACCGGCAGCGGCACGCAATTCAACATGAACGTGAACGAGGTGATCTCGAACCGATGCTGCCAGCTTGCGGGCACGCCGCTCGGGAGCAAGCACCCGGTTCACCCGAACGATCATGTCAATATGTCGCAATCCTCGAACGACAGCTTTCCCTCGGCCATGTACATCGCAGCCGCGATGAACGTGACGGAGCGGCTCGTTCCGGCGGTCGAGGCGTTGCACGACGCAATCGCGGCAAAATCGAGCCAGTGGGACGACGTCGTCAAGATCGGCAGGACCCACATGCAGGACGCGACCCCCCTGACGCTCGGGCAGGAATGGTCCGGCTATGCCGGCATGCTCGCCGACGATCTGGCCCGCATCGACGACGCGCTCAAGGGGGTCTTCCGGCTCGCCCTGGGCGGCACGGCCGTCGGCACCGGCATCAATGCCGCGCCGGGCTTCGCCGAGGCGGTCGCCGCGGAAATCGCGCGGCTGACCGGGCTGCCCTTCGTCAGCGCACCGAACAAGTTTGCCGTCCAGGGTGCGCATGACGCGCTGGTGCAGCTATCCGGCACGCTCCGCACGCTCGCGGGGTCGCTCTACAAGATCGCGAACGACATCCGTCTGATGTCCTGCGGCCCGCGCGCGGGCTTTGCCGAATTGCTGATCCCCGAGAACGAGCCGGGCTCGTCGATCATGCCGGGCAAGGTCAACCCGACGCAGGCCGAAGCGCTGACGATGATCGCCGTGCAGGTGATGGCGAACGACGTCGCCGTCGGGTTCGGCGGAGCCGGCGGCTATCTGGAAATGAACGTCTATAAGCCGCTGATCATCCACAACATCGCGCAGTCCGTCACCATCCTGACCGATGGTTGCACCAATTTCCGCACCTTCCTCGTCGAGGGCACCGAGCCGAACCACAGGAAGATCAAGGAGTATGTCGAGAGATCGCTGATGCTCGTGACTGCGCTGGCGCCCGTGATCGGCTACGACAAGGCGTCGCGGATCGCGCACTATGCGATGGACAACGACCTCACGCTGAAGTCGGCGGCGCTCAAGCTCGGTTTCGTGACCGAGCCGGAGTTCGACCGCATCGTGGATCCCGCCAAGATGGTCAAGCCCTATGTGGCGGAGATCAAGGTGCCGCTCGCAATCGGCGCGAAGGCCGGCTGAAGGGGCGGCGGCAATGATCCGGTGCGTCAGGCTCTGGACGGGTGCGGATGGCAAGTCGCACTTCGAGGATGGCGTCGTCGAGCTCGCGCGCGGGGCGAGGGGCGATGCGCTCAGCGCAAAGCTTCGGATCGATGCCGCTTCGTTCCACGAAACGGATGCAGATCCGAAACTCGGCTGGCATCCCGACGCAGCGCGCCAGCTCGTCATGTCCCTGAGCGGGACGCTACGGTTCGAAACGGCGGACGGAAGCTTCACGCTGCGCCCGGGCGATGTCCTGTTCACGGAAGATACCGGCGGGACGGGCCACAATTGGACCATGACGGACGAGGCACCATGGCAGCGCCTCTACGCGGTTCTCGAGCCGGACGCCGAGGTGCCGTTCCGGTCCGAACGACGCCGCGCAGGCGGCGCAACCACAATGCAAGGAGAGACACGATGATCCGCTGTGTGCGCCTATGGACCGGAGAGGACAACAACTCGCATTTCGAGGAAGGCTTCCTCGAGCTGGAGCCGGGACAGCGCGGCGACTTCCTGACCGGAAAGATCGATGCCGCCAGCGTCTCCTTTCAGGAAACGGAATCGGGCGGAGCTTTCGCCTGGCACACCGCGCCGATCCGGCAGCTGGTGATCACGCTCAGCGGAACGCTCGATTTCCAGACGCGTGACGGCCACCACTTCCTGCTCCACCCCGGCAACATCCTGCTGGCGGAGGACACCGCCGGCTCGGGGCATAGCTGGAAATTGACCGACGATTCATCCTGGCGCCGTGCCTACGTGATCCTGCGCCCGGGAGCGGACGTGCCGTTCCGCGCCAAGGTGCGGCAATCGGTGCGGGCCTGATCGAGCCATCCAAAGCAGCAACACCCGACGAAGGAAATAGCCATGTCAGCAGCTTCCGACCGCGAAACTGATGTCGTCCTCATTGGCGCCGGCATCATGAGCGCGACACTCGGGGTCTTTCTCAAGGAGCTCGAGCCCTCCCTGTCGATCCAGATGTACGAGATTCTCGGGGATTGCGCGCAGGAAAGCTCCGACTCCTGGAACAATGCCGGGACCGGCCACGCGGCGAACTGCGAGATGAACTATACGCCGCAGCGGCCCGACGGCAGCATCGACATCTCCAAGGCGCTCCAGGTCAACGTGGAGTTCGATCTGTCCCGGCAGTTCTGGTCCTACCTGATCGGTCGCGGAGCGATCGCGGATCCGCAAGCGTTCATCCATCCGGTGCCGCATATGAGCTTCGTGCACGGCGCGGAGAACGTCGAATTTCTCCGGAAGCGGTTCAAGGCGATGTCGGCCCATCATTGCTATGAGGGGATGGAGCATACCGAGGATCCCAGGCAGATTGCCGAATGGGCGCCGCTGGTGATGGACGGACGGAGTGGCGACGAGCCGGTTGCCGCAACACGGATCATCACCGGCACCGACGTCGACTACGGCTCGTTGACGCATCTGCTGGTCAAGCATCTGGTCAGCCAGCCGGGCTGTGCGGTCCACTACAACAGCTGTGTCACCGGACTTGACCGGGAGCAGGGTGGCCGGTGGCGTGTCGAAGTGCGGGACACCGCGAGTGGCGAGACGCGGTCGGTACGCGCAAAGTTCGTCTTCATCGGTGCCGGCGGCGGTGCGCTGCCGCTGCTGGAGAAATCCGGCATCCCGGAGGGGCGCGGCTATGGCGGTTTCCCGGTCAGCGGGATCTGGCTGCGCTGCGATGATCCCGAGATCAACAAGCGTCACCATGCCAAGGTCTACGGCAAGGCGGCGGTCGGATCGCCGCCGATGTCGGTGCCGCATCTCGATACGCGGGTGATCGGCGGCCAGCACTCGTTGCTGTTCGGTCCCTATGCCGGCTTCTCGAGCAAATTCCTCAAGCATGGCTCGCTGCTGGATCTCTTCGAGTCCATTCGTCCCGCCAATGTCAAGCCGCTGCTTTCGGTGGCGCGCGACAATTTCGATCTCACCGAATACCTGGTCGGGCAGGTGCTGCAATCCGAGGGACACCGGCTCGCCGCACTCGACGAATATTTCCCGAAGGCCGACCCGAAGGACTGGAGGCTGCAGGTCGCGGGCCAGCGCGTCCAGATCATCAAGCCCAATGTCAAGCGTGGTGGGTTGCTCGAGTTCGGGACCGAGCTCGTCGGCGCGGACGATCATTCGCTGGTGGCCCTGCTCGGTGCTTCACCGGGGGCTTCCACCGCCGCGTTCATCGCGATCAGCGTGCTCGAGAAGTGCTTCGCCGGGGAGCTGACGGCAAGCGCCTGGCTGCCCAAGCTGAAGCAGATCATCCCGTCCTATGGCGTGTCGCTGATCGACGATGCGGATTTCTGTCGCCAGATTCGTGCAGCGACCGCTGCGGTCCTCAAGGTCGACAACATTCCGCAGCCGGCCGCACGCGCGCCGGCGGCCGCGAAGCGGGCGTGAACCAACGGAGAATGTTCGATGGACCCGACGGCGCTCCTTCTGTCGCGGCTGCAATTCGCTTTCACCATCTCGTTCCACATCATCTTCCCGGCGTTCACGATCGGGCTTGCCGCCTGGCTCACCGTGCTCGAAGCGATGCACCAGTACAGTGGCAAGCCCGTCTACCGGACCCTGTTCGCGTTCTGGCTGAAGATCTTCGGCGTGGCGTTCGGCATGGGCGTCGTATCCGGCGTGGTGATGGCGTTTCAGTTCGGAACGAACTGGAGCGTGCTCTCGAAGATGTCGGGCCCGATCCAGGGCCCGCTTCTCTCCTACGAGACCTTCACCGCCTTCATGCTGGAAGCGGCCTTTTTCGGCATCCTCATCTTCGGTCGCCCCCGGGTGCCGCCGTGGTTCTACCTGTTCTCGACGGCGATGGTCGCGCTCGGGACGACGCTTTCGGCGTTCTGGATCATGGTCAACAACAGCTGGATGCAGGTGCCGACCGGCTACGTCCTGCAGAACGACCAGTTCGTGCCTGATGACTGGACGCAGATCATCTTCAATCGCGTGGTCTGGGTCCGGTTTCCGCATATGCTGCTCGCGTCCTACCTGACCGGCGCGTTCTGCGTGGCGGCAACCGGCGCGTGGTATCTGCTGCGGCGGACCTATCGCCCCGAAGCTCATGTCATGCTGCGGATGGGCCTTGCGCTTGCGGCGGTGCTGCTGCCAGTCCAGCTCTTCATCGGGCATCTCGTCGGCGACTATGTTCACGATTACCAGCCGGCCAAGTTCGCCGCGATCGAGGCGCGCTGGCATGACGAGCAGCCGGCCTCGGAGGTGCTGATCGCGATCCCGGATTCGAGTACCGAATCGAACAAATACGCGATATCGATTCCCGTGCTCGGGAGCATCATCGGAAGCATGAGCCTGACGTCGAAAGAGGTCGGCCTCACCAGCTTCGCGCCGCAGGACCGGCCGCCGGTGCTGATCCCGTTCTTTGCCTTCCGCATCATGGTCGGCTGCGGCTTCGTGATGCTGGGGCTGGCCTGGCTCGGGACCTGGCTCGGCCTCAAGCACCGGCTCGATCGGAACCGCCTCTTGCTGTGGGGCATCTTCCTCAGCTTCCCGCTGCCGTGGGTCGCGATCCTCACCGGCTGGTACACCGCGGAAGTGGGGCGCCAGCCATGGACGATCTATGGCGTGCTGCGGACTGCGGACGCCGTGACGCCGTTCCTGACCGCGTCGGCTGCGATGACTTCCTTGATCCTGTTCGTCGCGGTCTACGCCTTCATCTTCTCGTTCGGGACGTATTACATCTATCGGCTGCTGCGTGCCGGCCCGGCGGGACTCGGCGGCAGGCCGCTCCACGTTCCCGTCCCCAATCGGCCGATGTCGCTCGCCGATCAGGTGCCGGCTGCACGCAGCTATCTCGGGGCGGGAGAATAGCCATGGTGATGTACTGGGTTGCCCTTCTTGCCATCAGCATCCTGATCTATCTCCTGCTCGACGGGTTCGATCTTGGCGTCGGCATGCTGTTCGGGGCGGCCGGGGGTGAGTCGCAACGGGATGCCATGCTGAGCACGGTCGCTCCGGTCTGGGACGGCAATGAAACTTGGCTGATCGTCACGGGCGTGATCATGTGGGGCTCGTTTCCCGTGGTCTACGCCATGGTGATGTCGGCCTTCTATATCCCTGTTCTCGTGATGCTGCTCGGATTGATCCTGCGCGGCGTGGCGTTCGAGTTTCGCGGCAAGGCGCTCAGTTCGCGCTGGGTCTGGGACGTCAGCTTCGTCGTGGGCTCGTTTGCCGCCAGCTTCATGCAGGGCGCGATGGTCGGCGCTCTGGTCGAAGGACTCGAGTTCTCCAACGGCGATTATACAGGCGGAACGCTCGGCTGGCTGACCGCCTTTTCCGCCCTGTGCGGGATCGGGCTCTGCTTCGGCTATTCGCTGCTCGGCGCCTGCTGGCTGGTGCGGAAGTGCGACGGTCCCGTTCGGGATGTCGCACGGCGCCAGATCCCGCCGCTGGCAATCGGCGTGCTGGTCTTCCTGGTCGTCGTCTTTGCGTATGCGCTTGTCGAACATCTTCCGATTCTACAACGCTGGACCGACCGGCCCTATCTGTTCGTGTTTCCCGTGATCGGTGCCGGTGCGGCCGCGATGCTGGCCAAGAGCATCCTGCGCCATGACGACTATTGGCCGTTCCATATGGTCGCCCTGATCTTCGTCGCGGCCTTCGCCACGCTGGCCTTATCGTTCTGGCCCTACATGATTCCGTTCGTCGTCACGATCGACGAGGCCGCGGCGCCCCATGCAAGTCTCGCATTCATGTTCTGGGGCGCCGGCCTGTTCGTATTCCCGCTGATGCTGCTCTATGTGGCGATCGGCTATCGCGTCTTCCGCGGCAAGTCGGCCCCTGCTGCCGATCACTACTGACGGCTGCACGCTCGAAGTTGCCGTGAGCTGTCACGGATAAAAAGAAAGGCGCCGGTTTCGGCGCCTTTCTCGTTCAGAACTCTTGCGAGGCTGGTTCAGGATTTGGGCATGACGCCGGGGCTGTTGTCCGGCCATTGGGCGATCAGCTTCTCGTCGATGTTGAAGTGCTGGGCGACCAGTTTGGGTGGCGTGTGCGTCAGCCAGTAGGAGAGCGACACCTCCTCGTAGCGAGGGGCTCGAAACACGCCGACGAACTGCAGCTCGGTGTCGCCGACGTTCTCGACATAGTGGCCGAGATTGCGCCGGACATAGCCGATGTCGCCGGCCGCGAAGTCCGTCGTGAACGCATTGGGGCCGGTGTCGAACACCGTCATTCGCGCCTTGCCCTTGATGTAGTACTGCCACTCGTCGGCATTCGGATGCCAGTGCATCTCCCTGACAGCGCCCGGCGGCATCGACACCAGCGCCGCAGCGACGGTGGTGGCAACCTTGAAGGTCGTGCTGTCGGCGACGCGGATGCTGCCGGCGGAGCTCTCCTTGACCGGGGCCGAGCCGCCGAGCGAGTGGACGAAGGGGTAGGGCGGCGCTTCGGCGTGCTTCGCAACGGCTGCGCGATCGGCGGCGAGATCGCCGGGCACGGTCCCCTGGAAGATCCAGCGGTTGTGCAGCGGGATCTTTGCGAACGCGTCGGCCGGAACACCGAAGTTCTTCGCCAGCACCTCGGGCGGCGTGTGGGCGAACCAGTCGGTCACCAGGAGCGTGTTGAATTCATTGGCGTGGCCGTCGTCGAAACAGATCACGAACTCGCAACCATCGGGGCCCAAGCCCTGCAGCGAATGCGGCGCGCCCGGCGGAAAATACCAGAGGTCGCCGACTTTGAGGTCGCCGACATAGGGACGCCCCTGCGTGTCGAGCACGGTGACGCGGCAGGAGCCGTAGGTCAGGATCGCCCATTCGGCAGCCTGGTGCCAATGCAGCTCGCGGATTCCGCCGGCAGCCAGCCGCATATTGACGCCGGAGATCTCTTTCGAGATGGCGAAATCCTCGACCGTGACCTGACGGGCCCAGCCGCCATTCTGGATGCGCCTCGGCGCATTGTTGAACGAGGCCCAATCCATCGGCAGGCCGCCGACGTCCGTCGGGGGCGGGGTTTGGGCTGAGGGGAAGTGCTTGGCAAGGTCCGGATCTTGAGGACCGGGATCGGACAGGCTTCCCGGGCTCTTGGCGTTCACGGCGCCTTGCGGCGGCTCGTCCGGATTGCCGAAAGTTGCGGCCTGCGCGCTGGAGCCGACCATGGCGGCGCCTGCCGCGGACATGGCCAGCAAATCACGTCTTGAGAACATCTTGGGTCGCTCCTGAAAAATGTCGAAAGCCCTCCGTAGCGACGGGGCTCCAACTGACAAACCTAGTTTCCGGTCGCCGATTCAGCTTCCGTGAACGCGCTCTTTTTGCCGGAATGCACTGGCTGCTGCGGCCGGCTCCGAACATGTGCAATTGCGAAATTCGGCTTCGTTTTGAAAAGACGGCTCTGCCCGCACGATCCTTAACTGGCCCGGAGAATTGCCATATCGCGAGATATCGAGATGACAACGAAATCGGTTCGTCCCTACCGTGAACCCGCCGGCGGCTGGGGCGCACTCAAGGCGCTCAGCGAGGCGCTTCTGGTGCAGCGGGCGCCGCTGAAGGGTGCAGCGACGCTCAGCAGGATGAATCAGCCGGAGGGCTTTGATTGCCCCGGCTGCGCCTGGCCAGATCCGAAGCACACCTCGTCATTCGAATTCTGCGAGAACGGCGGCAAGGCGGTCGCCTGGGAGACGACATCGAAGCGCTGCACGCCCGAATTCTTTGCCGAGCATACCGTCACGGAGCTCGCGAGTTGGAACGATTACGATCTCGAAATGGTAGGTCGGCTCGCCCATCCGATGGCCTATGACGCCGCATCCGACCGCTATCTCCCGGTGCAATGGAGCGACGCATTCGCCATGATCGGCCGCGAGCTGAATGCGCTGCCGGATCCGAACATGGCGGAGTTCTATACGTCCGGGCGAACCTCGAACGAAGCCGCCTTCCTCTATCAGCTGTTCGTGCGCGAGTACGGCACCAACAACTTTCCCGACTGCTCGAACATGTGCCACGAGGCGACCAGCGTCGGCCTGCCGGAATCGCTCGGCGTCGGCAAGGGCACCGTGCTGCTGGAGGATTTCGACAAGGCCGATTGCATCTTCATCTTCGGCCAGAATCCAGGCACCAACAGCCCGCGGATGATGACCAGCCTGCGCAACGCGGCCCGCCGAGGGGCCTCGATCATCTCGTTCAATCCGTTCCGCGAGCGCGCGCTGGAGCGCTTCCAGGCGCCGCAGAGCCCGGTTGAGATGATCACGCTGTCGTCGACGACGATCAGCTCGAAGCTTTTCCAGGTGCGTGTCGGTGGCGACGTCGCCGTCCTCAAGGGGATCATGAAGATCCTCGTCGAAACGGACGAGGCCGCCCGTGCGGCCGAGCAGCCGGAGATCCTGGACTGGGATTTCATTCGCGGGCACACCGCCGGCATCGACGCGCTGATCGACGATCTCAAGCGAACGCAATGGCCCGACATCGAACGTCAGTCCGGCCTGACGCGCGAGGACCTGGAATATGCCGCCGGCGCCTATATGAAGGCGGAGCGCGCCATCCTTGTCTACGGCATGGGCATTACCCAGCACCAGCGTGGCGCGCACAACGTGCAGCAGATCGCCAATCTTGCGCTCTTGCGCGGCAATGTGGGACGCGACGGCGCCGGCGTTTGTCCGGTTCGCGGTCATTCCAACGTGCAGGGCGACCGAACCGTGGGGATCACGGAGACCCCCAAGGCGGATTTCCTCGAGCGCCTCGAGCACCGCTTCGGTTTCAAGCCGCCGAGCGCGCCGGGACACAACGTCGTGACGGCATTGGAGGCAATGATCCGCGGCGAAGTGAAGGTCTTTTTCGCGATGGGTGGCAACTTTGCCGCGGCCATACCCGACTGGCAGGCGACGCAGGCCGCGCTGCGCAAGCTCGATCTGACCGTCCACGTCTCCACGAAGCTCAACCGCAGCCATCTGATCCATGGCCGCGCCGCCCTGATCCTGCCGTGCCTCGGGCGAACCGAGATCGACATTCAGGAATCGGAGCCGCAGTCGATCACGGTCGAGGATTCGATGTCGATGGTCCACGCCTCGGGCGGTCGCAACAAGCCGGCGTCCGAGCACCTTCTCAGCGAGGTCGCGATCGTCGCAGGCCTCGCCAAGGCGACGCTCGGCGAGCGCACGGTGGTCGATTGGGACGGCTTTGTGGGCGACTACGATCGCATCCGGGATGCGATCGAGGCCGTCTTCCCTATCTTCGAGAGCTACAATGCCCGTATCCGCATTCCCGGCGGCTTCCATCTGACCTCGACCGCGCGGGAGCGCATCTGGGCAACGCCGTCCGGCAAGGCCAATTTCCTGGTGTTTGAGGGCTGCGGCGAGGACCCGCCGCAGGCCGATCCGGATTTCCTGTGGCTCAGCACGATACGCAGCCACGACCAGTACAACACGACGCTCTACTCGCTGTCGGATCGCTATCGCGGCGTCTTCGGCCAGCGCGACGTGGTTTTCCTCAACGAATATGAACTGAAGAAGCGCGGGCTCGTGGACGGCGATCGCGTCGACCTGATCACGGAGTCGACCGATGGCGCCGAGCGGATCGTGCGCAACTTCCGCGTGGTGGCGTATTCGTTTCCGACCGGCTGCTGTGCCGCGTACTATCCGGAGACCAATCCGCTGGTGCCGCTCTATGCCCGTGATCCCCTCAGCTTTACGCCGTCATTCAAGGGCATCCCGATCCGCCTGGTGCGCTCGACCGCCCCGGCGCAATAGAGCGGGTCAGGCGTCGGCGTCCCGACCGGATGGCGGCGATGACGCCGGCGTCGCGATCGGCAGCGTAAACCAGAACCGGGCGCCGCGATCGGTGCCAAGGCCTTCGGCGCCAAGTCCTTCGGTGCTAAGTCCTTCGGCGTCGATCCGGCCGCCATGCGCTTCGACGATGGACCGGCAGATCGGCAGCCCCATGCCCATGCCGGACTCCTTGGTCGTGAAAAAGCTTTCGAACACCCGGCCGGCATGTTCGGCGGAGATGCCGGGACCGTTGTCCTCCACGGAGCAGCACAGGGTTGTCACGTCCTGCGCGGCGGTGGTGATGACGATCTTGCCATGGTCGCGTCCCGCCTGCGCCATCGCTTGCACGGCGTTGATGGCCAGATTGACGATCACCTGCTGGAGCTGGGTGCGGTCGCCGAGCACGAGTGCAGCTTCCGCGTCGGGCCGGTGCAGGATCGTTACGCCTCGGGATTCCATCTCGTGGCGCAGGAACAGAAGCGCCTCGCGAATGACATCGTCAAGCGACAGAACGGCACGCTCCGGCGCCTTGCTTGAAGCCATCCCGTGAACACGCGCCACGATGTTCGCGGCCCGCCTCGTATCCGTGGCCATATTCTCGATTGCGCTGCGGACCTCGGCCATGTCGGGAATGGGCCTGTTCAGCCAGCGCAGCCCGGCGGCGGCGTTGGTCGCGATGGCGGCCAAAGGCTGGTTGACTTCGTGCGCGATGGAGGCGGTGAGCTCACCGAGCATCGAGACGCGCGCCGCATGCGCGAACTCCGCCTGCACCTGCCGAAGTCTCTCCTGGGCGCGGACGCGTTGCGAGATGTCGATCGTGGCGACCAGGCTTATTTCGAGATCATTGATTGGACCGACGCGGGCCGTGGTGAAGAGAACGTCGACGACGCGGCCGTCCCACGTCACCATCTTGGTTTCTTCCTCGAAGTTCGTTTCACCGCGAAAGCGGGACTCCATGGCCCGCCGAAACGTATCCGGGCGTGCCTTCCAGGTGTCGGACATGGAACGCCCGACATAGCCGTCGACGCCTCCTCCGAACATCTGGATGGCCCGTTCGTTGGCTTCCTGAAACGAGAGCGCGTCCATGCAGGTCCGGAGAAAGTCGGGATGGCTGTCGAAATAGCTGCCGAGGTCCTTGATGCCCTCGGCTCGCAGTTTTCGGAACAGCACCACCAGTCTGCTGGCGTCGAGCTGACGGAGGGCGATCGGCATGCGGCCGAACAGGTGGCGGTAGCGCTGCTCGCTCCGCTCCAGCTCGGTGTGGTCCTTCTTCTGGGCGGTGATATCCCTGACCGCGCCGATGAACCGAAATTGTCCGCGCTCTTCCGACGTTCCACGGGCGACCACGCGAATGTGCCTGATCGAGCCATCGCTCAGGATCAGCCGATGTTCCAGGGAAAAGTCGTTCCTGTCGTTCGTGGCGCGATCGAGCGCCTCGCGTACGGCATTGAGATCGTCGGGATGCGTACGCTTCAGGATAGTGTCGAGCGACGGCGGCAAGGTCGGCTCGAGATCGAAGATCCTGAACGTCTCTTCGGACCAGAACAGCTCGCCGCTGGCGACGTTCCAGCCAAAGCTGCCGGTGTGGCTGAGCTTCTGGGCCTCGGCGAGATAGGCGACCTGACGCCGCCGCAAGACGTCCTCGCGCTCGAGCCGGTGCTGCCGCCTGACCAGGCTCGCGATCGCAAGCAACGACAACACGACAATGACGACCAGCAGGGCGAGGGCGCTGGTGGTGAGGTCGATCCCGAGCAGGAAGCACGTGAATGACAACACGCCGAGCGCGACGCCTCCCAGGACCCAAAGGGCGGGATGAGCGTAGCGCGAATGGTCGGGCCACGATGCGCGACAGACCATACCCGTGTGACGGACCGTCGCGGGTTCCTTGCCTTCGTGAGCGAGTCCGAGTTGGGCCAGCAGATTGAAGAGGTCCAAGAGATACTCGCCGGGCATGAGACCAATTCCCGAGCCCGGATGTCCGGACGCGGGATGCAAGCGATGTACCGCAGCGTGGAAAACCGGTCTTTTGCTTTTTCGCGGACCCTTTGTCAAAACGCACGGCGTCGCGATGCGAGCCTGCGCGCAGATCCGGGATGTTGCCGCGGGAAGGATTCCGCGACCTTAAGCCAACGCCGCGGTGGGCCTCGTCACGCCGAAACGCCTCTCGAACTCGGCGACATCGACAACGCCGCGCCGATGGGTCCCGTCGCCGATCTTGCGGCCGCCGTCCCAGGCCTCGACCTCGAACACGACGCTCCTGGCTTCGACGGCGACGACCCGTGCGACCGCGCGCACGGTGCGGCCGACCGGCGTCGCCGCCAGATGACGGACGTTGACCATCATCCCGACGCTGACATAGCCGGTCGGCAGGGACGGCTGGATCGCCGATCCCGCCGCCATCTCCATGTGCAGGATCATCATCGGCGTGCCGTAGACCTCAGGCATTCCCGGCACCACGTGGCCGACCGTCATCTCCGCCGTGACGGTCACCAGCTTTTCCGCCGTCATGCCGACGCTCACCTGATCAAGCGGACTCATGGCCCAATCCGGCATCTGCTTCACTCGTGGAGGGGGCGGGTGTCTCGACCGCATGTGGCTTGCGGTTGGTGAACCAATTGCCGAGCCGGTCGAGATAGAGATAGACCACGGGCGTGGTGTAGAGCGTCAGGATCTGCGAGAGCATCAAGCCGCCGACGATCGTGTAGCCGAGCGGCTGGCGCAGTTCGGCGCCGGTGCCGTTGCCGAGCATCAGAGGCACGCCGCCGAGTAGCGCGGCCATGGTCGTCATCAGGATCGGACGAAAGCGGAGCGTGCAGGCCTGGTAGATCGCTTCCTCAGGGCTCAGCCCTTGATTGCGCTCCACCTCGAGGGCGAAGTCGACCAGCATGATGCCATTCTTCTTGACGATGCCGATCAGCAGGATGATGCCGATGATGGCGATGACGCTGAGATCCATGTGGACTGCCAGCAGCAGCAGCAGCGCGCCGATGCCGGCGGAAGGCAGCGTCGACAGGATCGTGATCGGATGGATCAGGCTCTCATAGAGGACGCCGAGGATGATGTAGATCACGATCAGCGCCGCCCCGATCAGCAGCGGTGTGCCGGACAGGGACGACTCGAAAGCTTGCGCGTTGCCCTGGAACGAGGTCGACAGCGAGGCGGGCTTACCGGTGTCCTTCTCGATCTTCTGGATCGCCGTCACCGCATCGCCCAGCGCTACGCCCGGTCGCAGGTTGAACGAGATCGTCACCGAGGGAAACAGGCCCTGGTGATTGATCAGAATCGGCGCCGGCATGATGACGCTGTGGACCAGCGTGCTCAGAGGTACCTGTTGGCCGGTGGCCGAGTTCAGGTAGATATCCTTGAGCGCGTCAGGCCCATACTGGAAGGCTGGATCGACCTCCATGACCACGTGGTATTGGTTCAGCGAGGTGAACATGGTGGAGACGATGCGCTGACCGTACGCGTCGTCGAGGGTGTTGTCGATCGTCGTGGGCAGGATGCCGAAGCTCGAGGCGACTTCGCGATTGACGGTGACCTGCAGCCTCGGGCCGGCATTGGCCTGGTCGCTCGCGACGTCGGTGACGAGGTCGAGCGCGCGAATCTTCTCCAGGAAGATCGCCGACCAGTGGTTGAGTTCGTTGGAATCGGCGTCCGTCAGCGTGAACTGATACTGCGTCTTCGACAGGCGCGCGCCGATCGTGATGTCCTGGGCCGACTGCATGTAAAGCTTGATGCCCTGGATATGGGCGAGCCGGGGTTCCAGCCGCGCGATCACCTGGTCGGCGCTGGCCTTGCGTTCCGGCTTCGGCTTCAGGACGATGAAGATGCGCCCCTGGTTGAGGGTCGCGGTCGGGCCGCCCGGACCGATATAGCTCGCCACCGACTGGATCGCCGGATCCTTTGACAGGATGTCGACGACCGCCTGCTGGCGTTCGGACATGGCGGGGAAGGAGATGTCCTGGGCAGCCTCGGTGATGCCGACAATCTGTCCGGTATCCTGTTGCGGGAAGAAGCCTTTCGGGATGATCACATAGAGATAGCCGGTCAGCGCGATCGTCGAGAGCATCACGAGCAGCGTCACGAAACGATGGCGCAGCACGATTCGCAGGCCGCGCGCGTACAGCGCAAGCAGGCCATCGAAGCCGCGCTCGAACATGAGATAGAGCCGGCCATGCTTCCTGCGCGATTCGTCCTTCAGGAGGCGCGCGCACATCATCGGCGTCAAGGTGAGCGAGATCACCAGCGACAGCAGCAGCGATGCGGTGATCGTGACGGCGAACTCCTGGAACAGCTTTCCGACGTAGCCGCCCATCAGGAACAGCGGGATGAACACCGCGATCAGCGACAGGGTGATGGAGACGATCGTGAAGCCGATTTCGCTGGAGCCTTTGAGCGCAGCCTCCATGGGCGTCATGCCCTGCTCGAGATGGCGCACGATGTTCTCGATGACCACCACGGCGTCGTCGACCACGAATCCCACCGCGATCGACAGCGCCATCAGCGAGAGGTTGTCGAGACTGTAGCCGAGCACATAGAGGACCGCGAAGGTGCCGATCAGCGCCAGGGGAACAGTGATCGCCGGGATGATGGTGGCCCAGAAGTTCCGCAGGAACAGGAATATCACCATCACCACCAAGGCGACGGTCAGCATCAGCGTGAATTGCACATCGGAAACCGCAGCGCGAATCGTGGCGGTGCGGTCGGCGGCGATCGTCACCTTGATCGCCGGCGGAACGGAAGCCTGCAGCTGCGGCAGCAGTTTCTTGATGCGATCGACGGTTTCGATGACGTTGGCGCCGGGGACGCGCTGGACGGCGAGGATGACGGCGGGGTCCTTGCCGTACCAGCCGGCCAGCAGATCGTTTTCGGGCCCCTCGATCGCCGAGCCGATGTCGCGCAGCCGCACCGGCGAGCCGTTGCGATAGGCGATGATGAGGGCTTCATAGGCGGAGGGCTTCAGCAACTGGTCGTTGGTATTGAGCGTATAAGTGACGCGCGGGCTGTTGAGCGTGCCCTTGGGCAGGTCGACATTGGCGCCGGCGATCACGGTGCGGACGTCTTCGAGGCCGATGCCGCGGGCGGCAAGCGCCTGCGGATTGACGCGGATGCGGATGGCGGGCTTCTGCTGGCCGCCGATACCGACCAGGCCCACGCCCGGCACTTGGGAAATCTTGGGCAGCAGGATGTTTTCCGCGTAGGCATCGACCGTGGTCTGCTGCATCGACTCTGACGTCAGCGCGATCAGCATGATCGGCGTTTCCGCCGGATTCACCTTCCTGATCGTCGGCGGGTAGGGGATGTTCTGCGGCAGGTACGGGCTCGCGGCGTTGATCGCGGAGAGCACGTCGACCGCCGCGCTGTCCACCGTGCGCGACAGCTCGAACTGCACCGTGAGCTGGGCGACGCCGAGTGCGCTGGACGAGGTGAGCTGCGTGACGCCGGGGATCTGGCTGAGCTGCTGTTCGAGTGGCGTCGCGACCGACGAGGCGATGGTTCCGGGGTCGGCGCCGGGCAGTTGCGCCGAGATCTGGATCGTCGGGTAGTTGACGTTCGGCAGCGCGCCGACCGGCAACAGGGGATAGGCCGCGAGGCCGCACAGCAGCAGGCCCGCCATCAGCAGAGCGGTTGCAATCGGCCGCAGGATGAAGGGCGCGGACAGGTTCATGGGAGCGCGTCCTGCACGGAGCTTTGCAGGTCGGCTTCGCGCGCGGCCTTGCCGTGCAGTTCCCGAACCTGGCTTCCTTCCGTCAGCCGATACTGACCGTCGACGACGACGGTATCACCTGATTTCAGTCCCTGGTCGATCAGGGCCTGCCCGTCGCTGATCTGTGCGACGTGAACGGGACGCAAGGAAGCGGTCTGGTTGGGAGCGACGACATAGACATAGCTGCCGTTCGGGCCCTGCTGGACTGCGGAGCCGGCGACCGTCAGCGCATCCTTCTGAATCTTCAGCAGCAGCCGGGCATTCACCAGCTGTCCCGGCCACAGCCGGTGCTCGTGATTGGCGAATGTGGCCTTGAGCTGGACGGTGCCGGTCGTCCCTGCGATCTCGTTGTTGACGAGCAGCAGCGTGCCTTCGCCGAGCTTAATCTTGTTGTCCTGGCTGTAGGCGATGACCTTCAACTGGCCTTTTGCTTCGTGTTCCTGGATCACGGGCAGATCCGTCTGCGGAAGGGTGAACAGCAGCGAAATCGGCTCGATCTGGGTGACGACGACGAGACCGTTCGGGTCGGTCGGATGAATCACGTTGCCGACATCGATCTGGCGGACGCCGGTGATGCCGGGAATGGCCGATGTCAGGCGCGTGTAGCTGAGCTGGACGTTGGCCTCGTCGATCTGCGCCTGGTCCGCTTTCACGGCGGCCTTGAGTTGGGCCACCTGCGCGGTCTGCGTCTCGATCAGCTGCGGGGTCGCATAACCCTTGTCACCGAGTTTACTGTAACGGGAGAGATTGGCTTCGGCATTGGTGAGTTGGGCCTGATCTCGGTCGCGATTGGCCGTCAATTGCTCGATCTGGGCCTCGTAGGGACGCGGGTCGATCTGGGCGAGCAGATCTCCGGCCTTGACGGTCTGTCCCTCGGTGAAGGCGATCTTGACGATCTGTCCCTGAATCTGGCTGCGCACGACATCGGTGTTGTAGGCGATCACGGTGCCGATGCCGCGCAGATAGATCGGAACGTCCTTGCCGATGACCGCCGCGGTGACCACCGGTACGGCCGCGGGCACTGGCGCGGCGGCGACGACCGGCTTCCGGTCCGCGGCGAAGAACCAGAGGCCGGCTCCGACGAGAATCGCGGCGAGAGCGACAAGCGCGATGGCGAGATTTCGTTTCATGAGACCGTCCTGGATGTCAGGGATTGCTTGAGCCGCTGATCGAAGTCGTGCTGCCCGTTGCGGCAGGGCCTTGCACCGGGACGGACGGACTGATTCCGGCGCCGCCGAGCTCGGTGGCTCCGAGCGGTATCCCGACGCGTCCGACCGTCGATGCTGAAGGCAGCGGAGGCGCCGCCGTGATGCTGCCGTTGCAGGTGACGGATGAGCCCCCGGACAGTCCGCCGCCGTCGAACAAGGCTCCGGACGAGGCGGTATTGCCGGATCCGGCACAACCCGCCGTGCTTTGCGCCGGATTGAGCGGCGAAATGCCGGGTGTTGCGATCTCGGTCGATCCCAGCGGAACGCCGACGGGCCGCGTGGATTGCGGGTTGAGCGGCGACGTCGCCAGCATGCCGGTGGAAGGCTGCATTCCCGGCATGGTCGTTTGAGCGGACGTCGCAGCCGGGACGAGCCACAGCATGCCGGCCGTGAGTGCCACGGCGAGCGGTATCAGGGTGAACCGGCGCGAGCTGGATCTTCCCGAGCCGACGTCGTTCGATGGGTGCTGCTCTCGCATGAAAAATGCTCCGGCTGAATGCTGTCGAGCACTAGAGAGGTGCGGAACGGTGGGGTATTTCCAGAACGCACGTCCCGCTACCCGGCAGCACGACGACAACGGGCATTCGACGCATCGTAAGCGGGCATTCGTCTTCGTTCGGCCGCGTCGCCGAGTTGCCTCGCCGATGACAGCGCCGTTGGCCGGCTTTGGCTTCGGCTCGCTTTCGCTATTTCAGAATGGCCCGCACATGCGCGAGTTCCCGGCTGCATGTGCCTGTGTCGCCGTTTTGTTCGGCGGTACGTGCGCGGTCAAGCGAATCCAGCGCATCCGCGAAAACCGCTCCGCGGCCGCCTTCGGCCTCTGCAATCGAGCGAGGCGTCGGTTGATGACTGCGCAGCGCGCTGAGGCTCTCCCGCTGCCAGCCGTGGGCGCCCGCGTCTTTTTCTATGGCCTGATCCAGCTGGATCTGGGTTTTCGCGATGTCGTCCGCACAAGTGCCTGCACGCGCGGGCGAAGCTGCGCACAACAGGATGAGAAGCGCGATCTGGAGATTTGCTGTGGATGTCATGTGTCCGATCCCATGCATGGAGTTCAATCAGCATCAGATGCGACCTCTTGAATGCCAAAGCGGATCGTTCGTCTTTCGCGTATGAACGCCGGCCGTTCACAGTAATGAGAGGTCTGTACGCCTGACATATGCGCTGCGCTTTGAAGTGCGCGCCCTAGCTAGGCAGTGTCCCGAGGATGCACGAGCAGCCGTTGTCTCGATCGGCATGTCCCGACGTGCGAAGTGGCAAGGGCCGTTGTTTGCCGAAATACGCCGGCGAGTGTCGACACTACTGTCGCACCATTCCAACCTGGAGTGATCCCGACATGAAACACCTCAACGCTGGCCTCGCCTTCGCTGCCACTCTCTCCCTGTTCGCGACCGTCGCCCCGGCGCGCGCTGAACCCCCGAAGAACATCGTCCTGGTGCACGGCGCCTGGGTCGATGCGTCCGGCTGGAAGCCGGTCTACGAGATCCTGGTCAAGGAAGGCTTCCGCGTCAGCATGCTGCAGGAGCCCGAGACGTCGTTTGGCGATGATGTCACGGCGGCGAAGCGGCTGCTCGATCTCCAGAATGGCCCGACGCTTCTGGTCGGCCACAGCTATGGCGGCTCGATCATCACCGAGGCGGGTGTTCATCCCAACGTGGTCGGCCTGGTCTACGTCGCTGCGCATGCGCCCGACGTCGGAGAGGACGAAGCGGCGCTGGGCAAGAAGACGCCGAGCGTACTTGGAAAGACCGAAGGCGCCATCAAGGTCACGCCCGACAAATTCACCTATCTCGATCCCGTGCAATTCCCCAAGCTGTTCGCCCCCGATCTGCCGCGCGAGCAGGCGGAGTTCGAATCACGCTCCCAGGTTCTGGCCGCGACGCAGGTGTTCAGCACGCCGCTGACGGCGGCTGCGTGGAAGACCAAGCCGAGCTGGGGCATCGTTGCCGGCAACGACCAGATCATCAATCCGGATCTCGAGCGCTGGTATTACGAGCGCGCCAAGAGCCACACCACCGTGATCCCGGGTGCAAGCCACTCGGTCTACGAGTCGCATCCGAAGGAAGTGGCGGAGATCATCACCCGTGCCGCTCGCAGCATCGATCAACCGGCCACCCGCTGACGCGTTTTGCCGGTCCTGACGCACGGCCGGCAGAAGGAAGGACGGCGGGAGAGACAGCACTCCCGCCGGCCCGACTGCCCCTCCGGAGAATTCCATGAGCATGATCGAGACGACCGGCACGATCCTGGACTGGGACGTGACGACGGTGAAGCGGGCTGGACTGAGCCGCGATCTGCCGTCCGGCAATCCGGACCTGATGTGGGTCGCGAATTCGTCGACTTTGATCTACGGCGAGCGGGATGCCATCCTCGTCGACACGTTCCTCACCGCCGGGCAGTCGAAGACGTTGCTGGATTGGGTCGTGTCGCGGGAACGAAATCTGACCGCGATCTACGTCACGCATGGCCACGGTGATCATTTCTTCGGCCTCGCGCCGCTGCTCGATCGCTTTCCGCGGGCACGGGCCGTTGCCGTTCCCGAGGTTGTCGACGAGATGAAGACGCAGCTTTCGCCGGCATCGCTCGACGGTTTCTGGCGCAAGCGCTTTCCGGGCGAGATCGCACAGCGCCTGGTCGCTGCAGAGCCTCTCGAAGGCGAGCTCACGCTCGAGGGACACAAGCTCGTCGTCATCGACATGGGACGAACCGACACGGCGCGTTCCACCGCCCTTCATGTCCCGTCTCTCGATCTGATCGTCGCCGGCGACACCGTGTACAACGGCATTCATCCTTATCTCGCCGAAACCGACACGCAGAGCCGGCTGGAATGGATCGCCGCGCTCGATCGGCTCGAAGCGTTGAAGCCCCGCTTCGTGGTGGCCGGACACAAGAAGCCGGAGAACGATGACGATCCGCGCAGCATCGCGGAGACCCGGCAATATCTGCTCGATTTCAACCGCCTCGACCAGGCGACGATTTCTCCGCGCGAACTCTACGAGGCGATGCTCGCGCTTCATCCCGACCGTGCCAATCCGGGATCGCTCTGGAGCGGAGCCAACGCCGCAAAGGGGCCAAGGTCATGACGAGCTGGCAGAACAACCGCGCCGCGCGCGATGCCCGCATTGCGGCCGGTGCCGGCCTGGCCCACGGCAAGGTCGTGGAAGCATCCGACGCAACGCGCCTGCTGGAGGCCGTGATCCGGCCGGGCGACCGGGTTTGCCTCGAAGGCGACAACCAGAAGCAGGCGGATCTCTTGAGCCGCGCGCTGCTGGCGGTCGATCTGTCCAAGGTCAACGATCTGCACATGGTGCAGTCGGGCGTCGTTCTGCCCGAACATCTGGACCTGTTCGACCGCGGGGTCGCGAAGCGGCTCGACTATGCCTATTCCGGGCCGCAATCGGCGCGCATCGCGCGCATGCTGTTCGGCGGCAAGATCGAGCTGGGAGCAATTCACACCTATCTCGAACTGTTCGCGCGCTACTTCATCGATCTCACCCCGCACGTCGCCCTGATCGCCGCCGTCAGCGCCGACCGTGACGGCAACCTCTACACCGGCCCGAACACCGAGGACACGCCCACCGTGGTGGAGGCAACGGCGTTCAAGGACGGCGTCGTGATCGCCCAGGTCAACGAGATCGTCGAGACGGTTCCGCGGGTCGATATCCCGGCGGACCGCGTCCATTTCGTCGTCAAGTCCGACAAGCCGTTCTTCGTCGAGCCACTGTTCACGCGCGATCCGGCGGCGATCACCGAGGGGCAGATCCTGACCGCGATGCTCGCGATCAAGGGCATCTATGCGCCCTATGGCGTGCAGCGGATCAATCACGGGATCGGCTTCAGCACGGCCGCGATCGAGCTTCTGCTGCCGACGTTCGGCGAGAGGCTGGGCCTGAAGGGCAGGATCGCAACCCACTTCGCCCTGAATCCGCATCCCGCGCTCATTCCCGCGATCGAGTCCGGTTGGGTCCGGCAGATCCACTCCTTCGGCTCGGAGGTCGGCATGGACGAATACATCCGGGCCCGATCCGACGTCTATTTCACCGGCCCCGACGGCTCGCTGCGCTCCAACCGCGCGTTTTGCCAGACCGCCGGACTCTATGCCTGCGACATGTTCATCGGCTCCACACTGCAGATCGATCTCCAGGGAAATTCTTCGACCATCACCACCTCGCGCATCGCCGGGTTCGGCGGCGCGCCGAACATGGGCGCGGATGCGCGCGGGCGCAGGCATCCGAGCGAGCCCTGGCTGAAGGCCGGCGCGGAGGCCGATCCGGACAGCCCGGCGCCGTTGCGCCGGGGCCGCAAGCTGGTGGTGCAGATTGGCGAGACTTTCGGCGACAAGAACGTCCCGTTGTTCGTCGAGAAGCTCGATGCGATCGAGCTCGCCGAGAAGCTCAACCTCGAGCTCGCGCCGGTGATGATCTACGGCGACGACGTCACGCACATCGTCACCGAGGAGGGCGTGGCAAACCTCCTGTTGTGCCGTACGGCGCAAGAGCGCGAGCAGGCGATCCGCGGCGTCGCCGGATACACCGATGTCGGTCGCGGGCGGGATCGCAGCATGGTCGCGCAGCTGCGCGAGCGCGGCGTGATCCGGCGGCCGGAAGATATCGGCATCAATCCGCTCGATGCGGATCGCAACATGCTGGCGGCGCGCTCGATCAAGGATCTCGTGCGCTGGTCGGGCGGGCTCTACGCGCCGCCGTCGAAATTCAGGAACTGGTGAGGACAGGCCATGGAAGATCTCAGCTTTCATCATCCGGTTCGCGAGCGTGCGGGCGGTATCAGGCAGAGCGCGATCGTGGGCGTGGTCGCCTCGGGCAATCTGGAAGTCCTGGTCGAGCGCGTCCTGCCGGATGCGGAATGCGCGGTCGAGATCAAAACCGCGGCGATGGGCTTCGGCGAAGTCTGGAGCGCCGTCATTGGCGATTTCGTCGAGCGCTATTCGCCCGGCGGGCTGAAATTTTCCATCAATGACGGCGGCGCGCGGCCCGACACGGTCTCGCTTCGGCTGGCGCAGGCGGTGCGATTGATCGCGGGGAGCGAGCAATGACCGCGCCGCTCCCGCACATCGCCCCGGCCGAACGGGCCCGCAGCACGAGCTTCAACGAGGCATCGGCGCGGACGAGGCTTGATCTGCTGCTTGATGCCGGCAGCCTGGTCGAGTTCATCGGGCCGGAACAGCGCGAGGTCAGTCCGCATCTGGAGATATTCGGCCTTCCCGAGCAGTTCGATGACGGCATCGTCGTCGGCCATGGCCGGCTCGGCGGCGCGCCGGTCTTCGTCGCCGCGCAGGAAGGACGTTTCATGGGCGGCGCCTTCGGCGAGGTGCACGGCGCCAAACTGCTGGGTCTGCTCCGCGCAGCGCGCGAGATCGGATCGATCCCCGTTCTGATCCTGCTCGATACCGGCGGCGTCCGGCTGCAGGAGGCCAATGCCGGTGAGCTCGCCATCGCCGAGATCATGCGTGCGGTGATGGAGGCGCGCAGTGCTGGCGTGAAGGTCATCGGCCTGATCGGCGGGCGCTCCGGCTGCTACGGCGGCGGCGGTCTGATCGCAGGCTGTTGCTCCGCGCTCGCCGTGTCGGAGGCGGGACGGATCGCGGTTTCGGGCCCCGAGGTGATCGAGACCAATCGCGGCGTCGAGGAGTTCGACTCCCGTGACCGTGCCCTGGTCTGGCGCACCATGGGCGGCAAGCACCGGCGGCTGCTCGGTGCAGCCGACGTCTTCGCCGATGACACTGTGCAGGATTTTCGCGAGGCCGCACTCGAGCTGATCGGGTTGATCGGCCCCTTCGGCCTCGACCGGCTCAGGGCGGAGCAGGGGCGTCTGGCCGACAGGTTGCGCCGCTTCGGCGCTTGCCAGGACGCCGTCGATATCTGGACCGTGGAAGGTGTTGCGCATGCGGAAACGGTTCCGGAATTGCCGGCCGACCAGTTCATTGCGCTCGCTAGCAGGATCGGGAGGAGCAGCCGTGACGCTCGATGACATTCTCGCCTCGCTGTTTCCCGACGGCCATGAGGTCAGGAACGACAATGGCGTCATTGCCGGCGCGGCGACGCTGCGGTCCGGCGGCAGGATACTCGTGATTGGTGTTGCGGATCGGACTGCGCTCGGCGTCGACGAGGCGATCAGGCTTTCCGCGCATGTTCTGGAGTCGATCGACCGGGGGAGCGGACCGATCCTGGTGCTCGTCGACAGCGACAGCCAGCGCATGAGCAAGCGTGACGAGCTGCTTGGGCTCAACGAATTCCTCGCGCATCTGGCGAAAGTGCTGATCCACGCGGACATGCACGGCCGCCCGACCATCGGTCTTCTCTACGGCCACTCGGCGGCGGGGGCCCTGCTTGCGACGGGCCTTGCGACGCGCGTGCTGGTCGGATTGCCCGGCGCCTCTCCCGCGGTGATGGATCTGCCGTCGATGGCGAAGGTCACCAAATTGTCGATGACCGCTCTTGAGGAGAAAGCCAAATCGACGCCGGTTTTCGCGCCGGGGCTCTCCAATCTCGAGCAGATGGGTGCCGTTCATATGACATGGAGCGATGCCACCTCACTCGCAGACCAGCTGGAGGCGCTGCTCGCCGACATGCCGGCTGCGCGGGATCGAAGAGATGCGCTCGGTAAGGAGCGCGGTGGCCGGCCGAAGGCCGCCGATATCGCGGAGCGCGTTCGTGACCTTGCCCTGCAAACCCGCTGAACCGCCGGTCGGTCGCCACGACCTTGTCTTTGTCAGCCCGCAGGGTTGGCGCGCGATGATCGGGATGCGCGGCGATCTCGCAGCCGACCCGCTGGTTTCGCGTTGGTCCGAAATGGGATGGCCGACGATCAGGCGGCGCGCTCTGCCTAGCGAAGCGACCGGCCTTGCGCTCGGCCTGCCGTTGCCGCCCTCCGCCGGCAAGAAGCGGCTGTCGTTTCTCGCGGATATCAACCACGTCACCTCGGTCGCGAGGCCGCCCGCGCTGCGGCAGGTGCGCGCCTCGGCGCCGCGCAACTGGTGGCCGACGCTCGATCGGCTCGACGGGCTCGCGCTCCGTCATTCGGTGGATTTGCGCGTGTTCGGCAGCCTCGCATGGCAATCGCTGACCGGGCTCGATTACGTGACCGCTCGTTCCGACCTCGATGTCCTGTTCGCGTTCCCCCACGAAACCGATCTGGATCGTCTCGCCGCCGAATTGGCTGCGATCGAGACCGATGCGCCGATGCGGCTCGATGGCGAATTGATGCGCGCGGATGGTGCAGCGGTGAACTGGCGCGAATTCCATGCCGGCACGGACCAGCTTCTGGTCAAGAAAATCGGGTGCGTGGCCCTGCTCGACAGGGATCGATTCATTTCGGGAGCGATGGGATCATGATCACAGCGGCCGCGCGAAACATCGAACCGCTTGTTGCCAGCCGGGGGCAGACGCCGTCCGGTATCCGGGCCATCGGCGGCTTCGCTGCCGATTGCCTCGCCATGGAGCTGGAAACCTGGCCCAAGCCGGGGCTCGTGAGCCATGTCGACAATGGTAGTCACGTCGACATGGATGCCGGCACGTTTCGTCGCAGCGCCGCGGCCATCAGGCCTTACCTTCAAAGTCTTGCCGAAGCGGGCGCGCTTGGCTGCGGCATGGGAGTGCTGCGGGTCATCGGCCTGGAGGCCGAACGGGCGATGCTCGAGGCGACCGCGGGCGTTAATACGCATCGCGGCGCGATCTTCGGTCTTGGCCTGTTGTGCGCGGCGGCCGGTGCGAGGGCCGGCGGGCTGGTCGATCCGGCACTTCCGCTCGGCGACGTCGTGGCACGCCTCTGGGGCGCCAGCATACTCGACGGTCCGGTGTTGCTGCACAGCCATGGCAGCGCTGCTCGCCGCCGCTTTCGCGCAGGCGGAGCCCGTATCGAGGCGGCGAGCGGGTTTCCCAGCGTCTACCGGATCGGCTTGCCGGCCCTGCGGAGAACAATGCCTGCCACGCCCGAGGATGCGGAAGCGGCTCGGGTCGAAGCGTGCTTTGCCCTGATTGCGTCCGTGGAAGACACGAATCTGCTGCATCGTGGCGGGCTCGAGGGGCTTCGTTTTGCGCGTCGCGCGGCACGTCGTTTCATCGACGCCGGCGGCGTGCGCGCTCCCGGCTGGCGCGTCAGCGCGCGATGGATCCATGAAAGCTTCGTCGCCCGTCGTCTCAGTCCCGGTGGCTCGGCTGACCTGCTTGCGATGTCGCTCTTCGTCGATGCCCACGACGCGCCGGGGCCATGATGTCCAATGCAATCCTGATGGCGCTGGTGCCGGTGTTCTTTGTCTTGCTGCTTGGATACGCCGCCGGAAGGTTTCATGTCGTCGACAATCTCCATGTCGATGCTCTCAACGCACTCGTGATGGATTTCGCCGTGCCGGCGTCCCTGTTCGCCGCGACCGCCTCAGCGTCGCGCAGTGAGATGATCGAGCAGGTTCCGCTGTTTCTGGTGCTCGGCATAACGATGTCGTTGCTCTATGCCGCCTGGTATCTTGCCGCGCGCAGGTTGTTCAAGGTGTCGCGGCCCGATGCGTCGATTCAGGCACTCACGGTTGGCTTTCCAAATCTTGCCGGCGTCGGTCTTCCAATCCTGACATCCGTCGCGGGACAGGCGGGCGCCGTTCCGGTCGCCGTCGCATTGGCAACCGGTTCGGTCCTCATCAGCCCGGTGACCCTGATCATGGCGGAAATGGACGCCGCCAGGTCCCGTGGCGAGGAAATGGCGGCGCGGCAGATGCTGACGGCAGTGGGGCGTGCGATCACCAAGCCGGTCGTGCTCGCGCCCGTCTTCGGCATCCTGTTTTCCGTGTCGGATCTGAGCCTCGACGCGCTCGCTCATGCCTGCCTCGCCCTGATCGGGAGTTCGGCCGCCGGCGTCGCGCTGTTCCTGACCGGAGCCATCCTGTCGGCACAGTCGTTCCGCCTGAACTGGAAGATCGCGGCCGCAACCGTGGCCGCGGACGTGGTTCGGCCGCTCGCAGCCGTTGCAATCACTCACGTCTTTCCAATCGCTCCCGACACAGCGAGGACGGCCATTCTGCTCGCCGCGGTGCCTTCCGGCTTTTTCGGCATCCTGTTTGCGGTCAACTACCGGCTGGACTCGGCAGCGGTCGGATCGATGGTCATTTCGAGCACCGGATTCAGCGTCGCGACCATGGCGGTCGCGATCGCCGTGCTCTTTCCGCACTAGGCGGCAATCATGACACTTGCGATCCTGTGCTCGGGACAAGGCGGACAGCATCGGGACATGTTCGCCCTGACGGGCGTTGCGCCGGAAGCGACGCACCTGTTTGCACACGCGGCAACGTTGCTGGGCGGCTGGGATCCGCGCGATTTCGTGCGCAGCGAATCTGACGAGGCTCTGCATCGCAACCGGTCCGGCCAGATTCTATGCACGTTGCAGGCACTGGCCGCCGCTGCCGGGCTCAGGGACATCATTCCACATGGCGCTATCATCGCAGGCTACAGCGTCGGTGAGGTGGCGGCATGGGGCGTGGGAGATCTGTTCGAACCGGTCCTCACGCTCGACCTCGCAGTGCGCCGCGCGGAAGCGATGGACGCCGCCACCTGCGCCGGTGACGGGCTGATCTTTGTCCGCGGTCTTTCACATGACGATATTAAGCGCCTTTGCGAGCGCCACGGTGCGGCGATCGCCATCGTCAATCCAGGCGATGCCTTCGTGATCGGCGGTGGCCGGGAGGCATTGAACGGGATTGCCGGAGAGGCGAGGGCGATGCGTGCCACAAGGATCGTCGATCTGCCGGTTCGGGTTGCCTCCCACACCGGACGGCTCGCCGAGGCGTCGGTCGTGTTTCGCGAAGTCTTGCGGTCGGCGCCGGTGGCGTTCCCGTCGGCCGCCGGTGCGCGCATCCTGAGCGGCATCGACGGCGGTTCGGTCGTCTCCGCCGAGACGGGCCACGACAAGCTCGCCGCGCAGATCTCGCAAACCGTGCAGTGGGGAAATTGCCTGCAAAGCTGTCTCGAAGCGGGTGCCACGGCATTTCTCGAATTTGGACCTGGACATGCACTGAGCCGGATGGTTGCGAGCATCGAGCCCGGCCTTCCGGTGCGGTCGCTGGACGATTTCAGGAGTCTTCAGGGCGTACGCAACTGGCTTGCGCGGCATCTCAGCGACTGAAATGGCAACAGCTTCGTTCTGGAATCGGACGGACGGTGCGCTCCGGATCGACGTGCGGCGAGGCAAAAAAAGGGGCCGTCCTTGTGGGGAGGACGGCCCAATGCTCGCATGCCTGGGAGGAGAAGGCTCGAGCCGTGACTTGGGGGTCTCAGTCACTAACACTGCCAGCATCGCCGATCCGGCGTGCAAAGTATTTCACGTCCCCACGCTGTTTCTCATTTCGCATGATTCACGAAGGTCCGCCGGCAGGACATGAGACACCGGCTCGCGTGACGGAACCGGGTCGCATTCGGCTAGCCTGGGTGACGCCAATGCGTTCCGGCTGGTGCATCGCCAACGTGCCGGCGTGTCGCCTGTCAGACGTTTGAAGACAGTCGAGAAATGCGCCTGCGTGCAGAAACCGACGGCCAGCGCCGCCTCGACCAGCGGCGTCTCGGTATTCGACAGGAGAGATTTTGCATGCTCGATGCGCTGTTGCAGGAGATACTCGCGCGGCCGGTATCCAGTCGCGGCGCGAAACTGCGCTGCGAAGTGCATCCGGGACAATCCCGCGACGCCGGCGAGGTCGGATAGGCTGATGGAGTGGTCGAAGCGCGCCCTGACATACTCCTCGACGCGTCGGAGCCGCCATTTCGGCAAGGCGTTGACTTTCGTACGCGGGGGCTCGCGCCGAGCGACGTGCATCACCAGCGTCTGGGCGATGCAGCACGCAAATTCGCGATCGGCCGAATGGCCTTGTTCGGTCAGCGCCTTCGCGAGTTGCTCGGCGAACGGGTCGCGCAACAGAAGGAGATCGTTCAGGCATTCGGGCGCGAGCGGCTCCGTTCCCTGCTGTGGAGATGGAAAGCAATTGGCCGAGATGTGGAAGTGCAGGAAATCGCACGGCGCAAGAAACTGCGCGCGGAGCGGCTTCGACGGCGCGCCGACATAGAGCGTGCCCGCCGGCATGGCGCCGTCGAAAATGGTCTGACTGCCTCTGGTCAGCTTGAGACGTGTGCTCTTCAGGGCGATCGAGAAGAAGTACCGGTCGGGAGGCGTCGTTGCATCCTCGCGCCTGACGGCCGTCTGCGCATAGGTAAAGCGCGAGATCGTGATGTCCTCGCGCGCGACGCCCGCGCGTTGCTCGGGCTGGCGCCATTTTCGTTCGTGGGGGAATGCCCGTGCCCCCTGAGAGAAATCCGGTTCGCGGGCGCCGGGTTGATGTGTCAATCGGGCGCCGGCCGCTTGCATATCGGTGAGCATCGTTCGTCCCGTCTTTTGGATTCCGCTGCCGCCGTGACGGCTGCTGAATGCCATTGGTTGACGCTCGAACGATATGTCTGATGCCGCCACAAGGCCCGTTAGCGTTGCTGAAATCGTGTTAGATTTTGCGAAAGCTGCAGGTGCGTCGGAACGTCGCGATACTCCGAATTAAGCAAGAAGAATCAAAGGCCTGCGCTGTGAGTTCCGATGTTGCGGCGCGATGCAGCTCTCTTCAGGTCGGGCGATCTGACCGGATTCAGGGAAGGCGTGGCGAGGCATCGATGCCGGGGGTGAGTCCGGGCGCGATCTTCTCCGCCGGCGGAATTGCGGGCACCCGCGCGTAGGGAAGCGCCGTCACCTCGGGAGGCTGCTGGGATGGGGATTGGAGGCAGTTGGGGCGCGGCGGATCTCCTGCGCCGAACACATCGAACATTGGGTCCACGAAGGTCGTGCGGAGCCGATGAGGCCAGGTCTGGCGATCGACCGCATCGGGCTGCCGGATCGTCACCGTGGCCGTCATGCCGGAGACCAACGGCACGCCCGGCGGCACCGTGTCGATGGCGACACGAACCGGTATGCGCTGTGCAAGCCGCACCCAGGTGTAGATCGGGTCCACGTTGGGCAGACCTTGCGTGCCCGCCGCGGCGTTTGACGGGCTGATGCCGCGGGTCACGGTTTTCACGTGTCCCAGGATCGGCTTGGAGTAACCGATGAGCTGTGCCTCGACGCGATCGCCGACGCAGACATGCGCCATCTTGGTTTCCTCGAAATAACCGTCGATCCAGAAGCTGTTGGAATCGATGATGGAGACGTTGGTGACGCCGGTCAGCGCATAGTCGCCGACGCGTAGCAGGAGATTGGTGACATAGCCGTCGACGGGGCTGAGCACATTGGTGCGCTTCAGGTTCAATTCCGCCTGTGCAAGCTGGTGAGCGGCCGCTGCGTAGGCGGCCTTCGCCTGCGAGGCGTTGCCGGCGAAGATCTGCTGCTCCTCTGGCGTCGTCGCGAGGTCGGACAGACGCCGGCGCCGGTCGGACTCGGCCTGCTTCACCTCCAGGTCCGCCGCCCGCTGGTCGACGAGGGCCTTGCCGATGCGGACGGCTACGTCGAAGTCGAAGGGATCGATGACGTAGAGCACGTCACCCTTGTGGACGAACTGGTTGTCGGCCACCCGCAGCTCCACGATTTTGCCCGCGATCTGCGGCGCGACATTGGCGACCTGCACGCGCACGCTGCCATTGCGCGTCCAGGGCGCGGTGACATAGTGCTGCCAGGTTGCAACCGATATCAGGATGGCGACCAGGGCGATGGCAAGAGTGGCGAAATGCTTGCCGACGCCGGCCATGAAACGCCCGGCGGCCTTGCGCAGCGACCGCGTCAATGGCGTCGCCTGCCGGGAAGCTTCGCCATCGTTCGCGGCGCGGTCGCTGGTCGCGCGCGCCGCGGCCTCCGTCGGGCTGGAACACGCGACGGCGTCGGCTGCGTCCGCCCGTGCTTCGGCTGAAGATTCGGGGCGGGGCGGAAAGGCCGCATCTCGAGGCAGAGCCGCGTCCATGACTTTCTCCCTAGCAAAACAGCGCGAGCAGGCCGAAGATCGACACGTAGAGGCAGAGCTCGGCCAGCGACGGGTTGCTGAAGATTCTTGTAAATCCAACGAAGCGCAGCACCGGGCGGAGCAGCAGGAATGCGAGCAGCGCCGTTGCCGCATAGGACACGATCGGGGCGATCAGCACGCCGCCCACGACGAGTTCACGATAAGTATTCGTCACGGATGCGTCCCCTGGCCGGAACCGGCGAAACTCTGCCTTGCTTCGAGGACGATGCTGGCCGGAACGAGCGCGGCGAGCACCGGATCGACGGCCAGGTTGCCTTGGGCAGCCGTCTGTCGAAGCGCCTCGGCGGCAGTCAGGATTGCGCCTCCATCTCGTAGGGTGAGCGCGGCTCGCGCGGCGCGCACCGCGTTGCCGAGTGAGGTCTCGGCCAGGCGGTCCAGTTCGGCATGGCACCGTCGCAGCACCACGGCCTCGTCGAAGCAGCGCAGCGCTTCCGCGACGACCCGAGGGGGAGGTGCCGTGGCGCCGTTCGTCGTCAGGATCTGCTCGATCCGGGCGGCATCGCGAAACGCGGCTTCCTCCGGCGCGAGGTGCCGGGCTCGCCCGGAATCGAGGCGGCTCAGCTCGCGATGGGCGTCGTCCAGCAGCAGCCGGATCCTCCGTTCGCCGGACAAGGACGGCAGCAGGAGTTGCGCCGCGAAGACCAGAACCGAGGAAAGCTGGGCAAACAGACACGTCACAAGGAATACGTCGGGGTCGTAGCTCTGCGGATTGCTCGGTGCGAGAATGACAAGCGTGAACACGAGGGAGAGCCGGCCGAGCGGCGGCATGATGCCGCTCGGCAGCGTGATCAGCAGCGCTGCGCCGATCACGAGAGGCGCAAGGCCGATCGCCAGCAGTTGAAACTCGGATACGCCGTTGAAGACGAGGTATTTCAGGATGCCGGCGAGCAGGCATGCGATCGGCATGGCAAAAACCGCCAGTGTCGTGAAGGCGCGCGGATCCGGAGCCGTCGCGCTCAGGCCGATGATGACTGCGGCAAGCGAGAGGCAGAGCGCGGTGGTCGGCCATCCCGCCATCACGAAGATGATTGCAATGAGGATGAAGTGGATCGCGGCCCTGACGCCGGCTTCCGCTGCAATGCGAGGCGAGCGGTAAAGCGGCGCGCGCCATTGCCGGAGTGGATGGTTTCCGGCCCGCAGTGCCTCGAGGCTGTCGCGCACGTCTGCATTCCTGCGGATGATCTGATCGCGCAGATGGGTCCGGCAGATCGCGATCAGGCCGGAGGCGTCGGGGTTTCGGTCGTCCCGGGACGTCGCGGATGCGGCCGGCAGCGCGGCAAGCGTACGGGAGAGCGCGAGCTCGCTCACGAGGCCCACCATCGCGGAGCGTGCGGCTGCGGTTCTGGCCGGGCCGCTGATCGACTCCGTGACGAGGCTCGCGATCTCCGGATGCAGGGCCGCGACATCGCGCAACATGTCCGCAGCAGCGGTCGCGGATGAAGCTTCACCGCGGACGGCGCGTTGCGCGAACTCCGTGACCCGGCGATGCAGTGTTTCGAGGCGGCTCGCCAGAACCGGATGATAGTCCGGCGCGGCGAGCACCTCGTTGACCAGAGCGACCGCGAGGACGCCGATGGCGATGGCGGCGCCCCGGGCGACGCCGGTCGGAAACACCTGCAACGGGCTGTCGATCTGCTGAATGGCAATCAGGGCAACGGTGATGCAGCTGAGAGCCGCCGCATAAGCGCGATTGCCGTCCAGCATCCCGGCAACGTAGACGCAGAGCCCGACCCAGATCCCCAACACTGCGGGCAGGAGCGCGCCGGTTTGGGAAAAGGTGCCGGCGATGGCGATCGATGCGATCACGCCGATGGCGGTTGCGAGCAGCCGGTAGCCTGCCTTTTCCATGCCCTGCGCGCGCGTGGGCAGCGCCAGGATTGCCACGGTGACGGCTGCCGACGAGGGGGATTCGAGTTCGAGCCAGAAGCTTACATAGAGTGCGAGGAGCATTGCCAGCAGGACGCGCAGCGCGAACGCCCAGGAACTCACCGGGAAGCCGGCGAAGACCCGCGGGCGGATGTCATCGGCAGCGCTGGTGGCGTCACCTGGCAATTATGCTCCCTCCATGCGCGGCAAAGCGTGCGGCCTGCCGGCGTCGCGAAATCAAAGGGGAGCATGAGCTGCGGGGGCCGGTATTTTCGGTCCATCAACCTGCTTTCGGGAACGCACGCCGGGAAGGCGCAGTTTGCCCGAGCCGGGGCCCGACTATTGCGGCGCGTGGCCCGCCAGGGCCTCTTCGAGGCGGCGAATGATCTCGTCGCCGCTGGACGGCTTGCCGAGATAGCAATGCGCGCCAGCCGCCATGACGCGCTGGCGCACGGGTTCGCTAGGGAAAGCGGTCATGAAAATGATCGGGAAATGGCGGCCGGAGGCAACCAGGCGCGCCTGCAATTCATCGCCGGGAATGACCGGCATCTGAACGTCGGCGATCATGCAGGCCGGATCTTCTCCCGCCGGTTCCCGCAGGAAGGCGACGCCGGACTCGTAGGCGTGGGCTTCATAGCCGAGCGAACGCACCAGGCTCGCCAGCGACGCGCGCACGCCTTCGTCGTCGTCCACGATCGCAATCACCGGGGTTTTGGCCATTGGCACACATCCTGACCGCTGTGTTCCGCAGGGAGGATATCTCCCATTGGGCGGCCGATGGGGCCTTATGCACCGTGCGGCAGTCCCGCCGGAATTATACTCAGGTTTGGTCCGTAGTCTTTCGGTTCTGAGAAATCCCGAGCGCTTCGGCCTTGCGAACGAGGTCGGCCAGCGATCGGACCTCCATCTTGCGCATGACGTTGCCGCGGTGGATCTTGACGGTGATCTCGCTGAGGCCGATCAGGCCTGCCACCTGCTTGTTCATCAAGCCGGCGGTCACATGGCCCATCACCTCGCGCTCGCGCGCCGTCAGGCTCTCATACTGGATGCGGATATCCTCCTTCGTCGCGGCTTCCGCGCGGCGCTGCGCATCACGCTCGAGCGCTGCCGTCACAGCGTCGAGCATGTCCTGATCGCGAAACGGCTTGGACAGGAAATCCACGGCGCCAGCCTTCATGGCGCGCACCGACATTGGAATGTCCCCATGACCGGTCATGAAGATGATCGGATATCTGATGCCCTGGCGGGTCAGTTGCCCCTGGAGATCGAGGCCGCTCACGCCCGGGAGCCGGACGTCCAGCACGATGCAGGCCGGTTTGTCGGGCATGACGCCGCCAAGCAGCTCGGCCGGTGAGCCGAACAGGCGTGTCTCGAGGCCGACGGATCGGAACAGGCTGTCGAGCGAGGCACGGATGCTCGCGTCGTCATCAACGATGATGACGACTGAACTGGAGGATTGGGCCGGCGGTTGCACTTGGTTTGGTCGTGTCATGGCAAGGCGTGTTCTTGGCTAAATGGCAGTGTCAGGTGGAATGTCGCGCCCGAGCCCGGAGAGCTCTCCACGGACAATCGGCCGCCGTGAGCTTCCACCGTCGTTCGGCAGATCGCAAGTCCCATGCCCATGCCGCCGCCCTTGGTGGTGAAGAACGGATCAAACAGGCGCGGCAAGTCGTCAGGCTGGATGCCCGGGCCGCTGTCCTCGACCGTGATGGCGAGGTTTTCGCCGTCCACGGTTCCGGCGCGCAGCGTAACGGTGCGGGAACCAGGCCGGCCTGACATGGCCTGGCCGGCATTGATCAGAAGATTGACCAGGACCTGCTGAAGCTGGATCCGGTCGCCGCGAACCGGCGGCAGGCCATGCTCCGTCTCGACGATGAGGGTGACGTCGTCCTTGACGAGCTCGCGCGCGACCAGGAGGGTCGCTTCCTCGATGATCTCGTCGATCTGCAGCAGATCCTGCTGGGTAGGGGCCTTCTTCAGGAAAGTCCGGATGCGGGTCACGATCTCGCTGGCGCGGCGGCCCTGAGCAACGACGTGACCGATCGTCGCCGCAACCTCCTTGAGATCGGGCACGTCGCGGCGCAGCCACCGCAAGCCAGCCTCGCCGCTGGTGACGATCGCTGCCAGAGGCTGATTCACCTCGTGGGCAATGGACGCGCTGAGCTCGCCGAGGGTGGCGACGCGCGCGGCATGCGCCAGTTCCGCCTGCGCCGCGAGCAGCGCATCCTGTGCCTGCTTGCGCTCGGTGATGTCGATGACGAAGGCGAGCACGTTGCGATCTCCGTCGGGCTCGGCCGGAAAGGTGATCGTAAACATGACGGGAACCTTGCGTCCGTCGAGACTCACGAAATCGGTCTCGCCTTCGTGGAACCGCTCTCCTTCCGCGAATGCGATCAGCGCGCCGAGGAAACGGCGGTGGTTCTCGTCCAGAAGCCTGTCCACGTTCGCGATGAAGGCCGCAGAGTCGCTTGCTCCCGCCATCTTCTGGAGGGCCGGATTGACGTCGGTAATTCTGGCGAGCCGGCGGACATGCCGCACGAATTCAGGATTTCGTGCAAGGTAGTCCCGCAACGTGGCGCCTCCGGTCTCCAGCGAATTCAGCGCGGTCCGCACTGCGCTCCAATCCTCCTCGACGACGCCGACCCGGCTTGCGTCGAACATCCGGCGGTATCGCTGCTCGCTCTGCACCAGCGCGTTATGTGCCGCGACGCGGTCCGTGACGTCGGTGTGGGTTTCAAGGACTCCAACGGGTTTGCCGAGATGGTCGTGCTGGAGCGCCCATCTTGCATCGACGGTGAGTGCGCCGCCGGCCTTCGTCCGCTGCTCCAGCCTGCCTTCCCATCGGCCGATGTCGAGCAGGCCGGCCTCGATGGCCTCTCGCCGGTCGGGATATTTGGTTCTCAGCAGCGCGTCGGCGAGTTGCCCGACCGCCTCGTCGGCCGACCAGCCGTAGGCCTGTTCCGCGGCCCTGTTCCAGAAACTGATCACGCCGCCGCGATCCCGGACGAAGATCATGTCATGCGAGAGATTGAGCAAGCGCGCCTGCGCCGCGAGGCGCTTCGTCGCCGCCTGATTCTGGAGCGCCAGCAAGGTCGTGATTCCGATGGCTGCGAGGCTCACCAGCGCACGAAGGGCAGGCGAGGCGATCGCCTCCAGATCGTGCGACAGTAGATAGGCGGTTATGGTCAGGACGCTGCAGCCGACAGCGGCGGCGATGATGTCGTTACGCCGGTGCGTCCTCGCCGCGAGCAGGATCGCAACGACGTAGAGAACTGCGACCGCGCCCTCGAGCGGCGTCAGCACATCGACCAGGAAAACCGCGAAAGCGAGGACGGCAGACCAGAACCGCAAGCCGGCGCGGCTCATCGATGAACCCGTGGCCCGATCAAGACTGGTCATCGTCGCTGGTGGTCGCTCTGCTCATTTTCGGTCACGTTGATGCCGCGATTTGATCGGGCCGACAACATGCGGCAACATGATTTTCGTGCTCTCTTGAAAGACGTTGCCGCGGTTTGATCCCGCGCGCGTGCCGATGAGGCACATTCCCCGGCAAAAACGGGGTTTTGCGTGAGTTTCCGACCATTGGCGAGCGCGTCAACTTACCGCAGGGCGAGATCAGTTCCGCCATCGCGGCGAACGGGACGCCCGTGCGGCCGGCGACGCCGCGGTCATACCTAGGTATGACGCGATCAACCCGAGAACCTATCCGGTGCACCCGCGCGTAGAATGGAGCGCGGGGACCGCCGAACTACTCTGCTCCCACATTCGGACGAGCCATTGGGTCTCGCCGGATCGAAAATGGGACAAGGAGTTCGACGATGTCGCTACAGATGTCACACCCGCTAGGCGCGAAGGATCATGTCGTCGGCTCGATCGGCGTCTCCGCCATCGATGGTTGCCAGTCCGGGCTTGCGGAACGTCCGGATCGCGCCGGCGAAAAGGCGATGACGCTGTCCCTCGTTCACCTCGATGTTGCCCTGGCCATCGAGACGCCCCCGCCGGGCGTGCGGAGATGCGCCGGCGACGGGCCCAGCTTCAGGGTATCGGCGAAACGCCTCGCGCGTGCCTCGGTCGAGACCGATCGGGAGGCCGGTGCAGGCGAGTTCCCGGACCCGGTGATGCGAAGCCTCTCCGATGCGCTCGCGGCAACCGAAGCGGCCCATCATCCTCACTCCGCCATCCTTGCGGACGCCTTGCGTCTTGCCATCCTGACCCGCAGAGCCAGCCGGCCGACGGCCGTCGCGCGCGACGAGACCGATCAGGCCGACGAGCGGTGCCGGTCTGTGCGGTCGTTACAGAAATGGCGCCTCAAGCGCGTGCTGCAATATGTCGACGAGAATTTGGCTGGCAAGATCACCTTGCAGCATCTGGCGGCGGTCGCCGGCCTCAGCCGCATGCACTTTGCCGCGCAGTTCCGCGCGGCCGTCGGCATGCGGCCTCACGACTTTCTGCTGAAGCGGCGGATCGAACGCGCCCAGGAACTGCTGAGGCGCGCCGACGTCTCGCTGGTCGACGTTGCCTTGACCGTCGGATTCCAGACCCAGGCGCATTTCACGACGGTATTCAAGCGTTTCGCCGGCGATACGCCTTATCAATGGAGGAGCGCCTACCTTGCGCAATTCCTGCCGCTGCCTCGCGCCGAAGTTGGGCCGTCATGAGCAGTGTTGGCGTTGAGGCCCTGATGCTGCCGCTGGCCGGCATTCACCTGGCGATGACGCAGCATGAAGTCACGGGCGTGCTGGAGATCGCCCGTGCTCTCGGCAACTCCTATCGCCTGGCATCGTCAGATCCGGGATCCGGCGCTCTCTATGGCCGGTTCATTTTCGATTTCTGCCGAACCATCGTCACGGTTGTCGCGCGATAGCCTCGAGCCCTTTACAAGCGGGGCAGGTCAAGCGTTAACACTGCGATGGCAAACCGCAGAGCGAGAGTCATGAGAGCCTACAAAGTCGTCGACGCCTTCTCCTCCAAACCCTTCCTGGGAAACCCCGTCGCAGTCGTCCTTGATGCTGAGGGGCTGGCGACGGCCGAAATGCAGGCAATTGCCCGCTGGACGAACCTGTCGGAAACGACATTTCTCTTGCCGCCCACGAGTTCCGAGGCGGACTACCGCCTGCGCATTTTTACCCCCCGCAGCGAACTGCCGTTTGCCGGGCATCCGACGCTCGGCAGCGCCCATGCCGTGTTGGAGGCGGGCCGCGTGATGCCCCGGGGCGGCCGTCTCGTCCAGGAATGCGGTGTCGGGCTGGTGCGGATTGCCGTGGAGGGCGATGGCGCGGAGAGGCGTCTGACGCTTACGTTGCCGCCAGCGAAGGTCACGGCTCTTTCAGCCGCAGACGTCGATGAACTGGAGGCAGTCATCGGGCATCGGATCGTTCGCGAGGTGGCTCCAGCGATCGTGGATGTCGGGGCCATCTGGGTCGTCGCGCAACTTGCCGACGCGGACAGCGTTCTCGCGCTGACGCCGGACTTCCAGCGCTCGGCTGCCTTCGAGAAGCGACTCGGTGTGACCGGGCTCTCGCTTTTTGGCCGTCACGCTGATGGCGAGGCGGCTATCGAGGTGCGTTCTTTTGCACCATCATGCGGCGTCGAGGAGGACCCGGTATGCGGCAGTGGAAACGGCGCCATCGCCGTGTTCCATCGCGACCGCGGTCTCCTCAAGGCCGGGACGAGTTACACGGCGGCGCAGGGGCGCTGCGTCGGGCGCGACGGCCGCATCGCCTTGGCGATCGAGGCGGACGGCGAGATCAGCGTTGGCGGCGCTTGCGTTACGTGCGTGGATGGCCGGATTGCCGGTTAAGCCATAGGTCGCTGGTCGATCATGCCGCGCTTCGGCTGCGGTACGCATATTGAAACAGACCCGCTAACGCACTGCGACCGCAACGGCAGACAAGGCTGCGGGAAGGGACCAGGCCCAGTCTCCCAGTACTGAAACAGCCGCCGCGGCGGCGACACAGCCGAAGATGAAGCCGAGCAAACGATGGAGCGAGCGACCCAGCGGCGTTGAATCATGCGGCAGCAGAGGGGTGCGTGGAGCGAGCAGGTCCATCGTCGACAAGACGGCATTGGCCAGATTGCCGGTCATCACCGCCGTCGAGATCGCGCCCGGCAGAGCGAGGCGAAGGAGCGCGTACTGGCAGGCCATGGCCGACACGGCGATCATCGCGGCCGCGCCGGCCCGGGATCCAGCCGCATCGGCAGATGGCCTTGTGATGACGCTGAAGATCAACAGCGCGGCCAGCACGAGGAACTGAACCCGAAGCAACAGTCGCGCCAGGCTCGAACCGTGCCGGCCGGAAGCTTGGGCGATCAGCCAGACGGTCGCCAGGGTCAGCATGAAAACGGGAATCGCCAACAATTGTGCCCAATGAAACGGGCCGCCATCGACGGCAACGACGGCGGCCAGCACGATGTTGCCGGTCACGTGAGCCGTGAAGATATGACCCAGCGTGAAGAAGCCGGTGAAGTCGACCATTCCGGCGATGATGCTGAGCAGCGGTGGCAGCCGCGCCTCCAGGCGCGACAGCTCCGCAGCGTCATCCGCTGAGTCCGCGGACCTTTGCAGCACGAGGAGGTCTCTGGCGAGCAGGGACATCTTTGGCTACTCCGATGCCGGCCGTCCACATGGGCCGCTAATTGACTATCGGCTACTGTGCCGTCCATCCGCCATCGACCGCGATCGCGGTGCCCGTGATCTGGTCCGCCGCAGGCGAACACAGGAACGCCACGGTGCCTCCAAGCTGCTCCGGAGAGACGAACTCGGATGACGGTTGTTTCTCGCCCAGGAGTGCCTTGGCGGCGTCCTTTTGACTGATGTTTTTCTGCGCGGCGGTGTCGCTGATCTGCTTTTCGACCAAGGGCGTCCGCACCCAGCCGGGACAGACTGCGTTGCAGGTCACGCCGCTGCCGGCGGTCTCCAGGCCAACCACCTTGGTCAGGCCGATCAACCCGTGCTTGGCGGCGACGTAGGCCGCCTTGTGCGTCGAAGCGACGAGGCCGTGGGTTGAGGCGATGTTGACGATCCGGCCCCAGCGCTGCTTCTTCATCTGGGGCACTGCCGCCGCGATGCCGTGAAACGCGGCCGACAGGTTGATGTCCAGGATCGCATGCCACTTGGCCGACGGAAATTCTTCCACCGGCGCGGTGAACTGGATGCCGGCATTGTTCACGAGGATGTCGAGGCGTCCGAACGTCTCGATTGTCGCGGCGATCAATCGGCGCACGGTGTCGCCCTTCGACATATCAGCGCCATCGTAGACTACGCGCACGCCGTGCTCGCGCTCGATCCCGCCGCGGATGGCTTCGATCTCGCCGGGGTCGCCGAAGCCGTTCAACACGAGGTTGACGCGGAGCCTGGCCAACTCTCTGGCGATTCCGAGCCCGATACCGCTGGTCGATCCGGTGACGACAGCGACCTTATCCTTCAACATGGCAGTTCCTTTCGACGTCAGGTGGGGTGGGGGACTAGTGGGTGCCGCCGGCCTCGATCTGGCCGGGTTTCTTCAGCATCATGGAGGCGGCGAGTGCGACGATCAGCGCGACACCGAGCAGGTAGAACATGTCGCCGAAAGCCAGGATGAAGGCCTGCTTCTGCACGATCTTGCCGATCGCGACATAGGCGCGGTGAGCGGCGTCGATGCGATCGGTCACGCCGTGGCTCATGAAATACTGCGTCAGTTTATCGAGTCTGGCTTGTGTGGCCTGTTCCAGCAGCGAGACCGACTGCGTCAGCACGTTGGAGTGATATTGCTCGCGCTTGGTGAGCAGCGTCTGCAGCAGCGCGATGCCGACGGCGCCGCCGAGGTTACGCATCATGTTGAACAGGCCCGAGGCCGAACCCGCGTTCTCCGCCTCGATGCCCGATGTCGCGACAGCCGACAGCGGGGCGAACACCAGCGCCTGACCGAAGGCGCGGACGACGTTCGGCCAGAAGAGCTGGTCGGTGGCGTAGTCGTTGGTCATCGAGATGTTCATGAAGTTGGAGGCTGCGAACAGCGCAAAGCCGACACCGATGATGAGCCGCGCGTCGAAGCGCCGTAACAGTTGCGGCACCAGCGGGATCAGCAACAGCTGCGGCAGCCCGGTCCACGCCAGCACCATGCCGATCTGCTCGGCGTTGTAGCCCTGGATGCGCGATAGATAGACCGGCAGGATGAAGACCGAGCCGTAGAGCGCGATGCCGAGCAGGAAATTGGCGAGGATACCGAAGCCGAAATTGCGACGCGCGAGGAGGCGGAGGTTCAGCAGCGGCTTCCTCGCCGCCAGCTCGATCCACAGGAAGGCCGACAGCGCGATCGCCGCGACGATCGACAGCTTGACGATGAACGGCGAGCCGAACCAGTCGTCCTTGTTGCCTTCCTCGAGCACGGTCTGCAGCGCGGCGAGGCCGATCGCCATGGTGGCGATCCCGGCCCAATCGCCCTCGCGCAGCAGCGACAGCTTCATCGGTTGCGACTCGAGCGAGACGAACAGCAAGCCGATCATGACCGCGCCCGGCACCAGGTTGACGTAGAAGATGTACTGCCAGCCCCAGTTCTCGGTGAGATAGCCGCCGATGGTCGGCCCGATCGCGGGCGCAAAGGTCGCGGAGATCGCAAACAGCGCCAGCCCGATCGGCTGCTTCGCCTTTGGCAGCAGCGTGATGATGAGCGTGAACGCCATCGGGATCAGCACGCCTCCGGTAAAGCCCTGAACGGCGCGCAACACGATCATCTGCGACAGGTTTTGCGCCAGCGCGCAGGCCGCCGAGAACACCAGGAACAACGTCGCATTGGTCAGGAGATAGATGCGGATCGAGAACGCCTGCGCGAGCCAGCCGGACAGCGGAATCACCACAATCTCGGCGATCAGATAGGAGGTCGAGATCCAGCCGCCATCATCGATACCGGCCCCGATCGCGCCCTGGATGTCAGCCAGCGAAGCGTTGACGATCTGGATGTTGAGCACCGCCATGAAGGCGCCGAGCGTGGCGCCGGCGATGGCGATCCAGGTCTTGGCGGAGACCGCCGGGGCCGGTGTGGTGACGGACCGCTCGTCTTCGCCGGCGGGCACGGCATCGATGGCCGGTTGCAGTGTGGTCATGGTTGTCTGCTCGTCGCTTGCGAGAGAAGCATTGCTGAACGGACTGTCCGGGAGGAGACAACCGCCAGGGACGCGTGTTCATTCAACTGCGAGGCTCGGGGCGCTGCGATGCGAGACGCTTTTTGCTTTCGCGTTCGGCGATCGCCACCGATCTGGTGTTGATGGTCGGCTCGGCCGACATGCCGGGACGGAGCAGGCCGGTCAGGCTGCGGTCGTCGAGGACGATTTTCACCGGCATGCGCTGTACGATCTTGGTGAAGTTGCCAGTCGCGTTGTCGGGCGGCAGCAGCGCGAACTCCAGGCCGCTTGCCGGGGACAGGCTGTCGACATGGCCCTGCAGTCTGGTGCCGCGGAAGCTGTCGATGGTCAGCTCGACGGGCTGGCCACCGCGCACATGGGTGAGCTGGGTTTCCTTGAAATTGGCGACGATGTACACGGCATCGAGCGGGACGACGGCCATCAACTGCGTACCGGCCTGGACGAATTGCCCGACCCGGAGCGAGCGCGCACCGACGGTGCCGTCGACCGGCGCGATGATGCCGGTGTAGGAGAGGTTCAATGCCGCCTGCTGCTCGACCGCGCGGGCGCGGTCGCGCTGCGCGACTGCCCTGGCGCGTTCGGTGGAGAGCACGTCGACCTTGCGCTCGGCCGCGAGCAGGCCCGACTTCGCGTGCTGCAATTGCGCGGCGGCGGCGCGCAGTGCCGCGTCGGTCTGCTGCGCGCGCTGCACCGTACCGGAGCCCGTCTTCATCAGCCCGTCGTATCGGGCCTGCTCTTCCTGCGCGAAGTTCAGATTGGCCGTGGCGGCCGCGACATCGGCCGTGCCTTGCTCGATGATCGGCTGCTGCAGGGCAAGCTGTGCATCGAGATTGCGGACAGCGGCGTCGGATGCGGCGACGTCGGCGCCGGCCTGGTCGAGCGCGGCGCGGAAATCGCGATCGTCGATCTTTGCCAGCAACTGGCCGGCCTTCACGGCTTCGTTGTCGCCGACCAGGACCTGCGCGATATAGCCCGACACTTTCGGCGAGATGATCGTGGAATCCGCCTTCACATAGGCGTCGTCCGTGGTCTCCAGATAGCGGCCGATGGTGAGATAGTGGTGGCCGAACTCGGCTGCGGCGACGACGCCCAGGGCCAGTGCCAAGGCGAGGGCGGCCCGCCTGATCGCCTGCCCGGATGGCCGAAGGCTGGTTTTGGCGCCCTGCTCGGGAGCATAGGGAATGGAAGACATGGTATTCTCCGAAACGAGGTGGGCGGTGAGATTCAGTCGCGACGATGGACGTCGTGGGTGACGATGCCGAGCTCGGGAGCCGGCGGGTCCAGGCGTCGCGGATCGGCCAGCGTGCGGCGGATATCGTCCAGTCCGCTCTGCCAGTGAGCGCGCATCGCGCTCAGCCCGAACTCGTAATCCCTCGAATGGCCCTCGTGGATCTTGGTCTGATAGATCAGGTGCACGATGTTGTAGCAACGATGGCGCGCCATCTCCGCAATCGCGCGGATCTCGGGATCGTGCCTGGCGGCGTCCGGCAATTTCGCGATCGTGCGCTGCAAGGCCTGACGCATCTTCTGCATCCGCAGTACCTGGTCGGTCACGGCGCGTGTGCGGCTCGAATACTGGATGTCCTTCTGCCGGCTCGACACTTCCATCATGTCGTGGGGAACGTGGCCCTTGGCCGACCAGAGATCGATCTGGAACGTCAGCGTGTCACACGGCTCGCCGGACAGCACGCGAGATAAAGGCGTGTTCGAAACCACGCCGCCATCCCAATAGTGCTCGCCTTCGATCTCGACGGCGGGGAAGCCCGGCGGCAGCGCACCCGATGCCATGAAATGTTTCGGTCCCAGCCGGCGCTCGGCGGTGTCGAAATAGGTCAGGTTGCCGGTGCGGACGTTGACCGCGCCGACGCTGACGCGCACGTCGCCGGAGTTCAGCCGGTCGAAGTCGACGAGCCGTTCCAGCGTCCGGTGCAGGGGTGCCGTATCGTAAAAGCTGGTTGCGGAGTCGCCCGAGAACGGTGACCAGAGCGGCGAGGGGAAGCGTGGCTTGAAGAAGCCTGGCTGGCCGTGGATCAAGGCCCGCGCCGCTGCCATTGCGTTGCGTACCGAGTTGATGTCGAACGCAAAGGGCAGTGCGTTGGCGAGCCCTTCGCCGGCGGGCCACTCGATCGAAAACGCACAGATGGTTTCCCAGAACTCGCGCAACCGTGCAACACGCTCGCCTTCGGGCGAGCCCGCGATGATCGCGGCGTTGAGCGCGCCGATCGAAATGCCGGCCAGCCAGTTCGGCCGGATGCCGGCCTCGTGCAGGCCTTCATAGACTCCGGCCTGATAGGCGCCGAGTGCGCCACCGCCTTGCAACACCAGGGCGACGACATCGTAGGGCAGCGAATTGCTCCGCTGCGGCACAGGATTGGTTTGCTCGCGCATCACGTTCAGCATTTTGAGGACTCCCGATGGTACGGATAATGTCGATCAGCCGGCATTGGCGTCGACCAGGGTCTCGGAGGATCCGCGCCGCCGCACGATTTCGCTCGAGGCCAGATAGTCGTGGACCACGGTGCCGAGCCCCAGCGTCAGGTCGGCAACGATATGCTTCGCCGAGAGCACCTGGAGGACCGGCAGCTCGGCGACGGGGGCGAGGGCGTGCGAGTACAGATCGAGCGCAGCGGGCCCAGTCCAGGCGCCCTTCACGGTGATGTCTTCGAGATGGAAGCGCACCAGCTCGCAGATGCGCGGCGTGCCGTCGACATGCGGAATGATCTTGAGCAGGAAATTCGGTGCGGCGAGCTTTTTTGCTTCGGCCGCGGCGTCGAGGGCCCGGTGCTTGTAGCCCATCGTGCCCGTCGCGATGCGGACCGAGCCGTAGTTCAAGGTGCCGACCAGCGTGTCGGTCTCGACCTCAAGTTTCGGCTGCGCCAGCTTCTTGGGAAAGCCCCAGAGCTCGCGCCCGCCTGCAATTGGCGGATGATCGTTGAGGAACATCTGGTGGACGAAGCTGCCGGCCTTGCCCTGATAGGACACCGGAATGACCTGCCCACTTTCGGTGTAGTCGCCGAATCCGGTCGAGTCCGGCATTCGGATGAACTCATAGTTCACCACCGGTTCGGTGATTTCGAGTGGTGCCGGCACGATCCGGCGCAGTGCCTCGGGATCTGTCCGGTACTGGATGATGAAGTATTCGCGATTGATGAAGCGATAGGGGCCGGGCGGGAAAGCCGGGCTGGTCAGCGGCATGGCGAACGCGCTCGCGCGCACGGTCTCGTGTTTCATCATGGTCGGCTCCGGTTGGTATGGGGTGATCGGGCCGGGCCCGCGCACGGTCGGCGCGGCCCGGCTTCGCGTGAGGCAGCTAGACCTCGCCGACGTGCTCCGGATCGGCCGAGGCCAGCGCGGCCGCACGTTCCGGTCGGGGCGGATAGATCCAGACAGTATTGATCTGCTGCTTGGTCCGCTTCGCCTCGTCGCCGACGAGTTCGAGCTTCCGATCCCAGCCTCGCGTGAAGATCGCGCCGGCTTCTCCCAGATCGAGGCATGTGGCGTAGGCCTTCTGGTGATAAGGCCTGGTCGCGACACCCAAAAGTTCGGCAGCGGCATTGTTGCCGGCAAACGCGCCCATTCGCGTGGCATGCCGGCACGACATCAGCGCGTGGTTGCCGACGTCATCACACGCTGCCTTGGCGGCATCGCCGGTGGCGAAGACGCCGGCGACACCAGGGACGCGCAAGTCGCGGTCGACAATGAGGCGGCCCAGATTGTCGCGCTCGGCCGGGATCTGCGCGGTCAAAGGAGCGGCGCGCATGCCGGCGGCCCAGATCACGGTCTCCGCTTCGATGTGTTCACCGCTGGAAAGCGTGACGCCAGACTTGTCGAGCGAGGCGACACCGGTGCCGAGGCGGGTCTCCACGCCAAGCTTGCGCAGCGCATCCTCAATGACGGGGCGGGAATCTGCGCCCATATCGTGAGCGATTGTGCTGTTGCGATCGACGATGACGACGCGCGCCTTGGCGTTCTTGCCGAGGACCGCACGCAGCCGCGCCGGCATCTCCGTCGCTGTCTCGATACCGGTGAACCCGCCGCCGGCCACGACGACCGTATCGCGTCCGTTCCTTGCAGGCCGATCGGCCAGATCATGGAGATGCCGCTCCAGCGCAATCGCATCGTCGAGCTTGTCGACGCTGAAAGCGTGCTCGGCGATGCCGGGGATGTTCGGTCGGAAAAGCCGGCTGCCGGTGGCAACGACCAGCCGATCGTAGGAGAGAGTCTGCTTCGTGCCATCGGCCGTGACGAGCTCGATCGCACGAGACTTGGTATCGATGGTCCCGGCGCTGCCTTTCACGTAGACGACGTCGATGGCCTTCAATACGTCTTGCAGAGGTGCCGTCAGGGTTTCCGGCTTGCTTTCGTAGAGGCGGGGCCGGACCACGAGCGTCGGCTCCGGTGCAACAAGCGCGATCTCGAGCTGTTCGGGCGAAGCGCCCTGAATGTCCCGCAGGCGCGCGGCAGAAAGTGCGGCGTACATGCCGGCAAAGCCGGCGCCGATAATGACGAGTCGCATTTGATGATCTCCTGTGGATTGAGCTTTCCGGGCATGGGCGCGTCACCGCCGCCGCCACTCTCGTGGCGGATCGTCGAGGCCGATGACGCGAAGACGTGAAGTGAGATCGCGAATTCTCAGGGAGAGGGGCAGCCTGGCATCGAAGCCATCGGCGGCGGCCGGCGGTGACGAAAGAAAATTGGCTCGATGGCGTTCGGACGCCAGTCGGCGTAAGGGAGCTGGCCGCCATCCCTGTCGATGATGGACATCACCGGACTTGCGTCGTGTACGGACTGCGGCGGTATTTCCACTTCCTCGCCGGTTGCCGAGGTGAAGCGAACGGCCAATGAAAGTCCGTACATGATGGCGCTTGCGGCCATCCTTCGTCGCGGCACGAGTTTGACCGGACTAACGAAGTTCTTCCAGGTCATTGTTCGTCTCCGTCTCTTGGATCGAGGGCACCCTGATCATTTAGCGGAGCGGACCTGCAGTTGCGCCAGAGCGATTGCTCTGCCTGCAGAGTGATTGCTGCTTAGCGCATGCGACGTCGCCAATCGCTCGGCGTTTCTCCCGTCAATCGCCTGAACGCGGCGGCAAAGGCGGTTTGAGAGGCATAGCCAAGCTCAGCCGCCACCGTGGCGATCGGGATTTCGGTGCCGCGCAGCGTGTTCATGGCCTGCTCGAGCCGGTGCTGGCGTAGCCAGCTATGCGGCGAAAGACCGGTGCTTTCCTTGAAAGCACGACAGAAGTGGAAGCGAGACAGGCCGGCGTCCGAAGCGAGCGCCGCAAGAGAGACGTCGGAATCGCTGTCCGAACGCAAGCGTTCGATCGCGCGTCGCAGAGCTTGGGGAGCCAGCCCGCCTATGATCGGCTCGATGGCGGTTGGCTCGCCGATGTGCGCGGCCAGGATGCGCGTGGCGATGATATCGGTCAGTCGCTGCCTGAAGAGTGCATCCAGAACCGCGTTGCCCTCCAACACATCCGCCCCACTCATCAGCAATCCGGATGTGACAGGGTCGAGATGCCCGGTTCGCTCCAGAAGATCACCTGGAATGGGCGCGTCGGCTTCGCGGGCGACGCGTTCGAGCGTTGCGTGCGGAAGATACAGCTGGACGACATCGACAGGACCGGGAATATCCCATCTGGCGCTCGAACCAGCCGGAATGATCGTCACGACTCCGGAGCGGGCCGTTCCGATTGCAACCGATTTTCCGGCGCGTCGCTCCAGGCGCTGAACGCCTGTGGGGTACGTCATGATGACGTGGTCGGTCATGGGCTCGACGACGTCGTGAAGAGCGCCGTGCTTCCAATGCGCGATGCCGCCATTGGAGGGGTCCGAAGCCATCTGGAGCGGCGCGGTCTTCAGGATGCGCGCCATCTCCACATCGGCACGCCGCCGCTCGACGTTCGGCGAGTCGCTGTGGCGCGCACCGGGTGCGGCCAGCAGAGCCCCCAAAGGATCGTGCACGATTGGCTTGTCCATGGAGTTAGTCTCGCGTTCGGAAGGCACTTCGGGACCCGCGGAGCGATTGCTGCTAACGCACGCGTCGTCGCCAATCGCTCGGCGTTTCGCCGTTCAATCGCTTGAACGCCGCGGCGAAGGCCGTTTGCGAAGCATAACCAAGCTCTGCCGCAACCAGAGCGATCGATGCGTCGGTATCGCGAAGCAGGTTCATGGCCTGCTCGAGCCGGTATTGGCGCAGCCAGGCGTGAGGCGAGAGCCCGGTGCTTTCCCTGAATGCGCGGCAGAAGTGGAAACGCGACAGGCCGGCATCGGAGGCGAGGGCATCGAGGGAGACGTCGGTATCGCTGTCCGAGCGCAAGCGTTCGATGGCACGGGCCAGGACCTTGGGCGAAAGCCCACCGATGGTCGGCTGGAATGGGGCTTGCGAGCCGGTATGGGCAACCAGGAGACGCATCGCCAGGAGGTCGATCAACTGATGCCTGAACAGCGTGTCCAGGGCCCCATTGCTCTCCAGCGTGTTGACCGCGCTCAGGATCAATCGGGACGTAATGGGATCAGGATGCGCCGTTCGCTCCAGGAGTTCGCTCGATGTGCCGCTCGCGGCTTCGTCGGCGACGCGTTTCAGCGTTGCGTGGGGGAGATAGAGCTGAACGACGTCGACGGGCTTCGGAATATCCCATCGGGAGCTCGATCCTTCGGGAATGATGATCACAGCCCCGCGACGAAACGTTCCAATCGCAACCGACCGTCCTGAGCGCCGCTCCATGTGCTGCACCGCGCCGTTGTAGGCCATGATGACGTGGTGGCTCATGGGCTCGACGACGTCGTGCAACGGTTCGTGTTTCCAGTGGGCGATCCCGGCACCGGAGGAGTCCAATGCCACGCGAAATGGTTCGGTGTGGAGCACACGCGCCATCTCGGCATCAGCGGCACGCCGCCCGGTCGACGACGATCGGCCTTGGCTTGGCTCGGATGCGGCCGGAGGATTTTCACGCGCAGAATTGTGCGAGATCGGTTTGCTCATTGGACGTGCTCGTCTCAGGGGCCTTGCACTCGCGCCTGAGCGCGATTTGCGCGCCCGGCGTGAAGCCATCGCTTCTTTTGCGCCCGTACGGGTGCCGCAGCGCGCCGCGAGCGCTCGGTGTGGTTTTCTAGGCACGTGGGACTACGGGGTCTTTCCTGAAACCGCGGTGCTTGTCCTGATTCTGCTCAAAGCACTCGGACGCGAGATCTTGTGATCGGCGATCCTCGGACGACTGCGGAGAATCAAGCTCACGATTTACGCATTAGATATTGAAATCGCTTCTGAAAATGGCTTTGCCACAATCGACAGCGGCGGCCCGTCGCAATCGCAAATCACGCCGCGACGCGACTGGACCGCCGTACTCCGAAGCGGATAATGCTACCGACCTCCAGGGCGACGGCAGTCAGATGGGTTGCCTGGTCAGAATTCCACGGATGGGTCGATCGAATGGCACTGGCTGGCACCTTCGGACAGAGGGTCAAGCGGCAGTTGAGCCTGGCGGATGCACCTCCTTCGCTGATCACGCGGTCGCGGCGAGGCGTCGACGTTGCGGTCACCGAAACCCTGAACAGTGAGCCGGTAGAGGGTCTTTCCGGCTCGCTTGCCGACGACGCCTATCTCGTCAGCCTGAAGCTGCAGGATTATCCTGACTGCGAGCTCTGGGAGCACGGCAAGTGCTTTACGAAGACGGATGTCAGAGCCGGTACGACCTATCTGTACGATCTCCGGCACGATCCGCGCTTCGTCATCGACAAGCCGTTCCATTCCGTCCATTTCTATCTTCCCCGTCTGACGCTCGACGGAATCGCGCGAGAAGCCCGCACGCCGCCCATTGGCGACCTCGCGTGCCGGTATGGTTTCGGCCATGACGACGAGATCATGCGCCATGTCGGTGCCCTGATGTTGGAAGGACTGCGTCGTCCGGCGGAGGCCAACCAGCTCTTCATCGACCACATGATGCTCGCGTTCACGGCCCACATTGCCCAGACCTATGGCGGATGGGAGCGCGTCGCGGATGCGGCCCGGGGCGGTCTTTCCCCATGGCAGGTGAGGCGAGCCTGCGAAAGGCTCGACTCGGATCTTGGCGGGACGCTTTCACTGCAACAGATCGCGGCCGAGTTTGGTCTCTCGGTTAGCCATTTTTCCCGCGCGTTTCGAATCTCGACCGGCCTTCCGCCTCACCAGTGGCTGCTCCGCCAGCGTGTAAAGGCGGCAAAGCAGTTGATGACCCTGCGCGACCTGCCGCTGTCCGAGATTGCGATCTCGGTCGGGTTCGCCAATCAAAGCCACTTGACGAAGGTGTTCTCGGCGCAGGTGGGCGTCAGCCCGGCGGCATGGCGCCGCGAAGCGCTTGGCATCAGAGACAGCGAGACGTGATCGTCCGATCAGCGGCGCTGAGCCAGTGAATTGGCGTAGGCGGCGCGGCGCGCCGCGAAGATCTCATCCGGCGGATAACCGATGCCCTCCGCAAGATTCGCCGGATCGAAGCCGGAAGTATCGCACGTCTCGTCGGCTTCGATCGCGGTGATCACGATCGTTCCGAGCCGTACGGCTTCCCGGTTGTCCTCATCCGGCCACCGGATCGTGACATCCTGCGTCGGGTCGTCGGGACGACCGAGCAGCGCCATCAGGCTGAACCGGATATCGCGCGTCGCGATCCTTCCCTTGAGATCGTCGTGCAGGACGTCGGCGGACGTCGTCCTGCCCTTGCCCTCGATCATCGCAAGTTCGCCACCGACCGGGACGACCTTGAATTTGATGAACTGCGTCTCGCCCTTCGAATTCGTTGCAGGGAAGGCATGGACGGCCCAGTAGGTCGTGCCGGCAAAGCTCGGGGGAGGCGGATGCGCGGCGATGTAGTTCGCCTGACGCAGCGTTTCGGGATTGGCGGTGGAGAAGGCCTTGATCTTCTCCAGGTCCGGCCTTCCGTCGCGACCGGGCATGCGCGAGGTGAGGAATGCCAGCATTTGATCGAGCGTCCTCGCATAATGAACCGGAGCGCTCTGTGTGAGGATGTCGGAGCGATGCTCGTCGTTGCCGAGCCTGAAGCTGAAGCCGCGCGGCGTGAGATCCCTGGTCTCGGATTCGCGGGGACCGCCGTCCACCGAGAAGCGCGCCAGCACGCGCGATGGTGTTGTGAAGCTCCGCGACTTCGTGACCTCGTCGGCCCGATCCGAAGGGATGTAGGTCCCCCGGACGCAGCGGCCTTTGGCAAAGCTCGCGCGTGCCTTGGGTGGATTGCCCAGAACGGCTTTCTGAGCCTCGACAATGGAGGCGGGTGTGGCGGTGCCGCTCGGGGACAGGGACATGGCTTGGTCTTGGATTTGCTCCCCTCAACCGTTAGCGGCGTGGATGCTTCCCCGCTCCAGAGCGATTGCTGTGCTTGCAGCGTGATTGCTGTCTTCTTGCGCGGTCACCAGGGCACTGAACGCGGCGCCGGCGGGCCGTCGGTGATAAAATACCTCAGCAAAATTAATAGCTTGAGTTGAAATCTTCCCACGGCCCATTATGGATCGAGGCGGGCGCTCAAAGGCGGCGTGTGCACGGGCAGCAAAGTCCATTGAAAGCACGGCCGGCCGTTCTTCGGAGTGATCCGTCATCTGCTGAGGCGCGGGCAACCTCCCTCCCTGCACCAACGAGACGTGCCTGGGACTGCCATCCGAGCCTGAGCCCGCGCCGGCGATTGACAGCTAATTATTACATGTCTAAAAATATGCAAATTCATATAATTCGTGAGATGCCTGAATGGACACGCATCCGCTCAAGCTCAAGGTCAGATCGTATGCCGCGGAGACGCCGTTCATACGGAGCCTCGTGCTTGGCGTGGAGGACGGCGTCGCGCCGCGATGGCAGGCGGGCGCACATATCCGCGTGGCGCTCCCGAATGGAGGCGACCGGCCGTACTCGCTGATGGCTTTGCCGGGCCTTCCCGAGAGTACGCTGGCGCTCGGGGTGCTGCGCGAGGAGGCATCGACCGGCGGCTCGCAGTTCATGCATGCGCTGAAGATCGGCGATGTCGTGAAGGCCAGTGCGCCGGTCAACAATTTTCATCTGCATGAGGGAGCGGCGCCCGCGCTGCTGTTCGCCGGCGGCATCGGCGTCACGCCGATCCTGTCGATGGCGGCGAATCTCGCGGCCCGAGGAAGCCCGTATCGCTTGCACTATGCGGGCCGCACGCAAGGCCTGCTCGCGTTCCTGCCGCACCTGCAGGAGATATGCGCCAAGGGCCTGTCCATCCACTACGACAGCGACGAGTCCCGCCTGGACATTGCAGCGACGCTCGGCGATGCCGCCGCAAACGCCCACATTTACGCCTGCGGTCCGGCCGGCATGATTGAAGCGGTGAAGGCGGCTGCGCTCGGCAGGGGCATTCCGGCCGACCGCATCCACTACGAGCTCTTCAAGGCCGAGCAATCGTCCTCGCCCGACTTGCCGTTCGAGGTCGAGCTCAAATCGACCGGGCGGGTCGTCAGCGTCGCGGCCGGTCAGACCATCATCCAGGCGCTGGAGGCCGCGGGTCTCGACGTGCTCTACGACTGCCAGCGCGGCGATTGCGGCATCTGCCAGTGCGGCGTGATCGAAGGGGTACCCGACCATCGCGACATCATCCTCAGCGACGACGAGAAGGCGTCCAACAAGGTCATGCAGATCTGCGTGTCACGCGCGAAGTCGGAACGTCTGGTGCTGGATCTCTAGGGGAGGCGAGGGACGTCATGGCGAAATACGGACAGAATGCCGACGCGATCGCGGCGCTGGTGCGCGAGGCCGAGGTGCATCGCGACGTCTATGTCGACCCCGAGATATTCGAGCTCGAGATGGAGCACCTGTTCCCGAACAGCTGGATTTATGTCGGGCACGCGAGCCAGTTGGGAAAGCCCGGCGATTTCATCACCGCCAATATCGGCCGTCAGCCGGTGCTGGCGAGCCGCCACACCGACGGCTCCATCCACGTCTTCTACAACCGCTGTCCGCACAAGGGCGTGAAGATCGCCTCCGAGCCCTGCGGCAACACCGGAAAGTTCTTCCGCTGCCCCTATCACGCCTGGTCGTTCAAGACCGACGGCTCGCTGCTCGCGATCCCGCTGAAGAAAGGCTACGAGGGCACCGGCTTTGGCGACACGCAGGCGAATGAGGGACTGTCGAAGGTCAGGAACGTCGTGATCTATCGCGATTTCATCTTCGCCCGCCTGAGCGACGACGGCGTGTCCTTCGAGGATTATTTCGGCGAGAGCCTCTCGACCATCGACAACATGGTCGACCGCTCGCCGGAGGGGAAGCTCGCAGTCCAGGCGACGCCGATCCGTTACATGCACACCTGCAATTGGAAGATGCTGGTCGAGAACCAGACCGACACCTGCCATCCGATGGTGGCGCATGAGAGCTCGGCCGGCACCGCGGTCAAGGTCTGGAAGCGCGAGCAGGGCGATTCCACGGAGACACCGATGGCGGTGCAGCTCTATGGTCCCTTCATGAGCCCGTACGAGTTCTACGAGCAGAGCGGCATCAGGATCTGGCCGAACGGCCACGGCCATACCGGCGTCGCCAACTCCATCCATTCCAACTATTCGGACATTGAAGGCTATCTCGGCCAGATGGTCGCGGCCTATGGCGAGCAGCGGGCGCACGAGATCCTCGGCGAGGTCAGGCACAACACGGTGTATTTCCCGAACATCATGGTCAAGGGCGCGGTGCAGATCCTGCGCAATTTCATCCCGATCGCGGTCGACAAGACGCTGGTCGAGAGCTGGGTCTATCGCCTGGTCGGCGCGCCGGACAAGCTCTACGAGCGGGCGCTGATGTACAACCGCTTCATCAATGCGCCGACCTCGATCGTCGGGCACGACGATCTCGAAATGTACGAGCGGGCGCAGGAAGGACTGAAGTCCAACGGCAATCAATGGGTCAATCTGCGGCGCCTCTACGAGAGCCATGAAGAGCAGGACGTCACGGCCGTAATCAACGGCACGTCCGAGCGACAGATGCGAAACCAGTTCCACGCCTGGTCGAAATTCATGACCATGGACATGGACAAGCGTGTCGAGGCCGCGGAATGATCGACGAGAAGGCCATCACGGACTTGATCTATCTGGAAGCCGAGCTGCTCGACACGATGCAATGGCAGGCCTGGCTCGATCTGTTTCACCCCGAAGGGCGCTACTGGATGCCGCTCGAATGGCAGCAGCAGGATCCGGTGCTCCAGCCCTCGTTGATGTACGAGGATCTGCTGCTCCTGAAGGTGCGGGTCGAGCGGCTCGCCGGCGAGCGGACCTTCAGCCAGAAGCCGAAGAGCCGTTGCCATCATCTTCTCCAGGCTCCGCGGATCGTGGCGTGCGACCCGGCTGCGGGCATCTACAAGGCACGGACGTCCTATATCTACACCGAGACCCGCGGTGATCTGCTGGAGCGGTATTCGGGCTGGGCGTCGCACGAATTCGTAGAGGTCGGCGATGCCCTGAAGATCAAGCTCAAGCGGGTCGATCTCGTCAATTTCGACGCGCCGTTCGGCAACATCCAGCTTTTCATGTGAGTACGCCTTGACCGCTGCGACCACAGTCTACGCCCGCTTTCGCGAGACCGCCCTTCGCCGGGAGGAGGCGGGCTTCCTCAACGTGCTGCCGGAGACCGCCGATATCTATGGCATCGCGGCAGGCGAGATTTCCTACCACGCCATGCTCGACCGGGTCGAGCGCTGGCGCTCGGCTTTTGCAAGCCGGGGCTATGGCGAAGGCCACAGGGTCGGGCTGCTGCTCCAGAACAGGCCGGTGTTCGTCGAGCTGTGGTTCGCGCTCAACGCGCTCGGCGTGTCCGTCGTGCCGATCAATCCCGATTTGCGGCTCAGCGAGCTCGAATACATCATTGCGCATTCCGAGATGAATGCGGCGTTCGTCCTCGCCGAGCGGCGCGACGAGGTCGAGACCGCGGCGCGCCAGGCCGGCCGGCCGATCCCGGTCGTGACTGATCAGGGCGACGTTCCCGTACCCTTCGGAGGTGCGCGGCCTTCGACCGCCGGAACCGAGGCGAGCGAATGCGCGCTGCTCTATACGTCTGGAACCACGGGACAGCCCAAGGGCTGCGTGCTCACCAACACATATTTCCTGCATTCCGGAAACTGGTATCGCGATGTCGGCGGGCTGATCGATCTCAGGCCCGACTGTGAGCGCATGATCACGCCGCTGCCGCTGTTTCACATGAACGCGATGGCGGTGTCGCTGATGGCGATGCTGTCGGTCGGTGGCAGCCTCACCATGCTCGATCGCTTCCATCCGCGTACCTGGTGGGCGTCCGTGCGCGACAGCCGCGCGACCTGTCTGCATTATCTCGGCGTGATGCCCTCGATGCTGATGAGCGCGCCGCAATCGGAGCAGGACCGCGCCCACACCGTGCGCTTCGGCTTCGGCGCCGGCGTCGACAAGCTCCTGCATGCGCCGTTCGAGGAGCGCTTCGGCTTTCCGCTGCTGGAGGCCTGGGCGATGACCGAGACGGGAAGCGGCGGCGTCATCGCCGCCAGTATCGAGCCGCGCAAGATCGGCACGAGCTGTTTCGGACGTCCGGCCGCCGAGGTCGACGTTCGTATCGTCGACGACAGCGGCAACGACGCGCCGGTCGGGACGCCGGGCGAGCTCCTGGTGCGGCGGGCAGGTGCGGACCCGCGTTACGGGTTCTTCCGCGAGTACCTGAAGAACGAGGCCGCCACCGCCGAGGCGTGGGACGGTGGGTGGCTGCACACTGGCGATATCGTGTCGCGCGATGCGGACGGCGACCTCCATTTCGTCGACCGCAAGAAGAACGTGATCCGCCGTTCCGGCGAGAACATTGCCGCAGTCGAGGTCGAGTCCGTACTCAATCGCCATCCCGCGATCCGGCAGGCCGCGGTGGCCGCGACGCCCGATCAGGTGCGCGGCGACGAGGTTGCGGCGGTCATCATCGCCGAGGAGGCCGGTGCGGACCGCGCGCGGGCCGAGGAGATCGTGCGCTGGAGCCTGGAGCAGATGGCCTATTACAAGGCGCCGGGCTGGATCTGTTTCGTCGACAGCCTGCCGTTGACTGCGACCGAGAAGATCCAGCGCGGCGGCCTGAAGGATTTCGTCGCCAGGCTGATGTCTGACGGTGCGTTCTTCGACCTTCGCGACCTCAAGCGGCGGCAGGTTTGATCATGAGCGAGATCCGTACGACACTCATCACCGGCGGCAATTCGGGGATCGGCGAGGCGCTGGCGAAAAAGCTCGTCGAGAGCGGGCAGCGCGTGGTCTCGGTCGGGCTGGAGAAGCCGGACTGGACGCATGATCTGCTCGCGGCCTATCGCGCTGATCTCTCCAATATCGAGGAGACGCGCGCGATCGCGCAGAAGATCTGCCGTGATCACGCCGTTGATCGCCTCGTGCACAATGCCGGCGTGATCCTGCCGAACCTGTTGCCCGATGCGAAGCCGGAAGATATTTTGATGCTGGCGCAGCTGCACCTGGGCGCGCCGATGCTGCTGACCCAGGCGGCGCTGGAGGGGATGCGTGCGCGCCGCTTCGGGCGCATCGTGTTCGTCAGCTCGCGCGCCGCGATGGGCGCGGCGACGCGGTCGGCCTATTCGGCGACCAAGGCCGGCGTGCACGGTATGGCGCGCACCTGGGCGCTGGAGCTCGCCGCGAGCGGCATCACCGTGAACGTCGTGGCGCCAGGGCCGATCCTGACCGACAATTTCTGGGGCATCTTTCCCAAGGGCTCCGAGCAGCAGGAGCGGATGGCGCGCAACGTGCCGGTCGGGCGGCTCGGCTCGCGCGAGGATGTCGCGCACGCCATCAGTTTCTTCCTCGACGAACGTTCCGATTTCGTCACCGGCCAGGTGCTCTATGTCTGCGGCGGCACCAGCCTGGTCGGCCTTGGCCCGTAGAGCATGATCCGGACCCGGAGGGCCGCGTTAGCGCAAAGTGTGAAGCGGTTTTCCGAAAAGATCATGCTCCAATAAACAAGATCAGATCTGGTTCTGGCGGATGTTCTCGACCATCTTGGCCAGCACGCGCGCGCAGACCTCGATGTCGTCGGGCTCGATGCCTTCGATCAGCTTGTCGTAGTTGCTCGCCATGATCGGCCAGATCTTGCGCAGCAGCGCCTCGCCGTCCGCCGTCAGACCCACGACGCGGCGGCGCTGGTCTTCCTCCGCGATCTCGCGCTTGACGAGGCCCGATGACACCATGGACTCGACCATGCGGCTCGCCGTCGACTGCTCGGTCACCGCGAGAACGGCGACCTCGTTGACCGTGAGGGTCTTGTAGATGAACAGGACCGACAGCGTCCGGAACACGACATTGTTGATGCCGTGGTCGCTCAGGTCGCGGTTCTGATCGAGATTCCAGCGATTGGCGAGCCGGTTGAACAGATACGGGATGTAGGTTTGCAGCTGGTCCCGCGTCCTCGGCGGACCCGACTTCCATCTGCTCTTGGATTCTCTGGCCATTATCTCTTGCGACTTTGCTTCTTGCTCTCGGTATGAAGTTTTGAAGAAAGGGATTTCAGCACGGACAGCGCACCGTCCAGCTCCCGGGCCGAAACATTCTCGAGCCGTTTGCCGAGATGCTTCTTGTGGACGTCGGCTGCCTTCCTGAACAGCGCCTCGCCCTTCGGCGTCAGGCGCACGATGAAGGAGCGCCGGTCCTCGCTCGACATTTCCCTGCTGATGAGGTCGTCGGCGAGAAGACGCTGCACCAGGCCCGAGACGTTGCCGCCGGTGACTTTCAGATTTTGCGACAGCTGCCCGAGCGCGAGGCCATCCCGGTAGCGATCGAGCTGGGCCAGCACGTCGAATTTTGCGAGCGACAGGCCGAACTCGGAGTTCAGCATCGAATTCAGCGACGCGAACAGCTCGCCATGCAGCGACAGCAATTGGAGCCAGAGCCGGGTTTCGATCTGCCCAGGGACGGGAACAATGTTCTCTTTGAGTGCTGCCGGCATTGCATGACCATCGAGTACAAGATGTCTCGTCGATTGGAGGGATTATCGCGGGTCTTTCGCTCCGATTAACAATTTGAGAATCGTAGTCAAGTCGCCTGATCCTGACGTCTTGGGGGTCGAACGGCAATCCACTCCGGCGTTCCCCTCCGATGGAATCATGCAAAAGTCTTGATGGTCTGGATCACGCCGTCGAGCTCCTTGCCTGCGCTGTCCTTCAGCGCGGCCTCGCGCAGGCGGCGCGCCCAATCGGCGGCATCCTCGCGTCGCTCGACCAGCTTGATCGCCGCCAGCGTCCTGTCGAATTTCGACAGCCCCCGGCTGTGGGTATCGGAATAGCCTTTCACGAGGCGTCGGCATTGCAGGATCTCGACACCGAGCTGGTAGTTGGTGGCGACCGCATCGGTTGCCGCCTTGAGCCATCCGTTCCGATGCGCGGTCTCGACGGCGTGACGCAGCGAGCGGCGTCGCAGGCCGCGTAGTCCGGCCACGACGTAGAGGGTCAGGAACCAGGGCAGCGAGTAGGTTCGCACCCTGCGCCCCCGGTTGACGCGGCGATCGAGCCAGCCGAGCAGGCGCGGCCGCGCCCCGAGCCAGCGGCTGAAGCCCGCGGGCAGCACGCCCATGACCTCCTCCATGCGCGGATGCATGAACTCGGTGGTCTGGAGCACCTGTCCCTCGGACATCTCGAGCTCGCTCTCGATGCGCGCGCGGCGACCAGCGCGCGTCTTCAGGTCGGCCACGCGGATGACGTCGTCATAGCTCATGGCGTTGGCGAGGTACTTAGCCGCGGTCTCCGTGAAGGTATAGGCGTGCGCACCACCGCCGGCGCTTCGGTCGGCCGCGTGCAACGTCTTGAGAATGTCGAGATACTCGGCGCCATAGGCGACGTCCTGGAAGTCGACGACCTTCCTCAAGCCGGCGCGGGCCATAGTGAGCGCAGGCTCGGGCAGCTCCTGCTTCAGTTTTGCGATGAGCCCGGCAAGATCTGGATCGGGCGTTGCGGGAGAGGGGACGTGATCGGCCTGCTTTGATGGCGCTGGCGCTGCGACCTCGGGTGCGCCGGTCTTGACCCGGTCAAACGCGGCTTCAAACGTCTCCACGCTAGCCTTGGCGCCTTTCCCACCTGCGCGGATCACGTCGAGATAGCTGTCGCGGCTGAACGGCAGCACACCGGCCGCCGCGAGCGCGCCGAACATCGCCGCCGAGATGACGCTGCCATGCGCGATCGCCAGCGCATTCAGATCGAAGATGATCTCGGACTTGGCGGCAACCCCGATGGCGCCGGTGACGGCGCCGCCGTCCGCGATGCCGTTGCCCGGTGCGATCTTCTCGCCGATCGCAAACGACCGGTGGTTGGATGCGATCAGCGTGGTGCGATCCGGCGTCACGAGGCCGCGCAGGATCGACCGGCCGGCCTCCATGAACTCCGCCGCCATCACCACGTCGACGTCGCCGGGCGTCGGCATCAACGACAGGATCGGCTTGCGGCCGTCGAGCGGCGGCATCGCCTCGATATAGTAGATCGTGGCGCCGGTGCGCTGGGCGACGCCGGGCACCGAGGTCGATTGCGCGACCCAGCCATGGTTCTCGGCAAGCTGAACGATCCAGTCGGTCAACACGCCGCCGCCCTGGCCGCCCATCGCGACGATCGCGATGGAGATCGGCCGCTCGGTCGCCTCACCGGCGGCGGGGAGGGCCAGCCGGACCGTCTCGTCTCTCATGCCAACGCCTCGAGCGCCGGACGCCGGCGATCACGCCGCCGTTGCAACCAGCCGATCACGGCCATCGCAACCCTGGATTTGAACCTGTCCCAACCGGTCGGATTGTGAATGACGTCCGCGCGATAGAACGAGGGGCAGAGCACGGCGGCCTCGGAGACCTCGCCGCAATTGCCGCAGCCGACGCAGGAATTGTCGATCGCGGCAACGGGATCGTCGCGCAAGGGGTCGTCCAGCTGCTTCACCGAAAGCGACGGGCAGCCCGAGAGGCGGATGCAAGCATGGTCGCCGGTGCAGACGTCCTCGTCGACACCGAAGCGCTCCTTGACGGTGCGCAACCCGTCCTTGATGGCCTTGTTGATCTGCGGCTTCACGCGGCGCTGCTTGTTCAGCATGCATTCGGAGGACGCGACGATGACCTTGGGGCCTTCCTCCTTGGTCGTCAGCGCCTCCTTCAGCGTGTCGCGCATCTTGCCGACGTCATAGGTGCGGTCGAGCTGGCGCACCCACTGGCCGCCGATGCCCTTCACGGCCTTGACGATCGAATTGTTGGTGTCGCGCCGCTTGTTGGTCGCGCGCGAGGACAGGATGTCCTGACCGCCGGTCGCCGAGGTGTAGAAATTGTCGACGATGACGAACACGCCGTCGTGCTTGTTGAACACGGCATTGCCGATGCCGCTGGTCAGTCCGTTGTGCCAGAAGCCGCCGTCGCCCATCACCGCGATCGAGCGTTTGTCGGCCTTGACGTTGAAGGCCGAGGTCGAGGCCGGGCCAAGGCCAAAGCCCATGGTGGTCGCGCCGATATTGAAGGGCGGCAGGATCGAGAACAGATGGCAGCCGATGTCGGCCGAGACATGATGCTGGCCGAGCTCTTCCTCGACGAGCTTCATGGCGGCGAAGATCGGCCGTTCCGGGCAGCCGGTGCAGAGCCCGGGCGGGCGCGCCGGCACAACCTGCTTCAGCTTCTCGACCGCGGGGTGATTGAGCACGGGAACGGCGTCCGGCGCCGGCGGCCGGTTGCCGAGCAGCCGCGGCTCGGTCTTCTCCAGGAAGTCCCTGACGCCCCCGAGCAGGACCTGCGCGGTGTAGTCGCCGCCCATCGGCAGCACGTCCTTGCCATGGATGCGCGCCTGGATGTCCCTGCGCCGCAGCACGGTGTTGATCGCCTGCTCCAGATATTCCGGCTGGCCTTCCTCGACGATCAGGACGGCGTCCTTGTCGACGCAGAACTCCGCGACCTCGGTGTCGATCACGGGGTAGGTGACGTTCATGACGTAGAGCGGAACCTGTGTGTTGCCGTAGGCATCCGACAGCCCGAGATATTGCAGCGCGCGGATCACGTTGTTGTACATGCCGCCCTGCATGATGATGCCGACCTTGCCCTGCTTCGGCCCCATCCATTCATTCAGCTTGTGGTCCCGGATGAAGCCGATCGCCGCGGGCATCCGCGTCTTGATCTTCTCCTGCTCATGCTCATAGGCCGCCGGCGGCAGCACGATGCGGTTGACGTCGCGCCTGGGGTTGTTGAGGGCGTCCTTGATGGTGTGCGCCGGCTTGACGTTGTCCTTGCAGGCGAAGCTGCCGTGCATGTGACAGGCGCGGACACGAACCTCGAGCATCACGGGCGTGTTGGAGAATTCGGAGAGCTCAAAACCCTTCTCGATCAGATTGACGATGCACTCATGATCGGGACGGGGATCGAGCAGCCAGATCTGCGATTTCATCGCGAAGGCGTGGGTCCGCTCCTGCATGATGGAGGAGCCTTCGCCATAGTCCTCGCCGACGATGATCATGGTGCCGCCGGTGACGCCGCCCGAGGCGAGATTGGCGAGCGCGTCGGAGGCGACGTTGGTGCCGACCGTCGACTTCCACGCCACCGCGCCGCGCAGGGGATACATCACCGAGGCCGACAGCATCGCCGCCGCCGCCGCTTCGTTGGCGGAGCTCTGGAACACGACGCCGAGATCGTCGAGCACGTCCTTGGCGTCGGCGAGCACGTCCATCAGGTGCGAGATCGGCGAGCCCTGGTAGCCGCCGACATAGGCGACGCCGGATTGCAGCAGTGCCTTGGTGATGGCGAGGATGCCTTCGCCGCGGAACGTATCGCCATCGCCGAGCCGGAGATCCTCGACTTCGCGAGCAAAAGACCGTTCAGCCATTGCACCCTCCAGAAATATGCGATAGCATACGTTTACATGTGAAGTAAGTCAACGCCGCGCCATGCTATCACGCTTGCGGACCTCTGCTCCGGCAAGGCGATCATGAGCCAGCGGCAGGGTAGGGCCAATGCTGAAGCTGCCTCGCTTTAGAGCCGCCGCCGTCCAGGCTTCACCTGTCTATCTCAACCCGGGCGCGACAGCGGACAAGGCGGCTTCACTGGTCCGTGAAGCCGCAGCCAATGGCGCGAAGCTCGTCGCGTTCCCCGAAGTGTTCGTTCCCGGCTATCCCTACTGGAACTGGATCACCGACCCCGTCACGGGCAGCGCATGGTTCGAGAAGCTCGCCAAGGCATCGGTGCTGGTGCCGGGTCCGGAGGTCGATGTCGTCAGGAAAGCCGCGCGCGACACCGGATGCTACGTCGTGCTCGGCGTGAACGAGCGCAGCCCGGTGTCGCTGGGCGCGATCTACAATACCCTGGTTTTCATCGGGCCGGACGGCGCGGTGCTTGGCAAGCACCGCAAGCTGGTGCCGACCTGGGCGGAGAAGCTGACCTGGACCGGCGGTGACGGATCGAGCCTGCGCGTCTATGATACCGAGATCGGGCGTCTCGGCGGGCTCGCCTGCGGCGAGAACACCAACACGCTCGCGCGCTTTGCGCTGTTGGGTCAGGGTGAGCTCGTGCATGTCGCCAGCTACATCTCGCTTCCGGTCGCGCCGCCCGACTACGACATGGCGGAGGCGATCAAGTTGCGCGCGATCGCCCATTCCTTTGAGGGCAAGATTTTTACGATCGTCTCCTGCTCGACCGTGTCGGAGGAGATCATCACGGCGATGGAAACGGTCGTCCCCGACGCGCGTGCGCGCCTGCAGCGGAAGTCGAGCGCGTTCTCCGGCATCATCGGACCTGACGGCCGCGTGGTCGGCGATCCCCTGATCGACGATGAAGGCATCGTCTACGCCGACATCGATCTCGACCGCTGCATCCAGCCGAAGCAGATGCATGACATCGTCGGGCACTACAACCGGTTCGATATTTTCGATTTGCGAGTCAACCGACGTCCTCTGGCGCCGCTGGGCCTCGCAGACGGTGAGGGCGATGACGCGGGGCAGGGCTTCACGCCGATCCCGCTGAGATCGGAATAGTGGTTGGGCGCGTCGATAAAGCGGCGCCACGAGACAGGACTTGGAGGATAGGATGCGCGAGAACGTCGTCGGCCGGGCCAATGTCGAAGATACCCCCGAGCTCAAGGCCTATTACAAGGACCTCGAAAAGTACGAAGCCGGCGCGCTGTGGACGGTCGCCAACAAGATCGAGCCGTGGGCGCCGCAATCGGCGTCCGTTCCCGTGCTCTGGCGCTACAACGATCTGCGCGAGCACGTGCTGCGCTCGGTCGAGCTGGTCTCGCCGGAGAAGGCGGGGCGACGGGTGATCTATCTCAACAATCCCGGCCGCCGCGATGTGTCGGCCGCGGTCGGCTGGCTCTATTCGGGATTGCAGGTGATGCATCCCGGCGAAGTCGCAACAGCGCACGCGCACTCGGCTTCAGCCCTGCGCTTCATCATGGAGGGTTCGGGCGCCTACACCATCGTCGACGGGCACAAGATGACGCTGGGGGCGCGGGATTTCGTGCTCACGCCGAACGGCACCTGGCACGAGCATGGCGTCGAAGGCAACGGCTCGGTCTGCATCTGGCAGGATGGCCTGGACATCCCGCTCGTCAACGCGCTGGAGGCGAATTTTTTCGCGGTCCATCCCAAGGTGCAGCAGGAAGATTCCGGCTATCCCGTGGACGACATGACCAAGACCTGGGGCAATCCCGGGCTTCGGCCAGCGGATTCGAAATGGTCGAAGGGCTATTCCCCGATGTTCAAATACGAGTGGGAGCCGACCTACGAGTCCTTGCGCAAATATGCCGCCGCGACCGACGGTTCGCCCTATGACGGCATTCTCATGAACTACGTCAATCCGATCTCCGGCGGACACGTGATGCAGACGATCGGCGCGAGCATGCAGCTTCTGCGGCCGGGCGAGAAGACGAAGTCGCACCGGCATACCGGCAGCTTCATCTACCAGGTCGCCAAGGGGCGCGGCTATTCGATCATCGCCGGCCAGCGCTTCGAGTGGCAGGAGCGCGACATCTTCTGCGTTCCCTCCTGGGCCTGGCATGAGCACGGCAATGCCTCGGGCAGCGAGGACGCCTGCCTGTTCTGCTTCAACGATCTGCCCGTCATCGAGAGTCTCGGCTTCTACCGGGAAGAGGCCTATGGCGACAACGCCGGCCATCAGCCAGTCGCGGCCTGACGTCCCCGCACAGAATTCAACCGAAAGAGCCGGATAAAGCTTCATGCGCCTTGTTACCTACACCTTGGGCTCCAGTGGTGCCCGCCTCGGGGTCCTCGTTGACGGATTGGTCGTGGACGTCGAGCACCTCGGTGCGTCGCATGGCTTTGCATGGCCGAGCGACATGTTGTCGTTCATCGACAACAGCGTGACGCTGCTGCCGGCACTGAAGGAGCGTCTGGACGATGCCGATGGACGCTTGCCGGCCGGCTCCGCCGTTCCGCTCGAGGACGTGAAGCTGCAGGCGCCCATCCCGCGGCCCCGCAAGAACATTTTCGGCATCGGGCTGAACTACCGTGCGCATGTGGCGGAGTCCGCCAAGAGCCTGGATACCGACAAAGACCTGCCGAAGCAGCCGGTCGTCTTCTCCAAGCCGCCGACGTCGGTGATCGGCCCCGGCGGCGCTATCCAGCACAATGCGAAGATGACGCAGCAGCTCGACTGGGAAGTCGAGCTCGCCGTCATCATCGGCAAGACCGCAACCCGCATCGCGACCGACAAGGCGATGGACCACGTCTTCGGCTATTCGGTCATGATCGACATCTCCGCGCGCGACAATCGCCGCGCCGGCCAGTGGATCTTCTCCAAGGGCATGGACACCTATGCGCCGTTCGGCCCCTGCATCGTGACCGCGGACGAGATCCCCGACCCGCATGACCTCCGGCTGTGGCTGACGAAGAACGGGGTCATGAAGCAGGACTCTAATACCAAATACATGATCTTCGACATCCCGGTTTTAATTTCCGACATTTCGTCGGGCATGACACTCGAGCCGGGCGACATCATCGCGACCGGAACGCCGGAAGGCGTCGGCGCCGGCAGGACTCCCCAGGAATGGCTGTGGCCGGGTGACGTGGTGGAAGCGGGGGTCGACGGGGTCGGTGTCATCAGGCATCCGGTCGTCGCGATCTGATGACGACGTTCTCGTTCGATCGCGAGCTCAGATTCGGAGACTGCGATCCTTCTGGGATCGCGTACTTCCCGTCTTACCTGAACATCCTCAACGGGGTCGTCGAAGACTTCTGGGCGAGAATTGGATTTCCATGGCCGGAGCTGATCACGGTCCGGAAGATCGGGACACCCACGGTGCATCTGTCCTGCGACTTTTCCCGGCCGTCGATGTTCGGCGATCGCCTGACGTTCAACTTGCATATCAGCCGGGTCGGCGGATCGTCGCTCCATCTGGAGCATGTCGTCTCCGGCGCGAACGGCATGCGCTGGCGCGCGCGCCAGATCCTGGCCGCGACGTCGCTGGTGGATCACCATGCGATCCCGTGGCCGGATGACATTCGCGCCGCGCTGATGGCGCATGTGAGCGTGGGCGAGGGCACCGAGGCAACGCCCGCATGATCTCGCTCTTCATGACATTCTCCGATCCGGCAGGCGAACGACGAATTCATCCCGACGAGGTTGACGCCGTGGCGGAGCTGGTCGGATCGATCCCTGACATGACCGAGGGCTTGCTGTTCACGCCGCTCGAACAGTCGGTCGATCATCCCTACAAGGCCGATGGCTCCGGCCCGGTGTTTGCGCTTCAACTCCGGTTTCCGGACCTGCTCGCCTGCGAGGCGGCGATGGATCGCGGCGGTATCCTTGCCGGTCTCGCGACGGGGGCCGGACTAGCGAGCCTCACCGGCTTGGACGTCACGCACCAGGTCATGCTGACACGCGCGTTTCCCGTCGATGCCGCCGAACATCCGCCAGGCACGACCACTCCGTGCAGCTACCTCGTGCACTATCCCGGCCCGGCGGAGGACATGAACGCCTGGAACCTGCACTATCTCGAGCATCATCCATCGATCATGCGAACCTTCCCTGATGTTCGCCAGATCGAGATCTACACCCGGATCGATTGGGTCGACCGGCTGCCGTCGCAGCGCGTCGAGCACATGCAGCGCAACAAGCTGGTGTTCGACAGCCCGCAAGCCCTCGCGCACGCGCTCGGCTCCGACGTGATCAAGCGCATGCGCGCGGACTTCGTCCAGTTCCCGCCATTCGCGGGCGGCAACAAGCATTTTCCGATGCTGGCGCGGGTGGTCAGGTCTAGGCCTTAGAGAACCGCCTGAGGACGACCTGATCGCACTGCGGCTATGGGCCAAAAGCCGCCATCCCCGCCAAATGCGGTTTGTCCTTATCGGGCCCCCGGGCGGCGTCCGGGACCGTATCGCGTCGTATCAGCGCCGACATCCTGATGCTAGATTTCACAACGGTGGGGAGCACCTGCTTCCTGCTTCAGACCGAACAGGAGGACGATATGCCTGATAGCGTCTACAAGGTCATTGAACTGATCGGTACCAGCAGTGACTCATGGGAGAAGGCGGCCGCCAATGCGGTCGGGCAAGCTGCAAAAACTCTCCGGGATCTTCGCATTGCAGAGGTCGTCAAGCTCGATATGCAACTGGATGAGAAGGGAAACGTCGAGTCCTATCGCGCCAAGCTCAACGTCTCGTTCAAGTTCGAGGGGTCCTGAGCCTCGGCACCTCGCCCCCGCTTGCGGGGCGAGGTTGGCTCGCTGGAGAAAGGCGCGCGGCCGTCCGGGAAGCAGCGCTCTGGTCCAACCGGGACCCGGTATGCTTTGATGCGTGGGGCGGGAACTGTAACGCGCGGTGACCTCATGTACATCGTCATTCGCAAGTACACCAAGGTTCGTTCGGTTGCGGACGCTGCTCGTCGCGCCAAGAGTGGCGTCGGTCAGATCCTGAGGCAATCGCCCGGATTCAGATCTTACTACGTGCTGGATGGGGGCGACGGCGTCGGTGTCGCCGTGATGATATTCGAGGACCGCGAAAGCGCGAATGCAGCGAACGCCAGGATAATGGAGTTTATTCAAGCAAGTCTGCATGACCTCGATCTTGGGGATCCCGAAATCACTGCCGGCGAAGTGTTGGTAAATATGGAACCTGATGCGTCCTCGGCATGAAGTACTCGTAAACGCCGCCAGTTGTGTGGGGTGCCGGCCCCTGCCACTGCTGTGGATCTGATCGCCGTCGCGCAGGGGCGATCGCGCCCTGGACATCCGGATGTCGTCGGTCAGGAATATTCGACTGCTCATGCTTTTCGAGGAGTAACAACATGAGGCAACACGATTTCGAAGCATTTTTCATCACAGCCACCGTCTGGACGCCGCTCGTAGCTATGGGCACCGCGATGCCGCCCCGAGATCCTGATGAAGACGAGGAGGACGAAGAGGGCGACGAAGAGGAGGATGAAGCCGACGAACCGGCGGTCGTACGCGAGCCGGATGAAGACTAGGCCGTGAACCCATAAAGCGAGGAGGACCGGCGTTGCATGATGCCGAGTATTCGACGAACCTTGTGCATATCGTGTCAGAGCGATAGCAGCAGGTGTGGAAATCTCGCTCCTGCGAATTAAGGCACTTAAGCCAACGTAAGGACGCTCAAGTATGCTCACCGTCTATGGCGAAGGTCGTGGGTTCCGTGTCGTTTGGCTGCTCGAGGAATTGGGTGTGGCTTATCGGCTACGCCCGGTCGATCTGTTCGCTATCGAGAATGATCCCGATTTTCTTGCGATCAACCCCGCCGGCTTTATCCCGGCGCTGCAGGACGGCGAGATGATCATGGTCGAGTCGATCGCGATCCTCGAATACCTGCTCGCCCGCCACGGCCCGAGCCCGCTCGCCGTCGCCCCGGATGATCCGGCTTTCGCCGCCTATCTGCAATTCCTCCATTTGGGAGAGGCCGGGCTCGCTGGACCAATGAACGCCGTCATCGTCGGTCGCGCATTCGCCCCCGCAGCAGAGCGAAACGCCCGGGTCACAATCTGGGCACTGGAGACCTTTCATAGCCGGCTGGGATTGGTCATCCAGCGTCTCGCAAATCGTCCATTTCTCGCCGGAGACCGGTTCACTGCTGCTGACATTTCAGTGAGCTACGCACTCCTGCTTGGTCTGCGAACCAGCAACTATACCCCGGGTTCAGTCGAGCGTGCCTATCTCGCCCGTACGACGACACGCCCCGCCTACGCCCGGGCGATGGAAATCTGCCAAGCCACCAAGGCTTGGGCGGAGAGATCACCAGCGTTGTAGAGCCAAGTCGTGAATCCATAGAAGGGATTCCCGCGAGCGGCCTGGACTAGCCAGTGTCGGTCAGTCCGCGCTATAATCTCTCCATGGGCTGGGATGCGAAAGACGTAGCGCTGCTCAAAAGGCTCTGGGCCGCAGGACAGAGCGCGGCACAGATTGCGCGCCGTCTCGGGTGTAGCCGTAACGCGGTCTGCGGGATGCTAACCCGTTCGGGCTTGAAGCGTGGCCACAAGCCGCCAACAGCAAGACCCAAGATAAGGCCGCCCCCGAAGCCAAGGCCGGCGTCGTCGGCCGCCCTGGTACGTCGAGTAGAGAAGAAGGTGTCGCGAAGCACCGCAGAGAAGCAGCAGCCCAAGGAATTCAGCAAGCAGCAGCTGTACGCCATTCTAGCTGAGGCGGTCAGGAACACTGGCTAAGCGCTAACCACGACGGGCGTTACGCTCCGCGTCCGTGTCCTGGTCCAACTCGAACGGTTCGGCTGTCGTGACCATTCCCCAAGCCTTGGTCTGCTTCGGGTCAATCGCGTCGGTTTGGTTCTCCCGAGACGACTTCCGGTCAGCCCCAGTGAGCGGACATCTTTAGTACCCCTCGCCAGGTCTCAAACGGGCCAGAAGCAGACATCGCCTCGACAGCCGCTTGTCTATCAGACAGTCCCAACACGGGAAGATATGTTAGAATTGCCCATCATCAGAATTGGGTCGATCTTTTGCGAGCACGACACGAGTGAGGATGTTGCAGGCTATGGCTGTGTCAGAAGACAGATTACCGACTGGCGGTTTTGCTCACTTGGTCCCTGAAATGGATGTGTTCGACCTCAAACAGAGCACGACCTTTTGGTGCGACCTCCTTGGTTTCCGTATCGCCTATCAGCGGCCTGAAAGTCGATTTGTGTACCTGGAGTTTCAGGGTGCGCAGGTCATGCTCAGACAGCACAGCGGCCATTGGCAAACTGGTGCTTTAGAACGACCACTGGGGCGCGGTATCAACTTCCAAATCTTTGTCGGCTCCGTCGCGCCACTTCTCGATGCTTTGGAAAAGGCACAATGGCCGCTCTTCAGGGAATGTCACGATGCTTGGTATCGGATCGCCGGTGAGGAGCGAGGCAACAGGCAGTTTTTGGTGCAGGACCCCGACGGCTACCTTCTGCGTTTCGCGCAAGACTTGGGAAAAAGATAGCTTTTCGACCCAGCAATCCCACTTGGAGATTGTCCGCTAAGGGTCAAAAGCAGCAGTGGGCGCCAAGCTGTATCGGCGTCCGGTTTGCCCCTGACAGCCGACATGACACGCGCTCAATTGACCTTCGGCTGAGGGCCATAAGCGAGCGCGGCAAAACATGCCAGCGCATGCTCCGGCAAATGCTATTGGTCCATGCCTGGGCGGGGTTAACGCTGCGCCGGCGAGCCAGAAAGTCCTTGACGCAACAGAACACCACGGATTTGGATCGGTCGGAAGACCTTGATTGGACGATGGACGGAGCCGACCCGTGGGATTTTTGCTGAGAATTATGCTCGTAACCGCTCTCGTGAACCTTGCTCCAGCCGTCGCCCAGGCGCCGAAGAAAGCCGTCGCTTCTCCTGCCTTGCAGAAGGAATTCGATGGCTTCATCGAGAAGTTTCGCGCGGCGCTGAGGACAAACGATTCCGCCGCCGTCGCCGGTATGACACGATTGCCGTTCATGAACGACAGCGCAATTCGCGACGCCGCGCAATTTCGCGCCAAGACCTATCCGACCTCGTTCACGCCGAAAAATCGCGCGTGTGTCCAGCGCGGCAAGGCCGTCTACGATCGCGATCAAGAGAACAATGACAATTACTTCGTCTTCTGCGGCGAGCTCATCTTCGTCTTTACCAAGACGCCGGCGGGGTTCCTTTTTACGGACGTCGGCGCGAATGACTGATCAGGCAACAATGCTATCCACTGCCGTCGGACGTATGATCGGTCGCGTCGCTCAGCGACATATTGGATGCAGCAACCTAGGCGATGGGCCGACTCATCAACGGAAAGACTCGCCGCGAGCAGAACGAGTCGGCTCAGCCCCCCATTAACGGACATGCATACGGACAGCGGCGACTTCGCCTTCGGGTCACACCCGGAAGAACTCGGGCTGAGCATATCAAGTCTGCTTCACCCCCAAGGAGCGGACATCTAGCGGACATGCCGGGTCGACCGCTTGGGGCCACAAGCGGACCATCTGACCCAAATTACGAACAGAAGAAGAGCCCAGCTGTGGTGGGCTGGGCTCTCGTTCAGCGATTGATGGCCGCCTCAACAACCATCTTTACGGCGACATCGGGTTCAGGATCATTTGATTTCCCAGGACGTGTTGTGCGGGATGTCCATCGCAAAATAATCGCCAGAGCCAGCCAGCGCAGGCATAGCTATGCACGCAAATGGTTCGCTTCCGGTGATGCCCTTATACTTACCGGTGCCGCCGGTGATGATATGCGTTCCACAATCCATCTTCGGCTGGGCCTTGTCGAGGTCTCGAGTATCGAAGGTCGAGAAAATCTTGTCGCCGTCGCTGTCGGCGAGCACGCAAGCGCCGTCAATGTATTTCTTGTCTCCGGACGCGACGTTCAGCGCCACGCAGCGTGCTGACATCTTGTCCAGCATCTTCTCTCCCTTCATGTTTTGAGTGGTGCCGACCGCCTCCAGCGTAGTGGCCTTGCCGAGTTCGGCGGTGTCAATGCTCATCAAGGGCCGAAAAATAAAGTGCGTCACATAAGGAGTAGTCCCCTTCTTTTCAATCGGCTCTCCCGCGACAGCCGCGGGGGCAAAGGACACGAGCGCAGCAGCAAAAGCCGTTGCTTTGGTGAGTCTCATCGCTGCGGTGACTGTGGGGACTATGCGCACGTTGATGGAGTTCATGAGTGCCTCCTTAGATCAAGCGGCGGTTCAGGTCTCCGCCGTGAACTGCCGCGAGTTGAAAATCGACCTGCGTATGCTTTCTCCTGTCAAATCGAGTTTGCACGCCGGCGCCGAGCGTCAACGTGATCATGCTTTCTTGATGCTTCGCCTTGGACTGACGAAGTATGTGGGGATGGTGGCTCCAATCATCGGTTTTGACCTCAATACAAGGCTCGACCGAACGACCTGGAATATTGGCATAATAGCATGGAACGCGGCGAACGTCAGCGTCATGCCCGGAATACGCAGCGCGCACCGTCAGCTGTCCTGACCGAATGCGCTGTGAAAAATGCAATTCTCCTGTTGTTCGGATGAAGCACGGGGCACATGGGTGCAGTGACCCTGTGCCGCTCTTCATGCTTTGCGTCGTTCCGCTTGCAACTCAGGAGGTGAGCATTGAGTCACGTCGATTTCCACAGCCACCAATATCCGTAATGTCCACTTCGGGTCATGAGGGGACGTTCGCTCTGAGCGCGGGAATGTCAACTAACGGCCAGGAACGGACATCCCACTTCAAAACCTGCTACTGCAGCGTCCGCTTGAAGAAGGCGACGATGTCGTGGTCGAAGCGCTCATGAAACGCAGCGCGGTCGAAGCCCGGCTTGCTTGTGCAGATTGCCGGCATGCGGGTTGCCAGGTCCGCAGAGCACGGCTTCAGAAAGTCGTAGTGCCCGGCGTCAGCCACGACGTGCGTCTCGGGTGGCGTCGGCAACGCGAGCCGAACGGCTTCCGCATAATAGGGGTGTGGTAGCACTTGATCATCCTCGGCCCGCCAGAGCTGCACCGGCTGGAGCACCGCCGCCAGACCGTTGGTCCCGAAGGTAAAACCGAGAGCGGGCGCGGCGGAGACCACCGCCTTGAGTCGCGGATCGTGGGTCCAGACGATATCGGTATCCGGCAGCAACGGGTGCTCTTCCATGATCTGACAGTCTTCGAAGGCGGGATGCGCCTTGCAGTGGCTCGGAAGGGTCCGAAGGTCCGGCTCGCCGCCGGCGGCCGCTAGCACCGTCAAGCCGCCAGCCGAGAAGCCGAACGCGCCAACGCGATTGGCATCGAGGCGCCCGTGGTCGCTCCACGCGCCCAGCATGTAATCCGTGAGCAGCTTCAATTGCCGTGGCCGTTCCCAGATTGCGGTAGGACGGCTTTGGTCGCGCCAGCTATCGCCATTATGCGTAAGAGCGGCGACGACGAACCCTGCATTGGCCAGGGCCGTGGCGGTGTCGAGGTGCCCGGCATAGGAGCCTCCGTGACCGTGAGATATGACCACCAGCGGAAGACCGGTGCCCTCAACCGGCGCGTCGCGGGCGACCATCTGTTGATCGGTCTCGACCGCCTCCGGCTTCGGGGTCATCGTGGTCGGATACCAGACGCCCACCTCGATAGGTGGGCCTTGCGGATCGTCGATGCTGAAATGCCGGAACCCGACCGCGGCGTCGGCCTGGCCGGCGGTGACTGCGATGAGTACGGCGAAAAAATATGCAATCGTGTAGCGCATGGGAACCTCTCGGCGAGTGGGACGCCAAGGATCCAGCAAACGGCACGGGCCTGCGCCAGCAATTGTTCGCCAACGGGCGAATGGGTTCGCCGGCGGGCAAACCGCCACTATAATGGCCTTATGAGTGAAGCGCGTCGGAGTGACTTTCTGCGGGATTGGGCCGTTGACCTCGCGATCGCGAGCGTCTGCGCCATCTTTTTCGGCCTGATCGGACCGTTTGGTAGCTATCTGAACGGACCGACCTGGCAGCGCGTGGTGTTTCAACTCGCTTGCTTCTTGCCCGGAATCCTCCTTTTCGGATCGCTCATCCGGGTGGTGCTGCGGCTGCGCCTGAACCCGGCAATGACCTGGATGTCGATCTTCCTCGGCGTCGTCATCCTGAACGCGCCATTCCAGATCTGGGTCGTGTCGATCGCCGTATCGATATGGCCCTTCCTGAAAATCTTGCGACCGCTCGATTGGTACTTGCAGGGGCTGATCACCGCCTTGCCGATTGTGCTGGGTTTCACCCTTCTCATGCAGGCCCGGTTACATCGCCGGCAACAGGCCAAGGAAGCCGGCGAAGCGCCGCCAACTGCTTTCGGACTACTCGGTGCGCCACCTTCCGCGGTGCTTTGCCTGCAGATGGAGGACCACTATGTACGCGTCCACACCGCCGGCAACTCTCGCCTTGTACTGGCAACGCTCAACCAGGCGATGATGGCGCTCGAAAATGCCGATGGCCTGCAGGTACATCGCTCCTGGTGGGTCGCGAGGAAGGCGGTTGTGCGGGCCGTTACCGAGGGCCGCAATCTGCGACTGCAACTCGTCAATGGAATCACGGCCCCGGTCGCCCGGTCAGCCGTCGCCATCGTGCGGGAGGCGGGCTGGTTGACGAACGAGAGCTCGACGGGGGGCCGCAGCACTGAAACAGAAATATTGCCCCTATGACGGAGGCCATGTCCGTTGTGGGTCAAAAGCTGGCGGTCGGCAGCAGTGTGGCAACGTCGGTTGGGGGCCAATAACGGAAGTGAGCGGCTACACTGCCTGATCGCAGATGCGTGATAGGGCGGGGGCGAGAGTTGTGGTCAGCCACGAGTCCGACCACATTAACGCCGTCGAGCCCGCAGCATGTCCAAAGGTGACGCCGGCGTGGATTTATTTGGCCGAAATCAGGAATTGACATCTCGGCCGACGCCGTCAGGCGAACGCAGCTCCAATAAATACGGCGTCGCCGGGCTGCTGGCCTCATCCGCCACGCGAGGTTGGTCAAATCTCACGGCAGAGCTTCGCAGCCACCGCGGTACGGTTGCCTGGAATAACCCCCAGCCTGATGCCGAGATCTGCGTTGATGTGCGCGGTAGTCGGTCCGTTGTCACGCGTCGGCTGGACGGGGCCATCGACTCGACCATCTCCGAACGTGGAACCATCTGGTTTCGTCCGGCCGGCGTGCAGCAAGGCCTGATCGACATGTCCGAGCCGGTGCCCGCGATTTTGCATCTTTACCTACCGACCGGTTTGTTCTTGTCGCATGATTTGGGTGAAGGGTTCGACGCGACGGCGATCGATTCACTCCGCCACAAGGGCGGCTTCCGCGATCCACTGCTTGCCGAGATGGCCTTTGCCATCATGCTCGAACTGGAACACGAGACGTCCGCGGGCAGGCTGCTCGCCGAAACCCTGGCATTGAGTCTGGTGGCAAGATTGATCCAGAACCATGCTGCGCCGCGGTCCGGCCTGGTCATGCCGGCCGCAGGGGAAGGGCTCGACCGACGCAGATTGGCGCGCGTGCTCGACTATATCGAAGCCAATTTGGAGGGCGATCTGACGGTAGCGCGGCTGGCCTCGGTTGCCTGCCTGAGCGAGTTTTATTTCGCGCGCGCGTTCAAGGCCGCCATCGGCAAATCGCCGCATCGTCATGTCAGTGCAAGGCGCCTCGAACGCGCCAAGGATCTGCTCTGCGATGCGGACCGGGCCTTGGTCGATATCGCCCTCGGGCTCAGGTTTTCGTGCCAGGCCAATTTCACCCGCGCATTCCGGCGAGCCACGGGCCAGACACCGGCGCAATATCGGCGAAACCGGCTGGCTTGACTTTGTTACCGATGTAACGATCTGCATCCACCGACGGCAGGAAATGACAATAGCTGAGCAGGCGATGCAAAGCGGCATTGCCTCGATCAGGGTAACTGTTCGCCCATCCATGCACTTTGCGTGAAGGAGAAGCGAATATGACTTCCGAACGGAAGGTTGCCATCATCACCGGAGCATCGCGCGGCATTGGCGCAGGATTGCTCGAGGCCTACCGGGATATCGGCTACCACGTCGTCGCCAGTTCTCGTTCGATCGGCAGGAGCGACGATCCGTCGATGCTCGCGGTCGATGGCGATATCGCCAGCGCAAAGACGGCCGATCGCATCGTGGAACTGGCCATCGAGCGCTTCGGGCGGATCGATACGCTCATCAACAATGCCGGCCTCTTCATTGCGAAGCCCTTTACCGAGTATTCTGAGGCCGACTTCGCCACGATGGTCGGGGTCAATCTCGCGGGCTTTTTCAATCTGACGCAGCGGGTGGCGGCGAGGATGCTGCTCGCGGGCTCGGGTCACATCGTCAATATCACGGCCACGATCGCCGAGCAGCCGATGGCATCCGTGGCGGCGGCGCTCGCGGCGCTAACCAAAGGCGGGCTCAACGCGATCACCCGCTCGCTCGCGATCGAGTACGCAAGCCGGAATATCCGCGTGAATGCCATATCGCCTGGTGCGATCGCGACCCCAATGCATGCGCCGGAGGCGCATGGCTTCCTCGCAAGCTTGCAGCCGATGGGCCGCATGGGCGAGATACAGGAGGTCGTCGACGCCGTGATGTATCTTGAGCGAGCGGCTTTCGTCACCGGCGAGATCATGCATGTCGATGGCGGCGCGTCCGCCGGCCACTGGTAGGAGGCGTGCGATGTGGTTTAACCGACGTCTTGTTGAATTGTTCAAGATCGAGCATCCGATTGTGCTGGCACCGATGGCCGGATTGGGCACGGTAGACCTTGCAGCCGCGGTCTCGAATGCCGGCGGCATGGGGTCGATCGGCTGCGCTGTCTTGACGCCTGAGCTCATTGCAAAGACCGTTGCCGAGCTACGGCGACTGACGAAGAAACCAATCAATCTCAACTTCTTCTGCCACGATGCGGCAAAGGCGGACGCCGCTCGCGAGCGTGCCTGGCATGAGAAGCTTTCGTCGTATTATCGCGAACTGGGCATCGCCCCCGCAACGGCTGCACCGCGCCTCGATCTCGCTCCATTCGGCGATGCCGCGTCCGCCGTAGTCGAACAGGTCCGGCCGGAGGTGGTAAGCTTTCATTTCGGTTTGCCCGAGCCCGGATTGGTCGATCGGGTCAAGGCAGCCGGCTGCAAGGTGATCTCATCGGCGACGACAGTCGACGAAGCATGCTGGCTCGAAAAGCATGGTGCCGATGCGATCATCGCTCAGGGGTACGAAGCCGGAGGACATCGAGGCTCATTCCTCGATTCTAACAGCGAGCGCGCGATCGCCTCACAGGCCGGCACGTTCGCCCTTGTGCCACAAGTCGCTGACGCCGTCAGCGTGCCCGTGATCGCAGCCGGCGGGATCGGGGATGGGCGAGGGATCGCAGCGGCGTTCGCACTCGGGGCCGCCGGCGTGCAGGTTGGAACCGCCTTTCTGCTTTGTGCCGAGTCGGCAACGCCCCCGCTCCATCGCGAGGCCCTGCGAAACGCGCGGTTGAACCGGACTGTCGTGACAAACGTGTTCTCCGGGCGACCGGCGAGGGTTCTGGTCAATCGCCTTGCCGCCGAGATCGGTCCCTGGTCGGACGCGGCACCGGACTTTCCGCTGCCCATGGGCGAACTGTCGCCGCTGCGTGCTGCGGCTGAGCAGAATGGAAACTCCGATTTCACGCCACTCTGGTCAGGTCAGGCGGCGGCGCTTGCCCGCGAGATACCCGCCAAAATGTTGATGGACGTCCTCGTGCGGGAAGCCACCAAGTCTGGAGGCAGCTGATGTCCGGCTTGGGATACCAACCAAAGTCTGAATTGGGTCGAAGTCCGGCCTGGTTCGCTGCGGATCGGCGCGCCGGGTTTACCCTGCGAAGCTGACCTGACGTTGAGGAGCGCTGTCGGCAGGGATAGGCCATCAGCAGACATTGCGGCTGACTTTCGCGCCACCGTTCGAACGCCCGGCCGGTCTGCTTTGGGGGCGCGCTAGACGCGCGTGCGCGGTAGCGAGGTCGAGCCGAACCGATTGTCGCCAGGCCGTCCGGGAAATGCACTCAGGATTGCAGCGAACGGCCAGAGCGAGATAAAGAGGACAGCCGGGACGATGGGCCAGTCGAGCGGAGGGTTGACGCTATAGTATTGGGGTCCTGAATCGGTGAGCTTCCTCGCGATGCGCACGACGAGCATGTCGACTAGCACAAGTCCCAAAAGTCCCAATCGAAATTCCTGCGGACCGATGCGGCCTTTCATGGATAAGAAATACCAAATGAAAGCTGAATGCATGCGCCTCCGAGATCATCCTGTCCGATAGCTGTAGTGCAACGCTTAAGCAGCATAGGCTATTCAGCCCAACACTATCCGAATAGATAACCTAAAATTGTGCGCACGGGCGGACAATCGCCGACGGTCACAATAGGATCAGGCCAGCAGCGTCGCATAGGACGCGAGAGGGCGATGCCCCCCGGTCGGCGCTGGGCTGATCTGTGCTAGGCTTCGTCAACACATGGTTGGTTTTGGCGGAGGCGGTTGTGAGGCGACGTGAGTTCATCGCGCTCCTCGGCGGCGCGGCGGCAATCCGACCACTCGGCGCGCATGCGGAGCGTCCGCGAGAGCGCATCCTCTATTTCACATACTCCGCCGGCTACCGGCATGATGTCATACCGCTTTCTAAGGTTATCCTGACCCAGCTCGGAAGCCATTCGGGTGTTTTTGAAGTCACTGCAACGGAAGACACGTCCGAATTTTCTACCGAAAACCTCGAGCGCTACGCAGCGGTGATGTTCTATACGTCAGGAGAACTTCCGATGAGCGACGCGCAAAAGAGAGCTCTTCTCGACTTTGTGCGCTCGGGCCGCGGGTTCCTCGGCGTTCATTCGGCGACGGACACATTCTACACTTGGCCGGACTATCTCGATCTGGTCGGCGGCTACTTTAATGGTCATCCTTGGCATCAGGCCGTGAAGATCGAGGTGGTTGATCCCGGCGATCCCCTGGTGGCTTTTCTCGGGAATTCGTTGCAAGTCGAGGACGAGATCTACCAAATCGGCGACTTCGACTATCGTGGTTCACGCGTGCTCCTGCGCCTCGACCCAAGCTCGGTGGACCTTGGCAAGACCGGCGTACATCAACGATTCTATGGCTGGCCTCTCACCTGGACCCGATTCTATGGCGAGGGACGAGTATTTTATTCGGCGCTAGGCCACGAGCCGTCAGTTTGGCGGGACGCCCGCTACCAGCGAATTCTCACGAACGCTATCCTGTGGTCTATGCGAAGGTCGCCCTGGTAGACGCCGCGGCACTTCGCATTTGCGGTCAGCCCAACGCCTCCATCCAGCCGGCGACGGCCCGTCCGATCTCGTCCGGCGAATCTTCCTGGACAAAATGGAGTCCCGAGATCGTCACCTCGGTCTGTGCCGGGAGGCTGCGGGCCAAATCGAGAACCGGGCCATGGGCGAGGATCCCACCGGGCTCCGCCCTCAGGAACAACTTGGGTATATGACTCGTCTTAAGCCAGTCAGCGTAGGCGGTCACGATCGCAGTCACGTCGGCGGGCTCGCCCTCGATGGGGATTTGCCTGGGCCACGTCAGCGTCGGACGCCGGCCCTCGCCGGGCTCGGCGAAGGGCCGGCGGTACTCCGCCATATCCTCGTCGGACATTTTGCGAAGGATGGCTCCCGGCAGGATCTTCTCGATGAAGAAATTGTCTCGCAAGACCATTTCCTCGCCTTTCTCGGAACGCAGCCCTTGCAAGGCGTGACGCATTTCGAACTTGTCCCAGTGGTCCCAGTATTGCGGCCCCATGATCGCCTCCATGTACGCGATACCCTTCACGGCCTCGCGGTGGCGGTTGGCCCAGTCGAAGCCGAGCGCCGAACCCCAGTCATGGATGACGAGGGTGACCCGTTCGCGCACGTCCAGGGACTCGAGCAGGGCGTCGAGATAGCGGCGGTGCTCCACGAAGCGATACGAGTTGGGACCGCTGTCAGGCAGCTTGTCGGAATCGCCCATGCCGATCAGGTCCGGGGCGATGCAGCGACCCAGCGGCTTCAGGTGCGGCAACACATTGCGCCAGAGATACGACGAAGTGGGATTGCCGTGCAGCAGTACGATGGGGTCGCCCTTTCCCACCTCCACATACGCCATCTCGCGGCCGAGGACCCGCCGCAGCTGCTTCTTGTAGGGAAATGCCGCAGAGATCATGTTCGCTCTCCCGTTTACATTTGGGCGCGGCGACACTGCGAAGCCTGCGCAACAGCGCGCCGCTGGGTTCGAGAGTGATCTTACTGGGGCCTTGCATCAATCGCTTGCCCGCCATTGATGCTGTTATGCTAATCTTGCTCAGAAGATCACCCAAGCAGATGCTGGGTATCAAGCCATTGATATGCCGCGCGTTAAGCGGATAGTTCGACGGCGCTTGCCCACTGCCCAGATCAACGTTTAAGCTGCTTTCCTGGAGCGGTTCCCTGATCTGATGCTGAGATTTTCTTAGGATTACTCAACCGACGGGGCAGGCCGTGATGGCCGAGCAAGGCCTACGAGCCGTCTATGAGTCGAACGGGTGGGAGATCGATCTTACCCAGCGTGAGCTGCGGTCCCGAGGTGTTTCCGTTCCGATCGGGAACCGCGCATTCGAAATTCTGGAGATTCTGGTTCAGTCGGGCGGCGAGCTTGTCACCAAGCGCGATCTTATAGATCGGGTGTGGCCGGTTGCGACGGTCGAAGAAAACACGCTCCAGATTCATATATCCGCCATTCGCAAGGCGCTCGGCGCAGATCGCGAGTTGTTGCAGACGGTGTCCGGCCGCGGCTATCACCTGCGCGGCATCTGGACCATGCGGCCAGCAACCGGACCGGGACATCCACTCTACCTAAAGGAAAGTGCGTCGGCGCAGCCATTAGCGTCGACCAACCTGCCGCAGCCGGTTTCAGCGTTGATCGGCCGCACCGCCGAGGTCGAGGAAATCTCGAAGCTTGTCCGTGCCGGCCGGCTCGTCACCCTGACCGGGGCGGGGGGCATCGGCAAGACACGGCTCGCGCTCGCGGTCGCCCGTGAACTGCTGCCGCATTTTCCAGAGGGGGTGTGGCTGGCCGAGTTCTCGCCGCTCGCTGATCCCAGTCTGGTTCCCATAGCGCTCGCTGCCGCGATCGGACTCAAGTTCGGCGGCGGTGAAATTTCGACCCAGCGCGTGGCGCTGGCACTGGCAGCGCGGCGCTTGTTGGTGGTGTTGGACACCTGCGAGCATGTGATCGACGCCGCGGCGAGGATGGCTGAGGGCGTGCTGCGAGCCGGATCCTCGGCCCAGATCATCGCAACCAGCCGCGAGCCGCTCCGGGCCGAGGGGGAGCAGGTCTACTGGGTGCAGCCGCTCTCGATTCCGACGGAGGACGCGGACGATCTCCTGGAATACGGCGCCGTCAGACTATTCATCGAACGTGCACGAGCAACCGAGGCAGGGGCGGTTCTAGATGGCTATCAGGCAAAGACGATCGCGGCGATCTGCCGGCGTCTTGATGGCATACCGCTCGCGATTGAAATGGCGGCGGCACGTGTCACGGCACTCGGTGTCGAAGAACTCGCCGCTCACCTTGACGATCGCTTTCAGCTGCTGACCGGAGGGCGGACGGCGCTGCCGCGGCACCAAACTCTGCGGGCGACCTTCGATTGGAGCTACGAGCTACTGACTGAGCCTGAGCTGGTGCTCCTCCGCCGGCTCGCGGTCTTCGCCGGCGCCATCGACCTGGAGGCGATCTGCGCGGTGGTAACGGGCGCCGGGATCGCTTTGCCGGACGTGGTCGATGGAATTTCCAGCCTGGTTTCGAAGTCGCTGGTTGTGGCGGAAATCGATGCCACCACGGCGCGCTACCGCTTATTGGATACGACACATACGTATGCCCTCGAAAAGCTCGGCGAGAGCGGAGAACGGGAACGGCTCGCACGTCGCCATGCCGAATATTACCGGGACTTGTTCGAGCGGGCTGAAGCGGAGCTGGAGATGCGCCCCACGGTCGACTGGATGGGCGACTACGGACGGCACATCGACAACCTGCGCGCGGCGCTGGGTTGGGCCTTTTCACCCAGCGGTGACGTGCAGATTGGCGCGGGGCTGACCGCGGCCGCAGTGCCCCTATGCGTCCATTCGTCGTTGCTGGAGGAATGCCGCGGCCGCGTGGAGCGGGCGATCGCCGCCCTAGGGGCTGCCGTCAATGGCGACGCGCGCCTCGAGATGAAGCTGTATACCGCGCTCGGTACGACCCTGATATTTGTCACCGACGCGAAAATTCCCGCGCTCGGCGAAGCCTGGACAAAGGCGCTGGAGCTTGCAGAGAGGCTTGACGATGTCGAGCACCAATTGCGGTCGCTGCTAGGCCTGTGGTTCTTTCACCGGGTCGCTGGCCGCCTTCGCGCCTCCTTGACCGCCGCGCAACGATTCAGCGCTCTTGCGGCAAGCCGGTCAAATTCCAACGATCGGCTGATCGGTGAGCGATTGATCGGCATCTCGCAGCAATGCCTCGGCGATCAAGCGAGCGCGCGGTATCACCTCGAACGCATGCTCGCGCACTATGTTCCTCCAGTCCAAAAGTCGCGGATCAGCCGTTTCCGGAGCAACCAGCGGGTGACCGCCGGCGCCTTTCTGGGCCGGACCCTATGGCTGCAGGGATTTCCGGATCGCGCAATGCACGTCACCGAAACATACCTGCATGAGGCATCTGCCAGCAGACACGTCAACTCGGTGTGCTACATCGTCGCCAACGCAGCATGCCCGATCGCGCTGTGGAGCGGCGATATGGATGTCGCAGACCATTACGTGGCAAGGCTGATCGACCTTTCGACCAGGCATTCGCTGATGCGCTATGTTGCCTTTGCCCGCAGCCATCAAGGACTGCTTGCGATCAAGCGCGGAGATACCGCCGGCGGCTTGCCGCTGCTGCGGTCAGGCATCGACGAACTCGGCGACGAAGTCAACGCATCGCATCGCTATTTCCTGTTCGTTGGTGAGATGGCGGAAGGTTTGGGGCGCGTCGGGCAAGTAGGCGAAGGACTTTCGGTGGTGCACGATGCGATCGCGCGCGCAGAGGAGACCGAAGAACGCTTGAGTATCGCCGAGCTGCTGCGCATCAAGGGCGAACTGCTGCTGTTGCAAGGTGCACCCGGCGCTGCGGCAACGGCCGAGGATCAGTTTTTCCGGGCGATGAAGTGGGCGAGCCTGCAGGGCGCTCTGTCCTGGGAACTACGCGCCGCCACAAGCTTGGGACAGTTGTTTCGCGATCAGGACCGACCGACCGAAGCGAAGGCGCTGCTACAACCGATTTACGACCGGTTTACCGAAGGTCTCGACACCGCCGACCTTAAGCGGGCAAAAGGTCTTTTGCGTGATCTCAGTTAAGCCAATCTCCGTTCTTAGCGAGGCTCTGATGTTTGGGGGAAGTTTTGCTTGCTCAATTGAGGAGGCAAGTACCTCAGCTTCCCGGGCGCTGTACTGGTCTCGCTGGTAGGGAATCCCGCGAGGTGCAGGCGTCCCCCAGCTTCCGCGCGAAGCGGCAGCGTCTGCTCAGGGCCAGGAACGGACGTATCGGTGGCCGAACTGAGCGCGGGAAGGCCGTTGCGCGTTCATACAGCTTGCTGAAACACCCCCGTTGAATTGGGCGCGAAACGGAGGAAGAACCTCTGCATTGCCTGATCCGCCTTGGTTCGGGCTGCGACCAATGCATCAGGACCAAGGGCCGATCCTTCAACGGAGAAGAACGTCAAATCATGCAGCCCGATGGTGCCGAGGATAGCTTTTAGATACGGCGTGAGAAAATCGGGCTGATGCGCGCGATCGCCGGAAAATCTTCCGCCCGAGGACACTGCGACAAAAACCGGGCGGTCGCGCAACGCCCCCAGTTTTCCTTGGGCAGTCACGTCGAACGTTCGACGGACTCGAACGACGTGATCTATCCACGCTTTGAGAGCGGCAGGCACGGTGAAGTTGTGCATTGGAGTTGCGATGACGACGAAGTCCGCGCTCTCCAGTTCCTGGATCAGTTCTTCGGACCGGGACATGGAACCCTCGACAAACATTTCCAGGTACGATCGCTCGGTCGCGCCAAGAGCAGTTGCGTAGCTTTCATCGATATCGGGGACGCCGCTGATCGGTCGGATTATGACGGTTGCCGTCGGCTCGCTATCCAGCAAGTAGCCGACGATTTTCTGAGATAGCCTGTAACTCTCCGAGGCTTGCCCGCGGGGGCTGCAAGTCAAATGCAGTATTTTCGTCATCTGCTTTCCAATCTCTGCTGTCCGAACTCTGATCATCAGCAAAGAGCAATTTCGGCCTGCATCCAAGGACCATGAATGAGCTTTGCGACTGGACCATGATTTGCCGGCGCAGGCTTGACCGCTGCAGCGTGCGAGGAGTGGAGACCAATCCGAACCGTTATGGCATAGTGGGTTTTTCGTTCATCGAAAGATCGGATCGGGCCATGCCTGCCGCGAATCCCCGAAAGCTCCCGCCGCTTGATCCGAAGGCGGCAGCACCGTTCTACCGGCAGATTTACGATCGGTTTCGCGACGCTATCGCCACTGGAATGTTGAAGCCTGGTGACCGCATTCCGTCGGCACGGGCGTTGACCAAGGAATTGGGGCTGGCCAGAGGTACCATCGACACGGCTTATTCCTTGCTGGCCGCTGAAGGGTATGTCGAGGCGCGCGGGCAGGCAGGAACCATTGTAAGCCCAGACCTTACGCCGCGAATATCCATTGCGAACCCGACGCCGCGAGCGGATCCCCGGATGGATGCAGTCAGTTTTCGTCCGGATTCCATCCTGCCATTCCAGATGGGTTTGCCCGCCCTGGATGCGTTTCCCCGGAAGATCTGGGCACGCCTTGGCGCGCGCAGTGCGCGGGCCATGCAGCCTTCCGATATGATCCATCCCCCTGTGTCCGGCTTGCCTTCGCTGCGTGCTGAAATCGCGAGATATCTCCAGGTTTCGCGTGGGATAAACTGCTCCCCATCTCAGGTGTTCGTGACCTCGGGATACCGCCAAACCGTGGAGCTAATCGGTCATGCCCTGCTGAAGGCGGGTGATCGCGTCTGGCTCGAAGACCCGGGATATCCGCCCACGCGAGAAATTTTCGAATATATGCATATCGAAGGCATCTCGGTGCCGGTCGATGCGGAAGGCATGGTCGTTTCTGATGCCATCAAGCTCGCGTCCCGGGCGCGCGCAGCGGTGGTCACGCCTGCGCATCAGAGCCCGCTCTGCATGTCCCTGTCGTTACCTCGGCGTCTGGCGCTGTTGGACTGGGCCGCGCGAAACAAGGCATGGATCATCGAAGACGACTACGATGGCGAATACCGCTATGTCAGCCGCCCCCTCCCTGCATTGAAAAGCCTCGATCGTGACGGGCGGGTGCTCTATGCGGGCACCTTCAGCAAGGTACTTTTTCCAGGCATGCGGCTGGCCTATCTCGTCGTGCCGGAAGCGCAGGTCGAGCGGTTTAAGGAGGTCACCGAAAGCCTTTCAACTGGCTCTCCGGGGCTTACGCAAACCATCGTCACTTCATTCATCGCCGAAGGACATTTTGCGCGCCATATCCAGCGGATGCGGAGGCTCTATGCCGAGCGCCGCGCGGCAACCGCGGCGGGGCTGGAAAGCGTGCTGGGAAAAAATGTGCGAATAGATTTACAGCCGGGGGGCATGCACCTGATCTTGCGTCTGCGAGGCAACCGTTCAGATCGCCGGCTCGCTGCGAGCATGCGGGAACAAGGCCTGTACGCGGAGGCACTTACGGATTGGACGAGGCGCAATGATGGGGCTTCCGCCCTTCTTTTGAACTTCACGAATATCGCCTCACGGCGCACGGCCGAAAATTTCGGCCGGCGCATTTTGGGATTGATGTGACTGAAGCTCGAGCGTGATCTGCTGGATTATGGAAATCATGGCCCAGCTGCAAACACCTATCATGGACCTTCTTGAATAGGCCAAGATGAGAAACGATGGAATCCTTCAACCAGATGAGGATTCAATCATGAACAAGCGCATCGATTACGCCAAGGCTTCACCGGAAGGCTTCAAGGCTTTTGGAGGGGTCTATGTCTATCTTCAAAAAAGCGGCCTTTCCAAGCAACTTGTCGATCTCGTCTACCTGCGGGTTTCGCAGATCAACGGCTGTGCCTACTGCATCGATATGCACTCCCGCGACCTGCTCAAGTCTGGCGTCGTCGCGGACAAGCTCGTGCTGGTGCCTGTGTGGCGAGACGCGGGGGAAGTCTTTAGTGAGCGCGAACGCTCTGCGCTGGCCTGGACCGAAACCGTGACGAGGGTGGCCGAAACCGGCGTTCCCGATGCCGACTACGAGGCCGCCGCCGGCGAATTCAGCGACAAGGAACTCGCTGACCTCACCTATGCCATCGGCTTGATGAGCGCGTTCAATCGATTGGGAATTTCGTTCCGCTCGATTCCCGCTGCCGCCAGTAAGGCTTGAGGCGCCCATCAGCAAGCATGTCGCGCATGGAATCCTCCATGCGCGTCCAGCCCCTTACAAGCAGCCCGGCCGTAACGCCCGGTGACCAGCGAATGGATTGACCCACATGGCATGGATGATACTGGCCTCCGCCGGCCTTCTCGAGATCGGATTCGCCTTCGGTATGAAGTGGTCCGCAGGCTTCACGCTGCTGATACCCGCGCTGTTTACGACTGCCACCGGTTTGTCGAGTATCTTTCTTCTCTCGCTGGCGCTCCGCACACTTCCCGTAGGAACGGGGTACGCGGTCTGGACCGGTATCGGTGCCGCGGGTACCGCCGTTCTGGGTATCGCAGTGCTGGGCGACTCTGCGTCGCCAGGGCGGATACTTTGCATTGCTTTGATTGTGGCCGGCGTGATTGGACTAAAGCTTGTCTCTGCAAACTGAGGATGCCACTGACGCTCGGGTGCCCGTTTCGGCCTGACCGTTTGATGCTAAAGCGGATCCGGCGACCACCAACGCAGGGCGGCCCAGGTCAGAACATTCATGGCGTTCTCCTTCTGCAGCCGGAGAGGGCGCGATCTTGCCGGCGGTCCGCCAGCGCCCTGCCCACCGGGCGCCGGACGAGTGCGCCGCGATGTACTCCGACTTTGGCAATTATTCCGGCACGACCAGAGCCTTGTTCGTGCGCAGCGCGCTCATCACCTTCGGATCGAGTTTGAGATGGGCTTGCACCAGTCCCGGCGGTGTTGCCGCCATCCAGGTATCGAGAGAGAAATCGATAAAGCGGTCACTCTTGAACGTCTCGAGAAATCGAAAGTTGGTCGAGCCGGTATTCTCGAGATAGTGGCCCATCGCCACCGGGACGTAACCAACGTCGCCGGCCTGCAGATCAAATGTGCGCGCCTGCCCCTGGCCGGCAAACACACCCATGCGCGCCTGCCCCTCGATGACGTAGAGCCACTCGTCTCCGTTAGGGTGCCAGTGCACCTCGCGCAATCCGCCAGGTTCGAGTTCAACCAGGGCCGCTGCGGTCGTGGTGCTGATTGGAAACAAACGGGAATCGGTGATCCGCACCGTTCCGCCCTTCGTCTTGATGGGCACCTGCTCCATCATCCGCCACGTGTAGCTCGTCTCCGACGCCTTTGCGCCCGATATGGCTTCCGATCCGAGCGGCCCCGGCAACGGGGCCAGGAAAATATAGCGCTCGCTTTCATCGGGGGTGTGGCCGAACAGCGAGGCAGGCACTCCGAAATTCTTGCCCAGCACATCGGTCGGTATGCGCTTGAACCAGTCGTTGAGCAGGAAGGTGTTGTCTTCGTCGAAATCGCCATCGTCGAACACGAGAAGGAATTCGCAGCCGTCGGGGCCGAGGCCCTGGATCGAGTGCGGGGTTCCGCCCGGGAAGAACCAGAGATCTCCGACGCCGACGTCATCGACGAAATAACGTCCCTCGGAATCGACGGCCGTCACGCGAGCCTTGCCATAGAGCATGTAGGCCCATTCTGACGCCTTATGCCAATGCAGCTCACGCACACCGCCCGCGTTCAGGCGCATATTTACGCCGGCCATGGACTTGGCAATGCCCAGCTCACGCTGCGTGACCTGGCGGGTCCAGCCGCCCGGCTCAAGCCGCATATGGGCGTCCGAGAACGAGAAGCGCAGGTTCGGCAGGGTGCCATGATCGGTCGACGGCGGTACCAGCAGATCCGGGTTCTGCTGATCCCGCATGAGATTGCGCGGACCGGGATCGGTGCCGCCGTGACCCGGTCGCTGTGGCTGAGGAATCGCGCCGCCCGCGGTTTGCGCGTGCGCCAGCCCAACGCTCGTTAGAAGACCTCCGGTAGCTGTCGCTGCCAACATATGGCGACGAGAAATGGAATCCATGCTCGGTTCTCCCATGATTCCAGGCTACAATTCTTCTGCGCACGACACCTGCGCCTGACGTCTCCGAGCGTCGTCCGTTGGAAGCGATTCACACTATCAAAGCAGTACGCTTCGATATTTCTCGTTAGCACGAGTTCCAGCGGCTTCCGGCAGGGCGAGCGCCAACATTGGCACTGTCCGCCTCGATGCTTCGACAACCGTATCGGTTTTCGAACCAGGCCGTGAACCCATACCCCCGCTGCGATCGACGAAAGACCCGGGATCACGATGCGGTGCTCTATGCTCGTACGGATGCCATCCACGATGCCTTTGGCGGACAGTTTGCTGCCTTCACTAAGGACGGCGAGGACAACAAAACGCTGTTCGCAAAGACTGGAAAATTGCCGATGCCGGTCCTGGCTATCGGTGGCGATCACTCCTTCGGCACATTGATGAACTCCGACTTGGCCGATGTCGCGAGCGCCGTCAAAGGTGCTGTCAAAACCAATGCGGGCTTTTTGCCTAATTGTCTCCAGAACTGCTTGAGGTCAGCTTTGGGTTAAAAGAAGTCCTCGGCTGAACCGATCGGGCAGGTCAGCTATGGGCCAGAAGCGGACGACGAGACCGAGCGTCTTGGCATCCCCAAGGCCAACGATAAGCTCGAACTTCTCCGGTGGCTGCGTCCATCTGGGCTTGCCTTACGAACCCACTGACTACACGCTACCCAAATGAGCAGATTCCACGCCCGAGGTAAGGTCATGATCGGCGCCACGGCACTCCGTGCGCTTGTGCTGACTGCAGCTTTTTTCGCGGCGTTGTCGCCGGTCACCTGCCTTGGCGAAAACAGCAACCGCTTGCCGGCCAAGGCTACAAAGGAGCTACCACCCGAGTTGCTCTCGCTGCTCCGACAAAAGAAGATGCCAAAATACTCGCCTATCCTTGTGCGCGTCTTCAAGCAAGAGGCGGAGCTCGAAGTCTGGAAACAGGACACCACCGGCCTCTTCAAAATCCTCAAGGTGTACCCGATCTGTCGGTGGTCGGGGGATCTCGGGCCGAAACTGAAGGAGGGTGACCGTCAGGCTCCAGAGGGGTTCTATACGATTACTCCCGAGCTGATGAATCCCAACTCCGATTACCATCTTGCGATCAACGTGGGCTTTCCCAACAGCTTCGACAAGGCAAACAATCGCGACGGCAGCTTACTCATGATCCATGGCGACTGCTCGTCGAGCGGTTGCTATGCCATGACCGACGAACAGATAAGCGAGATCTATTCGCTAGCGCGGGACTCCCTCGGCGGCCGACCGTCCTTTCAGGTCCAGGCTTATCCATTCCGCCTGACGCCGGCAAACCTGGCGCAGCATCGAAATAGCCCGAACCTCTCCTTCTGGAAAATGCTCAAAGTCGGCAACGATCACTTCGAGACGACGCATCTCGAACCTAAGGTGGACGTGTGCAATCGACGCTATGTGTTCGATGCGCAAGCTCCACCAAATTCGCCGTATCCTCTCGTGTTCAGTCCCACCGATAAATGCCCCGCGTTTGTTGTGGATTCCAAAATTGCGCGGCGGGCGCTTGAGAAGCAACGTACCGACGAACTCGAATTCGCGCGATTGCTCAATGACAACGTGCCGGCAGCCCCGATCTATAGCGGACTGGACGGCGGAATGAACGAGGCTTTTCTAGAAAAGTATCTGGTCAGAGTGACGCTTGCGAAAGTGATGCCGTATGCATCTTATCTGCCGCAACTGCCGCCAATCCCCTGGGTCACCAACGATGGTTCGTTGACGAGTAGATGGTTTGGCACCTCGTTCTCGAAACCGATTGCATGTGATCTGGCTCGTTCCAGCTTCCTGTCGACCGTCTTGGAAGGAGACGACGGGTGCTAGAGCGCCCACACATCCATCAACCGCTGCTTGGGGCCAATAGGCGACATCGCCGATCAGCCTTTTGCATTCAATGACCTCGTCGTTTCCATCAACACCTGACGGGCAGGTGAGCTTAACCATCCAGAATCGGTCAAGTGCATTGCCCCTTCGGTGCAAACTGTCTTCTGGCGAGAGATGGGCGTCAACGGTAACATTGCGCACACTGTTGGAGCGGGGAGAGACGAATGATCTCTGCTTGTTGGCTTGCCGTTTGGATCGCGTGCTTCGGCTTAGGAATGGCCGTGGTCTTCCGGACGGGGCTTGGTATTGAACGTTGGTCTCCCGCTCTCGGCTTGGCCTATCTCGTAATCATTGGCCCTTCAGTTCCAATCGTAGCTTGGTTGGCCGCGGATCAGATCGTAACTGTAGAGCAGGCCAGTTGCGCGGAGTTGGACCCAGCAGCGGATCGGCTGAACGGCATGTCGCCATCCGAATTCCGCGTGCGCTGTATCGCAACCCAAGACAATTCGGGTTGGCTTGCTCGTCGCAGAACATGAAAGCTCTGGAGACAAATCATGCCGGAGGCGCTTGAAGTCGAGATATCTGCCTTCTTCAACAAATACATGGAGACATTCACCACCTGGGATGGTGATCAAATCGCCAAACTCTACTGCGCTCCCTGCATCACCATGCGGGGTGACGGGTCGATACATTGTTTTCAGTCACGTGACGAGATTGCGCGGTTTTTCCAAGGAGTGGCCGACACCTACCGGCGCGAAGGGGCCGAAAGTGGAACTCTGCACGATGTAGTGGCTGTTCCTATAGGCGAACGCAGTGCTCTCGGAACTGTAACGTGGAAAAACCTCCGACCGGATGGAAGCGTCACAAGGCAATGGCGGCAGTCGTACAACCTTGTTCGCTCCCCCGACGGCTGGCGCATCCTTGCTACGACATTTCACCTAAGCGGGGTACCGAGCTAGTGATTTCCGCTTTGGGTCAAAAGCTGCGGTCAGCCCAACCATCGTGTGACGTCCGCTTTCCCGTAGACAGCCGACATCGCGACGCCTCTTGCGCTGGTCAGCTGGCGTGATTCTGCTCAACCAAAAGCGGTCATGTGTCGATCTCGGTTCTGAAGATGAATGGAGCTCGATGAGATGTTTCGCATTTTATGGCACAGGTAACCCTTGCGCGCCGGTTTCGCCGAGCGCACTCTTGCAGAGCGCTTTCACAAGAACTACGGAGGGTGCGATCATGCCACGGGTCAAGCAAGCTTCGAAGCAGAAGCGCACAGCCAAAGCCGCCACCGTGAAGGTGCTAGGTGCGGCCGGACTGGGTCTTTCGCTGGCGAGTAGCGCATCCGCATCCACGATGCCCGCTACCGGTATCCCGCAATCCAACACCTCGCCAAATCAGCGCTTCTTTCTTGGCGAAGAGGAAATGGCCGACGTCAGTCTGGCCACGTTCCATCTTTTCGATAGAGAAAACTTTGGCGGCGGCGTGCAGCTAGCGCGGGGGTGCGGTGGTTGCGGGTGCGGCCATGGTGGCGGGGGGTGCGGCGGCGGCCGAGGTTGCGGCGGCGGCGGGTTTGTTGGCGGCCGAGGTTGCGGCGGCGGCGGGTTTGTTGGCGGCCGAGGTTGCGGTGGTGGTGGGTTTGTTGGCATCCGAGGTTGCGGTGGTGGCGGGCTCGTTGGCATTCGAGGTTGCGGTGGTAGCGGGTTCGTTGGCATCCGAGGTTGCGGTGGCTTCCGTGGTTGCCGTGGCTTCCGTGGTTGCGGTTGCGGCGGCTGCGGGTTCGACGTCGGGTTCGATGACGACATCGGGTTCGATGGCTGGGGCTATGGTGGCTGGGGGTTCGGCGGTTGCGCGGGTTGCTGCGCATCCTGGGGGGCGTGCCGCTTGTGCTAAGTCCCACCAAGGACTCTGCTAAGCTGCGATCAGCCTCTCGCTGGTTACGAGTTTAAGGTCGACTTCGGGTCAAAATGCGAAGAACTCAGAGCGAGCAAATCCAGTCCGCACCGCCTCGCTAAGCGGACCTCCTTCAGCGGTGTCGTCACTTCGCTGATGGGCCAACATCGGACTTCCCAAGAAGACATGACGCAAAGTGATTGCCAGCCGAAGCCAGGGCATCTCCGTTCCTTGGGCCAGAGATGCTACCTGCTGCTGACAGTATGCTGTCAGTAGCACAGCGATACAGTCCTCCCGAACTTATAGAGGGAGATAAAGCTGTGAAGTTTGCTTCAACACGCCTGATCTCCGCTGATATCAAGGCTCTCCTCAACCTCTACGAGGTTTGGGCCAGCGTTGGCGCGACCCTTCATCTCTGGCGGCCGCGTTATCGCGATCGCCGGGAGCTCGCACGCTGGACCGAGCCCGACCTGCACGATATCGGCGTCTCCCGGAGCGACATCGCACACGAACTCGAAAAGCCGTTTTGGCGGGCCTAGCGACGGCAGCCGCGCCGGTACCGGGTTAAGGGGATTCGAGGTTTAGCCGCCCCCATAAGGTGCTGCCTGCTCGTTCCCGAACCTGTTGAAGTTGTTCTCCGGATTATACCCGGAGTCGCGCAGGTTCTTGATGTACAGGTCGCGGTCGTTGGAATTACCTGGGCCCACAGCATATGGGCTCAGCCCCCTCGACCCCTCGCTCGGCGACGGCGCAGGCGACGCGCGGCCATGATGGGTCCTCTGTGCGGCCAAAGCGCCAGAAGTAGAAATTGCGAGAATAGCAACGATGACAAGAATGCTTTTGGCCATAGATCAGCTCTTCGATAATCCACGGGACTGGCATGACCGGCACTCATCGGCCATGGTCGAGGGATGATTGCCATACCGTACCAGGGGCTCGCCCTGGCACCCGTACCTCCGCCCTTCCGCCCAAGCAGGCGGCGCAAGCGCGGCAATCGCCAGTAGTCTGGTCTTTTCGTGCTGGCGGTTTCTGATCACTATACGATGGGGACGACCGCTCTGTCTGGCAACAGGAGGTCCTTCAAACTAGCGCGAGGACCGGTCGAGCCTAAGCCCAATGCCTGCGCGGCGAACGGGTGGTCCGGTCTGGGTCAAAAGGCGACCTTCGGGCGCGGCTGATTTAGGTCCGTTCAACCCTCAACAGCGGACATCGGAACACTGCCGCCGCAGGTCCGAAAAGTGCCATAAGCTGCCATTGAAGACGAAGGCACTTTTTTTTCTCGATCCTGACCGGATTCTTCCCGATGTCCTAAAGTCTATCTTGGTTGAAAAGACACGAGAGGCAGCGAAATGCTACCGGCACCAATCACTTGTTGCTTCTACCGTTGTCGCGGACTCTGCCTTCAGACCTGGATCGTCGCGACTTTCGCAATCATGATGGCCTCCGCTCCACTGCAAGCCTCAACAGCACCAAAAACGTCAGCGTGCGGATACCTCGCTGGTCTAATTGATAAGGCACCGCCATCAGGGCCGTTGTTCCTGCCCAGCTATCCGACCGTCGAATCGGGGCCTCTGCATGGCGCCGCCTACCTCTATGACAATGCGGTAGCCGCCATCGCGTTGGTCGGTTGCGGTGAGCAAGACAAAGCGTATCGGATTGGCTCGGCGCTTCTCTGGGCCATCGACAACGACCGCACCTGGCATGATGGACGGCTCCGGAACGCTTACGCCGCGGGCGTGGTGGGGAATGGCCCCGTCAAACTTCCGGGGTGGTGGGACAATACTCAGAACAAATGGTTAGAGGATCGATATCAGGTGGGCAGCGATGTTGGTAACATGGCATGGGCCATGTTGGCGTTGCTGTCGCTTGATGATGTGAACGCCGGCTCTCGGTTCCGCGATGGTGCAGCACGGCTTGGCGCCTGGGTCGCGCAATGGGCCGATACGCGCGGTACTGGCGGTTTCACGGGTGGTACGTTTGGGCACGAACCGACGCCGGAAGTGCGGACGTGGAAATCGACTGAACATAATACTGACCTCGCCGCCGCGTTTGGCCTTCTTGCGATCCGTACAGGGGATTCGCGCTGGCGCGATAAGGCAACGGTCGCTGAGTACTTCGTAAATACGATGTGGGATCCGGCATGCGCCTGTTTCGCCGCAGGTACCGCTGAAGACGGTGTCACGCACAATCCGATTTTGGCTCTCGATGCTCAGGTCTGGCCTTTAATAGCGCTCCACGGAGCGGTCGAGAAATTTGCATCGGCAATTACGACCGCCGAACAGCGAATGAGTGTCGATGAGGGCTTTTCTTACGGTGAAGACCGAGACGGTGTGTGGACCGAAGGAACGGGCCAAATGGCTCTCTTGATGAAATTGCTCGGCAGGACTGGGAGAGCAGACTCGTTGATCGCTGTAGTCGAATCCCAGAGGTCGCCGGATGGTGGGTTCTATGCCACAACTGCCCGCGAGTTGCCGACCGGGTTCGTGTTGGACACCGATCCGACCAAACCGCGGCTCTATTTCCGATTGTCACATCTTGGCGCAGCTTCGTGGGCTGCCCTCGCGGAACGTGGGTTCAATCCCTTTACGGTGACAAAAGGACTCCCGTAGTTGAGTCGCGGTGCTTCTCGTCCGTTTCGGTCTATTTTGATTTCGATATGTCCGTTCCGGGTCACAAGCCGACATCTGAGCAAAGACTACAAAGCGTCCGCTTTGGGCCAATAACGGAAGTCGCGATTGGATAACAGGTCCGCTGCCATGGTCGGCAATAAATATCGTACGTGAAGTGGTTCACAAATGGACGGGCCAGACCGCGATAAGCTGAGCGGGCTCTTGGCCGTCGTGCGCCAGTGGCATCAGCAGATTCGAGATCGAACATCGACGTCGACCGCTCCGTCGCACGTATCGTATTTCGCAATGCTGGCTCTATGAACTGTCAAATTTGGTTCGATGGCATTCTGTGCGGCCGAGAGCCCAAGAACGAGCAATCGCGTTACGCAATTCAGAAAGTTGATTGGAGAATAAGCCACACGATAAATCAGATGGAGGATCCGATGGTAAAGAGAGCGATTGCGCTCGGCGGAGGCGGTCCGGCAGCAGGATTGCACATCGGGGTTCTGGAAGCCCTTGCCAACGCAGATATAGAGTTTGAGGTGTGGGCTTTGTCCTGCATCGGCGCCTGGGTTGGGATCGTCTACAATCAGTTTGATGGAGTTGAAAACAAAGCCAGGGCGGAAAAGACCTATCAATTCTTCAAGAATGGCGTGTTTCGAGACGACGAAGGCTATAAGCGCTTCCCCATAAACACCGTGTTTGGTCCAGATTGAGCAGGAAGCATGAGCAGGGCTCTGACCAGCTTCGTCATGGATCCCAAGAACTATCTGCATTTATGGGACCCATCGACCATGGTGAATGCCTTCAGGGATTCTATGTCGCTCTGGTTCCCTCAACAGAAGTTCACTATCCCGGACGACGGAGACATCAACAGATGGATCCTTAATCAGGTCCTGGCACCCAATCCCTTCGTTCGCTATCTCACGTCAATGATGTACTTGTCCCATGTCACTGGCCTCTCCAAGATCAACTATCCGAATAGCCAGTTCATGAAGAGCATAAAGTTCGAAGCGCTCAAAGAGCCTGGAAAGCCCGTCATATTTCACAACGCCTGGAATCTTGATGACCATAAGCTCGCGTTATTTTCCAACCGACCAATGATCCAGCAAGCCGACAAGAAAGAGTACAAAGGGCCAATCAGCGCGTCCAGCCTATGTGCGTGCTCAGCTCTTCCCTTCATCGAAGAAACAGTTGAGATCGACGGAGTTACGTACTGCGAAGGAGCGCTGATCGACACGGTCAACTTCGAGAGCTTGCTCCAGGAGCACCATAACCCACCGGACGATACGCTGGACGAAGTATGGGTCAGCAGGATCGTTGATTCAAAGCAGGTCCGCAAACCGAAAGACCTTCATGATGCCCTGGCGAATCTTTGCCAGTTATTCGCAGCGACCGTTGGCGAAGATGACGTCAGGATCTTCAAATATCACGTGCAGTACGACGAACCCAAATGGGAAGGCATAATCGTCGAGATCCAGGTGCCGGGGCACATCAATTTCAAATGGAATCACAGCAACCTCTATAACGGGCGAGTGTTGGGAAGAGCCGCTGCGGAACAAGCAATCAAGAGGTATCACGCACATGCAGACCTCGACCCGCATGATGGGCCACACTTCATAAATGAGCATCCAGAGAAGAACGACAAGGAGGGATGGCAAGAGGTGAAAGATACGTATCGTAAATGCCAAGAGCGAGCGGATGCCTAGTGCCAAAGGCAAGTAGCTCCGCGACCGCTGAACCAGACTCCAATATCTGTGATCCGGGCAGAATTACTGCAGTCGATCGAGCAGTGCCTTCGCTTGCTTTAGATCCTGCGTTTCAAAACCCTCGGCGAACCCGGCGTAGACGGGAGCAAGCAGGTCGAGTGCTTCCTTGCGTCTGCCCTGATCGACCCACAAGGCGCCGAGGTCCACTGCAACTCGAAGTTCAAGGGCCTTGGCGTGTTGGCTTCTTGCCGTTGTCAGTGCGCGCTCGAACAGTGATTGCGCCTCGGTGCCGGCTCCCGGTACGTCATCGAAGAGCAGCGCGCGCGCCTTCAGTCGGTACAGTTCGGCCTCAAATATCCGCTCGCTATTGCGGCTGGTTGTGGCAAGACCCTGTTCGATCAGCTCGAGCGTGGCTTCGCGCTGACGGCTCGACAATAGGGCCGGGCTCAGGAGCACGTATAGGGCCGTGATGCCGAGCTGATAGCCCGCGTTGCGATATTCGTTCATCGCACCCTGGATTTCCGCGAGCGCGGCGGACGAAGGATCAAGAAAGGTGGCACTTATCCCCCGAACGGCGCGCGCCAATCCTCTCCATTGCCGGAATCCGTGCTCCTCCGACAAGGCAAGACAGCGTTCCGCATAGCCGTGCGCAGTCAGGAACTCGCCCCGAAGAGCGTGGAGAATGGACGCATAGTAACATCCATAGGCCTGCGAATGCGGATGACCAATGGCGTCGGCACGCCGAATGGCGGTATCCAGTCGTGCGAGCGCGGTATCGGGGCGGCCCAGCAGCCAGAGCACCCATGACATCAGGGCAAGGTCGGCCACGCCCGCATCCTGGCCGGCGGCACGCGCCGCCAATCTGTCCTGCTCGTTGCTTGCCTCGAACGCTTCGAAGGCCCGTACGATCACTTCGTGGGCTCCTTCGAGATGTCCCATGAAAAGTCGAATCATGCCTTGTCCACGCATCGCGTTGAGCAACGTTGGTCGATCGCCGCGCGCCTCCGCGAGTTCGAGTAGCGCCGAGATCATTTCCTCGGCGACCGGCAACTCACCACGAATGACGCTCGCGGTGGTCAACCAGAACATGATTTGTAGTTGCTCGGGGGGGTCTTCGAGGCGCTGGCACAGCTCGCGCGCGCGAGCGAAGATCGCCACCGCATGTGGCGATGCCGGTCCCTGGGTAGCGATCAGGCATGGTCCCAGCGCGAACTGGAAATCAAGCTCTCGTCTGTCCTTCCGAGCACCGTCGGCCAAATGGGCCAACACCTCGATGCCCTTCCGCAGGTGTGCGATAGCTTCGAGGTTGGCGGAGCGCATGGCCGCCTTCCTTCCCGCCTGAAGCCAATATTCTCCTGCCTTTTCGAACAGTCCCGCCTCCGTGAGGTGGAGCGCGAGAGTCTCGGGTTGAGCCTCCACGATTTCCGGGAACTGTTGCTCGAACACGTCCGCGATGGTGGCGTGCAGCGTAGCGCGTCGGCTCTTCAGAAGCCCGGATTCGGCAGCGTCGCGTACCAGCGCATGCTTGAAAGTATAGACCGCCCGGGGTATCTCGCCCCGGCAGAATATCAGCTCCGCCCTGACAAGCTGGGCAAGCGCCTCCTCCAGCGTCTGCCTTGGCAACTCGGCAACGGCGCTCAGCAGTTCGTAGGAGAACTCGCGCCCCACGACGGCGCCGATCTGAGCCACGTATTTCACCGGAGCCAATCGGTCGAGCCTGGCCATCAGCGATGCGCTCAACGTCGTCGGAATCGCCATCGATGGTAGCGGACGGCTGAGCGTGTAATGGTCGTCCCGCTCCTGCAACAGCCCGGTTTCGAGCACGGCCTTCGTCAGTTCCTCGACGAACAAGGGTACGCCATCGGTACGGGCGAGGATTTGGTGCATGACCTCCTCGGGGAGCGTCTTGCCGGCGGTGACGCGCTCGACCAATGCCGCCCCGTTGCGCCGGCTGAGCCGCGTGAGCGAGATCGTCGTCACATGGGCATGACCAGGCCAGGGCGGGGCGAACTCCGGTCTCGCCGTGATCAGCAGCAGTACGCGAAGCCGCGGCAGCTTTTCCAGTGTAACCGCGAGCAGTTCCAGCGACGTCGGATCCGCCCAATGGGCATCCTCGAATATCACGAACACCGGCTGACGCGCCGCCAATGCTTCGAGCTGGGCCAGGAACGCCGCCAGCGTCATGTCCTTGCGGGTCTGTGGAGTCATTTCGGGAAGGCGATAGCGGTCGCAGAGCGGAAGCGACAGAAGATTGGCCAGGGCCGGCACCACGCGGTCTGCATCGGCGCCAAACCGCAAGAGCAGAGCTTCAAGCTTGGCAAACTTCTCCGTCGGCGTCTCGCCTCGCTCGAACCGGGCGGCACGTTCGAGGTTGACGATGAATGGATACAGCGCACTGTTGGCGTGGTGCGCCGAGCAGAAGTGCCGTACCGTAATGTGTGGTTCGGCCTGGAGCCGCTCTTGAAGCGCCAGCGCGATATGCGACTTACCGATACCCGGCTCTCCAGTTAGAACCACGACGCAGCCTTCGCCTGACGCGGCATGCCGCCAGCGCCGCAACAGCAGTTCGATCTCCTCGTCACGCCCGATTAGCGATGTCAACCGCGTCTTGTGCTGCGCCTCGAAGCGGCTTTCCGCTCCACTGATCCCGAGCACCTGCCAGGCAGGTATTGGTTCCGCCCATCCTTTGAGCGCGACAGGGCCGAGATCGCGGTACTCGAAATGTCCATCGGTGAGCTGGTGTGTGCTCTCGGAAATCAGCACCATGCCGGGCTCGGCGAACTGCTGCAGGCGAGCTGCCAGGTTCGGTGTCTCACCAATGACCGCGTGCTCCTTGGCGGCGCCTTCGCCGGTCAGATCACCCACGACGACCATTCCGGTGGCGATGCCAACGCGGACCTGTAGCCTCGTACCGATATCTGTCTGGAGGTTGGCCACGGCATCGACCAGTGTCAGCCCCGCGCGTGTCGCCTGCTCGGCATCGTCCTCGTGGGCCTGGGGATAGCCGAAATAGGCAAGCACGCCATCCCCCATGTACCGCGCGATGACGCCCTCATTCCGGGCGATAACACCCGCGATGCAGTCGTGATAGGCACCGATTACCGAGCGCAAGTCCTCTGGATCCAGTCGGGCCGCAAGTGCCGACGAGTCCACCAGATCGCAAAACATGACCGTCAGTTGGCGCCGCTCGGCGCTGTCCCGCGGAGCCGGTTTGGCGGCCGTTCGGACTGATACGAGGACTTCACTCTTGAGTTCTGCAATTGCGCGCAGAATTTTGCGCCGGTGCCCAAGCAGGACGCCAAGGTCCTTGAGGTCCTGCTCCGTGAGATCGCTAACGACCGAGAAATCGATGGCGTTCTCGGCGAAACGCTGGGCGTACTCCCCCAAACCGATCGATGCGAGCCACTCTGCAGTACCTGTCATGGGATACCTATGGCCTATGCGATAAGAATAGCACATTGGAATAGCCAGCGAAGGCGCATCTATCGCCGGAAGCGCAGATCGCCGGACCTCTCGCCCAATTGAAAGGGCTCCGGCGAAAACTGGATGCTGCCAAGCGATGTCGCAGTTGGGTCAAAAGCCGACATCAAGCAGACGGCCACGATAGGTCTGCCATGAGCCAATAGCGGTCGTCGGCGAGGCCGGACGTAATATGCACTTTGTGCCAAAATGCGGATTCAAAATGGAGCGCAACTGATGTTCGATTTATCGCGCCGACTAGAGCATCATTGATTAGCCTTTGCTGTCGCCCAAGATGTGGGTGCGCAGGCGACGCCATTTCATCGGGTGATGGTGTGCTCCACCGTTCCCAATTGTCGCGGGCGGGCTTTAGCTTGCTGATCCCCTTGTAACTGGGATGTCCGAGTTGGCGATGAAAGCCATCGGCTATCCATGGGCAGCGATGATGGCATTGTGCCACTGTTTTGCCCGACGGATCAAGTTGATTTCGTTAAATCCGCAGTTACTGGGTATCAAACCATTGATATCGCTGTCGCCAGCTACTGTGCATGGGGTTGTTTTTCGATATTTTTGTTGTGTGGCTCGCCGGGCCTGATCCCGGCTCGCTCTAGTGTCCACCTAGATAGGCCGTGATCAGCCGGGGGTCGTGGATGAGATCCTTGGCCGGACCTGACTGCACGACCTCGCCGGTCTCGAGCACATAGCCGTAGTCGGCTGTCTCAAGCGCGGCGCGGGCGTTCTGCTCGACCAGCAGGATCGACACGCCGAGATCGCGCAGGGACGCGATGGTGCGAAAGATCTCGCGCACGATCAGCGGCGCGAGGCCGAGGCTCGGCTCGTCCAGCATGAGCAGTTTCGGCTTGGCCATCAGCGCGCGGCCGAGCGCGAGCATCTGGCGCTCGCCGCCGGAGAGCGTGCCTGCCGCCTGGCGCTGCCGTTCCTTCAGCCGGGGGAAGCGATCATAGACCTCGTCCAGCGTCTTCTGGACGCCCGAGCGGTCGCGCAGGCTGTAGGAGCCGAGCAGGAGGTTGTCCGCGACCGTCATGTCGGAGAACAGCTCGCGCTTCTCCGGCACCAGGCACAGCCGGCGCTCGACGCGATCTTCGACCGACATCCTGCCGATGTCGTGACCCTGGAAGACCATGCGCCCGCGAGAGGCCAGAAGGCCGATGGCCGCCATCAGCAGCGTTGTCTTGCCGGCACCGTTCGGGCCGATGACGGTGACGATCTGACCTTCCTCGACCGACAGCGACACGTTGCGGACCGCTTCGACATTGTCGTAGCAGACCGTCACATCCGTCATGGACAGCATCTCGCTCACGCGACGCCTCCGAGATAGGCTTCCTGGACTCGTTCGTCGCTGCGGATCGCGGCCGGCGCGCCTTCGCAGAGTTTTGAGCCGAAATCGAGCACCACGATGCGGTCGACCAGCGACATCACGAACTCCATGTCATGCTCGACGATCAGGATGGTCAGATGGTCTGCCCGCAGCGACCTGAGCAGTTCCGCGAGCCGCAGCTTCTCCTGGCGGCGAAGGCCGGCGGCCGGCTCGTCCAGCACCAGCAGCGTCGGGTCCGCGGCCAGCGCACGCGCGATTTCCAGGATGCGCTGGTTGCCGAGCGGCAGATTGCCCGCGAGCTCGAACGGCTTGTCGCCGAGCCCGACCCGTTCGAGCTGCATCAGCGCCTCGTGCCGGGTACTGGCTTCCTCGCGCCCGTTGAGGCGGAAGGCGCCGGCGAACAGGCCGGTGCTCGTGCGCGCATAGGTGCCGAGCATCACGTTTTCCAGCAGGCTCATGCGCGGGCGCAGCTTCACATGCTGGAAGGTCCTGGCGACGCCGGCCTTGGCGATGCGGGACTGCGCGTCATGCGTGATCGGGCGTCCCGCAAAGACGATCTCGCCCTTGTTGACCCGGAGCGCCCCGGTCAGGCAGTTGAACATCGTGCTCTTGCCGGCGCCGTTGGGGCCGATGACGGCAAGGATTTCGCCGGCGCGGACCTCGAAGCTGACGTTGTTGACCGCGACGAGGCCGCCGAACCGGCGCTCGGCGCCATCCACTTTCAGAAGAAGCTCCCCGGGCGTCGGTTGCGCGCGACGGGGCAGGGGCGGCGCCGGTTGAGGTCGCTCGCGCCGGGCCTTGGGCAGATAGCGGGCGACGAAGGGAACGATGCCCTGCCGGGCCCATTGCAGGAACAGGATGAACAGCGCGGAGAAGGCGACGATCTCGAGCTGGCCGGAGGCACCCTTGGCGATCAGCGGCAGATAATCCTGCACGCTGTTCTTGAGCAGCGTGACCACCGCGGCCCCCACGACGCCGCCGAGAAGGCTGCCGGCGCCGCCGACCATCGACATCATCAGATATTCGATGCCCATGCCGGCATCGAACGGACCCGGGCTGATGAAGCGGCTCATATGTGCGTAGAGCCAGCCGGAGAGCGAGGCGAGGAAGGCCGCGATCACGAAGGTCACGAGCTTGATGCGGAAAGCGTTGATGCCGAGGCTCTCGACGAGCGTGTTGCCGCCGCGGAGCACGCGCATGGCGCGGCCGAGCCGGGAGTCCAGCAGGTTGTAGCCGAGGAAAAGCACTGCGGCGACGATACCCCAGATCAGGAAATAGATCTGGGCGCTCGTGACCAGCGCAATCGAACCGAAGCTGATCGGCGGAATCGACGAGATGCCGTTGAAGCGGCCGAGCCCCTCGACATTGCCGAACAGGAAGCCGATCGCAAGGCCCCAGGCGACGGTCGAGAGCGACAGGAAATGGCCCTGAAGTCGCAGGGTGACGACGCCGAGAACGGTTGCGACGCCGCAGGTCAGCACCACGCCGAACACGAGGCCGAGCCACGGGGAGTACCCGTTCAACGCGGAGACCCACGCGGTTGCATAGGCCGCGACGCCCACGAACGCCGCCTGACCGAACGACACGATGCCGCCGACGCCGGTGAGGAGTGCAAGACCAATGGCGACCAGCGAATAGATGCCGATATAGTTCATCAGCGTGATGCTGAACGGGCTGAGAACGAAGGGAGCCATCGCAAGACACAGCACGGCGAGGATGGCGGCAAGCTGGATGTGGAGGCGCGTCATTCCTCGATTTCCTCCTCGGAATGCAGCGAGGCGAGGGATCGCCAGATCAGGATCGGGATCAGCAGCGAAAAGACGATGACGTCCTTGAGCGCGCTGCTCTCGAAGGAGGCGAAGCTTTCGAGGATGCCGACGCCGACGGCGCCGATCGCCGCACCGGGATAGCTGGTCATGCCGCCGACGATGGCGCCGACAAAGGCCTTGAGGCCGATCAGGAAGCCGGAATCGTAGAACACGGTGTTAACAGGAGCGATCAGGATGCCGGATACGCCGGCCATCAGCGATCCCAGCAGATAGGCGATCGTGCCGGCGCGGGCGGGGCGTATTCCCATCAGCCGGGAGCCGGTCCGGTTGACGGCCGTGGCGCGTAGCGATTTTCCGACCAGCGTGAAGTCGAAGAAGAGGTAGAGGAGGCCGCTGAAAACGAGGGCCGCGATCACGATCAGCATGGTCTGGCCCGAGATCAGCACGCCCGCGAACTCGGTCGAGAGCGAGGTCAGCGGCTCGGTTCGGACCCCTTCGGGCCCGAAGAACAACAGGCCGAGGCCGACCAGCGCAAAATGCAGCGCCACGGACACCGTCAGCAACAACAGCACGGTGCCGTCAGCGATGGGACGGAAGACGATCCGATCCAGAAGCGGGGAGATCGGCGTGATCAGCATCAGCGCCAGCACGAGCCTGACGGCAAGCGGCGGGTCCAGGCGCATGACAAGCCAGGCTGCACCGACCACGGCGAGCGGAAGCAGGAGATAGAAGGACAGCGCGCGGGGCAGCAGCCGGAGTTCGCCGGAGCGCACCAGCGAGATGATCTCGATCAGGGTCGCAAGACAGGCCAGGATCACAACCAGCGCTCCCGTGCCGGGAAAGCGCTTCGCGTCGAGGGCGGCAAGCGTCAGCGCGGTGAAGGCCGCGATGTCGCCGAAGGGAATGAAGATGACTCGCGTCACCGTGAAGATCAGGACGGTCCCGATCGCCACCAGGGCATAGACGGCCCCGGTGGCGATCCCGTCGATCGCGAGAATGGCTGCAATGTCGCTCGTCATTGAGACGTCGTTGCTCCCTGTGATGCCGGGGCCATTGATCCGGTTATGGCGCGTACTTCCAGGCGCCGCCGGTCAGGCGCACCACGACGAGCGAGCGCTCGTCGACACCGGTGACCGCACCGGGCTTGAAATTGTAGACGGCATGCACGCCCGGCAGCTCCTTGGTGCTGAGGATCGCGTCCCGCAGCGCCGTGCGGAATTCCGCCGTTCCGGGCTTGGCGGTCTTCAACGCGCGCTCGGCGGCGTTGGCGAAGATCAGCCAGGCGTCGAAGGAATAGGCGGAGAAGCCGTCGGTGGTCGGGATGTTATGCGTCTTCTGGTATACGCTGCGGAAATCCAGCGCGATCTTCTTGGCAAAGTGCTCGTCGGGAAGCTGCTCGGCGACGATCACGGGACCCGCGGAGACCTGAATGCCGTCGGCCGCCTTGCCGCCGACGTTGACGAAGTCCGGATTGACGAGTGCCACCGTGCCGTAGGTGTTTCCCTTGAAGCCCCGCTCGGCGAGCGTGAGGAGCGGCAGCGCGCCTTGCGTACCCGAGCCGCCGTCCAGCACGGCGTCGGGACGTGCGGCCATCACCTTGAGAATCTGCGCGGTGACCGAGGTGTCGGTGCGGGCATAGCGCTCGTTGGTCTGAATCTTGATGTCGCCGGCGGCCTCGGCGGCCTTGGCGCCGTTGTAGACGAGGTCGCCCCAGGCATCGGAGAAGCCGACATAGCCGATGTTCTTCATGCCGTCGCGCTTCATGCGGTCGGCGACGATCTTGACGAGGAGAGAGGCCGGCTGCGGCACCGACACCACCCACTGCTCCGGCGTATCCGGCAGCTTGCCGATCGGCGAGACCGCGATCATCGGCACTTTCAGCTCGCTCGCCACCGCCGCCATGGCGATGGTCGAGGGCGCCGTGGCCGTGCCGATCAGGAGGTCCACCTTCTCTTCTTCCACCAGCTTGCGCGCATTGCGGGTCGCGGCCGACGGGTCGGAGCCGTCGTCGAGCTGGATCAGGCGAATGGTCTCGCCGTTGATGGTCTTCCTGTATTCATAGGCGGCATTGATGCCGCGCCCATAGGGGATTCCGATCGACGAGCCGTTGCCGCTCAGCGAGGTGACGAAGCCGATGGTGATGTCGGCCTGCGCAGCCGGCGCTGCGAAGAGTCCGGCGACAAGTGCGAGTAGGCTCAGAGTCTTGCGCATACGCGTTCTCCTCCGTTGGTGCTGGATAGGAATGCCTCGAAGCTGCCGTGCGGGGAGCCCGAACGACGAACGAACTGATTGAAAGCATTGCTGCAGCGCCGAAATCCGGGCGCTCCCGAAGAGGGTTTGCTCGGCCGGATCTCAGCGGCCATGGCGCTGGTTGCCGCTCGAACGACAGGCCCATCGGCAGATGCGGGCGGGACTTTCCCGAAGCAACGAAAGGCCGTTGGCCCGGCCGCGATGCGCGGCCGGCGATGCTGTTGCTGCCGGCTGTTCGAGCACGGCGACTGTCCACACGATCGAGTCTCTCAAAATCGGTGCCCTGCAACATCCACCGGTCCCTGGCCGGCGAGGAATTACTTAAAGCCTAAAGTATTGTTGGTGGAGCCGTCAACACGTGTCACGGCTCTGTCAGAAAAAATGTTGTTGCATACAATTTCGCCAGAGTGCGGCGGCTCAATGCCGATCGAGCGTACGAAAAGGCCGGGCTTCCCTTGCGGTGGCGTTGGCCGTCGGTGGCGACGCCGAGTGCATTTGACGCGTGAATTAGTTTATGATTGAAATATATTTATCGGCCGTCGACGACCGATCCTCCGATCACCGCCTGAGGAGAAGGACGATGCGCATCTTCTGGCAGAGCTTCGTTGATGCGAGCGTGAACGCGCCCTACATGGCGCGGCTGTCGGAATACCTCAACAACATCGCTGCATCGGGCACGACAGTTCACGTCGAGGGCATTTCGCCGCCCGACCGGGAGTTCGGACGGCTCGCGGAATTGCGCTGCGCCGTCCAGGCGATCGACAACGGCATCGCAGCCGAGGAGGGCGGGTTCGACGCCTTCGTGATGGGACATTTCCAGGATCCCGGACTCTACGAGTTGCGTTCGGCGCTCGACATCCCCGTGATCGGGACTGGCGAGGCGACGTTGCTGGCGGCCTCTCAGCTCGGTCGGAGGCTCGGCCTTGTGACGCTCGATCCCGTCTTCGAGGTCTGGCACTACGAGCAGGCCGAGCGTTATGGCCTCGGCGATCGCGTGGTCCATGTGACCGGCCTTGGCTGCAAGCCGGCGGATTTCGCCGATGCCTTTGACGGAGATGAGGCCGCGCAAGCCCGCATGATCAAGGACTTTGTCGCCTGCGCACGCCCGCTGATCGAGCACGGCGCCGACGTCGTTATCCCCGCCGGCGTACTGCCGGGCCTTCTGATCGGAAGGGAGCATGGCCTGAAGGTCGGGCACGCGCCGGTGGTCAATTGCGCGGCGGTGGCGCTGAAAAGTGCCGAGATGTGGGTGCAGCTCCGGCAGCTCAATGGCACCGAGCCCAGCCGCGGGCCGAGCTTCAAGCGAGCCAGCGCCCAGGCGCGCGACGATTTCCGCGCACTGCTTGCTCGCAACAGCCGCTAGGACTGGAGAGTGAATGATGATGACTCCCGAAAAGATCCTGTACGAGACCGAGGTGACGGCGATCGGCGGCCGGGACGGCAAGGCCGCTAGCGCCGACGGCCTGTTGTCGGTATCGCTGTCCGTGCCGAAATCGCTGGGCGGTCCCGGGGGCGAAGGCACCAACCCCGAACAGCTCTTTGCGGCCGGTTACGCTGCCTGCTTTCTCGGTGCGGTCAAGCTCGTCGCGCGCACCCGGACGGGCGTCCCATCCGCTGAGCCGTCAGTGACCGCGAAGGTTGCGATGGGGCCGGTTCCCGTCGGATATGCGCTCGCCATCGAACTGAAGGTCAATCTGCCCGGTGTCGAGAGGTCGGTGGCCGAGGAGGTCGTCGCGGGCGCGCACGAGCGCTGTCCCTATTCGAATGCAACCCGCGGCAATATTGCCGTGAAGCTGACGGTCATCTGAGACAATGAACGAGGCGGGCGGTTGGTGACCAATACCTTGCGCACACCGTACGACGGCGTCGTGATTGCGGCGCCCGTCACGATTCCCTATGTGCGCTACTCCATCGAGAGTGCACAGTGGTGGATCGGCCGGGCACTGAGTACGCTCGTTGCGCAGGCCGGCATCAAGGCTTCCGACATCGACGGTCTGTGCGTCTCCAGCTTCACCATGGGCACCGACAGCGGGATCGGGCTGACGCAGCATTTCGGGCTCTGCGTGCGATGGCTGGATACGATTCCGCTCGGTGGCGCCAGCGCCATCGCAGGCTTGCGAAAAGCGGCGCGCGCGGTTCAGGCGCGCGACGCCGACATCGTGGCGTGCATCGCCGGCGATACCAACCACGTCGATTCCTTCCGGCTGACGCTGGAGAACTTCTCGCGCTTCAACCAGGATGCCGTCTATCCCTATGGCGCGGGCGGCGCCAATGCGAGCTTCGCGCTGATTGCGCGCAACTATATGCGGAGCTTCGGCGTCACGCGTGAAGATGTCGGCAGGATCGCCGTCGCCCAGCGCGCCAATGCCCTGCGCAACCCGCATGCGCTGATGAAGACGCCCCTGACGATGGAGCAGTATCTGGCGGCACGGCCGATCTCCGATCCCATCCATCTCTTCGACTGCGTGATGCCATGCGCCGGCGCCGAGGCCTTCCTGGTGATGCGGGACGAGACCGCGGCTTCGCTCGGGCTGACGGCAGCACGGCTGCTTTCGACGATCGAGCGGCACAACGCCTTTGCTGATGATCCGATGCAGGTCCGCGGCGGCTGGGCAATGGACGTCGGCGAGCTCTATGCGATGGCCGGCGTGAAGCCCGACGATCTCGATGTCGTGCAGACCTATGACGATTACCCCGTCATCACGATGATGCAGTTCGAGGATCTCGGCTTCTGCAACAAGGGGGAGGGGGCCGAGTTCGTGCGCCAGCACGATCTCACCATCGACGGTGACTTTCCGCACAATACTTCGGGCGGACAGCTCTCGGCTGGGCAGGCCGGCGCCGCCGGCGCCTATCTCGGTCTCGTCGAGGGACTTCGGCAGGTTCTGGGGACTGCAGGCCCCACCCAGGTCACGAATGCGAGCCTCGCCTTGGCCTCGGGGTTCGGTATGATCAACTATGACCGTGGTCTCGCCTCGGGCGCCGCGATCTTTGCAGGGCCGTCGCGATGATAGAGCCGATCAAGCCGCCCCGGCGCAAGAACCCGCTGTTGCGGACGCGGCTGCCTGCTTCGCCGCCGCGACCGCGCAGCAGGACGTCGCATGGGTTTACGCGGGCAGCCGCCGAGGGCCGCTTCATGCTGCAACGCTGTGACGCCTGCGGTTCTTTTGCTTATCCGGCGCGGGAGGCCTGTCCGTCTTGCCTGTCGGCCGGCCTTGCCTTCGTCGATGCGCCACGACGAGGTATTCTTCTTGCCGAAACGACTGCGCGCGTGCCGAGCGATGTCTATTTCCGCGAACGGGCGCCCTGGCGCATCGGCCTCGTGAAGATGGAATGCGGTCCGACGATTGTGACGCACCTCCATGCCGACTGCGTGGAGAGGGCACCGGTCCGCATGTCGTTTCAACTCGACAAGAGCGGCCAGGCAGTGGCCTTTGCCCATCCCGAGGGGGGGACTCCCAACATGGCAGACGACAAGCAATGGCGGGAAATGACGGCCGATCCGAAATTCCGGCGCGTGCTGGTGACCAACGGTCGGAGCGTGATCGGTCAGGAGGCCGTCGCAGCCTTGAAGGCCGCAGGCGCCAAGACGGTGTTCGTCGGCATTGCCGAACCGTGGCGGCCTTTCGCCGGCGAGCAGCTGCTGCGCGGTCAGGACGGAATCGAAATCGTGACCCTTGACGCCGCCGACGAGAAATCTACGGCCGATCTCGCGGCCGACATCGGCGGCAAGGTCGACATCCTCGTCAACACGACGGAATATGTGCGGCCGGGCGGCCTGCTCGACCGCAGGGGCACGAGCATCGCGCGTGACGAGATCGACCAAGCCTATCTCGGCTTCATCAACCTCGCACAGGCCTTCGGCCCTGCCATGCGGATGCGGGGTGCCGATGGCCTCAACAACAGTGCCGCGTGGGTCAACATTCTCTCGGTCCACGCGCTGGCGAACTGGCCTGCCTTTGGCGCCTACTCGGCCTCGCAAGCGGCGTGCCTGTCGCTCTCGCACTGCCTCCGTGCCGAACTCAGGCCCGGCGGCGTCAGGGTGATGAATCTGTTCACCGGGCCCGTCGACACCGAGTGGTTCCAGACCGTACCGCCGCCGAAGGTCGCGCCGCGCGCAATCGCGCAGGCGATCGTGTCGGGTCTCAAAGGCGGGCTCGAGGAGATGTATGTCGGAGATGTCGCCGAAGAAATCCGGCAACGTCTCGCGGCCAATCCGAAAGCGCTCGAGCGCGAGCTGGACAGGTGACAAGCGGGATTTCAACCAAGCCGGAGGACGTGACGATGCAGAACAACAATCTCCTGGAGCTGGCGGGTGCGGTTTCTTCCGGCGCGGTGCGCGTCGTCGATCTGACATTTACGCTCAGTCCGGATTTTCCGGTCATCGTGCTGCCGCCGGAGTTCGGCCAGGCCGCGCCGGTCCGCATCCAGGAAATCTCGCGTTATGATGGTCGCGGTCCGGCCTGGTACTGGAACAACGTCACGTTCGGCGAGCACACCGGCACGCATTTCGACGCGCCGATCCACTGGTTCACGGGCAAGAACCTGCCGAACAATGCCGTCGACACGATGCCGACCAAGGACATGATCGCGCCGGCCTGTGTGATCGACTGCTCCGCGCAGGCGGCGCAGGATCCCGATTTCCTGCTGGCCGTCCCGCTCGTCGAAGCCTGGGAAGCAAAGCACGGCCGGATCCCCGAGCGGAACTGGGTGCTGCTCAGGACCGACTGGTCGAAGAAGGGCTGGCGCGACTATTCCAATCTCAGGGATGACGGCGCACACACGCCCGGCCCCAACGCGGCCGTCATGAAGTGGCTGGTGGAGGAGCGCGGCGTCATCGGGTTCGGCACCGAGACCATCGGTACGGATGCGGGGCAGGCCGGTCATTTCGAGCCGCCTTATCCGGCGCATCATTTCCTGCACGGCGCCGGACGCTACGGCCTGCAATGCCTGTGCAACCTGGATCAGCTTCCGGCCACAGGCGCCGTCATCGTGGCCTCGCCGCTGAAGATCCAGAACGGCTCCGGCAGTCCGCTTCGCGTCATCGCGCTGGTTGCGTCGACCTGAATCCAATCCATGGCGCTTGCCAATCGGAATAAGACATCCTCACGAAAGACAGGTGCCATGAACTTGATCAAGAGCCTGCTGGCTTCCACTGCATTGCTTCTCGCCGTCCCGCAAATTGCTCAGGCCGAGATCCTCGTCGGCTTCGTCACCGGTCTCAGCGGGCCGGTATCCTCGATCGGCATCCCGAATGCGAAGGGCATCGCCGCGGGAGAGGCCTATGTCGGTGAGATCGGCGGCGAGAAGGTCCGCGTCATCCAACTCGACGACGCTTCCGATGCCACCGCTTCGGCGCGCAACGCGCGCAAGCTCGTCGAGCAGGAGAAGGTCGATATCCTGATCGGAACGTCGGGCGCGCCGCAGACCCTGGCGATGGCGACCGCCGCGATCGAGATGAAAGTGCCGATGATCGCAGTCTCCCCGATCGCGCCGGTGCCGCCGGGCGACGGCGGCCCCTGGGTCGTCCAGACGCCGCAGCCGACGCCGCTTCTGGTGCAAGGCATCGTCGACCACATGAAGGCGAAGGGCTTGAAGACCGTTGCCTTCATCGGCTTCTCCGATGCGTTCGGCGACCTCATGTACAACTCGCTCGAGCAGAGTGTGAAGATGACCGACATCAAGATCATTGCCAACGAACGCTACGCCAGATCGGATTCTTCGGTCACGGCTCAGGTGCTGCGAGCACTCGCCGCACGTCCCGACGCCATCATGCTCGGCGGCACTGGAACGCCCGGCGCGCTGCCGGTCATCGCCTTGTCCGAGCGCGGATATAAAGGGCCGCTATACGGCAATCATGGACTGATCAGCGCCGATTTCCTGCGTCTCGCCGGCAAGGCCGCCAACGGCATCATCTGCCCGACCGGACCCGTGACCGCGGCGGAGCAGCTTCCGTCCAGCAATCCGATCCAGAAGGTGGCGCTGGATTTCCGCGCTGCCTTCGAGAAGGCCAACGGCGAGGCGCCGACGGATTCATTCTCGTCCTATTCCTTCGACGGCTGGCTCGTCTTCGCCGATGCCGCCAAGCGCGCGATGGCAACCGGTGCCAAGCCCGGTTCGCCGGAATTCCGCACCGCGCTTCGTCAGGCGCTGTTCACGACCAAGGAGGTCGTCGGGACGCAGGGCGTCTACACCTACACGCCGGCGGATCGGCACGGCGTCGACGATCGCTCGCGCGTCATGGTCCAGATTGAGAACGGCAAATACAAGCTGTTGCCCTGAGACGGGAGCATGATCGTGACGGAGAACGCGCCGGTGAACGTCAGCGACGCGGTCGGCCGGGAGAACGTGACGCCGGCCTGGGCGTGTGCAGTGACGTCGTTTCCGCCGTCGGACCGCATCCTCTCAACGATGCTCACGCGGCAGGCCGAGCGCTATGGCGAGCGCGTGCTGCTCGACGCCGGTGAGACGCGCTGGAGCTTTGGGCAGACCGCGGCGATCGCGGCCGCGTCGGCCCAGGCGCTCGTCGACGCCGGGATCAGGCCGGGCGATCGGGTCGCGCTGATGTGTTCGAACCGTCCGGAGTTCCTGCAGGTCTATCTCGGCTGCGCATGGCTTGGCGCCATCGCGGTCCCGATCAATACCGCGCTGCGCGGCTTCCAGCTCTCCCACATCTTCCGCAATTCGCGTCCCGCGCTCCTCGTCGTCGAGGCTCAGTTCGTCGACGCGATCGAGAGTGTCGAGGCGGGTGTCGACCTGCCACCTCGCGCCTGGATCGTCGGAGCTGCCGCCGGTGCAGTCGATGCCCGGCTTTCCGCCGTACCGTTGCCGGCGCTCGGAGCCGCAGCCTCGGCGGGTGCCGTGCGTCCCGGCGATACCGTTGCGATCCTCTACACCTCGGGCACGACAGGGCCAGCGAAGGGTGTGTGCTGTCCGCAGGCGCAGCTGTTCTGGTGGGGCATTTATTCGGCGCGGGCGCTCGGCGTCCGCGAGGGCGATGTGCTGTTCACGACACTGCCGCTGTTTCACACCAACGCGCTCAATGCGTTCTATCAGGCGCTCCTGAACGGCTGCACCTACGTGCTGGAGCCGAAATTCTCCGCGTCCGGCTTTTGGGCCGCCGCGCAACGGCATAAGGCGACGGTCGGCTATCTGCTCGGTGCGATGGCGTCGATGCTGCTGGCGCAGCCGAAGAATGCGAACGACAAGGCGCATCGTCTTCGCGTTGCGCTTGGCGGCGGCGTACCGCCGCAAATCCACGGTCCGTTCCTTCAGCGGTTTGGCGTGCCGCTGGTCGACGGCTACGGGTCGACCGAGACCAATTTCGTGTTCGCGGGCACGATCCCGTCGGATCGTCCGGGAACGATGGGCTATCTGGCCGACGGAATCGAGGCGCGGATCGTCGATGAAAACGATTCAGCGCTTCCTGACGGGCAGGCCGGCGAGCTCGTGCTTCGCGCCGGAGAACCCTTTGCTTTCGCCACCGGCTATTTCGGCATGCCGGAGAAGACGGTCGAGGCCTGGCGAAATCTGTGGTTTCACTCGGGCGATCGGGTCGTTCGCGATGCTGACGGACATTATCGCTTCATCGACCGCATGAAGGATTCCATCCGCAGGCGTGGCGAGAACGTATCCTCATGGGAGGTCGAGCAGACCATCCAGTCCCATCCCACGGTCGCCGCCTGTGCGATCTACCCGCTGCCGTCGGAGCTGGGCGAGGACGAGGTTGCGGCTGCGATCCTGCTCGAACCGGGCCAATCGCTGGAGCCCGTCGACATCGTCAGGCATTGCGAAGGGCAGATCGCCTATTTCGCCATCCCGCGCTATGTGCGCATTCTGAGCCAGATGCCGTTGACTGAGAACGGCAAGATCAAGAAGGGCGTGCTGCGCGAGGCGGGCATCACCACGGATACCTGGGATCGCGAGGCGGCCGGAGTGAAGGTGCGGCGCTGACTGTCGGTCCGCTCAGGGTTTTTGCAGGGCGTCCCTGACGGCACCCTTGAGGTCGTCGAGTTCGCCGATCAATCCGTCGAACCGGTCCGCCGGGAAATCCGCCAGCAGCTCGGCAAGCCACGCGCCGTGGCTCTTGGCCATCCGTCTGAAGGTCTTGCGGCCTTCGACCGTCATGCAGACAATCTGCACGCGGCGGTCGAGGTTCGAGGGCGTGCGCGTGATGTATCCGTCCTCGACCAGGCGGTCCACGATCGGCGTGAGGTTCCCGGCCGAGACCATCAGGCGCTTGGGCAATTCTCCCAGCACAAGCCCGCTCGGTTCGCGGTCGAGCTGGGCCAGAACATCGAAGCGGGGCATCGTGAAATCGAACTCTTCGCGAAACCGGCGCCGCAACTCGCCTTCGATCAGGGTCGTGCAGGCGAGCAGCCGGAGCCAGACCCGCGTTTGAGCCCTGTACTCGGCGTCCTGATCCGCCCCATTCTTTGAAACAGGCGTGGACTCCTTCGCGAGTGCCAATCGAATCTCCCGGGCTTGGTGGCCTGACGAAAGCCGGCGCAGCTGTCGTGGTCATTGGCAAGATAGTTCGTGCCAAAAGTAAATTCAAGGCTGCGCCCGAGCGGCTCGGAATCGGCGCTGCCGTGTGTCCAATTTACACTGAATCTCCAGATCGACGCCGCGGAGACCAGCCCGTGGGCCGGGTCTTTGCAGAACCGCCTTGACAAGACGCGCGCCGAGGAAATATTTTATGCTTAAAATAATTTGGGTGAAAGCTCGGCACACGGCGCGACGCGCGAAAGCGAGGGATCATGCGCATAGTCTGTATCGGCGGCGGCCCGGCCGGTCTCTATCTGGGCCTGCTGATGAAGCGCCGGCACCCGGAGCATGTCATCACGGTCGTCGAGCGCAACAAGCCCTACGACACGTTCGGCTGGGGCGTCGTGTTCTCGGATGCCATGATGTCCGCGATGCGCCTTGCCGACCCCGAGAGCGCGGCCGAGATCGAGGACGCCTTCAATCACTGGGACGACATCGAGCTCGTCTTCAAGGGGACGCGCCAGCGCACGACGGGCCATGGCTTCATCGGTATCGGGCGCAAGCATCTGCTCAATATTCTTCAGCGGCGCTGTGAAGCGCTGGGTGTCGAGCTCGTCTTCGAGCGCGAGGTCGAATCCGATCTCGAATACCCCGACGCCGACCTGATCGTCGCCTGTGACGGCGTCAATTCCAGGATCCGCGCTCGCTATGCCGAGCAATTCCAGCCCGACATGGTGATCCGGCCCAACCGCTTCATCTGGCTCGGCACCAAGAAGGCGTTCGACGCCTTTACATTTGATTTTCAGAAGACCGAGCACGGCTGGTTCCAGGCGCACATCTACAAGTTTGATGCGGAGACCTCGACCTTCATCGTCGAGACCACGGAAGAAGCCTACAACGCCCACGGGCTTGGCGAGCTCGATCAGCAGGCCTCGATCGAGTTCTGCGAAAAGATCTTCGCCGAGACGCTCGATGGCGCGAAGCTCCTGACCAATGCGCGCCATCTGCGCGGCTCGGCCTGGCTCAATTTCAGCCGCCTGATCTGCGGCAAATGGAGCGTGTTCAACGGCAAGTCTCATGTCGTGCTGATGGGGGACGCCGCGCATACCGCGCATTTCGCGATCGGCTCGGGCACCAAGCTCGCGCTCGACGACGCCATCGAGCTTGCCAACCAGTTCGATCGCCATGGCCACGGTCGCGCCGGCATCGAAACCGTGCTGGACGCGTACGAGGAGGTGCGCCGCGTCGACGTGGCGCGCATCCAGAATGCGGCGCGCAACGCCATGGAATGGTTCGAGGTGGTCGGCCACCGCTATGCCGATACGCTCGAGCCGCCGCAATTCTTCTATTCGATGCTGACGCGCTCGCAGCGCATCAGCCACGAAAACCTTCGCCTGCGTGATCGAACCTGGCTGGAAGGTTTTGAGCGCTGGTTCGCCGCGCGGTCGGGCATTGCGGTCAAGGATGGCGAGCGGGTGCCGCCGCCGATGCTGACACCGCACCGTGTGCGGGGACTGACCCTTGCGAACCGGATCATGGTCTCGCCGATGGCGATGTATTCGGCGCAGGACGGGCTCATCGACGACTTCCACGTCGCTCATCTCGGCGCGCGCGCCATGGGCGGCGCCGGGCTGGTCTTCGCCGAGATGACCTGCGTCTCGCCCGATGCGCGGATCACGCCGGGCTGCCTCGGGCTCTGGAACGATGCGCAGGCGGCGCAGTGGCGCCGCTTGGTCGAGCTCGTCCATGGCGTCGGGCATGCCAAGGTGGGGATTCAGCTCGGCCACGCCGGCCGCAAGGGCGCGACCAGGGTGCCCTGGGAAGGGATCGATCAACCCCTTGAATCCGGAGACTGGCCGCTGATCTCGGCCTCAGCCCTGCCGTATCTGCCCCACAGCCAGTTGCCGCGGGCGATGGACCGCAGCGACATGGAACGCGTGCGCGACGATTTTGTCGCGGCAACACGTCGTGCCGCTGCCGCCGGCGTCGAATGGCTCGAGCTCCATTGCGCGCACGGTTATCTGCTGTCGAGCTTCCTGTCGCCGCTGACCAACCGGCGCACGGACGAATACGGCGGCAGCCATGAAAACCGCGCGCGCTTTCCGCTGGAGGTGTTCAAGGCGATGCGCGCGGTGTGGCCGTCCGACCGGCCGATGTCGGTGCGCCTGTCCTGCCATGATTGGACCGACGGCGGTAACATTCCGGCCGATGCGGCGGTCTTCGCTGCGATGTTCAAGGAGGCCGGGGCGGACCTGATCGATTGTTCGTCGGGGCAGGTCTGGAAGGACGAGCGGCCGATCTATGGACGCCTGTTCCAGACGCCGTTCGCCGACCTGATCCGCAACGAGGTCGGCATTGAGACCATCGCAGTCGGTGCGATCTCCGAGGCCGATCACGCCAATTCGATTCTCGCGGCCGGCCGCGCCGATCTCTGCGCCATCGCGCGGCCGCATCTTGCCGACCCGGCCTGGACGCTGCACGAAGCCGCGCGCATCGGCATCACCAAGGTCGAGTGGCCGAAGCAATATCTGTCCGCCAAGGGACAATACGAAACCAATCTGGCGCGCGCGGCGGCAGCTGGCGCGCAATGAGCGGAGGAGGGATCAGATGAGCTCCACGGCGAAAGTGATCCGGCGCGAATGGCTCGATTGGCCGTTTTTCGAGCCGTGCCATCATGCGGTCGGCGAGGCGCTCGACCGCTTCGTGCAGTCGGGGGCTCTCGACACAATCGATCACACTGATGTCGATGGCGCCTGCCGCAAGCTGGTGCGCGCGATGGGCGAGGCGGGGGTGCTCGATTGCGCCGTCGCGGCGCCCGACGGCGATGCGACGACGATCGATTCACGCTCGATCTGCCTGTCGCGGGAGTCGCTGGCCTATGCCGATGGCCTCGCCGATTTCGCCTTCGCCATGCAGGGGCTCGGCTCCGGCGCGATCGCGCTCGGCGGCTCGGCGGACCTGCGCAAGGCCGTGCTGCCGAAAGTTCGCGCCGGCGAATGGCTGGCGGCCTTCGCGCTGTCCGAGAAGGAGGCGGGATCGGACGTCGCGGCGATGTCTTGCACCGCGCGCGCCGACGGCGACGACTACGTCATCGACGGTGAGAAGACCTGGATCTCCAACGGCGGTATTGCCGACGTCTACACGCTGTTTGCGCGAACGGGCGAGGCGCCGGGCGCTCGCGGCATCTCGGCCTTTGTCGTCTTCCCGGATGATCCCGGCTTCGGCATCGCCGACCGCATCGACGTCATCGCGCCGCATCCGCTGGCGACGTTGCGCTTCACCAATTGCCGGGTTCCGGCGAGCCGTCGCCTCGGCGCGCCGGGCGGCGGGTTCAAGCTCGCGATGCAGACCCTCGATATCTTCCGGGCGTCTGTCGCAGCCGCAGCCCTCGGCTTTGCCCGTCGTGCACTGGACGAAGCGCTGTCGCATGCGCGCAGCCGGCACATGTTCGGTGCGACGTTGGGAGATCTCCAGCTAACCCAGGCCGCGCTTGGCGACATGGCGACCGACACCGATGCTGCCGCACTGCTGACTTACCGCGCGGCCTGGCGCCGCGATGTCCAGAGGCTTCCGACGACGCGCGAAGCTGCCATGGCGAAGCTGACGGCAACCGAAACCGCGCAGCGCGTCATCGACCGCGCCGTCCAGATGTTCGGCGGCCGCGGCGTGCGCAAGGGTGAGATCGTCGAAAGCCTCTACCGCGAAATCCGCGCGCTGCGCATCTACGAGGGCGCGACCGAGGTCCAGAAACTGATTGTCGCGCGCGATCTCCTGAAGCCGCGCTGAGAGGGTCGAGAACTCCGCATGAGTACGATGAAAAAGCCAGAGGCCGCCGCGACGAGCGGTCTGCAAGTGCTTCAGCCCGGCGGCTGGCCGCAGCCGAAGGGATATGCCAACGGCATGATGGCCGAAGGACGTCTCGTTGTGACGGGTGGTGTCGTCGGCTGGGATATCGCAGGTCGGTTCGCCGACGGGTTTGTCGCGCAGGTTCGGCAGACGCTCGAAAACATCGTTGCGATCCTGGCGGAAGGCGGCGCCCGGCCGGACCATCTCGTGCGCCTGACGTGGTATGTCGTCGACATGGATGAATACACCGCGAATCTGAAGGCGCTCGGCAAGGCCTATCGCGAGGTGGTTGGCACCCACTACCCCAGTATGGCGCTCGTGCAGGTGGTGCGCCTCGTCGAGCCATCCGCGCGCGTCGAGATCGAAGCGACTGCCGTCGTCCCGCGCTGACGAGGGCGTGCGTGAAGGTGCTGCCGCCCTTCGCGCGGACTTATGGGCCGCTATGCGACCGGAACGAACGCATATCCTTGCCCTTCTTCGACCACTCTGCCGATGCCTGGTCGACCTAAATGAGCGCCGGCCAGCCACGTCTGCGCATTTGCTGCGTCCCGGAGCAACCTGATCCGGGTAGCCCTCGCCACGGCTTCGTCATCGTCATAGGCCCAGGTAAGCTCGGGACGAGCAAACTGTGCGGCGGGAACGTGGATAAGGTCGCCGCAGAACAAGACATCGTCCTCGTCAGTGTTGAGGAGATAACCCATATGGCCCCGAGCGTGCCCAGGTATATCCACCGCCAGTAAATGATCGGCCAGCCGATCTCCTCCGTTAACTGGGGCAAGGAGCGAACGAAACTGCTCCAGCACGGGCTCGGCAAGAAACTCCTCGACGGCGTCTTCCCCTATCACGATCTTCCTCAGGCCATTAAATGCTCGTCGACCGTCAGGCATCAGGAGACCATTGATGTGGTCGCCATGAGCATGAGTGAGGGCGATCATCGTGACCGATGACGTGTCGATGCCTGCCTCCGCCATCGCCTCCACGAGGTGACCCATGGACGGGTCCCAGCTCGCGCCGGCTCCACAATCGATCAAGACGCGATCCATGCCAGAGCGATCGAATAGGAAGCAGTTGACCGATAATCGAACCAGCGAAGCGTCCCGCTGAGGCGGTTCGGTCTGCATGCATGGCTTTTCGTTTGGATGTTTGAGGGATTCGGCGGGCAGGTCGACATATCCATCAGAGAGTGACCAAATCCTCCATGATCCCGAAGCGCAGCCCAAGGTGTTGGGGCTTTGTGATAGAGCTTTCACGGACAACCTGACGAGCGTTTGATTCACTTTCTCAAAACGGCACCGAAACCGTCAGAGTTTCGAAGTCATCACTTTCTGAGCGATCTTCCAGGTTCCGTCGACCTTCAAGCACGACAGCATGTCGGTGAAGTAGCGCGGCGGAATTTGCAATTTCAGCTTCAGAAGCGCGAGCTCTCCTTCAACGTCAATGGAGAGGATCTGATCTTGGCGCTCCAGGCCCTGTTGCTTCGGAGCTTTCAAATTACGGACAGCTGCCAGCCACGTCGCAATTGGCGTCACGCTCACGTTGCCGTCGTCGCCGACCTTGGTCACGGAACTCGAGGGATGGAATATAGACGCGAATTTGTCGGCATCCATTTCATAGGCACTGTCGAAATAGGTCTGCGCCAGTGAGCGCAATGCACGAACATCGGTATCCATAGGCCTGTTATCCATAACGTTTGGAACGGGAAGAAACTGCGCGTGGCTGGAAAGTTTCGTCTCCGGCCGAAACCTGCAGAAGGTTGCCTCAAGTCTTCCTTGCTGACCGAACCTAGGACAAAGTAGCTTATGAGGATAGACGTGTTGAACAACATGGGCTTATGAGGAATATTCATAAATCATGAGAAACGAGCTGAACGAACTTGCTACGTTTGCAATCGTCGCCAGAGAACGGAGCTTTACGCGGGCTGCGGCAAAGATCGGTGTGTCTCAGTCTGCCCTGAGCCACACGATCCGCGGACTTGAGCAACGGCTCGAGCTGCAGCTTCTTGCTCGAACGACCAAGAGCGTTGCGCCAACCGCTGCAGGGGCAGCTCTCCTGAAGGAATTGTCTCCGGCACTCGAGCAGATTGCTCGTGCCATCAACGAAGCCCGAAACGTTCGGCACCGGCCTGCAGGGCGCCTTCGGATTGTAATGTCCCGGTCGGCTGCCGTGATGGTATTGTTGCCGCGGCTCACGGCGTTCGCGGAAGCTTACCCCGACATCGTTCTTGACGTTGTTACCGTCACTGGCCCCGTCGACCTCGTTGCGGGTGAGTTCGACGCCGGTATTCAACTTGGCGAGTACATTCAGAAAGACATGATCGCGGTGCGGGTCACCCAGGAGTTGAGATTGGCGGTGGTCGGATCGCCCGGCTATTTTTCATCACGAAGCATTCCCCAGAAACCCAAGGATCTAAATGACCATCGATGCATAAGCCTGCGTCTTCCGGGCGGTCCATACAGGTGGGAATTCGAGAAAGGACGACAGGCGGTCACGGTCGGCGTGAATGGCCCGCTCATCATCGATGATACCCACCTGGTGATTCAGGCCGCACTCGCTGGCGCCGGCCTGGGGCTCGCATTCGAAGAGCAGGTCGCGGAGCATGTTGCGAAACGTCGCCTTGTTCGTGTGCTGGAGGATTGGACGCCGCCAATTCCCGGGTTCTTCATGTATTACCCCAGTCGTCAGCATCAGCCGGCTGCGCTGTCTGCGCTAACGAACGCACTGCGAGCCTCTTAACCATAATTCGACGCGACGAACTGCATAATGCCGATCAAGGCGATCAGGCTGAAATCCAATCCGAACGCCATTAAGGCCCGCGTGGGTCGCGATGCAGCAGTCGACAATCTGTCGAGCGTTCAACGCCGGGATGTCCGGAAGCCACCCGGACCCGACCGCCGATGGCGACGACGACCGTCGTGCTCATTCAGGAGGCTTGCCTCGGGCTTTTGCGGTGGCTTAGGTACCGAACGGCCAATTTGATGAAATTGCGCACGACCATCGACGTCTCATCCTCTCGGAACACCAAGAACACATCGGCCGAGGGTGGCGAGGGTCTGATGGGCCGGAATACAATGTCGGCTGTCGTGAAGCGCGCAATGGACTGGGGCACCAGTGCCACGCCGAAGCCCGCCACGATCAGGCTCGGAATCGACTGGGCGTCGACGACCTGCTGGGATACCCGCGGCAAAAAGCCGGCATCGACGCAGCATTTCTGGATGTAGCGTGCGAACTCTGAGCTATTGGGGTCGAGGACGATGTGATCCTCCGATGCTAGTTCGCTAAGCGCAACGCGCTTGCGCCCGGCCAACGGGTGCGCGTGCGGCAGTGCGAGGACCACCTCTTCCCGCCAGGCAAGCTTGCTGGTCAGGCCGTGTTCGGTCGGAACGCTGCGAATGAGACAAATGTTGGTCGTGCGGTTGAGGAGTGCTGCGATCTGCAATGCAGGCGCCTGCTCATGCACCGTGGTTCTCACCGACGGAGCAACCTTTCGGTAGGCGGCAAGCAGTTCCGCCAGCCGACCGCGCAGGATGGAGCCGGTCGCACCAACGTCAAGCGTGCCGATAAGGCCAGCGCCGATCGACTGAACTTCGTCTTCCGCGAGCTTGATCTGCTGGAGAATGGCGCGACCTCGACCCAGCAGGGCTTCGCCGGCCTTAGTCAGTTCGACCCTGCGGCTGGTCCTGTGGAGAAGCTGCGTCTTGAGCTCGGCCTCCAGCGTCTGGATGTGCTGGCTCAGCGGTGGTTGGGAAAGGTTCAGTCGCCGAGCGGCGAGGGTGAAGCTGCGCTCTTCGGCGACGGCAATGAAATATCGGAGCTGGCGGAGATCCATTTGGAAAACCTATCAATCGTGTCGTTCTATATATTGGACTTGAGATCCGCGATGGTCAACGAATGCCCGACGGAGCCCTCTGCGGGCCGGGCGCGGTCCGCGATCACGGCAAGCGCGCTCCTTTGTGCGTACGACGACACGTCACCACCAAACAACAAGATAGGCGGAGGCCCGAAGGCCCACCAAGCCGCGTCAGTCGAAGACCAGCCAAGCGAGGAAAAGCCGTGCCCAAGATCTTCAAGTCACTCTTCTTCCAGGTCGTCATTGCGCTCATGCTGGGCATCGCCCTCGGCATGGCTAATCCCGACCTCGCCGTTCAGATGAAGCCGCTCGGCGACGGCTTCATCAAGCTGATCAAGATGCTGGTGCCTGTGATCGTGTTCTGCGTCGTCGTGCACGGCATCGCCGCGGCGGGAGACCTGTCGAAGGTTGGAAGGGTTGGCATCCGCTCTCTCCTGTATTTCGAGATCGTCACCACCGTCGCACTGGTGTTCGGCATTGGGCTTGCCTACTATTTCGAGCCAGGCGCAGGAATGAACATCGACCCGAAGACGCTCGACGCCAAGGCCCTTAGCGGGTTCAGCCAGACCGCGGCTCAGGTCGCGGGAGGCGGCGTCTCCGAATTCCTGATGAAGCTCATCCCCTCGACGATTGTGGGGGCCTTCAGCTCCGGCGACGTCCTGCAGGTGCTGATCGTCTCGATCATGTTCGGCTGCGCCGTGTCCTTGTGCGGCGAGCGAGCGAAGCCGGTCGTCGAGTTCATCGAGCGCGCGAACGAAATCATCTTCAAGATGATGAATTTCGTCGTCCGGCTCGCGCCGATCGGCGTCTTCGGTGCCATCGCCTTCACGGTCGGGAAGTACGGTGTTGGTTCGCTCAAGCAACTCGGCGGGCTCGTCGGCCTGTTCTATCTGGCCGTGGTCCTGTTTGTGATCGTGGTGCTCGGCGCGATCATGCGACTGTCCGGCTTCAGCCTGTTCAAGTTGCTCGCCTACTTGCGCGAAGAGCTGATGATCGTTCTCGGCACCGCCGCAGGTGACAGCGTTCTGCCGCAAACCATGCGAAAGCTCGAGCAGCTCGGCATCAAGCGGTCGACGGTTGGTCTGGTGATACCGACCGGATACTCGTTCAATCTGGACGCGTTCTCCATCTACTTGACCCTGGCCGCAGTCTTCATCGCACAGGCGACCAACACGCCGCTTGCGACAGGCGATCTCCTGGCCATCCTTGGCATCGCGTTGCTCACCTCGAAGGGCGCGCACGGCGTTCCGGGCTCGGCCATCGTGGTGCTCGCCGCGACGCTTGCCGCTATCCCTGCCATTCCGGCGATTGGCCTTGTGCTCATCCTGTCGGTCGACTGGTTCATCGGCATTGCCCGCGCCCTCGGCAATTATGTCGGAAACTGCGTTGCCACCGTCGTCGTCGCGTCCTGGGAAGGCGACATCGACAGGGCAAAGGCACATCGTATCCTGAACGGCGAGATTGATCCCTCAAGTGAGGGGCTGGTCGATGCCGTCGGCGGAGATGAGCCCGTCCCGAGTGCACAGACGGCGTGAAACGCGAGTGTTGGTTGGAATATGGCGATGCTGACGCTTTCGATTGAGCCTCTAACGAGGAAGGCATTTGCGCCGTTTGGCGATGTCGTCGATACGGATGGGTTGACGCCCCTGCCGATCAACGAAGGCTATGCCCGGCGCTTCAACGATCTCGCCACGATCGACGTCACCGCGGAAGGCGGACAGATCAACATCAGTTGGTTTGTCGCCTCCACCCGGCCTGCGCCGATCGCGATCCGGCTGATGGAGCGCCATCCGCTTGGAAGTCAATTGTTCATGCCCTTGAACCGCAAGGACTGGCTGATCGTCGTCTGCACGGATCCGCATATCGCCTCGACCTATCGGGCCTTCGCTGTAACGGGACACCAGGGCGTAAACTATGCCCGCAACTGCTGGCACCATCCGCTGCTTGTTCTGGAAGACTCCAGTCCGTTCTTCGTCGTCGACCGGAAGGGCGGGGGCGACAATCTTGAGGAATATTGGCTGGAAGAGATGATGCAGCTCGATCTTGCGCCGGACAGCATTCTCGGAAAATGACGCGCGGCAAGCAGAGCCGCGCAATGACATACCACACGGGAAACCTATCGGAGGCCACGACCATGCCATCGCAAACCTATCACGTGCCGCAGGGCGGCCATCCGGCCCAGACGGAGCTCTTGAGCGGCCGGGCGGTCTTCACGAACGCATATGCGGTCATACCAGGAGGGGTGCAGCGCGATATCGTCGTCAGCCATCTGCCGCATTGGGATAACACGCGTGTGTGGGTGCTGGCGCGACCGCTTTCCGGATTCGCCGAGACATTTTCCCATTATCTTATGGAGGTGGCACCGGGTGGGGGAAGTGAGTTGCCGGAGCCGGACAAGGATGCCGAAGGCGCGCTGTTCGTCGCGGGTGGCAAATTGAGCCTCGAGGTGGCGGACAAGGAGCGGGAGCTGCGGCCCGGGGCCTTTGCCTATCTTCCGCCCGGCCGCGGCTGGAGTATTCGCAATCGCAGCTCGAGCCCCGCTCATTTTCATTGGATCCGCAAGCTGTATCAGGGCGTACCGGGGCTTGCTCACCCCGACGTCATCGTGACCAACGAGGACTCGGTCGCACCGACGCTAATGCCAGATACGGATGGGAGATGGAGGACCACACGCTTCATCGATCCGGCCGATATCCGATATGACATGCACATCAATATTGTCACGTTCGAGCCGGGCGCATCTATTCCCTTCACAGAGACCCATGTCATGGAGCACGGTCTTTACGTTCTGGAGGGCAAGGCCGTCTACCGGCTCAACCAGGACTGGGTCGAGGTCGAGGCAGGAGATTTTATGTGGCTGCGGGCGTTCTGTCCGCAGGCGTGCTACGCCGGGGGCCCAGGTCGGTTCCGTTATCTCCTCTATAAGGATGTCAACCGGCACATGGATCTGCGGCCCTTCACGGCAGCGTAAGTTGGAGGCGCTTTTTGGCGAGCTATCGCGGACGGATCATCCGGACGATGCTGATAATTGCACAAAAGCTCGGGGTTACATCGGCTCGATGCCGATCTTCTTGATGACCGCAGCCCATTTCGTCGTTTCCGATGTCATGAAATCCTTCAGGCCTTGTGGGTCCATCACCATGGGCTCGGCGCCTTGCTCGACGAAGAGGGCGCGCACCTTCGGATCGTTCACGGCTTCCGCCATCGCCGCATAGAGCCTGTCGAGCACGGCCTTGCCTGTGCTCGCGGGCGCGAGCAGAGCAAGCCAAGCGGCGCTCTCGTAATTCTTGAGGCCCGCCTCCGCCGCGGTCGGCACATCCGGCAGCGCGGTCATGCGCTTGTCGCTGGCCACCGCGAGCGGGCGTGCATCGCCGCTTTTGATCAGGCTGATGACGTTCGGCAAGAGCTGGAAGCCAAGCGGGACCTGGCCCGCGATGAAGTCCGGCGTGTAGGCGGCGATATTGCGATAGGGAACGTGCGTGATCTCGGTGCCCGTGAGCTGCTCGAAATAGGCGGCCGCCAGATGCTGCGACGAGCCGACGCCGACCGTTCCGTAGTTCAGCTCCCGCGGATGCGCCTTGGCATAGTCGATCAGCTCGTTCAGTGATTTCGGTGGCAGCCTCGAATTGATCACGATGACATTCGGCAGCGTCGCGAACAGGCCGATGGGGACGAGATCCTTCTGCGGATCGTAGGGCAGCTCCTTGTACAGCGATTTGTTCGCGGCCAGCGGACCGGAGGTGCTCATAAGCAGCGTGTAGCCGTCGGGTGCTGCATGCGCCGCAGCAGCGGTGCCGATATTGCCGCCGGCGCCGGGGCGGTTGTCGACCACGAAGGCCTGCCCGAGTGACATCGACATGCGGTTGAGCAGGATGCGGGTGATGACGTCGCTGGCGCTGCCGCCGGCGAAGGGCACAAGCACCTGGACCGGGCGGGTCGGATAGTCTTGCGCGTTTGCATGCCGCATTCCCGTTGCTGCGAGCAGGGCGCCACCACCGAGCGTGAGCAGCGACCTCCGGTCAGGACGAAATCCCTCGCTCTCCTGGTGAGCGCCATCTGTGATCTTGCTGCGACCGAACCGTGCCATCTCGGACTGAATCTCCCGACTGTGTCTTGTTCTGCGAGCCCAGGGAGCGTCCGGGACGGGAGTCGTCGGGGATGAGCGCCAGTTCGCATTTTTCTGCGCCTGAACCGTAGTTAGCAGGCCGCTACGACCGTCATGCCTGCACGTCTCAAAACTTACCAACCCGTCTCATTTTGCAGTGGGCGCGACATCTTGTCCGAGCAGGAATTCTGCACTCAAGAGATCGCTTTCCGCCGCGTCTTGCTGCGCGCCATGCGGGGCGATGAGGTCGTGCTGCCAATGAAAGGCTCCACAAACTCTCTCGCCACGGCGGCCGCTTGCGCAAGATCGTGGCTGATGACGTCGAGCACCGCCTTGGCCGCGACCGACACCGCTCGCCGCGGGTGATGCACCCAGGCAATCGAGCGCACGGTCCGTTGCTGGTCGAAGCGATGCGCCCGGATGGCGCCGCTCGCGAGCGATTGCCGGAGCGCGATGGTCGGTAGCACCGTTGCAAAGTCGGTGGTCGCAATCACGTCGCAGAGCGCGGGGAGGGTGTCGAGCTCGAGCCGCGGCCGCAGGTCGATGCCGACGGCGGCGGCGTGCTCATCCAGGATCAGCCGCAGGCCGTGGCGCTTGGACGGCAGCACGAGGTCGAAATTCGCGACGTGGTCGAAGCGCAGCTTTGCCGGTGGCCTGACCGGGCTGTCCTTGCGGCAGGCGAACACCATCTCCTCGTCCATGATGTGATGCGCGGACAGCGGCGTCTTCCGGCGCGGCACGTTGATCAGCGCGAAATCGAGCTGGCCGGTGTTGACCCAGTCCACGAGCGTCTCGGTATAGCCCTCGCAGGCGGACAGCGTGATCTCGGGATAACGACTGGCGACCGTCGCCGACGAACTGGCCATAGTGCTCTGCGCCACCGACGTGATGAGGCCGACCGAGACGCGGCCCGAGATGCGCCCGCCGAGTTGCGCCATCTCCTGCCGCGCATATTCGGCATCGCGCACGATCGGGGCCGTCAGCCGCACCAGCGCCTCGCCGGCGCTGGTCAGAGTCATGCCCTGGACGCTGCGGTCGAACAGTTTTTGGCCGAGTTCGGCCTCGAGCTTGGCGATCTGCATGCTCAGCGCGGGCTGCACGATGTTGAGCTGGCGCGCGGCGCGGGTGACGTTCTTTTCCTCCGCCAGGCAAAGGAAATATTGCATCTGCCTGAGTTCCACGGGGCCTGTCCTTCGTTCGCCGGTCTTGCTCGCGGGCATCATCATAGATGATGGACGATATAATCAATCATTATTTGTAGTGATGGGTGGGATTGCCTAGTCTCGTGGCGGACCGCGGGGCCTCAAGGCCCGGGCCGTCTGGGAGCGAAATCAGACATATGCAGGACGCCACACCCAAGCGGATGATCATCGGCATTTCCGGCGCCTCCGGCGTCACCTATGGCGTGCGCCTGCTGCAGCTCCTGCGCAATGCCGGCGTCGAGACGCATCTGGTGATGTCGAAGACGGCCGAGCTTACCTTTGCCTACGAGACCGATTTGAAGATCGCGGAGGTGAGGGAGCTCGCCAATGTCTGCCATGCGATCGACGACATGGCCTCGGCGATCTCCAGCGGCTCGTTCCGCACCGCCGGCATGATCGTGGCGCCGTGCTCGATGCGCTCGATGTCCGAGATCGCCTCGGGCGTGACCACGACGCTTTTGACCCGCGCTGCCGACGTCGTGCTCAAGGAGCGTCGGCGGCTGGTGCTGATGGTGCGCGAGACGCCGCTGCACACCGGGCATCTCAGGACGATGACGGCGCTGTCGGAGATGGGCGCGATCATCGCCCCGCCCGTGCCGGCCTTCTACGCAAAACCCGAGAACCTCGACGACATGGTCGAGCACACCGTCGGCCGTGTGCTCGACCTGTTCGACATCGATATCGGCGTTGTGCGCCGCTGGGGCGAGGACGAGGCGCTCAAGCGCCGCTCGCCGCCGCTGCGCAAGATCGCGCCTTGACCTGAAGACCTGAGGAATGACCCGTATGCGAATGGAAAATGTTGCGAGGAGAAGCGCGAACGCGCCCGCCGATCTGCGCGCCTGGCTCGCGTTTCTCGCCGAGCGCGGCAAGCTCGCGATCGCTCGCGAGGGCATTGGGCTGGCTGACGAGCTAGCCGCCGTCGCCAAGCGGCTGGAGCGCGACAGCGCGGTGCTCTTCCCGCGACCCGATGGGCATGAAATTCCCGTCGTCGCCAATCTCTTCGCGGGCCGCGACTGGGTCGCCGATTCCATCGGCGTGACCGAGGACCAGTTGCTGCCACGGTTCCTGGCTGCCGCAAACCATCCACTGCCGACGCATGAGGTCGCGAGCGGACCGGTGCAGGACGTCGTCCACGAGGACGTCGATCTGCTGCGCCAACTCCCGGTGCCCAAGCACAATGAGCGCGACAGCGGCCCCTACATCACGGCCGGCCTGCTGATCGCGCGCAACCCGAAGACCGGTGTACAGAACGTCTCGATCCACCGCTGTCAGATCAGTAGCAGGAACCGCATCGGCGTGCTGCTGCTGCCGCGGCACACCTTCTCCTACTACCGCCTCGCGGAAGAGCTGGGCCAGGCGCTGGAGATCGCGATCGTGATCGGCGCGCATCCGGCCTTGATGTTGGCCTCGCAGGCGATTGCCGCGCTTGACGAAGACGAGATGGCGATTGCCGGTGCGTTGCTCGGAGCGCCCGTCGACGTCGTGAAGTGTCGCACCAATTCGGTCCGCGTGCCCGCCCACGCGGAGATCGTCATCGAGGGACGCATTCTTCAGGGCGTGCGCGAACCGGAAGGTCCGTTCGGCGAATTCCCCCAATATTACGGCCCGCGCGCCAATCGCGAGGTGATCGAGGTCGATGCGATCACGCATCGTGCGAAACCGATCTTCCATACCATCGTGGGCGGCGGTTTCGAGCATCTGATCCTCGGCGGCGTGCCGCGCGAGGCGACGCTGCTCCAGCATCTGCGGCGCAGTTTTCCTGGCGTGATCGACGTCCGCCTCACGCGCGGCGGCACCTGCCGCTACCACCTCGCGATCAAGATCGACAAGGCGAACGACGGCGAGCCCAAGAACATCATGATGTGCGCCTTCGGCGCCCATTACGACATTAAGCAGGTGGTCGTGGTGGACAAGGACGTCGACATCTCCTCGTCCGAGGAAATCGAATGGGCGGTGGCGACGCGCTTCCAGGCCGACCGCGACCTCATGGTCGTCGCGGGCGCGCTCGGCTCCAAGCTCGATCCGACCACCGACAACGGCATCAGCGCCAAGATGGGTCTCGATGCGACCGCGCCGGTCAACGCGCCCGAGCTCGCTTTCAAGCGCATTCGCGTCAAGGGCGAGGAGGAGGTCGATCTCGCCACTGCCTTGCAGGCCGACCCCGGCGCTGCGGTCGCGCGGTTTCTTTCGGAGACGCGCGCATGAGCGGATTGCCGCTCGGAAGCAACTTGCGTCGGTTTGCGCCGTTGGAATATGAAGCGGGTGCTGCTTATAGTGCCGCGCCGATGAAGCAATTATTTTGCAGCGCAACGCTGCCGGGAGGAAGGAACTGATGTCGACGGCCCTGCGCATCGCTCATGGCGCTTTCGGCAGGGTCGCTCTGCTCGACATGGACCGTTCGCTGGTCCGCCACGCTCATCATCACTGCCACGTCCTGCTCAAGGTCGAGGGCTCCGACACGCAGTTTCTTGTGGGCGACCAGGTCACGCCGCTGACGGATACGGCCGCCGTGCTCGTCGACGGCTGGAAGCCGCATGCCTATGTGCACGACGCCAACCGTCCGCGCACGCTGATCATGGCGCTCTATATCGAGCCGGAATGGCTGAAGGAGTTCCGTCCCGGCTGGGCGGCCAGCGGTGCGCCGGGCTTTTTCGAGCGGCCGTCGGGCGAGGTGTCGCCGCGCATCCGTCAGCTCACGCTGCATCTGGCGGCCGAAATGATGGCGAATCCGGATGCGGTGCGGACCCACGAGCAGACGCTCTCGGATCTCATGATCGCGGTGATCGAGCGATTCACGCCCTGGCGCAGCTTCCCGACCACGATCCGCGGCATGAGCGCGGTGAGCTGCGATTGGCGCATCCGCCGCGCGATGGACGCGATGCGCGTGCACGATTCCTATGCCAACGTCGATCAGTTCGTGAAGGGCGCAGGCCTCTCGCGCGCGCAGTTCTTCCGCCTGTTCGAGACCTCGCTCGGCGTCTCGCCAAAGCTGTATCTCAATGTCGTCCGGATGGAGCGCGCGCTCGATGCTGTCATGCGCGAGGACACACCGCTCGGCGAGCTCAGCGAGCGCTTTGGCTTTCCGGAGCCGGCGCATTTCACGCGTTTCTTCCGGGATCATGCCGGCGTCAGCCCGCGCGAGTTTCGCAATGTCTCGCGTCTCGCGGGTTGAGTCTTGATATTGCGCTGCACGCTCTCGAATGAGACGATTTGGTAAGTCGTGAGAGCGGGCGGTATGGCTCCCGCACCCCCAGTCCTGACAAACGTCATCGTCGCGTCAAAGAACGCGTCGGGAGGTATGCCGGGACATGTTGCAGGCGGTCAAATCCGCAAATCCGGGAAGTGGCGATGAGCCGTGGGTCGGGCGTTCGATCGAGCGCGTCGAGGATGCCGCACTGCTCAGCGGCCGCGGCCGCTTCATCGACGATCTCGGTGTCCAGCCCGGCACGCTGCACGCGACGATCCTGCGCTCGCCGCATGCGCATGCCGATATTCTCTCGATTGATGTTGAAGCCGCGAAGCGTCTGCCGGGCGTCGCCGCGGTTCTGACCGGCAGCGACGTCAAGGCCGTCACGACGAGCCTCGTCGTCGGCGTGAAGGCGCCGGTGGAGTGTTGGCCGATCGCGATGGACCGCGTGCGCTATGTCGGCGAGCCGGTCGCTTTGGTCGTCGCAACTGATCGCGCACGTGCCGAGGACGCTGCCGAACTGATCAATGTCGAATATCGCCCGCGGGCTGCCGTCGTCGATCCGCTCCAGACGCTCGCGCCAGGCGCGCCCGTGCTCCACGATGGCTTTCCCGGCAATCTCGCCAGCGACCGCCACTTCCGTTACGGCGATCCCGAGAAAGCCTTTGCGGAGGCGCCGCATCGCTTCTCGATCGACATCCGCTATCCCCGCAATTCCTGCACGCCGATCGAGACCTACGGGGTCGTCGCATCGCACGATGCCGGCGAGGATGCCTATGAGGTGCTCGCCAACTTCCAGGGCCCGTTCAGTATCCACACGGTGATTGCGCGAGCGCTGAAAGTGCCGGGCAATCGGCTCCGGCTGCGCACGCCGCCGGATTCCGGCGGCAGCTTTGGCGTCAAGCAAGGCGTGTTTCCCTACATCGTGCTGATCGCGGCGGCAGCGCGCGTCACGGGACGGCCGGTGAAGTGGATCGAGGACCGGCTCGAGCATCTTACCGCGTCGGTGTCGGCGACCAACCGCGCGACGACGTTGTCGGCGGCGGTCGCAGCAGACGGAAAGATCCTCGCGCTGGACTGGGACCAGGTCGAGGATTGCGGCGCGCATCTGCGCGCGCCTGAGCCTGCCACGCTCTACCGCATGCACGGCAATCTGACCGGCGCCTACGACATCCGCCACGTCAAGATCCGCAACCGCGTCGTCGTCACGAACAAGACACCGACCGGTCTCAACCGCGGCTTTGGCGGCCCGCAGGTCTATTTCGCACTGGAGCGCCTGGTACAGCGGATCGCGATTGGCCTCGGCCTCGATCCGCTCGATGTCATCAAGCGCAATCTAATCGACGCCGGCGCGTTTCCCTATCGCACGGCGACCGGTGCCTTGCTCGACTCCGGCAACTACCAGGACGCCGTTGCGCTCGCAGTCGAGCAGGGCAGGCTCGCTGAACTCAAGGCGAAGCGGGACGAGGCGCGAGCGCAGGGGCGGCTCTACGGGATCGGCTTCACCGCGGTGGTCGAGCCCAGCGTCTCCAACATGGGCTACATCACCACCGTGCTGACGGCGGCCGAGCGCCGCAAGGCAGGTCCCAAGAACGGCGCGCAGGCAACCGCGACCGTCGGGCTCGATCCGGTCGGCAGCGTCACGGTTCACGTCGCCTCCGTGCCGCAGGGGCAGGGCCATCGCACGGTGCTGTCGCAGGTCGTCGCCGACGTCTTCGGTCTCCAGCCTAGGGATATCCGCGTCAACACCGAGATCGACACCGCCAAGGACGCCTGGTCGATCGCGTCCGGTAACTACGCCAGCCGTTTCGCCGCAGCTGTGGCGGGCACGGCAAAGATCGCCGCGGAACGCGTCGCCGGCAGGCTCGCCCGCATCGCCGCAAGCCAGTTGAACGTCGAAGCCGCCGACATCGTGTTTGCGAAAGGCTTCGTTGCCTCCAGGTACAATCCGGAGAACCGGATCGCGTTCTCGCGCGTCGCGGCGCTCAGCCACTGGTCGCCGGGCTCGCTCCCTGATGACGCGGGGCAGACCATCCGCGAGACCGTGTTCTGGACGCCGCCGGAGCTGACGCCGCCCGACGAGGACGACCGCATCAACTCCTCGCTCTGCCACGGCTTCATCTTCGATTTCTGCGGCGTCGAGATCGATCCGACGACGCTGGAGACGCAAATCGATCGCTACGTCACCATGCACGACTGCGGCACCATCCTGCATCCCGGCATGGTCAACGGCCAGATCCGCGGCGGCTTTGCGCAGGCGCTCGGCGCCGCGCTCTTTGAGGAATATGCCTACGCCGAGGACGGCAGTTTCCTGACGGGAACGCTCGCCGACTATCTGCTGCCGACCACCACCGAGGTGCCGGAGCCGCAGATCATCCACATGGAGACGCCGTCGCCGTTCACGCCGCTCGGCGCAAAAGGCGTCGGTGAGGGCAATTGCATGTCGACGCCGGTGTGCCTCGCCAATGCGGTCGCGGATGCGCTCGGCGTTGCCGACATAACGCTGCCGCTCGTGCCTGCGCGGCTCGCGGAGCTGGTGCGCGGTGCCGAGCCGCCGCCCCCCGCGGGCGGCGTGACTTCTGCGCCAGTGCGCGAAGGCGACCGGCGCTTGCGCGGCGAGGGACAGGCCTCGGTAAAGGGGCCGCCCGAGCAGGTCTGGGCGATGCTGCTCGATCCCGCCACCCTGCAGTCGGTCATTCCCGGCTGCCAGCGCGTCGACAAGATCACCGACACGCATTTCCGCGCCGACGTCACGCTCGGCATCGGCCCAGTCAGCGGGCGTTATCGCGCGGATGTCGAGCTGTTCGATCTCGATCCGCCACGCGCGGTCACACTGCGTGGCGGTGCGACCGGCGCGCTCGGCTTCGGCAACGCCGAGGGGCGGATCACGCTCGCGCCCGACGGCAATGGCGGCACAAAGCTGACCTACAGCTACGACGCCGCGATCGGCGGCAAGGTCGCGAGCATCGGCGGCCGTCTGCTCGACGGCGCCACGCGCGTCATCATCGGCCAGTTCTTCACCGCGCTCGCGCGGAAGGCGGGCGGCGGTGGTGCAGAGGGCGGCGGTTTCTCGCTGTTCGCCGTGCTGGCGAAACTGGCCAGCCTGTTCGGGGGGCGCCGATGAAACCGCCCGCATTCGACTATCTCCGGGCCGAGACCGTCGGCGACGTCCTCGAAGGCCTTGCCCAGCAGGGCGGTGATGCCCGCGTGCTCGCCGGCGGCCAGTCGCTGATGGCGATGCTCAACATGCGTCTCGCCAAGCCGAAGCTGCTGATCGACATCATGCGTATCAAGGAGCTCCGCCAGATCGAGCGGAAGGGCGATGCCGTCACGATCGGCGCCGGTGTGCGCCAGGCCGATCTCCTGGCGTGGCCTGACCTTGCCGAGGCGTTGCCGCTGGTCGCGCTGGCGCTGCCGTGGGTCGGGCACATGCAGACCCGCAGCCGCGGCACCATCTGCGGCTCGCTCGCGCACGCCGATCCCAGCGCCGAAATGCCGCTGACGCTGGTTGCGCTTGGTGGTGAAGTGCTGTTGCGCAGTGCCAAGCGTCGTCGCCGCGTCGCAGCCAAGGACTTCTTCGCCGGCATGATGCTGACCGCGCGCGCCGATGACGAATTGATCGAAGGAATCTCGCTGCCCGCCGTCAAGGGATCGCGCTTCGCCTTCCGCGAGGTCGCGCGCCGCTATGGCGATTTCGCCATTGTCGCCTGCGCGGCGATGAAGACACCGACGGGCGTGCGTCTCGCCGTTGGCGGCGTCGCCGACGTTCCGACCGCGCGCGACTGGCCGCGGCTGGAGGGCAGCGCGCTCGACGATGCCCTCAATGCATTCGCCTACGAGCTTGGTGCCCGCGACGACGTCCACGCCACCGCGCGCTACCGGCGCGACCTCGTGCGCATGATCGGTCGCGATCTGATCGGCGAGGTGCTGCAATGACCCGTCTCAAGGCAGATCAGCGCCATGCCGTCCGTTTCGCGCTCAACGGCAAGCCGGTCGAGGGCGAGGCGGAGCCGCGCATGCTGCTCTCCGATTTCCTGCGCCACCAGCTGGGAGCGACCGGCACCCATGTCGGCTGCGAGCACGGCGTCTGCGGCGCCTGCACTGTTGTCGTCGACGGCATGCTGACGCGGTCGTGCCTCACGCTCGCTGCGCAGGTCGATGGTTGCGAGCTCAGGACCGTCGAAGGCCTCGCACCGTCGGCGGACCGGCTCGGCGTGCTGCAGCAGGCCTTCCGCCGCAACCACGCGCTCCAGTGCGGCTTCTGCACCGCCGGCATTTTGATGTCGCTCGACCACTACCTCGCCAGGAACCCGGCGCCGACCGAGGCCGAGATCCGCGACCTCCTCAGCGGGCATATCTGCCGCTGCACCGGCTACACACCGATCATCCAGGCGGCGCTCGAAGCCGCCGCCGAACTCGCTTCATCCAAAAAAGAGACGTCCGATGCTTGATCTCGCCAGCAGCTTCATCGCCAGCGCCGCGCGCGATCCCCATGCGATCGCGCTTGTCGACGGTGATCTGCGCCTGACCTACCGGCAATGGTACGGCAAGATCTCCGCGCTCGTGGCATCGTTCGACCGCCTTGGCCTCAAGCCTGGCGATCACGTCGTCACGCTGCTGCAAAACCGCTGGGAAGCGGCGACGCTGCACTGGGCCTGCCAGTTCGCAGGCCTGGTGATCACGCCGATCAACTGGCGCGCCAAGGCCGACGAGCTCGATTACTGCATCGAGAACGCCGAAGCCTGCGCGATCGTCTATCAGGATATCTCTGCCGAGGCGGTGCAGGGCTCGGGGTTGGCAGGCAAGCTGCTGCGTGTTTCCGTCGATCCCGGGACGGGGGAGGCCACCAGCTTTGCCGATCTGATCAAGGACAGCGCGCCGGACGCCGAGCCGCGTGTCGGCACCGATGCCTGGTCGATCATGCTCTACACGTCGGGCACGACCTCGCGGCCAAAAGGCGTGCCGCGACGGCATCGCGCTGAACGTGCCGCGGCGATCGCCCATGTCGCGCAAAATCTCTACGGCCGCGGCGAGCGCACGCTCGGGGTGATGCCGCTCTACCACACCATGGGCGTCCGCTCGCTGCTGGCGATGTCGCTGATCGGCGGCACCTTCATCTGCCTGCCGCGCTATGACAGCCGCCAGGCGCTGGCCCTGATCGAGAAGGAGGAGATCACCAACCTGTATCTGGTGCCGACGCTCTATCACGACCTCGTTCATCACGAGGCCTTCGCCAAAACCGACGTCTCCAGCGTCCGCAAGCTCGGCTTTGCCGGCGCCTCGATGACCGACGGCCTTCTCAGGAAGCTGAACGAGGCGTTCAAGCCAGAGTTGTTCGTCAATCACTACGGCAGCTCCGAGATCTACACCTTTACGATCGACCAGAACGCCGCCGCAAAGCCCGGCTCGGCCGGCAAAGCTGGGCTGAACCAGCACGTCAAGGTCGTGCGCATCGGCGCGAAGTCGGTCGCGGAGCTTGCTGCGGTCGGCGAGGAGGGCGAGATCATCGCGACGCTCGCCGGCGACGAGGCCTTCGAAGGCTACTGGCGCCGCCCTGAAGCCGACGCCAAGTCGCTGCGCGAGGGCTGGTACTTTACGGGCGATACCGGCTTCGTCGATCCCGACGGCGACCTATTCGTCACCGGGCGCGTCGACGACATGATCATCACCGGCGGCGAGAACGTCTCGCCGGTCGAGATCGAGAGCTGCCTGTCGCTGCATCCCGCGGTCGACGAGGTCGCGGTGGTCGGCGTTGCCGACGAGAAATGGGGCAAGGTCGTCGCCGCCTTCGTCAAGCGCAATCGCCCTGTGTCGGACGTCGAGCTGGAGCAGTTCTGCCGGACCACGGGCCTCGCCAATTTCAAGCGGCCTAGACGTTACGTTTTCGTCGACGCCATTCCCAAATCGCCGGTCGGCAAACTGCTGCGGCGACTGCTCGTCGCCGGTGAGTACGAAGCCGAGCGCCTGCCGCCATCAGACGCCGCCTGATCATCACTCATCAACAATCAACAGAAGGAAACCAACATGCCGTCAGCCTACAATTTTACCGATCCTCGACTCGCAAAACTCGACGGGTTCAAGGTCGAGATCGATGAGGCGCATGAGCGGGCCGATATCATCCTGGGCCGGCCGCCCTACAACGTCGTGGCGATGCCGCAGCGTGACCAGCTGCGCCTGACCTTCGAGACGCTGGACGAGGATCCGCGCGTCCGCGTGATCGTGGTGCGCGGCGAGGGCGAGCATTTCTCCAGCGGCGGCAATATCGGCGGCTTCATGGAGGCGAGCCCCGAGCACGTCTCCAAGCTCGCCTGGAACATCGCCGCGCCTGCGCGTTGCGCCAAGCCCGTGATCGTTGCCAACCGCGGCTATTGCTTCGGCGTGGGCTTCGAATTGTCACTCGCTTGCGACTTCCGCATCGCCTCGGAGACCACGCAGTACGCGTTGCCGGAGCAGAAGCTCGGCCAGATCCCGGGCTCAGGCGGCTCGGCGCGCCTGCAGAAGATGGTCGGCATCACTCGCACCAAGGACATCGTGATGCGCTCCAAGCGCATCTCGGCGAAGCAGGCCTATGACTGGGGCATCGCCACCGAATGCGTGCCGGATGCCGAGCTGGAGAAGGCGACCGACAAGCTGGTCGACGAGCTCCGCACCTTCTCGCCGCTGGCGCAGCGCACGGCGAAGAAGCTCCTCAACGACACCGAGGATTCGACGCTCGCCATCGCGATCGAGCTCGAAGGCCATTGCTACAGCCGCCTGCGCCAGTCGGAAGACTTCAAGGAAGGCGTCGAAGCCTTCAACGCCAAGCGTCCGCCGAAGTTCACCGGGCACTGATGCGCGACAAAACTGCCGCGGTTCGCAATGACGCGGGCCGCGGCTCTATCAAAACGGGGGAGGTAAAACAACATGGCTGAGATGGATATGCCGGTCGCGGGCGCACAGGCGTCGGCCGATAACAAGCAGATGGTCAATGCGATCATCGCATCGGTGCTCGGATGGGCGCTGGATCTGTTCGATTTGTTCATTTTGCTCTACGTGGCGCCGGTCGTCGGCGCGCTGTTCTTTCCGTCGAGCAACCCAGCGCTGTCGCTGGCTGCGGTCTACGGCTCGTTCGCCGTGACGCTCCTGATGCGGCCGCTGGGCTCGGCGGTGTTCGGGCATTATGCCGACGTGCACGGCCGCAAGCAGGCCATGCTGATCGCCATCATCGGCGTCGGCATCAGCACGGCCGCCTTCGGCCTGCTGCCGACCATCGCCCAGGTTGGAATTCTCGCGCCGATCATCTTCCTGATCCTGCGGCTGGTGCAGGGCATCTTCGTCGGCGGCGTCGTGGCTTCCACGCACACCATCGGCACCGAGTCTGTGCCGGCGCAATGGCGCGGCGCGATGTCGGGCCTGGTCGGCGGCGGTGGCGCCGGCATCGGCGCGCTGCTCGCGTCCTTCATCTTCCTGATCACGTCCTCGATCTTCCCCGGCGATGCCTTCGCGGTGTGGGGCTGGCGCTTCATGTTCTTCTCGGGGCTGCTGAGCTCGCTGCTCGGCTGGTTCATCTTCCGCAACCTCGAGGAGTCGCCTTACTTCAAGGAGCTCAAGCGCCAGCAGGGTAACAAGCAGGCGAAGGTCTCGAAGGCGCCGGTCAAGGACGTGTTCTCCGGCGAGTATCGCGGCGTGCTGCTGGTCAACCTTCTCATCACCTTCGGCGGTGGTGCCGGCTATTATCTGACCTCGGGTTATCTGCCGAGCTTCCTGAAAGTCATCAATGCGGTCCCGAACCAGACCTCGTCGTTGATCCTGATGGGCGCTAGCGTGTCGGCGTTCTTCTCGGCCGTGCTGGTCGGCGCGCTGAGCGATCGTATCGGCCGCAAGAAGACGTTCCTCATCATCGGCGTCCTGGCCGCGGTGCTGCTGCCGCTGTGCTATCTCAATCTCGCGGCGACCAAGGACACGACGCAAATCACGCTCTATGCGCTCGCGATCGCCTTCATCGGCAATGCCGGCTATGCGCCGGTGCTGATCTTCCTCAACGAGCGTTTTCCGACCGCGTTGCGCGCTAGCGGCACGGGTCTGTCGTGGAACATCGGCTTTGCGCTGGGCGGCATGATGCCGACCTTCGTCTCGCTGGTGAGCGGCAGCCCTGCGGAGATCCCGATGTCGCTGGCCTACTTCGCAGTCGGCGTGTTCGTGATCTACCTGATTGGTGCGGTCGTGATCCCCGAGACCAAGGGTAACTTCCGCTGAGCCAAATCGGCGCGGCCGCATTCGTGGCCGCGCCGATCCATCGAATTGCGCGATGAGACGGGAATGGATGGGCTGCATTTCGACGACGTGATCGTCGGTGGCGGATCGGCGGGCTGCGTGCTCGCCAATCGGCTTTCCGCAGACGGAAGCCGCCGCGTGCTTCTGATCGAAGCCGGGATGGACACGCCGCCCGAGGCGACGCCGCCGGAAATCCTCGACAGCTATCCGATGACGCTGTTCTTCGGCGACAAATACATCTGGCCGGGCCTGTCAGCGGCCGCCGGCCGCAATGCCGAGGGCAAGCCGGTCGTTCGCGCCTACGAACAGGGGCGGGTGATGGGCGGCGGTTCCAGCATCAACGTGCAATCGGCCAATCGCGGCCTGCCGCGCGACTATGACGAGTGGCTCGATCTCGGCGCGCGGGGCTGGGGCTGGGCGGATGTGCTGCCGTACTTCCTCAAGCTCGAGACTGATCTGGATTTCGACGGCCCGCTGCACAGCAAGCACGGCCCGATCCCGATCCGCCGCATCGCGCGCGAGGCGATGCCGCCGTTTGGCAAGGCCGTGGGAGAGGCTTTGTCGGCAACCGGCCTGCCGTTCCGGAAAGACCAGAACGCCGAATTCGAGGACGGCATCTTTCCGCCGGCGTTTTCGAACCGTAACGACCGGCGCGTCTCGACCGCCGCCGGCTATCTCGACGCAGCAACGCGTGCGCGACCGAACCTGACGATCTGGGCTGAGAGCGAGGTCGAGCAGCTTCAGCTCGACGGCCGCCATGCGACGGGCGTGGTGGTTTCGCGCGGCGGTCATAAGCTCACCATTGGCGCCGGCCGTGTCATCCTCACCGCAGGCGCGCTGCAATCGCCGGCGATCCTGATGCGGGCGGGCATCGGCCCGGGTGCGGCGCTGCAAGCGCTCGGCATTCCCGTGGCGATCGATCTGCCCGGCGTCGGCAGCAATCTGCGCGATCACCCCGCACTGACCTTCTGTCAATATTTGCCGCGGCGGTTGCGCTTGCCGCTTGCCCGGCGGCGTCCCAATTTCGCGGCGATGCGCTTCTCGTCCGAACATCCCGGCTGCGACGCCTCCGACATGTACATCACGGCCTCGGCGCGCGGCGGGTGGCATGCGCTGGGCACGCGGCTTGGTCTCTACTTTCTCTGGTGCAACCGGCCGTATTCGAGCGGCTCGCTCATGCTGGCGAGCCGCGACCCGAAAACCTATCCAGTGGTCGATTTCAACCTGCTGTCCGACCGACGCGATCTCGAACGGATGGTCGCGGCCGTCCGGCTGCTCGCGAAACTTGTCGTTCATCCCGCGCTCAACCCGGAGGCGGGCGATTTCTTCCCGGCTTCCTTTTCTCCGCGTATCAAGCGGCTGAGCCGGTACGGCACCGTCAATCGCATCGTTGCGTCCATCCTCGGGCCAATGCTCGACATACCCGCGGGCCTCAGGGCGCTTGTGATCCGGCTCGTGCTGCTCAACGGCACGGCCTTCCAGGCGACGCTTGCCGACGACCGTGCCCTCGAAGCCTTCGTACGGCAAAGCGTGTTCGGAGTCTGGCATCCAGTGGGGACATGCCGCGTGGGCGATCCCGCCGACCGGATGGCGGTGGTCGAGTCCGAGGGCAGGGTGATCGGCAGCGAGAACATTTTTGTGGCGGATGCCTCGATCATGCCGCGGCTGCCGACGGCCAATACCAACATCCCCGTGATCATGGCGGCCGAGAAGATCAGTGATGCCCTGCTGTCGCGAAATTAAGCTTTGTGCTGCGCCAGCGCGGAAACGCCCTCCTGCGTTAGGTATTCGAGTTCCACGAGGTCACTCCATTAGATTCGACTCCTGAACAGGAAGCGCCGCGACGACCGACTGCGGCATCGAGCGGTTCACGTTAGACCGGGCTCGCTCTTCTTCGCTGTTGTTAGCCGAAAGTGGCCCGTGATGGATTGGAGCGAGGGTTAGATTGTTTCAATCAGTTAAAGGGCGGCGTGTGCATGACGTATGCACCGGGAGATCGAGAAAAATCTTGCGCAGGCCAACGTGAGCAGGCGTTTTTGAAGTAGGCGGATTGGTCGCGGAAAGCGCAGCTGCTTTGTACTCACGCAGCTAACTGCGACCTATTTGATCAATGACGCGACGTCTTGGGGATGGGACCAACTGGCTCTTAATCAGCGGGGCTCGGGTTCGAGCCTTTGCCGCGTCGGGCGCGAGCCCCCGTAGAGGCGCCAGGGCTCCAGAGACAAATCCTTTTGTCTTGCCGAAGCGCGTCGTCCTCTTGTTGCAAGACACCCGTCATCTTTGAAAGGACTATCTTGCCGCAAACGCCTAGCATATCCGGATCGTTGCCATCGTGACTGCGTGACATGAACACTCCCCGAATTGAAAGCCAGCGCGCCTCCACCAGCGTGCGATCGCCGATTATCGTCAATCAGCTTGGCCCGGACATTCGTGCGGCGCTGGTCGATCACTGGTCGCGCCCGCTGATCATCGATCATCCCGCCGATCGCGCGCCCTGGGAGGTTGCTCCCGAAGCGGACGTGCTGCTGACGCGGCCGCTAGTGGGCTGGCACAAGGCGCCTGCGGAGAAGCCGGCCGGCTGGCCGTTCGGCCTGCACTGGATCCAGACCGCATCGACGGGAGTCGATTTCTTTCCGGCATGGCTGCTCGACGGTCCGGTGGTCACGGTCGGCCGCGGCATCTCGGCTGATCCGATCGCGGAATATGTCCTTGCGGCGATTCTCGGCTTCGAGAAGCGTATCCATGACATCCGGCCGCGCAATCGCGAGCAGTGGAAGATCAGCCCGCTGGGCTCGCTCACCGGCAAGACGATCGGGATTGCCGGCTTCGGCGCGATCGGCCGCGCAGTCGCCGAACGGGCCAAGCCGTTCGGTGTCAACATCAGGGTTCTCAGGCGCTCGGCCTGGCCATATGTCCTTCCAGGCATCCAGCCGGTTGATAGCATCGAGGAGCTGGTCGCGGTCTCCGATCATCTCGTCCTTGTTCTGCCGGCGACGACCAAGACCGCGCGTCTGATCAACGCCGATGTGCTGGCGCGGGCCAAGACGTCGCTGCACCTAATCAATGTCGCGCGAGGGCGGATCGTCGATCAGGGTGCGCTGTTGCAGGCGCTCGACGAGGGGCGGATTGCCGGCGCGACGCTCGACGTCACCGATCCCGAGCCGCCGCCGGAGGGCGATCCGATCTATCGCCATCCCAAGGTCGTCCTGACCCCGCATGTGTCATGGACGGGTGGCGAGGATGCCAAGCGGCTGGCCGACAAGACGCTGGTCAACCTCGACGCCCACGCCCATGGCGTGGCGCTGGCCGACGTCTTCGACAAGAATCTCGAATACTAAAAAAGGAAAGGCACAATGAACAAGGTCGTCGAGAAGCCCAAGAAGTACTCCCTGGTCGAGCGCACGCCGGCCGCGACGTTCGAGGAAGAGCGGCTGCATCGCAAACAGCGGCTTGCCGCAACATTCCGCCTGTTCTCGCGCTACGGCTTCGATCAGGGGCTCGCAGGCCATGTCACCGTGCGCGATCCGGAGTTTCCCGAACGGTTCTGGATCAATCCGCTGTCGAAGCATTTCAGCCAGATCAAGGTATCGGATCTTCAGCTCGTCGATCACGATGGCAACATCCTGATCGGTGACAAGCCGATCAACCAGGCCGGCTTCGTGATTCACTCCGCGATCCACGCCGCGCATCCTGAGGTGATCGCGGCCGCGCACACCCATTCGACCTATGGCAAGGCCTGGTCGGCGCTCGGCCGCCTGCTCGATCCGCTGACGCAGGATTCCTGCGCCTTCTACGAGGATCACGTGCTGTTCGATCCGTTCTCCGGCGTCGTGCTGGAGGCGGAAGAGGGCCGCAAGATCGCGCAGGCGCTGGGATCGAAGAAGGCGGCCATCTTGCAGAACCACGGCCTGCTCACGGTCGGACCGACCATCGAGGCTGCCGCCTGGTGGTACATCGCCATGGACAATGCTGCGCGCGCCCAGCTGCTTGTGGAAGCCGCCGGAACGCCAAAGCCGATCCCGCACGAGATCGCCAGCCTGACCTCGCGGCAGGTCGGAACGCACAAGGGCGGCTATTTCAGCTTCCAGCCGTTGTGGGACTGGATCACCGAGGCGGAACCGGATCTATTCAATTAGGTATCGAGGCTTCCGAGCCGGGCCGATGACCCGGCTCGCCGAATTGCGCCATGCTCTAACATCGTGAGATATAGCGGCAGGCGGCTTGTCACGCTTGTGCAGGCTGCCGCAGCAACGGTGAGGAGCAGGGCGACATGGTCAATGGTCTGCCAAGCGAAGTTGAAGTCATCACATTGTTCGTCGATGACATTGCGTCGTCGAAAGCGTTTTACGCCAAGGTTTTCACATCCGAGACGGTCTGGGAGGATGCGGTCTCATCCGTACTTCGATTTGGTGGGCTCCTGGTCAACCTTCTCGACGCGACTCAGGCACCGCCGCTTGTCGAGCCGCTGCGTGTCGCGCAGTCCTCCGCAGGGGCGCGCGCACTCCTGACGATCAGGGTCGTCGACGTCGATCAGGTCTGCTCGGCCCTGCGGGAGATTGGCGTCGATCTGCTCAATGGCCCGATCGACCGTCCGTGGGGGCGACGAACTGCATCCTTTGCCGACCCCTCAGGCCATGTCTGGGAGATCGCGCAGCTGATTGAGCGGAAATAGCAGCCGGCTTCCGGCCCGCCGATCGCTACAGCGTCCCGCAGACGCGATTGACCAGCTCGATGAACCAGCGCAGCGCCGGATTGGCCATGGCGCGGCGCGTGTGGAGAAGGTCGATGGTGAATGGTTCCACATCGTAGGGAATCGGAACGACAGACACGCCGGCGGCTGTCGCGAAGCGGCGCGCGACGCGCTCGGCCATGGTTGCCACGAGATCGGTGCCTGCGACGGCAAACGGCACCGCGACGACATGGGCGAGCGTGATCGCGGTCCGGCGCTTGCGTCCGTGCCGGCTCAGCATCGTGTCGATTGCGCCGGGAAGCCCGTCGCCGCCGGCGGAGGAGAACAGCACATGCGGAAGCCGCGTGTAATCGTCCTTGGTGAGACGGGCTTTCAGTTTGGCGCGCTTGGCGTCGAGAATGCAGACGAAACTCTCCGTGAAAAGCGTGGATCGGATGATGCGCGGGGAAGCGGGAAGATGGCCACCTATCAGCGCGTCGACATCGCCGTGTTCCAGGCTCGCGACACTCGCGGCCGGATCAATGATGGGGCGCACCACGAGATCGATACCAGGTGCCTCCCGCCGCAACGCCTCGACCAGTCGCGGCACCACGACGAGGTCGCCATAGTCGGTCGCCGCAATAGACAGGCGATGGCGGGCTGTTGCCGGATTGAAGGCTGATGTGGGTTCGAGCACGCCCCTGATCTGCCCCAGAGCGTCGCTGATCGGTCGCGCCAGCGCCAGCGCCTTGGCCGTCGGCTGCATGCCGGAGGCCGAGCGCACGAAGAGCTCATCGCCAAACAGCGCACGCAGCCGCGTCAGCGTGCTGCTCATGGACGGTTGCGCCAGGCCGATGCGCTGGCCGGCGCGGGTCACATGGCGTTCCTCCATCAGCGCCTCGAAGGCGACCAGGAGGTTGAGGTCGACGGAAGCCAAATTCATTTGAACGATGATAGATATAGTAACAATCGATTTCAAGAATGATGCGGAGTGTGGTCTCCTGGCGGAGACGACATGATTGGGCGCGGCGTATGCGGTCTTCACTCCTGCACTTCATCCCGCGCGGACCGACCTTGCTGGCACTTGGCGTCCTGCTCGGATTGGCCTTTCCGGCTCTTGCGGACCTCGCTCGCCCCCTGATGCCAACCACGATCTTCCTGATCGTGCTGGGAACGCTGTTGCGGATCGACAGTCAGGCCGTCGTCGCAACGCTGCGACGGCCGTCGCTTTCCGTGCTCTTGCCGGCCGTCGTCATGGTGGCCTGTCCGCTCGTGATCGGTGTTGCCGGTCACGCCTTGAACCTTGGTCCGGAGATCGCGCTTGCGGCGGTGCTCGCCGTCTCGGCGCCGCCATCGAGCGGAACGGCAGCAGTGGCACGCATGCTCGGGCTCGACGGTGCGGTGCCGCTCGTGGTGACGGTGTTGTCCATGGTGCTGGCTCCGGTCACCGTGCCGCTTCTTGCAGGCTGGTTCGGCGGACTCGAGATCAGCGCGCTCGAGCTCGCGCTTCGCTTGGCGCTGTTGATCGGCGGCGCCGAAGGGGTGGCTTTCCTGGTCCGCCGGCATGCAGCCCCGGTGCTGGCGGCCCATGGCGGGATGGTCGACGGGATCATCGTCGCGGCGCTTCTCGTCTTTGCGGCGGCGACGATGGCTGACATTCGCGCGCAGATCGCGGCGGATGTGCAGGCCGCCATGCTCTGCCTCGGGCTCGCCTTCGCTTGCAATATCGCCCTTCAAGCAGCTGGTGCCGTGCTGCTGCCGGGCAATTTGAGCCAGCGGCTGACCGTCGGGCTCATCCTCGGCAACCGTAATGTCGGCCTGGTCTGGTCGGCGCTGGGTGCTGCCGCCTCGCCACGCATGGCACTATACTTCGCCGCGACGCAATTTCCGATCTACCTCCTGCCGCGCCTGATCGAGACATTGATCGGCCGGAACACTGGAAAGGCCAAGCCGTGACCACGCCCCGTCTTACCCGCGAACATGCCTCGCATTTTGCCAACATCGCGCTCGGCCATGTCGGGCGCGAATATCCCAATAACGTTGATCACGCGCTGGCTGAACCTGCGGATGCCCGCACGCCGAGCCAGCTGCATCCGATCTTCTATGGCAGCTATGACTGGCATTCCTGCGTCCACAGCTATTGGATGCTGGCGCGACTGCTGCGCAGGTTTCCCGACTTTGCGGCAGCCTCCGACATCCGCGCCCTCTTCGATACGCAATTCGTGCCCGAGAAGGTCGCCGCCGAACGTGCTTACTTCGCCCGCCCGACTGCCCGCGGCTTCAAGCGGCCGTATGGCTGGGCCTGGCTCCTGAAGCTCGCGACTGAACTGGCGCTCCATCCTGACGATCGCTGGAGCCGCAATCTCGCGCCGCTGGCCGAAATCATCGCGCAACGCTTTCGCGACTTCCTGCCGTTGGCGTTCTATCCCGTACGCGTCGGCACCCATTTCAATACGGCGTTTGGCCTGCGGATGGCGGCAGACTACGCCGGCATCAAAAAGGATGAAGCGCTCGCCAGGTTGCTGCACGAGACTGGCCAGCGCTGGTATGGTGAAGACAGCGACTGCCCCGCCTGGGGTGAGCCGAGCGGCGACGATTTCCAGTCCTCGGCTCTTATCGAGGCCGAATGCATGCGGCGGCTGTTGCCTCCGGACGCGTTCCTGCCCTGGTTTGATCGCTTTCTGCCGCGGCTGGTCGAACGACGGCCGGCAACGCTGTTCAAGCCTGCGACGGTCACCGATCGCACCGACGGCAAGATCGCTCATCTCGACGGGCTCAATCTCAGCCGCGCCTGGTGCTGGCGCTCTCTCGGCGACGCCTTGCCGGCAGGCGACCCCCGCCGCGTCGTTGCTCATGAAGCGGCGCGCGAGCATCTGGCCGCAGGCCTCCCCCATATCGCCGGTCACTACATGGGAGAGCACTGGCTCGCGAGCTTTGCCGTGCTCGCACTGGATGATGAGAACTGAGCGGGCAGGGGCCTTTCGCGGCTTATTCAATCCGCGGTCATGATCAACCGAAGGCGCGCGTGCGCATGTGCGCGATATCGTCGCCACCCGACGGGATCGACGCCAGCAGCGACCTCGTATAGGGCTGCTGAGGGTTGTCGAAGATGTCGGCGACGGCCCCGTGTTCGACGATACGTCCGCGATGCATCACCGAGACGGTGTGGGCGAGCTGACGCACCAGCGCCAGGTCATGAGACACGAACACGTAGGTCAGGCCCAGAGTAGCCTGTAGCGAGAGCAGGACTTCGACGATGCCGGCCTGGACGCTGACGTCGAGCGCGGAGGTGGGCTCGTCGAGCACGATCACGTCGGGCTTGAGGACCAGCGACCGGGCGATGGCCACGCGCTGGCGCTGGCCACCTGACAGGGCTCCGGGCTTGCGGGAGAGCAGGTGCTCGCCAAGTCCGACATCGGCCAACGCTTCGCGGACGCGCTCATCCCGTTCCTTTCGCGTTCCGATCTTGAATCGATCGAGCGGCTCGCGCACGAGCCGCTCAATCGTCCAGGTCGGATCGAGCGAGGTGAACGGGTTCTGGTAGACCAACTGAAGGTGGCGCCACACCGTCCGCAGTGCCTCGGGCGAGCGGCCGGTGATTTGTTCGCCTGCGACGGAGATGCTCCCGGTGTCGGGTCCCTCCAGTCCAAGCAGCAGCCGGACCGTCGTGGTCTTTCCCGAGCCCGATTCGCCGACCAGCGCGTGCGTGGTGCCAGCAGGGACGCTGAACGACAAATCGTCGACGGCCGTCAGCGCCTTGCCGTCGACTGTGAAGGTCTTCGTGACGGCGCTGACCTCGATCTTCGGTGCCTGGCCGGTCTCGCGGGAACGGAAGCCCGTGTCGCGCAGTGCGGCGTAACGGTCGGGGTTGAGGGCCGGGACATCCGCGCGCAGCTTCTTTGCGTAGGCCGACGCCGGCGAGGAGAAGACGGAAGCGGTCCGGCCAGCCTCCTGGATGACGCCGTCCTTGAGCACCACGAGCGCGTCCGCTCGCTCGGCGGCGATTGCAAGGTCGTGCGTGATGAGCAGCAGACTGATCTTGAGATCGTGCTGCAGCCGCGTGAGCAGGTCGAGGATCCGCTTCTGGATCGTGACGTCGAGCGCGGAGGTCGGCTCGTCCGCGACCAGCAGTGCCGGCCGTGGCAGGATCGCAAGGCCGATCAGCACGCGCTGGAGCATGCCGCCGGACAGCTGGTGCGGGTAGGAGTCGTAGACACGCAGGGGGTTGTCGAGCCCAACCTGGGCGAACGTCTCCAGGATGAGCTGCTTGCGGATCGTCTTGTCGGGCTCGTCGAGCAGCGCAGCCGCCTCCTGCGCCTGGGCACCGATTGTCCGTACCGGGTTGAGTGAGTTGGCAGGGTCCTGCGGGACGAACCCGATGGCTCGTCCCCGCAACGGCCGGAAGCCGCGCTCGGAAATCCCCAGCACCTCCTGGCCGTCGAACGCGACGCGGCCGGTGGCGTGCCCGCCGCTGGGGAGCAGCCGCAGCACTGCGCGGGCGATCGTCGACTTGCCGGAGCCGGACTCCCCGATGAGGGCGAGGCTCTCGCCGCGGCCGAGTTCAAAGCTCACGTTGGTCACGACCTCGTGCGGGCCATAGGAGACCGACAGGCCGTCGACCCGGAGCTGCGGAATCGACCGCAGCGGCGTCGGCGCGACGCGGGTGAACGTGGCGGTCAGTCTGTCTTGCGGAGCCATCGGCTGATCCTGTTTGCGGAGAGGACGGTCGCGATCGTGACGAAGGCGGGGGCGTACACCAGCCACGGCCATTTGAGGTAGTCCTTGCCGATCGAGATCAGCAGGCCCCAGTCGGAGGCGGGAGGCGGATCGCCGTAGCCGAGGAAAGCAAGGCTGGCGATCACCAGGATCGACAGGCCGAACTGCAGCACCGCGAGCGGGAGCACCGAGCGCGATGCATTCGGCAGCACGTGCCGCAACAGAATGTGCCAGCGCGAGCCGCCCATCAGGAACGATGCCTCGACGAAAACGGCCTGCCGGGTCTTGATCACTTCCGAGCGCATCACCCGCGCGAACACGGCGACCGCCGAGACGCCGGTCGCAACCGCAGCGTTCGTGGTGTCGAAACCGATCGCGGTCACGACGATGACCGCCAGCAGGAAGTTCGGGATCGCCAGCAGCACATCCACCAGGCGGGCGAGCACGATGTCCATCCAGCCGCCGAGGAAGCCGGCCAGGAGGCCGATGAGCCCGCCGGCAACCGCGGCGATGACGACCGCGATGAGCGCGCTCGTCACCGAGGAGGCCGTGCCATAGACGACCCGGGTATAGAGGTCGCGACCGAGGTGATCGGTGCCGAACCAATGCGCTGCGCTGGGGCCGAGCAGCTTGTCAGCGGGGACGCCGCTGGCGGGATCATGACTCGTGAACAAGCTCGGCGCGAGCGACCAGGCGATTACGATCGCGATGACGGCGAATGCGAGCGCGACGGTCGGCGGCACCCGAAGGGCTGTCAGCCGGCTGATCGCCGTGATGCGTGGCGAGGAGGAAACGGAGACGAGTGTCATGATGTCACCGCCGGGGACATGCCAGCGGGGCCTTCGTCAGCGGTAGTCGGGCGGACCTTGGGACCGCCGATCAGCTTCACGCGCGGGTCCAGCAGCGGGTAGACGAGGTCGGCGATCAGGTTGACGAGCACAAACACCACTGCCGCAAGCGAGACGACCGCTTGCAGGACAGGCAGGTCCTGCGTGCTCACCGAACGCTGCACCAGGCTGCCGATGCCGGTGCGTCCGAACACCGTCTCGGTGATCAGCGAACCGCCGAGCAGCTCACCGATGGCGAGTGCGATGACGGTGATGACCGGGAGCGAAGACGGCTTGAGCAGGTGCTTGGCAAAGAGGTGCATCTGCCCGAGCCCACGGCTGCGCGCAACGGCGGCGTATTCCTGTTCGGACTCGTTGTCGAGGTTCGCGATCAGCACCTCGGTGATCCGTGCGGAGATGGGGATGCCGAGCGCGACCGCGGCGAAGAAGGTCGCCCAGAAGCTGTCCGGCGCGATTACGCGAAAGAACCCGAGCTGGAAGCCGAAGATGTGGATCAGCACCAGGCCGATCACGAAGTTCGGCACCGACAGGAACAACGATGGGAAGCCACGCAGCAAGCCCTGGCCAAACCGTTTCGGAAGGAACTGGGTGCCGTAGGCGATCGTAGCCGCCAGCAGCAGCGCGATGGCGAAAGCTGCGGATGCGAGGATCAGTGTCGAAGGGAGAACCTCGGCGATCAGGGTTGTCACAGGCCGGTTGGATCGCATCGACAGGCCGAGGTCGCCGGTCACGAAGTTGGACAAGGACGCCCAGAGCTGGATCGGAATTGGCCGGTCCAGGCCTTGGGCGGCGATGATCTCCTTGATCTGATCCTCGCTGAATCCATTCTGCGGGTCGCGCAGCACGTTGGTGATGGGGTCACCAGGCAAAATACTGACGACGACGAAGGTGAAGACGTAAGCCAGCAGGATGACGACGACGGCTTGGGCGAAGCGCTTCGCGGCATAGGACAGGTAGGCGCTTCTCATGCCGGTCGCCTCCTCACGCTGCTTGTTTGCACTGCGGATTACTCGCCGATCGTTGCCGTGTAATAGCTGGCGTAGGCGATGCCGTTGTAGACCTCCCCCTTGAGCTTCGGGGACTGCACGTAGATCCGCTGGACGATCTGCGTGCGCGGGATGAAATAGCCCTGCTGGAGAACGTAGGTCTGCAACTCGTCGAGCAGCGGATTGCGAATGTCGAGAGAGGCCGCGCCGGCGATCTTGTCGCGCAGTTCATTGAGCTTCTTGTCGCTGTCGCCGAGGTTGAACCAGTTCTCTCCGTTGTTGGCGTCGGTGAGGATGCTGGCCACCGTGCCGGCGTCGATGAAGCTGCGCGTCACCTCGTAGGCAGGCACGGCCGGCCCGCCGAACCGGACCTTCTCGCCGAACGTCACGACGTCGTAGGCGCGAATGGTGACCTTCCAGCCGAGCTTGCCGAGTTGCTGGGCGATGAGTTCGTCGATCGACTTTGCCGTCGCAAGATAGGGGTTGGAGTGGAGCGTCAGCGACAGCTGCTTGCCGTCCTTGGTCCGGATGCCGCCAGCACCCTTGATCCAGCCGGCTTCGTCGAGAAGCTTCTCCGCCTTGCCGGGGTTGTAGGCCAGGAGCTCGCTATGGTCGGTTGCACCCGGTACGTTGCTCTGGATGAAGGACGTCGCCAGCTTCCAGTCAGGCGTATAGACGGTGTCGATGATCTCCTTCCGGTTGATGCCGGCCTGAAGAGCCTGGCGCACTTTCAAGTCATTGTATGGCTCCAGCTTGGTGTTGATCGCGAGGCCGTTGACGAAACCGAGATAGCGCGGGGTCGCGACCGTGAAGCCCGCTTCCTTGAGCGATTTCAGTTCCTGCGGTGAGGGGCTGTAGGCGACATCGGCCTGTCCCGACTGGACAGCGGCGACCCGCAGCGACGGCTCGGTCACGAGTTTGTAGGTGATCGAGTTGAGGTAGGCCGGACCGGTGTGACCGACGGCTGCCGGCCCCCAATTGTAGTTCTTGCGCTTGACCAGCTTGACGAAGTCGCCCTCTTTCCAGGAAGCGACCACATACGGGCCGCTGCCGGATGTCTTGGCCAGATCAGCCTGCTGCGCGGCGGGCTGCGCGATCGTCTTCGGGGAGATGAGGATCGAGCCGTGATAGCCGAGCGTCGGGATAAACCCGAGCGTCGGCGCCTTGAAGACAACCTTCACGGTGGCTGCATCGACCGCCTCGGCGTGGTCGTAAGTCTTCGGGAAGAGGCCAATCGGATTGATCCCCTCGTTCCGCCGGCCTGCGTACCAGATGTCGAGATTGGCGACCACGGCTGACGCGTCGAGCGGTGTTCCGTCGGAGAAGGTCACACCCTTCTTGAGGCGCAGGGTGAACTGTGTGGCCTCGCCGTTCTGCTCCCAGCTTTCGGCGATCCAGGGGCTGACCTTGCCGTCGGCATCGACATAGACGAGCTTGTCGGTCACGTGGCCCCAGATGTGGCCCTGGAAGCTGGAGATTGCGCTGTTGTTCGGAATCCAGGTGCTGCCGAGCGAGTCGATGAGGAAGGTGATGTCGCCGCCGCTCGGTGGAGCGCCGGCAGTTCGCGCCGGAGAGAGGCCCGCCGTTGCCGTCACGGTCGCTGCTGCAATCACGGAGGCCGCAGCGAGGAGGCGGCGCCGGGAGAGCGAAAACATTGGGAAACGTGCGGTCATGAAGAGCCCCTGATGATTGATGCGCGATCAGGTCACCGTTTCGCGAAAGCGTTACGGCACGATCAGCGTTTCCTCGTAGGAGAAGCGAAACAAAGGGACCTGGCCATTCCAAATTTCACTCGGGACAGACAACAAAAGCGTCGGGGCGGGGCAGTGGACGCGATGGTCATTTTGTTTTCATTGCGAACGCGCCCGATCTAGGTTTGCCCGTGACCGAACAGCGCAACGATTGCCGCTTCATTCGCGCGTCAACCCGAGTTCGGCGGCGCGACGGTCCTCTCAGGCGCATTATGTCGCGTGGCGCATCACCAAATTGAAAAGACATTCTGCAGAAAGCCGAGCGCTGGTGTGCACCGGGAGATCAAGAAAAATCCCATCAAGGCCACTGTGAGCAGACATTGAAAAGTGGACTAAGCGCTCTTCCAGCAGGCCGCGCGATGTCTGAGAGCAGCGGGATATGTGGCGTGGCGACAGGCGATGGCAACTGTCCGTTGGTAGGTTCACCAAAAAACTCTAGTCCAAGGGGGTAGCGTCAGTCGGGATGCTTTGGTGCGCTATCGGCAAACTCGTCGCGTGACATAGGCTCGCGGTTCGTCAGCATTTATTCCACCGTCACAGCCGCTGGAATCGGCAGCGCCGTGATCGACTTGATCTTCTCCATCGCGAAGCGCGAGGTGACGTTCTTGAGCGGGACGGCGTGGATCAGCTTCTTGTAGAACACGTCGTAGCTCGGCATGTCCGGAATGACGACGCGCAGCATGTAGTCGACGTCGCCGGCCATCCGGTAGAATTCCATCACCTCGGGCATTGCGCTGACTGCTGAGGCGAAACGCTTCAGCCAGACGTCGGAGTGATCCGCGCTCTCCACCGAGACGAACACCGAAAGGCCGAGGCCAATCTTGTTTTGGTCCACCAGCGCAACGCGCTTGACGATGACACCGTCGGCTTCGAGCCGCTGAATGCGCTTCCAGCAGGGCGTGGACGACAGGCCGACCCGGTCGCCGATTTCGGCCACGGAGAGCGAAGCATCCTCCTGAAGCACCGTCAGGATCTTGCGGTCGATGGCGTCGAGGCGGCGGCCAGTCTCGGCGAGCTGCAACGCAGCGTCGGTCATGTCATAGACCTCAGTGTGATGAAAAGTTGGACGCGTTGCCGGGCGTCAGCCGTGGGGCCCGAACAGGAAGATCTCGTAGAGATCGTCCTGCGTGTTGTCCGAGCCGCCTGTCCGTAGCCGCAGCGAGCGCCGGAACCATCCACGTGCCTGTTCGATCAAACGAGCGAAGCCTGAATGCAGCGAGATGACGTAGCGCATGTTCACTCCGGACGACGGTGTAGGACGAGAACCCGGAAAAGCTATCACGGCAGGGGTTGAATTGAACATTGCTACACACTCGTCGGAATCAGTTTGGTTGAATCATGCTGGCGTCGTCGCGAGCGCGGCTGGAAAATTCCACGATGCTCGGCTGAGATGGATGATTTTGATGTCCACCGCCGCGCCGAAAGCATGGAAGGCATAGTCTTGCCGCTAGTCGGCCGTCAGTAGCGCAAGCACTTCAGCCTGCCGGAGTCGCGGCAGGGAACCGAGGTTCGATGGCCTGCGACAGGACTCCGATGCGGGATAGAGCATGGGCATACCCATGCCCCCCGACACGAGATACGGCAAAGCGTGGTTTGCTCGTCCGTTCAAATGAGCTCCTGTCATGATGCCCAGTGCGAACAGGAAGGTGATCAGCAAGACCAGCGGGAGGACGAAAGCCTCCTGGAAACGAAGCTTGTCGGTCATCGCCCGCGCGTCGATCGCGCGCTCGGCGGCGGAGCGGCGGCTGGCCCATTCAAGCGTGAAATCGAACATGCGATCCCCTCACTTCATGTAGTCGGGCAAAGTGAAGCCGTCATAGAACCGGTCGGCCCGGATTGCCGTCTTGAACGTCGGCGACTTGTAACCGGCGACGATGTCCTGGGCCCATTCGGCATTGGCGTTAGCCTTCTTCACCGCGAGCACGTTGATGTAGGGCGTGGTCATCTTCTCCAGCGCAAAGGCACTGGTCAGCTTCAGCCCGCTGAAGATCGCGAAATTGCCCTGTACGGCGGCGAAATCGACGTCGTCGAGCGCCCGTGGCGCCTGTGCGGCCTCGAGCGGCACGATCTTGATGCCGCCGGGATTTTTGATGACATCGAGCTCGGTGACGTCGACCGACTTGCTATCACGGATCTCGATCAGGCCGAGGTCACGCAGCACCCACAGCGCGCGCTGCAGATTGACCGGATCGTTCGGCACGGCGACGCTCGAGCCCGGCTTGATCGGCGTGCCCAGCGGATGCTTCTTCGAATAGAGGCCCATCGGCGGGGTGGGGACGTGGACGATGCCGACGAGATCAGTCTTCTGCCGCTCGTTGTAGGAATCGAGAAAGATCGTGTGTTGCATCACATTGGCGTCGATCTCGGATTTGAATACCGCATTGTTGGCTTCAAGGCCTGTCGAGAACTCGACATAGCGGATCTTGTAGCCCTTCTTCTTCAGCTCGGGCTCGACGCCGATCTTGAACTCGTCGATATACGGTCCCGGCACGAAGCCGACCCGGAGCTCCGGCTTCGCGGGCTGCTGTGCCAAGGCGTCTTCGGCGGCGAAAGGGGAAAGAGCCAAAAGGCCGGAGAGGAGAAACAACGCTGTCTTCATGTCTTCTTACTGGTCTTGAGTTGGGATGTCAGTGCGGAAGCGGTGTCAGGCGATCGCCTTGACCGCGTTGGAGTAGATGCTGGCGGGACGCGCCAGGCCGTAATGCTCGCGCAGGGTCGTACCGGTGTAGTCCTCACGGAACAGGCCGCGCTTGCGCAGGATCGGGACGACCTGCTCGGCGAAGACGTCGAAGCCGCCGGGCAGCCAGGGCGGCATCACGTTGAATCCGTCCGCCGCACCGCCCTCGAACCAGGTCTGGATGTTGTCGGCGATCTTTTCCGGTGTGCCCGCAATCACCCAGTGGCCGCGCGCGCCGGCGAGGCGCTGCACCAGCTGCCGGATCGTCGGTTTCTCACGATCGACGATGTCGACCACCAGCTTGAAGCGGCTGGCAACGCCGCGCGCGCTCGCGGTGTCGATGAGATGGCGCGGGACGGGGCCGTCGAGATCATATCCGGTGAGATCGACGCCGATCATTTGGCGCAGCTGGGTCAGGGAATATTCCGGTTGGATCAGCGCGTTGAATTCTTCTTGGAGCCGGTCCGCCTCGGACTGCGTGCTGCCGATGAAAGGGCTAATGCCCGGCAGGATCTTGATCTCATCCGGACCGCGGTCGAAGGCGCGGGCCTGGCGCTTGATGTCGGTATAGAACGCCTTCGCCGAGTCCACGGTTTGATGCGCGGTAAAGATCGCCTCCGCAAAGTGGGCGGCGAAGGCACGGCCGTCGTCGGAGGCGCCGGCCTGGACATAGACCGGCCGGCCTTGCGGCACGCGCGAAATGTTGAGCGGGCCGCGCACGCGAAAGTGTTGGCCGACATGGTCGAGCGTGTGGATCTTGTTGGTATCGGCAAAAATGCCCGAGATGGGGTCGTTGACGAGCGCGTCATCCTCCCAGCTGTCCCAGAGCCGCGAGATCACGTCGAGATATTCGCGGGCGCGCTCGTAGCGTTCGTGATGCGGGGGGTGTTCGGGCAGGCCAAAGTTCTGCGCTGCTTGTGGCGCACTGGTCGTCACGATATTCCAGCCGGCGCGACCCTGGCTCAGATGGTCGAGCGAGGCGAACAGGCGCGCGAGGTTGTAAGGCTCGGTATAAGTGGTCGACGCGGTTGCGATGAGGCCGATGCGTTTCGTCACTGCGGCAATCGCAGCCAGCCAGGTGATCGGCTCGAAGCGAAAGCGCTGGGCATAGCGAACGTTGTCGGCGAGGGCCGGACCGTCGGCAAAGAAGATGGCGTCGAATTTACTGGCCTCGGCCCGCTGCGCCAGCTCCTGGTAAAAGGTGATGTCGAGGATGCGTTCCGCCGACGATCCCTTGTAGCGCCACGCGGCTTCGTGGTGGCCGCCGGGATAGATGAAGAGATTGAGAACAAGCTGCCGTTGATTGCCCATGGTTCGAATGTCCAGATGCGATTGCCGGAGAAATTAGGAGGCGGATGGAGCCGTTCGCGACCTCGGCTTTCGCGCGAAGGCGAAACGCAGATATCGCTCCAGGCGCAGGCCCTCCGGGGTACGCCTCGCCTCGACTAGCGCTGCAAAGGCCGCGTCGATCGCTGCCCGCTCCGCCGGCGAAAAGCTGCCAAGGAAGTTGCCGAAAGCGCTGGCCTCGGACCATCCCAGCACCGACGTCACGTCGCCGTGCAGATCGACGAGCGAGCGCAGGTCGCTTCGGTAATCGACGAACCCGACCTCGGCGAACAGGGCTCTGAGCTCGTCGTCGCTTGCTCCGAGCACGCGATGCGGCTCGCTGCTTCTCTCGCCGAAGCCGGCCTGTTCGATCGCCTGGCGGAGCAGGGTTCGCGACTCGTGAGGTTTGGTCGGATCCTGAACGTTCAGCCCGATCCGGCCGCCCGGCCTGAGGACGCGTTCGATCTCGCGCAGCGCCTGCCGCTTGTCCGCGATCCAGTGGAAGACGCTGTTGAGGTAGACGGCGTCGAATTCCGCGGGTCCAAAGCGCGAAAGGTCCTCGGCACGGCCGACATCGAAGGTCAGCGTCCCCGAGGCGCGCAGACGCGCGATGGTGACCCGGTTCTCCAACGGGTCGATGCCGATCACGCGCCCGGTCGGGCCGACAAGTCCCGCGACGAATTCGGTCAGGCGGCCGGTGCCGGCGCCGATATCGAGCACGCGATCCCCGGACTTCAAAGCCAGCGGCCCGATGAGGAATTTACCATGGTGAAACTGGAGGACGCCAGCCTGCTCGTAGGTCCGTGCAAGCTCGGGCGTGTCCCGTTCAAGGCTGATGACGCCGGCGGTCGACATCGTGCTTTCCAAAATCTCCAACGAGCCGTCGAGACGGCTTGATCGAGACGAACTCTATGTTGTCGGGGTGAGAAAAGTCGATGAAATGGATTTGCGTTGTTCGGTGCGATGCGAGCATGAATCTAGCGGCGGGAGCGCATTCAGTAGATAACGTCGCGAACCGATCGTCTCAACTGAAAGTCGATCTGGCGAGCGAATGGCCGGTCGTGTCTTCTGGCTCGCGCCGCTGTCGGCGCAAATCTTTCAACGCCGCGTGACCTCGCGGTCTGTTCGTTGTTCGGGCCGCAAAACAAAACCGATTCCATTTCATTGACTGAGTGTCGTTGGCTTCTACGATTTGGTCGCATCTGATGCAGACAAATCCGGGTGCAACATGTTTCAGTCTGATGTCAATGACGCGGCTCGCGAAACCCTGCGTCTGATTGGTCCAGATCCGCAGAACTGGGTTCCGGATCGTCATGGGGGCGACCACAACGTCGCCATCATCGGGGGCGGGCAATCCGGAAGCGCTTTCGCCTTTGCATTGCGCCGTGCCGGCATCGGCAGTGTCACGGTGATCGATGCATCACATGATGCGGCGTCGTCCGGTCCATGGCTGAGCAGCGCGCGCATGCACAAGCTGCGCACGCCGAAGGGGCTGCCCGGACCGGAGCTTGGTCTGCCGGGGCTGAGTTTTCAGGCTTGGTATGAAGCCCGCCATGGCGCGGTCGCATATGAAGCGATCGATCGTATTGCTCGCGTGGATTGGGCCGCCTACCTCGACTGGTATCGCAACACGCTCGGCATCGAGGTGCGCTATCGTACCAAGCTTGTTCGTATCGAACCGGCGCAGGACCACCTGCGGCTTCATCTCGATATTGCGGGCGAAGCGAAGACGGAAACGGCCCGCAAGATCATCCTTGCCAGCGGTTTCCCAAGCAACGGCGGTCCGTCCGTCCCCGACGTGCTCTCCCGCAATCTGTCAAAGGAGCTTTACGCGCATACGTTGGAGGCGATCGATTTCGACAGGCTCCGCGACAAGTCGGTCGCGGTGCTGGGCAGTGCGGCCTCCGCGTTCGATGCCGCGGCAGTTGCGCTCGAAGCAGGGGCGAGGGAGGTGCATCTCTTTGCACGCCGCGGCAGGGTGGCCTCGGAGCCGGTGATCAGGACGCGTGGATATCCGGGCGCATACGACAATTACGGGGCGCTCCCGGACGCGGTGCGCTGGCATCAGGCCATTCGCTTCCGTCGCGCGGGATCGACGCCGCCGCCCGATGCAATCGCGCGTGCGGTCAAGTTCCCCAACTTCCACCTTCATCTGGCAGCGTCGTGGACGTCAGCCAAGCCGTTCGGACGGCGGCTGCTCGCGACCACGCCGCAGGGCGATATCGCATTCGATTTCGTCATCGCCGGTACGGGCTACCAGGTCGATCTGGCGAAGCGGCCTGAGCTCGCCGCCTTCTCCGACGAGATCCTGCTATGGCGCGACCGCTATTCTCCGGCCGCGGACGAGCAGGACGAGGCCCTGGGCGCACACCCTTATCTCGGTGCGGGCCATGAATTCCTGGAGAAGGGGCCCGGCCGCGCGCCTTACTTGCGGAACATCCACGTGTTCAACCCCGCGGCATTCGTCAGCTTCGGCCTGCCGATTGGGGACGTGCCGAGCTTCAAGCGCGATATTCCGGGCGTCGTGGCGCGGATCAGCAGGGATCTGTTCCTTGACGACCTTCCGGCGCACGAGGCGCGGATCAACGGGCCGATCGCCGACGACTTCGAGCCGGCCCTTTACGCGTCGGCCGTCTGGCGGTCGCCGAATATCGTCGCGGCAGAATAGAGCAGAGTGCAAGTAGCAACTGGACACGCCATGATCGTGGATGCGTCTGTTTCTTAACGGCCTCGAACTTTGGAAGCTATTTCCGAAGTCCTTGAGTTAGCATCCTGTGACTGAACAAGGGGCTGCATCGATGCAGCCCCTGGGGAAGATCCCGCCAGACGCGATTGTCGCCAGAGCAGACGGCGGTCTCGCAAGAGGATCGATCGCAACATCACTGCCTTTCACTCCGCCATCGCAGCAGCGATCGGCGAACGGCGGAGCCTTGTCAAATGGATCGCGGTCTCGGGGAAGATGACATGACAGACGGAATCACCATCGACAACGTCATTCCGCGTTCGGATATCGTCAAGCGATCGGCCCGTATCGGCGCCGAAATCAGGAACATCAAGCTTTCGGGCGATCTTCCGGATCGGACGATTGCGGCGATCAACCAGGTGCTGCTCGAGCACAAAGTCATCTTCTTCCGTGACCAGAATCATCTCGACGATGCCGAGCAGGAGCGTTTTGCCCATCGGCTCGGAAAGCTGGTGCCACATCCCACGGTCGGCGCTACCAAGGGAACGGCCTCGATCCTCGAACTTGACTCCGCGCGCGGAGGCGGGCGCGCCGACCAGTGGCACACCGACGTCACATTCGTCGACGCTTATCCGAAGATCTCAGTCTTGCGCGGCGTCGTGATCCCCGAGTTCGGCGGCGACACGATCTGGTCGAACACGGCGGCGTCCTATCTGGATCTGCCGGCTCCGCTGCGCAAGCTCGCTGACGAGCTGTGGGCGGTGCACAGCAATGCCTACGACTATGCAGTCAAGACCCGTGCGAGCGAGGCTGACCGGAAGCAATTCGAGGAGGTCTTCACGGCGACCGTCTACGAGACCGAGCATCCCGTCGTTCGCGTCCATCCCGAAACCGGGGAACGGACGCTGGTGCTCGGCAATTTCGTCCAGCGCTTTGTCGGCCTTTCGAAATACGACAGCCAGAAACTGTTCGACCTGTTCCAGTCGCACATCACCGCACCCGAGAACACCGTGCGCTGGAGCTGGCGGCAAGGTGACGTGGTGATCTGGGACAATCGCGCGACCCAGCACTACGCGGTCAACGATTACGGCGACCAGCACCGCGTGGTCCGGCGTGCCACCATCGATGGCGAGGTGCCGGTCAGCATCGAGGGCCGCAGCAGCGTGACCCGCGTCAAGGCGGCGAAGGCCGCCTGAAGCGAGCAATGGAGTGAACACAATGAAGATCGCTATCTCTGCGTTGCGTCGTCTGGTTGCCGGCCTGCGGGCAAGAGGGCGGCAACTCGGTCTGGCCGGCCTCGGCCTGGCGGCTCTCGCCAGCAGTGCCATGGCCGAGGCGCAGCTCGAAAAGACCGAGATTCGTTACCAGGGCTGGGCCGGGCAGGTGACGTTCATCGAACTGGCCGACGATCTCGGCTATCTCGCGCCGCTCAAGCTCAAATGGGTCGGCAACACCATCAGCGGTCCGCAGGACATCCAGACCGTCGTCACCGGCGACATCGATATCGGCGGCGCGTTCTATGGCGCGATCATCAAGCTGATCGCAGCCAGGGCGCCGATCAAGGCTGTTGTCGGCTATTACGGCTCGGACGACAACACCTACAACGGCTACTACGTGAAGGAGGACAGTCCGATCAAGACCGCGCGCGACCTGATCGGCAAGAAGGTCGCGGTGAACACGCTGGGGGCGCATCTCGAATTCGTGCTGCGCGAGTATCTGGCCCGCAATGGCCTGACGCCGGCGGAGGCGAAGCAAGTGACGCTGGTTGCAATCCCGCCGGTCACCGGTGAGCAGGCGCTGCGGCAGGGGCAGGTCGAGGTCAGCACGCTGAACGGCGTGCTGCGCGACAAGGCGCTGGAGCGCGGCGGCATCCGCAGGCTGTTCGCGGACTCGGACATCTTCGGAAACTTCACCGGCGGGTCCTATGTGCTGCGGGACAAGTTCATCAAGGACAACCCCAACTCCTCTCGCAAGCTGATCGAGGGCGTGTCCCGTGCCATCGCCTGGGCGCAGACGACGCCGCCCGAGGAGGTCCGCGCCCGCTTCGAACGCATCATTGCCGATCGCAAGCGCAACGAGGACGCAACACCCATCAAATACTGGAAGAGCACGGGTGTCGCGACCAGGGGCGGGGTGATCGGCGATGCTGAGCTCCAGGTGTGGATCGACTGGCTGGTCAAGGACGGTCTGTTGAAGCAGGACCAGCTCAAGCCATCGGACATCTATACCAACGAGTTCAACCATTTCCGCCCCGGCAAGACCGCGGAGGCCAAATGACCATGGCCAAGATCCGCTTCGAGCACGCCCGCAAGGAGTTCCTGGTCCGCGGCAAGGATGGCGGGCCGGCGCAGAGCTTCACCGCGCTCGATGATGTCACGCTGGATGTTCGTGCCGGCGAATTCCTGGCGCTGGTCGGGCCGAGCGGCTGCGGCAAGTCGACCTTGCTGGATCTGCTCGGCGGACTGACGGCGCCGAGCAGCGGACGCGTCCTGCTCGATGGCAAGGTCATCGAGGGCCCGGCGCGCGACCGCGGTATCGTGTTCCAGCAATATGCGCTGTTTCCCTGGCGCACAGCCGCGCAGAACGCTGAGTTCGGGCTCGACATCGCGGGTCTCAAAGCCAGGGAGCGGCGCGAGCGGGCCCTGCATTATCTCGATCTGGTCGGACTGTCCGGCTTTGCCGACCGCTATCCGCACGAACTTTCCGGCGGCATGAAGCAACGCGTCGCGATCGCGCGAAGCCTTGCCTACGATCCGGAGGTGCTGCTGATGGACGAGCCCTTTGCCGCGCTCGACGCACAGACGCGTGAGACGCTGCAAGGCGAGCTGCTGCGGATCTGGCGCAGGACCGGGAAAACCATCCTGTTCATCACGCACGGCATCGACGAGGCCGTCGTGCTCGGCCAGCGCGTGGCCGTGATGACCTCGCGCCCCGGCCGGATCAAGCAGATTGTCGATATTCCCGCCGAGCTGCACAGCGAGACCGAGGACGTCCGCTCGCTGCCCGAGTTCGGGCAGGTCAGGCACGAGGTGTGGTCCTTGCTGCGCGACGAAGTGTTGAAGGCGCAGGGCTCCCAGGTGCCCGCGCCGGACGGCGAGCGCGCAGGAAAGAAGGAGTTGGCTCATGTCTAATCTGGAGATCCTGACGCTGCTGGAACTCGCCGAGGGGAGTCCGAAGGATCGGGTCAGACCACGCGCCGGCGCGGTTGCCGCCGCGACGGGCAGCCTGGTGCGATGGTTCGGCACCATCGGGCAACGATCCCTGCTGCTGCTGGTGTTCCTGGCTGTCTGGGAGACGACGCCGCGCCTCGGGTTGATCGACGTGACGTTCCTGCCGCCGTTCTCCGAGGTGATCGCAGCGGGCTGGCAGCTCGCGCAGAGCGGTGAACTCTATGACGACGTCGGTGCAAGCCTGCTGCGAGCCCTGAGCGGCTTCCTGATCGCCATTGTCCTGTTCGTGCCGTTGGGTGTGCTGACGGGATGGTACGCCCGGCTCGGCGACTTCCTGAACCAGATCATCGAGATCGCGCGCAACACGGCGCCACTTGCGCTGCTCCCTGTTTTCATCCTGCTGCTCGGCATTGGTGAGCTCTCGAAGGTCACCATGGTGGTTTATAGCTGCGCTTGGCCGTTACTTCTCAATACGATCGCAGCCGTGCGCCAGGTCGATCCGCTGCTGGTCAAGTCAGCGCGGACGATGGGCGCGACACCGAGCCAGTTGTTCCGGAAGGTGATCCTGCCGGCATCATTGCCGACGATCTTCGTCGGCATCCGTCTGGCGAGCGCATCCGCGATGCTGGTCCTGGTGGCGTCAGAAATGGTCGGCGCGAAATCGGGGCTCGGCTATCTCATCATCAACAGCCAATACAGCTTCCTGATCCCCCAGATGTATTTTGGCATCCTGGGCATTACCGTGATCGGCCTCGTCTTCAACGCGATCCTCGAGACGCTGGAACGCCGCCTGATGCGCTGGAAGGCGCCGGCCGCCTAACCCTGCTTGTTGCGGGCGGTGGCCTGCGTCACGATGCTGTTCGGCGGCACGTCCTGGGTGACCCAGACGTTGCCGCCGATCGTCGCGCCTCGGCCGATCGTGATCCGCCCGAGGATGGTTGCGCCGGCATAAATCACGACGTCGTCCTCGACGATCGGATGCCGTGCATCGCCCTTGATCAGATGGCCATCGTCGTCGGTTGGAAAGTGGCGCGCGCCGAGCGTCACGGCCTGATAGATCCGGACATTGTCGCCGATGATTGCGGTCTCCCCGATGACCACACCGGTCCCGTGATCAATGAAGAAGCCGGATCCGATGCTGGCGCCGGGGTGAATGTCGATCCCGGTTCTCGTATGAGCGATCTCCGCGACAAGTCGGGCGATCAAGCGCGCATTGAGCCCATCAAGGATATGTGCCAGCCGGTGATGGATGATCGCCGTCATGCCCGGATATCCGATCAGGATCTCCGGAAAGTTCCTGGCTGCGGGATCGCCGACGAAGGCGGCTCTCAGATCGGAGATCAGGAGTCCACGCACCACCGGCAGGCGCTCGCCGAACTGCCGCGTCAGCTCGACCGCGTCCTCGCGCCGGTAGCCCGGGATCAGCTCGTCACCGACGAATCGTGCGCCGCGGTGGATCTGGTCGCAAAGGCCGTCGAGGGCGATGCTCAGGCGATTGCCGACGAAATAGTCGATATTCTCGCCGTCGAGGTCGAACTGACCGTAATGCCTCGGAAACAGCGCCTCGGTGAGGCCATCCAGAATGGCCTGAAGCGCCTCGCGCGAGGGAGCGCGTCGCGCCTCTCCGTCGCGCCTTATGCTGTGTGTTTCTTCGCGCGAGAGGCGAAGCTCGGCGACAATCCTGTCAAGCTGCCAGCGCCCGCCGCTGGGCGATTCCGGCGGGTTATCTGACATGGGCCAACGGAATACTGATCTCGGCGAGGAGGTCGAGGTCGAAGTCATGGGTGATCCTGATGTACTGGCCGTTCCAGTACACCAGGCCCGACAGTTCGCGGGACAGCTCGAAGCTCAACAGGCTGCCGATGATGATGCCATGCGAGTGCCGCTCGATGATTTCCTCGACCTTGCATTCGATGGTTGCGAGAGTGTCGCCAAGCAGCGGCACGCCGGCCGCCCCCGCGGACCATCTGATCCCGTCGAAGCGCTCGTGGCCCTTCAAGCTTCCGTCGCTGAAGCGCCCGGCGAGGGCCTGCTGATCCGATCCCAGAATGTTGACGCCGAATACGCCGTAGCGCGCGATTCGAGCAAAGGACGAGGCCTGCCGGTTGACGCTGACTAGTAGCCGGGGCGGACTGGCGCTGAGCGATGTCAGGGACGTCACCGTCATGCCGGTGATGTCCTCGTCGCGACCGGCCGTGATGATGGTGACGCCGCCGGCCAGGCGCCGCATCACGGCTCGAAACTGATGCTCGACCTCGTCATCGCCGCTGACAAGATGAATGTCGGACTTTCCCATCTGTCGCTCCTCGCATCGGACGCCGTGGATCGGCCTGTTCGCTCTCAGAAAAAGCCCTTCGCGGGCAACGGCGTGCCGTTGATCTCGTGTTCGCCGATCGAACGCGCCTTGTAGGTGGTCGGATTGTGCGAAGAGAGCGTGCGCGCATTGCGCCAGTGACGGTCGAAGTTGGTGACCTTCTTGGTCGCCGATGCGCCGCCGACATCGAACAGCAGGCTGCCACCTCGGATGGCGAAATCATCGGCGATGATCTTGGCCTTTGCCGAGAGCAGCGCGGCGGTGTGCGCCGCCTCTGTAGCGTTCGCCGCGCCGGCGTCGAACGCATCGGTTGCAAGGTCGAGCGCCTCGGCGGCCGCGAGCACCACCGTCTCGGCCGCAAAAGCGCCGCTGGCGATCTGGCCGACCGTCTGTTGCAGGAGCGGATCGTCGGTCGGGATCTCGGTGGGCGCGTAGTAAAACGTACGCTTGCGCGAGCGGACCAGGGCTGTCGCATCGCGCAGCGTCGCGCGTGCAATGCCGGCAACGACCGCCGTCAGGAAGAGCTGTGCAAACGTGTTGGAATAGGGCACGCCATAACCGCCGTCCGGCGTATCGAACACCACTTCCTCGCGCCTGACCTTGACGTTACGGAAGTGCGTCGTGCCGGTTGCGGTAAGTCGCTGCCCGAGCCCGTCCCAGTCGTCGACCAGCTCGATTCCCTCGCGCTTGATCGGCACGATCGTGGCGCCCGTCGCTCCGGACGGATCGGCCGCGCGCACCAGCACATAATCCGAGTACAACGTGCCTGTGCTGTAGTATTTGGTGCCGTTCAGCAGATAATCGCCGTTCCCGTCGGGCGTGAACGTCGTCCCGGGCGTGACATTGCCGACGCGCGGGCTTTCAAGCTCGGTCGTCGCAAGTCCGATGATGGCGCCCTCGGCGACCGCCTTCTGCCATTGCCGGCTCTGCTCGTCCTTGGGGGAACGCACCAGGCGCTCGACCACGCTGAAATGGTTGCGCAGGATATGCGCGACATTGGCGTCGGCCTCGCCGAGGCGAATGACGAAGGCGAAGAGATCGCGGATCGTGCTGCCGGCGCCACCGGCGTCCAACGGCAGCCGCAACGCGCCAAGGCGAGCCCGGCGAATGAGATCGATGACCTCGAACGGCAGGATGCGGTCGCGCTCGCGGTCACTGGCGCCCTCGGCGATCTGGTTAAGGAGCGCCTCCAGCTCCGGCGAGCCGGTCTTGAGCGGTTCGGGTGTGCCGAGGGAGGGGGCGGACACGGTCTTGTTCATAGTGTTGGCCTGTTATTAGAGCTGGGCGAGATGGTCGGTCACCTTGACCGGCTCGGGTAGAACCTTGCGGGCCGCGAGCCAGTCGGCGGCCTTTTGCAGCTCGCTGATGAAGCGCTCGTCGTTGACCGCGAAGTAGCGGTATTTGCGGTTCATCGCGATGAACTGGTCGCGGACCTGATCGCTGTATTTCCCCGCCTTCTGGGCGATGTACTCGGCATCCCTGCTGTTCTCCGAAATCCACTTGCCTTCGGCGCGGAAGGCGTCGTTCACCGCGCGGACGAGGGCGGGATTGTCGGTCGCGAATTTGCGGGTGGTCAGATAGGACGTGTAGTCGATCTGGAATTCGAGATCGCGGCCTTCCAGAAAGATGTCGTGCGCCTTGTATTCGAGCCGGGCGATGTCGACGCCAGGGCTCCACATCGACCAGGCGTCGACCTTGCCGGAGGCGAGCGCCGGCGCCGCATCAGGAGGATTGAGATAGACGAACTTCACCGCGGAGCGGTCGACCTTGTGTTTCTCGAGCGCCGCGACCAGCAGGAACTCGCCGAGGCCTGAGCGATTGACCGCGACCGACTTGCCGACGAGGTCTTCGACCTTGTCGATGCCGGACCCGTCTTTGGCGATGATCGCCGTGGTGCGGGGCTCGTAGACCACGAACTGGGTGAACACCAGCGGCGAGCCGGCGATGATAGCGGCGAGCGCAGGCGTGGTGCTGCCGCCGAAGCTGAAATCTGCGCTGCCGCCGGTCACCGCCTGCAAGGTTGGCGCATGATTAGGGAAGGGGCCGAGCCATTCGACCTTGATGCCATCCTTGGCCAGCACCTTCTCGAACTCGCCGCGCTCCTTGGCGATCAGATTGAGGCCGCTCAGGCCCCAGGTCAGGCGGACCGTGTCGGTGGTACGGCCAGGCGCGGCCTGGGCGAATTCGCTGATATTCATGCCGGCGAGCGCGCCAATGCCAAAAGCTGCGGAGCCGAGGAAGCTGCGCCGGGATGGTTTGGCGATCGATGAGTCGGACATTTTTTGCCTTCCGGATGACCTAGCTGGGAGAATGGGAGACCACGCCAAGCTCGCTAAGGAGTTCGGCGCGCGAGATGGATGCCGAGCTTCCACGCCCGGCGCGATGCTCGAAGGCGATTGCGCCGTCGCGCATCACGAGGATGCGATCGGCCAGCGCGATGGCTTCGTCGACATCGTGGGTGACGAGCAGGACGCCGGGCTGATGATTGGCCACCAGCTCGCGGACCAGCTCGTGCATGCGGATACGGTGAGCGCATCGAGCGCGGCAAACGGCTCGTCGAGCAGCAGAAGCTCGGGCTGCTGCACCAGCGCGCGGGCGAGCGCGACGCGCTGGGCTTGTCCGCCGGACAGATTGCGCGGCCAGTCGTCGAGCCTGTCGCCGAGGCCGACCTCGGTGAGCGCTTCGGCGGCGCGTTCGCGAGGATCCGGAACCTGCAAGCCGAGCGCCACATTGCGCCAGAGATTGTCCCAGGGCAGCAGCCGATGCTCCTGAAACACCACGGCCGGCCGGCGGGGCGCCGCGATACGGCCACCCTGGATGGGATCCAACCCGGCCAGCGCCCGCAACAATGTTGTCTTGCCGCACCCGCTCTCGCCGAGCAGGGCGACGAATTCGCCGCGATCGATGCGCAGGTTCAGCTTCTCGATCACGACGCGGCTGCCGTAGCTGCGGACGAGGTTGCTGACAACGACGGCCGGTCCGGATTCGAACGGCGCGGAAGGCTGCGGAGCGACGTGCACGTTCACCTCGCTGCTCCGTAATTCGGATGCCAGGCGAGGAGGCGCTGTTCGAGAAAGCGCGCAATGGCGTCGGCCGCGACGCCGATCAGCGCGTAGATTGCGATCGTCAGGACGATCACATCGGTGCGCAGGAATTCGCGCGCATCCATCGCGAGAAAGCCGATCCCCGACTGCGCGCCGATGGTTTCAGCCACGACCAGCGCGAGCCAAGCCGTGGCAAGAGCATAACGAACGCCGGTCAGGATCGACGGCAGCGCGCCGGGAAGAATGATGCGGCGGATCAGTTGGAGCGAGCTCAGGCCCTGGACTCGTCCCAGCTCGAGCAGCTTGGGATCAACCTGGCGGATGCCGAGCACGGTATTGATGTAGATCGGGAACGTGACGCCGAGCGCGACAAGGAAGATTTTTTGCGTCTCGCCGACGCCCAGCCAGACGATGACCAGAGGGAGTGCGGCGAGAAAAGGGATGGCCCTGATCATCTGCACGCTGCGGTCGATCGCGGCTTCCGCGATCCGTGAGAAGCCGACAAGGATGCCGAGCGTGGCGCCGACCGCAGACCCGATCGCAAAGCCCGCCGCGGCACGCAGCAGGCTGACGCCGAGATCGTTCAACAGGGTCCCGGTGGTTACGAGCTTGTACGCCGTTCGGATCACCTTGCTTGGTGCAGGCAGCACCTGCGGCGAAAGCCATCCCGCCTGTGCAAGTGCTTCCCAAACGACAACGAGCAGCAGGGGTGCAACCCAGGACAGAAGCTGGAGGCCGCGAGCGCCAAGCTTGCTTGCCGCCGCAGGCGATTTCATGCTGCCTTGCGATGACGGCGCGTTGTCAGCGACGATTGTCGTGCGGTCGATTTGGCTCAGTTCGATATTGCTCAAGACGTGAAACCTTGTTCAGCGCAAAATGTCCCATGAAATCGCGCCGACAGAAATAGAGCGCTATTTCAATTGTCGTTCGCTCCGGAGTGATCTGCTGTCGCCACGGTGCCGCTGCGCGACAAAGAAAATCTTTTGAGGCGGATGTGCTTGATCTTGCGTCAGGCCTTGGCGAGAACAGGCGACGATCGAGAACTTGACGAGAGAAAGTCACAGGAGAGCACGATGGCGACTGCACCTCTTCGCTTCGGCATTTGGGCGCTGGTGCATGGGCCGCGCGCGGCGCATCAGGATCCCGAAGAGCCCTATGATGCGTCCTGGGAGCGCAATCGCGATCTCATCCTTGCAGCCGAAGAGCTCGGTTATGATTCAACGCTGATCGCGCAGCACACCATCAACCCGCATCAGGAAGACCTCGATCAGCTCGAGGCCTGGAGTGCCGCGGCAGCGATCGCGGCGCTGACCAAGCGCATCGAGATCATTGCTGCGATCAAGCCCTATCTCTATCACCCCGTGGTGCTGGCGAAGCTCGCACTCGGGATCGAGAACATCAGCGGTGGCCGGTTTGCGATCAATCTGGTCAATGCCTGGAACCGTCCCGAACTGGAGAAGGCCGGGATCGGCTTCCCGGACCATGACGCTCGCTATGCCTACGGCCGCGAGTGGATATCTGTCGTCTCGCGCCTCATGGAAGGCGAACGTCTCAATTATGCGGGCGAGCATTTCAACGTCACGGACTATGCCCTGCGCCCGACCAGCCTGTATCGCAAGCGTCCGGCCATCTATGTCGGCGGTGAGTCCGAGCCGGCGCGCGGCCTCGTTGCAGGCCATGGCGACGTCTGGTTTATCAATGGCCAGCCGCTGGAGGATGTGGCCGGGTTGATTGCCGATGTCGCAGTGCGCCCGCGCGATGCCGCGCCGCCGCTCCGTTTCGGCTTGTCGGCCTTCGTCGTCGCACGCGAAACCCGGGAGCTGGCGCAGGCCGCTTACGAGCGGTTGCTGAGCCTCGCCGCAAAGGATGCGCCGATGAAGGCGATCCAGAAGCACAACACCGACCCCAAGGTCGTGATGATGCAGACCATGCAGAAGACGCCGCGCGTTGGCAGCAATGGCGGTACCGCCGCGGGGCTGGTCGGGAGCTATGACGAGGTGGCGGAGCGCATCGAGGCGTTCCATGCGGCCGGCATCGAGCTCTTCATGCTGCAATTCCAGCCGTTCGAGGCCGAGATGCGGCGATTTGCACTCGACGTAATTCCGCGCGTGCGGGCCAGGCGATCGGCCAAGCCCGCCGACGGGCGGGCTCGATCTCTGGGATAGATAGTCGGGACAGCTAGGCTGATGCGACCTCCAGCGACCGCTTCGCATATCGGCTCACTGGTCGCTGCAGGCCAAGATGATCGCGCAGCGTCGAGCCGGCGTACTCGGTGCGGAACAGCCCGCGACTCTGTAGGATGGGCACGACGGTATCGACGAAGGTCTCCAGACCGGACGGCAGTACGTCTGGCATGAGGTTGAAACCGTCGGCGGCACCCGCCTTGAACCAAGCCTCGATGTCGTCGGCGATCTGCTCCGGCGTGCCGACGATGATGCGATGTCCGACGCCGCCTCCGAGCGCGCGGATCAGCTGTCGGACTGTGAGATTGCCACGCCGTGCGATATTCACGGTGCCTTGGAACATGGTGTGGTTGGCATTGACCGGAAGCGGCAGGGGATCCGGCAGGGGCTTGTCGAGCTCGAGGAGGGTAGGGTCGATCTGAAGCGTGCCGGCCAACCGCGCCAGGCTGTATTCGATCGGCACCAGTTCCCAGAGCTCGTCCTGTCGCCGCTTGGCTTCGGCCTCGGTGCTGCCGATGACGGTGGCGAGCCCGGGCAGAATCACGATGGAATCGCCGGAACGACGATAGGACGCGGCGCGTGCGCGCAGATCGCGCGCATACGCGACGCCTTCCTCGATGCTCTGCGCCAGCGTGAATACGGCTTCTGCATAGGCTGCCGCGAAATCGCGCCCGTCATTCGAGCCACCCGCCTGCACCGTGACCGGTCGCCCCTGTGGTGAGCGTGGGACGTTCAGCGGTCCTGCCACCGAGTAATGCGGGCCGCGGTGCGCGATCGGGTGCACTTTCGACGTATCAACAAATCGCGCGCTCGCCTTGTCGCCCACAAAGGCGTCGTCCTCCCAGCTGTCGAACAATGCGTGGACGACTTCCGTGAACTCCTTGGCGCGTTCGTAGCGTGCCTTGTGTTCCGTTACCGACGACAGACCGAAATTGCGGCCTGAAGCGGCATCTGCCGTGGTGACCGCGTTCCATCCCGAGCGGCCGCCGCTGGCGTGGTCGAGCGTCACGAAACGGCGTGCGATGTTGTAGGGCTCGTTGTAGGTCGTCGACACCGTTCCAATCAGACCGACGTGCCTGGTCGTTGCGGCAACTGTTGCCAGCACGATGGTCGGCTCCATCGACGTGAACGACCGGTAGTCGATGCGGTCGTTCACGGCTGGCGAGTCCGCCAGAAAGATTGCGTCAAACTTGCCGCGCTCGGCAATCTGAGCCACGCGCACATAATGACCGAGATCGAAGAAGGCGCGTGGATCGCTGTCGGGCAGTCGCCAGGCTGACGGATATACGCCGGAGTGAAGCAGGTTGACGTTCAGGTGCAATTGGCGTGGCGACATGGGGATTCCAAAGGTCAGCTGGTTGTCGGGTCACGATGCGCAACGATCGTGCAGCATCGAATTGTCGGATTGGCGTTCGATGTCGTCGATTTCATCCACCGTCGGCGTGAGGGCTCGAATAATTTTTCAAACTTCATGTGCAGCCGTCGTCGCGACCGTTTGCATGTTGCGTTTGCGCGCGACGACGAATTACATCGCGATGCAACAAGAGATAACGCCTCGTGCAGATCGGATGAAGCGCGAACGTACGTCATCCTTCAATTGATGATGTTCGATGCGCCGATTGCAGGGGCAACAGCAGAAACGATTGCGAGTGACGCGGATGAAGAAGAATAATTTGCTGGTGAGCGGCGTGGCGATTGCCTTGCTTGCGTCGAATGTAGCGTATGCCGAAGACAAGCCGGTTTCCGGAGGCGCGTTGCGGTGGGGCGTGACGACCGAGCCATCATGCTTCGATCCGCATTATTCGTCACAGCAGGCCGCGTTCTTCGTGGCCCGCAATTACATCGACTCGCTGATCGCGAAGAAGGCGGATGGCACGTTCGCACCCTGGCTTGCGACCGAGTGGTCGATTTCGACCGACGGCAAGGAATACACATACAAACTGAGGGAAGACGTCGTCTTCCACGACGGCGAGAAGTTCGACGCTGCAGCGGTCAAGGCCAACTACGATTTCGTCAAGAAGCCCGAGAACGCGGTCACCGCGGTCTCGCTGCTCCAGGCCTACGATCGTGCCGAAGTGGTCTCGCCCTATGTGGTCAAACTGGTGTTGTCGACGCCGGATTCGAGTTTCCTGGAGTCGACCTCGAATGCGAAGCTCGGCCTGATCTCGCCGAAATCGCTGGCGAAGGGTGATCTCTGCGGAGGTGGACGCGGGTTGGCCGGCACCGGACCGTTCGTGTTCGAGAGCTACACGCGCGGCCAGTCCGCGGTGTTCGCGCGCAACGCGGCCTATAATTGGGCGCCTGGCAATGCCGCGCATAACGGACCTGCTCATCTGGACCGCGTCACTCTCCGCTTCCTCCCCGAATATGCCGTTCGCACGGGCGCATTGACCTCGGGGCAGGTGGATCTGATCGAGGGCGTGCAGCCGACCGATGCGCCGCTGTTCGCGGAGCAGCCGGGCTTCAAGCTGCTGACCGGCCCGTCCGGCGCCAGCACGTCCTTCACCTTCAACATCAACTACACGCGCCCGCCGGCGGACGATGTTCGCGTGCGCCGCGCGCTGCGCGACGGTTTCGATCTGGAGCCGATCGTGAAGCAGGTCTATCTCGGCACCGTGCCGCGCGCCTGGTCGATCATCGGCCCGGCCAATCCCGCCTATAACAAGGCACTGGTCGGTTCCTGGGGCAACGACATTGCTGGCGCCAACAAGCTGCTCGACGAAGCCGGCTGGACTGGCCGCGATTCCGAAGGCTTCCGCACCAAGGACGGCAAGCGCCTCTCGATCGAGGTCGGCTATCCGCAGCCCTATGTGCGCGACAATCGCGACATCCTTATCCAGGGCGTCCAGGCGGCGTTGCGCAAGAATGTCGGCCTCGATCTCAACCTGCGCCTGATCACGGCGGGCGAATACGCCAAGAACAACGCCAACGGCACCTGGGTGATCTATCCCAATACGGACAATCCGTCCGATCCTGCCCGCGAGCTTTGGGACATGCTGGGATCGAAGGGCTTCCTCTATTCCAACATTCCCAATCCAGACCAGGAGATCACGAGCCAGATCGACGAGTCGTTGCGGACGACCGATCCCGTCCGCAAGCGGCAGCTCACCGACGCGATTCAGAAGCGGGGTGTGGACCAGGCCTTCATCGTGCCGTTGTTCGCGCCGAGCTGGTTCCTGGCGGCGAAGAGCAACGTCAACGGTCTGGGCTTCGAGGCCGGCCTCGACTCGCCGTCCAGCGCCTACGATTTCTGGATCGCGAAGAAGTAGGCCATGTGGTCTCGCATCGTCTCCAGGCTGTTCACCAGCCTGGTGGTGGCCTGGGCGAGCGTGACAGCAACGTTTCTCGCGTTGCATGCGCTGCCCGGCCGCATTCAGGACATCCTCGCCGGTGACGTCGAATATCCCGGTCTCCGTGAGGCGATCGCAGCCGAATGGGGCCTCGATCGCTCGTTGCCCGAGCAATACGTCGAGTTCTTGTCGCGCATCCTCCGCGGCGATTTCGGCACGTCCTATGTGCTGCGCCAGCCGGTGATCGAGGTCGTCGGATCGCAGCTTCTGCCGACCGTCGAGCTTGCGCTCACGGCCGGCGTGCTTGCGATCGTGATTGCCGGCTTCATCGCGCTGCTAACTGCGGGGCGAGGGCGGTTCTCGCGCGAGCTGACCTCGTTCGTCGAACTGGTGTTCGCCTCGACGCCCGTCTTCTGGCTCGGCATCCTCCTGCTGATGGCATTCTCGTTCAATCTGCGCTGGTTTCCAGTATCGGGCGCGGAGGGGTGGAATTCCCTCGTGCTGCCGGCGATCACCCTGGCATTGCCGACCGCCGGCCTGCTGACGCAGGTTCTGCGTGAAGCCATGGAGAAGACGCTCGACCAGCCCTTCGTGACGACCGTGCGGTCGCGCGGCGTCGGCGAACTCGTCATTCGCTGGCGTCACGTGTTGCGGCACGCTCTTTTGCCGGCGGTGACGCTAGGCGGTTGGCTGATCGGCGGCCTGCTCGGTGGTGCGGTCATCACCGAGAAGGTGTTCGGCCGGCCAGGCCTCGGCACGGTAACGTTGGGCGCGGTGCTGACCCACGACGTACCGGTCGTGCTCACCGTCGTGCTGCTCGCAGCCTTCATCCACGTTGCCGCGTCCACGCTGCTCGACATCCTCTATGTGCTGATCGACCCGAGATTGAGGGCCCAATGACCGCGCCGTCGCATCGCTCCTTCGACACGGCCGTACCGCTCGAGGCCCCGCAAGACCTCGTTGGCTTCGAGGCGTCACATTCTCTGGCTGCAATCGCTGTTCGGCGCCGTCTGCCGTTCGGGCTCGTCCTGTCCTTCGTCTTCGTCGCGTTCCTGATCGCGGCGTCGATCGCGCCTTCGCTGTTCACGCACTTCGATCCGCTCGTCGGCGATTTCAGCGAGGGCCTGAAGCCGCCGGGCTGGGCGCATCTGTTCGGGACCGATCGGCTCGGCCGCGACGTCTTCGCGCGGACCGTCTTCGGAACGCGCTACTCGCTCCTGATCGGGTTCGGCGGTGTTGCGGTCGGACTCGGAGCAGGCATTGTCCTCGGCATCATCGCGGGCCAGCGCAATCGCATTCTGGATGAGGCCGTGTCGCGCCTGTTCGATATGCTGTCGTCATTTCCCGGCGTGCTGCTCGCCATGCTGATCGTGGCCTTCCTCGGCCAAGGCATGCTCAACATCGCCATCGCGGTCGGCATCGCCGGCATCCCGAAATTTGGTCGCGTGGTGCGGGCGCAGACCCAGCTGATACGCGATGCCGATTACGTGACGCAGGCCGCGATCTACGGGTTGAGCCGCTGGCAAGTGTTCATCCGGCACGTCCTGCCCAACGTTCTTGTTGCCATCCCGATCATCGCGACCGTCTATATAGGCTCGACGATCCTGATCGTATCCGGCCTGAGCTTCCTCGGGCTCGGACCGCAGCCGCCGACGCCGGAATGGGGCGTGATGCTGGCGGAGAGCCGGGATGTGCTGCGCGTCGCCTGGTGGCCTGGAGTCTTCCCGGGCCTCGCCATCACCGCGACGGTGATCGCCTTCAGCGTGATCGGCAATCACCTACAACAGAGATTTGAAGGGCGGCTCGCATGAGCAGCGAAGGTTCGCAGATAGATCGGGCAGCGCCGATCGTCGAGGTGCAGGGACTGAGCATCGGCTTTGCCGGCGCCAATGGTGGCAAGCCGATCGTTGTTGATTTCGATCTGACGATCAGGCCCGGCGAATGCGTTGCCCTGGTCGGTGAATCCGGGTCGGGCAAGAGCATCACCGCGCGAAGCCTGCTCAATCTCGCCGGCGACGGTGCGAAGACCGCCGTGCACCGGTTCGAGATCAAGGGACGCGACGCTCGCAGCTTCGGCGAAGCCGACTGGCGCAAGCTGCGCGGGACCGTGACCGGGCTCGTCATGCAGGATGCCCTAGTCTCGCTCGATCCCTTGCGCACGATCGGCCAGGAGGTTGCCGAGGTCATTTCGAGCCATCGCATTCTGACCGATGCAGGCGCTATCCGGGACCGGACGCTGCAGACGCTCGGCAAGGTCGGCATTCCCAACCCCGCTGATCGTGCTCTGCAATATGCGCATCAATTGTCCGGTGGCCTGCGCCAGCGCGCGCTGATCGCGTCGGCGATCGCGGCTGACCCCGATCTCATTATCGCGGACGAGCCGACGACCTCGCTCGACGTCACCGTCCAGGCGCAGGTGCTCCAGGTCTTGGCGGAGCGAATCCGGGAGGGGGCGGGTCTCCTGCTCATCAGTCACGATCTCGCGGTGGTCGCCGGCATCGCCGACCGTGTCATCGTGATGCGCGACGGCAGGGTCGTCGACAGTGGGCCGACTCGCGATGTCCTTACCCATCCGCGCCATCCCTATACGCGGCAGTTGATCGCGGCGATTCCGTCGGGGCGGTCGCGCGGGTCCAGGCTCGCGTCGGCGAGGTTCGAGCCCGGTGCGAGCGATGCGACGGCGGTCTCCATCGTGCGGGAGCCCTTGCCGCAGCGACAGGCGGCAGGCGAGGTCGTGCTCGAAGTCAAGGAGATCTCGAAGAGTTTCATTGCGCCGAAAGCCGCCGGACGGGCGAAGTCGGTGGTCCTGCAGGACATCAGCTTCGATGTCAGGGCCGCCGAGGTCGTCGGTATCGTCGGCGAATCCGGCTCGGGAAAATCCACCTGTGCCAAGGTCGTGCTCGGGCTGCTCGACCCGGATGACGGTGAGGTAACATTGCTCGGAGAGCCCTGGTCCTCGGTCGCGGAAGCGGGGCGCCGCCGGCTTCGTCGCAAGCTGCAATACATCCCGCAGGACGCACTTAGCAGCTTCGATCCGCGCTATCGCGTCAGGAACATCATTGCGGAAAATCTTCCGAGCGCCGATAGCCGCATCGCGCGCCTGGACCGGATCGTGTCGCTGCTCGAACTGGTCGGCCTGAGTGCCGATCATCTCGACCGCGTGCCGCGATCATTGTCCGGCGGCCAGCGTCAGCGGGTGTCGATCGCGCGGGCGCTAGCGGCTGAACCCGCCATCATCGTCTGCGACGAGCCGGTCTCGGCGCTCGACATCTGCATCCAGGCCCAGGTGCTCGATCTCCTGGCCGAGCTCCAATCGCGGCTCGGAACGGCGCTGCTGTTCATCTCGCACGATCTCGGCGTCATCGAGCATCTGTGCGACCGCGTGCTGGTCTTCCAGAACGGCCGCATCGTCGAGCAGGGTGGCGCCGAGGCCGTGCTCAGGCAACCGCAGCACGCCTACACAAGGAGCCTGCTGGCATCCGTGCCGGACATCCAGCGTGGCTTGAGCGCGGCCTAAGCTGGAAGTCAGGACCCCTTCGGCGCCCAGATCTTGATCGCCGTGGTATCGATCTTCACGGGGATCAGGCCCTCGGCGTGGAACGCGTCCGCAATGCGCTGCTGCTCGGACAGGCCCGGGCCGGTCACCGCGCCAACCTGATAGGAGCGGTGGCTGTTGGCCTCTTCGACGGTCGCGGCGTCGATACCCCAGAGCCCGGCGAGCAATGTGGCCGCGTCCTTCGGCTGGGCCTTGACCCATTTTCCCGTCTGGGAGAGTTTTGCGAAGATCACGTTGAGCACCTCGGCGTGCTTGTCCGCATACGCGGCCGAAGCGAGATAGTAGCGCTTGTAGCTCGCGAGACCGTTGCTGCCGTCCGTCAGGATGCGGCCCTTTGTCTGGTGCAAGGCGCTGGTCAGGAACGGATCCCAGGCCACCCAGGCATCGACGTTGTTGCTAACGAACGCAGCGCGGCCGTCGGCGGGTGTCAGATAAGCGGGCGTGATGTCCTTGAAGTTGAGTCCGGATTTCGCCAGCGCCGCAAGCAGCAGATAGTGGCTGCCGGCGCCCTTGGTGACGGCGATCTTCTTGCCCTTGAGCTCAGCAATGGTCTTGATAGTTGAAGACTGTGGAACGACGATCGCTTGCGCTGCCGGCGAGGCGGCTTCTTCCGCGATATAGGCGAGCTTGGCGCCAGCGGCCTGCGCGAAGATCGGCACGGTGTCGGCGACGTCCGCGCCGAAATCGATGCTGCCGATGTTGATGGCTTCCAGCAGCGGCAGGCCGCTGCTGAACTCGTGCCACGTGATGGTGACGCCGAGCGGCGCGAGCGCCTTCTCCAGCTCCCCGTTCGTCTTCAGGATCGCCGTTAGTGTCGAGGATTTTTGATAGCCGATGCGGATCTCCTCGGACCTCGCGGGCTGAACGGACGCCACGGCCAAGAAGCCGAGCGCAACCGCGGCAAGGGCTCGCAGGCGGAACGTGAGATGATGCATTTCGGGTATCCTGTTCAACGAAACTGCCTTGCCGTCTCGACGTCTGTTTGGGGAGATTGGACGGCTCACTTTGACGGCAAACGGGTCCGCGTGGCAATTTCGCAGTCGGGCGCAGAAGGGAACGAACATTCTCTCGTGCGTTCGGAATTGAGAATGGAGTTATCGGCGCGGAAAGGATGTTGTCGTAGCGCCCTGCCTGGACGCATCCGATCAGGGCGATGAGCGGGGAACACAGCTTGGCTCATCGCTGTTCTGCGCGGAGCGCTTCCGTGCGGCGTAGCTCTCGCCGGAAATCGCGAAGCTTACCAGCGCCATGATCCAGACGGACAGTCCGCCATAGAGCATCATCAGCCTGAAGCCGTGGATCAGCGCATCTTGCACGGCAGTTTCCGCCGCCGGCAGGAGGCTCAGCTCGGAGAAGTCGGACATGCCTGCGGTGCCGCCGGCGATCCGCTCCGCAAGGTGTTGCAGACGGCCGGCATCGAGCGCACCGGGAAGCGCGCTGCTCAGCCGGGAGGAAATGCCGGCGATCAGGATGAAGCCCATCAAGGCGATGTTGATGGCGAGCGCGATCATGCGGGCGCTCATGTCGATGCCCGATGCCATGCCGGCCCGCGTGCTCGACACCGCACCCGTCGTGACGTTGGTCACCGGCGTGTTGGTGAGGGCGAGGCCGGCGCCAGCAACCAGACATCCGGGCGCCAGCGTCAGCCACGTGACATGCGCGAGGCTGCTGCCAACCCACATCAACATGAAACCAAGGCCGATGACGAACAGGCCGAACGGGATGGCAATGCCGCCGCCGAACCTCAGCAATATCCGTTCGCCGAGCGGCGGAATCACAAGCGTCGGAAGCGTGTAAGTGAGAAGCGCAAGGCCAGCTGCGACGTTGTCGTAACCAAGGGCGCTGCGATAGAAGATCGGTAGGTAGATCATGAAGGGCCAGAAGCTGAAATTCATGCCGGCCGATCCGAGCAGCGCGCCCGAAAAGGCGCGTATCCGGAACACGGAGAAGTCGAACATCGGGCGGGCGCTATGCAACTCCGCCAACACGAAGGCGATGAAGCTCAGAACGGCCGTCGCGGCGACCGTAAGGCCGGTTGGGCCAGTAAAGCCGAAGTCGGGGCCTTCCGTGATATAGAAGGCGACGCAGAACACCGACGTCGAGAGCGTCGCAATGCCTGCGATGTCGAGGTGCTTTGCCTCGGGATCGCGCGACTCCCGCACGCCGGTCACGGCGAGCGCGATCGTGACGATTGCGATGAATGCGTGGATCAGGAACACCCATTGCCAGCCGGAGACCGCGACGATCGTCGCGCCGATGATCGGTCCGAAACCAAGACCGATGCCGAAGATGATCCCCCAGGCGGCGAAGGCGCGTGCGCGCTCGGGGCCTTCCTGGAATTGATGGGAGAGAACCGCGACCTGACAGATCAGCATCGCACCACCGCTCATGCCCTGGAAGAAGCGGCTGACGATGAGGAGGAGCGCGTCTTCCGCCAGGCCGCAGATCAGGGAGGCGAGGCCGAACACGGCGATGCTGACCACGAATACAAGCTTTCTGCCATAGCGATCTGCCAGCGTGCCGGTTGCCATCAGCACCGTCGTGACCGCGATGGTGTAGGCATTCATGATCCATTGCAGCTGCTGGAAGCTGGCGTGCAGCACCGTCTCGAGCGTCGGCAGGATCGTCGGTACGCTGGATATCTCCAGGCCGAACATGAGGGACGCGAGGCACGCTGCGGCCAGGGCGATCGTGTTTCGTCGTGATGATAAGACCGTCAAGGCCGTGACCTCCAAACATGGTGTCGATTGCCAGCACGCATGCGCCATCGCTCGCTCCGGGAGGGATGGGTGTCCCGTGCGCTTAGGCCCGCGTCAGGCTGAGCGAACATAGGGGGCCCTTGACCACAACAAAATCCGATCGATATAGATTTCAGAGACAACAAAGCTGGATGATGGAATGCTCTCGCTCGATGTCGATGCCGTCAGAGCCTTTGTGATGGTGGCCGACCTTCACAGCTTCACGCGCGCCGCCAAGGCTTTGGGGACGACGCAAGGCGCGATCAGCGTCAAGCTGAAGCGGCTCGAGGATCGCATCGGGCATCGGTTGCTCGAGCGGGCGCCGCGATCGGTCCGGTTGTCTGCGCAAGGGACGGCCTTTCTGCAGGGCGCGCGGGAGCTGATCGTTGCTCACGAACGCGCGATCGCGGGGCTCAATACGTCTCCGCGTCACTTCGGACTTGGTATCGCTGCGCATGTCGCCGGGCCGGAAGTCCCAGCCCTGCTGTCACGTCTCCACGCGCACGATCCGAATTTGACCATCGAGGTCCAGCTCGACAATTCGCGCAACCTCCTCGACCTGTTCGACCAGGGACGGCTCGATGCTGCCATCGTCCAGCGCGAGGACGATCGTCGGGATGGCGAGACGCTGGCGCGTGAGCGCTTCGGCTGGTTTGCGGCGCAGGGGTTCGAGCACAGGCCGGGAGAGCCCTTACGTCTCGCTGCGCTGGCTCCGACCTGCGGCGTGCGCAACGTAGCCACGCAGGCGCTGGATGCGGTCGGCATCAAATGGATCGAGGTGTTCCTGGGAGGCGGCTCTTCGGCGGTTCACGCCGCCGTCGTGGCGGGGCTCGCCATCGCGCCGCTGTCGTATCGGATCGCGCCGAGTGGCACGATCGACATCGGCGAGAAGCTTGGGCTTCCCAAGCTGCCGCCGTCCGAGGTCGTGCTTCATTCGTCCTTGACCGATCGGCGGTCACGGGCCGCCTTGGGGGCGCTGGCAGCCGCGTTCCGCGAGCATCGCACGCAGGCGTGAGCTCCGTCCTTGCTATTCGGCGGCGTCGGATTGGAGCGCAGTCGTCGAAGGCGCGCGCCGGAAGCTCGCGCCGGGATGTGTCGTGTGCAACCGCGGCCCGCGTCCCGGGAACAGTTTTTCGCGTAGCGTGCCGTCGCGATAGGCGGTCTTGTAGACGCCGCGCGATTGCAGCTCCGGCACCACGAGGTCGACGAAGGCGTTCAGCGACTCCGGCGCGACCAGGCGGAACAGGTTGAACCCGTCGACGTCGGTCTCGTCAGCCCAAGCGATCAGCTCGTCGGCGACGTCCTGCGGCGAGCCGACCACGAAGGGCGAGCGGGCGCCGGCGCGGCTCAATCTGGCGAGGTCGCCGACATTGACCGGCCGGTCGCTCCGGACCGTGAAATTCTCGACCATAGACTGGATGGCGTTGCTCTCGACATATTCGATCGGCTGGTCGGGCCGGTAGGTCGAGAAGTCGATGCCGGTCCAGCCCGACAACAAGGCGAGCTGGCCGGTTTGATCGACATGCCGTGCGTAGTCCTCGAGCAGATCATTCGCCTCGGACCGCGTCGGCGCCACGATCACGGTCGCGCCGGCAAACAGGCGGATGTCGTAGGGATCGCGGCCATAGGTCTTGGCCGCTTCTCGAATCTCGCGGACAGCGCGTGCGAGGATTGGCTTGGTCTGACCGTTGAGAAAGATCGCTTCCGAGTGCCGGGCGGCGAAGGCGCGGCCGCGCTTCGAGGTGCCGGCCTGATACAGCAACGGCGTTCGCTGTGGCGAGGGCTCGGCGAGATGGATGCCGTCAACCTTGAAGTAGGGACCATCATGCAGAACCCGGTGAAGCTTGGCGGGATCCGTGAAGACGCGGCTGCCGCGGTCGCGGCGAACCGCATCGTCCTCCCAGCTTCCCTCCCATAGCTTGTAAGCCGCGGTCAAAAAGTCCTCGGCCGCGTCATAGCGCTCGTCATGGGCGCGACCAGCCGGAAGGCCCATCCCACGCGCGCCGCTGTCGAGATAGCCCGTGACGATGTTCCAACCGATCCTGCCCTTGGTGAGATGGTCGAGCGTCGAAAAGGTACGTGCGAGTTGATAGGGATGCTCGAAGGTCAGGTTCGATGTGATGCCGAAGCCGAGATGGCTGGTGACGAGCGCCATGGCGGATACGAGCAGCGTCGGATCCGCGTTCGGAAGCTGCACCGCATGCAGGGCGGCGGTATCGGCCGTGCCGCCATAGACGTCGTAAACGCCGAACACGTCTGCCAGGAAGATGCCATCGAGCAGTCCGCGTTCCGCGGTCCTGGCGTAGTCGACCCAATAATCGAGTGTGTTGTAGTCGATGGACGCATCGCGCGGATGAGACCACAGGCCCGCCCAATTGTGGCTGGGCGCAGTCATGTTGAAAGCGTTAAAGCGCAGCTCGCGCGGTCTCGTCATGGTCGGGCCCAATCGTCAATCGCAAAGAACATCTCTTCGCGTGAGCATTTTTAGCATTCTGCGCGAGCGAGTTTGTTTCCAATTCAGCAAAGGACCGGGAACAAACGCGTTGCGAAGCTGCAATGACGCAGCACGCGCATCGCTATTTTTCAGACACGCTCGACAGCAGCAGAATCCGACCGCATCATTTTCGTCGACAAGCACGGCTTGCCGCGCATGGCGCGCTCTCGAGATCGAAAGGGAATTGCAGATGACCTTGGAGACCCGGAACTTCGAGACGCTGGCGTTGCATGGCGGATCCTACCGCTCCGACCCCGCCACCGGCGCGGTCGCGGTTCCGATCTATCAGACCACGTCGTTCCAGTTCGAGAACGCCGATCACGCCTCGCGCCTGTTCGCGCTCGAGCAGCTCGGACCGATCTACACCCGTATCGGCAATCCAACCCAGCAGGCCTTTGAGGATCGGCTTGCTGCACTCGAGGGCGGGGCGGCCGCCCTCGCAGTTGCCTCTGGACAGACGGCTTCCGCCTTCGCGATCTTCAACATTGCCCAGGCCGGCGACAATATCGTGTCCTCGACCGATCTCTACGGCGGCACCTGGACGCTGCTATCGCAGACCCTGAAGCAGTTCGGCATCGAAGTGCGCTTTGTCGATCCCGCCGATCCCGAAAACTTCCGTCGCGCGACCGACGCCAAGACGCGCGCTTATTTCGGCGAGACGCTTCCGAATCCCAAGCTGCACGTATTCCCGATCAAGGAGGTCGCGGACATTGGCCGCTCGCTTGGCGTGCCGCTGATCCTCGACAACACGGCGTCGCCGCTGATCGCACGCCCGTTTGAGCATGGCGCTGCGGTAGTGGTCTATTCGACCACGAAGTATATCGGAGGCCACGGCACCGCGATCGGCGGCGCCATCGTCGACGGAGGCAACTTCGACTGGGCCGCGCATGCCGATCGCTTTCCGCTTCTGAACAAGCCCGACGAGGCCTACCACGGCGCGATCTGGACTGAGGCCGCGAAGCCGCTTGGCCCGATCGCCTACATCTTGCGAGCCCGCGTCAAGCTGCTGCGCGACCTCGGCGCATCGATCGCGCCGCAAAATGCCTTCCAGTTCATCCAGGGCCTCGAAACCCTGCCGCTGCGCATCCGCCAGCACAACGAGAATGCGGTGAAGGTCGCGACCTTCCTCGCCAAGCACGCCTCGGTCTCGAACGTGATCTTCCCCGGTCTGCAAAACGGAGAGAACCGGCGCAGGGCGGACGCTTATCTGAAGGGCGGCTATGGCGGGCTGGTCGGCTTCGAGCTGAAAGGAGGCGTCGAGGCCGGCCGTCGCTTCATCGACGCACTCAAGCTGTTCTATCACGTCGCCAATATCGGCGATGCCAGGTCGTTAGCCATTCATCCTGCATCGACGACGCATCAGCAACTGACCGCAGCCGAGCAGCTCGCCGCCGGGGTCACGCCCGGCTACGTACGCCTGTCGGTGGGAATCGAGCATCCCGACGACATCTTGGCGGATCTCGGTCAGGCGCTCGCACATGCCGACGTTGGGGCGCGCAAGGCTGCGTGAAGCACATCATCTGAATCGTAATGGGACTTGAGATCATGAAAATTCTTCGTCGCACCGCCCAGGCCGCAGGTCTCTGGCTTGCTCTCACGGCGGCCGCCTTCGCCGGCGAGCCGCTGAGGATCGCGACCAGCGCCGGCCCGGTTGGGCAATTGGCGTCCTTTGCCGCCAAGCTCGCCAAGGAGAAAGGGCAGGACGTCAAGATCGTCGAGCTGTCGGACTGGGTGGCATTGAACGAGGTCGTGAACAGCGGCGATGTCGACGCCAATCTGTTTCAGCATGCAACCTATCTCGCGCTTCAGAATAGGCAGCGCGGCTTCAACCTTGTGCAGGTCGACAAGGTCGGCGTCATTGCGCCGGTCGGTCTGTTCTCGAAGAAGATCAAGAAGCTCGACGACATCAAGTCCGGCGACAGCGTCGCCATTCCGAACGAGCCACTCAACGGCGCACGCGGGCTGATCCTGCTCGAGCGGGCCGGGCTGATCAAGCTGGCGCCCGGTAAGGGCTTCTCGGTCAGCAAGTTCGACATCATCGAGAATCCAAAGAACCTCAAGATCGTCGAGCTCGACCCTGCCCAAACCTATCGGTCGCTCGACGACGTAACGTTGGCGCTCGTCAACATCACCTACCTCATTCCGGCCGGCGGGGATCCCAAATCTGCGCTCATCATCGACCGCACCGTTGATGACGGGCTCGTGCTGCGCTTCACGGCCCGGCCCGACAAGAAGGACGATCCGCGCCTGAAGGCATTTATCCAGGTGTTCAACTCGCCGGAAGTGAAGCAGTTCATCGAGGAGAAGATCCCGGCCTTCATCCCGGCGGGGTTCAGCAGCAAGGAGAGCGCCGTCCGTTGGGAAACTGCACCATGATCTATGTCGTCGACGTCAATCAGATGAGCTTTGCCTTCGTGGCGGGAAGTGAGAGGCACGCATCGGAGATTGCAGGCTCGCCGGGGTTTGTGCAGGCTATGGATCGTTTCTTCCTTCAAGGCTCCAAGGGTTCGAACCATCGTCCGCGTGCTGCGACGGTTCAGGAACTTGCTCTCTTCAACGACATGTCGTCTGAGTTCGCGGATGCCACGGCGGACGTCCTGGTTGCCCGCGTCGGCTAGACGTCGGAACAGATTATCGCTCGATAAGGAGATCGTAGACCATGAGACGTCGCTTGTTGCTCGTGATGGCCGCCTTTGCACTATTCACCGCGCCGGCCTCCGCGGATCAGAAGATCAAGGTCGGGATATCGGGCGGCGATGCCGAAATCATCTGGGCGAAGGTGAAGGAGATCGCGGCCAAGGACGGCTTCGATGTGCAGGTCGTCGTCTTCAACGATTATCTGTTGCCCAATGCCGCGCTGGATGTCGGCGATCTCGATGCGAATGCCTTCCAGCACAAGCCGTTCCTGGACAACCAGATCAAGACCAGGGGATACAAGATCGTCGCCGTCGGCGAGACGATCGTCGCACCGATCGGGCTCTATTCCCGCAAGGCGAAGTCGGTTGCCGAGATCAAGGAGGGGGCGTCGATCGGCATCCCCAACGATCCGTCGAACGGTGGCCGGGCCCTGCGGCTGCTTCAGGCCGAAAAGCTGATCGAGCTCAAGGACGGCGTGGGGATCCTGCCGACCGCGCTCGATGTGACCGCAAATCCAAAGAAGCTCAGGATCCGTGAAATCGACGCCGCCCAACTGCCGCGCAGCCTGGACGACGTCGATGCTGCGGTCATCAACACCAATTACGCCGTCCCCGCCGGCCTCATTCCCGGCAGGGATTCCATCGCAATCGAATCCTCGGTCAACAATCCCTACAACAACTTCATCGCCGTTCGCGAGAAGGACAAGGATGCTCCCTGGGTCGCGAAGCTGGTGCGCGCCTATCAGAACGATACGGTCCGCCAGACCATCAAGGACAAACTGCCGGGTCAGATACCCGCGTTCTGAACAGGTTCAATCCGGAGACGAGCGATGACAAACCCACCTGGCCGTGCCGAGAAGCTATCGAGTTCGGCAGGATCCGTCGTGTTCGATGCCGATGTGGTGGTGCTCGGTGGCGGTCCCGCGGGCACATGGGCGGCGATCAGCGCCGCCGGCCACGGCGCGCGCGTCGTGCTAGCGGACAAGGGGTTTTGCGGCACCTCAGGCGCGACCGCGGCGGCCGGCACCGGTGTCTGGTACGTCGACCCCGCTCCGGAACGCCGTGAGGCCGCGATGGCCAGCCGTGAGAAACTCGGTGGCCACCTCCAGGACCGTCGCTGGATGGCGCGCGTGCTGGACCGGACCTACGCCCAGAGCAACCAGCTCGCCGACTGGGGCTATCCTTATCCTTCGGACGACGACGGCAAGCCGCAGCGGAATTCGCTCCAGGGTCCGGAATACATGCGGCTGATGCGCAAGCGAACGAAGCAAGCCGGCGTCACCATTCTGGATCACTCGCCAGCGCTCGAGCTTTTGGTGGACGAGAACGGCGTGGTGGCCGGCGCCGCAGGCCTGCGACGGCAGAAAGGCGACCGTTGGGTGGTCAATGCGAAGGCCGTGGTGATCGCCACCGGCGGATGCGCGTTCCTTAGCAAGACGTTGGGCTCGAACGTTCTGACTGGCGATGGCTATCTCCTGGCGGCCGAGGCCGGCGCGGAATTCACCAGCATGGAGTTCTCCAACGCCTATGCTATCTCGCCGGCATTCGGCTCCGTGACCAAGACCCTGTTCTACAGCTGGTCGAGCTTCACCGACGAGGAAGGCAGTGTGATCCCAGGGGCGTCATCCAAGGGCGGCCGGTCGATTATTGCTCGGGCGTTGCGCAAGGGCCCGGTGTACGCCCGGCTCGACGAGGCCGACGCCGAGACCCAGCGGCATATGAGGGTATCTCAGCCGAACTTCTTCCTGCCGTTCGACCGGACCGGCCTCGATCCGTTCACGCAGCGTTTTCCGATCACGCTTCGCCTCGAGGGGACCGTCCGCGGCACGGGTGGCCTGCGGATCGTTGACGACAGCTGCGCGACTACCGTTCCCGGTCTCTACGCTGCGGGCGACGCGGCAACCCGCGAGCTGATCTGCGGTGGTTTCACCGGGGGCGGTAGCCACAATGCGGCCTGGGCAATGTCGTCGGGGTATTGGGCCGGTCAGGGCGCCGCCGAATTCGCGCATCAACTGGGCACCACAAGCGGGCGTCAGGCATTTCGGCGCGGCAGCGTTGCGCTGCGCTCCGGCAGTGGGCGACCGCTTCAGGCTGACAAGCTCGCCCGGAACGTTCAGAACGAGGTGTTTCCGTACGAGCTGAACTATTTCCGCGAAGCCGGGCGGCTCAGCGAGGCGTTATGGCGTCTGGACAGCTTCTGGTCTGAGGCATCGAATGCCGACGCGTCAGACGAGCAGGATCTGCTTCGCGCACGTGAGGCCACGGCCATGCTCGCAACGGCGCGCTGGATGTATCGGAGCGCGCTGGCGCGTCAGGAGAGCCGGGGTATGCATCGCCGCGACGACTATCCCCAGCAGGACGACCGCTATCGCCACTACGTGACGACCGGAGGGCTCGACGACGTCTGGACCTCGGCGCGCCCGCTGCGTTCCTCTCAGTACGCGGAGGCCGCGGAATGATCGAGGTCATCGATGTCGAGCGCTGCACGGCGTGCGACATCTGCGTCAACGTGTGCCCCACCAATGTCTTCGACAAGACCGACGACATTCCAAGGATCGCGCGCCAGAGCGATTGCCAAACCTGCTTCCTGTGCGAGCTCTACTGCCCCGAGGACGCGCTGTTCGTCTCGCCATTCGCCGACGCGCCGCAACAGGTCGACGTCGCCGCGTTGAAGGAAGCCGCAGTGCTCGGCAGCTATCGGCGTGCAGTCGGCTGGACCGATGAGAGCCGGCACTTGCGCGATGCGGATCGGAGCTACCGGCTGTTCGGCCATTGAAGTTTCCATCGACTTCGGGAGAACGGACATGACTGGAGATCGCCTGTTCCTGTTGAAGCCCGGATTTGAGGATCCCGAGCGGCCGGGCCGCTTCTTCGTCTGCTCGCACTGCAATGCGATTGAGGGGTTGCTGGCGTCGTTTCTAGGGCTGGCAACACAGATTGAGGTGCTGTGCCTGGGGACACTTTGAAAAGGGAGCGTGAAGTCCGATCGCGGCGCCGATCAGGGAGGAGGACGTTGTCACCAGGCCCAACAAGGCGGCCATGGCGAGGTAGTAGGGCGACGTCATGAGGCTCCCAATACATCGCGATCGTTCGCCGCAACGTGCCTGCTGCAGCATGATGACGTGCGGGATGTAGGAAAGCGAGAGCGCCTGCGGCGTCGCCGCATAGGAAACTCATATGGACGCACTCAGCCGCAGCTCCGCGTTTCAGGCCGCCCGTTTCATCTGGGCAGAATCCTGCCGGTAGGCGGACATCACGAAGCCCTGACGGCATCTGACCCCGGCCTCGATTCGGAAGCCGAGCTGTTCGAGCTTCTTGCGGACCTTGAGCGCGAAGCCCGCCTCGTTCGACTTGATCAGCACCGCGATTGCAGCGGTCGTGCCGAGAGATGGTGCGATCTGGGACAGCGCCATCTCGAACTCACTGAACATGTCTTGCACGGTGATGAGGCCGACGGAAAAGGCCGGCTTACGCAAGAAGATGGAGGGCAGTCCAATTCGGGTGAAGCCGCGCTGGCGCAGCGCCTGATAGAGTTCGGCGCTTCCACGGCCCGCGACGATCGCGCGATTGAGATTCGACAGATGGGTGAGCGAGATCATGGTCTCGACCACCTGGTCGCGATCGGTGAAGGGAGCGGGGTGGAGCACGAAGATACTCCTTACAGTAGGTGCGCGGGCGCACTGGAACGAGAATTTGCCTTGAATGGCGCGACCAATATCGTTCGCGGCCAGTATGATTTCGAGGGGACAGGCAAGCTTATCTCATAGGAACGGCATAGGATCGGGACGAGGTTGAGGTGCGTTCAACGTTCGTTGCGCATGTAGGCGCTTCGTGCCGTCACCGATCTCAGGTCGGGCTCCGCACTGCTGCCTGCACCAGGATGGTTGATCGTTGCCTCCGACAGGCGATGGATGCCGGCGTCAATCTGGCGATCCAAGGCATGAAGAATGACGTGCGCGACGGCGGCCGTCACCAGGATGAGAAGCCAAGAGCGCAAACCCATGAGACTTCCCCATCCCTGGTGGCGTTGCACAGATCGGACAATTGGAGGGCTGGCCTGAACCGGAGCCTCGCTCAAAAAAGGAGCCCCGGACGTGCCGGGGCTCGAGTGGTTGGAGGTTTGCCGAGAGACTTCAGTATTTGGCGACGACAGGGGCATCCCAATGGAATTTGTAGTTGACGCCGACCAGCGCGGTCGAGGCACGCTGCTGGACGTTGATGACTTCACCCGCGCCGCCGCCAGCCAGTGTGAACGCCCGCGCGCTGTCGTCGAGGAACCACATGTAGTTATACTCGGCGAAGACCGACCAGTTCGGCGCGAACATCCATTCGGCGCCGATGCCGATGGTCATGCCGGGCTGCATGAAGCTTGCGGACTCGATCAGCGCGCCACCGGGCGCAAAGACCTGGTTGCGTTCCCGAATGAAGGCCGCACCGCCCTTGAGATAGCCGAGGAATTGCGGCGTCCAGAGATAGCCGATGCGGCCGGTCGCGGTGTAGATCTCTTTCAGGTTGTTCGCTTCGGAGAAGGCGGGGAAGTCGGTCAAGGCGTGGCTGCCCTTGATATTGCCGAAATCGAAGCTGCCGCCGACGCCGAACACCAGATTGCCGGTCTGGAAATCGCAACCGACCTGGCCGCCGCCGATCACGCCGCTGTCCTTCTCGCGGCCGTACTCGTTCGGTGCAGCCACGCCGCCGACGTCGAGGGCGCGGGCCGTATTCAGCCGTGTCCAGCCGCCACCGACATTGGCGCCGAGGTAGCAGCCGGTCCAGTTGTAGTGCGGAGCGGCAGCCATTGGCCGCGCCTTCAACGGCAGATCGGCAGCGACTGCGGCGCTCGCCGCGCCGAGCCCGATCAGCACACTTGCGACAACAAGAGATTTCAATCGTCCGTACATTCGAGCCCCCTGCATGGCCATGAGGCCAATTCTTCTTCGGAGATGATGTTAGGGACAGCGCACGGATTCCGCGATGCCGAAAGGGCTGCTTGAGCGCGCAGAGGTCGCTTTTTGCGCGCGCGTTGTACGCTCGCGACATCGCAAAATGCCGAAAAGAATTAAGGAAAAATAGCTTCCGGACTCGCGGAGTGGTTTCGGTAAATTGAGACGCCGGACATGGCCGCGCGATACGTCGAAGGTCGCCTGAGATTGTATCACTGTGTTTGTGCCGATGGTCCGGTGCGCAATCCCGTCAATCCCTGTCGCGCGTTCGCCAGGCGAAGATGATGAAGATTGCGACAACGGCCGCGCCCGCAAGCATCCAGTACTGGGCGTCGATGCCAAAAACGCTAAATGTTTGAATGAGGAAGTCCACGGCACTCGCCCTTTTGTTGGGCAAGCTACGCGGTTCGGGAATGGAAATATATTATTTTTATACGATGGGTGTTCTGCGCGTCGTGCGCAGGCGGGCGGCGCAAGATGTGGGTCCGCCCTGGTCAGAGCGCCGATCGCGAGGCGCGCTCGATGACCAGTCCGTTGAGGAAATCTTCGAGCGCGATGCGTCCGGCCTCGTGTGCAGCCCGGTGCGAGCGAAACCCGGCTTCACGAAGCCTGATGCCCATCGGCCTGCGCTTGCGCCGGATCTCCCAGGACCAATCCTGACCTGCATCGCCGGACCAGGACACGACGACGTAAAAGGACCGTCTTGGCGAAGGGCGCAGCATCAGGTTACGCGAGCCATGGCCGGTTGCGCATCCAGCCGATTCTGAAGGCGATAGCCGACACCCGACTCGGTCACCAGGAGACGTGGCTGGTTGGGGTCGGCCTCGATCTTCTGGCGAAGCTTGCGCACGAGGATCCGAAGGTACTGGATGTTGTCGCGCTGATTGCCGTTCCAGATATCCTTCAGGAGCTGATCGTGGGTGACGACGAGGCCGACATGCATGGCGAGAACGTGAAGCAGCCGATATTCCTTGCGGGTCAGGCGGACCAGATTGTTGTTCAGCGAGACCGTGCGGGTCACGAGATCGACCGATAGCGGGCCTGCGACCACGACCGGATTTTCCGTCGCCGACTTGAAGTACCGCCGCAGGGCGGCCTCGCTTCGCGCCAGCAGTTCGGCCATGCCGAACGGCTTGACGACGTAATCGTCGGCGCCGGCCTGGAGCAGACGTACCTTCTCGTCCTCGCCGGCAGCGACGGAAAGGATGATGATCGGCACGTTGGACCACGCACGGATCCGCTCCAGCACCTCCGCGCCGTGAAGATCGGGTAGCGCCAGATCGAGAACGATGAGGTCAGGTGAACTGAAGGTCGCGAGCTTCAACGCCTCGGTGGCGTTTTCGGCCTCGAGCACGGCGAAGCTGTTGAGCTCGAAGCCGGCGCGGAGGAAGCGCCTGATCTTCGGTTCGTCGTCGATCAGGAGAACGACGTTTGCGGGCTTACTCATCTGTCAGCGCGAGCGGTTCGGAGGTGGATGGCTCGAGCGCGGGCAGGGAGATCGATACCGTTGTTCCCTGTCCTTGGCCGCGGCTATGAACCGTGATCGCGCCCTCATTGGCCTGGATGAAGGTCGAGGCGATCCAGAAACCGAGGCCCGACCCCGGCACCGACGCCTGATGTCGCGCGCTTCGAAAGGATCGCTGGCCAAGCTTTTGCTGTTCATCGGCGGTGATGCCGACGCCCTGATCGGACACGACGACGTGCACGCGACGGGGCTCGCAACGCACGTCCACGGTGATCGTCGAACCGGACGGCGAATATTTTGCGGCGTTTTCCAGGATCTGCCCGCAAGCCTCCTCCACCAGGCCCGAGTCGACGTGGAGCAGCGGAAGATCATCTGCGAAATTCGCCTCTATCCGATGCGCCGAAAGCCGTCGCGCCCGGCGCGTGGTGGCGCCGTTGACGATATCCCTGGGGTCCGCCCATTCGCGGCGCGGACTCAGTCCGCCGGCGGTGACGCGAGTCGCGCTGAGCAGGTTGCTGATATAGCCGTCGAGATGGCTCGCCTCGTCAGAGATCGCCTCGACCAGCGTTCTTATGCGCGCGTCCCCACGTATGGCCGGAATGGTCTCCAGCACGCTCGCCGAACCCTGGATCGCCGCGAGCGGCGTGCAAAGCTCGTGCGACAGTGTTCCATGGAAGGCGTCGCGCAACATTTGCGCTTGCAGGCGCAATCGCGCGCTCTCCATCACCTTGCCGATGTCGAGGCGCTGCAGCGTCAGCGCGGTCTCGTCGAGGATTGATTGGATCCGTCGAGTCCGCCGTTCAATCGCTGGCTGGGAACCCAGACCGATATTGACCGCGATCACGCCGTGAATAGCGGAATCTGACGAGATCGCCCTGAGCAGCCAGATCTCGGCGCGCTGCTCGTCGACGATGGTCTGCAACCCTGGACCCGCTCCGGAATTCATCGCTGCCGCAGTTGCCTGCACTGAAAGTGGCGCGAAGCGGGACTCAGGCGGTTCGAAATGCCCGTCCGCGGTCGTCACGAACAAAGTTGCCGCGTGGCCGAAGGCGCCCTCGAAATGTTGGCGGATGGCGGAAATCAAGTCCGCGACCGTAAAACAGGACGCGAGGCGACGCGAGAAGTCATAGAGCGCATGCATCTCCTTCTCGCGCTGTCGCAACGTGTCCGTTTCCTTGCGCAGCCGCGAGGCCAGATTGCTGCTCACCAGCGCAACGATCAGGAACAGCAGGAGATCGACCGCCTCCTGCGGGTTGTCGACGCGAAAGCTGTAAAGAGGTTCGAAGAAGAAGAAATCCGCGGCTGCCGTGCCCGTGATCGATGCCGTCATTGCCGGCCAGACGCCCCATCGAGTCGCAGCATACATGACTGGAACGAGGTAGGCGATCGGGACCAGGCTTGACGCCAAGGTCGTGCTGAGTGCGAACAGCGCGGTGGTGACCAGTCCGATGCTCAGAACCGACAGCAACACCGGGATCACGTTGCGCCACACGACGACACGCAGCGACGCGACCTCATCCAGGGCCGGTATCCCCGAGGAAGGCAATTTGGAACCGGTCTGCCGCCCGCTCGTCATCGAAAACATGCGGCCCAGAGGTGGATGAAGAATCAAAGTACGTACATGCCCTTGCCGACGGCGACATCGAAAGATCCGGCGTCGGCCGCGTCGGCCGCAACGGATCAATGGTCAAACAAGACCCGATCGGACAATGTTCGGAAATTCGATAGTTATCGGCATGCGTCGACCAACGGCGCGCACCAGAACCCGTTCAATGTCGTGATGCAGACTCTTCGATGTCGTCAACTACCCGGCGAAGGAACGATGTTCCAGATCGACGTAGAAAATCTATGATGTTGGGAGTGGTTCAACATAAAAAAGAAATAGCCACAGCCTCCGTAGTTCTACGGAAAAGGTTCGCTCCGGACTCCGCGTCAGGCGAAGTCGGGTTCTGATTCCCTCAACGATCGTACCGGGCCTCAGGGCAACGCCACGATTCGTGGCGGTGAGGCGTCTTATGCCTGCCGGACCAAGCTCGCATATTGCAGGGCGCGCTTCTCGCCGAGAAGCTCCGGCCTAGATGCCCGGTAAAGGCCGGCTTCGTCGGCCGAGCGGGTCTGAGGCAGCGCAAGGGCCGCGACCGCCGCGGCGCTGATCTGCTTGGGCGGATAGAGATAGAAGTCCATCAGCGGCATATGCGGCCCGTGCGCACTCTGTTTCAGGACGTCACGCGCGGTCTCGCCGGCGACCGGATAGATCGCGGTCCATCCGGCGAAGCTGCTCGCCAGAATCTCCAGGGAGAGAATTGTGGTCGCGATCTGCACGAAGCCGTCATTGGCCTTCTTCGAGCTGCGGGTCGTCGAGGCGCGGCGCAGGATTCGGCGAAGCTCAGTGTGCCGTTCGATCAGCGGGCCCAAGCGAAAGTGCCAAAGCATATTGGGCAACGAGGCGAAGCCGTGAACCTCGTGATACGATTCGATCAAGCTGCAACATTGCCGCGTCAGGTCCTTCGGCAGGAAGCCGAGGTCGAACGCGACACTGTCCGCTGTTGTGTTGTCGCTGGCGCGCGCTGCACAAGTCACGGCTTCCATGATCAAACCTCGCGAAGCAAATTTGCCTACGTGGCGAGCTTAGCGAGTCCAGGCATATATCTTCGATCGACAATCTGGCGCACATACGTAGCAAAATAATAGCTGTGGCAAGCAAACGGCGCTTGGTTGCGAGTAAGTCGAGCACAGCGCGTCGCGCACTATGACGAAAATGACACAGCGCGAAGTGAACGTTTGCGCTGCATCATCGTTCTAACGGCAAAAGACCACTTTTTCGCTGACGATTTGAGCAAACGCGGTGAGCATCTGATGCTTACGAATGCAAATGATGCCCGCGAGGCGTCTCGCGCTATTTTATTTTAACGAACGCGCGCCGGAAACCGCATCGCTTTTTTTTGCCTGCCTCACGAAAGATTGCACCTGAAGCTTAACCAAACCGAAAGAGCGCCTGGAAGGCGTCGGTCCAACAGCTTGGGGCAATATGATGAGAAACTATCTTTTGGCGGGCGTATCGCTGGTCGCGATGGGGATTGGTGGCGCTGCCAATGCCGCGGACACGCTTCCGCCTGTGGGGAAGACGTTCTGCGATCCCTACAAGAACTATGCGTGCATGGATTCCTATCTGGGGCAGGACTTCATGACCCGCTTCATCAACTACTATCGGCTCGAATGGGGCCATGAGGCCGCGCCGTCCGATCCGAAGGCGGCGGCGTCGCGCCGCGACGGATGGCCTGCGACACCGCAGAGCATTCCGCCGATGCCGTTCACCGAATGGCCCTATGGCGGTGCGACCGCAATCGGCGTCACGCGTCCGAACTCGGTCGACAGCCCACTGATGAACGCGATGAGCAACACGGCCGTCGGGCAGTGGATGAACGATGCGCACATTCAGGTCTATGGCTGGGTCAACGCCGGCGGCAACCTCAGCAACAACACCGTCCGCGGCGGCAATTCGCCGGCGGCATACGACTACAATCCGAACACGGTTCAGCTCGATCAGGCCGTGGTCTATATCGAGCGACTGCCCGACACAGTCCAGAAGGACCACATCGACTGGGGCTTCCGCATCGCGCCGATCTATGGCGAGAACTATCGCTACACCACGGCTTACGGCTTGTGGAGCAATCAGCTCCTCCAGCAGAACAGGAACTACGGCTATGACATGCCGATGGCCTATGGCGAGGTCTTCATTCCCTATCTGGCCGACGGCCTTCTGCTGAGGTTCGGCCGCTACATCTCGATCCCGGACATCGAGGCGCAGCTCGCGCCGAACAACTACATGTATACGCATTCGATGACGTATACGTTCGACAACTATACGAACACCGGCATCAATGCCTCGCTCGCGCTGAACAAGAACTGGATGATCCAGGGAGGCTTCTCGGTCGGCACCGAAGCGATGCCCTGGCATGTCGGCGCCAAGATCGCCAATGCGAATCCAAATCCGCTGTTCCCGGACAGCACCATGCTGAAAGATCCCGGCGCGCAGCCGACCTTCAGTGCGGCCGTTCGTTATGTGACCGACAGCGGCAATGACGGCGTCTACGTGATCGCCAACGGCATCAACAACGGCACCTGGGGCTATAACAATCTCCAGTGGTACGGGCTGACTTACTACCACAAGTTCAACGATCAGTGGCACATCTCGTTCGAGACCTATAACGAGCACCAGAACAACGTGCTCAACCTCGACAATCCGGCCTCGGTCGCGCTCGTGGCCAGCGGTACACCGTTCTCGCTCGACGTCATGCCCTGGAACGCACCGTTCGGCGCGCATTGCGGCAACGCAACTCAATTGTCGTGCACGGCGTCGGTCCAGACCTTCCTGACCTACGTGAACTACAGCCCGACGAAGATGGACAACATCTCCTATCGTCTCGAGTGGTTCGACGACAAGCAGGGACAGCGTACCGGCGTGAAGACGCGCTACGTCGAGACCGGGATCGGCTGGCAGCACTGGTTCTCGCCGCAGATCGAGATCCGGCCCGAAGTGTCGGTGTATCACGCGCTGGACGCGCTGGCGTTCAACGGTAACGCCAACTTCGGCATTCCCCCGAACAAGAAGACGGCCGTCATCGGCTCGGCGGACATCATCATCCACTTCTGATTCTGCGGACGGGTGGCGCCGCGAGCGCCACCCGCTTCGGAAGAGACATTCGACAGGGGCTAACAATGAAAAAGATTCTTCTCACAACGGTTGCATTGGGCGCATTGACAGCGATGTCGCCGGCGTTTGGCGCCGATCTGCCGATCTACGGCAAGGCTCCGCCAGTCGCCGCGCCGGCCTATGACTGGTCCGGCTTCTACGTCGGCGTCTTCGGCGGCTGGGGGCTCGGCAATCACAACGTGAACAACGCCACCGGACCGGTGGGCTTCGCCAACTTCACGACGAACTACGAATCGACGGGCGGCTTCGGCGGCGGCGAGATCGGCGCCAACTGGCAGAGCGGCAACATCGTCGTCGGTATCGAAGCAGACGGCTTCGGCGCCGACATCAAGGGCAACGACAATTTCGCACTCGGCTGGAACGACGCGACAAAGCTGGGCTGGGGTGCCACGCTGCGGGGGCGCGGCGGCATCGCGGTCGACCGCTTGTTGCTGTTCTTCACGGGCGGTTGGGCTTATGGCGAGCTGACGCACACCAACACCAATCCCGGCGTCGGCGTGGACACGTTCAAGGCCACACGGAGCGGCCTGACCGCCGGCGGTGGCATCGCCTATGCGTTCACCAACAACCTGATCGGAAAGTTCGAGTATCGCTATTTCGACTACGGCACGTTCCATCGCGATGCGCCGACCAACGGTGTGCTGCCGTACACGGTGGCGAACACCTATTCGACCGTGATGGTTGGGCTCGACTTCAAGTTCGGCGGCAACGCGGTGGTCGCGAAGTATTGACGCCGGGAGGCAGGGGGACTGCATGATCGCCTCGAGACGAAGACTGAAAGTTGCGGCGATGATCGCTCTCGTTGGGCTTGGCGCTTGCCTTGCCGGATGCGTGAGCGATCTCGGCGCCACTGCAACAGATGGGCCGGGTACTCACCAGATGCGCTACTACGGCGGGCCCAAAGATCCGATGTGGCCGAGCCAATGAGATCGATCGGCACGGCGTGCCCTGTGAGCGGACGCGCCGTGCGGATCGTGATCTCCGTTGCCGCGAGCGTGATGTTGACGGGGCGTGCTGTCAGTTCTGTGCAAGCGAACCATGCTACGCGCTGCCGACGCCATGACAGCCTGGGAGCATCACGGCGGATCGCTGACGGCATGTCCGGCAATCACGGTCCGATGCGGTACGACCGCGGGTCGAGATCGCCGATGTGGCGCGGCCGCGTTCAGAATTGAGCCCCGTTTGGGCGAGTAAGCCAAGGCCTCGCAGGAGGCACGGGAGTGCATGAGTCAATGCGCACGTTTGCATCATGAACGCCGGTTCGAGCCTTAGCCGGAAAAGAATCGTTACGCTTGCGGCTGCGGCGATCGCGCTTGCCATTGCGGCCGTCGGCGCGACGCGGTTGCTCGCGTCACATGGAAAATCCACGGAGATGTCGAGCCAGGCCAAGGTAAAGCCACCGCGCTACGTTCCGACCGCATCTGAGCTGGCAACGCTCTCGATTGCGCCGGTGACGGAGCGGGTGTTTCGTGCGGAGCACGTCACGGAGGGCAAGATCGCCGTCAACGAAGACAGCTCCACGCCGATTTTCTCGCCCTATGCGGGCCGTGTCGTGAAACTTCTGGTGAAGCCCAGCGATGTCGTCGAACGCGGGCAGCCGCTGTTCGTGGTCGAAGCCACCGACACCGTGCAGGGCCTGAACGATTTCGTGACGGCGCTCGGCAGCCTCAATACCGCGCGCTCCAAGCTCAACCTCGCGCAAATCGTCGAGAAGCGCGCCAACGACCTCTATGCCGGCAAAGCGGTGCCTCTCAAGGACTGGCAGCAGGCGCAGGCCGATCTCATCACAGCGCAGAATGACATGCGCTCGGCGGAGACCGCGCTCGAGGCGGCGCATAATCGGCTGCGCATCCTGGGGCGGTCCGAGGATCAGATCACCAAATTCCAGGAGACGCGCCAGATCAGCGCCGAGACGCCGATCACTTCGCCAATCGGCGGCACGGTCGTGCAGCGCAAGATCGGTCCCGGCCAGTTCATCAGCAGCAGCGCCAGCGATCCGGTGTTCGTGATCGGTGACCTCTCGACGGTCTGGCTCACGGCCTTCGTGCGCGAGAGCGAGGCTGCGGACATCGCCATCGGACAGGATATCGCCTTTACGGTGCTGGCGCTTCCCGGTCGCGAGTTCAAGGCGCGTGTGGATTACGTCGCCGCCGCGATCGATCCGTCGACGCGGCGTCTCATGGTCCGCGCCACCATCGACAACAGGGACGGATCGCTCAAGCCGGAAATGTTCGCCAACGTTACCGTCTATGCCGGCGAAATCCGTCCCTCGGTCGGCGTGCCGAAGCAGGCTCTAATCTTCGAGGGCGATCGTGTCCGGGTCTGGGTTTCGCGCGACGACGGTTCCGTCGAGCTGCGCGAAATCCAGATCGGGTTGACCAATGGCGACCTCGTTGAGGCGCGCGGCAACCTGAAGGCCGGTGAAAAGATCGTCACACGCGGAAGCCTGTTCATCGACCGTGCCGCTTCCGGCAGCTAACGTAAGGCAAGCCGGTTCACATGGAACGTCTCGTCGCCTTCGCAGTCAGTCGCCGCTTCCTCATGGTCGGCCTGTTCGCCGCCATGCTGGTCGGCGGCCTGATCGCGTTTCAGCAGCTCAACATCGAAGCGTATCCCGATCCGACGCCGCCGATGGTCGACATCGTGACGCAAAGTCCGGGGCTGTCGGCCGAGGAGATCGAGCGCTACATCACGATCCCGCTGGAGACTCAGGTCGCCGGCATCAAGAACATGAAGGTGATCCGGACAATCTCGTTGTACGGCTTGTCCGACGTCAAGCTGCAGTTCTCCTTCGACTACACCTACGAGCAGGCCCTCCAGCAGGTTCTGAACCGCCTCTCGCAATTGCCGCCGTTGCCGAACAATGCGCAGCCGCAGATCTCGCCGCTGAGCCCGATCGGCGAGATTTACCGCTACCGGCTGGTGGGGCCGCCCAACTACTCCGTGCTCGATCTGAAGACATTGCAGGATTGGGTCCTGCAACGGCGCTTCCGCACCGTCCCGGGCGTGATCGATGTAACTGGCTGGGGTGGCAAGACCAAAACCTACGAGGTTGAGGCTGATTTCAACAAGCTCGTGGCGAACGGCTTGACGCTCCCGCAACTTCAACAGGCCATCAACAACGCCAACGTCAACGTTGGCGGCAACACCGTCAATATCGGCCCGCAATCCGCCGTCGTTCGCGGCGTCGGCCTGATCCGTTCGATCCACGCGCTCGAAAATACGATGGTGGCGTCCAATGGCGGCACGCCGGTGCTGGTCCGCGACGTCGCAACCGTCACCGTCGGCGAGCAACCGCGGCTCGGCATCGCCGGCCAGGATCAGGACGACGACATCGTTCAGGGCATCGTCCTGATGCGCCGCGGAGAGCAGAGCTCGCCGACCATTTCGCGCGTCGAAGAGCTCGTCGCCAGCATCAACAATTCGTCGATCCTGCCCCCTGGCGTGCGCATCGAGCGCATCTATGACCGCAAAGACCTGATCCAGACCACGACCCACACCGTGCTGGAGAACATGGTGGTCGGAATCGGCCTGATCGTGCTGTTGCAGTGGATCTTCCTCGGGGACCTGCGCAGTGCGATGATCGTCGGCGCAACGATTCCGTTTGCATTGTTTTTCGCGGTCACCATTCTCGTGCTGCGAGGCGAATCCGCCAATCTGCTATCGGTCGGGGCGATCGATTTCGGGCTGATCGTGGATGCGACCGTGATCATGGTGGAGGCGATCTTCCGGCGCCTGTCGCATACCGAGCGGCTGACGCCGGGCGAGCGGGCGACGATCTCGTCGCGCACTGTCATGGACATGAAGCATCATGCCATCCTGACGGCTGGCTCCGACGTGTCGCGCTCGATCTTCTTTGCCGCAGCCATCATCATCGCGGCCTTTCTGCCGCTGTTCACCTTGAGCGGCGTCGAAGGCAATATTTTTGGTCCGATGGCACGGACCTATGCTTATGCCCTTGCAGGCGGCCTGCTTGCGACCTTCACGGTTACGCCGGCGCTGAGCGCCATCATCCTGCCGGCCCATGTCGAGGAGACCGAGACGTTTCTGATGCGCTGGGTGCATCGGCTCTATATGCCTGTGCTCGCGCGATCTCTCGCGCATCGCCGCGTCGTGCTGGCGGGCGGCGCCGTCCTGGTCTTGATCACGATCGTCGCCGTGCGATTGCTCGGGCTCGAGTTTCTGCCCAAGCTGGAGGAGGGCAATCTCTGGATCCGCGCAACCTTGCCGCCGACCATCTCGCTCCAGGAGGGTAACTCCTATGTCAACCAGATGCGCAAGGTGATCGCTGCCCGGCCAGAGGTCGAGTCGGTGGTATCGCAACATGGCCGGCCAGACGACGGTACCGACGCCGCCGGCTTCTTCAATGCGGAATTCTTTGCGCCGCTCAAGCCCGCTAAGGAATGGCCTGAGGGTGAGGACAAGGACGCGCTGACCGCCATGCTGCTGGGGCAGCTTCAGGAAAAGTTTCCGGGCGTCGAGTTCAACTTCTCGCAATATCTCCAGGACAACGTCTCGGAGGCCGTGTCGGGCGTGAAGGGCGAAAACTCGATCAAGCTGTATGGCAGTGACCTCCAGGCGTTGACGGACACCGCAAACAAGATCAAGGCGCAGCTCGCCACCGTTCAGGGGATCACCGACCTTGCGGTCTTCACCTCGCTCGGCCAACCGACCATCCAGATCGATGTCGACCGTGCCCGCGCCGCGCGGTACGGGCTGTCGCCGGGCGATATCAATGCGACGATCAAGACCGCGATCGGTGGCGACAGCGCCGGGGACCTCTACGAGCCGGGCTCCGACCGGCATTTCCCGATCATCGTCCGCCTTGCGCCACAGTTCCGAAAGAGCGCCGAGGCAATCCAGAATTTGCGAATTGGGGCGCAGGGGCCGAACGGCGTCACGCAGGTGCCGCTGAGCGAAGTCGCGACAGTCAAGGTCCTTTCCGGCGCCGCCTATATTTATCGCGAGCAGCAGGAACGTTATCTGCCGATCAAGTTCTCGGTGCGCGAGCGCGATCTCGGCAGCGCCATCCAGGAGGCGCAGGAGAAGGTTGCGGCCAATGTGCAATTGCCGGCGGGCTCGCATCTCGAATGGGTAGGCGAATTCGGCAATCTACAGGATGCGATCCGGCGGCTGTCGATCGTGGTGCCGATCAGCCTCGCGCTGATCGCCATGCTGATCTGGTTCAATTTCGGCTCGATCATCGACACCGTCCTGACCATGAGTGTGATCCCGATGGCCGTGCTCGGCGGCATCCTGGGCCTGCTCGTGACCGGCATTCCCTTCAGCGTCTCGGCGGCAATCGGCTTCATCGCACTGTTCGGCATCTCGGTGATGGACGGAATCATCATTCTGTCCCAGTACAACGCGCTGATCGACGAGGGTATGGAACGCGGTGCCGCCATCCTGCGCACCGGCGAGCTTCAGCTTCGTCCGGTGCTGATGACCTGCGTGGTCGCGGGCATTGGGCTCTTGCCCGCGGCGCTCTCCAGCGGCATCGGCTCGCAGGTGCAGAAGCCGCTTGCGGTCGTGGTCGTCGCCGGAATGATGCTGGCGCCGATCGTCATTCTGGTCACGCTGCCAGCGCTGATCTCGTTGTTCTCGCGGCGGACCCGGCCGGGCCTGGCGGCGCAGCCTCAGTTGGCGCCGGCAGAATGAGGTGGGGCGTGCGTAAGAAGATCGTCAGGGGGGCTGCGCGAGCGTCCGACTGGACACTGGTACTTTTCCTTGCCGGGGCGGCGATGATGGTTTGCGGGCCATCGCGCGCGGAAACGCTGTCCGAGGCGTTGGTCCGGGCCTATCAGTCGAGCCCGCAGCTCAACGCCGATCGTGCCCGGCAGCGCGGCACGGACGAGAACGTGCCGCAGGCGCTCGCCGGCTACCGGCCGCAGGTGGTCGCGAGCCTGAGCGCGGGTTTGCAGGCGGTCAGGAATACGCTGCCCGACAATACGATCCAGGGCGCGACACTGCGTCCGTGGACGATTGGCGTGACTGTCAGCCAGGTTCTGTTCAACGGCTTCAAGACCGCCAACAGCGTGCGCGTCGCCGAGTATCAGGTTCTGTCGGGGCGCGAGGCGCTGCGCAACACCGGGCAAGGCGTGCTGCTCGATGCCGTCACGGCCTATATGAACGTATTGGCCAATCAGGCGCTGGTCGAGGCGCAGCGCACCAACGTCGCCGTGCTGCGCGAGATCCAGGCGACGACGAAGAAGCGCCTCGATGCGGGTGATGTGACGCCGACCGATACGGCCCAGGCCGAGGCGCGCCTCAGTCGGGGCCTTGCCGATCTCAACGCCGCTGAGGTGACGCTTGCCATCAGCAAGGCGACCTACGTCCAGGTGATCGGCGGGCCGCACGGTCAGTTGACGCCGGCCACGCCAGTCAATCGGTTATCGCCGGTGACGATGCCGGGATCGATCGAGACCGCCAATCACGAGCATCCGGCGGTGCTCGGTGCGGGATACGATGTGGATGTCGCGCAGACCACGATCAAGGTCGCAGAAGGCAGTCTGCTCCCGACGGTTGCCGTACAGGCGAACGCCAGCCGCTCCAAGGATTCGGATTCGACGCTGAGCACGTTTGCGACCAATCAGGCCTCGATCCTCGGCCAGATCAACGTGCCGATCTATGACGGCGGCACCGCGGCCTCGCAGACGCGCCAGGCCAAGGAACTCGCCTCGCAAAGCCGTCTGGTGCTTGAGCAGGTCAGGAACCAGTCGCGGACGGCCGTTGTCGGCGCGTGGGTGTCCAATGAGGGCACCAAGGTCGCACTGACAGCGGCCGAGTCGGAGGCGAAGGCGGCAGACGTCGCATTGCAGGGCGTACGCCGCGAGGCCGCCGGTGGACAGCGCACCACGATCGACGTGCTCAACGCCCAGCAGGACCTCACCGCGGCCCGTTCGCGTCAGATCCAGGCGCAGCGCGACCGGGTGATCGCTTCCTACACGCTGCTCAGCGCCGTCGGCCGGCTGGATGTCCGCACACTCAATCTCGATACGCCGGATTATCTGCCGGAGGCCCACTATCACCAGGTGCGCGACGCTTGGCACGGCGTCCGCACACCATCCGGACAATAGGCGTTCGTGCCGCAGGAGGAATGAGCATGATCGGCGGAAGGCGCGCACTCCCGGTTCTCGTTGTTGCCGTCGCGGCCGTGTTGGCCTCCACTTTCATGGCCAGCGCACAGGGTTTTGGCCGAGGCCGCGGCAACTCAGGTCCGCCTGTCGAAAGCCGGCCAAAGGTCGACGAGAAGGCTTACAAGGCCGCGCTGGACAGGATTCCGGTCCCTGACGAGAAGTACGATCCCTGGGGTGGCGCCCGCGCCACGGATACAAAGGCGTCCAAGAAGAAGAACTAGCGCACCGCCGGCCGACGACCGTTCGCCAGCATTGCGACGACCGTCATGGCCGCCAAATGTCTGCCGTTGCTCGCGACGGCGACTGATGAACTTCGGTTCTCGGGCAGTCGTGCCCACTATGCGGCGCCTATATGAGCGGACGCCGGGCTATCTCGATTTCCTATCCGATCACCCACATCATGAGTCCATGCGATATCCGTTCGTGGAGGCCAGGGTGCCTAGGCGGCGATCACATCGCAGCCGGTTTGCCCTCGAGGATCGAACCAATTCATTCCGGATTGACCGCGATCTCACTCCCAAGAGTGCGAACCAAGAGTGCGAACGCGGGTATCGGCGGCGTCTCGCTTCGGGGGCAATATGGCAAGGGAATCGTTCGCTAGGCTGATGCTCCTCACTTATCGCGCCCTTGAGGTGCTGATGACGTTTCTGTTTCCGGCCTGGTACGGACCGTCCGCCAGATACCGGCCGGAAAATCATTACATGCGCGGCCCAGGGCCGAAATGGCGTGCGAAATATCTGGCCGAGTCTGTCTCTCCCCCCACGCGGTCGATCACCGCTTCGCGTCCTCGACAGGAATGATCGCGCGCTCATGGCTGACCCGCGGCGCCGCCTCAGCCAGCCGCCGATCGGAAAATCAAATACCTGACAGTCTGGGCGGCGGCGCGCTTCGCGCGACGTTGAATTTGCCTTTGATGCGGCTCACATGTGGATGGAGTTGTTGTATGCTCGGTTAGCTATCAGCGCCGCAAGCGCACGCTGATGGGCTTGCTTTTCGGCCGACGTGTGTCGCCTGCCAGGCGGGAGTTCAAGTGGTGACGGATGTTGAATCGAAGCTGCCGCAGGACATCGCGCCGGCGCCTGATGCCGAGCCCCTTCTGGGTCCGGTAGCATCGGAACTGGCGCGCTACCTTGTTTCGATCGCCATGACCGCCGCCGCAACGGTCATCGCTGTCGGTATTGACAGCAGCGTCACTATCCCCAACCTGTCGCTTATCTTCGTACTTCCAGTGATCATCGCAGGTGTGAGTCTCGGCCTCGGTCCGTCACTCTGTTCGGCGATATCAGGTGCTCTGGCATTCAATTTCTTCCTGACCGAGCCACGCTACTCATTAGCGGTCGATGACCCCGCGAACATCTGGGCGATTGGGCTGCTGTTCGTGGTCGGGGTCATCGTGAGTGCAGTTGCCTTCACCTCCCGGCAGAGGGCGACCGAAGCGAAGCTGTCGAGAAGGCGCGCGACCTTGCTGCAAGGCTATTGCCGTGATGTCGTCGCGGCCGACAATACGAAGACGATCTTCTCGGTTACGTCCCGGGCACTGGCAACGCTCTTCCAGGTTCCCGTCATCGTGATGCTCGTTAGGGAGGGCAGGGTGGTTTCCCTCGAGCAAGTCGGAGACGTGGAGCCGCAGGAGGCCGAGTTGGAGGCGGCACGATCGTCCCTGGCGACTGGAACTGTCATACGCAGTGGCATCTACCCCAATCTGGCCTCCCGCTTTGATTTCTGGCCCGTGGAGACGGACGAAGGCCGGAATGCCGTGGTTGGAATCGCATTCGACCCTGATGAACGCCCTTCGTCACCGGATGCGCAGATCGACGTCGTCGTGCGCATCTTAGCCTTGGTGCTTGACCGTCAACATGCGCGGGTCAAACGCGATGCCCGAGCGTCAGATTGAATCCGAACCATCCCGCGCTCCAAGCCTGCAACAAAATGAAGGCGGGCGATTTAAGGTGACGGGGTGGTGCACACCGCTCGACAGGTTTGGAGGAAGCTCGTTGTGAGCGTCGTAGCAGCCCATTTGTATCGTCATGGCAAGAAGGCAAAAGCCGTCTCATTGGACGAGCCTATCGATTGCAAGGGCAAATCCGAATTTGTCTGGATCGGATTGTTCGAGCCCCCAGAGCTGGAGCTTGAACAACTCGAGAAGAACTACGGACTTCATCCTCTCGCGATCGAGGATGCCCTCAAAGCGAACCAATTGCCGAAGGTCGACGTTTATGGCGACCAGCTGTTCGTGATGACGCGCACCGCCCATCTCGAGCACGACCGCATCGCCTATGGTGAAACCGCAATTTTCGTCGGGAAGAATTTCATCATCACGGTTCGGCATGGCTCGGCGCGCGCGCATAGCAATCTCCGCGCCCAGCTCGAAGCAGCCCCCAGCCTGCTGGGCTATGGCCCCGACTACGTTCTCCATGCCATCCTCGACTTTATCGTCGACGGCTATCTTCCGGTGGTCGAGACGATCGAGGAACGCGTTCTCACCATGGAGCAAAGCGCGCTCGACAGCTTTCTTAGCCGCGCGGACGTCAAGCGGCTCTTCGGGCTTCGCCAAGAACTGATCCGCTTCCAGCGAATTATCGGCCCGATGACGGAGGTCTGTGGCCGGCTCGTGCACCTCGAGACGCCGTGTCTTGACGCCAACGCTCGTCCTTATTTCCAGGACGTCCTGGACCATGTGCGGCGCGTCGAAGCGATGGTGAACTCCCTGCGAGACGTTCTGACTTCGGTTTTCGAGGTGAGCAATCTGTTGGAGCAGCAGCGTCAGGGCGTGATCACGCGGCAGTTGGCCGCCTGGGCCGCCATACTGGCCGTACCCACCGCGATCGCCGGAATTTACGGCATGAACTTTGAAAACATGCCCGAGCTGAAGACGCAATACGGCTACTTTGTCGTCGTTGGCATCATCGTCGTATTGTGCGGTGTGCTTTACCTGCGTTTCAAGCGCGCTCGATGGCTCTGAAGCTAGTGGCTCGTCGCATTTGCCGAGTTGGGCCATTTCATAGATCGCACCGCGGCAGAGCTCAGTTGTGGAAATTCGGAGAGCTCGGGACTCGTAGACATCTGCCACCAACACAAGATCGCCGTGAGTGCTGCGTACCACCTCTTCCCACTTGTGATCTCCCGCAAAACGTGCCGGCCAAATGTCGACCCGGTTTGCGCGAATTCGCTTTCAATGTGACCCGCGCAAAGGGCGAGCGCTGCGCGAGTGACGTGTACATGGGGTTTTCGTGTGCGTGGTGAGAATCCGAAGGCCAGATTTTCGCTTCCAATTCGGACATAGATGAGCCTAGAAGGAGCAATCTGCGAAAGCCGCGTCGTGCCAAATTTCTCAGTCGATCCAGTCACATGCGGGGTCGATCCTAGATAAAATAGTTCAATAAAATGAATGACTTGCGTTGGAAATTTTCTACGGCTCCCATGATGGATTGGACCGATCGGCATTGCCGGGTGTTCCATCGCCATCTGACGCGGCGGGCGCTGCTCTATACGGAGATGCTGACGACCGGCGCCATCATTCATGGCGACCGGGAGCGGCTGCTCGGGTTCGACGCGGTCGAGCATCCGGTGGCGCTTCAGCTTGGCGGGTCGGATCCGCGCGAGCTCGCACAGGCCGCGCGGATCGGCGAAGAGTTCGGCTATGACGAGATCAACCTCAATGTCGGCTGCCCGTCGGATCGTGTGAAGGATGGCCGCTTTGGAGCCTGCCTCATGGCGGAGCCGGAGCTTGTGGCGCGATGTGTCGACGCGATGAAGGGCGCGGTTTCCATTCCCGTCACCGTCAAATGCCGCATCGGCATCGACGATCAGGATCCGGAGGTCGCGCTCGATACGCTTGCGCGTGGAGTGGTCGCCTCAGGCTGCGATGCGCTGATCGTGCATGCCCGCAAGGCCTGGCTCAACGGTCTGTCGCCGAAGGAGAACCGCGACATCCCGCCGCTCGACTATGACCGCGTCTATCGCCTCAAGCGCGCGATGCCTGATGTGCCCATCATCATCAACGGCGGCATCCCCGGTATCGACGAGGCGAAAGCGCATCTCGAGCACGTCGACGGCGTGATGCTCGGCCGCGCCGCCTATCAGGAGCCATGGCGGCTGCTCTCCGTCGATCAAGACATCTTCGGCGAAGCGGCGCCGCATGCGACGATGCAGGACGCGCTCGAAGCGATGATGCCCTATATCGAGCAGCAGCTTGCGCGGGGCACGCGGCTGCATGCGATCACGCGGCATTTCGTCGGGGCGTTCCACGCCGTGCCCGGCGCGCGCGCCTTCCGCCGCCATCTTGCCGAGCAGGGGGTGAAGCCGGGCGCCGGTGTGGACGTGCTGCGCGATGCGATCGCACGTGTCGGTGCGCGCGCTCCGGCGGAGGCCGCGGCCTAGCCCAAACGGGTGAAGAGCCGGATCGCAAAATCCGGCTCCTCGTCGATCCGTCTCAGCGGAGCAGATCGAAATGATAGTTCACGCCGACGCGGAAGGTGTGGAATTTCGCGGCGTTCCAGTCCGGCAGATCGTCGTGCTTGAACTCGGTGTAGAGATATTCGGCCTTGGCCGACCATTTCGGCAGGAACGCCCATTCGACGCCGCCGCCCGCGGTCCAGCCCATCTTCATCTTGTTGATCGGCCCGTCCTTCAACTCGCCGGTGGCAAGACCCGCGGTCCCGAAGAACAGCAGCCGTGAATCCATCGTCGCGATGCCGGCGCGGGCGCGGCCGGTCATGTACCAGGGGATGCTCACCGCGGCGCTGTTGAGCGCGTCGTGGTTCTTGATGTCGCCGCCCTCGAAGTCATTCTCGATGCCGACCACGAACATCGGCGAGAGCTGGTAGTTGTAGCCAATCTGCATGCCGCCGACGGCGCCCTTGACCTTGCCGCCGCTGATGCCGACGAGATTATTGAACGCGTCGTCGCCGCTCTCTGCGTAGCCGGCGTTGAAGCCCGCATAGAGACCCGTCCACGAGTACACCGGCTGCGGCGCAGTGTAGGCCGAGGAGGGCGCGGCGTAGCGCGGCGACAAGTCGGCAGCGCAGGCGTTGCTCGCGGCGAACACCGCGGCAAAGGGCAGGGCGCGCATCGTGCGGCGTAAGGCGGCTCTGGCAGTCATGACTCTCAATCTCCCACTTGGCCGCACCTCACGGAGCAGCCTTGTCCAACCCCGATCCGGGAATGGGACCGTTATAAACCGACTAGGCGGTTTGTAAATGGAGGAAATGCCACATCGATGGATTGTTCGCGGGGGCTCGGGTTAGGCGGTTGGCTGGCAGCCGCGCCGATGTTGCGCAGCGCGCTGGCGCAAAGGTGGCCTCGCGGACTGGATCAAGCGGGGCTGCCTGGATGGAGCGGCTCCGTCAGTTTGACTGGCGCCAGAGCGGCCAAGGGCGATCTGACAAGCGCCGATCGCGTTGTGCGGCTCAGGCAGTCCCGACTGATTGGGCCTTGATCGTGCGCATGAGGCGCGCAGCGAAGCGAATTATCGGAGCGCGCGGCGATCGGGCAATTCCGGGTAGCCGGTGAGCATCAGCTTGTCGGCGCGCACACCCCAGCTCTCCAGGCGGTCGAGGAAGCTCATGCCAAGCAGATTGGTCTTCATCTGCCCGCGCGGCACGACGAGGGCCGGCACCGACTTTTCGACGAGGTGGCCGACGGAGAGACGGTCGAGCGTAAGGCGGGCTGCCTTGGTGTGGCCACCCGCGGTTTCGAGATCGACGTCGTATTCGAGCATCTCGAGCGGCAGTCCGATCGCTTTCGCGGTTTCCCAGGTCAGCACCACCGAGGTCGCACCGGTATCGATCACCATCGGAGCGGCGACGCCGTTGATCTTCGCGCGCAGCGCGAATTCGCCACCCTGGCCGCGCTGGATCTGCACGGCCGGGGCCGGGGAGGCGATCTGCGCGCGAAACATGTGCGAGACCTTGTTGCTCGCGCGCGCGATCCGGTCGGGATCGCCATAGGCGACAACGGCACCGGCCGTGCCGGCGAGCATGACGAGAACGAGCAGGAAGCGGATCATTGCGCGCCTCCGAGGCGACGCAGGGCGGTCAGGCGCGTTTCGGCGATCCCGCGATCGGCTGCAAACCCGCGTCCGCCATGCGTGCCGGCAACAGCGCCATCACCGCGAGCCGTTCCGTGCTCTCCATGGCGTGCCAGCGCGCGATCTCCGGCAAGGTCCGGCCGCAGCCGAAGCACAGCCTGGTCTTCGGATCGATCATGCAGACGGCGACGCACGGCGTTTCTTTGCTCATGTGGACATAGTGGGGGATCGTCGGGCATGTCTGCAAGCATCTCGTTAAGAGCCCGTACCTGCGCTCATGATCGGCTTGTGGCGCGGCCGGCGCTTCTCGTCGGGCACCGCGGAACTGTCCGGCTGGAGCGGCGGAGAATCGTCCGACATCGGCGCCAGCGCACTCATCACGCGCTCCGGCGGGAAGGTGACGATGACCTCGGTGCCGATGCGCAGCTTCGATTTCAGCGTGAATGTGCCGCCATGCAGGTCGATCAGGTTCTTGGCGATGGGCAGGCCGAGCCCTGCACCCTGTTCGGCCGACTTGATCGAGTTGGAGCCCTGGCCGAACGAGGCGAGCACGATCGGGATCTCGTCCTCGGGGATGCCGGAGCCGGAATCCCTCACCGAGAGATATTGCCCGCCCGAGGCGGTCCAGCCGGCCTTGAGCCAGATCTCGCCGCCTTGCGGGGTGAACTTGATCGAGTTGGAGAGCAGGTTGAGCACGACCTGGCGGATCGCCCGCTCGTCGGCCCAGAGCCGCGGCATGGCCTGCTCGAACACCTCATGGATGGTGATGCCGCGGCTCGAGGCGCGCAGCTTCATCAAATGATGGCAGTCGGCGACGATGCCGACCAGCGACACCGCTTCCTCGTTGAGCTCGTAACGGCCAGCCTCGATCCGCGACAGATCGAGGATCTCGTTGATGAGGTTGAGCAGGTGCACGCCGGAATTATGGATGTCGGCGGAATATTCCTTGTAGACCGGCACCGCGTGCGCGCCAAAAATTTCGCTCTTCATCACCTCGGAGAAGCCGAGGATCGCGTTTAGCGGCGTGCGCAGCTCGTGACTCATCTGCGCGAGGAAGCGCGATTTTGCGACGTTGGCGGATTCGGCGCGGTGGCGCGCTTCGTCCGAGATCGCCTTGGCCTGTTCGAGCTCGCCGATCAGCGCGTCCTTCTCGGCGCGTGCCTCGAGCGTGGCGAAGGTCGAGGAGTGCAGGCGGTGCGCCAGCAGCACGAAATAGCCTTCGGCTGCGAGCGCGAGCGCCGCTAGGATGTAATTGTCGAGCGCGCCGGTGATTGCAAAGCTCAGCGCCATTGCGACCGCGACCGGCGCCGTGGCTGCGAGGGCGGCGATCGGCAGATTGGCGGCCAGCATACTCGACACCGCGATCACCAGCAGCATCAGGAACATCATCAGCGTTTCCGTGACCATGTCGAGCACGGGATGGATCAGGATCGCCATCCAGCACAGGCCATAGAGCAGGTCGAGCACGACGAAGTGCGTCCGCCATGTGCGCGTCGCCGCGGGCGAGGAGCCCTCTGCCAGGAAACGGTGGCAGCTGCGGATCATCGCGGCGTGGATGCAGAGCATGCCGGCGGTCCAGGCCGCGGCCGGGATCGGCTGCATCCACAGCCCGAACAGCACGCCGGTAGCGACCACCAGCAGCATCACGACATAGGAGGCCGACAGCCGCGTCTGGGCATATTGGCGCAGCATCTCGGCGTCGAAAGCCGGCCGGGTTCCGCTGGTCGACGTTAACTTGTCGCGCGCCTCGCGTACCCGCTGCGACGCAGCCCGTCGGCTGCTCGCCGATGGCGCGCTCACCGGCTCGGCCGGAAGCTGTACGACCTCTGGCTTTTCAGCGGGTTTACTCATCGAACAACAACATTCCTGCCTGCGCAAAGGCGGGCCTTCTGCATTGTCTATCTCTGGCAAGAAATCCTTAAGAGGTGACTTAAGGAGCTAAAGAATTACGTTAACCCGGCGTTAATTTTGAACGCGCGCAGTGCCGGTCAGTGCAGTGCCGCATGCTGGGCGACGTAGACCACCGCGCCCGCCAGATAGCCCGCGAGCGCGGGGATGGCGATGCGGCGAGCGTACCAGAGGAACTCGATCCGCTCGAGCCCCATGGCGGCGACGCCTGCGGCCGAGCCGATGATCAGGATCGAGCCCCCGGTGCCGGCGCAATAGGCGATGAACTCCCAGAGGAAGCTGTCGGTCGGGTAGTGGCCGAGGTCGTACATGCCCATGGTCGCCGCCACCAGCGGCACGTTGTCGATGACGGCGCTGAGCAGGCCGAGCACGACGACGATGACGTCCTGGCGGCCAATCGTCGCCTCCAGCCAGCGCGCCAGCATCGACAGGAGGCCCGCATGTTCGAGGCAGGCGACCGCCAGCAGAATGCCGAGGAAGAACACGATCGAGCTCATGTCGATCCGCGTCAGCGCATGCGCGAGCGTCAGCGGACGGCGAACATGCTCGTCCTTGTCGCGGTGAACGACCTCGCCGACCAGCCAGACGATGCCGAGCCCGAGCAGCACGCCCATGAAGGGCGGCAGATGCGTGACCGCCTTGAAGGCGGGCACGGCGATCAATACGCCGAGCCCGAGATAGAACATCAGGTTGCGCTCGAACGACCCGACGAGCTGAACTCCGTCGTCCTTGGGCGGCGGTGCGATGGTCTTGCCCTTCACCAGAAGGCTGATGAAGGCGAGCGGCACGAGCAGATTGACCAGCGAGGGGAGGAACACCGAACCCATGATCTTCAGCGGCGTGATCTGCCCGCCGATCCACAGCATGGTCGTGGTGACGTCGCCGATCACGGTCCAGGCGCCGCCGGCATTGGCGGCGATGACGATGAGGGAGGCGAACAGCAGGCGGTCGTCGCGCCTGGCGATCAGCCGCTGGATCAGCGAGACCATCACGATGGTGGTGGTCAGATTGTCCAGGATCGCGCTGAGGAAGAAGGTCACGAAGCCGATCAGCCACATCAGGCGGACCTGACTCGTCGTGCTGATGCGGGAGGTGATGACCTCGAAACCGTCGTGGGCGTCGATCACCTCGACGATGGTCATCGCGCCGATCAGGAAGAACACGATCTGCGCGGTGGAAACGACGGATTCGTCGATCTGCCGGCCGACCATGGCGTGGTCGCCGATCGTGGCCGCGTAGATCGCCCAGAGCAGCCCGGCGCCGATCAGCGCCGTGGCACTCTTGCTGATCCGGAGCGGGTGTTCGAGCGCGATCGCCGCATAGGCCAGAACGAAGATGACGGCGATCGCGATCAGCAAGGCGGGATCAGTTCGACAGGTGTCAGCGGTTCAAGCGCGCGAGCAGGCTCGACGTATCCCAGCGCTTGCCGCCCATCTTCTCGACCTCGGCGTAGAACTGGTCGACCAGCGCGGTCACCGGCAGATTGGCACCGTTGCGGCGGGCTTCGGCCAGCGAGATCGAGAGGTCCTTGCGCATCCATTCGACCGCGAAGCCGAAATCATACTTGTCCTCGTTCATGGTCTTGTAGCGGTTCTCCATCTGCCAGGACTGCGCTGCGCCCTTGGAGATGGTCTCGATCACGGCGGCGACGTCGAGGCCACTCTTCTTGGCGAAGTGGATACCCTCGGAGAGGCCCTGCACCAAACCGGCGATGCAGATCTGGTTGACCATTTTGGTCAACTGGCCGGAGCCGGCGGGCCCGAGCAGCTTGCACATCCGCGCATAAGCGCCCGTTATGATCGGCTCGGCGCCGGAATAGGCGTCCTGCGCGCCGCCGCACATCACCGTCAGCACGCCGTTCTCGGCGCCGGCCTGGCCGCCGGAAACGGGAGCGTCGATGAACTTGAAACCGGCCTTGGTGGCGGCAGCGTCGAGCTCGCGTGCGACCTCGGCGGAGGCGGTGGTGTGGTCGACGAAGGTCGCGCCCTTCTTCATGCCGGCGAACGCGCCGTCGGGGCCGTTCGCGACCGCGCGCAGATCGTTGTCGTTGCCGACGCAGCACATCACGAAGTCCTGGCCTTCGGCTGCCGCCTTCGGGGTCGCCGCGGTCTTGCCGCCGAACTTGTCCGCCCATTCCTTCGCCTTGGCCGCGGTGCGGTTATAGACGGTGACCTCATGGCCCCCTTTTTTCACGAGGTGTCCGGCCATGGGGAAGCCCATCACGCCGAGACCGAGGAAAGCGACTTTAGCCATGTGTGGTACCTTGTCCGTAGTTTGGGTTTTACGGTTTTTGCCGGGCGAGGGGGCGCCCGGTTCCGCTATGAGGGCGGATTAGGAGCGCACCATAAACCCTTGAGGCCAGAGGGCAACGGCTTCGTTTGGCAGCCGCCTGTGCTAGGATGGCGGGACTTAAGGTCCTACATAAAAAAGGGAGCGAAAGCATGGGCGGCGTGAGCGTTGGTGTCCTCGATCATTTCAACATCCGGACCCGGAATCTGGCCGAGACGGTCCGCTTCTATGAGGACGTGCTGGGCCTGGAAAAAGGCGCCCGGCCCGATTTCGCCTTCCCGGGGGCCTGGATGTACAGCGAGGGCAAGCCGGTGGTGCACCTCGTCGATATTTCCCCGACCTCGGAGCCACAAAAGCCGGATTCCGGCGTTGTCCACCATGTCGCCTTCGTCAGCCGCGGTTTCGACGGCATGAAGCAGCGGTTGACGTCCAAGGGCATGAAATTCGACTCCCGCCAGGTGCCCGGCGGCGACCTCTGGCAGATCTTCGTCCACGACCCCAACGGGGTCATGATCGAGCTCAATTACGAGGCCGCTGCGGAGCAGGGGGCTGCCCCCGCGGAGATGGCAGACGATATCGGCAAGCAGTAGCCTTTTGGCCGTTTCCGCTCTAATGGGGCATCCTCAAGCCTTGAGCGTGATCTGATCGGAAAGCCGCTCCACACTTTTCCGGATCATGCTCTGTTCAGGAGATGCGCTTTGAGCGTGACGCAGCAACAGGTTCTCGACAGCCTCGCCAGGATCAAGTCGCCCCGCGGGGTCGCGCTCACCAATGCCAATGTGCTGAGCGCGATCAGCGCGGCCGACGGCAAGGTGTTCTTCTCGATCAACGTCGATGCCGCCGAGGCGCGGGCCTGGGAATCCGTCCGGGCCGAAGCCGAAGCCGCCGTGCGCGCCATTCCCGGCGTCACCACCGTGATGGTGGCGCTGACCGCCGAGCGCAAGCCGGGCGCCGCGCCACCTCCGCCGCCAACGCCGAGCCGCGGCACGCCGGGCGTGCAGCCGGTCCACGCCCACAAGCCACCGCCGCAGGGCGGCGCCCAATCGCCGATGGCTCGCCAGTCCGAGATTCCGGGTGTCGCTGCCGTGATCGCGGTTGCCTCGGGCAAGGGGGGCGTCGGCAAGTCGACCACCGCGCTCAACCTGGCGCTGGGCCTGCGCGACCTCGGCCTCAGGGTCGGGCTGCTCGATGCCGACATCTACGGCCCCTCGGTGCCGCGGTTGACGGGCCTGCACGAGAAGCCGGCGCTGGACGGCGAGCGCAAGATGATTCCGCTCAAGCGTTTTGGCCTCGCCATCATGTCGATCGGCTTCCTGGTGGAGGAAGAGACCGCGATGATCTGGCGCGGTCCGATGGTGATGTCGGCGGTGACGCAGATGCTGCGCGACGTCGCATGGGGGAGCCTCGACGTACTCGTGGTCGACATGCCGCCCGGTACCGGCGATGCCCAGCTCACGCTCGCGCAGAACGTGCCGCTCAAGGGTGCCGTGATCGTCTCGACCCCGCAGGACCTGTCCCTGATCGATGCAAGGCGGGGGCTTGCGATGTTCAGGAAGGTCAACGTGCCCGTGCTCGGCATCGTCGAGAACATGAGCTACTTCCAGTGCCCGCATTGCGGCACGAAATCGGATATTTTCGGCCATGGCGGCGCGCGCCACGAGGCCGAGAAGCTCGGGGTACCGTTCCTGGGCGAGATCCCCCTGCACATGGCGATTCGCGCCACCTCGGATGCCGGAAATCCCGTGGTCGACAGCGAGCCGGACGGCCCTCATGCGGCGATCTATCGCGCCATTGCGGGGCAGGTCCGGGACCAGCTCAAAGGCGTTATCGCCGCGGCCTGAGCCGGTCTTTTGGGGACATGCGACTTTCGTAGAGCCCCGTCATGCCATTGTCGCGTTCCGAAAGCGGGGCTTCCGTGTTAAAGGCCACGGCAGTCAAGCCCCTTCGGTTCGACGCGACAAAAACGCGTCGCCGGAACGAGCGGCGACAACGAGGAAGTTTAGGGGAAACGCCCCAACAAGGAGAGACCTGAAGATGAAGCGTCGTGATTTCCTGAAAGTGTCGGCAGCAGGCGCGGCGGCGACCGCCGCGGTGGCCTCGCCGGCGATCGCGCAGTCCATGCCCGAGATCAAGTGGCGCCTGACGTCGAGCTTCCCGAAGTCGCTCGACACCATCTATGGCGGTGGCGAGCAGCTGGCGAAGTACGTCGCCGAGATGACCGACAACAAATTCCAGATCCAGGTGTTCGCCGCCGGCGAAATCGTCCCCGGCCTCCAGGCGCTCGATGCGACCTCGAACGGCACGGTCGAGATGTGCCACACCGTCTCCTACTACTATGTCGGCAAGGACCCGACCTGGGCGATCTACGCCTCGGTGCCGTTCGGCCTCAACGCGCGCCAGCAGAACTCCTGGTGGTACCAGGGCGGCGGCGAGCAACTCGGCAACGAGTTCTTCAAGAAGTCGAACGTGATCGGTCAGCCCTGCGGCAACACCGGCACCCAGATGGGCGGTTGGTTCCGCAAGGAGATCAAGACCGTTGCGGACCTCTCCGGCCTCAAGATGCGCATCGGCGGCATCGCCGGCCAGGTGCTCCAGAAGGTCGGCGTCGTGCCGCAGCAGCTCGCCGGCGGCGACATCTATCCGGCACTCGAGAAGGGCACCATCGACGCCGCCGAGTGGGTCGGCCCCTACGATGACGAGAAGCTCGGCTTCGCCAAGGTCGCCAAGTACTACTACTATCCCGGCTTCTGGGAAGGTGGTCCGACCGTCCACGCCTTCACCAATTTGGACAAGTGGAATTCGCTGCCGAAGAACTACCAGGCGATCCTCACCAACGCGATGGCCAACGCCAACAGCTGGATGGCCGCGCGCTACGACATGCAGAACCCGGCGGCGCTGAAGCGTCTGGTCGCCGGCGGCACCCAGCTTCGTCCCTTCACCAACGAAGTGCTCGAGGCCTGCCTCAAGTCGACCAACGAGCTGTGGGGCGAGATCTCGGCCAAGAACCCCGACTTCAAGAAGTCGATCGACGCCATGCAGGCCTACCGCTCCGACGAATATCTGTGGTGGCAGGTCGCCGAATACACCTACGACAGCTTCATGATCCGCTCGCGCACCCGCGGCTGATCTTTCGAAACGTCGCAAGACGACAGAGCCCGGCCTCGTTCGCGAGGCCGGGCTTTTTCTTTTGCAGCCAGCGGCCGCCCAAACAAAAATATGAAAAACAACCCCATGCACAGTAGAAGCGCGATGAGGGCAGGTTGCCCTGTGAATGCTGCTAACCATTTGGACCGTTGGGGCAAATCAGCAGGAAGGGGCAATCGTCGCGCAGCCGGAGCCAACGCGGCGATTTTGCCTGATCGCGGCATCTGGAATGACATCGTCATTTGCCGCGCGTCCGTTCCCGCATCGTCATTGCGAAGAGCCTTTGGGAAGAAGCAATCCAGACCGTCACCGCGGATGGACTCTGGATTGCTTCCGCCTTCGCCGAGGCTTCGGCGGACAAGTCGCTATGCTCGCAATGACGAGTGGATGGAGTTGGGGCTCAACCCAGCAACGAACCCGTTTGACACGTCGGGCAAAACAGTGGCAAAAAGCCAACATCGCATAATCCGAAATTGGCGCTTCGGTGCCGATCCCGTGAGGTGACGATGAGCTTCGATCCCGATGAGGTTCAACGCGCGCTGCGCAAGGCATGGTCGCTGTCGACTTCCAGCCAATGGACGCCGAACAATCCGGCGGCAGGGCAGTGCAACGTCACGGCGCTGCTCGTTCACGAACTCTTCGGCGGCGAGCTGCTGAAGACGCCTCTGCCGGCGGGCGATCATTTCTACAATCGGATCGAAGGACGGCGGTACGACTTCACAGCGAGCCAGTTCGATCAGCCGATTGCCTACGTCGACTTGCTCACAGATCGAGCCGACGCAGAGCTGGGAGCAACGAGCGACCAACTGGCCGAACTCAGAGCCGCTTTTCTGCGGCACCGTACTAAATCAGTTTAGTCAGCTTGTTGGGATCGACGCATATTGCGTCGTTCAGTTCTCGGTCGTACGTTGGCCGACGGCATAGACATGGCAGGCTGTGCCGGAAGTATTGCTTTTGCATTCCGCGACAGACCTGTCGCGCGCTTCCGTTGCCGTCCGGCTGGCGGGTGCCAGGCCACAGGCTCCCTTATCGTCGATGGCAAATGCCTTGAAGTCGCTGCGAATGGCCACATAGCTGGCAAACGCCCTCTGGCAGTCCGGCGAAAGACCGGTTGGTGTTGGAAGCGGTGCAGGCTCTGGCAGATCGATCGTAACCGCGGTCGGCAGTTTAAGCTCGGCAAGGAACGGCTCAGCGACTGTGAGCCAGGTTTCGGCCGCTGCCCCTATGATGAGGTCATGACCGTCGGTTCCAAAGGGCGGCAGGATCTGCAATCGCGCCGGCGCGCCGCCGGCCGTGTATGCGGCGATCATCCGATGCGCGAGTTCGGGGCCATATGACCGGTCATTTTCGGCGTAGAGCCAAAGCGCCGGTACGCGGGCGGTTCGGCCGAGTGATGCCACTGTGCCCACGAGACGATCGGGGCTGCAGGCTTCGTCCGGCTTGGCCATCGCATGATAACCGCCGTCGAAGTTCAGAACGCCTACGACGCCGGCGGGATTTCGCTCGGCGACGGCGAGCATGGTTAGCCCGCCGGTTGAGTGGCCGAGCAGCAGGATGTGGTCGGGATCGACCCAGGGCTCACGTCGGGCCGCCGCCATCGCCACAATGATGTCGTCTGCCGCAATGCGCTCGGCCGCGAGGTAATCACACGGCCTTAGCAGTTCCTCGGAGTAGCTCCCTCCAGACAGGCCGAAGCCACGACGCATGATGGACAAGGTCGCGTAGCCACGCTGGGCCAGAGCTACGGCCGGTGTGTTGAAGGCGGTCGGAGTACGCTTGGCAATGTTGCGGAAGAACGCGTCATCCCATCCCCCTGGGGTGCCATGAGTCATGATCACCAACGGAAATCGGCCGGGACGATCCGGGCGAACGACATAGCCGTCCAGCGTCAAATCCTTGCCGAACATCCTGACGGGCAATGTTATGGGCGCACTGATCAGGCCGGACATGAGCCCGGGGTTTTCGGCATGAGCAACGGTGGCGAACGACAGAAGCAGCGCGATCAGGATCCGCACGTGAAACTCCAGAACGGGGCGCCTTGTCAAAGCGGGCTTCGGCAATCTAGCGTGTAATCCAGCCTTCGTTCAACCGGTCACTCGCTTTTGACTGCCATGTGGACGTGACGTCCGAGCCGGACCCGCGCGCGTGTTGGTCGCGCCGGAAATCACCGTTCAAGACCACCGATCTACAGCTGCGGACCAGACAGTCTAACCTCGCGCTCGGCGCGGAAGACATTGCCATACAGGTTGCTGATCCATTGTCTTCCGCTCGAGGTTACGTTCAAATAACGGATCGCCGTCGGGACTTGCGGTGCGACCTTGGTCCAGTAGAACTGCGGATATTTGTGCACCACGTCCGCGGGTGTGGCGTATCCGAGCGATTTGTTGAGCCCTATCTCTTCGAATTCATAGAAGAGCGCATTTGATTTCTTCATGTAGTTCGGATCGCCGAGCTGGCCGATCAGATCAGCGGCGCGCAGCAACAAACCTTCTTCCTCGTCCAGATCATCCTTGAGTTCGCTCGTTGGTGCGTCTGTATAGGGAAAGCGGGTATATTCGATGGCCTGGGCAACGCGCGCGGCGTCGATCTGGTCGACTGCGTCGAGGCGCTCCACCGCGAACAATTTTGAGCGATCGACGTGATAGGGCGCAAGCGCTGCATCGGAGGAGCCGACCGGCAACTCAACCGTTCGGCCGGTACCATCAACGACATAGGCGCCCTCCTGGTCTCCGTAGATGACGCCCCGAACGTAGCCGATGTCGTGGATCAGACAGGCCAGGATAAAGTGAGCGTAATCGCTGGCCGTGGTTTGCCTCAGAAGTGAGCGGCCGATCAGGATGTCGTGCCCCACCAGCGTGACCAACAGGGTGTGCTCCACGTTGTGATACAATGCATCGCTGTTGCCGATACATTCCAGGGCCAGCTTCGCCGCGTAAGGGAGCAATTCCGGCAAGCTGGCATGCGATGAGCCGAAGCGGCCTTTTGTCTCCGAGATGAGGAACGCACCGAGCGCCTGGGACGTCAGTTCTGGAATTGTTATCATGAGCAAGGTCCTCGTCGACGAACCCCCAATAAGCCTGCTGCAGGATCAGGAGGGAGAGGAGGCCACTGGAAGAATGCGACGCCGAGCTGGAAATTGCCGGGCGCCAGCGAACTGAAAGGCGACGTCGCCGCCTCAATGGGGCTGAACATGACGTGAGGCCAAAGGCGGGGGTGATGCTTGACCTAGATCAACGTGGCTGCGGCGCATGCTACGTCTGCCCGGCAGCAACGCCCGTTCAGGGTGGTCAAAAGCCGGCGTGCGGCGCGAAGGCCAGTCAGCCGGAGGCTGACATCGGCCGACAATTCAGCCATGGCGCCAATTTGTCGCCGGACCGCGTGGCTGGTCGGCCCTAGAAAGCGCGAAGGGTGCACCGGTACGCTCGGGTTCGAATGAACCCCACCCGACGGCGGAGCGACATGTTATTCTGGGTCATTGTATTTATGTGATTATCAGGAGACCGGATCATGATTCCTCAGGATCGGTTTCGCGGCCTTTTTCATAAATATCTGTTCGCGCTGTTCGTGGCTGTCGCGATCCCACTTGCATTCAACGGCGTCATCGAGGCGTGGTTCGGCTATCGCGATCAGCGCGCGAGGCTCGACCAGTGGCTTAGCCTCCAGTCCGCATCCGCGGCCGCCGAAATTCACGATTTCATCCACGGCATCACGAGTCAGCTCGGCTGGCTGGTTCAGCTTCCATGGAGTGACGAGTTCGACGAACGCCGGCGGACCGACGCGTTGCGCCTGCTTCGACAAGCGCCTGCCATCGTCAGTCTCACACTCCTCGACGGCAATGGCCTGGAGCGTCTCTACATCTCGCGGATCGGCCTCAATCGTATCGAGAGCCGCACGGACCGATCAGCCGATCCCGCCCTGGTTGGTGCCCGCGCAGCTCAGATCTGGTTCAGCGACGTCAGCTACAATCGAGGCTCCGAACCGTACTTGACGGTCGGGATTGCCGGCAACCGGCCGGCTGTCGGCGCGGTCATAGCCGAAGTGAACCTCAAGCTGATTTGGGACGTGATCTCGGCGATCAAGGTCGGAAAGACCGGCTCCGCCTTCGTCCTGGACCGATCGGGTCGCCTGATCGCCCATCCCGACATCAGCCTCGTGCTCCGCGGGGCGGAGGAAGCAACCTCCAAACCATTTCGGGCTGTGCGGGACGCGATAGGGTCGAAAGCGGGCTTCGCAACGAGCCGGGATGCGCAAGGACACTATGTTGCCGCCAGCGCTGCTCCCGTACTGGGCCCCGACTGGACAGTCGTGGTCGTGCAGCCGCTATCCGAAGCTTACGCGCCGATCTATTCCGCCCTGTGGCGGACGGCAATGCTCCTCGCAATCAGCACCATGCTCGCAGGGATACTTGCCTATGCACTGGCGCACCGGATGACGGAGCCGATCAAGCTGCTCGAGGAGGGCACGGAGAGGATTGGTGCCGGGTCCTTTGACCACCGCATCTCAATCCACACCGGGGACGAGTTCCAGCGTCTTGCAAACAGTTTCAACAGAATGGCGTCCGAGCTGGCGCTGGCGCAGCAGCACCAGGAGCGCATCGCCAAGCTCAAGCGGTTCCTTGCCCCCCAGGTCGCCGATCTCGTCGATCGAGCCGGCGATGACAGCGTGCTGGACGGCCGCCGTACGGAAGTCGTCGTTGTCTTCTGCGATTTGAGGGGGTTCACCGCGTTTTCAGCAGGCGCCGCGCCCGAGGACGTCATGAGCGTACTGTCGGAATATTATGAAAGCCTTGGCAGGGTCATCACGAAATTCGAGGCAACGCTGATCAATTTCTCCGGAGACGGACTGATGGTGCTGGTGAACGCACCTGTCCCGGTCGTAGAGCCTGCATTGAGAGCCATCGATCTCGCCATCGACATGCAGACGAACGTGCAAGCCCTCATCGCCGGCTGGCGATCGCGTGGCTACCACATTGGTTTCGGAATCGGCCTTGCCAGCGGGCCGGCGACTGTCGGCCGGATCGGATACGAGGACCGGCTCGACTACACCGCCATTGGAAGCGTCGTGAATCTTGCGGCCCGGCTGTGCGGATCTGCCGCAGACAAGGAAATCCTGATCGACGCCAAAGTCGCCGCCGACGTCAAGGGCAGGCGGCCCGTTGAGGATCTCGGGGGCCGCGAGATCAAAGGATTTGACGAAGCCATTCCAGTCTTCGGAATATCTTTCGAGGCTCTCGAGCCGAGTGGCCGCGGGATGCCCGGCACAATCCGCTAGAGACTGTCCGCGTATCCGGGGCTATGCTCCGGCAAACGGCTGACGGCAGCGGGTCCGTGGGCATGAGGTGCGCCAACTCTGAAGCAGCAACGCTACGCAGACGCGCCAGACGGCGTGATTTTCTTCTTTGGATGGCAGGCGCCGCGACGTGGACGACCGTCTCGTATGGGCAGAAGCCCTCCATGCCGGTCATCGGATATCTTTGCCCGGAGTCACCCGAGCTCTTTGGCAGTCGACTTGAGGCTTTCCGACAGGGACTGGAGGAAGCCGGCTTCGTCGAGGGGCGCAATGTGGCGATCGACTTTCAGTGGGCCGCCGGACAATACTCTCGATTGCCAGCCCTGGCTGCCGAATTGGTCGCCAGAAATGTAGATCTGATCGTGGCTCCTGGCGGGGCTCCCGTGGCACTTGCCGCGAAGGGTACGGGTACGACCAAGACTATCGTGTTCGAGATGGGCGGCGACCCCGTTCAGCTACGCGTGGTGGACAGCCTGTCGCGGCCGGGCGGAAATATCACGGGGGTATCGAGCCTGAGCGTCGATGTGTCGCCAAAGCGGCTTGAGCTGATGCGCGACCTGTTGCCCACGGCGACCAGATTGGCGGTGGTCGCCAACCCGACAAGTCCGACCGCACCATCACAATTGCAGAAGCTTCAGGCGGCCGCAGAAACCCTGCGGGTTCAACTGCAGATCTATAGCGCAAGCAAGGAGGATGAATTTGAATCCGTGTTCGCGGCCGTTGCCAGGGACGGGCCAGGCGGAGTTGTGTTTACCTCCGACCCTTATTTTGCATTTCGCAGTGCCCGGCTGGCGGCTCTCGCGATGAAATATCAATTGCCCGCAATCACGCAGACCCGAGACTTTCCCGTGGCTGGAGGCTTGATGAGCTACGGAGGAGATTTCATGCAGTCGCACCGTCGCGCGGGTATCTATGCCGGACGCATTCTGTCGGGCGAGAAGCCTTCTGATCTTCCGGTTCAACTCGTCACGAAGGTGGAGCTCGTTGTCAATTTGAAGGCCGCGAAACTGCTCGGCCATCCGTTCTCCGCAGCAGTCATTGCCGGCGCGGACGAGGTGATCGAGTAAATCATCATGGGAACGCGCCCAGGTCGGCTTACACGAACCTGACAGGGGCGCGGGCTAGCTTGCCACGCGCTTTTTCGCTGGCCGAGGCGGCCGGAATGGTGGAAGAGAGCGAAGATGCGGCGCGAGCCGTGATTGCACCGGAACATCCGGCGGGACTGCGATGCGCCTTCTGATCGTCGAGGACAATGTCGAGCTGTCGCGGCTCGTTGCCGCCGGGCTGTCGGCCGCCGGCTACCAGAGCGACATCGTGAGCACCGCGGCCGAGGCACGCGAGGCGGTCAGCAGCGTCAGCTATGCTGCGATGATCCTCGACCTCGGCTTGCCCGACGGCGACGGCCTGTCGGTGCTGCGCGAGCTGCGCCGGCAGATGGAGCCGCTGCCGGTGCTGGTGCTGACCGCGCGTGGCGGCCTGCAGGACCGCGTCAGCGGCCTGCGCAGCGGCGCCGACGACTATCTCGCAAAGCCGTTCGCCATGGAGGAGCTGGTGGCGCGGCTGGAGGCGATCCTGCGCCGGCCCGGCCAACTGCTCGGCCGCTCGCTGCGGCTCGCCAATCTCGTCTACGACACCGAAAGCCGCCAGATCTTCGTCGACGACCAGCCGCGGATCATCTCCGCGCGCGAGACCTCGGTGCTGGAAATCCTGCTGCGCCGGCAGGGGCGGGTGGTGCCGAAGAAGAACGTCGAGGACCACATCTTCGGGCTCGAAGGCGAGGTCGCCTCCAACGCGGTCGAGGTCTACGTCTCGCGGCTGCGCAAGCAGCTCACCGAGCACGGCGCCAAGGTCGTGATCCACACCATCCGCGGCGTCGGCTATCTCATGTCCGAGGAGAAATAGCGTGGCGGCCGCCGGGGCCTATGGCAGATCGCCGACATTCAAATCGTTGATCTGGCGCATCGTGTTCATGCACATCGTGGCGGTCGCGGTGGTCGCGATCTTCCTTCCGCTGGTGCTGTTCTGGCTGCTCAATTCCGAAGTCGACCAGCTGCACCGCGAAGCCATGCGGGCGCAGGCCGAGGTGCTGGCCGAGCGCATTGTCGCCGCGCCGGACGGCCTGCTGACGTTCAACCTGCCGGACAGCCTGCGGGGCCTCTATTCGGAAGCCTACGGCCGCTATCTCTACGATATCCGCGATGCCGACGGCCGTTTGCTGTTTTCGTCCCGCCGCAAGACGGGAGCGGCAGCGTCGGCGCCGCCGACACTTTCCGAGACGATTTCCGGCGCCGGCGTCACCCGCATCATCGACGGCAAGATCGTGCGCATCCGCGTCGCCGAGGATCTGGCGCATCGCGACGTCATCATCGACGACATCATCTCGAACTTCTTCCGCCGGGTCGGGTGGATCACCATTCCGATCCTGCTGATCCTGCTCGCCGCCGACATCATCATCTTCCGCCGCGCCATCGCGCCATTGTGGAAGGCCTCGGAGGAGGCCAGCAATATCGGACCGGCGCGCACCGACATCCGCCTGCCGACGGAGCAGATCCCGCGCGAGATCATGCCGCTCGTCATCGCCGTCAACCAGGCGCTCGACCGGCTCGAGGACGGCTTTCGCGTGCAGCGGCAGTTCACGGCGGATGCCGCGCATCAATTGCGGACGCCGCTCACGATCCTGCGCACGCGGATCGAGACGCTGGGCGATGGCGCCGCAAGGCAGGCGCTGCACGACGACATCGAAGGCATGAGCCGCATCGTCGCCCAGTTGCTGGAGATCGCCGAGCTCGACACCTTGGTGCTCGATCCCGGCGAGACCGCGGACCTGCGCGCCGTCTGCGCCGAGGTGGTCGGCTCCATCGCGCCGTTCGCGATCGCGCAGCACAAGGACATCGCGCTGAAGGGCGCCGACGCGCCGGTGCTGATCCACGGCAATGCGGAGATGCTCCAGCGCGCGATCTTCAACCTCGCCGAAAACGCCATCAAGTTCACGGCGAAGGATACCGCCGTCGACGTCGAGGTGCGCGAGGACGGTTCGGTGCGCGTGCGCGATTGCGGCCCCGGCATTGCGGAGGCCGAGCGCGAGCTGATCTTCCAGCGCTTCTGGCGCGCCGACCGCCAGCGCAGCGACGGCGCGGGCCTCGGGCTCTCGATCGTGCGCGGGGTCGCGGACGATCATGCCGCGACGGTGGCGGTGGAAAATCTTCCCGGCGGCGGCGCGGAGTTCACGCTGCGGTTTCGGCTGGCGGACAGGGTTGCCTCTTCACCCTCTCCCCTTGTGGGAGAGGGTGGCTCGCCGCGATAAGCGGCGAGACGGGTGAGGGGTTCTCTCCGCGAGTCCAACTCTCATTAAAGCGTGCGGATAGAGACCCCTCATCCGGCGCTTCGCGCCACCTTCTCCCACAAGGGGAGAAGGGAAGAAAGCGGCCGCTATTTCAGCTTGCCCGTGGACAGGTCCATGATCATGCGCGTGGCCAGATAGAGCCGCGGCACGATGCTGTTGATCTGCACATATTCGGCATCGTTGGAGTGCGCGCCGAAGCCTGACAGGCCCATGCCTTCCACCACGGCGCCGCTGGTCTTGAGCGCGGCAAATGCGGCGTCGGTGCCGCCGCCGGTCGCCTTCTCGTCGACCTTGAGGGACAGTCCGATCTCCCCATAGATCGTCTTGCCGTAGGCCGCGACGCGGCGTGAGGCGTCGTTGGCCTCCAGCGGCGGGCGGCGCACCTCGAATTTCAGCTCGACCCTGGAGTCGGGCAGCAGGCGGTTCTTGATCTTCTCCTGCAGCGCCTTCTGCAACTCGTCGAAATCTGCGACCTTGAGCGCACGTGCGTCGGCCTGGGCCGAGGCGTCGGCCGGGATCACGTTGCGGTTGGTGCCGGCCTTCGAGACCGTCCAGTTCAGCTTCAGGCCTTGCTCGGGCTTGGACAGGTCCTTCATCTGCAGCACCTGGTGCGAGAGCTCGTACAGCGCGTTGACGCCGCCCTCGGGCCGCGCGCCGGCGTGCGAGGACTTGCCATGCACCGTGAGATAGGCTGAGCCGATGCCGCTGGTGGCAAGGCGCAGCGTGCCGTCGGTGCCGCCGCCCTCGAACGAGAACACCACGTCCTGATCCGCGGCAAATTTGGTGATGGTGCTGCGCCAGCCGGGCGAGGAGATCTCCTCGTCGCCATTGGTGAGCACCGTGAGCGTGCCGTAATCCCTAAAATTGAGTTTCTGGAGCATCGCCACGGTATGGAGAATGAGCGCGACGCCCTGCTTGTCGTCGGCAATGCCGAGGCCGTAGGCCTTGTCGCCGTCGACGCGGAACGGCTGGTCCTTAAGCATGCCCTTCAGGTACACCGTGTCCATGTGGGCGATCAGCATGATCTTCTTGCTGCCGGTGCCCTTGAACACGGCGTGCACGGCCGGGCCGATTGTCTCGGGCGTGTCGTCGAGGCGATAGACGTCGGTGGGGTGCAAAATCTCCACCGTGCCGCCGAGCTGCTTGAGCTGGCCGGCAACGCGCTCGGCGATCTGGTTCAGGCCGTCGATGTCCTTGCTGCCGGATTCGATGCTGACGAGATCGCGCAGCGTGTCGAGCAGCGGCTGCTGCTCCTTTTGCGCCAGCGCATGGACATCGCTCATCGGTTCCGCATGCGCAAACGTTGCGGCACATGCCAGCCAGAGCGACGCGATCAAGGGGGCGAGCGACGGAGCGGGGAGCGATCGGGACATGCGCGGCGGTCCATCAGTTGGAGGATGGCCCGGTATGCCCGTGTTTCCGGCGCTTGTCACGTGCGCGGGCGCGCGCGTCATGAACCGCCGAGGCGGAACATGACGGCGATGGTTATGGCCGCTATTTCTGCGGCGGTCCGAGATCCAGTGGCGGCAGGTCGATCTGCGGCACTTCGATCTTGACCTTGTCGAGATCGACGTTGAGCGGCTTGTCGAGCAGGCCCGTCACCGTGATCGGGAAGATGATCACGAGCAGCACCATGATCAGCTGCAGGCCGATCCAGGGGATTGCGCCCCAATAGATGTCGGAGCTCTTCACTTCCTTCGGCGCCACGCCGCGCAGATAGAACAGCGCGAAGCCGAACGGGGGATGCAGGAACGAGGTCTGCATGTTTACGCACAGCATCACGCCGAACCAGATCAGCGCCGCGTCCGGTCCCACCACGGGGGCGAGGACCTTCTGCGCGATCGGCGCGATCATCGGCAGGATGATGAAGGCGATCTCGAAGAAGTCGAGGAAGAACGCCAGGAAGAAGATGAAGAGGTTGATGAAGATCAGGAAGCCCCACACGCCGCCGGGCAGCGAGGTCAGGAGATGCTCGAGCCAGACGCCGCCGGAGACGCCGAGGAACACCACCGAGAAGCAGGTCGAGCCGATCAGGATGAAGGTGACCATGCAGGTGAGGCGCATGGTGGACTCGTAGCCCTGCTTGATCAGGTCGCGCAGCTCGGGGATGCGTGCGGCCTGGATGCAGATCCACGCCACGGCGAGATAGGTGACGGCGAACGAGAGCCTGAAGACCAGGTTCTCGGTGAACAGCATCGCGACGATGGTGCCGACGCCGGCGGCGATCACGCCGCCGATCAGGATCATGCGGTCCTTCGAGGTGAAGTCCTTGTGATGGATCGCGGCGAGCACGATGGCGCCGACCGCGCCCATCGCGCCGGCTTCCGTCGGGGTCGCAAGACCCATCATCATGGTGCCGAGCACGACGAAGATCAGCACGGCCGAGGGGATGATGCCCATCAGGCACTTCTTCCACAGCGCCCAGCCGGTCAGCGTGCGCGCTTCCTTCGGCACCGGCGGCACGTGGCTCGGCTTGATCAGGCCGAGGATGAAGGTGTAGCCGGCGAACAGCATGATCTGGAACACCGAGGGACCCCAGGCGCCGAGATACATGTCGCCGACCGACTTGCCGAGCTGGTCGGCGAGCACGATCAGCACCAGCGAGGGCGGCACCAGCTGCGTGATCGTGCCGGAGGCCGCGAGCACGCCGGTGATGTAGCGCATGTTGTAGCCGTAGCGGATCATCACCGGCATCGAGATCAGCGCCATGGCGATGACCTGCGCCGCCACCGTGCCGGTGATGGCGCCGAGGATGAAACCGACGATGATGACGGAATAGCCGAGGCCGCCGCGGACCGGGCCGAACAGCTGGCCCATCGAGTCCAGCATATCTTCGGCCAGTCCACATCTCTCTAATATGGCGCCCATGAAGGTGAAGAACGGGATCGCGAGCAGCAGCTCGTTGGAAAGCACGCTGCCGAACACGCGGCCGGGAATCGCCTGGAGGAAGTTGAGGTCGAAGAATCCGAGATAAATGGACAGGAAGCCGAAGGAGAGGCCGACCGCCGCGAGCGTGAACGCGACGGGGAAGCCGATCAGCATCGCCAGAACCAGGCCGCCGAACATCAGCGGCGGCATCATTTCCAGCGTAATCATTGGGTCGGCCTCTCGTACTTGGCGTCGATCGTCACATAGCCCTGGAGAGCCGCGATACGCTTGATGACTTCGGAAACACCCTGGAGCGCCAGCAACACGAAGCCGGCGGGGATCACGAACTTGATGGGCCAGCGGATCAGGCCGCCGGCATTGCCCGACATCTCGCCGACGTTATAGGCCTGCATGAAGAACGGCCAGGACAGATAGGCGAGCAGGAGGCAGGAGGGGATCAGGAAGCAGAGCGTGCCGATCATGTCGAGCCAGAGCTGGCCGCGTTCCGAGAGCGTGAGGTAGAAGATCTCGACGCGGACATGCTCGTTGCGCTTGAAGGTGTAGGACGCGCCGAACATCACCAGGATGGCGAACATGTACCATTGCAGCTCCAGCCAGCCGTTCGAGGAGTTGCTGAAGGCATAGCGGATCATGGCATTGGCCGCGCTGACCAGGCACGCCAGCAGCACCAAGATGTTACAGACGTACCCAATCTTTTCATTGAGGGCGTCGATGGCGTTGCTCACCGCCAGCAATGGACGCATCTTACTTTCTCTCCGTCGCCGTCGCGGCCCAACACTTTACGGGAGGCTTCAGCACGCATCGCCTGGCCGGCGTGCGAAAAGCACGCGACCGCACGGACAATATTCCGGAGCGATTGCGGCGTCAGTCCTCCCCTCGTGCCTTGCCGTCTTGACCGCGACCGCCAAAGGGGCGCGGCCGGCTTATTGCTGCCGGGCAAGCAAAGGCGGCTGCACCAAACCAGCGGGCTTGTGCGCCGTCAATCGGAAAATGGGCAAATTGACGCCGAGTCAAAAGCTTATGGCGGGGAGGGCGCGAATCCCTCAGCCGCCCGTGACGCTCATGTGCCTGGAGACGCTGGGGCGGTCGTGGCGGCGGTCGATGATGAAATCGTGGCCCTTGGGCTTCAGCCCGATGGCGCGGTCGATCGCATCCGCAAGCAGCATGTCGTCGTCAGATGCACGCAGGGGTTTGCGCAAATCTGAAGCATCCTCGTGGCCGAGGCAGGTGTGCAGCGTGCCCGTGCAGGTGATGCGCACCCGGTTGCAGGATTCGCAGAAATTATGGGTCATCGGCGTGATGAAGCCGAGCTTGCCGCCGGTCTCGGCAACGCTGACATAGCGCGCCGGCCCGCCGGTGCTCTCGGCCAAATCGGTCAACGTGAATTGCTGGGCGAGCCGCGCGCGCACCAGCGACAGCGGCAGGTACTGGTCGATACGGCCCGAGCCGATCTCGCCCATCGGCATGACCTCGATCAGCGTCAGGCCCATGCCCTTGCCGTGCGCCCAGCGCATCAGGTCGGGAAGCTCGTCCTCGTTGAGGTTCTTCAGCGCCACCGCGTTGATCTTCACGCCAAGCCCAGCGGCACGCGCGGCTTCGATGCCCTCCAGCACCTTGTCGATCTCGCCCCAGCGGGTGATCTCGCGAAATTTCTTGGGATCGAGCGTGTCGAGCGAGACGTTGATGCGGCGGACGCCGCAATCGGCGAGCTCCCGGGCGTGTTTCGCAAGCTGGGTGCCGTTGGTGGTCAGGGTCAGCTCGCTCAGGGCACCGCTCGAAAGGTGGCGGGACAGCGAGCGCACCAGCGTCATCACGTTACGGCGGACCAGCGGCTCGCCGCCGGTGAGCCGCAGCTTCTTCACGCCCTTGGCGATGAAGGCCGTGCAGAGCCGGTCGAGCTCCTCCAGCGTCAGCAGGTCCGCCTTGGGCAGGAATGTCATGTCTTCCGACATGCAATAGAAGCAGCGCAGATCGCAGCGGTCGGTGACGGATACGCGCAAATACGAGATGGTCCGCCCGAACGGATCGGTCATCGCGCTCGACAGCGCGTCGCGGGGGCTCGCTGCTGCGAGAGGGCTCGCGGAAGGTCCGTTCATACCAGATGCCTTGCCAAATGCCTTGTCACTTACGGCGACGGGCGCACCTTTGCTTCAGTGGTGCTCTGGAAGCAATCTAAGCATCGGACGCGGTTAGGACAATCGGGTGGTATACGTAATCAGCGCTTGGATCAGCGCTTTCCTGCGTTCGGATCGGGAAACGGCGAGGCCGCCACCGCAGCAGGTGCAGCATCCGCAGGGGCCGCAGCGGGTGCGGCATCCGCAGGCGCCGCGGCGGCTGCGGCCGGCTTCGGCTTCTTCGGCCGGTGCGGCTTCTTCACAGGCTTGGGCGGCACTGCCGGCTGGAGTTCCGCAAACACCGGATTCGGATCGGTGGTGACCGTGGCGGCTGTGGTCAAATCGCCGGGGTTCTTGATCACGTTCACGGGCACGCTGGCCGGCTGATATTTCGGCAGCGCGAAAGCGACGGTGAAGGGGGCGTCGGGGGCGGGAACCGAGACGGAGCAGGGGGTCTTGCAACCCGCACCCAGCGAGGTCGTAGCGTCAGCCCCCGGAGGATTGGATTCGAGCCGGACCTGGACGGTCGGCGGCGCCGATTTGAACATGTCCCAAGACATCGAGGAGCAGCCACCAAGGCTCGCTCCCGCTAGCGCAATCGCGATGACACGACGCATGACCACCCACTTCTAACTGCGACGAACCGCCACATCCCCGGGCGAACCTACGAGCGTCGTTCCAAGCAAGCAACCGGCGCGCTGTGCATAGTTAATAGATGGTTAACGCAGGGTTCCGTAGAATATGGCAGTTATCTCAGAGGCTTGTGGTTCCTAGGCAGTCATTAGGCTGTGGGCCGCGGCCGGCAGGTCGCGCATGTGATGGATCAGCCGGTCCGGCTTCAGCTCGGCGATCGGCACGTCCGTATAGCCGAAGCTGACCCCGATCACGGGCACCCCAGCGCGCCGGGCCACGCCGACGTCGGTTCCGGCATCGCCGACCATGATGCTGGCTTTGACCGCTCCGCCGGCGCGCGCCACGGTCTCGCGGAAAATGGTCGGATCGGGCTTCTGGACGCCAAAGGTGTCCGCGCCGCAGATCGCGGCAAAGCGGCGGGTGAGGTCGAGCTGGTCCAGCAGGCGCTTGGACAGCCATTCCAGCTTGTTTGTGCAGACCGCCAGCCGGTGGCCCTGGGCGGCAAACTGGTCGAGTGCGGCCTCGAGCCCCTCGAACGGACGGGATTCGACCGCGATATGGTCGGCATAATAGGCGATGAAATCCGCCGTCATCCGGTCCATGTCAGCCGGCGTGACCATGCGGCCCTCAGCCTCCAGCCCTCGTTCGATCAGCTTGCGGGCGCCGGCGCCGATCATGTTGCGGGCCGAGGCCATCGGCACGGGCGGCAGCCCTTCGCGGTCGAGCACGAAATTCAGCGCGGTGATCAGGTCGGGCGCCGTATCCACAAGCGTGCCGTCGAGATCGAAGACGAGGGTGTAAGGGGAGGTCATGGTCCCAGCGCTATCGGGCCGGCCGGATCGGCGCAAGGGCCGAAGCCATAAGTTCACCTTATAAGATCGGCCCGGAGGCCTGTTCCGGCGGGAAAAACGAGGCTACATAGGCCGCCGCAAGCAACCTATCGGCGGCACACTCTAAAATTCAGGGGCGGGCGCATCGTGAACATGGACCAGTTGAAGCGGCAGGCTGCGGCGCGCGCCCTCGAGGAGGTGCGTGACGGCATGCAGCTCGGGCTCGGCACCGGCTCGACCGCCAAACATTTCGTCGAGCTGCTCGGCGAGCGCGTGCAGGCCGGGCTCAAGGTGATCGGCGTACCGACCTCGGAGGCGACGCGCCTCGACGCCGAGCGCTGCGGTGTGAAGCTGACGACGCTGGACGAGATCGATCATCTCGACCTCACCGTCGACGGCGCCGACGAGATCGATCCCGACTTCAACCTGATCAAGGGCGGCGGCGGCGCGCTGCTGCGCGAGAAGATCGTGGCGGCCGCCTCGGATCGCATGATCGTGATTGCCGACGACAGCAAATGGGTGCCGACGCTCGGCCGCTTTCCGCTGCCGATCGAGGTCATCCCGTTCGGGCTCGGCGCGACGCGCCGCGCGATCGAGAAGGCATTTGCCGAATGCGGCGTTTCCGGGCAAATGGCGGTCCGCAAGGCCAAAGGCGGCGACAAGGATGGCCACGTTTTCGTCACCGATGGCGGCCACTGGATTCTCGATGCTCAGCTCGGACGCATCGTGGATCCGCCTGGCCTCGCCAAGGCGTTGAGCTCGATCCCCGGCGTGGTCGAGCATGGCTTGTTTATCGGCTTGGCCAGCTCGGCCGTTTTGGCGGGCGGCGAGGGAATTCGCGTGATTGAACGGCGTAAGCCGAAAGGAGACTAGGAATGAAGAGCGTATTGAGATTCTTGCCGGCCGCGACGCTTGCTGCTGGACTGGCCGTCTTGGCGGTCCCGGCGATCGCGCAGCAGGCCGCGCCGGCCCAGAAGGCTGCTCCCGCGCCCGCCCCGCCGAAAGCCTCGCCTGCGGCGATCGCGGCGGCCAAGGAGATCCTGCAGATCAAGAACGCCACCGCGATGTATCAGGGCGCCGTGCCTGGCATGGTCGAGAAGACCAAGATCACGCTGATCCAGCAGAATCTCAACTACCAGAAGGAGCTCAGCGAGGTCGCGCCGATCGTGGCCCAGCAGCTCAACGGCCGCCAGAACGAGATCGGCGAAGGCATGGCGCAGATCTATGCCAGCGAGTTCACCGAGCAGGAACTGAAGGACCTCGTCACCTTCTACAAGTCGCCGCTGGGCAAGAAGCTGATCGACGCCGAGCCGCGCGCCATCGGCCTGAGCATGGCCTTCATGAACTCCTGGGCCCAGAACTTCTCCGAGACCGTGATGGGTGCCTTCCGTGCCGAGATGCGCAAGCGTGGCAAGGAAATCTGACAGTACCTATCTGATCAGAAATCCCTAAAGCGCGTCATCGCGCTTTAGGATGTTATTTGCGCATGGTCCTATCGGAGAACCGCTGCACACGTCTCCGGATCATGCGCTGAAAGAAGAGGTCGGAGTGGACAATGGCTGAATTCGACGTCGACCTCTTTGTCATCGGTGGCGGCTCGGGCGGCGTGCGTGCCGCCCGCATCGCGGCCGGTCACGGCGCGCGCGTGATGATCGCGGAAGAGTACCGCATGGGCGGGACCTGCGTGATCCGCGGCTGCGTGCCGAAGAAGCTGTTCGTGATCGGATCGCATGTCCGTCACGAGCTGGAAGATGCCGCTGGTTTCGGCTGGACCGTTCCGCCCGCGACCTTCGACTGGCCGACGCTGATCGCCAACAAGGACAAGGAGATCGCGCGGCTGGAAGCGGCCTACACGACGAATGTCGAGAAGTCGGGCGCGCAGGTCGTCAAGAGTCGCGCGGTGATCGAGGACAAGCACACCGTCCGCCTGCTCGAGAACGACCGGAAGATCAGCGCAAAATACATCCTGATCGCCACCGGCGGCGCGCCCAACCACGGCGCCTCGATCCCCGGCATCGAGCACGTGATCTCCTCCAACGAGGCGTTTCATCTGAAGAAGCTGCCGAAGCGGATCGTGATCCAGGGCGGCGGCTATATCGCGCTGGAATTCGCCGGCATCTTCGCCGGCTACGGCTCCGACGTCACCGTGATCTATCGCGGCGACAACATCCTGCGCGGTTTCGACGAGGACGTTCGCGCCCACGTCCGCAGCGAGATGGAGAAGCAGGGCATCACCATTCTCACCGGCTGCACGGTGGCGAAGGTCGATCGGCACGGCGAGGAATTTACCACGCATCTGTCGAACGGCTCGAGCCTTGCTTCCGACCAAGTGATGTTCGCGATCGGCCGCCATCCGTCGGTCGCCAATCTCGGCCTGGAGAAGGCCGGCGTCGCCATCAACCCCGAGAATGGTGGCATCGCGGTGGACCATTTTTCGAAGAGCTCGGTCGACAACATCTATGCGATCGGCGATGTCACCCACCGGCACAATCTGACGCCGGTTGCGATCCGCGAGGGGCATGCGTTTGCCGACACCGTGTTCGGCAAGCGCGAGGTGCAGGTCGATCATTCCTACATTCCGACCGCGGTGTTCTCGCAGCCGGAGGTCGGCACGGTCGGTCTGACGGAGACCGAGGCGCGTGCGCAATTCAGCCACGTCGACATCTACAAGACGACGTTCCGGCCGATCAAGGCGACGATGTCGGGCCGCGACACCCGCGTGCTGATGAAGCTCGTCGTCGATGGCTCGACCGACCGCGTGCTCGGCTGCCACATCGTCGGCGATTGCGCCGCCGAGGTCACCCAGGTGGTCGCGATCGCGGTGAAGATGAAGGCGACCAAGGCCGACTTCGACGCGACGATCGCGCTGCATCCGACCGCGGCCGAAGAGCTCGTCACCATGCGCACGCCGACGGCGCGGCATGTACGGCAGGCGGCGGAGTAGGACCGGCCTTTAGCGCGACCTCAAAGCACTGAGATCACGTCACGTCATCTCCGATATCTTGCCCTTGCCTTGGCAGGACTCGCATTTGACTGGATAGATCTTGCGACCCGGGTGCGTTGGCTCCTTGGATTTGGGAAAGCCGGTTCCATTGCACAGCGGGCAGGTATGTTCTTTGATCTTCGGGGGCATGCGAGATCCTTTCCGGCTGTGGTGGCGCAGCGGCCCCTGCAGGGGCCGCGTTGCCTTGTGGTCAATGGTTCAAGGCCGACCTAGCCTCCGGCGGGCTCATCCTCGGCGAAGGTCTGCTCGATGGCGGCGGGCATCTTCGCAACCGACATCAACGAACGTGCGACCTGATTGAGCAACTGATCCGCGTTCTCTTCCTCGGCGAGATTCTTGGAAAGCAGCGCGACGACGGCGGTGTGACGCAACTGCTGCGCCAGGTTGCGGGCGGTCGCATAGCCGGCAATCTCGTAATGCTCGACACGCTGTGCCGCACCGATCAACGCGAGATCCGCGGCGGCATCGTCCTTCCTGGCGCCCTCCTTGATCACTTCGTCGCCTTCCTCGACAAGCCCCTGCATGCCCTTGCAAGCCTTGGCGCGCGGCTTCTTCCCGAGAAGTTCGAAGCACTCGTCGAGACGCTCGATCTGCGCTTCGGTTTCGGCCAGGTGAACTGTGAACAGCTCAGAGAGCTGGTCGTAGCGGGCAGCCTCGATCATCTGAGGCAATGCCTTGGTCAACTGCTTCTCCGCGTGCAGGAGATCCCGCAGCTGATCGATCAGCAGGTCGTCAAGGCCAACGGACGGTTCCGATGGCGAGCTCTCGGCAACGATGGAAGGCGCCGCACCGGGATCGCCGTTCTGGAGTGCCGGTGATTCCATGAAAACCCAGTCCTCGCCTTCATTCCAGGGACCTCTGGTGTCGATTTCGCCATTGTCGCCGGACCCTGTCGAATCGTTGAAGAACTGGTTCACGAGACCGGGCGTCGGAGCGATGCGGCCGATGCTGAACGCGGGCTTGTTCATGCTTTCCAGCGCGCGTGAGAACGCCTTCATGTGGGTGATTTCCCGTGTCATCAGGAATTGCAAGGCGTCTTTGGTGCCGGCGTCATCACAGAAATTGATCAGGCGCTCATAGACGATCTTGGCCCGAGCTTCTGCGGCGATGTTGCTGCGCAGATCGACGTCGAGTTCTCCGGTGATCTTGAGATAATCCGCCGTCCAGGCACTGCCTTGCGAGTTGAACAGATTGACGCCGCCGCCTCCGGCAATCGCGATCAAGGGATCGGCTTCCGCCGCTTCGCGATCGAACTTCATGGGCTTCAAGTGCAGGCGCGCGAGCGATCCGACGACCTCAAGGTGGCTCAACTCCTCGGTTCCAATATCCATGAGGAGATCCTTACGGTCAGGATCCTCGCAATTGAGACCCTGAATGGAATACTGCATGGCGGCCGCAAGCTCGCCGTTGGCGCCACCGAATTGCTCCAGCAGCATATTGCCGAACCGGGGATCGGGCTCGTCGACCCGGACTGTGAACATGAGCTTTTTGACGTGATGATACATGGAAAGACCTTTGACTACAGGAGATACCGGGGCCAACTGAGCGCTGTGTTGGACGTTCCTAATTCGGATCGTGCCGCGACCAGATGCTTCTCGGGAGAATCAGGTGGCTCAATGCAGCGTTTCCGCCGCGGCTTCGTCGACAGCGGCCATCAGGTCAGCCGTATCCGATTGCTGGATCATGTGACCCGCATTCGGGACGCGACGCATCTTGCTGTGCTTGATCTCGTCATGCAGCCTGCCGGACTGTTCGTCGATGTCGATGAGGCGGTCGTCCTCGCCGGCCAGGATGGTGACCGGCATGGCCAATTCGCCGTAAGTCTTCGCCGACAGCATCGCAGAAGGGACCATCAACGCCGCTTCCGCGGCACCCGCACGAAGCTGCGACGGACGCACCGCCAGTGATTTGGGGAAGCCGTCGAATTTTTCCGGGACGGATTTGGGCCCGAACAGCTGCCGCAGCATCGTCGGCCACATCAGGCGGCTGAGGATCGGCGAGATCGTGTGACTGAGGATGTCGCCAAACCCTGGTATCGCCGGCCCGGCCATCGCCATCATCGCGTCGGTGCGGGCCGTCGGGAAATAATAGCCCGACGCCAGTATCAAGGCTTCGACCAATGAGGGGTGCCTGCTTGCCAGGGCGATCGCAACCGATGCGCCCCAGGAATGTCCGAGCACGATCGCCTTGTCGACGCCAAGGTGCGCAAGCGCGTCTTTGAAAAGGTCGGCTTGGGCGGCCGGCGTCCACACCACGTTGCGCGGCCTCAGACTGTGCCCGAAGCCGGGACGGTCGAACACGATGACCCGATAGTCCTTGGCTGCAAGATCGATCAGGCCACTCGACTCGAAATCCTGGATCATGCTGCCATTGCCATGGAGCAGAACCAGCGGGCGTCCGGACCCGCGCTCGACATAGTGCAGCCGAACACCGTCGATGTCGATGAACCGCCCTTGGGGCGGATTATCACGCTGCGCCTTGTCGGCAAGGCGCCGATTGACGAACGCGGCCGCTGCGAGCAGGCCGGCCGTCGCGGCAATCGTGGAGGCCAAGGGATGTTCTGCGAGAGCATGAAGGGCCGTGGCCGCCAAAGATGGCGAACGTTTTTTCAGTATGCGCATGTGACACTTTCGCTGACTGCGGCCAGCTGTTGGAGAGTGGGGAAGGGACGCTTCCGCATTGACGCCCTTGGTCGCATCACGACCGCGATGGCGCCGGATTCTTGCTGGAGGAGATTTCCGTGCGTCGCGGGTGCGGTTCGGAGACCGGATCAGCACCATCGAGCAGGGATCGATTTCGCCTTCTTGGGACCCGGAACAGTGCTGGTCCGGACCTCCCGGCATGCGCATTCACGGATCATGTCGTGCAGACGCAACAGGAGGGACGGAGAGATGTTCCTAATCCGATGGAGAGATGTTCCTAATCCAATGGATGCAGCCCGCAGTCGGCCATTGACGTAGATCGGAGGCAAAGGCGTGGTTTCTCGGGACCGCGCACTGGTGAATGTCATTTGCGACACCATATCCAGGATATCACCCGCACAGACATGACAGGCGCCGGTGACAGAGAGACGCTGCCGCGCTCCCGCCACAACCGGAGGCGCGCATTGAACGTTATCTCCTATCCCCTGCATCTCTGCCGCAAGTTCGATCGCCGCTGGAGCGCGAAAGCGGTTCAGGACGAGACACAGCAATCCCCGTCACAACGGCCCAACGGCTGTACCGCCTGCGGGCGAATAGTGGCGGCTCCCTTGCATGCGACCTACTTGCCCACCGGGAACTTCGTCAATCAGTGGCGGTGCCCTGTGTGCAAGAACTCCTGGCAGACCTCTGCCGATGCCACGAGCAGCACTGATATCCAATTGAGCCAGTCCGAGCATCTTCGGCAGAATGCCGGGCACTGCCTGACGCTGGAAGACACCGCTGCCAACGACGCGGCGCGCAAGCGGTTCAGGAGCATGGGCGATGCCTGGCTCGCTCTCGCGGAGACGCAGGAGTGGCTCGATGGCGCGACGCCGCCGGTCTCGCGACCGCAGCCGCAAAGCGCTGATTTGATTCCGATGCCAACGCAGGGGCGTTCGTCATGAATGAGAAGCGCAACCGCGTGCGTCAGGCGGATTCACTTGCCGAGCGTCTCGCAGCTGATGCACTGAGGCTGCGTGAAGAGGCCTCGCACCTTGAACCCGGCCCAGCGCGGGATGCGCTGCTGAGCAAGGCACACCGGAACAAGATGGCTGCCGATATCAACTCCTGTCTGACCGCTCCGGGACGCCGCTTGCCTGGATAGCCAGCGCAGATCTCGAGCCCGAGCTTTCACCGTTTGCCAATAGTAACGAACCACCAAGGGTCCGATTGAGATCCATGGACGATTTGGCGTGGGCAGCACTGCCGGGTCTGACGCAGGCAACCGGTCGACCTTTCCCCGGAATGCAAGGACCAGATGACATGGATCGAGACAAGAGCGGCCGCATCGTTGAGACTGCGCTCGAAGCGCGCCAAGGCGAGCTCGGTCCCAGCGTGTTGATGCTGCTGGGTGTGAGTGTGGGACTTGCAGTCATCCTCATGGTGATGACGTGGATGATATTCTTCAGAACCTGAGCGTGAAGGAGATGTCACAGCGCGAGACGTAGGAACTAAAGCTCTGATGGGGGCTTGGATCACTCCTTAGACACTGGAGACCATCATGAAGCGCCCATCGTTTATCGTTTGCATTTCTTTATTCGCGGCGGCCACCGCCTTCGCAGCTGCTCCGGCCTCAGCGCAAAATCCACCGGCGCAGTCCGGACCGAACAACAGCGCGGTCAACAGCGCGGGGCAAAACAACTCCGACGCTCCTGTCGCAGGTCGCAACAGTTTTACCGAAGGACAAGCCAAGTCGAAGATCGAGGATGCCGGCTACGCCAACGTCACCGAACTGAAGAAGGACGACAACGGTGTTTGGCGCGGCCATGCCAGCAAGGGTGGATCTGCCACCGCGGTCAGCGTCGACTTTCAAGGCAACGTCAATTCGGCCAAGTAAGCCATTAAGCAAATAAGAAGGACACACAATGACCGTTACAATTTCTCGTCTTTACGACAACTACAGCACTGGGCAGCAGGCGGTTCAGCGTCTCGAAGCTGCCGGCGTGCCGCATTCGGACATCAGCATCGTCGCCAATAATTCGGACAGCTGGTTCAACACCGACAAGAAGGTGGACCGTGACCGCGATGGCGTCGACGATCGCGCCGAAGGTGCCGGCAAGGGCGCCGGCATCGGTGCGGGCGTGGGTGGCACTGCCGGCCTTCTCGCCGGTCTCGGCCTCCTCGCAATCCCCGGCCTCGGACCCGTCGTTGCGGCCGGTTGGCTCGCCGCGACCGCGGTCGGCGCGGCCGCCGGAGCCGCAACCGGCGGTGTCGTCGGAGCGATGACTGAGGCCGGCATTTCGCGGGAAGATGCGGACTCCTACGCCGAGGGCGTGCGTCGGGGAGGCACGCTGGTGTCGGCGCGGGTCGCAGATGCCGATCGATCCCGCCTTGACGCAGTCCTGAACGAGTCGTCGGTCAATTTGCGTGACCGCAGCGCCGCCTGGCAGAAGACCGGATGGAAGTCGTTCGATCCCGCCAGCAAGCCCTACGGTGCGGACGAAGTTCGCAAGGAGCGGCAGCTCTACGGTGGATCAGTTCGCTAAAGATCATTGCGCCGAATGAGATCGCGACGGCCCGCTCCGGCGGGCCGTCTTTTTTGCGCGGCTACGCGTACAGATACCCGACCGGCTTGCCCTCGGTGCGCAGGGGACGGATGTCCTTCTGCGTGATGATTTGACTAGCGAGGCCATCGATCTTGTCGCGTTGGGTCGGCGTCCAGCTGCGAAGGTCGTTCATGCCCTTCAGAAGACCGAGCCGGAGGACTTGCGTGTTCTCGCCGAGGCCGACGAGGTTTATCGAGCTCTTTCCCGCCGTCACCACATCGCCAGCCGCAAGCTCAAACGTCTCACCGGCCTTGTTCTTGAATTCAGCCGTGCCGCGAATGACACGGTAGATTGCGATTTCGCCCTTGGCGAAACAGCTGGCGTCCGCGGCTGCCGACGTGCTCTTCGGCAGCAGCGACTGGCCACGCGGGTCGGTTGCGATGATGTGGCCGGTGACGAGATGGCCGCTCGGCACTTCGATGCCGATGTCGCGCACGTACACCGGCAAGGCCGATTTGATCGGACCGTCGACGAGTGGCTTGAACAACGCATCCAGCGCGAGTGGATCTTGAAGCCAGAAGCCTGCGTCGGCCGGCCGGTTGTGCAGCGGGTGGCTCCAGGCCACGCGCGGCGTCTCGGCCTCGTTGATCTGGTCCGGACCGACGATGGTCGGGTTCGGAAAGGTCGTCGGATCGGTCACGAAGGCTTCGAGGAATTTGCCGGAGTAGCCCATCGAGATCGGGTCGGGCACCACGGACTGCGGCGTCTTCAGGTTTTCTTCGGTCGACAGTCCCGACCAGGTGTAGAACAGCTGGCGGTGGACGATCGCGCTCTGCAGCATCACCGCGCCGGGACCGACATTGTAGAAGCGCCCGTCATAGTCGAAGGTGAAGGCGCCCGAGGTGACCAGCACGAGCTGAAAGCCGCCCGGCGGAAGATGAAGATGGAAATCGGTGGGGCCGGTGTCCGGGCGGTAGATCGGGAGGTTTGTCGCGACTTCGTGCAGGAGGAAGGTTTCGTTGTTGGCGTGGAAGCCCTCGTTCGCGCGGTTGTAGAGGGCTTGCGGCCGGTACGTCGGTTCGAACCTGGCATTCCTGTCGCGATCGATCGCCACGAAATCGTGAGCGTTGAGGCGTAGTGGCGCGCCGTTCGGATGGGTGAGGCCGGTAAATTTGAGATCGCCGGCGGCATGCACGTTCATGGCACTCTCCGATCTTTGCCGCTCATCCGGTCTCCGGGCGCACGCATCTTGCTGCGCCAACTCATGGGAGCAGGGAATCAGGCCTGACGCTGCCTTGCGAATTCTGGGCCAGTCGAGATGCAGCGCGATGCGCGGGCTCTGCGGCCCCGCACGGCGCGTTGAAAAATCGAGATTGCACCTGAGGTTAGACCGCACGTCAGGCTGGCTTGCTTGGGCCTTTTCTCGGAGCCCGCAACCCCGGCGACGGGGCGCGCCTTGTCTAATTTGTCGGCAAGCCCTGGCGCGGGCGTGCAGCCGCGCAGGTCGCGTCGATCAGCAAAGGCCGGCGGCTGGCCATGTGAAACCGCTCATTCGAACGGCTGACGGGTGATCCGCTCGGGCTTGCCGATCGGGCTGTCCGCCCACTTCGCCATGTCCACCGTTCGCGCGTCGATGCCTTCGCACCAGAGGCAGCTGAGCTCCGCGCGACCCTTGGCCGAAAGCAGCGGTACAAGTCCGTGGCCGCAGCCAGCGCAAGACGTGACGCGATTCACGCGTTCCTCCACGATCACCGAATTCAGGAGCGACATTGTCGTTCGCCAAGCTTGCGCGGGCGCTATGACGGCGCACGAACGCTTCCGATCGTAGCGCTCGCGCCCGAGATCGTCGAGGCTGCGATCCAGCGCGAGACCGCCCCGATGTCCTCCGCATTCTCGCGATAGGCGCGAAGCTGGAATTCCGCCGAGCTGCCACGCTCCACGATGGTCCGGCAGTGCTCGACCTCGGCGGCGCAGTTCAGCGCGGCTGCGTCCCCGGCGACGTCGTCGATGGTCCGGGCGAGCAGCTCCGAGATGGTGACCGGCCCGTCCTTCGAGGCAAAGATGCAATCGGTGCCGTAGCGCTGGGCCCGCCATTTGTTCTCGACCGCTATCGCGCGCTCGACCACCGTGACCTCCTTCGACCGATGCGGCCGCAGATAGAGATGGCGCGTCAGGCAGCGATAGAGCGAGGCGATGGCAACGGCGTCGTCGATGAAGGTGCAGGTGTCGGGCGCGCGAAGCTCGAGGGTCGGATGCCTCATGGACGGCCGCATCGCCCACCAGATATGGCTCTCGTCGGGAATCACGCCGGAGCGTTGCAGCGCGCCGACATATTCGTCGTAGTCGTGCCTGGTTTCGAACAGTTCGGGCAAGCCGGTGCGCGGCAGCTCGGAATAGGCGGCAAGCCGGTAGCCCTTTAGCCCGGTCTTGTGGGAATTCCAGAACGGGGAGGAGGCCGACAGCGCGATGAACAGCGGCAGATGCGGCAGCATCGCCCGCATCACCGCCATCCGCTTCTCGGGATCGGGCAGCTGGACGTGCACATGCATGCCGCACATCATGTTGCGGTGGCCGATGCTGCGCAGATCCTCGATCATCTCCTCGTAGCGCGGCTTGGGACTCGGCTGCGACATCCGCCAGACCGCGGTCGGATGCGTGCCGCAGGCCATGATGACGAAGCCGTATTGCGCGGCGACGTTGGCGACCTCGCGGCGGAGGAACCGCAGCTCCTCCCGGGCGTCATTGACATCGACGTGAACGTTGGTGGCAACCTCGAGCTGGGATTGCAGCATCTCCCGCATCGCCTGGCCGCCGGTGGACCAGTTCACCGACTCGAACAGGGCGTTGGGCGTTTCGATCGCGACCTCGAAGCTGCGGCGATCGGCGAGGAAGTATTCCTCCTCGATGCCGAAGGAATATTCAGCCGCCTTGCCGCGTCCGCCGGCAGAGCGGATGACGAGGTGCTGCTTGTCGTCGGAGGAATCGAGGCGCAGCAGTTTCAAAACGTCCGAAGCAAATGTCATAGGGCCACCCGGCAGTGGTATTACCTGCGGGCGATAATCCGCCTGACCCGGGCCGGTTCCGCGTCGGACCCACCGGAAATTGCAAGGTCGAACGGAACAATTGTCACGGTTTCGGATGCGCGCGCGACCAGCGCGTGATTCGGCGGCACTTCCGTCCAGTCCGTTTCCTTGTCGAACGGCTCGGACACGACGACGACCTGGCCGCCGCCGGCCTCGCGATAATAGAGCGTGTTAGCGGCATCGTTGACCGCGACGCGAAACGCATAGAGATCCCGGCCGTTTGCGATCGCGCTGGTGAAGCGCAGGCGCTCACGAAGCTCGCCCTCGTGGACCAGGCCGACCAGCGATTGCAGCACGGCTTGCGTTGCGCCAAGGGGATCGCTGTCGAGTCCCGCGCCCATCATGGCGAGGAACACGGCTTCCGAATCGGTCGTGCCCAGCCGCGAGGGGTAGTAGGCATCGGGGATCAGCGCCTCGACCTTGCGCCGCAGGCGATTCCAGCTGCCGACGAAGCCGTTGTGCATGAACATCCACTGGCCGCAGGCGAACGGATGACAATTCTGCCGCGTCACCGCCGTGCCGGTGGCGGCGCGCACATGGGCGAAGAACAGATGCGAGCGCAGATGGCGGCAGAGGTAGCGCAGGTTTTCGTCCGACCAAGCCGGACGTGTCTCGCGGTAAAGGCCGGGCTCCGGATGCTCGCCATACCAGCCGAGACCAAAGCCGTCGCCGTTCGAGCCGGCCGTCGACTGCAGCGAGCGGATGCTCTGCGCGATCAGCGAATGCTCGGGCTCGGTGACGTAGGGCTCGAACGAGGTGGTCTCGCCCCGGTATGCGATCCAGCGGCACATGCGGCCTTCCTGTCAGGATGTGGCGTAAGGTTCACCAACAAGATCGTCTGTGTTGGGTTCCCGGCGATGTGTTCTGCAAAGTCCGGATCATTTCTGCGGCGTGTTTTAGACGTTCATTTACCCTGCATTGCGGGAACCCGCGCATTAATACATCTCTTAACGCCGACACGGTTAGGTTGCGCGCGAATTTTGAGTGCGCATCATGAGCCGATTTGTTCTTTTCACCTGCATGGCGTTCGTCTCCACGTTCGTGGGCATCTCCTGGGCGATTCGCGGATTTCCGGTGTCGCACGTTTCGCTGGTCGGTGAATTGAGGCCCACGCTCAGTTCCTCGTTCGGCGATGAGCATTCAAAGGCCAAGCAGCGGAAGGATTGGGAAGCGGAGCACACCCTGCAAAGCGACAAGGACCCGAAGCAAGACGCACTGCGGATGGACGCATTGCAGGCAAGCACCGCTTACGCGATGTCGCCGTGCGACGACACCATGAAGGCGAACCTGAGGGCGGCTACGGAGGCCTATGCGCGGGGCTGGGTGAAGATCTACGACTGCCCAAATCCGAGAATGGGCATGTTCTGCAGTGAAGAGAAGCGCGATCGGGCGAACGCCGCGTATTCCACGCCGCTGGACGTTCGCGTCAAGGCGCAGCTGGCCGAGGCGTTCAAACAAAAGGGCATCGTCAAGGAAGACTTCCCGGAGGATATCCGCGACGTCGTTCTCTGGTTCACCGGGCCTGGTATGTTGTTTGATCCGTCTCCGGTATGCCTGCCACGGCAGCAGGCGTCGGCGAGCTTCAAATGAGCCGCGCCTGGTTCATCGTCTGGGCGCTTGTCATCTGGCAGGTCGCCGCCTGGGCATTCGCTCCGCAGAAGACAGCCCAGCAACCAGCAGCACCGGTCGATGGTCCGGGTTATGGCTCCAACGAAGAGATCTTCGTGGACGGTCGCGCAGGCTTGCGCCGCGAGACCGCTCTGGCGTTCGAGCGCCCTTATGGATCGCGTTGCGCGGGAGAGGGGCGGAAGCAATTCGTCGCCCATATCGACTACTACTATTATCGTCGTCAGAACGACATGGAACACTACCCCAAGATTTTCGGGAAAGCCGGGGCAGACTACATCGCCAAGCAATGGTCGACCGGAGACGACAAGCGCTTCGAACGCCTGACGCAGGAAGCCTACGCGCAAGGCTATCTTGCCCTATCGGATTTCGGTGACGTCGGGCGCAAACTGGCGGAAGCCGTTGTCAGGGGCGAGCGCGTCACCGCGCATTCCTGCGCAAGCTGATGGTCCACGGAGACTCTCGGTGAAGCCTCTCAGCACCGAGAATCCCGCTCTCTCAGACCGGAAGCGGGATCAGGGCGGCAGCTTCGCGATCATGCGCGTCCTCACTTGCCGCAAGACCTTGCGCGACGCCGACGCGATCGGCCTCAGGGCGGTTCTGGCTCATCTTGCGCTTGCCCTCGAACCGAACCACGGGAATACGCACACCGACGATCCCGCGCAATTGCGCGGCGATGAAATCGGCGGGAGCGTCACTGACGGCCCACGGCTTGGCGCGCGGGCCCTCGTGCCTGTTCGTCAGCCGCGTCACGGCGTCGAGCAGGCGCTCCGGCTGCTGGAAGAATTCGACCGGGCCGTAGGCATGCACGGCGACGTAATTCCAGGTCGGCACGACCTTGCCGGTCTCCTGCTTGGTCGCATACCAGGACGGCGTCACATAGGCGTCGGGGCCATTGAAGATGGCGAGCGCATCGCCGATCGGCGGCAGCTTCCATTGCGGGTTGGCCCTGGCGACATGCCCATAGAGCACGCCGTGCTCGCCTTCGCTCTCGTCGAGGAAGAGCGGCAGGGGCGTGGCGACCGGGCCCTCGGCGGTGGCCGTCACCAGGCTGGCGAGGCGCGCACCGCGGATAGTCGCGCGGATGTTCTCGATGTCGTCGTCCTTGAAGGCGGGCGGGATGTACATGGCGTGTCTCCGTTCTCGATGCGGAGATAGCCGGAATCTGGCCTATATGAAACGGCCAGTTCTGTGTGATTTGATCAGTCCAGTGCGGCGGCGGCCTGGGCGAGGAGCTTGCAGCCTCTCTCGATCTGCGCGATCTCCAGCGCCGAGTAGCCCATGACGAGACCGACGGTCTTCCGCGTCCAGCTCGGCGTCCGGCTTGGGCCGACCAGCAACGCCGAGACCGGATAGATGCCGACGCCCTTCGCGCGAGCCGCCCGGATCAATGCGTCTTCGCGCTTCTGCGGCAGATCGTCGAGCCACGCCACCACGTGCAGGCCCGCCGCCGTGCCCTCGATCCGGACACGATCTCCGAACCGGCGGTGCAACGCGTCGATCAGTGCCTGCTGACGCTCGGCGTTGCGCCGGCGCACGCGCCTGACGTGGCTGTCATAGGCACCGCTTTCGAGCATCGAAGCGAGCGCGTGCTGTTCGATCAGCGGCGTGTGCCGGTCCATGATCTGCTTGGCGGCGGCGAACAGGGATCGCAGCCCGGCGGGCACGACCAGGTAGCCGATCCGCAAGGTCGGGGACAGCGTCTTGGAGACGGTGCCGAGATAGATCACGTTGTCGCTGCCCTCCAGCGCATGCAGCGGCGGGATCGGCTTGGTGTCGTAGCGATACTCGCTGTCGTAATCGTCCTCGATCACGTAGGCGTCGTGCTTGCGTGCCCAGGCCAGCAATTGGTGCCGGCGTCCGATCGGCATGACGCCGCCGAGTGGATATTGATGCGACGGTGTCACATAGGCGAGCCGGGCCTCGACGCCGTCGAGCCGCGCTGTCTCAAGTCCGTCTGCGTCAACGGGGATCGGCACCGTCTCGGCGCCCGTCGCCGCGAGCGTGTGGCGCGCCATCTGGTAGCCGGGATCCTCCATTACGAAGCGGTCGCCGGCATCGAGCAGGAGCCGTGCGCAGATGTCGAGGCCCTGCTGCGAGCCGTTCACGACAACGATCTGATCGACCTCGCAGCGGACGCTGCGCGATCGCCACAGGTAGCCCTGAAGCGCAGTCCGCAGCCGCAGCGCGCCGCAAGGGTCGTCATAGGCCAGCCGCTCGGGCTTGCGCGCCATCGCAGCCGTCACGGCCTTCTTCCATGCCAGCACCGGGAAATCCGACGGCGAGAGTTCGCCATAGCGGAAGTTGGCGATGAGCCCGCGCGGCGGCTCGATCCAGCGCGGCGGATCCGACCGCAGCCGCTCGCCGAAGGCCGACAGAAGCGGCTTGCGCGCCGAGGGCCGCGATGCGGCGCGCGCGCGTCCGCGCTCGACGACGGCGCGGGCAACGCGTGGCCGCGCGCCATGGCGTGTCTCGATAAAACCTTCGGCGGCGAGCTGTTCATAGGCGACGGTCACGGTCGAGCGCGCCACGCCCATCTCGCCGGCGAGCGCCCGCGACGACGGCAGCAGGCCGTCGATGCCGTAGACCCGCGTCAGAATTTGATCTCTCAGGGCTTCGTAGATCTGGCGCGCACCCATGCGGCCGGCACGATCGCCGGGAGTCGTCTTCATCTGGATCATCCACATTCCTGGCTCGGCATTCGTCCGAACGGACGATGCCGGAATGTGGTTCTAATCCCGTTCGCCGAGAGTTTCGACGTAAGCCTTGCCGTAGGGGTAAAAATGCTCCTTGTGGCCCTGATCCCAGAGGGCCTTCAGCCCGGGCGCGGTGATGTCCCAGTCCGGACGGCAATTCATGCTGACGGCTCGGAGATCCTGGCGCAGCTCTTCGACGGTCGGGCGTCCGAAGAACCAATAGCCGTTATAGATCTTGTGAACGCGCAGGCCGGGCTCCAGCACGATGACATGCGGGATCATCGGATTGTGGACGGGATCGGTGTATTCGGCGATGTCGAGATCCTTCTGAACGATCCGCCGCGAATCCGACAGGAAAGGCCAGTGCGCCCCGACGCCGCTGCGATATTCGTTGGTCTGGGTGATGTTGTCGGTGGTGATCGTGACCAGCCGGCAGTAGCCGACCTCCATCTCGCGATGGAGTTGCAGCAGGCCTTCGGCCTGGCGGCGGTCCTTCGGACAGAAGCCGCCGCGGCCGAGAACGAGCACCATCGGATCGCCACCCTGCAGCTCGGAGAGCCTTCGGTGCTTACCGGTGTGGTCGCTGAGCTCGTAATCGGGGAAGGTTACTCCCGGCGTCATGTCAGGTCGCATTGAACTCTCCCATGTCTTCGAACTCTCGCATGTCTTCTCGCATGTCCGGCGTGACTGCCGACACTCACAGATCGATCACGACGTCGCCCTGGGGCCGTGAACAGCAGATCAGGACATTGCCGTCCGCAGGTGCGTCGAGCGGGTCCGGCGCATAGCTGACGGCGCCGGCCACGAGCCCGCTCTCGCAGTTGTGGCAGACCCCGGTGCGGCACGACCAGCGCACGGGAACGTCGCAGGCTTCGGCCAGTTCGAGCAGGCTGGCATATGATGGTCCCCAGCAGACATTGAGGCCGCTGCGGGCGAACGAGACCATCGGGCCCGGGCCGGTTGCGCCGGCCGGCAAGTGCGCTCGCTCCTGCGGGGTGGACGCTATGCCGGGTGTCAGGGACGGTCCGGCGCCGAACATCTCGGTGTGGACGCGATCCGGTGTGACGCCGAATGCGGCAAGCCCGTGCGAGAGATCGGTCATGAACGGTGCCGGCCCGCACAGATAGAAATCGCCGTCTGAGGGGACGCCGAGGGCTTGAAGCACCCGGAGGTCCAGACGTCCGATCGAGTCGAAATCCACATTGAGACGATCGCCCGGATCGGGCGCGCTGTAGCAGACATGGCTGTGGTGGTGGGCCAGCCCAGTCAACAGCCCACGCACCTCGGCGGCGAACGCATGTTCGCGACCGTTGCGGGCGCCGTGCAGCCACCAGACCTCTCGCGTCGATGCTTCCGCGGCGAGCGCGTGCAGCATCGCAAGCACCGGCGTTACGCCGATGCCGGCACTCAGCAAGACGACGGGCCGTGCATCTTGCCGCAGTGTGAAACTTCCGCGTGGCGCGCCGATCTGCACGGCGTCACCAATCTTGACCTCGTCGGCGACATATTGGCTTGCCGCGCCGTGGGCTTCGCGCTTGATGCTGATGCGCCAGGACGCGGCATCGGAACGGCTCGACAGCGAATAGCTGCGCGTCATCGCCGGTGCCGTGGAGGCGCCGAGCCGCACGACGACGAACTGCCCGGGCAGGGCGGCGGCGACGGGATGTCCGTCCGTGGGTTCGAGGATCAGCGACGTCACGTTGCCGCTTTCGGCGATCTTGCGCGCCACGCGGAACGGCCGGAAGCCGCGCCAGGCCGGAGGCGGGCTCGACGCCGGGCCGAGCCCGGCGTTTCCCGCTGTCGTGTCCTTGCGCTGCTGCTCGAGCAGCGCCTCGAAGGAATGACGCCAGCCGCCGCTCAGGGCCGGAATTTTCAGCGCGCGCTCCAGGCGGTCGCGCGGGTGAGGGGGCAGATACAGCAGCGCATTGATCTCGGACACGCTCATGCGCTCGGGCCCGCTGGCGACCTGCACGATCTCGTCGCCTGCCTCGATGTCGCCTTCCTCGATCACCCGAAAATAGAAGCCGGGCCGACCGTGCCTGACGAGCAGCGCGGCCATGTCCGGCTCTTCCATGCGAATACCCAGCCGGTAGCAGGTGACGCGCGGCTGCGTCACCTCGAGCAGGGCAGAGCCGATCCTGTAACGGTCTCCAATGCAGACGTCCCTGTCGGCCAGGCCCTCGACGGTAAAATTCTCGCCGAATTGACCTTGGACGAGGTTCGATCGACCGAGGTGCTCCTGCCAGTATTGATAGGAGTCCTGCTGGTAGACGTAGACGGCACGCTGCTCGCCGCCATGACCGGCGGTATCGCCCTGGCCATCGCCGTCGATGTTGAGCCGGCGCACCCTGCGCGGACCACTGACGGGCGTCTTCCAGACGCCGGTATGAACGGTCCTGCCTTGCCACGCGATGTCGCGCGGCAGGCCGACATTGAGGGAGAGCAAGCGGGCCATGGGGGTTCCCCGTCGTGAGGGCGCGGCTCTGGCGGATTCCAGGTCGCTGCAATGCCAATCTGCATCCATGTCGGATTTTTGGCCCGTTAGTCGTTGTTAGACGTTGCTAGCCGGTCTTGTCGCCGGCTGTCTGCGCCCCGATCTGGGGAGCAGACACCGCAAGACGGGAGATCGCGATGGATGATCAGGCGATACTGGCGGCCCTTCAGCGCCATTGGGCTGCGTCGGACGCGAATGATTTCGAGGCCGAGCATGACATCTACCGCGAGGACGCCGTGCTCGACTATCCGCAGTCCGGCGAGCGCATCCTCGGCCGCAGGACGATTCAGGAAAGCCGGTTCGTGCAGCTCAACAAGAAGCGCTTCACGGTCCGCCGGATCGTCGGCGGCGGCGATCTCTGGGTGAGCGAGTTCGTGCTGACCTATGACGGCGTGCCGTCCTATGTCGTCAGCATCATGGAATTCTGCGAAGGACTGGTGGCGCACGAGACGCAATATTTCGGTGAGAGGTTCGATCCGTCACCGTCGCGCGCGCATCTTGTCGAGCTGGTAGGGTAGGTCCGCATTCCTCCGTCATTGCGAGCGCAGCGAAGCAATCCAGTCTGTCTCCGCGGAAAGATTCTGGATTGCTTCGCTGCGCTCGCAATGACGATGTTGATTCAGTTGCGCGCCAAACGGTGCTCTCGTGCCCCGGACGCAGCGCACCGCCGAAGAGGCGCTGCGCTGCTGAGCCGGGGCCCATATTGCGGCGGAATGCGTGGCCTTCTGGGTTCCGGCTCTGCGCAGCAACGCGAAGGGCGTTGCGGCGCGTCCGGGACACGCGGAGAGACGCGCACTATTGCTTAACCAGATCCACTGACACGGAACCCGATGCGGCGGCTGGTCGCAGTCTTGTTGCCTTGATTCCGACCCACCCATCTTTATGTCTGGAGCGAACAAGAATCCGGGCCCCTCTGGCGAGGACGCCGACCATGTCGGCAAAACCTCGCGATGTCGGATGACCTGTCCCGCGCGAATGCGATGGATCGGCCGATCGTCGGGCCTTCTCGAGTTCTCTCCGACTCAATCGTCCCCATCGCAGCCCCGCGCGGTCATTTCGCAACGTAAGGGAGCTACGATGTCCGACGCCGCTACTTCAAATCCGACCGAAATCGAGATCACGGAACCGTCCAGGCTGAACGAGCAGGCTGCGGTCGCGTTGGTGATCGCCGGCGCGCTCGTCGCCGTCGCCGACCGGCGCGTTTCGCCGGTCGAGCGCGACGAGGTGATCCGCTTCATCAGGGATCGCGGACTGGCGCCGCACATGAGTGACGACCGGCTGTTTGCGATATTCGACGAACTGGCGGAACGGCTCGAGGAGCCCGACTTTGCCAATGTGGTGATCGACACGTTGCGTCCGGTCTCGGACCTGCCGCTGTCGGCCCATTTGATGGAACTGTCGGAGCGCGTCGCGGCTGCGGACGAGGACGTGCATCCCCATGAGGTGCAGGCGATCAAGCTGTTGCGCCTGCTGACGCTCGTGCTGCCGCGCGCAAAGCCGGTGGCGCCGGGCAGCGCAGGCACTGAACGGCGCGCCGCCACGCAGGAGTGAGCATGAGTGCAGCATCGGACGAGCGTACGGCAGGAAATGGGGGCACCACCGGCCAGATGGCCGGTGGCGACCCGCGTCTCGACAAGCTCGTCCGCCGCCTGCCGCCGCGCATGGGCGACACCGTCACCTATCTGCTGAAACCGTCCAGCCGCTGGGTGAGGATCCCGTCGGGCGCGCTGCTCATTGTTGGCGGCGTGCTCTCCTTCCTGCCGGTGCTCGGAGTCTGGATGCTGCCGCTCGGCCTCGCATTGCTCGCCGAAGACGTCCCCGCGTTGCGCGCCTCGCGCTCCAAGGTCCTTGACTGGGTCGAGCGGAAGAAGCCGCAATGGCTCGATCCGTCCGCATCGAAAAATGATCAATCATGACTGAATTCATCACCGCCGACGCGCTGACCGCGCTGCTCCAGGTCATCCTGATCGACCTCGTGCTGGCCGGCGACAACGCCGTCGTCATCGGCCTTGCCGCCGCCGGCCTGCCGGCCGAGCAGCGCCGCCGCGCCATTATCGTCGGCATCGTCGCCGCCACAGCCTTGCGCATCGTCTTCGCCGGCGTCGCGACCCAGCTCCTGCAGGTGATCGGCCTGCTGCTCGCCGGCGGCGTGCTGTTGCTATGGGTGTGCTGGAAGATGTGGCGCGAGCTGCGCGAGCAGTCCGCGCACACCGAGCTCGCGTTGAGCCACGGTGGCAGCGCGGGCAGCGCACCGGCGTCGCGCAAGACCTTCGGGCAGGCGGCGTTGCAGATCGTCGCCGCCGACGTCTCGATGTCGCTCGACAACGTGCTCGCGGTCGCAGGCGCCGCGCGCGAGCATCCCTACATCCTCGCGTTCGGACTGTTGCTGTCGGTCGCGATGATGGGCGTCGCCGCCGATCTGCTCGGCCGGGTGTTGCAGAAGCAGCGCTGGATCGCCTATGTCGGTCTCGCCATCATCGTTTACGTCGCCTTCGAGATGATCTATCGCGGTTCGCTCGAACTCGCGCCCGTCATCGCGAGTCTCTGAGGCGACAATTCCTACCTGCAATCCGGAGTGATCCATGACGCCTGAACCCAAAGCACCTTCGGCGCACGCCGGGCCGCGACCGAAAATCGGCCCATTCGCCCAGCTCATCTTTGGCTCGCGCTGGCTGCAAGTGCCGCTCTATGTCGGCCTCATCGTCGCGCAGGGCGTCTACGTGCTGTTGTTCCTGAAAGAGCTCTGGCACCTGGTTGCGCACTCGTTCGACGCCAGCGAGCAGCAGATCATGCTGGTCGTGCTCGGACTTATCGACGTCGTCATGATCTCGAACCTGCTGGTCATGGTGATCGTCGGCGGCTACGAGACCTTCGTCTCGCGCCTGAACCTGAACGGTCATCCGGACGAGCCGGAATGGCTGAGCCACGTCAATGCCAGTGTGCTGAAGATCAAGCTCGCGATGGCGATCATCGGCATTTCCTCGATCTCGCTGCTCAGGACCTTCATCGAGGCCGGCAATCTCGGCACCACGCGCAGCAATTTCACCGAGTCCGGGGTGATGTGGCAGGTGCTGATCCACCTGACCTTCATCATTTCCGCGATCGGTATCGCCTGGGTCGACCGCATCAGCGAGAGCGGGCACCGCAAGGAGAACGGTCACGCCTGAGGGGCGATCCGCACTCTCAGGCGCCGATGGCCAGATGCAACGGACGCCGTCCGCGTGCCAGCGTCTCGGACGGCGCTTCGCCGAAGGCCAGTCTGTAGCTCCTTGAGAAGTCGCCCAGGTGCCAGAAGCCGTTGCCGAGTGCGGCGGCCTTGACGGTCAAGCCATCGCCCCCGGTCATGAGCTGGACGCGAACGGCCCACAACCGTTTGAGGCGCAGATAGTGATGCAGGCTCACGCCATGCACCGCGTGCGTCGCGACCTGGAGCGTGCGCACGGACACGCCGAGCGCGGCGGCGAGGTCGTCGCTGTAGAGCGGCTTGCTGCCGAACAGCGCAACGACGTCGTCGAGATGCGCGATCAGCTTGCGGTGCTTGTCGAATGAACCGGGGCGGGCGCTGCGTGCGCCTGCCGGCAGCAGGGTGGCGTCGAGGCCGGCGAGCAGCGTTTCCTGGATCGGGCGGTAGAGCGCCTCGAATTGCCGGGGATCGTTGCATGCCGACGCCAGCGAGAACATCTCCACGATAGCCGCGCGCAGGCGCGTCATCGGATCGTCCTGCGTGCGGACATAGGCGAGGCCGGTGTCGAAATCCGCCCAGCCGCGATGGCGCATGTCCGAGTTGAAGCGCAGCATCAGGTAAGTGTTGGGGTGATGCTCGATCGCCTTGACGGGGGCTTTGCCGCGCATGACGGCGATCATCGAACTATCGACCTCGCGGCCATTGGCGATGGAGTGAAAGGTGAGGGGAACAACGAGGCCGACGCCGTTGTCCGTGCCGATCTCGGCCTCAAACCGCCGTGCAAAGGAGCGCTGGAGCACGAAGAGCCCGTCGCGGAGCGGCAGGATGGCGCGAGACAGCGAGAATTCCCGCGGACGGAGCGGCGTGCTGGTGCCGAGGCCGAGCACCTCGTTGGCGCGAAATTCGTCGAAGTCCGAGAAGCGCTCGACGCCGAGGACGCGCGATGGCTTTAGCCGACGTACCGGCATTTCGGGATCCCAGGGCATGTCGGGGTGAGCGGGTTGAATCCGCACAAGCGTATCAGAGGCCCGACCGTCGGCCATATTCCGGGAAACTACTGCCTGCGCGGCGGCGACAGGGGAAGTCGGCGCGCTGCTGTGAGGACTTCACGGACAAGTACGCGAGTCCGGCAGGCTCAGATCGTTCACTTCAGAATTTCGCACACCGTAGGATGTGATCCGGCGTCAAGCCGCGCGTTGCTTGTGGAGATGCTCCGCCACCACGCCTCCAGCGCGTCGCGCTCGCAGCCGAGCCTGACGCTCATGCCGCCGGCGAACTTGATCCAGTCGGCGAAATGGTCTCTGCCAACCGCGATCACCACGGGAATGTCGGCCTCGAGCGCGCGTTCGATCAGATGGGACAGGCCCTTGCCGTCGCGCTCGCGCTTGCCGAAGCGGTTGATGATGAGGAGATCGGCGCCATGCGAGAGGGCTTCCGCGATCCGCATCCCCGCATTTTGCAGCCGCGCGAGATCGAGACGGCAGCCGCGCGCGGCCGGATCGAAATCCTGCGCGAGCAGAAGCGTCTCGCCGCTGTGAAGCAGCACCGCCGACAGGCTCGAATCCGCGCATTGCCCGGCCTGAACCATGCCGACGACGCGACAGCCACGCGCATTCAGATCCGCCGCGAAGCTGCGCAGGACCGCGTCGGGGTCCTGATGCGCCTCGTAGACGAGGGCGGCGAGGTCGCATTGCGCATCGAACATGGTCGGCCTCTGCTTCGTCGCAAAGAGAACGGGGCCGCGGCGGTTTTGCCGCGGCCCCGGATGTCGGATCACGCCGCCGGCGGGCCGTTGATGATCTGCAGCTGGGTGAATTCGGCGAGGCCTTCCTCGGCGAACTCTGTACCGATGCCCGACTGCTTGGCGCCGCCGAACGGGATGTGCGGGGCCATGTCGAGGTGCTTGTTGATCCAGACCGTGCCGGACTCGAGCTGCGTTGCGACCTCGTGCGCGCGCTTGATGTCGGACGACCAGACCGACGCGCCGAGGCCGTAGGTGGTGGCGTTGGCGCGGCGGATCGCATCGTTCTTGTCGGAGTACTTGATCAGCGGCAGCACCGGGCCGAACTGCTCCTCGTCGACCAGTTTCGAGCCTTCCTGGATGTCGCGCACGATGGTCGGCTCGATGAAATAGCCGGGACGGTCCATCGCCGAACCGCCGGCGACCACCTTGCCGTTCTTGCGCGCGTCCTCGAGGAACGTCTTCACCTTCTCGTACTGCATCTTGTTCTGCAGCGGTCCGAGCTTGGTGCCCTGCTTGGCGCCGTCGTCGACCACCGTGCTCTTGGCGATCGCGACCAGCTCGTTGCAGAGCTCGTCATAGACGGACTCGTGGACGTAGAGCCGCTTGATGGCGAGGCAGACCTGGCCGGAGTTCTGGAACGCGCCCTCGAAGATGCCGGGAGCGACCTTCTTCGGGTCGACATCGTCGAGCACGATGCCGGCGTCGTTGCCGCCGAGCTCGAGCGTGATGCGCTTGAGCGTCTGCGCCGCGCTCGCCATCACCTTCTGCCCCGTGGCGGAAGAGCCGGTGAACGAGATCTTGCGGATATCAGGATGCTTGGTCATCTCGCCGCCGAGATCGTTGGCGTCGGTGATGAAGTTGAGCACGCCCTTCGGCAGGACGTCCTTGATCAGCTCGGCGAAGCGCAGGGTCGCGAGCGGCGTGGTCGGCGCCGGCTTCACCACCAGCGTGTTGCCGGCGAGCAGGGCCGACGGCAGCTTGAAGCTGAGGATCAGCAGCGGATAGTTCCAGGGAATGATGGCACCGACGACGCCGAGCGGGCGGCGATAGGCTTCCACCTTGCGGTCGCCGGAATCCTCGATCACCTTCATCGGCAATTCGAGCGAGCTGAGGTAGCGGAAGAACGCGGCCATCCCCAAAACTTCGCCGGTGGCGTCGCCAAGCGGCTTGCCTTGCTCGCTGGTGAGGATGTGGGCGAGCTCGCCCGAATTGGCCTCGATGATTTCGGCCATCCTGTTCACGAGCTTGCGGCGTTCCGCCATCGGGGTCGCGGCCCAGGCCGGGAAGGCGGCCTTCGCCGCGGCGACGGCGGCATCAAGCTGCCCCTTCGAGGCACGCGGGCACTGCGCCAGCACCTCTTCGGTCGCGGGATTGAGAACCGGCATGGTCTGGTCGCCGGGCACCATCTTGCCGTCGATGAGAAGATTGTAGTCACTCATTGGCTTTGCGCTCCCTTGCAGAAACGGGCCGTTCGGGGCCTCGTTATATCGAATTATATATCACGACTTCGCCGGGCCGACCATGGCGGCCGGTTCGATCAATTCCAGAAAAGCAGGGCTGGACGCGGGTGGACATATCGATATATCGTGATGAATATAGCGAACCGTGTTCCGGGACTGACGATGGAAATCAAGGTGAGGCAGCTCACGACCTGCGAGGTGGCGTCCGACGGCGGCGCGATCTCGCTGGGCTTCGAGGATCTGGCGGGCAACCCCGCCGCGGTCAGTGTCTCGCTCAACCAGGTCGGCGCCCTCATCATGACGCTGCCCGGGTTGCTCGAGGCGGCGCTGAAGGCCCGCTACGGCGACCAGAGCCTGCGCTACGCCTATCCGCTGGCGTCCTGGGCGATCGAGCAGGCGACCGATACGACCCAGCGCATCATCACGCTTCAGACCGAGGACGGCTTCAAGGTGCGCTTCTCGATCCCGAAAGCCGAGCAGAGCCTGCTCGGCGAAGCGCTGACCCAGCCGATGCCGGAAATGTCGGTGCGGCCGAACTAGCGGCTTGGGCCATAGGCGCAAATAAAACGCGGCCTAAGAATGGAATTGCCGATTGGGCCGGTCGAACGCCTCAAATATTGCACGCGTCGCCTGAACTAGAGAATCGCATTGCCTGTTCGCCAGCCTAAAGTTGTGGGCGCGGAGAGGTGGGCAAGCGATGAGCGATGTTCGAACGGGTTTCCTGGACGCTATCGGCAACACGCCATTGATCAGGCTGCGAATGCCGTCCGAGGCCACGGGTTGCGAAATCTATGGCAAGGCCGAATTTCTCAATCCCGGCGGCTCGATCAAGGATCGCGCGGCGCTGGCCATGATCAACGATGCCGAACGATGCGGCAAGCTTGGGCCGGGAGGCGTCATCGTCGAAGGAACAGCCGGCAATGTCGGAATCGGCATAGCGCTCGTGGCGAATGCACGCGGCTATAGAAGCGTGATCGTGATGCCTGACACGCAAAGTCAGGAGAAGAAGGACATGTTGCGGCTGTGCGGTGCCGACCTGCGCCTGGTGCCGGCCGTACCCTATTCCAATCCGGGTCATTACGCGCGCTATTCCGGTCAGCTCGCCGAGGAGCTCGGTGCCTTCTGGGCCAATCAGTTCGATAATGTCGCCAATCGGGAGGGGCACTATCGCACGACCGGTCCCGAGATTTGGCAGCAGACGGATGGAAGAATCGACGGCTTCACATGTGCCGTTGGGAGCGGCGGTACCTTGGGTGGGATCGCGCGAGCCCTCAAGGAGCGAAATCCCGGCATCAAGATTGCGCTCAGCGATCCCATGGGGGCCGCTCTCTACAATTGGTTCACCAAAGGCGAGCTGACGACAGAAGGAGACTCCATCACCGAAGGGATCGGGCAAGTCCGTGTCACCCGGAACCTCGAAGGCACGCCCATCGATACGGCATATCAGATTACGGACGAGGAAGCCTTGCCTGTCCTGTTCGACCTGATCGAGCATGAAGGACTGGTGCTGGGTGGCTCAAGCGCGATCAATATCGTTGGAGCCATGCGACTTGCGCGCGACCTCGGTCCGGGCAAAACCATCGTGACCATCCTCGCGGATGGCGGACAGCGCTATCAATCCAAGCTGTTCAACCCGGAATTCCTGCGCAAGAAAAATCTGCCCCTGCCACGCTGGATGCGATAGCGAGCCGCCAGCGGCCGGGTTTCTAACCGTCCATGCGTGCCCGCGCGTTCACGATTTCCGCGAACGGCCGATGTCGCTCCTGAGCGCTTCCAGCTCCTTGTGCACCGCGCGGGCGGCGTCGCGCTCGATCTTGCGGTAGCGCGCAACAAGTTTGTCGCCGAAGGGAGTGAGCATCGCGCCGCCGCCGTTCTTGCCGCCGGCCTGCGGCTCGACCACGGGATGTCCGCAAATGCGGTTGATCTCGTCGACCAGATCCCAGGCGCGCTTGTAGGACATGTCCATGGCCCGGCCGGCCGCCGAGATCGAGCCTTGCTCGCGGATCTGCTCCAAAAGCTCGATCTTGCCGGGCCCGATCCGATCCTCGCCATCGAGGTCGATGCGCAGACTGAGCTGGGGAAGCGATTTGGCGCTCGCGCGCGGCATGACGGGGTCTCTTGGGGCACTTGCATGCGAGATTGCCACTCTTGGCCGCCGCGGACAAGGTGAGGGCGCCTGATTTCCCAGAAGATGGACCTTTTGTCGAGGTCCCCAGAGCACGGGCTTCAGCCCCGTGCCCTTGATCGCTGCATCTTATTCCGCGGGGCTTCCGACCACCGCGCCTTGACTGACGTCCTCGCGGGCGAGGATCATCAAAAGGCCGACGATGATGAGCTCGACCACCGCGAAAGCAATGAAGGCGCCGGTGAACGAGCCGGCCGAGGCGTTGATGATGGCGCCCATCATCCAGGGCGCCACGAAGGCCGAGAAGATGCCAAATACCTCGGCGTATCCAATCGCGGCCGGTGCGAGCGCGTCGGAGTATTTTTCGCTGAGCAGGGCGAAGATAGCGCCGCCGCCGAGCAGCGCGATACCGCTGAGTGCTGCAAACAGCACCAGCATCGAGAACGACATCGGTGTGACCACGCTCCACAGGAACATCAGCGCGGTCAGGAAAGAGAGACATGCGGTGAGTTTGATCATGAAGGGCTTGCCGAGCCGATCGGACATGTAGCCGCCAATCACCAGGAATAGCACCTGCGACAACCCCATGACGGTGCCGATGACAGCGCCGGCTTCCGGCGGCATGTGCTGTACTGTGATGAAGGCCGGCACCACCCAGGTGGCGGTGCCGGCGATCGCGAAGGTGCAGGCCACGATGCCGAAGCCGGCGACCGCGATCCATTTCGAGCGGAAGATCTCGCCGAGCGGAAGGTGCTCCTGCGGTGTTTCGTTGCCCCAGGTGAAACCGTCGATGCCGAGCTCGCGCGGATCGTTGCGGACGACGAGTGCGTCGACGGCTGCAACGAGCAGCGTGCCGATTGCCAGCACGGCGAAGAAGGTCCGCCAACCGGTCGCAATCGTCAGGGGAATGCCGAGCGCGAAATCCATGGTGATGGCGAGGCTGTAGGCGGCGAGGATGATGCCTACCACCGAGCCACGCCGATTTTGCGGAAACCAGCCGAAGATCAGCTTCATGTTGCCGATGAAGATGCCGGCGTCGAAGAAGCCGATCACGAGCCGGAGCATCACGAGCTGTGTGTAGCTTTGTACGAACACCTGGAGCACCATGCCGATGCCAGTGCCCGCAAGCCCGATCAGCAGCATGTTGCGCGCCGTCATCGACCGGCTGACCGGAGACCACACCACCATGCCGATACCGTAGGTCAGCGCAAAGATGCCTTGCGCAAGCCCGGCCTCGGCGGGATTGAGCTTGAGGCTCTCGGAGACGAAGGGCAGTACGGCCGCGAAGGCATACCAGTCGGCGGCGAGAAAGATCTCGCAGAGGATGGCGAGCGCCAGCATGCCTTTTTGCCACCGGGCTATCCGACGGCGGTCGTTCTCGGAGATGGACGTCCAAGTTGTTGTCAGCATGGTCATCATCGGTTCTCGCGGTTTGCGTGTCGACGGAATCGGCGTGGCCTCAGGCGGGCGGCGGCAGGAAGTTGACCTCGTGTTCGGCGGCACGTCGCACGACCTCCTGCGGATCGGGGAGATTGTGGATGCGCTCGAACAGCTCTTTCAGCGACCGCGTCGGTGCGACCCAGAATAGGCTGGTGGCGGTTTCACCCGACTTGTTGAAAATGCCGTGGGGGATGCCCTTGGGCATGCGGACGAGGTCGCCGGCCTTGGCGACAAAGTCCTTGCCGTCGAGCCAGAGGTCGTAGCGGCCGCTCAGCACATGGACGAATTCATCCTGGGTCGGATGCACGTGCGGCGGCACGAAGGTGCCATCTGGAAACACGGCATGCCAGGCCATCGACGCCTCGGAATGCTGCTTCAGCGTGTAGGTCTGGCCCAGAATGTTCCAGATGACGTTGCCAAAGCCTTCTTTGGCAGGGGTCACGCCCGGAGGCATCTCGATCATGGTGGTGTCCTCTGTTGTGTGCGGATCAATCGGCGAGAAAATCGGTGACGTAGTGTGCAGAAGACGGCGTTTCCTCGAACACGAGATGACCGGTCGCCGGCACCAGCGTCACGCGTGCGTCGGGGAGCCCTGCTTTCCAGGCATCTGCCTGGGCGGTCGGGCGCAAGCGATCTGCGGCCCCCCACAGCACCAGCGTCGGCATCGTGATTCGATGCAGCCAGTGCGCGAGCTTGGGATTGCCCTGCGGTTCGCTGCGGATCAGCTTGGCAAAGCCCGTGACCTCGCGTCCAAGCCGGGCGTCGAAGGCCGGATCGGGCGCCTTGGGAAAGTAACGGAGTGCCGCGGCCGGATCGTGCGCGAGATAGGCTGGCAGTTCTTGCGGTGCGATCTCGAACAATCCGGGCGCAGGCGCGCTTCCGACCACAAGACCGGCGGGCGCAACCAGCACCAGCTTGCGGACCCGATGCGGCTGACGGATCGCGAACTCCGCGGCAAGCCATCCGCCGAGGGAGAACCCGGCGAGGTCGAACTGCTCAAGGCCAAGCTTGTCGAACAGATCCATGTAGTGAAGGACGTGATCCTCGACGGTGTCGATCGTCTCGGCGTCGCCGGAGTCGCCAAAGCCCGCATGATAGGGGATGATGACCGTGTGCCGCTTCGCCCAATCGCGCGCCATCTCGAAGCCGGTGAAGGTGCCGGTGCCGTGCAGGAACACCAGCACCGGGCCGCTGCCGATGCCGTGAACGACGGTCCGCACGCCGTTGATCGTATGTTCCGCGCGGGAGAAGCCGGTGAGATCGGGCGAGGGTTTGACGGTATCAAGCATGGTCATCTCCGGTTGAAGGCGGCAGAGCCGGGCGTTGGTGAGTCATGCGGCGGCTTCCTGGCGACCGCTGAGAAGTGAGGCGAATTGTTCGACGGCGTTGGCGAGCCGCGCGGCTGTCATTGGTGCGAGCGGCTCGCCCGGTACGATCTCGCCGCTGCTGGCGTAGATCGCCGTCGAAACGGTGCAGGCTTCGAAGAAGCCGAACAGCGGGCGGAGCTGGTGCTCGACCACCAGCGAGTGGCGCAGGCCGCCGCCGACCGCGGTCAGCAGTACCGGGCGATTGCGCAGCACGCTGGGTTCGATCAAGTCGAATACGTGCTTGAACAATCCGGGATAAGAGCCCTGGAACACCGGGCATCCGATCATGAGACCGTCGGCCTGTTCGATGGCCTCGACGACGGCGCGCGCGTTGTCATCGAGTGCGGTCCGGGTGAAGCCGGCGATGCCGCAACCGGCATCGACAAGATCGAGGACGGTGGTCTTCAGTCCATGCTGCGCCTGAAGATCGGCAGCGACGGCTTCCACCAGCATGCGCGACTTCGCTGGGCGCCAACTATTGCCGCAGAAGCCAACGATGCGGGATGTCCTCACGTCGACGCCCTCGTGTCTGGTCGCTTGCTCAGCCCGTCACCCCGAAGACCGTCCATTGCGCACCAGGGCCGGGGAGGCCGAGCAGCGCACGGCCGCACTCTTCGACGATCTGGTCGGCCATCAGGATGTGCTGCGTGCCCGAATGGATGTCGCGATAGAACCGCTGCATCGGCGTGTTGTGCAGCGAGGCGCCGCGCGCGGCGCGATGCGCGAAGGTGGCGACATCCGACAGAACGTCGTGGACATGGCGCAGTGACAACTTGATCATCGTCATCTGCTCCAGCGACGGACTTTCACCGCCGGCGCAAGTCTCCGAGACGTCCTTCCAGGTTTCGTGGACGAACGCACGTGCTGCGCGGAAACGAGCTTCAGCCTGCGCGAACTGGAACTTGAAGCTCGCGCTGTCGCGCGACTTGCCGAATGGATCCTGGCGCTGGACGATCACCTTGACGAGTTCGTCGAGCATGCGGCGGCCGACACCGACGGCCCAGGCGGAATGCGCCCAGGCGCTGTAGCCCGCCAGTCCCAGCGTACCCTGCACGCCACCTCGGCGCGGCGCGCCAATGTCAAAATCGTAGGTCATGTGCGTGGGCACGAACAGCTCGTCGCCCTCGCTCAAAGTGTAGTCGAAACTTCCCGTCGCGCGCAGGCCGAGCACGTCCCAATTGCCCATCAACTTGATGGTCGTCCGCGGATGGTGGGTGACCACGATCTTGGGCTGGCCGTTCGGGCCGAACACCATGTCCTTGCCGGATGCGTCGGTGACGAAGCAGCCTGAATGGACCCACTCGGCGTGCTGAATGCCGCTGCCATAGGCCCAGTTGCCACGGATCATGTAACCGCCATCGACCGGTCGGGCGAAGCCGCGCGGCACGCCGTTGCCGGCAATCGTGATGTCGGGGCCGCCCGCGAAGACTTTCTTGATGCCTTCGTCCTCGATGTAGATGGCGAGCGTCGTGCCTTCCATGTTGTTGCCGATGACGCACCAGCCGGCGGAGGCGTGTGCGTAAGCGAGCCGCTCGATCACGGTCATGGCGTCGTAAGGCAGAAGCTCGGCGCCGCCGACCTCCTTCGGGAACAGCATGGTGTAGATGCCGGCCTTGCGCAGCGCCGCTACCACGTCGTCAGTCAGATAGCCCTGTGTCTCGGCCTCCGCGGCCCTGGATTCGACCAGCGGTAGCAGCGCGTCGAGGCGCGCATGGAACTCGGCCACCGTCGGGGTCGCGGAAGGCTTTACGACGAGTTGCACGGAAGGGCTCATGGTCGGTGTCTCCACGTCGGGCTGTTGGTTCTTCGCGAAACGCTGCTGGACGCGAAGATCTGGGTCGGGCGGAACAGACGCCGGTCGCGGGCAAGACTCCGCCCACACGCGCCAAAGACTGTTGGTGCGCGCGACGAACGGCTCGCGTTGGCGTAGCGATGTCCCCGTCGGAACCGCGCGAACGTCGTTACGCGATCCCGATGGCCAAGATGCTAGAGATGAGGCGGCTAAAGCCGCAATCCCCCATCATGGGGGGTGTTGGCCATGCTGCTCTGCCGCAAAGCTGGGCCGGGAGAGCCATGTTTTGCCGCTTCTTTTCGCTTGACCAAAGGTCAGGCGAGGCAGAAATTTTAAGCCTATAACAATCGGCAATGACGCGCGTGTGTCCGAGGGCACCGCGCGTTCGCGCGAGGAGTGGCGGTGAGAGCCGAGCAGGAGCATTTGGATGGTCTGCCCGAGCGCCAGCTCGCAGATCGGCTGATGTCCATCGCCGAGAGCCGCTCGGTGCGCTCGCTTGGCATTGCCTGCTGCTCCGCGATCACGGAATTGACGGGATCGCCGACCGTCGGCCTCTATTTGCTCGACGGGCTCGAACCGGAACTGGTCTACAGCCGGCACGTCGCAGACGGCCTGCTCGACAATTACAGGGCCGGCTTCTGGAAGCGCGACCCCGTGCTCGACTGCATCATGACCCAAGGCCGCGCGGTCGACGGCGAAACGGTGATCGGTCCGCAGCAATGGCGGCACAGTCCGTCCTTCGAGATGCTGCACGAGTGGGGCTTTGCATACAACATGGGCGGCCCGTTGTGGTGCGGGCAGAAGATCGTCGGCGTGCTGTTTACGGCGACGACTGATACGGACGCGCCGTACACGATGCGGTCGCGGCAGCGCATGGAGATGCTGTGTCGGGCCGGCTCGCTCGCTTTGACCAACATGACGAACGCGGGCGCGATCGACGCCCATCCTGCTGCAATCCGGGTCCCCGAGCCGGCAACGACGCCGGTGGCGACGCTCTCGGCATCGCTTCCGCCACGGTCCGCGGACGTCGCCATCCGGGTCTGCCGCGGCCAGACCAACAAGGAAATCGCCCGCGAGATGGGGATTTCCGATCAGACCGTGAAGGAGCACGTCGCGAACCTGTGCCGACGCTTCGGCGTGCACAACCGCACCGAGCTTGCGGCCTGCCTGCTGAGTCCGAGCGCTCGGCAATAAGGTGCCGCGCCGGATCAGATATGGTTGACGATCAACTTGAGTGAACCGACGAAGGTCGGACGCTGGCGATAGTGCCCGTGCCGCGCATCCCATCGGCGGGACGCGAGATCATTGCCGAGCCGAGCATCACCGCACGGCGTGCATCTCCAGAAACGCCTTCACGCCGGTGACATCGCCGGTATCCGACGGCACGTAGCCGGGCAGGGTGGCGACGGCGGCGCGGAAATCGGCGCTGCGCATGATCTCCAGGATGCGCTGCATTGGCCCGGTATCGAGGAAGGCACGCTTGCAGACGAAGAAATAGTCCTCGGTGAGGGTGCGGATGAAATCGAGGCCGAAGTGGCGGGCGGCCGCCTCGACGCCAAAACTCGCATCCGCCATGCCGCTCGCGACATAGGCCGCGACGGCGGCGTGGGTGAACTCGATCTGCTGCGCGCCGTTGATCTTGCTCTCGTCGATGCCGTTCGCGGCAAGCAGCTGGTCGAACAACAGGCGCGTGCCGGAATCATGGTCGCGGTTGACGAAGCGGACTTTTGGCCCGGTGAGGTCATGAAGCGAAGCGATGCGCAGCGGATTGCCGCGCGCGACCATCAGCCCCATCTCGCGCGTGACGAAACTGATGATGCGATCCTCGCGCGGGTCCAGCCATTCGCGCGCAGCCTTGATGCCTTGCGCGCGCAGCGCGCCGTGCGGCAGATGCAGGCCGGAGAGGTCGCAGGCGCCTTGCGCCAGCGCGACCAGCGAATGCTGGTTGCTGACATAGCGCAAATCGACGCCGATGCCGGGCTCGCGATCGAGGAATTCACGCAATTTTGCCACGGCAAAGCCGTGGCTGGCATGAACGCGGATCACCGAAGGGCGCTGTTCGAGGAACGGCTTTATCTCGCTCGCCAGCTCCTGCGCCAGATTTTCGAGCTGTGGCCCGAGCCGGGCCTGCATGCGCTCGCCGGCCCACACCAGCCGCTCGCCGAACGGCGTGAGCTTCGAGCCTCTGCCGCGCTGGGTTTCGACCAGAGGGGTTCCGAAGAAAGCCGACCATTGCTCGATCAGATTCCAGACGTGCCGGTAGGACAGGTGCGCATCGCTGGCCGCACTCGTGATCTTCCCGGTCTTCCGGATTTCGTTGAGCACGCCGAGCATCACCACCACGGTGCGCGGATTGCCTTCCCGGCGAAACCGCCAGACAGCCTCGATCTCAATCTGAAGCATGGGTCTTCCTTATGAACTTCGCTTCATATATGGGACGTCCATTTGCAAACCATATCATATTTACTCAAGCCAATAGGCGCCTAGTCTGGTATACCAGAACAGGAGAAATATGATGTCTGTTGCATATGACTTTGCGCACTCTCCGGCGACCGAATTCATGTCCCGGCCGCAGCATCTGCTCATCGACGGCCGCCGCGTCCCCGCGAGCTCCGGCCGTACCTTCAAATCCCTCAACCCGGCCACAGGGCAGGTCATCGCCGTCGTCGCCGAAGGCGGCGAGGCCGATGTCGAGCACGCCGTGGCAGCCGCGCGCCGGGCATTCGAAGGTCCGTGGCGTACGATGCGCGCCTCGGAGCGCGGCCAGATCCTGCTGCGCTGGGCGGATCTGCTTAAGGCACACGCCGAAGAAATCATCGAGCTCGAGTCGATCGATGCCGGCAAGCCGATCTCCGCGACGACGCGCCAGGATTTTCCGGCCGCGGTCGACACGCTGATCTACTACGCCGGCTGGGCCGACAAGATCAGCGGCGACGTCGTGCCGGTACGTGACGATGCATTGACTTATACAGTGCGCGAGCCGGTCGGCGTGGTCGCGGCGATCGTGCCGTGGAATTTCCCGCTGATGATCGGCATGTGGAAGCTCGCGCCGGCGCTGGCCTGCGGCTGCACCATCGTGATGAAGCCGGCCGAGCTGACCTCGCTGTCGGCGCTGCGCATCGCCGAGCTCGCGCTCGAAGCGGGCCTGCCGGCGGGCGTCTTCAACGTCGTCACCGGTCCGGGCCGGGTCGTCGGCGACGCGCTGGTCAATCACCCTGACGTGGACAAGGTGACCTTCACCGGCTCGCCCGGCGTCGGCCGCGGAATCATGAAGGGCGCGGCCAGCAACTTCAAGCGCGTCTCGCTCGAGCTCGGCGGCAAGTCGGCCAACGTCATCTTTGACGATGCCGATCTCGAAGCGGCGTCCAAGGCTGCGGCCTCAGGCATCTTCTTCAATGCCGGCCAGGTGTGCTCGGCCGGCTCCCGCGTGCTGGTGCAGGAGAAGGCGTACGACGAAGTCGTCGAGCGTCTCGCGGCGCGCGCAAAGTCGCTCAGGATCGGCGATCCGCTCGATCGCAAGACGGTGCTTGGCCCCGTCATCTCCGAGAAGCAGATGAAGTCGATCCTCGACTATGTCGACATCGGCCAGAAGGAGGGCGCGACCCTCGTCACCGGCGGCGAGAAGGTCGGCGATCGCGGCTATTTCATCAGCCCCGCGGTGTTCGCAGGCGTCGCACACGAGATGCGGATCTCGCAGGAGGAGATTTTTGGCCCCGTCGTCAGCGTCATCAAGTTCAAGGACGAGGCCGATGCGCTCAGGATCGCCAACGGCACGGCCTACAGCCTCGCCGCCGGCGTCTGGAGCCGCGACATCGGCAAGCTCCAGCGCTTCGCCAAGCGGGCGCGTGCGGGCACGGTCTGGATGAACACCTATGGCTACACCGACGTGCGCCTGCCCTGGGGCGGCGAGCGCGACTCCGGCCTCGGCCGTGAGCACGGCACCGCCGCGCTCGACAATTTCACCGAGCCCAAGGCTGTCTGGATGAATCTGGCCGTCTGATAACCTCCCGATCGGCCAATCCTGGGCCCGCCTGATCGTCCGGTCAGGCGGGCTCTCTTTTCGACATCGATAAAATTGTCTGCATTCCGCTCAGCGGCGGCAAACCCTGCGGACAAGAAGGCCGCTGCCTTAAACCTCGGCTTTGGAACCGGCGTGCTTCCTGCCTGCAAAAGGTTGGGGCATCGACATGTCTGTTCTCAGGGAGATCGTTGCGGCGGTTGCGGGAGTCTACGCGCTCCTGTTCGTCTGCGACGCATTGTTCGGCGTCGGCGAGGCGCGTTTCGACGACGCCTATTACAGCGCCAGTTTCTACGCGCCGCGGCCGAAGGAATTCCGCTTCGCCAGCGACACGCCGCCGGCGGTCCGCGTCAGCGAGGCCTTCGCGCAGTTTGCGCCGGGCGAGACCAAGCCGAACCGGCGCTACTCGTCTCTGACGACGATCATCCGCTAACGTTCGGCCATTCAGGCTTGCTCCGTCGCTGGGGCGTCGCCGGGATGCTGCCCCGCGCGTTGCGGAATCAGCAGCAGGCACACCAGCATAAAGGCTGCGATCACGACCGAGGCCAGCGGCCGGCTCAGCGCCAGCCCGCCGTGGTCGAGCGGCTTGTCGAGAAAGTCGCCGACGGTCGCACCCAGCGGACGCGTCAAGATGAAGGCGGTCCAGAACAGCGTGACGCGTGAGACGCGGGTCCAGAAGTAAAGTGCTGCGATAACGGCGAGTCCGGCCGCGAAGATCAATGCGCCGCCGCGATAGCCCATATCGCCGGTATCCGCGATCCAGTCGCCGAGCGCAGTACCCAGTGTTTGCGAAAAGGTGATCGCGCCCCAATAGAAGGCCTCAACGCGCGGTGTGCTGACGCTGTTGACCGAGATCGTTCCCTCGGCGCGATACCAGAGGCCGAGCACCAGCACGAGACAAGTGAGGAGCAGCGTCGAGCCGCCGGTATAGCCGATGCCAAGCGACCGGTCGGCGAAGTCAGCCATCGTGGTGCCGAAGGTGGTCGATGCGACGATGGTGGCCCAATACAGTGCCGGATTGAATTTGCGCGCGCGGACCTGCGCCGCGACCAGGACGATCATGGCCGCGAGGAACAGGCAAGTCCCGGCCAGATAGCCCCAGTTCAGCGTCATGGTGACGGTGTCACCGCCGGTCTCGCCGAGCGTGGTGGCGGCGATCTTGATGATCCAGAAACCGAGCGTGACCTCGGGGACCTTGCTCTCGCTGGTGATGTTGCTCTTGGTCTGATCTTCCATTGTGTCCTCGTTGATGCGTCAGCCGCGGACCGGGATCCGCGGCTGACGGGATGGTGGCGCGCAGAAGCGTCAGGATTTCGCGGCGGTATCCATGGCCGCGAGCAGGTCAGCGACAGCCTGTTTGCACTTCGCCGCATCCGGCGCGCCCGCGCGCAGCGCCTCCAGCGCGCGGTCGATCGCCTTGTCGACGGTGTGCCAATCGGCTGCCGCGCGCGGCTTCAATCCGGCTTCGGCCTCGTCCCATTTGGTCTCGAGGTCCTTGATTCTTGTCTTGGCGGCGGGGAGGTCGCCCTTGTCGATCAGCGCGGCGACGTCGACCACGATGCTCCGGAACGGCGTGAGATCACCGAGCTTTGCGGTCGCGGCTTCTGCGAACGGCACGAAGGTGAAGTGCTGGGTCGCATGCATGCGCGGCTCGCCTGTGAAGGTCGTCAGCAGACAGACGGCGACGGCGGAAATCAGTTTCATCATGTGGTTTCTCCTGGTGGAGCTCCTGCTTCATGCAGAGAGCGGGATTTCGCGGTTGAAGCTATTGCGCCGGATCGGCGCGGCGCCTGCCGTCGCCCTCGAAGGAGACCCAGGCGACGAGGCCGACGATCACGGTCAGGAAGGCGATGCTGGTCTGGATCGTGCCGAGGCCGATGCCGCCGTACTCGCGCGATTGCGAGAGCAGATCGCCGAGCGAGGCGCCAAGCGGGCGGGTCAGGATGTAGGCAAGCCAGAAGGTGAGGACGGGATTGGCGCCGAAGTAATACGCCATCATCACCGCCGCGATCAGCACGCCGAAGGCGGCGACGCCGAGCTGGAAACCGAGACCAAGTGCTTCGGTGGCAAGATCGCCTGCGGCCGTGCCGAGCGCGAAGGTGAACAGGATTGCCGTCCAATAAAACAGCTCGCGCCGCGTCGTCACGATGCTGTGGATCGATAGCGTGCGCTCGACGCCGTACCAGACCGCAAAGGTCGCGGCGAGCGCGCAAGCGAACGCCGCTGTGCTGATGTAGAGGCTGATCTCGAGCTTGTCGGTCAGGAGATCCGTGAGCTGCGTGCCGACGATACTGACGAGAACGACGGTCAGCCAGTAGATCCAGGGCACGTAGACGCGGCGGTTCAGTTGCAGCAGCAGGGCAGCGACCAGCAGGCTGCTCATGCAGATCGCGGTCAGGCTGGCGCCGAGGCCGACATGCACCGCGAGATAGTCGGCGCTGGTCTCGCCAACCGTGGTCGAGAGAATCTTGATGGCCCAGAAGATCGCCGTGACCTCCGGAACCTTGTTCAGCATCCGTCTTGCGCCAAAACCTGAATATTGCGACACGCCCAAATCTCCCAAAGCCGAAGCGATGCGAGACCGTCGCGCAGGCGACTTAGGCCGGGCTTAGGGACGAGAATTCTCAATGCGGGGCGGCCTTCGCCGCATTTTGGGCCTGCTGGCGTTCCCTAACTCTGCGCTAAGTCGGAACGGTCATGATTTTGACGGCCGGATGGCCCGGCGGTTTCGAGGATCGAGCTTTGCGAGTTTTACTGATCGAGGATGACAGGATGGTCGGTGCCGCCGTCGAACAGGCGCTGAAGGATGCTGCTTACGCCGTCGACTGGGTGAGAGACGGCGAGTCCGCGCTGGTTGCCGCCTCAGCCGAGTCTTACGAGGTGCTGCTGCTCGATCTCGGCCTGCCGAACGCGGACGGCCGGGATATCCTGCGGCAGTTGCGCGCGAATGGCTGCAGGTGCCCGGTCATTATCGTCACCGCGCGGGATGGCGTCGATCACAGGATCGAAGGCCTCGATCTCGGCGCTGACGATTATCTGGTCAAGCCGTTCGAGATACGCGAATTGCTGGCGCGGATGCGGGCGGTGCTTCGCCGCGAAGGCAGCGGTGCGCCCGCTGTGCTTGGCAACGGCAAGCTCAGTCTCGATCCTGCGACCCGCGAGGCTTCGCTGTCTGGCCAAACGGCCCTCCTGACCGCGCGCGAGTTCGCGCTGCTCCAGGCTTTGTTGACGCGCCCCGGCACCATCCTGTCGCGGAGCGAGCTCGAGCGGCAGCTTTACGGCTGGAACGAGGAGGTCGAAAGCAACGCGGTCGAATTCCTGATCCACACCATCCGCAAGAAGCTCGGCACGGAGGCGATCCGTAACGTGCGCGGGATGGGATGGATGGTGGATCGCGCGCCATGATCAACTCGCTGCGCGGCCGGCTGTTCATCAGCTTGACGACGATCGTGCTGGTGACCGGGCTCACCGGAGGCGTCTTCGCACACCGGTGGGCATTCGATGAGGCGATCGAGACGCAGGACTCCGTGCTGATCCAGATCGCGGGCCTCGTTCAGAGCGGTGGCTTCACCGGAGCTCAGGACCTCCATGGGGTCGATGAGAATTCCGAAGTCTGGCTGATGGAGCTGGGCAGGGCGCCGCAAGGCACACCCGAGGAGCGCCAGTTGTGGCGGCTTCAGGATGGGATGCGCGATGCAACGCGACAGGGAAAACCGGTCCGGGTGGTGCTGAGGACGCGATCCGACGGCAGCCGGTTTGCCGTGGCCCAGAGCACGGGGGTCAGGGATGAGATCGCAAGTGACATGGCGCTCCGCACCGTGCTTCCGATCGCCGCGCTGATCCCTTGCCTGATGCTGGTGATCGCCTTTGTCATTGCCGGATCGCTTCGACCCATGGTCCGGCTGGCGGACGAACTCAACGCACGGCGTGCGGATGACATGACGGCCTTGCCGCTTCGCGACCTCCCAAGCGAACTGAATCCGTTCGTGTCTTCCATCAACGGCCTGTTGCAGCGCATGCACGAGATGATAGGGCAGCAGCGAAGGTTTATCGCGGACGCCGCGCACGAACTGCGCACACCGCTGACGGCGTTGAGCGTACAGGCTGAGAATCTCGATCACGTCGAACTGCCACCGGCCGCGCGCGAGCGCCTTGCGGCGCTTCGGCAGGGCATGAGTCGCAGCAAGCATCTTCTGGAGCAGTTGCTTGCGCTGGCGCGACACGACGCTGCGCCCACCGATTGCGGGCAATGGGAGGTTGTGGAGCTCGATCACGCGGCGAAGAGCGTCATCGCCGATCTCTTGCGGGAGGCGATCAGCCGCGGCGTCGATCTTGGTTTCGAACGGGCCGAGTCTGTTCCGGTGCGCGGCGAGCCGGTCATGCTCGCAGCCATGATCCGCAATCTTCTCGACAACGCGCTCCGTTTCACGCCGGCGGGCGGCAGGATCGATGTGGCGATTTACCGGGACGGCGCCATGGCTGTGCTTCGGATCGAGGACAATGGACCAGGCGTGTCCCCCGACGAGATAGGCCGGATATTCGAGCCGTTTTTCCGTGGGCAGCGGCCGGAAGGCGAGGGCGTCGGTCTGGGCCTCTCGATCGTCAAGCGGATTGTCGATCGGCTTGGGGGATCGATCGACGCTGCGAACATCACGGAGGGCGAACGAAGCGGATTACGGATCGTCATCAAGCTGCCCGCGGCGGCCGCGTAATATCACTCCCCCTGGATCCATTCCGCCACGCCGCGCCACAGCGTGTCGCGGTGCTCGGGGCGGAAGAAGCCGAAATGGCCGATCGCCTTGGCGCCGACGTCGGACGGCTTCACCGTCAGCACCTCCGGCTTGATCGCGGAGAAGCCGCTCGCGAGCAGCTCGACCGCGGGCCGCGTCGCCCAGGGATCGTCGGAGAAGCAGAGCGCGCGCAGCTCGCCCTTGAACTTTGCGAAGTTCTCCAGCGCCGGCAATTTGGAGTCGAACAGATAGCGCGGGCTGGAGACCCAGTCGGCCCATTGCAGGAAGACGCCCTTGGGCAGATCCTCGCCGATGCCGGCCCAGGCCGGGGCGTAGCCGAGCGCGTGGACGAGCGGTACGCCGACGAAATTCATGAAGGCGTAGACGCGATATTTCTCCGGCGACGCCATCAGCTGCCAGGTCGCGGCCTGCGAGGCCACGAAGGCGGCGCGCGAGATGTCGCTGTTGTTTTCGATCAGCCCGAGCGCCTGGCCGCCGAAGGAGTGGCCGACATAGGCGAGCGGCAGGGTGGTGTAGCGCTCGCGCATCCAGCGCACCGCAGCGGTGACGTCCTGCGCGGCCCAGTCCGACATCGAGGCCTTGAATCCGACCAGCGATTTCGGCTGGTTGTAGCCGACCATCGCCGGCTGCCGGGAATCGCCGATGCCGCGATAATCGTAGGTCAGGACCGCGCAGCCGCGATGGGCGAGGTCGGAGGCAAAGCCGCGATAGATCTTTCGCGGGACGGCGGTGGCGGAGTTGATCAGCACGGCATGGCGTTTGGTGCCGCGCGGCAGGAACAGGGTGCCTGCCAGCGGATACCCGTCCGTCGCCGGGAAGGTGATCTCGTCGATGAAAACGTCGTCGCGCGCCGCGTCCATGGGCAGCCGATGTCCTGCCGGTTTCCTTGCCAGCCCTCAGCAAATGCGAATTCGGCTTTCCCCGCAAGGGTTTGCAGTGCGAAATGGATTTACAACTGGCGGCCGGGGACCGGGCTGTGTATAAGGCGGCCCTCGCAACCCACAGATCAGGTTGTGCTTTTTTACTTCACGGAGAGATTGCGATGTCCGAGCGGTGGACGCCCGAGTCCTGGCGCAGCAAGCCGGTGCTACAGGTGCCCGATTATCCCGACGCCAAGGCCTTGGCCGACGTCGAGGCGCAGCTTGCGACCTTTCCGCCGCTGGTGTTCGCGGGCGAGGCGCGCAATCTGAAGAAGGCGCTGGGGCGCGTTGCGGCCGGCGAGGCCTTCCTGCTCCAGGGCGGCGATTGCGCCGAGAGCTTTGCCGAGCACGGCGCCAACAACATCCGCGATTTCTTCCGGGTGCTGCTGCAGATGGCGGTGGTGCTGACCTATGCCGGCGCGGTGCCGGTGGTGAAGGTTGGCCGCATTGCCGGCCAGTTCGCAAAACCGCGGTCGTCGCCGACCGAGAAGATTGATGGCGTCGAGCTGCCGAGCTATCGCGGCGACATCGTCAACGACATCGCCTTCACCAAGGAAGCGCGCGTGCCGGATCCGCAGCGCCAGCTGATGGCCTATCGCCAGTCGGCTGCGACGCTGAACCTGCTGCGGGCGTTCGCGACCGGCGGCTTTGCCAATCTCGGCAGCGTGCATCAATGGATGCTCGGCTTCCTGAAGGACTCGCCGCAGTCCCGCCGCTACAAGGAGCTGGCTGACCGTATCTCCGACGCGCTCAACTTCATGCAGGCCTGCGGCCTCGACCTCGAGAGCCATCCGGAGCTGCGCGCGACCGATTTCTACACCAGCCACGAGGCACTGCTGCTCGGCTACGAGCAGGCCATGACCCGCGTCGATTCCACCACCGGCGACTGGTACGCGACCTCGGGCCACATGATCTGGATCGGCGACCGCACCCGTCAGCTCGATCACGGCCATGTCGAATATTTCCGCGGCATCAAGAACCCGATCGGCCTGAAGTGCGGCCCGTCGCTCAAGCCCGACGAGCTCTTGAAGCTGATCGACGTGCTCAACCCCGACAACGAGCCGGGCCGGCTGACGCTGATCAACCGCTTCGGCTCCGACAAGGTTGCCGACCATCTGCCGGGACTGATCCGCGCCGTGAAGCGTGAGGGCAGGGTTGTGGTCTGGTCGTGCGATCCCATGCACGGCAACACCATCACCTCCACGTCAGGCTACAAGACACGCCCGTTCGACCGCGTCCTGTCGGAGGTGAAGTCGTTCTTCACCATCCACGCGGCGGAGGGCACGCACGCCGGCGGCGTGCATCTGGAGATGACCGGCCAGGACGTCACCGAGTGTATCGGCGGCGCCCGCGCGATCACCGACGAGGATCTCAACGACCGCTACCACACGGTCTGCGATCCCCGCCTCAATGCCGAGCAATCGATCGACATGGCTTTCCTGGTCGCGGAGCTCCTCAAGCAGGAACGCGCCGGCAAGGCCAGGCCGATGCCGGTCGCCGCGGGGCTCTAACACCTTGCTGCGGATCTGGAAGGCGACGATCAATTCACGCAACGGTCTGGCCTTCGCGTTCCGGTCGGAGCAGGCCGTTCGCGAGGAGATTTTTGCGCTCATCCTGTCGGTGCCGCTGGCGTGGTTCGTCGCCGCGACGGCGCTGCGGGCGGTCGAGCTGGTCTGTTCGGTCGCGTTCGTGCTGACGGTCGAGCTGCTCAACACCGCGATCGAGAAGCTTGCCGACCGGCTGACCATGGATCACGACAAGCAGATCGGCCGCGTCAAGGACATGGGCTCGGCCGCGGTCGGCGTTGCGCTGCTGATGGCCGGCGCATTCTGGATCATCGCCATCGTCGAGCGATTGGGGTTCCTCTGAAGCGGAGTGCGGCGGCCATGACCGAACGTCTCAACGTATTCGCGGTCACGCTCGCCCAGCTCAATCCGACCATGGGCGACATCGAGGGCAATGCCGCGAAGGTGCGTGCGGCGCGCGCGCAAGCCAGGTCCGACGGCGCCGATCTCGTGCTGTTTCCGGAATTGTTCATCGCCGGCTACCCGCCGGAAGATCTGGTACAGAAGCCGGCGTTCCAGGACACCTGCCGCGCCGCGATCGAGGCGCTCGCGCGCGAGACTGCGGATGGCGGCCCGGCGGTGCTGGTCGGCACGCCCTGGATCGAGGACGGCAGGCTCCATAATGCCTGCGCGCTGCTCGATGGCGGAAAAATCGCCGCCTTGCGCTTCAAGTGCAATCTGCCGAATTACGGCGTGTTCGACGAGAAGCGGCTGTTTTCGCGCGGCCCTGCCGCAGGTCCCGTGACCGTGCGCGGCGTGCGCATCGGCGTGCCGATCTGCGAGGACATCTGGCTGGAGGAGTCCGAGGATTACGAGAACGTGGTCGAGACGCTGGCCGAGACCGGCGCCGAGATCATCCTGGTGCCGAACGGCTCGCCCTATGCCCGCGACAAGAGCGACGTGCGCCTGTCGGTCGCCGTGGCGCGTGTCACCGAGAGCGGCCTGCCGCTGGTCTATCTCAACCAGGTTTGCGGCCAGGACGAGCTGGTGTTCGACGGCGGTTCCTTCGCGCTCAACGGCGATCTCTCGCTTGCGGCGCAATTGCCGGCGTTCGAAGAGAGCGTCACCACATTGCGCTTCACCAGGAACGGCGAGGATTGGCGCTGCGCGGGGCCGATTGCCGCGCAGCCCGAGGGCGACCGCGCCGACTATGCGGCCTGCGTGCTGGGCTTGCGCGACTACGTCGCCAAGAACGGCTTTCCCGGCGTGCTGCTCGGCATCTCCGGCGGCATCGACTCCGCTCTCTGCGCGGCGATTGCGGTCGATGCGCTCAGTGCCGACCAGGTGCATGGCGTGATGCTGCCTTATCGCTACACCGCGGCGAGCTCGATCGCGGACGCGGGCGAACTCGCCGGGCATCTCGGAATCCGCTACGAGGTGCTGCCGATCGCTGAAGCCGTGACCGGCTTCGAGACCATCCTGTCCGGCATCTTTAAGAACCTGCCGCCCGATATCACCGAGGAAAACCTGCAGGCCCGCACCCGCGGCACGCTGCTGATGGCGATCTCCAACAAGACCGGGCTGATGGTGGTGACGACCGGCAACAAGTCGGAAATGTCGGTCGGCTACGCCACGCTCTATGGCGACATGAACGGCGGCTTCAATCCGATCAAGGATATCTACAAGACGCAGGTGTTTCGGCTGGCCGCGCTGCGCAACCACTGGAAGCCCGACGGCGCGCTCGGGCCCGCGGGCGAGGTCATTCCGCCCGATATCATCACGCGTCCGCCGACGGCGGAGCTGCGCGAGAACCAGACCGACCAGGACTCGCTGCCGCCTTACGACGTGCTCGATGGCATCCTGGAGCGTCTGATCGAGCGCGAGGAGCCGCTCGACAAGATCATCGCCGCCGGCTTCGACCGCGAGACGGTCGCCCGCATCGATCATCTGCTCAACGTCGCCGAATACAAGCGCCGCCAGGCCGCACCGGGCGTGAAGGTGACGGCCCGGAATTTCGGCCGCGACCGCCGCTATCCCATCACCAACCGCTTTCGCGATAAGGGCGAGCCGTCGCCTGCGGCGGACGAGACGCTGGTCTCGCGCGGCAGCAAGGCGTCGATCGACGCGTTCGAGGGCTGATGCGAGCCGCGCGGCGATGGCGCCCCACCCCTGTCATCATCCGCGAAGGCGGATGATCCAGTACTCCGTGGCGGGCATTGTAGGAACCGACTGCTGACACGGGTTACTGGATGCCCCGCCTTCGCGGGGCATGACAGTGCAAATCAGCTTGCCGCTACGACGGGGTTGCGAAAAACATCACCCGAAGCAAGTGGGTGTATTCGGATTCGAGCACCATGATGGTCACAAACACCATTACCGCGATCGGCGGCAGCAGGATGGCATAGGTGAGGGCCAGCCGCTCCCAGGCCATGTGCATGAAGACGGCGACGATCAGGCCGGCCTTCAACACCATGAACAGCAGGATCAGCGACCACCTGAGGTAGCCGTGTAGGCCAAAGTAGTCGACGAGGTAGGAGCACGTGCTGAGGACGAACAGCCAGCCCCAGACCACGAGGTAGAGCTTGATCGGGTGCTGTTGCCCCTTGGCGTGCACGGCTGCTGTTGCGACTGCGCCGTGCGCCGGAGCGTGGAGCTGGCCTTCCATGTGTACCGCCGCGTTTGTCATGCGCCGACCTCACCAAAGATAGAACAATGCAAAGATGAACACCCACACGAGATCGACGAAGTGCCAGTACAGGCCCATGATCTCGACGATCTCGTAATAGCCCTTGCGGCTTGTGAAGAAGCCGCGCCTCTCGACGTCGAAGTCTCCACGCCAGACCTTTCGCGCGATCGCGATCAGGAAGATCACGCCGATCGTCACGTGGGTGCCGTGGAAACCGGTGATCATGAAAAAGCTTGAGCCAAACTGCGCCGCGCCCCATGGATTGCCCCAGGGCCGGACGCCCTCCATGATCAGCTTGGTCCATTCGAACGCCTGCATTCCGACGAAGGTTGCGCCGAATGCCGCCGTGACCAGCATCAGGATTGCGGTTCTCACGCGATCGCGGCGGTAGCCGAAATTGACGGCCATCGCCATCGTGCCGCTGCTGCTGATCAGGACGAAGGTCATGATGGCGATCAGGATCAGCGGGATGTGGTTGCCCCCGATATTGAGGGCGAAGACTTCGCTGGGATTCGGCCACGGCACGGTCGTGGACATGCGCGCCGTCATGTAGGAGAGCAGGAAGCAACTGAAGATGAAGGTGTCGCTGAGGAGGAAGATCCACATCATGGCCTTGCCCCAGGACACGTTCTTGAAGGCGCGCTGATCGGACGCCCAGTCGGCGGCGATGCCGCGCCAGCCTTCAAGCCGCGCAGGCGATTGGCCCGAATGTGTCAGCACGGTTTCAGCCATCTGGTCTCGCCTCCCTAGCTCAGCAATTGACGGCAGATGTTGACGAAATCGTCGGTCCAGCCCGTGAGAAGACCGAGCAGGACAAGCCAGACCAACAGCAGGAAGTGCCAGTAGATGGCGCACAGCTCCACGCTCAAGCGCATGTCGGCGATCTCGGTGCCGCGCCACACCTTGGCCGAGGTTCGCCCGAGGGCCACCAGGCCGCCCGTCAGATGCAGCCCGTGCACCGCAGTCAACAGGTAGAAGAAGGAATTCGCCGGATTGGACGCCACGAAATATCCGGCAGCCCCGAGCCGTTGCCAGGCCAGGAGCTGTCCGGCGAGGAAGATCACGGCAGATGCTCCGCCGGCGAGCAGACCGATCTTGACGCTCTCGGTATCGTCTCGCCCGGCAGCCACGTACGACCATTGCAGCGCGACACTGCTCAGGACCAGGACGCCCGTATTGACCCACAGCAGCCGCGGGACCGGCAGCGGCCGCCAGTCCACCACGCTCATGCGCATCGAGTAGGCGCTGATGAAGAGGACGAACAGTGTGCTCGCGACAGCGAGAAACACGCCAAGTCCGACCTTCGCTGCCGGCCAAGTCATGCTATCGCCGCCGGGGAAGTCACCGACCGAGCCTTCCTCCAGCCAGGGCTTGGCCATCAGCCGCTGCTGCGACAGCCACCATCCGGCGATCACCGCAAGCACAGCCAGGAACAGGATGATGGCGCTCACGAAGCAGCTCCCTGAACGAACTGCGTCGCGCGTGGCGGCTGGTTCTGCGGAATGAAGTCCTCCGCGGCGCCGGGCACACTGTAGTCATAGGCCCAGCGGTACACGACCGGGAGCTCCTTGCCCCAGTTGCCGTGTCCGGGGGGCGTCTCCGGCGTCTGCCACTCCAGCGTCGTCGCCCGCCACGGATTGCCGCCCGAGGCCTCGCCCTTGAACAGGCTCCAGGCAAGATTGAACAGGAACACCATCTGGCTGAAGCCGACGGTCAAGGCCACCACGGAGATGAAGGCGTTCAGTGTATGGGCCGAGGACGGGATGAACGCCGTGTCGCCGAGTTCGAAATACCGGCGCGGAACCCCGAGCAGTCCAAGGTAGTGCATGGGGAAGAAGATCAGGTAGGCGCCGAGGAAGGTGACCCAGAAGTGAAACTTGCCGAGGAGGTCGTTCAGCATCCGTCCCGTGACCTTGGGGTACCAATGATAGATCGCGCCGAGCACGACCATGATCGGCGCCACGCCCATCACCATGTGGAAATGCGCGACCACGAACATGGTGTCCGAGAGGGGCACGTCCACGACGACGTTGCCGAGGAAGAGGCCGGTGAGGCCGCCATTCACGAAGGTGATGATGAAGCCGAGGGCGAACAGCATCGGCACCCTGAGATGAATGTCGCCGCGCCACAGGGTCAGCACCCAGTTGTAGACCTTGATCGCTGTGGGGATGGCGATGATGAGCGTCGTGGTGGCGAAGAAGTACCCGAACTGCGGGAACATGCCGCTCACATACATGTGGTGCGCCCACACGACGAAGCTGAGCGCACCAATCCCCACGATGGCCCAGACCATCATGCGATAACCGAAGATGTTCTTGCGCGCATGCGTGCTGATCAGATCGGAGACGATGCCGAAGGCGGGCAGGGCGACGATGTAAACCTCGGGGTGGCCGAAGAACCAGAACAGGTGCTGGAAGAGCAGCGGGCTGCCGCCGCCGTATTTCGACAGCTGTCCCATCTCGACGAGGGAGGGCATGAAGAAGCTGGTTCCCAGGAGACGGTCGAGCAGCAGCATGACCGAGGCAACGAACAGTGCAGGGAATGCCAGCAACGCCATGACGGTCGCCGTGAAAATGCCCCACACCGTCAGGGGCAGGCGCATCAACGTCATGCCGCGGGTGCGCGCCTGCAGCACCGTGACCACGTAATTCAGCCCGCCCATGGTGAAGCCGATGATGAACAGGATCAGGGACGACATCATGAGAATGATGCCCCAATCCTGCCCGGGCGTTCCGGAGAGGATGGCTTGCGGCGGGTAGAGCGTCCAGCCGGCGCCGGTGGGGCCGCCGGGGACAAAGAATGTCGAGGCCAGCACCAGGACTGCGAGCAGGTAGACCCAGTAGCTCAGCATGTTCACATAGGGGAAGACCATGTCCCGGGCGCCGACCATCAGCGGGATCAGGTAGTTGCCGAAGCCGCCCAGGAACAATGCGGTGAGCAGATAGATCACCATGATCATGCCGTGCATGGTGATGAACTGGAGGTACTGGTTGGCATCGATGAAAGAGAAGGTGCCGGGGAATCCCAGTTGCAGTCGCATCAGCCACGACAGCACCAGGGCCACCAGCCCGATGGCCGAGGCCGTCAGCGAATACTGAATGGCGATCACCTTGGCGTCCTGCGAGAAGACATACCGTGTCCACCAGCTCCTTGGATGATAGAGCTCGACTTCAGGTACTTCGGCAGGCGGGATGCCTGCGATCCCTTCATATGGAATATCGACCATAGAAACCTCCTCGGTCGTTTCCATCGGGGGTGAGGCATTGGCCTCGTGCACCCGATCTTCGCAGCGGCAGCCTGCTACTTGCCGCCGGATTGGTACGTCGCCTTCACGACAGCTCGCGCCGGCGACAATTCGGCAAACGTCTTTTGTTGCTCAAGCCAAGCGTGATATTCACGCTCTTCGTCGACGATGACCTTGGCCCGCATCTGATAATGAGCCGCGCCACAGAGCTCCGCACATAGAACATCGAACGTTCCGGTTCGGATCGGCGTTATCCAGAAGTAGGTCACCATGCCGGGGACCATGTCCATCTTGGCGCGGAATTCGGGCACGTAGAAATCGTGCAGGACATCAACCGAGCGGAGGAGAACCTTGACCGGCTTTCCCATTTGAAGGTGCAGGTCGCCGTTCTCGATCACGACGTCGTCCTGCGCATGCGGGTCGTCACGATTGAGCCCCATCGGATTGTCGGAAGCGATGTTGCGGACATCGGATGTGCCCAGCCGCCCATCCTTGCCCGGAAGGCGGAAGCTCCATTGCCATTGCTGGCCCATGACTTCGACCTCGGTGGCATCCGCAGGCACCGTCACGAACTGGTGCCAGACCACGAGACCGGGCGCGAGCATGGCGGCGACGCCGACGCCGGTCCCGACGCTCAGCCACCATTCGAGCTTTTTGTTTTCCGGATTATAGTCGGCCCGCCTTCCCTCTTTGTGGTGAAAGCGGAAGACGCAATAGGCCATGAAGGCGATGACCGCGACGAAAACGAAGCCCGTGATCCAGAACGTGATGCTGATGGTGTGGTCGATATAGGCCCAGTTCGTGGCGATCGGCGTCCACCACCACGGGCTGTAGAGGTGAAACAGCACCGAGCCGATCGCGACCAGAAGCAGTATCAGTGCGACAGCCATCCTGATCCATCCTTGCCATCGAAGGCTACGGATACGAATCCAGGGCGGAGCTCACGTCTGTCGCGATGGCGGACTTTCTCTACGCGGACATCTATGCTGACATATGCGCCATCACCGCGCCTCTTGCCTCGCCCATTCAACCGGTCGCGATATTCAAGAGGAAGACCGCGACCGCTGGGGGCGTCCAGACTTTTAAAATGATCCCCCGCGAACCCGGCGTCAATAGCATGTCAGCACGCTTAGGCGGCGTGGGCGATCCATGTTGCCGTGCAAGCTGGCGAGCGTCAGTCGCATTCTCGATGTGATGCATCGCACAAAATATGCGACGCACAATTCACCCAGCCGGGAGCGCTGGTCATTCCAGATCGCGCGCGCTAAGCTCGGGGCGCAGGTCGCGACGGGTTTCGTCCGGCTAAGCTCCTTCCTCGTTGAGCCTGGAACTGCCGTACTCGGCTCGATCGCGTCTCCCGCACATAAGGGCGGATACGCGCGGCCGGAAAGCGCGCCGTTTGCCGCCGCGACTTTCAGCAGAGGAGGGTGTGTCCATGGCCACTCTTTATCCCGACAACATCATAAAGCGGCACCTGTTCGGCGAAGCGGCCTCCTACCCCATTCGCAAGATCAGCTTGTCCGACCTGACCGAGGCCCTACGCCTGGGTTGGGAGGATTTCCAGGCGATGCCGAGCCACGCGATCGTCGTGTGCGTGATTTATCCCGTTCTCGGTCTCGTCCTGTTCAGGATGGTTCTCGGCTATTCGGTGCTGCCGCTCCTGTTTCCGCTGGCTGCCGGCTTTGCCTTGATCGGCCCTTTTGCCGCGATCGGTCTCTATGAACTCAGCCGGCGTCGCGAGCGCGGCGAGGAGGTCGATGCATGGGATGCGATCAAGGTGCTGCGCGCACCGTCGTTCGGCGCCATGGTCGAGCTCGGCGTGCTTCTGCTGGTCCTGTTCGGGGCCTGGATCGGTGTCGCGAACGCAATCTATGTCACGATCTTCGGTCACGCGGCGGCCGCAAGCATTCCCGACTTCGCAACGCGCGTGCTGACGACACCGGAGGGCTGGTCGCTCATCATCGTCGGTTGCGGTTGTGGCTTCCTGTTTGCGGTTGTGGCCTTGTGCGTCAGCGTCGTGTCGTTTCCGTTGATGCTCGACCGGCATGCGACTGCGATCGACGCGATCCGCACGTCGCTCCGAGCAGTGGCCGCGAATCCGGTTGCGATGGCCGGATGGGGCCTCATCGTCGCGGCACTGCTCGTGATCGGCTCGCTGCCGTTCTTCGTCGGTCTCGCTGTCGTCCTGCCGGTGCTCGGTCATGCCACCTGGCACCTCTATCGGCGGGTGGTCGAGCCGAATCCGAATCCACCGGACGAGCCGCCGCCGCCCCCGAAGGGAAAGCGCTACGCAGCGGACTTTCCGGCCAATCTCTTCCCGTGGAGCCGCGAGGGTAAGCAGTAACAGCGAAACGGCCGCACCTGGCGGCCGCCTTCGCGGGGCATGACGGGTTAGAGCCTACTTCTGCTGCTGCGGCAGGAACGTCGGGCCGACCGAGCGGATCGGCTTGTTCTCCGACGAATTGGTGGCCGTGCCGGTATCCGCAGGCGCTGCCGCAGCCGGTGCGCTGGCCGTCGTCGGCGCGGGAGCCGCGCCCTTCTTGGCAGTCGCAGGCGTGCCCTTGTTGAGCCGCTGCTGCTGCATCTTCTTGGCGCTCTCCTCGGTGACGATGATGTCACCCTGCTGCTCGGCCGCCGCCTTGTCGTCGGCGGATTTCAGCGCGTCGGCCCAGGTCTGGCCTGCGGCCTTGCAGGAGCAGGACGGGTTGAACTCGCTGCGGAATTTGAACGCGGTCGGCAGCGCCGTGTAGGGCTGGCCGCTGGTGGAGACCGCGGAGTTCATGTCCTCGCCGGGATTGCGATGGGTGTAGAGCACGGCTTCCGCGGCCGGGCACAGCGCCTTGCAGGTCTTCTCATCGTCGGGGAAGCGCGCCGGCACGGTGGCAAACGAGACCGGGAAATAGGCGCCGTCGCAGGTGCGCACGCACACGGTGCGGTAGGTGCCGGATTGTGGTCCGAGATCGGAGGGCGGCACGCCTTGCGGATTGTTGGGGTTGTTGCCGCCGCCGCCGAACAGATTGTTCAGGAAGTTGCCGCCTTGCGATTGCGCGGCGTTGGCATATTGCGGGCCGCAATTGTTCTGCGCCAGCGCCGCCAGCACCGAGCGGCGCTGGTTGTCGCGCTCCGGGCTGAAGCCGCCGGGGCCGCCGCCGCGCAGGCGTTCGAGATTGCCGGTGATCTGGTCCAGATTGGCGCGCATCTGCTGGATCTGGGTGTTGACCGGACCGCATTGCGCCGACTGGCCGTTGAACAGCGAGAAGAAGCCGGAGGAATCGCAGCCCATGCGCTTGGCCTGCATGGTGACGCGGTCGAGCTCGGCCTGCTGCTTGGCCTGGGAATCCTGGTAGCGGCGGATCTGGTCTTCGCGCGCGGGGTCGCCACCGCCGCCGCCACGATCGAGCCCGGCGAGCTGGCCTTCCAGCCGCACGCACATCGGATTTGGTCCAAGCCCGTTCTGGCCGGGCTGAGGCGGCGGGCCGGGCGGGCCCGCTTGCGCGAAAGCACCGTTGGCGAGCACGACCGTGCCCAGAAGCACGGTGCAGGCAAGGATGGAGCGAGCACGGGAGAGAGACAAAAATTCAGGCATATCCGCCATTCTAGCGAGGTCACGGCCCGGCGTGATTTTGGGGGCCGACGCGCGCCCTCCAATAGCCGCTTCCTGCGGCATCGTCACGTCGTTTCAGGGGCCGAAAACTGGTCCTAAGGTCCGCCAGCTCCGAGGGAATTCAGCGCTGGCAGGTGATTGCGACATATTCGTCGCAATGGCCATGGGAGCAGTTTGCGCCGGTTTTTGGGACAGAGCCGGTAATTTCGTCGGGATCGACCCGGCGATAGGCCGAGGCCTGGGCAAAATCGCGTGACTGGCAATAGGTGCGCGCGACCTGTGCGCCGCATTTCTCACCCTTGGCGAGGCACTGGTCGACACCGTAGCCGTCCGCCTGGTTGGCGATGATGAAGACGCGGGTCTCGGCGAATGCGCTGGATGCCGCGATGATGGAGGCACAAGAGACGAGCGCGAGCAGGGATCGCATGGGTGCACCGGGGCTTTAGGGAACCGCCGGGTTTCAAGTAAACTCAAAAGGTTAAGGATGATGAACCATCAAGGCGGGGCGGCCGCGCTTTGCGGAGATAAAACGGCGTTTTCGCGGCTCTCTTGACGCGGGGGCGCCTGATAGCCCATATGTGGCCGCATGTACGGTCTCCTCGCCATTTGTGGCATTTGCCGCGAGATTACGAGCTAGCGATTCGCTGGCTGGAGCCGTCTTTTCTCAAAAGCATTGAGAGCACTGGACGCCCGGCCAACAGCCGACGGGTATCCATATGGAATTGCGCCTTTACGATACGCTGAGCCGGGACAAGCGCACCTTCGTGCCGCTCGATGCGAAGAACGTCCGCATGTATGTCTGCGGACCGACCGTCTATGACTTCGCCCATATCGGCAATGCGCGGCCGGTGATCGTGTTCGACGTGCTGTTTCGGCTGCTGCGCCATCTCTATGGCGAGGCGCACGTGACCTATGTCCGCAACATCACCGACGTCGACGACAAGATCAACGACCGCGCCGCGCGCGATTTTCCGGGGCTCCCGCTCAACGAGGCGATCCGCAAGGTCACCGAGCAGACAGGAAGACAGTTTCACGCCGACGTCGACGCACTTGGCGCGCTGAGGCCGAGCGTCGAGCCGCGCGCGACCGAGCATATCGGCGAGATGCGCGAGATCATCGAGAGGCTGATCGCCGGCGGCTTTGCCTATGCTGCCGAGGACCATGTGCTGTTCTCGCCGCAGGCGATGAACGCGGCCAATTCCGGCCTGCCGCGCTATGGCGCGCTGTCCAATCGCTCGCTGGACGAGATGATCGCCGGCGCCCGCGTCGATGTCGCGCCCTACAAGAAGGACAACACCGACTTCGTGCTGTGGAAGCCGTCCAAGCCGGGTGAGCCGTCATGGCCGTCGCCGGCCGGCATCAAGGCAGACGGCCGTCCGGGCTGGCACATCGAGTGCTCGGCCATGGCCTGGAAGCATCTCGGCGAGTATTTCGACATCCATGGCGGCGGTATCGATCTCGTGTTTCCGCATCACGAGAACGAGGTCGCGCAAACCTGCTGCGCCTTCCACCAGGAGCGCATGGCGAACTACTGGATGCACAACGGCTTCCTGCAGGTCGAGAGCGAGAAGATGTCGAAGTCGCTCGGCAACTTCGTCACCATCCACGAGCTCCTCGCGGACTGGCCGGGGGAGGTGCTGCGTCTGAACATGCTGAAGACGCATTACCGCTCGCCGATCGACTGGACCCTGAAGTCGCTGGAGGAGAGCGCCAGGACGCTCGACGACTGGTATCGGGTCGCGGCCGACGCCGAGCCCGGCCAGCCGGCCGCGTCCGTGGTCGAGCCGCTGCTCGACGACCTCAATACGCCGCTAGCGATCGCGGCGCTGCACGGCCTGCGTGGCAGCGACGTGAGCGCGCTGGCGGGCTCGTTGCGCCTGCTCGGCTTCCTCTCCGAAAGCGCTGCGCAGTGGGAAGGGCGCAAGCGGCAGGCCAGCGGGGTCGATGCCAGGGAAGTCGAACGCCTGATCTCGGAGCGGACGGCCGCCCGTAGCCGCAAGGACTTCAAAGAGTCCGACCGTATTCGCGATCTGCTTGCCGCGATGGGCGTTGCGATCAAGGACTCCAAGGACGGGACGACGTGGGAGGTCGCGCGATGAAGCGGCCCGACACGCCTTTTCCGCGGCACTGGCTCTATTACATCGCGCTGAAGATCCTGCTGCTCGTGGCCGCCGTGGCGCTGGCGCTGAAACTCTATGGGATGTGGTGAAGACGATGGGACAGACTTTGCCAAAACCCGGCTTGCGGCCGTTCCTGCCTGATGACGTGCCGGTTCTCGCCGCGATCTTCACGGCAAGCATCGAGGAGCTGACCGGCGAAGACTACAACGAGGCGCAGCAGCAGGCCTGGATGGAAGCGGCGGAAACCGAAGAGTTCGGCAAGCGGCTCGCGGCCGACCTGACGCTGGTCGCGACGCTGGAGGGCTCGCCCGTCGGCTTCGCCTCGCTGCGCGGGGCCGATCACATCCATATGCTCTATGTGCATCCCGCCGTGACCGGTCAGGGCATCGCGACCATGCTGGTGGACGCGCTGGAAAAGCTCGCCGGCGGCCGTGGCGCGACCAGCCTGTCGGTCGATGCCAGCGACACCGCGCAAAACTTCTTCGCCAAGCGCGGCTATGTCGCCATGCAGCGCAACAGTATCACCATCAACGACGAGTGGCTCGCCAACACCACGATGAAGAAGACGCTCGGAGCTGCGCAATGAGCAAGGAGCGTCTCTATCTGTTCGACACCACGCTGCGCGACGGGGCGCAGACCAACGGCGTCGATTTCACCCTGACCAACAAGCAGGTCATCGCGGCGATGCTCGACGATCTCGGCATCGACTATGTCGAGGGCGGCTATCCCGGCGCCAATCCGACCGACACCGAGTTCTTCGGCACCAAGCCCAAGCTCAAGCATGCGCGCTTCACCGCCTTCGGCATGACGCGCCGGGCAGGGCGCTCGGTCTCCAACGATCCCGGCGTGGCCGGGCTCCTTGAAGCGAAGGCCGATGCGATCTGCTTCGTGGCGAAGTCCTCGGCCTATCAGGTGCGCGTCGCGCTGGAGACGACGAACGAAGAAAATCTGGCGTCGATCCGCGACAGCGTCGCGGCGGCGAAGGCCGCGGGCCGCGAGGTCATGCTCGACTGCGAGCACTTCTTCGACGGCTACAAGGAGGATTCAACCTTCGCGCTCGCCTGCGCCAAGGCCGCCTATGAGGCCGGCGCGCGCTGGGTGGTGCTGTGCGACACCAATGGCGGCACCATGCCGAACGAGATCGAGGCCATCGTCACCGAGGTGACGAAACACATCCCGGGCGACCATGTCGGCATCCACGCCCATAACGACACCGAGCAGGCGGTGGCCAATTCGCTCGCCGCGGTGCGCGCCGGCGCGCGGCAGATCCAGGGCACCTTGAACGGCCTTGGCGAGCGCTGCGGCAACGCCAATCTGTGCTCGCTGATCCCGACGCTGAAGCTCAAGAAGGAGTTTTCGGACGCCTTCGAGATCGGCGTCACGCCCGAAAAGCTCGCAACTCTCGTCAAGGTCTCGCGCACCCTCGACGACATGCTCAACCGCGTGCCGAACCGGCATGCGGCCTATGTCGGCGAGAGCGCCTTCGTCACCAAGACCGGCATCCACGCCTCGGCAGTGCTGAAGGATCCGCAGACGTATGAGCATGTGCTGCCGGAATTGGTCGGCAATCATCGCAAGGTGCTGGTGTCAGACCAGGCCGGACGCTCCAACGTCATCGCGGAGCTGGACCGGGCCGGCATCGCCTACGAGAAGAGCGATCCCAAGCTGACGCGGCTGGTCGAGGAATTGAAGGAGCGCGAGGCGGCGGGCTACGCCTATGAATCCGCCAACGCATCGTTCGATCTGCTGGCGCGCCGCACGCTCGGCAAGGTGCCGCATTATTTCGAGGTCGAGCAGTTCGACGTCAATGTCGAGCAGCGCTACAATTCGCACGGCGAGCGCGTCACCGTCGCCCTTGCAGTGGTCAAGGTCGACGTTGCCGGCGAGCGTTTGATCTCGGCCGCCGAAGGCAACGGCCCCGTCAACGCGCTCGACGTCGCGCTGCGCAAGGATCTCGGCAAGTACCAGAAGTACATCGAGGGCCTGACGCTGATCGACTACCGCGTCCGTATCCTCAACGGCGGCACCGGCGCGGTCACGCGCGTGCTGATCGAGAGCGAGGACGAGAACGGCGATCGCTGGACCACGGTCGGCGTGTCTCCGAACATCATCGACGCCTCGTTCCAGGCGCTGATGGACTCGGTGATCTACAAGCTCGTGAAGTCGGGGGCGCCGGCGTAGGGGACGGCTACGTAAGGGACGGCGCGGCCACAAACGCCGTCATTGCGAGGAGCGAAGCGACGAAGCAATCCAGAATCGTTCCGCGGAGGGACTCTGGATTGCTTCGCTTCGCTCGCAATGACGAGGGGAGGGAGCACGGCATATGATCGACCACATCTCCGTCGGCGTCACCGATCTCGATCGCTCCGCAAAATTCTACGAGACCACGCTCGCCGCGCTCGGCCTCACGCGCCTCGTCGCGCGGCCGCGGACGATCGGCTTCGGCAAGGCCTATCCCGAGTTCTGGATCAATCTGCGCGAGGGTATGCCGCACGTGGCAGCGGAGAGCGGCGTGCACATCTGCCTGCGGGCGAAGACGACGGCCGAGGTCGATGCGTTTCACGCCGCGGCGCTGTCCGCCGGCGGTGCGTCCGACGGCGCGCCAGGCATCCGTCCGCATGACCGCGTGCGCTACTACGCGGCCTTCGTGACCGATCCCGATGGCAACCGGATCGAGGCGGTGACGTTTCCGGCGGAGTAAGGCGCTAGAGCTTGCGCGCCACTTCCGGGGCGAGCTGCGTTTCAGATTCGGCGATCTGTGCCGCTGCCGCTTTCAGCTTCGGCAGAATATCCTCGACGCGATCGGCCTTGAGGATGTCGACCGAAAGGCCGGCGCGGATGAACTCGGTCTGGCGCATGTGCGACAGCAGCGAAAACAGCGGCTCCCAGAAATTGTCGATGTTGGCTAGCAGCACCGGCTTGGCGTGACGGCCGAGCTGTTTCCAGGTCAGCTGCTCCACCAGCTCTTCGAGCGTGCCAACGCCGCCCGGCAGCGCCACGAAGGCGTCGGAGCGCTCGAACATCAGCCGCTTGCGCTCGTGCATGTCGGGGGTGACGATCATCTCCTGCACGCGGGTCAGCGCGTTCTCGCGCTTCCGGAGGAATTCAGGAATGATGCCGGTGACGGTGCCGCCGTGATCGAGCACGGAGGTCGCGACCGAGCCCATCAGGCCGAGCGAGCCGCCGCCATAGACCAGGCGGACGTTGTTCTCGGCGAGAGCCTTGCCGAACGCCTTGGCGCCTTCGGTGAAGCTGGGATTGGTTCCTGGGCCGGAGCCGCAATAGACGCAGACAGTTTTGATCGTGCTCATTGGTGCCATGATGCATTGCAGCGCAGGGGCGTCAAGCCCAATTGGTGATTCGGATCACCCGGAAATCTACCGGTAAATGGCGACAAACAATCAAAGATTCGCCATCTGGCGGGGTGCGCTGGCATCGGGAAGGCTCTATATGACGGGCGAAAACCGCAAATCGTAACGCTGCCCGCACCCGGCGGGCTTTCAGGCTTCTTGATGGACCAACCTCAATCGTTCGACGGCGCAGACGTTCCCGATCCTCCCGCAGGGGGATCGCTGGAGCGAGCCACGCTGATGGGCACGCTGGCGCATCTGTGGCCCTATATCTGGCCGGGCGACCGTTTCGACCTGAAGATGCGGGTGGTCTGGTCGATGGTGCTGCTGCTCGCCGCCAAGCTGATCACGTTGACCGTGCCGTTCAGCTTCAAATGGGCGACGGATGCGCTGACCGGCGCCAACACCGCACCGGTCGCGGCCGACAACTGGCACCTCTGGGTGATCGCCTCGCCATTGCTGCTGACCGCAAGCTATGGCGTGACGCGCATCCTGATGGCGGTTCTGACGCAATGGCGCGACGGCATCTTCGCCCGCGTCGCCATGCATGCGGTGCGCAAGCTCGCCACCATCACCTTCATCCACATGCACGAGCTGTCGCTGCGCTTTCACCTCGAGCGCAAGACCGGCGGCCTGACGCGCGTGCTCGAGCGCGGCCGCGAGGGTATCGAGGTCATCGTGCGCATGGTGATCCTGCAGCTGATCCCGACCATCGTCGAGGTCACGCTGCTATTGGCGGTGCTGCTGTGGCAGTTCGACTGGCGCTACGTCGTGGCGACGCTGATCACGGTCGCGGTCTACATGTACTACACCTACATCGCGACCGAGTGGCGGATCGGGATCCGCCGCAAGATGAACGATTCCGACACCGAGGCGAACACCAAGGCGATCGACTCGCTGCTCAACTACGAGACCGTGAAATATTTCAGCGCGGAGACGCGCGAGGCGCAGCGTTACGACAAGTCGGTCGCGCGCTACGAGGAGTCGAGCGTTCAGGCCTATACCTCGCTCGCGGTGCTCAACACCGGCCAGGCCGTGATCTTCACGCTCGGGCTGACCGCGACCATGCTGATGTGCGCGATCGGCGTGCGCAACGGCACCAACACGGTCGGCGATTTCGTGCTGGTCAATGCCATGATGATCCAGCTCTACCAGCCGCTGAATTTCATGGGCATGGTCTATCGCGAGATCAAGCAGGCCATCATCGACATCGAGAAGATGTTCAACGTGCTGGGCCGCGAGGCCGAGATCAAGGACGTGCCCGACGCGCAGCCGCTGGTGGTCTCGGCCGGCAATCTGCGTTTCGAGGACGTGCGCTTCGCCTATGAGCCGACGCGGCCGATCCTCAAGGGCATCAGCTTCGAGGTGCCGGCCGGCAAGACGGTCGCGATCGTCGGCCCGTCGGGGGCGGGCAAGTCGACCATCTCGCGTCTGTTGTTCCGCCTCTACGACATCTCAGGCGGCAAGATCCTGATCGACGGCCAGGACATCCGCGAGGTCACGCAGGCCAGTTTGCGCGCCTCGATCGGCATGGTGCCGCAGGATACGGTGCTGTTCAACGATACCATCCGCTACAACATCCGCTACGGCCGCTGGGATGCCGATGATGCCGAGGTCGAAGAGGCGGCGCGGCTGGCGCAGATCGATCATTTCATCCGCATGGCGCCGATGGGCTACGAGACCCAGGTCGGCGAGCGCGGCCTGAAGCTCTCGGGCGGCGAGAAGCAGCGCGTCGCCATCGCGCGCACCGTGCTCAAGGCGCCGCCGATCCTGGTGCTGGACGAAGCGACCTCGGCGCTCGACACCCACACCGAGCACGAGATCCAGGGCGCGCTCGACCGCGTGTCGAAGAACCGCACCTCGCTGGTGATCGCGCACCGGCTGTCCACCATCGTCGGCGCCGACGAGATCATCGTGCTGGACCAGGGCCGGATCGCCGAGCGGGGCACCCACGCCAAGCTGCTCGTGCAGGGCGGCCTTTACGCCAGCATGTGGAACAGGCAGCGCGAAGCCGAGGCGGCACGCGAGAAACTGGCCAAGATGGCGGATTCCAGCGAGGCGCCCAACCGGGAGCCGCCGCCGGTCGACGACGCCCTCGCGACGTCAGCGGCCGCGGAGTGACCTTGTCTCGGGTCCCAACTCTGGCCTAAACAACTCCACCGCGCGGGGGCGACCCGGCGCCATCAACTCCCAGGCGGCAGATAGCGATGTCCATCCTCGATTCGATCCAGCGTCAGATCCCGCCGATCCACAAGGAGGGCTATCCCTTCATTGGCGGCTTTGCGCTGGCAAGCCTGATCCTGTTCTGGCTGTGGTCGCCGCTCGGGTGGATCGGCACGATCCTGACCGTGTGGTGCGCGCTGTTCTTCCGCGACCCCGTGCGCGTGACGCCGGTGCGCGAGGGGCTCGTGGTGTCGCCGGCCGACGGCCGCGTCTCGATGATCACCATGGCGCTGCCACCGGCCGAGCTCGGGCTCGGCGACCGGCCGCTGCCGCGCATCTCGGTGTTCATGAGCGTGTTCAACTGCCACGTGAACCGCAGCCCGATCGCGGGCAGGGTGGACCGCATCGCCTACCGGCCGGGCCTGTTCATCAATGCCGAGCTCGACAAGGCGAGCGAGGACAATGAGCGCAACTCGCTCGTGATCACGACGCCGACGGCGCGGATCGGCGTGATCCAGATCGCGGGGCTCGTCGCCAAGCGCATCGTCTGCTTCGTCAGGGAAGGGCAGGCGATCGGGGCGGGCGAGCGGTTTGGCCTGATCCGCTTCGGCTCGCGCCTCGACGTCTATTTGCCCCTGGGTACCAAGGCGCTGGTGTCGGAAGGGCAGACCGCGATCGCCGGAGAGACGATTTTGGCCGATCTTGCCGGGGACGACCCAAGCCGCGCCTACCGCGCCAATTAACCATTGGTAGGTGCATCAGGGCCTTCCGCCGCAATGGCGGAGGGGGACGGGGCTTGCTATATCTCGCCTTGAGGTAATCCATGACCCCCTACGATTTCAAAGATCCTGACGTGCGCCGCCGGCGGTTCCGCCCGATCCCGGTGCGGATGCTGGTGCCCAACGTCATCACGCTGCTGGCGATTTGCGCCGGCCTGACCTCGATCCGGCTGTCGATCGAGGGGCGGATGACGCTCGCGGTCTACGCCATCGTGTTCGCGGCCGCGCTCGACGGCATCGATGGTCGCGTCGCACGCATGATCAAGGGCCAGTCCAAGTTCGGCGCCGAGCTCGACAGCCTCGCCGACTTCGTCAATTTCGGCGTCGCGCCCGGCCTGATGCTGTACTTCTGGCAGCTGCATGAGCTCGGCAATGCCGGCTGGATCGCCGCCATGGTGTTCGCGATCTCCGGGGGCTTGAGGCTCGCGCGCTTCAACGCCACCATGGACGATCCGAACAAGCCGGCCTTCGCCGCCAATTTCTTCACCGGTGTGCCGGCGCCGGCCGGCGCGATCACGGTGCTGCTGCCGATCTACGTCGCGTTTCTCGATCTCGGCCGGCTGCCCGCGGCGGTGACGGCGGCCTATACGCTCTTGATCGCCTTCCTGATGGTGTCGCGGCTGCCGGTATTCTCCGGCAAGACCAAGCGCATGCGCGTGCCGCCCGAGCTGGTGCTGCCGGCGTTCGTCGCGGTGATCGTCTTCATCGCTATCCTGATCGCCTATCCCTGGCACGTTCTGTCGATCGGCACGGTGCTGTATCTGCTCGGTTTGCCGCTCGGCTACAAATCCTACCGCGACCAGGCGCGCGCGATGGCGGCCACCGCGCCGTCCGGAGGCGAGGTCCCGTCGCCGCCTTCGGCGCCGACGCTGGCCAATTTGTCGGAGCCGCCGCTCGACGACGACCGGCCCGGACGGCTGCACTAAAACGCGATGAGATTTGGCTGAATCGTCATCGCGCTTTAGGTCGTTGTTTGAGCATGATCTTTTCGGAAAACCGCTGCGCACTTTTCCGGATCATGCACTGAGCGGTTTTCGCGGATATCTGCCATGAAGGCGGCCGAGTTGGGTTGAAGCCCGATCTCGGCTATATCGCCCTGTGCCGGCGGCACCGCGCCAACAGCGGCCGCCAATCTGGGAGAGAACGCCGTGACTGATACCGCGACCGGGCCGCTGCCCGCTGCCGTCCTCGAAGCGCTGGGCCGCTATGACACCCCGACGATCTGCAATGCCATGGAGATCGTGGCGCCCGAGCGCCGGTTGATCGGCTACACCACCAAGCAACTGGTCTGCCCATTTCCCGACCTGCCGCCGATCGTTGGCTATGCCCGCACGGTTGCGATCCGCTCGGTGCTGAAGTCCTCGCTGCCGGCCGAAGAGCAGTCCAGGCGCCGCATCGAATATTACGAATATGTCGGCACCGGCCACGGTCCGCGCATCTCGGTGATCCAGGACATTGACGGTCCCGACGTCGGCTACGGCGCGTTCTGGGGCGAGGTGCAGAGCAACGTGCACAAGGCGCTCGGCTGCCTCGGCGTCATCACCGACGGCTCGATCCGCGACATCCCGCAATGGGCCCCGGGCTTTCAGGCGCTGGCCGGCTCGATCGGCCCGTCGCATGCCTGGGTGCATGCGGAAAGTTTTGGTGGCGAGGTTAGCGTCGCCGGCATGACCGTGAAGTCCGACGATCTGATCCATGCCGACCAGCACGGCGCCATCGTGATCCCGCTCGACATCGCGGCAAAGCTGCCCGAGGCCGCCGAACTCTGCGGCCGCCGCGAGACGCCGATCCTGGAGATCGCGCGCAGCCCCGACTTCTCGCTGGAGAAGCTGAAGGCCGCGCTGAAGCGCTCGGCGGAGATTCACTAAGGGGCGACCGAACGACTTACGGCCGCGACGCCGGCCGTGGGCCGCCCTGTTCCGTCAGAAACAGGGCGGCCTGATCCGGCTCGCCGAAGACTGCGGCGGCGCATCCGATCAGGGTGAAGCCACCGGCGAGATCCCAGAGGGTGATGTTGTCGGCATTATCAGGGACGTGAATCAAGCGCGCTGCGATCACGGCAAAGCCCGCCTCGACAAACAGCAAGACGCTGAACGCCGGCAGGACGAGCCCTGGCTCGAGCAGGTGGAGCGCCAGTACCGCGGGCAGCGCGGTGAGAAGACCGAACAGCGTCAACATGGCAAAACGGCTCCTGCGATGGAGCATGCCGCCCGGCGATAGAATACTGCATGATCTCTCATCGCGGATGTGGCGCAGGGCCGCAGTCGGAGGACGCACAATGAAGATGACTGGCAAAACCGTCCTGATCACCGGTTCAACGGACGGCGTCGGCCGTCACGTCGCGCGCCGGCTGGCCGAAGCAGGTGCGAGGGTCCTGATCCATGGCCGCAATGCCGTGCGCGCGAAAGCGCTGATCGACCAGATCGTGCAGGCCGGCCACGCTGCGCCGACATTCTACCAGGCCGACTTGTCGTCGATGTCAGGCACGCGAGAGCTCGCTGCGGCCGTTCTCCGCGATCACCAGCGTCTCGATGTGTTCGTCAGCAACGCCGGCATCGGCTCGCAGAACGACGGACCGCAACGGCAGGAGAGTCCGGACGGCTACGAACTGCGCTTTGCGGCGAACTATCTCTCGGGCTTCCTGCTTGCGCACTTGCTGCTGCCGCTGCTGAAGTCCGCGGCACCTTCGCGTGTCGTCAATGTTGCCTCTCTCGGTCAGCATCCGATCGATTTCGACGACGTCATGATCAGCAAGGGCTACAGCGGCTCGCGCGCCTACGCCCAGAGCAAGCTCGCGCAGATCATGTTCACCATCGACTTCGCGGAGGAATTGAAGCGCATGGGCATCACCGTCAACGCGCTGCATCCGGCGACCTACATGAACACCACGATGGTGCGCGCCGGCGGCATCACGCCGATCTCGACGGTGGAGCAGGGCGGTGCGGCGATCCTGCACCTCGTCGAAGGCGACGACGTCGCCGGCAAGAGCGGACTGTTCTTCAACGGCATGAACGAGATCCGCGCCAATCCGCAGGCCTACGATGCCGGCGCACGCAGGCTCCTGCGCGCACTCAGCCTCGAGTTGACCGGGCTTTCGTCCTGAGCTGCCATCCTGGCGCCCCGCAATCATGGTTAGCGAAGTGTTGAGATTCCCGTCGGTCGCGGGCAAAGCCGGCGCCCTGTCAGCGCGCTGCGCCGGTCTGGCGCCCCGGCTCAACTTAACCTTTACGCGGCTTTAAGGGGGGCACTCTAGGGTTTCCGATGCGGTTCGGGGTTGGGCCGCGCCAGCGGCCAGGACGGCCGTTGTTGCGTTCGCGTTGGAGTGTCCCATGGATATCATGACGAGCGTCGGGCTCATTGCGGGCATCATCGTCATTACGGCGATGATCTTCATGGGCGGCGACCTCCACATGTTCATCTCCGAACATGCCATGATCATCATCTTCGGCGGCTCGGTCTCGGCCACCATGATCCGCTTTCCGCTCAGCGCGCTCCTGCACGGCCTTCCGCTCGGCGCCAAGTTCGCTTTCACCATGAGCCGCCTGTCGGCGCACGACCTCGTCGACGAACTCGCCCGCATCGCCGAGATCGCCCGCAAGCAGGGCCCGGTCGGCCTCGAAAAGGTCGAGACCGACGAGCCGTTCCTGGCCAAGGGCATCCGCTACGTCGCCGACGGCTACGACCTCGACTTCATCCGCGACAATCTCGAGCGCGACCGCGACAACTTCCTCATGCACCTCGACGAAGGCAGCAAGATCTACCGCGCCATCGGCGACTGCGCCCCGGCCTTCGGCATGATCGGCACCCTGATCGGCATGGTGCAGATGTTCGCCAACATGACCGATCCCTCCAAGCTCGGCCCGTTCATGGCGACCGCGCTGCTCGCAACCCTGTACGGTGCGCTCGTCGCGAACCTGTTCTGTCTGCCGATCGCCGACAAGCTGCACGGCAAGCTGCTCGACGAGGAAACCAACCGCACGCTGATCATCGACGGCATCCTGATGATCCGTGACTCCAAGAGCCCGACGCTCGTGCGCGAAATGCTGCTGGCCTATTTGCCGGAGAAGCATCGTCACGCCGAGGGCGAGCCGGTGCCGGCGTAAAGCCGCCGCCCGGGATCTCGAGAGATGGCCAAGAAGAAGCGCGGCGATGCTCACGGTGGCGGTCACGGCTGGTTCGTGACCTTCGCCGACCTGATGGGCCTGATGATGAGCTTCTTCGTGATGCTCGTCGCGTTCTCGACACAGGACGCCAACAAGCTGAAGATCGTCGCCGGCTCTATGCGCGATGCATTCGGCGTGCAGAGCGAGGCGCGCTACGCCGGAATCGTCGAGTCCGACGGCCTGCCGACCCGCCCGCGGCTGAAGAACGTCGACCACATCCAGCCCGAGGACGCCTCCAACACGCCGACGCCGGATCAGGAGGACCGCGACCGCACGTCGGGCGCGAAGATCAAGGTCGACCGCAACTTTGCGCTCGCCGCGGCCTCGCTGCGCCAGGCGTTGCAGGACATGCCGGAACTGACCGAGATGTCCAAGCACATCATGTTCGAGGAGACCAAGCAGGGCCTCAACCTGGAGATCGTCGATCAGGATGGCCGCTCGATGTTCGCCGACGGCTCCAAGGTGCCGTATGACCGCACCCGCCGCCTGATCGAGAAGCTCGCGATCCCGCTGAAGGCGACGCCGCTCCGTGTCTCCATCGCCGGCCACACCGCGGCCGGATTCGTGCCGACCCGCAGCGACTATGGCGCCTTCGACCTGTCGGCCGATCGCGCCAATGCCGTGCGTCAGATCCTCGAACGCGAGGGCCTGCCGCCGTCCCACATCTTCGCCGTCGCCGGCAAGGCGGACACCCAGCCGCTGTTTCCGGACGATCCCTCGCTCGCGGCCAACCGGCGGGTAACGATCACGCTGATGCGTGAGGATCCGCCGCTGCCGCCGAATTTGAAGCCGTAGAGCGTATCGCGCGAAGCGGCCGCCGATTTCGCGTGAAGAAAACGCGTCGAACCCGGAATCTCGAGGCCCGCTCCGCTTCCCTTGGAGCGGACGGCTCTAGGCACTTGCGCTACCATCTTACCTGAGGCATGTCGTCGCGCTAACAACGATCGTTGCTGCGCCGTCACAGCATCCGCCCCGGCGGCTGCTATGGTGGTGTGCCGATTGACAGGCGCGCCGGAACGGTCAAAAGGCGCCGGATCAATTCTCGGGAAGAAGCGTTTCTCATCTCACATGACGGCGAGCATCACATCGACCGACGCTCAGGACGGGCCGGTCACCTCGGGTTTCTGGGGCCTGACGCTCGGAAGCATCGGCGTCGTCTTCGGCGATATCGGCACCTCGCCGCTGTACGCATTCCACGAGGCGGTCAAGGCCGCGGCCCATGGCGAGCCGGTCTCGCGGGTCATGGTGCTCGGCGTGCTCTCGCTGATTCTTTGGGCACTCTTTATCGTCGTCACCGCCAAATACGTCCTGCTCCTGCTGCGCGCCGACAATAACGGGGAGGGCGGCACGCTCTCGCTGATGGCACTCGGCCAGCGCGCGCTCGGGCGGCGAAGTTGGTTCCTGCTCGCGCTCGGCGTGGTCGGCGCCTCCATGTTCATCGGCGATTCCATGATCACGCCGGCAATCTCGGTGCTGTCGGCGGTCGAGGGTCTGAAGCTCGTGACCCCCGCCTTCGACCACTATGTCGTACCGCTCACCGTCATCATCCTGGTGTTGCTGTTCGCGGTCCAGAGCAAGGGGACGGCGCTGGTGGCCTCGGCCTTCGGGCCGGTGATGGTGGTCTGGTTCACCGTTCTTGCGGTGATGGGCGCCGTGCACATCGCCGACGATCCGTCGGTGCTGGCGGCCATCAATCCCTATTACGCGCTGCAATTCCTGCTGTCGCACGGCACGATCGGTCTGGTCACGCTCGGCGCCGTGTTCCTGGCGGTCACGGGCGGCGAGGCGCTCTACGCCGATCTCGGCCATTTCGGCCGCAAGCCGATCCAGTCCGCCTGGATGTTCTTCGTGCTGCCCGCGCTCCTGATCAACTATTTCGGGCAGGGCGCGCTGGTGCTGTCCGACCCCAGCGCGATCGAGCATTCGTTCTATCGCATGGTGCCCGAGAGTCTGGTGCTGCCGCTGGTTGGACTTGCGACCGCGGCAACCGTGATCGCGAGCCAGGCCGTGATCACCGGCGCCTATTCGCTGGTCTATCAGGCGGTGCAGCTTGGCCTCCTGCCGCGCTTCGAGGTGCGCTACACCTCCGAGACCCATGCCGGCCAGATCTATCTGCCGCGTGTGAACCGGCTGCTGCTGATCGGCGTGATGCTGCTGGTGCTGTTGTTCCACACCCCCAGCAATCTGGCTTCGGCCTACGGCATCGCGGTCTCCACCACCATGGTCGCCGACGGCGTCATGGGCTTCGTCGTGATCTGGAAACTGTGGAACTGGCGCGCTGCGACGGCTGCGGCGGTGATCGTGCCCTTCGTCGTCGTCGACATCAGCTTCTTCAGCGCCAATCTGCTCAAGCTGCTCGAGGGCGCCTGGGTGCCGCTGCTGTTCGGCGCGGTCATGGCCGGGACCATCTGGACCTGGCGCAAGGGGACGGGGATACTGCTCCAGAAGACGCGCCGGATCGAGGTGCCGCTCGACGACCTGATCCGCAGCCTCGAGAAGCGCCCGCCGCACGTCGTCAAGGGCACCGCGGTGTTCCTGACCAGCGATCCCGCCTTCGTGCCGACCGCGCTGCTGCACAATCTCAAGCACAACAAGGTGCTGCATGAGCACAACGTGGTCCTGACCATCGAGACCGCGCACACGCCGCGGGTCGAACTGTCCGAGCGGTTCCGCATGGAGAAGATCAGCGACAAGTTCTCCAAGGTCAGGCTGCGCTTCGGCTACATGGAGCAGCCGAACGTGCCGAAAGCGCTGGCGATCGCGCGCAAGCAGGGCTGGCAGTTCGACATCATGTCGACCTCGTTCTTCGTGTCGCGAAGGTCGCTCAAGGCCTCGGCCCAGTCGGGCATGCCGCTGTGGCAGGATCACCTCTTCATCGCGCTGAGCCGGTCCGCCAACGACGCCACCGACTATTTCCAGATTCCGACCGGGCGGGTGGTTGAAGTCGGCACCCAAGTCACCATCTGAACGCAATTGGCCAAGTCATGCAAATTTCGCATGGCAAGGGCCCAAAATCGGGCTAGGCTATGCCGGCAGCGCAGGACTATAAGCCGCGCGCTCTTCCGCCGTTGTGCAGTGAAGCATTCTAGAGGCCACTGGGCTCTCCCATGACAAGTGACGTAGCGATTTCCGCCCCGGAAACGGCGGCGGCCAATGGGCATGGCGAAGCCCACACCACCGCCCGTTTCGGTGCGCTGACGCTCGGCAGCATCGGCGTCGTCTACGGTGATATCGGCACCAGCCCGCTCTACGCGTTCCGCGAGGCGGTGATGGCGGCCTCGGGCGCGGAGGGGGTGCCTACGCCGGCGGCCGTGCTCGGCGTGCTCTCGCTGATCCTGTGGGCGCTCATCGTCGTGGTGACGCTCAAATACGTCGTGATCCTGCTCCGCGCCGACAACAATGGCGAGGGCGGCACGCTGGCGCTGATGGCGCTGGCCCAGCGCGCGGTCGGCACCGGCGGGGCGACCATCGTCCTGCTCGGCATCATTTCCGGCGCCCTGTTCTACGGCGACGCCGTGATCACGCCGGCGCTTTCGGTGCTGTCGGCCATCGAAGGCATGAAGGACGTCACCCTGCACTTCGAGCCCTACATCGTTCCGTTGACCGTGATCATCCTGGTCGGCCTGTTCGCCGTGCAGTCGCGTGGCACCGCCCGCGTCGCCGCGTTCTTTGGTCCCGTGATGTGCGTCTGGTTCGCGGTGATCGCGATCGCGGCAATCCACCCGATCATCGAGCAGCCGCAAGTGCTGTTCGCGTTGAACCCGCTCTACGCCGTGTCCTTCATGTTCCATCACGGCATCATTGGTTTCGTGACGCTGGGCGCCGTGTTCCTGGCGGTCACCGGTGCCGAGGCGCTCTATGCTGACCTCGGCCATTTCGGCAAGCGGCCGATCCAGACCGCCTGGCTGTTCATCGTGCTGCCGTCGCTGGCGCTGAACTATCTGGGGCAGGGCGCTCTCGTCCTCGGCGATCCCGGCGCGATTGTGAGCCCGTTCTTTCAGCTGTTCCCGCAAGGCTTTTTCCGCGGTTGCATGGTCGTTCTCGCCACTGCCGCCACGGTGATCGCGAGCCAGGCCGTCATCACCGGGGCCTATTCGCTGACGCGCCAGGCGATCCAGCTCGGGCTGCTGCCGCGCTTCGAAATTCGCCATACCTCTGAAGCCCATTCGGGCCAGATCTTCATCCCGCGCATCAACCAGCTTCTGCTGGTCGCGGTGGTGCTGCTGGTGCTGCTGTTCCGCTCCTCCAGCGCGCTGGCGTCGGCCTATGGCATCTCCGTCACCGGGACCATGGTGGTCACGGCGATGATGGGTTTCGTCGTGATCTGGAAGGTCTGGAAGTGGTCGCCGTTCGCCGCCGCCGCCCTGATCGTGCCGTTCCTGTTCCTCGACCTGACCTTCCTCGCTGCCAACCTGCTCAAGGTGTTCGAGGGCGGCTGGGTGCCGCTGGCGCTCGGCGCGCTCATGATCATCCTGATGTACACGTGGCGGCGCGGCAGCCGGCTACTGTTCGAGAAGTCGCGCAAGCTCGAATTCCCGCTCGCCGACCTCGTGGCGATGCTGGAGAAGCGGCCGCCGCAGCGCGTGCCCGGCACCGCGGTGTTCCTGACCTCGGACCCGCTCAGCGCCCCGACCGCGCTGATGCATAGTCTGAAACACTACAAAGTGCTGCATGAGAAGAATGTCATTCTCACCATCGAGACCGCGCAGACCCCGCGGATCGATCCAGCCGAGCGCGTGAGGCTGGAGCAGATCTCACCGACCTTCTCCAAGGTGACGCTGAAGTTCGGCTTCATGGAATCGCCCAATGTGCCGAAGGCGCTGGCGATCGCCCGCAAGCTCGGCTGGCAGTTCGACATCATGTCGACCTCGTTCTTCCTGTCGCGCAGGGCGCTCAAGCCTGCCGCCCATTCCGGAATGCCGCGCTGGCAGGACCGGCTGTTCATCTCGCTCAGCCGCTCCGCCAACGACGCCACCGACTACTTCCAGATCCCCTCCGGCCGCGTGGTCGAGGTCGGTACCCAGGTGACGATCTAGAGCCACCGCCGTCGTCGCCCGGCTTGTCCGGGCGATCCAGTACTCCGAGACAGTTGTGGTTGAATCGATAGGCCGCGGCGTACTGGATTCCCCGCCTTCGCGGGGAATGACACCGAGCGCGTGGTGGGATGCGAAGCAGGAGTTTCAGGCATCCTGAAAGCCGCGCTTCAAGTCGCTGCGATTTAGCTTTAACTTGCGGCATGCAGCTCAAGCCTTTGTAGCGCTTGATTTTCGTCTGCCGAGAGGCGAGGTTGCCGCCCGCCGGGATCGCCCCGGCAGGCGGCTCGTGACGTTGGAGGATGATGTGGCAAACCAGGTACAGGATCTGACCCCGGACGAGGTCTCCAAGGGTGTCGCGGAAGGGCGCTATCTCCTTGTCGACGTGCGCGAGCCGAACGAGGTCGACGCCGAGGCCTATCCTTACGGCGTTGTCGTGCCGCTCTCGACCTTCGATCCCAAGGCGATCCCCGATCCCCAGGGCAAGGAGGTCGTGTTCGCCTGCCGCTCGGGCAAGCGCTCGGTGACGGCCTCGCTCGCGGCCCAGGCGGCGGGTCTGCCTTACGACAAGCATCTGGCCGGCGGCATGCTGGGGTGGAAGGCGGCGGGTCTTCCCAGCAAGGTCGGTGGCTGACCTCGCGATGACGACCAAGAGCTCCTCGCTGAACAAGGTCTTTGCCGACCTTCCCGTCACCATCTTCGAGGCGATGTCGCAGGCCGCGCGCGACAACAACGCCATCAATCTCGGCCAGGGCTTTCCCGACGATCCCGGGCCTGAGGACATCCGCCGCGCCGCGGCCGATGCCTCGCTGAACGGCTACAACCAGTACCCCTCGATGATGGGCCTGCCGGAGCTGCGCCAGGCGATCGCGACCCATTACGGTCACTGGCACGGCCTCAAGCTCGACCCGATGAGCGAGGTGATGGTGACCTCCGGCGGCACCGAGGCGCTGACCTCGGCGATCCTCGCGGTGGTCCAGCCCGGCGACGAGGTGGTCTGCTTCCAGCCGGTCTATGATTCCTACCTGCCGATCATCCGCCAGGCCGGCGGCATTCCGCGGCTCGTCCGCCTCGAGCCGCCGCACTGGCGGTTGAATGAGGACATGCTGAAAAGCGTCTTCAATTCAAAGACCAAGGCGGTGCTCTTCAACAATCCCCTGAATCCGTCCGCGGTGGTCTATCCGCGCGAGGACCTCGAGCTGCTCGCCCGCTACTGCCAGGAGTTCGACGTCATCGCGATCTGCGACGAGGTCTGGGAGCACGTCACCTTCGACGAGCACAAGCACATCCCGCTGATCACCATCCCCGGCATGCGCGATCGCACCATCAAGGTCGGCTCGGCCGGAAAGATCTTCTCGCTGACCGGCTGGAAGATCGGCTTCGTCTGCGCCGCGCCGCCGCTGCTGCGGGTGGCCGCCAAGGTGCACCAGTTCCTGACCTTCACCACCGCACCGAACCTCCAGGCCGCCGTCGCCTATGGGCTCGGCAAGTCCGACGACTACTTCCTGTCGATGCGGAAGGACCTGACGCGGAGCAGGGACCGCCTGACCAGGGGACTGGAGAGCCTCGGCTTCCCCGTGCTGAAGTCGCAGGGCACCTACTTCCTCACCGTCGACCTGTCGCCGCTCGGGCTCAACGAGAGCGATACCGAGTTCTGCTGGCGGATCGTGAAAGACTACAAGGTCGCGGCGATCCCGGTGTCGGCCTTCTACGAGCAGGACGCGGTGACCTCCGTGGTCCGCTTCTGCTTTGCCAAGAAGGACCAGACGCTCGACACCGCGCTGGAGCGGCTGTCGGACGCGGTGCGCGGGCGCAAGAGGTAGGAAAGATGACGAACGTCGGCCGCTCCAGGCGTTGCCTTGGTTTTGCAATCGCCGCGGCGCTGACGTTGCTTTCCGCCCCCGCAGGGGCCGAGGAGCGGGTCGTCAACTTCTACAACTGGTCCAACTATATGGCGCCTGACGTCCTGGAGGCCTTCACCAAGGAGACCGGCATCAAGGTGGTCTACGACACGTTCGACGCCAACGAGACGCTGGAGACGCGCCTGATGGCCGGCAAGTCCGGCTACGACGTCGTGGTGCCCACGGCCTATTTCCTCCAGCGCCAGATCAAGGCCAACATCTTCCAGAAGCTCGACAAGTCGAAGCTGCCGAACCTCTCCAATGCCTGGCCGGTGGTGACCGAGCGCCTTGGCATTTACGATCCCGGCAATGTCTACGCCGCCAACTACATGTGGGGCACGACGGGCATCGGCTACAACGTCTCCAAGGTGAAGCAGATCCTCGGGCCCGACGCGAAGATCGACAGCTGGGACATCGTCTTCAAGCCGGAGAATTTGGCGAAGTTCAGAGATTGCGGCGTCCACATGCTCGACTCCGCCGACGACATTTTTCCGGCGGCGCTGAACTATCTCGGACTCGATCCGAACTCGACCAGGCAGGCCGACCTCGACAAGGCCGCCGACGTCGTCGCAAAAGTCCGCCCGTCGGTGCGCAAGTTTCACTCGTCCGAATATCTCAGCGCGCTCGCCACCGGCGAGATCTGCTTCGTGGTCGGCTGGTCCGGCGACATCATGCAGGCCCGCGCCCGCGCGGCTGAAGCCAAAAGCGGCATCGAGATCGGCTACGCGATTCCCAAAGAGGGCGCGCAGATGTTCTTCGACAATCTCGCGATCCCCGCGGATGCCAAGAACGTCAAGGAAGCCTACGAGCTGATCAACTATCTCTACCGTCCTGATGTCGCCGCGAAGAACTCGGACTTCCTGTCCTACGCCAATGGCAACCTCGCCAGCCAGAAGCTGGTCGACCCGAAGATTCTGAACGACAAGAACATCTATCCGGACGAGGCGACGCTCGCAAAACTGTTCGTCATCACGGCGCGTGAGCCTGCGACGCAGCGGATCATCAACCGGCTGTGGACAAAGGTGAAGACGGGGCGGTAGTCGCTCTGGGAACCGCCCGGAAGCCAAAATCTGCAAAACAACCCCATGCACAGTAGAAGCGTCACCTGCGGGTCGCCGGCGGTGGCGGTGCTTAAGTCGCGATGACGCCTGGCTTCATCGACGCGCGGACGCAATGACCTGAAGCAACGCGCGCGGTGCCGATCTGCGGCCGGTCTTCTCAGATTGCGCATACAACCTGACGTCGTTGCGATGGTATCCGGATGTGTCCTTGGGGTGACAGCGTCCGGCGCGGTTCCGGTGTATGGAACCGGAATATATTCGTTCATAGGAATTGCCCCAATGAAGAAAGTTGTTCTGGCTGCGGCCGGCTCGTTGCTGTTCGTCACCGCTGCGTCGGCGGCTGACATGGCCCCGCGTTACACCAAGGCTCCTGTCGTGGCGCCGGTCTACAATTGGGGCGGTCTCTATCTCGGTATCAACGGTGGCGGCGGTTCTGCGCACACCTGCTGGGACATCTTCAACGATTCCGGCTTCCCGATCGTGCCGTCAGTTCCCGAGGGGTGCCACAACGCGACAGGCGCCACCGTCGGTGGACAGATCGGCTATCGCTGGCAGGCGACCAACTGGGTGTTCGGCCTGGAGGCGCAGGGCAACTGGGCCGATTTTAGGGGCAGCAACGCGAGCCAGTATGCCGTCTTTGGTACCACCTCTCTCCTCAACGACGTCACCAAGGTCGACGCCTTCGGCCTGTTCACGGGGCAGGTCGGATACGCCTTCAACAACGTGCTGCTCTATGCCAAGGGCGGTGCGGCCGTCGTTCACGACAAATACTCGCTCACGGTGACGCCGGCCGGCGCGGCCGCTCTTGCGCCGTTTTTCGCCGTCGTCGCAGGTCAGACCGGTGCCGTCGGCTCCGAGACGCGTTGGGGAGGGACCGTCGGTGCGGGAATCGAGTTCGGCTTCGCGCCGGGCTGGTCCGTCGCCGTCGAATACGATCATCTGTTCATGGGCAGCCGGGACGTGACCACGAACACCATTGCCCCCTTCGCCGCGCCGCCAAGCACTCACCGCATCAGCCAGGACATCGACATCGGCACGGTGCGCGTGAACTACACGTTCGGCGGACCGGTGGTCGCGAAGTACTGAACGGTTCGAGAGCTTGAACGCGAAGGCCCCGGTCATGCGCCGGGGCCTTTTTTGTTTGGGACGAAGTCTTTCGGCAGAGAGGGCCAGACCCTCACCCTGAGGAGCGCGCTCTTCGCGCGCGTCTCGAAGGGCGAGGCCACCGGCCGGGCCTGCATCCTTCGAGATGCGCGTTCCGCGCTCCTCAGGATGAGGAATAGGTAGCCGCGTTAGCCGTCTGACGGCTCGCTACCGCCACCTTCGATGCAGCCACAACCATTGCTCGGGATGCTCGCGCACCCAGCCTTCCACCACGCTCGTGATCGCCTGCGTCGTGCCCTGGATGTCGATCTTGCCGTCGGCATCGCGCACCGGCGGGATCTCCTCGGTCAGCTCGCCGCGGAAACGGTTGCCGGGCAGGCGGATGATACGGACGCCGTGGATCGGGCATTCGACCTGGCGCAGCAGGCGCGCCAGCATCGGGTTGGCGCGGGTCTTGCGGCCGAAGAAGGTGACCTCGACGCCGCCGGTCAGATACTGGTCGATCAGCATGGCGACGTGCTTGCCGTCCTTCAGCGCCTGCGCGAGGCGCAAAGGCGCGTCGCGCCCCGCAGCGATCAGCGTGCCCATGTTGACCTGGCGCATCTCCTGGATGATGCGGTCGGCAGAGGCGATGTTCGGCCGGCGATAGAGGATCGCAGTGTCCAGCCCATGCGCGACGGCGGCGAGCGCCGGCAGTTCCCAGTTGGCGAGATGGGCTGCAAAGATCAGCGCCGGCTTGCCGTCGTCGCGGATCTGGTCGAACAGCTCGATGCTGCGCTGGGGCAGTTCGATCCGGCTCTTTTCCGGATGATCGCGGTCGTAATCCCAGACTTGGTCCATATGGGCGAATTCGGCACCGACGCGGCCGAGATTGTCCCACACGCCCATCAGGATGGTTTCGATTTCTTCCGGCGACTTCTCCGGAAATGCCGCGGTGAGGTTGGCGCGGCCGATGCGGTGCTCGCGCAGGCGCGGGCCGATCGTCTTCACCACGCGGGAGAAGAAGTCCGAGGTCTTGGCCGGATCGAAATAGCGCGTGGTGCGCAGCATGCCGACGGTGGTGGCCCCGATCAGGCTTCCGCCGAGCGACTTGGCAGCCTCCCGCGCGCGGGCCTTGATGCTCGCAGGTAACAGCGCCATGCGTCCGGTCAGGCCGGTTCGCGGGTCAGGATCAGCGAGGCGTTCTGGCCGCCGAAGCCGAACGAGTTCGACATGACCGCGGTGACGCGGGCATCGCGCGCCTTGTTGCCGACGACGTCGAACAGGATCGTGGGATCCGGATTGTCGTAGTTGATCGTCGGCGGAATGCGCTGATGCTCGAGGGTGAGCAGCGAGAAGATCGCTTCGACCGCGCCCGCGGCCGAGATGGTGTGGCCGACCATCGACTTGTTGGAGGTCACCGGGATCTTCTGCGCGAGATCGCCGAACACGGCCGATGTCGTGTTGAACTCCATCTTGTCGTTCTCGGGCGTCGCGGTGCCGTGCGCGTTGATGTGGTCGATCTGGTCCGGCGTCATGCCGGCATCGGCCAGCGTCTTGTTCATGCAGCCGATGATCGGCTTGCCATCAGGCGAAGAGCGGGTGCGGTGGAAGGAATCGGTGAGCTCGCCGCAGCCGGCGATCACGCCGAGGATTTTTGCGCCGCGCGCGGTCGCTGCTTCGTAGCTTTCCAGCACGAGGGCGCCGGCGCCTTCGGCCATGACAAAACCGTCGCGGTTCTTGGAGAAGGGGCGGGAGGCCGCCTGCGGCGGATCGTTCTGGGTCGACAGCGCCGAGAGCAGCGAGAACCGCACGAGAGCTTCGGGGTTCACGGTGCCGTCGGTTGCCACGCACAGCGCGGCATCGGTCTCGCCGCGGCGGATCGCCTCGACGCCGAGCTGGATCGAGGTCGCGCCCGAGGCGCAGGCCGTCGACAGCGAGATCGGCGAGCCCTTGGTGCCGAAGGTCTCGGCGAGATAAGCTGCTACCGAGCCGAACATGAAGCGGTGGTGATAGGCGCTGTACTTGCCGCCGCCGGAGATGCGCAGCAGATCGTCATAGGTGATATCCTGCGCGCCGACGGCACGGCCGAGCTCACGGCGCTGCGGCCACTCGACTTCGACCGGTGCAACCGCAAGGAAGAGCGGACCGGGGAAATCGGCCTTGGCGCCGATGCCGGCCTGCGCGAGCGCTTCCTGCGTGACGAGCTCAGCCATCCGCTCGGACAGGCCGGTGGAGGAGAACGGATCGACGCTGACGAAATCGACCGTGCCGGCCATCGTCGTCCTCAGGCCGTCGACCGGAAAGCGCGTGATGGTGCGGATGCCGGATTCGCCGGCCACGAGCTTCGCCCAATTGTCGGCCTTGCCGTTGCCGAGCGAGGTCATGATGCCCATGCCGGTGACGACGACGACGGGACGCCCGAGTTTGTCGCGTGGTGCAGTCATGTCGATCCCCCGATTGAGCTAGAGCATCCGCCAAAGCGCGACGCGCTTCAGCTTACGGCCTCGACCAGAGCCATGCCCTCGCCGCGCCAGTGTCCGGCCCCCACCACCACAATCTGGGTGGGCGCGCCCTGCATTTCAATCTCGGTCCCGGTGGAATCGTTCGGCGGGAACAGCGCACCGCGCGAGATCGACAGCGCCGCGAGCGCGATGCCAAGCGGGAATTGCGTTTCCATGGCGTGGCCGAACATCGTGCCGGTCGAACGCACCGGGAAGTCAGCATGGCCCTTCAGGAAGCCGCGCTCCTCTGACGTCGCGGGCTCCGCGCCGGTCGCGCCCGATATGATCGCGCCCTTGCCCTCGCGCCTGGGCAGCTTTTCCCAAAGCTTCTCCAGCGTCGCGGCCGTGTCGCCGGGTTGCTTGCGCCGGGCGAGGTCGGCAACGACGCTCGACAGCTTTGCGAACGGCTTTGCGCCGCGCGCTTCCGCGTGCGCCTTCGATTCCAGCACTAGGAACGCGCCGGCAGATCCCAACGCGAAACCGGGGTGATCCTTGCGCGCCCACACCGGAGCAAACTTGTCTTTCAGGTTGAAGTCGCCGAATTCGTAGAGGACCATCAGGTCTTTGCGCTCGCCATTGTGGGAGCCGCCGATCAGCGCGATGTCGCTCTCGCCCGAGGCGATGCGCGCGAGCGCAATGCGCGCCGCATCGGCACCCGCGACCTCTTCGCCCATGAAAGTGCGCGAGGTGCCGCCGAGACCGTGCACGATGGCGATGTTGCCGGCGAGCAGGTTCGAGAGCTGGGCCAGGAACAGCGTCGGCCTGAGATCGCTCATCAGCCGTTCGTTGAGGAAGCCGGGCGCATTGGCGCCCTTGACCTCGGCCGTGAGCACGCCGGAGTCGACATTGAGGTCGCGCTCGCCGCCGCCGGCGGCCACCACCATGTCGATCTTCGACAGGATGTCCTTGTTGCCCTTGATCCCGGCGGAATCGAGCGCAAGGCCCGCGGCATAGGTGCCGATGCGCTGCCAGGCTTCCATCTGGCGCTGGTCGCCCTTCTTCGGGATCTGGCTGTCGAAGCTAACAGGCATCAGGGGATGCACGATGCAGGGCGCAAAGCCCTTCTCATCGACATTGATGCGCTTGTCCTGAAGCGCGGCCCAATTGGCGTCCAGGCCTTCGCCGAGCGAGGTGGCGAGGCCAATGCCGGTGATCCAGACTTCGGTCTGGCCGGGCTTCAAAGCAGTGTCAGTCATGGCGATCCGGCCTGTTGCGGGAAGCCGACGCGTTTGGCGACCGCGTCCATGAAGCCGCGCATATCCGCATTGGGGAAGGGGATCTGCGTGAAGGTGAGCGTCGAATTCGCGCGCAGCTTGCCGCCGACCTTGATCTTGGCCTCGGTCACCGCATAGCCCGAGCCCTGATGCGACAGGGTCGCCTCGATGGTCATGAGATCGCCGGGGAAGACCGAGCCGCGGACCTTGGCCTCCTTGACGGCGGCCAGAATCGGCATGCGCTCGAACTTGAGCACGCCGAGCTGAAGCCAGCCCGAAGCCTGGGCCATCGATTCGATCAGGAGCACGCCGGGCATCAGGGGATAGCCCGGGAAATGCCCCTCGAAGATCGTGCTCTCCTTGGGGACCTGGGCTTCGACGACAATCGTCTTCGCGTCGACGTTCAGGTCGACGACGCGATCAATCATGTGGAAGTATTCGAGTTGCATGACCGCGCGCTTAGGCGCTCGCGCCCTTGGCCGCAACCAGTTCGTCGATGCGGGCGCACAGATTTTTCAGCACGAAATACTGCTCGGTGGTCGCCTTGCCGTCGTTGACCTCCTGGGTCCACTTTTCCAGCGGCAGCTTGATGCCGAACTGCTTGTCGATCGCGAACGCGATGTCCAGGAAATCGAGGCTGTCGATGCCGAGGTCATCGATGGCGTGGCTATCCGGCGTGATCGTGTCGCGCGGGATGTCGCAGGTTTCAGCGATGATCGTAGCGACCTGATCGAATGTGGAGGACATCACTAAGCCTTTGATATATTGCTGATATTTGTCTGAAGTTCCAGAGTGGAACGGTGGGTGGGCATCGCGCCCCGATGACGCCCTCAAACCCCCCTCTGGCCGGGTCGAAAGCCCGTATATCGGAGCGCCGCCCTGAGTTCAATGGAGCCGGGCGGCCCCGGCGACAGGGCTGGGGATGCCGTCGGCGGGCCTTTTCACCCGGGGGGGTGCCTAGATATGGGGCGTCGTGATCTTGGCGCAATCGCGGCGGCCCATCAGCACGCAATCCTGGGTGCGGCGCAGGTCGGCAATGCTCACCGCGAGCCAGATCCCGATCGCGGTCAGCGCGATGGTGAAGGCGAGCGCCGCAATATTGGCGAGCATGCGGTGGCGGAAATTGTCCGGTTCCGGGCGGGGCTTCTCGTAGCGCGACAGGTCGAGCGGCTCGGGCGCGACGCGCAGCGGCTGCACGGTACCGCTGCCCCGTTGGACCGGCGGGGGAGACGCGTTGCGCGGCCTGAACTGGAGCACCCGGTGCTCGTCATCCGAGCTGATGGGCCGCTGTGTTTTCATGGTGAGGGGATCACTCCGAAGCAGCGGTTTTAGATAGCATACGTCGTGAATGCCTTGCAGAAAATCTTCTCAACGCACACGTGCATTGCGCTTTCGCACTATCTTGCATGGCATATTTCCGGAACGGCGCGCGAGCGAACGCGGCGCCGGCTGTCAGGTCGGTGACAGGAAGCGGAGGTGGCGTCGCAGCAACGACACCGAAGCACGCACCGTCGGCTCTCGTGAACATCTGCTTGTGATATCCGCGGCCGGATCGAACGCATTTTGCCGCCGCGGGGCCCATGGCATAATCAAGGGAACCGGACCACCGGTTGCAACCATGTGAGGGGCCTTCATCATGACCACCACCAACGCACGCGAACCGAGAGTGCATCCGGTGCCGATCCTGTCGCTCCGGCCGACGCAGATGACGGTCGGCATGCGCGAGGTCAAGGAGAAGCGCAAGCGCTGGCGCGAGCACGGCAAGAAGAAGCAGGCCGACCTGCTCGGCAATCACATGATCCCCGTCGTCTACGGACCGGACCAGCGCTACTACGTGATCGACCATCATCATCTCGGCCGCGCATTGCACGACGAGGGCGTCAAGGAAGTGCTGGTGACCGTGGTCGGCGACCTCAGAATGGTCGAGCGCGAAGCTTTCTGGGGCGTGATGGACAACAAGCGCTGGGTCTACCCCTACGATTCCAAGGGCGAGCGGCGGCCGTTCCGCGATCTGCCGAAATCGGTCGTCGATCTCAAGGACGATCCGTTCCGGAGCCTTGCCGGCGAGCTCCGCCGCATGGGCGGCTTCGCCAAGGATACCACGCCGTTCTCGGAATTCCTGTGGGCCGACTTTCTGCGCCGGAAACTGACGCGCAAGGCGGTCGATGCCAATTTCGACAAGGCGCTCGAGAAGGCCCTGTCCGCGGCCAAGAGCAAGGACGCTATCTATCTGCCCGGCTGGTGCGGGCCGGCGGATGACGACTAGGCGCAACCGCTCGCATCAGTCGCGCTGAAAGATCTTGGCGCCGGGGTAGACGCGCCGGGCGTAGCTCACGACCAGCGCGCGGTCCTGGGTTGCCAGGAAGGGCGTTCGGATCTGGCACGAGCCGACGACGAGGTGCCACAGACCATTGAGCTTCCGGATAACGACGTTCATTTGAGCAATCCTCGATGACTCCGCGTTCCCGCGAATACTGCTTATCGCGGCAGTCTTGCGATTCATGATCGTGGTCGCTGGCGCGAAATTCCCGTTGCCGCTCGCGACCGTCGCAAGACAACGACGATGATTGTTAGTTGGTTACGGCGCGGCGGCCCGAGAAGCCGGATCTCATCACAGCCGCTTGAGCGAAGTCATTTTCCGCAGGGATGAAACCGTCCTGAAACAGAGCCACCCCATCTCTGTGGGGTAGTCGAGCTCACACAGGAGGCCAAAATGCGCCGTCTGGTTTTCGTAGTTGCCTTGCTCGCAGTCGCCACAGCAGGAATCTCGGCATCGTTTGCGGCAGTTCGCCACGCCAAGACGCTGACATTCTCCGAGCGCTTTGCTCCGGCGCTCGAGTTGATGGCGCAGCGCTAGCCACGTAGCGCCTCGCGGTCGCAGCTACGCAACGGTGGGACGATCACTTCTGGTGTTGCGAACCGGGTGAGGACAGAAGGCGTTCGATCTCGGCGGCTGCCTCGCCGTCGCGCGCCTTCTGCAACAGTGTGTGGCGTTCGGTGCCGGCTGGCAGCTTCTTGGCCGCGGCGCGGGCGTCCCGTGTGAACTTGTTCAGGCGCTCCTGGAGTGACAGGGCCGGTCGCGTGCGGTTGCGCTTCTTGGTCATGGCTGGACCTTTCCGGCGCGAAGCCAACCATGGGGAGGCACGTGGCGTCCTTAACTTTTGTTGGAACCGGGGGCGTGGATCGCGGGTTTTTTATTGCAGCGGCGCCTCTGCGCCAGGGATTGCAGTACAGGTCCCATCTCATACCAACCGGAGCTAGCTCGCGTGCCCAGCGATACGATCCGTGCTGCGCTTGTCAGGCGTTTGCGTACATCTTCCGGCATCTCGGACGACGACGTGAAGGAGATCGAGGCGCTCCCGATTGCGGTTCGTCAATATTCGGCGGAGGCGCCCGTGGTGCGCGACGGCGAGCGCGCAACCGATTGCTGCCTGATCGCAGATGGCTTCTGTGCACGTTCCAAGACGATAGCAAGCGGCAAGCGTCAGATCCTCTCTATCCACATCCCCGGCGAGATCCCCGACCTGATGAGCCTGTTTCTGCACGTGATGGATCACGACCTGTCGACGCTGACGCCGTGCACGCTCGGCTTCATCAGTCACGAAACGCTGCGAAAATTGCACCAGCGCAGTCCAAGCGTTGCCGAGATGTTTTGGCGAGACACGCTGATCGACGCCGCGATGTTTCGCGAATGGATCGTCAACGTCGGCCAGCGTCCCGCGCCCGCAAGGCTTGCCCATGTCATGATCGAGCTGCGCGAACGCCTCCGGGTCATCGGGCGTCTTGACGGCAACGGCTTCGAGATGCCGCTGACCCAGGAGCAGATCGGCGAAGCCCTGGGAATCACCGGGGTGCACGCCAACCGCGTGATCAAGCAGTTGCGGCAGGAGGGCATCGTCGAGCTGCACCGCGGCCGCGTCACGGTGCTGGACGAGCGGAAATTTCTGGACCTTGCGGATTTCGACGGCCGTTACCTGCATCAGTCGCCAACGCTTTGAGGCGCGCAGGCGACTTGACCTACCGCAAATTCGTATCGGTGCAGGGCGCTATGGTCCATCGGCATGATTGCCGAACCGGTGTTGCCTGAATGGCGAGGGCGCAGGTGGCTCCGAGTCATGCTGACCCGGAGGCATCACCGTGAGCGCAATCTTTCGCATTCTCTTCATCGTTGCCGGTGCCATCACCGCGCTGTTCGTCGCGCGCGATGCCCTGAATTTCACGATCATCCAGACCTTCGTTGCCGTTCTGCTCGTCACCGCCATCGTCGGTGTCGGGAGCTTCTGGAGCCAGCGACGGAAAACGTGACGGATGTGAGAGCCGCGTGCTGGCGCAGCCGGCTAGGTCCGCGGCGGCGCGTCCGGAGACGTCTCCGCGGTGTGCGCATCCTCCTTGCCGCCGAGCACGCGGTGCAACCGTCGCTCGATGTGGCGGCCCACCGTCAGCAGCACGAAGGCGAGCGCCAGCGCGACGGCGACGATCTTCCACTGTCCGGCGCCGCAGACGATGCCGATGCAGGCCGCGAGAAAGGTACAGGCGGCGCTGGTCAGCCCGCGGACGCGAAATCCCATGCTTTGATGCACGATGACGCCGGCACCGAGAAAGCCGATGCCGGTGAGGATGCCCTGGATGACGCGGCTGGTGGCATCGGCGACCTTGGTTGGCTCGGCGAGCTGCAGGGCGAGCAGAACCACGGTCGCCGTGGAGAGCCCGACGATGCCGAGCGTCTTCAGCCCGATCGGCTTGCCGTGCAGGTCGCGGTCGAGGCCGATCGCGCCGGCGGCGACGGTCGCGGCACCGAGACGAGCAAGGATTTCGGGCCAGTCGAGCTCCGTCATTTTTTCGGCAAGCGCCCCATCAGGTAAAACTCCTCGTTCGGCCTCATGCCGGTGAAGTTTGCCAGCCGGTTGGACAGCGCGAAGAAGGCGGAGATCGCGGCAATGTCCCAGATGTCGTCGTCGCTGAAGCCGTGCGGTGCAAGCGCCGCGAAGTCCTCCTCGGAGACGCGCTGCGCCTCGGCCGAGACCTTCATCGCGAAATCGAGCATCGCCTTTTGCCGCGGCGTGATGTCGGCCTTGCGGTAGTTCACAGCGACCTGGTCGGCGATCAGCGGGTTCTTGGCGCGAATGCGCAGGATCGCGCCGTGCGCGATCACGCAATACTGGCACTGGTTGGCCGCCGAGGTCGCGACCACGATCATCTCGCGCTCGGCCTTGGTGAGGCCGCCGTCCTTCTCCATCAGCGCGTCGTGATAGGCGAAGAACGCGCGGAACTCTTCGGGCCGGTAGGCCAGCGTCAGGAACACGTTCGGCACGAAGCCGCTCTTCTCCTGCACGGCGAGCAGGCGCGTGCGGATGTCGTCGGGGAGCGTGTCGAGGGCGGGTGCGGGGAAGCGTTGTGAAGGAGGAGGGGACATGACGATGTTCCGGATGGGGCTCTCGGGGAAACGCGGAACATAGTCGATCGCAGTCCTTCGCGCAAAGCGCTTGCGCGGACTACATCCTGGCTAGTGCAGAGAGAGCCGAGGCTCTCAAAGGGTCTTCAAATATTCGAGGAGTGCCTTCTTTTCGTCGTCGCTCAAGCGCGTGCCATAGTCATGCCCGCATCGGCTGTTTCCTGAATTGAGGTCATTGCAATCGGTGACCGGACGATTTGGCCCCTCTTGTGTGACGTCAAGACCAACATTTTTGATGTCGTATCTCGCGCCAACTTTGAATTGTGACATACGCTTCGCAGGCGGTACGAGCAATTCCGCCAATGTCGGCACCGAGCCGTTGTGCAAGTAAGGCGCCGCGGCCCAAATTCCCTCCAGCACGCGAGCTTCATACTCGCCTCTGTTGAGGGTCCGCTCAAGAAGCGTCCCCGGTTCGATCGTCAGGCTTTCTGGCTGGCCCGGAGGTTGCGCGCTGCTGGGCGGCGCGATGGACGCCTTGACCGGAGCCGGTGACAGAGAGAGGGATGTGGAGGGCGCCTTTTGGGCGTTGGGAGGCAACAAGGAGCCAAAGCCGTCACCGGAGCCGACGTCGCTCCCCAAAAACAGCTTATTGTCGAGGATCGCTCCGGCGACTGCACTGAACATCATGTGGACGGCATAATCCTCCTCCTCGAGGTGCCTGGCGATCAACGGGATACCTGCTCCCTTCAGCGCGCCGGTCTTCACCCTCCAACCAAGCTCGTCGAATTGACGTGTGTCGGTGCCGACGTTCTGAACCGGCGTCACCCACGTCGTAACAAACAGGTCGCGCAGCGCACGGACTTCCTTCTTCTCGTGACACCCCTTGCTGCACTGCCTCTCGAAGATTTTTTGACCGTCTTTAGCCAGCTTCGAGTCGATAGGCCAATCTGATGGCCATTTTGGCGGGCCCATCTTCAGGAGCAATTCCTCAAGTCGTTTCAGTCCATCGAAGTTGATGGAGTTGGCATAGTTGAAGAACGGGCCGAACGAGCGCCTTGGTTCGAAGTTGCCGAATGCGAGAGCCTGTCCCGTGTTCCGGGCAAGTGCAAAAACGCGGTTTCCATTCAACACAAAACCGGCCCAGTCGGTCTGGTTCTGCATCGGTGAATTCCACAGGAAAGGATAGCGCACCGGAGCATCGCCAATCTTCATGTTCTCCGGGATCAAAAAATCGGGCGGCGGCCCAACGTCGGTGCCGGATATGCGGTTGAAGATGATCCCGATGGCGTCCAGCCGCCCAGGCCCCCAGCCAACTGGCGGCAATGTACCGGCCACGAATGCATGAACGCGCCGGTGCCATGCATCAACCCTCTGCCGTAGTGCGGCAACATCGGCAGCAGAAGGTGTCGCAGGTTGGGAGACGGCCGCAGCAAATGCAGCGAATGCCGCGTCGCTGGCGGTTACGTCTCCTACCGCCTTGTCCAGGTCGCTCAGGAACTCCTGGAAATCCATAAAGGCCGGACCGCCGTCGATGCGGTACGTCTTGCCCCCAACTTCAACCTGCCGCGTGTGACACGCGGAGCATGTTATCCCGACCATCTGGGACTCTGCGGGACCCGTGATGTGGAGGCCGACGGGGAGGTTGGTATTATTGCCCGGATTTGGGAGAAAGCCGTATCGGGTCAGACCATCCGAGAGGAACGGTTGTCCGTCCTTCGCTTTCAATGCCCGTAACCAGGTGAGGTTGATTAAGCGGGAGCCTTGGTCGCGCGTGTAGTAGTCGGCCCTGTCTTCCGCTGTCCATTTCGGGCCTTGGTCGACATAAATGGGATCGCCGAGAGCGGTCTCAATTCCCGAACTTGCGGCGGCGACCAGCGCAAAGCCAATGAGGAAAGCGATACGACGCATCGCATGAGCCTCCGTGAACTACAATTGAACCACCCGTTTTCTCGAAATCAGAATTTGTGGAGATATGCGCAGCTCGGCGAGACGCAGCTCGCCCGGTAGCGACGAGAGCTGTCAGAAATAGCCGTCCGATGCTCGAGATTGTACTTCTTGGCAAAGTCCCGTCAAGGTCGTTGCTCCGGGTCGGAGCCCCGGATTGCATGCCGCGCCCGTTGAAGAGCGGCGAGCCCGCGACACGGGTTCCTGTGAACTGGTGTGTCTCGACACGAGCGGCCTTGCTAAACCGCGAGCCGGGATCCGTCCCAGGCAACAATGCCAAACTGATCGCAAATCGCGTGCATCTCGGCGAGATCCTCAACGACGCGGGCGGTGCCGGGCTTCGCCTCGGCGAGCAGTCGCGCCCTCAAGCCAAGACATTCGACAATCAGCCATGGATTCCTGATGGTCCTGGCGATGGAAAGAGCATCATCCAAGGCGCTCAGGCCACGTTCGGATTTCCCGTCCCGAACGAGAGCCTCAGCGTAACCCGCATAGAGAAGGCAGAGCTCGATCTGGCCTGTCCGCAGATGCGTGCCGCTCTCCATACAAGCGTCTATCAGGTCGACGGCCTGATGTGCCTGGCCTGTTCGTGCCAAAGCGGTCGCCATTGCTCCGGTCAGGTTGGCCTTGCTGGCATCGTAGCCGTTACGTTCGACGATCTCCCTTGCAATCGACAAGCATTCCACAGCCTGGTCATTTCGATGGAGCATGAGGAGATTTCGTCCCATCGTAATGCGGGCGAGCACTTGCCCATATGAATCCTGTTCACGAACTGCGATCTCCAATGCACGCAACGCGAATCCGAGCGCCTCCGCATATTGACCTGTTGCATTCATGAACCAGCTCCTGAATGCCAAAACCGTGCATTTTGGACCGGCCGGTGTCCCGAGACGGGCAGTCTCGAGTTCTCCTGTGAGCATTTCATTCAGTTCGTCCATCGCCGCAATCGCGCGATGGACGTGGCCCATGCTGTGCAACACATTTGCCATGATGGTCTGATTTGAAAATATGAGTGCGGTCGATTTCAGCGCTCGAGCCGTTCTCAGTCCCTCGCTCGTTATTTGCAGCCCTTCTTCATACCGGCCCTCAAACCAGTAGACCATCCCGAGTTGCGACTGGACGCTGCACACGTGAGCAATCCTGCCTTGGCGCCGCGCCAGCTCCAACGTTCGTGGCAAATGCATATTTACTTTTTTGAATTCGCCGAGTTGCAGCATCGAAGCGAAGCTCATTCGACCGAAGTCGACATATTTTTCTTCGGCGGCTTCCCCAAGACGCTCGATGAGCTTGAGCGCCCGGTCGTATATCAAACTGAGCGATGAGGCTGCGGCGTTCCGGCGCGCTTCGACGGCAGCGTCCCAGAGATAGCCAAGTGCAGCATCAGCATCTCCGGCTTCCTCTGCGTGAAAGGCCAACTGTTCGTAACGACCATCCAGATTCGGGTAACGCCGAATGATCGCCTGGACAGCGGCCTGGTGGATTTCCAGACGCCGGCCACGCGGTATCGTGTTTGCACAGGCCTCGGCGATGATCTGATGCCGGAAACGCACGGAGTTACCCGCAAGCGGATGGACAAAAGCAAATCGGGCAAGCTCGAACAACGCAGTCAGCAGCTCGCCTACGTCCACGCCGAGCACCGTCGTAGCCAATTGGATTTCTACCTCCTCTCCCAGCAGGCTGAGTGTCTGCACGAATGCCTTCAACTTCGGAGAAAGTCGTTGCAGCCGCGCATGAATCACGGACTCGACGCTCTGAGGTAGCGAATGTTCGCTCGTTGCGTTCGTCGCGTCCGCCGAACGCAAGAACTCTTCCAATACGAAGGGGACGCCGTCGGCGCGATCGATGGCTCTCGCAAACACGGTCGGGGATCGAGTTTTCGGCCACAATTGGCGTCCCAAAGCCTCCATGCAGGCCCGCGACAGCGGTTGTAGATGAATGAGCGAGTCCGCAATCTCCATGGACTGGTCTGATGATTCCGGACGTCCGGTCAGCAATATGCAAAGCGGCTGTGGGGGACTTGCGCGCGCGAGCAATTTCAGGAAATGGCGGCTTTCCGGATCGATCCACTGGAGGTCTTCGATCAGCAAGAGAGTTGGTCGATCAAGCGCCAATGCGAGGAAGGCATTGACAAGTGCGCGTGCAATTTGCGTTTGCGTATTGTCGGTCAATCGTTGACGAGAGGACGCTTTTCCAGCGATGAATAGGGCTTCGAGCTTTCTGCGATCGCCTGCTTCGACGTGCAGTTCCGCGAGAGCCTCGCGAATATGGTCATCCGAAGGTGAGCTGTTTGCAGCGAGCATGTCGCCTACCAAGGTGCGGGCGGCGGCGAATGCGGTGGCACGTTTCTGTACGCCGCCATAAAAGACGCAGCATCTCACGTCGGATGTCAGCGCCTCGGTCATTACGGCTGTCGCAAGGCGGCTCTTACCGATACCTGGTTCGCCCAGCAGGGTGACGGAGCAGCTTTTGCCGCCCGGGCGCGGGAGGAGCTCCCGAAGCGCCGCAAGTTCGTCGACCCGATTCACGATCGGATTTTGATAGCGGCTGGCGATTTCGTTGTGATCGACATCGTCCGGCCGGGCATTCAGCGTGTAGGCCTCGATGACCCGATCGGCGATTCCCGAAGTCGTCTTGTGCGCCGTAAGGCCGAGTGGCGACCGGCACAGCTTTGCGGTTTCGGCGCTAACCCTGATCTCGCCTGCCGCTGCTTCCTGCTGCAGCTTGGCAGCAACGTGCACGGTCGCTCCGGCAACGTCGAAGCGGGCGATGGCATTTTTCCCGCCTATGCGTAAGCCGACCAGGCCGGAGTGAAGTCCGACGCGAAAATTGACCGGATCTCCCCTGGGGCCGGTCGACTGGCTATGGCTCTGAATATCCCAGGCTGCGATGCACGCACGATCCGCATGATCCTCATATGCGGTTGGCCAGCCGAATATGGCAATGCCACCGTCTCCCGCATAGTGGACAATCTGTCCCCCGAGACGCTCCACGGAGCTGCGGATGTGATCCAGCCACTGGTCCAAAAACGCTTGAGCTTCATCGGGGTCGCAAGCCGCGATGTGGCGAGTTGAACCCACCATGTCGACGGCGAGCACCGTTATGATGTTACGATCCGCAATATTGGCACCGCCCACGGACATCCTCGCGCCCCGCGTGCTCAAACCGGCTCCAAAAGGCAAGGGTAGCACGAAGGACAAGCCTTGGGCTATCCGCGAGACGCGGCCTTGAGCCGCGATATCCGGTGCATTCCCCGTCTTTCACGACTGTCCGTTGTTCGGGAAATTCCAGAGGCGATCGTGATTGAATCGAGGGGCCGCGGCGTACTGGATGCCCCGGTCAAGCCGAGGCATGACAGCGGAATTTGCCGAAGCGGTGTCCGTTCCTTACCGCAGGGGCTTCTTCAGCAGCGAGAAGCGATCCGGGTCCAGCCCCATCGAGGGCTGCAGCATCGGCGCTTCGGCGGTCGCGAGCGTCTTCGCGGGCGGCTGCGAAAACACCGGATCGTTCGGCACGTCGCGTTGCGAGGTGGCGCCGCGCCAGCGCTCGAGCACGGCGCCGACGAAATGCATGTCGTGACCGGAGGTGACCGACGGCACGCTTGAGATGGTGGCTTCGCCGCGCGGCAATTGGTGCGGCGGCACTTCCTTGAAGCGCAGGCGGGTCGGCAGCGCGACGCCTTCGCCGAACGCCAGGACTTCGCGGGTGCCGAGCGATGGCACGAAGGACAGCAGGTTCGCGGCCGCATCCGATACCGCGGCGCGCAGCAGCGCCTGGTCGCGCTCGTTGGCCAGACGCATCGTGAACAGCGTGTTGCACTGGGAGATGATGGTGGCGTCGAGCTCGGCTGGACGTTGGGTGATGAGGCCAAGATAGACGCCGTATTTGCGGCCTTCCTTGGCGATGCGCGACACCGCCTTGCGGGTCGGGCCGAAGCCGACATTGCGGTCGGCGGAGGCATATCGGTGCGCCTCTTCGCAGACGAACAGCATCGGCGACACGCCGTCGCTCCACAGGCCGAAGTCGAAGGCCATGCGGCACAGCACCGAGACGACGGAATCGATGACCTCGGCCGGGAAGCCGGCGAGCTGCATCACCGTCATCGGCTTGCCGTTGGCGGGCAGGCGGAACAGATGGCTGATCACCTCGGCCATGGTGTCGCCGCCGACATTGGCGTTGTCGAACATGAAGGCGTAGCGCGGGTCGTTGCGGACGGCCTCGATGCGCGAGATCAGCTTGTGATAGATGATGCGAGAGGAGCGGTTTTCCAGCTTGCCCATGCGCTCGTCGATCAGCGAGATCAGATCGACCAGGCGGTATGGCACCGGCGTGTCGACGGTGAAGCCGACCTGCTTGGGATCGATGCGCTTCAGGCCGAGCCGATCGGTGTTCTGATACTGGGTGTAGATGCCCTTGGCGATCGGGATCACCTCGGCGAGGACGTCAAGCTCCTCGGGCACGCCGGCGCGGCCGCCGAACAGCACGTCGACGATTTCCTCGAAGTTGAACAGCCAGAACGGCAGCTTCAGGTTTCGCGGGTTGAGCACCAGCGCGCGATCGCCGAAGCAGCGGCCATATTCGTTGTGCACGTCGAGCAGGAAGATGCGCAGGTTCGGGCGTGATTTCAGGATCTCGTTGAGCAGCAGCGACACGCCGGTGGATTTGCCGACGCCGGTCGATCCCAGCACCGCGAAATGCTTGGAGAGCATTTCCTCGACGTCGACATAGGCGACGACGGAGCGATCCTGCTGGAGGAAGCCGACATTGATCTGGTCCGATCCGGTCGGCGCGTAGATCGTGCGCAGCTCCTGGCTCGTGATCAGGTCGACGGAATCGCCGATGGTCGGATAGTTGGTGACGCCGCGCTGAAACTTGGCCTTGTCGGCGGCATTGTGGATTTCGCCGAGCAGGTCGACCGACGCGATGGCGATGTAGTCGGAGCTCGAGAGGTTCTCGCAGGACACCTCGGTGATCATGGCGACGATCACCGAGCTGGCGCAGCGGATGCTGACGAAACGGCCGACGGTGGCCCGAATTTCTGAGACCGGCATCTGGCTTGCCGCCAGCAGCCCGACCCGGGCGAGCGACCCGCGTACCGAAATCACGCGTCCAAAGGATGTCACGATGAATGAACCTGGCATGAGCAAGGGGTTTAACCCTGACTATGCGTGCCGCGGCTGGACAAACGGTTAAACGGCAGGCGCGGGGGCTTTGTTAAATCTGCGACAATTCGGTTGAGAGATTTGCTCCTAATGCATACTTGCGGGCGGAATCGGTAGGGGAATGCCGCTTTTCTAGGCCGATAGGCCCGACAGCGCTTAAGGAAGATTTTACCATTCGGCCAGTCGGTCCGCCGTTCGGGGATGGAGGTCATCCCGGCTGGCGCGTCATTCGATCCGGGCGGCGATGTTTTGATTTGTTGACGGGACCTAATCATTTGTACATTAGTACAAATGAACCCGCGGCCTGGATGCCGCCCCCGGACACTTGAGCGCGTTTGCAGCCTTGCGTCCGATTGCGCGATCCGGTCCGGCGGATCGCAGCCACGCCCGGAGGAAAGCATGCAGCCCGAACCGATCCTCGATCTTGCTCATCTCGGCCACATGGAACTGCTGACGCCGAAGCCTGACGAGAGCCTGAAATTCTTCGTTGACGTCATGGGCATGACGGTGAGCGGGCAGAAGGGCGAGTCGGTCTACCTGCGCGGCTGGGACGATTATGAGCGCTATTCGCTCAAGCTGACGGCGTCGAAGACGTCGGGCATGGAGCATATGGCGCTGCGCGCGCGCAGCCAGCAGGCGCTGGAGCGCCGCGTCGCCGCGCTCAAAGGCTCCGGCTTCGACATCGGCTGGATCGACGGCGACATGGGGCAGGGGCCGACCTTCCGCTGCCGCGATCCTGATGGCCATATCGTCGAGCTCTATTACGAGACCGAATGGTACCAGGCGCCGCCGGAGCTTAGACCTGCGCTGAAGAACCAGGCGCAACGCTTTCCCGCGCGCGGCGTCAACGTCCGCCGTCTCGATCACCTCAACTGCCTCGCCGTGGACATCAAGGCCAACCGCGAGTTCTTCGAAAACTATCTCGGCTGCCGCCTCACCGAGCAGATCGTGCTCAACGACGGGCGGGAAGCGGCGATGTGGCTGACGATGTCGAACAAGAGCTACGACTTCGCCTATTCGCTCGATCATTCCGGCACGCCCGGCCGCTTTCACCATGTCACCTACGCGCTCGACAGCCGCGAGGAGATTTTGCGCGCCGCCGATATCTTCCTGGAGAACGGCGTGCACATCGAGACCGGCCCGCATAAGCACGCGATCCAGCAGACCTTCTTCCTCTATGTCTACGAGCCCGGCGGCAACCGCGTCGAAGTCGCCAACGCCGGCGCGCGCCTCATCCTCGCCCCCGACTGGAAGCCGATCGTGTGGACCGAGGAAGAGCGCAAGAAGGGGCAGGCGTGGGGATTGAAGACGATCGAGTCGTTCCACACCCACGGCACGCCGCCGGTGGAGGCGAAGAAGCACGGCTAGAGCATGACCCGGACCCGAAGGGCCGCGTTAGCGCAAAGTGTGAAGCGGTTTTCCGGTCATGCTCCAAAAATCAATGCGTTGAGGTGCGCACCCGCGCGATCGTCTCGCGCACGCCGGACCAGGCCGGCTTGTCCGGCGCGAATTGCTGGCGCAGGAAGCTGACCAGTTCTTCGACCTGCGCGTCGCTCATGCTGTTCTTGAAGGCGGGCATGTAGCCGAGGTCGCTGGAGACGGGCTCATTGATGCCGTGCAGGACGACCTGCACGAGATTGTCCGATGTCGCGCTGTGCAGATTGCTGTTGAGCGCGAGCGAGGGCCGCGTTCCGAACAGCGGCAGGCCGCCGACCTCGTGGCAGACGGCGCAGGCGCCCTGATAGAGCCGCGCGCCGGTGGAAGCGGCGGTCGCGACTTGCGTTGCGCCTTCGAGCTTCGCGGCGAGCGCATCCTGCGTCTGCGTATCGGTTGCGGGGTCGTTGAACGAGTTGAGGTAGATCGCCATCGCGCGGATGTCCTGGTCGGGTAGCGCCGTGAGATCCCTGACGATCGGCGCCATCGGACCGGCCGCGACGCCGTGATAACGCGACTGGCCGGTGCGCAAATAGGCGAAGAGTTCGTCTTCACTCCATGGAATCGGCGCATGCGAGAGCGAGGTCAGGGCCGGCGCTTCCCAGCCCTCGGCAAAGCCGCCGGCGAGATAGGCCTCGCGTTGCTCCGCGCCGAGCGCGTTGCGCGGCGAATGGCAGGCGCTGCAATGGCCAAGGCTCTCGACGAGATAGGCGCCGCGATTCCACTGCTCGGATTTGGCGGGATCGGGCTTGAATTCGCTCGTTCTGTGGAACAGGGCATTCCAGCCCGCAAGCAGCGGGCGGAGGTTGAACGGGAAGGCGAGCGCATTCGCCGGCGCCGTGGCGCGCACCGAAGGCTGGGTCATCAGGTAGGAGTAGAGCGCCTGCATGTCGGCGTCGCTGGTCTTCGCGAAATGGGTGTAGGGGAAGGCGGGGTAGAGCTGCCGTCCGTCGCGGTGCAGCCCGTCGCGCATCGCGCGCTCGAATGCGGGATAGGACCAGGCGCCGATGCCGGTCTCGACGTCAGGCGTGATGTTGGTTGAGTAGATCGTGCCGAACGGCGTCTGAAGTGCGCGGCCGCCGGCGTTGAGCACGCCATTGAGGCTGGTGTGGCACTCCGCGCAATTGCCGAGTGCTGCGAGTTGCTCTCCGCGCGCGATCGTCGCCGCGGAATAGACCGATGGATCGGGACGTGCGATCGGCGCGATCGCGCGCCCGGGCAGGAGAGCTGCGCCGACGCCGATCGCGGCAGTGCAGACCGCCGCAATCGTTGCGAAAATGCCGGCGCGCTTGGCGAACGGATTCTGCCAGATGCGTGACGGCGGCGGCGCAGCGGGTGCGGGCAGGGCTTGCGGCATGGCTGCCGCGTCGCCGTGCAATCCCTTAAGGATGCGCTCCGGCGTGAACGGCGGCTCGCGGAAGCGCACGCCGGTGGCATCAAAGATCGCGTTGGCGATCGCGGCTGCGCTCGGCACCGAGGCGGACTCGCCGACGCCGAGCGGCGGTTGGTCCTGACGCGGCAGCATCAGCACGTCGATCTTGGGCAGGTCGGGGAAGGGGATGATCGGATAGGCGCCCCATTCGCGCGCCGCCACTGCGCCGCGCTCGAACGACACTTCTTCCATCAGCGCGCGGCTGGTGGACTGGATGACGTTGCCGTGGATCTGGTGGCGCACCCCGTCGGGGTTGATCATCAGGCCGGAGTCCTGCCCGGCGACGACGCGCGTGACGCTGACATCGCCGGTGGACTTGTTCACCGCAACGTCGGCGACCCAGGCCGACCACGCCGCGCCATAGCCGGGAAACTTGCTGTGGACATAGAGCGCATAGGCAAAGCCGCGCCCGTGCACGACGTCGCCGCCTTTCTCTTCGCGGACGGGCCGGGGCGTCCAACCCGCGCGCTCGGCCACGGCATTGACGAGATCGACGGCGCGCTGGTCTTTCAGGTAACGCAGGCGGTATTCGATCGGATCGACGCCGGCCTCGGTCGCGGCCTCGTCGATATAGGATTCATGCGCGAAGGTGTTCGGCAGGGCCGAGACACCGCGAAACCAGGAGGCGCGCACGATCGGCGCCATGTCATGGGCGACGACGCGCATGTGGTCGTAGTCGTAGGGCGGGATCGCAGTGCGGTCGCCCATCTGGAGCACCATGGGCTCCGGTGAAATCCGCCCCGTCAGCAGCAGCGCCAGCGTTGGCGCGGCGTTCGAGGGATAGCGCGTGGCGAGATCGTAAGCAGCGATGCCGCCGTCGGCGTCGAGCCCACCATTGACATCGATCAGCTGCGCGGTGCCCTTGGGCTCCCAGGCATGCTCCTGCTCGCGCGTCAGCTGCACGCGCACGGGCCGGCCGACGGCGCGCGACAGCAGCAGCGCATCCGCGGTGACATCATCGGCGCAGTTGCGGCCGTAGCAGCCGGCGGCCTCCAGGCGGATCACCTCGATCTCGCTTTCGGGACGTTCGATCAGGAGCGCCAGATCGCTGCGCAGGACATGCGGGTTCTGCGTGCCCGACCAGACGCGGATGTTACCGTCCTGGACATCGGCGACCGCGCAGGACGGGCCGATCGAGGCGTGCATCTGGTACGGCCACACATAAGTGCGCTGCATCGGCGTGGCCGCGCTTGATATCGCCTTATCGACGTCGCCCTTGTCGATCAGCGTGCGCGGCGTCGATGGATTGGCGCGCAGCGCGGTCTCGACGTTGGCGAGATCGGTTAGATGAGGTGTCGGCTTCCAGCTCACCGCGAGCTGCTCCGCCGCGCGGATCGCGTTCTCCTCGCGCTCGGCGACCACGCCGACGAAATCGCCGATGCGCACGACGGCAATGATGCCGGGAATGTCGCGTATCGAGGACTCATCCACCGCGATCAGGCTGGTGCCGACGAACGGGCCGGCATCGACGCCGGCATAGGGCGGGCGCACCACGCGGCCGTGCAGCATGCCTGATAGCCGGACGTCGTGCACGAAGGTCAGCTCGCCGGTCGCCTTGGCGGGCAGGTCGACGCGCGGCGTCGACTGGCCGACGATGGCGTAGTCGCCAACGGGCTTGAGCGCGACGTCGTCGGCAAGCTCGAGGCGAATGGTCTCGCCGCCGATCAGTTCGCCATAGCTGACGCTGCGGTTGTGCCCGCGCACGAGGCCGTCTTCGATCTTGATCTCGCTGGCCGGCAGCTCCAGCCGCTCGGCAGCGCGCGCGATCAGGAAGTGCCGCGCTTGGGCTGCGGCCTTGCGCAGGGGGACGGCGGTGATCTGGATGGTCTCGCTCGCGATCGTCGCGCCCTGGTTCGGCACCACGGCGGTATGGCCGAGCACCACGACGACGCGTGCAAAGGACACATCCAATTCTTCGGCGACGATCTGGCCGAGCGCGGTGCGGATCCCGGTGCCGAGATCGACGTGGCCGTTATAGGCCGTGACCGATCCATCCGTGGTGATACGGATGAAGGTCTCGGATGTGACTTCGTCCACGGTGCGGACGACGACGAGCGAACCGGATTGCCGCTCAGCTCCGTTCGAAACAGGGGAGGCCATCAATCAACGGCCTCAGTGATCTGGCCGGATGCGCGCATCACCGCGCGCAGGATCTCGACATGGGTGCCGCAGCGGCAAAGATTGTAGCGCAGCGCCGACAGCGCCTCCTGCTCGGTCGGCTGCGGGTTGATCGCAAGCAGCGCCTTGGTGGTCATGATCATGCCGTTGAGGCAATAGCCGCACTGCGCGGCCTGCTCGTCGATGAAGGCCTGCTGCACCACATCCGGCTTGTCGCGCGTGCCGAGCCCCTCGAGCGTCAGGATGTCGCGGCCTGCGCAGCCGCTGACGGGGATCACGCAGGAGCGCGCGGCCTGCCCGTCGATCAGGACAGTGCAGGTGCCGCATTCGCCTAAGCCGCAGCCATATTTCGGACCGTTGAGCGCGAGATCGTTGCGCAGCACATAGAGCAGCGGCGTCTGCGGCGCTGCCGTGATCTCGTGGATCCTGCCGTTCACGGTGAGGCGGATCGGTGTCTGCGTCATCCTCGTTCCCAAGCCCGTGGCCAAGTGCTCGTCAAAACCTACGTCGCGACGATACCGTTTGTACACAAACGTGCAAGCCGCGCATGCCGCACTGCAGCGCGACTGCCTTCTTTGTGGACAGAGCGGATAGGCAAATGGGGTTTTATGCGGCAGCCGCATCTTTTGCGCCGCACCGCCGCTTGACAGCCTTAGGGAGGGCGCGCAACATCGTTCGTATACGAATGATAACCGCAGTCGGCTGGCTTTGCACATGGTGACTGAAACGACGAGCGCCGCCATCGACAAGATCCGTTGCGATGCCTGTCCGGTGATGTGCTACATCAAGCCGGGCGCGGCGGGCGCCTGCGACCGCTATGCCAACCACGACGGCAAGCTGGTCCGCGTCGACCCGCACGTGATCCTGGAACGCACCGTCTCGCATGGCGGCAAGCTCGTTCCGTTCAGCCGCACCGAAGATTGGGACGGCAAGATCGTCCACGAGCCCTCAACCTTTGTGACGGCGATCGGCGCGGGCACGACCTATCCCGACTACAAGCCGGCGCCGTTCATCGTCTCGTCCGAGATCGATGGCGTCGATATGGTGACTGTCGTCACCGAGGGCATCTTCTCCTATTGCGGCATCAAGGTGAAGATCGACACCGACCGCTATCTCGGCCCGGAAACCGCGACCGTTCGCGCGCAGGGCGAGGCGGTCGGCCACGTCACGACAAGCGAATACGGTTCGCAGATGCTGTCGCTCGGCGGCGTGCATCATCTCACCGGCGGCTCCAAGAAAGAGGGCCGCGTCACCTGTGACACGCTGATGGATCTCGCCAATTGCAAGGCGGTCGAGCTGACCATCGACGGCGGCGCCAGCGTGGTGGTGCAGGCCGGCCAGCCGCCGATCGTCAACGGCATGAAAGAGGAGCGCATGCGTGTCGGCTGCGGCTCGGCGACGATCGGCATGTTCGCCAAGCAATGGCACGGCAAGGTCGACGAGGTCGTCGTCGTCGACGACCACATCACCGGCGTGCTCTCGGAGCACCAGGCCGGCAAGCTGCTCGACATCGCCGACACCGGCATCAAGATGAAGGGCCGGCGCTCGACGCCCGGTCGCTATTTCCAGGTCGCCGATCCCGGCACGGGGTGGGGCGGCACCAACATTTCCGATCCGCTGGCGATTCTCGGGCCGTTCGACGCCAAGGAAGCCAAGCCTGGTCTCTCCATGCTGATGGTCTCCACGACCGGCGAGCACTCGTCTTATTATGTGCTCGACGAAGCCCTGAAGCCGGTCGAGACCGAGATGCCTGATGACCTGAAGTTCTCGGTCGAGCGCATCCAGGAGAATTGCGAGCCGGCGCTGTGCACGGTGCTGTTCATGGCCGGTGCCGGCGGCTCGCTGCGTGCGGGCGTCACCGACAATCCGGTGCGGCTGACGCGCTCAGTCAAGGACGCTTTGACGCGCGTCACCAGCGGCGGCGCGCCTGTTTATGTCTGGCCGGGCGGCGGCATCACCTACATGGTCGACGTGACACAGATGCCTTCGGGCGCATTCGGTTATGTGCCGACGCCGGCGCTGGTCGCACCGATCGAGTTCACGATGAAGCTGTCGGACTACGCCGCGCTCGGCGGGCACATGGATTACGTCAAACCGCTCTCCGAAGTGCAGAACGGCGAAGATGTTCGCCAGTTGCCCTGGCAGAACCCGATTCCGGGACGCCGGGCATGACCAGGCTCCCGCAAATCGCATTGCTGTCTGGTGGCCGGCGGCTGCATTTGCAGGATGGACCGATTGATCTGATCGTGGAGGCGAGGGGGCGCGCGGACGCAGTGCGTGCGGCCTATGAGGCAGCGGCGCGGCGATTCACCGGACTGCTCGACGAACTCTGTGCGGAATTGCCGGAACTGCGGACGGCTGCTGAGAAGCAGACTTCGCTGAAGGGCGTGGTGGCGCGTCGGATGCACGCTGCTGTCGCACCCTATGCTTCCGATTGCTTCATTACGCCGATGGCCGCGGTTGCCGGCAGCGTGGCAGAGGAGATTCTTGGCGCCATGCTGGGCGCTGCGGCGCTCGATCAGGCCTATGTCAACAATGGCGGCGATATCGCGCTGCATCTCGGCGAGGGCGAGCATTTTTCGGTCGGCTTGATGGATCGGCCTGATCGTGACGGCGTGCTGCGCAAGATGAGGGTCTACTCAGGTGATCCCGTGCGCGGCATCGCGACCAGCGGGCGTCACGGCCGCAGCTTTTCGCTCGGCATTGCCGACGCGGTCACGGTGCTGGCTGCCACCGCATCGCAGGCCGATGCGGCCGCGACGGTCATCGCCAATGCCGTCGATCTGCCCGGGCATCCCGGCATCATCAGAAAGCCTGCGAACGAGCTTCAGCCCGACAGCGATCTCGGCGCGCGTCTCGTCACCCGCGATGTCGGTGAATTGTCGCAGAACGAGGTCGCGGCCGCACTGGAATCTGGCGCGGAATGTGCACGGCAATTGTTCGATCGCGGATTGATCGAGGGTGCCGTGTTGCAGCTTTGTGGTGATATGCTTGTCATCGGAACCAGGGATATGGAAGAGCAACGAACGCGCCCGCGCATGCTGGAGAACGCGGTCTATGTCTGAACAGGGAAGCGAAACATGAGCGCGATCATCCGCAAGATCGTCACCGTCGTCGAAGAGACGCAGATGGAAATGGGTCGCCAGGTCTCGCCGCCGACGCGGCGCGCCGCGGCGATTGCCGTGATCGAGAACCCCTTTGCCGGCAAATATGTCGAGGATCTGTCGCCGCTGATCGCCATCGGCGAGGAGCTCGGCGATCTCCTGGCGAAGCGCGCGGTGGCGGCGCTGGGCATCGATGGCGCGAAGGCGCAGAGCTACGGCAAGGCCGCGGCGGTCGGTGAGAACGGCGAGCTGGAGCATGCGGCGGCTATCCTGCATCCGAAGATGGGCGCTCCGGTGCGCAAGGTTCTGAGCAAAGGCGCGGCGCTGATCCCGTCGTCGAAGAAGCGCAGCGGCCCTGGCACGACGCTGGACATTCCGCTTGGTCACAAGGACGCCGCCTTCGTGCGCAGCCATTTCGACGGCATGGAGGTGCAGATCAACGACGCCCCGCGCGCCAACGAGATCATGGTCGCGGTCGCCGTCACCGATAGCGGCCGTCCCTTGCCGCGCGTCGGCGGGCTGACGGTTGCGGAAGTGAAGGGTGAAGACGGTTTGAAATAGAGTTTGAACCGGGGAGGCGGGCATGGCTTCTCCGACAAGATCACGCTGAAGACGTAGAGAGTTCAAAACTGGAGGTTGGGATGCGAGCGAGAAACACTTTTGTGGGCGCGGCCTTCGCGCTGCTGGCGGGCGGCATGGTTCATTCGGCCGTGGCGCAGGAGATCAAGATCGGCGAGATCAACAGCTACTCGCTGTTGCCGGCGTTCACCGAGCCCTATCGCAAGGGCTGGCAGCTCGCAGTCGAACAGGTCAACGCGGCCGGCGGCATCAACGGCAAGAAGCTCGTCGTCGTCTCCAAGGACGACGGCGGCAAGCCGGCGGATGCGCAGACCGCGGCCAACGAGCTCGTCTCCAGCGAGGGGGTTGCGATGCTGACGGGTACGTTCCTGTCGAACATCGGTCTCGCCGTCAGCGACTTCGCCAACCAGAAGAAGGTGTTCTTCCTCGCGGCCGAGCCGCTGACGGATGCCATCACCTGGTCCAAGGGCAACAAGTACACCTTCCGTCTGCGCCCCTCCAACTACATGCAGGCGGCGATGCTGGTGGAAGCAGCCAGCAAGCTGCCGGCCAAGCGCTGGGCGACGATCGCGCCGAACTATGAGTATGGCCAGTCGGCGGTTGCGGTGTTCAAGAAGCTGATGTCGGAGAAGCGTCCTGATATCCAGTGGGTCGATGAGCAGTGGCCGCCGCAGGGCAAGATCGACGCGGGTCCGGTGGTGCAGGCGGTTGCCGCAGCCAATCCCGAAGCGATCCTCAACGTCACCTTCGGCGCCGACCTCGTGAAGCTCGTGCGTGAAGGCAACACCCGCGGCCTGTTCAAGGGGCGCGAGGTCGTCTCGTTCCTGACCGGCGAGCCCGAATATCTCGATCCGCTCAAGGACGAGACGCCGGAGGGCTGGATCGTCACCGGCTATCCCTGGTACTCGATCAAGACGCCCGAGCATGACGCGTTCCTGAAGGCCTACCAGGCCAAGTACAACGATTATCCGCGCCTGGGCTCGATCGTCGGTTACCAGACCATCAAGGCGGCCGCTGCGATCCTTGCGAAGGCCGGCTCGACCGATCCGGAGAAACTGATCGCCGCGGCGGAGGGGCTGTCGATGCCGTCGCCGTTCGGCGAGATCACCTTCCGCAAGATCGATCACCAGTCGACGCTCGGGGCCTATGTCGGCAAGACCGCGCTGAAGGACGGCAAGGGCGTGATGGTGGATTCTTCTTACAAGAAGGGCTCGGACTATCTGCCGAGCGACGCCGAAGTCGATAAGCTGCGTCCGAAGGATTGATGCGAAGAGAGACCGGGGCCTCATGGTTCGAGACGCGCGGCGTTGCCGCGCTCCTCACCATGAGGGTCCCGGACCTCATCCTGAGGAGGCGCGTAGCACCGTCTCGAAGGATGAAGCCCCATACTGAGACTTATTCTTAACCCGGACCGCCGATGGCCTTTTATGTCGTACAGTTTCTGACCGGTCTCGCCAGCGCAGCGTCGCTGTTTCTGGTGGCCTCGGGCCTGTCGATCATCTTCGGCGTGACGCGGATCGTGAATTTCGCGCATGGCGCCTTCTACATGATCGGCGCCTACATCGCCTTCACGCTCACCGAGCGGCTTTCGGGAGCGTTCGGCTTCTGGGGCGCGATCGTCATCGCCGCGTTTGCCGTGGCCTTGATCGGCGTCATCGTCGAGATGGTGCTGCTGCGCCGCATCTATCATGCCCCCGAGCTGTTCCAGCTGCTTGCGACCTTCGGCCTGACCTTGATGGTCGAGGATCTCGTCGTGCTGATCTGGGGCCCCGACGATCTCGTCGGCCGCCGCGCGCCGGGCTTCAAGGGCGCCATCGATTTCTTCGGCCAGAACATCCCGAGCTACGATTTGTTCCTGATCGTGCTCAGCCCGGTCGTACTCGGCATTCTCTGGCTGCTGTTCCAGCGCACGCGCTGGGGCGTGCTGGTGCGCGCGGCGACGCAGGACCGCGACATGGTCGCAGCGCTCGGCGTCAACCAGAAATGGCTGTTCACATCCGTGTTTGCGGTCGGCGTCTTCCTCGCCGCACTCGGCGGCGCGCTCCAGATCCCGCGCGATGCCGTGCATCACGCCATGGATCTGCGTATCATCGTCGAGGTCTTCGTCGTGGTCGTGATCGGCGGCCTCGGCAGCATCGTCGGCGCCTTCGTTGCGGCGGTGCTGGTTTCCGAGCTCAACGCCTTCGGCATCCTGATCTTCCCGAAGATCTCCATCATCCTGGTCTTCCTGGTGATGGCGGTGGTGCTGATCGTCCGGCCTTGGGGCCTGTTCGGCAAGCCCGAGGCGGCCGCGCGCAAGACACCGGGCCTCACCGTCAATCCCTGGCGGCCGCTGACGTCGAACGAGCGGCTCGCGGCGCTCGCCGCGCTCGTCATCGCGGCGACGTTGCCGCTGTTCGCCGGCAATTATGTTCTCACAGTCGGTTCGGAGATTGCGATCTTCGTGATCTTCGCCGTCAGCCTGCATTTCCTGATGTCGGTCGGTGGGCTCGCGTCCTTCGGGCATGCCGCTTATTTTGGTCTCGGCGCCTACGGCGTCGCCTTCCTCGCCAAGATGGCCGGGCTGCCGATGGTCGTGTGCCTGCTGCTCGGGCCGCTGCTGGGCTGCATGGGCGCTGCCGTGTTCGGTTTCTTCGCGGTGCAGCTTTCCGGCGTCTATTTCGCGATGCTGACGCTTGCGTTTGCGCAGATCGTCTGGTCGATCGCGTTCCAGTGGGTGAGTGTAACGGGCGGCGACAACGGCATACTCGGCGTCTGGCCGTCAAGCTGGGCGGCGAGCCCGGGGCATTTCTATTGGTTGGCGCTCGGCGTTGCGGCACTCGTGACGGTCGCGCTTCGGGCCATGGTATTCTCGCCGTTCGGCTACGCACTCAGGGCCACGCGCGACTCGCCTCTGCGCAGCGAGGCGGTCGGCATTAATGCCAAGCGCATCCAGTGGACGGCGTTCGTGATCGCAGGCACGACCGCCGGCATCGGTGGCGCGCTGTTTGCCTACCTCAAGGGCAGCGTCTTCCCCGACAATCTCGGGATCTCGCTGTCGGTCGACGCACTCGTCATGGTGCTGCTCGGCGGCGTCGAGACGGTGTCGGGCGCGGTGATCGGCGCTATCGTCTACAAGGCGCTCAACATCTGGCTGGTCAGCCAGACCGACCTGTCAAAACTTGTGCTCGGTGGCTTCATCGTGCTGATCGTCGTCGTCTTCCCCAAGGGCATCGTCGGCACGCTGGAGATGCTGGCGCAGCGGCGCAGGAAGACATCGCCGCCGGGATCTCCCTTGCTTGCCAAGCCGATCGAGTCCGTCGAATGAGCGTCGCACCCCCACTTCTCGCGGTTGAAGGCCTGTCCAAATCCTATGGCGGCATCCACGCCGTGCGCGGCGTCTCGTTCTCGCTGCGATCAGGCGAAATTTTGGCCCTGATCGGTCCGAACGGCGCCGGCAAGAGCACCTGCTTCGACATGCTCAACGGCCAGAACAAGCCTGATACCGGCCATGTCCGTCTGCTCGGCGAGGAGACCACCGGCAAGAAGCCGCGCGAGATCTGGCGGCTCGGTGTCGGGCGCACCTTCCAGATCACCGCGACCTTCGCGACGATGACCGTGCGCGAGAACGTGCAGGTCGCGCTGATCTCGCACGGCAAGCAGCTGTTCAATCTCTTCGGCTCGGCCCCGAATTTCGACCGCGGAGAGGCGGGCCGGCTGCTCGAGCTCGTCGGCATGGGCGGCTACGCCGATCGTCCTTGCGGCGAGCTCGCCTATGGCGACCTCAAGCGGCTCGAGCTTGCGGTGGCGCTTGCCAACGAGCCCAAGCTGCTGCTGATGGACGAGCCGACCGCCGGCATGGCGCCGCGCGAGCGCGTCGACCTGATGCGGCTGACCGCGCAGATCGCGCGGGAAAAATCGATCGGCGTGCTCTTCACCGAGCACGACATGGACGTGGTGTTCGAACATGCCGACCGCATTATCGTACTCAACCGCGGCACGCTGATCGCCGAAGGCTCGCCGGCCGAGGTGCGCGGCAATCCGCAGGTGCAGGCCGTCTATCTCGGCGAGGGCCTGCTTTACGATGCCGGGCATGGAGCCTCCGCATGAAGCTCACGGTGCAAGACCTCAACAGCCATTACGGCCCGGCGCATATCCTGTTCGACATCGGTTTCGAGGTCGGCGAGGGCGAGGTGGTGGCGTTGCTCGGCCGCAACGGCGCCGGCAAGTCGACGACCTTCCGTTCGATCGTCGGGCTCGTTGCCCAGCGCTCGGGGCGCATCATGTTCGAGGGCAAGGATGTCTCGGCGCGCCCGACGCATGAGATCGTGCGCGACGGGCTTGGTTACGTGCCCGAGGAGCGGCGCATCTTCACTGATTTGACGGTGGAGGAGAATCTCGAGGTCGGCCGGCAGCCGAAGCGTCCGAACGCCCCGCACTGGACCCGCGAAAAGCTGTTCGCGCTGTTTCCAAATTTGGGTGAGATGAAGAACCGACCGGGCGGCCGCATGAGCGGTGGCGAGCAGCAGATGCTCACCATCGCGCGCACGCTGATGGGCAATCCGTCGCTGGTGCTGCTGGACGAGCCCTCGGAAGGCCTGTCGCCGAAGATCGTGGAGCAGATGGTCGATGCCATCCTGACCATGAAGAAGGAAGGCGTCAGCATCGTCGTGTCCGAGCAGAATTTGCACTTTGCGCGGCTGATCTCCGATCGCGCCTATATCATCGAGCGTGGCCGCATCTGCTTCGGCGGCACCATGGCCGAGCTCGACGCGCGTCCGGATGTCCGCGACGCGCATCTGTCGTTGTGAGGGGCGGGGAGCGGATGGCGAGAAGCGTTGCGGCGAAGAAAAGCGTCAAACCGGCAAAATCATCTTACGTGCTCGACGAGCAGGTCGGCTTCATCCTGCGTCAGGTCTGGCAGCGCCACAGCTCGATCTTTTCGCGCGACATCGGCACCAATCTCACGCCCACGCAGTGGGCGGCATTATCGAAGCTGGCCGAGACCGGGCCATGCTCGCAGAACCAGCTCGGGCGGCTGACGGCGATGGATGTCGCGACCATCAAGGGCGTGATCGATCGCCTGACCGCACGAGGCCTGACCGAGACCAGCCAGGATCCCGAGGACGGACGGCGGCTTCTGGTCAGCCTGACGCGCGCCGGTCAGCAGCTTGCGGAGAAGGTCGCGCCGAGTGCGCTCGCGATCACCAGGGAAACGCTTGCGCCGCTCGACGCCAGGGAGCGCGAGATGCTGATGGCGCTGTTGAACAAGCTGCGGTGAGCAAGGTGCCGTAGGGTGGGCAAAGGCGTGTAAGCGCCGTGCCCACCATCTCTGTGGCTTGGCGAAGAACGGTGGGCACGCTTACGCTTTGCCCACCCTACGGCAGTTGAACAAGCTGCGGGGACTGGCGACTAACCTCGATGAAGGGTTTGTCGAGGTCTTCCGATATGAGAGCGGCGACGCGGTTTGCAATGGTTTTGAGCCTTGGTGCGGCGCTGGCGGGCGAATGCGCCCCTGCCTGGGCGTCGCAGCCCTATGAGGGCTTCTGGGCGTCGACCAAAAAGGATTGCCGCGATCAGGACAGCGCCAACCGGATGAGCATCGAAGGCGGCAACCGCCTCTATTGGTACGAGACGCGCTGCCGCGCCAGCGAGATCACCGCAGACGGCAAGCAAAGCTGGAAGATGCGGCTTGCCTGCGAAGGCGAGGGCGAAAAGTTTCGCTCCAATCCCCGGGTTTCGGTTGCGGCGGATGGCCGGCTGGTGATCGAGAATGGCCCGGTCGGCCAGGCCAAGCGCCAGACCTACGTGCGCTGTGAGATCGCAAAGAAGCGCTGATCCCTTACGTCTTCCCCGGCCATTTGGCGCGGTAGCGGATTTCGCTGCCATCGGCGAGCCGCCGCCACGTGCCGAATTCCGGCGTATGCGGCGCCCGGGCCGTCAAGTCGATCGGATAGATCCGGCTCGGCTGGCCCTGGATGTTGACGGCGAGCTGCCGGTGCGAGGTTCTAAAGGCAAGCTCGACTTCGCCTGCGATGACGGGTTGGTCGCCATCACGATAGAAGGCGGAGGGGGTCACTTCACCCGGCATGGTGTTGAGGTCGGTCTGCAATTCGATTGCGATGCCCTGCGGTGACGCCGGCACCACGACGCCGGCCGGAAAGCGAACCTCGAACACGAGCAGTGGATTGCTGGCGTTCGGATTGAGCCAGGGCGTGGCGGTCGTATACGCGTAGACGGCGTAAGTGACACCGGCGGCGAGGCAGAGCAGGACGACGACGCCGAGTGACTTCAGGCTGTTGCGTGCGAGGCCGCCGCTATTGTCGTCCTTGGGTGTCGCCAGCTTGGTGGCGAGCACCAGGCCGATCACTGCGCCGATGGGGGCGATGGCGAACAGGGCGACCAGCCCCGTCGTGATCGGGTCTGCACGATCGCCGAAGCCGGTCAGCTCGAGCAGCCCGATCGTGGCGATGAAGCCTGCCGCCGCACCGGCGATGCCGGCGGCAATCCGCAGCGAACTTTTCATGTCTCCCTCGATGGTCCAGCAATGAACTGCCGCCGCCGAGGGCTGCCTGCGTTAGACGCGGCAGGCAGCAGACTTGTTCAATGCCTTCGAGGGGCGATGCCGAGCGGCGAGCTGCTCCGGCTGCGTCACTTCGCCACCACGTCCGGCACCCGGCCGGCCGGCGGCGTGTTACGGCTGCGCTGGGTGCGCACGATGCCGTCGATGATGGTCATGCCGATGCCGGGGAGGTCGCCGAGCTGGACGCTCTCCAGGATGGTCTTGCCGGGCGAGTGCTGGGCCTTGTCCATGATGACGAAATCGGCGGAGCGGCCGACCTCGATCAGGCCGCAATCGAGCTGACGCATTCGCGCGGTGTTGCCGGTCGCAAGGCAGAACGCGATCTCGGCCGGGAGGTCACCGAGCGAGGACAGCATCGAGACCATGCGCAGAATGCCGAGCGGCTGCACGCCGGAGCCGGCCGGCGCGTCGGTGCCGAGGATCACCCTGTGCAGATCGTTCATTTCGCGCGCGATGCGCAGCGTGAACAGGGCCGAGCGCTCATTGCCGTTGTGAACGATCTCGAGGCCGCGCTTGCAGCCCTCGCAGATGCAGCGGATCTGGTCGTCGGGAAGCGCGGTGTGGCCGCCATTGATGTGGCCGACCACGTCGGTGTCGGCCTCCAGCACCACGTCCTTGTCGATCAGGCCGGAGCCTGGGATCGAGGGGCCGCCGGTGTGGATCGTGCTCTGGATACCGTATTTGCGGGCCCAGCCGACCATCTTGCGCGCCGTTGGGCCGTCCTTGACGCCGCCGAGGCCGACCTCGCCGAGCAGCTTGACGCCGGCGGCGGCCAACTCCTTGAAATCCTCCTCGACCATCTCGCATTCGATCACCGGCGCGCCGGCGTGAACCTTCACGCCGCCCGGGCGCAGATTCCAGAATGCGCGCTGCGCGAAGATCGCCATCGCCTTCAGCCCGACGACGTCGCGCGGGCGGCCGGGCATGTGAACCTCGCCGGCGGAGATCATCGTGGTGACGCCGCCATGCAAATTGCTGTCGATCCAGCCGATCTGGTTCTGGCGCGGCGTCCAGTCGCCCGCCACAGGGTGGACGTGGCTGTCGATCAGGCCGGGCGCGACCGTGGTGCCGTTGGCCTCGACGATGGTGGTCGCGCCTTCGGTGTTGAGGTCCTTGAAGCGGCCGATCGCAGTGATCTTGCCGTTCTCGGCGATGATGGTGTCGCCGTCCAGGATCGGCTTTTCCAGGGCGCCGGACAGGATCAGGCCGATATTCCGGATCACGAGCTTCGAGGGTCCGGTGGCCTGGGGTGCGTCATGCGCCATGGAAGGGGCTCCTTGTTCCTAACTGCAACGCTCGCGATCTTGGGCAGCCTTGACCCCGGGAGCAAGCAGGATTATTCATTAGTACACGAATGATCGTGTACAAACGACGCATAGCTGCCCGCCTCGGAACCGCATTGGAAGCGACAGGGAAGGTGAGATGAGCAATTTCAATCAGGAAAGCGTTTTGAGCGTCCACCACTGGACCGACACGCTGTTCTCTTTCAAGACCACCCGCAGCCCGACCTTCCGTTTCCGCAACGGCGAATTCACCATGATCGGGCTCAAGGTCGGCGAGAAGCCGCTGTTGCGGGCCTACAGCGTCGCCAGCGCCAATTACGAGGACACGCTGGAGTTCTTCTCGATCAAGGTGCCGGACGGTCCGCTGACCTCGCGCCTCCAGCATCTGAAGGAAGGCGACGAGATCATCGTCAGCCGCAAGGCCACCGGCACGCTGGTGATCGACAATCTCGAAGAGGGCCGCAACCTCTACCTCATCGGCACCGGCACGGGCCTCGCGCCGTTCCTGAGCGTGATCAAGGACCCCGAGACCTATGAGCGGTTCGAGAAGGTCGTGCTGCTGCACGGCTGCCGGCATGTGAAGGAGCTCGCCTATGGCGAGATGATCACCGAGACGCTGCCAAAGGACGAACTGATCGGCGAGTACATCCGCGATCAGCTGATCTATTATCCGACCGTGACCCGCGATCCCTTCCGCAACCGCGGCCGCATCACCGACCTCATCACGTCCGGCAAGCTGTTCGCCGATATCGGCCTGCCGCCGCTGGAAGCCGCCCATGACCGGGTCATGATCTGCGGCAGCCCGGCATTGGTCGCTGATACCCGCGTGCTGCTGGGCGAGCGTGGCCTCATTGAGGGCAATCACGGCGAGCCGGCCCAATTCGTGGTCGAAAAGGCCTTTGCCGAGCGCTGATCGCGGATTTTTCGCGCAATAAGACCGTATTTTCGCCGTTCGGCGGGCGTTGCGGCGCCGATTCCGTGCGCGATACACTGTGGGAGCGAATCAGCGGAGTTCCCACATGGTTGCGGACAGCGACAGCAACATCGCCTGGCACCGGGTCCAGTTGAAGAAGAACCGCGCCGAGTTGAAGGCGCTGGAGACCGCGCGCTTCACGATGGGCGAGATCGCGTCTTCGAAACGGAATGGGGAGACCCAGAAGACGATTGCGGAACTCAAGCGCAAGATCTCGCTATCCGAGCGCGTCATCGCCGATCACGACAAGCGCACGCGCCGCCCCCTCGGCACCGATCTGCAAAGCCTCGCCAACGGTAGCTGGAGCCATTGGGACGCCTACACCAATCAGCAGCGCAAGACCGGCCAACGCTCGCCGGGGCGCGGATAGGCTCGCTTCTTCTCGCGCGGTTCCGGCCCTTGCGCGTCGCCGCGTACACACCATCTGGTTGAGGCGCCACCAACCAATACGGTGATCCCATGACACCGCGCCTCGATTTCACCAGCGAGGCCTTTTTCCGCGATCCGCCCAAGGCGATCGCGGCGCTGCGCGCGTCCGGCCCCGTGATCGCGACGCGATTTCCTCTGGTCGGCGATGTCTGGGTCACCACGACCCATGACGCCACGGCGCAGGTCCTGAAGGACGGCACCACCTTCACGCTGCGCAAGGGGGACGGCAAAGTCGCTGGCCTGCGCTGGTGGATGCCAAAACTGGTCACCACCATCGCCAACAACATGCTGACGATGGACGAGCCTGATCACACGAGGCTGCGCGGCATCGTGGACGAGGCTTTTCGCCGCCGCGCGATCGTGGCGATGGAGCCACGCATTCGCGCCATCGCCGACGGCCTGGCGAACGACCTGTTTGCCGATGGCGGCCCCGCCGACCTCGTCCAGCGTTACGCCCGCATCCTGCCGGTGTCGGTGATCTGCGAATTGCTGGGCCTGCCTGCGGCCGATCGTCCGCGATTCATCGCCTGGGCCAACAAGATGTCGTCGCTGACGAATGTCGTCAGCTTCTTCCGCCTGCTGCTCGCGTTTCGCAAGATGCGCGCCTATCTCGAACGGCAGTTGCAGGTCGCGCGCGTGCAGGGCGGCGAGGGCCTGATTGCCGAGCTGGTTCAGGTCGAGCGTGAGGGCGGCCAGATCACGCCGGACGAAATGGTGTCGATGGTGTTCCTGCTGCTTGCGGCAGGATCGGAGACCACGACGCATCTGATCAGCGGCTCGGTCTACGAGCTCCTCAGAAATCCGGGCTTGCGCGATTGGCTGGAGCAAGACCGGAGCCGCGTCGGGCTCGCTGTCGAGGAGTTTTTGCGCTTCGTGTCACCGGTGCAGTTTTCCAAGCCGCGCTATGTGCGGCGGGATATCGAGCTTGCGGGCGTGCCGCTGAAAAAGGGCGATCGCGTCATGGTCATGCTCGCCGCGGCGAACATGGATCCGGCGGTGCATGACCAGCCCGAGCGGCCCGACCTCGCGCGCAAGCCGAACCGCCACATCTCGTTCGGAACGGGAATTCACTTCTGTCTCGGCCATCAGCTCGCACGGATCGAGGCGGCCTGTGCGCTGGAGGCGCTGTTTGCGCGATGGCCGAAGCTCGGTCTCGCCGTCGATCCCGCGCAGATTCACTGGCGCAAGCGGCCGGGCATGCGTGCCATCGCGGAGTTGCCGGTCGTCGCGGTGGACAGTCAGCCCGTCGATTTCCGTGACGCCACGACATCGCGCTCCCAGCCGAACACGGATCGGCCGTCGAGATCGGGCGAGGCTTCACGCTCTCCGGCGATGTAGGCCTCGACCGACGGACCGCTGGCAGTCCGCTCCAGCCGCCGCGCCTGGTCGTCGAGCCGCCTGATCGCCTGCATCTCCTCTTCGCGTCCGAGCTTGGCGTTCTGGATCGCGCCCTTCAGCACGCGGATGGTCTCGTCATAGACCTTGATCGGGACGGGGTAGGGATGCCGGTCCTTGCCGCCATGGGCGAGCGAGAAGCGCGCGGGATCGTTGAAGCGATAAGGCGCGCCATGCACGACCTCGGCGACCATCGCCAGCGAGCGCACGGTGCGCGCGCCGACGCCGGGCGTCAGCAGCAATTCCGGAAAATCGACCGGGCCGCGTTCGGCCGCGGCGGCCAGCGTGCCGTGCAGGCGGCGTGCGAACACGTCCTTGGGCCTGACATCATGATGCGCGGGCATGATCAGATGCGGCAGCATCGCCTGCGCCGGCTCGGGCGCAGTGCCGGTGAGCCGCTCGAATTCAGTGAGGATGCGATCGGGGCCGAGGCCGCTCAACAGTTCGAGCTGCGCGGCGCGCGAGACATCGGCGCGGTGATCGGTGAGATTGACGATCTCGCCCTGCTGCGGGCCGTCGATCGCGCTGTGCGGCGTGTCGACAAAACTCTTCAGCGCCTCGGAATGCCAGTGATAGCGGCGGGCCTGGCGCTTGTCGCCATTCATGCCCTGCTGCACCACGGTCCACTTGCCGTCGGCGGTGACGAAGAAGCCGTGGAGATAGAGATCAAAACCATCCTGCACAGCCGCGCTGTCGACTTTTGCCACCAGGCGGCTGGCGCGCGTGAGTTTTGCGCCGTCGAAGCCGACGCGATCGCCCAGCTGCAACAGCTCGTCAGGCGTCTTGCGCGAATGCTGGCCGCGGCCGCCGCAGACATAGATGCCGAGCTCATCCTGGAGCGGTCCGAGCCCGCGCTTCAGGGCGCCGATCACGGAGGTGGTTATGCCGGAGGAGTGCCAGTCCATTCCCATCACGGCGCCGAACGACTGGAACCAGAACGGATGCGAGAGCCGCTGGAGGAAGGCGTCGCGGCCGTAGTGAAGTACGATCGCCTGCGTGACGATCGCGCCCAGCGACGACATGCGGGTGGCGAGCCAGGGTGGAACCCGGCCGGTGTGAAGGGGAAGATCGGCGCTGCCGGTTCGGCGAGTCATGATCGACGCAAATTAGCGCAATCCGGGGACGGTTGCATTGAGGGAATACTGTATTGGGCAGGGCGGGAGGACACCTCACCCCAGTCCGCGAGCTACTCGCGCGTCGCCTTGGACGCGCCGCGCAGGCCAGCCTGCTGCTGGATCGTGTCCAGCGCGCCGGACGACTGCTCGTCCGTCACGAAGCGGTTGAGCAGGGGAAGGGCGTCCTCGCGCCCCTTGGGGATCGCGATGGCCATATGCTCGGCGCCCCAATTGCCGTCGAGGATTTTCGCGCCCGGCATCTGGTCGGACATCTCGAACAGCGTCGGTTTGTTGGTGGCGTAGAGGTCGATCTCGCCGCGGCCGAACATCGCGATGGCGACCTTGACGCTTTCGGCGGGAACGATGGTCGCGCTCCTGAACTTCGCCGGCAATGTCCGTTCCGAGGTCGAGCCCTTGGTGACGCCGATCTTCACACCCGGTCTGTCGATGTCCTCGATCCTGCCGATCGGCGAGTTCGCCGGGACGAGATAGCCGAGCTCGATTGCCAGCACGGGCTGGCTGAAGCTGACCTCGTTGGCGCGGGCCGGCGTGGCGTTGGTCACGGTGAAGTCGACCTGGCCGTCACGGATCGCGGTGACGATGTCGGCGACGCGCTGAAACCTGACATAGTCGACGGCAACGCCGAGCCGTTTGGCCAGCTCGCCGCCGAGATCGTAGGCGAGGCCATGCGGCTTGCCGGCTGCATCCGTCACCATCGAGGTCGGGCTGCCCGGATAGATGCCGACACGCAACGTGCCGCTCGGCGCCAGCAGCCTGGCTTCGCCATCGGCGCGCGCGGGCGCGCCGAGCAGGCCGGTCATTGCAAATGCGAGCAGGGCGGTGCGCGCAAATCGCCGGGAAGAGGTCCTCATGTGGCGAGCCTCACTGCGCGCGGATGTCGGCGGCCTTCAGCACCGGCTCCCATTTGGTCGCCTCGGCGTGCATGTAGGCGTCAAAGTCCTTGGCGGAGGAGCCGACCGGCGCCGCGCCGATCTTGCCCAGCGTCGACAGCACGTTCGCGTCCTGCAGCGCCGCCTTCAGATCGGTCTCGAGCTTCGCCACGATCTCCGGCGGCATCTTGGCAGGTCCAAGAACGCCCCACCAGACCGAGACGTCGTAGCCGGGGACGCCTGATTCCGCGATAGTCGGCACATTCGGCAGCGCCTTGGAGCGTTCGGCCGAGGTCACCGCGAGCGTGCGCACCGGGCCGCCTTCGAGCTGGCCGATCGCTTCCGCCAGCGGATTGATGCTGAGCGGAATCTCGCCAGCGATCACGGCGGTCAGCGCCGGTGCACCGCCTTTGTAGGGGATCGCGACGATCTTGCTGCCGGACATGTATTTGAGCAGCTCGCCGGCGAGATGCGCGGAGGTGCCGTTGCCGGACATGCCGTAGGAGAGCTTGTCGGGTTCCTTCTTTGCGGCGGCGAGGAGATCGCCGAGCGTCTTGTAAGGGCTGTCCTTGGCGACGACGATCGCAAGCGGCGAGGAGGCGACCTCGGTGATCGCGGTGAAGTCCCTGAACGTGTCGTAGGGCACGCTCGGATAGATGAACTGGTTGAGCGGATGGCCGCTCGCGACCAGGATCAGCGTGTAGCCGTCGGGGGCGGCCTGCGTCAGCGCCTGCGAGGCGACGATGCCGCCGGCGCCGGGGCGGTTGTCGATCACCGGCTGCTGGCCCCAGGTCTTCGCCAGCGCCTGGCCGAGCGTACGCGCAAGCACGTCGACGGCGCCGCCCGCCGCATAGGGCACAAGGATATGGACCGGCTTGCTCGGGTAATTGTCGGCGGCCTGCGCGGTGCCGCCCAGCAGCAGGCCGGCACCCAGCATCAAACCGCCGATTGTCTTGTTCAAACCCAGCATTTTCCAGCACTCCTTGCGGGCTTTCGCATCCTGCCTCGGTGTTCCCGTCCGGACGCCGCCCATGGTTCTTGTTGACGAGACCTGATCTTTTGTACGATAGTACAAATCACATGGTACGCAAGCCCACCAGCAAGGAAACGGCCCGCAAGCCGAACATGCGCGAGGCGATCCTCGCCGCGGCCGAGGAGCTGTTCGCCACCAACGGCTTCAATGCCGTCTCGGTGCGCGACATCGCGCAGGCCGCCGGCGCCAATCCCGGCAGCGTCACCTATCATTTCAAGACCAAGGACGGCCTGCTGCTGGAGATCTACCAGCGCCATTGCGGGCCGATGAATTTGCGCCGTTCCGAGCTGCTCGCCGCAGCCAAGCGCGTGCGCGACCTCCAGGACCGGCTGGAGGCGATCGTGCGCGCCTATGTGGTGCCGGCCTTCACCTCGGGCAGCGATCTCGCCGGGGGCGGGGCGCGCTTCACGCGGCTGCGCGCCGTGATGTCCGCCGAAGGCAACGAGGTCGTGCGAAAAATCATCGCGCAGACCTTTGACGACACCAGCCATGCCTTCATCGACGCAGTCCACGAGAGCCTGCCGCATATTCCGCGCACCGACATCGTCTGGCGCAGCCACTTCCTGCTCGGCGCACTCTATTACTCGCTGGTGACGCCGGATCGCGTCTCGCGCCTGTCGCGCGGCGAGGCCGACGGCAGCGATGCCGCCAGCGCCATCGAGCAGTTGGTGCAGGCCACCGTCGCCGCCTTCCAGGCGCCGGCGCTCGATCAGGCCGCGCCGGTACGGCGGCGGCCGGTCGTCAGCAGCAAGACTTGAAAGAAGCGATCTCGCTCGGCGGTTCACCTGATGACAACGATTTACACGCCGACCATTCCGCCGCCAGATCCGAACACGCGCACGCCGAAGTTCAAGCTGCCAAAGCTGTCCTGTGACGCGCATTGCCACATCTTCGGGCCCGGCGCGAAATACCCTTACGCGCCTGACCGTTCCTACACGCCGCCGGATGCGCCGCTCGAGGACTTTCGTGCGCTGCATGCCAAGCTCGGCGTCGAGCGGGCCGTCATCGTCAATGCCAGCGTGCACGGCACCGACAACACGGTCGCGCTCGATGCGATCGCGCAGAGCAATGGCGCCTATCGCGCGGTCGCCAATATCGACGACACCATCACCGAGCGTGGCCTCCAGGTGCTGCACGAGGGCGGCTTCCGCGGCTGCCGCTTCAATTTCGTGCGCCATCTCGGCGGCGTCCCAGACAAGGGCGTATTCAACCGCGTCATCGCGATGGTCGCGCCGCTCGGCTGGCACATCGATCTGCATTTCGATGCGATCGATCTGCCCGAATATGCCGACATGCTGGCCAAGCTGCCGCTGAGCTACACCATCGACCATATGGGACGGGTGAAGGCGTCCGAGGGGCTCGACCAGCTTCCGTTCAAGATCCTGATCGAGATGATGCAGCGCGACGAGAAATGCTGGGTGAAGATCTGCGGCTCGGAGCGGGTGTCCTCGGCCGGACCGCCGTTCACGGACGCGGTGCCGTTCGCGCGCAAGATCGTCGAGACCGCGCCCGACCGTGTCATCTGGGGCACCGACTGGCCGCATCCCAACGTCAAGGTGATGCCGAATGACGGCGACCTCGTCGACCTGATCCCGCTGTTCGCGCCGGAGCTGGAATTCCAGCAGAAGATCCTGGTCGACAATCCCGCGCGTCTGTTTGGGTTCGACACATGACGGTGCTCGCGATCGATACGTTGCTTATCAAGGAAAGAGGGGAGTTCGTCCCATGAAAACAGGTCTCGTGATCACCGCCCATCCCGGCGATTTCGTCTGGCGCGCCGGCGGCGCCATCGCGCTGCATGCGAAGAAGGGTTATCGCATGAAGATCGTCTGCATGTCCTTTGGCGAGCGCGGCGAGAGCCAGTTCGCCTGGAAGGAAAAAGGCGCGACGCTGGAATCGGTCAAGGCCGGCCGCAAGGACGAGGCGGAGCGGGCGGCGAATCTACTCGGCGCCGAGATCGAGTTCTTCGACTGCGGCGACTATCCGCTGAAGCTCACCGAGGCGCATTTCGACCGCATGGTCGACATCTACCGCGAGCTCAATCCGAGCTTCGTGCTGACGCACGCGCTGGAAGACCCCTACAATTTCGACCATCCCAACGCGGCGCATTTCGCGCAGGAGACTCGTGTCGTGGCGCAGGCGATGGGCCACAAGCCCGGCGCGCAGTACAAATACTCGGCGCCCCCGGTGTTCCTGTTCGAGCCGCACCAGCCTGAGCAGTGCAACTACAAGCCGGACCTGCTCCTCAAGATCGACGAGGTCTGGAAGGAGAAGTACGAGGCGTTCCAGATCCTCGCCGCGCAAAAACATCTCTGGGGCTATTACGAGCGCGTTGCGCTCAACCGCGGCATCCAGGGCAGCCGCAACGCCGGCGTGCCCATGACCTATGGCGAGGCCTATCAGCGCCTGTTCCCGACGGTCGCGGAGGAGCTGGCATGAAGCCCGTCGTCGTTCGCAACATTGAGCGCGCCGATCCCGCAGGGATGGCAGAGTACGGCGTTTCGACCGTGCACGAGGCGTACGGCCGCATCGGGCTGATGAAGCCTTACTTGCGGCCCGTCTGGGCAGGGGCGTCGATTGCTGGCCCCGCCGTCACCGTGCTGGCACAACCCGGCGACAACTGGATGATCCATGTCGCCGTCGAGCAGTGCAGGAAGGGTGACATCCTCGTCGTCGGCTGCACCACTGATAACACCGACGGCATGTTCGGCGAGCTGCTCGCGACGTCGCTGCAGGCGCGCGGCGTGCAGGGGCTGATCATCGACGCCGGCTGCCGCGACGTCAAAGCGCTGCACGAGATGAATTTTCCGGTGTGGTCGCGCGCCGTCTCGGCCAAGGGCACGGTCAAGGCGACGCTCGGCTCGGTCAACATTCCAGTGGTCTGTGCCGGGGTCAACGTCGATCCCGGCGACATCATCGTGGCCGATGACGACGGGGTCGTGGTGGTGCCCAAGCGCTATGCCGCTGAAGTCGCCGAAAAGGCGAAGAAGCGCAACGCGGACGAGGGCGGCAAGCGCAAGCGGCTGACCTCGGGTGAGCTCGGCCTCGACATGTACAACATGCGCGAGGCGCTGGCGAAAGCCGGGCTCGTCTATGTCGACAATCCCGAGGACGTCTAAGCGGGACCAGAGAAGCGGAGCGGGCGGATGGATCGTCTCAAGTTGAAGGCCGTGCTCGGCAGTCACCCTCACGTGCAGGCGGTGAAGAGCGGCGAGCTCCGCTCCGACCTGTTCGACCTCGATTTCATCGCGTACACGCCGACCAACACGGCGTTCAAGCCGATGGTGCGCGAGCAGGCTTTCGACGTCTGCGAGATGGCGATCGTCACCTATCTGATGGCGAAGGCGCATGGCAAGCCGCTGGTGCTACTGCCTGCCACCATGCTCGGCCGCTTTCAGCATTCCTACGCGCTCTACAACCCTGCAAGGGGAGCGCTCGGCCCCTCCGATCTCGAAGGCAAGCGCGTCGGCATCCGCTCGTTCACGACCACGACCGGCGCATGGATCAGGGGCATTCTCGCCAACGATTACGGCGTCAATCTCGACAAGATCCGCTGGGTAACCTTCGAGGATCCGCACGTTGCCGAATATATCGACACCACCGAGCGTGCGCCGAACGACAAGAAGATCCTGCAGATACTGATCGATGGCGAGCTCGACGCCGTCCTCGGCGAGACCTCTGATCATCCCACGTTGAAGCCGCTATTCTCCGATCCTGCCGCAGAGGCTGCCAAATGGTACACCCGTCGTGGTGTCGTCCCGGTCAATCATCTCGTGGTCGTGACCGAGCGGCTTGCAAGATCGCGCCCCGATGTGGTTGCGGGCGTCTATGATCTCCTGAAGCGGAACAAGGCGCAGGTGGGACCCGCGGCGACGCCCGACCTCGTTCCGTTCGGGATCGAGGCGAACAGAAAACCGTTGGAGCTGATCGTCGACTACGCATTCCAGCAGGCGCTGATCCCGCGCCGCTATGCGGTCGAGGAGCTGTTCGACGAGACGACACGAGGATTGAATTGATGGCAGGTGATCCCAGGCGCTGGCAGATCGGGCTCGTCGGCTACGGCGAGGTCGGCAGGATCCTGGCTGAGGATTTGCGGCAGCAGGATATCAAGGTGGCCGCTTACGACATCAAGCTCGGAGGCGAGCACGGCGCTCCGTTGAAGGAGCATGCGACGAAGTTCGGCGTGACGCTGGCGGTGTCTCACGCCGAGCTGACCGCGAAATCCGATTTCATCATCTCCGCGGTCACGGCGAGCCAGGCCGTGCCCGTTGCAAAAGCCTGCGCTGGCGCAATCAACCAGGGCACCTGGTTCCTCGATTTCAACTCGGCCTCGCCGGGTGCCAAGCAGCGCGCCGCCGCTCTGATCGACGGCGCTGACGGACGCTATGTCGAGGGGGCCGTGATGACCTCGGTGCCGCCTTATCGCATCAAGGTGCCGCTGCTGCTCGGCGGCCCCGGCGCGAGGGAGCTCGAGCCGCTGCTGAATGCAATCGGGTTCGAGGCCAAGGTTGCGAGCGACAAGCTCGGCGTGTCGTCGGCCGTGAAGATGTGCCGCAGCATCATGATCAAGGGCCTTGAGGCCATGGTCATCGAGAGCTTCACCACCGCGCGCGCCTATGGCGTCGAGGATGCGGTGCTGGCCTCGCTCGCGGAGACGTTTCCGGCGATCGACTGGGAGAAGCAGGGCGCCTATTGCTTCCAGCGCGTGATCGAGCACGGCCGTCGCCGTGCCGAGGAGGTGCGTGAAGTCGCGGAGACCGTGCGCGAGGCGGGGCTGACACCGTGGTCGGCGCAGGGCACCGCCGAGCGGCAGGCGTGGGTCGCCGATCTCGCTGATGACGGCCTGTTCGGCATCAAGGGGACGAAGGAATTTGCCCGCAGCGCCGATTGGCGCACCGAGGCGGATCGCATTCTGGCGAAGATCAAGCGCTGAGATCCAGCGCGCATTCAGCTCAAGACTCTGCTGCCGCCGCGTAGTCCGAGAGTTCGTCGCGCGCGAGCTCGATCAGGCTGATCAGGCTCGTGGCTTCGCGGACGACTTCCGTGGTGCGCTCGGTGCGGAACTCGGTGAGAATCGTGCGAATGCATTTGTCGGCCGTATCGAGCGTCAACAGGGCGCGGGCCATGTCGTCCTGCGTGCGGATTGCCGATATGTCGATGCCCGACAGGACTTCGCCGATGCCGGTCAGTCGCTTGATGGCCATCTCGGCGGGCGTGTTGGCCCGAATGGAATGGTAATCGATGCTGCTGAATGCGCTGAACATTCCATACTTCCCCAAGAGAACGCAGATGTCAGTGCGGGTCTTAGTATGATCTCCTTGGCCCGTCGTGCAATGCGCGTATTTACGGTCAGGGATTCTACCGGATTGGGGAGTGAGGAAAGCTAGCGGTATAATCGAACGGAAAAGATCCGATCATTAGCCGCGCTTCCCGACAATCTTACCGTCGCATGCAACGAGCTTGCCTTCCTTGTACACGGAGCGCCCTTGCGGCACTCCGACAACGGCTTCAGGAATATGCTCGGCATTCAGTGTCACGAAATCGGCCTCGGCGCCGACGCGCAGGCCATAGCCTTCGAGCCGCAGCGCCTTTGCGCCGGATACGGTGACGACATCGAACGCGACGCGCAGTTCTTCGTCGATATTGAAGCCCGAGCGATAGCCGAGCGTCGTGGCCCGGCGCAGCATGTCGCCGTCGCCATAGGGCCACCAGGAATCGCGGATGTTGTCGTTGCCGCTGAACACGGTGACGCCGGCATTGCGCAGGGCCAGGATCGGCGGGAAGGGCCGGGCGCCCGGCGCATTGGTCATGATCGCGACGCCCGAGCGGGCGAGGGTGTCGGCGATCTTCTTGAGCTGATCCATGGGGATGTCGCCGAGCCCGTAAGCATGGCTGACGGCAACGCGTCCCTCCATACCGAGCGCGCGGGTGCGCGCTGCGATCTGCTCGATTTCGAACGCGCCCAGCGTGCCCATGTCATGCAGATGGATGTCGACGTCGACGCCGTGCTTGCCGGCCACGCCGAACACGACGTCGAGATGCTTCTCGATATCGCGATCGAAGCTCGCGGGATCGAGCCCGCCGACGAGGTCGGCGCCGAGCCCGATGGCCTCGTCCAGCAATTGCGGCGTGCCCGGGCTCATCAGGATGCCGCTCTGGGGGAAGGCGACGAGCTGGATGTCGATCAGGCCCTTGTATTCCTCGCGCACGCGCAAAATCGTCTCGAGCGATTTCAGGCCGACCGAGCCGTCGACCATGACGTGGCTGCGCATCTGCGTGGTGCCGTGGCCGATGCAGAGGTCGAGCTGGTTGCGTGCGCGCACATCCATCGGCGCTGATACGGCCATGTTCTGGGCCTGGAAGGCAACGCGCTCATGCACGTCGAACCCGTTGGTGCATGGCTTGTGCGGGCGCCAGGCGTCGCCATAGAAGCTGGTGTCGAGATGGATGTGGCCTTCGACGAAGCCGGGAACGACGAGGACGTTGCCGAGGTCGATGGTCTCGTTTGCGGCGGGAGGCTCATCGACGGACGTGATCGCGGCGATGCGGCCGTCCGCGACGGCGATGTGATGCCGGGCTCCGCCGTCGAAGCGCGCGTTCAGGAAGATCGTGTCGAAGGCCATCCGGTTGCTCCGTTGGTCGATTGTGATGATCATCGCGCAAGCTGCGGGTAGGGCGCAAGGCGCGGAAAGTCGGTCAGCCCGGCCCGAACAAAGTGGGCCGCTGCCGCTCAAACGTCTGCCGGCCAGCCTTGAAGCCCATCACGATGTCCGGCAACTCGGCGATGGCGAAGCGGCTGTCCTGGGTATCGAGCACGACGAGGTCGGCGGGGTTGCCGACCTTGATGCCGTAATCACTGAGGTTCATCAGCCGCGCCGGCAGTTCGGTCACGAGATCGAGGCAGGTATCGAAGTCGCTGACCGAGGCGTGCGCGACGTTGGCGTAGAAATTTGCCATCCGCAGCAGCGAGGCGTCGCCGAACGGCGTGAACGGGTTGAGCACGTTGTTGGTGGCGACCGAGCACAGCACGCCGTCGCCGGCGAGCTTGTGCGCAAGCGTCAGCCCGCGCGGCACGTTGTGGGTGGCTTCGCGGCCCATCAGATAGAGATCGGTTGCGGGCAGGACGGTGACGGCAACGCCTGATGTCGCCAGTTGCGCGGTGGCCGCCTTCATCCGCTCCGGCGGCAGCGCCGAGAGTTTTGTGGCATGACCGATCGCCACGCGTCCCCCGTAGTTGCGCCGCTCGGTCTGCCGGCAGACTTCGTCGAGGTGCCACCAGGAGGGATCGAGATCGAAATCGAGATGGAGGTCGACGTCGACGTCGAATTCCTGCGCGAGATTAAAGATGCGCTCGAGGTGCGCGTTCGGGTCGGTGTCCATGTAGGGACAGCCGCCGATCGCTTCGCCGCCGTCGCGCAGCGCCTGCACCAGCAGCTCTTCGCTGCCGGGGTCGTTGGTCAGGCCTTCCTGCGGGAAGACACAGAGCGACAGGTCGATGGCCCAAGCATAGTCGCGCTTCAGCGCCTTGACCGCCTCGAAGCCGCGCAAGGCGATGCGGGGGTCGATCTCGACATGGGTCCGCATGCGCGTCGTGCCATGCACGATGGCGCGTTCGAGCACTTTTGCGCCGCGCGCGTAGACGTCCTCGACCGTAAAGTCCTTCTTCATCCCGGCCACGGCGCGGATCGCGTCCGAGACGCTGCCGTGATTGTGCCCGCAGCGGCCGAGCAGGCAGGCCTTGTCGAGATGGATGTGGGTGTCGACGAACCCAGGCAGGGCGAGGCGCCCGCCGACATCGACCTCGACGGCCTCGCAGGCAAGCTGCGGCTCGATCGCGGCGATGCGTCCGCCCTTCACGCCGATATCGACGGGTGCGGCGGATGATCGCAACAGCGTGTTGCGGAAGATCAGGTCGAAGGCGGGTTGGGCGGTCATGGCGTCGGATTCAGCTGTGGTAGCCTAGCGGAAGCTTTGGAAGCTGGCAGCTCCAGATTGTGTGCAGTTATGCCACCAAATTGTTCAAAAAATGTGCATGCACTTTGGGGCGTGAACTGTAGAATGCCGGCACCTCGGAGAGCCCGCCATGTCCGCCCCCGCAAAAGCCGAACGCCCGATGACCGACGCCGAGATCGTGGAGGCCTATCTCACCGCCTCGATGATACCCGAGCCCGATGCGGCTGCGGCCTATATGAAGCCGGGCACGGTGATCACGTTTACCGGCGGGCGCGAGTTCGATCATCCGCGCGGCCCGACCGGCTTCAACGCAAAACGCTATAGCTGGGTCAAGAAGAAGATGGACCGGTTCGACGTCTGTCCGGGCGCGGACGAGACCGTGGTCTACAGCGTTGGCACGCTCTATGGCGAGTGGATGGACGGCACGCCGTTCGAGGGCAATCGCTATGTCGATCGCTTCGTCGTGCGGGGCGGGCAGATCGTGAAGATGGACGTCTGGAACGACAGCGCCGAGCGGATCCTGGTCCAGCGCGGGATTGAGGCCTAACCCCTGCGGGCCACTTTCGGCAGCTTGACGACGCGGTCGCTCGTCACTTCATCCGCATAAGGCGCGAGAATATCGAGCAGGTCGCGGCCACGTTGCGGGGTGGGGGCCACCAATGCACGATTGGCCACGGAATCCAGATGATGATGCATCAATTGCATCACCTTGGCTTCGTCGCCCTTGGCGAGCGATGCGATGATGGCGCGGTGCTCGTTGATCGCGCATTCGGTGGAATGCGGTCGGCTGTAGAGCGACAGCGTCAGGCAGCAGCGATAGGCGACCTCGCTGACATAGCGCACCAGGATCGGGCTGTTGGTCATGTGCGCGAGCAGGATGTGGAATTCGGTGGCGAGCCGGATCGAAACCGCGTCCGTGCCACCGCGCGCGCGGTCCTCGGCATCGACATGGGCATTCAGCTCGGCGATCTGGCTCTTGCTCAGCTTGCCCGCGAGCTGGCGGACCACAAGGCCCTCGAGCTGGATGCGGATGTCGAAGGCATCGCGCGCCTCCTGCCAGCTCGGCGTTGCCACCACCGCGATCCGGTTGCGGCGGAGCTCGACGAGACCTTCGGCAGCAAGCTGCCCCAGCGCGTGGCGCGCAATGGTGCGGCTGACGCCGAAACGTTCGCCGAGCGCATCCTCGGGCAGCTTTGCACCGGGTTCCAGCGCCTGCTCGATGATCGCGCGCCTGAGCGCGCGGCAGATCACGCTGACCTTGTCCGATGATTCAGAGGTCTTGCTGGTGGTGCGCGCCGCCATTGGCGAATCCTTGCGGGGAGAGTCGAAACCTCTCTTTAGCACAGGCTTAGTCCAATCCAGCGCTCCAATTGCATGCAGTTTTGCGGCCGTATTGCCTAAATCGAATCCGGCCATCCGGCGGGGAGTTTGGCCAAATCATTGATTTTGCGAGGACGACCGACTGGCACCTAGCTTGCATACACTTTGGCTGTGATGCGCATGCAACCCAACGCTCAATTTGACGGCCAGCCCGTTCCCGAAGGCTCCGGCCCTGTCGCCATCGAGCTGTCCGAGGCCTCCGTGACCTTCGGGCGCGGCGACCGCGCCGTGCCGGCTCTGTCGAAGACGACGTTGCGGATCGCCGACGGTGAGTTTGTCGCACTGGTCGGCCCATCCGGATGCGGCAAATCGACCATTTTGCGCCTCGTCTCTGGCCTGGTGCAGCCGACCAGCGGCGTCGTCATTGTCGGCGGCCGCGAGGTCGCGGCGCGGGCGCTGCGGGTCGGCATGGCCTTTCAGAACCCGACCATGCTGCCGTGGATGACGATCGAGCGGAACATCATGTTGCCGCTGAAGATCGTCGAGCCGTTCCGCTCGAACTTCCGCAAGCTGCGCAAGACCGAGTTTCGCGACAAGGCCAACGCCCTGCTGGAGCAGGTCGGGCTTAGGGGATTCGGCAGTCGTTATCCCTGGCAACTCTCCGGCGGCATGCTCCAGCGCGCCAATCTCTGCCGCGCGCTGATCCACGAGCCGCGCATGTTGCTGCTGGATGAGCCGTTCGGCGCGCTCGACCAGTTCACCCGCGAGGAGCTGTGGGCGATCCTCCAGAACCTCTGGATGACGCACAAGCCGACGGTGCTGCTGGTGACGCATGATTTGCGCGAGGCCGGCTTCCTCGCCAGCCGCATCTGCGTGATGAGCGCGCGTCCCGGCCGCATCCTCGACGACAGCCGAGTTGAATTCGCGCGGCCGCGCACCGTCGCAATGACCTTCGAGCCGGATTTCGTCGCGCTGAACCAGAAGCTGCGCGCCTTCATCGAGGATGCGCGCAGTGCGGCCCAACAGGGGACAGGCTGATGTTCGGGATCGATGTCAGGCAGAAGGCGTGGTCTGCGGGGCTGATCGTGCTGTTCTTCGTCGCCTGGGAGCTGTTCTGCCTGATGACGGGCATGTCGGACCTGGTGCTGCCGCGGCCGTCGCAGGTTTTTGTCACGCTGTTCCAGCGCTTCCCGGTGCTGTGGCCGCACATCGTGCAGACGCTCGCGACCACCATGTTCGGCTTCGTCCTCGGCGTTGCGCTGGGTGTAGCCCTCGGCGCCATCATCGGCGTCTCCAGGACGGCCTATGACACCTGCTATCCACTGCTGATCGGCTTCTCCTCGATCCCCAAGGTCGCGGTGGTGCCGATCTTCGTGCTGTGGTTCGGCTCCGGCACGGTGCCGGCGGTGCTGACCGCGCTGTCGATCTGTTTCTTCCCGATTGTCGTCAATATCGCCACGGGCCTTGCGACCACCGAGCCCGAGCTCGAAGACGTATTGAAGGCGCTCGGCGCCAGCAAGTTCGACATCCTCTGGAATGTCGGTCTGCCCAGGACCATGCCGTTTTTCTTCGCCTCGCTGAAGGTCGCGATCTCCTACGCTTTCGTCGGCGCCGTGCTGTCGGAGACGGTCGCCTCCAACCGCGGCATCGGCAACGTCATGATGACCGCGTCCTCGAATTTCAACGTGCCGCTGGTGTTCGCCGGCCTGTTCGTGCTCGCCGGACTTGGCGTCGCGCTCTACGCGGTGTTCTCGTTGATCGAAGGGCGCGTCACCGGCTGGGCCACGCGCAAGAACGACGTGATCGCCACCTGAATTCTTGAACCGTCATGCAACGAAGCTTGAGGAGGTCTTGATGTTGAGAAAAGTAACAGTCGCGCTGCTGGGATTGGCTCTGTCCGCGGGCGCTGCCACGGCCGAGGAAACCACGATCAAGTTCACGCTGGGCTGGAAGACGCAAGGCAGCGATGCCGCATTCTTCTACGCCAAGGACAACGGCTACTTCAAAGAGGAAGGCCTCAACGTCGTCATCGACCAGGGCGAAGGCTCCGGCGCGACCGTCACGCGCGTGATGTCGGGGGCCTATGACGCCGGCTTCGGCGACGTCAACGCCATCATTCAGAACGCCTCGACCAAGCCGCAGGAGGCGCCCGTCATGGTCTACATGATGTGGAACCAGCCGCCGTTCGCGATCGTCGCCAAGAAAACCAGCGGCATCAACACCATCAAGGATTTTGAAGGCCACACGCTGGGCGGCGCGCAGGGTACGCCGACGACGCGGCTGTTGCCGGTGTTCACCCGCAAGAACGGGCTCGACGGCGAGAAGATTAAGATCTCCAATATGGCCCCGAACCTCCAGGAGCCGATGCTGATCAAGGGCGACATCGACGCCGCGCTCGTGTTCAACATCACCAGCTACTTCAACCTCGTGCTCAACCGCCAGGACCCCGACAAGGATTTCAAATGGTTCTCGTTCGGTGAGTACGGCCTCGACCTCTACTCCAACGGCGTGATGGTCTCGAAAAAGCTGATCGCGTCGAACCCGAAGGCGGTGGCCGGGCTCGTGCGCGCCATCAACAAGGGCGCAATCGCGGTGGCCAAGGACCAGAACGCCGGCATGAAGGCGGCGCTGAACTACGACAATCTGATCGACGTCGCCGTCGAGAAGCGCCGGCTGCAATATTCCTTCGACAAGCTGATCGTCTCGCCCGAGATGAAGGAGATCGGCATCGGCGACATCAAGGATGACCGCATGACGCGCGCCATCGGCATCGTGGTCGAGGGCTATCAACTCGCCCGCGCGCCGACGCCCGCAGAGGTGTTCTCGCGCGAATTCCTGCCGCCGCGTGCGGAGCGGGAGCTGGTGTATACTGCCAACTAAATTTGGAGAGACGGTCATGGCCACGGAGATTGCGGCAACCAGCCTGTTCCGTGGCCCTGATCTCGGTGTGACCGACAATGTCGTGCTGCGGCACGATAACGGTATCATCACCGACATTCTTGAAGGAGCGGGGCCTGCTGGCGGGCCTCGCTCCTTCGTCATTCCTGCCTTCGTCAACGCCCATGACCATGCGCGCGCGACCGCGTCGTCCTTCGGGGCGATCGGCATGCCCCTCGAAAGCTGGATCCTGCGCACCGCGCTCGGCACGCCCATCGATCCCTATCTGACCGCGGCCTCCGCACTGGCACGTTCCGCCAGGGTTGGTTGCGCTGCGATGATGGTGCACTACACCCGCCCAAGCGGGACGATGCCGTTGCTCGATGAAGCCAAGGCGATTGCGAGGGCGGCATCCGATGTCGGCATCCGCGTGGCATTTGCCCTCGCGGTGCGGGACCGGAATCCGATCGTTTATGGCGATGCCGAGCCGATTCTCTCCGGCCTCCCCAGTGATGACCGCAAGACCATCGAAGACCTCTTCGTTCGCGCGCCGATGTCTCCGAAGGCCTATATCGAGCTGACCGATGCGATTGCCGCCGCCATCTCCGGCCCGATGGTCGACGTGCAGCTTGGACCCGCCGGCGTGCAATGGTGTTCGAAGCCGCTGCTGGAGGCGGTGGCGGAGAACTCGGCGCAGACGGGCCGCCGCATCCACATGCATCTGCTGGAGACCACGTACCAGCGCGCCTGGGCCGATCTGAATTTTCCGGACATGGTGCGCTGGCTGCGCGATATCGGCTTCCTCTCGGAGCGGCTGACGCTGGCGCACTGCATCCACGCCCGTCCCGATGAGCTGGAGATGATCGCAGCCTCCGGCGCGCGCATCGTCACCAATTTCAGCTCGAACATGCATCTGCGCTCGGGACTCGCCCCGATCGCCGCCGCACACACATGTGGCTGCGCCATCGCGGTCGGCGTTGACGGGTTGGCGCTGGACGAGGACGACGACATCCTGCGCGAGATGCGGCTGGTGCAGATGGCCCACGGCGGCCTCGGCTTCAAGGCGACCTGGATGCCGGCCGAGCTGTTCGCGCTTGCTGTCCGCAATGGGCGCCGTGCCACCGGCGCGCCTAGGAGCGGCGAGCTCGTCGCAGGCAATCCCGCCGATTTCGTCGTGATCGACCTCGACCGGCTGGACCGAGATCAGATCATGCCCGTTGACCCCATGGCGCTTCTGTTCGCGCGGGGCAATGCGTCGCTGGTGAAGGAGGTCGTCGTCGCCGGCAAGACGATCGCGAAGGACAGGGCCTGCATGGGCGTTGACCTACCGGCCATCGAGCAGGAATTGCGGGCGATGTACCGCGTCAATGTCGGCAAGCTCTCGAATTTCCAGCGGATGTGGCCGCCGCTGTCGGAGCGGGTTTCCGGCTGGTTCGAGCAGCAGCTCACCTGCGAATAGGGCGGGGCGTCACGCCCCCCTTAGGTCCGGCCGATATAAAACCGCGATAGCTGATAGGCGGAACCTCGTCTGGCGGTTGGTCCGGCTCTGGGCTATCACACGCGCGGCTGCGCGCCGGCGCAGCCCTTGATCCCCTTGAGGAGCCCCCGATGCGTCTTCCCACCGTTATGCTGGCCCTGACATGTCTTGCGGGCGCAGCTTCAGCCGAGGACCTGTCGGGCACGCTCCAGAAGGTCAAGGAGACCAAGAAGATCACGCTCGGCTATCAGGAAGCGTCCGTTCCCTTCAGCTATCTCGACGGCAACCAGAAGCCGATCGGTTTCGCGATGGATATCTGCCTCAAGATCGTGGATGCCGTGAAGAAGCAGCTCGGCATGCCCGACATCGCCGTCGACACCCTCGCCGTGACGTCGTCGAACCGGATTCCGCTGATGGTCAACGGCACCCTCGATCTGCACTGCTCGGCGACGACAAACAACGCCGACCGCCAGAAGCAGGTCGCCTTCACCAACACGCATTTCCTCAGCGCGACGCGGTTTGCGGCCAAGAAGGCCGCGAAGATCAACACGATCGACGATCTCAAGGGCAAGGCCGTCACGGCGGTGGCAGGCTCGGTCAATCTGAATCAGCTTGCCAAGGTCAACACCGAGCGAAATCTCGGCATCAGGATAATGCCGGCCGTGGATCAAGCCGAAGCGTTCCTGCTGCTGGAAACCGACCGCGCTCAGGCTTACGCGCTCGACGACGTCCAGCTTGCGGTCGCGATTGCGCGCTCGAAGGAGCCGGCGCTGTTCATGATCAGCGAAGAGACGTTTTCGAAGGCCGAGCCCTTCGGGATCATGCTGCGGCGGGAAGACGCGCCGTTCAAGGCGCTCGCCGACCGCGCCACCGCCGAGCTCTACGCGAGCCCGGAGATCGAGGTGCTCTACAAGCGCTGGCTGGAATCGCCGACGCCGCCGAACGGCCTCAACTACAATGTCCCGATGTCGGCGGCCCTGCGCAACGCCTTCAAGAAGCCGAGCTCGAGCTTCGATCCCGACGTCTACGTGGTGAACTGAGGCGAGGGCGCTAGCGCGTCCGCGGTGCATCCAGCAGCTGGCCAGCCAGCGCCGCGCCGATCGCCGCGATGGCGGCCATAGCAAGCGCCCACGGAACGAACAGCCGATGACCGATCAGCGCGCCGCTCAGGAGCGGCGCGCTGATATTCGCACCCGACATCAGCGACTGGTTCAGGCCCATAATCATGCCCTGACGATTGATCGCGGTCGAGCGCGACAGCTCGGCCGTCAGCGTGCTGCGCGCGAACATGGTGCCGACGATGATCAGTGTCAGGTTGATCGCGAGCAGGCCGACATTGTCGCGGGCCGCAAGTCCGGCAAATCCGAGACCCATGCAAGCGAACGCGGCCATCACGATGCTGCGGTCTGACGCGATGATGCTCACACGCGTGATGAGCAGACCCTGAACCACCATGTTGATGAAGCCGGCATAGGCGAACATCCAGCCGAGCTCGCGCGCACCGAAGGGATGTCCGTCCCAGGAGAACCGCGCCGACAGGAACAGGCCGATCTGCGACAGGAACATCGAGTTGACGAAGAAGAACACGATGAGCAGGCCGAGCAGCCGCCAGGCATAGCGCATGCCGAGCAGGCTGCGGGTCAGCGTCGGCTCGGGCACGCGATGCTGGTAGAGCGGCTCGGACGCCGGGTGATCAGGCGGGAGCAGGGCGATCGTCGCAACGATGCTGATCAGCGAGAGCGCGGCCGCGGCCCACACCGGCGCGGTCTGGCCGTAGTGCACGAGGAAGCTCGAGAGAGCAGGGCCGAGCAGCAGCCCGGTCCCGATCGCACCGCTGGTCATGCCGAGTGCCTGCTTGCGTGTTGCCGGCGCGCTGTGCTCGGCGGCATAGGCGTGAGCGACCGAGATGTTGCCTGATGTCAGGCCGTCGATGATGCGCGCCAGGAACACCAGCGTCAGGTTGCCCGCCAATGCGAGCAGGATGAAGCCGATGAAAGTCCCGATCTGGCTGACGACCAGAACCTTCCGCCGGCCGTAGTGATCCGAGAGCATGCCGACCACGGGGCCGGCAACGAGCTGACAGACGGCATAAGCCGAGATCAGCGCGCCGAGCAGGAACGGCGTCGCGCCGAGCCGCTGCGAATAGAACGGCAGCAACGGCAGGATGATTCCCATGCCCGTGGCGTCCACAGCGACGACCACGAAAGTCGGGACCAGCGTCAGCGTGCTCTCGCCCGCTATTGTCTCCCTTGCCTCGGTCGCGGAACCCGGTCCCATCCAGCGTTGTCCTCGTTCGCATTTGCGTGATCGATTGCGATACGTCGGATTATATAGTTGCAAGCTAATAGTTCGCGTCCTATCAAATTGCATGGCTCCCTCGCAGGCGCATATCCACGGCGAGATCGGCCGGCTCATCGCACGTCTGGCCCGCATCTGGCGCCGTGAGTCGGATCAGGCGCTGTCCGATCACGGCCTGTCCTATGCGACCGCGATTCCGCTGCTGGTGCTGTCGCGGCAGGGCGAGAACGTGCGACAGGGCGTGCTCGCCGACGAGCTCGGCATCGAGGGGCCGTCGCTGGTCCGGTTGATCGATCTGCTCGAGGCCGAAGGGCTGGTTGAACGTCGCGAGGATCCGAGCGACCGCCGTGCCAAAACGTTACATCTGACCAAAGCGGGCGAGGCGAAGGTCGAAGAGACCAACCGGGTGCTGCGCCGGGTACGGGCGAGCCTGCTCAAGGATATCGGCGCGGACGAACTTGCGATAACCTTCGAAACTCTTCAGCGCATCGAGCAGCGGGCCAGTCGCCTGCAGGACACCAAGACCGGTCCAGAGACGAAATAGCATGCGCGCAGACGAGCCGTTCCTGGTCCGCCACGCGGACGTCATTTTTGCGTTGAAGACGTTTGCCGCGTCGATGCTGGCGCTCGTCATCGCATTCGCCATGGACTTGCCGCGGCCCTATTGGGCGATGGCGACCGTCTACATCACCTCGCAGCCGCTGGCGGGCGCGACCAGCTCAAAAGCGTTCTTCCGCGTCATGGGCACGCTGGTCGGCGCCGCCATGACGGTGGCGCTGGTGCCGAACCTGATCGATGCGCCGGAATTGCTTTGCCTCGCGATCGCGCTCTGGGTCGGACTCTGCCTCTATCTGTCGCTGCTCGATGGCACGCCGCGCAGCTACGTCTTCATGCTGGCGGGATACACGGTCGCATTGATCGGGTTTCCCTCGGTCTCGGAGCCCGGCGCCATCTTCGATACCGCCATTGCGCGGGTGGAGGAGATTTCCCTCAGCATCATCTGCGCGAGCCTCGTCTCCACCATCGTCTTTCCCCGCAGCGTCGCGCCAGCCGTCGCCAATCGCGTCGACGCCTGGCTGTCGGATGCGCAGCGCCTGAGCCAGGCGGTGCTGCTTCGCCAGGGAACGAGTGAAACGCGCCGTGGCAGGCGACTCAAGCTTGCGACCGACATCGTCGAGATCGACACGCTTTCCACTCATCTTGCGTATGACCGGCTGACCGATCGCAATGCGGTGACTGGCCTCGGCGAGATCCGGCTGCGCATGCTGATGCTGTTGCCGGTGATCGCCTCGCTGGAGGATCGGCTGGCAGCGCTGGGGGAGGAGGCGTTGCGCCGGCAGCCCGAGCTGAAGCGGCTGCTGGAGGATCTTGCGCAATGGATTGCGAGCGATGTCGGCGCGCGGCAACCTGCCGAGCCGATCCGCGCCGCGATCGCAGAGCGACAGGCGGTGCTCGATGACAGCGCCTCATGGGAGCGGATCATCACCACGAGCCTGCTGTTGCGGCTGCGCGAGCTGGTCGACCTCTCGCGCGACTGCCGCGTGCTCAGCGAGGCCATCGCCGAGAGCCGCAATGTTTCGACGCTCGACCTGGCCTTCCGTTCCGAGGCCGGCGCCGCGCCGGTGCGCCATCGCGACCGCGGCCTTGCCTTGTGGTCGGCGGTCGGCGCGGCCACCGCCATCCTGATCTGCTGCGCGTTCTGGATCGGGACCGGCTGGCCGGACGGCGCCTCGGCGCCGATGATGGCGGCGGTCGCGTGCTCCTTCTTTGCCGCGCAGGACGAGCCCGCACGTTTCATCCGCAGTTTCGGCCTGTGGTCGCTGGTCGCCATCGTGGTCGTCGCGATCTATCTGTTCGCGCTGGTGCCCGCGATCTCCAATATTGAGGTTCTGATCGTCGCGCTGGCGCCGACCTTTCTGCTCTACGGCTTCCTGATCGGACGGCCGGCAACGGCGGGAACAGGCATGGCGCTCGCGGCCAACACGGCCACGCTGCTGGCGCTGCAATCGACCTACAGCGCCGACTTCGCATCCTATGCCAATTCTGCGGTCGCCTTCTTCGTCGGCGTCGTCATCGCCGAGCTCGTGACGCGGATCGCGCGCGGCGTGGGCGCGGAGTGGGTCGCCCATCGCCTGGTGCTGTCGAGCTGGAAGACGCTCGCGGTCGCTGCCGAGCGCCGCGGCAAGCATGATCGGGCAGAGTTTGCGGGCCTCATGCTGCATCGGCTCGGGCTGCTGGTGCAGCGCATCGCCTTCCTCACCGAGAGCGATCGCCACGATGCCGATAGCCTCGTGCAGCTTCGAATCGGGATCAATATCATCGACCTGCGCCGCGCCCGCTATGGGCTTGCCGCAACCACTATTGCCGTCATCGACGACATGCTTGATCAGCTCGCGATCGCTTGCCGCAACCATGCCGGTGGAGGAATGCCGACCGAGCTGTTGACCAGCGTCGATCGGGCGCTGGCCAAGGCGGTGACGGATTCCAATGACCGCGCGCGCGAAGACGCTCTGATCGGCCTCGTCGGCATCCGCCGCGGCCTGTTCCCGGACGCACCGGCCTACCGGCCGCGTACAGGCGCGAGTGTTGCCGCATGAGATACGTGATCGACATCTATGGCGTGCTCGTGCCGGCGCTGCTGCTGTGGATCATCGTCGCCTATGTCCTGAGCGCGATCCTGCGCCGGCTCATGCAGCGCTTCGACCTCTACCGGCTGGTCTGGCACCGTGCGCTGTTCGATTTCGCGATTTTCGTCTGTCTTCTCGGCGGCGTCGTCTATCTCTCGGAGTTTTTGCCATGAAGGGGAATTTCGCCTGGTTTGGCCGCCTTGCGCTGACCGTTGTCGCCGTCGTCGCCGCGCTCGCGGTCGGCCGTGAACTTTGGGTCTATTACATGGAGCAGCCCTGGACCCGCGACGGTCGCGTCCGCGCCGATGTGGTGCAGGTCGCGCCTGACGTCTCCGGGTTCGTCACGGAGGTGCTGGTCAAGGACAACCAGAAAGTCCATCGCGGCGATGTGCTGTTCCGGATTGATCGCGAACGTTTCGCGCTGGCCTTGCGGCAAGCCGATGCATCCGTGGCGGGTCATCAGGCCACGCTCGACCAGGCCAATTCCGATTTGAAGCGCTACAGCGCGCTGACCACCGATGCGGTATCGCAGCAGAAGCAGGAGCAGGTGTTGGCCACCCAGCTCCAGGCCAAGGCGGCGTTCGATCAGGCCGTCGCCGACCGCGCGGTCGCCCAGCTCAACCTCGATCGCAGCGAGGTCCACGCCTCCGTGAACGGTGTCATCACCAATATGGATCTGCGTCCCGGTGCTTACGTCACGGCCGGCAAGGGCGTGATGGCGCTGGTCGACACGGATACGTTGCACGTGGAGGGTTATTTCGAAGAGACAAAGCTCGCGCGCATCCGCACCGGCGACAAGGTGCGGGTCCGCCTGATGGGCGAAACGGTCACGCTGTCGGGCCATGTCGAGAGCATCGCCGCCGGCATTGAGGACCGCGACCGCGCTGAGGGCGCGAACCTGCTTGCCAATGTCAACCCGACCTTCAGTTGGGTGCGGCTCGCCCAGCGCGTCCCCGTGCGCATCGCGTTGGACAATGTCCCCGACACCATCTCGCTCGTCGCCGGCCGCTCCGCGACGGTAGAGGTATTGGACTAACGCAACGAGCCCATGGATCGCGCCTGGCTTGGGGAAAACCGCCAACAGGCGTTTCAATGCCAAATCGCAGGGCTAATCCTGACGCGCTTGTGTGAGTCGGGGGACCGTATGGGCGTTTGGTTTTTAGTCCTGGCAGCCTGCGTCGTCGGTGCGTTGCTTCTTCTGGCATTCTGCCGATAGAGCCGACAGCGGACGCAAATGTTGCTGCGAAGCATCAGCCAGCCGTTGAATAGCGGTTCCAGACCGATGGTTTTTGACTGTGCATGGATGACCGCGTTCACTTCCGGGATCGGAGGCGGACATGAGCTGGTTGTTTGTGTTTCTCATTGCCGCGAGCGCAGTCGTTCTGATCGCCCATGCGATTGACGCGATGCGTTCCTGATACTGCCTGCGACTCGGTTTCGTCGGTAGCTAGGTAAGCGACGAAATTGTTCCGAGGCGGGCGAGTGTCAATTTGAGGAACCTGGTCCTGCAGGCCAAGGTTGTCACAGCAGGAGGAATACGATCATGCTTGCGTTCTATCTGCCGATCATCATTTTCGGAGCGATGCTCGAAGCGATTTCGAAGCAAAATGTCTCTGCACCCATCCAGGAGCCGCCAAGCATCGATTAGACTTCGACGCTCAGGCGTTCCGCTCGGGACTGACGAACCAGCGTCTGCTCAGGCATTCGAGTATTTCTTCAGCTCGAACCGCGCGATCTGGTTTCGGTGCACCTCATCCGGCCCATCGGCAAGCCGCAGCAGGCGCGCGGTCGCGTAGGCCTGGGTCAGACCGAAATCGTTCGAGGTGCCGCCGCCGCCGTGCGCCTGGATGGCCCAGTCGATGATCTGGCAGGCCATGTTGGGCACGGCGACCTTGATCATCGCGATCTCGGCCTTCGCGACCTTGTTGCCGACGGTGTCCATCGCATAGGCGGCGTTGAGCGTCAGCAGCCGGGCTTGCTCGATCATGATGCGGGCTTCCGCGATTCGCTCCTGCGTCACGGTCTGCTCCGAGACCGGCTTGCCGAAGGCGACGCGGCTGCGCACGCGGCGGCACATCTTTTCCAGCGTACGCTCGGCAAGGCCGATCAGCCGCATGCAGTGATGGATGCGGCCGGGGCCGAGGCGGCCCTGTGCGATCTCGAAGCCGCGGCCTTCGCCCAGCAGCATGTTCTCCTTGGGCACGCGCACATTGGTGAAGACGACCTCGGAAGCGCGGTCGGGCACGCCGTAGAAGCCGAACACGGGCAGCGGACGCTTGACCTCGATGCCCGGCGTGTCCATCGGCACCAGGATCATGGATTGCTGCTTGTGGCGGTCGGGATTGTCCGGATCGGTCTTGCCCATGAAGATGCAGATCTTGCAGCGCGGGTCGGTCGCGTTGGTCGTGTACCATTTCCGCCCGTTGATGACGTAATGGTCGCCGTCGCGCACGATCGAGCTTTCGATGTTCGTCGCATCGGATGATGCGACCGCGGGCTCGGTCATGGCGAAACAGGAGCGGATTTCGCCAGCGAGCAGCGGCTTCAGCCAGCGCTCCTTGTCCTGCTCCGTGCCATAGCGCTCCAGCACCTCCATGTTGCCTGTGTCGGGCGCCGAGCAGTTGAACACTTCGGGCGCCAGATGCGTGCGCCCCATCACCTCGCAGAGCGGGGCATATTCGAGATTGGTGAGACCCGCGCCGTGGCCGGACTCCGGCAGGAACAAATTCCAGAGACCTTCGGCGCGCGCCAGCGGCTTCAGCTCCTCGACAACGGGATAGACCTTCCACGGTCCGAGCTCTTCCGCTTCGCGATAGAAGCGCTCCTCGTTCGGATAGATGTGCCGATCCATGAAACTTTCGAGCTTGCGCTTGAGCTCGACGACTTTGGGCGACATCGGGTAGAGCATCTGGACCTCCTGTAGATCAAGCAGCGCCTGCACGCGGGGCCGGCCTGCATCAGAATCGAGTCGGCGATAGCGGCGCTTGCCTCATCGCATTTTCATCGGCGCGGCTCTGCGCAAATCGCGTCAGGGCTCACCTGTTGCGTAGCGATATTGACGCCCATTCATGCGTTGTCTTGCGTTTGTGCACCGAATGAGAAGCGCGTGGGAAACAATCAGCAACTGTGACTTTGACGCGACTGGCAATCCGAAAGGTCGTGCCTAAGATCGGCCTCAATCAAAAGTGGGGGCAGCAGTCATGACAACACAAGGGGACTACGGAAGCACATCCTTACGGATCGCGCGCCCCTAGTTCGCCAGTCGATAGGACGCGGAGCGCATTGTCCTAGACTGCGCGCGGGTTCTTCCAACAACCGGTAGTCCGTCCCGTCGATCCGCAAGCTGCGCGGTCGCCGGTTTCGTTCGTTCAAAAGCAAGCAAGGGCTTGATCCAAACGTTGCGTCTCAAGGCACAATCTAAAATAGAGAAATATAAGAATATCAATCTTGAATTCGAAAAGGAAATGGACATCGACATGCACACGCAATCAGGACGTTCCGTAACTCACCGCATCAGACTCGCCGCCACCGTTGCAGCGGTGAGCGCGATTATCACTTCACCTGCTTTCGCCGGCGGTCCGCTGCCTGCACCCGTCGTCTCCTGGTCTGGATTCTACGCCGGTGTCCATGGCGGCTGGGGATGGGGGAAGTCGGAGTTTCGCGATCCCCTCAACAGCCCCGCCAACAATCCGTTCTCTGCCTACTACAACGGACCGCTCGCGGGCGGGCAGCTCGGCTACAATTGGCAGCTGGGCAACTATGTCCTTGGTGCCGAGGTCGACGGCTCCTGGTCCTTCGTGAAGGGCAACACCAGCACCTCGCCCCTTCTCACGTCGAGCACCACCAACGGGGTCGGCTACACCGCCCTCGCGACCGCGACGGGCCGTGTCGGCTACGCATCGGGCCAATGGCTCGCCTATGCCAAGGGCGGTGCCGCCTATGCCCGCATGGAGCTTTCGTCGCGGTTCACCCCGGAGATCACCAACTACAACCGCGAGCTGTTCGGTGCCGTCGGCGGCGTCGGCCTGGAAGTGGCCTTCTTGCGCAACGTCTCCGCCAAGGTCGAATACAACGCGATCTTTCTCCCCACCGAAACGCTGCATTGGGTGAGCCAGGACACGACCTCCGAGATCAAGCATTTCGTCCAGGTGGTGAAGGCCGGCATCAACGTCCGTTTCAACGGCGACGGCGGCCTCCCGCGTTAATTCCCCGGCACATCGAAACAACATTCAACAGAAATCCTCGGAGACAACATCATGTCCACCATGTCCAAGATCGCCGCAGTCGTCACCGCCGGCCTCGGCGCCATGATCGCCGCACCAAGCCACGCCGCCGCTCCAGTCGAGTACGTCAAGGTCTGCTCCTTGTACGGCGCCGGCTTCTTCTACATTCCGGGCACCGACACCTGCACCAACGCCAACCAGATCGCGACGAACCAGTTCGATCTCGCGCGTGCGCAGACCCGCGCTTCGACCGGCACCGCGATGGCCGCGTCGCTCGTCGCGCCGTGGCTTCCGACCGGTACCAACTACGCAGTCTCGACCCACTGGGCGACCTATGACGGCCAGCACGCCGCGGGCTTCTCGGGCCTGATGCGGGTCTCCGGCAATTTCGTGTTCTCGGGCGGCTTCTCGCTCGGCCTCGACAAGGGAAGCCTCACGTCCCTCACCAACCGCACGCAGACGGAATTCGGCACGGCGATCCCGGCGCAATCGTGGAGTGACGTCCGTGGCCTCGGCCGCGCGGGGTTCATGTACGCCTGGTGATGCACGCGACGCTCGCTCCTAAAATTCATTCTGACATTTGAAAGACCATCCCATGACAATCTCTCTCTCGCGATCGGCGCGCCGCTTCCTCTCCTGCGTTGCTGCCGTCACGCCGCTTCTCGCGGCCATGCCGCTCACCGCCACATCCGCGAACGCGGCCGACATGACCGTGAAGGCTCCGGTCGTCGCTCCGGTGCCGCTCTGGAACGGCTTCTACATTGGTGCTCATGGCGGTTATGGCATGGGCAGCAGCCGGCTCGTCGACCCGAGCTTCGCATTCGCGCAAGATCGCTTCACGATGGACACAAAGGGCGCGCTCGCAGGTGCGCAGGTTGGCGCCAACTGGCAGTTCGACAACATCGTGGTCGGTGCCGAGCTCGATCTTTCCTGGGCGTCGATCAAGGGCAATCGTCCGTTCGATCCCGCGAACCCCATCTTGTCCGGGCTTTCAGTGTCGTACCAGGCGATGGCGACGGGCACCGGTCGCATCGGCTACGCGTTTGATAACGTACTGGCTTACGCCAAAGGCGGCGTTGCCTGGGCCAATGTCGCCTACCAGGCCTATGTCGGCACGGTTGCTCCGCTCGACGTGAACCACCAGCGGACCGGCTTGACCGGCGGCGTCGGCCTTGAATACGCGCTGACGAGCAATCTCTCGGCGCGACTGGAGTACGACTACCTTTATTTCGGTCCGGCCGCGATCGCGCTGAGCACACGGATCAGCACCCAGAACGTCGACCACGACCTTCATCTCGTGAAGCTCGGCGTGAACTACCGCTTCAACGGCGATGCCATCGTTGCTCGTTACTGAGCCGCGTCAACGTCACTGATTGGAGACAAACATGTGGAAGCAAATCAACGCGGCACGAGACGTCTTCCGACGTCACCTGCGCGCTATCCTTGCGACTGCCGCTCTGGTTCTGGCGATCCCGACGCCCGGCCATGCTGCGGTCGAGTACGAAAAGATCTGCTCGGTCTACGGTGCCAACTTCTTCTACATACCGGGTACTGACACCTGCGTGAACGCGGGGCAGACGGTGCAGAGCCAGTTCGATCTCGCACGCCAGATTACCCGTGCAGCGACGGGAACGGCCATGGCGACTTCGCTCGTCAATCCGTTCCTGCCCGACGGGACCAACTATGCGATCTCGACGCACTGGGCCGTCTTCGACGGGCAGCATGCCGCCGGTGTGGTCGGAATGATCAGGATCCAGGGAAACCTGTCACTGACCATGGGCATCGCGTTCGGTCTCGATCGCGGCAGCTTGACGTCCACGTCCAACCGGACCGCGACGGAGTTTGGCGTGGCGCTTCCGGCGCAGTCGTGGAGCGACGTGCGCGCCCTTGGACGGGTGGGGCTCCAGTATTCCTGGTAGCCGGCGCCGAACACGAAGGCGCCGCCCGGACGATCTTCACGACGTCCGGGCGGCGCAAATGCTGTGAGCGCAGGAAGGGCGGCTAGCCGATTTCGAGATAGTCCGGGCCGGGCAATGTCGGGAAGGGCGGGGTCGGCAGCGTCTGGTACCAGAACGCGACCGAGGCGATGTCGTCCTGCAATGGAAGATACTTCGCCTCCTTGACGCCCGGCAGCCAGCCCAGCGCCTGGATCGTCACGCGCAGATCGGAGCGGAAGCGCACGGGATCGGGGATGTGCCAGCGGTACAGGCCGAAGCGTTGCTGCGACTTGTAGACGCCATCGGGACGGATCACCTGCGGCAGGCCGGCATAGGGCGTGGTGAATTCCTGGTAGCGGGATTGTTGCGCCGGACCCTGGCCGGCATGCGCGACATAGGGGTCGAAATTATAGGCGCCGCAGAAATAATCCTCGGTGCCGGTGCCGCAGATGGTCGGGAATGCACCGTCGCCGTCGATGAAGAACTTGATCTCGCCTTCGCCCCACCAGCCATTGTTGTTGACGCCCCAGGCCATATAGGTGCCGACATAATGGCCCGCACCGCTGACGCCATCGAGGATGGTGTAGACCTCTTTGTACGGCAGCGGATTGGTACGCCGGAACTGCGCATGGAAATAGGCGCAGTCCTCGGGCACTTCAGTGAGCGTGTAGTTGATCTGGTAGTAGACGGTGAGCTGCTCCTCGCTGCGGTTCTCCAGCGTGAAGCGCGCGCGCTTGCGGAACGGCATTTCCCAGTAGCAGTTGAAGGCGCGGCCGGGATTGACGCAGACCGCGAGCGAGGACACCTGCGCGAACTCCTCCCATCCGCAGGCGAAGAAATCGCCGGCCGGGCATTCCACGCTTGGCAGCGTTTGGTCGTCCCAGTAGATGCGCAGGATCGAGTGACGAAGGCGCCCGCGCGCCAGCGTCATCCAGATCTGCTGGATCGCGCCCTGGCCCTGAATGTCGCCGAGCGTAAAGGTAGCGCCGGGCTCGATGACGACATAGGGCGAGATCTTCCAGCCCTGGCCGAGATCGCGAGCCTGGCGTGCGGCGGGTCCGTCGACGGACATGCCGCCCTTGCCCTTCTCGCCGGTGAAATTCTCGGGGCTGATCGAGCGCGTCTGCGCATTCGACAGGCGCGACAGATTGCCGAGATGCAGGCCCAATCCGGAAAACGCCATGCTGTCCTCGATCCCTGGAGTTAGCGACACCTCGATATATCGCCGTCGAATCTACCAAAAGATGAAGACCGCGCACGCAGGGTGCGCGTACTTCAGGCGACGCGGTACTCCCTGAACTTCTCGCGCAGCGCGGATTTGAGCACCTTGCCGGTGCCGGTCATCGGAAATTCGTCCAGGAATTCGACCGCATCCGGCATCCACCAGCTCGCGATCTTCGGGCGCATGTGGTCGAGCAAGGTCTTGCCATCGACGGTCGCGCCCTTCTTGCGGACGACGAGGAGCAGCGGACGCTCCTGCCATTTCTCATGGTTGATCGCGACCACGGCGGCTTGCAGCACGTCGGGATGGGACAAGGCGACGTCCTCAAGCTGGATCGAGGAGATCCATTCGCCGCCGGACTTGATCACGTCCTTGGAGCGATCGGTCAGCGTGACGTGGCCCTGTGGATCGATTACGGCCATGTCACCGGTGATCAGCCAGCCGTCGCGGTCGAGACCCTCGTCGAGCTTCATATAGCCCGAGGCGACCCACGGCCCGCGTGCTCGCAGATGGCCGACGGTCTTGCCGTCGCGCGGCAGCTCGTTGCCGCCGTCGTCGACGATGCGCAAGGCTGTGCCGAAGCAGGCGCGGCCCGACACCTGGCGCCGGTCGAATTTCTCCTTGTCGCCGAGATGCTCGGAGCCGGGCCGCAAGCCCGGCATCGAGCAGCCCAGGGCCTCGGTCATGCCCCAGGCCTGGATGTAGTCGATGTCATAGTCGCGCTTGAGCTTCTCGACCATCGCACGCGGCGGCGCCGAGCCGGACGACAGTGTCGCGCGCAGCGTCGAGAATTTGTTGCCGGTGCGACCCAGCCAGTCGAGCAGGATCAGCCAGAAGCTCGGCACGCCGGCGGAGAGCGTCACCTTCTCGCCTTCGAGCAGCTCATAGAGCTTGTCGGGCTCATAGTTGCGGCCGGGCAGCACCAGCTTTGATCCCGTGTAAGGCGCGGTGAACGGCATGTTCCAGCCATTGCCGTGGAAGAGCGGCGCCATCGGCATCATGACTTCGCGCACGCCTTCGAGATGTCCCGGCAGGAAGTCGAAATTGCAGCAGGTCATGGTCTGCAGGATCGCGGCGCGGTGCGAGTAGATCACGCCCTTGGGGTTGCCCGTCGTGCCCGACGTGTAGCAGATGGTGGATGCGGATTTTTCGTCGAACTCCGGCCAGGCGAAACCGGCGTCGTTCTCGCTGGCGAGGAGATCCTCATAGCAATGCACGTTCGCGAGCTTGGTCTCCGGCATCCGCTCGCGCGAGGACATCACGACATAGGCCTCGATCGTCTTCAGCTGCGGCGCGATCGCCTCGACCAGCGGCAGCGTGGCGCGGTCGATGAACAGCAGCCGGTCCTCGGCGTGATTGATGATGTAGACGAGCTGCTCGGGAAACAGCCGCGGATTGATGGTGTGCAGCACATAGCCCATGCCCGGCGCGGCATAGAACATCTCGAAATGCCGGTGCGTATTCCAGGCCAGGGTGCCGACGCGGTCGCCTTGCTTCATGCCGAGCCGCTTCAGAGCCAGCGCCATGCGCTTGATGCGTGGATGGGCGTCGGCGTAGGTGTAGCGATGGATGTCGCCCTCGATCTCGCGCGCGACGATCTCGGCTTCGCCGTGATAGTCCGCGGCATACTGGATCAGGCCGCTGATCAGGAGCGGCATATCCATCATCAATCCCTGCATGGTCTCCTCCGCAGCCACGTCGTTGCGTGGCATATGTTGTGATTTGCGCGTGAGGTTAGCGGAACGTCACGGGACGATCACGCAAAAAGCGAGGGACGCGATTGCATGCGTCACTTTTTCGGGGCTAACTGATCCGAAGCAGCGTCCGCCGTGGAGGAAATCGATGTCAGCGGAAAGACACAAGACCGGTGCAGCCGGCGAATCTACGGTCGATATTTCCGCACTCCGTGCGCGCTATCGCGACGAGCGCGACCGGCGTTTGCGCGCCGAGGGCAAGGCGCAATATGTCGAGGCCGCAGGCGATTTCGGCCGCTATCTCGACGATCCCTGGGCCGATCCAGGATTTGCGCGCGCAGCTGTCAGCGAAGAGACCGAAGTTCTCATCGTCGGCGGCGGCTTCGGCGGCCTGCTCTGTGGCGCGCGTCTGCGCGAGGCTGGCATCGAGGATTTTCGTATCGTGGAAAAGGCCGCCGATTTCGGCGGCACCTGGTACTGGAATCGTTATCCCGGTGCGGCCTGCGATACCGAGAGCTACATCTATCTGCCGCTGCTGGAAGAGACCGGCTACATGCCGGTGCGCAAATATGCGCGCGCGCCCGAGATCTACGAACACTCCCGCCGCATCGGCCGTCATTTCGGCCTCTACGAGCGCGCGCTGTTTCAGACGATCATCTCGCGGATGGAATGGCAGGAGCAGGAGGGACGGTGGTTGGTCGAGACCGATCGTGGCGATCGTATCGGTGCACGCTTCGTCATCCTGGCCGGTGGCCCGCTGAGCCGTCCGAAGCTGCCTGGCATTCCCGGCATCGAGACCTTTAGGGGACACAGCTTCCACACCAGCCGCTGGGACTATGGCTACACCGGCGGCACGGCCGAAGGCGGTCTCACCGGTCTCGCCGACAAGCGCGTCGGCATCATCGGGACCGGCGCCACCGCCGTGCAATGCGTGCCGCATCTCGGCCGATCGGCGAAAGAGCTCTACGTCTTCCAGCGCACGCCATCGGCGATCGGCGTGCGCGATGATCGTCCGACGGACGCAAACTGGGCGCAGAACCTCAAGCCCGGCTGGCAGCGCGAGCGCATGGACAATTTCACTGCGGTGATCTCCGGCGAGCCGTTCGAACGGGATCTGGTGCAGGACGGCTGGACCGGCCTGCTGGGCGAGATCCTGCTTGCGCCGCGCCGCCAGCCGCAGCCGGTGACCTCGCTCGAAGAGGCGCTGAAGGTCATCGAGCAGGCCGACTATCGCAAGATGGAAGAGATCCGTGCGCGCGTCGATACCGTGGTGAAGGACGAAACCGCCGCGGCGGCGCTCAAGCCCTGGTACAAGGCGTTCTGCAAGCGGCCATGCTTCCACGACGAATATCTCGACACCTTCAATCGTCCCAACGTGCATCTGGTCGACACTAAAGGGCAGGGCGTCGAGCGGATCACCGAGAACGCCGTCGTGGTTGACGGCAAGGCCTATGAGCTCGACTGCCTGATCTATGCCAGCGGCTTCGAGGTCGGCACCGATTACGCCCGCCGCATGGGCTTCGAGGTTTACGGCCGTGACGGCGTGAGCCTGTCCGAGCGATGGCGCGATGGCGTCAAGACGCTGCATGGCTTTTACAGCCGTGGCTTCCCGAATTGCTTCCTGATCGTCACGGTGCAGGCCGGTCAGAGCGCCAATTTTCCGCACATCATCGACGAGCAGTCGCAGCACATCGCCTATGTGATCGCGGAGGCGCGCAAGCGCAAAGCGCGGACGCTGGAGCCGACGCTCGCTGCCGAGAACGCCTGGGTCGACGAAGTCGTCAAGGCCGCGCTCGGCCGCCAGACCTATCTGGCCGAATGCACGCCGGGCTATTACAACAACGAGGGCGTGTTCGATCCGATCGCGGCAAGAAACAGCCAGTACTGGCGCGGGCCGGTGGCGTTCCTGCGGCTGCTCGACAAATGGCGCAAGGAAGGCAATCTGGATGGCCTGGAATTGACTGAGGGGACCGAGGCGGGCGGCTCTCAGGTTCCGGCTTCAACGGCATGATCCCGGCTCTATCAGGCGCGACGCGGCTCTACGTCATCGTCGGCGATCCCATCGCACAGGTACGCTCGCCGGCAGGCGTAACAGCCGCCTTCGCCGCGCGCGGCCATGACGGCATTCTCGTGCCGGTCCAGGTCGCGCCAGCGGATTTGCCGGATTTCCTCTCGGTGGCAACGCGGCTGAAGAACCTCGACGGCATCGTCGTGACCATCCCGCACAAATTTGCCTGCTATCAGGCCTGCGCCAGTGCGACCGAGCGCGCACATTTCCTGCACACCGCGAACCTGATGCGCCGGCGCGCCGACCGCTCATGGCATGGCGACATGGTGGACGGCCTCGGCTTCGTTGGTGCGGCGCGGGCGAAGGGGATCGATCCCCGGGGCATGCGGGCGCTGCTCGTCGGCGCCGGCGGCGCAGGATCGGCGATCGCACTGGCGCTTGTCGAGGCCGGCGTGACCGATCTCGCGATTCACGACAGCGCGACCGAGCGCCGTGACGCACTGATCGGCCGGCTCAACGGGCGCGGCAGAACGCCTGTGCGGGTCGGCACCAGGGATCCCGCGGGCTTCGATTTCGTCGCCAATGCGACACCCGCCGGGATGAAGGAGGGCGATCCGCTGCCGGTCGATGTCGCGCGGCTTGCGCCGACGGCCTATTGCGGCTGCGTCATCACAAAGCCGGAAGTCTCGCCCTTCATCGCTGCGGCCCGCAGGATCGGCTGCGTGACCGGGACCGGTACGGACATGTACGAGCAGCACCAGGGCATCATGGTGGATTTCCTGCTCGGCCGCGACGGGGCAGGGTAGGCGGTCGCCCCGGTGTCAAGGCACAGGTTGCGCCGGATGGGGCTTGAGCGATCAGGGCCGACGTAGGATCATGGGCCGGCGCGAGCCGGTCGCGCACGTTTATGTGAGAGGACCAGGGAATGACCAAGGGCAGGACCGTTGCGACGGCCATGATCGGCGCTGCAGCGCTGCTTCTCTCGCTGGCGCCCATGTCCCTGATATCCATGGCCCACGCCGCCACATGCGGCAGCTCGCCGGCGGGCTTTGAGGCCTGGAAGCGCGAGTTCGGCGCGGAGGCGCAGGGCAAGGGCGTCGGCCAGACCGCGCTCTCGGCGCTGATGCAGACCAATTACGCCGGTGCCACGATTGCGGCCGACCGCGGCCAGCGCAGTTTTTCGCTGACGCTCGACCAGTTCCTCGCCAAGCGCGGCGCCACCACCATCGTGGCCAAGGGGCGGCAGCTCAAGCAGTCGCAGGCCGCCTTGTTCGCCTCGATCCAGCAGCGCTACGGCGTCCCGCCCGGGCCGCTGATCGCGATCTGGGGCATGGAGACCGGGTTCGGCAGCCAGCGCGGCAACCAGAACATGCTGTCGTCGATCGCGACCCTTGCCTATGACTGCCGCCGTCCCGAATTTTTTACCGACCAGCTCTATGCCGCCCTCAAGCTGATCGACCGCGGCACGCTGTCGGGGGCGACCCGCGGCTCCATGCACGGCGAGGTCGGCCAGACCCAGTTCATGCCCAAGAACATCCTGGCCTATGGCACCGGCAATCTCGAGGTTGCCGCCAATGCGCTGAACTCGACGGCGAATTTCCTGAAAGCTCATGGCTGGCGCGCAGGAGCCGGTTACCAGCCGGGCGAACCGAATTTTGCCGCTATCGAGGCTTGGAATGCTGCCGGCGTCTATCAGAAGGCAATCGCCCTGATGGGACGGCAGATCGACGAGGGAGGAGGGGCGGCCGCGTTGCGTTGAGGCCGCATGAAGGCTCGGCCGCGCACGAGAAAGTTCTTGCGTTGAGGAACTGACGGCACGAGGTTTGCTTTGATCGGGGGCAGGGCTGGCATGAGGAGACTCAATATGGCTACCCAGATCGTGATGGACCAGACTGGCGACACGCGCCACGAGTTTGATCCTGACAATGCCGAAGCGCTGGCGCGAGCCGAACGGCGCTTTCGTGAGCTGACCGGAGCGGGCTTCACCGCCGCCTATCGTACCGGACCCGGTGAAGTTACCCGCATCAAGTCATTCGATCCGACCGCGCACGAAACGCTGTTCTATCCCCGCCTGGTCGGCGGTTGATCTGAGCTGCTCATGATCGCGGCAATTTGGCTCCGTGCGCCGGCGCGTGCGCGTCTGCACGCGCTGCGCGAGCTCTATCGGCGCTTCTTCGGCGAGAACACGCCGGATGCCCGCGGCCGCCGGCTTTTGGCCGAATGGCTGTCGCCGGCGCAGCGCGCGCAATTCGAGCAGCATCGGTATTTCGATGTCATCGGCTGCGATACCGGCAAAAGGTACCGCATCCACTACGGCACGGCCGCCAATGTCCATGAGATCGACGATGAGGGGCGTGCGGCGATGGGATGGTGCTTCGTCCCGTCAGGCTTTCTCGTGCCCGGCGACGTGATGCTGGCGCAGAAGGTCGCGCTCGAGACCGACGAGAACGCGGCAATCGCGCTCGCCAACCGGTTTCCGCCGGCCACGCACTCGGAGCACTTTTACCGGCGCCCGTTCTAGCGGCCGGAGGGCGTACAGATCAGGAGTGCGTGGTGCGGTAGGCATCCAAAGCATGCGCCGCGAAGACAGCGACGCTGCAAAGCGCGAGCACGGCTGAGATCAGCTCGATCATAGCTCATCCTCCCGCAGCGGCTGGGAGACGAGATTTTGGCAGCAGGCATAATCCAAGATGAGGTCGAGGAAGAATTGCATGGTCGCCGTCCCTGTATGATTTTGATAACCAGATAACCGGCCATCTGTTTCAGGCGTGTTTCGTCGTTTTGGGAAACGGGTTTCGCGGGGAACCCGGGGCTGGTTTGTGCACCGCAGACCCGCTACATCCCGCGCTGCTTAGTCCTTCAGCCGCGCCTTTCCGGCGGGCGGCAAGTCATATTGCGAGGCAAAATCATGGCGCAGGTCGAGTGGTTCGACGATCTCACCATCGGAATGCGGTTCAAATCCCCCGAGGTGCAAGTCACCGAAGCCGACATCAAGCGCTTTGCAGCCGAGTTCGATCCGCAGCCGATGCATCTCGACCATGAGGCCGCCAAGCAGACCCTGTTCAACGGCCTGGCTGCATCAGGATGGCACACCGCCGCGATCGCCATGAACCTCGCGATCCAGGCCCGCCCGTTCGGCCCGCATCCGCTGATCGGCGCGGGCGTCGACGGTCTGCGCTGGACCATCCCGGTACGGCCCAATGACCGCCTGCATCTGGTCGGCGAGGTCATGAGCCTGACGCCGTCGAAGTCGAAGCCGCAGGGCATCGCGCTGGTGAAATGGACCATGTTCAACCAGAACGGCGAGGAGGTCTACACCTTCACCCCGATCGCCATCATCCCCAGGCGGGTGTAGGGCCGGCGACGTTCAGCATCGGCCGGGATCAGCCTCCTCGAGCCCTTGCGGGCCGCAGGCTGAGGTGGTCATCTCCACGTGGGGAACGCTGGAGGCTGACATGAGACGATTCCTTCTTGCCGCTTTGCTGAGCGCGGGCGCCTTGGGCGCAGCCGTCTCGAGCGCAGGGCCGGCGTTCGCGCAGCAATCCAGGGTCGGCGACTGGACCATCGAGAAGCGCGCGCAGGACACGCATTGCAATGCGAGCCGCGGCTACAAGGACAAGGAAGACGAGAACCGCAACTACGTCATCGTGATCACCTATTCCGAGAAGGCCATCGTGATCGTGATGATCTATGACGGTTGGGAGTGGGACAAGGTCGGCGAGATCCTCCGGGCCGACGTCGGCACCGATGACGCCGACATCATGAAGAAGGCGAAGTGGGAGGTCATGGACAAGACCACCGTGCGCGGCATCTTCGAATACGACCAGTCGATCATGGACCGGCTGTCGAAGGCCAGGCGTCTCTCGCTCGATTTCGAGGACGATGACGAGGACAGCATCGAGATGCAGATCCCGCGCGCCGGCGAGGCGCTGGCCGCGCTGAAGTTCTGCGAGGAGAACCGGAAGTAAAGTGCTGCGCCGCGCACAGTGCGCGCGATCGAGCAAGCAGCGCGAGGGCGCGTGACCCACAGCACACAGCCCGCGCGCTGTTCGCTTTTATCCTAGTCTTTGGCGAAAACGTCCAAGCCGCACCCTGCGGTTGACGTTACGCAAGGACGATGTTCGATATTTTAGCATCTCGCTGCACTGCTTTTTCCACGCCGAAGGCGACGATCGACCGCTCCGTCGGCTCTGCCAATGTCCAATGCGCAAGCTCCCTTCGTCACCGGGCCCGCACGCCGATCGCATCGTCCTTCCGATGACGATCCTCCAGGCAAACCGGTTCTCGTCTCTCGTCGGCGAGATCTACGATGCGGCGGTCGATCCTGCGCTGCGCAGCGGCGCGCTGGAACAGGTTTCACATTTCGTCGGCGGGTGCGCCGCGACCATCCTGTCCCGCGATGAGGCAAGGCTCTCGATCGAGATTCACCAGCATTTTGGCACCGAATCCCGCTTCCGCCAGCTCTATCGCGACAGATATGTCGAGCAGGATCCTCTGCTCGATCGTCATCTCGCTTTTGCGGCCGGGCACGCCATCGGCGTGACCGATATCATGCCGCACGCGGACTTCGTGGCGACGAGCTTCTATCGCGAGTGGGTCGAGCCGCAGGGCGCGATCGACCTCGCGACCGTCGCGCTCGAGAGATCGGACGCGCGTACCACGGTGTTGCAGGTGTTACGCCACCGATCCCGCGGAACCGTCGACGAGGCGATGCGCGAACGCATGCGGCTGCTCGCACCCCACATCCAGCGTTCCAGGATCATGGGCCGGCAGATCAGGGCGCGCTCGCATACCGTGGACGACCTTGCCGATGTGCTTGACGGCCTGAGCACGGCGATCTGCCTGCTCGATGCGGATGGCCGGGTCGTCCACGCCAACGCGGCGTGCCGGCAGCTGTTCGTCGATGCAAACCTGCTCGCGATGGTCGGCGACCGGATCGTGGTCCGTAACACCCAGGCCGACAAAATATTCCGCGGCCTGTTCGAAGTTGCCGCAGATGGTGAAACTCACCCGGCCGGTCGCCGCCGCATCGGGCTCGCGACGTCGGCGGACGGTCAGCACTATCTCGTCCAAGTCCTTCCATTGAAGCGGGAGCGCAGCCTGCCGAGAGACGTCGCGGCTACGGTGCTTCTCGTACAGAAGGCCGCGATGGTGCCATCGCTCGTGCCCGACGCCATTGCTGCGGCCTTCAGGCTGACGCGGTCCGAATTGCGCGTGCTGATGGCCATCGTCGAGGTCGGCGGCGTTCCCGATATCGCGGCAAAGCTCGGCATTGCCGAGACCACGGTGAAGACGCATCTCGGTCGCCTGTTCGAGAAGACCGGTGCCGGCAGGCAGGCCGACCTCGTGAAGATCGCGGCCGGCTTCACCGCGCCGTTTGTACCGCGAACGCGCCGCGACGACGACACCATGTGATTCATTTGACGGCGCGAGCCGCGCGGCGATGCAATCTCAATCCATTGTGATGAGCAGGATCGTCAGGTCCTCCGAACGTACGACGCGCGTCATTTGATACTTTCGTATATGGCGCCACTTGAATGAGAAGGGCAGCGTGCGCCACGGAACAATGCGCGCCGGCACCGGACGCGGGTGCGGGAGACGACAGCGCGTGAGCGAGCCTGCCTGTCGGTTGGAGAAATTGCAGTGAGCGGCAACGACGAATTTTCCATTCTCAATGTTTCGACGGACCACATTCCCGAAGACGAGCGTATGCCGCTGCTGCGCGAATTCTATTGCCGCGGCGTGCTCAAGGCGGAGGTCGAGCCGACGGACGAAAAACCGTTCGCCGCGAGCCTCACATCCCATGGCTTGCCGGACGTCCAGCTGGTGATCGGCGGGCTGGTCGGAGCTCGGGTCATCCGTACCAAGCAACTGGTCGTCGACGGCAACGACAGCCTTGGCCTGATGATCAACCGATCCGGCATCGTCGAAGTATCTGCGCGAGGACGAGATCTGAGGCTTCATCCCGGTGACGCGGTTCTGACGAGCGCGGAGGACGCGACGATCTACGAACGCCTCTCGCTTGGAAATTGTCTGTCGCTGCGCGTGCCGCGGCGGGTGCTGGCGCCCATGATCGTGGACATCGACGACACCGTGATGCGAATCATTCCGGAGCGCGCCACCGGACTTCGCCTGCTGGTCGACTACGCGACGTCTCTGGTGCGCGAGCGCGCGTTCGCGGTGCCCGCATTGCGCCAGCTCGCTGTTGCACATCTCCATGATCTGATGGCGCGTGTTCTCGGCGCGACGGATGAGGTTCACGAGCTGGCCGGGCGCCGAGGCGTCAGGGCCGCGCGGCTGCGGAAGGTGAAGTCCTTCATCGTCAACAATTGCTGGCAGCAGGACCTCTCGGTCGCGACCGTGGCGCAGGAATTCGGCGTGACCACACGCTATCTCCAGCGGCTGTTCGAAGCCGACGGCAAGACGTTCTCGTCCTTCCTGACCGGGCAGCGCCTCAAACGCGCCCATCGCATGCTGCGCGAGCCTGACTTCGCCGGGCAGCCGGTGAGCTCGATCGCCTACGACGTCGGCTTCGGCGATCTCTCTTATTTCAATCGTTGTTTCCGGCGGGCCTATGGCGCGACGCCCAGCGGCGTCAGGAGCGGCGAAGCGCTGTGACCGCGCGGTGCGCGGTTCGTGCGACCAGGCGGGTGCCTATCGCAGCGCGCCGCGTTCGGCCGACTACGTCTTCTAAGCGCGCGGAGTAGAACGATGACGCTGTGTTTCGGACGGCGCCGGCAGTTGGAGTTGTGAATGCGCCGCTTCTTCTTTGATCTCCTGGTCGACAATGTCGTGAAGATCGATCCGGGCGGCATGGTCTTCGAGCAGGCCAGGGCCACGTTCGTCGTGGCCGACGAGATGGCGAGACATCTGTTTGTCTGGCGTGACGATCTGCGCGATCGCGACGCCTGGATTCGCGTCAGGGATACCGGCGGACGAGAGGTCTATCGCGCGGCGGTCTGGTCGGAAAATTCCGAGAAGGTCGGCTGGGACCAGGCATGACGGTCCCGGCTTCACCTTCCAGGGCGGCAACGCCGACAACAGGTCGCGGCGCCAAGTACTCAACAATGCTGCGGTGGCCGGCTTCGGCTTCGACTACCGCACCACCCAAAACGTGTCCGTGTTCGGCGCGGTCGAGGGCATGATGATGTCCGACCAGAGCCGTACCGGCACGGCGAAAGGGGGCGTTCGCGTCGCGTTCTGAGTCGGCATCAGCCCTGGCGGCTTGAACGCGATGCCCGCCGGCCGGGCCCCATCCGCCCGGCCGGCGCCTCCTCCGATCGGAGGACGCCGCATGCTGTGGTTGTAGTATGCTTGGTGATATTGATCACTCAGGCCATTTCAAGCCATGCGCGGACTACGGAAGCTGCCCGAACTGGTCGAGTCCATCTATGACGCAGGGCTCGATCCCTCGCTGTGGAACAACGCCGTTGCCGGCATTCGCGATTTCGTCGGCGGGCAGGCCTGCGGGCTGTTTTCCAAGGATTCGATCAGCAAATTCGGCGTCACTCATTATTATTGCGGGGCCGACCCGCGCTACATCCAACTCTATTCAGAGACTTATTCGAAGTTCGACCCGCTGACGGTGCTGCCGCCGCATGGCGAGATCGTCAGCATCCCCGATCTCGTCAATTTCGCTGAATACCGGAAAGGGCGCTTTTACCAGGAGTGGATGCAGCCGCAGGGTTGCAGCGACGCGGCCAACGTCGTGCTCGAGACATCGCATGCGAGCTGCCCCGTGATGATGACGGTGCTGTCGGGCCGGCGCATGGTGGACCCAGCGATGATGCATCGGCTTTCGCTGATTGTGCCGCACGCCAGCCGCGCGCTGCTGATCAACCGCGCCATCACCTCGCAACTGACGCTGGCTACGGCGCTGGTGGATGTTCTGGACAATCTGGCGTCCGGTATCTTCCTGCTCGATGCCTTTTGCCGGGTGGTGCATGCGAATTCGGCTGGCCACGCCTTGTTTGTCGCCGCCGACGTGGTTCGGTCCGTTGCCGGGCAGCTAGTAACCAGCAGCGCGGAGGCCAATCAGACGCTGCGCGAGGCGCTTGCGACCCGCAGCGAAATTGCCCTGCTTGCCACACGGGGCCATGCGATCCTGCTGCTTTCGCCGAGCGGCGAGCGTTATGTCGCGCATATTCTGCCGCTGTCGTCCGTGCTGCGAAATGGCAGCGAGCAGGTGGTCGATGCCGCCGGTGCGCTGCTCCTGCGCAAGGTGTCGCCTGGCGGGCAGTCCTATGGCGAGCTGATCGCACGGACCTTCGGCCTCACGCCGGCCGAGCTGCGCGTGTTCCTGTCGATCGTGGAGGTCGGCGGCATCCCGGAAACGGCGGCAGCGCTCGGTATCGCAGAGACCACGGCGAAGACTCATCTGCATCGGGTGTTCGCCAAGACCGGCGTTTCGCGTCAGGCCGATCTCGTCAAGCTCGCGGCGGGATTCTCCAATCCGCTCGTCAACTGATCGGTCAATCGCTGTCGGGGTTGAACCTTTTGCTCCCACGATAGACTCAATTGTGCCGCCGGGCATGACGAACATTTCGCGATCTCCAAGTCACCATTGGCTGTTCTGAGAGTTGTGGAGTGATGTCGTCGTCAAGCTCAATGCGTTCATCGGCAGCCAGGCTTGCGGGCTGATTTCGAAGGATCCGGTCAGCAAGTCCGGCGCGACGCATTACTACTGCGGTGTCGATCCGCACTACATCCAGCTCTATGCCGAGACCTACGCCCAGTACGATCCGCTGGCACGGCTGCCTCGCTATGGCGAGGTTCGTAACATCCCCGATCTCGTGAATTTCGACGAATATCGCCGCGGGCGGTTCTATCAGGAATGGCTGCGGCCCCAGGGCTGCGTCGATGTCGCCAGCGTGGTTCTGGAACAGTCGAAGTCGCCGTGTCCGATGCTGATCACCGTGATTCCCGGCAAGGGGATGCTCGATGCCGAGCAGCGGGCGCGGATGCAATTCCTGGTTCCGCATGCGAGCCGGGCGCTGCTGATCAACCGGGCGATCGAGCGGAAGCAGCAGCGGGCGATCGCGCTCGCCGATGTCGTGGATCGGCTGAATGCCGGCGTCATCCTGCTCGATACGGCCTGCAACATCGTCCACAGCAATCCTGCCGCGGACACGTTGCTCGCCGCCGATGATGTCCTGCGGTCTGTCGCGGGCCGGCTGGCGGCACGATCTTCCGCGGCAAATTCGGCGCTGCGCGATATCTTCCGTGACGCAGGCGAGGTTGCCGTCGCGGCCGCCGCCGGACGAAAGATTCCGCTGATGTCGCATGACGGCTCCTACTACGTCGCGCACGTCATCGCGCTGCCGTCGTTGTTGCGTGAAGGCGCGGCGGAGCGCATGTCGGCGGTCGGCGCCCTGTTCATCTGGAAGGCGGAACTCGACGGCCGCTCATGTGCCGGCCTCATCGACCGCGCGTTCGAACTGACCCCTGCGGAGCTGAGGGTCATGCAATCGATCGTCGAGGTCGGCGGTGTGCCGGAGACGGCCGTGGCGCTCGGCATCGCGGAGACGACGGTGAAGACGCATCTGCATCGGGTGTTCGCGAAGACCGGCGTCTCGCGTCAGGCCGATCTCGTCAAGCTCGCGGCCGGCTTCTCCAATCCGGTTCTGCACTGACGCGCTTTCCGAAGGCGCAAGCGAGTCGCTCCGGCTCGCGATAGGTTCAAACAGCAGCATCATTAGAAAGTTATCGCGGGTCGTTCGATCGAATGACGCGATTCTCCGCGCTCTCTTCTACGAGAACTCACACGTTTTCTTGCTCGACGCGTTCGATCCTCGTGTGAAGCAACTCACAGCAAGCGGAAGTGAACCTCATCAATCTCTCGCACGAGTTGAGAGGAGATTGTCATGCGAAAGGCGTCACCAACTCCGGCCGGCAAGTTCCGCGACATCGTCGCGCGCATCGGCGCGGCATTCCGCGCGCAGCGCGAGATCGACGCGAAGCGCGCGTTGCGGCGCTACAGCCATTTGCTGGAGCAGTCGCATGAGACTTCGCGTTTGAATGAAATTATTCCCGTCTGCAATGAAGAGGATACTTTTGAAGATGCCAACAGAGTTGATCCGCGCGCGCGCGCGGCCGGCCGCACCACGTTCGAACGCGCGTAACGTCAACATTGTCGCCGCCGCGCTGACGGCGGCGCTCGTCACGCTTCAACTGGTCGGGCTGGCAATGCTGGAGCGTTCGCACGCGCAGCCGGTCTCTCGGCCTCTCCTGAATTCGCACGATGCGGAGCTCTGCACCGGGACTGCCGATGTCCCGGCGACGCAGACACCCTACGACTGAGCCGGAGAACGCATCGTGCCTGATATCACGACCAGCCTTCTCGTGAGCGTCGCCGTGTTCGCAGGCGCCTTCGTCTCGGGGCTCTCGGGCTTCGCGTTCTCGGCCGTGGCGGGCGCGATTCTGCTCCGCGTGTTTCAGCCGCTGGAGGCCGTGCCGCTGATGATGGCGTGTAGCATCGGCGTGCAGGCCACAAATCTGTGGGCGCTTCGGCGCAGCATCCGGTGGGAGGGCAGTCTGCTGCTGATCGTCGGCGGATTGATCGGCGTTCCCATCGCGGTGTCGCTGCTCCAATCCACGGACACGCATCTGCTCCGGCGCGGCTTCGGCATCATCGTCGCGCTCTATGCGGCCTACATGCTGCTGCGGCCGACGCTTGTGACGGCCGGTGAGGCAGTCGGCCGGCCCTGGGTCGCACTGATCGGGTTCGGGGGAGGGCTGGTCGGCGGCCTGACCGCGATGCCTGGCGCGATCCCCACGATCTGGTGCGACATGCGCGGCATGCCCAAGAGCGAGCAGCGCGGCCTGGTGCAGCCGTTCATCGCCGCGATGCAGGTCTTCGCGATCGCGCTGCTGGTCGGACACCAGGATCTATCGTCCAAGGTGTTCGTCGACCTCGCGATCAGCCTGCCTGCGCTGTTCGCAGGCTCAGCGCTCGGTGTGATCGCCTTTCACCGGGTCAACGAGACGGTCTTTCGCAAGACCGTGCTCGTTCTGTTGTTGCTCTCAGGGATTTCCCTGATCTAGTGGCCTGCGCCTTCGTGCTTGAGACCCTGGGCCGGCGCCGCGCTGGTGTCGCTGCTGTGATGCACCAGCGGCTTGTTGCCGGTGACGGTCCGGAGCAGCACATAGAACACCGGCGTCAGGAACAGGCCGAACACGGTGACGCCGATCATGCCGGAGAACACCGCGACGCCCATCGCGCGCCGCATCTCCGAGCCCGCGCCGGTCGAGAGCACCAGCGGCAAGACGCCCATGATGAACGCCATCGACGTCATCAGGATCGGACGCAGCCGCAAGCGGCTCGCCTCGATCGCGGCCCGGATCGGCGTGCGTCCGGCGAATTCGAGCTCGCGCGCAAATTCGACGATCAGGATGGCGTTCTTGGCGGAGAGGCCGACCAGCACGATCAATCCGATCTGGGTGAAGACGTTGTTGTCGCCCTTCGAGATCCAGACCCCGAACATCGCCGCCAGCAGGCCCATCGGCACGATCATGATGATCGAGAGCGGCAAGGTCAGGCTCTCGTAGAGCGCTGCCAGCACCAGGAACACCAGCAGGATCGCCAGCGGAAACACCCAGAGGCCGGAATTGCCGGCGATGAACTCCTGATAGGTCAGGTCGGTCCATTCGAAGGCAAAGCCGGGCGGCAATGTCTCCGCCGCGATCCGCGTCGCGACCTCCTGCGCCTGGCCCGACGAAAAGCCGGGCGCGGCGGCCGCGTTGATGTCGGATGACAAGAAGCCGTTGTATCTGATCGCGCGCTCCGGCCCCGCGCTCTGGCGGATCGTGAGCAGCGCCGACAGTGGCACCATGTCGCCGGAGGACGAGCGCACCTTCAACTGCCTGATGTCGTCGGCGCGGGCGCGGAACGGCGCGTCGGCCTGGACATAGACGGAGTAGGTGCGACCAAACTTGTTGAAGTCGTTGACGTAGTAGGAACCGAGGTAGATCTGCAGCGTGTTGAACACCTCGGTCACGGGCACGCCCAACTGAAGCGCCTTGGTGCGGTCGATGTCGGCAAAGAGCTGGGGCACGTTGACCTGGAAGCTCGAGAACACGCCGGCGATCTCCGGCGCCTTCTGCATCGCCGTCATGAACGCCTTGGTCGCCTCGTTCAGCGCTTCATAGCCGAGACCGGCGCGGTCCTCGATCTGCAGCTTGAAGCCGCCGATGGTGCCGAGGCCGTTGACCGGCGGCGGCGGGAACATGGCGATGAAGGCTTCCTGGATGCCGGAATATTTCTTGTTGAGGTCCGCCGCGATCGCGTTCCCGCTCAGGGCCGGACCCTTGCGCTCGTCGAACGGTTTCAGCGTCGAGAACACGATGCCGGCGTTGGATGAGTTGGTGAAGCCGGCGATCGACAGGCCCGGGAACGCGACCGAGCTCTCGACACCGGGCTGGGTCAGCGCGATGTCGCTCATCTTGCGGATCACCTCTTCGGTCCGATCGAGCGCCGCACCATCGGGCAGTCGTGAGAAGCCGACGAGATATTGCTTGTCCTGACCTGGCACGAAGCCACTCGGCACCTGCTGGAACAGGAAAGCGGTCACGCCAACCAGCACCACATAGAGGCCCATCACCGCGGCCTTGCCCGAGATCACCTTGGTGACGGTGCCGCTGTAGTTCTCCGACGAACGCGTGAAGGCCTTGTTGAAGCCACGGAAGAACCAGCCGAGGCTCTTTTCCATGATGATCGTCAGCCGGTCCTTCGGCTCGTTGTGGCCCTTGAGCAGCAGCGCCGACAGGGCCGGCGAGAGCGTCAGCGAGTTGACGGCGGAGATCACGGTCGAGATCGCGATGGTCAGCGCGAACTGCTTGTAGAACTGCCCGGTCAGGCCGGAGATGAAGGCGAGCGGCACGAACACCGCGATCAGCACCATCGCGATCGCGATGATCGGGCCGGAGACCTCGCGCATCGCCTGGTAGGTCGCGTCGCGCGGCGAGAGGCCACCCTCGATGTTGCGCTCGACGTTCTCGACCACGACGATGGCGTCGTCGACGACGATACCGATCGCGAGCACGAGGCCGAACAGGCTGAGCGCATTGATGGAGAAGCCGAACAGATGCATCACCGCAAACGTGCCGACGATCGACACCGGCACCGCCAGCAGCGGAATGATCGAGGCGCGCCAGGTCTGGAGGAACAGGATCACGACCAGCACCACCAGCGCGATCGCCTCCAGCAGGGTGTGAATGACGGCCTCGATCGAGGAGCGCACGAACTGGGTGGGATCGTAGACGATCTGGTAGGACACGCCCTCCGGCATGTTCTTCTTGATCTCGGCCATGGTGGCGCGGACGTGGTCGGAAATCTCCAGCGCGTTGGAGCCCGGCGCCTGGAAGATCGGGATCGCCACGGCCTGCTTGTTGTCGAGCAGCGAGCGCAGGCCGTATTCGGAGGCGCCGAGCTCGATGCGCGCGACGTCGCGTAGCCGCACCACTTCACCGCGCGTGCCGGTCTTGACCACGATGTCGCCGAACTGCTCCTCGTTGGCGAGCCGGCCTTCGGCATTGACGGACATCTGCAGGTCGATACCCCTGACGTTGGGGGAAGAGCCGACCACGCCGGCGGCGGCTTCGACGTTCTGGGCCTGGATCGACTTGACGATGTCACTTGCGGTCAGGCCATGCTCGGCCGCCTTCTGCGGATCGACCCAGACCCGCATCGAATAGTCGCCTGCGCCATAGAGCTGGACGTCACCGACACCGTCGATCCGCGCCAGGCGGTCCTTGACGTTGAGCACCGCGTAGTTGCGCAAATACGTCATATCGTAGCGGTTGTTGGGCGAGAGCAGATGCACGACCATGGTGAGGTCGGGGGACGATTTCTTGGTGATGATGCCGAGCTGACGCACCACGGCCGGCAGGCGCGGCTCGGCCTGCTGCACGCGGTTCTGCACCAGCTGCGTCGCCTTATCAGGGTCGGTGCCGAGCCGGAACGTCACCGTCAGCGTCATCGCGCCGTCGGTGGTCGCCTGGCTCGACATGTAGAGCATGCCTTCGACGCCGTTGATCTGCTCCTCGATCGGGGTCGCCACCGTCTCGGCGATCACCTTGGGATTGGCGCCGGGATAGGTCGCGCGCACCAGCACCGAGGGCGGCACCACGTCCGGATATTCGGAGATCGGCATCGCGAACAGCGAGATCAGGCCTGCGAGGAAGATCAGGACGGACAGCACGCCGGCGAAGATCGGACGGTCGATAAAGAACTTTGAGAGATTCATGGCCTTGCCCCTGCAAGAGAGACAGCTCTCCCGTTACCCCGACGCGGGAAATACCCGCGAACCCGGAATCGAGATGCGATGTCTTGGTAGCTCTATGACGTCGTTATTCCGGGCACGCGGTCCGGAATGATGTAACTAGCGCTGCACCACGTCCTGGTTGCTGTGGTTGGAGGCCTGCTGCGGTCCACGCGCACCCATCGCCGCGACCTCCGTCTTGAGGAGCGCACCCGGACGCACGCGTTGCAAGCCATTGACGATGATGCGATCACCGGGCTTCAGCCCAGCCGTCACGATGCGCAGGCCGTCGACCGATCCGCCGAGCGTGATCGGCCGATAGACCGCCCGGCTGTCGTCGCCGACCCCCATCACGAACTTCTTGTCCTGGTCGGTGCCGATCGCGCGCTCATCGATCATCACCAGCGTCTGCTGCTTCGGCTGACCCATGCGCACGCGGGCGAACTGGCCGGGGATGAGACGCCCGTCCTCGTTCCGAAACACCGCGCGGACCCGGATGGTGCCGCTCTGGCCGTTGACCTGGTTGTCGATCAGCTGGATATGACCTCTCGCCGAGAGACCGCCGGATGTCGTCATTTCCACTGGGATCTGGTCGAGATTGCCGCGCTTGCCGGAAGCATCCGCGATCGAGTTCAGCGCGCGCAGCACGACCTCTTCATCCGCATCGAACGAGGCGTAGATCGGATTGACCGACACCAGCGAGGTCAGCACCGGGGAGGCGGTGCCGGCGGCGACGAGATTGCCGACGGTGATCTCGAACTTGCCGACGCGGCCGTCCACGGGTGCACGCACCTCGGTATAGTCGAGATTGAGCTTTGCGGTCTGGAGCGTCGCTTCGGCCGCCTTCACGTTGGCGATGGCTTCGCGATTGGCATTGTCGCGCTGGTCGTAGTCGCGCCGTGTGACCACGGCATTGCCGACCAGCTGCGCGCCGCGCTCGAGCTCGCTCTGGGTGAACACGACGCGCGCCTTGGCAGCCTCGAGCTGGGCGTTGGCCTTGTCGACCTCTGCTGCGTAAGGCGCCGGATCAATCTTGAACAGCACATCGCCGGCCTTCACCAGCGCGCCTTCGGTGAAGTTGGTCGCAAGGATCGCACCCGCAACGCGGGGACGAAGCTCGACGCGGTTGATGGCCTCGAGCCGGCCGGAGAAATCGTCCCACAGCACGGTCTGCTTCGGTTCGATCAGCGCGACCGTGACAGGGACGGCCTGCTCGGCGGCTGCCGCCGTTGCGGTCGCCTGCGCGGCACGTAAGTAATGGCCGGTCGCGATCGAGCCGGCCACGGCGAGGGCGCCCACGATGGCGACGCCGCCGAGGAGGCGGCGGAAACGGCCGGTGCGAGGGGAGTTTTGCGAGGGATGCATTTGCGCGCTCCAGATATGTAGTGTTCGCTACAGATGTGGAGCTGGATGTCGCAGTGCAAGATACTTATGTACCATTCACTAAGAAAATTGTAGCGGCATACCGCAAGAATTGGAAGACGGCAGAGAAAATAAAGCTAGAACAAATAGATAGGATTCGGCGTTAAGCTTCAGGCAGAACGTGAATTCCGAGGAGACAGGCACATGGGCATGGGACGCCCCCGCGAATTCGACGCCGAAACGGCGTTGGACCAGGCGATGGAAGTGTTTTGGCGCCATGGCTATGAGGGCGCCACCATTGCCCAGCTCACCGAGGCCATGGGCATCAATCCCCCGAGCCTTTACGCCTGCTTCGGCAACAAGGAAGGCCTGCTCAAGGCCGCGCTCGACCGTTACACCAAATTGCGTGGCGTCTGGATGGACGAGGTGGTCGCCGCACCTACCGCCCGCGACGTTGCCGAGCGGATGCTGATGGGCATCGCCGACAAGCAGACCGATCCCGCCAATCCGCCCGGCTGCCTGCTCGTGCAAGGCGGCATCGCCTGCGGCAGCGGCTCCGAGAACGTCCCGTTCGAGCTCGCCGCCCGCCGCGCCGAGAACGAGGACCAACTCCGCGACCGTTTTGTCCGCGCCAAGGCCGAGGGCGATCTCAAGCCGACGTCTGATCCTGCAGCACTCGCGCGCTATGTCTCGGCGGTGTCAGTCGGCATGGGCGTGATGGCGTCTTCGGGCTCCGACCGCGAAGCGTTGCGGCAGGTGGCGGACGTGGCCGTGCAGGCGGTCGAGGCGCAGTCGGCCGACAGAACGTGACGGCCGCCGGCCGTTGTCATTTTGAGGATTGCAGCGACGGCGGCCGGACGAAGCCGCCGAAATCGCGTTCGATCAGCCCGCCGAGCGCAATCGTCGTGCGGTCCTCGAGATAAGGCCCGATGATCTGGACGCCGATCGGCAGGCCAGACGGCGCGCGCTCGATCGGAACGGCGGTCGCCGGCAGTCCGCAGGTCGAGGCGGGGTCGGCCCAGATGAAGCACGCATCGGAGTAGTTGTAGAGCTTGCCATCGATGTCGAGCTGCCGCGCGTCGAACGGTTCGGAATGGTCGTGTGGAAAGGCCGGCACGGCGGCGACCGGGTAGATCACCGCGTCGAACTCGCGGAAGAACTGCTGCCACCGTTGCTGCAACTGCAGGCGCGCCGCGTCGGTCACCAGCCATTCGCGATGGATCATGCCCCAGCCGCGGGCGCGCTCGGCCTGCAGGCTACGGTCGTCGGGCGAGAGTGTCGCGGCAACTCCTTGCGCCTCTGCGAGAGCGGCCGGTGTCAGACGCGGGCTTCGCGCTGCGTTCAACAGCTTCATGTAAAGCCGCGCGGAGTCGGCGAGATCGGGCAGTGACGTGCTTGCGCGCGCGACCCGCGCGCCAGATTTGTCGAGCCGGTCGGCCAGCCGCCCAATGGCTGAACGCACGGCATCGCCCGTCGGCATCAGCGGATGCGTATCGATCACGAGGATCCTGAAATCCTTGAGCCGGTCATGCCGCGGGGCAGGCAGAGCCAGGCGATAGCCGATCCCGTCGCGCGTCTCGTCCGGGCCGGCAATCACGTCGAGCGCCAGCGCGAGGTCCGAGGCGGTGCGCGCCATCGGCCCGACGACAGCCAGATCGCCCTGGCCGGGGACGGGTAGTGCCGGCGGCAGGCTGTAGCCGCGCAGCGGCACCAGGCCGAGGCTCGGCTTGTGTCCGAACACACCGCAGAAATGCGCGGGCACCCGGATCGAGCCGCCGATGTCCGAGCCGATCGAGAGCGGACCGAAACCCGCCGCCAGCGCCGCGCCCGATCCGCCCGAGGAGCCGCCGGGTGACCGGCCGAGGTCCCACGGGTTGTTCGTGGTCCCGTGGATCTCGTTGTAGCTCTGGAAATCCCGCAAGCCGATCGGGATATTGGTCTTGCCGATGATGATGGCGCCTGCCGCCTTCAACCGCGAGACCACAAGGGCATCTTCCGCAGGCTTAAAATCCCTGAAATGCGGAAAGCCCCATGTCGTCGGCAGGCCGGCGACGTTGAACGGTTCCTTGAGGGTTACGGGGATGCCGAGCAGGGGCTGCCGGTCGCCGCGGGCAAGCGCGGCATCGGCGGCGCGTGCGGCCCCTCTCGCACGATCGAAATCGCGGACGATGATCGCGTTGATGCGCCCGTCCAGCGCCTCGATGCGCGCGATCGTATGCGCGAGCAACTCGGACGCGGACACTTTGCGAGCGTGCAGGGCGGTCAGCAGTGCGCTGATCGAGCCGTAGTCCAGGTCAGCGGCATCTGCGGTCATCACGAGCTCCATTGTATCCCGGCTGAGACCTTGTAGCCCGGATGGAGCGCAGCGCAATCCGGGACATGTCCCGACGCGGATCCAGAACCCAGATTACGCTATCGCTTCATCCGGGCTACGACGCTATCGCATCTGGTCGTCGTGCCCGGGCTTGTTCCGGGCATCCACGTTCTCAGTGCGGCGTCGCAAGGCGTGGATGGCCGGGACAAGCCCGGCCATGACGCGGTGGAGAGCCTCAGGAGGCTTCCTTCAGCACCGGTGCGGCAGATTCCTCCGCCTTGAGCTCCTCGAGGCTGCGATGCCGCGGCTCGATGCCCAGCGCCCAGACCGTGATGATCTGCACCACCAGCAGCCCGATCATCAGCGCCATCACGCCGGCCACGCCGCGCGTCTCGAACAGCGACACGACGAGGAACGGCGTGACGATGGTGGCGCCGCGCCCCAGCGTGTTGACGATGCCGGAGGCGCGCAGGCGGACCTCGGTCGGAAACAGCTCGGGGATATAGATGCCGAACAGAAGGGCGACCAGGACGTAGATCGGTACCGTCAGCGCGAAGCCGACAGCCGGCAGCAGGATCGGGTCGGAGATCATGGGGTAGAGGATTCCGAGCATCACCGTGATCAGGGATGCGCCGATGATGGTCGGCTTGCGGCCCCAGCGGTCGGCGGTCAGCGCGCCGATGGCCGAGCCGACGGGCGCGCCGAGCGCCATCAGCAGCGAATAGCCGAACGAGGTCGCGATCGAGAGGCCCTGCTTGACGAAGAACACGGGCAGCCAGGTCACGAAGCCATAGAGCAGGGTGTTGATCGTGATCAGGCAGACGGCGCCGACGATCATCCGCGACAGCAAGGGCGCGGTGAACAGCGTGCCGAGATCCGCAGATGCCGGGACCGGTGTCGTGGCCGCGGGAGGAGGCAGGGGCTGACCCTGCGCGGCTTCCTTCTCGATGGCTTGCATCAGCGCTTCCGCCTCGGCGGTGCGTCCCACGGCTTCCAGCCAGCGCGGCGATTCCGGCAGCGACTTGCGCATGTACCACACCACGAGCGCGCCGACGCCGCCGAGCACGAACATGGAGCGCCAGCCGAATTGCGGCACCACCACGGACGCGACCAATAGCGCCACGGGCAGACCGGTGACGACGCACACGGTGGTGAAGCCGAGCCATTTGCCGCGGGTGCGCGCGGGCACGAATTCCGTCATCGTCGAATAGCCGACGACGTTCTCCGCCCCGAGCCCGACGCCCATCACGAAGCGGCAGGCGATCAGGAAGGCCATGTTCGGTGAGAACGCCGCGGCCAGGGAGGCAACGCCGAAAAGGAGCAAATTGAATTGATAGGTGAAGCGGCGTCCGTAGCGGTCGCCGAGGAAGCCGGTGCCGAATGATCCCAGCATCATGCCGACGAAGGTCGCGGAGATGAAAACCGCATTCTGCGCGAGGGTCGAAAAGCCTGTCTTCAGCGTGACGCTGAGCACGGTCCCGGCGATATAGATGTCGAAACCGTCGAAAAACATTCCGATGCCGATCAGCAGCATGATGCGGCGGTGGAATGGCCCGATCGGCAGCCGATCCAGACGGCTGCCTGCGTTCACCAATGTCGACATATACGCTCTCCCCTGACTGTTGTTCTGGTCGATGCGGCCCGCCTTCTATGGGCGGTCGGCCGCTCGTCGTTTTTTGCTAGTTCAGGCGCTGTTGGTTGGCCGTGTCGCGATACCAGTCGAACGGCTGCTCGTGGGTCGCGACCATCACGCTCTTGGTGTTGAAGTGGTCGTTGAAGCTCTCGGTGCCGCATTCGCGGCCGATGCCGGAATCGTCGACGCCACCCCAGGGCGAAGCCGGGTCGAGACGGTGGTGATCGTTGATCCAGACGATGCCGGCCTTGACGGAGGCGGCGACACGGTGCGCGCGGGCGACGTCGCGGGTTCGGATGGCCGCGGCGAGGCCGAACGGCGAGTTGTTGGCAAGCCGCAGCGCATCGGCCTCGTCCTTGAACGGCGTCACCGAGGTGAAGGGACCGAACACTTCCTCCTGGAAGATGCGCATGTCGGATGTGACGTCGGCGAACACGGTCGGCTCGACGAAATAGCCGTTGTCGTGGCCCGGCACCTTCGCGGCAACGCCGCCGGTGACGAGACGCGCGCCATCCTCGTGGCCGTAGCCTACATAGGTGAGAACGCGGTCGCGCTGCCGCGCGGAGATCACGGGGCCCATCTGGGTGTTCGCGTCGAAGGGATCGCCGACGCGGATCGTGCGGGTCTTGGCCTGCAGCTTCTCGACGAATTCGTCATAGATCGAAGCCTGGACGATGTGGCGCGAGGCACAGACGCAGGTCTGTCCGGCGCCGATGAAGGCGCCGAACGCGGCGTAGTTGACGGCGCGGTCGACGTCGAAATCGTCGAACACCATCACCGGCGTCTTGCCGCCGAGCTCCATGGTTTGATGCGCGAACACTTTTGCGGCCGCGCTGCCGGCGATGCGGCCTGCCTCGGTGCCGCCGGTCAGGACCAGCTTGTTGATGTCGCCATGCTCGGCCAGCATCTTGCCGGCGTTCTGCCCGAGGCCGAGAACGATGTTGAAGACGCCGGGCGGAAGGCCGGCTTCGGTGAAGATCTGCGCGAGCTTCAATGTCGTCAGCGGCGTGTATTCAGACGGCTTGACCACGGTGACGCATCCGGTCGCCAGCACCACGGCGAGCGACTTGCACAGGATCATCAAGGGATGATTGAACGGCGTGCAATTGGCGACGATGCCGATCGGCGTGCGAAGCGTGTAGTTCAAATACGCGCCTTCTACCGGGATCACGGAGTCCCGACGCGCCAGCGCAACGCCGGCAAAGTAGCGGAAGAAATCGGGCAGGCGGGAGAGCTGGGCGCGGGTCTCGTTGACCGGCCGGCCGTTGTTGAGGGTTTCCAGCCGGTACAGGCTGTCGAGATTGGCCTCGAAAGCATCGGCGAGCTTGTTGACCAGCCGGGCACGCGCGCGCGTATCCATGCCGCCCCAGGCTTTGCCTTCGAACGCTGCGCGCGCGCTCTTCATCGCGCGGTCGATGTCCTCGGCGGTCGAATTGGGGATGCGGGCGATGACGTCGCCGGTCGCGGGATTGCGAACGTCGAGCATCACGCCGTTGCCGGCTTCGACTTCACGTCCGTCGATGAAATTGCCGTGGGTTTCGACGTCGATCGACGCGGGTTTTGACGGAATGTTCATGATGACCTCTCCTCGACGATGACGGCGTTGCGCTTGAGCGCCGGCAGAACGCGTTTTTCGGTGGCCCCGATATGGGCCTTGATGATGCGCGCCGCGGTTCGCGTTTCGCGGCTCTGCATGGCGTCGATCAGGGCGACGTGCTCGGCGACGAGCTTTGCCGGATCGTGACCCTTCAGATTGGACACGCTGACGCGGACCAGCCGGTCGGCCTGGCCGATCAGGTCGCACAGCGCCGTCGCCATGCGGCGATTGCCGGACGCATGAGCCAGCGCGGAATGGAAGCCGCGATTGTAGGCGATGAAGTCTTCGTGGTTGCCGGAGAAGCGGCGAAATTCATCGAGCGATTTCAGAACGCTGTCCGGAGCGCTCTCGATCGCCTCGGCGACGCAGGCCGGCTCCAGCGCAAGACGGAAGCGGAGGAGGTCGCGGGCGTCCGACAGCGAGATCGGCGTGACCCGGTAGCCCTGGCGCGGCTGCACCGTCACCAAATGCTCGCGCTGCAGCCTCAAAAGCGCATCCCGAACCGGTTGGCGGCTCACCGAATAGCGTTCGGCCAGAACCTGTTCCCGCATTTCATCGCCCGGAGCGAACCGGCACGCTAAAATATCAGACCTCAGAAGATCGTAGATGTTTTCGCGCAAAAGCATGATTCTAGGGACCTCGTTGGCTCCAATTTGGCAATCCTGATATTTCACGTCAAGAGCCAAATGCTTGAATTCCCTGACAGTTGATTTATCAATCGGGGGCCTCCACGGCACGCAAACGGGTGTGATCCCGCCGACGAAGTTAAGGAAAGACCGGACATGGACAGGCTTCTTGCCAACGGGACCGTCAACGCCGCGCAATCGGGCGATGGGCCGCCGCTGTTTCTCTTCCACTCGCTGTTGTCGGACCGTGCGAGCTTCGATGCGATCGTGCCCGAGCTTGAGGGATCGTTTCGCACCATCGTGCCGGAGTTGCCGGGGTTCGGCCGTTCACGCGCGGTCGAGGGCGGGCTCGTCGCTGTCGCGGACAGGATGGCGGAGGCCGTGAAGGAGGCTGCGGGCGGTGCGCCGGCGATCGTGCTCGGCAATGGCTATGGCGGCTTCGTCGCCTTGCAGATGGCGATCCGGCACCCGGAGATCGCCAGCAAGCTCGTTCTCGCCGATTGCGGCGCGGCGTTCTCGGAGCCCGGCCGCGAGGCGTTTCGCAACATGGCGAGGGTCTCGCGGGACAAGGGCCTCGAGGCGATCACTGACGTTGCGATGCGACGCTTGTTTGCGCCCGAGTTTCAGGAGCGGCATCCCGAACTGATGCGGGATCGTCGTGAAGCTTTTCTGCAGACGGATCCCGATGTGTTTCGCAGCGCATGCGACGCGTTGGCAAACCTCGATCTCCGCGCCGAACTTGCCGCGGTGAAAGTTCCTGCCCTCGTTCTGGTCGGTGAGCACGACGAAGCGACGCCTCCGCCAATGTCGCACGAGCTGGCCGCCGGTTTGCCGCGCGCCGAACTCAAGGTCATTCCAGGCTGCGCGCACGTGCCGCAGCTTCAGTCGCCGCGGCAGTTTCTCGGAGCTCTCAAGGGCTTCCTGCTTTGATCTGCGCCTGGCCGATGCCGATCCTGCGCTCGAAACGGCGATGCCTTCCGAACGGTTAATGGCGTCTGTGCGGCGGGAATTCACAAGCGGGGATGGTGCAATCCTGCGCCTGTGTTGCCCGACGCGTCAAACGTCCTCGGGGGGCACGCTCGCGTCATGCCGGAGCGAAATTCTTCAATGATTTGTACTGTGCATGGGGTTGTTTTCGCATTTTTTGTTGGAGCATCCCCAGGCCGCGAGGACCAGAGGATGAGCCGCCCGCATTGAAGCGGGCCTCCTAAGAGTTTTTATACACAGTTCTGGCACGCTCCGCGCGTCAATATCCGCAACCTGCATCGTCGCCTCTTATTGCGCGCACGAAAAGACGGCACCCGCGGGCATCGAGGGGGCGTGAGCCATGACTGCAGTTGCTTCGGACGCTGGTCGCGCGAAGGGCGGGATCGTGCCGATCCTGCTATGCGTGGTGCCGTTCAGTCAGATTCCGCTCGATGCCTATACGCCGGGCCTGCCGCAGATGGTGGTGGACCTCGCAACCGATTCCGCGTCGATGCAGAACACCGTTACCGCCTACATGCTCGGCATGAGTCTGGCGCTGGTGCCTGTCGGCATCGCCTCCGACACGCTCGGCCGCCGTAACGTCCTGCTCGCGGGGCTATCGGTTCTCATCGCGATGAGCATCGCCTGTGCGCTCGCCACCAGCGCATCGCTGCTGCTCGCGTTGCGATTCCTGCAGGGCGTCGGCGGCTGCACCTGCCTCGTCGTCGCCTATGCGGTTGCGGCCGACTGCTTTCGCGGCCGCGAGCTCACGGCGATCTCTGGGCTGCTTGGTGCCGCCTGGGGGCTTGCACCCGTGCTCGCACCGGCGGCCGGCGGTTTCATCGTCGAGCTGACGTCCTGGCGCGGGGTCTTCGTCATCATCGCCATCGCCGCGGCCATCGTCGCTGCGATCGTCGTGCTGCTTCTGCCCGAGACGCTGCCGGCCGAGCGACGCGCGCCGTTCGATCCGCGCCGCACGGCGAGCATTCTCCGCGAAGCGCTCGTCCGTCCGGGTTTCCTGGCCTTCGTGCTGGTGTTTGCCGCCGCGGCCAGCGCGCAACTGGCGTTCGGCGTCGTCGCGCCGTTCCTCTACCAGACCGGCCTCGGTTATTCCGCGGCCGTCTACGGTCTCGTCGCGCTCGGCCTTGGCGGCGTCAATCTCGCGGGCGAGCTCGGCTGCGCGCATTTCGTACGCTTCATGCCGGCCCGCGTGATGGGCTTTGGCGCCTTCGCGCTCTTTCTCGCCGGCGCTGTGGTCTTGACCGCGACCGGCTTGGCCGTCGGTCTCGATTTCATGTCGATCACGATCGGCGGTGCGCTGGTGCTCGGCGGTTGCGGCGTGCTGTGCCCGATGATGTACGGCATGGCGCTCGGCCTGTTCGAGCGCGACCACGGCCTGATCGGCGGCCTCATCAGCGCGCTCTGCTATCTCGCGGTCAGCGGCGCCATGGCGATCGCGGCGGTGTTGCCCGAAGCGACCCAGGCGCCGATCGGATGGCTTTATCTCGGCCTCTGCGCCGTCGCAGGGACGCTGCTTGCGATCTCGTTGCCTGCGGCACGCCACGCCACACAGACTTAAGGAAGGAACCCATTCATGACCACCGTCGGTATTCGCGGCACGTTCTTCGACTTCGTCGACGATCCCTGGAAGCACATCGGCAACGAGCAGGCTGCCGCGCGCTTTCACCAGGACGGCCTGATGGTCGTCACGGATGGCGTCATCAAGGCGTTCGGTCCGTATGAGAAGATCGCCGCCGCGCATCCGGGCGTCGAGATCACCCATATCAAGGACCGCATCATCGTCCCGGGCTTCATCGACGGCCACATCCATCTGCCGCAGACCCGCGTGCTCGGTGCCTATGGCGAGCAGCTGCTGCCGTGGCTCCAGAAATCGATCTACCCCGAGGAGATCAAGTACAAGGATCGCAACTACGCGCGCGACGGTGTGAAGCGTTTTCTCGACGCACTGCTTGCCGCCGGCACCACCACCTGCCAGGCCTTCACCAGCTCCTCGCCGGTCGCGACCGAAGAGCTGTTCGAGGAAGCGGCCCGCCGCAACATGCGCGTGATCGCGGGCCTCACCGGGATCGACCGCAACGCGCCGGCCGAGTTCATCGACACGCCCGAAAACTTCTATCGCGACAGCAAGGGTCTGATCGCGCAGTACCACAACAAGGGCCGCAACCTCTATGCCATCACGCCGCGCTTCGCCTTCGGCGCCTCGCCGGAGCTGCTCAAGGCATGTCAGCGCCTCAAGCACGAGCATCCGGACTGCTGGGTCAACACCCACATCTCAGAGAATCCGGCCGAATGCAGCGGCGTGCTCGTCGAACATCCGGACTGCCAGGATTATCTCGGCGTCTACGAGAAGTTCGACCTGGTCGGGCCAAAGTTCTCCGGCGGCCACGGTGTCTATCTCTCGAACAACGAGTTCCGCCGCATGTCCAAGAAGGGCGCCGCGGTGGTGTTCTGCCCGTGCTCGAACCTGTTCCTCGGCAGCGGTCTGTTCCGCCTCGGCCGTGCCACCGATCCCGAGCATCGGGTGAAGATGTCGTTCGGCACCGACGTTGGCGGTGGCAATCGCTTCTCGATGATCTCCGTGCTCGACGACGCCTACAAGGTCGGCATGTGCAACAACACGATGCTCGACGGCAGCATTGATCCGGCGCGCAAGGATCTCGCCGAGGCCGAGCGCAACAAGCTCTCGCCCTATCGCGGTTTCTGGTCGGTCACGCTCGGCGGCGCCGAAGGCCTCTATATCGACGACAAGCTCGGCAATTTCGAACCCGGCAAGGAAGCCGATTTCGTCGCGCTCGATCCGAATGGCGGCCAGCTGGCGCAACCCTGGCACCAGTCGCTGATCGCCGACGGTGCTGGTCCGCGCACGGTCGACGACGCCGCGAACATGCTGTTCGCCGTCATGATGGTCGGCGACGACCGGTGCGTCGACGAGACCTGGGTGATGGGCAAGCGTCTCTACAAGCAGAGCTGAAGCGGACGGTCGCGATGAGCGCATCTCCGGATCCGGCGGCCCAGGCGGTCGCCCTCGTCATCCAGCGCCGCATTGCCGACGACGGCTTTGCCGCGTTCGCGCGGTGGAACGGCGAGGTCGGCGAGGCGCTGAAGGCGTGGCCCGGCTTCCTCAGTCAGGAGGTCGTGCCGCCGCAGCCGCCAGCGCACGTGGACTGGGTGACCATCCTGCGTTTCGCGAACCCGGCCGCTGCCCGCGCCTGGCTTCAGAGCGATGTACGGGCGCGGCTGATCGCGGACGTACAGCGCTTCTTCGTCGGGTCGGAGGACGTCCATATCCTTCCCGACACCGGCGTTCAGCGCGACAGCGCGGTCTCCGCCGTCATCTCCTTCAAGGTCCCGGATGGACTCGAGGATGCGTTCCTCAAATGGCAACAGCGCATCCAGGCCGCGGAGGCCGAGTTCAGGGGGTTCCTGCGTCACAAGATCGAGCGGCCTATCCCGGGCCTGCACGACGAGTGGATCGTCATCCTGTCGTTCGACAGCGATGCCAACCTCAACACGTGGCTGGACTCGCCCTTGCGGCAGACGCTGCTTGAGGAAGGCGCGCGCTTCAACGCCGGCATGAACGTGAAGCGGGCAAGCTACGGCTTCAATTTCTGGTTCCCGGCCGGCAAGACGCAGGCTCCGGAGCAAGGGCCCGGCCTGATTTGGAAGAGCAACCTCATCGTCCTGCTGGTGCTCTATCCCGTGGTCTATCTCTGGGGCTATTTCATCAGCGCGCCGCTGATCGACAGCCACGGCGTGCCGGTCTGGCTGTCGCTGTTCGTCGGCAATCTCGTGAGTACCCAGCTGCTCGGCTGGTTTCTCGTGCCGGCCGCCTTCAGGGCGCTCGACTGGTGGATCAAGCCGAAGGCAGCGCTCGGCCGCCAGATTGCGGGATATGCACTGCTTGCCGCGCTCTATGCGGGCTCGATGGGCCTGTACGCGCTGCTGCTCGCATGGCATTGGGGACGGTGAGGCCATCCACCGTGCGGACCGTTGCGGTGCTATCGGGGAGAGGTCGGTCTCTGGACGCTGACGACCATGTTCGCCCTGACATTCCTCGGCACCTCGGCAAGCGTTCCCTCAGTGGAGCGCAACCATCCGGCCCTCCTGGTGGAGGCCGCGGGCAAGCGCATCCTGGTTGATTGCGGAGAGGGCACGCAGCGCCAGTTGCTGCGCAGCGGCGCCGGCTTTCGCCGGCTCGACCGCATCCTGCTGACGCACGGGCACCTCGATCACGTGCTCGGCATCCCCGGTCTCTTCTCGACGCTGGGGTTGCGGCAGACCTCCGACGTGATGACCGTTCATGCGGGCCCGGGCACGCTCGACATCGTCGTTCGCATGCTCGCCGGCTTGTCGGGCGCGGGCAGGGCGCCGATCCCTGTGGCGTTCGCACCGCTGACCGAGGGGCAAGTCATCGATGCCGGCGACTTCACCATCGACTGCTTTCCGGTCCGCCACCGCGACACCGACAGCTTTGGCTTCTCTTTCCAAAGCCCCGCGCGCCGCCACCTTCTGCCCGAGCGCCTCGCGTCTCTCAGTGTCCCGGACGGGCCAATGCGCGGAGAGCTGGCCGCCGGACGGCCGGTCGTGATCGCCGGTCGAACCATCGATCCGGAGGACGTCCTGGGTCCGCCGGGCGGCGGGAGGAAGCTCGTCGTGGTCGGCGACACTGAAACCACTGATGGTCTATCCCGACATGTCGCCGACGCCGACTTGCTGGTGATCGAGGCGACGTTCCTCGATCGTGACGCCGCGACCGCGCGGGACTACGGCCATCTCACGGCGACCGAAGCCGCTTCGTTTGCCGCCGCCAACAACGTCAAGCAGCTCGTGCTGGTCCACATGTCGGGACGGTACGACGATGAAGAGATATTGGCCGAAGCGACAAGGGTGTTTCCGAATACGCGGATCGCCGCCGACTTCGATCACATCGTGATCTAATCGCCATCACCGCACTCAGCTCGTCAATCCAGACTTGATCGTGAGATCCTGGACTTGGGCCGTCGCCTGCATCAGCCGCGGCAACGCCTGGTCGCGGAAGGCCGCCATGTCCATGCGCATCGCATCGACCGTGACGCTCAGGCCGCCGATCACAAAACCCTGAGCGTCGAAGATCGGCGTTGCCAGCGTGCGCAGGCCATAGGCATTCTCGCCGTCGGAGACGGCATGGCCTTTTTTCTTCACCTGATCGAGCCGGGCGAGCAGTGCATCGAGATCGGTCAGCGTTCGCTCCGACAGTTTGACGCGAGGACGCAACTCGAGCCGCTCGATCTGCTGGTCGCGTGGCAGATGCGCCAGCATGACATGACCGAGCGCGGCGCTGTAGGCGGGGATGCGCGTGCCCGGCCGGCGGTCCATCTTGTGACGGTCGAGGCCGGCACCGACGCGCGCGAGATAGACCACGTCGCCGCCATCGAGAATGCCGAGCGAGGCCGCATCGCCGACCGCTGGGACGAGGTCGCGCAGCAGCGGCTCGACGATCGGCCGCAACGAGCCGCGCGACAGCACGGTGTAGCCGAGGTCGAGACAGGCGACGCCGAGACGGAACCGGCGACTTTGCGGAACGGCCTGGAGATAGCCGAGTTCGGTCAGGGTCTGGATCAGGCGGAACGCCGTCCCGCGATCGAGTTCGGCCCGTGCGGCAATCTCACTCAGGGTCAGCTCGAAGGTTTCGCTGGTGAAACTCTTGAGCACGGCAAAGGCCTTGCCGACGGAGGCGACATAATTCTTGGGATTTTTGGCGCTAGTTTCCGATACGCGCTTCGCTGCCTTCCCTGCGACCTTGGCCATGCTCGAATGCCCCACCATGACAGCCATGCCCTTGACGTCGGGCCGGGCTGATTTTACGACTGCACCAGCAAATAACAAATGTTCGCATTCCGAACAACATCGTTCTGACGATCGGAGGAAGTTTTGTCGACATCATCGCTGCACCCTCATGGCGTGTTCTCCGCCGCGTTGACGCCGCTCGACGCTGAGCTTGCTCCCGATCATGCGCGCTTCGTGGACCATTGTCGCTATCTGCTCGACGAAGGCTGCGACGGCATCGCGATGCTGGGCACGACGGGTGAGGCGAACTCCTTTTCGGTGGCCGAACGCACGGCGCTGCTCGAGGCGGTGGTGGCCGCCGGCATCGCGCCGCGGCGGCTTTTGCCCGGCACCGGCGTTGCCGCGCTCAGCGACACCATCGCGCTGACGCGCCACGCCCTCTCGGTCGGCGTCGACACCGTGGTGATGCTGCCGCCGTTCTACTACAAGAACGTCACAGATGACGGCATCTTCGCCTCCTACAGCGAAGTGGTGCAGCGCATCGGTGATGCGCGCCTGAAAGTCGTCCTCTATCACTACCCGCAGATGTCGGCGCAGCCGATCTCGCATGCGCTGATCGAGCGGCTGCGCAAGGCCTATCCGGCCACGTTCACGGGCATCAAGGATTCGTCCGGCGACTTCGCCAACATGACGGCGATGGTCGAGCGCTTCCCGGGCTTCGCTGTCCTCGGCGGCGCCGATCCATTGATGCTGCCGCTGCTGCGCAGGGGCGGCGCGGGCTGCATCACCGCGACCTCCAATGTCATCGCGCGCAGTCTTGCCTATGTCTTCAAGCACTTTGGCGACAGTGACGACGATCCGGCGCTCAAGGCGGCGCAGGCGCGCATCGTGAAGGCGCGCGAGCTGGTCTCGCAATTTCCGCAGATGGCCTCGCTGAAGGCGCTGGCGGCCGACCGCACCAAGCATGCCGGTTGGCAGCGCCTGCGGCCGCCGCTGGAGTCTTTGCCGCCGGACCAGCTGAAAGAGCTGCTTGCGAATGCTGCGGCATTCGCAGCCTCCGCCTAGGCCCGGTACGGACGACGAGGCGATCTGATGTCCGACTCATTCCAGGATGCATTGGCCGGGCTCGCCGCGATCGTCAGCGACAAGCACGTCATCGCGTCCGGAGCCGACCAGGAGCCTTATGTGGTGGACTGGCGCGGGCGCTATCGCGGCCGGGCGGTCGCGGTGGTGAAGCCCGGCTCGACCGCCGAGGTCGCCTCCGTCGTCAAATACTGCGCCGATAGGCGCCTTGCGATCGTGCCGCAAGGCGGCAACACCGGCATGTGCGGAGCCGCGACGCCGGACGATCACGCGGGCAATGTCGTGATCCGGCTCGACCGCATGCGAGCCGTGCGCGACGTCAGTCCGCTCGCCAATACGATCACGGTCGAGGCCGGCTGCATTCTCGCCGAGGTCCAGAATGCGGCGCGTAGCGTCGATCGCTACTTTCCCTTGAGCCTGGGTGCCGAGGGTTCCTGCCAGATCGGCGGCAACATCTCGACCAATGCCGGCGGCACGGCCGTCCTGCGCTACGGCCCGACGCGCGATCTCGTGCTCGGGCTCGAAGCCGTGCTGCCCGACGGGCGTATCTTCAACGGCCTGCGCGCGCTGCGCAAGGACAACACGGGTTACGCGCTCAAGCAGCTCTTCATCGGGGCGGAAGGCACGCTCGGCATCGTCACCGCGGCGGTGCTGAAACTGTTCTCGCCGCCGCGCAGCTCGGCGCTGGCGCTGGTGAAATTGCAGGGTGTCGCGCAGGCACTCGAGATCATGGCGCGCCTGCGCGGTGTGGTCGGCGACCGGCTCGGCAGCCTCGAAATCATGTCGCGCTCGCAGATCGAGGCGATCGCGGAGACCGTGCCGCATGTCACCATCCCGTTCGAGCTGACGACACCGTGGTATCTGATCGTTGAGTTGACGGACACGCTCGCGGGCGTCGATCTCGACGAGCCGCTCGCCACGGCGTTGGCGGATGCGATGGAGGCCGGCATCGCCGAAGACGTCATCCTGGCCTCCAACCTCGCGCAGGCGAAGGCGATCTGGGCCGTCAGGCACAGCGTGTCCGAAGGCAACAAGCGCAGCGGCTATGTCGTCTCGCACGACAGCGTTGTGCCGCTGGAGCGCCAGGCGGACTTCGTCACCAATGTCGAGGCGCGAATTATGGCCGCTGTGCCGCATGCCCGCGTGGTGATGCATGGCCATATCGGCGACGGCAACATCCACGTGATCGCCCTGATCGACCGTGCGCATTGTCAGGAGCCGGCGACCACGGCCGCCCTGGTGGCGCAAATCAATGAGATCGTCGACGATGAGACCGCAGCGCAGGGCGGGGCGATCAGTGCCGAGCACGGCATCGGGATCACCAATCGCGTCCGGCTGGCCCGTGTCGCCGATCCGCTCGATATCGAGCTGATGCGCGGCATCAAGCGCTTGCTCGATCCGAACGGCCTGATGAACCCCGGCAAGATCTTTGGCGCGGGAGCAGCATGACGATGACGGTCGTGCGCCTGCTTGCCGACGATCTCACCGGCGCGCTCGACACCGCGGCGGAGTTCGTCGGCCTGTGCGGACCGTTCGACGTCACCTGGGCGGATTCGCCCGCGGCTCCGAGCGCGCAAAGCCTCGCGATCGACAGCGGCACCCGCGAGCGGTCGAAAGCCGACAGCGTCGAGATCGTCGGACGGCTGGCGCCGCAGCTTCAGGGTGGGACGATCGCCTACAAGAAGGTCGATAGCCTGCTCCGCGGTGCCTGGGCGGCCGAGCTCGGCGCCTGCCTGCGCGGCGGCGATTGGGCGTCATGCGTGGTCGCACCGGCCTTCGACTATCAGGGACGCCGCACCATGGGCGGCCAGCAATTTGCGCGTACGGTCCAAGGCGACTGGCATCGTGTCGGTGACAATCTCCTGGCTCAACTGCAGCTCGAGGGCATCGATGCACGGCAGGGCCGGGCCGATACGCTGTCGCAAGGCGGTGTTCAGGTCTTCGATGCCGAGAGCGACATCGACCTCGATCGCGTCGTCGAAATGGCGCGGCAGATGCCGGGGCCCGTGCTGTGGTGCGGAAGCGGCGGGCTGGCCGGCGCGCTCGCCCGCGGCCATCGCGCCGATGCGCCTAGCCGGCTGAAGCGGCCGGTGCTGGGGCTGTTCGGTTCCGACCAGGCCGCCACCGCCTCCCAGCTCGCAGCATGTGGCGAAGCCACCATCGCGTTGGCCGAAGGTGAGGGGGGCGCAGGCGTTCAACGCAAGCTGGCTGACGATGGCGTGGCGCTGGTGAAATTCGCGCTCGCGGATGGCCTTTCGCGCGCTGAGGCCGCCCAGCGGATCGCGCGCGAGCTGACGACGCTGATTGCGGTGCTCAATCCGCCCGGAACCTTGATCGTTGCTGGCGGCGAGACCTTGAAGGCCGTATGCGTTGCGCTTGGCGCGCATGCGCTCCAGGTGACGGGGCGTATCGTGCCGGGGCTACCGCGCTCGATTCTGCAAGGCGGCCGCTGGGCCGGCGTGGATGTCATCTCGAAATCCGGCGCGTTCGGCACCAGCGAGCTGTGGCGCGATCTGCTCCGGGATAATCATTTGCTCAATACGGGGAGCCCGACATGACCTCTCGTCATCTTGCCATTACCATGGGCGATCCGGCCGGGATCGGCCCGGAGATCATCGTCAAGGCCTGCCTCGGGCTGAAGGACCGGATCGCGACAGGCGATCTGCGCATCCTGATCATCGGCAGCGGCGCCGCGCTCGATGGTGCCAAGGCCGCGCTCGGCGCTGCCGTTGCGATTCCGGAGGTGAGTGCCGACGATGCTGACTGGCCGAACCTCTGTTTCCTCCAGGCGGATGTCGAGGGCACCCCGATCAAGCCCGGCGTCTTGAGCGCCGATGGCGGCCGCTTTGCCTACAAGGCGATCGAACAGGGCGTGCTTCTGACCCAGGCCGGGCGGACCTCCGCGATTGTCACCGCGCCGCTCAACAAGGAAGCACTCAACAAAGCCGGCTATCACTTCCCTGGCCATACCGAGATGCTGGCGCACCTCACCGGCGTGCGCGGGTCGGTGATGCTGCTCGCCCACGGCAACATGCGCGTCAGCCATGTCTCGACCCACGTGGCGCTGGAAGACGTGCCGAAGCGTCTGACGCCGGAGCGTCTGCGCATGGTGATCGATCTCACCAACGAGGCCTTGCTGCGGCTCGGTATCGCCAAGCCGAAGATTGCGATCGCCGCGCTCAATCCGCATGCCGGCGAGGGCGGTCTGTTCGGCCGGCAGGATATCGACGTTTCGGCACCGACGATTGCCAAGGCCGTCGCCGATGGCCTCGACGTCGTCGGCCCGGTGCCCGGCGACACCATCTTCGTCAAGCTGCGCGCCGGCCAGTACGATGCTGCGGTCGCGATGTATCACGACCAGGGGCACATCCCGGTCAAACTGCTGGGCTTCCAGGTCGATCCCGCGACCGGGCGCTGGCAGGAGCTCTCCGGCGTCAACATCACGCTGGGCCTGCCGATCATCCGCACCTCCGTCGATCACGGCACCGCCTTCGACATTGCCGGCAAGGGCATTGCCAACGAGCACAGCCTGATCGAGGCCATCGACTATGCCGAGCGGCTCTCCGCTGGCGTCTCCGCCTCCAAGTCATGAGATCTAGCGCACGATGACCAACGCCTTCACGCCCATCGAAATCCAACGTCCCACCATCCTGGAATTCGGCAACGGCACCATCACGGCTGCTGCGCGCTTCGCCGAGCGGATCGGCGCCAGGCGGCCGCTGGTGATTTCCGATCCGTTCAATGCGTGCCGCGTCGATGCGCTGGCGCTGCCGGGGGCAGTGAAAGTGTTTGGCGACGTCAAGCCTGAACCGGACCTGCCTAATCTGGAGAAGGCGGTGGCGATGGCGAAAGAGGTCGCGCCTGATCTCGTCGTCGGCTTCGGCGGCGGCAGCGCGATGGATCTCGCCAAGCTGGTCGCGGTGCTCTGCACGAGCGACGTGGCCTTTGCCGATATCGTTGGGCCGGAAAAAGTCGCCGGCCGCAGCGTGCCGCTGATGCAGATCCCGACCACGTCGGGCACCGGCAGCGAGGCCGGCACCCGCGCGCTCGTCACCGATCCTGTCAGCCAGAACAAGCAGGCGGTGCAGAGCCGCTTCATGCTTGCTGATATCGCCATCGTCGATCCTGATCTCACAATGACCGTTCCGAAGGAGGTCACTGCGGCCACCGGCGTCGATGCGCTGGCGCATTGCGTCGAGGCCTATACCAGCCGCAAGGCGCATCCCATGATCGATCTCTACGCGATCGAGGGCGCGCGGCTGGTCGGGCAATATCTCAAGCGGGCGGTCGCTGACGGCGGCGATCGCGAGGCGCGCGCGGGTCTCTCCCTGGCCTCGCTCTATGGCGGCTATTGCCTTGGACCGGTGAACACCACCGCCGGGCATGCTGTCGCTTATCCGCTGGGCACGCGCCATCATGTCGCACATGGGCTCGCCTGTGCCTTGATCTTCCCGCACACGCTGGCCTTCAACATGCCGGCAGTCGAGGCGAAGACGGTCGCGGTGCTGGCGGCGCTCGGCCTGCCGGCGCAGAACGATGCGAAGCTCGCATTCGACGCCACTTACGAGTTCTGCAAGAACCTCGGCATCGAGATGCGTCTGTCCGCGCTCGGCGTGCCCAAGGGCGATCTCGGCGTGATGGCCGACGAGGCCCATGCCATTCGCCGCCTGCTCGACAATAATCCGCGAGACCTCGGCCGGGATGCGATCCTGAACATGTACGAGGTCGCGTTCTAGTCACCTCCGCCGCGCGCGGCACCCAATCAACAAAACAGTAGCAGTAGAGGAAACTTCGATGAGATCGATGTGGCTTGGTCTTGTGTCAGCCGTGCTGCTGGCGACGTTGCCGGCAAAGGCGCAGGACGGCTATCCGGCCAAGCAGGTGACGGTGATCGTCCCCTTCGCCGCCGGCGGTACCGCCGACATCTTCGCGCGCATGGTGTCGAACCATCTGCAAGTGAAGCTGGGCAAGCCGTTCGTGGTCGAGAATGTCGGCGGCGCCGGCTCGATCCTCGGCGTGACGCGGCTGGCGAAATCGGCGCCTGACGGCATTACGCTCGGCCTTGCCAGCACCTCCGCGCTCGCGATCAACCCCACGCTCTACGGGCCCAAGCTCAGCTACCAGCCGGACAGGGACCTGGTGGCGGTCGCCCAGATCAGCGTCGTGCCGAACGTGCTCGTGGTGAATCCCAACAAGATCAAGGCGCGCACCGTGCCGGAGCTGATCGCCTATCTGAAGGCGAACCCGGACAAGGTCTCGTTCGGCTCGGCCGGCGTCGGCACCTCGCAGCATCTTGCCGCCGAACTGTTTCAACAGATGACAGGTACCAAGATGGTGCATGTGCCCTACAAGGGCTCCAGCCAGATGCTGACGGATCTGTTGAGCGGCCAGATCGATCTTGCCTTCGACAACGTGCCGCTGCTGCTGCCGCAGGTGAAGACCGGCCAGCTCGCGATGCTCGCCACTGCAACGCCCAAGCGCGCCGCCTTCGATCCGGAAGTCCCGGCCGTCGCCGAATTCCTGCCGGGCTTCGAAGCGGTGGCCTGGCACGGCTTCTTCGTTCCCGCGGCCACGCCGAAGCCCATCGTCGAAAAGCTGTCGGGCGAGATCCGCGCCTTCATGCAGCAGCCGGAGACGGTGCAGAAGATGGCCGAGCTCGGCGCGGCCGCGGTTGCGGTCGATTCCGAACCTTTCAAGGCCTACATCGCCTCCGAGACGGAGCGGTGGAAGAAGGTGATCGAAGCGGCGAATATCAAGCTGGAGTAGGCGACGGTCGTTTATCTGGCGGACGGGTCGCTGTCGGCTCGGCTTCCTCACGAGCCCCCGCCGCTTCAAGGACGTGTTCGATGGGTCGGCGTTTCTGGTGTCGATCGTTATCGGCTGCGTGGCGGGGATCTCCGCGGGGCTTATGGTCGAGCCGAAGGAAATCGGCCGGCAATTTCTCCTGAGCGTCCTGGCGGCCGGATACGCTGGCGCTGACTTCATCGACGCGTTCGTGAAGAAGAGCGTCCCCGACATCAACAAGGTTGCGGAAGCGGCCAAAGCCGTCGGCGGGCCGGAAAACTTGCCGGCCGTGAAGGCGTTGGCGGTGAGGCTCCGGCCGTCGCCAACGCGATCCGCGCCAAGGCGGCAGCCGGGACTTGAAAGCCTGGTCGAAGGGGAAGGCGGCGATCGGGTGGTTTGTCGGGGCCTGATATCTGTCCGTCAGGCTGCGCTGATTTAATAGGCGAAAGGCCGGCGCCGCGTGTCGGGACGAGGGGCGGACAATTCGCAGCTTGGCAAAGGAGAGACGTGTCATGACTGTCCTGCTGAGAAACACCTTCAAGGCCTGGATCGACCGGGCGCCAGGCGCGCCGCCCAAGCTGGTCATGGTCGGCGACGTGAGAGTACCGACCGATGGCTGGCAGGCCCGGCTGACCAGGCGTTCGCCGCAAGGGATCAACCCGAAGATCCTGATCCTCGACGTGAACACGCAGCAGCCGGGTGGCGAAGCGCAGGAAGCGATCACCACGATCCCGCTCCGCTACGAGGAGAGCCCGCCGCAGGACGAATACGGCCAGGTGATGATCGCGAACGGCAAGGCTGAGATCGTGGTTCGAGTCTGCGGCTCGAACTAGCTGAGGCGCTGATGAAGCAGCAGACGGGGGGATTTTCGGCCGCAGGCATCAGCGAACTGGATCAGGCGCTGCCTGCGCCGGCGGGTCTTGGTTACCGGCGCAGTCGGGCCGCCGGTTCACAGGCCCGTGCACCGCAGCGCTTGCCAGCCCAAGGCCGAGCGGGTAGAACGCTGCCACGCCTGAGCCGTGATTTGCGCCAAACGCGCTTCCGGCCGCAGCTGAACAAGTCAGCAAGCTATTGAATTTGTTCGGCTATTCCGTTGGGGAATGGTGTAACGGTAGCACAGCAGACTCTGACTCTGTTTGTCTTGGTTCGAATCCAGGTTCCCCAGCCAGTTCCTAATTCATTGAAATCGTTGAAATATTTGCCGTTCGATCGCGGCGATTTTGGCCGTCTTCTTGTTGCGCCTGTCGCACCTAAATCGTGTGCAAATTCAACGGCTCGAGTCCAGTCGAGGCGGCTCGGCGCGACAACGGGCGCAACACAGCCTGTGGATAGGAGGCATGGCTTCCAAGTGCCGTCTTGCGTGTGTAAAGGCTGTGCAACCATCGTTCGTTGATTCGCGCATCTCTCGTTTCAGAGGTTGAGAATGGCCCAGCCTGTTGCCTTCATCTCATACAGCTGGACTTCGCCAGCACACGAACAATGGGTGGTGGAGCTGGCAACCGAGCTGGTGCAGAACGGCGTAGAGGTGCGTTTAGACAAGTGGGACCTGCGGGAAGGGCAAGATGCTCATGCCTACATGGAGACGATGGTTGCCGATCCGAAGGTCACCAAGGTGATCGTGGTTTCCGACAAGAAATATGCTGAGAAGGCCGACAAAAGAGCCGGTGGCGTCGGCGCTGAATCGCAAATTATGTCGGCCGAACTCTACAACAATACCGATCAGACCAAGTTCGTTGCCGTGATCCCTGAGGTCGACGAAAATGGAGAGCCGTACCTACCGCGGTTCTTCACCTCCCGCATCTATATTCAAATGACGGAAGCACTTTACGCTACGAACTTTGAGCAGCTGCTCCGATGGCTATACGACAAGCCACTCTACACAAAGCCGGCTCTGGGCAGCATGCCGGAGTTCTTGAAAGAAGATCGCCCCCTCAGTCCCACGAGGAGCAAGGCGAAGCGAGCAATTGAGGCCAGTTCGGTAGGGAGCAACGCTGCAACTGGCTTGGGACCGAGCGTTTCATTTGATGCCTACCTCGATTCTTTCGCGGGGATATTTGCGGAGTTCTACGTCGATCCAAAGTCGTCTGATTTTTCGCAGGCGGTCCTCGACAATATCGAAAGGTTCCTACCTCACCGAAACGAGTTCATCGAGGTGATGACGGCGGCCACGGCAAGTCGTACGCCGGAACTAGCTCGGTCGCTCCAGCGGTTTTTCGAACGCGCAATTCCTTTCATGTTCCGCCCAGAGACCGTCATGAGCTGGAGCGGCTGGGAATGGGATAACTTCAAGTTCATCGTCCATGAGCTGTTTCTGTATTCCGTCGCGACGCTCCTAAAGTTTGAACGCTACGACGTACTTGGCGAGCTAATTGACTTGCACTTTTTCGCTCGCCTCGAAGATCATCCAACGACCCAGATGCATCCCTATACTGTTATCTGGCAACCGATGGAGGCGCTTCGCCCGAAACAACAGGAGTTGCGAAGATCCTCCCTCCGCGCGGATTTACTGGAGCAGCGTAGCCATGTCAGCGGTGTGCCATTCTCGATTCTGATGGCTGCAGATTTCTTGCTTTTCCTGAGGGCTGTGTCCTTTGGGAATTCATATGATCATTGGTACCCGGAGACGCTTATGTACACTACATTCCGCTTCCGCCCGCCGTTTGAAATCTTCGCCCGCTCAGAATCGAAAGCTTATTTTGCCAAGTTGGCGCCTGTTCTCGGAGTTGCCAGCAAAGAACAGCTCGCGGAGCTTGCCAAATCCTTCTCGGTGAACGGCGAAACTGGCCGATGGCTTCCGCGCTGGAATTACCACACGCTTGGCATCGCTCAGCTTGCGAACGTTGAGAAGCTTGGAACCCGCCCCTGAATTAAATCCGCAGCTCCCAATGCTCGGTCCGCGGTCCCGACGTGCTCCACCAAATCCCGTAGCTCACGGCCAACACGATGTCGTCGTGCTTGCCGGTCCGCGCTGACCATGTGTTGGCACCCGATGCGGTGACATGCCGCTGGAAATCCCGCAACTCATCGCGCAGCGAATCTGCTTCCGACAGTTCCGCCGCCACGTGCAGCTCTTTCGAATGCATCGCGGCTTCCAGTTTAGAAATCAGGATGGTTTTGGCGACCCTGTAGACGTTGCCTTCCTGTGTCTGTTCGCTGCCGGCGGTGATCTGTAGCCGGATCGGACGCAAGCCGTTCGCCTCCATCAGGTCCACCACACCCGCACCGACGCCGCTTTGGTCGATGACCAGCTTTGCCCTAGCGCTCTTGAGTGGTTCGCGTTGCATCAGTTCTCCGATCGCGAGCGCCTGCGCCACGTAGTTCGTGCCGAGAGGTAGCCGCTGCAAATGCAGGAGATCAAATCTTCGAATGCTCAGTTCACGGCGGATTCTGAGTCGGTGATCGACAATATCCTCGCCGGTCCCTTTGACCGTGTGGCGCATGACAGCAATGGCGGTGCTGTCGGCCGACTTTCCGAGGTCGACGCCAACCACCCACTCGTCAATCGCGCGAGCGGGAACGTACTTCCAGTCTCCAACAGTGATCATGCCCATAGCGGTCGCAACTCCTTGTCGAAAATTCCATCGATAATCTCGTTCGGGAACGCGGCCTCCTGATCGTCCAAGAACTCAAGGCCGTACTCCGTGCGGAACGTTGTTTCGCCGAGTGCCTTCCGTTCGCTGGCCAGGAATTCAGGCGTGATCCGTGGGCACATATCAGGCGTGACCCGGATCTTTTCGAAGTCGGACTCCGGATCGGTCCAGCCCTCGTAAAACCAGCCACGCTTCGCGGCGCCCGTCGTGAGCCCGATCAGTTGGCCTCGGGGGTGCACCGCCAGCATGGGGCGGACGGCCGCATAGATGTCATCCGAGACGCGGGCGCCTTCGTCGATCAGCACCAAACGGACGCGGGCGATCCCACGCACGTTGTCCGCCTCGCCAGGCAAGCCAATGATGCGCGAGCCATTGGGCAACTCGATACGTTGCACGGCGTCGTTGGCCAGTTCTGCCCCGGACAAATGCAGATAGCGGTACTTTGCCCGGCGGATGAATTCCGAACTGATGCGCTGGGCCGGGCTGATCACGACAATGGTTTCGCCCGGCTCGGTGTGCGCCACATGGTCGGCGAGCAGCACGCATGTCTCGGTTTTGCCGGCCTGGCGACAGGCCAGGATCAGGCCGCGGCGCGGCGGCCGGCGCAGGAACGCTTGCTGCCAGTCGTCGGGCTGCACGCCGCAGTCATTGGCGAATGACACGGGATCGCAGGCGTAGGCCAGATCTCGCGCCATCAGGGACACGGCGGCGCCTCCGGCAGCGGCACGGGGCAGGGCGGCGGCCCGGTCGGTTTCGCCTCGATCACTAGGGGCGCGTTCCGAGCGGCTTTGGTGATGTCCTCGGCCGCCTGCGTCTCAATGCCGGCGAGCGCCCGGCCGACCGCAATGCGCGCCTCAGGGAATGGCACCAAGGCACGCAACAGCACCTCGCGCAGGCGCAGGTAATCGGGATGGGTGAGGATGTGCTGATGCCGCGTCTCGTGGACGTTGACCAGCACTCCGAGCAGCTTCGAGACGAGTTGCAGGTTACTCGTGATCGCCGCTTCGCCGCGAATGGCCGCGCCCGCGTCGCCGGTCGACACCGCCAGCTCGATATGCTGCGCGATCCTGGCGCGCTGATGCATCAGGTTGTGCATCAGATTCTCACCTTCGCTCACCTTCAGGGCGTCGAGATCGACAGCGCTCGGGTGCAAGGCGTGTTGCACCGCCGCCATCATCTGCGGCGACAGGTGGTTCTTGCCATGGCGCTGTACGCTGTGGGGTGACAGGCCGTAGCGCTTCCCGATCGCGTCATGACCAAGGCCGTGCGCGAGTGCGACGTCGACGCTGTGGCGGTGCGGGCTGTTGCAGACTTGGCAGGCGCCAGGGCCGGTCTTGACCATTTCGAGTTCGCTTTCAGCAAGCGCGAATGGTGCCCCCGACCCGCATCACCGGCCGAAGGCGCAACATAGGCGCATCATGATTCATAAAGTTGCGGCATTTCAGCGCGTTAGCATGCGAGTAGAAGATATAAAATCCGTTAATCGATATTGTTTGGAGCGATACGAGCGCGATAAGTCGAAAAAGTCGGCGCGGATTGATTGATGATCGCGACACGCCTCCAAGGCGGTGTAACCATTTCACTGGACACCGTCAGTAGTGAGGTCCAAGGTACTTCAATTCGAGGTTGTCAAGTGGGAGACCCGCATGCGAGCACTATCTTTGATCGTGTCGTTCGTCGCTACGCTGGCACCAATCGGTACCGCAGATGCGGTCGAAGCGATAAACAAGTCCTTGGCCGCGCCGAACTTTGTTCTCAGAATTGATTACACAGGAAATTGCGGCGGTAGTTATACCTGTGTGAATGGACAATCGATCAGCTGTCAGCAACCTCCGAACGGATCCAGACCATTGGAACGGTTAAAACCCGTATACGTATGCGGGTGTGAAAAAGCCGCTGTCTGCCGATGATCTTTGACTGCCGGGCCGGCTGATTCATTTTCCATGGCTGTAACGTGTAACAAGCCTAGGATCTGATTGTTACGTTACGGCCGTACGGAGGGCGTAAACGCCCCCGCCGTACTACGGTTTGTAACAACGGCTCTGTAACGTGTTACAGCCTTGGCTTTGCAACGCTTTTTGCCGTCGCTGGCACAGTTTGTAACGTCGATCCGTAACGCGCTTTCAGCGCTCCGGAATTGGTGGAAATTGACCGTTGCCTGTAACAACGCCTGTTACAGTCGGATTCAACGGATGAGTGAAGTTCGTCGGCCGCTCGATCTTGTTCAATTCGATTTCGCCTTTTGATGTGACCTGCCAGGCGTTCCGGTGCTTCTGAATCAGCTTCTCGCGAGCCAGCACATCCGCTGCGCGGCTGACCTTCATGGGATTGGGCTGCCCCTTGCTGTCGAGCCAGCGCAACGCCACAGCAAGCGCCCGTAGGCTCGCGCCGGGGTGTTCGAAGATCACCTTGAGCAGGTCATCCTCCGCGCGCCGGTTGGCGGCTGCCATCTGTTGCTTGCCGGTCTCGTCGATCGGTTGAGCAATTACGGTGGGAATGTCCCGGCCGCGCACGTCCTTGAGCATTGGGTGATGCACGGTCTTGAGTTCGAAGCTCAGAGGCAAAAATTCGCGACCGCGAAACTTGCCCTGCGTGCTGGCCACCACGAGGCTTTCACGCTTTTGCAGGGCGATGTTGCCGTCGACTTCGGCCAGGAACGCGCCGCCGCCGCGCGGGATCAGGTCATCGTCGCCAGCCCGCTTGGTTGGATGGCACAGGACGATAACGGTCGGGCCGCCGGGAAGCGCCGTGAGGGAGCGAATCCTGCGGGCGTGGTCGACTGCCTGTGCGTTGTCGTTCTCGTTATCGCCCTCGAAATAGGCCGCCGCGGTATCCACGATGACCAGAGACAATTCGAGACCCTTTGCCTGTACTTCCGTTGTGATGCGCTCAGCGATCGACGATAGAGGCATTGCGCCGGCAACAAAGTGGACATCTGCCGCGGCGGGATCGATTCCCAATTCGCGAGTCTGTCCAAGCCAACGCATTTGAATGTCGGTGGGGTTCTCGCCCGCGAAGTAAAGGACTGTGCCTTTGGCCACGTCCAAGCCTTGCAGGGGGCGACCGGTGGCGACAAGCGCGGCGAGGAGCAGCGCCACCGTCGTCTTGCCGACGCCCGTCTGCGCGGTCAGCGAATAGCAGAACCGCCGTTGCAGCACGCCGTCGACAAGATAGTCGGGGGGCACGAAGCCGCGCACAAAATCTCCCGACGCCTGCAACAGGTTTGGTAGGGGTTCGGCGCGTGGCGCAGATGGAAAAGGGACGACGGGCATTGCTTTAGTTTTCTCCAATAGTTCACGGAATCGGCGTTCCTGCCACCGCTCGAATTTAAGTCCGTTGCCATCGGGCCGGCCGTCCGCCAACCACTTCGCATAACCGGCGTCGTCCAATTCGAAGAACCGATCCAGCCATTTTAGGCGGCTTGCCTCGTGCGCATCCCGTTCGACCTGATCCACCGCGCGCTTCGCGCCGACCTTGGCGGCTAGGTCGTTCAAGATTGGCTTTGGTCGCGCGTATCGCGCCCATTCCTCGACTAGAGCGGCTTCATACTGCTCCATCGTCACAGCCTGGCGAGGATCGCCCGAGCCGAGCAGATTGCTCGCGAGCAAAGGCGGCTCGTACTCGTGCATCAGATCGCGCCAGATTGCGAAACCCTCTGCATTCGGCCATTGGCGATGAATGTCCCATCCTAGTGCAAGCGGAGGAGACATTTCCGGCTCGTGTTTGCCACCACACCACCATTCGGTGAGGTCGCGAAATGCCTCGATGCCAAGGGGTGCAGAGAGGCGTTCCGTCTCGTCGATTTCCAATAAACTCATCGTGGACTCCTTTGATGGAGCCCCAACATTTACATTGCGATGAGCGTCGAAGTGTGCTAGCGATGAACTTGCGACAGTTTATCGGACAACTCTTCGACGCCTCAGCAATTGCCGTTGCTGGGGCGTTTTCGCTTATGTTGGCTTGTTGGTTGGGTTGAGTGGATGGCTTCGGCAGAATTCGAGCCAGTCGAGATTTTCGACCAGCTCCTTGCAGCGCGTTCGCCAGGCCGTCGGCTCGACTACTATTTCGGCCCGGTAACGCTCGACATGATCATGCAGAAGTGCGTAAGCGTGCGCGCAAGACTTGTCGATCTCAGACTGTGCGGACATTGGTCGCCTGCGGCTTGCCGGTGCGTGCGCTGATTTCAAGCTCGAAGCCGACGTGTGTCCCGACTTCTAGTGCTTCGGTTCCACGCGGTAGAGCGCTGACGTGGACGAAGACATCATATCCATCCGTGCCGATGAAGCCGAAGCCACGTTCGGCGTTCCACTTTTTCACTTGTCCAATCTTCATTTCCGATTTCCTTGTTTGGTAGAAGTTAGGCGCGCAGCGCCACACCGCCGTGCTTGCTAGGCAGCAGTTTCGAACATGGAGAAGAAAATGCGGGGCTTAAACGCCCATCGGCCGGCGACTTTTTGAGCGCCAGCCAGTTGCCCCCGTTCGAGCATTGCGAACGTGGCCTTTTCACCCTTGCCGATCACCTGAGCGATCGCGCGGGCGCCCCAAACGACTTCTGGCTGATTGCTGTGCATCTGCGAGACTCCGATTGAGTGCTCGCTTTGCATGGATGCTAGGGCGAGCACAGATTTGTGCTGATCGCTCCCGACACGCATCCCGCTTGTCGTTCAGCTTCACGGCATCCGCCAAGGCATCCCGCCTCAAAGCGCCATCTCGGCGCAACGAATCCGCTACCCGCTTAGAAACTGCGCCGTACTCCACAGCGCTCTAGGCACCATATAACACCCAAAGTAAAAATCGACTTAACCGGGCGCTGAGTCGCGATCTTTCGCCCGCGGTGCTTTCAACCCAATCTCAATCAACTGCCGGATCGCATCCGATACGTTCGGAATTGGCTTTTGCTTGGCGCGCCATTTGTCGACACGTTCGGATCGAAAGCAATCACTATCCTTGGATTTTCCCGATGCAGCCCATCAGCGAAGCAGTGCCCCATCTCATTGAGGTCCGCTCAGTGAAGCATTGCAGACTAGATTTGCTCATGTTGAGTTCTTCGCGTTTTGACCCCAACCAGACATCCGCAGCCTTTTCTCTCGCACTAGTCGCCGGTAGGCGTGATCCGAAATTCTACGACTTCGGGCCGCCTGCGAAGGTAGGAGGAAAGTGCGTCGTCAGTGCATTCTGTCGGCTATAATTCCTAGCATCACGATGATGCCCATCAGCAGATAAACAGCCAGCCTCAAATCCTGTCGAATAAACAGGAAGCGCGCACGAAGGAAATCATCGGTCACCGGGGACGCTTCTTGGTTTCGTTCCTGACGCTCACGTCGTTCCGATGCCCAAACCATCCCGGCAAGCAGCAATATTGCGCCGAAGGTGAACACGCGTTTAGCCCTCCCTGCGAAGCTTACGGTAAGTTCGGTGTTAGCGGGCTTTCTTGACGGCTTTTTTCTTGGCCTTCAAAACATCAGCCTGAGCGCGATAGGCGCGGGCCATATTCAGGTATCGTTGCGAGATGTCGTCGTCGCTGGCGCTGCGCGCCATGCGCTCCGCCTTGTCGGCCTGCTTACGGAAAAACTTGGTTTCCTTCACCATGGTCTTAGCTCGCCAGAAAAACCCCACTCATCAAGAGTGATGAGCAGGGCTAGTGGGCTCGCTGCCTTCAAGGCACCTGAGAACCCTGAGAGGTGCGCGTCAAGTATACGACGCGATGGGCGGCAAGTCACCAATGGTGGGGGACGTATTGGAGGGCGACTACGACACCTAGTCCGAGCAAAAGCACGAGCATTCCGAGTCCAACCAACTGCTGAAAACGCATTTGGCGCTCCCTTCGGTTATGGGCCTTGATAGCACTCGGGAGGCCGCCAATCGAGACGGCTTCGAAATGGTAGAGAGCACGACTGGAAAATGACCGCTTTCGAAGCTATACTTGCCTGATGGCAAATCTCGCTCCCATCAAAGTTTTGTTCGCCTGCAACAGATGCGGGCAAATCTATTTTGCCTTGCAGCAGCGCGCAAAGGGCGCCGGTCAGTTTGACTGCACTGAGTGCCTCAATACTGTTTACGAATGGTCGGGTTCTTACGATTACGCAGTTTGGGTGCCCCTAAAAACCATGGGTGGCGTTGAGACCATCCACTGACAGGGTGCGTCGATACACAAGAATATCGGCGCAACCATCCCCGGTCCATGATACGGGCGCGACATGTCGCCTATTGGCCCTTAGCCGAACAAGGCTGAGACCATTGTAGTGTCGGCTATCGGCGGCAGACCGGACGCGGGGCCGTGCTCACTTCGACCGCCGCTTGTAGCGGACATCACCGACCGGGCTACTGGTGTCGGCCCGGCGACCTTCCGCGCGGGCATCTGCCGGCAAAATCCCAAAGCGCCCTCGACCAGACCGTGCTAAGAAACACTTACAATCTGCAGGAGACACCCCATGGGCTATTCTGTCGTAGATCTTGGTCCGATGCAGCCACAAGGAATAAGCAATCGAGGCGACGTCATCCTGACGGGCTCCGGGTTGAACCCGCCAAACTTTGTCCGCCTCGTGGACGGCACTCTCATCACTCTTCCATCTGAGATCATAGATGTACGGGCCATCAACAACGAGCGCGTTGTCCTCGCCAGAGTGCAGGGCTCCACCGGGCGGGAATACGCGCTTTACAATCTTGAAACGAATACGACCGAGCCGATCGCAATTCCGGGTTATCCCGCAATTGGACCCCTGGCGCTGAACAATTCCGGCGATGTGGCGGGAACAGCGGCAAAGGGCTGGAGCGTCTTGGATGATCAGAGAGGTTTTATCTTCAATCACAACACCCAGGCGGTTACTTGGGTGTTGCCAACGTTACCGTCGCAACCACCCGGATCGACGGCCTTCCTTGAATTGAAAGATATCAACGATATTGGCCACGCGATCGGAGTTCAAGGGTGGGTACTAGGCTACGATCAGCTCGAAGTGCCCGTTTTTTACGATGGTGCAAATCTGCGCGCTGTGGCAAATCCCACCTTCCTGTCCAATGGAATTCGCATCACCAACGACGACAAGCTGTGGGTTTGGTTTTTTGGTCGGGGCGGCCCCGAAGTACAGGCAATTTACGATGCCACCACCGACACACTCACGCCATTCTCAAATGGCCAAATGCTTGACCTCAATGCTAACGGTCAAATCTTGTTTGAGCGCGAACTTAACTACTATCTTCAAAGCGGAGGATTTATCACAGCAGTAAGCGATCTCTTCCCGTCCGGATCCGGTTGGAGTCTAGACTTTGCAATTCAAATGAATGATTCCGGGGCAATTGTCGGCTGGGGTGAACTACATACCAATGCTGGTTCCTCCGCCGGACATGGATTTTTATTGAGCCCCCCACCTCTCCGAATTCCGCGCGGCAAGCGGGACGATATTATCGCGATCATCCTCTGGGGCGTGATCAACTGCGGTCCCGGGGTAGCAATAATTGGGGGACATTTAGTCCGAATTCCACCTCACGGACCGCTGAACGAACTTATGGCCGCACTGCCTGAAGCCCTTCGCAACGAGCTGACGCCCTTGATCGAGGATGCGCATTTCAGGGAACCCGCCGACGTGCGAGATTTTCGCAGACGAGTCACGTCTGTAATCTCAAGCTACTCGCGCCGTACATTCGGTCGCTCATGAGGGCAGAAATGAAAAGTGCCCAAGCAACCGACCGTGCCATCAGCAAAATTATTCCTGCTCAGAATCACCGCTCATGTTCTGTGCGGCTTCCACGGGCTGGACGCTTGGTATTGTTGGGTGAACGGTGCTGCGGTTCCTCCTCTACAAGGAATAAACCCGCCCCGGGGAACCTGATGGCTTCTGCGTGCTTTGATCTGTATGCCGAGGGAGATTGCGATAACGCTTTGGTCTCCGGCCGCCGCTTGCGCGGTGGCATTTAGTTTGGCCGCACTTGTCTCTCCTCACTAGCCAAGCACTTAGTATCTCATCACTAGCCAAAAGACCGCCCGGCGACCTTTTTTGTAATCGCGAAAGCGTATGACCCTAGAGCTGGATGGCCAGCCCTGGAGGGGTCATTGGCAATCTTCGTTGATCGTCGGCTCGTGGCCCAACGCGGAAGTCCCGCGATGTCCGCTTTCGCGCCGCTATCAGAGTCTCAGCGGACATCAACGGTGTCGCTGAACTATCACGACAGGCAGTAGCTCGTGCTCGTTCCAAGCCGCCAGGAATCGATAATTTGACGCAGGTTTGCCGAGTGGCTCGGGAACGTTCGGTGGTGGCGTTGCTTGGAGAGCAATGACGAGCACGACCGTAGTTCTCATTCCCGGCATGCTGAAAGCCCTTCGCCTGGTGCGCGTCTACGGCTTTATGGTCGAGCGCAGAGACGGCCTGTATTACCCCGGCAGCAACCAGCCGGCATGCTCGAAGGCTTTGGCAGAGAAGATGGTTGAAGGCGGCTGGCTGGTAAAATACGGAGAGCGTTATCAGCCTACAGAGAAGGGTTGGCACGCAGGAGAAGCCGGTTCGGATGTGGGGTAAGACAGGTGAATCCCAGAGCCGCCCGCGGCTTGCTCCCTCTTTGCAACACCGAGGCCGCCAACTGAACCGTCCTTACTGCTTCGTCCTACTTCTGTCGAAAATGAACGCGGCTTGAAACACCCGCTCAACGTCTGTTCTCACTTCCACGGAAACGTCCTGCCGTATGGTGGCAAAGTCCTTTGCCAAGTTCGCAAGCGACCTGGCGGCTTCGACCTCGGCCTCTTGCTGAGTGTCGAATTCCAGACCTTCCTCGTCCGGGTACAAACCGGTGTCGTCCCGGATGTCGAAGTAGTACCGGGTCATGCGCCGCCCTCATTCGAGGGAGAGCAATGGAATTAAATGTCCACCTGTTCCTATTCCGGCGGCTGTAACCCGGGCGATCTCAGCCAATCGCTGATGTGAGAGCCGGTCTCGGCTTGTCTGGCTTTGCGGAGGAGTGACCTGCCCCTGCCGATTTCCTCCAGTTGAAGTTAGAGTCCGGCCTTCTGAAGGACGGACAGATGAAGCGAGCCAGGTTTACGGAAGAGCAGATTATTGGCGTGCTGCGTGAGCATGAGGCGGGTGCGAAGGCTGCCGATTTGGCGCGGAAGCATGGCGTCTCTGAAGCGACGCTGTACAATTGGAAGGCGAAGTTCGGCGGTCTGGACGTCTCCGATGCCAAGCGGTTGCGGCAACTCGAGGACGAGAACGCCAAGCTGAAGAAGCTGCTGGCCGAGCAGATGCTGGATGCTGCAGCGCTACGCGAGCTTTTGTCAAAAAAATGGTAGGGCCCGTCGCCAAGCGCGAAGCCGTCGCGCACCTGCAGGCCGTCATGGGTCTGGCGGAGCGGCGGGCCTGCGGCATCGTCGGCGCTGACCGCAAGATGGTTCGGTACCGATCGTGCCGACCGCCGGACACCGAACTACGCGGCCACTTGCGCGAGCTTGCTAATGCCCGTCGGCGGTTCGGCTACCGCCGGCTGTTCGTGCTGCTTCGCCAGCAGGGCGAGCCGTCCGGGCGGAACCGGATCTACCGTCTGTATCGAGAGGAAGGCCTCAGCGTGCGCAAGCGCCGGGCCCGCCGCCGCGCCGTGGGCACCCGAGCGCCGATACTGGTCGAGGCTCGGCCGAACGCCCGGTGGTCGCTGGATTTTGTCCACGACCAGTTCGCCAGCGGCCGTCGCTTCCGGGTCCTGAATATCGTCGATGACGTGACCCGGGAATGTCTGGCGGCCATCCCCGACACCTCGATCCAGGGGCGGCGGGTGGCACGCGAACTGACGGCGCTGATCAATCAGCGCGGCAAGCCGGGCATGATCGTCTCCGACAACGGCACCGAGTTCACCTGCAATGCCATGCTGGCCTGGTCGGAGGAGAACAAGATCGACTGGCACTTCATTGCGCCGGGCAAGCCGATGCAGAACGGCTTCTGTGAAAGCTTCAACGGCCGGATGCGGGACGAGCTTCTCAACGAAACCTTGTTCTTCGGCCTCGATCACGCCCGCGCCAAGATTGCGGATTGGGTCGGCGACTACAACGGCCAACGCCCGCATTCCTCGCTCGGCTATCTGACCCCTGCGGCCTATGCCGCCTACCTCACCGCAACGTGCGATCGGCTGCGCAACCCCGACCAGCTCCGCCGATCGCACGTTGCTCACACCGCGCCAAACGGCGTAACATCCGCCGAGACTCTAACCGCTACTGGGTGAAACTTCAGGGGCAGGTCAGGAGGATTTCGCGCTCAGGGCCGTGCGGGAGCCTCTTGGCTTCCTCTCTCAATCGCTGGGCTTCTTGGCCGAGACGTTCTTCGAGGGTGACGGTCTGTTTAAACCTGCGGCGTTTCGTCATGACTGGCCTCGTGCATACGGGTCCTAACCGTTTGGTTTGCAGTCCATATTTTAGCCAGAGCACTACCTGTTGCCATTTACAAATGTTGGAATCTCGCGCCCTCGGAAGAACTTTTATTTCAGATGCAAGCGTTGACCGGCGGGGCAGCTGGAGGACGGAGCGCTTCTTTCTTGGGCTCGCATTCATAGGCGCGAGCTGCCTGTGCGCTGTTTTCACTTTGTGGCTGTTTAGCTGAAGTATGGCCCGCCAGCGTGAACCGGTGTCCACGCATAAACTTCCCAGGGGCAACGAAAAACCCGCCGACCTTTGAGTGGCGGCGGGAGTTCGCTGCAGATTATAGACCGGCGGGCACCGGTCGCTTGGGAATCAGAATTAGCATCCGGGCCCGCCAGCGTGAACCGGCGGCCGGATCTGCTTTCCACACTACTAGGCGCAGTAGCTCGCGCGCGTTCCGCGGCCCAAGGGATTGATAATTTGCGAGGTGGGCGGGGACGGGTCGATGCAGGAACCAAACTATTATTGCTATGTTGCAATTCGCCGGGCTCACCGAGACCAGTATTAGGAATTTCCATGTCAGCCCAGATCATCAAGTTATCCGACCGCAGGACGCGTCCTACGCCATATTCGAGCTTGATAGACCTGCAGCTTTCGTTTTTCGTTGCGTACGTTGCTATAAGCCTCGCGGTCTATCAGTCGGTAGTTAATGCTGCCGAGCAAGGTTGGAAGGCGGTTCGTCTGCAGGGGTTGCGGTAATCGCGGCGCCGAGATTCGGCCAGACTTCGAGCGGGGTAACCCGCAGCTCGCCATAATGGGATATCGCGAGTGCTATGTTAGCCAAGGCGCCTTACTTTTTAGGCGGCTGCAGTATGCCCTTTATCAAATCCTGGAGGTCTGCCAATTGCATCGGGTCAACGTCATCGCATCGGACACATTGAAGTTTGCGGACGCCGTTTGGCCAGATCAGCAGGTGCATGGGCTTATTGCATAGCGGGCAGCGGGGCGGGTCCGGAGCCATAGAGGTGCTCCTCGATCAGGCGGGAGCGCGACACTCTCAGTCACCGGCAAGTGCCCAAGGACGGTACGATGATGGAGGAACTACACTCCAGTTCCATTCGAGAGTCGAGTTAAATCGAACCGTGAACTGGCGGAAATAAGTGCCGGATTTTGAAAGCGGCAAGCCGCAGCAATTTGTGCTTGCGAGGCGCCCGTAAAAAGCTACGGCTCCAGCCATTGGCAAGCTGGAGCCGCGCTGTCACCGATCTTCCAACCCACGGGGATAGGCCAGAAGCGATTCAAAAATGATCCAAACTTGAGAAGGTTCCTCAACCTGTTTTTAGCTGCTCGTAAGTAAGCAGGTGCAGTCTTGGTTGCGGGACGGGCCGTGGGGACATACGCGGCCTTGTGCTTGGGGTTGAAGGCCCGCCAGCTCTTTGGTCGCGCCCTACAGTTGCCTACCGATAACGCCTCGGTGAACGAAATCTTTTATTGCGTCACGCGAAGCGATCCCGAAACAGTCCGAGCCCAAATTCCTCTCACTAACGAGGGGATTTCAAAATGATCAGGCTGAAAGCAATTGCAGCCGCCCTTGGTGCCGGATTTGTCTTCGCCATGTTTTCGGGCGACCTGGGCGCCGACGTCGTTCTCGCCGTCGTCGCCTGCCTCTCTTAACGAGATGGCCCGCCGTTTGGCTGCTTTCAGATGCCGGAGACCTTCTTCCCGGGATGGCGAGGCACATACTGAGCTTGAAGCAGAGCCTGCCGAGTAGGAGCCGGGCAAGGCGGTGATTTTTCTTCGACCGATGCCTCCGTCGAGTTCGATCCAAATCGGATTGCCGACTTTGACAATCGTCGGGAGAGTTACGTTCCGGCCTCGAAATACTGCATGCTCCACCCCTTAAGACTGTGTTTGTCCCAGCGCGCGCGCGAGATCGGCCGGAAGCGGTTTCTTCGCCGGCAGCGGCGTTTGCTTGACACCCGCGGCGCCGTTGAAGTCGGCGACGGGCTGCAATGCTTCGGTCACTTGCTTTGCCGCGCCGTCCGTATTTAGGGTCTTGGTCATGGTGGTCTCCCTGGTTACGCCGCGGCGAGCGCGGTTTCGCGCTCAACATCGGCTTGAATGTGCCGCTGATCGGGCACGGACTGGTTCAGAAAGTCGTTAAGAGCGTGCGCGTTCGGCAGGTCGGCGAGATCGCGCATAGCATCAGCAGCCGCGGCCGTTGCGTTGGTCAGGAGCTGCACGGCGGCGCGCTCGCGCTCCAACTCGTCGAGCTTGCCGGGGTGGACAATGTTGATCGCCCGGGTGCGCGCATCTTCGGCGATCTCGCGATCTGCGCCGACGAGTTCGGGCGCTTCCAAAAGCGTCTGTAGGTAGAGCAGCGACATCGTCGGAACCAGCGCCTTGAGTTCCTTTGCCGACTTCGGCAGGCGATCGCGAACCTGGCTGCGAAGCACCGCGCCGGCGGCATCGGTCTTATCGATCGCGGGCAGTTCGAGCTTGGCGCGCTTCTCGTCGATCCGATCATTGAGCCGCGACGCGAACGCTTTGGCTCGGATCATTTTCCAAGCATTCTTTTTCATCTCGTCGCGGGCCTTCTTGGTCCTGCCCTGCGTGCTCAGATCAGTGTCACCGCGCACTGCGGCGGTGGTCGCCATGATGTCGCGATGCAGTTCGATCAGACGGTCGAACGTGGTGCGCACCGTTGCGTTGGGGATGCCTGCGGCCTGATCTTTGAGAAGGGAGAAATAGCGATCGTTCATGTCGGTGGTGTCCTGATGTTGGCAATTAGCGCGCGATGTTGATTGTCAACATCAAGCCGCGGCGCTTGCGCGCGGCGCTATGGCGGGTTGGAAACTGGCGAGGAAGGTGGGAACGTGCATGCCCCATCGACCGGCGACCTTTTTGGCGCCGGGCACACGATCCTGTTCGAGCATGAACCAAGTCGCTTCTTTGGAGCGACCGAGGTACTTGCCGATATCAGCGGCACCCCAAACGAATTCGTCGGGATTTGCGATTGGTGATGTTTTGTTTTTCACAGCGAGACTCCGCAGAGGCTCGCAGTGGGGGCTCAAGAGCCGAAAGCGAGCCACGGTGTGGCATCAAGCTCCCGGCAGCATCCCGCTGTCGTAAAGGACCGCTACGGCGTCCCGCCGCTGGTCCCGTAGAGAGTACGTGTATCCAGTAATGCGCGCTAAAGCTTAATCAAACGTTACCTAGCCAAACTTGCCCTCAGCCGCGGCCAATTCTTCGGAATCGTCAGCGCGAGGAAATAGATGGCCGTATAGATCGGCCGTGATCGCAATATTCGAGTGTCCAAGCCGTTCACTCACGACCTTAAGCGGCAGTTCTAACCCACCGTCCACCTTGCGATTTATGCACCAGCTCGCGAAGAAATGCCGCAGCGCGTGCAAGCCGGTATATTTCGCGGTGAGCGTCGATTTGCCGTCCTCGCCGCGAACGGGCTTACCTTCATTGTCGAGGACTGGCGCTGTCACGCCCGCATCAATCATCGTTGGGATCAGCCCGCGGGTGATGATATTGGCGTGCGATTCGACTTTTCCCGCCCCATTGGGAAACACGAAATGCTGCGCACCGTCAGCACGTCGCGGGCACTTCAATTTCCACTCCTTCAGGGCCTTGAGGGTGGTGGGCGGAATAGGAACCGAGCGTTCGCCGGCTTCCGATTTAGGGCGACCGATCTCATTGTAGGCGTCGGCGCGCTGATGCACGTGCAGTTCGCTCTTTTTCAAATCGACGTCTTGCCAGCGCAGGCCACGCAACTCGGAAGCACGCAGACCGCACCGGATCGCCACGAGCAGAAACGGCCGCCACCGACCGTCGGCAGCGCCAAGCAGAGTTTCGATTTCCACCGGGGTGGGGATGTCGACGCCAATTTTCAGTTTTCCCTTTGCCCGGCGCTCGGCCTTTCGTTCCTTGCCGCGCTTCCGGCTCGCCTTAAGGCTGCGGACGACATTCTGGCCGACGTGGCCGCGCACTTGGGCATCGGCGAGCATGGAGCCGAGTGAGCCCGTCACCCGCTTGACCATGTCGGCAGACCTTGGCGACGCCTCGGATTGGCCAGGGGCGGGGACACCCTTCCGGAGCCGGTCTTGCCAATCTCGCACGACCGCTACCGTAAGAGCGGACAGCTTCAATCCGCCAAGATAGGGGGTGATGTGGTCGCGCAAGTGCTGTTCGTACCCATCCCGGGTCGTGCGTTCCAGATCCGCACAAGCGTCAATCCAGTTACGGCCTGCCTCGACGACGGTGGGACTTTTCGACGCCGGAACGTGGGTGCCTTTCCCGAGGTCGACCCGAACTTGGGCGTGGAACGCGTCGGCGTCCTTCTTGCGGTCGAACGTCTTGATTACCCGCTTGCGCTTGCCGCGCGTGTCCAGTTCGGGAATGGAATATTGCACCACGTAGGCTTCGCGCGCCTCGCCGGACGACGTTGTCCATGTGCGCTTCCTGACTGACATCGGCCCCCGCTCCATCGCTCGATTGGGCTCGACTATACATGAGGCGCGACAAGGGCGCAACACAACGCGAATTTAATGAACAAAAACAACGCGAGATATAAGACTCTGACTCTGTTTGTCTTGGTTCGAATCCAGGTTCCCCAGCCAGTTCCGGGCGATTTACCCAGATCATAACTTGCTCTGAATCGGGCCCGCGTCGCGAGCCTGACGTGCCGTCGGCAGGCCTTTCCTTTCGTCGGTGCCACCTCGGCGCGTTGGCCCGACTCATCGCGTCCGCGATGCGCCGCCCCGCGATGCAAGGCGAAATGATTAGCGGCGCTTCTTCCGGCCCGTCTTGGTGGCACGCTTTTTCGGCGCCCGTCGCTGGCCGCGACCTGCATCTGCCGCGCCCCATGGAATTTTCGCGCTGACGCGCGTCTTGGCGCCGACGAGATTCGGCGTCTGGTTGTATTTGAGGCGACGGAGTTTGGCCGTGACGAGCTCGTTCAGCTCCCGGAACGATGGATTGGCGCCGCGGTCTCGTTGTTCGCGCAGCACCTTCGCCATGCAGAACGTGTAGGCGCCATACGATGTGACGCCGTCACGATATTCATAGGATAGCTCCTGCTCCTGGCAGGCCTCGAGGAGAATCGGCAGATAAGGACCGTGATGCCCGAGCTCGGCCCGCGTCTTGTTGTATTCCTTGTCGGGCTGGGTGCGGAGCGCCATGCTGCGCCCGAGCCGCTGCGTGGCGCCGTTGTCGCCGAGATAGTCGGCGCCGTTCTTGCTCTTGCTCAGACTCTCGTTGAGGGGCGGGAACTCGCGCGGCACCCACATGCCTTCGCTTGCCTCCCACCGCAGCGCCCGGTGGCGGATATCGTCGGGCGGCGTCAGGCCGCGGATACGCGGACCACCGTCACGTGTCATGCCGCCGGAATGGCAGCAGTCGAGCATGGCGACGAAATAGCAGTCGTACGGAAGCTGTGAGTAGAGCTGGCTGAACTGGCGGTCGAGAATGGCGTGCTCGGGCGTCCAGTCGAAATCATAGGGAACCAGGCACTCGTCGACGCTATCCGGTGCGCCGCTCGGGCTGTATCTGGGAATCTGGGCGCCATGGCCCGAGTAGAACAGCATACGCTCGTCACCGTCGCGGACGCCCTCGAGCAGCCAGTGAAGCCTTTCCATGATGCCCTGCGCCGTCGCCCGCTCATTGAGCACGACGCGTATTTCGTCCGGCTTGAAGCCGCTTTCCTGCAGCACCGAGCTCATGAGGAATACGTCGTTGACGCATCCTTCGAGCCTGTCCGCGGGTTTGGGATAGTCGTTGATGCCGATCAGCAGGGCGCGGCGGGTCGGCCGGGCGTCAATGCGGGCAATTCCCCGCGCGGCGCTGACGATGGAGCGTGACGCCGGCACCGGGACCACGTCGTGCCAGACGGTGGCGACGGTCTCGGGGCGCGACAGGTACCAGGTCGCGTTGTGATTCAGGAGATCGTTGGGGACATCGAACGGTGTCAGTACCTGCTGAAAATTGTCTGCGGCGATCTCGAGCGGATAGGTGAGAACGTGATCTTCCCGGTTGAACAGATGGTACCATTTCCGGCAGGGAAGGTCCTGAATGCGGCCTGCGAAGACGTCGCGCACCGCGGGATTGCCGATCTGCGAGCCGAACGTGACGAAGACCTTGTCCCTGATCGCAGCGGGGTTGCGCACGAACGTGTCGTAGCAGATCAGCGAGCCGAGACTGTGAGCCAGGACAACGTCGTAGTTGCCGCTCTTCAGCTTGTCGAGGACTGCGCCGCGCAGCGCGGCCTGCAACTGCTCATCCACCGACCACTGGGCGACCATGCCCGCGGTCCATCTGATCAGGGTCGGTACGTCATCGAGGCCGCGCGTGCCCGAGAGCAGATCACCGATCCCATGGACTGTCGCGCTCGCCAGCAGCTTCGCCAAGGCGATGCTGTAGGTGACGAGGTTGGGCGGGCTCTTGTCGAACAGGTCGTCATACGAGAGGAAGTCGATGGCCGGGTTGAGGCTCTGATCGACGGACTGGACGGCGCGTATGATCGCCTCGGACCATGACTTTCGAAACTCGGCGTCGATCTCCGCGTGACCGACGCCGTGGACACAAAGCAATGACAGGCGGGTGCTCATGAAAGCTGCCTTCTGCTCAATTGCAATCTGAAGTAGCCGATGTGCGAGCGCAAACGTCCGGGATGATGTCACGGCGCGGCGAGCTTCAAATGTGAAGTAGCGCACGAAATCCTCGCGACAGTTTGCCTCACCTTGCGGGTGCGATGACGTGTCGGATCGCCGTGCGCCGCTTCGTCCTTGGGGCAGGCAACCCAAAGGAGATCCCGTGATGCCCTATGTCGATGGTTTCGTGCTGGCCGTGCCGAAGGACAAGATCGAGGCCTACAAGGCGCTGGCGCGAAAGGCCTGCGCCGTGTGGATGGAACACGGCGCGCTCGATTACGTCGAGTGCATCGGCGACGACGTGCCCTATGGCGAATTGACCTCGTTTCCGCGCGCGGTGATCGCGAAGGAGGACGAGGTCGTGGTGTTCTCCTGGATCGTCTACCGTGACCGGGAGACCCGCGATGCCGTCAACAAGAAGGTGATGGCCGATGAGCGGCTCAAGGGCGCCGACATGCCCTTCGACGGCAAGCGCATGATCTATGGCGGCTTCACGACGCTGCTGCGGGCGAGCGACATCGTCGGCTGACGGCGTCTCGCAGGGTGGGTTGGCGACAGCGTCACCCACCGCCTCTGCGTTCGCGGAAACACACGGGGGCCGGGTTACGCCAGCGGACCGCGCTTGGCACAGTCGCAGTGTTAACCCACCCCTGCAGATGGCAATGACGTCCACCGTTCGAGTTACCGCGTTCGCGCCGGGCGACGCCGGATTTGAACGCCGCCCGCGCCGGCGCGTTCGCTGCCTCCCATGCAGCATTGCGCAAGTCCGTTTCGTCTTGCCGGTGTCCGGCTGGCATGCCATCCTAGATCCACCAGGCATAAACAAACGGAAGCGGGCGCTTAGCCTGAAGCTTCCAAAATAGCTTGGTTGGGGAAACCCTTTGGGAGGTCTGATTTGATGAATTTCAAGCACGTCACCGGGCTGTTTTGCGCAGCCGCGATGTTCCTTGCGCTCGGCTCCGGCGCGCAGGCCCAGGACAAGGTCATCAAGATCGGCGTCATCATGCCGATGTCCGGCGGCACCGCCTCGATCGGTGCGCACGCCAAAGCGGCGCTCGAAGTCGCCATGGACATCATCAACAACGCCCATCCTGAGCTTGGCAATCTGCCGCTGGCGAAGAACGCCGGCCTTGCCGGCCTCGGCGGCGCCAAGATCGAGGCTGTGTTCGCCGACAACCAGGGCAACCCGGCGACGGGCCAGAATCAGGCGCTACGCCTGATCACGGAAGAGAAGGTGGCGGCCGTGTTCGGCTCCTACCAGTCCGGCGTCACGCTGACTTCGAGCGCGATCGCCGAGAAATACGGCGTTCCTTTCCTGAACTCGGAATCGGTCGCCGCCAATCTCACCGAGCGCGGCTTCAAATGGTTCTTCCGCACCACGCCGATTGCGACCGATTTCGCCAAGATCTATGTCGACTTCCTCGCCGACATCAAGGCGCAGGGTGCCAAGACCGACAGCGTCGCGGTGGTCCATGACAACACCGAATACGGCACCTCGGTCGCCAACACGATCGCCGGCGCCTTCAAGGAAAAGGGCCAACCGATCGCGCTCGACATCGCCTATCCCGTCAATGCGACCGACTTGCAGGGCCAGGTGCTCCAGCTCAAGGACAAGAAGCCCGACGTCGTCATCATGATCAGCTACACGTCGGATGCGATCCTGTTCGCCAAGACCATGCAGTCGCTCGACTACAAGCCGGCCGTGCTGCTGGCCGACGATGCCGGCTACTCCGATCCGTCCTTCACCAAGGCGGTCGGCAAGATCTCGCAAGGCGTCTTCAACCGCTCGTCCTGGGTCGTGGGACCGCCGGGCTCGGCGTCCGCCATCATCGCCGAGATGTACAAGAAGAAGAGCGGCGAGGAGATGGACGACACGGTCGCCCGGCAGATGCAGGGCTTCTTCGTGCTGGCCGATGCCATCGACCGCGCCGGCTCGACCGAGCCTGCAAAGATCCAGGCCGCGCTGAAGGCGACGGACCTAAAGCCCGAGCAGCTCATGATCGGCTACAAGGGCGTGAAGTTCGACGACAAGGGCCAGAACATCCTGGCTTCCGGCGCCATCATCCAGCTCCAGGATGGCGAGAACTACGTCGCGGTATGGCCGAAGGCCAATGCCGAGAAGGCGCCGGTACTGCCCTACAAGGGCTGGTAAGATTGCCTGAAGGCGGGACCGCGCGTCCCGCCTTTCCCAGAATGTTTTGATCAGAGCAACGCAGCTCATGTCCTTCGTACTCGTGCAGGTGATTGTCGGCGGGCTTCTGCTTGGCGCCGTCTACGCCCTGTTTTCCTCGGGCCTCACGCTGGTGTGGGGCATGATGAACATCGTCAATTTCGCGCATGGCGACTTCGTCATGCTTGGCATGTACGTCGCCTATGTCGTCTATACGCTGATGGGGGGCGGGCCCATCCTCGGCGCCCCACTGGCGACACTGGTGCTCGCGACCGTCGGGGTCGTCGTCTATTTCGCCCTGATCCGCGACATCATGAAGGGGCCGATGCTGGCGCAGATCCTCGGCACGTTCGGGCTCGCGCTGCTGCTGCGCTATTCCGTGTTCTGGTGGTTCGGCGCCAACTTCCTGTCGATGCCGTCGAATATCGTCGGCGGCACTTATGCGTTTGCGGGCCTGCGGATCGAAGCCTCGCGGCTGCTTGCCGGTGTCGTCGCGCTGCTGGTGACATTCGGCCTCCACCTGCTTCTGACGCGCACATCGCTTGGTTCAAAAATGCTGGCGGTGGCGGAGGATCAGACCGCGGCTCAGCTTATGGGCATCAGGCCCGATACCATGCAGGCGATTGCCTGGGCCATCGCGGCCGGCGCCACCGGCCTTGCCGGCGCGCTGATCGCGAACTTCTTCTACATCGTGCCGACGGTCGGCGAGACGCTCGGCATCGTCGCCTTCGTCACGGTATCCCTTGGCGGCTTCGGCAGCGTGCCAGGCGCGCTCGTCGCGGGCCTGTTGATCGGCGTCATCGAGTCGCTCTCCGGCTATCTGATCGGTGCGGTCTACAAGGACATCGTCGTCTATGTCCTGTTCCTGTTCTTCCTCTGGTTCCGGCCGCAAGGCCTGATGGGCAAGCTCTGATGAGAAAGCTGCAATGCGGCGCTTGATCTGGCTCTCAATCGTCGCAGCACTGGCGATTGCCTATCCGTTGCTGCTGTCCTCGCCGTTCCAGCAGCGCTTGGGCGCACTGGTGCTGCTCTATGCCATCGCCGCGTCGGCCTGGAACATCGTCGGCGGCTATGCCGGCCAGGTCTCGGTCGGCCATGTCGTGTTCTTCGGCTGCGGCGCCTATGCCGCGATGGGGTCTTACGCCAAGTTCGGGCTGTCGCCACTGTTCGGCATCCCCGGCGGCATCGTGCTGGCGGTGGGGCTTGCCGCGATCATCGGCGTGCCGACGCTGCGGCTGTCGGGTCACTATTTCAGCATGGCGACGATCGCGGTCGCCGAGACCATGCGGCTGATCGTCACCAACACCGACTGGCTCGGCGCGGCCGTGGGTCTTTCCGGTCCAACGGTCCCGCGCAACATCTTCGATCTCTCGTTCCTGTCGTCGCTGCCGTACTACTACCTCTTCCTGGTCGTCCTCGTGATCACGCTGCTCGTCACCTGGTGGATGACCAACAGCCGCATGGGATTCTATCTGCGCGCGATCAAGGATTCCGAGAGGGCCGCACGTTCCCTGGGCGCACCCGCGAGCCGGACCAAGCTCTACGCCTACATGCTGAGCGCGGCGCTGACGAGCGTTGCCGGCGCGCTCTATGCGATGATGTTCGGCTTCGTCGATCCCGAGTCCGGGCTCGGCATCCTGATCTCGGTCAAGATCCTGATCATGGCGGCGCTGGGCGGGGCGGGGTTGCTGTTCGGTCCGCTGGTGGGAGCCGCGATCCTCGTGCCGCTGGAGGAGATCTCCAACAGCTGGCTTGGCGGCAAGGGGGCCGGCCTCACCTTCGTCCTGTATGGCGCGATCATCGTGCTGATCGCACGCTTCCAGCCCGGCGGCCTGCTCAGCCTGTTCATGGGACGACGGAAGCCCGGCGCAGATAAGGGAGCCGGCCATGCTCCTTGAGGCGCGCGGGATCACAAAGGCGTTCGGCAGCTTCAAGGCGGTGGACGATGCGTCCGTCACGCTGGAGCAGGGCGATATTCTCGGCCTGATCGGCCCGAACGGCGCCGGCAAATCCACCTTCTTCAATTGCCTCACCGGCGACCTCAAGACCACCTCGGGCCGCGTGCTGTTCGAGGGGACCGACATCACCGACTTCGCGCCGGAGCAGCGCGCCGGGCTCGGGCTTGCGCGCACCTTCCAGGTGCCGCAGACCTTTGAAGGCATGACGGTGCTCGAGAACGTCATGATCGGCGCCTTCCTGCGCACCTCGCATCGCCACGAGGCCGAGACAAGGGCGCGCGCGGTGCTGGAGCGCGTCGGCATGAGCAGGCTTGCGGATGCGCCAGCGCGCTCGCTGGGCACACCCGGCCGCAAGCGGCTGGAGATCGCCCGCGCACTGGCGACCGAGCCGAAGGTGCTACTGCTCGACGAGGCCATGGCCGGGCTCAACGCCCACGAGGTGAGGCTCGCCATCGATCTCGTGCGCGACATCCACCGTTCCGGCATCACGCTCGTCATCGTCGAGCACATCATGGAAGTGATCATGTCGCTTGCGAGCCGCGTGATGGTGTTTCACCAGGGCAAGGAGATCGCCCGCGGCTCGCCGCGCGAGGTCACCTCGAACCCGGCGGTGATCGAAGCCTATCTCGGCAAACGCGCGGCGAAGGCCGCGGCCGGCCATACGCCGGTCGAGCTGATGGGCGGGCGGGACCTATGAGCGGCGCGCTTCTTCGGATCGAGCACCTCGAGGTGCGCTATGGCGACCTCATCGGTGTCTCCGACGTCTCGCTGGAAGTGCCGGAGGGCAGCGTCGTCGCGCTGCTCGGCTCCAATGGCGGCGGCAAGACCACGACGCTGAACGCAATCGCGGGTCTCATTCCCGTGCATTCCGGATCGATCAGCTTTCGCGGCGAGGACATCGCCGGCCAGAAGGCCTTTGCGATCGTGCGCAAGGGACTGGCGCTGTCGCCGGAAGGCTGGCGGCTGTTCGTGCAGCAGAGCGTCGAGAACAATCTGATGCTCGGCGCGACGCCGCTGCACGACAAGTCGCGCCAGGCCAATTTGCTGGAGCGTGTCTACGAGATCTTCCCGCGCCTGAGGGAGCGCCGCAACCAGCGCGCCGGCACCATGTCCGGCGGCGAGCGGCAGATGCTCGCGGTCGGCCGCGCGCTGATGAGCGACCCGAAGCTGCTGATGCTGGACGAACCGTCGCTCGGCCTCGCGCCGGCGGTGGTCGAATCCATGTACGAGACCTTTGGCCGCCTGCATCGCGAGGGCCTGACCATCCTGCTTGCCGAGCAGTCGATCGAGCTCGCTCTGGAAGTCTCGGACTTTGCGACCGTGCTCCAGGTCGGCAAGAGCGTGCTGTCCGGCACGGCCGCGGCGCTCGCACAGGATCCGCAGGTGCAGAAGGCCTATCTCGGCGTCGACTGATTGATCTCCGCCTGGAGCAACAGCAACAGGCAACCGGCCAGCCGCGTCTCCATCTCTTTTGATCCAAGCGACAGCGGCCCGGGATCGTTGAGGATCGCGTTCACCAGCGAGCCCAGTATGACCTGAAAGCCGAAGGCGATCGTGAGGGTCTTGGCGGCTTTGCGTCCCTTGCCCATGGCCGGGAGCAGGAGAGGGGTCGCGCGTTGCGTCGTTGCCTTCGCGAGGGCCTTGAACGGCGTCCATTTGTCCGGACGGGTGTCATCGTGCTGAAGCGCGGCGCGCAGCACGCCCTCGTGGTTGCGCATCCAGGCGATGATCCCGCTGACGATGATGTGGCAGAGCTTGTCGAGGTCCGCATCCGGCGATGGGCGCCGCATGTCGCCGAGCCGTTGCTCACCGTCGCGCGCAGCCAGCGCCATCAGTGCGTTGAAATAGGCCTCCTTGCTCTCGAAGCGGCTGTAGAAGGCGCCGACGGTGGCGCCGACCTCGGTGCAGAGCGCCTCGATCGACAGCTCGGCCAGGCTGCGCGTGCGCAGCATGTCGGCGCCGGCGCGCAGCAGCGCCAGCGTCGTCTCGCGGCTGCGCTTCTGCCGCGACGGGGCAACGCCGGGCAGGTCGAAATCGGGTTCGTCCGAGCTTGGCCGCATCCGTGCTTGCATCCGGCTAAAACAATAATAATAATTCGGATTATAATTTAGGCGTGGCCGAGCCACGGGTCAACCGCAGCCGCCGGGCAACATCGGGAGGAGCAGATGAGCGCAAACAGCGGCACGCCGTTCCGCGGCACCGTCGGCAAGACAGTCGCGGAGTCAAAACCCTGGTGGCCGGAGGCGCCAAGGCCGCCCGAGGGCGCGCCGAACATCCTGGTCGTGCTGTTCGACGACGTCGGCTTCTCCGATTTCGGCTGCTATGGCTCGGCAATCAAGACGCCGACTATCGACCGGCTCGCCGCCGAAGGCCTGCGCTACTCAGGATTTCACACCACGGCGATGTGCTCGACGACGCGCGCCGCGCTGCTGACAGGACGCAATCATCACTCGGTCGGCGTCGGCTGCCTTGCCAATTTCGATTCCGGCTATCCCGGCTACCGCGGCAAGATCGCGCGTGAGGCGGGGACGCTGGCCGAGATGCTGCGCGGACATGGCTATCGCAACTACATGGTCGGCAAATGGCACGTCACGCCGCTGACCGAAAGCGGCGCCACCGGCCCGTTCGACGGCTGGCCGCTCGGCCGTGGCTTCGACCGCTTCTACGGCTTCCTCGACGCCGAGACCGACCAGTACGCGCCGGAGCTCGTCTCCGACAACACGCATATCGATCCACCGGGCACGTATGCGGACGGCTATCATCTGACCGAGGATCTGATCGACCAATCGATCCGCTTCATCGGCGACCATGTCGCCGACCGTCCTGACGTTCCCTGGCTCACCTGGGTCGCACTTGGCGCCTGCCACGCGCCGCATCAGGCGCCGGCCGATATCATCATGAGCTATGACGCCGAATTCGCGCACGGCTGGGACGTCGAGCGCGAACGGCGTCTGGCACGCCAGAAGGCGATGGGGCTGGTGCCTGAGGGAACGCGGATGCCGGCGCGCAACGACGGCGTCAAGGCCTGGGAGGAGCACTCGACCGATGAGCGCCGCGTCTTCACCCGCCTGCAGGCGGCCTTCGCCGGCATGCTCGATCATTCCGATCGGCATCTTGCTCGGCTTGTCTCGTTCCTGGAAACGGCCGGCATTCGCGACAACACCGTGATCATCGTGATGTCCGACAACGGCGCGAGCCAGGAGGGCGGGCCGCTCGGCTTCGTCAACGCGATGGGGCCGTTCAACTTCAAGCCGGAGCCGATCGCCGAGAAGCTCAGCCGTATCAACGACATCGGCGGGCCCGACACCCACAGCAATTTCCCGCATGGCTGGGCGATGGCGTCGAACACGCCGCTGCGGCGCTACAAGCAGAACACCCATGGCGGCGGCATCCGCGATCCCTTCGTCATCAACTGGCCGAAGAAGATCGCAGGCAAAGGCGAGCTGCGGCACCAGTTCGTCCACGCCTGCGACCTCACGCCGACGCTGCTCGAGCTGATCGGCATCGAGGCGCCGAACAAGATCGCGGGCTGCCCGCAGATGCCGCTGGAAGGCGAGGGCTTTGCGCGCTCGATCATGGATGCGTCCGTGTCCTCAAAAAGCTCGCCGCAATATTTCGAGATGTTCGGCCATCGCGGCCTCTGGCAGGGCGGCTGGAAGGCGGTCGCCTTCCATCCCTCGGGCACGCCGTTCGAGAACGACAAATGGGAGCTGTTTCATCTCGACCAGGATTTCTCCGAGACCGACGATCTCGCCGCGAAGGAGCCGGAGCGTCTGGCAGCAATGATCGCGACGTGGTGGGCGGAGGCCGAGAAGCACAAGGTTCTGCCGCTCGACGACCGCTTCGGTCCGCGCTTCGCCGAGAACGCCGCGCGCTTCCATGGTGCGCGCCACCATTTCGTCTTCCACGCCGGCATGGGCCACGTGCCGACCGATGTCGCGCCTGACGTGCGCAGCCGCAGCTACACGATCGAGGCGCATGTCGAGATCGAGGAGGGGGGATCCGATGGCGTGCTGATCTCGCATGGCGACGCGACGTCGGGCTACAGCCTCTACGTCAGGGATGGCCATCTCGTGCACGACCTCAACATCGGCGGCAGCCACCAGGTCGTGCGGTCGGACCGCAAGGTGTCGTCAGGCGCGCGGCGGCTCGGTGTGCATGTCGAGCGGCTCGTGCGCAAGGAGCCGCCGGCGAAGGGTTCGCGCACCGGCGTCACCGAATACACGCTGCTGATCGACGGCGAGCCGGCGGGGTCGCTCCAGACCCAGCTCGGCTTCCACACGCTGATCTCGTGGTCCGGCCTCGACATCGGCCGCGACCGCGGCAGCCCCGTGTCGCATTACGAGGCGCCGTTCGAGTTCGAGGGGCGGCTGCTGCGCGTCACCGTGACCATGCACGACGACCAGAAGCTCGACGGCGATGCCGTCGGCAATGCGCAGATGGCGCGGCAGTAGGGGCGGGAGGTTGGGCGGCGAGAACCGGTGTCATGCCCCGCCTAGTGCGCAATCGCGCACGGGGGCGGGGCATCCAGTACGCCGCGGCCTATCGATTGAACCATAAACGTCTCGGAGTACTGGATCGCCCGCCCCAGTGCGCAATTGCGCACAAGGCGGGCGATGACAGTGTGGGCCTTACTTGATCTTGTCGTAGGCCGCTGCGAAATCGCCCAGCGGCATCGGGATCGCGATCGCCTCCTTGGCCATGTTCTGGAAGGAGACCTTCAGCTGCTTGCCCGACCGCAAGGCCGCGAGCAGGTCCGCCGCGATTGGCGTCGAGGCGTAGCAGCCGCGGTTCTCGCAGGTCTGGATCTGAAGATCGAATGTCTTGCCCTCGTCGACCTGGAGCTTGGCGCCGACGGGCAGGTTGAGGCCGAGCGGCAATTGCAGCAGCGCCACCGGCGTGCGGGTGTCGGGCGCGATACGGATGTTGATCAGGACGATGGTCTGGCCGGTCTTGGTCAGCACCGCGTTCTGCTCCATTGCGCATTCGAGCGGCGCGTCGCGGCTGACGCTGGTGCAGCGCACGACCCATCCGGCTTGCTGCGCACCGTCAGCCGGCGGCTGGGTCGGAGCTGGCGCGGGCTGAGCGGCCGGTGCAGGGGAAGCGGCGTTCTTTTTGGCGCTCTGCTGGGCATACGCGCCGCCTGTCGACAGCAGAAGGGCGGCGGCGAGGGCGACAAGTCTGGATTGCATGGACATGGCGAAACCGCGTTGGCGTGAACCGAGGGCCTCGCTGTAGCGTCGCGGAAGCCGCGGTGCAAGCTTACTCGGCGGCCTGCTTGACGGTGCTGTGCTCGGGCGCCTCGTGACCTTTGCCGTCACCCGAACGGCCCCAGCCCGAGAACCAGTTGTTGAGCTCGTCGAGATAGAGATAGACCACCGGGGTGGTGAACAGCGTCAGCGCCTGGCTGACGATCAGGCCGCCGACCATGGCGTAGCCGAGCGGCTGGCGGATCTCGGCGCCGGTGCCGTGGCCGAGCATCAGCGGCACGCCGCCGAGCAGGGCGGCCATCGTCGTCATCATGATCGGCCGGAAGCGCAACAGCGCGGCCTGACGGATCGATTGCTCCGGCGTCTTGTGCTCGTCGCGCTCGGCCGCGATGGCGAAGTCGACCATCATGATGCCGTTCTTCTTCACGATGCCGATCAGGAGAATGATTCCGATCAATGCAATGAGGCTGAAGTCGAAGCCGGCCGCCATCAGGATCAGGAGCGCGCCGACGCCGGCCGAGGGCAGGGTCGACAGAATCGTGATCGGATGGATGTAGCTCTCGTACAGGATGCCGAGGATCAGATAGACCACGACGAGGGCTGCGAGGATCAGCAGCGGCACGGTGCCGAGCGACTGCTGGAACGCCTGCGCGGTGCCCTGGAAGCTCGAATTCAGGGTCGGGGGTGCGCCGAGATCGGCCATCGCCTTCTGCACGGCCTCGGTGGCCTGACCGAGCGCGACGCCCTGGGCGAGGTTGAAGCTGATCGTGATCGCCGGGAACTGGCCCTGGTGGCTGATCGAGAGCGGGCGGACCGGATCAGTGGTCCAGGTCGCAAAGGTCGACAACGGCACCTGGTCGCCGGTCAGCGGCGATTTCAGATAGAGCTTGTTCAGGCTGTCGAGACTGCCCTGCATCTCCGGCAGGATCTCGAGGATCACCTTGTAGGTGTTGAGCTGGGTGAAATACTGCGTGACCTGCCGCTGTCCGAAGGCGTCATACAGCGTGTCGTCGATCAGCTGCGGCTGGATGCCGTAGCGCGATGCGGTGTCGCGGTTGATCTTGAGCTGGACCGTGGTGCCCTGCGTCTGCTGGTCGGTCGCGACGTCGCGCAGTTGCGGCAGCGTCTGCATCTTGGCGAGGATTTTCGGCGCCCAGTCGTTGAGCTCGGTGAGGTCGGCATCCTGTAGCGTGAACTCGAACTGCGTGCGCGTCGGCCGGCCGCCGAGCCGGACGTCCTGGGCCGCCTGCATGTAGAGGCGGGCGCCCGACACCTTCTCGAGTTTGGGGCGCAGCCGGGCAATGATCTCCTGCGCCGACGCGTTGCGCTCGTTGCGCGGCTTCAGCGTGATGAACAAATTGCCGTTGTTGCCGGCGCGGCCGCTGCCGCCGATGTTCATCGCGATCGTGGCGACGTCGGGATCGTCCATCACGATCTTGCCGAGCTCGACCTGGCGCCGCTGCATCTCGGCGAAGGAGATGTCCTGGGACGCTTCCGAGGTCGCGGTGATCAGGCCGACGTCCTGCTGCGGGAAGAAGCCCTTCGGGATCAGGATGAACAGGTAGATCGACAGGCCGAGCGTGGCGAAGAAGATCAGGAGCGTGGTGCGGCGCCAGGCCAGGGCATGATCGAGAACGTACTCGTAGCCGCGCAGCATGCCGTCGAAGGCGCGTTCGCTCCACTGGTAGAACTTGCCGTGGGTCACCTCGCCATGGGCGCGCAGGAAGCGCGAGGCCATCATCGGCGTCAGCGTCAGCGACACGAACATCGAGACGAAGATGGTCATCGCCAGCACGACGGCGAACTCGCGGAACAGGCGTCCTATGATGCCGCCCATCAGCAGCAGCGGGATCAGCACCGCGACCAGCGAGATGCTGATCGAGACGATGGTGAAGCCGATTTCCTTGGAGCCCTTGAAGGCGGCCGCCATCGGCGATTCGCCTTCCTCGATGTAGCGCGTGATGTTCTCGAGCATCACGATGGCGTCGTCGACGACGAATCCGACCGCGATGGTGAGCGCCATCAGCGACAGATTGTCGAGCGAATAGCCAACCACCCACATCAGGGCGCACGCGCCCAGTAGCGCCAGCGGAACCGTGATGGTGGGAATGACCGTCGCCCAGAAGCTGCGCAGGAAGACGAAGATGACCATGACCACGAGGGCAATGGTCAGCAGCAGCGTGAACTGGACGTCCTCGACCGCGGCGCGGATGGTCGTGGTGCGGTCGCTGATCAACTCGATCTTGATCGCGGGCGGAATCGCCGCGACGAGGCGGGGCAGGGTGGCCTTGATCCGGTCGACGGTCTCGATGACGTTGGCGCCCGGCTGCTTGAACACCACCAGGAACACGCCACGCTTGCCGTTGGCCCAGGCTGCCTGCTTGGCGTCCTCGGCGCCGCTCACCGCCTGTCCGATGTCGCGGATTCGAAGCGGACCGCCATTGCGATAGGCGATGACGACGTCGTTCCAGTCCTTGGACTGGGTGAGCTGGTCGTTGGCGTAGATCGTGTAGGCGCGCTTCGGCCCGTCGATATTGCCCTTGGGGCTGTCGACCGTGGTGATCGCGATCTGGCTGCGCACGTCCTCCAGCGACAGGCCCTTGGCGACGAGTTTCGCCGGGTCGATCTGAATGCGGATGGAGGGCTTCTGCTGGCCGCCGATGAAGACCTGCGCGACGCCCGAGAGCTGGCTGATCTGCTGGGCAAGCTGGGCGTCGACGGCATCGCTGACGGTGGTCAGCGGCAGTGTATCGGATGTCGCCGAGAGCAGCAGGATCGGCGCGTCGGCCGGGTTGACCTTGCGGTAGGTCGGCGGCGAGGGCAGGTTCTTCGGCAATTGGCCGCTTGCAGCGTTGATGGCGCCCTGCACGTCGTTGGCGGCGCCGTCGATGCTGCGGTTGAGGTCGAACTGGATGGTGATCGAGGCGGTGCCGAGATAACTCGTCGAGGTCATCTGGGCGATGCCGGGGATCTGGGCGAATTGCCGCTCGAGCGGCTGGGCCACCGACGAGGCCATCGTCTCGGGGCTGCCGCCCGGCAAATTGGCTGTGATCTGGATGGTCGGGAAGTCCACCTGCGGCAGCGGCGCGACCGGCAGCAGGGGATAGGCGACGAGACCGACGAAGAGGATGCCGGCCATCAGCAGCGAGGTGCCGATGGGATAACGGATGAAAGGTGCCGAAATCCCGCCCTCGGTCATTCCTGTCGTACCTTATTCTGGCTCGGATCCGAGCTTGCTACGGCCGTCGAGACGAGGCTTCCGGGCTGGACCTTGAACTGGCCGCCGGTGATCACCTGTTGACCCGGGCTCAAGCCTTCGTCGACGACCGAACGGCCGTCGATGGCGTAGCTGACCTTGATCTTATGCACTTCCGCCTTGTTGTCCTGATTGACGGTATAGGCGTAGAGGCCGTTGGTCGAATGCTGAACCGCGTCATCCGGAACCACGGTCGCGTCCTTCAGGGTGCGTACCAGAAGGCGCGTCGAAACCGACTGGCCCGGCCACAGCGTGTGTTCCTTGTTGTCGAACACCGCCTTGAGCCGAATAGTCCCGCTGGTCGTGTCGACCTGATTGTTGATGACCGCGAGCTTGCCCTCGGCCAGCGTCTTCTTGCCGTCGGTGGTGAACGCGATCACCTTGAGCGCACCGGCCTTCTGGCCTTCGCTGATATAGGGCAGCTGATCTTCCGGCGCGGTGAAGATCACCGAGATCGGCTCGACCTGCGAGATCGTCACGATTCCCGTCTGCGTGGAGGCGTTGACGATGTTGCCAACGTCGACCAGGCGCAGCCCGGCCACGCCGGTGAACGGCGCCTTGATCTGGGTGTAGTCGAGCTGGGTCTGGGCGTTGGAGATGGCGGCTTCGTCGGCGGCGATCTGGGCGGTCAGCTGCGCGACGGTGGAACGCTGGGTGTCGACCCGCTGCGCAGTCGCGAACTCGCCAAGCTTCATGGCGCGCTGGAGCTCGAGATTGGCGTTGGCGAGATTCGCCTCGTCCTGCGCCTTCTTGGCCTTGGCCTGGTCGAGCGTGGCTTGATAGGGCCGGGGATCGATCGAGACCAGAAGGTCGTCCTGCTTGACCATCTGGCCTTCGCTGAAGGCGATCTTGTCGATCTGGCCGTCAACCCGGCTCCGGACCTGTACCGTATTGAAGCCCTGAACCGTGCCGAGACCGGTCAGGTAAACCGGAAAGTCGGCCTTCTGGACCGGCGAAACGCTGACGGGGATGGCGGGCGGACGCGCCGGACCCTTCTGAGCCGTCTGGGCTTTTCCGGCCTCGGGCGAGCCGAATTTCTGCCAGCCATAGTAACCCGCGGAGGCCACGGCCGCGATGATCAGAATCCAGAGGATCGGCCGTGTTTTTTTCATGTCGGCTCGTTGGCTCTTACGCCCAAAACTACGAATTGTGGAGCAATCATAGGGTTCCAGCGCGCTTGTATAATACACGCCAAGTTCCAGTGTAAACAGCACTATCGGTTCGGAATCCTAAACAATTGGAAAGCTTTGCACTGTCTAGGCAGCTCCGTGACACTACGGTGTGCAGTGCTGCATTTTCCCGGCACGAACGATCCGCGCGCAAATCTTGGGCAATGCCCGGAGCCGGTGTGGGCGGCTTGCAGATCTGTCCGCGAGGGCGCCCCGGCTGCGCTGCGAAGTGAGCCGGAAACAACTCCCGTGAGAACGGTTCTAATTCGCCTGCACGGCGTTTCGGTTGTCAGGAAATCCGGCATCGGTCATATCGGCCCCGCCACAACGGGAGCGCAGGATGGACGAACTGAACGGCAAGCTGATCGCGTGCCAGATTCTGATCACGGGACTGATCGCGCGCGTCGCCAACGAGCAGCGCGATCCCTTGCGATTTCTGACCGACTTCCGCGACGAGATCAAAGCCGTCGTTAGCGGCGTCAACATCGCCGGCATGGACAACTCCGATCGTGTGCGTGCCGTCGCGCAGAAAACCGTCGACGAATTGTTCTCGCTGATGAAGCCGCCGAGCAGCGATTGAGAGCGGCGCCGCTGCTCGCGCCTGCGCAGCTCTCGCATGCGCCCATGTTTCCAGATTGAAATCTGCACCGAGTCCGATCTGGATGAATTCAAATGTGCAGGCAGATCAATCGCATTGACCTGCTTTTCTCCGACCGATAGCACCGCCCCATCGTTCGCGTTTCTGCATCGACGAAGCGCATCAGCTCGAAGGTTGATGCGGCACGACGAGATCGCAGCGATCAATGTCCAGATTAGAACGGTTCAAGTTTAGAACCATTTAAAACTGCGGCGCACTCAACCGAGTTTAGAATTGCTTTGAAATGGTCGGATTCAAACGGAGTGTTGCAGAGATCGCGTTGACCCCCATGAACACGCCCGATAGCACCAATGCGTCGCGTTGTCGCAACGCGACCAATGGAAGCATAAGCACTGTGGGGCGTGTGATGGGCATGATGAAGACACCGCGATCGTTGCGTTCGGTCGCGGATCGGAAATCCTTCGGCAACAATTTCGACACTGCGACCGGCAAGACTGTGTCCACGGTCGCCAGTCTGATCGCGGTCGCGACGGTCTCGACCGGCGCACAGGCGCAGCAGACCAATCTGCCCCCCGTGAACGTCGATGCGCCTCAGCAGCGTCCGCGTCCGACCGCTTCGAAGCCCACCGCCGATCAGATTCGCGCGCGCAACGCGCTGCGGCGCGCGGCGCAGCGGCAGCAGGCCGCACAAGCGCCTGTCGCCAATCCGAGCCCTGGTCCTGCCGATCGTGATCCGTACGCAAATCCCGCCGCGCCTTATATGGCCACCCGAGTGCAAGCGTCGGGTAAATTCCCTGAGCCAATCCTCAACACGCCAAAATCGATCACCGTGCTTACAAAGGATGTGCTCGCGGACAAGAACGCCACGACGCTGAAGCAGGCGATCCTGAGCACGGCAGGCGTGACGCTCGGAACGGGTGAGGGCGGCAATGCCTTCGGTGACCGCTTCTTCATTCGCGGCTTCGATGCCCGCAACGACATCTTCATCGACGGCGTGCGCGACGCGGGCGTCAGCGTCCGTGAAAACTTCTTCACCGAGCAGGTCGAAATTCTGCGTGGTCCGGGCTCAACTTTCGCGGGCCGCGGTGTCGCCGGTGGTGCGATCAACATCGTCACCAAGCAGGCGACGACGCAGAACAGTTTCTACAACATGGACACGACGTTTGGCACCGACCAGACCAAGCGTGTGGTGCTCGACGTCAACCAGGTGATCAACCCGACGCTGGCCGTTCGTGCCGGCGGTCTGTTCCAGGACGCCGATGTCGCCGGTCGCGATTTCGTCAAGGATAATCGCAACGGCGCGTTCGTCGCCACGACCTGGAAGCCGACCGACACGATCAGGGTGACCGGGGGTTACATCCACACCGAGTTGACCGGCGTGCCGGACTTCGGCGTGCCCTACTACCGGCCGAGCACGGCGACGACCGCCGGTGGGCCGTTCCCGGACTTCGGCTCCAACCGCAACAACTGGTATGGCCAGATCAACCGCGACTTCTACCGGACCGGCCAGGACATCGGCTCGTTAAACGCGGAAGTGCAGATCACGCCCGACTTGATGGTCAGCAACAAGTTCCGCGTATCTCGTTCGACCCAGAACTATGTCGGAACGCTGCCTGAGCAGCCGGTGATCGCCAACCCGCTTTCGAATTCGACGCTCACGATGAATCCGCAGAGCCGTCTCCAGATCACTGACGTGCTCGCCAACCAGACGGAAGCGACCTACAAGTTCCAGGACTGGGCCGGCTTCAAGCACACCGCGCTGGCCGGGATCGAAGTCGATCGCGAGCGGTCGTCGATCGACAAGTATCTCGGGCTCACCTCGGAAGGGAACGGAGTTCCGATCACTCCAGGCGGCTCGCCGACAGGTGTCAGCGTCTTCTTCCCTCAGGACACGTTCTTGCCCGGGAAGGCGCTCGCACTGGCCGGTCTGCCGGCCAAGATCGGCATCGACACTGTCAGCGGCTACGTCATGGACAGTGCGAACTATCGTGACCTCCTGATCCTCAATGGCGGCTTCCGCTACGACAACTACAACCTCGATACGTCTGCATACGGGGCGGGCAACGCTCTCAAGCAGCAATCGGCAAACTTCCTGATTCCCAACTTCAATCTCGGTTTGACCTTGAAGCCGGCGCCAAACGGCAGCGTGTACGTGGCCTACGCGACCTCAGCGAACCCGGTGGGCGCCGAGTTCGACGGCACCAGCACCGCGTATGGCGGCGTCAATCCCGCTCTGGCCGGCGGCAACAATCAGATCTTCGGGCCGGAGAAGAACACGGCCATCGAACTCGGCACCAAGTGGGAGCTGTTCGACCGCCACCTGCTCCTGACGGCTGCGCTGTTTCAGACCACCAAGGACAATGCGCGCGAGGCACAGAACGTCAATAGTGTGGCCACGGCGTCCGCGTTGGGATGCGTCTATCCCGCCGGCACGACCGGCAACATATCGTGTATCACCGCAGGTTCCGCTTATCGTATTCGCGGCATCGATCTCGGCGTGAGCGGCAAGATCACCGACAAATGGAGTGTGTTCGGCGGCCTCGTCCTGATGCAGTCGGAGGTTACGGCGTCCAACGTGAAGCCCGCGAACATGCCCGCGCCGCTTCTCTACACCACCAATGTCGGGCTTCCTCTGGCCAACGTTGCCCATCAGTCGTTCAGCATGCTGTCGAAGTACCAGTTCAACGATATCTGGGAACTGGGCGGGCAGGCCGTCTACCGCTCGAAGATCTACGGTGGCTCGTTGCTTGCGGCCAACGCAGGCACGTCGCTTCCGAGCTACTGGCGCTTCGATGTGTTCGCGGAAGCCAAGATCAACAAGAACTGGCAGTTGAAGCTGTTCGTGAACAACATCTTCGACAAACGCTACTATGACGCGCTGTACCAGAGCGCCGCGCCCTTCGTGCTGGAAGCACCGGGACGCGCCGCCTATCTGGTGATCTCGGCGCGCTACTGATGGAGTAACGACGAGGTGCCATGCTGACATGCATAGACGGCGTCCTGAGCAAGGATGATGTGGCGGAATTCCGCCGCATCATGGACGCCAGCGAATGGGAAGACGGCCGTTCCACCGCGGGCGCGCAGTCAGCAATGGTCAAGCGCAATGAGCAGTTGCCGCCTGACAGCGAGGTCGCGCGCAAGCTCGGCAACCGCATCATCTCGGCGTTGACGTCGGACCCGCGTTTCCTGGCAGCGGCGATCCCACTGCAGATCTTCCCGCCGCTGTTCAACCGCTATGCGGCGAACAGCGGCCATCATTTCGGGCTGCATGTCGACAATGCGATCCGGGGCGACCGCCTGACCGGCCTTCGCATCCGCACAGACCTGTCGGTCACGCTGTTCCTGGCCGAGCCGGAAGAGTATGACGGTGGCGAACTTGTGATCGAGGACACCTACGGTTCGCACGAAGTGAAGTTGCAAGCCGGGGACTGCGTGCTCTATCCCTCGACCAGCCTCCATCTCGTCACGCCGGTGACGAGGGGGACGCGGGTTGCGTCTTTCTTCTGGCTTCAGAGCATGATACGGGACGATCAAGCCCGGAGCATGATCTTTGACCTCGACACCGCGATACAGGCGCTGGTGGAACGGCTCGGGCGTGACGATCCCGAAACGGTCAAATTGACGGGTATCTATCACAACCTCATTCGCTACTGGGCCGAAGTATGAAGATCATGTCCTTCCAAGCAAGCCTTGCCGCCGCCTTGATGCTGGCGGCCGCCTGGCTCGTATCCCCTGTTTCTGCCCAGACACAGACCCCGCCGGCGGCACCTGCACCGGCACAGGCGACGGCTCAGCCGGCCACCGCCAGCCCGGCTCCGGCTGCCGCTCCGGCGGTGGTGGCGCCCGTGGCGAAGCCCGACGCGGCCGCTATCGCGCCGGCCATGAAGGAGCTGTCGCCCTGGGTGATGTTCATGTCGGCGGACGTCATCGTGAAGGCGGTGATGATCGGGCTTGCCTTCGCATCGCTGATGACCTGGACCGTCCTGATCGCCAAGTCGATCGAGCTGTCGGTCGCGTCCGGCAAGCTTCGTTCGGCACTGAAGAAGATCTCGGAGGCGCGCTCGCTCGCGGAAGCGCAGATGGCGCTCGGCGCCAAGCAGGGCATTCTGCCGTCCTTCCTGGCGGCGGCGCTGCGTGAGGCGCGGATGTCGGCCGGCCTGTCCAGCGATGCCGGCATCAAGGAGCGTGCGGCCTCGAGCTTTTCCGAAATCGTGCGCGCGGAGGCGCGGCGCATCCGCATCGGCATGGGCGTGCTGGCGACCATCGGCTCGACATCACCCTTCGTCGGCCTGTTCGGCACGGTCTGGGGCATCATGAACAGCTTCATCGGCATCTCGAAGTCGCAGACCACGAACCTCGCCGTGGTCGCGCCCGGCATCGCCGAGGCGCTGCTCGCGACCGCGATCGGCCTCGTCGCCGCCATTCCCGCCGTCATCATCTACAACCACTTCTCGCGCGTGACGAAAAGCTATCTCGAGCTCGTCAGCCGTGCCTCGGGCGCAGCGGGGCGGCTGCTCTCGCGCGATCTCGACCGCAGCCACGGCAGCGCGCATTCGCGCGCGGCGGAGTGAACCATGGGCGTTTCGCTCGCAGACAATGATGACGACGACGATTTCGGCGAGACGCATGACATCAACGTCACGCCGTTCATCGACGTCATCCTGGTGCTGCTGATCATCTTCATGGTCGCAGCTCCGCTCTCCACGGTCGACCTGCCGATCGATCTGCCGACCTCGAGCGCGACCCCGCAGAAGAAGCCGGACAAGCCGACCTATCTCAGCATCAAGCCCGATCTGACGCTTGCGATCGGCGAAAACCCGGTCCACCGCGCCGAGTTGATCGGGACCCTCGACGGCCTGTCCGACATGAGCAAGGACAAGTATGTCTTCCTGCGCGCCGATCGCTCGGTGCCGTATGGCGAATTGATGAGTGTCATGGAGCTCTTGCGCTCAGGCGGCTATTCCCGGGTGAAGCTGGTCGCGCTGGAGGGCGCTCCCGGAGCGCCTGCGGCAGGCGCCGGTCAGCCTTAGAGGCGCACGATGTCGGACGAAGCCAGACCATCCCGGAAGCTCTGGATTTTGGCGGCGGTGGCGGCGCTCGCGCTCCATCTGGGCGGTGCCGCGCTCGCCCTGGCCCATCTGCGGACCGATGACGACGATGATGGCCTGGGCGCGTCCGGCGCGGAGTTCGCCGTCGAGATGGCCTCGCCCAAGGCGCCCGAGACCGACCTTCCGCCGGGACCGGACAGCGAAGCGATGCAGGAGCAGCAGGCGCTTCCCGAGCAAAAGGCCGAGACCAAGGAAACCGAGCTTCCAAAGGACCAGTCGCAACCGGTCGACGATCCCGATCGGGTCGTCACCGAAAACATCTCGAAGAAGCCGCAGGACGAGGATCCCAAGATCGCGGCGGTCGAGACACCCGCTGCCGAGGCTTCGCCGCAGTCGGTTGCAACGGCGCGGCAGACACTCGACGAGGACGCGCGCGAGGCCGAGAAGGCCCTGGCGCCGGTGCTTGGCCTCGGCAAAGACATCCTCAGGATCACGACCGACTGGAATCGCAAGATCAGCGCGCACCTCACGGCCCATAAGGTCAACCCTGAGGGCAAGCAGCCCAATAATCAGAAGGTGAAGGTCAGCTTCGCGATCAACCGCAGGGGCAATGTGCTGTCCGTCGACGTCGTGGAGTCATCGGGGGATGTGGCCTACGATGCGGCCGCGCTCTCGATTGTCCGCAAGTCCGATCCCATCCCGCAGCCCCCGGCCGGACTGACCGAAGACCGGTTCGAGCGGACCGTCGACATCATCTTCACGCCGCCGGACGAGAAGAAAAAGAAGAAATCGGCTCAGCGCCAGTAGAGCCGGATCCCGACATAGACCACGACCAGGCAGACGAAGATCAGCGCCACCGGGAGCGGCCGTTTCTGGGCTCCGCTAAACGCCGCCGTGAAGGAGGCCGTCTTCGTCGGTTTCGGAGGCGGGCGGCGGAAAGCGGTAACATTGTCCGCCGCCGGCTCGGGCGGACGGGTGCGGACGTCGGGCGGAGTTCCCGCGCCGCCCATCTCGGCATAGTAGGCCTTGTAGATCGCGCCGATCGTGGCCTCGGTGGCCTCGCCCTCGCTCATCCGCGCCAGTAGGTTCTTGTAGCTGACCAGGAACTTCTGCGCCTCGGCAGGCAGCGCGGAGGCCCCGTTGAGCTTGGCCATCATCTTCCAGGTGGCAAAATCGGCGCGGGCGCGGGTGTCCGCGCGTCGCGCGATCAGCATATCGGCAGCTTTGACCAAGTCGGCCTCGAGCCCTTCGGCTTATGTTCGGGTGTTCTGTTGAACTACGCGTTGCCGGTCAGGAAGAGAACAGCCTGAATCACATAACCGGTCAACGTTCGCAGTATTCCTGAAATAACATCAAGATTTAGACCGAACTGCGAGCCCGCGAGCGGCAGCAGGATCAGAAGACCAATCAGGATCAGCATCCCGAATGGCTCGAGCCGGGCCAGCGGCATGGCGAGGGCCCGAGGCAACAGCCCGACCGCGACGCGCCCGCCGTCGAGCGGCGGGATCGGCATCATGTTGAACACCGCCAGCACCGCGTTGATCACCAGCGCATTCTTGAGGTTGTCGAAGATCCACTGGGCCGAGGCCGCCGGTGCTAGGGGCAGGGCATGCAGGGCAAGAGCCGCCGCGAGCGCCAGCAGGATGTTGGTGGCGGGTCCGGCAAGGGCCACCCAGACCATGTCGAGCCTGGGATGGTTGAGCTTGCGGAAATTGACGGGAACCGGCTTGGCATAGCCGAATAGGAACGGCGAGTGCGCGAACAGCAGCATCGCCGGCAGGATCAGGGTGCCGAACGGATCGATATGCTTGATAGGGTTGAAGCTGACGCGGCCGAGCTGCCAGGCCGTGTTGTCACCGAGACGGTACGCGACGAAAGCGTGCGCGGCCTCGTGGAAGGTGATGGCGAGCAGCAGCGGTAGCACCCATACAGAAAGCTCATAGAGGGAAATGTTCACGGCTCGTCCGTCCCGGTTTGTGCCTCGTGGCCTTGCAGCCAACCCGGCCGATCCGGTGATGGGGCAACGCGTCAGGTCAGGATATGGGACGCGGGTTCCGAAATCCCAAGCCGTAAATGATCCGCCAGCAGCGCCGCCGGCTGCGACAGGTTGCGCGCGCGGTGCAGGCGGATGTCCGCGGCGGGCAGCGGCGGCAGGCCGTTCGACACGACGCGCAGGCGGGAGGGCAGGGTGCCGGCCTTCACGACCGTGATCGCGAGGCCCTGCGCCGCGATCGCTTCCACCGCTGCCAGCGTCCGGCTGACAAAGGCCAATCGCCAGGGCCGGCCGGCGGCATCGAGGGCGTCCGCGGCCCATTGCCGGAACAGGCAGCCCGGCGGGTAGAGCGCGACGGGCAGCGTGTCCTGCGCTTCGGCTCGATATGTCCTGGCCGCAGCCCAGACCGCCTGCTCGCGCCGGAGCAGTTCGCCATCGCCGCGTCCTTCCGGATGCATGGCGATGACGAGGTCATAGGCCTCGCCGAGCCGTGCCGGCATCGTCGCGGTCAGGCCGGTTTCGATCTCGACCCGGATCTCCGGGTGGTTTTGGGCAAAGCGCGCCAGCAAGGGCGGAATGACGATCGTGCCGTAATCGTCCATCACGCCGAGGCGGACCACCGCGTCGTGCTTGCGTGCGCGGAGCACATCGATCGCCTCTGCATTGAGGTCGAGAAGCCGTCTGGCATAAACGAGGAGTTCATCGCCCGCCGCGGTCAGCGCGACACCGGCTCTGGTACGTTGAAACAGCTTGGTGCCGATCCGCTCTTCCAGGCGCCTGATCTGGACGCTGACCGCCGACTGGGTCCGGTTGAGCAATTGGGCTGCGCGCGTGAACGAGCGATGCTCGGCGACGGCGAGAAAGGCCTGCAGCAGATCGGGATCGAGAACAGGCGTGATCATGACGAAAACTTATCCCAGCATGACGGAAACTCCATTCCCTGTTTCGGCGCGCCTCGTATGCTGCGTTCAGGGCTCGTCAAGGGAGGGAGTGTGGGCGAAATCTCCGGCGTTCTGGCCGCGGTGCTGTCGAGCGGCCTCGGCGGCACCTCGATCGGCGCCACGCGCTATCTCGTGGGCAGCCTCGATCCGCTCGCGATCGGCTCGTTCCGGTTCGGCATCGGATTCCTGCTGCTGTTACCCCTGACGCTGCTCAGCGGTGACCGCTGGCCGGGGCGAGGGGACTGGGCCGCCGCGATCGGGCTCGGCATCCTGTTCTTTGCCCTGTTTCCGATCCTGTTCAACGCGTCGCTGATCTTCACGACTGCCGCGCGCGGCGCGCTCGCTTTGTCGACACTTCCGCTGCTGTCGCTCGTGATCGGCGCCGCGCTCGGCGCCGAGGCCCTGAGCTGGCGCAAATCGATCGGTGTCGTGATTGCGACGTTTGGCGTTGCCGTCGCGCTGCTCTCCGACCTGACCTCGGCACCATCCGGCGCCTGGCGCGGCGATCTCCTGATGATGGCGGCCGCGCTGTGCATGGCGTTGTACGGCATCTGGTCGAAGCCGCTGATCCGGCGCTCCGGCCCGATCGCCTTCACGACCATGAGCATGGCGGCCGGGGCGACCTGCCTCATCCTGCTCTCTTATGTCCGCGGCAGTTTTGCGCCGGTCGCCGGCTTCGGCGCGCCGCAATGGCTGGCGGCTTTCTATCTCGGCGCCTTCGGCGCAGCGCTGACCTTCTATCTCTGGGCCTTCGCGCTGGAGCGGACGACTCCGACGCGCGTCGCGATCTCGGTGACGGTCAACCCGATCACGGCCTCGCTGGTCGGCGCTTGGCTGCTGAACGAACCGCTGCGCTGGAATCTGGCGGCCGGCATTGTCGCGGTGTTTGCCGGGATCTGGATCGCGACGACGACGGGACGGCGCGCTCAGGCGGCGAGAGTGCCTGCGTCAGGGCAAGCCTGACGTCACGCCGGGATGGTGCCCTGATATTGCGTCAGGCCGTCGTCGAGCTTCAGCCAGGCGACCTTCTCCGAGACCCAGATGTGCTCGGTCGGCGCGAAGGCGTTGCGATCGTCGAAGGTCGTGAGCGAAACGCCCGCCAGCGTGCCGTTGCGCCGCCAGGAGAACAGGCGCGTGCCGCAGCGCTTGCAGAACACGCGGTCGATGTTCTCGGACGAGGCATAGCGCTCAATGTCACCCTCGACGGTCAGCGCGCGTTGATCGAATTGCGCGCGGGCGAAGTACGGCGAGCCCATCGCCTTCTGGCACAGGCGGCAATGGCAGATGCGGACGTTGAGCGGCTCACCCTCCGCCTTGAACCGCACCGCGCCGCACAGGCATCCACCTTCCCGGATCATGGCTCAGGCCACCCGCCATTCGCCGACCTGGCGCGCCATGCTCCAGTTGAGATTGTCGAGATCGCCATCCATGTTGGAATTTCCGCGTCTGGTGTTGGTGAAGGCGGCCCAGCAGAAGCCGCCATGGGTGCGCACGGCGATCGTGCTCGTGCCCGGCAGGCTGCCATTGTGCCACCAATTGTCGAATTTGTTGACACAGAAGCCCTTGGCGTAGTTCGGGCTGTAACTGGGCGCGGTGGTCATGACCTCGATGGTGCGCGGCCGCAGGATGTTCGCCGGTCTCGTGTAGCCGTCGACATGCATCAGGAACTGGACGAGATCCGCCGGCGTCGCGATCCAGCCGCCATGGGAATCCATCCGCCTCACCTTCATCTCATACGGACTTTCGCCCTGACCGGAATAGGCGACTTCGCCGGCCTGACGCTGGTCGCGGGTATTACCGGCGATGGTCATGTCGGTGACGCCGCAGCGCGTCAGCACCTCGGTGCGGACGTGCTCGGCATAGGCCTGGCCGGTGAGCTTCTCGATCACGCGGCCCAGCACGCAATAGCCGAAATTGGAATAAGCGTAGTGCTGGCCCGGCGGCCGGTCCAGCGGCCGGTTGGCGAGCGTCCAGGCGATCAGCTCGGCATGATCCATCCGCGGATGCGTGAACATGGGATCGCGGTTGTCGTTGCTCCAGCCGCCTGCAGCGTGCGTCAGCAGATGCTCGAGCGTGATCTGGTCGATGCCGGCAGAGTAGGGCGGTGACCCGTAATCGGTGCCGAGCAGTGCACCGGGGCCGAACGCGCAATCCGTGAGCTTGAGGCGGTTCTCCTCGATCAGGCGGAAGATCGTGACCGAGGTGATCATCTTGCTGACGCTGGCGATCCGGAACAGATGCCGCGGCGTCACGGTCTCGTTCCGCTCGCGATCCGCAAGACCGAAGGCGTCCTCGTGGACAACAGTGCCGGCATAGCCGATCGCAAAGGACAGCGCCGGCACGTCGTATTTGTCCATGAAGCTGCGCGCGAGCCGCGCCATGGCGCCGCGTTCGGCCGGCGAGGGCGGACGGATGCTCGGCGGGCTGGGCGCCAGTTGCGCGGGTGCAACGCGCGACAGCAGCGGCAGCGCGCCTGCGCCCGCTGCGAGCTTCACGAAATCCCGACGCCCAAAATCCCGACGTCCAAGCCGCATGGTCCACCCCTTCAAGGGGCGGCCAAAGCTTCAGTAGGTCGCCCGTCCGCCGGAAATATCAAACACCGCGCCGGTGGAGAAGGCACAATCTTGGGATGCGAGCCAGCTCACCATCGCGGCGAGCTCTTCCACCAGCACGAAGCGTGCCTTGGGGATTTTCGACAGCATGAAGTCGATATGCTGCTGCGTCATCTGGTCGAAGATCGCGGTCTTCGCCGCGGCCGGCGTCACCGCATTCACGAGGATGTCATGTGCCGCCAATTCCTTGCCGAGCGATTTCGTCAGCGCGATCAGTCCGGCCTTGGAGGCCGAATAATGCGAGGCGTTGGGATTGCCTTCCTTGCCGGCGATCGAGGCGATGTTCACGATCCGCCCGTATTTCTGCTTGAGCATCGTCGGCACGATCGCCTTGCAGACGATGAAAGGGCCGTCGAGATTGATGCGCAGGACCTTGCGCCACTCCTCGAGATCGGTCTCCCAGACCGGCTTGTTGACGCCGGCGATGCCGGCATTGTTGACGAGGATGTCGATCTTGCCGAAGGCGGCAAGCGTCGCATCGCGCGCCTGCTCGACGGCGGCGGGGTCGGTGACGTCGACCTTGAAGACTTTTGTCTCGCCGCCGACTTCATTCGCGGTCTTCTCGGCGAGAGCCGAGTCAAAATCCCAGATCGCGACCTTGGCGCCGGAGTCGATGAAACGCCGGGTGATGGCACGGCCAAAGCCCTGCGCGCCGCCGGTGACGACGGCAATGCGGCCGTTGAGATCGATCTTGTTCATCGAGAACTCCCTTCTCTATCCCTCATGGTGAGGAGCGCGCACTTGCGCGCGTCTCGAACCATAAGCCCGTGGCCCATCCCTCGAGACGGCGCTGTCGCGCCTCCTCGGGATGAGGGGCGATCAGAGCATGTAGCCGCCGTCGACGACAAGGTCGACGCCGGTGGTGAATGCGCTTTCGTCGCTGCCGAGATAGACCGCCATGGATGCGATTTCGTCGGCGGTGCCGAGCCGGCCCATCTTCTGGCGGGAGACGAACATCTCCTTGCCCTGCGGACCCTGGGCGGCGGCGCGGTCGAGCATCGAGGGCGTCTCGACGGTGCCGGGGCAGATGCTGTTGCAGCGGATGCCCTTGGTGATGAAGTCGAGCGCGACCGCGCGCGTCAGCAGCGACACCGCGGCCTTCGACGCGCTGTAGACGTAGCGGTTGGCCGGCGGCCGCAGCGCCGCGCAGGACGAGATGTTGACGATGCTGCCGCCGCCGCCCGCCAGCATCTCGGGCAGGAACGCCCGGATGGTCCGGTGCATCGACTTGACGTTCAGGTCGAACGAGAAGTCAAAATCCTCTTCCGAGCACTCCAGGATGGTGCCGTGATGCACGAAGCCCGCCGCGTTGAGCAGGATGTCGACCTTGCCGACGCGCTTGGCGAAGGCGTTGACGTCGGCGGTGTTGCGGACGTCGAGCTTGGCGACCTCGGCGATGCCTTCCTTGGTCAGGCCCGCGATGCCGGCCTCGTTGATGTCGGTGGCGATGACGGTTGCGCCTTCACGCGCGAATGCGATGGCGCATGCGCGCCCGATGCCTGCCGCTGCAGCCGTGACGACGGCGCGCTTTCCCTTGAGGCGGTCTGCCATGTTGTTTTTCTCCTTGGCTTGAATTTGTCTATCGGCTCGTCATTGCGAGGTGCTCGTGACAAAATTGCGCAGCAATTTTGCACTGTTGCGACGAAGCAATCCAGACTGTCTCCTTGGAGATATCTCTGGATTGCTTCGCTTCGCTCGCAATGACGACGTGGCTGTTAGTGGTTGTCTCTGGCGACACCAAACGTGCCGGCGACGTTCTGGTAGCGTGTGGCGAGCTCCATGCATGCGCCGGTCGATTGCTGGCCCACCGTGTTGCGGTAGATCTCCTGCCACGGCGTCTGGTTCGCCGGATGCTTGAAGCCGCCATTGGCCATCAGCTCGGCGTGGCGCTTCTTCACCTCGTCGTCCGAAATGAGAATATTGGCGCTGCCCTTGTTGAGGTCGATGCGTACCTTGTCGCCGGTCTTGAGGATCGCGAGCCCGCCATTGGCGGCAGCTTCCGGCGAGGCGTTCAGGATCGACGGCGAGCCCGAGGTGCCGGACTGGCGGCCGTCGCCGATGCAGGGCAGGGCGAGAATGCCGCGTTTGATCAGCGCAGCCGGCGGCTGCATGTTCACGACCTCGGCGCCACCGGGGTAACCGATCGGGCCGGTGCCGCGGACGAACAGCATGCAATTCTCGTCGATGTCGAGTGAAGGATCGTCGATCCGCTCGTGATAATCCTCCGGGCCCTCGAACACGATGGCGCGGCCCTCGAATGCGCCAGGGTCCTTTGGGTTGCTGAGATAGCGGTCGCGGAATTCCTTGGAGATCACGCTGGTCTTCATGATCGCGGAATCGAACAAATTGCCCTTCAGCACCAGGAAGCCGGCGTCCTTCACCAGCGGCTTGTCGTAGGCCCGGATCACGTCATTGTCGGGCGCGGGCGCATTGGCGCAGTTCTCGCCGATGCCGCGGCCGTTCACCGTGACCGCGTCCTCGTGGATGCGCTTGTGCTTCATCAGCTCGCGCACCACGGCCGGCACGCCGCCGGCGCGGTGGAATTCCTCGCCGAGATAGAAGCCGGCCGGCTGCATGTTGACCAGCAGCGGCACGTCGTGGCCGAATTTCTGCCAGTCGTCGATCGACAGCTCGACGCCGATGTGGCGCGCCAGCGCGTTGATGTGGATCGGCGCGTTGGTCGAGCCGCCGATCGCCGAGTTGATCACGATGCAGTTCTCGAACGCCTTGCGGGTCAGGATGTCCGACGGCTTGAGGTCTTCCCAGACCATCTCGACGGCGCGTTTTCCCGTCTCGTAGGCGATCTGGCCGCGCTCGCGATAGGGGGCGGGGATCGCCGCGCAGCCCGGCAGCGAGAAGCCGAGCGCTTCGGCAAGCCCGTTCATGGTCGAGGCGGTGCCCATGGTGTTGCAATGGCCGACCGACGGCGCCGAGGACGCCACGATCTCCATGAATTCCTCATAGTCGATCTCGCCGGCGGCGAGCCGTTCGCGCGACTTCCAGACGATGGTGCCGGAGCCGGTGCGCTCGCCGGCATGCCAGCCGTTCAGCATCGGGCCGCCCGACAGCACGATCGCGGGCAGGTTCACGGTCGCCGCCGCCATCATGCAGGCGGGCGTGGTCTTGTCGCAGCCGGTGGTCAGCACCACGCCGTCGAGCGGATAGCCGTAGAGGATCTCGACGAGGCCGAGATAGGCGAGGTTGCGGTCGAGCGCCGCGGTCGGGCGCTTGCCGGTCTCCTGGATCGGATGAGTCGGGAATTCCATCGCGATGCCGCCGGCCTCGCGGATGCCTTCGCGGACGCGGTGCGCCAGCTCGATATGGTGGCGGTTGCAGGGGGAAAGGTCGTTGCCGGTCTGGGCGATGCCGATGATCGGTTTGCCGGACTGAAGCTCGGCCCGGGTGAGGCCGTAATTCAGGTAGCGCTCCATATAGAGCGCCGTCATGCCCGGATTATGCGGATTGTTGAACCATTCCTGCGAGCGGAGGTGGCGGCGAGCGCCGTTGCTGGCGGGCGCATGCCCATTGGTTGGTTTTTTTGTCATTGGTTTCTCCTGCAATGCAAACGCACTGGCGTCGGGAGCTCAGCTTCGGCTGGTGCGATGCCCAACGGCGCGATCCATGGTTCAAAGGCCCGTTGGCGGGTCATTCCCTCACAAGCGCGATACTAGTCTTGGCCACTTGGTAACGCTATCATTTTGTTCGCGGCGCCCGCGCCTGATGCGGCAGGCCTGTCGTCCGAACGCCGCGACGACGAGCTCTGCCGCTCGATCACCTTGAAGCCGAGATCGAGCACCGGCTGCTCGGGGCGGCGTCCGTCGATCGCTTCGATCAGCATGGTGGCGGCCGTGTTGCCCATCTCGTAGCGGTTGGTGCGCACGCTGGTGAGGGTGGGTACCGCGGAGGCCATGAATTCGAGGTCGTTGAATCCGACGATCGCGATCTGCTCGGGGACCGCGATCTCCCGGCGCCGGCATTCGAACAGCACGCCGAGCGCGAGGTCGTCATTGGCGCAGAACACCGAGTCGATATCGGGCTCGCGCGCCAGCAGATCGGTGAACAGGGTGCCGCCGAGCGTCACCGAGGTCGGTGTCGCCGTCGTGACGACGAGGCGCTGTTCGAACAGCGCGGCGTCCTTCATGGCCGAGACATATCCGTCCAGCCGCCGCTGCACCCGCGGATCCATGCGCGCGCCGACGAAGCCGATCTTGCGATGGCCTTGCGCGAACAGGTGGGCGATCGCCGCGCGGGCCGCATCATAGTGCGAAAAGCCGATCATCATGTCGACCGGATTGGGCCCGATCTCCATGATCTGCACGATCGGGCAGTCGGCGGCCTCCAGCATCGCGCGCGATTCCGCGGTCTGGTCGATGCCGGTGACGATCAGTCCGGCCGGCTTCTGCGCGAGAAACAGGCGCAGCAGCTTCTCCTCCTGGAGAATACTGTAGCGTGTGTTGGACAACTGGATCGAGTACCGGCTGCCTTCGGAGGCGTCGTAGATGCCGCGCAGCACGTCGGAAAACACGTTGTTGGTCAGTGACGGGATCAGGACGCCGATCACTTCGGTGCGCTGCGAGGCCAGCGCCCGCGCCGCCAGGTTCGGCACATAGCCGAGCTCGTTGGCCGCGCTCTCGACCCGCGTCCGCTTGGCGACCGACAGGGCCTCCGGATTGCGGAAGAACCGGGACGCCGTGATCGGGCTGACGCCGGCAAGCTCGGCAACTTCCGCCAGCCGGATTTTACCTGACTTGGTGCGTTTTCGACCCATTTGCTGCTCTTATCACAGTCGGTCCGGCAAACAAAGGAACGTTGACAGCGCTACCAGCAACGACTAACCAAAGACAAATTGCCAAAACCGCACAAACTGCCGACAATGTCGCTCGCTAAGATCGGGCTTCGTTCGGTGAAGTCTGAAAAACAAGACGGTCGCGGCGCGTGAGGCGTCGTGGACTTTCGAGGAGGGAGCTAGATGTCGTCTGTGCAAATCCGCGACGTGCGGAAATCGTTCGGCAATTTTGAAGTCCTGCACGGCGTTTCGATTCCGATCGAGGACGGCCAGTTCGTCGTCCTGGTTGGCCCCTCCGGCTGCGGCAAGTCGACGCTTCTGCGAATGCTCGCAGGCCTCGAGAACATCACCTCCGGCACGATTTCGATCGGCGACCGCGTCGTCAACAATATCCAGCCCAAGGAGCGGGATATTGCGATGGTGTTCCAGAACTATGCGCTCTATCCGCACATGACCGTCGGCGAGAACATGGGCTTCTCGCTGAAGCTGCGGAACGCGAGCTCCGACGAGATCAACAAGCGCGTCAAGCGCGCCGCCGAAATTCTCGCGCTGTCGCCGCTGCTCGAGCGCTATCCGCGCCAGCTCTCCGGCGGCCAGCGCCAGCGCGTCGCGATGGGCCGCGCCATCGTGCGCGATCCGCAGGTGTTCCTGTTCGACGAGCCCTTGTCGAACCTCGACGCCAAGCTGCGCGTCGCCATGCGCACCGAGATCAAGGAGCTGCACCAGCGGCTGAAGACCACGACCGTCTACGTCACCCACGACCAGATCGAGGCCATGACCATGGCCGACAAGATCGTCGTCATGCATGACGGCATCGTCGAGCAGATGGGCACCCCGCTCGAGCTCTACGACAAGCCCGACAACCAGTTCGTCGCCGGCTTCATCGGCTCGCCGGCCATGAACTTCCTGAAGGGCCATGTGCGCGTCAACGGCGTTGCGACCTTCGAGGGGCCGAACGGCGTCAAGCTGCCGCTCAAGAACGCGCCGGCGGCGTCCGACGGTCGCCCTGTCGTCTATGGCGTGCGACCCGAGCATTTCACCATCGCGGACGACGGCGCCGATGCCGAGATCATCGTGGTCGAGCCGACCGGCTCGGAGACGCAGGTGTTCGCGAAGGTGGGTGGCGAGCAGGTCGTCGCCGTCTTCCGCGAGCGTCACCAGTTCAATCCGGGCGACAAGGTCAAGCTGAAGCCTGACCCGTCACTGGTTCATCTGTTCGACGAGGCGACGGGCAAACGCATGTAGCCGCGCCGAAGGATTGCCCAACGACTGTTCAAGAACGACCCAAATACAAATATAAAATTCAGGGAGAGAACGATGAGCAATTTCGACAGGCGAAGTGTGCTTAAGGCCGGCCTGGGCGGCGCAGCGTTGCTGGCCGGCCCGGGCATCGTGCCGGTGCGCGCCGCGGAGTGGACCAACACGCCCGAACCGAACGCGTCCATCCGCGTCTTGCGCTGGAAGCAGTTCATCCAGGCCGAGTTCGACAAGTTCGCCGAGCAGACCAAGAAGTTCTCCGAGAAGACCGGCGTCAAGATCAAGCTCGAGGCCGAGAGCTGGGAAGACATCCGCCCCAAGGCCGCGGTGGCCGCCAATGTCGGCGCCGGCCCCGACCTCATCATCGGCACGCTCGACGATCCCCACAAATTCCCGGAAAAGCTGATCGACATGACCGATGTCGCCGACTATCTCGGCGCGCAGTATGGTGGCTGGTATCCGGTTGCCGAACGTTACGGCAAGAAGGGCAACAGCTGGATCGCCATTCCGCAGGGTGCAACCGGCGGCTGCCTTAACTACCGCATCAGCCACGTGAAGGCTGCGGGCTTCGAGGAATTCCCCAAGGACACCGCCGGCTTCCTCAAGCTCTGCCAGGCGTTGAAGAAGAACAACACGCCGGCCGGCTTCGCGCTTGGCCATGCCACGGGCGATGCCAATGGCTGGTGCCAGTGGGCGCTCTGGGCGTTCGGCGGCAAGGTCGTCAACGACAAGAACGAGGTCGTGATCGACTCCCCGGAGACCATCGCCGCGCTCGAATACGTTAAGCAGCTCTACGAGACCTTCATCCCGGGCGTGCTGTCGTGGAATGACTCGAACAACAACAAGGCGTTCCTGAACGGCGAACTCAGCCTGACGCTGAACGGCATCTCGATCTGGACCGTCGGCAAGAACTCTACCGATGCGAAGCAGCAGGAGATCGCCAAGGACATGAACCACGCGCCGATGCCGATCGGCCCCGTGGGCGTGTCGACCGAGCAGCAGAACGTGCTGGTCTACTACGGCTACAAGCACTCGAAGTATCCCAAGGCGGTCAAGGAATTCATCAAGTTCATGATGGACAAGGAGAACTACGACGCCTGGGAGGTCGCTTCCAACGGCTACGTGTCGCCGCCGCTGCCGGCCTACAACGACAACCCGGTTTGGACGTCGGATCCGAAGATCACCCCGTATCGCGACTGCCTGAAGCGCTGCCGCGACAACGGCTTTGCCGGCGATCTCGGCTATGCCTCCGCCGCGGTGATGGGCGACTTCGTCGTCGTCGACATGTTCGCGGAAGCAGCCTCCGGCTCGGCGACGCCAAAGCAGGCGGCGGCGCGCGCCGCCGAGCGCGCCAAGCGCTACTACCAGGTCTGATCAACGCCAATCCGCGCGGCGTCCGGTTCGCCGGACGCCGTGACTTTTCTCCCGAGGGGAATCCGACATGGCAGTCATGGCCGAGTCCGCTGTCGCGCAGGTCAAGCGCGCCAGCCTCTGGACCAGAGCATTCGAGAGCCGGAATTGGCTCGGCGCGATGTTCATGGTGCCGGCGATCGCGATCCTCATCCTGTTTCTGGCTTATCCGCTGGCGCTGGGCTTCTGGCTCGGCATGACCGACACCAAGATCGGCGGGGCCGGGCGCTATATCGGCTTTGCGAACTTCGTCTCGCTCTCCAAGGATTCGGTGTTCTGGCTCTCGGTCTTCAACACCATCTTCTATACGTTCACCGCGAGCATCGTGAAATTCGCCATCGGCCTTTACCTCGCGCTGCTGCTCAACGAGCGGCTGCCGTTCAAGTCGATGATTCGCGCCATCGTGCTGCTGCCCTTCGTGGTGCCGACAGTGCTGTCCGCGATCGCGTTCTGGTGGATCTATGACAGCCAGTTCTCGATCATCTCCTGGGTGCTGATCAAGGCCGGCCTGATCACGCGCTACATCGACTTCCTCGGCGATCCCTGGAATGCGCGCTTGTCGGTCGTCGCCGCCAACATCTGGCGCGGCGTGCCTTTCGTGGCGATCACGCTGCTGGCGGGATTGCAGACGATTTCGCCCTCGCTCTACGAGGCGGCCAATCTCGATGGCGCCACCAACATGCAGCGCTTCCGCCACATCACGCTGCCGATGCTGTCGCCGATCATCGCGGTCGTGATGACATTCTCGGTGCTGATGACGTTCACCGACTTCCAGCTGATCTACACCATCACGCGGGGCGGGCCGATCAATGCCACGCATCTGATGGCGACGCTGTCGTTCCAGCGCGCCATCACCGGCGGCAATCTCGGGGAGGGCGCAGCGATCTCGAACGCAATGATCCCGTTCCTGGTCGCAGCGATCCTGCTCAGCTTCTTCGGGCTTCAGCGCTCCCGCTGGCAGCAGGGCGGGAGGGACTGACCATGAGCACCGCAGACGACCAAAGCGTTGGAATGGACTATCTCGAGAGCTTCCCGCGGAAGTTCTTGCGGGTCTACTTTCCGCTCGGCCTGATCATCTTCTTCCTGCTGTTCCCGTTCTATTGGATGGCGGTCGCGACGTTCAAGCCGGACGCGGAGATGTACGATTACGAGAAGTACAATCCGTTCTGGATCGTGAATCCGACCATCGAGCACATCAAGAAGCTGTTGGTCGAAACCGACTATCCGCTCTGGATGTGGAACACCGTGATCGTCTCGGTGTCCTCCACCTTCATCTCGCTGTTCGCCAGCGTCTGCGCCGCCTACGCGATCGAACGTCTCCGCTACAAGGGCTCGCGCTATGTGGGGCTAGCGATCTTCCTCGGCTATCTCGTGCCGCCCTCGATCCTGTTCATTCCGCTGGCGGCGATCGTATTCCAGCTCGGCCTGTTCGATGGCAATCTGGCGCTGATCCTGACCTATCCGACCTTCCTGATCCCGTTCTGCACCTGGCTCCTGATGGGCTATTTCCGCACCATTCCCTACGAGCTGGAGGAATGCGCGCTGATCGACGGTGCGACGCGGCTCCAGATCCTGGTCAAGATCACGCTGCCGCTGTCGCTCCCGGGGGTGATCTCGGCCGGCATCTTCGCCTTCACGTTGTCCTGGAACGAGTTCATCTACGCGCTGACCTTCATCTCCTCGTCGGAGAACAAGACGATTCCCGTCGGCGCCATCACCGAGCTCGTCAGCGGCGACGTCTACCATTGGGGCGCGCTGATGGCGGCGGCCCTGATCGGCTCGGTCCCCGTAGTTATCCTTTATTCCTTCTTCGTGGAGTATTATGTGTCGGCGATGACCGGCGCCGTGAAGGAATGATCGCGGGGCCTGCCTTGAGAGCGTGCCAGGAGAACGTGTCAGGAGCGGCGCGCTCCGGCCAATAAGAAGGAGTAGGCTCTTGCACATTCTGGTTCTGGGCGCCGCCGGCATGGTCGGCCGTAAATTGTGTGAACGGCTGTTGCGCGACGGCCGGCTCGGCAAGAGCGACATCACCAAGCTGACCATGCACGACGTGGTCGAGCCCAAAAAGCCGGAAAAGGCCGGTTTCCCCGTCGAGACCGTGTCAGGCGATTTCGCCGTGCCGGGCGCAGCCGAAAAGCTGATCGCCGGCCGCCCCGACGTGATCTTCCATCTCGCCGCGATCGTTTCGGGCGAAGCCGAGCTCGATTTCGACAAGGGCTACCGCATCAATCTCGACGGCACGCGGATGCTGCTCGATGCCGTCAGGCTCGTCGGCGGCGGCTACAAGCCGCGCGTGGTCTTCACCTCGTCAATCGCGGTGTTCGGCGCGCCGTTCCCGGATGCGATCGGCGACGAGTTCTTCCACACCCCGCTGCTCAGCTACGGCACCCAGAAGGCGATCGGTGAATTGCTGCTCGCCGACTATTCGCGCCGCGGCTTCCTCGACGGCATCGGCATCCGTCTGCCGACCATCTGCATCCGGCCCGGCCTGCCCAACAAGGCGGCATCGGGCTTCTTCTCCAACATCCTGCGCGAGCCGCTGGCCGGCAAGGAAGCGATCCTCCCGGTCTCCGAGGACGTCCGCCACTGGCACGCCACGCCGCGTTCCGCCGTCGGCTTCCTGCTCCATGCCGGCACCATGGACCTCGCCAAGGTCGGTCCGCGCCGCAATCTGACCATGCCCGGCTTTTCGGCGACGGTCGGCGAACAGATCGCTGCGCTCACGCGGGTGGCCGGCGACAAGGTCGCCGCACGCATCAAGCACGAGCTGGATCCGTTCATCGTCGGTATCGTCGGCGGCTGGCCGCGCAATTTCGAGGCGAAGCGGGCGCGCGAGCTCGGCTTCACCACCGAAGAAAAGACTTTTGACGACATCATCCGCATTCACATCGAAGACGAGCTCGGCGGCAACTTCGTCGCCTGATCGAACCGATGAACAGCGTGGATATGACGATGGCGAGCGTTGCTTGCATCGGTGAATGCATGGTCGAGCTCCGGCAGGCCCAGGGTGGACAGTCCGCTGGACAGTCCAGTGGGCATGGCCAGGGCGGCGGCCTGTATTCGCGCGGCTTCGGTGGCGACACCCTCAATACGGCGGTGTATCTGGCGCGGCTCGAGGTCAAGGTCGACTATCTCACCGCGCTCGGCGACGATGCCCTGAGCGACGAGATGATCGCGGCCTGGAATGCGGAGGGCGTCGGGACCCGCCGCGTCTCCCGGCTGCCGGGCAAGCTGCCCGGCCTCTACATGATCCAGACGGATGCGAAGGGCGAGCGGCAGTTCTTCCACTGGCGCGACAGTGCGGCGGCGCGCCAGTTGATGAGCCTGCCCGAGACGGACGAGCTGCTCAACTCGCTGATGAGCTACGACATCGTCTATCTCTCCGCGATCACGCTCTCGATCTACGATGCGGCCGGGCGCGAGCGCCTGTTCGCGGCGATCAAGCGGGCGCGCCTGCTCGGCACCCGCTTCGTGTTCGACACCAATTTCCGCGCGCGGGGATGGCCGGACCGCGACGTCGCCCGCGAGGTCTTTGCCACGGCGTTTGCGACCGCCGACATCGTGCTGACCTCGACCGAGGATCTGCTCGCGCTCTATCCCGGCGAAAGCCACGAGCAGTTGATGGCACGCATCCCGAGCCCCGAGCTGGTGTTCCGTCTCGCCGAGCCCGTCAGCCTGCTGCGCTTTCCCGGCGGCACCAGCGAGGTCCGCGCCGAACCGATGACCAAGCCGGTCGTTGACACCACAGCGGCGGGCGACAGCTTTGCCGCGGCCTATATCGCGGCCCGGCTCGGCGGCTCCGATCCGGTCGAGGCGGCCCAGGCCGGGCACCGCCTCGCCAGCCTCGTGATCTGCTATGCCGGCGCCATTATTCCGGGCTATGCCATGCCGCCGAAGAAGCGGCACCGGCCGGCGACCACGCGTCAGGCGACCAAGTGAAACGAAAGCCAAGATGACCACGACTGCCCAACAGAACCATCTCGTCGCGCTGTTCAAGGCCGCGACCGTCATTCCTGTCCTCACCATCGAGCGTATCCAGGATGCCGTGCCGCTGGCGAAAGCGCTGGTTGCCGGCGGCGTCCGCACGCTGGAGGTGACCATGCGCACCCCCGTTGCGATCGAGGCGGCGAGGGCGATGATGGCCGAGGTGCCCGAGGCGGTCGTCGGCATCGGCACGATCCTCAATCCGGCCGATTTCGTCCGCGTCGAGAAGCTCGGCGTCGCGTTCGGCATCAGCCCGGGCCTGACCCCCGATCTCCTGAAGGTCGCCGCCGACAGCTCCTTGCCGTTTGCCCCGGGCATTGCCACGGCGTCCGAACTGATGCTGGCGCTGTCCTACGGCTTGGACGTCGCAAAATTCTTCCCGGCCGAGCAGGCCGGCGGCATCAAGGGCCTGCGCGCGCTGGGCGGGCCGTTCCCGAATGTGCGGTTCTGCCCGACCGGCGGTGTGGGCGAGGCCAATGCGGCGACCTGGCTCGCCGAGCCCAACGTGGTCGCGGTCGGCGGTTCCTGGCTATGCCCGACGGCGGAGATCAAGGCCGGGAACTGGGCCGGCATAACTGCCATCTGCCAGCGCACCCTCAAGGCCCTGAAAGCCACGTGAAGTCTTGCGGTTGGTGGGCTAAGACTTAGGTCAGTAAGAGACCCCAGGGAGATGACCATGACCGCCAGCATCGTCGGATGGGCGCATACGCCGTTCGGCAAGTTCGACACCGAGACCGTCGAAAGCCTCGTCACCCGCGTGGCCAACGAGGCGATGGCCGATGCCGGCATTTCCGCGTCCGACGTCGACGAGATCGTGCTCGGCCATTTCAACGCCGGTTTCTCGCCGCAGGATTTTACCGCCTCGCTGGTGCTCCAGGCCGACCCGAAGCTGCGCTTCAAGCCGACGACCCGCGTCGAGAACGCCTGCGCCACCGGCTCCGCCGCGGTCCATCAGGGCCTGCGTGCGATCGACGCAGGCGCGGCCAGGATCGTGCTCGTCGTCGGCGTCGAGCAGATGACCCGCACCCCGGGGCCCGAGATCGGCAAGAACCTGCTCAAGGCATCCTATCTGCCGGAAGACGGCGACACCGTCGGCGGCTTCGCCGGCGTGTTCGGCAAGATCGCCAGCTCCTATTTCCAGAAATACGGCGACCAGTCCGATGCGCTGGCGCTGATCGCGGCCAAGAACCACAAGAACGGCGTCGCCAACCCCTTCGCCCAGATGCGCAAGGACTTTGGCTTCGAGTTCTGCCGCGCCGAGAGCGAGAAGAACCCCTACGTCGCGGGTCCACTGAAGCGTACCGACTGCTCGCTGGTCTCCGACGGCGCCGCGGCGCTGGTGCTGGCCGACGCCGAGACCGCCAAGGGCATGAGCAAGTCGATCGGCTTCCGCGCCACCGCGCACGCCCAGGACTTTTTGCCGATGTCCAAGCGCGACATCCTCCAGTTCGAGGGCTGCACGGTCGCTTGGCAGCGCGCGCTGGAGAAGGCGGGCGTTGCGCTCACCGATCTCTCCTTCGTCGAGACCCATGACTGCTTCACGGTCGCCGAGCTGATCGAGTACGAAGCGATGGGCCTGACGCCGAAGGGACAGGGCGCCCGCGCCATCAAGGAAGGCTGGACGCTCAAGGACGGCAAGCTGCCGGTCAATCCGTCCGGCGGGTTGAAGGCCAAGGGCCATCCGATCGGCGCCACCGGCGTCTCCATGCACGTGATGACCGCGATGCAGCTCGCTGGCCAGGCGCCCGAGGGCATGCAGCTCAAGAACGCCAAGCTTGGCGGCATCTTCAACATGGGCGGCGCAGCGGTCGCGAATTACGTTTCCGTGCTGGAGCCGCTGAAGTAAGTTCTCGTAGGGTGGGCAAAGGCGCGTTTGCGCCGTGCCCACCTTTTTGTTGCGCTAGATCATGGTGGGCACGCTACGCTTTGCCCATCCTGCGGCTCTTCATTGATTGGCAGGGAATGCATCATGGGCAATGATTACGAAGACTCGCTGTCGATAGACGCACTCAACGATCGCATCGCGATCCTCGAGGACAATATCCGGCAGCTCATCGAGCAGGCCGCTGCCGCCTCCGGCGAGCAGAACGAGTCGCGCATCGCCGACCGGATCAACCAGCAGAACGATGAGCTCGACCGCCTCATCAAGATCCGCGAATCCCGCCAGAAGAAATAGCGGCCGCGGCACCGCGCATGCGGCCATACCCCGGCCGCCCTTGCGCGTGCGGCGTCGCTGCCCTTAGCTGGACCGAAATCGCAGGGCCAGGTTGAGCCCGCGCAATCGGGAGCGAACGGATGGGGCCGCTGAAGGGCATCAAGGTCGTGGATATGACCACCGTGCTGATGGGTCCCTATGCGACCCAGATGCTCGGCGATTACGGTGCCGACGTGATCAAGGTGGAATCGCTCGACGGCGACGTCACCCGCCTGATCGGTCCGATGCGCCATGCCGGCATGGGCCCGGTGTTCCTCAACACCAACCGCAGCAAGCGCTCGATCTGTCTCGATCTGAAGAAGCCCGCCGGCCGAGAGGCCGTGCTGCGGCTGCTGAAGGACGCCGACGTTCTCGTCTACAATGTCCGCCCGCAGGCGATGGCGCGGCTTCAGCTCGGCTACGACGTCGTCTCCGCAATCAACCCGCGTCTCGTCTACGCCGGCGTGTTCGGCTTCGGCCAGGACGGGCCCTACGCGGCAAAACCCGCCTATGACGATTTGATCCAGGGCGCGACCGCGCTCCCCGCCTTGATGGCGCAGACGGGTGATGGCGTGCCGCGCTATGTGCCCAACGCGCTGGTCGACCGCATCGTCGGTCTCACTGCGGTCGGCGCGATCTGCGCCAGCCTCGTGCATCGGGATCGCACCGGCCGCGGCCAGCGCGTCGACATCCCGATGTTCGAGACCATGGCCGGCTTCGTCATGGGCGACCACATGGGCGGGCTCACCTACGAGCCGCCGCTCGACAAGGGCGGCTATGCCCGCCACCTCTCGCGCGACCGCCGGCCCTACAAGACCTCGGACGGCTATCTCAGCGTCATCGTCTACAACGACAAGCAGTGGGAGAACTTCTTCAAGGCAACGAGCCGCGACGATCTGTGCGCCGACCCCAAATTCGCGACCTTCGCCGGCCGTGCCGCCAATATCGACGTCGTCTATGCCGAGCTCGCGCGCATCTTCGAGACCCGCACCACGGCCGAGTGGATCGACCTGCTGACCAAGGCCGATGTGCCCGTGATGCCGATGCACGACCTCGCGTCGATCCTGCACGACGAGCATCTGGAAGCCACCGGCTTCTTCCCGGTCGTGAACCATCCGACCGAAGGCCCGATCCGCAGCATGAAGGTGACGGCGACCTGGTCAGAGACGGAGGCGGAGCCGGTGCGGCTCGCGCCGCGGCTCAACGAGCACGGCGCGGAGATTCTGCGCGAGGTCGGCTACTCCCCGGACGAAATCGCCGCCATGGTGCGCGACGGTGTCACCGGGGCTATTGCCGGCCAGTAGGGATTGGCTATGTCGATTCGTGCTCTGCGGCGGCGCAGTCGTGAAAATGTATCCATTGTTGGACAAGATCCCTGGGCCTGCATCAAGCTCCCGTCGCTCCCCAAACTCGTAAACGGACCTTCTCATGATCGTCTTCACCCGTCTGCTCATGATCGCGTGCAGCATCGTGCTCGCGCCTGCCGTCGCTCGTGCTGCGATGCCGGCCGATGCGCCCGATGCCCGCGACCACGCGCTGATCAGTCGCTATGCCGGCTCCTGGCTGGTGGCGCAGGACGTCCAAGGCTTCGACCAGGTCGGGATGCCGCGGGGGAGCCAGAATGGTGAGGTCGTGAAAGTCGAGGGCCGTGTCACTCGCTTGTTCTACCTTGCCCCGGCCGGCAAATCGGCGCTGGAGGTTCAGCGCAACTACGAGCAGGCGTTGGAGCGCGCTGGCGCGGCCAGGCAGGATAGCTGCGCCGAGGACTGCGGGGCACGGGACTTCGGCCAGCTTCGCAGGCTGCCGGCTAACCCGTCGCTGCCAAAGGCCCAGCTTGAAGGGTGGACCCCCATCACCTTGCTCCAGCAATGGCAGGAACCCGGGACCGAGCGCTACTGGTACGGGACCGTGAACGCATCCGGTGCAATGCTGCATGTCGCGATTGTCACGGGGAAGCCAGGAACGGTCGCACTGTCCGGCAAGTACGTGGCCACCATCGTGGAGATCGTCGAGGCCAAGGCGATGGAGTCCGACAAGGTGGTGGTGGACGTGAAGGCCCTGACGAAGGGCTTGCAGGCCGAGGGCAAGGTGGCGCTGTACGGCCTGTACTTCGATACGGGAAAATCCGTCATCAAGCCGGAGTCGAAAGCTCAACTCGACCAGATGGCACAGTTGCTCCAGTCCGATGGATCTCTCAAGGTCCATATTGTCGGGCACACCGACAACCAGGGCGCGCTGGACGCCAACCTGGCCCTGTCGAAAGCACGGGCGCAAACGGTCGTGGATGCCCTGGCGACGACGTACAAGGTCGATCCGAAGCGGCTGTCGGCGGCCGGCGTCGCCAGCTATGCGCCGCTCGGTAACAACGCAACCGACGTGGGCCGTGCGCGGAACCGCCGGGTAGAGATGGTGTTGCAGTAGCGCGCCGCTACCAGATCGCAGGAGCACGAACGTCACCATGAGCTTCATCACCGGCGTCGGCCTCACACCTTACGGCAAGCACGAGGGCTCATCCTCGCTCGACCTGATGAGCCGGGCCGCGCAAGCCGCGCTCGACGACGCCGGCCTCAAGCGTGCCGAGATCGACGGCATCCTCTGCGGCTACTCCACCGTCTCGCCGCACATCATGCTGGCGACCGTCTTCGCCGAGCATTTTGGCATCCGCCCGTCCTACGCGCATGCCGTGCAGGTCGGCGGCGCCACTGGTCTCGCGATGACGATGCTGGCCCATCACCTCGTGGAGGCGGGTGTCGCGCGCAACGTCCTCGTCGTCGCCGGTGAGAACCGGCTCACCGGGCAGAGCCGCGACGCTTCGATCCAGGCGCTGGCGCAGGTCGGTCATCCCGACTACGAGGTGCCGCTCGGCCCGACCATTCCCGCCTATTACGGCCTGGTCGCCACCCGCTACATGCACGAATACGGCGTGACGGAAGAGGACCTCGCCGAATTCGCCGTGCTGATGCGCGCGCATGCCTGCACCCATCCCGGCGCACAATTCCACGATCCCATCACGGTCGCCGATGTCATGGCGTCCAAGCCGGTGGCGATGCCGCTCAAGCTGCTGGACTGCTGCCCGGTGTCAGACGGCGGCGCGGCCTTCGTCATCAGCGGTGAGCGGACCGGCGAGGCGGGTGTGCGCATCCGCGGCTGCGCCCAGGCGCATACCCATCAGCACGTGACGGCCGCGCCCGCGCTCAGCGAGCTCGGTGCTGAAATCTCCATCGCCCGCGCCAAGGAGGCCACAGGCCTTGCGATCTCCGACGTGCGCTACGCCGCGATCTACGACAGCTTTACGATCACGCTCGCCATGCTGCTGGAAGACCTCGGCCTTGCCGGCCGCGGCGAGGCGGCTGCGCGCGTGCGATCAGGTCATTTCAGCCGCGACGGCGCGATGCCGCTCAACACCCATGGCGGCCTGCTCAGCTATGGCCATTGCGGCGTCGGCGGCGCCATGGCGCATCTGGTCGAGGCGCATTTGCAGATGACGGGGCGGGCGGCTCACCGCCAGGTGCGCGATGCCTCGATCGCGCTGCTGCACGGCGACGGCGGCGTGCTGTCGTCCCACGTGAGTATGTTTCTGGAGCGCGTGCGATGAGCGAACGAATCGCGGACTGGACCAAGGGTGAGCAGGCCATCACCTTTCAGACCTGCGGCGCATGCGGCCATGTGCAGTATTTCCATCGCGCCTTCTGCGCGGCCTGCGGCGCGCCCGATCCGCGCGATGCGCGCGCCAGCGGCAAGGGCAGGGTCTACGCGACCTCGCTGGTCTGCCGCGCCGCCACGCCCGAGACTCGTGCGCACGTGCCCTACAACATCCTGCTGGTCGATTGCGCCGAGGGATTTCGCATGATGGCGCACGGCGAGACGAATCTAGCTATCGGCGATGAGGTCACCGCGAGCTTCCCGACGTTCGCCGGCAAGCTCGTGCCGTTTTTCAGCAAAAGGGAATAGTAGGATTCGTCATTCGGGGGCGGTCCGAGGGACCGAGCCTGGAACGGGATTCTGGGCCTGGCTTGTGCGAGAGCCACCCCGGAATGACGAAAACACTCTACGCAACTCTTTTGCTAACGCCCGTAGAACAAGATGCTGGCGATGACGAGCATCGCCGTCACCGCCAGCATGTGCGCGAGCGCTCCCGAGGCCGCCCCCTTGGTGGCTTCCTTCATGCCTATTCTCCCTAGACTTGGGCGTGATTCATCGTTGCGCGCACTGCGCACCCGACGGTCAATTGTTTTTACTCGGAACACCCCTTGCGAGTATTCACCGTGATTTGTCCCCACACGGTGAATATCGACTGTGCCAAGGTCGATCAGCAATGCGGCGGCATTTTGACTCGATGATGTTGCTGTTGCGGTAGCGAAGCACAGGGTTTGCGGCAACTTTCTTCAATCGCGACGAATCATCGGATTTTCCCGCGAGAATTCGCGGGTTTCTTTGTGGCCATCGATTTGGCCTTCGAAGCCTCCATCAGCGCATCCCTGATGTTGGTGAGGTGACGCGTCATGGCGTGGCTCGCCTTGCGCGGGTTCCTCGCTTGAACGGCTTCGAAGATGGCCTCGTGATCCCTGCGCCACATGGGCCGGTAGTCCTCCATCTGCATGTGGTTGTGAATCTCCTGCCAGATACCGGACTCGGTCTGTGCGCGCCACAGCGAGTCGCTGATCGACACCAGCGCGCCGTTCCCGGTCGCCTCGGCCAGCACCATGTGGAAGCGGTGGTCCGACGTGTCGGCCTCGCGTCCCTGCGCATGTTCCCAGCGCATCATCGCGAGCGCTTCGGCGAGCTGCGCGAAGGCGGCCTCGGAGCCGCGCTGCGCCGCGATCGCCGCGATCTGCGGTTCGATCAGCTGGCGCGCCTCCAGGTTCTCGAATGGCCCAAAACCTTCGAGCACGTGCACGTCAGGTGCCTCCTGACGACTGATCACATAGACGCCGCTGTTACTGCGCACCTTCAGCATGCCGGCCATCGCCAGCGACAGGATGGCCTCGCGCACCGTCGGCCTCGACACGCCAAACGTCTTCGCGAGATCGCGCTCTGCCGGCAGGCGCTGGCCGATCCGGTAACTCGCCTGGATCATCGCAGCAATGCGCCGGGCAACGATCTCGAAGCTGCGTTCAGGCTTGGACGGGGGATCGTGCAACATCTTCGTGCTCATCAGTCCTTTTTTTGAGTTTGACAAGCTGCCGCTCGAAAGCCAAGCTGGTCAGACCAATTTGGACTGACCAGTTTCGCGCGACCGGGGTTGGGAATACTCTGTCGGTGGGACGATGGAGGCTGCGCGCGTGTTCGACAGCAAGCCGAATTCAGCCGAGGCGCGTGACATCGCGTTCCATCTGCACTCGCAGACCAACCCCCAGCGACATGCAGAAATCGGACCGCTGATCATGGCGCGCGGCGAGGGCGTCCATGTCTTTGACGCGAACGGCAAGCGTTATCTGGAAGCGATGGCCGGGCTCTGGTGTACCTCGCTCGGCTTTTCCGAGACGCGCCTGAAAGCGGCAGCAGCGGCGGCCTACGACAAATTCGGCTTCTATCACAGCTTCAATCACAAGACGCCGGACAACACGATCGACCTCGCCGAGAAGCTGGTCGAGATCTCGCCGATCCCGGATGCTCAAGCATATTTCGCAACGTCAGGCTCGGAAGCCACCGAGACGATGGTGAAGCTCGCCTGGGTGTATCACGCGGTTCACGGCAAGCCCGGAAAGCGCAAGATCATCGCCCGCGATCGCGGGTTCCATGGCTCGACGATCGTTGCAGCTTCGATGTGCGGTCTGCCCCGCATGCACCGCGAATTCGGTCTTCCGCTCGAAGGCTTCCTGCACACGCATTGCCCGGATGCCTATCGCGGCACGAGGCCCGGTGAGAGCGAGGCGGCGTTTGTCGGCCGGCTCGCAGCCGATCTCGAAGCAATGATCATGGCCGAGGGACCCGATACGATCGCAGCCTTCATCGCCGAGCCGATCAACGCCGGCGGCGGCATCGTCGTGCCGCCGAAGGGATATTTCGCTGAGATCGAGGCGGTGCTGCGCCGTCACGACATCCTGGTGCTTGGTGACGAGGTGGTCTGCGGCTTCGGCCGCACCGGCAACTGGTTCGGCTGCCAGACGGTCGGCATGAAGCCGGACATGGTGGCGCTCGCCAAGGGCATCACCTCGTCCTATTTCCCGATGTCGGCCGTGTTGCTGGGCCGTCCGATCCGGGACGCGCTCAGCGAGATGAACAAGGGCGGCGAGCTGTTCGGCCACGGTTTCACCAATTCCGGGCACCCCGTTGGCGCGGCGATCGCGCTCGAAACGCTGAAGATCTATCACGAGATGGATGTGGTGCCGCACGTCCGCCGCATGGGCTCGAGGCTCCGCGCCGGACTGGAGCAGATCGCGCGGGATTCGCGCATCGTCGGCCAGGTGAGGGGCGAGGGACTCATGATCGGGGTCGAGCTGGTCGCGGACCCCGCGACGCGGCAGGCCTTCGATCCCGCGCTGAAGGTCGGCGCGATGTTCGATGCGCTCGCAATCGAGAATGGCCTGATCATCCGCGCGATGGGCGACACGATCGGGTTCTGTCCGCCGCTGATCATCGACGAAGCCGGAGTTGACGAGGCGCTCGACCTGTTCGCGCGGACCTTGCTCAGCGCCGAGGCCAAGCTTGCCGAGACACGTCCATCTGCGTAACCCCTTGAGGAGACCATAGCATGCGCCGTCGAGACCTGCTCCGATCCACACTGGGCGCCGGTCTCGGCGTCGCCCTGGGCTCGAGTCTTGCGATGCCGCGGCTGGCCCGCGCGCAAGGTTCGCGCGTGCTGCGCTTCGTGCCGCAGGCCGATGCGGCCATCCTCGATCCGATGATCACGACCGGCCTCGTCAACCGCAACCACGGCTTCCTGATCTGGGACACGCTCTACGGCGTGGATGAGAAATTCCAGGTTCAGCCGCAGATGGTCGCCGGCCATACCGTCGAGAACGACGGCAAGCTCTGGACGATGACGTTGCGGGACGGCTTGAAATTCCATGACGGAGAGCCCGTACGCGGGCGGGATGTGGCGGCGAGCCTGAAACGTTGGGCCGCGCGCGATGCCTTCGGCAATTCGCTCTTCAATTTGGTGGACGAACTCTCGGCGCCTGATGACAAGACCGTGCGCTGGCGTCTGAAGTCACCGTTTCCGCTGTTGCCGGAAGCGCTCGGCAAGGTCGGTGCCATCATCGCCTTCATCATGCCGGAACGTCTTGCGCAGACCGATAGCGTCACGCCGGTCAAGGAGCTGATCGGTTCCGGTCCGTTCAAATTCCAGGCCGATCAGCACGTGCCCGGCGCGCGCCTGGTGTATACGCGTTTCGATGGCTACGTGCCGCGCCCCGAGGGGACGCCGAGCCTGCTCGCCGGTCCGAAGATCGCGCATTTCGACCGGGTCGAGTGGCAGGTCATCCCGGACCCCGCGACGGCCGCGGCTGCGCTTCAGCAGGGCGAGATCGACTGGTGGGATCAGCCCATCGTCGACCTGTTGCCGAAGCTGAAGGGCAACAAGGCGCTGACCGTCGAACTGCTCGACCCCATCGGTAATGTCGGCGTGCTGCGCTTCAACCATACGCAGCCGCCGTTCGACAACCCGGCCATCCGCCGCGCGGTGCTCTCCGCCATCAGCCAGAAGGAATTCATGTCCGCGGTTGCGGGCGACGACACAAGTCTCTGGCGCGACAAGGTCGGCTTCTTCGCGCCCGGCGGCATCATGGCGAACGATGCCGGCATGGACGCGCTGAACGGCCCCCGGGATATCGCCGTCGCGGCCAAAGCCATCAAGGACGCCGGCTACAAAGGCGAGAAAGTGCTGCTGATGGCGCCGGGCGATTTCCCTGTCATCGGGCAGATGAGCGAAGTCGCAGCCGATCTGTTCCGCAAGCTCGGTCTCAATGTCGACTACGCGGCGATGGACTGGGGCTCGATGCTGCGGCGCATGGGCAACCGCGACACACCGGACAAGGGCGGATATAGCGCCTTCTGCACTTATTCTGCGGGCGTCACGCAGCTGAACCCCTCGGCGCATAACTTCATCCGCGGCAGCGGTGACAAGGCGACCTTCGGCTGGGCAAAGAGCGAGAAGCTGGAGCAGCTCCGGGATGCCTGGTTCGCCGCGCCCGATGCCGCCACGCAGACGAAGATTGGCGTCGAGATGCAGAAGCAGTGCTTCATCGATGTTCCCTATGTTCCGCTTGGTGTCTTCTATCAGCCGACGGCTTACAAGAAGAGCCTGACGGGCATGCTCAAGGGCCTGCCGTTGTTCTGGAACGTGCGCGGCGCCTGAAGAGGGATTTTCGATGCTTCCGATCACCGGTTATGCGGACCGCTGGAGCGTGCGCTCCGGCGACGACATCAACTTCATGATTGCGGTCAAGGGCGGCGGCCGCTATTCGGCGCGGATCGCCCGCATCATCTGTGGCGACCCGAATCCCAGGGGACCAGGCTATCGCGAGATTCCGGTCAAGTGGGACCTGGAAGGCCAGCACGATGGCATCGAGCAGACCATCGCCAAGGGCTCATGGGTCGATGTATCGGCGCTGACGCTGCCGGCGGGCCCGATCGCCTTTGCCGCGACTGTCTGGCCGACCTTGCTCTCCGCGGGCCAGCAGGCCGTGCTGAATTGGGCCGGCGCAGGCGGCTCAATGACGCTCGGCGTCGGCAAGGCGGGCGCTTTCGTCCGGCTCGTGACCGGCGGGGGCACCATCGAGGTCGAGACCGGCGTCGGGCTCACCGAGCGGGCGTGGCACGACATCGCGTGCGTGTTCGACCCGGCAACCGGATCGTTGGCGATCGCACAGGCACCGCGCAAGATCAGGCTCGATCGCGACGAGCGCGCGACGAAATCGCTGAGCGCGCCAAAGGCCGCGTTGGCCGGCACGGGGGCGGCGGCGATTGCAGCGGAGCGCGCAGGCCGGGGCGTAGTCCACCATTTCAACGGCAAGATCGAGCGGCCGCGCATCACCGATGGCAGCACCGGCCTTGACGGCACCATCGCCGTGCAGGCTTCTGGAACGCCGGCTCCGTCCATCGCTGAATGGGATTTTTCCATCGGCATTCCAACCGACTCCGCGACCGATATCGGCGCTGCCAAGGCGCACGGCACCTGCATCAATTTGCCGACGCGCGCGATGACGGGGTCGCGCTGGACCGGCGGCGTGACGCATCGCTGGACAGAAGAACCCAAGCTCTGGGGGGCGATCCATTTCCACGACGACGATATCGGCGATTCCGGCTGGCAGCCGTCGCTGACCTTCACCGTGCCGGAGGACTGGAAGAGCGGCGTCTACGCACTGCATCTCGAAAAGGATGGCACGCGCGACAACATCGTCTTCTATGTCCGCGCCCGGATACCGGGATCGCAGGCCAAGGTGGCTTTTCTCGCGCCGACCTTCAGTTACACGGTCTACAGCCAGTATCAGAAGAAGGGCAGGCAAGCCCTGATCACGGAGCGCTCGGTGGCCTGGGGCGCGCTGGCGCAGGCGCCGGACGGTCATCCCGAGTACGGCGTCTCGCCCTACAACTTCCACTCTGACGGCAGCGGCGTGGTGATGTCGACGATGCGCCGGCCGCTGATCGACAAGCGTGTGAACCAGATCCATCTGGTCGATCCCAGCGACTACGGTTCCGGCCTCTACTGGATCTCCGCCGACAGCGCCATCACCGATCTGCTGACCCGCAAGGGTATCGACTTCGAAGTCATCACCGATCACGACGTCCATGCCGAAGGCGTCGATCTGCTCTCGAAATATTCTGTGGTTCTGACCGGGCAGCATCCGGAATATCACACCCATGAGACGCTCGACGCGCTCGGCGCCTATCTCGGCAATGGCGGCCGCTTCATGTATCTCGGCGGCAACGGCTTCTACTGGAAAGTGGTGCCGCATGCGACAGGCACCTGGGCTTTCGAGCTGCGCCGCGCCGAGGGCGGCATCCGGCTCTGGGAAACGCTGCCCGGCGAGAGCTATCACGCGTTCGACGGGTCCTATGGCGGCCTCTGGCGTCGGCTCGGCCGTCCGCCGCAGGCGCTGGTCGGCGTCGGCTTCAGCACGCAAGGGGAGTATATGGGTTTCCCCTACACCTTTCTCGACGGCATTCTCGATTCCCGCGTCGCCTTCATGCGCGAGGGGATCGAGGATCTGGCGAAGCCCGGTGCCAAGCTTGGCGAGCGCGGCTTCATGGGCGGCGGCGCGGCGGGTCACGAGCTGGATCGGGCGGACACGCGCCTTGGCACCCCGCATCATGCGATCATCGTCGGCCGCGCAGTCCTCACTGATCCGACCTATCAGCCCGTCAACGAAGAGCGCTACGACCATACCTGGCCGGCATCGCGCGAGGACATCATCCGCTCCGACCTGACCTTTTTCGAGACGCCGAATGGCGGTGCGGTGTTCTCCGTCGGCTCGATGAATTTCATCGGCGCGTTGCCGGTCGACGGCTACAACAACGTGGCAGCCCTGCTGGTGACCAACATCGTCAGGCGCTTCGCCGATTCGACGCCATTCCCGGTGCCGAAGGCCCCCGCACAAGGGGGATGACCTCACGCGACGATGTTGCTCTTGGGCCGGTGCGAGAATACTCTTGGGACCTCTGCTCGAACAAACGACAACAAGATCAAGACCCAAGGTGACTGATGGCCCGCATCAACTACAGCGACCCGATCAAGGCGTCCGACCGCACCCGCGAAATTCTCGACAAGAACCGCAACGCCAACATCTTCCGCATGATGGCGCACTCGCCGAGCTACTTTGAGCAATACTGCCGGCTCGGCGGAGCCATCCGCCACAAGGGCGAGCTCGATCCCATCGTGCGCGAGCTCGCGATCACCCGCACCGGCATTTTGTGCGAGGCGCCGTATGAGATCGTCGCGCACAAGCGCATCGGCAAGAATGTCGGCGTCACCGACGAGCAGAACGAAGCGCTGGAGAACTGGCAGGCCGCGACCTGCTTCAACGAGGTGCAGCGCGCCGCACTCGCCTTCACCGACGAGATCGTGAAGCTGAAGAAGCCGACGGATGCGACATTCAAGACGATCGCATCGAAGCTGACACCGGCCGCGCTGGTCGAGCTCCAGCTTTCGGTCGGCTTCTACATCATGACCTCGAAATTTCTGGAGACTTTTGAAATCGATCTCCAGCCTGTCACGGAAGTGGTGGGCTGATCCAAAAACTGTGGCGAGGTCTGCCGATGACGATCGATGAATACGCGGTCTGGGCCGCGAGCATTGCGAAAGTCGATGAGCATCCGTCCAACGAGCGGCTGTCCTATCTCGGGCTCGGCCTCGCCGGCGAATCCGGCGAGGTCGCCGACCACATCAAGAAGCTGCTGCGCGATGACTGGCTCGACAAGGCGGGCCTCGTCGATGAGCTCGGCGACGTCATCTACTACTGGGCTTGCCTGTGCGCCGCGACCGGCCAGCAGCCGTCCGAATTGCTCAAGGCGAGCGCTGCCAAGATCAAGCGGCGACTGAGCGAAGCCGCGAGCCGCTGACCCGGATCAGCGCGCTCACGTCGACGTCAGAATGTCGACCTTGGCATTGGCGACGATCAGGCGGTCGGCGAGCAGCTGCGCCAGATTGCGCATGATGCGCTCGGAAGCGCGCGGGTGCTGCTTGCGGAAGCGCTCGAAATCCTTCAGCGGCACCTCGAATGCGGTCGCTGCCATGTCCGCGTAAACATCGGCCGAACGCGTCGGCTCCAGCAGCGCCATCTCGCCGAAGGCCATGCCGGCGGTCAGCGTCGCCAGCCGCACGCCGTCGGGCAGGGTGACATGCACGGCGCCGCTGCGCAGGAAGAACAGGGAATCGGCGGGGTCGCCTGTCGTGATGATCTTTGCCCCGGATGGAAAGGTCCGGATCGTGCAGATCGAGGTGAGGTCGGTCAGCTCTTCCTCGCTCATGCCTGATAGCAGCGGCTGTTCGGCAAGCTCGGTGGTTTCGTGGAAATCGATCGAGCCGCCGTAACGGTAGACGATCTGGTCTTCCGCCCATTCGATCGCGGTGTCGAGCAGATAGAAGTCGCGGACGTTCTTCAGCTCCGCCGTCCATTCCCGCAGGCTGTCCCATTCCTTCGACGCACGCCTGACCCCTGACAGGACGACGGTCACGTTCAGCGCTGCCAGCTCCTCGAACGCCTCGGCGACGAGCCGCGCCCCGGCGCGCGTGGTGGAGGTGACGCGGTGGAGATCGAAGATCACGATTTGCGGCCGGGCCTGTCCGGCCAGCCTGCGCGAGACATAGTCCACTGCCGACAGCGACAGCGTGCCGACCAGCTCGATGACCCGCACCTCCTGCTCGCGCCCGGCCAGAATCTCGCGCTCCTGCGGCCGGCGCACGCGCCGCGACGGGCTCTTGCCGATGTCGTAATCGGCGATGACGGCGTTGCGCGCGTCGTCGCTGCGGTTGAGCATGTGCAGGTCGTAATGCGAGGACAGCGCCTCGCAGACCTTGATGCCGCGCACGCTGTTGCCATGCTTGTCGAGCCTCGGCGAATAGCTGCCGAGCCCGAGCCGGGCGGGAAGGGCCGCGAGGATGCCGCCGCCGACGCCGCTCTTGGCGGGGATGCCGATCCGGTAGATCCACTCGCCGGCGTAGTCGTACATCCCCGACGACGTCATCACCGACAGCGTGCGCGAGATCGCGTAGGGCGTCAGCACCTGCTCGCCCGTCACGGGATTGACGCCGCGGTTGGCGAGCGTCGCCGCCATCACCGCGATGTCGCGCGCCGTGACCAGCACCGCGCATTGCCGGAAATAGACGTCGAGCACGCCGGCGACATTGTCCGAGATCACCGCGTTGGTCTTGAGGAGATAGCCGATGGCGCGGTTGCGGTCGCCGGTCTGGCTCTCCGAGCTGTAAACGGCCTCGTCCACGGCGAGATCGCGCCCCGCAAAACGGCTGAGCGCAAGCCGGATCTGCTCGAACGCGTCCGGGCCCTTGCTCTCATAGATCAGCCCGGTGCAGGCGATGGCACCGGCATTGACCATCGGGTTGAACGGATGGTTGTCGGAATTGAGCCGGATCGAGTTGAAGGGATCGCCCGAAGGCTCGACGCCGATCGCGCCCTCGACGCGGCCGGCGCCCAGGAGGTCCAGCGCCAGCGCGAACACGAACGGCTTTGACATCGACTGGATGGTGAAGGGCACCCGGCTGTCGCCGACCTCGTAGACATGGCCGTCCAGGGTCGCGAGGCTGATGCCAAAATGGGCAGGGTCGGCCTTGCTCAGCTCGGGGATGTAGTCGGCGACGGCGCCGGAGGTCTCGGCCGAGAATTCGTTGAGACAATTGCCCAGAAACCGCAGCAAGGGCGGCTTCGAGCGGGTCCAGGCGGAGGCGAGAGGCGAAAGCGTTGTCATCGCCTGTCTTTGTGCAACGCAATCAGGGCACGCGCAACCCGTCCGGCACCACGGCCTGCCGCCGGACCAGCAGCAGGGCGATCAAAACCGTGGGCACGAGGATCGCGAGGCCCAGCAGCGTGACCTGCATTTGCGACAGCGGCATGATCCCGCCGCCCGGGGTGGCCACGACAAAGCCGCCGATCACCAGCAGCACCCGCAAAGGCCACTCCATCAGGCCCGCGCCGCGAAGGTCGCCGACAAAAGCCTGGTAGCCCTGGATGCCGCCGCAAATGAAGACGATGCCGAAGCAGGCAAGTCCGGTCAGCCCGAATGCCTCCAGATACGGGTTGCTGCCCTGAAGCAGCAGCGCCGGATTGAGCACGAAGAAAAACGGGATGAAATAGATGATGCTGCCGACCCACATGCTCTCCCAGCCCGTCTTCATCGCGGGCGCGCCGGCGATGCCGGCCGCCGCGAAGGAGGCGATCGCCACCGGCGGCGTGATCGAGGACAGCATGCCCCAGTAGAAGATGAACATGTGCACGGCCATCTTGTTCAGCCCGAGCTTCTCCAGCGCCGGCGCCACCAGAATGGCCAGGAAGATGTAGCAGGAGGTCGTGGTCAGCCCGAGCCCGAGGATCAGGCTGGTGATGGCGCACATGATCAGCAGCAGGAAGGCATCGCCCCCGGCGATGCTGAGCAGGTCGTTGGCGAGGCTCGAGATCACGCCGGTGAGCGAGAAGGCGCCGATCAAGAGGCCACAGCCGGCGAGGATCGCGATCAGCTCGACGAAGGTCTTGCCGTTGAGTTCGAGGAAATGCAGCCAGCGCGCGCCGCCCCAGTTCTTGCCGGGGAAGAATTCGTTCAGCGCGGCCAGCAGGCACATGCCCCACAGCGCGGCATTGAGCACGCCGAACCAGAACATCGCAGCCGTTGCCGCGATAGAACCGGCGAGCACCAGCGTATTGCCGTGCTTCCAGCGCGCCGGCCCGGACCATTGATGCAGGATCACGAGCAGCACGGAGGCATAGAACGGCGCGTGGCTCTCGCGCTTGAAGTAGAGCAGCATCACCACGAGCACGACGATCACGAACAGATAGTACCAGCCCTCTTTGAAAGCGTCCCAGAAGCGCGGCAGCTCGGCGCGCGGCAGGCCCTTCAGCTTGTGGCGGGCGGCATAGGCGTCGACCTGTGCGAACAGGCCGACATAATAGAGGATCGAGGGGATGGTGGCGGCGAGCGCGACGTCGGCATAGCCGGTGTTCATGAACTGCGCCATGACGAAGGCAGTGGCACCCAAAACTGGCGGTGCCAGCACAGCGCCCGTCGAGGCGCAGGCCTCGATCGCGCCGGAATAGGACGGCGTGAAGCCGGTCTTCTTCATGGCGGGGATCGTCATCGTGCCGGCGGTTAGCACGTTGGAGACGATGCTGCCGCCGACGGTGCCGAGCAGGCCGGAGGCGAACACGCAGACCTTTGCCGCGCCCCCACGAAAAGTGCCGCACATCGCGAAGGCGATGTTGATGAAGAATTTTCCCGCGCCCGTCATCATCAGCGCGGTGCCGAAGACGAGGAAGCCGATCACGGTGTCGGCGAAGGCCTGGATCGGAATCCCAAGCAGGCTCTCGCCGGAGAGCATGTGATAGGACGTGGTCTGCGCCAGCGTCGATTGCGTGCCGCGGAACGGACCGAGCCAGGAGGAATCCGCAAATAGCGGATAGAGCGTGAAGGGCAGCACGCTGAGCAGCAGGCTCCAGCCGCCGGTGCGCCGCAGCGCCTCCATCAGCACGAACCACATCACGAGTCCGGCGGCGATGACGCTGCCAGGCGCGCCATCGAACTCCCAGCCGAATTGCGCGGCCTTGCGGATGTTGAGCATCAGCCAGATCGCCGAACCGAAGGTCGCCGCGAACAGCAGCAGATCATACCAGGGGATGCGGTCGAGCGGTGCCTTCTCCGATCCCGGAAAGATCAGGAAGGTGAATGGGAGCATCAACGCGATCAGCAGGTAGAAATATTCGGTGTTGAGCTGGGTGTAGTCGATGAAGAACCGCAGCGAGAATTGCTGGTTCACACACAACAGAATGGTGGCCGCGGTGGCCGTCATCAGCACCCAGCGCCCCGCGCCCTTCAGCGTACGGACACGCGTGACCTCGGCTTCCTGCAGGTCGGCAGCGGCGCCGAGATGCGGATCTGCGAACTCAACCTTCGTCGCCGGCGCTGCCGCAGTCTCTGACATCGGCGCTCTCCTCAAACAGTTCTGCGGCAGGCAGCTTGACGGTCAGTCAAACCCGTTCGGCATGTCGGCCTTGGCCAGCGCCGTGGCGCGCGCCTTCATCCAGCCCTCGAGGAAGGCCTTTTCGTCCGACGGTGGATTGGACTTGCCGTAATCCGCCCATGCCGCGCCAAGCACTTCCTGACGCTTGAACAGCTTGTTGTTGTGGGCGTCCTGCGCGTCAGACCATTGCCCGGCTTCTTTCAAGGCCTTCACTGCGCCGGGATGCACCGGCACCACCCAGTTCTTGGTCTGCCGGTCCGCAGCGAGCCCGCCGGCGCCGGGCGCGGAGTCCTTGTACGCGTCGTAGCTCACGATCATCGCCTTGGTCATCGCATAGATCTGGTCGGCCGGTTGCGAGGCATAGGCGACGAAGATCGGGTAGGGGTAGTTGCCGAGCTCGATCGGCTTGTCCGGCGTGATGCCGGCGCCGCAGGTTGCCGTCTGCGGGAAGAAGAACGAGCCGACCTTCTGCATCCGCGCCCAGCCTTCCTTGTCCTTGGCGGGCAATGGCGGCCAGACCAGGCCGCGCGGCGAGGTCTCGGCTTCCTTGGCGGGGCCGGTGATGGTGGTGCCGAAGGCGGCGTCGGTGTCGTTGTTGATCAGGCCTTTCCACATCGCGCCGTAGCTCGCGAACTCGACGACCTTGACGTCCTTCTGCGTCAGGCCTGCGAAGGCGAGCACCGCGAGCGAGTTCTGGTTCAGCGCGGGCGAGCCGACCACGAAGCCGACGCGCTTGCCTTTCAGGTCTTTCAGATCTTTCACGCCGCTATCGGCTGCGACCCCAAGCGAACCGCAATTGCAATCGACGCTCGAGAGCATGATCTGGAGCGGCTGCGGGCCCCATTCCTTCGAGCCGAACTCGAACACGCCTTCCTGCGCGAAATAGGTACCTGATCCCATCGCCGATGACGCCGCGCGCTTGGCGCGCAGTGGTGCAAGCCGCGCGACGTCGTTGCCTGCGGGCAGCACGCGCACATCGGTGCCGTATTTGTCCTTCATCATCTTGCCGACGCCAACCGCGATGTTGAATCCGGCGGTTCCGGTGTCATAGGCGGTGAATGTCAATGTCGGCGGCAGCTTGATGTCTTCGGCGATTGCATAGCGTGTAGACGCAAAAGAAATGCCCGCAACCAAGGCAGGCGCGAGCATGGTCAGCCCACGAAGCATGTTTCCCTCCAATGATCCTCGCGTTTGCCGCGAAGAGTTTCATTCTTTGTTTGAAACAGATTTTTGTTTGAAGCAGATCATGTCATCGCGATCAGGCGATGGCAACGCCGTACCGCGAACGCGGCGATGAGGCAGACAGATTGTCGCGGAAGCCACGGATAATGCAGTCAGTTCGCGACGATCGCGATCGCCTGTCCTTCGGCGACGACATCGTCGAGCTTGACGAGCAGCGATGTGATCGTGCCGCTCGCAGGCGAGGGCACAGGTATCTCCATCTTCATGGCCTCGACGACTACAACGTCATCGCCATCAGCAACGGTTCCTCCAACTTGCACGGGAGTTGCGCAGATGCGACCCGCGACCTCCGTGACGATCTTAATTTCTGGCATGCCATCGCCTTTTTGTTGTCGTTGCAAAATGCCTGAGGTAGCGTCGTCTGCAAGTGGAATTTAATTCCGCAGAGCGGAACGAACGGTAGGGAACATGGGACGACGATCGGAGCGGTTAAGCAGGCAAGGTGCGCTCGCTGGCGATGCCGGCGAGGGTGATGTCATCCAGGTGGTGTCGCGCGCGTTCGACGTGTTGCGATGCTTCGAGGGCCATGAGGCCCGACTCGGCAATCTCGAGATTTCAAATCGCTGCGGCCTGCCGCGCTCGACGGTGTCGCGGCTCACGCACACGCTGACGCGGATGGGGCAACTCGTCTACCTGCCGCGCGACCAGAAATATCGCATCGGTCCGAGCGCAGTGGCGATGAGCGCCTCGATGATGAAGGGCGCGCAGCTGCGCAGCATGATCCGGCAGCGGCTGCAGGAAGTCGCCGAGCAATTGCCTGGCACTGTCGGCTTCGTCGTCCCCGATCGCTTCCATCTGGTCTATCTCCAGTTCGCGCGCTCGGCGACTGCGCTCGGCCTGCATGAGGGCACCGGCAGCCGCATCTCGATGGCCTCGACGGCCGCGGGCGCGGCCTACACCGCGGCGCTGGCGCCTGAAGTCGGCGATGCCTTCATTACAGACATGGAACGGGAAGCGCCCGAAGCTGCAAAGATCCTGCGGCCCCGCATCGAGGCCAACAGGCAGTCGTTGCTCGAGCGCGGTTATGTCACGGCCTGCGGCCTGTGGAGCCCGCACATCAACGGCCTCGCGGTGCCGATCTGGTCGCCGCAATACCAGACCTTCGTCGTCATCACGATCGGGCTGCTGTCGTCGATGTATGACGAGCAGCGTCTGCATGCTGAAGTCGCGCCGTTGATGGTCGCGCTCGGCCGCTCGCTCGGAAGCCTGATGGAGGGCGCGGAAGGCGACGTCTTCAACAACCGTATCTCGCGTAAACCGGTCGCAATGGCCGTGCACAACAATAACAAGCCGATCAATTCGGAGGGAGTGAATGAACTGGAAGCCGGAACTCGACGAGCTCGCCCGGCGCGAAGCCTTCGCGCGGGAGATGGGCGGCGTTGACAAGGTCAAGCGTCAGCATGACCAGGGCCGACTGACTGTTCGGGAGCGTATCGACAAGCTGATCGACAAGGGCAGCTTTCACGAAATCGGTGCCGTCTCCGGAATCGGTGAGTACGATTCCAGCGGCGAGCTGCAGAAATTGACGCCGGCGAACTGCGTGTTCGGCCGCGCGCGTGTCGAAGGCCGCACCGTGGTGGTCGTCGGCGACGATTTTACCGTGCGCGGCGGCTCGGCCGATGCGTCGATCTCGGCAAAGCCGTTGATGGCGGAGGAGATGGCGCATGATTTCCACCTGCCCATCGTCCGCATCATCGAGGGGTCCGGCGGCGGCGGCTCGGTCAAGACCATCGAGACCAAGGGCGCGGCCAATCTGCCGGGCGGCATTGGCGGCACGCGCTGGTATCGCTTCACGACGGAGAATTTGTCGCGCGTGCCGGTCGTCGCGCTCGGCCTCGGCTCGGTCGCTGGCCTTGGCGCGGCACGCCTTGCCGCCAGCCACTATTCCATCATGACCCGGAAGTCCGCGATGTTCGTCGCGGGGCCACCGGTGGTGAAGGCGCTGGGGCAGGACCTCACCAAGGAGGAGCTCGGCGGCGCCGACATCCAGACTCGCGCCGGCGCGGTCGATCACGCCGTCGATACGGAAGAAGAGGCGTTCGCCTGCGCGCGACGTTTCCTCTCTTATCTGCCGTCATCGGTCTATGAGCTGCCGCCGACCTTGCCCTGCACCGACAATCCGGAGCGCACCGAAGAAGCGCTGATGAATGCGGTGCCGCGCAACCGCAAGCAGGTCTACAAGATGCGGCCGATCGTCGAGCAGGTCGTCGACAAGGGCTCGTTCTTCGAGGTCGCCAAGAATTTCGGTAAGCCAATCATTGTCGGTCTCGCCCGGCTCGAGGGCAGGGCGGTGATGGTGCTTGCGAGCGACAGCTTTCACTACGGCGGCTCGTGGACCGCGGATGCGTGCCAGAAGGTGGTGCGCTGGGTCGACTTCGCCGAAACCTTTCACCTGCCGATCGTCTATCTCATGGACTGCCCGGGCTTCATGATCGGCCTCGATGCCGAGAAGGCGGCCACCATCCGCCACGGCGTCCGCGCCATGGCCGCGGTCAACCAGACCACCGTGCCCTGGTGCACCGTGATCCTGCGCAATGCCTTCGGTGTCGCCGGCGTGGTGCATCAGCCGGCCGACCGCTTCTCGATCCGCTACGCCTGGCCGTCAGCCTATTGGGGCTCGCTGCCGCTCGAAGGCGGCATCGAAGCCGCCTACCGCGCCGACATCGATGCGGCCGAGGACAAGGCGGGCAAGCTCAACGAGATCCAGGAACGGCTGAACAAGCTACGCTCGCCGTTTCGCTCCGCCGAAAAATTCTGGGTCGAGGAGATCATCGATCCCCGGAAGACGCGGTCGCTGCTATGCGAGTTCGCAAGGCTGGCCGAGCCGTTGCGGAAGGCGGGGCCGCCGGAGAACATGACGATCAGGCCGTAGGTTGCGGTCATTGCGAGCAACCGGGCGCGCGAAGCGAAGTCCCGATGACGGGCTCCGCGAAGCAATCCAGACTTTACCCGCGGAGGCCGTCTGGATTGCTTCGTCGCTTCGCTCCTCGTGGAGCGGCGCGGTGAAAGTCGTGATGGATGGAACCATTTCCGGCGCGGTGCATTCAAACGCGCATGAGGAACCTGTATTTCGGCATCGGGGCTCTCGCCGCCGCGCTGGTTCTCTTTACGGTTTGGCTGGGCCAGCATGAACGGGAGGCATCAATCGATCGCCTCGAGCAATGGGTGATTCCACGCCCGCCACCTGAGCGCTAAAGGAATCGCGGGCGTCACTGACGGCCCTATCGAAATACCCGCAAACACATTCGTTGTAAGCCGCCACGGAAACGGCCACGCCTTCGGCCGGACAGATCGACATTTTAGACCTGCCGGGGATGTCACTGCCGCCGGTCTTCAGCGGCAGCGACATGAGGATTGACGATTAGCGCTTGGGCAGCGAGGCCATCACTTCGCCCGCGTCGCCATCCTCCAGACAGGGTGTGACGGTCAATGGGAGCAGGTCAGCCCACTGCGCGAGCCAGCGATACATCGCCTTTGGATCGCTCGATTCAGAGATCGCAAATCCCTGTCCGTTCATGCCATGCCACCGGCCCAGCATCTTGACGCCTTCGGGTGGCGCTCCGCCGGTTTCCAGAAAACGGCTGACGGCTGCATTGAAGGTGCCTTGAGGTACACTCCAGGTTGTAATGAATTTCATGCGATTCTCCCATAATCTGAATTATTGGATGAATGCTGCGGCTGCGCCGCCCGCGCACAATAGCGCTGGCATGTCGAATAACAACGGCGAATGAAGCCGTGGGTTAGTGCGGTGGAGGCGCCGTAGCGGACTTGGTCGTGTGTCACCGGCGTCCGCCGGAGAACATGACGATACGGCCGTAGCGGCGCGAACGGGGAACTCATTGGGGCTGCCGACCTATCCCGTCTCTGATAAGATCATCTCGGGAATGAGACCGGGAGGGCTCGCTCATGTCGGCTGTCGATGCGAAGATCGTCCGCACCATGTGTCCGATGAACTGCCACCCGACGTTTTGCGGAATGCAGGTTGAGGTCGAGAGCGGTCGGCTCAAGACGCTGAGCGGAGACAAGGATAATCCGGACAGTGCCGGGTTTCTTTGCGTTCGCGGGCGCGCGACCAGCGAGATCTTCGGCAATCCGAAGCGACTGCTCTACCCCCAGATTCGCGACGATCGCCGCACCGACATCTGGCGCCGCGTAAGCTGGGACGAGGCGCTGGATTTCATGGCGAAGCGGATGCGGTCGGCTGGGCCCGAGGCGGTGGGTCTATGGGCGGGGCATGGCGGCTTCACCGTGGGGAGTGCCGTGACGGTGCAGTTGATGCAGCGTTTCGCGCATATGTATGGATGCCAGAACTGGCATCCTGCAATGGTCTGTTGGGGGCTTGGCGGTTTTGGAGTGGGTCTGACGGGCGCGCTCAAGGTCAATACCAAGGAGGATATGGCTGAGAACTCGAACATGATCGTGCTTTGGGGCGCGAACATTTCGAGTCAGCCCAATACCGCCCGTCATATCGTCGCGGCTCGGCGTCGCGGGGCAAAAGTCATCACGATCGATGTAAGGAGAACGGAAGCGGCGGCTCAATCGGATGAAGTTTTCCTGATCCGCCCTGGATCGGACGCTGCGTTCGCTTTGGCCGTCATGCACGTCATCGTCACTGAAAAGCTCTATGACTCTGAGTTTATCGAAGCGCATACCGTCGGCTTCGCGGAATTGTCGTCTCACGTTCTGCCCTTCGCGCCGGCCTGGGCAGCAGCCGAGACCGGTCTTGAGGAAGGCCAGATTGCGTCGTTCGCCAGAGCGTACGCGTCCACGCGACCAGCCATGATCCTTCTCGGCGGCAGCTCCATGCACAAGAGTGCCAACGGCTGGCACGCGGCGCGTGCGATCAGCTGTCTGCCGGCGTTGACCGGCAATTTTGGGGTTGCAGGCGGCGGTCTCGGCCCACGTCATGGCGCCCACAGTGCGACCATGTGCAATCTGAATACGGGTGTGGCACGCGCGCCGGGCAATTATGTTGCCAATCAAATGCCCGACATCGCAAAGGCCTTGTCCGACGGGCAGCTCAAGGTTTTGCTCCTGCTGGGGACCAACATGCTGTCGTCCTTCGCGGACGCCGGTGAAATCTCCCATGGTCTCAACAAGACGGGTCTGGTCGTTTGCGTCGATCTGTTCATGAATGAAACGGCGCGGCGTTTCGCCGATGTGTTGTTGCCTGGAACCGCCTGGCTCGAGGAACTGGGATTTAAGGTGACGAACACGCACCTCTATCTGATGGAGCGTGCACTGGAGCGGGAGGGAGAGACGCGCCCGATCTATGAAATCCTGAGTTCTTTGGCAGACTCCCTCGGGCTTGCTGACTTCTTTCCGTGGGCGTCGATCGAAGAGGTGATCGATGTCATCTTGAATGACACGACAACCGGCCATGCGACTGTTGCGTCGCTGCGCGCTGCCGGTGGCTTTTTGCCTCTTAACGTGCCCGCGGTCGCCTATGCGGATCGGAAATTCGATTCACCGTCCGGGAAGATCGAATTCTGCTCGCCGCAGGCGGCAAGGCTCGGGCTTCCGCCACTTCCGGTGCACGGCGGCGACCAGGCTTCGCCCTATCCGTTGTCGCTGAGCTTCGGAAGGACGCTGACACATTTTCATTCGTTCTATGACGAGGGCCAGGCTCTCCCGGCATTGGCAAAGCACAATGTCGCCCCGCAACTCTGGATATCGCCGGTGGATGCAGAGGCGCGTCAACTCAGCAACGGGGATGCGATCAGGATTTACAATCAGCGGGGCGAGTTCGCGGCAAAGGCCTGCGTCACCGACGACGTCAAGCCCGGGGTGGTCTGGATGCGCGATGGCTGGGTTGGCCTCAATCATCTCACGTCCGGCGACGCGGTTCTGACCGGAGACGCTCTCAGTCTTTTTCACTTCTCCGTTGGCCAGTCCGACTACGGCGCCCGCGTGGAGGTCGCGCGAAGGACAGGCGTCGTTGTAGACGAGGCTATCCGGCATCCGTCACAGCCGCAGCACCTTGCCTGGATTCATGATGTTCTGCGGATCGAGCGCGCGCTTGATGGTGCGCATGACGTCGAGCTCGGTCTTCGAGCGGTAGTGACTGAGCTCGTCGAGCTTGTCGATGCCGATGCCGTGCTCCGCCGAGATCGAGCCGCCCATGGAAGTGATGAGATCGTTCACGGCCCGCGTGATGGCGGACGAATATTGGGTCAGCGTCTGCTGATCCATGCCTTTGGGGCCCATGAACGAGAAATGCAGATTGCCGTCGCCGATGTGTCCCAAAGGATAGGGGCGAATGGTCGGAAGAATGTCGAGCACGGCCTTGAGCCCCTGGTCGATGAAGCCGGGAATCCTGGAGATGGCCACCGACACGTCGTAGCTCAGTCCCGGCCCCTCGGCGCGGGAGGCCTCGGCGACGCTTTCCCGGATGCGCCACATGTTGCGCGATTGACCGACCGTCTGCGCCAATGCCGCGTCGAGCACGCGGCCGGCCTCGAGCTGATCAGCGAGAAACTGCTCCAGCTTCTCGGTCATGCCCTCGGTCCCGTCCTGTCGGGCCCGCGAGGACGACCATTCGAGCAGGAGGTACCATGGCGTGTCGGCCTTGAGAGGATCCTGGGTGCCGGGAATATGGCGCAGCACCATGTCGATGGCGCTGCGGCTCATCAGCTCGCAGGAGCCGACATTGTCCCCTGATGCCGCATGGGCTTCGGACAGGATCTCCAGCGCCGCGCGCGGATCGCGGATCGCCAGCCACGCCGTGCAGACGTCCTTCGGCGCCGGCCACAGCTTGAGGACGGCCTTCGTGATGATGCCCAGCGTTCCCTCGGCGCCCATGAAAAGGTGCTTGAGGTCGTAGCCCGTGTTGTCCTTCTTGAGCGCACGCAGTCCGTCCCAGACGTCCCCGTTGGCCAGCACGACTTCGAGCCCCAAGACGAGATTGCGGGCATTGCCATAGCGGAGCACCTGCACGCCGCCGGCGTTGGTCGACAGGTTGCCGCCGATCATGCATGAGCCCTGGGCGCCAAGGCTGAGCGGCAGGAACCTGTCGTGACGGCTTGCGGTCTCCTGAAGCGTCTGGAGAACGCAGCCGGCCTCGACCGTCATCGCGTAGCCGACGGCATCGACGTCCAGCACGCGGTTCATGCGGCCGAGCGACAACACGATGCCGGTGTGCGCTGGCCAGGGCGTGGCCCCGCCCATCAGACCGGTGTTGCCACCCTGCGGCACGATCGCGACGCCGTGCTCATGGCAAAGCCGGACGACCTTCGAGACTTCCTCGGTGCTGCCAGGACGAACGACGGCGCCCGCGCCGCCGACCAGTAGTCCGCGCCAGTCCGTCACGTACGGCTGCTTGCCGTGCTCGTCCTCGATCAGGCCCTTCTCGCCGACGATCGCGCGCAGCGCATCGCGCATCCGGGCGGTCAAAGGAGCGGTCGGGATGGTGGGTAGGGAGGACGGGAAGGCAGCCGGCATTTTGTTTCCCCTGGCGCATCTTGGTGTGCACTGCGCACGTAACGTGCGGGGGTATTCTCCACGTTTGCGGCGGGGAGTCTAATGGCAATATGTCTCGAAGCGGGGGACCGTGGACGAACGCACCGAGCAGGTACCCGTCACCGACGGAGCTTGGTCTCGGCCGAGCGGAATCCTAGTGGATGATCTGGTTCAGGAAACCCTTCGCCCGTTCCGTGCGCGGAGCCCGGAAGAATGTCTCCGGATCCGCTTCCTCCACGATGCTTCCGCGATCCATGAAGACGACCCGATCGGCGACCTCGCGGGCGAATCCCATCTCGTGCGTCACGCAGACCATCGTCATTCCGTCTCGCGCCAGCTCGACCATGGTGTCCAGCACTTCCTTGACCATCTCGGGGTCGAGAGCAGATGTCGGTTCGTCGAACAGCATGATCTTGGGCTGCATGCACAGCGCCCGCGCGATGGCGACGCGTTGCTGCTGGCCACCCGACAATTGCGCGGGATACTTGTCCGCCTGATCCTGGATGCGGACCTTCCGCAGCAAGCCGAGCGCGCGATCGCGCGCTTCCGCCTGCGAGATGCCGCGAACCTTCATCGGAGCCAGCATGCAGTTCTCGGCGACCGTGAGGTGCGGAAAGAGGTTGAAGCTCTGAAAGACCATCCCGACCTCGCAGCGCACGCTGTTGATGTCGGCCATGCGATTGCTCAATTCGACACCGTCGACGACGATCCTGCCGCCGTCGTGTTTCTCGATATGGTTGATGCACCGGATGAGCGTCGACTTGCCGGAGCCCGAGGGGCCGCACAGCACGATCTTCTCGCCCTTGCCGACCCTGAGATTGACGTCGTTCAGCGCATTGAATGCGCCGAATCGCTTCATCACATTCTCGACGAGGACGATTGCACTGGGCTGCGTGGCATTGCTGACAGTCGCTTGAGGCATGTTCGTCTCCCGAATACAAGGCCGTTTGGTATCCCGATGATCATCGTGCCGTGGCAAGGCCGTATCGCTTGCGAAGGGTGGCGACGCACTGGGAGGCCGCCGAGCTGATGGCGAGGTAGGCCACCGCGACGACGAGGTACATCTCGACGAGACGTCCATTGAGCTGTGCGAGCTTGGAAGCCGCGCCCAGAAGATCCGTCAACGACAGCACGTAAACGAGAGACGTGTCCTGAAACAGGATGATCGTCTGGCTCAGGATGATCGGACTCGCCACGCGAAGGACTTGCGGCAGAACGACATGGCGGTAGGTGTCGTAGGTCGACAGCGCGAGCGCCTGGCAGGCCTCGAACTGCCCCTTGTTCACGGCCCGCAGTCCGACGCGGATGATCTCGGAGTAGTAGGCGGCTTCAAACAAGCCAAAGGTGATGAACGCCGTGTAGGTCGCCCCGATCGGGATCGGGCGGCCGTTGCCGCTCAGGTGCCCGAGCACGATCGGCACCAGGAAGAAGAACCAGAAGAGAACCAGGATCAGCGGGATCGACCGGATGATCGCGACGTAGCCGCGGACGATCTGGGCGAACACCGGGACCTCGAAGTGCTGTACCAGCGCGAGACAGGTTCCGAGCACCATGCCGATGGCGAATGCGGCCGCCGTGAGCGAAAGCGAGAACAGCAGGCCCGACCAGAGATAAGGCCACGACTGCGCGACGATCGAGAAATCGAGGGTATTCATTTCACGGTCTCCATGGCGCCAGGCAGAGCGCTGCCTTGCTGCATGTCGGCGGCGAGATCCTGTTCAGCAGTAAGCTTCACCGGGGTGCTACCCGGAATCCTGACGGCCTTGTCGATGAGCGTCATGATCTGATACGCAACCAGCGCCAGGCAAAGATAGATGATCGTCGCCGCGCCGAATGCCGAGAATGTCTGGAACGTTGCCTCGCTGATCTGGCGCGCCTGTGCGGTCAGCTCCATCAAGCCGATCGTGAGTGCGACGGAGGTGTTCTTGTATATTCCCATCACCTCGCTGGTGAGGCTCGGCACGATCAGGCGCAGAGCCTGCGGCACGACGATGTACCGATAGGTGAGGTAGCCACTGAGGCCGAGAGCGTTGGCGGCCTCGATCTGCCCCTTCGGAAGCGCTTCGATGCCGGCCCGGACCTGCTCGGCTATCCGCGACGCCGTGTAGAGTCCGAGGCAAAGGAGAGCCGGGAAGAACGATGCCCAAGGCGGCGGCATCTGCTTGATGGCATTTCCGAGCGCGGTCGGCACCACCTCCGGGAAAACGAAGTACCAGAGGAACATCTGCACCAGGACAGGGATGTTTCGGAATATCTCGACGTAGAGCCGGGCCGGAATCGAGACGAAACGATTCTGGACAGTGCGGCCCACGCCGACGAACACGCCGATACCGAAGGCGATCCACCAGCCGAAGAAGGCCAGAGCCAGGGTCCAACCGAGACCCGACAGAAGCCAGTCGATATAGCGCTGGCCGTCTGCCGCCTGTTCAAAAAGCACTCCGAACATCGCGAGCCTCCGGGTTGCAGGTGCGGACGAGGATGACTTTCCGGGACGATCAGCTCCGTCAATCAGTCGACGGCATCGCTGGGATGTGCGATCCGCTCCATCAACTCGTCGGTGAGCGGGAATGCGAGGTTCTCACCCTTGGGCGGGATCGGCCTGGTGAACCATTTCGCGTAGGTCTTCTCGAATTGGCCGGATGCCATCTGCTTGGAGAGAACGTCGTCGACGAGCCTCTTGAAGCCGGCATCGCCCTTGGTGAACATCAGCCCATAGTAGATCTTCGCGTAACCCTCGGAAAGGAAGAGGAGCGCGTCCGGATTCGGCGCCGCAGCCTTGAGCCCGGCGAGAAGGATATCGTCCTCCATGAAGGCGACGGCGCGGCCGGTGTTTAGCATGAGGAAGGACTCCGCATGGTCCTTGGCCTGGACGATGTTGAGGCCGAGCTGCGCCTTGGCGTTGACGCTCTGCGCGAAACCGACCGCGTTGGAGCCTTGCGTGGCGACAACCGTCTTGCCTTTCAGGTCGCCGGCGGTCTTCACGCCACTGGCGGCCTTGACGAGCCAGCGCGGCTGGCTGACGAACGTTGCGACCGAGAACGAGACCTGTTCCTGCCGCTTCTTGTCGTTGGCGGTGCCGCCGCATTCGATGTCGACAGTCCCGCTTTGGATCAGGGGAATCCGGTTCGAGGAGTTTACCGGCGTGTAGTTGACCTTCAGACTGGGCAACTTCAGCTCCTCCTTGATGCGATCGACGATCGCCGCGCAGAGGTCGAGCGAGAAGCCGATCGGCTTCTGGTCCGGCCCGAGGTACGAGAACGGTATCGAAGCCTCACGGTAGCCGATCGTGATCGATCCGCTGGATTTGACCTTGTCGAGCGTCGGGCTGTCGGCTGCCGCGGCCGGGCTTGCGTTGACAGCCAGGAGCGCCGGGAGAAGTCCCAATACCTGAACGAGCTTCTTCATGGTCTTTGCCTTCCGATCGTTTGTCAAACTCAAGCTGCGACGGACGGGCGTCCGAGCCCTCGCCGGCGGATGACGTCGATCAGCCGATCGATGTCGGTGGCGGTGTTGAACATGCCGAGCGAGACGCGAATGCCATCTCGTTCGGGCGACACGCGCACGCCGTTCTCCTCGAAATGGCCGAGCCAGTCTGCCGCGGGCAGGGCGATGACGTAGATGTGCGGAGCGCGATGCTTGCGCTCGCGCGGACCAACGAGGCGGACGCCCAGCTCGTCCAGGCGTGCAATCAGGTGATCGCCGAGATCGAAGCAGTGGTTCTGGATGTTCTGCACCCCGATCTGCTCGATCATGTCGAGCGAAGCACCGAGGGCGTGGACTGCGGGCAGGTTGAAGTTGCCGAGCTCGAAGCGCCTGGCGGCCGGCGAGGGCGCCATCCCGTCGGCACGCGCGATGAGATCGCTCGGGATCTCGGCGAGGCTCGCAGCCGCCAGATAGGTCGGCTCGAGCTCTTTGAGCGTCTGGTCCCAATAGAGCAGCCCGAGCCCTTGCGGAACCAGTAATCCCTTGTGGCTGCCGGAGCCGATGAAGCTTGCGCCGATCGCCTTGGCGTTAACAGGCACGACTCCGATGGCCTGCATCACGTCCACCACAAAGTGGAGTTTGTTCCTGACGCACATCGCGCCGACGCTCTCGATGTCAAAGCGGTGACCGGCGTGAAAAGTCACATGCGACATCGAGATCGCACGCGTCCTTTCGTCAATGAAGGGAGCAAAGCTGTCGGCGTCGACGACTTCCGTCATCGGGATGAAGCGGACCTCGACGCCTTTCCGTTGCAGATTGAGGAACGCGTAGGCGTTGTTCGGATGATCGCCGTGGATCATCAGAACGTTGTCGCCGGCGCGCAGCGGCAGTGCATTTGCCGCAATGTTCATGCTTTCCGACGTGTTTTTCGTGAAGGCAATCTCGTCCGCCGTCACGCCGAGAAAGCGGGCGACCTTGGCACGGGTCTGCTCGACCCGATCGAGCCAGATGCTCTTCGGACCGGCTGTCTCGAAGCCCTCGCGCAGGAAAAGCTCGATCGCGGCCTTCACGGGACGCGCGAGCGGCGTTTGAAACCCGGCATCCAGATAGACCATCCGTTCGACGGCGGGGAATTCCTTCCTCACGGCGTCCACGTCGTAATGACGAGACATGCACATCTCCTGTTGAGCGCGCCGGCAGAACTTGGCTCCCGGCCAAGCGGCGGAGCGCGATTTTCGGAACGGCGAGACCGCACTGCACAATTTCTGGTCAATCGCCGGTGACGCCAAGAATATGAGCTTTCAGGATTTCGACAATCTATTATGTCGAATTTCAATAGGTTTTATTCCGAAAAATGATAATACTCGGCGTTGATCTTGATTTCACTTCCAGTTTTGGCCGGGTGGGACATGACGAAGCGAATTGGGAAGGAAGGACCGTTGGATCGGGCTTTCGCGATCGTTCGGCATGTTGCCGACCAACGCAAAGCCGTCTCGGCCGCGGAGATCGCAAAGGCTCTTTCGCTGCCGCTTCCAACGGCACACAGGTTGATCGGAAATCTCGAAGACCGCGGACTGCTTCAGAAGGCGTTGGGTACCAAGCGGTACGTTGTGGGCAACCAGCTCGTCACACTGTCCACCACCGTCATCAGCGCTGCATTTCGCACCGCGCGGCGGCATGCGGTGCTTCGGGCGGTCGCGGGAGAAATCGGCGAACAGTGTGAGATCGGCGTCGTACGCGACAATTTCGTTGCCTATGTCGACAGCGTTCGCGTTTCGGAGCCGCAAGGTCTTCAGTTCAATCCGGGGGAAGCGGCGCCGTTACACTGCACGTCGACCGGAAAGATCTATATGAGCAGACTGCCCGAGCGGATCCGGGCGAAGCTGTGCCGCGCGCTACCCCTGACCAAATTCACCGAAACGACGATCGTCGATGTCCACGCGCTGATGAAGGTTCTCGAGGAGACGCGACAACGCGGCTGGGCCAAGACAAACGAAGAGTACGTCAAGGGGGTGGTGGGGTGCGCCGTCCCCATTCTGTCACCGGATCGGGAATTGATCGCTTGCCTCGGCGTCTCTGTACCGGTGGCCCGCGTGAGCTTCGCCGAACTGGACCGGTTCATAGCGCCGCTTCAAAAGGCCGCCGCTCTGCTATCCGACACCATTCTGCAAGTTGAAGACGACGATGGCGCAGATGCCCAATGACGGCATGATGCCTTGGCCTCTGTGCCATAGCCGTCCTTAACCAGACCGACGTGCCTGCTGCGCGGTGATGCTGCGCAGCCCACCGGACGCACCCGCCAGCGCCGGCGTTGAGGCCGTATCGACCGCACCTGAGGCCGCTTACCCCTCAATCTCTGCGATCGCGTTTAACCGACGTTAATGATGTCTTCTCGATATGGAACATCCCACTCCGTTGCACTCCCTGTTTGTGGATTGCCCGTAAGTGTTGATTAAGAAGGCCATATCCATATTCCAGCCTGCGATTGGCGGGCTGACCGGCAGCGGTAATCCCACCGGTTGCCCCGATCAAAAGACTTTAGGAATTGCTCTCTGCCGCCACGACGGCAATCAGGATGAAGGTCATGCTCCGCCGGGTAGTGCTCCGTTTCGCAAGAGACCGGAAGGCCAACATCGCCGTTATCTTCGCCCTCACGATGGTGCCGATCGTCTTTCTCCTGGGCATGACGCTCGACTACACGCAGGCCGTCCGCAAGCGGGAGCAATTGAACGCAGCCGCCGACGCGGCCGCGATCGCAGCCGTGCGGCCGGCGATGCTGACCCAGACCGACAAGACGGTCGTCCAGGCGACCGCCGCAGCCGTCTTTGCAGCGAAGGCGAATCTTCCCGGTCTGACGGCGACGCCGACGCCGACCATCACCGTCACGGATTCCGGCCTCGCACGAAGCATCACGGTTTCGTACACCGCGCAGTCCGTCAATAATTTCCCCAGCGTTCTCGGCAAGCAGACCTGGGACGTCTCTGGCTCCTCAACGGCGAAGGCGTCGAGTGCGCCCAACATGAATTTCTACCTGCTGCTGGACGACTCGCCGTCGATGGCGCTTGCTGCGACGCAGGCCGACATCACCAACATGATCGCGGCCACGAAGAACCAGCCCAGCTACGCGAAGAATTGCTCGTTCGCCTGCCATGAGGCGCGTCCCAACAACGCAACTGCCAGCTCGACGAACAAGGACAATCTCACCGTCGCACGCGCAAACAACATCACGCTGCGCATCGATCTCGTGACCAACGCCGTTACGCAATTGCTGAAGGGACCCTGGACGTGCCCGCAAGCGGGTGTGACGGGCGGCGTCATGCAGTGCATGTCGGCGCTCAACAACACGACCTACAAGGCCGCCATCTACACCTTCGACTACGCCCTCAACACGATTCAGGTGCTGACCACGCCGGACACCGCCGCCACGAAGATCAACAACATTCAGCTCCTGACGGTCGACCACCAGAACTGCCCCATTGTCGATAGCAAGGGCAACTGCACCTACACCACCGACTACGGCACGGATATCTCGGGCGGGCTCACGGGCGTCAACACCGTGATGCCTGCGCCAGGCACCGGCACCAATCAGGCGGGCGATACGCCGCAGGAAGTGGTCTTCCTCGTCACCGACGGCGTCGAGGACAAGCTCATCCCGAAGACGGGGGGCTCCTGCGACCCCAATGCCACCTATGCGCTTCCGACAGCCAACTCGACGACCTTGCGGTGCCAGCAACCGCTCGACACGACGGTCTGCACGACGATCAAGAACCGCGGCATTCGCATCGCGGTCCTCTACACCGAGTATCTGCAGCTGAGCGACAGCTGGTACACGAGCCGCATCTCGCAGTTCAACAATCCATCCTCGTCAACCGGCACGATCGCGACACGGCTGCAATCGTGCGCATCGCCCGGTCTGTATGCGAGCGTGCAGACAGGTGGCGACATTTCCGCGGCGCTGACCAACCTGTTCATCAAGGTTGCATCCAGCACGGCCAGCCTCGTGCAGTAGGGAAGGCGCCATGACCCGACAGGTCACGACAACGAAAAGATGCCGCAACCGCTGGGCCGCCTTCGCCGGCGATAGCCGCGGAGCCACGGCCGTCGAATTCGCGCTCGTTGCCGCGCCGTTTCTCGCCCTCATCATCGCGCTCATCCAGACGTTTCTGGTTTTCTTTGCCCAGCAGATGCTTGAAACCGTGGTGCGCCAGTCGGCGCGTCTCGTCATGACGGGGCAGGTTCAGTCGGCCCAGATGAACCAGGCGGTTTTCAAGCAGAAGGTCTGCGATCAGATCGTGATCCTGTTCAATTGCAGCGGCCTGATGGTCGACATGCAGGTCGCAACGTCCTGGTCTTCCGCGAACACGGCGACGCCCACGCTGACCTTCGACGGCTCGGGCAATGTGACCAACAGCTGGCAATACAATCCGGGCGATTCCGGCGATATCGTCGTTCTCCGCGTCATGTATGTCTGGCCGGTCGTGCTCGGGCCGCTCGGCTTCAATCTCTCGAACCTTAGCAATGGCAACCGGCTGCTCATGTCGTCCGCCGCGTTCCAGAACGAGCCAGGAGCTACCTGATGATCTCCGCCCTGTCGTCTCGCGCTCGGCAGATGTTGACCGATGTACGCGCTGTTGCAGCGACGGAGTTCGCCATCGTGACGCCGTTCATGCTGGTGCTCTATGTCGGCGGCGTCGAGCTCGGGAACGGGCTCGCCATGAACGTCAAGGTCAGCGCGACTGCGCACAGCGTTGCCGACATGATCTCGCAGAACACGGCCGTCACGTCGACCCAGATGGACGGCATTCTCGCTGCGGCGAGCTCCATCATGGCTCCCTATCCCATCAAGAACGGCAGCACCTCGCTGATGACGATCACGGTCTCCGAGGTCTCGACCGACAGCAATGGCAACGCGACGGTGCAATGGAGCAAGTCGACCAGTACGTCGGGGGCGAGGGCCGCCGGTCAGCAGATGACCTTGTCGTCCTTTACCGCGCCGGGCGGCACCAGCAATGCCAACATCTCGCTCATCCTGAGCGAGGTGTCCTACGACTACGCGCCCAACCTCGGCTTCACGATCGCCGGCACGGTGAAGCTGTCCGACAGCTATTACCTGTTCCCCCGCTGCTCGACGAACACCCCCGCCACGTCGAGTTTTCCCTATTACGACGTGAAATATCCGGCGGCGAAGACCTGCACCTGCGTGCAGCACTTGCAGCAGAAGACCTGTTAGTTTCACGGAACGCGGTCCGAAAGAAGCCGGATGCCGCTGAGGCACGCTTCCGTCCCGATTTCCTCCCGGCCCCTGTGCGCAATTGCGCACCGGGCCGGATGACATTGGAGTAAACGCTTACGCCGCCACAGTGGCGCGGTCGAGCGCTGCGATCAGCTTTGCCGCGATGGGATGGTCGGACCGCGGATTCTGGCCGGTGATCAGCTCGCGGTCCTCGACGACGTAAGGCTCGAAATCGACGGCGCTTCGGCTGACCTCGGCACCCGCAGCTCCCAGCGCGTCCGGCATGGTGAAGTAGATCTTGCCATGCAGGAACTGCTCCTCGATCGGTATCTCTTCCGAGGCGGTGAACACCGTCATCTTGTATCCCGCATATTGCCAGCCCTTGCCCAGCTCCGCGACCTTGGCCTTGTCGCCGGCGATCAGGGCGGCGCGATAGGCCTTGGCGTCGGGCAGGGTGGCCAGAGTTGCGATCGGTCCGTGGCAGAGCAGCGCCGTGATCTTCTTCCGGTCGTGGAAATATCGCAGAATCTTGCCGAGCTCGGGATCCTGCATGAGGTCGACGACCGGACCCTGCCCGCCGGGGACAAAAACGGCGGCATATTGATCCAGTCCTCCGTCCACGATCGCGCGCAACGTGCGCACGTTGGTCATCGACGGGTCCTTGTCGAAGAAATCGCGTCCCCGCCGATAGGCTTTCTCGTCGCCGCCGAAATGGGCCGCATGATCGGAGGCCGGATCGATGTACGGTTGCTTGCCGTTCGGCGTCGCCAGCACCACCTCGTAGCCGGCATCGATCACGGCCATTGCCGGCACGACGGTTTCATTGAGGTATTGGCCGGTCGGTCCGGTGCCGCCGCCCTGGATTTCGATACGGGTGGCATTGGAGCCGACAACGAGCACTTTTCCTTTGGACATGGTGTCTCCTGCGATTTGCTTGATCGTCTTGCGGTTAGAACTTCATAACAATCCGGCCGACGCGAACGGCAACCTGACGCGACGACCGTTCTGGCGTTTCAAGCAACGACTGGAGCAGATCGGGCGGAGCACGCCGCTTCGCTCCGCAAGCTCGCCCCGAAGGCTCCTGCGGAGGGAATAATCTGTCGCTGCCGAAGAAGTAAGCGGCTTCGCTGATGGCGCGCAAGCCAGCCTCCCAACGTCATTCCGCGCGCAATTTAGGGGATGCGGCGTAGTCTGACCATGTGGCGCGATCGGCCTGGAGCTGATGCATCGTGCGATTTTGCAATGATGCCATCATGCTCCTGTTTTGCCCGACGAGTCAAGTCTACTTCGGTAAAACGTAAGTCATTGATCCGCCACGCGCCGGCTACTGTGCATGGGGTTGTTTTCGCAGTTTTGTTTGGAGCAGCCCGCGCGGGGTGCTTTACGCGCTCTCCGTCTCCCGGTGCACGTCGTGCACCACGAGGCCCATGCCTTCGTCCGGCATCTTGATCCAGTCGCGGCGCTTCAGCGTGCGCTTGGTGTCCTCGTAGCCGCTCGTCCAGTGCTCGCGCATCGAGGTGCCCGAAAATTCGTGGTCCTTGGCGTCGCCCTCATAGGCCTTCTGCTGGTAGATCAGGTGCAGGATCGCGATCTCCGGCATGCGGCGCAGGCTCGACTTGAGCTGGCGATCCTCGTCGGAGAGTTGCTCGTCCGGGACTTTCGCCAGCGCCTTGTAGAGCAGAACCTTGAGGTTGTGGGTGCGGCGGTAGACGTCGGTGTTGTGGCGCGTGCGCGAGGAATACATGATGTCCTTGTGGCGGGCCATCACGTCCTGGATCGAGCGCGGCAGCACGCCCCGCGCGCTGAACAGGTCGACCTGGAACACCAGCGAGTTGAGCGCGTCCTCCTGGTCCAGCAGATGCTGGAGCGGTGTGTTGGAGACGATGCCGCCGTCCCAGAAATGATCTGTGCCGATCCGCACCATCGGCAGCGCCGGGGGCAGGGCGCCGGAGGCCATGATGTGCTCCGGCTCGATCTCGTCATGGGAATTGTCGAAATAGATGAAGTTGCCCGAGAGCACGTTGACCGCGCCGACTGCGAAACGGACCTTCTTCTCGTTGATGAGGTCGAAGTCGACGAGCTCCAGCAGGCTCTCCTTCAGCGGCATCGTGTCGTAATAGCTGGTTGCGGTGCGCGCGCCGACCGGGCTGAACCAGGGATTGACCTGGTGCGGGGTGAAGAAGCCGGGCTGGCCCATCGCCGACGTCATCCACGCACTGGTGAGATTGCGCCACTGGCGGAAGATGTCGCCGTCGGGCGTGTAATGCCAGATCTTGCGGTTGGTGATGCGCTCCCAGAAGATGCGCAGCGCCTCCAGCCGCTTCTCCGGCTTGTTGCCGGCGATGATGGCAGAATTGATTGCACCGATTGAAACGCCGCAGACCCAGTCGGGCTCGATGCCGGCTTCGTGCAGCGCCTGGTAGACGCCGGCCTGGTAGGCGCCAAGCGCGCCGCCACCTTGCAGCACCAGCGCGACGCGGTCGCAGCGTTCGGGGCGCCAGCCCCGTGCGGGAGGCTGATGCGTCTGATGAGCCGGTTGCGACGTGCGGGCGTCCATGGGTGCCTCCTAGCGTGGACCAAACGATTGCGTCCGGCAGTGACGGCGTGATGACAATTTCAGCGCCGATGCATCGTCTGCATGCAGGCCGACCGCAGCGGGAATGGCGGGAGGTCGTGCGGCTGACGGAAAAGCTTCACATCGCAGTCAATGACGGCGGCTAGCAATTTGCATCTTGCCTTTAGCCGCCGGGCCGACATCACAGACATCACACAGGAGACCAGCGATGCGCAGGGAAGACGTGCTGAGACTTCCGTCCATGCCGGCGGCGGGGCCGAGCTATCCGGCCGGGCCCTATCGCTTCGTCAACCGCGAATTCCTCGTCATCACCTACGAGACCGATCCGGAGCTGATCCGCGCCGGCCTGCCTGAGCCGCTGGAGCCGATCGACCAGCCGATCGTGCATTACGAATGGATCAAGATGCCGGACTCCTCCGGCTTCGGCAGCTACACCGAATCCGGCCTCGTCATTCCGGCGCGCCTCAACGGCGAGGAGGTCAATTTCGTCTCGCAGATGTATCTGGATGATGATCCGCCGATCGCGGCGGGCCGCGAGATCTGGGGCTTTCCCAAGAAATACGCCCATCCGAAACTCGAGATCGTCAAGGACACGCTGACGGGTACGCTGGAATATGCCGGCCAGCTCGTCGCCATGGGCACGATGGGCTACAAGCACGAGAGCATGGCCGGCAACGGCGATCGCACCCGTGCGACGCTGTCGAAGACGCAGATCAATCTGAAGATGATCCCGGGCGTCGACGGCCGTCTCGAAGTCTGTCAGCTCGTCGCGATCAACCTCATCGACATCGTGCCGAAGGGCTCCTGGATGGGGCCCGGCCGGCTGCATCTGGTGCCGCATGTCAACGCGCCGGTCGCGGATTTCCCGGTTCGCCGCTGCCTGGGCGCGCACCACTACATCGCCGATCTCACGCTGCCGTTCGGCCGCGTCGTGCACGACTACGTCAAGGAGGCCGAGGCGATGGCCGCGACGGGGCTGGCCGCGGAGTAGGGCGGCACCATCATCAAACTGTAACAAAGCCGTAATTGAGTACCCGCGAGAGGTCCGGAGGATGCCGTCAGCCATCTTCCGGAAACGGGGCATTTGTTGACGGTTGGGGTTGGCCATGGCTGAGCCGGCGAAGCTTGTCAGCGCGATATCGGATTCCGTGCCCGCCATTCCCGGCCTGGTCTGGGCGTTCCGGCTGCACGGCGACGGCAGCGCCGAGGCGCTGCCGATCGACCAGCCGATCGAGTTCAGCCATGACGGCCGGCTCTGGCTGCATTTCAATCTGACCGATGCGCGCGCGCGGCCCTGGATCGCGGCGTCACAGCTGCCGCCGCTGGCGCGCGACCTCCTGCTGTCCAACGACACTTTCCAGCAGCTTCACGTCATCGACCATTGCGTCTACGGTGTCTTCTCCGATCTCGTGCGCGACATCGACAGTGCGACGGAAGAGACTGCGTTCCTGCGTTTCGCCATGACCGAGCATCTTCTCGTCAGCGGCCGGCATCAGGCGCTGTGCTCGGCCGATGCGACGCGCCGCGTGCTCGAAGGCGGCTACCGCGTCGACAACGTCGCCCATCTCCTGGAAAAGATCGTCGACGAGGTCGCCGACACGCTGGACCGGATGGCGGACAAGCTCGGCCAGGAGATCGACGACATCGAGGAACGGATTTTGGCCGACGACGCCAAGCCGGAGATGCGCCGCAATCTCGGCCGGCTGCGCCGGACCTGCGTCAGGTTGCATCGCCAGCTCACCGGCCTGCGCGTGCTGTTCCACCGCCTCGATCAGAAGAACACCGATCATCTCGCGCCGGCCTTGCGCATTCACGCCGGCAAGCTGGCGCAGCGGCTGGACGGGCTCGATCACGATATCGTCGAGCTCCGCGAACGCAGCCGCCTGCTCGAGGAGGAGCTGCGCTTCAAGAACGAGGAGGAGAGCAACCACCACCTCCACACGCTCTCCATCGTGACCTCGCTGCTGCTGCCGCCGACCCTGATCACCGGCATCTTCGGCATGAACACCAAGGGCCTGCCGCTCACCGACGTCGAGAGCGGATTTCTCTGGGCGGCGCTCCTGATGGCCTCGTCGGTGGGGGCGGCCTATCTGTTCATGCGGCGCACGGGCATCTTCAGGTAGCGTACGCAGCCGGTATCAGCCGTGATCGGGACGTCCCACAGATTTCCGCTGCGAAATGCGGCCGCGATCGTGCTGGCCTCAACGGTGGCGAGCACCGGCGCGTTCGCCGGCGCCAAGGACGAAAGCGCGGCCGAATGGCTGGCGCCAAAATGGTTCAACGAATGGCATGACGGACTCGCCAACAAAGGCCTGAATTTCGGCGCCACCTATATCGCCGACAACATCACTAACGTCTCCGGCGGCGTGAAGCGTGGCGCCATCCATTTCGGGCGCCTCGATCTCTCGGTCGATGCCGATCTCGACAAGCTCGTCGGCTGGACCGGCGGCCGCTTCTACGCCAATGCGTTCGTGATCTACGGGCAGGGACTGAGCCGCAACTACGTAATGAATCTCGCCACCATCAGCGAGATCGAGGCATTGCCGGACCAGCGGCTCTACAACGCCTATTTCGAGCAGAGCTTCTTTGGCGATCGCCTGAACATCAGGGCCGGCCAGCAGGCCGCCGACGTCGAGTTTTTCGACAGCCAGACCGACGACCTCTTCATCAACGGCACCTTCGGCTGGCCCGCGATCAAGGCGAGCAACCTTCCGGCCGGCGGCCCGGCACCGCCGATCGCTGTGCCCGGTATCCGCATCAAGGCGGCGCTGACCGACAACATCACCGCGTTCGGTGCGGTGTTCAACGGCGATCCGTCAGGTCCGGGCGATCAGGATCCGCAGCTGCGCGACCATCATGGCCTGGCGTTCCGCGTCAACGATCCGCCGTGGGTGATCGGGCAGGTCCGCTTCAACTACGACATCGATATCGGCGGCCGGCCGCTCGCCGGCAATTTCACGCCGGGCGCCTGGAAGCATTACGGCTCGTTCGACAGCCAGCGTTTTACGGCCGAGGGGCTCTCGATCGCCGATCCCGGCGGAAGCGGTGTACCTGCAAGACTTCGCGGCAATTACGGTATCTTCGCCGTCATCGAGCAGGTGCTCTATCGCCCGCCGGAGGTGAAGGACAACACCACGTCAGCCTCGATCCCGGGCGTCACCGCGTTCGGCCGCATCGCCTACAGCCCGCCGGACCGCAATCTGATCGACCTTTATGTGGACGGCGGCATCGGCTTCGTCGGCTTCACGCCAGGCCGTCCGCTCGATCGCTTCGGCGTGGCAATGGCCTATATGCGGATTTCGAACACCGCGCGCAATCTTGACATTGATACGCAGGCTTCCACCGGCATCCAGAGTCCGGTGCGCAGCAACGAGACGCTGATCGAGATGATCTACGAAGCGCATATCAAGCCGGGCTGGCTGATCGCGCCTTACTTCCAATACGTGTTCCGCCCCTCCGGCGGCATCCCCAATCCGAACGATCCGACCGGCGTGTCGCGGATCGGTGACGCCGCAGTGTTCGGCGTCACCACCACGATCAGGTACTAGGCCATCGCCGGCTTCGGCTCGGCCTTCGGTTGCCGCGACAGCGCCAGCACGATCAGCGAGGCGAACACGCAGAGCGCGCCGGCGATGAAGAACGCGGGCAGGTAGCTCTCATAGACCGTCCGCGAGAAACCGGCGCCGAACGCCGCGGTGCCGGCGCCGAGCTGATGGCCGGCAAAGATCCAGCCGAACACCAGATTGGCGCGCTCGGGTCCGAATTTCTGCGCGGTGAGCCGCACCGTCGGCGGCACCGTGGCGATCCAGTCGAGCCCGTAGAACATTGCGAACAGCGACAGCCCGTAGAACGAGAAGTCGCTGAAAGGCAGGAAGATCAGCGAGAGCCCGCGCAGGCCGTAGTACCAGAACAGCAAATAGCGGTTGTCGTAGCGGTCCGACAGCCAGCCCGACATGATGGTGCCGAAGAAGTCGAAGATGCCCATCGCGGCGAGCAGGCCTGCCGCCTGCACCTGCGGGATGCCGAAATCGAGGCACATCGGGATCAGGTGCACCTGGACGAGGCCGTTGGTCGACGCGCCGCAGACGAAGAAGGTCGCAAACAGGATCCAGAACGCGCGCGACTTCGAGGCGTCGCGCAGCGTGCCGAGCGCCACGCCGGTGATCGAACCATGGCTGACCGGCGGGGCCGGCAGGGGCTCGGTGCCTTCGTCGCCGAACGGGCGCAGGCCCACATCGCTCGGCCGGTCGCGCATCGCGAGGAGAACCGCCACGGCGGAGACGCCGAGCGCGATGCAGACGAAGCCGAGCGCGAGCCGCCAGCCGTAACGTTCGGTCAGGCTTGCGAGCAGCGGCAGGAATACGAGCTGGCCGGTGGCGACGCTCGCGGTCATGATGCCGACAACGAGACCGCGCCGCGCGGCGAACCAGCGCGTCGCTATGGTAGCGCCCAGCACCAGCGCGGTCATGCCGGTGCCGATGCCGATCACGACGCCCCACAGCAACACGAGCTGCCAGACTTCAGTCATGCCGAGCGAAAGGACCAGCGCCGAGACGACGATGAGCTGGGCGGTCAGCGTGACGTTGCGCAGGCCGTAGCGGTTGAGCAGGGCGGCCGCGAACGGCGCCATCAGCCCGAACAGGATGAAGCGGATCGACAGCGCGGAGGAAATCTGCGCCGTGCTCCAGCCGAACTCGTGCTGAAGCGGGACGATGAAGACGCCGGGCGCGCCGACCGTGCCGGCGCTGATCAGCGCGGTGAGGAAGGTCACGCCGACCATCACCCAGCCGTAGTGGATATTGCGGCGGCCGAGTGTCGCCGCGAGCCAGTTCGAGATCATTGGGCCTCAATGTTTGATGGGCAGGCTTTGAGACACCTGCACGAGCTTGTAGAATGGCACGGGACGTGTCTGTCGAAAATGACAGAGTTCCCTCATTTTCGGACGTTTCTAGGTCAGTGCGTCAGACGCTCCACGGCGATGGCCGTGGCTTCACCGCCGCCAATGCAGAGTGCCGCAACGCCGCGCTTGAGGTTTTGCGCCTCGAGCGCGTGCAGCAGCGTCACGATCAGCCGCGCGCCGGTGGCACCGATGGGATGGCCGAGCGCGCAGGCGCCGCCGTTGATGTTCAGCTTCTCGCGCGGGATGCCGAGGTCGCGCTGCGCCGCCATCGCCACCACGGCGAAGGCCTCGTTGATCTCGAACAAATCGACGTCGCCGGCGCTCCAGCCGATCTTGTCGAGCAGCTTGCGGATCGCCGGGATCGGAGCCGTCGTGAACCATTGCGGCTCCTGGCTGTGGGTGGCGTGACCCTTGATCTCGGCAATTGCCGGCAGGCCGTTGCGATCAGCCAGCGAGCGCTTCGTCAGCACCAGCGCGGCGGCGCCGTCGGCATTGGCGGAGGAGGCGGCCGGCGTGATGGTGCCGTTGGCGCGGAACGCCGGCCTCAATCCGGGGATTTTCGCAGGATCGACCTTCAGCGGATGTTCGTCATTGGCGACGATGCGCGGGCCTGCTTTCTCGGTGAGTGTGATCGGCGCGATCTCGGCCTTGAACGCGCCACCCTCGACCGCCTTGCGCGCGCGGCTCAGCGTCTCCATCGCGTAGGCATCCTGGTCCTTGCGGGTGAACTGATAGGCCTCCGCGGTGGCCTCGCCGAAATCGCCCATGGAGCGGCCGGTCTCGTAGGCATCCTCCAGCCCGTCCATCATCATGTGGTCGATGATGCGATCATGACCGACGCGGTAGCCGCCGCGTGCCTTGGCGAGCAGATAGGGCGCGTTGCTCATGCTCTCCATGCCGCCGGAAACGACGATCTCGGCCGAGCCGGCGCGGATGATGTCGTGCGCCAGCATGGTCGCCTTCATGCCGGAGCCGCAGACCTTGTTGACCGTGGTCGCGCCCGTGGCGTCGGGCAGGCCGGCCGCGCGCGCTGCCTGGCGCGCCGGTGCCTGGCCTTGTCCGGCCGGCAGCACGCAGCCCATGAAGACCTCGTCAACCTTCTCAGGGGCAAGCTTCGCCCGTTCCAGCGCCGCGCCGATCACGTGCGATCCGAGCTTGTGTGCCGCCAGCGGCGACAGCTCGCCCATGAAGCGGCCGAGCGGGGTGCGGGCGGCGGAGACGATGACGACGGGATCGGCGGCTTCGGCCATGATGAAACTCCCAGCGATGACGGAAAAGATTATGATCATCATATGATGCGGCGCAAAAAATGCAACCGCGACCGGCATGAGAAATTGTCGTGGGTCGGATGAGATTTGGTCGTTCGATTGGAGGGGGTGACGTGAGTGTCGCGGGCTTTGGCGTGGTGACCGCTCCGCACGACACTGTCATCGCCCGACTTGATCGGGCGATCGGGTATTCCAGAGGCGGTGGTGATCGAACCGATCAGCCGCGGCGTACTGGATGCCCCGGTCAAGCCGGGGCATGACACCTCTGGCTTGGAGAGAGCCTCTTCAGTACTGCGGTCGCAGTCTACCGCTTCCTGTTCACGAAAGCCTGCATCAGCCGCGTCGGCTCGTCTGTCAGGAACGACTCGCCGAACACCTTGACGCTGAGATTTACCGACTCCGTCAGCGGTAATTCCTCCCATTGCCGCAGCAGCGCCTTTTGCGACCGCAGCGCCTCCGGGCCGCATTCGAGCAGCGCCTTCACGACGTGTTCGACCTCGGCATCCAATCCGCCCTCCGGCGCGACCTTGTCGATCAGCCCCCAGGCCAGCGCCGTCGGCGCGTCGACGTTCTCCGCCGTCATCACCAGCCAGCGGGCGCGGGCCCAGCCGATGAGGCGCGGAAGCAGGGCGGCGTGGATCACCGAGGGGATGCCGACGCGGACCTCGGGCATGCCGAAATGCGCATCATGCGCCGCGATCCGGAAGTCGCAAGCGGCCGCCACCTCGAGACCACCGCCGAGGCACCAGCCGGGCATGCGTGCAATCACGGGGGCAGGGAATTGGCGCACGGCCTCGCAGAGATCGCGCAGGCGGCTGATGAAGGCTTCGGCTGACTTCTGGTCGAGCTTGGCCATCTCCTTGATGTCGGCGCCGCCGATCATGCTCTTCTCGCTCTGGCCGCGCAGCACCACGACGCGGATGCTGCGGTCAGTCGCGAGGGTCTGCAGGCCTTCGCGCACGGCATCGGTGACGGGCGAGCCCAGAATGTTCAGCGAGCCGGCGTTGCAGATCGCGACATGAACGACGCCGCGCGCATCGCGCGTCACGCCGCAGTGATTGTTGAGCATTTCCATCGGAGCATCTCGGAGTTTCGTGGACATGCGCGAGGCGCGCGGGTCGGGATCACTTCGGTGCCGAAACGCTCTGCTTGTCAAGCGGGTGGGGGGTGGAGTTGCCATGGCGAAGTTCGTGACATAGTATGACATACATCATACAAAGAGGCCGCCATGACCTGTAACGATCAACTTGACCTGTTTTCGCCCGCGCAGCGGCGTGAGCGCGTGGTGGACTGGCAGGTGCCTGCGCCGGTTGCAAAAGCAGCGATGGGGCTTTCAGGCATGGACGCGATGCTGGGAATCCGCGACGGCCGGTTGCCGCCGCCGCCCTTCGCAAAGTTGATTGGTTTCACCATGGCCGTGGTCGAGCCGGGCCGGATCGTGATGGAACTGGAGCCGCGTGAGGATCTCGAAAATACCATCGGCCTCCTGCACGGCGCGACCGCCGCGGCGCTGATCGATACCGCCATGGGCTGCGCGATTTCGACGCGGCTGGAGCCCGGGCAATCGTCCGTGACGCTCGACCTGAAAATGACGTTCCTGCGCCCGCTGTCGGTCCGTTCCGGGCTGATCTCGGCCGAAGGCAAGATCATCAAGCTGGGGCGCCAGGCCAGCTACACGGAAGGCTTCGTGCGCGACGGCAAGGGGGCGCTCGCAGTCCATGCAACTGCAACCTTTTCCATGATCGGCGCGACAACTTAACATGAATTAATGCACCGCCTGGTCCATTTCTGTGTTATGAGATGATCTCCGACATTCAATGAGACCCGCATGCGCTATTCCCGGGAACACAAGCAGGAAACCCACGACCGAATCGTGAAGAAGGCCTCCGTGCGGCTGCGCGAAAAGGGCGCTCACGGCATCGGCGTCGCCGACCTCATGAAGGAGGCGGGCCTGACCCATGGCGGCTTCTACGCGCATTTCGACTCGCGCGAGGCGCTGGTGATCGAGGCCTTTGCCTATGCCATGGACCGCTCGATGGAGCACTGGCGCAAGCAGTCCGATCAGGTCGCGCCCGAAAAGCAACTGACCCAGATCGTCGAGACCTATCTTTCGGCGCTGCATCGGGACAATCCCGGCCACGGCTGCTCGATTCCCGCGCTCGGCGCCGAGATCGCCCGCGAGAGCCCGAAGACGCGCAAGGCCTTTGCCGGAAAGCTCGACGAGATGGTCGAGATGATGACCGATTTCATCCCCAACCTGCCGCGCAAGGCCGCGCGCAAGCAGGCGATCGCGACGCTGGCCACGATGGCCGGCACCATGTTGCTGGCGCGCATTGCCGGCTCCAGCGAACTGTCGGACGAGGTGCTCAAGGCCGGCAAGGACAGCGCGCTCGATGGCGCGAAGCGCGAGCCGAAGGTGACGGCGGCGAAGAAGGCGAAGCAGAACTGAGATGCGGTAGGGTGGGCAAAGGCGCTCCAGCGCCGTGCCCACCATCTCTCCACGCCTGCAAGAGACATGGTGGGCACGCTTTCGCTTTGCCCACCCTACGAGACCGTCATTACCGCCCCGCGAACAACGCCCGCTCGCGCTCTACGATCTCGCCGATGTAATCGGCCACCGCGCGGATCCGCGCGAGATCCTTGCTGTCCGCATGCATCAGCATCCAGAACGTCCGCGTGATCGATATCTCCTCCGGCAGCACCGCCACCAGCTGCGGATAATCACTCGCCATGAAGTGCGGGAGCACGGCGATGCCGAAGCCCGCGAGCGTGGAATTGAGCTGCGCGATCAGATTGGCGCTGCGGAAGCGCGCCGAAATCCGCGGCGATACTTGCGGGAGGTAATCGAGCTCGGGCGTGAACAGGAGCTCCTCGATATAGCCGACGAAGCGATGCTGCGGCAGGTCCTGCCGCGAGGTGATCTTCGGGAAACGGTCGAGATAGGCCGGCGCCGCATAAAGCCCGAGGCGGTAGTCCAGGAGCTTGCGGCCGACGATGCGGCCTTCCTTCGGCATGGTCAGGCTGATCGCGATATCGGCCTCGCGCTTGGAGAGACTGAACAGCCGCGCGGTGGCCACAAGTTGCAGATCGAGGTCGGGATAGCGATCCGCGAAGGGCGCCAGCCGCGGCGCCAGGAAGGCGGTGCCGAACCCGTCGGGCGCGCCGATCCGCACCGTTCCGGTCAGCCGTGCCACCGAGCCGCCGACCTGCTCCTGGTTGGCGACGATGGTCGATTCCATGGCTTCCGCGCTGTCGGCGACGCGCTGGCCGGCCTCGGTGAGGAGATAGCCGGTCTTGCGCCGGTCAAACAGCTTTGCCGAGAGGTGTCTCTCCAGCCGGTCGACGCGGCGGATCACGGTGGCGTGGTCGACCCCGAGCTGTTTAGCCGCAGCCGAAACCGAGCCGCCCCGCACGATGGCCAGCACGAAGCGGAAGTCGTCCCAGTCGATGCTACCTTGATCCAGCATTTTCGCACATCTATGGTGCATTATCTCAGACTTGAATCCTATAAAATGCAGGTCGATAGGATTTGTCAAAGCGTTCACGCTCGACCTCAGGAGATCATTCCATGCGTTCAATCGGACATTTCATCGGTGGCAAGGAGGTCAAGGGCACCTCAGGCCGGACGGCGGACGTATTCGAGCCGATGACCGGTGACGTCCAGGCCAAGGTGGCGCTGGCGTCCAAGGCCGAGGTCCGCGCTGCCGTGGAGAACGCCCGCGCCGCCCAGCCGGAATGGGCCGCGACCAACCCGCAGCGCCGGGCCCGCGTCATGATGAAGTTCGTGGAACTGGTGCAGCGCGACTACGACAAGCTCGCCGAGCTGCTCGCGCGTGAGCATGGCAAGACCGTGCCGGACGCCAAGGGCGACATTCAGCGCGGCCTCGAAGTCGCGGAGTTCGCCTGCGGCATCCCGCATCTGATGAAGGGTGAATACACCGAAGGCGCCGGGCCCGGGATCGACATCTATTCCATGCGCCAGCCGCTCGGCGTGGTCGCCGGTATCACGCCGTTCAACTTCCCGGCGATGATTCCGATGTGGAAGTTCGCCCCCGCGATCGCCTGCGGCAATGCTTTCATCCTGAAGCCGTCCGAGCGCGACCCCGGCGTGCCGATGATGCTCGCTGAGCTGATGATCGAGGCGGGCCTGCCGGCTGGCATCCTCAACGTCGTCAACGGCGACAAGGAAGCTGTCGACGCCATTCTCGACGATCCCGATATCAAGGCCATCGGCTTCGTCGGCTCCACGCCGATCGCGCAATACATCTATGAGCGCGCAGCCCAGACCGGCAAGCGCTGCCAGTGTTTTGGCGGCGCCAAGAACCACGCCATCATCATGCCTGACGCGGACATGGACCAGGCAGTCGACGCGCTGATCGGCGCCGGCTACGGCTCCGCCGGCGAGCGTTGCATGGCCGTCTCCGTCGCCGTTCCCGTCGGCAAGTCCACCGCCGACCGGCTGATGGAAAAGCTGATCCCGCGCGTCGAGTCGCTCAAGATCGGCACCTCGATCGATCCGTCCGCCGACTACGGTCCGCTGGTCACGCGCGAGGCGGTCGAGAAGGTCAAGAGCTACATCGACATCGGCATCAAGGAAGGCGCGACGCTCGCCGTCGACGGCCGCGGCTTCAAGATGCAGGGCTACGAGAAGGGGTTCTATCTCGGCGGTTCGCTGTTCGACAACGTCACCAAGGACATGCGGATCTACAAGGAAGAAATCTTTGGGCCCGTGCTCTCGGTCGTGCGCGCGCACGACTACAAGGAAGCGCTGGCGCTGCCGTCGGACCATGACTACGGCAACGGTGTCGCCATCTTCACCCGCGACGGCGATGCCGCGCGCGACTTCGCGGCCAAGGTCAATGTCGGCATGGTCGGCGTCAACGTGCCGATCCCGGTGCCGATCGCCTACTACACCTTCGGCGGCTGGAAGAAGTCGGGCTTCGGCGATCTCAACCAGCACGGCCCGGACTCGGTCCGCTTCTACACCAAGACCAAGACGGTGACCTCGCGCTGGCCGTCTGGCGTCAAGGAAGGTGCGGAGTTCTCGATCCCGCTGATGAAGTAACCCTCTCAAGAGCGAGGCCGGGGATGCAGTTCGCTCTGAACGAGGATCAGGTCGCGGTTCGCGACATGGCGTTGGCGTTTGCGGCCGAGAAGATCGCGCCGCACGCGTTGCGCTGGGACGAGGAAAAGCATTTCCCCGTCGAGGTGATGCGCGAGGCGGCGACCCTCGGCATGGGCGGCATCTACATCCGCGAGGATGTCGGTGGTTCCGCCATGACGCGGTTCGACGCGGCGCTGATCTTCGAGGCGCTGGCGACGGGCTGTCCGACCACATCGGCCTTCATCTCCATCCACAACATGGCGTCCTGGATGATCGATGGCTTCGGCAGCGACACCCAGCGCCACAAATGGTTGCCGAAACTCTGCTCGATGGAGCTGATCGCGAGCTACTGCCTGACCGAGCCGGGTGCCGGCTCGGACGCCGCGGCGCTGCGCACGCGCGCGGTGCGCGACGGCGATCATTACGTCCTCAACGGCCAGAAGCAGTTCATCTCCGGCGCCGGCGGCACGGATCTCCTTGTCGCCATGGTCCGAACTGGCGGTGACGGCCCCGGCGGCATCTCGACCGTCGTGATCGACGGCAACACGCCCGGCGTCTCCTACGGCGCCAATGAGCGCAAGATGGGCTGGAATGCGCAGCCAACCCGCGCCGTGATGTTCGAGAACGCGCGCGTGCCGGTGGCGAACCGGCTGGGCGAGGAAGGCATCGGCTTCAAGATCGCGATGGCCGGCCTCGATGGCGGCCGCCTCAACATCACCGCATGCTCGCTCGGCGGCGCGCAGACCGCGCTCGACAAGGCGCGCACCTACATGAAGGAGCGCAAGGCTTTCGGAAAACGTCTCGACGAATTCCAGGCATTGCAATTCCGGCTCGCCGACATGGCGATCGAGCTCGAGGCCGCGCGCACCTTCCTGTGGCGCGCCGCCGCTGCGCTCGACCGCAAGGACCCAGATGCCACCATGCTCTGCGCCATGGCAAAGCGCTTCGGCACCGATGTCGGCTTCGAGGTCGCCAACCAGGCGCTCCAACTCCATGGCGGCTACGGCTATCTCAGCGAATACGGCATCGAGAAGATCGTGCGCGATCTGCGCGTGCACCAGATCCTCGAAGGCACCAATGAAATCATGCGGCTCATCGTGGCGCGCAAATTGATCGAGGGCGCGCGATGAGTTCAGTGGAGGAGGGTGATCTGGTCGCCCGGGTCGAGGGCGCAGCTGGCGTGATCCGGCTCAATCGCCCCAAGGCCATCAACGCCGTGACGCTGGAGATGTTTCGCGACATCGAAAAGGCGCTCGACCGCTTCGAGGCCGATTCCGCCGTCGCCGTGATCCTGCTGGAGGGGGCCGGCGAGCGCGGCCTGTGCGCCGGCGGCGACATCCGCACGCTCTGGGAAAGCTCGAAGGTCAACGGTGACCTCGGCAAGATCCTGTGGCGCGAGGAATACATCCTCAACGCCCGGATCAAGAGATTCCCAAAACCCTATGTCGCGTTCATGGATGGCATCGTGATGGGCGGTGGCGTCGGGCTCTCCGCCCATGCAAGCCACCGCGTCGTCACCGACCGCACCAGGCTCGCGATGCCCGAGGTCGGGCTCGGCTTCTTCCCGGATGTCGGCGGCACCTTTCTGTTGTCGCGCTCGCCGGGGGAGATCGGCACGTATTTCGGCCTGACCGGCCAGACCATGAACGGGCCCGATGCGATCCACGCGAGGTTCGCCGATGCCGTGGTGCCGGCCGCCAAATGGCCGGAGCTGCGCAACGCGCTGACGAAGGTTGGTCAGGGGGCGACTGCGGCCGACGTGAGCAAGCTCATCAACGGTTTTGCGACCGGTGAGACCGCGGGGCCGGTCGCCGCGAAAGAGCCTGTTATCGACGCGCTGTTCGGCTTCGACCGCATGGAGGACATCGTCGCTGCGCTCAGGCGCGATGGCTCCGAGTTCGCGCTGGCGACGTTGAAGACACTCAACGAGAAATCGCCGCGCGGCATGGTGGTGACGTTGAAGCTGCTGCGGCTCGCGCGCACCGCATCGAGCCTGGAAGAGTGCCTGGTGCGCGAATATCGCGCTGCGCTGGAGGTCTTCCGCAGCGACGATTTCCGCGAAGGCGTGCGCGCGGCCGTGATCGACAAGGACCGCAATCCGACCTGGTCGCCGCCGCGCATCGAGGACGTGACGCCGGCGATGATTGCGCCGTATTTCGCCGAGATCGGCGCCGACGAACTGAAGTTCAACTAATCAACGAAACGTCTAGCGGAGGATATCGATATGGCCACGATCGCATTCATCGGTCTCGGCAACATGGGCGGCCCGATGGCGGCCAATCTGGTCAAGGCCGGCCACAAGGTGGTGGCGTTCGATCTCGCCGAGGCCTCCCGCAACCAGGCCAAGGCCGATGGCGCCGGCATTGCCGACAGCGCTGCGGGTGCGGTGAAGGGAGCCGATGTCGTCGTCACCATGCTGCCGGCTGGCAAGCACGTGCTTGGCGTCTGGAGCGAGGTTGTTCCGGCCATGGCCAAGGGCGCGCTGATCATCGACAGTTCCACCATCGACGTCGAGAGCGCGCGTCAGGCGCATGCGCTCGCCGCCAAGCACGGCGTGCTCTCGGTCGACGCGCCGGTGTCCGGCGGCACGGGGGGTGCCAAGGGCGCGACGCTCACCTTCATGTGCGGCGGCGAGGAGGGCGCGTTTGCTGCGGCAAAGCCTGTGCTGGAGAAGATGGGCAAGAAGATCGTCCATTGCGGCGGCGCCGGCGCCGGGCAAGCGGCAAAGATCTGCAACAACATGATCCTCGGCATTTCCATGATCGCGGTGAGCGAGGCCTTTGCGCTCGGTGAGAAGCTCGGGCTCTCGCATCAGGCGCTGTTCGACGTCGCCTCGACCTCGTCGGGCCAATGCTGGTCGCTGACGACCTATTGCCCGGTGCCGGGCCCGGTGCCGACCTCGCCCGCCAACAACGATTACAAGCCGGGCTTTGCCTCGGCGCTGATGGTGAAGGATCTGACGCTGGCGCAGGACGCCGCCAAGGCCGCGGGCGCGGCCACGCCGCTCGGCAAGCATGCGCAGGAGATCTATCAGTCCTTCGATGCCGCCGGGCAGGGCGGGGTGGATTTTTCCGGAATTATCAAGCACGTTAGGGGGCTAGCCGGGAAAGCCTAATGACGACATTTCAGGACGCGCGTGCGTTTCTGCTTAAACACCGCACGGATTACGAGACAGCGGTCAAAGACTTCCGCTGGCCCGATCCGGTTCCCTTCAATTGGGCGCTCGACTGGTTCGACGAGCTCGCGAAGGATGCGGACGCCAAGGACCGGCCCGCGCTCTGGATCGTCGATGCCGCACAGGACAAGCAAACCAAGCTGTCTTTCGCGGCGCTCTCGCAGCGCTCCAACCAGGTCGCCAACTTCCTGCGCGCGCAGGGTCTGAAGCGCGGCGACCACCTGCTGCTGCTGCTCGGCAATGTGGTGCCGTTGTGGGAGACGATGCTGGCGGCGATGAAGCTCGGCGTCGTCGTGATTCCCGCCACCACGCTGCTCACCGCGGACGAGCTGCGCGACCGGCTCGATCGCGGCAAGGCGAAGGCGGTGGTCGCGGCGCAAGACCAGGTCGCGAAATTCGCAAGTCTCGGTGTTGAGAATATCGTCCGCATCGTCGTCGGTGCGGCCTCTGATGGCTGGCTTGCCTATGACGAGGCAGCGAAGGCTTCGCAGAGCTTTACGGCTGACGGTCCGACCAACGCCGAAGACCCGATGCTGCTCTATTTCACCTCGGGCACCACGGCAAAACCGAAGCTCGTGCTGCACAGCCAGCGCAGCTATCCCGTCGGCCATCTCTCCACGATGTACTGGATCGGGCTGAAGCCGGGCGACGTCCACCTCAATATCTCATCGCCCGGCTGGGCCAAGCACGCCTGGAGCTGTTTCTTCGCGCCGTGGAACGCGGGCGCGACCGTGTTCGTGGTCAACCAGCCGCGCTTCGATGCCAAGGGTCTGCTTGCCACCATCGGCCGCTGCGGCGTCACCACGCTGTGCGCGCCGCCGACGGTGTGGCGGCTGTTCATCCAGGAAAACCTTGCGGCCTTCAAGGTGGCGTTGCGCGAGGTCTGCGGCGCTGGCGAGCCGCTCAATCCGGAAGTGATCGACCGGGTGCAGGCCGCCTGGGGTCTTACCATCCGCGACGGCTACGGCCAGACCGAGACCACCGCGCTGGCCGGCAACTCGCCGGGGCAAAAGATCAAGGTCGGCTCGATGGGCCGGCCGCTGCCGGGCTATCGCGTGCAGGTCAGCGACGCCGACGGCCATCCGGCGAAGGAAGGTGAGGTGGCCCTGGTGCTGGGTGCTGACCGTCCGGCCGGCCTGATGCAGGGCTATCAGGGCGACAACGGCAAGCTCTCGGGTGCGGAAGGCGCGCTCTACCGCAGCGGTGACGTCGTGTTCGCAGACGAGGATGGCTATCTCACCTTCGTTGGCCGTTCCGACGACGTGTTCAAATCCTCCGATTATCGCATCAGCCCGTTCGAGCTGGAGAGCGTGCTGCTCGAGCATGAGCTCGTCGCAGAAGCCGCGGTGGTGCCGAGCCCGGACCCGATCCGGCTCGCGATCCCCAAGGCCTTTGTGCTGCTGACGGCAGGTGCGGAGCGCTCGCCCGAGACCGCGCTGTCCATCTTCAGGCATCTGCACACGCGCCTTGCGCCGTTCAAGCGCATCCGCCGCCTTGAAATCGTCACCGAGCTGCCGAAGACGATCTCGGGCAAGATCCGCCGCGTGCAGCTCAGACGGCTGGAGCGCGATGACGACCGCAACGATCCCCTGCGCGGTCGCGAATTCCGGGAAGAGGATTTTCCGGAGCTGCCGAAAACACGGAGTGAGACCTAAGTGAACGAAGTCTGGAAGAAGCCGCCGATTTCCCTCGAAGCCTATCAGGCCATGGTCGGCAAGGAGATCGGCGTGTCGTCGTGGCATCTGGTCGATCAGCCCCGCATCGACACCTATGCCGACGTGATCGAGGATCACCAGTTCATCCATGTCGATCCGGAGCGCGCGAAGAAAGAGACCGCCTTCGGCACCACCATCGCCCACGGCTTCCTGACGATGTCGCTGCTGTCGATCATGTCGTACGAGGTGATGCCGGTCATCGCCGGCACGACGATGGGCGTCAATTACGGTTTCGACAAGCTGCGCTTCATCTCGCCGGTGCGCTCGGGCAAGCGCGTCCGCGGCCGCTTCGTGCTGGCGGAAGCCAAGCTGCGCAAGCCCAACGAGTTGCAGTCCCGCACCAACGTCACGGTGGAGATCGAGGGCGAGGACAAGCCGGCGCTGGTCGCCGACTGGCTCGGGTTGATCTATTTCGCCTGACCCGATGCGTCGTTGCCGGGCTTGACCCGGCAACCCATCGCTGCTCAAAAGCTGACCAAATCTCGTGCGGAGCCCTCTTACCCTCTCCCCCTGTGGGGGAGGGTGGCTTTGCGGAACGCGAAGCCGGGTGAGGGGTATCTCTCCACGAGCTCGGCTGCCGAGAGATACCCCTCATCCGGCGCCGTAGCCGACGCTACGCGTCGGCGTCTTTTTAGGACGGCGGCCGTAGGCCGCCTATGCCACCTTCTCCCACAAGGGGAGAAGGAAGAAAGGAAGCACACTCATGGCAATCAGGTTCGACGGACGTGTCGCCATCGTCACCGGCGCGGGTAATGGCCTCGGACGCGCGCATGCGCTGGGGCTGGCCAGCCGCGGTGCGAAGGTCGTCGTCAACGATTTCGGCGGCGCGCGTGACGGCAGCGGCGGCTCGCTGTCGCCGGCCGAAGCCGTCGTCGAGGAGATCCGCAAAGCCGGCGGCACCGCGATGGCCGACGGCGCCGACGTCTCCAATTTCGAGCAGGTCACCGCCATGGTGGAGCGCGCCACCAAGGAGTGGGGCAGCGTTGACCTGATGTGCGCCAACGCAGGCATCCTGCGCGACAAGTCGTTCGGCAAGATGGAGGCCGCCGATTTCCAGAAGGTGCTCGACGTGCATCTCGTCGGCACCTTCTATTGCTGCAAGGCGGCCTGGGCCGGCATGCGCGACCGCAATTACGGCCGCATCGTGCTGACGACGTCGTCCTCCGGCCTCTACGGCAATTTCGGCCAGGCCAATTACGGCGCGGCCAAGTCCGGCATGGTCGGCCTGATGAACGTGCTGGCCGAGGAAGGCCGCAAGACCGACATCCGCGTCAATATCATCTCGCCGACCGCGGCGACCCGCATGACGGAAGAGCTGCTGCCGCCACAGGCGCTGCAACTGATGAAGCCGAACGCGATCACGCCCGCTGTCGAATACATGCTGAGCGAGGACGCACCGACCCGCACCATCATGGGCGCCGGTGCCGGCTCCTTCGCCGTGATCAAGATTGTGGAGAGCGAAGGCATCAACCTGCCGGAATCCGAATGGACGCCGGATGCGGTCGCCGCGCATTTCGCCGAGATCAGCGACATGTCGAAGGCGAAGGCGCTGCAGGGCGCGTTCGAGCAGACGCAGAAATACGTGGCGCAGGCCGCGGCACGGGCGGGGATCAAGCTCTGACTGACGTCGCCGTCATCGGTGCCGGTCCCGCCGGGCTGATGGCGGCGGAGGTGCTGGCGCAGGGCGGCGCCCGCGTCAGTGTCTACGATGCCATGCCGTCCGCGGGCCGCAAATTCCTGATGGCTGGCCGCGGGGGGCTCAATCTCACCCACAGCGAGCCGCTGCCGGAGTTCATGGCACGCTACCGCGAGGCAGCGCCGATGCTGCAAGCGGCGATCGCGGCGTTTTCGCCCGATGGGCTCCGCGCCTGGAGCGCGGCGCTGGGCGAGCCGACTTTCGTCGGCAGCAGCGGGCGCGTGTTCCCAAAGGCGTTCAAGGCGTCCCCGTTGCTGCGCGCCTGGCTGCGACGCCTCGATGCCGCCGGCGTGCGTTTCGCGTTTCGTCATCGCTGGACCGGCTGGGACGACCAAGGACGGCTTCGGTTTCAAACAGCCGACGGCGTGCAGGCCATCGCGGCCAAGGCCACAGTCCTCGCGCTCGGCGGCGCAAGCTGGCCGCGGCTGGGCTCCGACGGCGGCTGGGCCGATATCCTTGCGTCCAAAGGCGTTGCGGTCTCAAAGCTGCGGCCGGCCAATTCCGGCTTCACCGTCGCATGGTCCGATGTGTTCCGCGACCGCTTTGAGGGCCAGCCGCTCAAGGGCGTGGCGCTGACGATCGGGGCGCATACGGTCCGCGGCGAAGCCATGATCACGCGCAGCGGCATCGAAGGTGGCGCCATCTACGCGTTGTCGGCCGAGCTGCGCGAGGCGGTGCTGGGTCTTGGGCAGGCGACGCTGACGATCGCATTGCGGCCCGACCTCGACGTGGCCGCGCTGACCACGCGCCTGTCGGGCACGCGCGGCAAGCAATCGCTCGCAAATTTCCTGCGCAAGGCGGCGCAGCTGTCGCCGGTCGGCATCGGCCTGATGCAGGAGGCCGCCATCGCATCCGGCCGCCCGCTGGCGTCGTTCTCGCCGGCGGAGCTTGCGAAGCTGATCAACGCCATTCCGGTTCAGCTTACCGGCGTTGCCCCGATCGAGCGCGCGATCTCGACGGCGGGCGGGGTGACCTTCGACGAGCTCGATGACCACTTCATGCTGCGAAAGCTGCCCGGCGTGTTCGCCGCCGGCGAGATGCTGGACTGGGAGGCGCCGACCGGCGGCTATCTGTTGCAGGCGTCGTTTGCGACGGGGGCGGCGGCCGGAAGGGGCGTGTTGCGATGGCTCGCGTCGTCCTGATCACGACGTGCCGGTCCTGGTCAGAAGATCGGTGAGAAGACCTAGCACACCAAAGCTCGCCGCGACCACGCAGACAGCGGTCCAGCCGCCAAAACTCCAGGCCAGCGAGGCCGCTGCGGAGCCGACGCCGCCGCCGATGAAGAACAGCGCAACGAACAGGCCGTTGATGCGGCCGCGCGCCTCGGGGTGCAGCAGATTGACGGCGCGGCGGCCGAGCGTCTGGTCGGCGGTGATGCCGACGTCGAGCAGGATCGTGCCGAGGCTCAATACCAGCAGTGCCGCCATGCGGGACTCCATCGCACCGGCCACGGCGCAGAGCGCGAGCGAGCCGATGATGAGCAGATGCGCCACAAGAAACAGCGGGCGCGCCCAGCCCTTATCGCCCCAGCGGCCAGCGAGCGGTGTCGCCGCGGCGCCTGCGACGCCGATCAGCGCGAAGGCCGCGATGCCCTTGGAGTCGAGGCCGAATGGCGCCTCCGGCAGGCGCAGCGCGACCGCCGACCAGAAGGCGGTGAAGGAGGCCATGACCAGCGATGCGGTCCAGGCCCGCACGCGCAGCACAGGTTCTTCCCGCAGCAGCTTTGGGAACGAGCGGAGCAATTCGCCGTAGCCGACGCGGGCTGCCGGTCGCAGCGTCGGCAGATAACGGCCGAGCGCACCTGCGAGGAACGTCATCAGGATGGCTGAGGCGAGATAATAGGCACGCCAGCTCCAGAGATCTGCGATCAGGCTCGCTGCTGGCCGCGACAGCAGGATGCCGATCATCAATCCGCTCATGACTTCACCAATGGCCTGGCCGCGACGCTCGGGCGCCACCATCGAAGCCACGAGCGGAACCATCATCTGGATCGCGGCGCAGGAGGCGCCGAGAATGAACGTGGCGAGCAATAGCAGCGACGGCGTCGGCGCGAGCGCCGTTGCCAGCGCCGCGAAGATCGCGCAGCCGAGCGTGCGCAGGATCAGGCGCCGGTTCTCGATGAGATCGACCAGCGGCACCAGCAACAACAGGCCGAGCGCATAGCCGAGCAGCGTTAGCGTGCTGACGAGGCCAGCCTGCCAGGCGGTCATGGCCAGCGACCGGCCGATCAGTCCAACGAGGATCTGCGGTGCGAACAAATTGGTGACGACGACGCCGGTGGTGATGGCGCCGAGCCAGATCAGGGATCGCTCGGCAAGTTGCTTCGAGGATGCGAGCTTGGTGGTTTCGGAGATGGTCATGGGACCTCGCGGGCTGGGTACGGGGTCCCCTTTAAGCGGAGTGACTAATATGCTACAATTCAATTAAGCCTATAAAGAATATGCGAGTTAGTTATGAATACCCATGACCTCGTCGCCTTCGTCGCTGTGGTCGAGACCGGATCAATCGTTGCCGCCTCGACGCGCCTCAATCTCACGCAGCCTGGCGTAACCCGGCGCATCCAGAATCTCGAGGAGATGCTGGGCGCGCAGTTGTTGGACCGCCTGTCGAAACCGTTGAGGCCTACGGCCGCAGGTCGTGAGGCCTATGAGCAGGGCCGGCGCCTTCTTCGGATGCTGGACGACCTCAAGTCAGGCGTCGCCAATGACGGCGTTGTGCGCGGCGAGTTCAGGCTCGGCCTCACGCCGTTTCTCTCCGAGGCCGGACTCAGCGCGCCGCTCGACGCGGTGCGTGCCGAATTTCCGGCGCTGAGCGTGCGCGTCGTCTCGGGCTGGTCGCCCAACCAAGTCGAGCGGGTCAGCCGCAACGAGCTGGATGCCGCCGCGATCTGCCTACCTGACGGGGCAATGCCGCCTGCCGATCTCGTCGCCGACGATCTCGGGTCGCAGCCGGTGGTGTTCGTCGTCGCGCGCGACATGAAGATTCCGCGCACCGTCGACCTGGAGCGCCTGTCGCAGCTCTCGTGGGTGATCAACCAGGACGGTTGCGGATTTCGCGACACACTCAAGCGTCGCTTCGATGCAGAGCATTTACCGTTCACCGTCGCTGTGGAGGCGCTGGACAGCGAGCTTCGGCTGTCGCTGGTGTCACGCGGTCTGGGCGTCGGCCTGGTCACGCCGATCGGGCTGAAGCGCAGCGCATTTCGCGACAAGCTCAAGCCGGTCGCTGCGCGGGAGTTCAATCCCGCCGTGCGCGCATGGCTGGTGCATCGCCCGCCGGCCGGGCGACTGACTCGCCCGATCAACCTGTTCCGCGACGGACTGGATCGGGAGCTGCAAGCTCTAATTCGCGCCTAGCGCAGCTTCCCGCGCGCCGCCACCGGCAGCGTGCCGATGATCTCCTCGCCGCGCACCATCACGACCTCGTCCATCATGTTGACGACGACGCAGACGTGGTTCGGCACGATCCGCACGACGTCGCCGACGTTGGGGCGTGTGTTGCTGCGCGAGAGGTCGAGGAAGCCGTGTTCTTCCGCGAAGCGCGCAATTTTGGCCTCGGGGTGCTCCAGGATCAGGCCGTGGCCGTCGAGCCCGCCGGTGTCCGTCGTCAGCGTCTTCGAGCCGGCGTCCAGAATGCCGCGCTCGGGCGCGGCGCGGCTGACGACCGTCGAATAGATGTGCAGGGCGCAGTCGTCCCAGGTCGCGGAGCCGGCGGCGACCTGCATGCGGTCATTGTAGATGTAGGTGCCGAAGCGATGCTCGGTGCCGCCCTTGAGCTTGCCGAGATTCTTCAGGTTCGGCGTGCCGCCGGTCGAGACGATCTTGGCGTCGAATCCGTGGGCGCGCACGCCGGCCAGCGCCTCGTCGTAGAATTTCTGCGCGTCGGCCCAGCCGGTCTCGGTCGGGTACAGCATGAAACCGGCGAATTCGAGCCCCTTGGACCCGGCTATCTCGCGCGCCAGCGCGATCGCCTCAGCCGGGGTCTCGACGCCCGCGCGCTTGCGCCCCGTGTCGCATTCGACCACGACCGAGAGCGGACGACCCGAAGCCGCGGCTGCCTTGGGCAGGCCGGCGACGACCGTCGAATTGTCGGCAGCGACTGTCATGTTCGCCTTCGCCTGCAGCGCGCCGAGGCGCGCCATCTTCTCTTCGCCGAGCAGATTGTAGCTGATCAGGATGTCGTCGATGCCGGCATTGGCCATGATCTCGGCCTCGCCGAGCTTCTGGCAGGTGATGCCCTTCGCGCCGGCCGCAACCTGCAGCTTGGCGATCGTCGGGTTCTTGTGCGTCTTGATGTGCGGCCGGTTGGCGACACCCGCATCGTCGCAGGCCTTCTGGATCCGTGCGATGTTGCGCTCGACCCGGTCCATGTCGATGACGGCGCAGGGCGTGCCATATTCACGGGCGATTTTGGCGGCGAGGGGAGTGGTCATGTCATCTCTCTATTTCTGGACCCGTAGGATGGGTAGAGCGAAGCGAAACCCATCAATACCTAATCCCGTTGTGCGATGGGTTTTGCTGCGCTCTACCCATCCTACAAATTACGCTTGCTCGATCTCTTCGCGGAGCATTTCCAGTTCGAGCCAGCGCTCTTCGGCGGCAGACAATTCGTCATGCGCCTTGGCGATGGCGGTGGAGGTGTCGTCGAATTTCTTGCGGTCTTTGGTGTAGAGATTGGGATCATCGAGGAAGCGCTGCAGCTTGGCAATGTCGGCGTGCAGGGTCTCGATCTTCTTCGGCAACGTTTCCAGCGCGTGCTTCTCGTTGAAGCTCAACCGACGTTTTGCCGTGGCGGGCGGAGCAGCCAGCCGCTCCTCTTTCTTTTCCGCGGGGGCTTGCGCCTTCGTCGTCTCGCGCTTGAGGTCGGCACCGCGCTGCGCCAGCATGTCGCTGTAGCCGCCGGCATATTCGGTCCACTTGCCGTTGCCTTCGGGTGCGATCACTGACGTGACGACGCGGTCGAGGAAGTCGCGGTCGTGGCTGATCAGGATCACCGTGCCCTCGTAGTCGCCGAGCATGTCCTCGAGCACGTCGAGCGTCTCGAGGTCGAGATCGTTGGTCGGCTCGTCCAGCACCAGCAGGTTCGAGGGTTTTGCCAGCGCGCGGGCCAGCATCAGCCGGCCGCGCTCACCGCCCGAGAGCACCTCGACAGGCGTGCCGCGCTGCTCCTGGGCGAACAGGAAGTCCTTCATGTAGCCGACCACATGCTTCGGTTTGCCGCCGACCATGATCTGGTCGCCACGGCCGCCCGTTAGCGCCTCGGCCAGCGTCGACTTGGGATCGAGGCTTTCGCGGTGCTGGTCGAGCGTGGCCGTCTCAAGATTGGCGCCGAGCCGCACGATGCCGGAATCAGGCTCCGCGCCGCCGGTCAGCAGGTTGACCAGCGTGGTCTTGCCGGCGCCGTTCGGTCCGACGATGCCGAGCCGGTCGCCGCGCTGGATGCGGGTCGAGAAATTGTCGACGATCACGCGGTCGCCGAACGCCTTGGTGACGCCCTTGGCCTCGATCACCAGCTTGCCGGATTGCTCCGCTTCGGACGCAGCGAGACTGGCGGTGCCGGCCGTGCCGCGATAGTTGCGGCGCTGGTCGCGCAGTGCATGCAGATTGCCGAGCCGCTTGACGTTGCGCTTGCGGCGGCCGGAGACGCCGTGGCGCAGCCAGTGCTCCTCGTCGACGATCTTGCGGTCGAGCTTGTGCTGGTCGCGCTCTTCCTCGGCGAGCACCTCGTCGCGCCAGCTCTCGAACGAGGCGAAGCCACGATCGATCTGCTTGATCTTGCCGCGGTCGAGCCATGCGGTCGAGCGCGAGAGATTGGTGAGGAAACGGCGGTCATGGCTGATGATCACCAGCGCGCCGCGGCGGCTGTCGAGCTCCTTTTCCAGCCATTCGATGGTGGAGAGGTCCAGATGGTTGGTCGGCTCGTCCAGCAGCAATATGTCGGGCGAGGGCGCCAGCACGCGTGCCAGCGCGGCACGGCGGGCCTCGCCGCCGGAGACGTTGGCCGGGTTCTCGTTGCCGGTAAGCCCGAGCTGCTCCACGAGGTAGCGCGCCTGGTACGGATCGTCGCCGGGCGCGAGGCCCGCTTCGACATAGGCGAGCGTGGTCTTGTGGTCGCCGAAATCCGGCTCCTGCGGCAGATAGCGAACGGTCGCGCCCGGCTGCACGAAGCGCGTGCCGCCGTCGGGCTCGACGAGGCCGGCTGCGATCTTCAGCAGCGTCGACTTGCCCGAGCCGTTGCGGCCGATCAGGCAGACGCGCTCGCTCGGCGCGACGTTGAGCTCGACGCCGCTCAGCAGCGGCGTGCCGCCAAAGGTGAGCTTGATGTCTTTGAGTTGGATCAGGGGCGGCGCCATGACTAGCCTTGATTCAAATTCTGGCTCGTCGCGGCCTGGTCGGCACGGCGGCGCTGGATCCGGCGCAGCGTCTGGTCGAGCGCGGAGAGGAACGCGGAGCGGTCGCGCGGCGCGAACGAGCGCGGCCCGCCGGTGACTTCGCCGGCCGAGCGCAGATCCGTCATCAGATTGCGCACCGCCAGCGTCATCCCGATCGACTCTTCCGTGAACGGCTTGCCGTTCGGTGCGATCACGTCGGCGCCCGCTTTCACGCAACGGCTCGCCAGCGGAATGTCCGATGTCACGACGACGTCGCCCGGCTTGGCCCGCTCCGCGATCCAGTCGTCGGCGGCATCCATGCCGGCGCCGGCCGCGATCCGCTCGATCATCGGGTCCTGCGGAACGCGGATGAAGTTGCCGGCAACCACGCTCACGGGCACTCCGTGCCGGAGCGCGACGCGGTAGATCTCGTCCTTCACCGGACAGGCGTCGGCGTCGACATAGATGCGGGTGGGGGTATCAGTCATTCGCCGCGTGGTACCCCATTCGGGCCGCAAAGGCGAGGGGATTGACCGGTGTTCCCGGGGGCCTACGATCAACCCTGAAACAACAAGAATTCAGGGAAAGGCCCGCCATGCCGAACCGGCTCGAAACCTACCGCGTCGAGGCCTACAACACCGCCAAACAGTCCGAAAACAAGATGCATGACGACACGGTGGCGCGCCGCTTCGGCTTTTCCGGCGGGCTGGTCCCCGGCGTCGATGTCTTCGCCTACATGATGCACGTGCCGGTGGCGCGCTGGGGCCGCGATTTCCTGTCGCGCGGGCTGGTCGAGGCCCGCTTCATCAAGCCGGTCTATGACGGCGAGACCGCCGATGTCGATGCGACCGAGCACAACGGCCTGCTCACGATCGAGGTCTTCAGCCGCACCGAGCTCTGCGCCACGGGGACAGCGTCGCTCCCGGCGGCCGCGCCTGTGGTGTCATTGAACGACTTTGTCGAGGTCGCGGCCATTGCCGAGCGCAAGCCTGTGAGCCCGGCAGCGTTCGAGGTGGGCAAATGGCTGGGCACGACGCCGCGCCGCTGGGCCCGGCAGGACGCGACCGATTATCTCGCCGACGTCAGGGAAACCGATCCGATTTTTGCGCGCGAGGGGCTCGGCCATCCCGGCCTGATCCAGCGCGTGATGAACCGCGTCCTCGTCGACAACACGATTTTGGGCCCGTGGATCCATGTCGGCAGCCGCATGCAGCTGCTGTCGGCCGCGCGCGCCGGCGACGAGATCACCGCGCGGGCAAAAGTCACCGCGAACTACGAGAAGAAGGGCCACCGCTTCGTCGAGCTCGACGCGCTGGTCGTCGCTAACGGCACGACGCCGCTGGCGCACTGCCAGCATACTGCGATCTACCAGCCGCGCGAGCAGGCGGCGGCCTGAAAGCCAGTTGAGGTCTCCTTGCGCGCCCTCGTTTGTTTTGGAATAGCACTCCTTTTGTCGCTCCAGGCGCTTTGCGTCGTGCATGCCGCCGCACCGGTGTCCGATAGTGTGTCGCTCAGCGAGCAGACGACGACGTGGAGCACCGTCAAGTTCGCCGTCGATGCGGAGAATGGCTTTGTCAGCGGGTCGCTCGACAAAAGCGTGATCGTCGAACGCAGTTTCAAATCCTACGTGCTAGAGAATCGATATCTGAAGGTAACGCTCGTGCCCGAATTCGGAGGGCGTATTCTTTCCATGGTCTACAAGCCGACCGGCCACGAGCAGCTTTATCGAACGGAGGTCGGAGTACCTTACGGCATGAAGGCCGGAAATTTCTACTACGACTGGCTGATGGTGTACGGCGGAATCTTTCCCACGTTCCCGGATGCCGAGCACGGCAAGACGTGGCTGAAGCCGTGGGCTTTCCGGGTGGTGAAGGAGGGCGCCGACGAAGTCACGGTCGTGATGTCGTTCCGGGATGACTTCGATTATCCCGCACGGCCGAGCAAGTTCAGGCGCGCGACCGGCATCGAGGCGAACTACTACGTCACGCTGAAGGCCGATCGTGCCGCACTCGACGCGCGCGTGGTGCTGAAGAATCCGAACGACGAAGCTGTCCAGTACGAGTACTGGACGTGCACGACGCTCGCTCCGGGATCGGAGCCGAAAAATCCCAGGGCAACCGGCGGCGCCGAAATCATCGCGCCGATCCGAACTTACACGACGCCTGCCTGGTCGGCCAACCTGGCAGACGGCGACGAGAGTGCGGGTATGGGCAGGCGGCGCTTCGAAAACCTGCGCTACTTCAAGAATTGGCCAACGATGGGCATCGCCTATGCTGCACCAGATATGCAGGGCGGGAATTTCTGGGGCGCCATCAACCATGACAATGCAGAAGGAATTATTCGCATTGCGGACAATACCCTCACGCGGGGCTTGAAAATGTGGACGTGGGGGTTTCCGTCGCTCACCGGCGAAACCGATGCCCGGAAGGATCCGAACGAGTGGCGGCCGTATGTCGAATTATGGGCGGGCGTGTCAGACCAGTTTTTCCACAGCACAGACTTTCCCGCACGCAGTGAGGTGTCGATTCCGGAAACCTACAGCCCGACCGTCGGCATGAGCAACGTGACGCATGCGAACGAGAAAATCCTGATCAATTTCTCGGCCGAGGCGTCTCGCGCTGTTCTCGAGTTCTTCAGCGTCGAACCGGCCATCCCGTTGCTTGTCACGTTGAAACGGGGTGACACGGCTCTGTTCAGCGGGGTCGTGAGCGCCGATCCGAACAACGGAAATCGCATTTCGGCAGCGATTGCCGACGGCCGCAGCGGGGAAAAGATACGGCTAACGATCACGACCACGGAGGGAAAGGAGTTGATCGCCGCCGAAACGGCGATCAAGTGATCTCTTTCGGAATGCCGGTCGAACCCCCGGCGTTGTCACGATCGCGGAACTGCCCCTACGCCGCCTTGCCCTTCGCATCCTGGATCGCACGCCACACCCGCTCCGGGGTCAGCGGCATGTCGATGTGCTTGATGCCGTAGTCGGATAGGGCGTCGAGCACCGCATTCACCACCGTCGACAGGCTGCCGGCGCAGCCGGCTTCGCCGCAGCCCTTGCTGCCGAGCGGATTGGTCGTGGCCGGCACCGGATGATCGCCGACCGTCATGTTCGGAACGTCCTCCGCGCGCGGCAGCGCGTAGTCCATCAGCGAGCCCGTGATCGGCTGGCCGCTCTCGTCGTAGCGGACATGCTCCATCAGCGCCTGGCCGATGCCCTGGACGACGCCACCATGAAGCTGGCCCGCGACCAGCAGCGGGTTGATCACCGTGCCGAAATCGTTGACCGCGCTGTAGCGCACGATCTGCACCACGCCGGTATCAGGGTCGATCTCGACCTCGGCGACGTGGCAGCCGTTCGGGAACGCCGAGGGCACCGGTTCGCTGGTATGGTCGACGTCGAGGCTGTCAGGCACGCCGTCCGGCACCTTGCCGTCATGCAGCTTCCTGGCGAGCTCCATGATGTCGATGCTGCGGTCGGTGCCGGCAATGGTGAAGCTGCCGTCGGCGAACTCGATGTCGGCCTCGGAGGCCTCCAGCATGTGCGCGGCGGCGCGCTTGCCCTTCTCGATGACGAGCTTGGCGGCGCCCACGATGGCCATGCCGCTTGCCGTGATCGAGCGCGAACCGCCGGTGCCGTTGCCGGTGTGGACGATGTCGCTGTCGCCTTGCTCCAGCTTCACGCTGTCGAACGGCACCCCTAGCTGCGCGCACAGCACCTGCGCGAATGCTGATGCGTGGCCCTGGCCGTAGTCGAGCGTGCCGGTGATCAGCTGCACGCTGCCGTCAGGGTCGAACACGATCTTGCCGAGCTCGGGGCTCGGCGGCGCGGTGACCTCGAGATAGGAGCCGACGGCGATGCCGCGCAGCTTGCCGATCTTCTTGCTCTCTTTCTTGCGCTTGGTGAAGTTCTCGTGGTCGGAGATTTCGAGCGCCTTGTTGAACACCGCCTGGAAGTCGCCGCTGTCATAGGTCACGCCGGAGGAGGCCGGGAACGGCATCTGGTTCGGCTTGATGAAGTTGCGCTTGCGCAAGGTCAGCCGGTTGATGCCCATCTCGTCGGCGGCGCGGTCGATCAGCCGCTCCATGTAGTAGTTCGCCTCGGGCCGGCCTGCGCCGCGATAGGCGCCCATCAGCGTGGTGTTGGTGAGCACCGTCTTGATGTCGACCGCCATCAGCGGCGTGCGGTAGACGCTCGAAAAGTTCTTGCCGGTGTTGAGCGAGAGCGGCCCCGGCGCGACGCCGGTGATGTAGGCGCCGAGATTGCCGTAGCCTTCAAGCTTTGCCGCGAGGAAGTGCCCTTCGGCGTCGAGCGCCAGCTCGGCATGGATTTTCTGCGCACGGCCGTGGCTGTCGGAGAGGAAGCTGGTGGAGCGTTCGTCGAGCCATTTCACCGGGCGGCCAAGCTCCTTGGCCGCGTACAGGATGCACATGTATTCGGGGTAATTGACGTTCTTCATGCCGAAGGAGCCGCCGACATTGGCGGTGAGGACCCGCACCTTCTCGTTCGGCACCTTCAGGTTCTTGGCGAGGTTGGCGCGGTTGCCCGCAACGCCCTGCGTCGGCATCTGGATGGTGTAGCGCTCGGTCTTCTTGTCGTAGGAGGCGAGCCCCACGCGCGGCTCCATCGAGACCACGGCGACGCGGGTGTTCTCGATGTCGACCTTGGTGACGTGGGCGGCATTGGCGAAGGCCGCGTTCACCTTGTCGATGTCGCCATAGTGGTAGTCGAGCGCGACATTGTTCGGGATGTGGTCATAAAGCAGCGGCGCACCGGGCCTGGCGGCTTCCTCGGGATCGGTCACGGCCGGTAGCGGCTCGATATCGAGCTCGACGGCTTCGGCGGCGTCGCGCGCCTGCGCCAGCGTGTCGGCGACCACGAAGGCGACGGGATCGCCGACGAAACGGACCTTGTCGGTCGCCAGCGGCTGCCGGTTGGTCTGCAGCAGGGGGGAGCCGTCGCGGCTCTTCAGCGGCAGGCCGCAGGTGAAGGGGCCGTATCCGGCGGCATCGAGGTCCTTGCCGGTCCACACCCCCAGCACGCCCGGCATCGCCCTGGCGGCGTCGGTGCCGATGCCGCGGATGAGCCCATGGGCATGGGTGGAGCGGACGACCACGGCATGGGCCTGGCCGGGCAGGTTGAAATCGTCGGTGTAGCGGCCCTTGCCGCGCACCAGCGTATCGTCTTCCTTGCGGCGGACCGGCTGCCCGACGCCGTATTTTTGCAGTGCAATAGCGTTTTCGAGCGTGGACGATTTGGTGTGTTCTTGCATGGAATTGACCTGAAAAGCCGGCAATCGCGCGTTTTGGGGGGCGCCTGGAGGACCGGACCCTCCAAAAATAACCCACGGTCCCGTTCACGACAACGCACGAATGGGCATGGTCCCATGTGATGCGTTGTTGCGCAGGCTTGCCGCGCTGCTAATGTTTCAGGCGAAAAAGCAATTCCAGATCGGCCCCATCGGGCCGCGGAAAGACAATTTGTATGAATGACCACACGCGGCTCCGCGACGGCCATGCGCCGCACGGTGGGCTGGAGGGGTCGATGGCGGCGGTGGCGTTGGCCCCCGAACCGGCCGTCGCCGCGCAAGCGCCGGGAACCGGCGTCTATGCGGCGCTGGACCTCGGCACCAACAATTGCAGGCTCCTGATCGCTTGTCCGACTAGCGACGGCTTTCGCGTGGTCGATTCCTTCTCGCGCATCATCCGGCTCGGCGAGGGCGTCTCGGCGACCGGCTGCATCAGCGAGGCTGCGATCGAGCGCGCCGTCGTCGCGCTCAGCATCTGCCGCGACAAGATCAATCTGCGCAAAGCCAAGCGGCTGCGGCTGATCGCGACCGAAGCCTGCCGGGCCGCCTCGAATGCGGAAGGTTTCCGCAGCCGCGTCGCGGCCGAGACCGGCATCGAGCTTGAGGTAATCGACCGCGAGACCGAGGCCTCGCTCGCCGTGCTCGGCTGCGCGCCGCTGGTCGACCCCCGGGGCCGGGGCGCGATCCTGTTCGACATCGGCGGCGGCTCGACCGAACTGGTGCGGATCGAGCGCGATCCGCAAAATCCGGAACCGCGCATCAAGGCCTGGATGTCGATCCCGCTCGGCGTCGTGACGCTGGCCGAGCAGTTCGGCGGCCGTGACGTCACGCCGGAAATCTATGCCGCGATGGAGCAGGAGGTCGCCAACCACGTCGCACCGTTCGCCGAAGCGCACGGCGGCGATCTCGCCGACATGCACCTGCTCGGCACCTCGGGCACGGTGACGACGCTCGCCGGCATCCATCTCAACCTCGCGCGCTACGACCGCCGCCGCATCGACAGCATCTGGATGAACGATTCCGACATCACCGCGACCATCAGCAAGCTGCTCGGCATGAGCTATGAGGAACGCGCCAACAACAGCTGCATCAGCGTCGAGCGCGCCGATCTCGTGCTGGCCGGCTGCGCCATCCTCGATGCTATCCGCCGCGCCTTTCCGTTGCCGCGCCTGCGCGTCGCCGACCGGGGCCTGCGCGAAGGCATGCTGGTCGAGATGATGCGCGAGGACGGCGCACTCAGGAGCTGGTGAGATGGCCAAGGACACCACCGGCCGCTTGCACGTCCAGGTCAAGACCGGCGGCAAGCGCAAATTGTCGTCGAAGCTGTGGCTGGAGCGGCAGCTCAACGATCCCTATGTCGTCAAGGCGAAGGCGCTCGGCTATCGTTCGCGTGCGGCATTCAAGCTGCTCGAGATCGACGACAAATACCGCCTGCTGAAACACGGCATGGCCGTGGTCGATCTCGGCGCTGCGCCGGGCGGCTGGAGCCAGATCGCCGCCAAGCGCGTCGGCTCGGTCGACGGCAAGGGCAAGGTCGTCGCGATCGACCTGTTGGACATGCCCGAGATTGCCGGCGTCGACTTCGCGCAGCTCGACTTCATGGACAACGACGCACCCGCGAAGCTCACTGCGATGCTCGGGGGCGGCGCCGACATCGTGATGTCCGACATGGCCGCCAACACCACCGGCCACCGCAAGACCGACCAGCTCCGCATCGTCGGCCTGATCGAGACAGCGGCCGCGTTCGCCTGCGACGTGCTGAAACCGGGCGGGGCATTCCTGGCCAAGACGTTCCAGAGCGGCGCCGACGCCGATCTGCTCGCCCAGCTCAAGCGCGATTTCGCGACGGTGCGGCATGTGAAGCCGGCTGCGAGCCGGCAGGATTCGTCGGAGCGCTATGTGCTGGCAACGGGGTTTCGCGGCGGGCAGCCGGACCCGGGCTGACGTGTCACGCTCACATCAGCATGACATTCACATCGATAACATCTTGAGCTGATAGATTCATCATCTGCAATTCCTGCGGGTGAGATCAATCCATGCCGTGCCTTCATCGACAACGCTTGCGCGTTTGCAAGCATCGCCTGTCCCTTGCCTCGGTCTCCTTTCTGGCGTTGGCGTCGCTCGGCTTTGCTTCGGCGACGACGTCGCGTGCAGGGACGTCGATCACGGTCAGCACCCAGAGGCCTTACAATATCGGCCTCAGCGGTAACGATGATCTCGGTGATCTCAAGAAGATCTACCAGAGCGCGAACAGCCCGTCCGAACAGGCCCTCGACCAGTTCAACCAGATCATCACCGATACCGGCATGAAGCGGACGCGCCTGCTGCTCAGCGATGTCTATTGCGATGTCGATCAGACCGGCGATGTGTTCGGGTACACGCAGGACGGCGTTTTCCATCCGGGCGACTGCCAGCCTCTGGCCTGGCATCTTGAGTGGGCCCTGGGTCGCGGGCTCTCGCCTCACGTGGCGGTCGCGGCCTTCATGCCGCCGCGCCTGGTGCAATACGGACCTGGCGAGAGTTGGAATCGGAACGGGCCGGCTCCGGCACTTTTCCAGAAATACGCCAACGCTCTCGTGCGATATATCGCGAAGAAATCGTTCGACGGCGGGGCGTCATCCGTCATCTTCGAGGTCAGCAACGAGGCCGATATCGCCGATTCAGCCCCGGAGAACTGGAGCGACACCAATCCTTCCGCCTACAGGCTCAAGCCATTGGGGTCATGGGGCCGTTGGCTGTGGTGGATGGATCCGGCCAAGTATGTCCTCAAGCAGTGGACCCCGCTGCAGACCCACGTGATGTCCAAGGCCGAAGATCCGACCTTGTCGTACCCCTACGGGCTCGATGCGCGCCGTCTGCCCAGGCAGCTCTTGCCGGTTCAGAAGGTCTTCTCGCAGGCGATCGTGAACATCAGAAACGAACTCGCCGCCAACCAGGGTTATAACGGCAAGACGCTGGAAATGGCCGGGCCGGCCCTGGTCGGACTGAGCTTCAACTATTATCCGGCGGAGAATCTTCCGACGCTGGAGGAAGTCTTCCTCGACCAGACCTTCAATCCGCTGGCAGACACTTACTTGGCAAAATTCAACGCGCGGCTCGATCGTTTTTCGTTCCACTATTACGGCTCGACAGACGGCACCGGCGGTTTCGCGTTCTTCGACAATCTGGTCGACAAGGCCAAGGCCAAGCTGGACGCCTTGAAGAAGAACAATGCCAACATGCCCGACGTTAAACTGTTCCTGTCGGAATGGGGCCCTACGGCCTATGAGGCGACTGACGTCAATTATTCGCACAAGGGGGCGGCGTGGACGGCGGCGTTCCTGTCCGAAGCCGTGAAAAAGAAGATATCAATGGGGTCGTACCTCATTATCGGCGACGGCCAGGGGGATCCGAACATCACACCTTTCCTCGGCCAGGCCAGCCTGCTGCACAAGGTGCCGCACGGCGACAAGCCGGCCGATTACTACCCGAAGCCGGTCGCGAACCTCTTCAAGATGTACAACAAGATGTCAGGCCAGCGCGTGCAGGCTGCGCTCACCGGCGGATCGGGCTCCCACCTCAACGCGTTCGCGACCTGGGATGGCGCTAACTCGACCGCGAACATCATGGTCTACAACTATGATCCGACACGTGTCTTCGGCAACAACATTTCGACCGAGACGCCGGAGGGGATTTCGCTTGAGGTCGACAACCTGCCGTTCAGCGACGGCTCGACCGTGACGATTGAGCGCTACCTGATCGATGCGAATACCAGCAACCTGGCGAAGTTCTATTCCGATCCGACCCACCCCGATCCCAACCTGCAGAGGATATTGCTGCAGCGAACGATCAATAGCGGAAAGCTCGTCCTGACGGGCGACGCGCTCGGGCTGGGTGTCGTGCTCTACCGCATATTGCCGCCGACGGTGGTTCCCTAAATTAGTTGAACGCAAACCAGACCTTGGCGACGAATGTCGCGCCGCACCAGTTCGAGACCAGGCCGTCCGGGTTGGTGATCGGATTGACACGGCCGCCCGGCCGCGCATTTGGATCGCCTGTAAAGACGAAGCAGTTTTCCTTCGACAGATTGGTGTCGTAGTAGCGCAGATCGAGGTTGAGCGCCTTGTGCGTGAACGTCACGCCAGCCTGCCAGCTGAGATAGGCAGGCAGCGGGAAGCCGCCGAGTTGCGGGGTCTGGTTGCCAAACCAGGAATAGCCGGCGGCGGTGGTGAACGACACGGTCAGGTTCTGCAGCAGAAGCCGCTCCGGCACGTCGAAGCCGACTCCGGCCGCCATATATTGGCTCCAGGCGCCGGTGTTCGAGACGTTCGGAGAATAGGCGTAACCGCCGGCGACGCGGAACTGATCGCCGATGCGTCGATCGCCGCGGACCACGATCTCCCAATAATTGATGCCGTTGGTCTCGCCAGGAAGTCTTTCACCGGGATAGGCGAAATAGGTCGCCCCAAGATCAAAATCGATCGTGGCAATCTGCGGGCGCACGCCGGCGGCAAAGGTGAGTTCGGCGGCCGGTTGGGTCGGCAGCTTGACGGTGGCGACCGTTGTGCCGGCGTAGAGCGGGCCCCATCTCGTCTCGAAGGCGGCGCCGGCTGCGGGGCCATGATCGGACAGCGTGGTCCCGCGATAGATGTAGTCGGATGCAAGCCCCGCGCGAGCGCTGAATTCGAGCTCGTCGGCAGGCGTTGCGTGGGTGGTGTCGGCCGCCGACCAACCGCGGTTGCCGAGGCCGAGCGCCCCGGCCGGGGATTGGGCCAGCGCCAAACCGCCGGTCACGGGTGCAAGCCACAATCCGGCCAGCGCGGCAAATAAGGCGCCGCTTGCACCCCAAAGCGATGTTTCGTGTCGCCGCAAGTCGATCATCCTCCCAGAGCGACCGCGATGCCAACCAGCGTACTACCGACAGCCACCATCGCAAGTCCCGCCACCGAAGGCCGCAGCCCGCTACGAACCCCGAACACGTAACCGCAACAGAACAGCATCACGATGGCGACGGCGTAGGAGACGCGCAGCGCCAGTCTGGCGTCGCTCAGGAACAGGAACGGGATGACCACCGGGAAGGTCGACAGGAAGCTCAGCAGGCAAAGGCCGAGCGCTCCGATCCAGTCGCGCTTCGTCAGCCCTGGACCGGGAGCCGGCTCAGGCAATTGTTGCAGCCGTTTCCGCATCGATTCCAACTGCTCTACGGGCAGCATGGCCGACAATTCCGGCGGCAGCGCGTCGGCAATGACGCGGCGCGCTGCTTCGGGATCCGGCGCCTTCCGTATCGCGCGGAGGGTCAGAACCTTGTCTCCCCGGTCATTGATGCGCGCCAGCAGATAAAGACCGCCGTCAACGATGCCCCATGCGAGATTGCAGCCGAGCGCGCCGATCAGCATTGTTTGAATATTGATATTGGTCCCGGTCGCGACACCGAGCGAACAGATGAAGGTGAGGGCCATGATCAGCCCGAACAAGGTCTCCGAGATCCGTTCCATCGGATCAAGTACGTCCCCGAACGGAGTATCCGGTCCCAATAGAGCCATGGCTTGGTCTTCGATCACCGTTTGCAGGTGTCATCGAGGCTCATGTCCGGCTTTCGCTCCTTGAGCTAGGTCAAGGCGGCTGGGCACGAGTGCTGGGCCGATCGGCCGGCGGACGCCGCCCGTGCCCGCCACATCGTGGACGATTTTACGACGTCGGGTTCTGACCGACGTCGCTCGGACCTGATAGCGCTTTACCCCAGCCGCTGGTCCCGCACGTCCTGCGTATCCTCCGTCGCCGTCTTGACGGCGGCGGTCGCCGCGCTCTTTGCGGCGCCCTTGCGGCTGGCGATCTCCACCGCCTTGCGGCCGGAGATCTCGTGGCCGGCATCGGCGGGCATCTGCCAGAAGAACCAGCTTGACGCCGCCGAGGTCAGTGCGATCACGACGAAGGCCGGCGCGAACACGGTGGCGTCGATCTCGCTGACATGGTTGAACCACATCGTCGTTTCCACGCAGGCCGCGCCGACCGCGACGCCGGCGGAGACCGCGAGCTGCTGGTTGACGCTAACCAGCGTGGTGGCGCGGCTCATCTGCGCGGTCTCGACGTCGGCATAGGCCACCGTGTTGATCGCGGTGAACTCCAGCGAGCGGAAGAACCCGCCGACCACCAGGATCACCAAGATGATGAGCAGCGGCGTCGTCACCGTGAACAGTGCGCAGACGCCGAGGAAGAACGCGCTGACGATCGCGTTCACCGTCATCAAATTGCGGAAGCCGAAGGTGCGGATGATGCGCGCGGCCAGCGTCTTCATGCCCATGGCGCCGAGCGAGGAGCCGAAGGTGACGAGGCCGGAATGGAAGGGCGACAGCCCGAATCCGATCTGCATCAGCAGCGGAAGCAGGAACGGTAGCGCGCCGATGCCGAGCCGGAACATGAAGCCGCCGAAAACGGCCGCGCGCAGCGTCGGCAGCTTCAGCAGCGAAAAATCCAGCACCGGCGAACCTGTCCGCCGCGCGTGCAGGACGTACAGTGTCATCGAGATTGCGCCGCCCACAACCAGGGCCGCGACCGTGCTCCAGGGCAGAAGGTTGAGCCCGGCGACGGACAGACCGAACGCGATGCCGGCGAGGCCGACGCCCGCGAGCACCATACCGTAAAGATCGAACGGTTCCCGCGTCTCGCTCTTGATCGGATCGATGAAGCGCAAGGCCATGAAGATGCCGAGCAGCCCGATCGGAATGTTGATCAGGAAGATCCAGTGCCATGACGCATAGGTCGTGATGAAGCCGCCGAGCGGCGGGCCGATCACGGGGCCGATGAGGGCAGGGACCGTCACCCATGCCATCGCGTTGACCAGCGCGCTCTTGTCGACCGAGCGCAGCAGCACCAGGCGCCCGACCGGCGTCATCATCGCCCCGCCCATGCCCTGAAGGATGCGCGCGAATACGAAATCGGTGACGGAGGTCGAGAGTGCGCAGCCGATCGAGCCGACCATGAACACGCCGACCGCGATCGCGAACACCATGCGCGCGCCGAACCGGTCCGCAGTCCAGCCGCTCGCCGGGATGAACACCGCGAGGGACAGCAGATAGGAGGTGATGGCAAGCTTGAGCGTCAGCGGGCTCGTGCCGATGTCGGCCGCGATCGCCGGCAGCGAGGTGGCGATCACCGTCGAATCCATGTTCTCCATGAAGAGAGCGGTGGCCACGATCAGCGGGATGACGCGTTGCTTGTCGACCATGACGGATTGGTAATGAAAATCAGAAGGAAAGGTGGACTTGCGGCTTATCACCGCCGCTCCGCCGGGACCATTGCGGATCAACGCATAGCACCTAAATCCTGCGTAACAACGGTGTGACCCTCGACGGCGGGTGCGCGCGCTCCCTCGTCATTCCGCGGCGCGCCCCTTGGCGGGCCCGGAATCCATCGGGCCCCAGAGACCGCTGCGAGATGGATTCCGGGCTCGCGACTTCGTCGCGCCGGGGAATGACGAGGGGGGCCGCCACCCGGCCATCCACGCCGAATTTACTTAAAAAGCCTGTGCATGGCTGGCCGGCGGTGCGATTTGCTTTGATTCGTCGCGTGGCCGTGCTATCGACCCGCGTCAACCCCACCGATGGGCTCCGATTCTCCGGCGATGCCGCAAGGCACGCTGAGGGCGGCGCTCATCCATAGCTATTTGCGGCAGGGCCGCAGGAAGGAGTTGGCAGATGGCCACGGTGCAACTTCAAGGCATTCGCGAAGCCTTTACGTTCGACGACGTGCTGTTGAAGCCGGGCCTGTCGGACGTCATGCCGGGCGAGGTCGACATCCGCTCCCGCGTCACCCGCGCCATTCCGCTCAACATCCCGATCATGGCCTCCGCCATGGACACGGTCACCGAAGCCCGCATGGCGATCGCCATGGCGCAGGCCGGCGGCCTCGGCGTCATCCACCGCAATTTCGATCCCGAGGGGCAGGCCGCCCAGGTCCGGCAGGTCAAGCGCTACGAGTCGGGCATGGTGGTGAACCCGCTCACCATCAGCCCCGAGGCCACGCTCGACGATGCGCTCAAGCTGATGAGCGACCACGGCATCTCCGGCATTCCCGTCGTCACCGGTGCGAGCAAGAATACGCCCGGCAAGCTGGTCGGCATCCTCACCAACCGCGACGTGCGGTTTGCCACCGACCGCCGGCAAAAAGTCTCCGAGCTGATGACGCATGACGGGCTGGTCACCGTGCGCGAGAATGTCAGCCAGGACGAGGCGCGGCGGATGCTGCACCAGCATCGCATCGAGAAGCTGCTCGTGGTCGACGAGCAATATCGCTGCGTCGGCCTGATCACCGTGAAGGACATGGAGAAGGCGGTCGCCCATCCGCTCGCCTGCAAGGATGCGCAGGGCCGCCTGCGCGTCGCCGCCGCCACCACCGTCGGCGACACCGGCTTCGAGCGCACCGAGCGGCTGATCGATGCCGGCGTCGATCTCGTCGTCGTCGACACCGCGCACGGCCATTCCCGCCACGTGCTGCACGCGGTCAATCGCATCAAGCGCCTGTCCAACTCCGTCCAGGTCGTTGCCGGCAACGTCGCCACCACCGAGGGCGCGCAGGCGCTGATCGATGCGGGCGCGGACTGCATCAAGGTCGGCATCGGACCGGGCTCGATCTGCACCACGCGCATCGTCGCCGGCGTCGGCGTTCCCCAGCTCACCGCGATCATGGATGCGGTCGAGGCTGCAAAGAAGTCCGACATTCCCGTCATTGCCGACGGCGGCATCAAGTTCTCCGGCGACCTTGCCAAGGCGCTCGCCGCCGGCGCCGACATCGCCATGGTCGGCTCGCTGCTCGCCGGCACCGACGAGACCCCCGGCGAAGTGTTCTTGTGGCAGGGCCGTTCCTACAAGGCCTATCGCGGCATGGGCTCGGTCGGCGCGATGGCGCGGGGATCTGCCGACCGCTACTTCCAGCAGGACATCAAGGACACGCTCAAGCTCGTGCCTGAAGGCATCGAGGGCCAGGTGCCCTACAAGGGCCCGGTCGGCAACGTCATGCACCAGCTCGCCGGCGGCTTGCGCGCCGCGATGGGCTATGTCGGCGCAAAGGACATGAAGGACCTGCACGACAAGGCCCAGTTCGTCCGCATCACCGGCGCGGGCCTGCGCGAAAGCCACGTCCACGACGTCACGATCACGCGCGAGAGCCCGAACTATCCGGGCGCGGGTTAGGCGCTCCGCACACCGCTGTCATGCCCCGGCTTGACCGGGGCATCCAGTACGCCGCGGCCATTCGGCTCAATCACCGTAGCCTCTGGAATACTGGATCGCCCGATCAAGTCGGGCGATGACACCGAGAGTGTGGCGCGAGCGTGCCGCCTCTCGCCAGCGCATGCCTCCGCGACCAACCGCGCCACCGCTTTTGTATTGACGCGCATCGCTCCCTCCGCTTCCGTCCGGGTCGAAACAAAATCCGGAGGAAGCCATGTCCCAAGCCAAGCGCATCGTACTCGCCGCACGTCCCGTCGGTGAACCCAAGCCATCCGATTTTCGTCTGGAGGAATTCGCGATTCCGGCGCCTGGCGCGGGTGAAGTCCTGCTGCGCACGATCTGGCTCTCGCTCGATCCCTATATGCGCGGGCGCATGAGTGACGGTCCGTCCTACGCAGCACCTGTGCCGGTCGGCGGCGTGATGGAGGGCGAGGCGGTCAGCGAGGTTGCGGGCTCCAACAATCCTGATTTCGCCAAGGGTGACATCGTTCGAGCCCGTACCGGCTGGCAGTCGCACGCAATCTCGAACGGCAAGGGCCTGATCAAGGTCGATCCGAAGCTCGGTCCAATCTCGACCTCCATCGGCGTGCTCGGCATGCCCGGCATGACCGCCTATACGGGCCTGCTCGACATCGGCAAGCCGCAGGAAGGCGAGACCGTCGTCGTCGCCGGTGCCTCCGGTGCGGTCGGCTCGGCCGTCGGGCAAATCGCGAAGATCAAGGGCGCGCGTGCAGTCGGTATCGCCGGCGGCAAGGACAAGTGCGACTACGTGGTGAAGGAGCTCGGCTTTGATGCCTGCCTCGACCACCGCGAAACCGATTTCGCCGCGAAGCTGAAGTTTGCCTGCCCGAAGGGCATCGACGTCTATTTCGAGAACGTCGGCGGCGCCGTGTTCGAGGCGGTGTTCCCGCTGCTCAATCCGTTCGCGCGTGTGCCGGTTTGCGGCCTGATCGCCCATTACAACGACACCGAGGCCAAGCCGCCGAAATGGGCCGCAGCGATGATGCGCGCGACGCTGACCAAGCGGCTGACCTTCCGCGGCTTCATCGTCTCCGACTTCGCCAACCGCCATGGCGACTTCCTGCGCGACATGTCCGGCTGGGTCCGTGACGGCAAGGTCAAGTACAAGGAGTTCGTCACCGAGGGCCTGGACAGCGCGCCCGGCGCCTTCATGGGGCTCCTGAAGGGCGCCAATTTCGGCAAGCAGTTGGTGCGGGTCGGGCAAGATAAGGCGTAAAGCGTTTTCGAGCGAAGTGGGTACCGGTTCGCGTGAAGAAAACGCGCCAAACGAGACGCTAGAGCCCCGGAACGGGGCTCTAGCTGCAAGGCCTAGTTGCAAAGGCGTCACACCCCGGACATCGATGGTTAACAAAGAGTGACCGATCGGCCACACCTGCCCGCAAAAGCCTCAGGTGTGACCGTCGGTTCATTGACGGCTGGGCGAAGGCATTGAATCATCGCGCATATTTTAGGTGCTGCGATGTTAGAGATTGGTATTTTCAGCGTAATCCTTCTGGCTGCCGGCTATTGGGCGACCCTGTTTGTCATGGGCCGTCGCGACGACGTCATCCATGGCAAGTTCGTCCACGTCGACGAGGAGGGCGATTTCACGCCAGCCGCGATGCCGGCGCCACCACCGCCATTCCCGAAACGTCCAGGCAAAGCTGCGCAGCCTGACAAGGTCCAGCCTGCGAAGGCGGAGGCGAGGCCGGTGAACAGCGATGCGCTGCAATCGCTGCTGGCTGCGATCCAGCAGGATCTCAAGACCATCGCCTGATCCGCAACCTCAGACGCTGCCGCGCTCGACCAGGAACAGTTCGACGGCGAGCCGCTGTTCGGCGCGTGGCGTGCCTGATAGCCGCGCCAGAAGCAGTTCGCCCGCGATCCGTCCCACGGCCGCCGCATCGAACGAGATGGTGGTGAGACCGGGCGTGATCTGATCGGCGACGTCGTTGTCGCCGAAGCCGAGCAGCGCCAGATCGCGCGGCACCGAGAGGCCGCGGGCGCGGGCCTCGATCAGCGCGCCGGTCGCAAGCAGATCGTTGGCGCAGAACACCGCATCGACGTCGCCGCCGCGTTCGAGCAGGGCGGTGAAGGCGGCGCGGCCGTCGGCCAGTCCCGTGATCTCACCGACGCCGATCTCGTGGACGATCTCGAGGCCCAGCTGTGCCGCCGCGTTCCGAAATCCGTCGCGGCGCAGTGCGCCACGGCCGCTGCCGCGGCCGATGAAGGCGACGCGGCGATGTCCGGCTTCAGCCAGCCTGCGCGCCGCCATCGCGCCGGCATCCGCATTGGGCAGGCCGACCAGCATGTCGATGGGGTCGCGCGGAAACGCCCAGGTCTCGATCACGGGAATGCCGAGCTCGAGCAGCGCGGCACGATTCTCCTCGAGCTCGATCACGCCGGTGAACATCACTGCTGCGGGGCGGATGCCGCGCAGCGACTGGATCATCGCGACTTCCTTGGCATAGGAGTAGGAGGTCTGGCCGACCAGCACCTCGAAGCCTTCCGGCTCCAGCGTGGCGGCGAAGCTGCGCACCGCGAGCCCGAACTGCTGGCTGAGAATGTTGGAGACGAAGGCCATCACCACGTTCGAGCGCCCCGAGCGCAGCGCGCGCGCATGCGGGTTGGAGGCGTAACCGGTCGCCTCGATCACTTCGAGGATGCGCTCGCGAGTCTCGCGATTGACCTTCTCGGGGTGACGCAACACCCGCGACACCGTGATCGGCGCGACGCCCGCGCGCTCCGCGACTTCCTCGATGCGCGGCGGCCGCCCGCTCGCGCTGGCGCGGCCGGGCGGCGCTGGAATACGCACAACGTCGTCATAACCTGGCTTTGCCTGATCGCTCATCGAATCCCAAGGGTAATCGAAGTCGTTAGCGTCTCCAAAGCTCAGCGCGTCGATAGTTCGTCGCGCGACAGCGCGCGGCCGACCTGGACCAGGCAGTCGCCGCTCTGGCTGTCGGTGTGCAGGCGCTGCGAGATCACGATGCCGTCGGCGGGGAAGCGCAGCACCTCTTCCGGCAGCTCCGGGCGCTCGAAATCATGGTACCAGCCGGCGACGTCGCCGGCCGCAACGCGCGTGCCGACCATGACGGCGGGCTCGAACCAGCCGCGCCGCGTCGCGAACACCGCCTGCGCATGGCTTTGCAGCGCCAGCAATTCGGTGGCGCGCTCGACCGGCGCATGTGGCCCGAGCACCGGGGCCTGGACGAGGCCGAGTGCGAGCAGCAGCCGATCGACGGCGCGCGCGGTGAGCGCCATGGTCTGCGGTGTGACGGTGCCGCCGCCGCCGAATTCACCGGAGAGCCCGATCGCGCCGGCGCGTGCGGCCGCGGCCATCGAGGTCGGAGCGGTCGCGCCGTTTTCTGCGACGAAGGCGAAGGGCATCCCCAACCCCTCCATCAGGCGCAGCGCGTGGCCGAACATCTCGGGCGTGCCCTGCCACTCGATCAGCGCGCAAGGCACATGCGCCATCGAGGTGCCGCCGGAATGGATGTCGAAGACGACGTCGTGCCGCGGAAACAGCTCGTGCTCGAGGAAGTGCGCAAGCCGGAACGTCGGCGTGCCCGCGGCATCGCCGGGGAAGGCGCGGTTGAGGTTACCTTCGTCGAGCGGCGAGCGGCGGCGTGCCGCCATCACGGCTGGCCAATTGGCGAAGGGCAGGATGGTGATCTCGCCTTTGACGTCCTTTGCATCGAGCCGGCGATACAGTCGCGTCAGCGCGATCTCGCCCTCATATTCGTCGCCGTGATTGCCGGCCATCAAAAGCAGTTTTGGCCCGGCGCCGTTCTTGATCCGGAAGATCGGGATCTTGAGCTGGTAGTAGGGGGAGCGATCGATCGAGAAGGGAATGCCGAGATGGCCCGACCATTTCTGGTCCTTCTCGAAATCGATCTCGTGGAAAAGTCCGGTATGCATGGCTTGCCTCGCGGCCGCGCCGTCGCCGGCGCCGGCCAAAGGTTGAAAGGATGGCGGCGCCCTAGAGCAAGGCGACCGCGGTCATCTCGACGCGCAGGTCGGGATCGGCGAGGCGGGCTTCGACGCAGGCGCGCGCCGGCGGGTTGGCCGGATCGATCCAGGCATCGTAGACCGAGTTCATGGTGTCGAAGTCGGTGATATGAGGCAGGAAGACGTTGACCGCGATCAGCTTGGAGCGGTCGGAGCCGGCTTCCTTCAGCAGCGCGTCGATCTTGGCGAGCACCTGCTGGGTCTGCGACACGATCCCGGCCTTGCGGTCGTCAGCGACCTGGCCGGCAATGTGCACCATACCGCCGGCGGCGACGGCCTGGCTCATGCGCGAGCCGACGACGTAACGTTTGATCATCTCGAATTCTCCTCATGAAGATTGGCTCCCGCATGATGCGGGAGCCGTGCGCAAGCTTACAGCGTCGGCAGCGTCTGCTCTTCCTTGAACCACTTCAGTTGCAACGCGCCGAGCTTGCCGTTGAGCTTGTTGAAGAAGATGTCGGTGTTGATCCAGTTGAGCAAGTTCTGCTCGCCCTGGCGCACGCCGACATGGGCCGGCGACTGGCGGATCAGGAATTTCAGCTCGACCTCCTTGGTCGGGTTCTGGTCCTGAACCTTCAACGCGATGGCACTGTTCTCGGCAAAGGTGTCGGCTTGTCCTGCGAGAAACGCGGCGAGCGCGGCCGGCGTGTCCTCGAAACGCACCAGCTTCACCTTCGGCGCGTTGTCGGTGAGCCAGACGTCGAGCGTCGAGCCCTTGGCCACCGCAACGCTGCGGCCGTCGAGATTGTCGGGCTTCTTGCCGGTCGCGGCCGGAATTGCCTTGGCGCCATAGACGCCGAGATTCACCACCGCATAAGGCTGCGAGAACATCACCTGCTGGGCGCGCTCGGGCGTCGCGCCGAGGCCCGCGATCAAAATGTCGATCTTGTCCGAGAGCAGGCTCGGGATACGCGCTGCGCCCGTCACCGGCACGAGCTCGAGCTTGACGCCCATGTCGGCGGCGATCAGCCGGGCGAGATCGGCATCTAAGCCTGCGATCTCGCCCTTGTCGTCCTTGAAGCCCCACGGCGCGGCGTCGGTCAGCAGGCCGACGCGCAGCTTGCCCGCGCCGAGCACGTCCTGGAGCTTGTCGGCCCGCGCGAGGGTGGGGGCAGCGAGCACGGCGAGCGCCGTGGCTGCGATCGCAAAGAGGGATTTCAGTGGTCTCATGGCTCTCTCCTGATCGGGGATTGGTGGATGGTTATCTGGCGGACGCGATGAAGCTTGCGAGCTCGGGAGTTTCAGGATTGGCGAACAGTTTTGCCGGCGGTCCCTGTTCCCAGACGCGGCCCTGATGCATGAAGACGATGCGATTGGCGACGTTGCGGGCAAACCCCATCTCGTGGGTGACGAGGATCATGGTCATGCCCTGCTTCGCCATCGCCTCCATCACCTTCAGGACTTCGCCGACGAGCTCGGGGTCGAGCGCGGAGGTCACCTCGTCGAACAGCATGAGGTGAGGGGCCATGGCGAGGCAGCGCGCGATGGCGACGCGCTGCTGCTGGCCGCCAGAGAGCTGCTCCGGCCAGGCGTCGATCTTGTCGGCGAGGCCGACTCTGGTCAGCACGTCCTCGGCGAGGGCCCGCGCGCGGGCCTTGTCGGTGCGGCCGGTGAGGAGCGGAGCGAGCGTGATGTTGCGCTCGACTTTCAGATGCGGAAACAAGTTGAAAGCCTGGAACACGATGCCGACGCGCTGACGGAATGCCTTCAGGTCAGGCATCCTGGCGTGGACCTTCTCGCCCTCGACGCGGATATCGCCGGAATCGACGCTCTCCAGTGCATTGATGCAGCGGAGCAGTGTCGACTTGCCGGAGCCGGAGCGGCCGATGATCGTGACGATCTCGCCTTCCTCGACGTCGAGCGAGACGCCCTTGAGCACCTCGACCTTGCCGAATGTCTTGTGCACGTCGCGGATTTCAACGAGAGCCATCGAGGCGGGCCTCCAGAGAGCGGGACCAGAGCGTGAGCGGCAGGCACAGCGCGAAATAGATCGCAGCGACCAGCGCGTAGGTGAGCAGCGGCTGGAACGTCGCCGCGCTCACCACCTGGCCGGCGCGGGCGAGCTCGACGAAGCCGAGGATCGAGGCGAGCGAGGTGCCCTTGATCAGCTGCACCAGGAAGCCGACGGTCGGCGGCAGCGACAGCCGCAGTGCTTGCGGCGCGATGATGTGGCGGAATTGCTGCCAGGCGGAGAGGCCGAGACAGCTGCCTGCCTCCCATTGCGCCTGCTTCACGGCTTCCAGCCCGCCGCGCCAGATCTCGCCGAGGAAGGCGGCGGTGTAGAGCGTGTAGGCGACGGTGACGGCGACGAGGGCCGGCACCTGGATGCCCAGGAACATCGGCATGCCGAAATAGAAGAAGAACAGCAACCCGAGCAGCGGCACGCTTTGGACGATCTGGATGCACGCCGCCATCGTCCAGCGGAGGCCGGCGAAGCGGCTGATGCGGCCCGTGGCGAGCGCCAGCGCCAGCGGCGCACCGAAGGCGAGCGCGAGTACGACGAGCGCAACTGTCCAGCGCAGCGCCGCGAACAGCGAGACGAAATCGATGAGGGTGAAGGATCGCATCGCTGTCCCCTCAGCGCCGCCGCGGCCAGCGGAAGGCCGCCAGACCGATGATGGCGAACAGCGCCTTGAACGACATCGCCATCGCGAAATAGACCACGCAGATCACCGCATAGACCTCGAAGCTGCGATAGGTGCGGCTCTCGATGAAGCCCGCGACATGAAACAGCTCGTCGGCGGCGACCTGCGAAGCGAGCGAGGTGCCGAGCAGCAGGAGGACGAACTGGCTGGTCACGGCCGGATAGGCATTGCGCAGCGCCGGCGGCAGCAGGATGTGACGGAACACCTGCCAGCCCGACAGCCCAAGGCACTGGCCGGCCTCGATCTGGTTCTTCGGCACGGAATCGAGGCCTGCGCGGATGATCTCGACCGAATAGGCGCCGAAATAGAGCGAGAGCGCGACGGCGGCGGCTTCGAACGCCGGCAGCTTCAGGCCGAAGTTCGGCAGCACGAAGAACACGATGAAGATCTGGATCAGCGACGGCGTGTTGCGGAACAGCTCGATGTAGCCGCGCACCAGCCAGCGCAGTGGCGTGATGCGGCCGTTCAGCGCGACCGCGCCGGCAACGCCGATCAAAAGCCCGGCCAGCGCAGCGATCACCGTCAGCTCGAGCGTGACGATGGCGCCGTCGATGAGCTGGTTCTGATAGCGCCACAGCGGCAGGAAATTCATCGGGCCCGCTCTCAGCCGAACTGGGTGGGCAGGGCGCGCGTGACGACGCCGTCGGCGTCGAGGCCGAGGATGACGCGCCAGCGGTCGAGGCAGGTGCAGGGATGCGAGATGCCGAAGGCGATGATGTCACCGACCGCAAGCGCGCCATCGGGCGCGACGGACAGGAACGCATGCTGGTCATTCAGACGGGTGACCGACAAGGTCTCGGCGAGCCCTTGTTGTTCGACGCCGTCGCGGAAGACGCGCAGCGGCACCGGCAATCCCTGATCGAAGGAAGCATCGCGCATGCCGAAGCCCGCGATCGCAAGGCTTGCCTCCGGCCGCGACAACACCTCGGCCCAAAGTTTGAGTGCAGGCTGGAAACCCTCGGCCGCCGAGTGCCGCGCGCCGTCGATGACGAGACCGCCGCGACGGTCGAGCTCGGCGAAAGCGCGCGCGTAAATACCGTGATCGGCGAAGAACAGGGCGCCTGAGCGCAAGAGGACGCTGGCGTTGCCGTCGGCCTGCGCACTCGGTGCGAGCGCGCGGGCGACGACGTCGAAATAGGCCGAGCCGCCGGAGCTGATGATCAGCGGCCGGCCCGGGGCAGCATGACGTACCAGCGCGAAGGCCGCGATGGTGCGCTCCATCAGCGCCGCGATCGCGCGCATCGTCTCGTCGGCATCGGGCGTTGCGACCGCGCCTTCGTAAGTGGCGACGCCGCCGAGCAGGAGGCCGTCGGCCGCGAGCACGGCTGCGATCGTCGCTTCGACCGCGGCGCGATCGCGCGCGCCGGCTCGGCCCGCGCCGAGCTCGACCAGCACGGACAATTCGCTGCGGCCCGCAATCCGGGCCGCTTCAGCGAGCGCTGCGACCGCCGCCGGTGAATCCGCGAAGGCGTGAAATTCGACGTCGGGATAGGCGCCGAGCAACGCGCCGAGCCGCCGGCCGGCCGCGAGGCCGCCGATCTCATTGGCCAGCAGCAGGCGCCGCTCGCCATGGGCGAGCAGCACGGCGGCCTGCTGGATGTTGGCAACCGTCGTGCCCCAGGCGCCGGCCTCGCGCAGCGACCGAGCGAGCTCCGGCGACATCGGCGTCTTGGCGTGGGGCGCAACGGCAACGCCGGCGCCCTTGCACCAGCGCAGGAAGAGGTCGCGGTTGGCTGCGAAGGCGGCTTCATCGAGCGTGAGGGCGGGCAGGGCGAGATCGCCGCGGCACGGCTGCCAATCCTGGCGGGCGATCTCCTCGATCGGCAGGCCATCGACCAGGGGGATGCCCCGCGTGGTCGTTGAAAGACGTTGGCTCTCCCACCGGGACAAGAACTGCATCGTCGCTCCCTCAGCGGCCCCTCGACCGCTCGGGAACGATAGGTCGGAATGACAACGTTGTCATTAGCGGATTCTAGCCAATCTTGGCGCGAATTCGATACAGGGAGGTAATTTGGTAAGGTGTTGTGCCCGTGAATTGGGCTAGTGCTCGCCGCCCATCTGGGCGAGCAGCTCCTCGATATCGACATCGACCTGGCCCGCGGCCCTGACGTGACGAACTTCAAAACTGTTCGGCCGGAAGCGGTATTCGACGAGCCCGACTTCCTTGATCGCGATCCGGTCCTGGCGCTGGTCGTTGATCCTGAAGCCGGCCGACGGCGCCCAGACATGGCGGGTGTGGCGATAGGTGAAGTCGCGCCGCTGGTGCACGTGGCCGCTGGCGATGAGACGCAGGTCCACAGTCGAGAACATCTCGATCAAGCGCGCGCGTGCCGGCTGCGGCACGTAGCGAATCGAGGTCTCCGGCGTCTCGGGGTCGTCGGGCAGGTTGAGAAACATCGGCTTGTGCACGAACAGCGCGATCGGCCTGCCGTTGATGCGCGCCATTTCCCGGGACAACCAGTCGAACTGCTCAGCCTCGAATGCGAGCCCGGAATTCATCACCAGCGAGTTGAGGCCGATGAAGTGCCAGCCGGCCGCTTCGAACGACCAATGGTCTTCGCCGATGATGTCGCGGAATTGTTGGCGGTGCTTTTCCTCAACCGGCGGCTTGGGCGCAGGCCCGATCGCGGTTGGATTGTCGCCGATGTCGTGATTGCCGGGAATGTAGCAGCAGGCGACGGGCAGGGCGTCGTGCCGGCTCTTGGCGAATTCGACATCGTCGCGACTTGTCGGCCCGTCGAAGGAGACGTCGCCGGTGTTGACGACGAGGTCGGGCCTATCAGCGTCGATGTGTTCGCTGACGCGATCGAAGTTGGCGATCAGGCCGGGGAAGCGCCGGCCGAGATGGGTGTCGGAAATCTGCGTGAGGCGAAATTCGGACATGGGGTCAGCATACGCGTTGTCGCACGTCGGAACGATGACGGCGCGCGCATGCATCGCGATGAAACAAAGTTTAAAGCACGCGATAGCGGATCGTGTAGGCGTCCTGCGGCGCGACGCCGCCGGTGGCCGGCGAGGCGATGCGGTCAGCGAGGTGCCAGGGCCCGAACTGCTCGGAGCGATGCGGCTCGGCGGACAGGCGGAGGCGGAATTCGAACGTGCCCTTGCCGGGCAGGTTCACGACCAGCATGCGGTCGGCGGTGCGGTGGTTGAGCGCCACGGCGCCGCGCAGCACGGAGCGGCCATCACCGAGCTCGCGCACGCCGTCGACCAGCGCCAGCGTCTGGTTGCGGTCGGTGTGCAGCTCGATCTGGCTGTCGGACACCGCCGTCAGCGTTTCCCTGGGCATCCGGATCTCGAACTCGACCGCCGGCTTGGAGGGATTGAGGCCGAGATAAGCGAGCGCGGCGTGGCGCATGTCGTAGGCGGCGAAGGCGAACAGGGCGAGCGCGGCCAAAGTGGCGAGGCCATGCCTGACGACGTCGCGCCAGCTCCGGTAGCTCAGGCGGAAGTACACCGTCATCGCCAGCGCGACCGCGAGCGCCGCCGCCATGCCTGACAGCGCCGACATCAAGGCGCCGAGCCGGCCGTCCGCGGATTCGGTCAAAAGGCTTGGGAGGGTGTTCATGTCAGTCTCTTGGCGCTAGCTCGCCTTGCGGCCTCAAGGGGCCGAAATCGCTTTAACTATCGGCCTTTGGTCGCGGGACCGGGAACACCGGTTCAACTCGTTGATTGTCAGCGCCAGCAGTCGCGGCTAATGACGGTCCGCGGTGTTCCGCCTTACGGGAAAGTTCCGATGTCCATCCAAATGGTTTTGCTGCCTGTCTTCGTGCAGGTCGGTCTCACCTTCGCACTCCTGATCGGAATGGTACTGGCGCGCCGGCGCTCGCTGGTCTCCGGCGAGACCAAGAGCCGCGACATTGCGCTGGGCGAGCAGTTCGAATTGCCGGTGCTGTTCTACGCGCTGATCGCCCTGGCGCTGCCCTTGCGCCATGCCGATCTCTTCATCGTGCTGATGTCCTGGGTGTTCGTGGTGACGCGCTTTGCCCATGCCGGCGTGTTCGTCTCCTCCAACGATCCCGGCCGGCGCTCCACGATCTGGCTCGCGGGCGTGCTTGTGCTGCTCGCGATGTGGATCTACTTCGCGCTGAAGATGCTGTTGTTGATCTGATGCACGCATGATCCGGACCCGGAGGGCCGAGTTAGCGCAAAGTGGATACCGGTTTTCCGACAAGATCAGCGCAAAACAAAAATAGCCATTCCTGACCTGAAAGATTCAAATGACTCCCGCTGCCCGGCTGTCCGCAGCCATCGAACTGATCGACACCATCGAGAAGGACCGCGTGCCCGCGGCCAAGGCGCTGAAGGAGTGGGGCACCGCGCACCGCTTCGCCGGCTCCGGCGACCGCGCCGCCATCGCCGGCCTCGTCTGGGACGTGCTGCGCCGCTATGCCTCGAGCGCTTTCCTGATGGACGCCGACACCGCACGCGCCCGGCTGATCGGCATGCTCCGCCTCGAGCGCAACATGGACGCGGCCACCATGGGCGCGCTGTTCGACGGCAGCCGGTTTGCACCGGCGCCGTTGACCGAGGCCGAGCAGGCCGCGCTGGCCTCGCGTTCCCTCGAGGACGCGCCGGCCGCGATCGTCGGGGATTATCCTGATTGGCTCGACCCGTACTTTGCAAAAGTGTTCGGCGAGGACCGCGCCGCGGAGGCGGCCGCGATGGCGAGCCGGGCGCCGCTGGATTTGCGCGTCAACACGCTAAAATCCAATCGTGACAAGGTGCTGCGCGGGCTTGCTCATCTTCATGCGGAACCGACGCCATGGTCCGCAAACGGCCTGCGTATCGAGCTTTCGGCCGATGCACGCAACCCGGGCCTCCAGGCGGAGGAGGATTTCATCAAGGGCGCCGTTGAAGTTCAGGATGAGGGATCGCAGCTTGCGGCCAGCTTCACCGCGGCAAAACCCGGCGAGCAGGTGATCGATCTCTGCGCCGGCGCCGGCGGCAAGACGCTGGCACTCGCAGCCATGATGCAGGGCAAGGGCCGGCTGATCGCCACCGACAGCGACAAGCGCCAGCTTGCCCCGATCCACGAACGCCTGTCGCGCGCCGGCGTCCACAATGCCGATGTCCGCACGCCCAAGGGCGAGGCCGATCCGCTGGCCGACATCAGCGGCACCGCCGACCTCGTCGTGATCGATGCGCCCTGCACGGGAACCGGCACCTGGCGCCGCAACCCCGACGCCAAATGGCGCATGCGCCCCGGCGCGCTGGAGATCCGCCTGCGCGATCAGGCCGAGGTGCTGGAGCGCGCCGTGCCGCTGGTCAAGGCCGGCGGCCGCATCGCCTACATCACCTGTTCGGTGCTGGCGGAAGAGAACGGCGAGCAGGTGAGGGCGTTCGTGGGGCGCCATCCCGAATTCGCAGTCGTGCCGCCGGAGCAGACCGCAAGCGTGCTCTGGGACAAGGCGGAGGATTTTGCGAAGGCCGCGCTGCAGTCGGACGAAGGCTGGCTGATGACGCCGCGGCGGACGGGGACGGACGGGTTCTTCGTCTCGGTGCTGAAGAAGACGTAGCTCTCGTAGGGTGGGCAAAGCGAAAGCGTGCCCACCATTCGTAGTGTGAAAGATGGTGGGCACGGCGCGCGAAGAGCGCGCCTTTGCCCACCCTACGGCACCGCGTGTGCCGCGCCGCAGTTCCCCAAAACAAAAACCCCGCGAACCGAAGCTCGCGGGGCTTTCTAACTCGACGTTCTGCCGGTACGTCCGTGGTCAGAACGGTGCGTGGGCGTTAGCCGACGCGGAGATTGTCAGCCGACGACTTGCCGCTGCGGCGGTCGGCGACGATGTCGAACGAGACCTTCTGACCCTCGTTGAGGGAGGAGAGGCCAGCGCGCTCGACGGCGCTGATGTGAACGAACACGTCCTTCTGGCCGTCATCCGGCTGGATGAAACCATAACCCTTTTGGGTGTTGAACCACTTCACGGTGCCCATAGCCATGGGAATTTCCTTTAGTTAGTTAGAGAGGATACGCACGTGGACCGGTACGCAAAATGGCGCCCATGATCCTGTTCAGTCGATGTTTGGGGAAGTCATCTGAAGCGTGCGCGCCCGTCTGCAACGAAGCGAAGCGGCCCAGTCGTTCGGCCAAGTATCGATGATCACAATATAGCGAGAATTTGGGGCTACTTCAAGGCACCACCCGTGGGCCGGCATGTGGCGCGGCTTTGCTATTTTGCGGTGCAAATGAGCCGCCCGACAGCCCTCAATCCACGATGAAAAGCGTCGCCCCCGTGGCCGTCGAGGACCGGTGCGCGGCGTCGCCGAAGTCCGAGACCTGGTAGCTCATCCCCGCCGTCAGCTTGAATTTCCGCCCGTCGCGCAGCTCGCTGTCGAGCTCGCCCTCGAGCACGTAGAGCACGTGGCCGCGGTCGCACCAATGATCGGCGAGATAGCCCGGCGAATACTCGACCATCCGCACCCGGAGATCGCCGATGTTGAGCGTCCGCCACTTGGCCTGCCCGGTCTCGCCGGGATGCGTGGTGGCCTCGACCTTGCTCCAGTCGGTTACGGTGAAGGGGGAGGCGGGGAGTTTCATGGGTGGTGATCCTGTCTCAGAGCCGGCGGGCGCAGTGTTAGCGCACGCTCGTCCGGCAGTCTCCGTCATTGCGAGCGATCCTCGGTGTCATCGCCCGACTTGATCGGGCGATCCAGTATTCCAGAGGCCGCGCCGTGATGCGGAAAAGCCGCGGCGTACTGGATTCCCCGCTTGCGCGGGGAATGACAGCGGTGGATGGGGCGGCACCGTCTGCACACGATAAGCGCGTGGCCGACAGCAATGCGCGCAAGCGTCAATGCACCAAATGGTTCGCCGACCCCTGCACGATCAGCCCCGCATCATTCACCCGCAGATATTCGCAAATCCGCTTGCCCCGCTCGTTCTCGTAAAACACCACGACGCTATCAGGGCTGACGAACAGGTCGATCAGCGCAAAATGCAGCTCCGGCAACAGGGCGAGCGCCTTGCCCCAATACGCCCGCAAGGCGTCCTTGCCGCGCACGGTGCCGCTGGAATCGAACCCCATCGCGGGGATGCGGTCCGAGGTCATCACGGTGTCCTCGGCGTAGAGCGTCAGCACGCGCTCGAGATCCCGCGCGTTCCAGGCCTCGACCCAGGTCCGGCCGAGCGCGGCGAGCGTCGATGGCTGATGGTGCTGTGGCATGGCGTTCTCCCCTGATTGCCCCCTGTTTGGCGTGAGGGCATATTAGGTCAATAATACTGACCTATATCCATTTGTCCATGCCCAAAGAAGAATGTGGGCGCGCGCATCGCGCGGTTGCGGGCAGGGGCCCGGTCGCGTATTTGCTGGCCATGACAGCAGCACAGAACGACCGCTCCGCGTCGACGCCCTCGGTGGCCTCGGCGCACGACAAGATTCTCATCGTCGACTTCGGCAGCCAGGTGACGCAGCTGATCGCGCGTCGCGTGCGCGAGGACGGCGTCTATTGCGAGATCGTCCCGTTCAACAAGGCCGAAGAAGCCTTCAAGGAGATGAAACCCAAAGCGGTGATCCTCTCCGGCGGCCCTGAGTCGGTGCATGAGGCCGGCTCGCCCCGCGCCCCGCAACTGATCTTCGCCTCCGGCGTGCCGGTGCTCGGCATCTGCTATGGCCAGATGACCATGGCGGAGCAACTCGGCGGCACCGTCGAGGGCGGCCATCATCGCGAATTCGGCCGCGCCGATGTCGAGGTGAAGGCGCCGAGCAAGCTGTTCGAGGACGTCTGGTCGCCGGGCGGCAAGAACCAGGTCTGGATGAGCCATGGCGATCGCATCACAAAAATGCCGCCGGGCTTCTCGGTGGCCGGCACCTCGCCGAACGCGCCGTTCGCGATCATCCAGGACGAGGCGCGCAAGTACTACGGCCTGATGTTCCACCCCGAAGTGGTGCACACGCCTGACGGCGCCAAACTGATCCGCAACTTCGTGCGCAAGATCGCCGGCCTCTCCGGCGACTGGACCATGCGCGCCTTCCGCGAGGAGGAGATCGCGAAGATCCGCGCCCAGGTCGGCAAGGGCAAGGTGCTCTGCGGCCTGTCCGGCGGCGTCGATTCGGCCGTCGCGGCCGTGCTGATCCATGAAGCGATCGGCGACCAGCTCACCTGCGTGTTCGTCGATCACGGCATGCTGCGTCTCGACGAAGCCAAGACCGTGGTCGACCTGTTCCGCCACCACTACAACATCCCGCTCGTGCACGTGGATGCCTCGAAGCAATTCTTGGGCGAGCTCGAAGGCGTCACCGACCCCGAGACCAAGCGCAAGACCATCGGCCGCCTCTTCATCGAAGTGTTCGAGGCGGAGGCCAAGAAGATCGGCGGCGCCGACTTCCTCGCGCAGGGCACGCTCTATCCCGATGTGATCGAGAGCGTCTCCTTCACCGGCGGCCCCTCGGTGACGATCAAGTCGCACCACAATGTCGGCGGTCTGCCCGAGCGCATGAACATGAAGCTCGTCGAGCCGCTGCGCGAGCTGTTCAAGGACGAGGTGCGCAAGCTCGGCTATGAGCTCGGCCTGCCCGAAATCTTCGTCGGCCGCCACCCGTTCCCGGGTCCGGGCCTTGCCATCCGCTGCCCCGGCGACATCACGAAGGACAAGCTCGACATCCTGCGCAAGGCCGACGCCGTCTACATCGACCAGATCCGCAAGCACGGCCTCTACGACGACATCTGGCAGGCCTTTGCCGTGCTGCTCCCGGTGAAGACAGTGGGCGTCATGGGCGACGGCCGCACCTACGACTATGTCGTGGGCCTCCGCGCCGTCACCTCCACCGACGGCATGACCGCCGACTTCTACCAGTTCGACATGAAGTTTCTCGGCGAGACCGCCACGCGCATCATCAACGAGGTGAAGGGCGTGAACCGGGTGGTGTACGACGTGACCAGCAAGCCACCTGGGACGATTGAGTGGGAGTGAGGGGGAGTCGTCGAAGATTAGTCGTAGCTACCGAAGGAAGTTGGGAGAACTAGCCGTTGATCCGTCACAAGGCAGCAGACGTCACCATCTTGGGGCCATGCATAAATGCCATGTGCCCAAAGTATCCTTTCAAAATGGCGACTAAGTCTTACAACCATCGACATGTTTAGTCCGGCGGAATCTGTTTCGTAGACGGCTGCCAGATCTCGCCCGAACAATTCTAGCCATTTATCCAAGCCACGGGATTGCAGACGCACCGGCAAATCGTCCCCCTCAAATCCCTGGCCCTCCGACAGGCCCGCACGGTGGCCTAGCCAGTCAGCTGCATGCTGTAAGATCGCAGAGATGCATTCGACGGATCGCCGCGTCACATTGCCTACATCACCCGTCTTCTGACTGAGTACGCGTTCCTCAGCTAACTTACGTTCCGTGAATTAGATGCTGGTGATCACGAGTTCGGCATATCTTTGTCCCATGTCTGGTGCGAGGAAGGCGCTTTCGCGAGCGCTGAACCATCCACAAGGTGTCATTGCAACGGCCGAGTGCAGTTGAGCAGCTAAGAGATCTGGGGGCATTTCGCAGCGTTGATCGGCGAAGAGCGTGCTGTGTGCTACAATCACCAACATCTTCGCTACGATATAGAGCCCGCTAGCCCTCGTCTCGTCGTCGTCGGAGAGGCAAGCTTGCGCAACGTCCGCATTGAGAACAATCTGTTGCTTCCTCGTTCCATCGCGTTGCAGGCTGACTGTTCTGGCTATACCTGCGCCATATTCAAGGGCGTCGCTCTTTGCAGGTGGCAATTCGGGGGCGCCTCGGTCTAAGCAAGCAAGCGCCGCTCCATAGTCTTTGGCGATCGTGAAGCCATCGAGGTTTTGCAGGGGAAGCCGCCGGCGTGAGAGTTCTGCTACTATGACCTGAAATACCTCCCCTAGCTGCTTGGCAAGCGCTTCATCGCCGAAGTCCGCAAGACGGATAGTATACTTGAAGTCAAGTAGTTCGAAGTCATTGCTGTGAGAGCGCGCAGATATCTCTGGAGTGGACACTCCTTCCATGCTGGCGCTATCCATTGCTAGCTCGATCGCTTGTCGAACCGCAGTCATAGGGCCCGATCCAATCAAGGCGACAACATCATTGTCATATGGGCGTGCGCCGATAAAGAATGCCTCGCTGCAAGCAGCGGCGCGGTGGTTCAAGGTGGTTAGATCTAATCGATCCTCATTTGCGGCAACACCTATGAGGATGCGCTCTCTCGAAATCGGCAGCGCCAATCGACGGACGTCTGCCGCGCGCGAGAATAAAAGCGGCACAAGACGTTCGTTGGCCTCGGTAGCTAGCGCAACACAGTCAGGCAAAATTAGATCCTCGCCAGCTTCGACCGTCCAGGACAAGCTTGATAAGGCTGTCACCCATGCATTATCGCCAGACGAGGTTTGAAGGATTTCATTGTGCGCGTCGCGTATCTTGCTTGTTAGATCGCCGAATATATGTGGAAGAAGTGGTGCGAATGATTTTGTGATGTTGCGCACTATGTCATCCCCGTTTTCTCTCACCAGGAACGACATTATTCGTTCCGTGAACGGGATTGGAATTCCGCTAGAAGCAAGTTCAAATGCCTTGCCCCGAATGCTTTCGGTGACGCGTGGTGCAATTTCATAAGAATTGAACCCAAACATTCTCTCCAAACTCGAAGGATCTGAAAAGATTGATTGTATCTTTTCGGACACGCTCGAAAATCCCTTGGACATCAATGTTCGGAGGTGATTGGTGCGCATTACAAGGTGAACCACAAAGTGCGCGGCAATGTCGGAATTGACAGCGCTCCCGATTGGTGTCGCGCGCAGGTCGTTGATTGTGCCGCTAAGGTCGCTCTCGATGTTGGTAATGATATCATCGAGCGTCAGTTCGCCTCCGGACGACTCTTTTGAGTAGAACCATTCTTCGACGCCGACGTCACGAATGCTAACAAGCCTGGGTTCGATTGGTCGTCGGTGAAGCCAAGTTCGTTCAGCTTGTTGACTGGGATCGTGAAGAAAGCCGCGCTGGAGCAGCCGCGGAACATAGTGTTGACGCTTGCCGGCCATAGTGCCCTTCGTTCCAGAATCATCCTTCGGTCGAATAGTATACCGTATGCCGCTAGGGGTGGTGCAATCTCCATCACCGGTAGTAAGGCCGTTGATCTCGCCCGCGCCCCGCCGCCCAATTTGCCGCACCTCCGCTGTGAACCATCACACACACACGCTCACATCAATCATGTGACAAAACGCCTGCTGTGATTGTGGCGGCCAACCCCGACCACATCAGCTCCAGATGAGCTGCGTACGTCAGAACGACATGTTACTCCTCCGTCGGGCGTCTCCCCCGCTCTTGGAACGGCGCCGATACGCCGATTACTGCTCCTTCCTAAACAAGTCCTGGAAGATGAGCTGGCCCCAGATGCGGCCGCGTGCGTGCACCAGCGCGCCACCCTCGTTGAGCTTTCCCAGCTTGACGGGGGCGAAGCCGAGTTGTTTGGCCAAGGCCGCCACGGGAGCGGTCGCGTCCTCGTCGTCACCAGACAGGAAGACGACCCGGTGCCCGCCCTCGACGATTGGATCGGCAGCCAGGGTGGCCGCAACCAGGTGATTGAAACCTTTCACGAGCTTGGCGCCGGTGAACGCCTTCGCGACGAAGGCGGAGGACGGGAGACCGTCCAGCTCCTCAGGGGGAACCAACGCGTTCATCGCGTCGATGATCGTCTTGCCTTTCCAGCTCGGCAGGGCCTTCGCAACCTCGCGATGCTCCCCGAACGGGACCGCCAGGATGATCGTGCCGGCCTCGAGTGCTTCCCGCAGCGACTTGGCGACGACCGTGGGGCCAATCGCCCGAGCCTGCGGCGCCAACGCCTCGGGCGGCCGGCGGCTCGCGACTGTTACCTCGATGTTCTTACGGGCGAAGGCGCGGGCGAGGGCCTGGCCTACCTTGCCGAATCCTATGATTGCGTAACTCATCATGTTTCTCCGATTTTCAGATGGCCGAGAAGCCGCCGTCGACAGACAACTCCACCCCGTTCACGAAGCTGGAATCGTCTGAAGCAAGAAACAGCGCGACCGCCGCAATTTCCTCTGGACGACCCATCTTTCCTCGCGGGATCAGGGATTCGAACATCCGCTTCGCCTCCTCGGTGAGAACCTGGTCCTGCATCGGCGTGGCGATCGGCCCCGGGCTCAGCACGTTCACCCGGATATTCCTGCCCTTCAGTTCGTTGAGCCAAGTGCGTGCGAATGAGCGCAACGCCGCCTTGCTCGCCGCATACACGCCGTAACCGGGAAAACCTTTCACCGACGCAACCGACCCGGTCATGAAGATCGATCCGCCATCGCGAAACAGCGGCAACGCCTTCTGAACCGTGAACAGCGTGCCGCGCGTATTCAGGCCGAAGGCCGCATCGAAATGCTGCTCGGTAATCTCGCCCAGTGGGACGGCTTCGCCGATGCCGGCGCTCGCGTACAGGACGTCGATCTTGCCCTTGTCCCGCTTGACCGTGTCGAACAGACGGTCGAGGTCGTCGAGATTGGCCGCGTCGCCGCGCACGCCGGTCACGTTCCGGCCGATCAGCCTGACGGCCTCGTCGAGCGCCTCCTGCCTTCGGCCCGTGATGAAGACATAGGCGCCTTCTTCAACGAACCGCCTGGCGCTCGCCAGCGCCATGCCGCTCGATCCACCCGTGACGACTGCAACCTTACCTTCAAGCTTTCCCATGACTTCTCCTTTGAGACTCCGCCTTTGGTCGTTCGGGGAGGCCCCCGAGGACCTCGACATAGGTCCGTCGTCGTCAGGCGTTGAGTGCGGAAGCGCGCACATCGGTGGTGCGAAATCGATCCGGCTGGACGATTGACGCCAGCCGCGACGATCGCTGTCCGCCGTCCGGAATTGGGCCGCGCCTGGCGGCATGGGCTATGATCACCGCCCGTGCTACCCAGATACGAGATGCTGTTCGATGTGTTGGACACGGGCACTGGAAGGCGCACCCCGGCGGTGCAGGATTGCACCATGATCGACTGGGACGACGTTCGCTACTTTCTTGCCGTCGCGCGCGGAGGCTCGGTGCGGGCCGCCGCCGAGCGCCTCGGGGTGAACCATTCAACCGTGTTGCGACGCGTCGCCCAACTGGAGGAACGGCTCGGGGCGCTCATGTTCGAGAAGCTGCCTTCGGGTTACCGCCTGACGGCTGCAGGGGAGGAGGTTCTCGAACTTGCGGACCAGATGGAAGCGTCGTCGCACCAGCTGGAGACGCGCGTCTTCGGCCGCGACCAGCGCGTGCGCGGGCTTCTGCGGGTGACGCTGGCACCGCCGCTGGCGACACACCTGCTCATGCCTGATTTCGCCGACTTCGCGCGTCTGCATCCGGACATCGAGATGGACATCCTGTCGTTCGGCGAGCTGGCAAATCTGACCAACCGAGAGGCCGACGTCGCGATCCGCGTCGTCTACGACCGCAAAACCCTGCCGCTCAATCTTCACGGCCTGAAGGGACCGGAGCTGTTCGGCGGCGTCTACATGTCCCGGGATCGACTAGCCGCGTGGCGTGCAGGCGCGCCTGATCCTATCAGGTGGATCGTCATCAGCATTCATGGAATTCCGGATTGGGCCAGCGAGGGTGAGGTTCGCGCCGCCGAGGTTCCGTTCAGGGTCACAGATGCCGGGGCGCAGATCGTTGCTGTACGGCAAGGGCTCGGGATCACGACGCTGCCGTGCTTCGTCGGAGATGCCGATCCCTTGCTGGTGAGGGTGCCGGGCACCGACCTGCACATGTACGGAACGCTCTGGCTTCTCACACAGGGGGAGACACGCAAGACGAAGCGCGTGCGGCTCTTCACCGAGTTCGTCTCCCGCAGGCTCGCCGCGTACGCGCCGCTTCTCGCGGGGCCGTCCGTATCGCGCGACTGACGCCCGGCAGGTCGCCGGCGACGCTTGCCGTAATCCGGTCGGAAGCCGGGCTGCGATCGCTTGAAGCGATGTCGTTCAGCTTGCACATTCGCGTAGCAAGGTTGTGATTTTCGCATCGAGATTTCGGGCAACGGTGAGGGCTTCCGAGTTGCCATAGGGCAGCAGAAAACTCTCCATTTTGTCATAAGAGACGTGCACACCATCGGGGCGCTCATCAATGAGCACTGTGACCGGAGCGTAAGATCCAGCATCGGGCACGTGCTTGACCATTTCTTTCATGATGAGTGGATTGCCGATCACAAGCCGTATGATTTTAGGCGTCTTGGATCCGGCTTCGCGACGCAGAATGTCGCCCAAGTCAAATTCCGCGAAGAGCATAAGGTCCGTTCGGCCGAGGCCGCTTCGTACAACGCGCTCCAAATCCGGGAAGGAATTTGTCGCCCTCGTTTCCTTGAAAAAATCGACCATGTTGGGCTGCCCGACCGCCGACTTGAGCGCCGCCACAATAGTGTCGAACGATTTTAAGCTCGTGAGGCTGAAGCGCTCCACTTCGATTTTTGCGATTGTCATTTTGTCCTCTGTAACAACTCTCATGGATAAAGTGCGCCTGATCCCGTCGGAACGCGCCTTGTGTCATTCAGCCGCGGGTTGGGCATCCAGGAAAGTCCGGACGTGGCTGACGAAGATGTCGTGGTGCTGAAACAGCGCGCCGTGCCCTGAATCGGGATAGAGGACCAACTGAGCGTTACTCAGTTCCCTAGACATTGCGTAAGCGTTGTTCGCAGGCAGCATGGTGTCGTGGCTGCCGCTGACCACAAGAACGGGCTGGCGGATAGCGCGCAGAATGGCGTGCCCGGGATCAGGTGTGGCGCACCAGGTGATCAGCGCCTTGGCCTGTGGATCGGTTACCGCGTTGCCGTTATCGGTGTCCCGATCATCCTTGCGCACCTTGGTCCTCTTCAGGAAGGCCAAGCCGGAAGACCGGCTGGCGGATGAATTCGTGAAGAACAGCGGCAGGCGGGGGTCCGGCACATCGGTTTGGGAAAACGCTTCCTGCAGAACCGCCAACAGGTGTTCCTCTCCGCCTTTCGGCGCGGTACCGACGAGTATGAGCTTCCGGACCAGCTGTCCGTGTTCGGCGGCGATCTGCTGAGCGACGCAGCCGCCGAGAGAAAAGCCAAGCAGGTCCACTTCGAGGAGGCCGAGCAAGTCGATGAAATCCACGGCGTCTCGTGCCATCGTCGCGACGTTGTCGGGCGTTTGACCGGTCGACCGGCCGACCCCTGCGTTGTCAAAGGCGATCACGGGGCGATCAGCGGCCAGAGCGTTGACGACGGCGGGATCCCATCCGTCGATGTTTCCCGAGAAGTGCTGCAGAAGAACCAGCGGAGTTCCAGTCGCGGGGCCGAGACGGCGATAGGCGAAGCGGATTCCGTGGCCTTCGATGTAACGGGTTGGCACCGTTTCGAGTGAGAGGGCGTCCTGGTTCGCGATGTCGAGTTGAGTCATATCGTACTCCGGATGCTTGGCATGAAATGATCGAGCGGGTGACGCACGTAGCGCGGCGACCGAAACCTTCCTCCAGGAAGTCGCTGGCGCTTCGCGCCATCGCGGTCCGAGGCGTTCCGCATTCCTCCGAGCGAGCGTGTGCGCTCCCGGCGCGACAGCGCCGGGAGCAGGTTCGTCACTTCGCGAGCGCGGCCTTTTCGATGACCTCGGCGACTTCCTTCGCATGGACCACGAGCGAGGCATGGCTGCCGGCGACTTCCGTCGTCTGAGCCTTCATCCTGGCTGCGAACAACTTCTGGACCTCGGGCGCGATGACTTTGTCCTTCGTGGTGATGACGTAGAACGTCGGCTTGTCGCGCCAGGCCGCAATGCTGACAGGCGCCTCGAACGCAGCGAGGCTCAGCGGAAGCTGCGAGTTGGCCAGGTGCTCGGCGATCTCAGGAGGAAGGTCAGCCGCGACGGCTGACGGAAACAGCTTGGGATCGATATACAGATTGCCCTTCGCGTCGGGATGGATCGCCTTGACGCCTTCGGTCTGCGGGCCGTCTTTGGCCAGCAACGCCAGGGATTGACCGACCTCCGGTGCGAAGGCGGAGACATAGACCAGCGCCGAGACCTTGGGATCATTGCCGGCTTGCGTGATCACCACGCCGCCCCATGAATGACCGACCAGAACGGTCCTGCCGTCCTGTTTCGCGAGCGCCTGCTTGGTGGCATCGACGTCAGCGGCGAGCGAAGTGAGCGGATTTTCCACGAGCGTGACGTTGTAGCCCTTCTTCGAGAGAATATCGGCAACGGGCTGCCAGCTCGTCTGGTCCACGAAAGCGCCGTGCACGAGCACGATGTTGTGGGCTGCTCCCTTGGGCAACTCAGCGGAATGGGCGGGGCCGACCCATGCCGTTCCGGCCAGGAGTACGGTGGCGGCTGAGAGAAGGATATTTAGCATTGATCGTTCCTGTTGATATGTCGGACGGAATAAGGTCCGGGGGAATGGACAGGCGTTTCCTGCCTGGTCGCGGTTTCTTCCATCCGCCGTTGGCGAAATGGTTGCCGCACATGACGTCGGCCCGCCGCGACATGACCTAGTTCGCGGGCTTTTCGGACGGTAGGGATCAATCGTCCGGATGTTGTGTCCGACCGTCCACCGGACTAACTTCGGCGGCATGGACATCCTTGCCCAAGTGCTCGATCGCGTTCGTCTCGGCGGGACGCTGCTGTTCCACTTCGAGCTCGGTCACCCCTGGAATCTGGCGCTGCCGGCGCGCCCCTACGCGCTGTTTCACTATCTCAGTCGGGGCTCCGCGACCCTCGCGCTCGAACTCGGACAGGAAATCCAGATGACCGAGGGCGATTTTGTCGTCATCACGCGCGGCGAGCCCCATGTGTTTTATTCGGATCGCCGGGCCAAGCCTTTGCAGATTGTGGACCTCGATCGATCGTCGGCACGTCTTGGCGTCGTTCGTCACGGCGGCCGTGCCAAGCCGCTCTCGACCATGATCTGCGGCAATTTCACCGTGTCGCGGCCCTCGTTCAGCAGCGTGCTGGAAATGCTTCCGCCCGTGCTTCTGCTGAAGCCGACGGCGGACGGTGGCTGGCTCGAAGCCATCCTGCGGCGCATGGTGAGTGAGTCCGCGCACGAGCGTCCCGGCCAGCGCGTCGCGCTCTCACGACTGACGGAAGTGCTGTTTGTCGAGGTGCTCCGAAGCTGGATCGCGTCTCTCAGTCCCGGACAAGGCGGCTGGCTCGGGGCCATATCGGACCCGCATATCGGACCGGCGCTCAAGTTGATCCACGAAAACCCGGAGCGGCCCTGGACCCTGAGCGACCTCGGCCATCGCGTGGGGCTCGGCCGCTCCGTATTCTCGGCCCGCTTCACCAAGCTCGTCGGCCAGTCGATGCACCGCTATGTGATCGAACGCCGGATGGCGGAAGCGGCGTTCCTGCTCGAAACCAGCGATGAGCCCATCGCACGGATCGCGAGCCAGGTCGGGTACGAGACAGCGGCGGCGTTTTCGAAACTCTTTCATCGACATCATGGCATGTCGCCCGGCCGCTACCGGACCTCTCAGCGCCTTGATGGACACCAAGGTCAACCGCACGGTTCGGAAGTGCACGGTTCGGAAGTGAAAGTCTCCGATTGAATTTGCGTCAGTTGGTGCTCACCGTGAATGTCAGGCGTGCTGCCAACCTGCAACGCGACCACGTCTCTGCGAACCGCGCCATCCAATGTCCTGTTCACGAACGCCGGTTCTGATTTGAGCCCGCTCTCGCAAGATGCAGACTGAGCTGCTTCTCCGCCGCGCTGTCATCTCGCTCTCATCGCCGGTGCTCAATTGTCGCACCTTCGGTGTGAAGCATCTCACACGCACGCTTGCGTCAATGCTGCGATAGAGTACCTGTTGTGATTGAACGAGGTGAATTTAGTCGATTTGGCACACCCGCCATCACATCAGCCTCAAATGAGCTGCACACGCCAGAACGGCATGTTGAAATAGCCTCCAATCGGCCGCTCGGCCGATGAGAGCTATGGAGACACTATGGCTGACAAACACGAACAGAGCATGGTTGGTACGTGGACCAAATCCACGTCGGCTGCGTGTGCGGACAAGTACCCCGCCACTCTCACATTCTCGACCGGCACCTACCGCGGCATGCGCGGACCAGGGCAGGGCATGGTGTGGTGGGACGCGGGAATCTACCGTCTCGAAGATTCCAACACACTCGTCGTCGGGACGGCGACTGATGAACTTGTGACCTATCGCATTTCACTCAAGGCCGACCGATTTGAGTTTACGGATTCAGAGGGCTGTGTCGTGACCTATCGGCGCGCGTAGGACTGCGCACGCCACAGCTGACCGAAATAACGCGGCTGTACCCGCGAACGAGCCCGATGCTCACGTCGATCGTCTCACCCTTTCAACGAGGAGAAGACGACATGTGCAATTGCTCAGAGCATGAATCGAGTGGCAGCCTTTCCAAGATGACCGCGGCATCGGTCGAGCCCGCGATGAAGCCGCAAGTCCCGCTGTCGCGCCAGATCAGCTTCAGCGACGAGGAGTCCGGCGATCAGCCGGCCTCGACCGATCTGCAGCCGTTTCCGCCGTTCAGGCTCTGCAGGCTCGACTTCCGCGAAGGCTGCTACCAGATCAACTTCAGGCCGACCGCGGGCTTCGTGACCTTTGAAGGCACGCTGCGCGTCGATCGCTCGGCACCCGACGGCGGCGCCGACCATCTGATCGTCAGCGGCGATCTCTACTCGCGCCGGCCGGTGATCGGTCCGATCCCGCCGGTGGGGCCCGTGGTGCCGGTGGGCGACGCGGACGAAGATGAAGCGGCGGCGGGCTCGGGATTGACGAGCCTGGCCGGTTCGCTCAGTGCGCTCGATGACCCCCTGATTCCGTTTCCGATCCGCAGGCCGCGGATCCCCATCTTCCCCCGCGCGCGCTATCATTCCTATCTCAGGGTGACCAGCGTGTCCGCGCCGGTCGCGGTCCCGCCGCCGAAGAAGTGCGAGCTGACGATTGTCGCCGAGCAGTTCAATCACACGCAGCCGCCGGCCGGCCAGTTCAAGGGCACGTTCCCGGCTTCGCCGTCGCGCACCGTGACGATGAAGCTTTCAAAGTTGCCAGCGCCGTTTCCGTTCTCCCTGACCGGCGGGCCGTTCTACCAGGGCCGGCTGTTCGAAGGCGGCGTGGACAAGGGCAGCGTCACGCTCGCCTGGGTGTCGAAATTCTTCCGCCGCGCCACGCTGGAGATCGACACGCTGGTCGGAGCCGTCCGGCCCGCGCCGGTGCCTGACGGTGCCGGTGGCACCGAGTTCTTCGACACGGTCTTTGCGAAGACCGGCTGGCAGCTGTCGGTGGTGCAGGACCAGCTCAACGTTCCGGTGCCATCAGGCGTGGTGGCGACCAATTGCTGGAGCTCAGCGGATCTGCATGCGCTGATGACGACCGTACGCAATCCCGCGACGAATCTGGACACCGAATGGCGCGTGCACATGATCGTGGTGCCCGCCAAGCTCGGCTGCTCGCGCGGCATCATGTACGACCAGATCGGCGTACCTCGCGAAGGCTGCGCCAGCTTCTCCGATGACGGCTATCCCGTCTCGGACTCCTCGAACTTCGGTCTCGCCGCGAACAAGAAGCAACGCGACGTGCCGCGAGCGTTCCTGCGCAGCGCGACCCACGAGCTGACGCATACGCTGAACCAGATCCATCAGGAGCAGGAGACGGCGGCCGACAACTCGATCATGACCACGACGCCGAGTGTCGCGGACGTGCTCGGCGGTCCCGCGACCGGCGCACCCGGCGTGTTCCCGGACCAGATCGCGCTCGCGCACAACACCAACGTCCGTCATCACCTCAACCACATGCCGGATCCGGTCATTCGTCCGGGCGGATGGCCGTTCGCAAGCTGGTTCCCGACCGGTGCGCCGCAAGCCGCCGACCGGCACGACTTCGAACCTTCCGAGCTGGCGCTGACGGTCACGGCCACGACCGACCGCGTCGCGCTCGGCCAGCCGCTGGATCTGACCTGGACGATGACGAACACGAGCGGCGTGTCGCTGCGCGCGCCGAACGACGTCAGCACCGAGGCCCTGTTCGCATCGATCACCGTCACCGACGGCGAGGGGCACGAGCGTCCGGTCAGGCCCTTCGTGATCCTGTGCGAGCACGCGAAGCTTGGCGAGCTCGAGCCCGGCAAGAGCGTCACGGCGTCAGCCAAGGTGTTTTGGAGCACCGCGGGCTTCGCCTTCGAGAAACCGGGCCGCTACCGCGTCGACGTCGCGGTGTCGTGGTCGGCGCAGGGCGTGATGGTGGGCGTGCAGTCGGGGATCGACGTGTTCGTCGACTATCCGACCAGCGCGAGCGACAACCATTCGGCCAATCTCGTGCTGCATCCCGAGGTCGGCAAATGGGTGGCGCTCGGCGGCGATGCCTATCACCTCGGTGAAGCGTGCCGGCGATTGCAGGCGCTCAGCCAGACCGCAGTGCCGTCAGGCGCGCGCGCCGCAACGGTTGCGGCCGGCGACGATACGACCGCGCCGCGCGCGATCGACGGTTTTGCCGACATGCTGCCGGACCGCGCCAAGCTCGCCAGGTTGCGTCCCGAACTGTCCACTGAGACCAGCGGCCGTACGCTACGCGGACCGGCGCGAGCAGCCGCCCCAGGGCGCAAACGCGCGGCGAAGGCAAAGGGGCGCGCTGGACGGAAGCGGTAACGGGTTCGCCAGAGTCCGGTGAAGACCATCGGTGTCATGGGCGAGCGCACCTGCGACTGTGTTGTCGCAGGTGCGCCGTCACCTCCACCGACGGCGACGCGAAAGCGCGACTCTTTGGCCACGGGAAAGGAAAACGAAAACGTGGAAAGGGTATCGCTGCAACGAAACGGTGGTGGCCGGCCGCATGATTGATCAAGTCTCGGCAGACAGAGCGCCGGACATGATCTCAGGTGATGACCCCATGGACTCGCATCCCAATATTCCAGCGCCAGTCGCAATTTGGCTTGAACGATGGCGTCTGGTTCCGGACGGGGCACTGCTGACCACCCATTCCAGCTGGGTCCTGCCGGTCCGACACGAGGGCCGGCCTGCAATGCTCAAGATCGCCCGTATTCCCGATGAGGGGGCAGGCTATCGCCTTCTCACTTGGTGGGACGGTCAGGGCGCTGCGAGGGTCTTTGCCTCGAGTGCGGACGCTCTGCTGATGGAACGGGCCTCGGGAGCCGGTGATCTCGCGCAGATGGCCTGGTCGGGCCGGGACGACAAGGCATGCCGGATCCTCTGCGACACGGCGGCTCAGCTGCACACAACGCGGTCCGGCCCGCTTCCCGACCTGCACCCGCTGGAAGCCTGGTTTCAGCCGCTCTTCCAGCTCGCCCCGGACCATGCGGCACTCGCGCCCGCCGCCGACATCGCCCGCCAGCTCCTGGCCGCGCCACACGCCATCGGTCCGCTGCACGGCGACCTGCACCACGAGAATGTGCTCGACTTCGGTGAGCGGGGATGGCTGGCGATCGACCCGCATGGGTTGATCGGCGAACGAACATTCGACTATGCCAACATCTTCACGAACCCCGACCTCAGCGATCCCTGCCGTCCGCTTGCGACCCTGCCGGGTCGACTGGAGACCCGGCTGGATATCGTGGTCGCCGTGACGGGACTTCAGCCCGAGCGGCTGCTTCGCTGGATCGTTGCGTGGACTGGGTTGTCGGCAGCCTGGTTTATCGGCGACGGCGACGAGCAGGGCGCCGCCATCGACCTTACCATCAATACAATAGCTCGCCGCCTGCTCGCTTAGCCTCGGCGCGCGAGTGCTCGCTCATGACGCGGCCCCCGCGCGAGCGGCCGCGCCAAGACGCAAACGCGTGCGCCGTCATCTACACAGACGAATGACAGCAGTGTGAAATTCTCCATCGCTGCCGCGCTGTTTCATCTGCGCTCAGTTTCAGTATGATGTGATCTCGCTTTAAGCGTGTATTGTTGTAGGCTATCGCGCAGGGGCTGGCTCGCGTCCAATATCGGTTGTTCGAAGCTCCCGACCGTCGATCTACGACCAGCAGGGAGCAAATCATGGCCTGGCCTACGCTTGACGAACTCGTCTCGAACTTCGCGCCGATCCTTCATCTCGACAAGGACGAGGTCAATCTGCCTTCGTCGACCGACTGGTACATCGGCCAGGTCGGCTATCAGGCCGCCGGCGGCATCTATTCCGGTCCCGGTCAGTGGAATTGGGGGACGGCCGAGCAGAGCAGCCCCGACGACTATCTGGTCGCGCCGCAGGCCATATGGGCCTCGCTGATGAAGGGCTATATCCCCACCGCCACCAGCTATGTTCACGTCCTGCCGGTCGACGACCGCACCGACATGGTCGATCTCCAGTACTGGTTGTTTTATCCCTATAACGGACAGGAGACCTTCGAGGTCACCGGTTGGACCGGCAGTACCGGTCAGGCGCTGATGCCGCTCTCGATCCATTGGGGCGACTGGGAATGCGTCACGGTGCGCGTCAATATCGACCAGCAGGTCGTCGGCGTATTCTTCTCGCAGCATTCGGGCGGACAATGGTGCTCGCCGAACGACGGCTTCCTGTCGCTCAGCGGTACGCACCCGAACGTCTATGTCGCGAGCGGGTCGCATGCCAACTATCCGGCCTCGAGCAACAGCACCTACGAGATCGGCGGCGTCGATGTGTGGGACGTGCGCTTCGCGGTCGCCGACTACGCGCGCGGCGGCGGTCCGACGGTCAATCTGGTCACCCCTAATCCGCCGGTCGTGATTCAGAACGATGCGCAGGCGATCCTTCCCACGCCCGTGACCCCGCCACCCTGGCTCGCCTTTAAGGGCCGCTGGGGACAGCCGATCGAGCCCACGCTGACCGACGCGGAGATCGGCACATTGGTTGCCGCCGCCGCCGACGGCATGCAACTGAATGTGCTGGTCGAGGAGGCCGTGCAGTACGTCGCAGGCTCGACGACGCTGCAGGCCTGGCTCTCGGAAGTGATCCTGCCGATCGCGAAAGGCGATCTGACCGGCCCAACGGGACCGTCGCAGAAGGGCTCCTGGGCTGTGACGCCGACCTTCCTCCCGTTCGGCACCGACGCGCCTATCGCTTCGAGCGTCAGTCTCGTTCCGGTGGCGCTGGCGACGATGCCGGGATCGCAAATCCTCTGCATCGGAATGGGAAATCCCTTGCCGCCAGCGATGCGTGCGTGGAGCCTCAATCAGGGTAAATGGTCCAGTGCGAAGTCGCCTACCATGAGCCCGTTCGGCGGACTGGCCGCCTGCGCGACGCCCTCGGGCGGACTGGCGCTGCTCGGTCTGGGCAAGACCAGCCTTCTCGCCTTCATCTCGTCCTCTGGGGCGTCCGGAGGGCCGTGGAGCGCAGCGGGGCTCTGGCCCGCACCGCCGGCCACGACCGGGGCCAGCATCGGCCAGCTCAACGGCGTCTGGTATATTGCCTGGGGCGGCGCCGACGGCAGCATCCAGTATCTCAGCACGACCGACTGGGTGCATTTCGGGTCTCCGCAAAGCGTGATGATTCCCAGCGTCGACGGCCCGGTGCCTGCGACGATCGCGGGCGGTGGGCTGGTGGCGCCTGCGGTGGAGAGCTGCGGGGGCGCGCTGGTGATCGTGGCGCCGATCGCCGGTCTCGAAAAGGGGATGCCGACGGTGCTCGGCGCCTATGTGTCGTCCGACGGTTCGAACTGGACCGGCCCCAATCTGCTGCCGAGCATGTCGCTCTGTTCGAACACCAGCGGCGCGCTCGCCGCAGGGCCGAACGGGACGCTCTATTGCTTCTATGCCGACAACAACAAGAAGGTGCGTTACTCGGTCACCAGCGACGGCGCGGACTGGAGCGATTCAGGCACGATCGCTGGCGCGTTCACCCAGCGGACGCCTAGCGTGGTCCCCTGGCAGGGCGGCTTTCTCGTCGTGCATCCCGGCAAGTCGTCACCGACGGTGTACTGGAACAGCGCGACCTTCGAGTAAGGCGCGATGCGCTGTCGGATGCAGGCGTCGATGTTGACGACGTCGATCGGCGTGTGATTGACCAAGCAGGGGCAGGCGGCGAAGGGGCGCCGCCGCCCCGATCACTGCACGGCACCTCGGCGCAAACGCCGGATGTGGATCATGCCATCCCATGATACGCCATCCGCACCGCTGCTTCCGGAGTTCGTGTTCATGTCCGCCGCAACTGCCCCGAACCAACAGCCCGCAACTTCCACCGAGACCGATCCCGAAGCGCTCGGCTGGATGAAGGGCCTCCCGCCAGCGCCCGACCGCACGATCACCTTCCAGAACGGCTCCTTCCGCAGCTTTCCCGAACTGCGCTGGGCCTGGAGCAACGTCCGCCAGTTGGTGCCGACGGTGAATGTCTGGCGCGGAGCAGGGCCTGCGTCGGTGCTGCCGCGTGAGGACCACGACATCGGCGCGGTCGCCTCGACCACCATGGACGGGCGCCCGATGACGTTCGCAAAGATGCTGGAGGAGACCTACACCGACGGCATCGCGGTGCTGCATCGGGGCAGGCTGATCTATGAGCGCTATTTTGGCGTGTTGAAGCCGCACAAGCCGCATATCGCGATGTCGGTGACGAAATCCTTCACGGGCGTGCTCGCCGGCATTCTGGTCACCGAGGGCAAGATCGATCCGCAGGCGCTCGTGCCGGATTATGTGCCGGAGCTGAAGGCCAGCGCGTTCGGCGATGCGCGCGTGCACGAGGTCATGGATATGACCACGGGGCTCGAATACACCGAAGTCTATACCGACAAGAACTCCCACGTGTGGGGCTTGCGGCGTGCCAACGGCATGGCGCCGATTCCGCCTGACTATGACGGTGCGACCAATATCTTCGATTTCCTTGCCGCGCAGAAGAAGCAGGGCGAGCACGGCAAGGCCTTTGCCTACAAGACCGTCAACACCGACGTGCTCGCCTGGATCTGCCGGCGCGTCAGCGGCATGACGTTGTCCGACCTTCTCTCCGAACGCGTCTGGACGCCAATGGGCGCGGAGGAGGACGCGCATTATCACGTCGATCGCATCGGCACCGAGAGCGGTGGTGGCGGCCTCTCGACCACGTTGCGCGATCTCGCCCGCTTCGGCGAGACCATGCGCAATCATGGCCGATTCAACGGCCGCCAGATCGTCCCGTCACAGGTGGTCGAGGATATCGCGCGCGGCGGCGATCCCGAGAAGTTCAAGCCGGCCGGCTACACCACGCTGCCCGGCGCGTCCTATCGCAACCAATGGTGGGTCACGCACAACGCCCACGGCGCCTATATGGCGCGGGGCGTTCACGGCCAGGGCATCTACGTCGATCCGAAGGCCGAGATGGTGATCGCGCGCTACGCATCGCACCCCGTCGCGGGCAACGCCGCCAACGACCCCGTGACGCTGCCGGCCTATATGGCGCTGGCAAAGGAGCTGATGGCCGGCGGGTAGGGCGTGGCGGGGGCTGATGGCGTAGGGTGGATTAGCCGAAGGCGTAATCCACCATCTGTCATCGAGCCGCGTTGAAGATGGCGGATTACGCTTCGCTAATCCGCCCTACGGGGCCGACGAATTCGCGACAACTTCCAAACCGCAAGATCGGTCGAGCAAATGATCGCCGTCAGCGGCTATCTGGAGCCGCCACGGAGGAGGGACGATGAAGGCGGCGCTGCAAAACTATCAGAATCGGATGCGGCGGGTGCTGGACCATATCGACCGGCATCTCGACAGCGATCTGGACCTGGAAACGCTGAGCAGCGTTGCGGCCTTCTCGAAATTTCATTTCCACCGGCAGTTTACGGCGACCTTCGGGTTGTCAGTGCATCGCTATGTCCAGCTGGCCCGTATGAAGCGCGCTTCCTACATGCTGGCCTACAGTGACGCCCTTGGTGTCACTGACATCGCGATGGACGCCGGTTACGATGCACCGGACGCCTTTGCCCGCGCCTTTCGGCAACGGTTCGGGCAATCACCGTCGTCGTTCCGCAATTCTCCCGACTGGGAGCCGTGGCTTGTGGCCTTCGGGCCTCTCGACAACGCGAGGAGCAAGCTCATGAAGACTTTTACCACCGACGACGTGACGATACGCGATGTGCCCTCCACGAGGGTGGCGATCATGGAGCATCGGGGCGACCCGGCGACGCTCGGCGACACCATCCGGCGGTTCATCGCGTGGCGCAAGGCAGCCGGCCTGCACCCCAGGACAAGTCCGACCTTCAATGTCTGGCGGTCCGAACGGCGTCCTTCCTCGCCCGCCACTTACAGCACGGACCTCTGTGTCGGGACCGACCAGCCGATCGAGGCGAATGGCGAAGAGATCAAGGCCGGCGAGATCCCCGGCGGACGCTGCGCGGTGCTGCGGGTCGTCGGCTACACCGACAATCTGGAGCCCGCCGCGCTCTACCTTTATCGCGACTGGCTTCCGGCCAGCGGCGAGGAAGCACGCGACTTCCCGATCTATTGCCAGCGGCTGAGTTTCTTCCCGGAGGTGCCGGAGCATGAGACGGTTGCGGACGTGTTCCTGCCGCTGAAATAGCGCCCTCCGACGGCGGACGAACTGGCATCAATCAATATCGCGCGCTCCATGCGTCGTACGGTCTGCCCGGAGCGCCAGCCACAGCGGCACGGTCTCACTAATATAAGAGTTGACTTATATTAGTTAGGGCCGATATTCGCCATTGCGCGAAACGATACGGAGGGATGCAATGGAAATCGACGTCGCCAGGGTCTTGGGGCTTGTCACGCGTTCGGTGAAGAATTTCGAGAAGGATGGAAAAGCAGCCAGCACGGTGACGCTGACGCGGCTTTACGAGACCAGTGTCGACGATCTCTGGGACGCAGTGACCAGCCGGCAACGCATTCCGCGCTGGTTCCTGCCGGTCGAGGGAGACCTCCAGCTGGGCGGAAGGTACCAGCTGAAGGGGAACGCGGGCGGCACCATTACGGCATGTGCGCCGCCGACGCATTTTGCAGCGACGTGGGAATTCGGCGGCGGGATAAGCTGGATCGACGTCAAGCTGGCGGCAGAACGAGATCAGGCGCGTCTGACGCTGGAGCACACCGCAATTATCGAGGACCATTGGAATCAGTTCGGTCCTGGTGCGGTGGGTATCGGTTGGGATCTCGCCATCGCGGGATTGGAACGATATGTTGCGACCGGCGCATCGGTCGACCACGAGACGGCCGAGGCTTGGATGGGCTCTCCTGCCGGTAAGGAATTCATGACGACAAGCGGTGAATATTGGTGCGCGGCGCATGTCGCAAGCGGGGTCGATCCTGATACGGCGAAGCAGCGCTCCGACCGCACCATCGCCTTCTACCGCGGCGAGATGCCGCCTGACGTCGCACATCCGGGCACAGGAAGCTGATGCACGTCTTCGAGGTCCTCGCCGATCCCGTGCGCCGTCGCATCCTCGAGCTGCTCGCCCCGGGGGAGATGGCGTCCGGTGAGGTCGTTGAAGCGATCGGGGCCGAGTTCGGGATCACGCAGGCGGCCGTGTCGCAGCATCTCAAGGTGCTGCGCGAGAGCGGCTTTGCGACGGTTCGGGCGGAGGCGCAAAGACGACTCTATTCGGTCGACGGTGCGGGGCTTCGGTCGGTGGATGCGTGGATCGGTCAGTTCAGGAATTTCTGGGAGCCGAAGCTGGACGCGCTGGCGACGGAGATCGCGCGCGGCAAACGGGAGCGACGTCACGCGCCGATGACCAAACGGAGCGGGAAGAGGGCGTGAGCTCCATAATGTAGGATGGGTTTCGCTTCGCTCTATCCATCCTGCGCGCTCATCTCCCCAGCGCCATCCGCGCTTTCGATATCAGCGCGTTTTCGTCCCGCGCGTTCGCTTGTCATCAGCGTGAACGCGCGTTTTGCCGGCAGCGACCGGGCGGCCCTTCACGTGATCGATGAAGGCTCTCAGTTTCGGCATCGTTTGATGACGGCTCGGATAGTAGAGAAACACGCCCGGCGCCATTGGCGCGAAAGACTTCAGGACCTGTGCGAGCTTTCCCGTCTTCACCAGGCTGGTGGCGATCGGCGCGGGCACTTGCGCAAGTCCCATGCCTTCCACGGCGGCGCCAAGCATGGTGGGAAAGTCGTGGGCAATCAGCGGCCCCGAGACGATCGCTTCGACTGTCTTGTTGCCATCGACAAGAGACCAGGGCGCGATCGATCCGTTGCTGCGGCGAATGCGCAGGCATGCGTGCCGACGCAGGTCGTCGATACGCTCGGGCCGCCCGTGCCGGCTTAGATAGTCGGGGCTGCCGACGACCACGAACGGGAAGGGGGGCGTCAGCCGGACCGCGACCATGTCGGTGGCGATGAACTGGCCCATCCGGACGCCGGCATCAAACCCCTTGGCCGCGAGGTCGACCAATTCCTCGCCGGCGGCGATTTCCACTTCGACCTCGGGATAGGCCTGGCAGAAGGATGCGATCAGCGGCTCCAGCAGGATCGGTATCACCGCGCGCGGCACGGTGAGGCGCAACAGTCCAGTCGGCCGCTGCCCAAGATCGCGCGCAACCTCGCTTGCGGCGACAAGCTCCTCGAAAGCGGGTTTTGCGCGCGAGAGGAACCGCGCGCCGGCCTCGGTCAGGCCGACACTGCGTGTCGTGCGTATGAACAAGGCTGCGCCGACACGTGCCTCGAGCGCGCGGACCGCCTGGCTGATGGCCGATGGCGTGACGCCGAGCTCCGCGGCTGCGCGGCGGAAACTGCGGTACTGGGCGACGCGCAGGAACGCTTCCACGCCATCGAGCGCGCCTTGTCTGACTGTGAAGTTCTGCTTCATAGCCCATCAACATTATCCCGAATAGTCGCTCGCGCCAATCGATCGTATGTCTCGCTCGCAGATCGGAACCATCGCTGATGGCGGACATCTGCGACGTCAGCGCGATCTCAGAGAACCAAGGGGGCCGCCGTGCTCCGGAAAACGAGACCGATGAAAGTCATCCGTAAATTTGTCGTCATGCTCACCCTAACCCTGATGGGAGCGACTTCCATGACCGATCCATCCGTTGCCCAAACACAAGCCATCTCACAAGCCATGTCGCCCACAACCACCGGGGTGATGGTCATCCTGACCGTGAAGGCGGGCGTCACGCGCGAGCAGGTCATGGCCGTCATGCCCGCTGAAATCCAGCAGACGGTGCAGCTCTATCTCAATGGGAAAATTCGCGAGTGGTATTCACGTGGCGATGGGCGCGGAGCGGTCTTCCTCGTCGATGCCGGGGATGTCGCCGGGGCGCAGGCGATCATGGAGGATCTCCCATTGGCCAGGCAAGATCTGATGGACCACGAGTATATCGCAATCGGTCCGCTTTTGCCGCTCCGCTCGCTCATGGCCAATCCCGAGCGTCGGCAATAAGGGCGAGACTCGGATGGAGGGCGGCCGATGACCACCGATGCTGCTCCCGCTGCGATCGCCCCGCCGCTTCGGGCCTGGCATAGCCTGCTTTGGACCGTCCCATTCACGGCACTGTGGACCTCGTTGCTCTACGCGCTAGTCGCGATCTGATCGGAGGCCAAAATGACGACAGAAACTCTCTTCCAGATACATCTTGTCCTCGGTTATGTCGCGTGGCTGCTCTGCTTCGGCACGTATGTCTGGCCCTGGCTCAGGTCGATGGACGGGCGCGACGCGCACCGTGCCATCGCCACTCTGCACAGCTTCCGCTTCTTCGGGCTCGTCTTCATCCTTCCCGGCATCGTGAGCCCGGACCTGCCGGCTCGCTTCGCCATGTTCGCCGCCTGGGGCGACTTCGCGACCGGGGTGCTGGCCATGCTGGCGCTTCTCACGGTGAGGATACGCACGCTCTTCTGGCTGTTCGTCGTCGCCTTCAATCTCGCGGGCACGGTCGATCTCGTCGTCGACTACTATGACGCCATCCAGGTCGGCCTTCCCGCGCATGCGGAGTGGCTTGGCTCAACCTACGCGATCCCGATCATCTACGTGCCGCTGCTGATGATCACGCACGTCACCGCGTTCTATTTTCTGGCACGCCCTCGGCTCGGCGCCGATGCCGCGGCACTGGCCGGCGCGGCCTGAGACGAACCGCTAAAGTAGGAGTTCCCTCCGACAGAGGCCTCGCCCTCCCTACCAATCGGCGGCTGCCTCGAGCAGCCGTTGGCGCATGAAGGCAAGGCGCGGCCGTTTGCGTTCCGGTCGGCGTATGAACGGTGAGGATTGAGCCGATCAGGTCACGCAACGGCCGGGCTGCAGAAGCCTTGCGACTTCCGTGAGCGCGCTGACCACGGGCTCGCAGGCAAGTGTCGGCTTACGGCTCTGATTCCGCAGCAGCGTCGGCGGCTTGGTGGTGCGGGCCTGCGCAGCCGGAATACGCAGCAAGACCGAGGTATCGGCGAGATCGTTCAAGCGCAGCGAAACCGTTTTCGTCGGAACTGCGAAAGGCTTGCGGTCGGCAAGATGATCTGCCTTGCCGGCGCGATTGACGATGTGGCTTGGCTGTTCGGAGACCGCCTGCCAGCGGTTTACGAGGTCGTGACCTGAAGCGTATTGCACTGCACCGAGCGTCAACGCGGTCGCGACAGCGCCTAGAAGAGCTTTGCGAATCTGTGACATGGCTTCGCTCCTCGCCCCATGGCGATTGTCGTTCCTTACGCAGCGCCCCCTCGGCCCATCGCTTCCTGTGGTCGCTTTCTAATGGCCGGCGGTTTCACCATGCCTTCGTGAACGCCGGAAAATGGTTTCATCCCGGCAGGTTTTGTTTCGTCGCATTGAAGGAGGTCTTGGTTCCCGCGTTCGCACAGCGGTTACGTCCGCGTTGGGTCACAAGCCGACATCTGAGCAAAGACCACAAAGCGTCCGCCAGGGGCCCACAAGCGGAAATGAACGCTGCTCAAGAACAGAATTTCCGATGGGGAAGTCGAAGGCTCAAAACGTTGCAACGCATCGGCGTCGTTGGGGTGGGTGACACCGATCTCATCTCTGTCTGATTTGCCGCTCCAAGCGCAGCGTATGCTCACGCAGGGAATCGTAAATCGGCGCATTACCCAACAGCGTGGGCAGCAGCATCGCCATGAAGCAAGCTCCCAGCATCGGCAGCAGCATCGTCACGTTACCTGTCATTTCAGCGACGAGAACGATGCCGGTCACCGGCGCGCGCACAACGCCGGTGAAGAGAGCGGCCATGCCCACCAAAGCAAATGCTTCCGGCTGGATAGAGAGCGCCGGGAATGCAAGACGGCAAGCCGCCCCGAACAGCAACCCAGACTGGGCTCCCAGCACGAGCAAGGGTGCGAACAGGCCGCCGGGCGTGCCGGCAGCGTATGAGAGAGCGCCGAGTCCGAATCGGATCAGGAATGCGCCCCCCAGGATCCCCACACTCTCGTGGCCGATCAGCGCCCGCTGCGTGATCTGATCTCCGCCGCCGACCAGTTCGGGCGCGAACCAGGCCAACATGCCGACGCTTGCGCCGATCAATCCGGCGCGTAGCTCGATCGGTAGCCCTCCAAATCGGTCGCGAACTGCGATGGTCGCGAGCAGGGTGCGATTGTATGCGACGGCCAGCAGGCCTGCGATGCCACCCAGAGTAAGGAACAGCGGGGCGGACTCAGCGCTGGGATAGCTCAGCGGCCCGATGTGAAAGTCGGGCGCGTCACCGAGAAGCAGCCTTGCGACCGGGATCGCCGTCGCCAGTGCTGCAAGGGCGGCGATGGCAACACGGTGTTCGAACCTCTGCACCAGTTCCTCCAGCACGAACACGAGCCCGGCAATCGGCGCATTGAAGGCCGTTGCAAGGCCGGCGCCGGCGCCGGCCGCCAGAAGCACTCGCGAGTCCGCCCAACACAACCGGCAGACGCGCGCAGCGAAAACCGCGATACCGGCGCCCATCTGGACGGTCGGCCCCTCACGGCCCAGCGCCAGCCCGGAGCCGATCGCCAGTATTCCGCCGAAGAATTTCACTGGCACCAGGCCAAACGGAGCCGGCGGGATCTCTTCGCGCAGAACAGCTTCGACATGCGGAATGCCGCTGCCCGAAGCGTGTGGCGAGAATTGCCGCACCATCCACGCGGCAACCAGGGTCGCGACAGCGCACGCGCCGACGACAGTCAAGAACCCCCAGATTGCGTGGCCATGGGCCCAGACGATCATCGCATCGCGCAGACGATCGGCATGCGCGAGCAAAAGCCGGAAGATCGCCCCAACGCATCCAGTCGCCGCTCCTATGATGAGCGCCATCGCCGCGAGCCCCAACAGGCTGCGACGTTCGTCTACGACTTGCCGGTCGTCGTTAGGGTTATGGTCCACGGCTGGTCGATGATCCCGAGGCCTTCGCAAGGGCTAATCTTTGCCAAAATCACTGGCGAATGTCCCGGAAAAGAATGCTTCCAACTTGACCGAACAACTGCCTCTCCGAGGGACCTCACCGCACGTCCCAACGAAAAGGTGCGCCGAACCAAGGCCTCGCTTTGGGTCACAGGCTGACTTCGACAACCTGCTTGACCTGGTTCGCTTATCTCCTGAAAGCAGACATTGCAGCCCTGAAACAGCCGCGACCTGATCAGCCGCAGATGCGCACGCGGCGCTCGCGCCAGCCATGCCCGTCCCAGAAGCGCTGGGTTATCCAGTGGCAGGGCGGGATCGGCTCTCCAACCGGGGCATCGACATAGCCCGACCAGTACGGATAGCCGCCGGGTCCGGGATAAGTGCGCGGATACGGATTGCCGCCGGGGCCGTAATCATAGCGCGGACCAGCATAAGCGGGCGAGGCTGCTGAAACGACCAAAGTCGCGACGGCAGCGAGAGCCAACAACGTCTTCCTCATGGTGATACCTTTCCAACGCTGCGAAGGCTGCAAGACGATCGCCGAGCAATGCAGCGTCAGCGTCGACAAGCTGAAATGTCAAGGAGAGTGATCTCAGCAAGGCTATTGCCTGGCGACCTCCTCGGATGTCGCCTTCGGGTCAAAATGCGAAGAACACAGAGTGAGCAAAGTCAGTCCGCTCTACCCCACCAAGCGGACCTCAATGAAAGGTGTCGTCACTTCGCTGATGGGCCAAAAGGCGACGTTGGCTCCCGCCGGGCAAGCACTCGATGCGCGACGGCGAGCCGCTCGTGAAAGCCGACCCGCCGTATGCCGCTTGATGCAGCCCGTCAGCCAATGGCTTCACGGGACGTCGCGATATTACCCACCGCTCCCCTTGATATTCGGCAGGTTTTTCATGTCGAGCATCGGGACCGGGTTTTCCGGGCGCTGCAGATCCGGTCTCCAATCGTTCGAGGCTCCGCCCGGCTTACGCTTGATGCTTGGATAGTCGGCAATCGATTTGTTGAATTCCATCACGACCGGGAAGATTAGTGCCAAGACCCAGCCGTTGTCCTGTCCGGTGTACTTGCCCGGCGACTGCAATGGCATACGTGCCGACATCGCGCCGTTGAAAACCATGTCGTATTTCTCGAATGGGTCCATCGTCAGGTTGTAGACCGAGCCAATCGCGCCGAGATTTTGCTCCGGACCGAGCCAAGTGTCCTTGGCCGTCCAGAGATACTTCCATGCGATGCTGAGATCGGGGTTGGTTGGATCACCGCCGACATCCGCCCGCGCTCCCATGAAGCTTTCGCCGTCGATGTAAATCCACGACCTTCGTGCCGAGTGCTTCGCGCGGCCGAGGATGTACTCGCTGTTGTCGATGCTGTCGAAGTAGATTGGCCTGCCATTATCGTCGGTCCATGCGCCGTGCGGCGGCGGGCTCAGGCCGACCATCTTGGCGAGCGTTGCCCAGCAGTCGATATGGGACATCATTTCATGGTAATTTGCACCGGCGGGAATGTGTTCGGGCCACCACATTAACCCGGGTACGCGCCAGCCTCCTTCAAATGCTGAACCCTTTTCGCCGCGGAAAGGCGTGGTGCCCGCATCAGGATAAGCATCCTGCCACGCCCCGTTGTCTGCCGTTACGATCACAATCGTATTCGGCGCTTCGGCACGGATCGCGTCCATGATCCGGCCGATGTCGTCATCGAGCTCTATCACCGAGTCCGAGTAATCGCCCAACCGCGACTTCCCGGCGAATTTTGATGATGCGTTGGTCGGGTTGTGCATCTTCATGAAATTGACGTCCATGAAGAATGGCTTGGCGTCCTTGGCGTGCTTCTTGATGTAATCGATTGCGTAATCAGCCTGCCGGACGTCAAAGTTGGCGAGGTAATCGTACGTAATGTACTCGCCTCTCTTCGCCGGTTGTCCAGCAACTCCCTCCCACTCGTACATGTTTACGACATCAAAATAGGCTTTCGCGATCTCTGGGTTGTACGAGGGAAACCATGGATGAAACCACTTGGACGTATCGGCATAGGTGTAGACGCCCGGATAGTATGCGGCGAACGCCTTCATCTCGTCGAACCCGTGCTCGATCGGATAGGACTCCGGCTTATCACCGAGATGCCACTTGCCAGAAAAGTAGGTGGAGTAGCCGTTCTTTTGAAAAAATTCGGTTATGGTCGGCGTCTCCTTTTTGAGCGCATTCTCATCGCCCGGAGCGACCACGATGGAGAGCGCCGAACGGATCGGAATACGTCCGGTTATAAACGAGGCGCGGCCTGCCGTGCAGCTTGCTTGCCCGTACCAGTTCGTGAACGTCGCGCCTTCCTTAGCGATCCGGTCGATGTTTGGTGTTGGATGGCCGAGCGCGGCGCCACCCCCGCTATAGGCGCCGAAATCGTTCCATCCAGTGTCATCCGTCATTAGCATGACGACATTTGGCCGCTTCTGCTGCTGTGCGGTCGCTTGAGGTACCGCAACCAACATCGCGCCGAACAGTGCGAACATGCCGTGCGCAACACTCTTTCGGATACTCATGACTGCTTCCTCCGATTTCAAAGGTCGGTCACTTGTGCCAAACGAATGGATATGTCGCAGTCGTGCTTTTTAGCTCTGCGCCACAGCGTGTTCAATGTGCGATTGTTTGATTTAGATCAAGACACCGATTGTGACGGGTCTATGCCGCTTGCTAGGCGTCGCTCCGCGATGTCCGCTGCGGGTCAAAAGCGACGGTTTGGCGATGTCCGCGCTACTTCCGCTTTACCCCCGAAAACCGACATTCATCGTGAGGGGCGGCATTTCTCAACGGGGCCAATCGCAGACATTCTGGCTGCTCACTCGAACACTTCGTCGGCGGTCAGGAGAGAGTCTCGACCAGCCGCCAAACCAAGCGCCTTGGCCGCTTTAAGGTTTACAACCAGCTCGAACTTGGTTGGCTGCTGTATCGGCAACTCGGCCGGCGTTGCGCCTTTGAGTATTCTGTCCAGATAGATAGCGGTCGCGCGTGACAGGTCAGGCAGGTTGACCCCGTAAGAGACAAGGCCACCGAGCTCCACGCCCTCTCTGGCGGCGTAGATCGTCGGGAGGCGGTTCTTCTCGGCAAAGGGTACAATCCGAGAGTACTGGCTGTACAGCATCGGACTAGGAAACACGACGAGACCATCCGCTCGCGCTTTGGCCAACTCCGCAAACGCTCTTTCGAGATCGGCGGGGCTATCCGCCGGCACAAGTTTAAGGCTTGCTCCGAGAGATCGGGCGGCGCTCTCAATCTCGTTCAGCATCCCCTTCATTGTGCGCTCACCGTATGCACGAGGGTGCCACAAAACGACAACGTGAGAGAGACCGGGAACGATCTCCTTAAGCAGTTGAAGCCGTTTGGACACCAACTCCGGGCCGAGAAATGCCGTCCCGGTGACATTGCCGCCCGGCCGCGCCAGGCTGGAAGCGAGTTCGTCGTCGACGGGATCTGCCATGCCTATGCCGACAATCGGAATGGTGGAAGTCGCTTTCTTGGCTGCGCGGACGGCCGGGGTAGCCAAAGCAACAATTGCGTCGACGCGGTGCGTCACGAATTCCTGCGCGTACTCGTTGAGCTTGTCCTCATCGCCGTCTGCGAATTTACGGTAAAACGCGACATTCCTTCCTTCAGTATAGCCGAGCACACGCAATGCCGGCACAAACGCATCGAGAGTCTTTAGACTTGCGTCGGACTTGTCACCGCGGCCGAGTGAAAGCACACCGATCTGATGAAGCTTGGTCGATTGCTGAGCATGACCTGCGAACGGCCACGTTGCAGCCATACCCCCAACAACCGTGATGAACTTGCGCCGTTTCATGCGGCCCTCAGCCAAGCCGAACTATCGTACAGACAAAAGGTGGCGCCTTGGAAGTGTAATCAGGCCGGTGAAAGTCTGCTTTGGGTCAAAATGCGAAGAACTCAGAGTGAGCAAATCCAGTCCGCTTCACCCCACTAAGCGGACCTCAACGAGGAGTGTCGTCACTTCGCTGATGGGTTATCAGCCGACGTGATTGCCTGTGAATAATCTAGGAGTCCGGGCCGCGGAGCGGCACTGGTCGAGGTATTGGGTCAATCCGGCCGCGGGAGCCGAACAACCACCCAGTCTCTGAGCGGAACGCAAACTTACCTGGCGCCGGAAACTAGATTGCCGACACAGCTTCTCGACGAAACGAATGTCGACCCAGAGGTGTGCGTGTGCGCAGTCGCAAGCTGTTCTATCTCGAGCGTTCGGCCGCCGCCGTTAGCACAGGATAGCGGGCATAGAGCGTGTCGACGCGGTCCCGCCACATCGCCACGAACGCACCCGAGGTGAGATCATCGACCGACTTCCATTCGCGTTTGACCGCAGGCAGCGTATTGCCCCAGATAGCGCGCTTGCACCATCGCTCGCCCTTTGCCGAGCCCTCCCGGGTTGCGCACATCGACTTCCAGGCAATCCGCTGCGGACGGCTGATGTGTTGGGCGGCTCCTTCCCAGCCCTGCTGGTGGATCAGGTAGAGGTCGGAAAGGGTCGGCTTTTTCTGCGTCAATATTTCGAATAGCGCAGCCTCGCTGAGAAACTTGTAGGCGGCACCTACAGCGTTGTCGCGAGGATTGAGGATGTCGCCCGATCCGTATTTGCTGAACTCATACTTGCTCAGCTGGAACAGGCCGACATAGGAGCCGGTGCGTTGCCTGGGATTGAAATCGGATTCGATTTTGGCGACCGCCTTCATGAAGTTGACATCGACACCGAACGCTTCGGCTGCACGTTCGATCTCCTGGACGGGCGTTCCGAGCGGAACGTCGCTCAACGCCGACAAGGCGATCTTTGCGGGCTTTTCCGGCGGCGGAATTTCCGAGTAGACGTAGTATTTGAGATACGACGGTTTGCCTTCGCCCGGATTGGGCGAAGCAACGGGCGGACGGTCCTGCTGTAGCGTTGCCGAGTTCTCGGGCGACGCTGCCTCAAGGCTGGCGACCTGCAACATTGGCTCTTGCGAAGTGGTTACATCGGACGGCGGCACCGAGTCCGGCGCCGCGGCGCCGAATCCCGCCGCAACGATCGCATTAGCCGATAATCCTGTATCGAATTTCGTCTCGATGGCCGGGGCCGGAAACGCGGCGCCAGCATTTGTCAGAACCGTCGTCACATTCAGCGGGATGCCGCTGAATGCATCAGCCACTCTTGCATTCGGCGTTGCGATGCTTGGGCGCGGTACCGCGATCTGACCAATCGCGACAAGCGAAGTCGCTGTCAGCGCGCCGGCAATACAGCTTGTTTGCCAAATCTTCAATGTCGCCAGCCGCGCGGCCGCGGTCCCCCCCATTCACGTCCCCGACTTGGCACGCAGATTAAGGAGGTGAGGGGATGACAATGGGGCGCACCTGTGGCGCAGGTGCGGCCAGTCTCGGCCGCGTCGCCAAGATTGCCTAAATTGAAAGTTGCGGTCGTGATGCGCCTCCCGCCGAGGAACAGGACGGGCGCCATATCGCGCAACCATCGCTAAACAAGGCATCTTCGTGCGTTAGCGCATCGAGACCGGCGCCCGCGCGCACGCCGCTCCCAAGCATCTCGAGGCCGCGACGTCGCAAGACCCGAGGACGGTTCGCTGGGAATGGACAATCGCGATCCGCTTTATGGCCGCTAGCGTCGGTCTCAGCGGAGCCGGTCTAGCCAAGCTCAGGTCTGCCGTGACCGTTGTCTCCGCTCGGGCCGGAGCGTTGCAGCTCACCACAGCGCCTGCCGCATTCTTGCGCAACAGTAAACTAGTGCGCCAATGTCTCAGTTGGGTCAATCGCGTCGCTTGGCCCGTAGCTCGACGACTTCCGGTCTACTCCCCGCTCCGGACATGTCGCAAACTGAAGCGATGGGCCATAACCGGACTCATGCGTCGCAGCAGAGTGCCGCTATTCAATCGCCTCATGGGATGGAGAGCTAATCGGGCAACCCCGCTTTCCGAAGACCCTCAATAAACAGCTTTGCGTTTGATAGTCCGGCCCGGGCGATAAGCGCCGATATTGTAAAGGCGGGATCGATCTCAAGCACACGCGCCGCCGCGTCGTGCGCCTCAGCGTCACGTCCGAGATGGGCGAAGGCGGACGCGAGCCATTGGTAAGTTGCCAAATAAAGGTTCTGACGAAGGGCTTTCTTCAATACGACGATGGCTTCGTCAAAGCGGCGAAGCTCGATAAGGGCCTGCCCAATGCCAGTAAGCGTCATGTATAGTAGCGGGTCTACTGGGCTCATGCGAACGGCACGTTCAAAGCTCCAGATCGCTTCCTCCGGCAGCCCCGCAATTCTATAGACATGGCCTCTGCAGCTCCATGTGAGCCATGAATTTGGGTTGAGCCCGACCGCCCGGTCAGCCATTTCGATCTCGGCTTCACGATCGCCGACCATGAACGCCGAGATTACGGCAGCCCTTGCTAACGTGTCCGGATCGCCATCGTCGATGCTCAATGCCAAACGAGCAAGCCGAACCGCTTCCTTGCGGTCGAACTGAGGATCGTTGGCATAGCCCAAAAGGACGTTGAGCATGTGGCAGACACCTGCCAGAGCCGCGACAGCGCCGAACCGAGGGTCGAGCTCCAAGGCGCGGTGGAACAGTCGGATTGCCTCGGCCAACCCTTCGCGGGTCCTTAGGTAGAACTGCGGCATGGCACGGAGATAAAAATCATACGCGGTGAGGTTCTCTGGCCGCCGCCGCGTCGCCAATTCAATTTCTGTTTGAAGCATCTTTGGCTCAATGGCCGACACAACGGCGAGCGTTACTTCGTCCTGAAGAGCAAAAACGTCGGTCAGGTCACGCTCAAACCTGTCCACCCAGATGTGTGCGCCTGTAACCGCATCGATCAACTGCCCTGTGATGCGAACTTTCCCCGACGCCTTCCGCACAGACCCCTCGAGGACATAGCGCACGCCGAGCCTTCGCCCGACTTCCTTGATATCGACCGCTCGCCCCTTGAAGGTGAAGCTCGAATTGCGCGCGATCACGAACAGCGACTTGAAGCGCGACAGCGCGGTGATGATCTCCTCGACCATTCCGTCCGCAAAGTATTCCTGTTCGGGATCGCCGCTCATGTTCTCGAACGGCAGTACGGCGATGGAAGGCTTGTCCGGGTGTGGCGGGGCCGCACTCAGCCCCTCTGTCAGCGCCCCTGGCGCTCCGGCGCGGACAGCGTAGGCGCGGACCGGCTTGGAGATGTTCTTGAGCTGCTGCTCGCCACGATCCTCGAAGCCAGCGTCTAGCTTGCCCTCGACTTCGTTGTAGACCTTGTCGGAAATCAGGATACCGCCCGGATCGGCGATCCCCTCCAGCCGAACAGCAATGTTGATCCCGTCGCCGTAAAGGTCGTCGTCCTGTCCAACGATCACGTCACCAAGGTTGAGCCCGATGCGTAGCTTGAATGGACCGCTACCCTCGGCGAGATGATCCTGTATCTCAACCGCGCATCTCATGGCGGCGAGGGGACTGGCGAACTCGGCGAGTGCGCCATCACCCGTTGTCTTGATTAGACGGCCTTCGTGGCGGGAGAGGCTCGGCTCGATCAGTTCTCGCTTGAGCCGCTCGAACTCGGTATAGGTAGCTTCCTCAGCGCGTTGCATCAACGCAGAGTAACCGACCACGTCGGCAGCCAAAATCGCCGCTAATCGCCTTTGAACCCGCTGCTCCGTCACAGCGCTCTCCGAACGGCCAGCCAAAAATTCGTCGCTGGGGCCAGGAGGAGCCTAGCACTTTGTTGCGGACCTGTGAGCGGTAATCGCGGGAGGGCCCTGTTGCCCCGAGGCGGCATTTGCTGTTGCACGGTGGCAGTAAGCGTGCGGCAACTCGGATGGTCCGAGTTGGGTCACGACCGGTAAGGCTTGGATCGAGCACGTGAGTTCTGCTTCGCATCCGAAAGCGGACATCTCGCCTCAATGAGTACACGCCCTCTGGAAGCACAACGCCAATCGGCTTGAATTTCGTGCAAACCTGGAGCTGCAGTGGCGGGAGTTCTCTCTGAAATCTCGCTCTGTATGCCGAGACCCAGTGCCGACCTCTATCGAAATCCATGAGCATCGCCGAATTGCGACACGCGGCCACAACCCCGGCTGTCGGGGAGCCTGCACTGGCGATGCGCTCAATCCCGCGACATCTTCTCATACTTCTTCACCAGCCGTTCCCGCTTCAGCCGCGACAGCCGCTGAATCCAGAACATGCCGTCGAGCTGGTCGATCTCGTGCTGGTGACAGACGGCGCGCAAGTCGTCCGACTCCTCGCTGTGCGTGTTGCCGTCAACATCCTGATAGCTGATCCGCACCCGTGCGTGGCGCTGGACCTCGTCGTTGACGCCGGGCATCGAGACGCTGCCTTCCTTGTGCAGGATCATCTCGGGCGAAGCCCACGCGATCTCCGGATTGACGTAGGTTTGCGGGCCCGCCTTGGCGTCGAGCTCGAGCACGACGACGCGCAAGGGCACGCCGATATGCGGCGCCGTGATGCCGATGCCGGGCGCGGCGCGCATGGTGTCGAGCAGGTCGGCTGCAAGCTCGCGCAACGCGCCGTCGAATGCGGTGACGGGATGGGCCGGCGTCGCGAGCCGGCGATCGGGATAGCGGAGGAGGGGACGAATGGTCATGCAGGCTCCTACCACTCACGGATGGTTGAAGCATCCCGTTCTTGACTGCCTACCAACTGGAAGGTAGTTAATCCGCCATGACCAACGTTTCCTCGACGGCCGACGACATCCTGGCCTGCGCGCGTACCCTGATCATCGCGGGCGGCTATAACGGCTTCAGCTATGCCGACGTGGCCGAAATCGTCGGTATCCGCAAGCCGAGCATCCACCACCATTTCGCCAGCAAGGTCGATCTGGTCCGAACCCTCGTGTCGCGCTATCGCGCGGAAGCCGAGGCGGGACTGTCCGCGCTCGAACGCAATGTCGCGGACCCCCGCGACCAGCTCAAAAGCTATGTCGGGTATTGGGAGGCGTGCATCAATGATGCGACGGCGCCCTTCTGTGTGTGTGCGCTGCTTGCCTGCGAGCTTCCGATCCTGCCGGAGGAGGTGGCGCTTGAAGTCCGCGCGCATTTCCGTTCGCTGGCGTCGTGGCTGACCTCGGTGATGGAGCGCGGTAATCGGAAGGGGCAGCTGCATCTCTCCAGCGCAGCGAAGATCGAGGCTGAAGGCTTCATGGCGACCGTTCACGGCGCGATGCTGTCGGCGCGTGCCTATGGCGATCCAAAGATGTTCGGTGTGATCACCGGGCCGCTGCTGGATCGGTTGTCCGCCAGGCACTGAAACATATCGACGAGACGACAACGACACGCCCGCAGGTGAGCTTGCGGGCGAGGGTGACTTGTTGTGCGAAAACTACCAACTAGTAGGTAAAGGAGAGAGTGCAGTGGCGCATCATCAATTGGATCTCGTTCGGGCCGACCGCGAGCAATGGCTGAAATTCTACTACTTCATCCGGGCGGTGTTCTCCGTCGCCTGGGTCGTTGCTGCGTTTGCCGTCGGGCCGTCATCTGCGGCGATCGCCGGAGCCTTGCTCGTGCTCTACCCGGCATGGGACGCCGCAGCGAACTTCGTCGACGCGTTGCGCAGTGGCGGGCTCGCTCAAAATCGCACGCAGGCGCTGAACGTTCTGGTCAGCCTGGTGACCACTGTCGCGGTCCTCGTCGCCTTGCAGATGAGCATGAACGGGGTGCTCGGCGTTTTCGGGGCCTGGGCGATCCTGTCCGGATTGCTCCAGCTGGGAACCGCGATCCGCCGCTGGAGAAGTTTTGGCGCGCAGTGGGCGATGGTGCTCAGCGGTGGCCAGTCAGCCCTGGCCGGCGGCTTCTTCATCTTTCAGGCCACGACGCCGATGTCTCCAACGATCGCGAATGTCGCGGGCTACGCTGCAGTCGGCGCGATCTACTTCCTGGTCTCGGCGGTATGGCTGAGCGTGACCGAGTGGCGGCGTGGCGCAGCCATGTAAGGCGTCGCCGTGCCGTTCATTCGTGCGGATAAGGCGTGCCGTCCTTGTGCAGGAACCGGCCGCTGGAAGCCGGGCTCATCATGTCAACGTCGGAGCAGGTGATGAGGTCATCGGGCGAGCGCGAGCCGACTTCGAGGTAGACGGCCGTCGCATCAGACCGGTTGATCATGTGATGGCCGTTGCCGCTTCCCTTCGGGAAGGCGGCGCAGTCGCCGGCGCTCAGCACGGTTTCGCCCTCGTCCTCGACAAGCGTCAGCTCACCTTCGAGCACATAGACGAACTCGTCCTCATGCGAATGCCAGTGCCGCTGGCTCGACCAGCTGCCCGGCGGCAGACGCATCAGGTTGACGCCGAAATCGGAGAGGCCACCGGCATTGCCGAGCCGTTTGCGGATGCGATCGGCGCAAGGGCCGGCGAAGGGCGCGGGATAACCGGAGCCTTTCCGGCCTGGCACGGCGGCGAGATCAATCTTTGGCATGCAGCCATTCCCTCCGAAATCGGAACGTTGACAGCGCACCGGATCGGTGGCGTGCGCCGGATCGGCGACGTCCGGAGCGTGATCTGATCGCGTTGGCGGGATGATGACATTGTGCCGGTGTTTTGCCCGACGTGTCAAACGCGCCCCTCGCGTTGCGGGTCGTTGGTAAGTCTTTGATCCGGCAGCGGCCGGCTACTGTGCATGGGGTTGTTTTCGGGATTTTTGTTTGGCGGCGCCAAAAAAATCTGGTGTCCTCGATGCCGTTGTCGGCAGGCGCAGTTCCCATTCGTCTTCCACCCAGACAGTCCTGACGGGAGACCCAAATGAACGCTTCCTCCTATCGCTGGGTGATCGTCGCCGCCGGCGGCTTGCTCGGCTGCGTCGCGATCGGCGGCATGTTTTCGCTGCCGGTGTTCCTCCAGCCGATCGCCAAGGACACCGGCTGGTCGGTGACCGGCATTTCCAGCGCGATGACGATCGGCTTCCTGGCGATGGCCTTCACCAGCATGGCCTGGGGCACGGCGACCGACAGATATGGGCCGCTGCCGGTGGTACTGACGGGATCGATCGTGCTGTCGCTCAGCCTGTTCGCGGCAAGCCATGCGACCTCGCTGCTGGCGTTCCAGTTCATGTTCGGCCTTCTGGTCGGTGCCTCCTGCGCGGCGATCTTCGCGCCGATGATGGCGACCGTCACCGGCTGGTTCGACACCCATCGCAGCCTGGCTGTGTCGCTGGTGTCGGCCGGCATGGGCATGGCGCCGATGACGATGGCGCCGCTCGCGGCCTGGCTCGTCTCCGGCCACGACTGGCGCACCTCGATGCAGATCGTGGCGCTGGTGGTCGGCGCCATCATGATCCCGGTCTCGTTCCTGGTACGACGCCCGCCCGCGCTCGCGCATGCCGTGGCCGCGCCTGCCGGCGAGAGCGCGCCGCAAGGGGAGATGTCGCTGGGCGAGGCGCTGCGCTCGCCGCAATTCTTGATCCTGCTCGCCACCAACTTCTTCTGCTGCGCCACCCATTCCGGCCCGATCATCCACACCGTCAGCTATGCCGTGAGCTGCGGCATCCCGCTGATCGCAGCGGTGACGATCTACAGCATCGAGGGCTTTGCCGGCATGGGCGGCCGTATCGCCTTCGGGCTGCTCGGCGATCGTTTCGGCGCCAAGCGCGTGCTGGTGACGGGGCTGCTGTTGCAGGCGTTCGGCGCGCTCGCCTATGTCTTCGCGCAGCAGCTCGCGACGTTCTACGCGGTCGGCGCCGTCTTCGGCTTCATCTATGCCGGCACCATGCCGCTCTATGCCGTGCTGGTGCGCGAGAACTTTCCGCTGCGCATGATGGGCACGGTGATCGGCGGCACGGCGATGGCCGGCAGCCTCGGCATGGCGACCGGCCCGCTCGCCGGCGGCCTGATCTACGATGCGTTCTCCAGCTACGCCTGGCTCTATATCGCCTCCTGGGCGATGGGCCTCGGCGCTTTCCTGATGGCGATGAATTTCAGGCCATTCGCGAAGCCGCAAGGCGAGGCCGCGGCGGCGGCGGCGTGACGAGGTCTATGACTGGATGTGCTTTTCGAAAAAGAGATCCGGGTAGGGATCATCGTTGAAGCGGGGGATCTCGCGCCAGCCCGTGGTGCGGTAGAGCTGGCCGGCCTCGGCGAGCGCGCTGTTGGTGTCGAGCCGCAGCAGCGCGATGCCGAGGTCGCGTGCGGCATTCTCGGCCGCGTCCATCAGGCGCCGGCCGAGCCGCAATCCGCGCGCTGCGGGGGCGACCCAGAGGCGCTTGATCTCGGCATAGCCGTGATCCGTTCCCTTCAATCCGACGCAGCCGATCGGCAGCGTGTCGGACATCGCGACGATGAAGGTGCCGCGCGGCCGGCGCATGTCCTTGGCGTCAGGATCGCGCGACAGCGACACGTCAAAACCCTGCTTGAAGCGGCGGCCGAGCTCGGAATAGTACTCGTGCAGGCAATAGCGTGCTTCTTCTCTCCGTGGATCCATCTCCTCCAGCGCGACGCGCTCGCGCGTCAATGCGGAGGCGATGAGGTCCATCGCCGCCAGCAGTGCCTCGCGCTGCGAATGTTGCGCCAGGAAGCCTTCGGCCTGCGTATTGGACAGCGCCTCATAGGCTGCGAACTCGCGCCGTCCCGCACGCGTCAACGTCGCGACACGGCGGCGCGCATCGTCCTCATGCGTCGTGGTCTCGACCAGCCCTTCGTCCTCGAGGCTGCGGAGCAGCCGGCTCATCAATCCGGAATCGAGCCCGAGATAATCGCGGATCTCCGCCACGTCCGAGCGCCCATGTCCGATCGCATTGAGCACCCGCGCCGCCCCGAGCGGCCGGCCGCGCCCGAGGAACGAGGTGTCGAGCGCGCCGACGGCGGAGGTCACGGCGCGATTGAAGCGGCGGACGCGGGAGACGGAATCGAGCATGATACCTGACTTTAGTCAGATATTGTGTGCTGGTCAATCGAGACGGCCGGTCTCACTTCACCAGCGTCAGCAGCGGCTTGTTTTTGGCGACGATATAAGTCGCAAGTTCGCTCGCGGTGTCCTGGCCGACGTTCTTCGCCGCATGAACCGCTCCCGCTGGAATGAACAGCACGTCGCCTGCCTTCAGCGTCACTGGCGGCTTGCCCTCGACGTCGTATTCGATGGCGCCTGTCAGCACATAGATAATCTCCTCGCCTGGATGCGTGTGCCGGCCGAACGCAACTCCGGGCGCGAGGTCGACGCGGACCTGGATCGCCTCGCGGCCGGGCGCGCTGAGATCATGGCGCTGGAGGTCGGTGCGCGTGACGCCGGCCGGCTGGGCTGCCGCCGGCAGGGTGAGAAGGTTGGTGGCAAGCACGGCAGCGCTCGCAAGCAGGCGCAGGGTTCGTAATGGGTAGGGGCTCATGGTCGGCTCCTGATGTTCGCTTGATGGCGGGTCAGACGAGGGTGGTGGTCACCTCGATGTTGCCGTGGACGGCCTTGGAGTAGGGGCAGATGCCGTGCGCCGCCTCGATCAACTCCTGGGCGATCGTGCGATCGACGCCGGGAACGCTGACGTCGAGACGGGCCCGCAGGAAGAAGGCGCCATTGGCGTTGCTCAGGTCGATCGTGGTGTCGACCAACGGCTCGCTCGGCAGGTTGACCTTGCGCTGGGCGGCGGCGAGGCCGAGCGCGCCGAGGTAGCAGGCCGACCAGGCGGCAGCGAACAGGTTCTCGGCGGCCGGGTGCGGCTGGGCCAGCTTGATATCGAGAGAGCCGTCCTTCGCGTGCGCGGCGCCGTCGGGGCCGGAGGTGACGTGGGTCGTGCCGGTGAAGAGAAGCTTTGCAGCGGTGGTCATGGCGGATCCTTTCGGGCTCGGCTTAAATCGTATCCGATCTAATCGGATGCGTTCTTAAATAAACCCGTCGCTCTGTCCGGTCAAGCTCTTCCGATTTAATCGGATGCGATTTATATTGACGCGGAGATCACGAATTGCGGAGGTTCACGTGTCCCGTCCCGCCAAAGCCGCCGGCAAAGGCCGAAAACTGTCGAATTTCCTGTGCTTTGCCGTCTATTCGGCCAATCTGGCCTTCGGCCGCGCCTACAAGCCCCTGCTGGACAAGGTCGGGCTGACCTACACCCAGTACATCGCCATGGTGGCGCTGTTGGACGAGGATGAGCAGACCGTCAGCGCGCTCGGCGAAAAGCTGTTCCTGGAATCCAACACGCTGACGCCGATCCTGAAGAAGCTGGAGCAGATCGGTTACATCAAGCGCCACCGCGATCCCGCCGACGAGCGGCAGGTGCGGGTGAGCCTGACGCCGGGCGGCCGAAAACTGATCGAACAGGATCTCGGCAACTCCGTGATCGAGGCAACTGGCCTCGGCGACGAATTCCCGGTGGTGCAGAAGACGGTGAGCCGGCTGCGCGACAATCTGCTGCGCGCGACCCAGGCGGACGGAGAGAAGAAACGCTGAGCGGGCAGCGTCGTCCCGCTGGGAAAGTCGGAGGCGGCGTCCGCCTCCGATACAAGCACGAAGGAAAAGCGCGCGGCTCTAGTTGCAGACCGTGCGCGGAATCATCCAGGTCGCAAAAGTCTGCCAGAACCCGTCTTCGCGACGGCGCTGGTAAGCGACGAAGTCGGCGTCATCATCATCATGCACGAGTTCATAGCGATAAGTGTTGGCTGCAGTGGTGTTGGGCTTGCTCATGGAGCACTCCATCTCGAATGGGCTTTGCTTCGAGCTAGGTGCGGTGCAGCAAAAGTCCAATGGGAGTATGATGATCAGCGCATCACGTTGTGGAGAGTACTCAGTCCAGCCCGAGCGCCTTGCGCGATTTGCGCGTGAGCTTTGCGACGATCAGGGCATGGGCCTGCGCCAGATAGGCCGTGAGTTCCGCATCGGGAAGTGCGTTGTTGCTGGCGAGCTGCACCCATTTGGCGCGCGCCAGATAGGGCGCCGGTCGTGCCACGCCATGCTCGATCAGCATCGCATAGGCCATGTCCGAGACCTTGAACATGTAGCCGCCGGAGCCCGCGGCAAAGCCGCCGCCGAGCGCGAACATCTTGCCGCCGACCTTGAACACGGAGGTGCCTTCCCACTGCACCACCTTGGTGGCCGCGGGCAGGCGCAGGCAGCGGGCTTCGAATGTCTTGGGTGTCATGCGCTCGCACTTGAGACGAAAGGCCCGCCGTTATGGCAACATGCGTCTTCCAACCAGGGATGAATTGCCATGTCGCGCGTTTCGATCAAGACCAGGGACGATCTGCCGGAGGCGCTGAGGCCGCTGTGGGACAAGATGACGACCTACGGCGCGTTCGAGAACCAGGCCGGTGTCATGGCCCACCGCCTGCCGATCTTCAAGCATATGTGGTCGCTGCTGGCCGATCTTGCTGAAGAAGGCAATGTCTCGAAGCGCCATCTGGAGCTCGCGCTGGTCACGGTCTCGCTGCTCAACAAATGCGACTATTGTGTCTCGCACCACGCACCAAAGCTGGCGGTGCAGGGCGTGTCGGAGGACGGCGCCGCGCGCCTCGTCGATTACAAGGACCATCCCGAGCTCGATGAGCTCGACAAGCTCGTCGTCGAATATTCCATCGCCGTCACCAACAACTGGAACAAGACCCGCGACGAGATATTCGCCCGCCTGCGCGCGCATTTCTCCGAAGCCCAGATCGTCGAGCTGACCTGGCGCATCGCGCTCTGCGGTGCCTTCAACCGCTTCAACGACATCCTTCAGCTCGAGGTCGAGCAGGGCGTTCCCCACAGCGAAGCCGCGGAGTAATCGGCCCCCGGCGGTGCTGGTCCCCCGAGCCGGGACCGGCGCCAAGGCGCCCGATCACAGATTTGTGGGTTGTGGACTGTCTATCGCAAATTATATCGTAAGATATGTTTTACAAAAGGACGTACGATATGCACCACGGACGAGACCACAAAGACTTCCATTTTGGGCATTTCGCCCATTTCGTCATGGGCCGGCACGGCGGCGGACGGCGCTTCGGCCGCGGCGGGCATGGCTTCTTCGGGCGCGGCCCGGGGGGCGATTTCCCCGGCGCAAGGCGGCTGTCCTCGCAGGACCTCCAACTCGTGATCCTGGCGTTGCTCGCCGAAAAGCCGGCTCATGGATACGAGCTGATCAAGATTATCGAGGAGCGGTCCGACGGCTTCTACACGCCGAGCCCGGGCGTAATTTATCCGGCGCTGACTTATCTGGAAGAGGTCGGCCACAGCAGCGTCGAGCAGGATGGCGGTCGAAAGCTCTACAGCATCACGCCGCAGGGCGAGGCGCATCTCGCCGAGAACCGCGCCACTGCGGATGCAATCCTGCAAGCGCTGTCGCGGATCGGTCGCCGCATGGACGAGGTGCGCGAGGCCTTTGCCGGCGTCAGCGATCTCGATGCCGACGCCTCCGACGAATTGCACCGTGCCCGCCACAACCTCAAGCGCGCGCTGCGTTCCAGGCTTGGCAGCGACCCCGCCGAGGCGCGCCGCATCGCGGCGATCCTGGATCATGCCGCCGCGGAAATCCTCGGCAAATAACTGAGAGGCGAAGCAACACATGAATGATCGGCCCCACAGCCCGATTCAAGACCCACGCGTCAACGCCGTCCTCGCGCGCCTCCAAGGCGCGCGGCAGCGGCCGGCCGGCGGCGGGCCGCGCGGCTCCTTCAACAGCCGTGATCCCCACGCCTATGCCGAGCAGGGCTTTTCGATTCATTCCGAGCAGGGCGAACTGATCTATCTGCTGTGCCGTGGCTTGCGTGCTACGCGCGTGGCCGAGTTCGCCACCTCGGTCGGCATGTCCACGCTCTATTTCGCGGCCGCTATCCGCGACAATGGCGGCGGCACCGTGATCGGCTCGGAGATCGTGCCGGCCAAGGTCGAGACCGCCAAACGCAATCTCGCCGAGGCCGGCCTTGCCGACTATGCCGAGATCCGCGAGGGCGATGCGCGAAAAACCTTGCGCGATCTCGGCGGTCCCGTCGACTTCGTTCTGATCGACGGCTGGCCGGGTGAGAGCGGTCCCTCGCTGGCGCGCGAGGTGATCGGGATCGTCGCGCCGCAGCTGCGCGTCGGCGGCTACGTCATGAACGACAATGCCGAGCCCGACTATCTCGATTTCATCCGCGATCCCGACAACGGCTTCGTATCGATGACGCTGCCGCTCAAGGGCGGCACCGAGCTCAGCCTCAAGGTGAGGTAGCGGCGTCGCTTGCGCGATAGGCGTCGGGAACCACGAACACCTCGTCGGCGCGGCCATAACCGCCATCAGGCACTTCCTCGATCAGCACCATGGTGTGCGTCCGCGCCGCTTCGCCGAAATAGTGCGCGAACAGCGCGGTGAGGTTGTGCACGATCTCCGCCTTCTGCGCCCGCGATAAGGCGGCCTGGGGGATCTTGATATTGGCGAAAGGCATGATGGGTCTCTCCGTGTGATGGGGTGTGGTTGCTCCTGTTCGAGAATGCCCGATCGCCGCGACCGGATAATCGCGAAAAACTTGTCATCACTTGTCGGCTGTGGTGAACAATCGGCCATGGACCGGTTTGACGCCATGCGCCTGTTCGTCCGCCTCGTCGAACGGCAGAGCTTTACGGCTGCGGCTGCCGACCTCGGCATTCCCCGCTCGACGGCGAGCGAGGTTTTGCGCGGGCTCGAGGCGCGGCTGGGCGCGCGCCTGCTCGAACGGACGACACGGCATGTCACGCCGACGCTCGACGGCGAGGACTATTACCGCCGCTGCGTCGCCATCCTCGCGGAGGTCGAGGAAGCCGAAACCACGATGCGCGATGCGCGACCGCGTGGCTTGCTGCGCATCGACGCACATCCTTTGCTGACCCGCACCTTCATCTTGCCGCACCTGCCGGAATTCCTGGCGCGCCATCCGCAGCTCGACTTGCAGATCGGGCAGGGCGACCGGCTGGTCGATCTCGTGCGCGAGGGCATCGATTGCGCGATCCGGTCGGGCGAGCCCGAGGACAGCGGGATGATTTTGCGGCGCCTCGGCACCGTCGAGGAAATCACGGTGGCGAGCCCGGCCTATCTCGCCAGCCACGGCATGCCCGCGACGCCGGATGCGCTCGACGGCCATCAGATGGTCGCGTTCATCTCCTCGCGCACCGGCGATGTTTTGCCGCTGGAGTTTTCCGTCGCCGGCGCGCTGCGCAATGTCGTGTTGCCGAGCCGGGTTCGCGTCAACAATTCCGACACCATGGCAGATCTCGCGCGGCTCGGCTTCGGCCTGACGCAGGCGCCCCGCTATCGCTTCGCGGCGGATCTCGCCAGCGGTGCGCTGGTCGAGGTACTGGCTGGCTATCCACCGTCGCCGACGCCGCTCTCCGCGCTCTATCCGCAAAACCGCCAGCTCGCGCTCCGCCTGCGCGTCTTCCTCGACTGGATATCAGGCATCTTTGCTGAGGCGAAATTGTAGAGCTTCGTAGCCCGACAGGCAAAACACCCGAACAGTCGGTCAATCCACTCTACCGGAATTCGGAAACGGCGTCGTTGCGAGCGCGGCGGAGCAATCCAGAAATATCCGCGGAAAGATTCTGGATTGCTTCGCTGCGATCGTATTGACGATGTTGGAACAATCGCCCGCCTCTTTGTGAGTTGTGCCTGCGCCACGAGCCGCTACCATGTGACCGCTCCCGACCACGGGACGCACAGCGAGCGGAGGCGACATGAGCGGGCAGGAACGCAAGGCAAAAGGATCGGACCTGTTTGTCGCGGCGCTGGAGAACGAGGGCGTCGATCGCATCTTCGGTATCCCCGGAGAGGAAAATCTCGACCTGGTCGAATCACTGCGCACCTCCAAGATCGAGCTGGTCCTGACCCGTCACGAGCAGGCCGCGGCCTTCATGGCCGCCACGCACGGTCGGCTCACCGGCAAGCCGGGAGTGTGTCTCTCGACACTCGGCCCGGGCGCGCTCAACCTGTCCACGGGCGCCGCCTATGCACATCTCGGCGCGATGCCGATGATCTTGATCACCGGCCAGAAACCGATCATGAGCAGCCGGCAGGCGCGCTTCCAGATCGTGGACGTGGTTGCGACCATGAAGCCGCTGACGAAGCTCTCTCGGCAGATCATCAGCGCCTCCAGCATTCCGACCGTGGTGCGCGATGCCTTTCGCGTGGCGATGGAGGAACGGCCGGGGCCGGTGCATCTCGAGCTGCCCGAGGACATCGCGGGCGACGAAGTGCCGGCCGTCCCCGTGATCCCGGTCCATCCGATTGAAATTCCGGTCGCCCATCGCGCCGCGCTCGACCGCGCGGCCGAGATGATCCTCGCCGCAAGGCGTCCATTGGTGATGATGGGAGCTGCGACCAGCCGGCCGCGCTCGACCCACGGCATCGCCAGCTTCGTGCGGCGAACCGGCATTCCGTTTTTCACGACACAGATGGGGAAGGGCACGGTGCCCGGCGGCACCAATCTCTACATGGGCACGGCGGCGCTATCAGAGCGCGACTATGTCCACGACGCGATCGACGCAGCCGATCTGATCGTGGCGATCGGCCATGACCCGATCGAGAAGCCGCCCTTCATCATGGGGCCGTCGGGACCGAAGGTCATTCACGTCAGCTACACGCCGGCCAGCGTCGAGCTGGTCTATTTCCCCGATGCCGAGGTCGTCGGCGACGTCGGCCCGAGCCTGGAGCTGCTCGCCGACCGGCTCGAAGGCAAGCTGCCGCAGGCGGCGGCGCTGTTGCCGTTGCGCGAGGGGATCCTCACGCACATCGCCGACCGCGCCACCGAGGCGCGCTGGCCGCCGACACCGCAGCGCATCGTGCACGACATCCGCCAGGTGATCCCGGAGAATGGCATCGTCGCGCTCGACAACGGCATGTACAAGATCTGGTTCGCGCGCAACTACCGAACCCGCGTCGCCAACACGTTGCTGCTCGACAATGCGCTCGCGACGATGGGCGCCGGTCTGCCGTCGGCCATGATGGCTGCGATGCTCTATCCCGAGCGCCGCGTGCTCGCGGTTGCCGGCGACGGCGGCTTCATGATGAACAGCCAGGAGATGGAGACCGCCGTCCGCCTCAAGCTCAATTTGGTCGTGCTGGTGCTCGAGGACAACGCCTACGGCATGATCCGCTGGAAGCAGGCCGTCGATCACTTCGCCGATTACGGCATGACATTTGGCAATCCCGATTTTGTCGTCTATGCGAAGGCCTATGGCGCCAAGGGCCATCGCATCGAGAGCATCGACAGCTTCGGCCCGACGCTCGATGCGGCCTTCAAGGAGGGCGGCGTGCATCTGGTCGTGATCCCGATCGACTATTCGGAGAATGTGCGCGTGCTGGTCGACGAGTTGCGGGCGCATGAGAAGTCAAAGGCGTGAGAACTGCGATCTCGTGCCCCGGACGCAGCGCAGCGCCCCTTCGGCTCTGCGCAGCAACGCCAAGAGCGTTGCAGCGCGTCCGGGACACGAGAGATGCAACCGCACTTGTGTAGCGCACCCCGATCCCCGACACTCACAATCACCCAACCAACCACAGGAATAAGACATGACTCGCGTTCGCTGTATCACCGAGATGGGCATGGGCGTCGACGTACACGGCAGCGACGCCACGAAGGCGGCGAAGCGCGCGGTGTCGGATGCCATCCGGCATTCGAGCCTTGGTTTCTTCCGGATGATCGGGAAGACCGCGAACGATATGTTCGTCGATGTCACGATTGCGGTGCCCAACCCTGAGGCGGTGGACAAGGACGCCGTTGCCAAGGAGCTGCCTTACGGCACGGTGACCGTGACTGCGGTCAAGGGCGGGCTGGAGATTCCCTCGGCCACGGAAGTGGCCAACGATCCCATCCTGATCGCCAATGCGGCGGTGATCGTCAGCTTCGACAAGGACTAGGCCGGTGTCCGACAGCGATGAGCGGCTACTGGATCGTCCGATCTGGAGTGCGCTGACGACGAGCCAGAAGCATCTGGCGGAGGGCGGCCCGCGCGCGCGGCGCTATCCCGTGGACATGACACCGTTTGCCGACATGGTCGACATGTCCGAGGCAAGCTTCGCCGCGCTCGGTGATCTCCTGGCGGGCTCGCAGGTTGCCGCGCTGTTCACGCCGGAGCCGGTCGACGTTCCCGCCAATTTCAAGGTCGTTCTGGCCGAGACCGGCGAGCAGATGATCGGCTCGCCGGCCGACAGTCCGCTTCGCGATGCCGAGATCGTCAAATTGGGCGCGGCAGACGTCGCCGCCATGATGGCGCTGACGGAGCTGACCAAGCCTGGTCCGTTCGCGTTGCGCACCCATGAGCTCGGCACCTTCCTCGGCATCCGCGTTGGTGGAGAATTGGTTGCGATGACGGGCGAGCGGATGAAGCCGGGAACGTTCGTCGAGATGACCGCCGTGTGCGTGCATCCTGACTATCGTGGACGCGGCTATGCGCAGGCGCTGCTGGCGGCGGTCGCGCGCCGGATCGAGGCGCGCGGCGAAATTCCGTTCCTGCACGTGTTTTCTCATAACGCGTCGGCGATTGCGCTGTACGAACGGCAGGGCATGAAGATCCGTCGCCGGCTGCACGTCACGGCGCTGATGAAGATTTGAGGGCCGATCGGACGGTCTTCATTTCCCGCGAAAGCGCGCTATATCCATCGCAACCATAATTTGGGGGAAACACATGGACGTCAGGACAACGGATTTTTCCGCCGCACGGACGGCGATGGAGCGCTATATCGATCAGGAGATCATTCCGGGTGTGTCCTGGGCCGTGCTCCGTGGTCATGAGGTGGTTGACCAGCAATGCGTCGGCTTCGCCGATCGCGAGGCAAAAGCCGCGCTCCGGCCCGACCACATCTTTCGCGCGTTCTCCAACACCAAGATCTTCGTGACGTCTTCGATCATGCTGCTGGTCGAGGAGGGCCGCATCGGGCTTGATGATCCCGTCGAGAAATTCCTGCCGCAGCTCGGCAATCGCAAGGTGCTGAAGCAGGGTGCCGCGAGCGTTGCCGATGTCGAGCCGGCGAAGAGCCCGATCACGATCCGCCAGCTGCTGACCCACAGCTCGGGTCTCAGCTACGGCATCTTCGATCCCGGCACCGTGCTGTTCAAAGGCTATAACGAGGCGCGCGTGCTCAATCCGCTCACGCCGCTGACCGACATGATCGACAAGCTCGCCGATCTGCCGCTGTCCTATCATCCCGGCGCGGGCTGGGAATATTCGGTGGCGACCGACGTGCTCGGCCGCGTGGTCGAGGTCGTCTCCGGCCATGCGCTCGACACCTTCCTCAAGGCGCGCATCTTCGATCGCCTCGGTATGGTCGATACCGGCTTCTCAGTGCCCGAGGCGCAGCAGGGCAGGCTGGTTGCGCTCTACACCGGCGCAGACGTGCTCGATCCGATGAAGCCGGGCCTGACGCGGGCCGACAATCTGCCTTACCCGCAGGCCTATCGGCGGCCGTTTCCGCGGCTCTCGGGCGGCGGCGGTCTGGTCTCGACCTTGCCCGACATGCTCGCGCTGGTACGCGCGCTGCTCCCCGGTCCGGATGCGCTGCTGAAGCCGGACACGCTGCGGCAGATGATGACGAACCAGTTGCCCGCGGGCCAGACCATCCGATTTGCCAATCTCGGGCCGATCCCCGGCAAGGGCTTTGGTCTCGGCGGCGCCGTCACCTTTGCGCCGACGCCGTTCGATCCCCCGAATTCGACCGGCGAATTCCAGTGGGGTGGGCTTGCCGGCACCCATTGGTGGATTTGTCCGCAGGCCAACACCGCCGGCGTGCTGATGGCCCAGCGCCATATGGGCTTCTGGAACCCGTTCTTCTTCGAGTTCAAGCGTCTGGCCTACCAGGCGGTCGGGGGCTGATCGCGAAAAAATTGCCGGCGTCCGCGAATCCTTTCCGGCCTTCGCGTCCTCTTGATGGTCGAGGCATTTTGCTTCGGCTCATTTCGGAGGATGTGATGGCATTCTACAGGAAGAATATCGGCGGTCTGAATCAGGCGGTGCGGGTTGCGCTCGGAATTGCGGTTGCGATTGCCGCATTCGTGTATCTCGCCGGCGTCACGGCGTGGCTGGTGGCGCTCGGGAGCGCAGGCTTCGCACTGACGGGGCTCGTCGGCTATTGCCCGATGTGCGCGATGGCCGGGATCGGACGAGGAGGCGTGTCGTGAGTGCGGCGGCGATCTCGCTAGACCTGTTCGAGGCGGCCCGGCTCGGCGATCCCCAGGCGATCGCGTCCCTGCTCGAGACGGCGCAGCCGGATATCCGCCGCTACGCACGCGCCACCTGCCGCAGCTCGGCGGATGCTGAGGATGCAACCCAGGAGGCGATGTGGATCCTGTTCCGCCATGTCGGCACGATCCGCTCGCTGGTCGCTTTTTCCGCGTGGCTGTTCAGCGTGGTCCGCCGCGAATGTCTGCGGCTCGCGCGCAAGGCGGGCCTTGCGCCATCGATCGACGACGGCGAGGCGGAGGCTCTGCTGCTGTCGCGCTCCGAAGCGGATTTGCGTCTTGACGTGGCGGCTGCGTTTGAAGCGTTGCCGGCGCACTACCGCGATGTCGCGCTGATGCGGGACGTCAAGGAAATGACCATCGACGAAATCGCCGCCGCGCTCGGTGCGTCCAGGCAGACCGTGAAGGCGCGCCTGCATCGCGCCCGCGCCCTGATGCGCGAATATCTGACGAGGTGAGACATGACCGATTATCAAACGCCTGTCGATCTGAAGTCTGTCCCCGCTTTCGTGGCGCTGGCGCCGGTGGAGGCCAACGCGTTCCTTGCCTTCAACCACTCGGTCGAGCGCAAGGACGGTTTGATCCCGCCGAAATATCGCGAGCTGATCTCGCTCGCGGTGGCACTCACCACGCAATGCGCCTATTGCCTCGACGTGCATACGGCGCAGGCAGCGAAGGCCGGCGCGACGCGGGAGGAAGTCGCGGAAGCGGCGTTGATCGCCGCGGCCGTGCGCGCCGGTGGTACGCTCGGCCATGCGCTGCTGGCGCAGCGGCTATTCGAGCAGCATCGAGACGAGGGAGAAGCATAGATGTCTTGTCGACGTCGGGACGCATGATTTGCCAAACTATCTCGGTCTCGATGGATTTCGCTTCGGCTGGGTCGCAGCCTGGATCGACGAGCGCGGCGATCATGGCTTCGATTACTCGCCGGGCCTGACGCGCTTGCTTGCGTTGCCGCATGCGCGTGCGATGATCGACATGCCGATCGGATTGAATCCGAGCGGCTATCGAGTCTGCGACCTGCGCGCACGCGAGCTGTTCGGCCCTGCCGTGTTTCTTGGCGCGCGCCGCGATCTCTGGACATTTCCCGACATGGCGGCAGCCAATCGCCACTATTGGGAGCGGGAAGGCAAGGGCAGGGGCGTGTCGGCGCAGCTCTGGAACATCAGGGACAAGATCAGGGACGTCGACGAGATCATGACGCCGGTGCGGCAGGCGACAATTGGCGAAGCCCATCCGGAGTTGATTTTCTGGAATCTGGCAGGGCGAGTCCGTCTCCCGAAGAAGACGTCGGCGCAAGGTCGTGAGCAGCGCATTTCGCTGCTGGCGCAACGCGGCTTCACGCGCCTGGAGACATGGCTGACGCAGCGTCATGGCACCGGCATCGGCCGCGACGATCTCATCGATGCCTGTGCCTGCGCGGTCGCGGCCCGCGACAGCACACAGCGTGTCGGCGGCGAGGAAGTCGATCCGCGCGGTCTGCGGATGGAGATCAATTATTGAGGTCGCGGCCTGGTGCGTCTCGATTCGGGAGAAAGTGGCAATTTATTTGAGGCGTGCAGGAACTGTCGATAGTCGGCCCGCGTTCCCCGTGCGAACCGATGACGGAGAAGCTCGTGCGATGAAGGATGCCAGTCAGTTCGCGACCGCGATGCTCGCGCTCGTTTTCACCGGAGCGCTGCTCGTCACCGGGCAGCTCTTCATCGAGCAACGCGCGCAGCGCGATATCGCGTACGCGGCCAGGCATCTGCTGCGGCCCCTGTAGTCCGGCTTCGATGCATGATCACTGCTCGGCCTTGCGCCGTTCGACGGCTCGCCTAGATTAGGCGGCATCTCACGAACGAAGCCGGGGTCCCGATGCCTGATCTGTCCGCCTTTCCCATCACCAAGCGCTGGCCTGCCAGGCATCCGGAGTTGCTTCAGCTTTATTCGCTGCCGACGCCGAACGGCGTCAAGGTGTCGATCATGCTGGAAGAGATCGGTCTGCCTTACGAGGTCCACCTCGTCGACTTCGGCAAGGACGACCAGAAGACGGCGGAATTCCTCTCACTCAATCCGAACGGCAAGATTCCGACGATCCTCGATCCCAACGGTCCGGGCGGCCGGCCGCTGCCGCTGTTCGAGTCCGGGGCGATCCTGCAATACCTCGCCGAGAAGACCGGCAAGCTTCTGCCGGAGGACGCCGCGCGCCGCTACCAGGCCATCCAGTGGGTGCATTTCCAGATGGGCGGCATCGGGCCGATGTTCGGCCAGGTCGGCTTCTTCCACAAATTCGCCGGCAAGGATTTTGAGGACAAGCGGCCACTCGAACGTTACGTGGGCGAGGCCAAGCGTCTGCTCGGCGTGATGGAGACGCATCTTTCCGGCCGGCAGTGGTTCATGGATGACGACTACACCATCGCCGATATCTCCATGCTCGGCTGGGTGCGCAATCTCATCGGCTTCTACGGCGCCGGCGATCTCGTCGAGTTCAGCCAGTTCAAGTCGATCGGTGCCTGGCTCGAACGGGGGCTGGCGCGTCCTGCCGTGCAGCGTGGGCTGAACATTCCGAAGCGGCCGTAGAATCAGGTCAGCGCCTTATGCGTCATGTAGAGCGCCATCACCGAGATGAGGGCGATCATGACCCTGTGCAGCACCGCTTGGCTGACGCCGTTGGCCGCGCGTGCGCCGAGATCGGTGCCGATCCAGAGGCCGGCGAGAATCCCGACGATGGCCGGCCAGCCGACCATGAGCCCCTTGCTCCAGTAGATCCAGGCCGCCGGAATGTTGGTCGGGATGACCGAGAAGATGAGGCTGACGAGTTGCGCCTGGTGCTGCGGGACGCGTAGGCCCGCGGCGAGGCCGACGGTGATCGCGAGCCCGCCGCCGATGCCCATGAAGCCGGAGGAAAATCCGGCAAGCGCGCCGATGAGGAGCAGGGGGAGCCAAGGCAGTTCGTCTCGGTCGGCCGCCGCGAGGCTCCCGTCCTTGCGGTCGCGGCGCAGGATCAGAAGGGCGATCAGCGCGACGAGATAGACGACGTAGGTCCACTGCAGCACCGAGTCGGAGACCGCCGCCGCGGCGTAACCGCCGCCGGCACCGCCGACGAGAAATCCGAGGCCGATCCAGGCGATCCATTGCAGCGGGCTGCGATTGCCGCTCTGCCAGTAGCGGCGTACGCCGGCGAGGCCAGTGGGCGGGACCTGCGTGATCAGCGACGTCCCCTGGGCGACATGCTGCTCCGCGCCGAGCAGAAGCACGGTGAAGACGACAAGCCCGCCGCCCGGGCTCGTACCCATGAAGCCCGATGTCAGTCCGCCGACGAGACCGACGCCAATGCCTGCGAGGAGATCGTGAATCCAGGACATCGCTTACGTCCTGGTCCGTCGCTTGATGTCAGGCCTGGTCGAGCGAAATCCCTCGATCACGCCGCCGACGGCCGTCATGCAGGCCTCGATATCAAAATCCTCGCCCCAGCATTTCTGCAGCACGAAGCCCTGGAAGATCGCGATGAGCACGCGCGCGATCGCATCGGCGCCGAGGTCACGCTTGATCAGGCCGTCATGCTGGCCGCGCTCGACCAGCGCCACGATCAGCGCGCGCGGCATGTCGATGCCTTCGACGACGCTGGTGCGGACGCGGCGGTTACGAAGGGCCTCCGCCCAGCCGTGGATGCCGACGCGACGCCGCGCTTCGCCGGCGGGATCGGTGAGCCATTGCGCGTAGACGCGGATCAGCGCGTGGAGTCCTTCGATCGGATCACCCGATCCCTGTGCCACCGAGTTGAGCACGGCCTCGCGACGATGCCGGTCGTCGGCGAGCGCCTCGATCAAATCGTCCTTGCTCTGGAAGTAGAGATAGACCGCGCCGTGGCTTAAGCCCGACCGTTTGACGATGTCGGCCATGCCGGTCTGGTGAAAGCCTTGCTCGGCGAAGCAGGCAAGCGCCGCTTCGAGGATCTGCTGCCGCCTACCTTCGCGTTGCTTGTCGCTGATCTTGGGCATTTTGGCAGTCCATAAATAACTGACAGATCGGTCGTTTTGACCGTTCGCCTGATGGGGCCGCCATATAGTCGGGCATCAATAAAAAACGATCAGTCAGTCATTTTTATGACCAAAGGCGATCTTGGTCAAGTCCAGACGGTCCGGAAACAGGAGGATCAAGCCGCCGCCGGGGGTATGGCGGGAGGTAACGGCGGCCCGGCCCGCAATCGCGCGGCTAGAACAGTCGTCCGCCGTTCGGCACAGGCTTGCTCGGCTGCACCAGCACGACCTTGCCCTCGGCATCGGGGAAGCCGAGCGTCAACACTTCCGAGACAACAGGACCGATCTGGCGCGGCGGGAAGTTGACGACGGCCGCGACCTGCTGCCCCACCAGCGTCTCGAGCGGATGATTTTCGGTGATCTGGGCCGAGCTCTTGCGCACGCCGATCGCGGGACCGAAGTCGATCCACAGCCGCCAGGCCGGCTTGCGCGCCTCCGGGAACGGTTTTGCATCGACGATGGTGCCGACACGGATATCGACCGCGAGGAAGGCGTTGAAGTCGATGGCTGGCGACGCGGCCGCGGCGGGATCGTGAGTGGCGTGCATTGATGTATCCGTTCGGAGAGCGGGGTTCGTTCGCAATGTTGTTGCGCGAACCGGAGTTTCGTACAACGCTGCAGTCATCCAACGACGCATGCGCGAGGAAGGTCTTGCCCAACATCATCTACGGCATCAAGAACTGCGACACCATGAAGAAGGCGCGCGCATGGCTCGACACCCATGGCGTCGCCTACGAGTTCCACGACTACAAGGCGGCGGGCGCCGAGAAGGACAAGCTCAAGCAGTGGAGCGACAAGGCTGGCTGGGAGACGCTGCTCAATCGCGCTGGCACGACCTTCAAGAAGCTGCCGGATTCCGACAAGGAAGGCCTCACCGAGAAGAAGGCGCTGGCGCTGATGCTAGCGCAACCATCGATGATCAAGCGGCCGGTGCTCGAAGTCGGCGGCAAGCTTCTGGTCGGCTTCAAGCCGGATATCTATGCCAAGGAAGTCAAGGCCAAGTAGGTCAAGGCCAAGTAGGTCGGCGCCAGATCGCGCTAACCCCTAATTCAGCTCGACGATCTCGGTGGTGACGCCGGGCTGATCGGCGAACTCGACGACGTCGGCGGCAGCGATCCGGCCGGGAGCGCGATGGAAGAGATCGCGGTCGATCACCGCGCGTAGTTTCGGGCGCGGCAGCGCGTCATTTCCGCGCATCAGATTCTTGATTTCGAAGCCGCCGTCCTCGCAGAATGTCTTGAGCGAGGCGATGACGTGGCAGACCTTGCCGTCGGTCTGGAACGGCAGCAGCAGCCGTTCATAGGCAACCACGCGGCCATAGATGTCGTCGACGTCGGCCACGCTGTAGACCGGAAGGCCGCGCGCCACGCATTCATAATAGATCGGCATCACGAAGGGTGCGAGGCGCGGCCCGATGTAGTCGTCGAGCAGAACGCCCTTGCCGGTCTGTCCATAGGCGCGCGAGATGCGCGTACCTTCGCTCTGGATGATGAGGCGCGGCGTCGGCGCCGAGATGTCGACGGTATAATAGATGAGATCGGACAGCTCTTCCTCGAGCCGCGCGGGCTGATACTCCCAGATCGCCGGCACCATCTGCCCGCGCGCATAAAGTCGCAGCCACGTGTTCAGGAGATCACGCTGCCTGATCGACTTGACGACAGAAGGAGCGGCGCTTGCAAAATCCAAGGCAATTTCCAAGACAATATTCCCGACGCATAAAACCCGCGCATGATCCATGCGGCGGGAAAATTTTCTATGAAGGCTGGCGCGCGGGAAGAAAGACCGTTAACGACGGCTTGATGACCGGTGCCTTGCGAACCGGGAGGCCGGGCAGGCGACATCAAAACGCGTCCGACTAAGGGAGCATAAGCCTCCCGGCCGGAGACCTGATCTGCTCAGCTTTCCGCCTTGCCTAACCCCCGTCACCTCCGGCATATTCCGCGCCCGGAGGCGACGTTCCGGGACAGGCTCCAAGGCCCCCGGAAAGCCGAAGTAACTAAGGACAGCCACGCGTATTGTGCGGGCAGGGGGAAATCTGTTTGGCCGATGAGTTCATTCTCGAAACGGAAGGCTTGACCAAGGAGTTTGCGGGCTTCTTCGCCGTCCGCGACGTTGCGCTCAAGGTTCGCCGTGGGAGCATTCACGCGTTGATCGGCCCGAACGGGGCGGGCAAGACGACGTGCTTCAATCTTTTGACCAAGTTCCTCAAACCGTCCGCCGGCAAAATTCTGTACAAGGGGCAGGACATCACGGCGATGGCGCCAGCCGACGTGGCGCGCCTGGGACTGGTCCGTTCATTCCAGATCTCGGCGGTATTTCCGCATCTCACCGCGCTGGAAAACGTTCGCGTCGCGCTCCAGCGCCAGCACGGCAGTTCCTTCGATTTCTGGCGCTCCAAGTCCGTGCTCAACCGCTTCAACGATCGCGCGCGTGAACTGTTGAACGATGTCGGCCTCAGCGAGTTTGCCAATACGCCCGCGGTCGAGATGGCCTACGGCCGCAAGCGCGCGCTCGAGATCGCAACGACGCTCGCGCTCGACCCCGAGATGATGTTGCTGGACGAGCCGATGGCCGGCATGGGCCACGAGGACATCGACAAGATCGCGGCGCTGATCAAACGCATCTCCGCGAAGTACACCATCCTGATGGTCGAGCATAATCTGAGCGTCGTGGCCAATCTCTCCGACATCATCACCGTGCTGACGCGCGGACAGGTGCTGGCGCAGGGCCATTACAGCGAACTCACCAAGGACGAGCGCGTCAAGGAAGCCTATCTGGGAGCCGGTCATGCCTGAGACTGCAACCGCGGACGCTCCCGCAAAAGCCGCAACCGGCGGCAACATCCTCCAGGTCCGCAACCTGGAAGCATGGTACGGCGAGTCCCACATCCTGCACGGGATCAATTTCGACGTGAACGCGGGCGAGGTGGTTACGCTGCTCGGCCGCAACGGCGCCGGCAAGACGACCACGCTGAAGTCGATCATGGGCATCATCGGCAAGCGGACCGGCTCGGTGAAGTTCAACAACCAGGACATCATCCGCGCGACCTCCGACAAGATCGCGCGGATGGGCATCGCGTTCTGCCCGGAGGAACGCGGCATTTTCTCCAGTCTCGATGTGCGGGAGAATTTGTTGCTGCCGCCGGTGGTTCGCCCGGGTGGATTGCCGCTCGAGCAGATCTTCGATCTGTTTCCGAATCTGAAGGAACGTCTCAACAGCCAGGGCACCAAGCTCTCCGGCGGTGAGCAGCAGATGCTCGCGATCGCGCGCATCCTGCGCACCGGCGCGAGCTTCCTGATGCTGGACGAGCCGACCGAAGGTCTTGCGCCTGTCATTATCCAGCAGATCGGCCACACCATTGCACGGCTCAAGAAGGAGGGTTTTACCATCCTCCTGGTCGAGCAGAATTTCCGGTTCGCATCCACCGTCGCCGACCGTTATTACGTGGTCGAGCACGGCAAGATCATTGACGGATTTTCCAATTCGGAGCTTGCCGCCAACATGGACAAGCTCCACACCTATCTCGGCGTCTAAGACGGCCAAGCGTCAAACGGCCACGAGAAAATTCACGAGGGAAGTAGCATGAAAAAGTCGATTGCGTCGTTTCTGCTCGGCACGGCGTTGGCCGTCACCACGGCTGGCGTAGCCTTTGCGCAGGACAAGACCGTCAAGATCGGCGCGCTGTCCGATCAGTCCGGCCTCTACGCCGACCTCGGCGGTCCCGGCTCGACGCTCGCCGCCCAGATGGCCGTCGAAGATTCCGGCCTTGCGGCGAAGGGCTGGAAGATCGACATCATCTCCGGCGATCACCAGAACAAGCCCGACATCGGCACCGCGATCGCGCGGCAATGGTTCGACGTCGACAAGGTCGACATCATCGTCGACGTGCCGAACTCCGGCGTGGCGCTCGCCGTCAACAACGTCATCAAGGAAAAGAATGGCGTCTACATCAACTCGGGCGCCGCGACCTCGGACCTCACCAACGCGCAGTGCTCGCCCAACACGGTGCACTGGACCTACGACACCTACATGCTGGCCCACACCACGGGGCAGGCGCTGGTGAAGGCCGGTGGCGACAGCTGGTTCTTCCTGACCGCGGACTACGCCTTCGGTGCGGCGCTCGAGCGCGACACCACGGCCGTGGTCACCGCCAACGGCGGCAAGGTGGTCGGCGGCGTCAAGCATCCGCTCAACACGCCGGACTTCTCCTCGTTCCTGCTGCAGGCGCAAGCTTCGAAGGCCAAGATCATCGGTCTTGCCAATGCCGGCGGCGACACCACCAACTCGATCAAGCAGGCGGCCGAGTTCGGCATCGTCAAGGGTGGCCAGAAGCTCGCGGCGCTGCTGCTGTTCCTCACCGACGTCAAGGCGATTGGCCTCGAGACCGCGCAGGGCCTCAACTTCACCGAGACGTTCTATTGGGACATGGACGACAAGACCCGGGCCTTCTCCAAGCGCTTCTCCGACAAGATGAAGAACAACGCGCCGCCCACCATGGTGCAGGCCGGCGTCTATGCGGGTGTGCGTCACTATCTCAAGACGCTGGAAGCGCTCGGCGGCAATCCTCATGACGGCGTCAAGGTCGTCGAGAAGATGAAGTCGTTGCCGACGGAGGACGACCTGTTCGGCAAGGGCGAGATCCAGCCGAACGGCCGCACCATCCACAGCGCCTACCTGTTCGAGGTGAAGAAGCCCTCGGAGTCCAAGGGGCCGTGGGACTTCTACAAGCTGGTCGGCACCGTGCCGGGCGACCAGGCTTTCACGCCGCTGTCCGAGAGCAAGTGCGCGCTCTTGAAGAAGTAAGATAACCGCCCGCAGGCCATCAGGCCTGCGGGCGATTTTCAGGCAACGCCGAAGGGACCGGGTGCGGGATCGATGCAGGCTCTTTACGCTCAGCTACTGGTGGGATTGATCAACGGCTCGTTCTACGCGCTGCTCAGTCTCGGGCTTGCCGTGATCTTCGGCATGCTCAACATCATCAATTTCGCCCACGGCGCGCTCTACATGATGGGCGCGTTCGTTGCCTATTTCCTGCTGAGCCTCGGCGGCATCAACTACTGGTGGGCGCTGCTGATCGCGCCTGTTATCGTCGGCATCTTCGGCATGATCCTGGAACGGACCATGCTGCAATGGCTGACCGGGCTCGACCACCTCTACGGCCTGCTCCTGACCTTTGGCATCGCGCTGATCGTGCAGGGCGTGTTCCAGAACTATTTCGGCTCCTCCGGTCTGCCTTACGCCATTCCGGACCAGCTCAAGGGCGGCATGAATCTCGGCTTCATGTTCCTACCGATCTATCGCGGCTGGGTCGTCATCTTCTCGCTGGTGGTGTGTATCGCCACCTGGTTCCTGATCGAGAAGACGCGGCTCGGTGCTAACCTGCGCGCGGCCACTGAGAATCCGACGCTGGTGCGCGCTTTCGGCATCAACGTGCCGCGCATGATTACGCTGACCTACGGTCTCGGCGTCGGCCTTGCCGCGCTCGCCGGTGTGCTCTCGGCGCCGATCAACCAGGTGCGGCCGTTGATGGGCGCCGACCTCATCATCGTCGTGTTCGCGGTGGTCGTGATCGGCGGCATGGGATCGATCATGGGCTCCATCATCACCGGCTTTGCGCTCGGTGTGATCGAGGGCCTGACCAAGTATTTCTACCCCGAGGCCTCCAACACCGTCGTGTTCGTGCTGATGGTGCTGGTGCTCTTGGTGAAGCCAACGGGACTGACGGGAAGGGCGGCCTGATATGACAGCCTTGACGGACGACACGCTGCCGGTAACCCCGCGCGCGATGCGTGACGAGATGGTCGTGTTCGTGGTGATGGCGCTGCTGCTGGCGTCGGTGCCCTTCACGGGCGTCTATCCGTTCTTCGTGATGCAGGCGCTGTGCTTTGCGCTGCTTGCCTGCGCCTTCAACCTGCTGATCGGCTATGGCGGCCTGTTGTCGTTCGGCCACGCAATGTTCATGGGCACCGCCGGCTATTGCAGCGCGCACGCGCTGAAAGTGTGGGCGTTGCCGCCGGAGCTCGGCATCCTCGTTGGAATCGTCGCGGCGTTCGGGCTGTCGCTCATCACCGGCTATATCTCGATCCGCCGCCAGGGCATCTATTTCTCGATGATCACGCTGGCGCTGTCGCAGCTCCTGTACTTCATCTACCTCCAGGCGCCGTTCACCCATGGTGAGGACGGCATTCAGGGCATTCCGCAGGGGCGGATGTTCGGCTTGCTCGATCTCTCCAAGCCGACGGTGCTTTATTACGTCGTGCTGGCCGGCTTCCTCGCCGGCTTCCTGCTGATCTACCGCATCATCAACTCGCCGTTCGGTGAAGTGCTGAAGTCGATCCGCGAGAACGAGCCGCGCGCGATCTCGCTCGGCTACCGGACCGACCAATATAAATTCCTGGCTTTCGTCCTGTCCGGCACGCTGGCCGGCTTTGCCGGATCGCTGAAGGTGTTCGTGGCGCAGAATGCCTCGCTCACCGACGTGCACTGGACGATGTCGGGCGAGGTCGTGCTGATGACGCTGGTTGGCGGTCTCGGCACCATCTTCGGCCCCGTGGTTGGTGCCTTCGCGATCATCGCCATGCAGCAATATCTGGCGGGTTTTGGCCAATGGGTGACGGTGATCCAGGGCTCGATCTTCGTGGTCTGCGTGCTCACCTTCCGCCGCGGCGTCATCGGCGAAATCGCTCATTACTTCCGGCGCTCGCTCTAAGTCATTGATATCGCGCCAATTTCATTGGCGCGATAATCCGGTGGATGATCCTGCTTCGCGGGCGTGAGATGACACGCGCGCGGGGTGGAAATGGTCTATGACAGTTTCATGACGGTCCGTTCGGGCCGGGCCATTTCCAACCGGTAGCCTATCCCCATGATGCGATGGTTTCGCGCTTTCCTGCCCAAGGAAGAACGGTTCTTCGACCTGTTCGACCGCCATGCACAGACCGTGATCCAGGGCTCGATCGCACTCCAGGGCATGCTCAATGGGGGCGAGGAGACGCCGGTCTACTGCCAGCGTGTCAACCAGTTCGAGAATGACGCCGACAACATCACCCGTGAGGTGCTGACGGCGGTGCGCCGCACCTTCATCACCCCCTTCGACCGTGGCGACATCAAAAATCTGATCACCTCGATGGACGATGCCATCGACCAGATGCAGCAGACGGCCAAGGCCGTGATGCTGTTCGAGGTCCGCACCTTCGAGCCGCCGATGCGGGAGATTGGCGGGCTCCTGATCGAATGCGCCAATCTCGTGGGGCGCGCGTTGCCGCTGATGCAGTCGATCGGCCCGAACGTCGCGATGCTGACCGCGATCACGGAGGAGCTGGGCAAGCTGGAGGGCCGGGTCGACGATCTCCATGACATCGGGCTGAAGGAGCTGTTCCTCAAGCATCGTGATGGCAGCGCGATGGATTTCATCGTCGGCGTCGAGATCTACGACCATCTCGAAAAGGTGGCCGACCGTTTCGACGACGTCGCGAACGAGATCAACAGCATCGTCATCGAGCAAGTTTAGGGCAGGAGTCGCGCCGTGGATGCTGCGCTCGGACTTCCTGTCCTCGTCGGCTTGATCGCCGTCGCGCTGCTGTTCGACTTCCTGAACGGCCTGCACGACGCCGCCAATTCGATCGCGACCATCGTGTCCACCCGCGTGCTGCGGCCGCAATTCGCGGTGCTCTGGGCGGCGTTCTTCAATTTCATCGCCTTCATGGTGTTCGGGCTGCATGTTGCCCAGACCATCGGCACCGGCATCATCGAGCCCGCGGTGGTCGACGCCCAGGTGATCTTCGCGGCCCTTGTCGGCGCGATCGTCTGGAACCTGGTGACCTGGGGGCTGGGCATCCCGTCCTCGTCGTCGCATGCGCTGATCGGCGGTCTCGTCGGCGGCGGCATGGCCAAGGCGGGGATCTCGGCTGCGGTGTGGAGCGGACTGTCCAAGGCGGTGCTGGCGATCGTGCTGTCGCCGCTGGTCGGCTTCCTGCTCGCGATGATGCTGGTCGCGATCGTGTCCTGGCTCTCGGTGCGCTCGACGCCGTTCGCGGTCGATCGCGCCTTCCGCATCCTGCAATTCGCCTCCGCCTCGCTCTATTCGCTCGGCCATGGCGGCAATGACGCCCAGAAGACCATGGGCATCATTGCCGTGCTGCTCTATTCGCAAGGGCATCTTGGCGGTGAATTCTCGGTGCCGTTCTGGGTGGTGCTGTCCTGCCAGGCCGCGATGGCGCTGGGCACGCTGATGGGCGGCTGGCGCATCGTCCGCACCATGGGCCTGCGCATCACCAAGCTGACGCCGATGCAGGGCTTTTGCGCCGAAACCGGCGGCGCCGCGACCCTGTTCATGGCGACCTTCCTCGGCGTTCCCGTCTCGACCACCCACACCATTACTGGCGCGATCGTCGGCGTCGGCGCGGCCCGCCGCGTCTCGGCGGTGCGCTGGAACGTCGCGAGCTCGATCGTCTATGCCTGGGTGATCACGATCCCGGCCTCGGCCATTGTCGCGGCGCTGACCTGGTGGGCGGTCCAGATTTTCGTCAGGTGACGAATTTCAGCCCTGCGATGCCGGCGACGATCAGCCCAATGCTGGCGAGGCGGAACGCCGTGGCCGGCTCGCCGAACAGAATGATGCCAAGCGTGGCGGTACCGACCGCGCCGATGCCGGTCCAGACCGCATAGGCGGTTCCGACGGGCAGCGATTTGAGGGCTAAACCGAGCAGGATGACGCTGCCGGCCATCGCCGCGAGCGTGATGACGGACGGAACAAGCTTGGTAAAACCCTCGGTGTATTTCAGGCCGATCGCCCAGGTAATCTCGAGAAGACCGGCGACGAACAGGATGCTCCAGGCCATGACGACCCTCCATTCAAGGCAGGGTCGTCCCCGCGGCGGATATGCTGATGAGGGGGGAGGCCGTCCTCCCCGGGAGCGGATATGGGGCTGGCCGTAGGGCTCCGCAATCACCACATGAGGCTTGATCAGGCCCATTTTCCCTGCCAAACGCTCCCGCCATGTCCGACATCGCCATATCAGCCGACTCGCCGGCCCGTTCCCCGCTTGCCACCGAGGTGGCGCGGCGGCGCACCTTCGCGATCATCTCCCACCCGGACGCGGGCAAAACCACGCTGACCGAGAAACTGCTGCTGTTCGGCGGCGCCATCAATCTCGCCGGCCAGGTCAAGGCCAAGGGCGAGCGGCGCAACACCCGTTCGGACTGGATGAAGATCGAGCGCGAGCGCGGCATCTCGGTCGTGACCTCGGTCATGACGTTCGAGTTCGAGGGTCTCGTGTTCAATCTGCTGGACACGCCGGGCCACGAGGACTTTTCGGAGGACACCTACCGTACGCTCACGGCCGTCGACTCCGCCGTCATGGTGATCGACGCTGCCAAGGGCATCGAGGCGCGCACCCGAAAGCTGTTCGAAGTCTGCCGCCTGCGCGACATTCCGATCATCACCTTCATCAACAAGATGGACCGCGAGAGCCGCGACGTGTTCGAGCTGCTCGACGAGATCGAGAAGACGCTCGCGCTCGACACCACGCCGATGACCTGGCCGGTCGGCCGCGGCCGCGATTTCCTCGGCACCTATGACGTTGCCAATGGCGGCGTGCGTCTGCTCGAAGGCGGCGGCGCCAAGACCGGCGCTGCACAGCAGATCGAGATCGCCGAGCTCGGCAAGCTCAACGCCAACCTCGATGTCGGCGCGGTCAAGGACGAGCTCGAACTCGTCACCGAGGCTTCGAAACCGTTCGAGCTCGCCGCGTTTCGCGAGGGCCATCTGACGCCGGTCTATTTCGGCAGCGCGCTGCGCAATTTCGGCGTCGGCGACCTCCTGGAAGGTCTCGGCAAGTTCGCGCCGGAGCCGCGCGCGCAGGAGAGCGACCAGCGCAAGGTCGAGGCGACCGATCCGCGCATGAGCGCCTTCGTGTTCAAGATCCAGGCGAACATGGATCCGAACCACCGCGACCGCATCGCCTTCGCGCGCCTGTGCTCCGGCAAGCTCAGCCGCGGCATGAAGGCCAAGCTGGTGCGCACCGGCAAGAGCATGCCGCTGTCGAGCCCGCAATTCTTCTTCGCGCAGGATCGTTCGGTCGCGGACGAAGCCTTCGCCGGCGACGTCGTCGGTATTCCCAATCACGGCACGCTGCGCATCGGCGATACCCTGACCGAGGGCGAGGATTTCACCTTCGTCGGCGTACCGAGCTTCGCGCCGGAAATCGTCCGCCGCGTGCGTCTCACCGACGCGATGAAGGCGAAGAAGCTGAAGGAAGCGCTTCAGCAGATGTCGGAAGAGGGCGTGGTGCAGGTGTTCCGCCCGCGCGACGGCGCACCGGCGCTGGTCGGCGTGGTCGGGGCGCTGCAGCTTGACGTGCTGAAGGCACGCCTCGAGGCTGAATATTCGCTGCCGGTCGAGTTCGAGGTCAGCGAGTTCCAGCTCGCCCGCTGGGTCTCATCCGAGGACCGCAAGAAGCTCGACGCCTTCATCGCCGCCAACACCTCGAGCATCGCCGACGATGTCGACGGCGATCCCGTGTATCTGGCGAGAAACGAGTTCTATCTCGGCTACGCCAGGGAACGCGCGGAGGGCATCGAGTTCACGAACGTCAAGGACGTCAAGAAGAAGGGGTAGGGCGCACTCCGCTGTCATTCCCCGCGAAGGCGGGGAATCCAGTCAGCCTCTCAATTCCATCACAGCCGTCTCGGAGTACTGGGTCGTCCGGTCGAGCCGGGCGACGACACCGGAGCTAAACGCGAGCATGTGAACAGCCGCAGGCTTGACGGGTTCGTTGTCGATGCCACGTTGGTTGGTGTGGCATTGTGAGCTTGCATCATGTGGCGCGGCATCCTGGTCTTTCTCCTGCTGGCGATATCGACGGTTGCCGCCGATGCGCAGCGCCGCCAGATCAATCCGATCCCGTTTTCGCATGAGCCGTGCAGCGTGCTCGCCGGCCGGCCCTGCACGCCGTACTATTGCAGCCCGCTCGAGCCCGGCCCCTGCATTCCCGAGATCGATTACCCCTACGGCCAGAATCTCCAGCTCACGATCGAAACCGTGCCGGCGGAGGCAGATCGCTCGAAATATCAGAGGCCGGATCACGATCTCGATACGATCGGCGATCTCTTCGCCGAGCTGCGCACCTGCTGGTCGCCGCCATCGGACAATGCGCGCGCGGGCATGCAGATGGCGGTGCGCTTCAGCTTCAACAAGGCGGGCGGCATGATCGGTCCGCCGCAGCTGACCTATGCGACCGCGGGCGTCCCGGCCGATACCCGAACGACCTATCTCAATGCGATCAATTCATCGCTGAAAGCCTGCCTGCCGCTCAAATTCACCAACGGCCTCGGCGGCGCTCTGGCCGGACGCCCGATCGCGATCCGCTATGTCGATAATCGCGAGCTTGGAAAATAGCTCTATCCCCGCATCTTGCGGACTGCGCTTGCGCGGGTCTCACAGGATGAAGGCCGCGCTGTTGCAGACCCGAGCCTGCACGCCTCACCATGAGGCGTGAGAGTTGCGACCCGCGCCCAATCGATGATACGCCATAGGCGGGGGCGCTGGTTGAGGGGAGGATGTCGTGGGTCTGCTGGTCATGATCCTGGGGCTGATGCTGTTTTTTGCGGCCCATGTTTTCACAACGAAACGAGAGGCGCGCGCGCAGGCGATCGCGAGACTGGGCGAGGGGACCTACAAGATCCTCTATGCGGCCGTCTCGCTTGCGGGACTGGCGCTGATCATCTGGGGCTTTGCCCATTATCGCGCTGCCGGAATGATCCCGATTTGGGAGCCGCCGGTCGCATTCAAGCACATTACAGTCGCGCTGATGCTGCCCGCTGTCATCCTGGTGGTGGCGTCCTACTTGCGCGGGCGCATCTATGCGACGCTGAAGCATCCGATGCTGGCGGGCATCAAATTGTGGGCGGCCGCGCATCTGCTCGCCAATGGTGATCTCGGCTCCATCATCCTGTTTGGCTCGTTCCTGGGCTGGGCCGTGTACGACCGCATCTCGCTGAAGCATCGCACCGATGGCGGCGGCCCGCCGATTCCGGTGGGCGGGGTCACCAATGATCTGATCGCCGTTGCAGTCGGTGTCGTCGCTTATCTCGCGCTGGCCTTCGCATTCCACCCGGTTGTGATCGGCGTTCCCGTCATGGGAGGCTGACGACAGCCGATCAGCGCAAGACGGTTCCGCGCAGCCGTGCGCGGAACGTGACAAAGCAACAGCCGAGGGCATCCCGATGGACTGGTCGCATTCTCAGATCCCGCCGATGCGGTTCGAGGCGCGCTTCGGCGATCGGATGGTGCCGGCCTTCAGCGACCGGCCGGCGAGCCTGTGGGCGATGATCGCGGACGCTTGCGCCCGCAATCCGGATGGCGAAGCGCTGATCGCAGGCGATGTCCGGTTGAGCTGGCGGCAGGCGGTGGAGCAGGCCACGCGGATCGCGGCGGGCTTTCGCAAGCTCGGCCTGCAGCGCGGCGATCGCATCGCGATCCTGCTCGGCAATCGCATCGAATTTCCGCTGCTGCTGTTTGCCGCCGCGCATGAGGGGCTGGTGACGGTGCTGCTCGGCACGCGCCAGCAGAAGCCCGAGATCGCCTATGTCCTCGCCGATTGCGGCGCCAAGATTCTTATCCATGAAGCGGGGCTCACCGGGCGGCTGCCCGATGCGCTTGATGTCCCCGCTGTCATCCACCGCATCGCCGTCGACAGCAATCAGGCCCTGTCGCGTTTCGCCGTGCTCGCCGACAACGTCCCGGCATCGGCGCCGGTCGAGATCGGCGAGGAGGACACCGCGATGATCCTCTACACCTCGGGCACGACGGGCAAGCCGAAGGGCGCGATGCTCGCCCATTGCAACATCGTCCATTCCTCGATGGTGTTCGTCTCCTGCCTGCAATTGACGGAAGCGGACCGCTCGATCGCGGCGGTGCCGCTCGGCCACGTCACCGGCGTCGTCGCCAACATCACGACGATGATCCGCTGCGGCGGCGCGCTGATCATCATGCCGGAGTTCAAGGCTGCCGATTATCTCAAGCTCGCCGCGCGCGAGCGTGTCACCTACACGGTGATGGTGCCGGCGATGTACAATCTCTGCCTGCTCCAGCCCGATTTCGACAGCTACGATCTCTCGAGCTGGCGCATCGGCGGCTTTGGCGGCGCACCGATGCCGGTCGCGACCATCGAGAAGCTCAAGGCGACGATTCCCGGCCTGAAGCTCGCGAACTGCTACGGCTCAACCGAGACGACGTCGCCCTCGACGATCATGCCGGGCGAGCTGACCGCGAGCCACATCGACAGTGTCGGCCTGCCGTGTCCCGGTGCCCACATCGTCGCGATGGGAGCGGACGGGCGCGAACTGCCCGCTGGCGAGATCGGCGAGCTCTGGATCCAGAGCGCCTCCGTCATCAAGGGCTACTGGAATAACCCGAAGGCCACGGCCGAAAGCTTCACGGGCGGATTCTGGCATTCCGGTGATCTCGGCTCGGTCGATGCGGAGGGGTTTGTCCGCGTGTTCGACCGGCAGAAGGACATGATCAATCGCGGCGGCCTGAAGATCTATTCGGCCGAGGTCGAGTCCGTGCTGGCCGGCCACCCCGCCGTGGTCGAGAGCGCGATCATTGCCAAGGCTTGCCCGGTGCTGGGCGAGCGCGTCCACGCCGTGGTGGTGACGCGCGCGCCGGTGACCGGCGAGGCCTTGCGCGCCTGGTGCGCGGAGCGGCTGTCCGACTACAAGGTCCCCGAAACTATGGCGATCACCCCCGAGCCGCTGCCGCGCAATGCCAACGGCAAGGTGCTGAAGCGGCAGCTGCGGGAGCTCCTGGGAACCTGAGCCGGACAGGCCGGCTCCGGGCTATCCCGGGTGGTTAACGCCTTGATTGGGCTCGCTTTGCCTTGCCACCGCCATATCGTTAGGGTACCCCGCCGCCACGTGGGGGACGGGATTCCTGACGCGAACGCATTGGCGCGCGCACCCGGACGGGCATGGGATTAGCATAAGTGTCTGAATTATTTGACGAAGTCGACGAGGAAGTACGTCGCGAACAGCTCAAGAAGCTGTGGGACAAGTATTCGATTGTCTTCATTGCCCTGATGGTGCTGATCGTGGCCGCCGTCGGCGGCTGGCGCGGCTACCAGTATCTGGAGGGCAAGAAGGCCGCCGAGGCCGGCGCCGCCTTCGAGAAGGCCGCTGAGCTGTCCGACCAGGACAAGCACGCGGAGGCCGAGGCCGCCTTCACCGCGCTCGCCGCCAAGGCTCCCTCGGGTTATCGCACCCTGGCGCGGCTACGTGCCGCGGCCGAGGCAGCGCCCCGCGATCCCAAGGCGGCCGCCAAGATGTTTGACGACATCGCCGCCGATCGCAGCATCGGTGGTGAGTGGCAGGATCTGGCGAAGATCCGCGCCGCCGGCTTGCTGGTCGACAGCGCGTCCTATGCCGACATGCAGCAGCGGCTGGAGTCCTCCGCCGCGCCCAAATCCACGTTCCGCCACAGCGCCCGCGAGTTGCTGGCGCTATCGGCCTGGCGCAACAACGACATGACCGCGGCCCGCAAATGGCTCGACGCGATTGCCGAGGACGGCGAAACGCCGCCCGGTTTGCGCTCACGCGCCGAGGCGCTCCAGGCCCTGCTGCCGCCCGTCGCCAAAAGCTGACCAAGAGCTGACCTTCGGGCTCTCTGACGTAGACGAGACACAAGATGCGCCGCACGCCCCGCTTGATCGCAGCCGCCGTCCTGATCGCCTTCACGGGCATCCTGGGCGGCTGCTCCAGCTTCGATCCAAGCGACATGCTCGACTTCCTCGACACCAAGAAGAAGCTGCCGGGCGACCGCAAGCCGGTCTTCCCGGAGGGCGTTCCGGGCCTCGAGCAGGGCGTGCCGCGGGAGATGTACAAGGGCGCAGCACAGCAGCAGCCGGATCCGAACGCACCGGCCGTCGCGGCTCTGCCCGCCGAGCCGTCGCCCGAGGCCAAGCCGGCAAAGGGTGCCAAGGCGAAGAAGACCAAACAGCCTTCCAGCACCGCGGCCGCGCCCGCTGAGGCGCCCGCGGGCGAGGTCGACGGCGAGGCCCAGCCGGAGGCCGCGCCGCCCACGGCCGCTCCGCCGCCCAAGCAGAAGATCGTGCGCAAGCGCACCACCGCCCCGCCGCCGGATCAACCCGTCCAGCAGGCGCAACCGACCCAAACCACCCAGCAGCAATCGCAGGGAGCTTTCCCGGCACCGATGCCGAGCGGCAGCTTTTCGCGCTGATCACTTCATTACATTGACAGGCGCGGCCTTCGCAGCGCACGAATGACCGATGTCCTTCACGATTGCTATTATCGGCCGGCCAAATGTCGGCAAATCGACGCTGTTCAACCGCCTGGTTGGGCAGAAGCTCGCGCTCGTCGATGACCTGCCGGGCGTCACCCGCGACCGCCGCGAAGGCGAGGCCAGGCTCGGCGACCTCGAATTCACCATCATCGATACCGCCGGCCTCGACGAGGGCGCCAAGGGCTCGCTGACCGCGCGCATGCAGGAGCAGACCGAGGCCGCGATCGCACAGGCCGACGCGCTGTTCTTCGTCATCGACGCCCGCATCGGCCTGACGCCCACCGATCGCGCCTTCGCCGATTTCGCCCGCAAGGCCGACAAGCCGGTACTGCTGGTCGCCAACAAGAGCGAAGGCAAGCACGGCGATGCCGGCGCGATGGAGGCCTTTGCGCTCGGCCTCGGCGATCCCATTCAGGTCTCGGCCGAGCACGGCGAAGGCATGGGCGAGCTGTATGACGCCCTCCGCGAGTTGATGCCGGAGCCTGTCGAGGAAGATGAAGCCGAGGACGACGAGCCGCTGACCGAGGAGGAGGCCGCGACGCGTCCGATCCGCGTCGCCATCGTCGGCCGGCCCAATGCCGGCAAGTCGACGCTGATCAATCATCTGCTCGGCGAGGAGCGCCTGCTGACGAGCCCGGAGGCCGGCACCACGCGCGATTCCATCGCGGTCGAGATCAACTGGAAGGGCCGCGATTTTCGCGTGTTCGATACCGCAGGCCTGCGCCGTCGCTCGCGCATCGAGGAAAAGCTGGAGAAGCTCTCGGTCGCCGACGCGTTGCGCGCGGTGCGCTTTGCCGAAGTCGTCGTGATGATGATGGACACGCAGAACCGCTTCGAGGAGCAGGACCTGCGCATCGCCGATCTGATCGAGCGCGAGGGCCGCGCGGTCGTGCTCGCCGTCAACAAGTGGGATCTGATGGAGACCAAGGGCGGCGGCGCCATCTCGGGCCTGCGCCGGGATGCCGACCATTCGCTGCCGCAGATCAAGGGCGTGCCGATCGTCGCCGTATCAGGTCTGATGGGCGAGGGCATCGATCGTCTGATGCAGGCGATCCAGGACGCCTACGCGGTCTGGAACAGGCGCGTGCCGACATCCGCGCTCAATCGCTGGTTCGAGCAGGCCGTGCAGGCCAATCCGCCGCCGGCCGTGTCCGGCCGACGGCTCAAGCTGAATTACATCACGCAGAACAAGGCGCGTCCGCCGAGCTTCGTGCTGTTCTGCTCGCGCGCGGACGCGGTGCCGCAGTCCTATTTGCGCTACCTGACCAATTCCATGCGCGAGACCTTTGAGCTGCCGGGTACGCCGGTGCGCATCACCTTGCGCGAAAAGGCCAACCCCTTCGCCCACAAGCGCAAGCGGCCGTCGTGAGCAACGATGCCGGCGAGGCGACGGCGCGAAGCGCTGCGCCGGTCCGGCGTGGTGCCGTCGCCTTCATCTTCGTCACCATCCTGCTCGACATGCTCGCGCTCGGCGTGATCATGCCGATCCTGCCGAAGCTGATCGAGAGCTTCGTCGACAACGACACCGCGCATGCGGCCCGCATCTTCGGCCTGTTCGGCACCGCCTGGGCGCTGATGCAGTTCGTGTTCTCGCCGGTGCTCGGCGCGCTGTCGGATCGCTTCGGACGGCGGCCGGTGGTGCTGCTGTCGAATTTCGGGCTCGCCGCCGACTATGTGCTGATGGCGCTCGCGCCGTCGCTGCTCTGGTTGTTCATCGGCCGCGTGATCTCGGGCATCACCTCGGCGAGCATTTCGACCGCCTTTGCCTATATCGCCGACATCACGCCGCCGGAGCGGCGCGCGGCCGTCTTCGGCAGGATTGGAGCTGCCTTCGGCGCCGGCTTCATCCTGGGCCCGGCGCTCGGCGGCCTGCTCGGCGATATCGATCCGCGGCTGCCGTTCTGGGCGTCGGCGGCTTTGAGCCTTGCCAATGCGCTCTATGGGCTCTTCGTCCTGCCGGAATCGCTGGCGCCGGAGCGGCGCGCGCCGTTCCGCTGGACCAGCGCCAATCCGGTCGGAGCGCTGCACTTGCTGCGTTCCAACGCGGCACTGGCCGCGTTATCCATCGTCAACTTCATCGCACAAGTCGCGCATGTCGTGCTGCCCTCGACTTTCGTGCTCTATGCGACCTATCGCTACGGCTGGGATTCCAAGACCGTGGGTCTGACGCTCGCGATGGTCGGCATCTGCGCCATGGTGGTGCAGGGGCTCGCCATCGGCCCGATCGTACGCGTGTTCGGTGAGCGGAATGCGCTGGTGCTCGGTCTGTGCTGTGGTGCGATCGGCTTCGTGATCTTCGGCGCCGCGCCGACCGGCCCGCTGTTCTGGATCGGCATTCCCGTGATGTCGCTGTGGGGCATCTCGGGCGCCGCCATGCAATCGCTGATGACCCGACTGGTCGCGCCCGATCAGCAGGGCCAGTTGCAGGGCGCGACCGCGAGCGTGCAGAGCGTGTCGCAACTCGTCGGACCGTTCCTGTTCACGCTGACGTTTTCCTATTTCATCGGCGCCAGCGCGCCGTTGCATCTGCCCGGCGCGCCGTTCCTGCTTGCGGCGGTATTGATGGTGGTATGTGTCGCGATCGCGATGCGGACGCTGGTGACTACGAAGACGGTTTCGTAGGGTGGGCAAAGCGAAGCGTGCCCACCGCTACTTCGTCAACTCGCGGAGAGAAGGTGGGCACGGCGCTTACGCGCCTTTGCCCACCCTACGGCGGCGTCGACGGTCTTACTTCTTCACCAGCGGGCACTCGCTGTCCTTGAGCGGCTTGGCCGCGTCTTCCGCCGCGATCGTGGCGATCTGCTTGTAGTAGTCCCACGGGCCCTTCGACTCCTCGGGCTTCTTCACCTCGAACAGATAGGCCGGGATGAGACGGCGTCCGTCTTGGCGCAGCGGGCCATTGCCGAACAGCGGATCGTCGGTCGGCAGCTCCTTCATCTTGGCGACGACCTTGGCGCCGTCGTGCGGATTGCCGCCGAGCGCTTCCATCGCCTTGAGATAGTGTAGCACCATCGCGTAGTTGCCGGCCTGGGTCATAGACGGCATCGCGTTCTTGCTGGCCAGGGCAGCGAAGCGCTTCGACCAGGCGCGGGTCTGCTCGTTCATGTCCCAGTAGAACGACTCGGTGAAGGTCAGGCCGTGCGCGGTCTTTAGCCCCAGCGAATGCACGTCGTTGATGAACAGCAGCAGCGCCGCGAGCTTCTGGCCGCCCGATACGATGCCGAATTCGGCCGCCTGCTTGATCGAGTTCGTGGTGTCGCCGCCGGCATTGGCGAGGCCGACCACCTTGGCCTTGGACGATTGGGCCTGCAGCAGGAAGGACGAGAAGTCCGAGCTGTTGATCGGGTGCTTGACGCTGCCCAGCACCTTGCCGCCGTTCGCCGTCACGACGGCCGTGGTGTCGCGTTCCAGCGCGTGGCCGAAGGCGTAATCCGCGGTAAGAAAGAACCAGGTGTCGCCGCCAGCCTTGGTCAGCGCCTTGCCGGTGCCGTTGGCGAGCATGTAGGTGTCGTAAGTGTAGGAGATTGTGTTCGGCGTGCAGGCCTTGCCGGTCAAGTCGGCAGAGGCGGCGCCGGAATTCAGCAGCACCGAATTCTTTTCCTTGACGAGGTTGCTGACCGCAAGCGCGACGCCGGAGTTCGGCGTATCAGCGATCGCATCGACCTTCTCGTTGTCGATCCACTGCCGAGCGATATTGACGCCGACGTCCGGCTTGTTCTGGTGATCGCCGCTCAGAACGTCGATCTTCCAGCCCTTCTTGAGCAGGCCGGAATCCTCGACGGCCATCTTGATCGCGACCACGGAGTTCGGGCCGCCGATATCGGCATAAAGGCTCGACATGTCATTCAAGACGCCGATCTTGACGGTCTTGTCCTGCGCGTAAGCGGATGTTGCAAAACCGAAGGCGGCACAGGCCAGAAGGGCCGCATAGCGGCGCGCGAGCGTCGTCGTCATAAAAGGTCTCCTCCATTTTCAATATGCGGACGGCTCTCTTGCGGAGCCTTGTTCCGGCTGATCGCTCTACCGTGTCCCACGGCTGGCGGCAATGCGCCTAAAGCCGGATGACGCTGCGGCGTAGCGTCATCCGTCGGTTAACCTTTGGGCAAAGTGTGTTGAGACGCTATTTGAGCGCGTCCGAGGTCAGCTTGAATTTCTGGATGCGCTTACCGGTGTCGACCTCGGCGGTATAGACGTTACCCTTGGCGTCTATCGCCATGGCATGCACCCAGTGGAACTGCCCGGCATTGCGGCCGTTGTGCCCGAAGCTGCCGACCACGCTGCCGTCCTCGCGCTTGATCACCCGGATCTCGTTGTTCTCGCCGTCGGCGCTGAGCAAATAGGTCTGCTTCGGATCGGGCCAGATCGCGACGTCCCACACCGCGCCGTTGCCGAGCGTGTTCTTCTCGAAGAAGAACTCCTTCACGAAGGTGCCATCCTTTTTGAACACCTGGATGCGATTGTTGATGCGGTCGCAGACGTAGACGAGACCGTCATTGGCGAGCTTCACGCAATGGACGGGATTTCCGAATTGCTGGGAGACAGGCGCCTTGGGATCATACGCCGGCTGCTTGTCGTCGTTGGGTTTGCTGCCGTAGGCGCCCCAGTGCCGCTTGTAAGCGAGCGTCGTCGCATCGAACACGATGACGCGGCGGTTGCCATAGCCGTCGGCGACGTAGATTTCGTTCGCCTCCTTGTCGATTGCGGTTTCGGCGGGCTTGCCGAGCTGCGTGGTGTCGTTGCTGCCGAGGCTCGGCGCGATCTTGCCGATCTGGGCGACGAACTTGCCGTCGAGCGTGAATTTCAAAATGGCGTTGTCGTTGTCGGCGTTGCCGCCGACCCAGACGAAGCCGCGCTCGTCGACCTCGATGCCGTGCTCGCGGCCGACCCATTCATAGCCTTCGCCCGGACCGCCCCACGACCGCAGCAGATTGCCGTCCGTGTCGAATTCGAGCACGGGCGGCGCCGACACGCAGCACTTCGAGCGCGGCGGGTTGAGGCCCGCGCCTTTCTCGTCATCGGTGAGCGAGCGCGGGCGATGGATCACCCAGATATGGCCCTGCCAGTCGACGGTGATGCCGCCGACCTGGCCGAGGATCCAGTTGTTAGGTAGCTGTTTTGGCCAGGAGGCGTCGACCGCGAAGGTCGGGACGTCGCCCGCAGACGCCGTGCCTGGAAGCACGAACGCAATGACTGCAATCAGGATGGAGAAGGCTTGAGAGAGTCGTACGAGCGCACGGCCGAGCCTTGTACAGACAAGCCCTGCGCGATCATGCCACGGCGCCATGGCAACCTCCCTTTTTTGGCTTGCGGCTTGCTGCCGCTTGAGCGCGGGCAGTCAATCGCGGGGAGGCGCTTGAGTCAATCAGGCCGGCGAGCGGAAGCTCATCAGCGTGCGGGTCTTGTAGTCGTAGAACTTGCCGGTTTCGGTCCAGTCAGGCGCGCACATCGGGACGATGAATTCGGCAACCTGCTCGGGTGTCTCCAGGGTCGCCGGATCTTCGCCCGGCATCAACGTGGCGCGCATGCGGGTACGGATCGGGCCCGGGTTGAACAGGTTAACACGGAGCGGCGTGTTCGCGGTTTCCTGCGCCCAGGCGCGGGCCAGTGTTTCCAGCGCGGCCTTGGAGGCGGCGTAGGGGCTGACATAGGCGGTGGCCTTGTTGGCGGCGCCCGAGGTGATGAACACTGCCCGGCCGGCATCGGACTGCCTCAGCAGCGGCTCCATGCAGCGGATCAGCTGGAAGTTCGCCGAGACGTTGACGGCCATCACGTCGGTGAAAGTTTTCAGTTCGATATGGCCGACCGGCGAGGAGGGGCCGAGCACGCCGGCATTGCCGACGAGGATGTCGAGCTTGCCATAGCGTTCGTGCAGGCCGGCCCCGAGCCGCGCGATGCCGTCGGAATCGGTGAGATTGAGCGGCACCAGCGTGGCGCTGCCGCCGTCTTTCCGGATCTCGTCATCGAGCTCTTCCAGCCCGCCCTGCGTGCGCGCCGTCGCAACGATATGCGCGCCGGCCTTGGCCAGCGCCCTGGCCGTGGCGAAGCCGATGCCGCGCGAGGCGCCGGTGACGAGAGCGATACGGTTGGCGAGGGGTTTTGTCATGGCGGGGTTTTACAGGCGTGGATGGCCGGGACAAGCCCGGAATTTCTGCCCTCGATCTCCCGCCGCAGCCCTACTGGATATTGGTACTATTGTTCGGGCCGTTCGCCGAGCTGTCAGGCGGCACCTTCATGCCCTGCCTGAAGGCGAAGACGATGAAGCCGACCAAAAGCCCTCCGCAGAGAATGGCGATGGCCAGCTGCATCGTCGCGGTCTTTCGTCAGCTCGCCTCCGCCAGCAACGACAATTGCCGCGGCTGCTGCTCGGTCTGGGGCTGGTCGGTGAGATGAGTCGGATACGCCCCGGTGAAGCAATGATCCGAGAATTTCGGATTGGCGGGGTCGCGGCCGGGCTCGCCCATGGCGCGATACATGCCGTCGATCGACAGGAAGGCGAGCGAGTCGGCGCCGATGATCTCGCGCATCTCCTCCAGCGAATGCGTCGCGGCCAGGAGGCCGCCGCGATCCGGCAGGTCGATGCCGTAATAATCGGGATAGAGGATCGGCGGCGAGGCGAGGCGGAAATGCACTTCCTTGGCGCCCGCATCGCGCATCATGCGCACGATCTTCTTCGAGGTGGTGCCGCGCACCAGCGAGTCGTCGATCAGGATGATGCGCTTGCCTTCGATCGCGGCGCGGTTGGCCGAATGCTTCATGCGCACGCCGGACTCGCGGATCGCCTGGGTCGGCTGGATGAAGGTGCGGCCGACATAGTGGTTGCGGATGATGCCGAGCTCGAACGGTACGCCGGAATGCTGGCTGTAGCCGACCGCGGCTGGCACGCCGGAATCCGGCACCGGCACGACGACGTCGATCGGCACATGGCTCTCGCGCGCGAGCTGCGCACCAAAGGCCTTGCGTACTTCGTAGACCGAGCGGCCGTGAACGATGGAGTCCGGGCGGGAGAAATAGATGTATTCGAAGATGCAGGGGCGCGGCGCCATCGGCGGGAACGGCTTGTGGATGTCCTGGCCGTTCTCGTCGAACACGATGACTTCGCCGGGCTCGATGTCGCGAATGAAGCGCGCGCCGATGATGTCGAGCGCGCAGGTCTCCGAGGTCAGGATCGGACAACCGTCGAGCTCGCCGAGCACCAGCGGGCGGATGCCGCGCGGATCGCGCGCGCCGACCAGCTTCTTGTTGGTCAGCGAAACCAATGCATAGGCGCCCTCGATCTCGCGCAGCGCGTCGATGTAGCGCTCGATGAAGCGGCTGCGCCTGGAGCGCGCGACGAGATGCAGGATCACCTCGGTGTCGGTGGTCGACTGCATCATCGCGCCGTTCTTCACGAGCTCGCGGCGCAGCGTCAGGCCGTTGGTGAGGTTGCCGTTGTGGGCGACCGCAAGGCCGCCGGCATTGAGCTCGGCGAACAGCGGTTGCACGTTGCGCAGGATGGTGGCGCCGGTGGTGGAGTAGCGGACATGGCCGACGGCCATATTGCCGGGCAGGCGGTCGATCACCTCGCGGCGGGAGAAGGTGTCGCCGACGAGGCCGAGGCGGCGTTCCGAGTGAAAGCGGCTGCCGTCGTAGGAGACGATGCCGGCGGCCTCCTGGCCGCGATGCTGGAGAGCGTGGAGACCGAGCGCAGTGATGGCGGCGGCGTCAGGGTGGCCATAGATGCCGAAGACGCCGCATTCCTCGCGGAGCGTATCGCCCTCCAGGTCGTCCTGAAGCTCTAGCGCGGCTGGGCCGAGATCAAGTTGGGCGTCCTGGTCAGGGTGTCGCATCTCGTCCGCGCCTCTCTTTTAGGGCCTAATCAACGCGCCGCAGGTTTCTCGATCAGCTTCTTGAGGCTGTCACGAGCCGGTTTGCTGTATCCGTCGCCAGTGCCCGAAGGCTGCTGTTCGGAATCAGCTTGATCATCATCTGGTTTGTTTTTCTTGAATCTCTTCAAGATGGTGTTCTCGGGGTCGTCAGGCAAGAGGGCCATCAGCCAATCCCCGGTTCCCTGGAGCACCACGCGAGATTTGGCTCCCGTGACCCAGTCCGGGCGCTGCTTGTCCGGCACCAGCCAGGTGAAGAACAGGAACGCGACCACGACGATCAAAAGCCCGCGAGCGAGGCCAAACAGGAAGCCCAGGGTGCGGTCCAGCGCGCCGATGCGCGAATCCAGGATCATGTCGGAGATCCGGACCGTGATCACGGAAACCACGACCAGGGTGCCCACGAACACGCCGGCGACCACGACGACGCTCGCCACCGTGTCGTTGTTGAAATAGGTCTTTGCGGTCGGCAGCAGCTTCGAGAACGAGTACAGCGTCACGATCGCCGCTGCGCCCCAGGCCGCGATCGACAGGATTTCGCGCATGAAGCCGCGGACCATGGCGAGCAGGCCCGAGATCAGCATCACACCGAGCAGGATCAGGTCGAGGAGTGTTACTGGCATCGGCTGGTCGGGTCCGCTCGTACTTCAAAGGTGCTCAGCGAATCGGTGCTTGGCCGTGGCCCTAAGTGAGGGCCAGACGGCGTTCCCGGCAAGGCCGCAACCACGCAATCCCATGCTGCTTTTGTGACGGCTGTATAGCGGTGGGGGCGGAGGACGTCACCTCCGCCTAACCCTCTCCACGGCGGAATCTTGCCGGTGTGGCATTTTTCTCCGCCGGCGGGCTCTGTTCGCCGCGGCGGGAGCCCCGGGCCGCGATCTCGGCCACCAGTGTCGTCAGGCTGTTGATCGCGTTCAGGGACAGTCCGGCGTCGCCGCCGGCATCGCCGCCCCGGGCCGATTCGGGCAGCACGGCGCGCTTGAAGCCGAGCTTGACCGCTTCCTTGAGCCGGGCCGGGGTCTGCGCCACCGGGCGGATGACGCCGGACAGCGAAATCTCGCCGAAATAGACGGCATCGGTGGGTAACTGCGCATTAACCAGGGATGAAACCAGTGCGGCCGCAGCGGCCATATCGGCCGCCGGCTCGTGGATGCGCAGGCCGCCCGCGACGTTCAGATAGACGTCGTGGCCGGACAGCTTGACCCCGCAATGGGCCTCCAGCACCGCCAGCACCATGGAGAGCCTGCTCTGATCCCAGCCGACCACCGCCCTACGCGGGGTGCCGAGCGAGGTGGGGGCGACCAAGGCCTGCAATTCGACCAGAACGGGCCTCGTGCCCTCGATGCCCGCGAAGACTGCGGTGCCCGGCGTGCCCAGGTCGCGCTCGGACAGGAACAGCTCGGAGGGATTGGTGACCTCGCGCAGGCCAAGGCCAGTCATCTCGAACACGCCGATCTCGTCGGTCGGGCCGAAGCGGTTTTTCACGGCGCGCAGGATGCGGAATTGCTGGGAGCCTTCGCCCTCGAAGGACAGCACCGCATCGACCATGTGCTCGACCACGCGGGGGCCGGCGATCTGGCCGTCCTTGGTGACATGGCCGACCAGGATGATGGCAGCACCCGTCTTCTTGGCGAAGCGGATCAGCGCCTGCGCCGAGGCGCGCACCTGGGTGACCGTGCCGGGCGCGGATTCCACCGTGTCGGTCCACATGGTCTGGATCGAGTCGATCACGATCAGCCGCGGCACCGCGCCTTCCGACAGCGTCGAGACGATGTCCTCGACAGAGGTCTCGGCCGCGAGCTGCACCGGCGCGTCCGACAGGCCGAGCCGCTCGGCGCGCAGGCGCACCTGGGCGACCGCCTCTTCGCCGGAGATGTAGACGATGCGGTGGCCGGCGCGCGCCATCATGCTGGTGGCCTGCGTTAGCAGCGTCGACTTGCCGATGCCGGGATCGCCGCCGACCAGCAGCACCGAGCCGCGGACGAAGCCGCCACCGGTGACGCGGTCGAGCTCGGTCATGCCCGAGGACAGGCGAGGAGCGTCCTGGGTCTTCCCCGACAGGCTCTCCAGCGCAAACGTCCGTCCCTTGCGCTTTGAGCGGATCGAGACCGGCACGCTGCCGGTCGTGTCCTCCTCGGCAAGCGTGTTCCACTCGCCGCAGGATTCGCACTTGCCCTGCCAGCGGTTATAGGCCGCGCCGCAGTTCTGGCAGACGAAGGAAAGCGTGTTCTTGGCCATGGGGACAGCGAGTCGAGGGTTTCAGGTTTGCTGATAGCACGGAATGACGGGCGAGACGGCGATCGCCGGCACCCCCATTAGCCCAATTCACCGCAGCCGATACACCCTTTGTTAGCTCTACGCCGCCGCGCCGTTCCGGACTTTGCCAAATGTTAGCGGACGCAGGTCCAGTTTCGAAACCGATACGGGATGGCGAAACGAATGACGGTAGTCTTGCGGATAATGCTCGCCGTGGGCATGGCCTGCGGCTTTCTTCTGCCGGTTGGCGGCGCCGTTGCGGCCGACGCCGGGCGTCTCAACATCGTTTTCGTCAACCCCGGCAAGACCGGCGAGGTCTACTGGGACATGGTCGCGCAGACCATGCAGGCCGCGGGCCGCAAGCTCGACGCGCATGTCGAGGTGCTGACCAGCGAGCGGAATTACCGCACCATGCAGGAGCTTGGCTTCGGCGTGGTGGCACGCGCCGACAAGCCGGACTTCCTCATCCTGTCGAATGAGGAATCCGCTGCCGTTCCCATCCTGGAAGCGGCCGAGGCCGCCGGGGTCAAGACGCTGCTGCTCTCGAACACGCTGATCGGCGACGACGCCGCGCGCCTCGGACCGCCCCGGCAAAAGCTCAAGACCTGGCTCGGCGACATCACGACGGATCTCCAGACCGCGGGTGCGAGGATGGCCAATGCCTTGATCAAAGTGGCGCGCGCCGAGAAATGGCAGAGCCCGGACGGCAAGATCCACATTCTCGGCATCGGCGGCGACGAGATCACGCCGGCCTCGATCGCCCGCAACGCCGGTCTCAAGCTCGCGGTGGACGCCGCGCCCGACGTGGTGGTGGACCGGATGCTGTTCGCCAACTGGACCCAGTCGGAGGCGGAGCAGGTCACCAGGAATTATCTGAGCTGGGCCGCGCGCAAGGAGATCCGGCCTGCCGGCATCTGGGCCGGAAACGATCCGATGGCGCTCGGCGCGCTTCGCGCGGTGGTCGCTGCCGGCCTCACGCCCGGCCGGAACATCCAGCTGGTCGGCCTCAACTGGTCGGAGGACGCGCTGCGCGAGATCAAGGCGGGCCGTCTGCTCATGACCGATGGCGGACATTTCCTGCTCGGCGGCTGGTCGATCGTCCTCCTGCGCGACTACGCCGACGGCTGCGACTTCGCGGCCGCATCGCCCCGCGTCGAGGCCAAGACGTCTGCGATCACGCGCGACAATCTCGCTGCGGTCGGGGACCTCATCAAGACGCGCGCCTTCGATCGGATCGATTTCGCGCGCTTCAGGGCGAGAGCGGGGCGCTGCGGCCAGTATGATTTCTCCATCGATGCGCTCATCTCTTCGCTGACGCTTCCGGAAGGCGCTGCTGACTGATGCGAAACGGTGACGACATGACCGATCCGGATCGCAAGCAGCAGGCGGCGGCGCCGTCGCGCTCGCGCTCGGTGGTCCGCGCGATGCTCTGGGCCACCGTGCCGGTGCTGCTGGTGGTGCAGCTGCTCGCCTCCGCCGGCGTCGAGGCATCGAGCTTCTGGTCGCAGATCAGGCAGCTCGACGCGCGCATTGCCCGCACGGCCGAGAGCCGCGCCGAGCTGATCGCCGAGCCGCTCTGGAAGATGCGCTACGATCAGGTCACGAGCGTCCTCAACGAGATCATGCACGACGAGACCATTGCCGCGGCGGCCGTTTATGACGACACCGGCGTCGCGATCGCCCGCGTGGTGGCGCGGCCGGCGGACCAGGCGGTATCGGAAGTCTCGCGTCCGATCCGCTACAGCAACGGCAACATCGCCGTGCAGGCCGGTCGTATCGCGATCGCCTATTCCTATGCGACGGTCTACACGGACACGGGCAGCCGGCTGATGTTGCTGCTGGTGGTCGGCCTGCTCGCGACATTTGCCACCCTGATCGCGATGCGGATCTCGGCCAACATCTTCATCGGCAAGCCGCTCACCGCGATCATGTCGGCGATCCAGCGCAGCAAGCAGGACGGGCGCGCCTATCCGGCCGACATCAAATCGACGAACGAATTCGGCCAGCTCGCGCGTGCCTTCAACGCCATGCAGCACACGACGTCGGGGGCGCTCGACCGGCTCGGGCACATGGCCGCGCACGATCCGCTCACGGGCCTGCCCAATCGTCGCTCGCTGTCCGAGCATCTGGTGACCCTGAGCGGCGATGCCGGCTCGCCGGACTCGCTGATCGCCTTCTGCTTCATCGATCTCGACGACTTCAAGGGCATCAACGACACCTTCGGCCATGATGCCGGCGACAAGTTCCTGGTGCACATCTCCGAGCGCCTTCGTGATGCGGTCGAACCGCAGGATTGGGTCGCCCGGCTCGGCGGCGACGAATTCGTCGTCATCCGCCCCGAGGTCAGCAATGAAGCGACCGCTCAGGCGTTCGCGCGCCAGCTGTTAGATGCGATTTCCGAGCCGATCCGGCTGCACGACAAGCAGGTCGTGCCGCGCGCCAGCATCGGCCTTGCCGTGCGCCGCGCCGGCGATCCCGAGCTGTCGCATTTGCCGGCGCTCGCCGACATCGCGCTCTACCATGCCAAGAGCAAGGCGCCGGGCACCGTCGCTGTGCTCGACGAAGCGCTTCAGCGCGACTATCGCCGCCGCCGGGACCTCGAGCTCGCCATTCCCGCGGGCTTCGCCGAGGGGCAGTTCGAGGTCTGGTATCAAAGCCAGGTCGACCTCGGGAGCCAGGCCGTTGTCGGCCTCGAGGCGCTGATCCGCTGGCGCCATCCCGAACTTGGCTTGATCGGTCCCGGCGAATTCCTGTCGCTGATCGAGCGCAGCGGCAACAATGCGCGGCTGACGCGCTACGTGCTGACCGATGCCTGTCGCGCGTTGCAGCGACTGGCATCCGCCGGCAGGCCGCAGATCCGGATCGCGATCAACCTGCCGCCGTCCGAGCTCGCCGACCATTCGCTCGCTGCCGAGCTGCGCGCGACCTGCGCGCGTTTCGATGTCGCGGCATCATTGCTGGAGCTCGAGATCACCGAGGGCTCGCTGATCAACAACATCGCCAGCGCCTCCGAGACGCTGCACCGCCTGCGGCGCCTGGGCGCAACCATCGCGCTCGACGATTTCGGCACGGGCTACAGCTCGCTCGCGCATCTCAGGCGGTTCCCGCTCGACAAGGTCAAGATCGACAAAGCCTTCATCAGCGAGATCCCTGACAGCGCGGAAGACAAGGCGATCGTCGGCGTCATCGCCTCGCTCGCCGGCACGCTAGGGCTGACGCTCGTCGCGGAAGGCATCGAGCGGCCCGAGCAGGCCGACGCCATGCGCGAGATGGGCGTGATGCTCGGGCAGGGTTATCACTACCATCGGCCGCAGCCGCTCGACGCCGTGCTGCAATGGCTCGAAAAGCAGGCGGTACCAACTGAGACAAGCCGCGTCCTCGCCGGCAGCCCGTCGATCGCGCCCGAATTCGCCGCCTGAGCGCGATTACGACTGCGTTGCGTTCCAGAGCATGGAGAGGCCCGCAGCGATCATGATCGCGTCCATCACCACGCGGAACATCTCCGGCTTGAGATGCAGCACGAAGCGCTTTGCGATGAAGGCGCCCGACATCAGCGAGGAGCCTGCGATCAGGCCCTTGATGAAGACGTCAGCGGTCAGCGCGCCGAAACGTTCGAAGGTCACGGACTTCGCGAAATAGAGGCCGAGTGAGGAGGCCGCTTCGGTTGCGAGGAAGGCGCCCTTGGACAGGCCGTAGAACAGGAACAGCGGCACGCTGAGCGGGCCGGTCGAGACCACGATGCCGGTGAGATAGCCGATGATCGCCCCGCCGATCGCGAGGTGCCAGAGATTGGCCTTGAGATCGTGCCGCGCCAGCCAGTGCCGCACCGGCACCATCGCGATCAGGAAGACGCCGATGGCGAGATCGACGGCGTGCGAGGGGAGCGCGAGCAGCGTGCGCGCGCCCAACACGGCGGCCGGAATGCCCGTCACCGAATAGGCCGCGCAGGCACGCCAGTCGACCTCGCGCCACCACGCCAGGATCCGCGAGAAATTCGCCATCACGGAGGCGACCGCCATGATCGGCACGGCTTCCTTCGGCCCATAGGCATAGACCAGCACCGGCATCAGCATGATCGACGACCCCGTGCCGACGATGCCTGAGACGGTGCCGGCGATCAGGCCGACGATGAGGACGAAGAGAAAGGCCAAGGTGCTCTCCACGAATCGGGAGAGTTTAGCCGTGGCCGGCGATGCGGGCGATCCATTCCAGGCGAGGGAACCAATCGCTCAGCGCATGCCATCCCGGCCGGCCGTCAGCCTTGCTCGTCCATGATGCGCAGCTTCTCGACGCGGCGGCGAAAATCCTCGTCCGTCGAGAACTCGGCCGAGAGATAGGACGAGACCAGATCCACGGCGAGCCAGGCGCCGACGATCTGCGCTCCGATGCACATGACGTTGACGTCGTCATGCTCGACGCTCTGATGGGCGGAATGAACATCGTGGCAAACCGCGGCGCGGATGCCCTTCATCTTGTTGGCTGCGATCGAGGCTCCGACGCCGGTGCCGCACACCATGATGCCGCGTGCGGCTTCGCCTGACGTCACCTTCTGAGCCACGGCCCGCGCGATGTCGGGGAAGTCCACCGGCTTGTCGTCATGGGAGCCGACATCGACGATGTCGTGGCCGAGGCTGCGGATGTGATCGATAACGGTCTGCTTGAGCGGCCAGCCGGCGTGGTCGGATCCGATGACGAGACGCATGTGATGTCCTTCTTGATTTTATGTTGGTCGTGACAGCCTCTTCGCGGCTGCCACGATTTTCCCTGGTTTCAGCTGCGCATGTCGGGCGGCAGCTCGACCCCGTGGAATTTCTTGTAGATCGCGTTGAGCTTGCCGTTCTTGACGTTCTCGGTGATCCAGGCGTTGAGCTTGTCCATCAGGCGCTGCTCGCCCTTCTTCAGGCCGATCGCGAGGTCGAAGGTCGCCAGCGGGATCCGGGATTCGAACACGCGCGACGGGTTCTTCACCCCGATCTGGTTGATGATCGTCGCCGACGAGGCGACGCAGTCGACCTGGCCGGAGACGGCCGCCGTCACCATCGTGGCGTCGTCGTCGTAGCGCGAGATCTTGAGGTCCTTGTCCTTCATGTTGGACAGGGTGGTGTCCTGCGTGGTGCCGCGGGAGACGCCGATCGACTTGTCCTTCAAGTCGGGCCAGTCCTTGACGGTCGAGGATTTCAGGCAACCGACGTCGGATTGCAGCGTCGCATAGCGCTTGGTGAAGTCGATGACCTTGGCGCGATCGGGCGTCACCGACAAGGTCGAGATGATGATGTCGGCCTTGCCGGTCAGGACGTTGGGGATGCGTGTCGCGCCGGTGGTCTGGATGAATTCGAGCTCGAGCCCCCAATCCTTGGCGAGCAGTTGCGCCACTTCGACGTCGGAGCCGGTCGGCTTCATGCTGCTGTCCATCATACCCGAGGGCGGAATGGCGACGTCCGTCGAGATGCGGATCTTCTTGGCCTGCGTGATGTCGTCGAGCAGATCGGCCGATGCCGGCGTGGCTGATATCATGACGAGGCCGAACAGCGCGGTGGCGGTCCCCAGCAGTGTCTTGTTTGTCATCCTTGGTTCTCCTCTCCTGTTATGATTTTAAGTTTCCAGTGCCCACGAATTGCGTGAGTTCGGGCGTCGCCGGCGACGTCAGGATCGAGGCGGGGCCGGTCTCGTGGACCTTGCCGCGATGCATGAAGACGATCCGGTCGGCGATGCCTTTGGCAAAACCCATCTCATGGGTGACCATCACCATGGTCATGCCGTCCGCCGCCAACTGCTCGATCACCTTCAGCACCTCGCCGGTGAGCTCGGGATCGAGCGCGGAGGTGACCTCGTCGAACAGCATCACCTTCGGCTGCATCGCGAGCGAGCGGGCGATCGCCGCGCGCTGCTGCTGGCCGCCCGAGAGCTGCTCGGGATAGGCGTGCAGTTTCTCGTCGAGCCCGACCTGCGCGAGCACTTTTCGGGCGAGGTCCCTGGCTTGCGAGGTGGCCATGCCCTTCACGGCGCAGGGGGCGAGCGTGATGTTCTGTTCGATGGTGAGGTGCGGAAACAGATTGTAGCTCTGGAACACAATGCCGACGTCCTGGCGCAGCGCGCGCAGATCGACATCAGGGCGGTCGACGCGATGCCCGCACACAACGATCTCGCCGCCGTCCACCTTCTCGAAGCGGTCGATGCAGCGCAGCGCCGTGCTCTTGCCGGAGCCGGAGCGGCCGATCAGTGCCAGCACCTCGCCGCGTTCGACGGCAAAGGAGACGCCATCGAGCACCCGGAGCGGGCCAAAGCTCTTCTGCACGTCGCGGAGCGACACGATCGGTTCGGAGGAGGAGGGGTTTTTCTGCATGTCAGGCTGGTGCGAGGTTGGACCTGCCACGCCCCATCCGCCGTTCCAGCTTCTGGCTGAACAGGGATAGGGGATAGCACATGGCGAAATAGACGACGGCGATGATCGCGTAGATGGCGAACGGCTCGAACAGCGAGTTGTTGACGATCTGGCCCGACCGCATCAGCTCGACGAAGCCGACCACGGAGGCGAGCGAGGTATTCTTGATGATCTGCACCATGAAGCCGACGGTCGGCGGCGTCGCGATGCGGATCGCCTGCGGCAGGATCACCTTCAGCATGCGCTGGGTCCGGCTCAGCGCGAGTCCTTCGGCGGCCTCCCATTGCGGCTTCGGCACCGACTGGATGCAGCCGCGCCAGATCTCGCCGAGATAGGCCGAGACATAGAGCGTGAGCGAAGCGCCGGCGGCAGCTAACGGCGAGACCTTGAGGCCGATCGCGGCGAGGCCGAAATAGCCGAGGAACAGGATGACGAGCAGCGGCGTACCCTGGATCAGCTGGACGTAGACGCCGCTAGCGATCCGCACCGATTTGAGCGGCGAGATGCGCGCGAGCGCGATCACGAAGCCGACGATGCCGCCGCCGATCAGCGCGATCACGGACAGGCCAATCGTCCACAGCGCGCCCTGGCCGAGGAACATCAGATGATTGATGTTGAGATGTCCGCCCATGGTCATCTCACAACGGCGTGCCGAGCCGGCGCCGGCGCGGAAACAGCGCGAGGCCGAGGCCCCAGAAGCCCGCGCGCATCACCAGCGACAGGATGACGTAGAGCACGGCGACGATGATGTAGGTCTCGAACGCGCGATAGGTGTCCGACTGGATGTAGTTGGCGACGGCGGTGAGTTCTTCCGCCGAGATCTGCGAGCAGACCGAGGAGGCCAGCATCAGCAGCACGAACTGGCTGGTCAGCGCCGGATAGACCTTCTCGATCGCCGGCAGCAGGATGATGTGCCAGTAGATTTGCAGGCGCGACAGGGCCAGTCCTTCGGCGGCCTCGATCTGTCCGCGCGGGATCGCTTCGAAGCCGGCGCGCATGATCTCGGCAGTGTAGGCGCCGACATTGATCGTCAACGCGGCCACCGCCACGGTGAAGGCGGAGAATTTCAGGCCGAGGCTGGCGAGGCCGAAATAGACCAGGAAGATCTGGACCAGCAGCGGCGTGTTGCGGATGGTCTCGACATAGACTTTGCAGGCGCCCGCGATCAGCGAGCTTCGCGAGCCGCGGCCGACGGCCGCGAGCGTGCCGAACAGGGCGCCGAGCACCGTCGCAAAGGCCGCCAACTCCAGCGTCAGCGCCGCGCCGGCCAGAAAATTCGGCCAACGCTCCAGCACCGCGGGAAAGTCGAGTTGGAGGCTCATCGTATCGGCTTCAGCCCGTCACCTGGTTGGTCATGCGGTCATAGACGCGGAACAGCGCTTGATTGCCGTTGCTGCCTTCGCCATGGGCGCGCGCATCGACATATTGGCTGGTGACGAGCGCGGTGCCGGGCAGCGGCACGCTCAGCACCTGTGCGTGCTCCTGCACCAGGCGGAGATCCTTGAGTTGGAGATCGATCCGGAAGCCGGCGGAGACGTCGCCCGCGATCATTGCGGGGCCGAGCTTGTCAAGCATCCAGGACGCGGCGGAGCCGCCGAGCAGAACGCGACGCAGCAGATTGAGATCGATGCCGGAAGCGCGCCCGAGCGCTAGTGCCTCGCAGATCGCCTGGATGTTGATGCCACAGATCAACTGATTGCAGAGTTTCACGGTCTGACCGGCGCCGGCCGCGCCGACATGCGTGATGGTCGTGCCCATCGCGCGGAAGAACGGTTCGGCCTGGGCGAAAGCGGCCGCATCACCGCCGGCCATGATCGAGAGCGCGGCGTTCTTGGCGCCCACCGGCCCACCCGAGACCGGTGCGTCGATGAAGCTGACGCCGGCCTTTTGCAGGTCGGCATGGATGCGGCGGACGGCGACCGGCGAGATCGTGCTCATGTCGACGATCAGCTTGCCGGGCGGGGGAGACTTCAGGAGACCATGTTCGCCGTAAACGGTCGCCTCGACATGAGGCGTGTCGGGCAACATGGTGATGACGATGTCAGCGCCTTGCGCGGCGTCGGCGGGGCTGTTGGCGCCGGCCGCGCCTTCCTTGACGCTGTCGGCCAAGGCTGCTTCGTTGAGATCGAAGACACGAACCGCATGCCCGGCCACCAGGAGGTTGCGCACCATCTCGCGGCCCATCGTGCCGATGCCGATGAAGCCGACATTGCCCTTGTCGTTCCGTCCCATGTCAGTCGTCCGTTTCTTGGTTGATTGGTTTCTTGCTTGTTGGCCTGCCGCGATCAGCCTGAGGCGCTGGTCTTGTCGATGTCGCCGACGACGGCGCGCCTGCGGTATTCGTCGCCGATGGCAAAATGCTTGCGCAGCGTCGCATCTGCTCGCTCGGGGTCGCGCGCGATGATCGCGTCGAAGATGCGCCGGTGGTCGTCGATCAGGTACGTCTTCATCGACGGGAAGGCCTGCACCAGCTCGCGGCGGCTGCGATGCGAATGCGTCAGCAGTCCCGCCAGCGAACCGTGCAGGACCGTCAGCGTTTCCGAATGCGATGCCACGACGATGGCGCGATGGAATTCGAAGTCGGCCATGCCGCCGGCATCCGCCTCGTCGATCGTCTCTCCGATCTTCGCGAGCGCACGCTGCAGGCGTTCGAAATCGGCGATGTTGGCGCGCTCGCAGGCGAGCCGGATCGCCTGACACTCGATCGCGACGCGCGCCTGCATGACGTCATCGAGCATGTCGGCCTGCTGGGCGAGCGCGAAGGTGAAGAAGTCGTTCAGCACTGAGACGTCCGGCTGTGTCACCACAGTGCCGATGCGGTCGCGGATCTCGACGATGCCGAGCACGGTGAGGGCGCGCAGCGCTTCGCGGACGATCGGCCGGCTGACGCCGAGGAGGGTCGCCAGCTCGCGCTCGGAAATCAGGCGGTCGCCGGGCTTGAGCGAGCCCGCAAGCAGGCGTTCGCGCAGGAAGGCGAACACCTTCTCGAACCCTTTTTCGCCCTCAGCGGCCCGCTTCACTTCCATCCCGGTCTCTTTTTGGTCTGATCTTGGTCAGACCAGTAGGCTAACCAGAGCGTCGGCGTCAAGAGCCTTGGTTAATTGCGGGTGTCGCAGGCGCGGCCAATCCGATCGGTTCCCCGGCCGGATCCTTCAAATTTGAGGCGTATTGATCGGAGCGCTCACTCAAAGAACTTGAGGTCCGCGATGCCCGATCATCGTTCTTTCTCCGCCCTCGACCGTCATGCGGCGCTCAGCGGATCCGACAACGGCTTTCCCTGGTATGCGAGCGCGATGCTCGCGGTCGAAGCGAGCGAGGTGGTGCGGCTGCGCTGCGAGAAGCTCAGCCACGGCGACGAGGGCGCCCGGCAGGAGGCCGCGCTGATGGTCAGCGAGAAGATCGCCGCGGCTTTCGAGGCGGCCGCGAGCCTGCTTGCGGGAGCAACGCCGGCCGCCATCGTCCAGCGCTATCGCGAGCACGTGGCCGCGAACGCCAGGCGGCTGTCCGCGAACGAGGCTCCATGACCGAGTTGCGCTGCTGACAGCATGTTGGCAGCAGGGGCAGGCTACGACCATCTCCTGACAAAACGGAGAGCGGGTCCATGCCGATCGAGGCAAGCTGTCATTGCGGTGAGACGGTGTTCGAGGTGACGGAGGTGCCGGCGAGCGTGACGCGCTGCACCTGCTCACTCTGCGTCAAGCGGGGCGCGTTGTGGGCCTATTACACGCCGGCGCAATTTCGCCTGCTGTCGCCGCCGGAAAATGTCGCGACCTATCTCTGGGGCAGCCGCACGGTCAAACATCATTTCTGCGCGAGCTGCGGCTGCGGTACCTATTCGGAGTCGCCGGACTGGTCGACCGGCAAGGCCGATTTCGACAATCCCAAGGTTGCCGTGAACGCGCGGCTGTTCGACGATTTCGATCTCGATGCCGTGCCGGTGAATATGATCGACGGCAGGAATTTGTGGTGAGCATGCAGGGCGCGCGCATGTCCGCTGCGCGTTTGTGACCTTGAGGCGATTTTGAAAAGCTGATTTGGTCCGGCCCCAGAGAAAAAGGGGGGAAGCCACGATGCGTCTTTTTGCGCGAGTGATGCTCGCAATGTGTCTGGCCGTTGCAGCCGGCTTCAACGCGCAGGCGCAGACCAAACCGAAGGTCACGACATCGGGACCTGACTTCCTCAAGGCCGCGCTGTTCGTCGGCAACAGCTTCTTCTACTACAACAACGGCATGCCCGGGCATCTCTCCTTCATGGAGCGCGCGGCTGATGCTGACAACAAGGCGGCGTACCGCAACACCATGGCCACGATCGGCGGCTCCGGCCTCGATTGGCACGACATGGACAACCTGCTGCGGCCGGGCGGCATCGGCGCCTATTCCTTCGACGACCAGAACAACGTCGTCTTCAACAAGCCGGGCAGGCAGTTCGATGCCGTCGTCATGATGGATTGCAGCCAGTGCCCGATCCATCCGCAATTGAAGGACGCGTTCGCGACCTTCGCCAAGAAGGACAGCGAGATCGTCCGTGCCCACGGCATGCGGCCGGTGTTCTTTATGTCCTGGGCCTATGCCGACAAGCCGGAGATGACCGAGGCTCTGGCCGAGGCCTATACGACCGCGGGCAATGCCAACGATGCGCTCGTGATCCCCGCAGGCCTCGCCTTCGCGCGCGTGCGCAAGCTCCAGCCGGAACTCAATCTCTATGCGCCGGACAAGCGGCACCCGAGTCCGGCGGGCACGTACCTCGCAACCTGCGTGACCCTCGCCGCGCTGACCGGGCGCTCGCCGGTCGGCAACTCCTATACGATAGGCTTGGATGCGGAGACCACCCAACTGCTGCAAAAGGCGGCGTGGGATACGGTGCAAGACTATTACGGGCGGTGATCTCGGGTGATCTCGTAGGGTGGGCAAAGCGACTTGTCCACCGTAGCTCGAAGAGCGAAGGCGGAAGCGTGCCCGCCACCTTACTCGCGATAGAAGATGGTGGGCACGGCGCGAGAGCGCCTTTGCCCACCCTACGGCACCGTCAACGCTCCTTCAGCACCACCCACGCCGGCGCGTGATCGCTCGCACCATCTTCGCCGCGCACCTTCTTGTCGACACCTGCCCTGGCCAGCCGCGAGACGAGGGCAGGGCTGAGCAGGAGATGATCGAGCCGCAGGCCGGCATCGCGCGGCCAGCGGTTTCGCTTGTAGTCCCAGAACGTGTAGATGCGCTTGTCCGGATTCAGTTCGCGGATCGCATCACACCAACCCTGTTCAATGAGCGAGGCAAATGCAGCGCGGCTCTTCGGCTGAATCAAGGCATCCTTGTCCCATGACCGCGTCGGATAGATGTCGATCTCATCAGGCGCGACGTTGTAGTCGCCGGCGAGCACCACGGGCAGATCCTGCTTGATGAAGGTCTTGGCGTGGCGCTTGAGCCGCGCGAACCAGTCGAGCTTGTAGTCGAATTTCGGTCCCGGCTGCGGATTGCCGTTCGGCAGGTAAATGCTGGTGACGATGATTCCGCGCACGGCGGCCTCGATGTAGCGGGCTTCGCGATCATCAGGCTTTCCCGGCAAGCGATCGCGCGTGAGAATGGGCTCGGCATTGCGGGCGAGGATGGCGACGCCGTTCCACGTCTTCTGTCCACACCACACCGCGCCGTAGCCGGCCCTTTCGATGGCTGCCGCCGGAAATTCGCCGTCGGCTGCCTTCAGTTCCTGGAGCGCGACGACATCAGGCTTCGCCGCGCTCAGCCAACGCAACAGGTTGGGCAGGCGGCGGTTGACATTGTTGATGTTGAACGTCGCGATCCTCATGGGCCCAACGACTGGAAATCTTCAGAAATGACTCGCAACCGTTGTCATCGGCGTTCCACGATGTATGCTTACAACCCAAAATTGCCGATCGACACGATGGAGGTTTGACGATGACCAAGCTTTGCCTTGCCGTAGTCGTGGCCGCAACCGCATTTTCCGGAGTGGCTCTTGCTGCCGAGAAAATGGAAATCGCCTGTAGGGTGGAATATTTCAAATACTGCCCCAGTGTCGTGCCGGGGGGCGGGCGCATTGTTGCTTGCCTGAACAGGTACAGGAGCCATATCGGCAACGCGTGCAAAGAGAGCATGGATGCGTGGGTTATCGATAACAAGGTGCGCGGATAATCGAGCGCGATGAGATCGACGAAGCGTCATCGCCCCTAGCGACATCAGGCTTCGCCGCGCGGTCGTAGGACAGATTCGGTTGACGTTGAGTGCCGCAATCTTCATGTAGAGATTGCGGCCGCGGTCGTTTGCGCCGCCACCGGAGATCCAAATCCATGTTGAAGTCCAGTCTGAGCCTCGCCATCGTCGCATTCGTCGTCGCGTTCTCCGGTGTCTCGTCGGCACAATCGTCCGATCCACGCGGCGCGTGCAAGGCGGACTATGACAAATTCTGCGCCGGCATCGCGCCCGGTGGCGGCAAGATCATCGCCTGCCTCAACGCCAAGCGCGATCAGCTCAGCGCGTCCTGCAAGACGGCGCTCGACAGCCGGAAGAAGTAAGTCTCGTGTCCCGGACGCGGCGCAGCGTGTGACGCTGCTCCGCAGAGCCGGGACCCAGAAAGCGACAGAGTACGGTGCAAGGAGATGGCCCCGGCTCTGCAGCGCATTGCTGAAGGAGCGCTGCGCCGCGCCCGAAGAACGGTCGCGTCCCTAACTCGGCAGCGGCGGCGGGCTCGCGGGCTGCTCGATCGGCGGCGGGGAGGGCGGCTGCTCGGCCGTCGGCGCGGGCTCCGGCTTGACCAGCGGCTCCACCTCATTGCCGCCCTTGTAGACGCGGGCGTAGCGGTGGCCGAGGCTGGTCAGCACCTCGTAGCCGATCGTACCGAAATGATGCGCGAGCTCGTCGACGGTGATGCCTTCGCCGAGCAGCGTCACCATGTGGCCGCGCCGCGCCGCATTCGGGGCCAGGTCGGTGATGTCGATCGCGATCAGGTCCATCGAAACGCGGCCCGCGACCGGGCAGCGCTTGCCGGCGACAACGACCTCGGCGCCGCGGGTGCCGTCATTGGAGCTGGCGGCGCGGAAATAGCCGTCGGCATAGCCGACCGCGATGATCGCGAGTTTTGTCGGCCGCCGCGCGGTCCAGGTGCCGCCATAGCCGACGGTCTCGCCGCGCTCGACATTGCGGGTTTGCACGATGCGCGCCTTGAGGTCGACCACGGGCTGCATCGGGTTGTCGGCCTCAGGCGTCGGGTTGACGCCGTAGAGCGCTGCGCCCGGCCGCACCAGGTCGAACTGGAAGGGCGCGCCGAGGAAGATTCCGGAGGAATTGGCAAGCGCAGCCGGCACGCCGGAAAATTCGCTGGCGATACTGCGGAAGGTTGCCAGCTGTTTTGCATTCACGGGACTGTTGAGCTGCTCGGCCGAGACCAGATGGCTCATCACCAGCGTGATGCCGTGATCGCCGGCGTTGATGCGGGGGATGATGGCCTGCGCGTCCGCAAGCGTCAGCCCGAGCCGGTTCATGCCGGTGTCGATGTGAACAGCGGCGCCTCCGGTCCAGCCGGTGCGGCGGCAGAACACGTCCCATTCGGCAAGCTCGTTGAGATCGCCGATCACCGGCCGGCAATTGATCCTGGCGTAGTGCTCGCCGGTGTTCTGGAAATAGCCGCCGAGCACGTAGATCGCGGCCTCCGGCACGGCTTCGCGCACAGTGCGCGCTTCCTCGATGGTGGCGACGAAGAAGGTCTTGCAACCGGCCTTGCTAAGGGCCCGCGAGACCTGCGCGGCGCCGCAGCCATAGGCATCGGCCTTGATCACGGCCGAGCATTCGGCCGGCACGGCCGTCTTCTCAAGCTTGCGCCAATTGGCGATGATGGCGTCGAGATCGACGGTGAGCACGCCGCCATAGGCTGCGAGCGCGGCAGCCTGATTGGCCTCCGCGGAGAGGAGGCCGGATTGCGGGATCATTTTCGGGTCGGACGCCATTGTCATGGCGCCGTTTTACGCAAGAGGCCGGTCTGGTTCAAGGAACTCAGTAGTCGTTGCCGCTGCGAACCGGCAACTGACTGTCAGGCGCGAGGTCGCCGAACCTGGTGACCGAGGCTTCGAACGCCAAATCGACGGTGCCGGTCGGGCCGTGGCGCTGCTTGCCGATGATGACCTCGGCTTTTCCGTGCGCAAGACTCATGTCAAGCTGCCACTTCTCGTGTTCAGGCGTGCCTGGGCGGGGCTCCTTCATCGCGAGGTAATATTCCTCGCGGTAAACGAACAGGACGACGTCGGCGTCCTGCTCGATTGATCCGGATTCACGCAAGTCGGAGAGCTGCGGCCGTTTGTCGTCGCGGGATTCGACTTGGCGTGAGAGCTGGGACAGCGCGATCACGGGAACGTTGAGCTCCTTGGCCAGCGCCTTCAGGCTGGTCGTGATCTCCGTGATTTCCTGTACTCGGTTGTCACTCCGCTTGCCGGATCCGGAGAGCAACTGGATGTAGTCGATCACGAGGAGATCGAGGCCCTTCTGCCGCTTCAGCCGGCGCGCGCGTGCCATCAGCTGCGCGATCGACAGGCCGCCGGTCGCGTCGACATAGAACGGCAGCGACTGCAGCTCGATCGAGACTTCCCGGATCTTGTCGAAATCGGCTTCCGAGATGCCGCCGCGGCGGATGTGGGAGGAGGGAATGCCGGTGCGCTCGGCGACGATACGCGTGGCGAGCTGGTCGGCCGACATTTCGCAGGAGAAGAAGCCGATCACGCCGCCATTGGCGGCCTTCATGGTGCCGTCAGCCTGGACCTCGCCGACATAGGCCTTGGCGACGTTGTAGGCGACGTTGGTCGCCAGCGAAGTCTTGCCCATGCCCGGGCGTCCGGCCACAATGATGAGGTCGGAGTGCTGGAGGCCGCCCATCTTGGTGTCGAGGTCGCGCATGCCGGTCGAGATGCCGGACAGCTTTCCATCGCGCTGGAACGCTTTGGCCGCGAGATCGACCGCGACCGCCAACGCCTGCGAGAATTTCTGGAAGCCGCCGTCATAACGGCCGGATTCGGCGAGTTCGTACAGGCGGCGCTCGGCGTCCTCGATCTGCGCCCGCGGTGCGAAGTCGACCGGCGCGTCATAGGCGACATTGACCATGTCCTCGCCGATGCCGATCAGGTCGCGTCGCAGCGCCAGATCATAGATGGTGCGGCCGTAGTCCTGGGCGTTGATGATGGTGGTCGCTTCCGCCGCGAGCCGCGCCAGATATTGCCCGATGGTCATGCCGCCGACATCGGTGTCGGCCGGGAGGAACGTCTTCAGCGTGACGGGCGTGGCGATCTTGCCCATCCGGATCAGGCTGCTGGCCGTCTCGTAGATGGTCTGATGCAGCGGCTCGAAATAATGCTTCGGCTCGAGGAAGTCGGAGACGCGGTAGAAGGCGTCGTTGTTGACCAGGATCGCGCCGAGAAGGCTCTGTTCCGCCTCGATATTATGCGGCGCGCTCCGATACGCCGGAGTTCCGGGCTCGGGCGCGAGTTTGAGGACGTTCGAATCAGTCAGGGCCATGGTCGAGCGTTAGCAATTTTCTGGGGCGGATACGGGGCCGGGATAAAGCGCCGCCTCAGGCCAAAGCGGAAGCAAAAGCTGACCGCTATCAACCGCTCAGTTAAAATGGTGGATGATTGGCAGCCGCGGCACGCGCCGCGCTTGACGGTTTTTGCGGAACTCGCCCGTCCCGGAAGCGGCCGTGACCGCCCCACGGAAAACTCCGGGTGACATGAACCTAATGGATTGGCGCGCAGACGTATCAAGAAGCGCGCGAAATGACGCACGCCGGGAGCTTTGGGCTCGGATTCAGACCAGCAGGAGGTAGACCAGCGCAACCAGGGCCGCTCCGACGCCGGTGGCGATCAGGGCGTAATCGGTGCGGAGGTCGTCCTGCACGTCGAATGAGGTTTGGGTCCGCTTGCTCATGGCGACGGTCTAAGCCGGGCCCGACGAGACTTATGTGAAACAGATCACATCTCCCCGGATTCTTTCGGGGTACGACCCGGAACAGGAAGGCGGGCGGGGGGTTGTCTCCCGCCACCAGGGAACGAGGCGAGCGATGCGGCCAGAACGGCAGCAGAATTGGCGAAGCGAGGCGGCCAGCCGGCTTTGGCTGTCGTGCCTCATCGCGGCCATGCAGCACGCCGAGCGGCCCGAAGTGCGGCGCGAGCCGGTCTCGCCCGAGACTCTTGCGGAGCTGAGGGCGCAGCTGGCGTTAACAGCCTCTTTCCGATCGTCCCAGATCTCGACCCTGCGTCATTAGGATTCATTCACCAACCAGCGTCAGGCCCGGGTTCGGCGTTGCCTTCGCGCGCACGATGACGGGTGTCTGCGGCGTCGTGACTTTGCGACGATGTGCCGCTTCCGACAGGCGACGCGTCGTCTCACGAGGCCACCGGCACTCGAACGAGCTGCAGCGCTATTGCGCTGTGATCACAGCCGATATTCCAAAAGCGCTTAATCACATCCTTGCGTATGGAGGCTGCTTCCATTCGCGGCTCAATCCGCTAAAAGGTGACCCGCCGCCGCGCCTTATGCCGGCTGCATTCGCGTAAATTCAATGGAGATGATGGGAATGTCGAGCCGAGCGCTCAGCCTCGCGACGGTATTGCTTCTGATCGGCTTCGGCGCGACCGATACCGTCCTTGCGCAGGCGACGAACCTCGAGGCCGGCAAGGCCCCATCCCAGCTTTTCGCGCAGACCTGCAGTGCCTGCCACAAGAGCCCGCGCGGCCTGTTGAAGACGGTGGCGCCGGGCTCGCTGCCAGGCTTCTTGCGCCAGCACTACACGACCAGCTCCGACATGGCCGGCGTGCTCGCGTCCTATCTCGTCTCCAACGGTGCCACCGACACCCGCTACCAGGCCAAGGACGGCAAGGACAAAAAGGACGGCGCCAAGGAGAAGGAAGCCAATACCGCGCCGGACCATCAGGGGCGCCGCCAGCGCTCCCAGGACGCAGCCAAGCCGGACGGCGAGGCTGCCGCTCCCGCGTCCGAGGGGGCGCGTCAGAAGCGCGCGGCACGGCCACCCGAGGAGGGATCGAAGGAAGGTGCGAGGCCCGAGGGCCAGGCAGCGCCCGAGGGACGCAAAGCTAAGCGTCGCGCCAAGCCCGGGACCGAGGAAGCACCGAAGGTCGACGCCGCCGCGCCGGCCATTGAAGACAAGAAGAGCGAGCCGAAGGCCGAGACCAAGCCCGACACGGCCAAGGTCGAGCCCGGCCGTGACGAGGCGAAGCCCGAGAACAAGCCGGCGGAGAAGCCGGCTGAGGCCAGGCCGGATAGTGCCAAGGTCGAGCCGCGCGGCAGCGATACTCCGGCGCTGCGGCCCGATCCGGTACCGCAGGTCACGCCTGCTGCACCGTCTGCCGCCGCGAAGCCCGCCGAGGCCAAGCCGGCGGAGGAGGCTGCTCCCAAGCCGGCCGCGAGCTCCGAACCGGCAGCCAAGCCGCAGGAGCCTGCACCGCCCGCGACCGCTGCGGCCCCGCCCGCGGCGCCAGCCGACTCGTCCGGTCCGCCCACACCGCCGATTTCGCGCTAAGCGAGCCAGATTTTCCGTCGATTTGCGAAGGCCGCACGCATCGTGGCCTTCGCATCGTCTTGACCACAATTGGAGCGTTACTCTAGAGTAATGCTCTAGGAGGCGTCGATGACGACGAGCGTGCGTGACGACCTGTTGGCGGCCGGGCTTTTCGTGTTCGACCGCGTCGGCTTCGAAGCCGCGACGGTGGCAGCGATCCGCGCCCGGGCACGCGCCTCCAACGGTAGCTTCTTTCATGTCTTCGGATCGAAGAAGGAACTGGCCGGTGCGCTGTTCCTGGAGGTGCTGCGGCACTATCACGCCGCGGTGCTGGCCGCGCTCGATCCGATGCCCAGTGCCGGGCAGGGCATCGATCGGTTGATCCGGGCCCATCTCGACTGGGTGGTGTCGAGCCGGCGCGAGGCCCGCTATCTCTTCGAGATATCGCGCAGCGAATGGAGCGAGGACGTCCGCGACGCTCAGCGCGCGCAGAATGCGCGCCTTGCCGAAGGCATCGAGCGCTGGCGCGCGCCGTTGGTTGCCGGTGGCGAGCTTTTGCCGATGACGCCGGTGATGTTCGTCAGCCAGCTCATCGGCCCTGCCCAGATATTCTGCCGCGCCTTTCTCTCGGGACGTGACCGCGCCGATCCGCGCTGCGAAGCCGACACGCTTGTCGCCTGTGCCAACCGTGCGCTTCGCCCGCCCGATCGCATCCACAAGCAATAGGAGAAGCCGCATGCGAGCCGAAGCAGATCCCGAATTCGGTCCGATCGCCGAGCGCATCCACGCCAATGTCGGCCGGCAGGGGTTTATGAACCTGGTGGGCGCCGAGCTCTCGGAATTGTCGCGCGGCACCTGTACGATTGCGGTCGCGCGCCGGCCCGAGCTGCTCCAGCAGCACGGCTTCTTCCATGGCGGCGTCACCGCCTTCCTGGTCGACAACGCCACAACGATCGCAGCGGCGACCTCGCGCGGCCAGCCGGCGTTGACGGCGGAATACAAGCTCAATCTGTTGTCGCCGGCAATCGGCGAGAAACTGATCTGCCGGGCCAGGGTGATCAAGCCGGGCCGCCAGGTTTCGGTGGTCGCGGCCGACGTGTTTTGCGTCAACGACGGTGTCGAGAAGCATACGGCAACTGCGCTCGCCTCGATCGCGATGCTGAGCGAGGACGTCGCCGCGAAAACAAAAAGCCCGGCCGCCTGAGGCGGCCGGGCGTCGCAACCTGCGCGAACGCGGGTCTTACTTCTCGGTCTCGTCCGCAGCCGGCGCCGGCTCGTCGTCCTGCTGGGCTTCCGGATCGAAGAACTCGCCGGCGGCGGCGATCGCTTCGGCGGCCGCATCGCGGTCCTCGTTGCGGGTCGAGATGTCCTCGCCGCGGTTGATGCGCTCGGCCTCGTCCTGGCTGCGCGCAACCGTGACGGAAACCTCGACCTCGACCTCGGGGTGAACGGCGACGGTGATGGTGTGCTTGCCGATGGTCTTGATCGGCGCGTCGAGCTGCACTTGCGGGCGCTCAAGCGAGACACCGTCGGCTTCGAACGCAATGACGACGTCGCGCACCGTGACCGAGCCGAACAGCTGGCCGGCTTCGGAAGCCTGACGGATCACGATGATGTTCTTGCCTTGGATCTTCTCGGCGACCTTGGACGCCTCGCCCTTGGACTGGAGGTTGCGAGCCTCGAGATCGGCCTTCATGCCGTCGTACTTGGCGCGGTTGTCGGCGGTGGCGCGCAGCGCCTTGCCGCGCTTGAGCAGGAAATTGCGGGCATAGCCGTCGCGAACCTTCACGACTTCGCCCATCTGGCCGAGCTTGCTCACGCGTTCCAGCAAAATGACTTCCATATTCGTTCTCCTTTGAAGTGTTGAGTGAGTTGGGTTTTGGGGTTGAACTTAAGAGGTTGGCAGCGGCGGTGGCTGGCGGCTGCGCAGGAAGCGCTCGCGGAAGCCGAACACGGCATCCGCAAGGCCGAGGATCACCATCGCGATGACGGGCCAGCCGAACACCACGACGACGGCATAGGTCGAACCGAGCCAGAAGGTGCGGCTCTTCAGCGCCAGCGTCAGCGTATGCAGCACGGCAAATCCGGTCAGCGCATAGCCCATCATCAGCGCCGCCGTCGTGATCTGCGCGACCATCGCGAGCAACCCGCCGGTGAAGCAGAACGCGAGCGCGATGCAGAGCGCCACCAGCGTCATCGGCGGCAGCTCGGCCGTCATCATGTCCGGCCACGGACGCAGCAGGCGGCCCGATGTCGCCGTTATCTTGCCGCTGAGCCAGAGATTGAGGGTGAGCGTCATCATCGCGACGATGGTGGCGGCGGCCGGAGCGATGAGCACCAGCGCGTCGACGAACTGACCGGCTTCGCCTGACGTCTGCGGGTCGGCGGTGCGGAGCAGGCGCATCAAGCCGCGCCGCAGCGTGCCGGTGATGGTCTCGGCGTCGGTGCCGAGGGTGAGCAGGGCGGCGATCGTGGTCAGCGCGGCGAAGCCCGCGATCCACAGCAGGATGCGGCCGACCGGATACCATTCGAGCTCGGGCTCGGCCGGCGGCTCGGTGGTGGCTTCCGGCGCGACGGGTCCAACCCGCCGGCTGAGCAGGACGAGATGGCCGAGCCACCACGCGGGCAGCGCGACGGTCACGGCAAAGGCGATGCAGTAGGGCAGGCCGAACAGGGCCCCGAGGCCGATCGCAGCTGCGATGCCGCCGAGGCTCGCGCAAAGCGGGCCCCAGCCGATCGAGGCGACCATCAGCGGTAGCGGCGCGAGATAGAACAGGACGAGCGAGATCAGCGCGCCCGATACGATCGAGGCGAACATCAGGGCCGACGCAGCGCCGGCGATCAGAGCTATCAGTCCAAGAGTCATCATCAGCTGTCCCGCTCCCTTCGAGCGGTTAGAGGCATCTTGCCCCAACCATCGGCGACCGGACGACCCGGAAGCCTTATGAAACCAAAAAAGCGCGGCCGGCGGCGATGTCGCCGCCGGCCGAATTCGTCTTAGCGAATGACGTAGGGCAGCAGGCCCAGGAAGCGCGCGCGCTTGATGGCGCGGGCGAGCTCACGCTGCTTCTTGGCCGACACCGCGGTGATGCGGCTCGGCACGATCTTGCCGCGCTCGGAGACGTAGCGCATCAAGAGCTTGGAGTCCTTGTAGTCGATCTTCGGAGCATTTGCGCCCGTGAACGGGCAGCTCTTGCGACGACGGAAAAACGGACGGCGTGCACCAGCTTCAGCCATTGATCTTACTCCGCATCCGGCGTTGTCGTTTCAGCTTCGTCGCGCGGACGGCGCGGACCGCGGTCACCGCGGAAGCCACCACCGTCGCGATCGCCGCCACGGAAACCACCCTCGCGGTCGCCACGGAATCCACCGCCTTCACGATCGCCGCGGAAGCCGCCGCCACGGTCGTCACGCTCGCGGTCACGGTCAGCCTTGCGCATCATCGCCGACGGACCTTCCTCGAGCTCCTCGACGCGAACGCTGAGATAGCGGATCACGTCTTCGCTGATGCGCTCCTGGCGCTCGATCTCGGCAATCGCCGCGGACGGCGCGTCGATGTTGAGCAGCACGAAGTGCGCCTTGCGGTTCTTGTTCATGCGGTAGGTGAGGGAGCGAACGCCCCAATTCTCGGTCTTGGTGACCTTGCCGCCGAGACCCTCGACGATGCCGGTCATCTGCGCAGTCAGCTCTTCGACCTGCTGCGTGCTCGCGTCTTGGCGCGCGAGAAAAACATGCTCATAGAGAGCCATAATGGTCCTTTCCTCATGTTGGCGCATCGCCCGGCGTCAAGCCCTTAAGAGGCCTTCGGAAAGGACTCTGGGATTAAGCTCAGAAGGCGGAAACACGGGACGACGGGCCGACTGGCCCTGCCACACCAAAATCACGAATGATTTGCTGAGACCGTCCGTTCAGCTCCCGGCCGGGGTCTGCGGATGGCGCGCTTATACTGATTTTGGCCGGCTTTGCAAGGTTGGAGGCCGTGCTTTCGGCCCGGATGGTTCCGGTGCGGGCAGCGGGACCGGTCCTCCCGGGCCATACCAGCTTGATTTGTTTGTTTGTATAGCATACAAATAAATCAACGCAGAGGACCCCGATGGCGGAAAAGTCGGTCCATGAGCCGTTCGAGGCGGCTGGCGACCCCAAGCATGCGGCACGGGCCACACGTTCGGCCGGCCGCAAGATGCGGTCGCTGCTGCTGGATGCGGCGAGCCCGCTGTTCAGGGAGCGGGGGCTGTCCGGCACGGCCATCACCGACATCGCCGCCGCCGCGGACGCGTTCCCGAGCCAGATCACCTATTACTTCCGCACCAAGGAGGCGCTGTTCGTCGAATGCGCCTGCCGCGAGCTGCTGTATCTGGCGCGGGCGACGGAGCAGGCGGCGCTGAAAGCGCGCACGCCGCGGGACTACACCCGTGCGCTGGCCGAGACCGTGACGGCGAGCGATTCGGTCGCCTTCTTCGCCGAGGCGCTGACGCTGACCCGGCGGCGCCAGGATCTTGCGCCGCTGGTCGAGCGCACCATCGAGCGCCTGCACGGTGAAGGCGCACGCGCCTATGCGAGCCAGGTCGCGCGGCACGGCTGGCGCTCCCTGCGTGCGCCCGACGAAAGCTCGCGGCGGTTCTGGGCCGTCGCCATCGGCGTCATTCTCGAGGGGTACGCGATGGGCCGGTCGCCGGATGAATTGTGCGCCGAGATGCTGCGTGTGCTCGGCGAGCAGGCGAAATCAGCCAGCGACACGGCGCGGCTCCGTCTGGTCGACGAGCGCGACGCATCTGGCAGTTCAAATGAGGAGGGTTAGGCCATGACCGCACTTCGCATGCGTGCCCGCGATTTGCTGACCGACGACCAGCTCGCCGACGTGCGCCAGCGCGTGACCTGGAAAGGCGTCGCGCTGATCGCCCACGCCTGGGCACTCATTGTCGCAGCGATCGCGTTGGTCGCGTGGTGGCCCAACCCGATCACCTACATTCTCGCCGTAGCCATCATCGGTTCGCGCCAGCTCGGGCTCGCGATCCTGATGCATGACGGCGCGCATGGCTGCCTGTCCGCTGACGAGAAGACCAATCTGGCCCTGAGCCAATGGTTCTGTGCCTATCCTCTCTTCGCGGAGACGCGCAGCTATCGGCGCTACCACCTTCAGCATCACGCGCGCACCCAGCAGGAGGACGACCCCGATCTCGTGCTGTCGGCGCCGTTTCCGATCACCAGGCTGAGCTATCGTCGCAAATTCATTCGCGACATCACCGGGCAGACCGGCTACCAGCAGCGCAAGGCGCAACTGCTCAATGCGCTCGGGCCGAAGGACTGGACGTTGCGGCAGCGCGCGGCGCATTTCTGGGAGAAACTCGGCCCGCAATGTCTCGCCAACGCCGCGATGTTCGCAGCGCTCGCGGCAGCCGGCGTATGGTGGGCCTATCCGCTGCTATGGCTGGTGCCGCTATTGACCTGGATGATGGTCATCACCCGTATCCGCAACATCGCCGAACACGCCGTCGTGCCCGACAGCAGCGATCCCTTGCGCAACACCCGCACCACGCATGCGAATTTCCTCGAGCGGCTGTTCATCGCGCCGTACTACGTGAACTATCACCTCGAGCATCATCTCTTGTTCTACGTGCCCTGCTACAATCTGCCGAAGGTGCATCGGCTGCTGAGTGCGAGCCGGCACGCAGATCGCATGGAGGTGCAGCCGGGCTACGCCGCGGTGCTGCGGCTGGCGACCGCGAAGCCGGACCGGGATGACCGGCCGGGGCAACTCGTGAACAGCGCGCGCCGCGCGCAGGCAGGGGCGGCGGTCGACGCCAATCAGACCAATGGTGGATTTTAGGGCCAGCATTCCCCGTTGAATCCCGGGCGAAGTTCCTATCTTGGCTTGACATTCCGGCCCCGGACAGTGTCTACGGCCCCCTTTGGAGCATGATCCGGAACCATGGCCTAAGGCCGTGCGTCATCGGCTGCCGGTTCTCGCAGGGATCACGCCCGACAAGCAGGGAGCGCCGATGACGGCAGCATTCACATTTCCAGGGCAGGGGTCCCAGGCGGTTGGCATGGGCAAGGCCCTGGCCGACGCCTTTCCGGTGGCGCGCGCCGTGTTCGACGAGATCGATGCCGCGCTTGGGGAGAAGCTGACGGCGATCATCTGGGATGGTCCTGCAGAAACGCTCCAGCTTACAGAGAACGCCCAGCCGGCGCTGATGGCGGTATCTGTCGCCACCCTGCGCGTGCTGGAGGCCGAAGCCGGGTTTTCCGTGGGACGGGACGCGGCCTTCGTCGCCGGCCACTCGCTCGGTGAATATTCGGCGCTGGCTGCGGCCGGCAGCCTGACGATCTCGGATACCGCGCGGTTGCTTCGCACCCGCGGTCTCGCAATGCAAAAAGCCGTGCCGGTCGGCGCCGGCGCGATGGCCGCTCTCCTTGGTCTCGACTACGAGGCCGCCATGGAGGTCGCAGGCGAGGCGGCACAGGGCCAGGTCTGCCAGGCCGCCAACGACAATGGTGGCGGGCAGGTTGTCGTCTCCGGCGACAAGGCTGCGGTCGATCGCGCCGTCGAGATTGCCAAGACCAAGGGTGCCAAGCGCGCAATGCTGCTGCCGGTGTCCGCACCGTTCCATTGCAAGTTGATGCAGCCCGCCGCCGACGCCATGGCGGAGGCGCTGGCGAAGGTCACGATCAAGGCGCCGGCGGCGCCGCTGGTGTCGAACGTGCTGGCGAGCGCCATCACCGATCCCGACGAGATCCGTCGCCGCCTGGTCGAGCAAGTCACCGGCACAGTGCGCTGGCGCGAGTCGGTTGCCTATATGGCAGGGCAGGGCGTCAACCGCTTCTTCGAGATCGGCGCTGGCAAGGTGCTGTCTGGTCTCGTCAAGCGCATTGCGGACGGCGCTGTCGGCGTGTCGGTCGGTGGTCCCAACGACATTGCCGCCGCCAAGGATGCATTGGCCGCTGCGAAGCAGGCCTAGAGGAGTTTTTCAATGTTCGACCTGACTGGCAAAAAGGCGCTCGTCACCGGCGCGACCGGCGGCATCGGCGGTGCGATCGCGCAGGCGCTGCACGCGCAGGGTGCTACCGTTGCGATTTCCGGAACGCGCAAGGAAGTGCTGGATGAGCTTGCCGGCAAGCTCGGCGAGCGTACCCATGTGCTGCCCTGCAATCTCTCCAAGGCCGACGAGGTCGAGGCGCTGGTGCCCGCTGCGGAAGCCGCGATGGGACAGGTCGACATTCTCGTCGCCAACGCCGGCATCACCCGCGACAATCTCTTCGTCCAGCTCCGTGACGAGGACTGGGAGGAGGTCATCAACATCAATCTGACCTCGACCTTCCGCCTGGCGCGCGCCGCGACCAAGCTGATGATGCGCAAGCGCTTCGGCCGTATCATTGCCATCACGTCGATCGTCGGCGTCACCGGCAATCCCGGGCAGGGCAACTACACGGCATCGAAGGCCGGCCTGATCGGCATGATCAAGACGCTCGGTGCCGAATACGCCAAGCGCGGCGTGACCGCGAACTGCATCGCGCCGGGCTTCATCAAGACGCCGATGACCGATGCGCTCAACGACAAGCAGCGCGAGACGATTCTGGCCAAGGTTCCGGCTGCCCGCCTGGGGACGCCGGAGGACATCGCAGCCGCCGCCGTCTACCTGAGTTCGAACGAAGCGGCCTACGTCACGGGACAAACCATCCACGTCAACGGCGGCATGGCCATGATCTGACGTCTCCTTCCGCACTGCCCACATGGGCGGTGCGGGATGCGGCAAACGGCCGTTTCCGGTGCGAAATGAGGCTTGTAGTCAAGGCAGTTGAAGTATGATAACCGGACGCTCAACGGATGGGCAAAGAACGCCATTGCAGGTTTTTGAAACCCTGTATATTGGCGATGCGGAGCCTTGGCCGTCTCGCCGGGCCTGCATCGGTTAAGATGGGGCCAATCAAAGTTCGTAAGCGAAGGCAGTCAACGACCACGACGGCTCGTATCGTCCCGGGGGGTCGGGTCTACAGGGAACAACACGAGGTTATGCAATGAGTGACATTGGCGAGCGGGTTAAGAAGATCGTGGTCGAACACCTTGGTGTTGAACCCGAGAAGGTTGTCGACGCTGCGAGCTTCATCGACGACCTCGGCGCCGACAGTCTGGACACCGTCGAGCTGGTGATGGCGTTCGAAGAAGAATTCGGTTGCGAGATTCCGGACGACGCCGCGGAGACGATTCTCACCGTCGGCGACGCCACGAAGTTTCTCGAGAAGAACGCGAAGAGCTAAGGCTCTTCATTTTCGCGGGGACAACATTGAAACCGGACGGGCCGCTGACCAGCGGTCAGCCGGTTTCTTGTTATTGGCCGTGAATCTTTCGATGCGGAGTTTTCGAATATGAGGCGGGTTGTCGTCACTGGTCTCGGCATGGTGTCGCCGCTCGGCTGCGGCGTCGAACCGACCTGGAAACGCATCCTCAACGGCGAAAGCGGCGCACGCAGGATCGAGAGCTTCGATGTCTCCGATCTTCAGACCAAATACGCCTGCACCGTCGTGCGCGGCGACGGCACGAACGATACTTTCAATCCCGATACCTGGATGGAGCCGAAGGACCAGCGCAAGGTCGACGACTTCATCATCTTCGGCATGGCCGCAGCCGGCCAGGCGCTCGATGATGCCAACTGGCATCCCGAGACCGAAGAGGACAAGTGTGCGACCGGCACCATGATCGGTTCCGGCATCGGCGGCCTCACCGGCATTGCCGAAACCGCGATCCTCCTGAAGGAGCGCGGACCGCGCCGGGTGTCGCCGTTCTTCATTCCGGGCCGCCTCATCAATCTTGCCTCCGGCTACGTCTCGATCGCGCACGGCCTGAAGGGGCCCAACCATTCGGTGGTCACGGCCTGTTCGACCGGTGCACATGCGGTCGGCGACGCCGCCCGTCTGATTGCGCTGGGCGATGCCGACGTCATGGTTGCCGGCGGCGCCGAGTCGCCGATCAGCCGGATCGGCATTGCCGGCTTCAATGCCGCGCGCGCGCTCTCGACCGGCTTCAACGAAACGCCCGAGAAGGCATCGCGCCCCTACGACAAGGACCGCGACGGCTTCGTGATGGGCGAGGGCGCCGGCGTCCTCGTCCTGGAAGAACTCGAGCACGCTCAGCGTCGCAGCGCCAAGATCTACGCCGAGGTGATCGGCTACGGTCTTTCGGGCGATGCCTATCACATCACCTCGCCGTCGCCCGATGGCGATGGCGGCTTCCGCAGCATGGCGGCAGCGCTCAAGCGCGCCGGCCTCACGGCATCCGATCTCGACTACATCAACGCCCACGGCACCTCGACACCGCTCGGCGACGAGATCGAGCTCGGTGCGGTCGAGCGGCTGCTCGGCAACGCCGCTTCCAAGGTCGCGATGTCCTCGACCAAATCCTCGACCGGCCATCTCCTTGGTGCCGCCGGCGCGATCGAGGCGATCTTCGCCATTCTCGCGATTCGCGATAATGTCGTGCCGCCGACCATCAATCTGGACAATCCGTCGGTGGAGACTGCGATCGATCTCGTGCCGCACATTGCGAAGCAGCGCGAGGTCAACGTCGCGTTGTCGAATTCTTTTGGTTTTGGCGGTACCAACGCGTCGGTGATCTTCCGCCGTCTGGTTCATTAGTTTGCGTTTGAAACGAATCCACCGTTTTGCCGTATTCAGCGATAGTCATACCCCGTGGGCGCGTGCATTGGCTCGACAAGCGATTGTCTGGCCGCGATTGAACCGGCAGGATTCAGGTTGCTTCGATGAGTGAAAGGCCGCCCATTTCGCCCCGGAGTCCGCGGGCAGCGCTGGAGCCCGAGCAGGTTCCGCCGCCGCCGAGGCGATCGGACCGGGCGCGCAATCCCTTCGTGATCGTCGGCAACGCCATCATCACCCTTCTGCTGATCGCCATGCTCGGCGCCGGCGGCGTCTACTATTACGGCCGGCAATTGCTCGAGGCGCCGGGGCCGCTGAAGGAAGACAAGATCGTCAACATCCCGCAGCGGGCCGGCAAGCGCGACATCGCTGAGACGCTGAACCGGGAAGGCGTGGCCGACGTCAATCCGTGGGTGTTCATCGCCAGCGTCGCCGCGCTGAAGGCGAGCTCGGACCTGAAGCCGGGTGAGTATTCGTTCCAGAAGAACGCCTCCTTGCGCGACGTCATCGCCACCATCGTCGAGGGCAAGGTGGTGCAGCATTCCGTCACGATCCCGGAAGGCCTGACCTCCGAGCAGATCGTGGCGCGGCTGTCCGACAACGACATCTTCACCGGCAGCGTCCGCGAATTGCCGCGTGAAGGCACGCTGCTGCCCGAGACCTACAAGTTCCCGCGCGGGACCCCGCGCGATCAGGTGATCCAGCGCATGCAACAGGCGCACAAGCGCGTGCTGGCCGAGATCTGGGAGCGCCGCAGCCAGGACATTCCGGTGAAATCGCCGGAGCAACTGGTGACGCTGGCCTCGATCGTCGAGAAGGAGACCGGCAAGCCGGACGAGCGAAGCCGTGTCGCTGCCGTATTCGCCAACCGGCTCAAGCAGAAAATCAAGCTGCAGTCCGATCCGACCATCATCTACGGCCTTGTCGGCGGCAAGGGTACGCTCGGCCGTCCGATCAAGCGCAGCGAGATCACGCAGCCTTCGCCCTACAACACCTATGTGATCGAGGGACTGCCGCCCGGGCCGATCTCCAACCCCGGCCGCGCCTCGCTGGAAGCCACCGCCAACCCGGCCCGCACCCGCGACCTCTATTTCGTCGCCGACGGCACCGGCGGGCATGCCTTCACCGAAACCTACGACGCGCACCAGAAGAACGTCGCCAAGCTGCGCGCGATGGAGAAGCAGATCCAGAACGACACGGTCGAGCCGGTCGAGGATGCGCAGCCGCCGGCAGCCGCCGCGCCCGGCGCTGCCGCGGATCCGCCGACCGCGACCACGCCGGCGCGGCCCAATCAGCAGAAAAAGCCGCCAGCCGCTCGCCCCGCTGGTCCCGCGCCCGCCCGCCAGGGCGCGGTGCAGCCGTCGCCGCCGGTGGTCCAGCGCTAGGTTCGCGCAGACCTGCCTGCGGGACTTTGCGGATTCCACTTTCCTGCAAAATAGTCTTAAGATTCGCGTGGCCTGATGGGCCTCGCGAATCCTGTGTTTCCGGAGAAATTGACCTGATGGCGCTGTCGTCCATGACCGGCTTTGCCCGAAGCCACGGCGCTAGCGGGCCGTATACGTTCGAATGGGAATTGAAGTCGGTCAACGCCAAGGGCTTTGACCTCAGGGTGCGGTTGCCGCAGGGGTTCGACGAGCTCGAGGCCCACGCCAAGAAGCGCGCCGGCGAGCTTTTGTCGCGCGGCACCGTCTACGCCAATCTCAACGTCAAGCGTGCCAACGCCGCAGCCTCCGTCCGCGTCAACGAGGACGTGCTCAACGCCGTCCTGAAGGCGGCCGCGATGATCGCCGGCAAGGTCGACGCGGTTGCGCCGAGCGTCGACGGCCTGCTCGCCATCAAGGGCGTCGTCGAGGTCGCCGAGCCCGAGGGTGACGAGGAGGAGGACAAGGCCGCGCGTGCCGCGGCCGCGGAGGCCTTCGACAAGGCGCTCGCCGATCTTGTCGAGATGCGCAAGCGCGAGGGCACGTCGCTCGGGCAGATCCTGACCCAGCGGGTCGACGAGGTCGAGGCGCTGGCGAGGAAGGCGGAAGCTGCGCCTGGCCGCAAGCCCGAGGCGATCAAGGCGAGGCTCGCCGAGCAGATCGCGACCCTGCTCGACACCTCCGACCGTTTCGATTCCGACCGCCTGATGCAGGAGGCGATCCTGATCGCCACCAGGGCCGACATCCGCGAGGAGCTCGACCGCATCGCCTCCCACATCGCGCAGGCGCGCGAGCTGATCGGCAAGGGCGGCCCGATCGGCCGCAAGCTCGACTTCCTGGCGCAGGAGTTTCATCGCGAGGTCAACACCTGCTGCTCGAAGTCGAACGACATCGAGCTGACCAATACGGGCCTGGCCATGAAGAACGTGGTCGAGCAATTCCGCGAACAGGTCCAGAATCTGGAGTGATCGATGACGACGGGCGGTCACGGAACTGACGGTGTCGAGCGGCGTGGTTTGATGTTCGTGCTGTCCTCGCCGTCGGGCGCGGGCAAGACGACGCTGTCGCGTCTACTGATCGACCGCATGCCCGGCCTGCGGATGTCGGTCTCCGCGACCACGCGGGCGATGCGGCCGGGCGAGGTCGACGGCCGCGACTACCTGTTCGTCGACAAGGCCAGGTTCGGCGCGATGGTGAAGGGCGACGAGCTGCTGGAATGGGCGACGGTGTTCGACAACAGCTACGGCACGCCGCGTGCGCCGGTCGAGGCGGCGCTGTCGGCCGGGCAGGACGTGCTGTTCGACATCGACTGGCAGGGCACGCAGCAGCTCCGCGAGAAGGCGCGCGCGGACGTCGTCAGCGTCTTCATCTTGCCGCCCTCGGCCGCCGATCTCGAGAAGCGGCTGCATTCGCGCGCGCAGGATTCCGACGAGGTGATCCGCAAGCGCATGAGCCGCGCCAGCCACGAGATGAGCCACTGGGCCGAGTACGACTACATCGTCATCAACCACGCGGTCGACGAGGCGTTTGCCGAAGTGCAGTCGATCCTGAAGGCCGAGCGCCTCAAGCGCGAGCGGCGGACTGGCCTCGTTGGTTTCGTACGAGGTTTGCAAGGCCAGCTTCAAGGTTAGGCTTCGCGAGGCGCGGTCCTTCCTGCGCCAGCCGTTCCAGCATCGCCGTGATCACGTCGACGTCGACGGCATCCTCGATCTGCACATCGTCATCGCGATCGGCCGACCCCTTGTCATTGATGTCGTTGGCCGCGAGCCGGGGGGCCGATGCCTCGATCTCGAACTCTCCGTTGAACATGTTGGCCTCGTCGAGCTCTGCGACCTCGTTGCGGGCTTGGGGCGCCCGCTGATCGACGGCATCGATCGCGTGATCGATCGCCTCGAGCTGCGCGGCTTCGCGCTGAGTGGCTTCGCGTTGGGGGGCTTGGCGACGCGCGGCCGCCTGGGGACGGGCGGCATCGAAATCCACCGGGCGCGGCTGCTGCGCGCGCGGCGCGGCAGTCGGCATCGCCTCCTCGAGCCAGGGTGCGCGGCCGTCGTCGTGCGGCTCCCGATTGTCCCAATTGACGCGACGATCCTGGACGCGGACGCGTCGTCCGCCTGCGAAGCGATAGATGATGCTGGCGAGGAGGCCGGCGAGCGCCAGCGCGCCACCGATCACGAGCAGCAGCGTCTGGAGCGAGCCGGTCGCTTTATCGGTGGTGGCATCTGCTGCGGCAAGCGCGACCGGGGCAGGGGATTTTGACGGCTTCGCGCTCGGCGGTGCCGGCGAGGCGACAGGAGCGGGCGCAGCCTGCGGTGCGGGCGACGGAGCCGCGGCGGAGGCATCGGGCCAGCGCGTGGCGACCGGGGGCTGCTGCGCGTTGCTGTCGGCGGAGGGAGTGGCAGCTTGTTGCATCGGCGCCGGTTTCGCTGGTGCGGGCGCATTCGGCGTCGTCGGCGCGGTATTGCCCTGCGGCGTCAGATATTCGGCGCGTGCGTCCTGCACTGGGTGCTGCTGCTGCGGCGCTGCTGAATCTGCCGTCGGTGCATCGGGCGCAGCCTGCGCGGTCTGCACGGCCTTGGCGCTGTCCTTGCTGCCTTCGGCGCGCAGATACCAGCATTGCCGCTTGCTCCCGCGCTCCAGGCGATAGTACCAATGCTGCCCCTGCGGCGCGACGCCCTTTGGCGAGGCGAGGCAGTCGCTGGCGGCATTTGCCGAGCTCGTTGCCTCCGGCGCATTCTGCGACACGGCGGCCAGTGGTGCGCCGGCGATGATGCTGCCGACAAGCGCAGATATGAACTTCGCGGTGCGGTTGCCCATCCTGGTCTCCCGATTACGCATAACGCAACTCTTTACCTTCCCTTTGTCATCAAAGACTTGGGTGGCAATGAGCCGCAAATCCGGAGAGGATGTGGCTTGAATCGGGCCTGCGCGGCGTTCGTTCCGCTGCGAATTCAGGCGTTTTCGAGGGCTATTGCTTCGCCGAACTCCAGGTTCCGCCGCAGCCGTCGGAGCGGCGCCACGTTCCGGAACCACTGCGGCCCGAGAGCCGGCCTGTGCTGGTGAAGGTCACGCCCTGGCCCTGGCCGAACGTGCTGACCGAGCCGCCCGTGCTGACGGTTCCGCGAACGCCTTCGCCGATGATCTTGCCCGAGCTCACGACGACAGCGCCGCTCGTGCTGCCGCCGCAACCAACGCTGACGACCGCCCAGGCACCGTCGAAACCACCGCCGCCACCTCCACCTCCGCTTCGCCGAGGCGACGAGCGTTCCTCGGTCGCCGGCTTGCTCCGGCGTGAGGGCGCGGCCGGTTCGGCCGAGCGGCCTGAAGAAGTATCCTGGCGCGAGCCGGACAGCGACTTTTCGTCGTTGCCGATCGAGCCGCCGGCGCTGCCGGACTGCGCGAAGGCGGACGACGAGGCGAGGGCGAGGTTGAGGAGGGACGCAAGGGCGATCGTACGGACGACGGCATTGGGCATGAGGAAACAATCCGAAATGAAAAAGGTATCAGCGGCCGGAGCCGTCGGCGCAGACGGATCCGATAATGCGGCAAGCTTTGCCAGCCTTGCCGCATTCGTCAAGCGCGGCATCCCTGGCGTGCTGGATGCTGTCGCGCTGGACCAACGACCAGGATTTGTCTGATATCGCGAACGCGCCGCAGCGGTTGCCGTAGAAGGAGAGCTCGATCGGACATTTGGCGCCGGCGCAATTGCCGCGCGCATCCGCCACCGCCGCGCGCCGCGAGGCGTGGTTCCACGATATGCCCCATTTGCTGCTGTCGGGACCGTACACGATCGAGCCCCACGGCTTCAGATCCTCCATCTTGCGCATCCGCAGCAGCAGGCCTTCGGTTGCCTCGCCCGTCGGCGCCATCGAGATCCGCTGCTGGAGCTTGGTGATCGCACGGGTCAGTCCATCGGGCGTGTCAGGATCGAAATTGAGCTCGTAGAGCCGCTCGCTCAATTCGCTCAGCAGCGCGGCATCGCGCAGCGGCACGCGATCGGGATCGGCGCGCAGCCGATCCGCCGGCAGCGGATCGGGCTGCATCGCGGCGACCTGCGGCGGCGGGCTTTGCGTCGGCGGCACGAAATAGAAGGTGCCGTCGATCGGCGAGGACGACACCCAGGGCTGCTGCGCGCCTGATGTGGCGCGCTTCACGGCGAGGCCGACCTGGTTGAAGGTCTGGAACACGTCGAGGCCCGCGGTCCGGACCGTCGCCGCCAGCGCCTTGGTGTAGGGGCTGTGGCCGTCGCTGCCGTCCTGCGCGACGTTGCCGGGCTGCGTCGCGTAGGAGATCAGCGTGCCCTCCGGCGCGCGCATCTGCGCAAGGCCGCCGTCGGAGGATCGCAGGCCGCGCGAGCCAAACGGGTTGTTGCGGCAGGCGTCGAGGATCACGAGGTTGAGGCGCGTACCCGATCCCTGCATCTGCCGCAGCACGAGGTTGACGTCGGTCATCTGGAAATCGACATCGGCCTCGCGCGTCGGATTGGCGCCGACAGGCACGAGATAGTTGGAGCCGGCGACTTGCACGCCGTGGCCGGCATAATAGAACAGCGCGACGTCGGCGCCCTGGACCTGCCGGCCAAAGCTCTGCACCGCGATATCCATCGCGCCCTTGTCGAGATCGAGCTGGGGTCGCCCGCCGACCAGCGTGAAGCCGAGCGCGCCAAGCGTCTCCGCCATCAGGCTCGCGTCCTTGGACGGGTTGTCGAGCGGCGTGATGTTCTTGTAGGCGGAGTTGCCGACGACCAGCGCAATGCGCTTCTCGGCCGAGGCCGGCGCCGCCCCGGCGACAAGCAGGGCTGCAGCCAGCGCCGCCAGCCCCACGACGCGATTGAAAATCCTCGCGCGCATGAAAACCCCCAAAGCGAAAACTCTTCAAGGCAATGACGCCAATCTACCAGCCCGGCGCCCCGGCGAAAAGCGGTGCGACATTCTGTGCAGGGCAATCGCATGGGAGCGTTGCAGGCCGTCATGCCCGGGCTTGTCCCGGGCATCCACCCCGGGCCACGCACGCCGGAATGATGAGGGATGGATCGGTGTTTACTTCCAGACCCGCGCCAGCGTCAGCGCTAGACACCCCAGCGCAGTGCCGATCAGCCCCACCATCGCGTAGGACTGCGCGAATACGCCGGTCTGGATGAAGACCTGACAGGCGATGGCGATGCAGATCGCGGCCAGCAGCAGGCAGGCGCAGCTGACGATGGTCGACAGATAGCGCATCGCGGTTGCGACGGGCCCTGCGGGTGATGCGGGATCGTTCATGCGGGGATACAACGGCGCGGCCGGCGGCGGTTACTCCGCCGCGGCGTGCACGCAAGAGCATCAGTCGCGGGCGCAGCAATCGACAAGTGCGCGCCAGATGCGGCGAACTTCGATGGTCCGCTGCAGCTCAAGGACGTGGTTCTCGCTTGCATCAGAGGATTTTTCCTCCAGTCGTGATTCACGTGGTGCGATCCAGCGCTCGGATATCGGATCGTACCATTTGCCGAGATCGACCAAGTTCGTGTCTCCTCTCTTCGATCCCCCTGGTCTTTTAGCCCATGCGCCTGTTCGTGGTGTTCTGGGTGATGTTGCCGTGCTCGGCCTGTTCGCGAATGTTCTGCTTCTCGTCGTCGCGATGGCCCTTGGTGGTGTCGAGCGGAATTGACGGCGTGCTGCCGGGACCCTTGTGGCTCTGGTTCTCCGCGGGAACAGGCTTGACCGTTTTCGTCAGCGGCTTCGTCATGGGCTTTGACTCCGTCGTTGCCTCACGAGATGCCAACGCATGGGACATTCGCGGCGTTCCAATTGGTGGTCTGATGTGATCGGTGCGGAGGCGACGGGAAGGGCTGTCAGCGAAACCGCCGTGTCACCATTGCAAGCACGAAGACAGGCTCGCTTCCGTCAAACACGCTGAGCGTCCAGCTGTCGCCGGGGCGCAGCGCATGCTCGACGTCGCGGGAGAGGTGGACGGCTTCGCGCCAGGCGGCATCGTCGTCGAGGAGCGTTTCACCGGTCGTGTCGGTGTGAGGTTGCTGGCCCTCGAAATGAAAGAAGTACCGCGCCATGTCGGGCAATGCGGGCCACGCGAATATGTTCCGGCTGCGCGGATTGTTCTAGCCCGCCGAGCGTCCCAGCACTTCGCGAAAGTGCTTCTTCACCGCGCCGTTGCAGGTGCAGGCGCTTGTCTCGAGTGCCGGCGCATCGAGAATCAGGATGGCGCCGCGGCGGGTCGCGAGGATGCGCCTGGCCTTGAACGTCTGGATGACGCGGCTGGCATAGCTGCGGGAGACGCCGAGCATGCCGGCGAGCTGCTCATGGGTAAGGCGGATTTCGTCGCTGCCGATATGCTCTCGGGCCGCAATGATCCATTTCGCCGCGCGTTGCTCGATCGAATGCGCCGCGTTGCAGGCCGCGGTCTGGAGCAGCTGTGCGAACTGGCAGGCTGCGTAGCGCGAAAAAATCTCATGCATGCTGGGCGATCGCTGCTGCGTCTGCTCGAGCGCGCGCAGCGGCAGGCGGACCAGCGTGCCGCCGACCTTCACGACGACGCGGGAAAAGGCCAGCGACGGGCTGCGGCCTGCGGAAAGACCGACCCCGCCCTCGCGGCCCACCAGGAGACTTTCGACCTCGCGGTCATCCTCAACCGGCACCGCGAACGACACGAACGCAGGGCCGCAGGGGAAGTGGACCACGGAGATGCCGTCGCCGGCGTGATGCAGAACGTGGTTCGCGGCGACCTCGACCGATTGCAGGTGCGGCGCGAGCAGCTCGAAATCCTGGGCGCTGAGCCTTCGCAGCAGATCGTTCCTGGGCCGGCCGGTCACTCTTCTTGTCTCTGGGCTCTTCGTTGGCCGGGAATCGGCGTCTCCAGGAAAAACCCTACGTTTCCGCGCAGGAACCGACAGTTCCAAAGTGAACACAAGTGCTTGCGGGAAACCGAAAAGTTCGCAGCAGCGAGGCGTCGCGCCGTCCGGCGTTGCCCGCAGGACACGCTGCGAACTTTGTTCTCATCCGGAGAACTACGGAATTTCCAAATGAGCCAGCGCTTGTGGGGCGCCGCGGGCTCTTATCCGAGACGGATCTGGCGTTCGGCCAGGAGGCGGCTTTGGGCCACCTGCTTGCGGTAGGCACCGATCGCCTTGTTGGCGAGCATCAACTGCCGGCGCTCACCGGTCCTGAGCTGCGCTTCGATGGCATCCAGAATGGTGTTGGCGGTCTCGTCCGGAGGTCCGAGCTCGCCGCTCTGCTCCAGGAAGCTCCAGGCGATGAAGAATGCGCTTTCGACGGTGCAACGAATGGACATGCGCTGCCAACGCGGTGTGGTCGCAGCCGTTCCGCGCGGTGACGTGCCTTCAGCGCGCGGGCTGGATTCGCGCTACTTCAGCGAGGTGCTGATCGAGCCGAACTTCAACTTCAACGACGAGCCGAGATTGTCGACCACGGCGATGATCGCGAGCAGCGATGCCGGCTGCGATCAGGCCGTTTTCGATCGCAGTGGCTGCGGTTTCATCGGCCAGGAAGCGGCGGATGGTCTGCATGGCCTCACCAGAATTCCAAAGAGAAAGCTGGCGAGGACTTTAGTTCGCGGCTTGCCGGTTCCCCTATTTGGAACCGGGGCTTGCGTCAATTCCGGGTTAATTCGGCGGAGGAAAGCGCGGCGGCGAGACCTCGTCCCGCCGCCAAGCCTGCCTGGATTTTCCTGCGCATCAGTTCTTCAGCACGATGCGGCCGACGACCTTGCCGGCGCGCAATTCGTCGATCCATTTCTGGACGTCGCCCATCGGCTCCTCGCGCATCGGCGTCGGCTTGATCTTGCCGGCGCGGGCGAGCGCCATCAGCTCCTGGGCTTCCGCGAGCGTGCCGACCATGAAGCCCTCGACGGTCAGGCGCTTGTAGACCCATTGCACCATCGGCAGGGTGAACTGGCCGCCCATCAGGCCGGAGACGACGACCTTGCCGCCGCGCGCGGCGACCGCCACGGCAAAGGCCATCGACTTCTCATTGCCGGCGAAATCGACCACCTCGTCGAAGCCGCCCTCGGTTTCCTTCAGGATGCGCTTGATCACGTCGGGCTCGGACGGATCGTAGGCGACGGCTGCGCCGTTCTTCAGCGCGGTCTCGCGTGCGGCCGGCGAGAGATCGGCCACCGTGATTGGCTGCTTGAACATCGCCTGCGCAAACGACAGGCCCATCATGCCGACGCCGCCAAGGCCGATCAGCAGCAGATTGCGCTGGCGCGGACGGTCGACCAGGCGCTTGAGCGCGCCGTAGGCGGTCACGCCGGAGCACATCAGGGTCGCGGCCTGGTTGACGGGCAGGGGATCGTAGTCGAGCAGGTACTTCGCGTCGGGCACCAGTACGTGGGTGGCGAAGCCGCCATCGATGGAGACGCCGAGGAAGCGCTGCTTCACGCAAAGGTTTTCGTCGCCATTGGCGCAGTCGCGGCACTGGCCGCAGCCGATCCACGGGAACACCGCCTTCTTGGCTCCGACGAGGTTCGCCGGCACGTCCGAGCCGACTTCGTCGACCACGCCCGCGATCTCGTGGCCGAGCGTGAACGGCAGCGTCATGCCGCGCGTGGTGTCGAGCTTCTTGCCGCCGCCGAGATCGGCATAGCCGTCCTGGATGTGCAGGTCGGAATGGCAGAGGCCGCAGCGCTCGATGCGCACCAGCACCTCGCGGTCTTTCGGCTTCGGCGTGTCGACGATGGTCTCGCACAAGGGCGCATCGAACTTGACCAGGGACTGCCGACGCATCAACGCCATATTCCTTCCTCCGAAATTCCTGTTATCCAGCTTGCTTTCGTATATCCGCCAATTCACGCGCCATGGCAACAAAGCCTGATATCGGAATGGTTTCGGCGCGCCGCGTCGCATCGACACCTGCGGCGGCGGCAAGGCGAGCGGGATCCGCTTGAAGCGATTTCAGGCTTTGCCGCAGCATTTTTCGGCGCTGCCCGAAAGCGGCGGCTGCGACCTGTTCGAGCAGCTTGCGATCGCAAGGCAGAGGCTCTGCGCGCGGCACCAGCCGCACGACGGAGGAGGTGACCTTCGGCGGCGGCACGAAGGCGGAGGGCGAAATGTCGAACAGGATCTTCGTCTCGCAGCGCCAGTTGGCGAGCACGCCGAGGCGGCCATAGGCCTCCTCGTCCTCGCGTGCCACGATCCGCTCGCCGACCTCGCGCTGGAACATCAGGACCATCATGTCGTACCAGGGCGGCCAAGGGTCGGTGGTGAGCCAGCCGATCAGGAGCTGGGTCGCAATGTTGTAAGGCAGGTTCGCGACGATCTTGGCTCTTTCGCCATTGAGCAGCGGACGCGGGTCGAAGGTCATGGCATCGCCATGCACGATCTCGAGCCTATCAGGGTAGCGCGCGGAAATATCCTGCAAGGCAGGGATCGCGCGCTCGTCATGCTCGATGGCGATGACGCGTTTGGCGCCGAGCGCGAGCAACGCGCGCGTCAACCCGCCCGGGCCGGGACCGATCTCAACGATGGTGGAGTCCTCGAGCGGCGCGGCGGCACGCGCGATGCGCGCGGTGAGATTGAGGTCGAGCAGGAAGTTCTGCCCCAGCGATTTGCGTGCCGACAGTGCGTGCTGGCGAATGACCTCGCGAAGCGGCGGGAGGTCGTCGATCGCGCTCATCAGCTTTGCGCAGCCGCCATGCGGCTTGCGAGCTTGAGCGCAGCGATCAGGCTTGCCGGATTGGCCTTGGCCGTGCCGGCGATGTCGAACGCGGTGCCGTGATCGGGCGAGGTGCGGATGAAGGGCAGGCCGAGGGTGACATTGACCGCGTCGTCGAAGGCGACCGTCTTGATCGGGATCAGCGCCTGGTCGTGGTACATGCAGACGGCGCAGTCATAGGTGCTTCGCGCGGCTTCGTGAAACATGGTGTCGGCAGGGAGCGGTCCCTTCGCCTCGATGCCGTCGCCGCGCAACGCCTTGAGCGCTGGCGCAATCACGGTCTGCTCCTCGTGGCCGAGCGAGCCGTCCTCTCCGGCATGCGGATTGAGGCCGGAGATCGCGATGCGCGGCCTTTCGATGCCGAAGCGGGATTTCAGCTCGGTCGCGACGATGCGCACGGTCGAGACAATGAGCTCGCTGGTGAGCTGGGCCAGCGCATCGCGCAAGGAGACGTGGATGGTCACGGGCACCACGGCGAGCCGCGGCGACCACAGCATCATCACCGGCTGCGGCACGCGGCCGTTCTCTGCGGCAAGCTCGGCGAGGTATTCGGTGTGGCCGGGATGGCGGAAGCCTGAGCGGTAGAGCACGCTCTTGGCGATCGGGTTGGTGACGACGGCGCTGGCGCGGCCTTCACGGACATCGGTGACCGCCTGCCGGATCGAGGCGAGCGCGGCCGGCGCGCTCGCGTCATCGGGCTTGCCGGGCTCGGCTGTCGCACTCTCACCCGTTGCGACCACGGGCAGGGCCTCGGTGAACGCGGCTGCGGCCTCGCCGGCGCTTACCGAGGCAATCCGGATATCGGCGCCGAGGGCCTTGGCGCGGCGAGCGACGAAGGCCTCGTCGCCGAGCAGATAGAAGGCGGGCAAGTTCAGTTCGCGGCGTCTGAGCCAGGCTGCGATCGTGATGTCGGGGCCGATGCCGGCGGGCTCTCCCAGGGTCAGGGCGAGGGGCTTCGAAGGCTTGATGGAAGGTTCTAAGGCGAAGTTGGCCATCAGCGGTTGCGATATTCGATCATCGCCGCTTTCCGGAGATCATCGAGATAGGCCTTCTGGGTCTTCTCGTATTTCTCCGAATACATCTTCTCGCGGACCTCGCGCTTTTTCGGCGTGTCGATCATGGTCGGCTTGCGCGAGCACAGCACGACCATCTCGATGCCCGCCTTGGTGACCTCCGGCGCGGTCAGGTGGCCGATCTGGGTGTCGTCGAGCACCTTGCGAAGCGCCTCGGGCAGTTCCGCGGTGGTCTTGGTGACGGTGTCGCGGATGGTGGCGTTCGGCGTTGAGCGGAACAGCGAATTGGCTTCCTCGCAGCTTCCGACACGCGAGCGATAGGTCTCGGCTTCCTTCTGCCGCGTCTCCAGGAACGCCGGGGACGAGCCGCGCGGCACGATCAGCACGATCGGCTGCATTTTGTACTCGGTGCCCTCGATCTGGAGCTTGTCGCCGGTCTGGGCCTGCACGGCCTGCGCGACGTCACGCTCGCCGACCATCAGCTTCTCCTTGAAGCGGCCGCGTACGAGGCTGGTCCAGACCATCTCGGCCTTCATGCGGCCCTTCAGCGTCTCGGGGCGGACGCCCTTGACCTCGAGCGACTTGGTGAGCTGATCCGGCGTGATGCGCATGCGCTGCGCCATGCCCTCGTAGGACTGGTTGATGTCGGAGATGCCGGGGTCGACGCCGTATTTCTTGCCTTCCTTGAGCTTCACCTTGTCGTCGATCAGCTCGTTGATGACCTCCTGCCGGCTCGGGGTCTTCTGGGTCGTCAGCTGGTCGAGCTTGGAACGCTGCTCGATGTCGAAATCGGTGATCGGGTCGCCGTTGACCATCACGACGATGTTCTGCGCGCGCGACGGCGCGGGCAGGCCGGTGAGGATCAACCCGGCACCGATGGCGAGGAGGAGGCGAAAAACAGGCAATTGGGTCGTCATGATTATCGCTCGCATGTCAGCCGGGATGAGCTCGCTCTCGGGAGAGCCCGGCCGTCATTTCAGACGGTTCATTGGTAGCCGGCGGACGAGCTGGACCCGGTCGAGGTCGCCAGCGTGCGCAGGCCGATCTGGAACATGAACGCGTGGTTCAGTACGGGCGGCGCCGTGCCCGCAGAGTAACTATACGAAGTTACATAGTTCACGCCGAGCACGAAGCAATCGTCGACATAGCCCGCTCCGAGCACATACTGGTTGATCTTGTTGGCCTCGAGGTCCCAGCGCGCCGAGCCGGTCACCACCCAATTGGCCGCGACCTTGATCGAGCCCGAGGTCAGGATGCCCTCGCGCCGCGTCAGATAGCCGAGCTCCGGCTGCTCGGCGTAATTGCCGTACATCATGCTGACCGACCAGCGATTGAAGTTGGCGCGGCCTTCCGCCTCGAAGCGCTGCACGTTCCAGGTCTGCTCGTCCATGCGGGAGCGGACGCTGAACGTGTAGGTGCTGTTGGGTGAGTAGCTGGCGCTCGCCACGTAGTCCGAGCGCGGCTTGTCGAGGCCGGAATCAAGGCCGGTGTTGATGGTGTCCTGGACCGTGTAGGAGTTCAGGCCGAACAGCTGGTAGGACTGGCCGAACAGCACCTTGACGGCGCCGCCCTTGTCGAACTGCGTGGTGGACTGCACGCCGACATTGGCGCGGCCGCCGCCCTCGACGCGGTCGTAACCGGAGAACTTGTCGACGCTGAACAGGTTCGAGGTGTCGAACACCATGCTCTGGGCGTCCTCGTTCGGGAACTTGCCGGCATAGGGCTCGTTCGGCCGGATGATGACCTGCGCGATCGGCTCGATGGTGGTCGAGCCCCAGGGCTGAACGTTGATGAAGGGATAGCGGTATTCGAGGCCGACGGTCGGCATCAGGCGGAACGCCTGGGTGTCGCCGACCGGCAGGTAGTTCGACACGCCCGGCTGGTTGGAGATCGAGGCGTTGATCGCGTCGGCGCGGAGGCTGGCGAACGGTGTCCAGATCTCGCCGAACGGGTCGGTGTAGGACTTGCGCCACTGCGCTTCCGCCGTGAGGCGGGTGTAGGTGCCGGGGACGCCGCGCAGCAGGCACTGCGACGGCGTGCGCGCGAGCGGATCGGCCGACGTCGTCGTGCACAGGCTGTTGGTATTGGCGAGCGTGGTGATCGGATCGAACACCGCGGTGTCACGCGACAGGTTCGTGAAGTTGGTCTTGTAGCTGAACTCGCCGCCGAACACCGGATAGTTGAGCACGTTCGAATAGTCGATCACGGGATAGACGATCGGCACCTGGCTCTGGTTGCCCGAGTAGCTCAGCCAGTACATCGTGCGCGCATCGAAGAAGCTGCGATTGCCGACGCCGGTCAGATAGAGCTGCGACAATGCGTCGGTCGGCAGATACAGGAACGAGCCCAGCGGATCGCGGTATTGCGACAGGCGGTAGTCCGAGAAGAAGTAGTAATCGGACATGACGACGCCGTCCCAGCCCCAGACCCACTTGTCGTTCAGCGCGAACTGACCCTTGGTGTCGACGGCGCCGCGGAACTGGCGGTCGCCGGGCTGGCCGGCGAGTGCGCCGGGGTCGAGTTGGTCGATGCCGTAGACTCGGATCTGGTAGGCGCCGTCCATCAGGCGCTGGCGGTACTCGGCCTGGAACAGCACGCCCTGCCTGGAGGTGATGCGCGGGCTGAAGGTCATGTCCATATCGGGCGCGATCGCCCAGTAGAACGGAACTTCGACGCCGTAGCCGAACGGCGTGTTCGACGTGAAGCCCGGCATCAGGAAGCCGGTCTTGCGCTTCACGGTCGGGTCGGGCGTCGAGAAATAGGGCATGTAGGCGATCGGCACGCCGAAGAATTCGAGCTGTGCCGTCTCGAAATACAGTATCTTCTCCTGCTGGTCGTGGATGATGCGCGCACCCTTGACCTGCCACAGCGGCGGCTTCTTCGGATCGTCCTTACACGGCGCGCAGGCCGTGTAGACGCCGTTCTCGAACACCGTGTAGTTGCCGCTGGAGCGGTCGGCGCGGCTCGCGGCCATGCGGGTCTGGTCGGCGGTGTCCACGCGCAGCGAATCGACGAAACCGTCGCGGTAGTCGTCGGAGAGATCCAGGATCTCGGCATAGGTGATCTTGCCGTCGGCATCCGTCATGCGGACGTTGCCTTCGGCATGCAGCCGCTTGGTCTTCTGGTCGTAGATGACCTTGTCGGCCTCGACGCTCGTGCCGTTGTAGAACAGCTGGACGTTACCGACCGCGGAGACGCGCGAATTGTTGTAGTCGTAGTCGACCTCGGTCGCCTGAACCAGCATCTGGTTGTCGTTGGCGACCTTCGGCGGCTTCGCGCGCGGCGGCAGCGGATTGTAGGTGAAGCTCTGAGCGGAGGCCGGCGTCACGGCGGCAATGTCGATCAGCCCGCCGAGCGACGCCACGGCGGCGACAGCCAGCAGGAGCCTGCGAATGGACAAGCCGCATCCGTTCGCGCGCACCACAGTACGCTGCGTCAAACGAGACACGAGCCCTCGATGGACGGCAGTCACTAACCGTCCTCCTGATACAACAAGGCCAAAAAGCCGGTGAGGCCGCCCACCACCGCGGGCAACCACGCCGCAGCGATCGGATGCATCAACTCAGCCTTGCTCAAGTCTTCAGTCACTTTCGACAAAACGTAGAGCAGAAAGCCTGCGCCCACGCCACTCAAAACCATCTTCTGCACGCCGCCCATCCGGAAGAAACGCAACGACACGGAAGCCGCCAGCATCACCATGGCGGCCAGCAAAAACGGCTGTGCCAGGAGCTTGTGATACTGGAGTCGATAGCCGGCTGTCGCGAAGCCCGAGCTCTCCGAGGAGCGGATGTAGCTCGGTAGTTGCCAAAAGGACACAGTCTCGGGTGTGGAAAAGCTGTTGCGGATCTGGGCTTCGGTCAGCGTCGTCGGAATCTCCAACGTCGCCTGGTCGATCGGCGGCGAATCCAGCGAGAAGCGGCGCACCGATTTGAACAGCCAGTGACCGGACTCCAGCGCCGCCTCGCGCGCCTCGATCCGCTCCTTGAAATGCCAGTCCGTATCGAATCGGAACAGGGTCAGGCCGGTCAGCCGGACGCCCTGCTGTTCGCTGCGCGCCGCATTGATGATGACCTGGCCGTCATTGGTGACCTGGTTGAGCCAGAAGCCGGAGGCGTCCTGGATGCCGCCGCCGGGGGCCGAGCCGAACAGCTCGGCTTCCATGCGCTTGGACAGCTCGCGCAGGTTCGCCGACATCGGATTGTAGGCGACGGTCGCGATCACCCCGATCAGGAGCGCGCTGCCGAGAGCCGGCGAGATGAATTGCCATGCGGAGATGCCGGCGGCGCGCGCGACCACGAGCTCGAGCCTGCGGGAGAGGGCGAGATAGCAGGTCATGGCGCCGATCAGCATGCAGAACGGCGTCAGCTTCTCGAGCAATTGCGGGACCCGGAACAGCGAGGTCTCGGCCACCATGATCGCGGAGGCGGATGCGAGTCCTGAGGTCTTGCGCACCATCTCGATGTAGTCGACCAGCACCAGCAGCAGGAAGATGCCCGCGAACACGCCGAGCGCCGCGACGACGAAGCGTCCGGCGAAATAGCGCCCGAGGGTGTTGGTGAGCATGCTCATGCGGCGGCCGGCCGTCTGAACAGCCGCGCGATGCGCGCGTTCGACCTGTTGATGGCCTCCATGAGGCGGGGCGGCGGCTCGACCACGATGCCGCCGATGATCAACCACAGCCCGACGCCGATGGCGCCAAGGACCATCGCGTACTGGAACAGCACCGGGCCAGGCGACTTTACCGCCATCACCGAGCAGGCGAATCCTGCCATGCGCAGGCCGAACACGGCGATCACCGAGCCGCCGATCGAGAAGTTGCGGCTTTGGCGCGTGGTGCGCGGCGCGCCGAGGAAGGCGAAGGTCAGCACGGCAAAGGCGAAGGGATAGATCGGCGCCAGCAGGCTGTCGTGCAGAGCCGAGCGGAACTGGCCGGGAATCTGCTTGTAGACCGGATCGTCCTCGGACGGGGAGAACAGCTCCCAGAGATAGCGCTCGCGGATGCCGAGGGTGACGTCGTGACCCTGGCCCGAGAATTTCGACATGTCGAAGCCGTAGCGGCCGAACGCCACCAGCGCGGGATCGCGCTTGCCGGCCTCGAAGCGCTGCAGATTACCGTCCTTGAGCACCAGGAACGAGCCGTTGTCGTTCTTCACGACCTCGCCATGCTCGGCGACGATCGAGACGCGCTCGTTGGGATCGCGGCGATCGTCGATGAAGATCCCGGCGAGGATGCCACCGGGCTGGCGTTCGCGGATCCGGATCGTCAGGTTCTTGTCGAGCTGGGCGAAGCGGCCGGGCTGGAGGATGTTGGTGAGCACGTCGGCGGTGATCTCGGCGTCCCACTGCTTGATCCGCCGCATGCCGTCGGGGGCGAGATAGGCCGCGATGAAGGCGACCAGCAGCGCCACGACACAGGTGGCGTAGAAGAACGGATAGAACAGCCGGAACGGCGAGAAGCCGGCGGCATTCATCACGATGATCTCGGAATCGGTCGCGAGCTTGTTCAGCGTGTGCGAGATCGCGATCATCAGCGCGATCGGCGAGATGATCAGGACCAGTGCCGGCACGACGAGGCTGGTGATGCCGAGGAAGGTCAGGATGGTCTGACCCTGGCTCGTCATCAGGTCGATGCCGCGCAACGCCTGCGTAATCCAGATCACGCCGGTGAGGCTGACCAGGACCAGCGCAAACGACGCCAGCGTCGTGCGGAAGATATACCTATCGATTGACCCCATGCGCTACCGCACGAATCCCCACCAGCGCCCCAATGCAGGCCGGAAGTCCGGCTGCCCAACCAATCCCCGATCAGGGGATCCCCAAGGTCGGCCAACCACCTCTACCACCGGCTTACTCTCTCACTACCATCCCTTTGATCCATCAACAAAATGGCTGCCCCGTGGCGCCGTCAATATATGGTTAATATTTCCCTCGTTGTGGCCCGGCGGCCACGGGGGTGCTTGGCAGCCACCGCGCCGGTGGCCCATAGTGGGGAAAGTCCAGTGAATCGTCGTTCAGCTCCGGCCCGTGGCCGGGTCCGCCCAGCGACGAAAAGCCCGATGTTTTGAAGGAGTTACCCATGTCCGATGCCATCAAGGTCGGCTTTGTCCCGTTGTCTGCTGCCGCCCGTGGCATCCTGGTCGTGTTCTGCGACGACACTCTGAAGCTCGGTCCGGCGACGGCCAAAGCACTCGGCGGTGCCACTGAGCTGGTCAAGCGGGCGGCCTCCGCCGCCGGCTTCAAGGGCAAAAGCGGCGCCGCGCTGGACATCCTGGCGCCGGAGGGGGTGAAGGCTACCCGCCTGGTCGTGATCGGCGCCGGCAAGGCGGCGAGCCTGAAGGCGAACGACTTCCTCAAATTCGGCGGCGTGGCGGCGGGCAAGCTTTCGGCCGCGGCCGCTGCCATGACCATCGTCGCGGAACTTCCTGATGGCGCCATGACCAGCGAGCAGGCGGTTGCGATCGCCTCGGGCCTGCGGCTGCGCGCCTACAAGTTCGATCGCTACAAGACGAAAAAGAAAGACGGCGAGGAGGGCGGCTTGCGCGCCGACGTCTCGCTTGCGGTCGGCGATGCCACCGCGGCGAAGAAGGCGTTTGCCTCGGCCGGCCATGTCGTCGACGGCGTGATCATCGCGCGCGATCTCGTCAACGAGCCGCCGAACGTGCTTTTCCCCGAGGAGTTCGCGCGCCGCGCGGGCCTGCTCCGCAAGCTCGGCGTCAAGGTCGAGGTGCTCGACGTCAGGGCGATGGACAAGCTCGGCATGGGCGCGCTGCTCGGCGTCGGCCAGGGTTCGTCACGGCCGAGCCGGACCGTGATCATGCGCTGGGACGGCGGCAAGAAGGGCGAGGCACCGGTCGCCTTTGTCGGCAAGGGCGTCTGCTTCGACACCGGCGGTATTTCGATCAAGCCGGCCGGCAGCATGGAAGATATGAAGGGCGACATGGGCGGTGCCGCCTGCGTCGTCGGCCTGATGCATGCGCTCGCCGCGCGCAAGGCCAAGGCCAACGTAGTCGGCGCCATCGGCCTCGTCGAGAACATGCCCGACGGCAATGCGCAGCGGCCGGGCGACATCGTCACCTCGATGTCGGGCCAGACCATCGAGATCATCAACACCGACGCCGAAGGCCGCCTCGTGCTCGCCGACGTTCTCTGGTACGTCGCGAAAAAGACCAAGCCGAAATTCATGGTGGATCTGGCGACGCTGACCGGCGCGATCATGGTCGCGCTCGGCACCGAGCATGCCGGCATGTTCTCCAACAATGACGAACTCGCCGACCGTCTGCTCGCGGCCGGCATCGAGAGCGGAGAGAAAGTCTGGCGCATGCCGCTCGGCCCCGAATACGACAAGCTGATCGATTCCCAGTTCGCCGACATGAAGAACACCGGCGGCCGCCATGGCGGCTCGATCACCGCGGCGCAGTTCCTGCAGCGCTTCGTCGACGGCACGCCGTGGGCGCATCTCGACATCGCCGGCACGGCGATGGGCGCGCCGAAGACCGACATCAACCAGAGCTGGGGAAGCGGCTACGGTGTCCGTTTGCTCGACCGTCTGGTCGCCGACCACTACGAGCGCAAATGATCTGAGATGACCGAAGTCCTTTTCTACCATCTGCAAAACATGACGGTGGAGAACGTGTTGCCGCCGCTTCTCGAGAAATCGCTCGAGCGCGGCTGGCGCGTCGTGGTGCAGTCGACCTCGCCGGAGCGTGCCGACGCGCTCGACGCGCACCTATGGACCTATCGCGACGATTCGTTCCTGCCGCACGCGACATGGCGCGTGAACGATGCCGCCGATCAGCCGATCGTGCTGGCGATCGAGGAGGACAATCCCAACGGCGCCAATGTCCGCTTCCTGGTCGACAACGCCGCGCTGCCGCAGGACGTGCAGGGCTATGAACGCATGGTGCTGCTGTTCAACGGCGACGATCCGGATGCGCTGGCGTTTGCCCGGAGCGCCTGGACGGATTGCAAGGCTCGGGGATTTGATGTCACCTATTGGCAGGCCGACGAACGGGGCCGTTGGCAGCGCCGGAATTAGCGGTCGTCTGCAATTAATGATAATTTGCACTTTTCGGGCGATGCTGGCTTTTGTCACCTTCGTGCCGCAAAGTGATGTTGGGACAATCGCTTAGGGCCGGTCCTTCATGCGGGGAATTTAGTTTATCGTGCGACATCAAAAGCTTCCCAGCTCGCTCATAGTTGCGTTGGCTGCCGTAGCACCGCTGCTCGCGGGCTGCTCGGGGACCGACCTGTTGTCCAAGGATGCCCAGTGGTTCAACACGCCGAGCCGCCTGTTCATCAAGAGCATCTCAATCGAATCGCCGCCGTTGACCCCCGACAAGCCCGTGACGGCCGAGGATCTGGTCAGCGCCGACGGCGCCTGTCCCGGCATGACGCCGCCCCCCGGGCCGGCCGACGCCAATGCTTCGACGACGGCGCCGGCGCCCATGGGCGGCACGGTCGCGCTCGGCCACACCGAATGCGACGTGGTGCGCGGCATCGGGGCGCCCTCGACCGTCAATCTCTCCAGTGATGCCGCCGGCCGGCGCGTTGCCGTCGTCACCTGGAGCACAGGTCCGCGCGCGGGCATCTACACCTTCACGTCCGGCCGTCTGTCCTCGATCGAGGGCACGCCGGAAGCGCCTGTCATGCCGAAGGCGACCAAGCCGAAGCCGAAGAAGAAGTCGGCGTAAGGCGAACTCTCGCGTCCCGGACGCGCTGCAGCGCCATCAGCGCGTTCACGCGCGTCTTCGACGCGCTATGCGCTGCTGCGCTGAGCCGGGACCCGGTCTCTCTCGATCCAGTCTCTCTCGATCATGAGCCCCGGCTCAGCAGCGCACCACTATCGTGCTGCGCTGTGTCCGGCGCACGAGAGCACCGATCGAATTCGCCATCTCATCAAAACGAATGCGTCGTCGCTTCGAGCTGTGGCTTCTGCGCGTGCATCAATGCGTTGGTGGGATTCGCGCGCGCCTTCGAAAGTCACGCTGCCGTTATACGTGATCGGCAATTCGTGATGTGAGAGCGTTTGCATCCGCTGTCGCAACCAGCCCGGAGGAAAACTGGAGGAAATCTCCAGAATAATCACGCGCGTCTAAAGCAGTGCTTCAAGTAAGACATCCGCACCACTGCTACGCATCGAGGGGAGGGGCTAGATCGATCGAAGGAATATTTGAATGTCTACTACCTCTGTTTTCTCCCCGGTTACGGGCCAGCTCACCATTTTCGGCGACAGCGCCAATAACGGCGTCGTGATCAGCCGCGACAAGTCGGGCCGCATTCTCATCAATAACGGGCAGGTGAAGACGATCGGTGGCGATCCCACTGTGGCCAACACCAATGAGATCGACATCTTCGGTCAGGGCGGCGACGACACGATCACCGTTAACGAATCCAACGGCCCGATGCCCGCGGTGCACATTTTCGGCGGCGACGGCAATGACAGGATCACGGGCGGCTCGGGTGCCGATTTGCTGTTTGGGCAGGCCGGCGACGACACGATCAAGGGCGGCGGCGGCAACGATCTGCTGTTCGGCGGCGCGGGGAACGACACGCTGGACGGCGGCAGCGGCGACAACCAGTTGTTCGGCGAAGCGGGCAACGACCTCATGATCTGGAATCCGGGGGGCGGCACCAACCTGTTCGAGGGCGGTGACGGCAACGACACCGCGCAGGTCAACGGAAGCAATGACCCGGAGACGTTCACGATCACGGCGAACGGCACGCGCGTGCGATTCGACGGGACGGGCGCGGCGCCATTTTCGCTCGACATCGGCACGACGGAGAATCTTGTGCTGCACGGCGGCGGCGGCGACGACGTCATCACCGCAAGCAATGGACTCGCCAGCCTGATCTCGCTGACGCTTGACGGCGGCGCCGGCAACGACAGGATCACCGGCGGCGACGGCAACGACCTCCTGATCGGCGGCAGCGGCGACGACATCGTCAATGGCGGACGCGGCAACGACGTCGCGCAATTAGGGACGGGCGACGACACCTTCATCTGGAATCCCGGCGACGGCAGCGACACGGTCGAAGGCGGATCGGGCAACGACAAGCTGCTGTTCAACGGCGCCAACATCAACGAGACCATCGACATCTCGGCCAATGGCGGCAGGGTGCGCTTCACCCGCGACGTCGCCAACATCACGATGGACCTCAACAGCATCGAGCAGATCGAATTCGATGCACGCGGCGGCGCCGACAACATCACCGTCGGCGATCTCTCCGGGACCGGCGTCAAGCAGGTGCTGGTCGATCTCGGAGCCGTTCCCGGCGGCACGCAAGGCGACGGCGCGGCCGACACGGTGACCGTCACCGGCACCAACGGCGGCCAGCACATCGAGGTCACGTCCAACGGGACGACCGTGACGGTGACGGGCCTGCCCGAAGTCGTGACGATCGCGAATGCGGAAGCTGCCAACGACCGGCTGGTGATCCAGGCGCTCGGCGGCAACGACGTCATCGATGCATCGCTACTTGCTGCGGCGATTGGGCTGACCATCGACGGCGGCGCGGGCAACGATACCATCACCGGCAGTCAGGGCGCCGACACCCTGATCGGCGGCGACGGAAACGACAAGGTCAACGGTGGCCGCGGCAACGACGTCGCTCTTCTCGGCGCAGGCGACGACCTCTTCACGTGGAATCCCGGTGATGGTAGCGACACCGTCGAAGGTGGCGCGGGAACGGATACGCTGGTGTTCAACGGCTCCAACGTCGCCGAGAACATGTCGATCTCGGCGAATGGCGGCCGCGCGCTTCTCACCCGCGACGTCGGTGCCATCACCATGGATCTCAACGGCGTCGAGCATGTGCAGATCGCTGCCGCCGGCGGCGCCGACAACATCACCGTCAACGATCTCTCCGGCACCGGCGTCACGCAGGTGGCGATCGACCTCAGTGCCGGCCCCGGCAGCCAGAGTGGCGACGGTGCGGCAGATCGTGTGACCGTGAACGGCACCGCAGGCGATGACAACATCTCGGTCACGACCTCTGGCGGATCGATCGTTGTCAACGGCCTTGCGGCGCAGGTGACCATCGCTCACGCCGATGCCGGTGACGTCCTGACCGTCAACGGCGGAGGCGGTAACGACGTCATCAATGCCTCGTCCATCAAGGCGGGGCAGCCGTTCAGCCTCAACATCAACGGCGGTGACGGCAACGACACCATCACCGGCAGTGCCGGCAATAACATCGTGAACGGCGGCCGTGGCAACGACGTTGCCAATCTCGGCGCCGGCGATGATACCTTCGTCTGGAATCCCGGCGACGGCAGCGACATTGTCGAAGGCGGCAAGGGCACCGATACGCTGCTGTTCAACGGCGCCAACATCAACGAGAACATCAACATCTCGGCCAATGGCGGCCGGGTGCTGTTCACCCGCGATGTTGCTGCCATCGCGATGGACCTCAACGGCGTCGAGCATATCAACTTCAACGCCCTCGGTGGTGCCGACAACATCACGGTCGGCGACCTCTCCGGGACCGGCGTGAATCAGGTCAACCTCGACCTCGGCGCCAATGACGGCGCCGCGGATACGGTGACGATCAACGGAACCAGCGGCAGCGACGTCATCACGGTGACCGAGCACGACGGCATCATTACGGTGTCGGGGCTTGGTCAGGACATCAACATCACCGATGCCGGCACGGGCGACAGGATCGTGATCAACGGGCTCGATGGCGACGACGTCATCACGGCCTCCGGTCTGCACGGCGGCATCCAGCTCGTCGCCAATGGCGGAAATGGCGATGACGTCCTGATCGGCAGCCCCGGCAACGACACGCTCGCGGGCGGTGCGGGTGACGACGTGCTGATCGGTGGCGGCGGACAGGACGTCCTCGACGGTGGCCCCGGCAACAACGTCGTCATCAACGGGGGCGGGGCGATGGCGGCCGCGATGCTGCTCAACCAGGCCATGGCGGCGAACCTTATCCCGGCAGGTGACGGTCACGGCGAGATGCCGTTGCCCGATCCGCACGCGGCGCAGAGCCAGACCCTCGCACCGCCGCAACACGCCTGACACTAGGCTCCGGCCGGGAGAACGCCCATGACCACGAACGCGGTCTCGACCGATACGGGGTTGGACGCGCTGCTCACCCTGCTGCATTTGCAGGGTGTTGCGGCCGACCGCGACCAGCTCAGGCACCGGACCGGAACGGCTATCTTTGGCGCAGCGGAGATCATCCGCTGCGCCAAATCTCTCGGCCTCAAGGCACGAACCTATCGAACGCAGTGGAGTCGTCTATCGGGCAGCCCGCTGCCGGCGATCGCGATACTGCGCGACGGCAGCTTCATGGTCATCGCGAAAGCCTCCGCCGACAAGGTGCTGGTGCAATCGCCGCAGGCCCAGCGCCCGGTGCTGATGGAGCGCGACGAGCTGTGCGCGATCTGGGACGGCGGATTGATTCTGATGGCCCGGCGCGCCGGGCTCTCCGACCTCGGGCGCCATTTCGACATCACCTGGTTCATCGGCGCGATCGGCAAGTACCGGCGGCTGTTCGGCGAGGTGCTGGCCGCCTCGTTCTTCCTCCAGCTCTTTGCGTTGGTCTCGCCGCTGTTCTTCCAGGTCGTGATCGACAAGGTGCTGGTCCACCGCTCGCTGTCCACGCTCGACGTGCTCGTCATCGGTCTCGTCGTCGTCTCGCTGTTCGACACGGTGCTGGGTATCCTGCGCAATTATCTGTTTGCGCATACGACCAACCGCATCGACGTGGAGCTGGGGGCGCGGCTGTTCCACCACCTTCTGGCATTGCCGATGGCCTGGTTTCAGGCGCGGCGCGTCGGTGATTCCGTGGCGCGGGTTCGCGAACTCGAGAACATCCGCAACTTCATCACCAGCTCGTCGCTGACGCTGCTCATCGACCTGTTCTTCACCTCGGTATTCCTGGCGGTGATGTTCGCCTATTCGCCGTTGATGAGCTGCATCGTGCTGGCATCGTTCCCGTTCTACATCGCGATCTCGGCGGTGGCGACGCCGCTGTTTCGCCGCAGGCTGGACGAGAAATTCCGCCGCGGTGCCGAGAACCAGGCTTTTCTGGTCGAGAGCGTCAGCGGCATCGAGACATTGAAGGCGATGGCGGTCGAGCCGCAGATGCAGCGCCGGTGGGAAGAGCAGCTGGCCGGCTATGTCTCGGCGAGCTTCGGTGTCACCAGCCTCGGCAACACCGCAAGCCAGCTCGTGCAGTTCGTCAGCAAGGTCGTGACCGCCGCCATTCTCTATGTCGGCGCGCGCCTCGTGATCGGCGACGCATTGACCGTCGGCGAGCTCGTAGCCTTCAACATTTTTGCGGGGCGCGTTTCGGCGCCCGTGCTGCGGCTGGCCCAGGTCTGGCAGGATTTTCATCAGGCGCGGCTCTCGATCGCGCGGCTTGGCGACATCCTCAACAGCGCGGCAGAGCCGGCTTATTCGGCGGCGCGTGCGGGGCTGCCGCCGATCCGGGGCAATATCCGGTTCGAGCACGTGTCGTTCCGCTACCGGCTCGATGGGCCGGAAATCCTGCATGACGTCTCGTTCGATGTTCCGCCCGGGCAAACCGTCGGCATCGTCGGATCGTCGGGCTCGGGCAAGAGCACGTTCGCCAAGCTGGTGCAGCGGCTCTACGTTCCGCAAGGCGGCCGCGTGCTGATCGACGGAATGGATCTGGTGATGACCGATCCGGCCTGGCTCCGCCGCCAGATCGGCGTGGTGCTCCAGGACAACATGCTGTTCAACCGCTCGGTGCGCGACAACATCGCGCTGGCCGATCCGACCCTGCTGATGGACCGCGTCATGGACGCAGCAAAACTTGCGGGCGCGCATGATTTCATTCTGGAGCTTCCCGAAGGCTACGACACGGTCGTCGGCGAGCGCGGCTCGACGCTCTCGGGCGGGCAGCGCCAGCGCATCGCGATCGCCCGCGCATTGGTGACCAATCCCCGCATCCTGATCTTCGATGAAGCGACCAGCGCGCTCGACTATGAAAGCGAGCGGATCATCCATGAGAACATGAAGGAGATCGCGAGGGGCCGCACCGTTCTGATCATCGCGCATCGGCTGTCCACCGTTCGCGGCGCCGATCGCATCTTCACGCTGGAGCGCGGCCGTCTGGTCGAGGACGGCACGCATGACGCGTTGATCAAGACCGGTGGCCGATACGCGGCCCTGCATCGTCTCCAGGGAGGGATCTATGAGGTCGGCTAGCGCGGCGCCGGCCCCGCGGCCGGAGCAGACCGTCGTTCCCTTCCGGAAAGCGAAGGGGCGGCGCACGGAAGAGATCGCTTTCCTGCCCGCGGCGCTGGAGATTGCCGAGGCACCACCGTCACCGATCGGCCGGGCCATCGCGATCGCCCTGATGCTCCTTGTCTGCGCGGCACTCGCGTGGTCGGCATGGGGCACGATCGATATCGTGGCGTCCGCAACCGGGAAGGTGGTGTCGAGCGGGCGAAGCAAGGTGGTCCAGCCGTTCGAGACCGGGGTGGTGCGCGCCATCCACGTGCAGGACGGGCAGGCGGTCAAATCGGGCGACGTGCTGATCGAGCTCGATCCGACCGTGAATGCCGCGGAGCGCGATCACCTGCACGACGATCTCATGGCCGAACGGCTCAATATGGCGCGTCTCCGCGCCGCACTGGCAAGCGGCGAAGATGCCTCCACCGATCTCGTCCCGCCTGCGGATGCCGATCCCTCGCTGGTCGCGACACAGCGGCAGCTTCTTGCCAATCAGGTCAGCGAGCATCGCGCCAAATTAGCGTCGCTTGCGCGCCAGCAGGCGCAGAAGGAGGCCGAGCATCAGACCATTGCGGCGACGATCCACAAGCTGGATGCGTTGCTCCCCGTCACCCAGCAGCGCGTCGATATCCGCAAGATTCTGATGGAGAAGGAAATCGGCTCGAAGCTGACCTATTACGAGACCCTTCAGCTCCAGATCGAGCAGCAGGAGGAGCTTCGCGTCCAGAGCAGCCATCTGAAGGAAGCCGAGGCAGCCGTCGCCGCGATCCGGGAGACCCGCACCCAGGCCGTGGCGGAGTATCGCAAGAGCCTGTCCGACGAACTCGCCAAGAGCGAGCAGAAAGCCAACGGCGTCGCGCGCGATCTGATCAAGGCGCAGCAGCGCACCCAGCTCCAGCGGCTGACCTCGCCGGTCGACGGCGTGGTGCAGCAGCTTGCGGTCCACACCGTGGGCGGTGTGGTCACGCCCGCGCAATCGCTGCTCGTGATCGTGCCGTCAGATACGCGGCTCGAGGTCGAGGCGATGATCTCCAACCGCGACATCGGCTTCGTCGAGGCCGGACAGGATGCCGCCGTCAAGATCGACACCTTCAACTTCACCCGCTACGGCCTGCTGGAGGGGCGGGTGCTGAGCGTCTCGCAGGACGCCATCATCCGCGATCGTCCGCCGGGGAGCGACCGCGCGCTCGGGACGCAGCGCGACAGCAGCGAGCCCAACGGCCAGGAGCTGAGCTACAGCGCACGCATCTCGCTCGATCGCACGCAAATGCAGGTGGACGATCGCCTCGTCAGCCTGTCACCGGGAATGGCCGTGACAGTGGAGATCAGGACCGGCTCGCGCACCATTTTGAGCTACCTGTTATCGCCATTGCAGCGCTACCGGCACGAGATCATGCGGGAACGCTGATGTTTGCTGATTAAGCCAGGCGTTTCAACGGCTTGGGTGATCTCACCGACGCGCCGGCCGCACCAGCCCCGCTACTGTGCATGGGGTTGTTTTTCAGATTTTGAGTCTAGCCCGCTGCCTCGTCGAACTGCGTGCTCGCCTCCAGCCACTGTTCCTCCGCACGCGCCAGCGCGTCGGCGGCGTTGGCGCGGGCCTTCGACAGTTGCGCGGCCTGCTTGGGATCCCTGGTGAAGATGTCGGGCAGGGCGAGTGCGGTGTCGATCTTGGTGATGATCTCGCTGACGCGGGCGATCTCGCTCTCGGCTTCCGCGATGCGCTTCTTCAGCGAGCCGCGATTGTCCGATCTCGGGCGCTGCGGCTTCTCGCTCGCGGCGCTACGCTCGCGCGGGGCGGGCTCGCCGTTGCGCGCCGACAGCACCAGGCGGCGGTACTCGTCGAGGTCGCCGTCGTAATTGGTCACGGTCCGGTCGGCGACGATCCAGAGTTGGTCGGCGCAGGACTCAATCAGATAGCGGTCGTGCGAAACCATGATGACGGCGCCGGGGAATTCGTTGATCGCCTCCGCAAGCGCAGCGCGGCTGTCGATGTCGAGATGGTTGGTCGGCTCGTCGAGGATGATCATGTTCGGGCCGAAGAAGGTCGCAAGGCCCAGCAGGAGCCGCGCCTTCTCGCCGCCCGAGAGCTTTGCGACCTTGGTATCGGCCGCCTTGCCGGAGAATCCGATGGCGCCGGCGCGTGCGCGCACCTTGGCCTCGGGCGCTTCACCCATAAGCTTGCGGACGTGGTCGTAGGTCGAGGCATCCTCGTTCAATTCGTCGAGCTGGTGCTGGGCGAAATAGGCAATCGAGAGCTTGTCGGCACGCGTCACCTTGCCCGAGAACGGTGCGAGGCGGCCCGCGAGCAGTTTCACCAGCGTCGACTTGCCGTTGCCGTTGGAACCAAGGAGCGCGATGCGGTCGTCATTGTCGACGCGCAAGGTGACGCGGTTAAGCACGGGCGTGTTCGGATCGTAGCCGACCACGACGTTGTCGGCGGCGATGATCGGCGGCGACAGGATTTTCTCCGGCGCGGGAAAGTTGATTTCGCGCACATCCTGGGTGACCAGCGCCGTGATCGGCTTCAGCCGCTCCAGCATTTTTACACGAGATTGCGCCTGGCGGGCTTTCGAGGCTTTCGCCTTGAAGCGGTCGACGAAGGCCTGCAGACGGGCGCGTTCGGCTTCCTGGCGCTTGACCGCTTTGGCATCGAGCAGCTCGCGCATGGCCCGTTGCTCCTCGAAGGAGGAATAGGTGCCTTTGTAGAGCGTGAGCTTGCCGCGCTCCAGATGCAGGATCTGGTCGACCGAGCTTTCCAGGAGGTCGCGGTCATGGCTGATCACGATCACCGTGCGCGGATAATGCGCAAGGTGATCCTCGAGCCACAGCGTGCCTTCGAGGTCGAGATAGTTGGTGGGCTCGTCGAGGAGCAGGAGGTCAGGGGCGGCGAACAGCGTGGCGGCGAGCGCAACGCGCATGCGCCAGCCGCCGGAGAATTCGGCGCAAGGGCGAAGCTGGTCGGTGGCGGAGAAGCCGAGGCCGGAGAGGATCGCGGCGGCACGGCTCGGCGCCGAATGGGCGTCGATGTCGACCAGGCGGGTCTGGATTTCGGCGATCCGGTGCGGGTCGGTCGCGCTCTCCGCTTCGTGAAGCAGCGCGTCGCGTTCGAGGTCGGCCTTGAGCACGACGGAGATCAGGCTCTCGGGCCCGTTCGGGGCCTCCTGCGCGAGGCTGCCGACGCGCCAGCGTGGCGGCAGGGTGACCGTGCCGTGCTCGGCCGCCAGCTCGCCGCGGATCACCTTGAACAGGGTCGACTTGCCGGTGCCGTTGCGCCCGACCATGCCGACGCGCGCGCCGGGCGTGATCTGCACGGAACTCTGGTCAATCAGAAGGCGTCCGGCAAGGCGGATGGAGAGGTCGGTGATAGCAAGCATGCGGCCTTGTCACCGCAAGGCGCGTCGAACGCAACCCGTTTTTGCGTGAGCCTCACGTCAGTGCGAATCGCGGTCGCGCTGCTTCAACTCGTCGAGGAGCTGTTCGAGATGCGTCGGGAGCCGTGGTTCGGGGCGCAGGCTCTGCTGAAGCCGTTCGCCCACGGCATCGCAGATCGAGCGGCTGGTGCGCCGGTCGATCTGTTCGCTGTCATTGGCAAAAAGGCCAGGCATTGTGGGGTTCCGTGTTCTCAAAGTGATGACACGGTACCAAGTCCTTGGCCCCCCAAATGGTTTCGCCGCTCGCGGAGATTGCCCGGCACTCTAGTAAAAATTGCATGAAGCCGGGCAAAGGCCGCCCAAATACAAAGCCCCGGCGCAGGGGAACGCCGGGGCTTCGCTTGGAAGGTACCTGGGGGGCCTAGGTACCTCAGGAAGGTGCTGTCGGGCTCAGTAGCAGCGGTTGATCAGCCGCCAGCGGGGTCCCCAGGGGGTCGGGACCAGCCGGCGCACGTAGCAGCCGCCATAACCGTAGGAGACGGGGCCGCCGGCATAGAAGCGCGGTCCACCCCAGCCGTGATGCCAGCCACCGCCGCCGCCGTGCCAGCCCCAGCCGCCATGCCAGTGAGCGGAGGCGGAGGTCGGCGCCAGCGCGGCACCCAGCGCAACCGCGGCGACAGCGGCAAGCGAAAGTTTCCTCAACATGGTGATCTCCTAAAGACTGCCGGCGCGGGGCTATCGCGTCGATGGAAAGGCCGCCGAAACGATCCGCCTAATGATCAGGCTTTGGTTTCGATAGGCCCAACCTTACGCCAGCGAGGCTGAACCAAGCCCTGAACGGAGCCTTCAGATTGGGTTCATCTGGGTGAAATCTCGGTAATCCATGACTAGATCCGGCGGGGCAGCCTGCGGCGAAGCGTCCGGGGGCGGTTTTGGCGGTCGCTTGCCGTCCGGCAAAGGCGCCGATATAAGCCCGGCAACTCCGAACCACCGCTTTCTTCTCAAGGACAAGATTATGGCCATCGAACGCACTTTCTCGATCATCAAGCCCGATGCGACCGCGCGTAACCTGACCGGTGCGGTCAACGCCGTGATCGAGAAGGCGGGCCTGCGCATCGTCGCACAGAAGCGCATCCGCATGACCAAGGAACAGGCCGAGACCTTCTATGCCGTGCACAAGGCGCGCCCGTTCTTCGGCGAGCTCGTCGAGTTCATGACCTCGGGCCCCGTGGTGGTCCAGGTGCTGGAAGCCGAGGGCGCCATTGCCAAGTACCGCGACGCGATGGGTGCGACCGATCCGTCCAAGGCCGCCGACGGCACCATCCGCAAGCTCTACGCAAAGTCGATCGGCGAGAATTCCGCTCACGGCTCGGATGCGCCGGAGACTGCCGCGATCGAAATCGCGCAGTTCTTCTCGGGCAACGAGATCGTCGGCTGATCAGCCGATAGGTTAATATCGACGGGGCGAAAGGACGTATTGTGAACTGGCTCTGGCAGGTCTTCGATCCCGCTACGATCGGGGCATTCTTCACCCAGTTTCGCAACGAGATGGCCGAACCGACCTTCTGGATTGCGGTCGGCAAGATCATCTGGATCAACATCCTGCTCTCCGGCGACAACGCGCTGGTGATTGCGCTCGCCTGCCGCGGACTCAAGCCGCGGCACCGGCTGTGGGGCATGATCTTCGGCGCCGGCGCAGCCGTGCTGCTGCGGATCATCTTCACCGGCATCGTCGCGAGCTTGATGGAGCTGCCGTATCTCAAGCTCGTCGGCGGTCTCGCGCTGATCGTGATCGCGGCGAAGCTCCTGGTGCCGGAGAACGAGGACGAGGAGGGCGTCGAGTCCGCCTCGCATCTGTGGCAGGCGGTGCAGATCGTCGTCGTCGCCGACATCGTCATGAGTCTCGACAACGTCATTGCGGTGGCCGCCGCCGCCAATGGCAGCGTGCCGCTGCTGATCCTCGGCCTTGCCATCAGCGTGCCGCTGATCGTCGCCGGTGCGGCCCTGATCATGGCGCTGCTCGCAAAGCTGCCGGTCCTGGTCTGGGCGGGTGCAGCACTGCTCGGCTGGATCTCGGGCGAGGTGATCGCGACCGATCCCGGCATCGCGCCGAAGCTGCACACGCTGTTCGACGGCCCGCTCGGTGCCTCGCTGGACAGCATGCTCGGCGCGCTTCGCATCCCGCCCCAATTCGCCCATGGCGGCGGAGGCGGCGAATATCTCTGCGCCGCTCTCGGCGTCGTCGTCGTGCTGGTCGTCGGCAGCATCTGGCGCCGGCGCAGCCTGAGCGCGGCCGCGCTGGAGTCCTCCGAGCGCCACGCCAAGGCCTCGGCGGAGTAATCTCCACGGCATGATCTGGTTTTGCTTGCCTCTTCCCGGCGGGGAGAGGTGTTGCGCGCGATCATTCTGACAGCCGCCGTCCCCACTGAACCGGTCATCATAGCTCCGCACGCCGGCGAGCATTGCCGCCTTATGGCGAACTCGCGCGTCAGGCGGTCACGCACAGTGCGGTCCGGCACTTCGTGGGTGACCCACAGCGCTCTCAACCTCTGCGCGATTTAGACTTTGACTTATTATAAACTACTGAAAATAAAGGCGTTTTTATTGACTTGGCGGCTCATGCCGCGGCACGTCGCTCCGGTATTTATTCCTGTCAAACCGGAAGCTGTTGAGAGATGCCTTCGAGAGCCACCTGCCGCCCTGCTGCTATTCTTGCCGCTACCGTCAAATCCCATTCGAAGTTCTCCAGACCGACGGCCTTCGCGGCCTCTCTGGTCTCCATCGCCTTGTTCGGCGACGGCTTCCTTCACCGCACCAGCGCGCAAAGCGCTGCGCCGGAGACGGCGACAGCCTTGCCGGCGGTGACCGTCACTGCCGACGTGCCGAAGCAGCGTGCACGCCCGCGTTTGAACCCAAGTCGAAGGGCGGGCCGTCAAAGCGCGCCCGCGAATGAGCGGGCCAGGATGCAGGCGGAAGCGAAGCCCGCTGCCGCAAGGCCCGGCGCACTCCCGCCCTCCTACCCAGGTGGGCAGGTCGCCCGCGGAGGCCAGATCGGCTTGCTGGGCAACAGGGATTTCATGGACACGCCGTTCAACATCACCAGTTACACGGCGAAGAAGATCGAAGATCAGCAGGCCAGCACGATAGCCGACGTCGTCAGCAACGACCCTTCGGTCCGTTTCACCGGTCAGACCGGCGGCATTCTCGACTCCTTCTTCATCCGCGGCTTTCCGATCGGCGAGGGGAATGTCGGAGAAATTGCCTTCAACGGTGTCTACGGTGTTGCGCCGAACTACCGTGTCTTCACCGACTACGTCGAACGGATCGAGATCATCAAGGGCCCGACCGCGCTGCTTTACGGGATGGCCCCGAACAGCAGCGTCGGGGGCACCATCAATATCGTCCCGAAGCGTGCCTCTGATGTCGATCTCACACGGGTTACGACCGACTACGCGACGAACAGCCAGTTCGGCACGCATCTCGACGTCAGCCGACGGTTCGGCGAGAACCGCGAATTCGGAATTCGCGTCAATGGCAGCTATCACAATGGTGATACGCCGCTGGACAACCAGAACCGGGAGGCGCATGTCGGCGCCGCCGCATTCGATTATCGCGGTGAGAAATTCAGAGCATCGCTCGACTTCATCGATCAGGAAGAAAAGTTCGACGCGCCCACGAGACCGTTTCTGGTCGCAACAGGCGTAGCTGTCCCGACCGCGCCGGTCGGGAGGCGCAACGTCACGCAGGCCTGGGAATGGGCCAAGGTTCACGACAACTCGCTGCTGGCGCGCGCCGAATACGATGTGACGGAGTCCGTGACGGTGTTCGCCGACGGCGGTGGCGGCAGGACCCAGGTCGATCGCTTGTTCGGCACGCCGACGATCCTGAACGCTGCCGGCAACACCACGTCGACACCGGGACGATTCAAATTCGATATCGACAGGAATGTCGCCGACGCCGGTGTGCGCGCCCGGTTTGAAACCGGCGCGATCAGTCACGCCGTGAGTTTCCAGGGCAGCTACTACACGGATCAGATCTCACGGGGCTCTGTGTCCGGAACGTCGGTTCTGTCCAACATCTATGCGCCGATCGCCCGTCCTGAGCAGCTCGTTGCTGCTCCCGCGACTGTTCCGAAGCTTTCGGATACCGAATTGACCGGCCTGGCGCTGGCTGACACTTTGTCGGTTTTTCAGGAGCGCCTTCAGCTGACCGTCGGCGTGCGCCAGCAGGGGGTGAAGTCCAACAACTTCAATACCACCACGGGAGCGGTCACGTCCTCCTATGACCAGACGGCGCTCACGCCGATGGTCGGCCTCGTCGTCAAGCCCTGGAGCAACGTTTCGCTCTACACCAACTACATCGAAGGGCTCAGCAAGGGCGATGTCGCACCGACGACCGCGAGCAATCAGGGGGAAGTTCTTGCGCCTTACTTCAGCAAGCAGCACGAGGCAGGCGTCAAGGTCGACTTCGGAATGCTGGCCACCACGATCAGCGTGTTCCAGATCACCAAGCCGTCGGGACAATTGGGGGTCGACAAGATCTTCCGGGCCGACGCCGAACAGCGCAATCGCGGCCTGGAGTTCACCGTATTCGGAGAGGTGCAGCCGGGCATACGAGTCCTTGGCGGCGTGACGTTGATCGATGCAGAGCTGACAAAGACAAGCACGCCAACCAATCTCGGCAAGACGCCGATCGGTGTGCCTCAGGTGCAGGCAAACCTGTCCGCCGAATGGGACACGCCGTTCGCACCCGGACTGACGTTGGTCGCAAACACCATCTATACGGGACACCAATATCTGGATGCGGCGAACACGCAGGTCGTTCCGGCCTGGACGAGGCTCGACCTGGGTGCCCGCTACAACACGCGGATCAACAACCGGCCGGTGACGCTGCGGGCCCTGGTTCAGAACGTGTTCGATACCAATTACTGGGCTGGCGTGGCGAGCTTCTCCGCATTGTCGCAAGGTGTCCCGCGAACCCTGCTATTGTCGATGTCGACGGATTTCTGAGGCGGGTCGGCTTTGACGCGTGCAACGGCGATGTTGCCGGCCCCGAACCTCACCGGACGCGCACGGCGCGGGCTTCTGTGGGCTCATCGATGGCTCGGATTGCTCGGCGGCATCGTCGTGGTGCTGATCGGCCTCACGGGTAGCTTCATCGTCTTCTATCGGGAAATCGACGCCGCCCTGAACCCGGCGCTTTACACTCCCGCCGGTCGGGAACGAGAGGCTACGCTGAGCGAGGTGATGCGCGCCGCCGCGGCAGCGGATCCCGCGCCGATAGCCACGATCCTCGCGCCGGATCGGACCTGGCCGGTCTGGGTCGTGATACATGCGCATGAAACTGCGAAAGGCCGCTACCCGAATCGCTGGACGACCATGGTCGATCCTTCGAACGGGAAGGTGCTCGGGCGGCGTGACTACATCAACGCGTTTTCCCTCAAGGTTTATCGTCTGCACTACACGCTGCTGCTCTACGAGTGGTGGGGCAAAGAGCTGGTCGGCGTTGTCGGGTTCATGCTGCTCGGCCTGGCCATGTCAGGCCTCATCTTGTGGTGGCCGAGGCCGGGTCGATTCTGGCGATCGGTGTCGGTCCGGAAGGACGTTTCGCTGCTTCGATTTGTTTTCGACCTCCACGGCACGGCCGGCTTTTGGGCGCTGCTCGCGCTCACGGTGATCTCGATGACCGGCGTCGGGATCATTTTTCCCGACGTCGTGCGTCCCATCGTTGGCCTTGTGTCGCAACCGACAGCCGATCCGTCGCCGCGGATCGAAGCGCCGCCCCCCACGGGGACACCGCCGCTATCACCCGATGCGATCATGCGGAGCGCGCAAGCGGCCAAGCCGGGCATGGCGGTTGCCATGCTGAGCCCGCCCACCGAAACGCGCAACACGTGGCGGGTGCAGTTCCGGGCCGCGGGTGTTGATCCCGCGGTACGTGCCCGGGGGGCGATCTGGCTCGATCCATGGAGTGGCGCAGTGGTGCACGATCGCACTTCGGCCGCGATGTCGATGGGGGATCGCTATCTGGCCGAACAGCTCTGGATCCATAACGGCGCGACGTTCGGGCTGATCGGGCGCCTGTTCGTGTTCGCAACCGGCTTCGCACCTCTCGCCCTGTTCATCAGCGGCGCGATCATGTGGCTCAAGAAGCGTCCGGGAAGGATCAGGACCGGCCGGCGAGTCTAAAGCGCGATGAGCTTGGAATGAATCCTTATCGCGCTTTAGGTTGTTGTTTGAGCATGATCTTTTCGGAAAACCGCTGCGCACTTTTCCGGATCATGCTCTAGCGCCGCACGATCGAGCCGGAGCGGCCGATCAGGCGGGCGAGGGCGCGGAAGCGGCTGCCGACGCGGTCGGCGACGAGGTCGACGAGCCGGTGCTCGAACACCAGCATCAGATTGCGGCCCTGGCTGCGGAAATGCGTAGCCGGCAGCACACCCGGGCGTGCTGCCGAGATCAGATGGGCGACGCGGAACGCCGCGCCCAGCAGACGGGCACGTTCGAGCTGGGCCGGTGTCAGCAGTTCCTGCATGGTCACCGGCGGCTGGTTCTCCTCGCTCAGGCCGGCATAGCGGTAGAACACGGACAGGCCGACGAAGGCGCGCTCGGTGTGGGTGATTGCGCCGAAATTGCCGTTGACGACCAGGCTCAGCGTCTGCTCGCCGCGATGGTCGGGATGCACGCGCCAGCCGATGTCGGAGAGCAGGCACGCGGTGTGGCGCAAGCGGCGGTCCTCTTCGGTCTCGCGCAGCTTCACCACGCGCGCGAGGCGGTCGGTCCAGGCGATCAGCTCGCGGGCGTGCTTTGCCGAACGCGACAGCAGCTGATTGAGCTCTTCCGCGGCGCAGATCAGCCCGTCCTTGTTGCGCTCGGATTCCGACAGCTTCTCGTGCAAGAGGCCCTCGCGCACGCCGAAGGTCGAGAACACGATGGACTTGGGTTTCGCCACGCGGATGATGTGCTCGAGCACCAGCGCCGCATAGGTGAGGAGCGGGCGCCTGGCATCCGCGACGATCTCGATGTCGGCCAGCATGTCGGCGGCCGCAAGCCGGCGGAGCCGACGCGAAAAGTCCAGCGCTTCAGCTGCGGAAATGGAGTAGCCGTGCATTACCTGGAGCGGATAGCCGCTCTGGATGATGTGGATGCGCGCCAGCGCGCGCCAGGTGCCGCCGACGGCGTAGAAGGTGCGGCCGCGGCCGGCGGTGAGTTGCGGCACCTCGTCGAGCTCCTCGCGCACGATGCGGTCGGCGCGCTTGAGCGATTTGTGCGCGAGGTCCTGGAGCGCGAGGCCACCGAGCGGCAACGTCACGCCGCTGCGCACGCTGTTCTTGCGCACGTCGATCAGCTCGAGCGAGCCGCCGCCGAGATCGCCGACAATGCCGTCGGGATGATGGATGCCGGAGATCACGCCGAGCGCCGACAGCCGCGCCTCGCGCGGGCCCGACAGGATCTCGATCTTCACGGCGCAGATGCGCTCGGCTTTCGCGATGAAGTCGGGGCCGTTGGAGGCGTCACGGCAGGCTGCGGTCGCAATCGCAAACACGCGACCGACCTGCATGACGCGGCACAGGGCCCGGAACCGCTTCAGCGAGGTCAGCGCCTTGTCGACGGCATCGGGCGCAAGCAGGCCCGTGCTCTGCACCTCGCGCCCGAGGCCGCACAGCGTCTTCTCGTTGAAGATCGGAATGAGGCTCCGCGTCAGTCCCTCGTAGACGACGAGACGGACCGAGTTGGAACCGATATCGATGACCGCGACGCTCGAGCCGCGCTTACGCGGCCGCTTCACGTCCTCGATCCCGGATCAAGACTGATGACGTTCATTACGGCGCGTGAGACGGCGCGGCGAGGATTCCTTGAGCGACTTTCCACGGCCAGATAGACTCGGATTTGTCATGAAGTAGTTGTGGACATTGAAAGGCTCCTCGCCCTTCGCGGTCTTCATACGCGTCGAGGACCCGTCCGGCAACAATTGCCAGCTCTGCTCATTGTCCTTCAGATTCGCGACCATGATCTGTTCGAGAACCTGCTGATGCACCGTGGGATTTTGCAGCGGACACAGCACCTCGACGCGGCGGTCGAGGTTGCGCGGCATCATGTCGGCCGAGGAGATATACACAGCCGCTTTCGCGCTCGGCAGGCCCTGGCCCATGCCGAAACAGTAGATTCGGCCGTGTTCCAGGAAGCGCCCGATGATCGACTTGACGCGGATGTTCTCCGACAGGCCTGGAATGCCGGGCCTGAGGCAGCAGATTCCGCGCACGACGAGCTCGACCTGGACGCCGGCTTGCGAGGCCTCGTAGAGCGCGTCGATGATGTCGGGGTCGACCAGCGCATTCATCTTCATCCAGACCGCGCCGGGTCGGCCATGCCGCGCATGCGCGGTCTCGCCTTGGATGTGCTCGATGATGCGCTTGCGCAACGTCAGCGGCGACACCGCCATCTTTTCCAGATCGCTCGGCGCGGCATAACCGGTGATGAAGTTGAACACGCGCGCCGCGTCGCGGCCGATGGTCGGATCCGAGGTGAAGTAGGAGAGGTCGGTGTAGATACGTGCGGTGACGGGGTGATAGTTGCCGGTGCCGGTGTGGACGTAAGTGGTGAGGCCGCCGCCCTCGCGGCGCACCACCATCGAGAGCTTCGCGTGCGTCTTCAGTTCGAGGAAGCCGTAGACGACCTGCACGCCGGCGCGTTCGAGGTCGCGGGCCCAGCGGATGTTGGCCTCCTCGTCGAAGCGCGCCTTCAATTCGATCAGCGCGGTGACGGACTTGCCGGCTTCGGCGGCTTCCGCCAGCGTGCGCACAATCGGGGAGTTGTTGGAGGTGCGGTAGAGCGTCTGCTTGATCGCGACGACATCGGGATCGCGGGCGGCCTGCTGCAGGAACTGCACCACCACGTCGAAGGATTCGTAGGGATGATGGACGACGAGGTCCTTCTGCCGGATCGCGGCAAAGATGTCGCCGCCATGCTCGCGCACGCGCTCGGGATGGCGCGGTACGTAAGGGGTGAATTCGAGATCGGGCCGGTCGAGGCGGGTGAGCTGCGAGAGCTCGTTCATGGCGAGCACGCCGTCGACCAGGAAGACCTCGTCGTCGGCGGCCGACAGCGCATGCTGCACGAAGCTGCGCAGCTCCTCCGGCATCTTGCCGTCGATCTCGAGCCGGATCACGGACCCGCGGCGGCGGCGCTTCAGAGCGGTCTCGAACAGGCGGACGAGGTCTTCGGCCTCTTCCTCGATTTCGAGCTCGGAGTCGCGGATGATGCGGAAGGCGCCCTGGCCGTGGAGATTGTAGCCGGGGAACAGGCGGTTGATGAACAGCCCGGTCGCCTGCTCGAGCGAGATCAGCCGCACGACCTTGCCCTCGGCCGGCAACCGGATGAAGCGGTCGATCTTGCCGGGCATACGAATCAGCGCGTTCATCTGCTTGCCGTCGGCGGCGCGCGTGAGCTGGAGCGCGATGGTGAAGCCGAGGCTCGGAATGAACGGGAAGGGGTGAGCCGGGTCGATCGCGAGCGGGGTCAACAGCGGAAACACGTTGTTGAGGAAGTAGTCCTCGACCCAGGTTCGTTCCGCCTTGGTGACGTCCTTGCCGTCGACCAGCACGATGCCGACGTCGGCCAGCGTGCCGCGCAGGTCGCGCCAGATCGCCTGCTGGTCAGAGGCAAGCTGCGAGACGGTGCGGTTGATCAGCGCGAGCTGTTCGGACGGCGTCAGGCCGTCGGGGCTGCGCTCGGCGATGCCCTCGCGGATCTGGGCCTTGATGCCGGCGACGCGGACCATGAAGAATTCGTCGAGGTTATTCGCTGAAATCGACAAGAAACGCACCCGCTCCAGCATGGGGTGGCTGGGATTGACCGCTTCCTCGAGGACGCGGCGGTTGAAGTGCAGCCAGGAGAGCTCGCGATTGATGAAGCGCTCGGGACTTGAGGCAATCGCCGGCAGGCCCTCGGTCTCCGGGGCTTTTTCTTTAATTTCAACAGCTTGCGCAGAGTCCATCAGAAGTCGATCCATCCAGTTCGCCTCAATTTGCGACTTATGCGCAAAACCGGCGGGAGCATGTGTTAGTCCGATGACGTTTCGATGACATTGATGTTCCGCCGCTGCGCCGCGTCAAGCGGCCTTGGAGCCAAGGCGGAAGGGTCAGGCGTCCCGAAGCAGCTCGGCGGCCAGCGCCCGCGTGACGGGGCGACCGAGGCGCAGGGCCTCGCTGTCGAGCAGCTGCACGGCCTCCCGCGCGGCCGCCGAGGACCGCTCCAGGCGGGTGGCGAGGTAGCTGACCACGCTCTCATCCACGGTGAGCTGGCGGTCGGCGCAGAACTTGACGATCAGGCCGCGGAAGAGCTGGTCGTCGGGCGGCAGCAGCGAGATCACAGGCACCGCGCGCAGCCGCGAGCGCAGGTCGCGCAGCTCGATCTCGATCGACGCCGGTACCTCGCGGCCGGTGAAGAGCAGGTAGGCCCCATCCTCGCGCGCGAGGTTCATCAGATGAAACAGGGCCCGCTCGTCGAACTGTTTTGCCCTGAGATCCTCGACCACCAGCGCGCCGGTGGCGAGCGCGCCCGGGACGTTTTCGGCGGTCAACCCATTGGCTGTGGTCGAGCGGGCGCCGGAAGCCTCGGCCCAGATCGCGGCGAGATGGCTCTTGCCGCTTCCTTCCGGGCCGGCCAGCCACATGATCCGGTTCGGCCATTCAGGCCAGGCATCGATGAGGGCAAGACCGGCTTCGTTGGCGGGGCCTTCGAGAAAATTGTCCCGGCTGAGGCTTTCCGCGTGCGGAAGCGAGAATGCCAATTGTCGGGGATGAACGCGGCCTGCCACGCTTGCTGTGCTCCGTGCCGGCGCGCCGGCTTCGTTTGAAGAGATTCGACGTCATCGAGCGGGAGTTGGCCTTTTGCGGGGCCGCATCCCGGCTCATTTGGCCTCGATCGTGCTACTTGGCCTCGATCGTGCTCATGTGCCGCAGCCACTCGACGAGATAGAGCGACACGGAAGAGAGCGTGAAGACCGTGACGAGGCCCATCAGGATCATATCATAGGGCGCCGGTTTGAAGCCGAAAGCGAGGGAGGCCAGCACCAGCGCCGCGTAGGCCACCTGGGCGGCGGTGTTGAGCTTCGACACCTTCGACGGCTTCATCTCGACCGGCTTGTCGAACAGCCAGGACACGATCACGGCGGCGACGATCATGATGTCGCGCGACACCACCAGGATCACGATCCAGCGCGGGATGTCGCCCCAGATCCCCAGTGCCAGATAGATCGAGACCAGCAGCGCCTTGTCCGCGAGCGGATCGAGCAGGGCGCCGAGCTCGCTCGTCATGTTGAAGCGCTTGGCGAGGAAGCCGTCGACCGCGTCGCTCACGCCGGCAATGAGGAAGACGGCGAACGCAACCTCCATTTGGCTCGACACGATGGCCCAGACGATGATTGGGACCAGCATGATGCGGCCCAGGGTAATGATATTCGGAATACTCACGCGGCGCTTCCTGGCACCCGGCCTGATCTCGAATCCGGCCCGTTTGAAGGCTGAACCGGTTGATATCTACATAGTATAGGGCGGGGCGCCACGCTTGCCATTGCGCGTCCCCGGAATTCGACGTAACCAGCCGCAAACCCACTGGAAATCGGGCATGACCGACCGCAAAAACGGCCTCACTTACGCCGATTCAGGCGTCGATATCGACGCGGGCAACCGCCTGGTCGATCTGATCAAGCCGATGGTGCGCGCCACCGCGCGGCCCGGCGCCGACGCCGAGATAGGCGGATTCGGCGGCCTGTTCGACCTCAAGGCGGCCGGTTTCAAGGACCCCGTCCTGGTTGCCGCCACCGACGGGGTCGGCACCAAGGTCAAGATCGCGATCGAGACCGGCCTGCATGGCGGGATCGGCATCGACCTCGTCGCCATGAGCGTCAACGACCTCGTGGTGCAGGGCGCCGAGCCGTTGTTCTTCCTCGACTATTTCGCCTGCGGCAAGCTCGACCCGGAGGCGACCGCCTCGATCGTCGCCGGTGTCGCCGAAGGCTGCCGCGAATCCGGCTGCGCCCTGATCGGGGGCGAGACCGCCGAGATGCCCGGCCTCTACAAGGACGGCGACTACGACCTCGGCGGCTTTGCCGTCGGCGCCGCCGAGCGCGGTACCTTGTTGCCGCGGAAGGACATCGCCGCGGGCGATGCAGTGATCGGCCTTGCCTCGTCTGGCGTGCACTCCAACGGCTTCTCGCTGGTGCGCAAGATCGTCGAGCAGTCCGGCCTCAGCTTCGAGGCGCCGGCCCCGTTCGCGCCGGTCATGACGCTCGGCGGCGCGCTGCTGACGCCGACGCGGCTCTACGTCAAATCCTGCCTGCGTGCGATCCGCGAGACCGGCGCGGTGAAGGGGCTTGCCCACATCACCGGCGGCGGTTTCACCGACAACATTCCGCGCGTGCTGCCGAAAGATCTCGGCGTCGGTATCGATCTGGCGCGCCTGCCGGTGCTGCCGGTGTTCAAATGGCTGGCTGCCCAAGCCGGCATCGCCGAGCTCGAGATGCTGCGCACCTTCAACTGCGGCATCGGCATGATCGCGATCGTCGAGCCCGACAAGGTCGATCAGGTCGTGCAGGTCTTCAGCGATGCCGGTGAGACGGTCGCGCAGCTCGGTACCGTGATTCCGGCCGAGGGCGAGCATCGCGTCGTCTATAACGGCCACCTCGACCTGGCACCGTGATGACTGGCGCTGTGATGAAGCGGCGCGTCGCCATCCTGATCTCCGGCCGCGGCTCCAACATGTCCGCGCTGATCAGGGCCGCTGCTGCGGCGGAGTTTCCAGCGGAAATCTCGCTCGTCATCTCCAACAAGGCCGACGCTCTCGGGCTCGAACGCGCAAAGGCGAGCGGCGTCAACACGCTGGTGATCGAAAGCAAGCCGTTCGGCAAGGACCGCGCCGGCTTTGAAAAGCTGCTGCAGGCCGCGCTCGACCAGCACGGCATCGAGCTGATCTGTCTCGGCGGCTTCATGCGCCTGTTCACGGCCGAGTTCACCAAGGCCTGGTATGGGCGGATGCTCAACATCCATCCGTCGCTGCTGCCGTCATTCCCTGGTTTGGACCCGCACGGTCAGGCTTTGCGCGCCGGCGTCAAACTGTCTGGCGCGACAGTGCACTTCGTGATCCCCGAGACCGATGCTGGCCCGATCGTGATGCAGGGTGCAGTCCCCGTCAGCGACCACGACACGGGCGCTACGCTGTCGGAGCGCATTCTCGAGGTGGAGCATCGCATCTATCCCGAAGCGCTGCGGTTGCTAGCGACCGGCAAGGTCCGGATCGAGGGCGATGTGTGCAAGACGGCGGGTAGCGGGCCGTCGGAGAATTTTCTGGTTTCGCCGGTGGTGCGCTGAAGCGCCGTCGCACCGTGTTTCGTCTTCGCAAACAAAATCCCCCGGCAGAGCCGGGGGCATCGTCATGATCTCTCGCGCTAAGCTTTGAGAGACATCAGGAGACCTTGAGGTTCTCCGCGGATGCTTTGCCGCGGTTCTCCACGAGGTCGTATTCAACCACCTGGTTCTCATTAAGGGTCGAGAGTCCGGCACGCTCGACGGCCGAGATATGGACGAACACGTCCTTATCGCTGCCGTTCGGCTTGATGAACCCATAGCCCTTGGTCGGGTTGAACCATTTGACGGTGCCCTTTTGCGGCATCGCTCATCTCCTCCACTAGATACAAAAAAGACGCAGCCGCAGTTTCGCGTGCCACGCCACAAACGGGCTTCCGGTAGTCTGTTCGAGTCTCAATGTCGCGAAACGCACAGCCGAGCGGCCAATTCCGATTGTGTCCAATATTGCAACATGAAATTCGCGCGTTAGCAAGCGGTGCACGGCTTTCAAGATCGCGGCGGGTGTCGCTGTCTGCTATTTGCGACCTGTGGCAAGGGAACCACAATCGAGGCAATAGCCCCGCTCCAGCGCGCCAACCGGTTGACCCTGCGTGGCAGTTCGGCACAAATCGCCGCAAGCGCGCGCCGTTCGTGTTGCATTTTTGCGCTCCGCCACTTTGCTTCGGGATTGGTCGTTATGCGCTGCGCCCTGCAGCTCTCCGGGACACGGCAGACGGTCGGGCTGGGCCGTGTCCGCCGGATCGCGGCTGCGCTCGTCATGGCGTTTGGACTCGTCGTGATGATGTCGGCGACATCAGCGTTTGCGCAGAGCCCGACGCCCACGCCGACCCCGACCCCGACACCCGCGCCGTCACCGACCCCCATGCCGACCGCGACCAATTACGACCAGTCGGCCGGCAACAGTGCGCTCAATCTTGGCTCCAATTTCCTGGAGCGGCTCGGCAACCAGGCCTCTAGCGGCGTCAACCGTGCATCGCGCACCAATCCCGGTGGGGGCGGCGCCTCGGCGAGCACGGAGGATCCGCTCTACCGCACCTGGTTCGAAGGCTATGGCATCTCGGTCCGGACCGACGCGCAGGGCGATTTCCTTGGCGACAAGCGCAAGACGTTTGGCGGTGTCGCCGGCTTCGGCGCGCGGGTCGCGCCGGGCGTCAATCTCGGCTTCTCCTTCGACCAGAGCCATACCGACATCGACGTGCCGCTGGCGCTCCAATCGGCGACGCTCGACCTGACGCAAATCGGTTTCAACGGCTCGGTCGACAAGGGACCGTGGACCTGGGCGTTCGCGGTGGTGCACGGTTTCGGCAAGGTCCGTTCCAGCAGGGACACGGGCGTTGGTCTTGCGACCGCGGGTTATCGTGCCGCGATCGACGGTGGCCTGACCGAGATCAGCTATTACTGGACCAAGGACCAGATGCGCATCGTGCCCAAGGGCGCGCTCGAATATGTGCGCGCCACCAGCGCCGCGTTCCAGGAGGCCGGAGGGCTCGATCCACTGAACGTCGGCTCCACGGCACTCTCACGCGCGCGCGTGATGATCGGCGCGGAGATCGGGCGCTACTTCATTTACGACCAGAAGATCCTGGACCTGTCGGCCTACGGCAAGTTCGTCGACAATTTCTACCAGAACCTGGGATCGGTTCAGGTCAGCCTGGGAACCCAGAGCATCGTCGTTCCCGGCATCGGGGAGAGCCGTTACGGCATGGATGCCGGCGCCTCGGCCTCGCTCAGCCTCACGAGCGTCGCGCGGCTCTACATCAACTATGACGGCAAGTTCCGCAACGAATTGACGTCGCATCAGGGCACGGTCGGCTTCGAGTACAGATGGTGAGGGCGAAGCGCGCCCTGCGTCTACGTCGGCGTTGCCGCGACATAACCCGTTAGCCCAAAGCCCTCGCGCGCGGCCGTCATCATTGGCACCAGCGCATTCGGATGGATGAACTCGTCGCGGAAGCAGGGATAGGTCTTGGCATCGAAGATCTTCTTCAGCCAGTCGACCACGATCTTGTGGCGCTCGGAGTTGCGGAATTCCTTGTGATAGGTGAGCCAGAGATCGGCGTGGTGGCTGACACCGAGATCGACGGCAACGAGCGGTGCGCCGAGCGCGATCGACACGGTCGGCAGGAAGCCGATGCCGGCGCCGCGCTCCACCGCATAGAGCACGCCGACCGAGGAGTTGGTCTTGATTCCGACGATGCCTTCGAGCGACTTCAGTCCAAGCACGCGGGCGTAGGCGCCGTCGTCGACCTGCGGCGCGCTCTGCTTGATGATGCGATGGTTCTTCAACTCGGCGAGGGACGCCGGCACGCCGTAGAGGTTCTCGTATTCCCTGGAGACGAAGGGATAGATGTGCAGGCGGCCGAGCTTGGCGACGATCAGGTCGGGATTGGTCGGCGGCTCGAGCTGGATCGCGATGTCGGATTCAAGCCGGGCGACGTCGGCCTGCTCCATCGCGCAGCGCAGATCGACGGTGATCTTGCGATAGGTCTTCTGGAAATCGATCAGCCGCGGCAGGATCCAGAAATTGCCGGGGCCTTCCGTCACCGCAACGCGCACCGTGCCTGACGTGTCGTTCGACGATCGCGAGGCACGCCGGAAGACGTTGAAGGCATGACGCTCCATATGCGCGACGTCGGCGATCATCGCAGCGCCTTCATCGCTGAGCGTCAGTCCGCTCTGGTCGCGCAGGAACAGCTTGCAGTCGATGCTCTCTTCGAGCCGGTCGATCCTGCGCATCAGCGTGGTGGAGGTGAGGCCGAGTTCTTCGGCCGCGTTGCGGAAACTTTTATATTTTGCGCACGCTAAAAAGAGTTTCAAATCGTCCCAGGACGCGTCCAGGGCTTCTTCACGGTGCTGCATCAAAGCAGCACCCCGGTGCAATAACTGCTGCATACGCCAGATCCCCAACCGCTAAGGTCATCGTCATAGCGGGGCACTAAATCCTCGGACGATAGAGGGGTGACATGAGTATGGAAAGGGGCTCCTTTGCCGCAAGGCATGATTTCGATGCATTGCCGCTCAGTCCGGACGTCGATGTCCGATGTGCGCAATCTTCCGAAATTGCTGCGCTTTCTGAAATGGCGCACCGGCTGGTGCCGGGTGTGCAGATCGGAACGGCAGAGCTTGCGCGATATTTCACGTTCGATCCTCAGAGCATCCTGACATTCAGTCGCAAGGGCAATCTGGTCGGCGGCATGGCCTTCTTGTTCCTCAACGACCGCGGACACGATGCGCTGCTGCTCGACGAGATCTGCCTGACCGCACCCGAAACGCGCTATCTCGCTTCCGCGAAGGAAGACGTTGCAGCGATCTACATCTGGGCGATCGCGGCGACAGGCCGGGGTATCGCCGGTCTCGGCAAGGCCGCGGCTCATCTACGTCAGGTAAGGTTTCGCGGCGCGGATTGCTATGCGCAGCCGTCAACCGTGGCCGGACGCGACATCATGAAGGCGACGGGATTCGACCCCGTCCCGAGCTTCCAGCCCGATCTCTGGTGTTACGAGCGGCCCTGGCATCGGCAGCCGATGCGGATGCCGGGCGCGATCATCCAAACAAGGAGTTTTGCAGATGCACGGCACTAGGATTCCCCTCGCCAAGCCCGACTCCCGCGCCATCACCATTCGCCTCGCGCGCGATCCCAACGACCTCATGCTGGTCACCGCCATTCGCGCGGCGGTCTATCTCGCCGAGCAGGATTGTCCGTTCGACGAGGAGTTCGACGGCAACGACATGGTCGCAGCGCACTTCATCGGTTACGTCGGCAACGAGCCTGCGGGTTGCCTGCGGGTACGCTTCTTCGGGGATTTCGCCAAGGTGGAGCGGCTCGCGGTGCGTCATCAATATCGGCGCTCGCGCGTCTCGTTCAAGCTGGTTCAGGCGAGCGTCGACTATGTGAAGCGCAAGGGCTTTCGCAAGATCTACGGCCAGGCGCAGGACCGGCTGGTCGATTTCTGGGCTCATTTCGGCGCCAAGCCGCTCGGTCACAACCGCAAGATCACCTTCTCGGATTTCTCCTACACGGAGATGCTGCTGGAGATCGAGCCGGGGCCGGACGCCATCACGCTGGACAGCGATCCCTATGTGATCATCCGTCCCGAGGGCGATTGGGACCGGCCCGGCGTGCTCGACGCATCCGCGGGGCGGGCGGTGACCTCGCCGCTACGGGACCTCGCACTCGCCGATCACTGAAATTGGTGCAGCTCTGCGCAAGACAATGCTGGCTTCCATTACCGATGATCCGTCGATCCTGGTCTGTGCGGATCTCCAGGTCGAATATCTGACCCCCGGGCGTCGCCATGTCATCCTCGACGGCGAAGCCGCCACCGTGCGCTGCCTGGAGCTCCTGACACTGTGGCGCACCAATCTCTGGCCGGTGATGCATCTGAAGCGCATCGCCCAGGCGGCGTGGTTCAATCCGGCATCCAGGCTGACCGATTGGATCGCGGAGGCGAAGCCGCGGCCCGGCGAAATGACTTTCGAGCACCCGCTGCCGTCGGCCTACAGCTCTTCGCGGTTCGTGGACTACATGTCCAATATCCGCAATGTGCGCTGCATTCTGGTCGGCTTTTCCCTGGACGAAACCATCCTGGCCACCGCCGTCGACGGGTTTCACCGCAGCCATCGCTACCAGATCGTCACTGACGCCGTGGCCTGCCGGCAGCCGGGCACGGGCGATGCCGCCGTCTACAAACAGTCGGTGGTGAATGTGATCGGGAATTTTGCTACAGTCCATGCCAGCGCCGAACTGATCAGAACCAGCGGCGCCATCGCGGTCTAGGCGGCCGTGGTCGGCGGATGGATGGGGTGGGACATTGTCACGGGGGGACGAGCTCAAGGAGCTGGCAAGCGATTTGTCGCGTGCTGTGGAGACGGCGCGCAGCGTCGGCTTGCCCACGACGGTCTATCTGCTCTCGATGGCGCTGGTGGAGGTGAGGGAAGCCGCTCGCGCTGCCGACGAAGAGGATGACGACGGCGCGGCGTAGGGTTTCGGGCCTGCGGCGAAAGCGTTTCTCTCAGGATCGGCCGATGGCGCGCATCAGGATATCGGATGCGTCATCAGCGTTGTCGCCCGCGTAGGCGACGAATTGATCGGGCCGCACCAGGATCAGCCGCGCCTCGTATTTCTCGCGTCCGCCTGATGCGGTGTCCCTGATCACCGTCAGCGGGATGCCAAGCCGCGCGGCGGCTTGCTCAAGAGCTGTTGCCGCGGCGCCGTCCGTCAGATCGATCAAGGTGAAGCCGTCGCCCAATTCCTCGAACACGTTTTTGCCTGACGACAGAGGTTGCGGGGTGAGATGATGACCTGCGCGCGCCGGATAGGCGTGCGAGCCGATCGCGCTGCAGACAGCGCCGGCCGGACCAAAGACGATTGGTGACCCCTCGTAATTCGGCTCGAAGGCGTTGACCTCGGCGCGCGCGCCGGAGTGCCGCTCGTGCCAGGCGGCCTCGAAATCCGCCCGATCGCGCGCCGGATCGTGCCGGCGAAGAAAATCGCGGTCGCGGAAGATCGGAGTCTCGATGAAATCGCGCGCAGTGGACGCAAACACCGGACGCCGCTCGGCATCGTAGCTGTCGAGCAGACCGGCTGGCGCCCAGCCTTGCAGCGTCGCGGCGAGCTTCCACGCCAGATTTGCGGCGTCCTCGAAGCCGGTGTTGATGCCATAGCCGCCGTAGGGCGGATGGCTGTGCGCGGCATCTCCGGCGAGGAAGACGCGGCCGGCGCGGTAGCTGTCCGCGACCGTGAAGCGAAGATCCCAGAATCCGATGTGCTCGAACTCGATGTCGAATTGTGCGCCGGCGGCATCGTGCAGCAAGCGTCGGAAATCGAAATTGTCGGCGGTGGCGTCCGCGGGAACGGGGGCATGGAAGAACCAGGTGCTGCCGAGATCGACCCGGCCGAAGAACTTCCAATAGCCCTCGAGGTCCGGATGCAACACGCTGTAGAACGACTTGCCTGGAAAGGCCTCGAGCAGTCGATGCAATTCGACGGAGCGAAACACCAGCAGCACCATCAGCCGGTCGTGGTCGGAGCGGGTCTGGGTGATGCCGGCGCGTTCGCGCACGATCGATCGGCTGCCATCGCAGCCGATCACGTAGTCGGCGCGAAGGCTCTGCATCATCCCGTCGCGATTTTCGATGTCGAGGCCCACGCCCTCGGCGTCAGGCCGGACATCCCGGCAGGTCCAGCCGTATTGCAGGTCAATGGAGGGAAGCTGTGCCGCCCGTTGCCGCAACACGGCTTCGGTCGCGTATTGCGGCAGGCGTTCGTTGTCGGTGAAATAGAAGGGGCGGACGAGCTCGCGCTGCAGCCAGTTGTAATTGTGGCCGCTGAGCAGCGTCCCGTAGCTGGTCATTCCGCCGATGCCGTAGTCGGGAGGAATGGTGCGGGCCGCGCGCAGCGCTGCCTCCGCGCCCCAGAAATGGAAATGCTCCATCGTCCGCTGCGTGAGGTTCTGTCCCTTGGGGATCGGCTGCGGCTGTTCGTGGCGTTCCACGACGATGGTCTTGATGCCGCGCTGGCCAAGGCCGATCGCCAGACCCATCCCGACCGGTCCGCCGCCGACGATCACGACGGGCGCGTCGCTATCCGCTGAAGCCTGCCTCACATCGCTTCCCCACGATTGTCATCGCGCGAGGCGCGATCGCTCGTCCTCATGAGATGTCGTACAGATCTCGTCAAGTAAAATCTCAAATAATGAGATTATTATGTCGCAGCCTCGGAGATCTGCCGGGCCGCTTCGCGGACCTCCGCGCTGATGCGATCGATCAACTCGCCCTTGGCATGTGGTCCGGCGATCGTGATGCAGAGGCTCGCGATCGGGTAGCCCGCATCGAGGATCGGCGCGGCGATCCCGACCGCGCCCGGTGTCACTTCGCCAAAGGCAACGGCGACGCCGGCGCGCCGCACGCGCTTCAGCGCTGCCAGGATTTCGTCGGAGGTGTCGCCGACGCCGACGCTGCGCAGATCGGCGGCATAGCGCGTCACCAGTGGCATTACGCGTTGCTTGGGCAGAAAGGCCATGATCGAGCGCGCGATTGCCCCACGTCCCATCGCCATCGGTCGGCCACGCGGATAGCTGCTTACGGGATTCACGACGGAGGCGATTGAAGCCACGCACAGCATCTTTTCGCCATACCAGCGCACGACCAGGGCCGTACAGGGGTGCGCGGCCGACAGCCGCTCCAGATGCGGGGTGGCTGCTGCGATCAGCGGATCGGAACGGCGGCTGAGATAGTCCATCTCCACCACGCGCGGGCCAAGCGCGAACCGGCCGCCGCGCGTCGGCATCACGAAGCCGCTGTCCTTCAAGCTCTTCAGATAGCGATACAGCGTCGGCCTTGTGTAGCCGAGCTCCTTCATGAGCTCTTCGGGCGACCATTGCGGCCGTGCCTCGGTGAAGAGATCGAGCACGGCAAGAACCCGATCCTGACTGTTTGCTTTGACCAAGTGAGATTCGATCCAGCTTCGCGTATTCGCCGTGATACCCGCATTCGCGTCGGCCGCAAAACGGCGGCACGGCAGTGGCTTGCCTTCGTTATAATCTCACTATAAGAGATTTTAAGAAGAATAATAGTGCGTGAGCTGCCGGGGAGGGGTTGGGCATGGCCGTCACAGCTACGGATGGGATCGTGTCGGGCACGGTCGACGTTCCCGCCTATGTCGATCGTCAGCCGGTCGGCGCCTTTCAGATCCGGGTTCTGCTCGTCTGCGCCGCGGTGCTGTTCATCGACGGCTTCGACACCCAGGCCATCGGTTATGTCGCGCCTGCAGTCGCGCAGGAATGGAAGCTGGCGCGTGGCAGCCTGGGTCCGGTGTTCAGCGCGGGGCTTCTGGGTCTCATGATCGGCGCCCTGATCTTCGGTCCGATGGCCGACAGGATCGGTCGCCGCCGCATCATCCTCGCAAGCACGCTGGTGTTCGGCATCGGGACGCTGCTCACCGTGTTCGCGGTGGATACGACCTGGCTGATCGCGTTGCGCGTTCTGACCGGTCTCGGTCTCGGCGGTGCAATGCCCAATGCGATTGCGCTGATCTCCGAGTTCAGCCCGCATCGCCGCCGCGCCACCATGGTCATGATCATGTTCGCAGGCTTTTCGATCGGTGCGGCCCTGGGCGGACTGCTGGCGGCCGCCATGATCCCCGCTTTCGGCTGGCGCTCGGTGTTCCTCGTCGGCGGCCTCGTGCCGCTGCTGCTTCTGCCTTTCCTCTTCAAGGCGTTGCCCGAGTCGATCCGGTTCCTGGCGATGATGGGCGGCCGCGACCGCGAGGTGGCGAACCTCCTGCAAAAGATAGCCCCGGGGGTATCCTTCGCCGGCAATGCCAAATTCGTGGTCCAGGAGCCCAAATTGTCGGGATTGCGCGTCGCGCATTTGTTTGCAGAGGGCCGCGCATCGGTGACGGTTCTGCTCTGGGTCGTGTTCTTCATGAGCCTGCTCGACCTGTATTTGCTGTCGAACTGGCTGCCCACCGTGCTGAACGATCTCGGCGTGTCGGTCTCGGGGGCGGCCGCGATTGGTGCGATGCTCCAGGTCGGCGGCGTGGTCGGCACGTTCACGCTCGGCCAGTTCATCGACCGCTTCTCGTTTCGCGCGCTGTCGCTGACCTATCTCGCTGCGGCGGTCGCGGTGGCCGCCGTTGGGATGGCCAGCCATTCGATCGTCCTGGTCACGATCGCGATCTTCGCGTCGGGATTTTGCATCGTCGGGGGACAGATCGCCTCGAACGCGCTGACGGCGACCTTCTATCCGACGGCGATCAGATCGACCGGCGTGGGCTGGGCGCTGGGCATCGGCCGCATCGGCTCGATCGTGGGGCCTCTGATCGGCGGCGTCATGCTGGCCCGCGACATGGGACCGCAGCCGCTGTTTGGCGCTGCGGCCGTCCCGGCATTGATCGCCGCGGCGGCGGCCTTCGTGCTGGCACGGCGAGGCTAGCCGAGGCGATATATCCTGCCGAAGTGCCAGCGCTGCTTTCCTGCAACGCTCGTGTGCGCTTGTTGCCAACGAAATGACGTTGCAAGTTGCGGCCTGCCGCAATAGCCAAGATGTCGACGTTTTCTTTGGACAAGCTCGTCGTTTGGACAGGTCTGCGTCATGACCTCCAATGACGCACCGTTGAGGAATCCCGCAATGTCCATGCTGCCCAATTCGCAAGAGGCCCGGGACGTGGCCTACCAGCTCCATTCCTATACCAATGCGCGCGCGCATCAGCAGGCCGGTCCGCTGGTGATCGAGCGTGGCGAGGGTCCTTACGTGTTCGACGCGTCGGGCAAGCGCTATTTCGAGGCCATGGCCGGCCTGTGGAGCGTCGGGCTCGGCTTCAACGAGAAGCGGCTGGTCGAGGCGGCGCACAAGCAGATGCTGGCGCTGCCGTTCTACCATACGTTCTCCGCCAAATCGCACGGGCCCTCGATCGACCTCGCCGAGAAGCTGGTGGCGCTCGCGCCGGTGCCGATGAGCAAGGTGTTCTTCACCAATTCCGGGTCGGAGGCTAACGACACCGTTCTCAAGCTGATCGCCTATCGCTCCAACGCGCTCGGCCAGCCCCAGCGCAAGAAGATCATCAGCCGGATGCGCGCCTATCACGGCGTCACCATTGCCTCGGCAAGCCTCACCGGCCTGCCGAACAACCACCGCTCGTTCGACCTGCCGCTGCCCAACATCCTGCACACGGGCTCGCCGCATTTCTACAAGGACGGCGCGCCCGGTGAGAGCGAGGAGGCGTTCGCGACGCGCCGGGCCGAGGAGCTCGACGCGCTGATCCAGAAGGAGGGCCCGGATACGATCGCGGCCTTCTTCGGCGAGCCGGTGATGGGCGCGGGCGGCGTCGTCGTGCCGCCGGCGACCTATTGGGACAAGATCCAGGCCGTCCTGAAGAAGTACGACATTCTGCTGGTCGCAGATGAGGTCATCTGCGGCTTCGGCCGTACCGGCAAGATGTTCGGCTGCGAGACCTATGGCATCAAGCCGGACGTGATGGTGGTCTCCAAGCAGATCACCTCGAGCTATTTCCCGCTGTCGGCGATCATCCTGAACGATCGCATGTTCGAGCCGATCGCGGACGAGAGCAACAAGATCGGCGTGCTCGGCCACGGTTTCACCGCGGGCGGCCATCCCGTCGGCTCGGCCATCGCGCTGGAGAACCTCAAGATCATCGAGGAGCGCGGCCTGGTCGCGCACGCCGCCGAGCTCGGCGGCTACATGCAGGGCAAGCTGCGCGAGCTCACCACCGATCCGCTGGTCGGCGAGGTCCGCGGCGTCGGCATGATCGCGGCGATCGAGCTCGTGCTAGACAAGGGACGCAAGACCGCCGCCAGCACGCCCGGCGCCGTCGGCGGCATCGCCAGCCGCATGCTCCAGGAGCGCGGCGTGATCTCGCGCAACATGCTGGATGCCATCGCCATCTGCCCGCCGCTGATCGTCACCAAGGCCCAGATCGACGAGCTGATCGCGGCCATTACGGGCGTGCTGAACGACATGAAGCCGGAAGTGGCGAAGCTGACGCCGGCGTAGGCTCTCTCCTCGTCATTGCGAGGAGCCCGCAACAAAATTGCGAAGCAATTTTGCGCGGGCGACGAAGCAATCCAGACCGTCTCCGCGGAAAGATTCTGGATTGCTTCGCTTCGCTCGCAATGACGGCGTTGATGCAGTGAGCCTCGATTTATCACCGTCACCCTGAGGTGCTCGCCTCTTCGGCGAGCCTCGAAGGGCGACGGCCGACTGGCCGCAGCGGGGGCCGCTCATCCTTCGAGGCTCACGCCTCGCGACTCAGGATGACGGTTTAACCGGCTCCACCCGTTGGACCCCGATCACGCGGCCTTTCTCGATCGCGAGCGCCAGCTCGCCGCGCTTGAGCTTCAAGGCGGCGTCGCCGAACAACTCGCGGCGCCAGCCGCGCAAGGCCGGCACGTCGGCCTCGTCGTCCGCTGCGATCTCTTCGAGATCGTCGACAGTGGCGATCACCTTGCTGGCGACCGCGTGGCGCTCCGCGGTCATGCGCAGCAGCACCTTCAACAGCTCGACGATGGCGGCGCCATTGTTGTTGTTGCGCGGCTTCTCCAGCTTCGGCAGCGTCGCAAAGTCCCGCGCCAGCCCGCGCTCGACCGCGGCGACGATGTCCGCGCCCCATTTGGATTTCTCGAACCCCTTCGGCACCGAGCGCAGATGGGCGAGCTTCTCCAGCGTGTTCGGCGCGTGGGTCGCGATGTCGCTGATGGCTTCATCACGCAGCACGCGGCCGCGCGGCACGTCGCGGCTCTGCGCTTCCTGCTCGCGCCAGGCCGCGACCTCCATCAGGACCGCGAGGTCCTTCGGCTTGCGGACCCGCGTCTTCAGCCGTTCCCAGGCGCGCTCGGGGTGGAAGTCGTAAGTGCGGGGCGAGGTCAAAACCTCCATCTCGATGGAGACCCACTCGCTGCGGCGCCGCTTCTTGAGGTCGGCATCGAGCGCGGCGAACACGTCGCGCAGGTGCGTGACGTCGGACACCGCGTAGTGCATCTGCTCTTTCGTCAGCGGCCGGCGCGACCAGTCGGTGAAGCGGTGGGTCTTGTCCGGGCGGTGGCCCGCGACCTTCTCGACCAGCGCGTCATAGGCGATGCTGTCGCCGTAGCCGAGCACCATGGCCGCGACCTGGGTGTCGAACACCGGGTGCGGGATGATGTTGGCCTGGTGCCAGATGATCTCGATGTCCTGGCGGGCGGCATGGAATACCTTCAGCACGCCCTCGTTGCCCATCAGGTCGAAGAACGGCTTGAGGTCGATGCCCTCGGCCAGGGTGTCGATGACGATCGCTTCCTCGGGGCTGGCCATCTGCACCACGCACAGCAGCGGGTAGTAGGTGGTTTCGCGCAGGAACTCGGTATCGACTGTAATAACGGGGTGCTTGGCCAGCCGGCTGCAGGCAGCCGCGAGGTCAGCGGTGGTGGTAATCAAATCCATGAACGGCCCATGACACTTGGTATCAGCCGTTCTGCCGAAAGCGCTGTGATGTCAAGGGGCTCTAAGCGAATTCGAGCCTTGCATCGGGCCGGAATCGTCTCTTTCCGACGAAATTCCTATTCGTAACGGATCCGGTGCGAGGATTTGCGCGCGCAGGGCAGCGCCACCACGACCACGCACATGGCGACCAGCGCCAGCCCCAGGAACTCGAAAACCAACAGATCCACGGCGAAATCTCCAGAAACATTGATAGATTTGTCGGGGGTACGTTGAGGGTCTGTTAATGCTCGTGGTTACCGGCCGCCCGGCAAGCCGGATGGTGGACGGGGAGTTAACGGGGGCGGGCTCGACCATCACCCCATGAGCTTCGGCAAGACGGCGGCGAGCGCGTCCACGGCGGCACGGACTTTTGGCGGAATCCGGGGCGAACGGGGCCACAGCGCGTGGCAGTCGTAGAGGAATTCGGGCTGGCCTTCGAAGAGGCCGACCAGCGCGCCGGTATTGAGACGCTCGCGGACCAGCCAATAAGGCAGCCAGGAGAGACCCATGCCTTGCGCGGCGGCGTCCGCGATCGCCTCCATATCGTCGAGCCTCAGCCGGCCTGAAGGCATGATCTCGCGTGCCGGCTGGTCGGCTTGCGGAAACAGCCACGGCCGGACGCGTCCAGAGCGGCGATAGATGATCGCCTGATGCGCGGCGAGATCGTCGAGCGATTTCGGCTTGCCGTTGGCGCGCAAATAGGACCGCGCGCCGCACACCACCATGCGCTGGCTTGCGATGCGCCGCGTGATCAGACCGGACTGGTCGTCGAGATCGCCGGTCCGGATCGCAAGATCGTAGCCGGCCTCGATGATGTCAGCGATCGGATCGCCGAAGGAGAGGTCGAGCTCGAGATGCGGATATTTTCGCGCGAGCTTCATCAGCAAGGGCGCGATGCAGTGTCGGCCCAGCAGGGCAGGCATGGTCACGCGCAGCCTGCCGCGCGGCGCGGAGAGTTCATCGGCCACGACGGCGTCGGCGGCTTCGGCCTCGCTGAGTACCGTGCGGCAGCGCTCGTAATAGACTTGGCCAGCTTCGGTCAGGCTCTGGCGCCGCGTGGTGCGGTTGAGGAGGCGGACGCCGAGGCGTTCTTCGAGGAAGCGCACATGCTTGCCGACCATCGGCCCCGACATCTCCAGGGCGTCGGCCGCTGCTGCGAACGAGCCGAGATCGACGGCCCGGACGAATACGGCCATGCTGGTCAGGCGGTCCATGATTGAAAACTCCTGGTTTCGACTGTTCGCGCATTCGGGCCATTTATCCACTTCGGTGGGATCGGCATAGCTCCATTCAGTTCAACTGTTTTGGAGTGTATCCATGACCCGCGTCGTTCGCTTTCACCGGTATGGCGGTCCCGAAGTGCTTTGCATCGAGACCGTCGACGTTCCACCGCCGGGAAAGGGCGAGGTGCAGATCCGGGTCAGGGCACTCGGTCTCAACCGTGCAGAGGCCCTGTTGCGGACGGGCACCTATATCGAGACCGCGACATTTCCGTCCGGCCTTGGTCTGGAGGCGGCAGGTATCGTCGAGGCCATCGGCGAAGGCGTGGCCGGCTTTGCGCCGGGCGATGCGGTCAGCATCGTGCCGCCGCTGTCGATGGTGCGATGGCCGGCCTATGCCGAGCTTACCACCTTTCCGGCCGAGCTCGTCGTGAAGCATCCGCCCGAGCTTGGCTTCGAGGCGGCGGCCGCGGTGTGGATGCAGTATCTGACGGCCTACGGCGCGCTGGTCGACATCGCCGGACTTGGGCGAGGGGATGTCGTCGCCATCACGGCGGCATCGAGCAGCGTCGGGCTTGCGGCCATCCAGATCGCGAACCGGATCGGCGCGGTCCCGGTCGGCCTGACGCGGACCTCGACCAAGCGGCGCGCCTTGCGCGATGCCGGCGCCGCGCACGTGATCGCCTCGGACGAGGAGGACATCGGAGCGCGGCTCGCGGAGATCGCCGGTTCAAACGGCGTCCGCGTGGTGTTTGACGCCGTCGGCGGTCCCGCATTCGAGCCGCTGACCGCGGCGATGTCACCGGGCGGTATCCTGATCGAGTATGGCGGGCTAAGCCCCGCGCCGACGCCGTTCCCACTCTTCAACGTGTTGACCAAGAGTCTGGTCCTGCGCGGCTACCTCGTGCACGAGATCATCCGCGATCCCGTGCGCCTTGCGCGGGCAAAGGCGTTCATCCTCGATGGGTTGGCGGACGGCAGCTTGAAGCCGGTGATCGCCAGAACGTTCCCGTTCGATGAGATCGTCGAGGCGCATCGTTTCCTGGAGTCGAACAATCAGTTCGGCAAGATCGTTGTGACGATCTAAACGCGCGCGGCGCGTGGCTCACGTCGCGGCGATCAGCCCCCCTCGAATATTCTCTTGCGGGCATTTTCGACATGCGTGCGCATGGCGCGGCGGGCGCCGTCCTCGTCTTGTGCCTCGATGGCCTCGAACACGCGGCGATGCTCCTGCTGCCCCCTGAGAATGCGGCCGCGCGGCTGAATGAGCGACAGGTTGCGGTTGAGATTGACGCCAATGGCGATCTGCTCCCTCAACGACGTCAGCGTCTCGACAAAGAACCGGTTGCCGCTCGCCTCCGCAATCGTGCGGTGGAAGAGGAGATCTTCCTCGACACCAAGGCCGCCCTCGCGCCCTTGGGCGACCATCGTATCCAGCCTGGTCAGCACCTGCTGAATGCGGCGCAGGCTTTGCCTGTCCCGATTACGGGCGGCGAGGGCCGCGGCATCACCCTCGACGGCCATCCGGAACACGAAGCAGCGCTGGATGTCGGGGATGCTACTGACAGGCGCGAAGTCGAAGGCATTGGCGGCCGGGCGCCGCGTCACGAACCAGCCCGCACCCTGGCGTGATGCGATCAGCCCGTCGTCGCGCAATCGCGTCAGCGCCTCGCGAACGACGGGCCGCGACACGCCAAGGAGTTCGGCAAGGCCATTCTCGGGCGGTAGCCGGCAGTTCACGGGAAGGATGCCGATCGCGATCTGACCGAGCACATGGTCGTAGATCCGGTCGCTCAATCGTCCCGTCGAGGACGACAGCGGCAACTCCACGGATTTCATCGCAGGCTTTTTCAAGTCCGGCTCCGCCCGGTTTTGCGTTCGGCTTCCAAACAAGTTTTTGACATTTCAGTCCGTGCACAAGGCGCTCGGCCGCCAGTTTAAAACAGCTACAGAACAGACCGCTTGACAACCAGCGAAGATTTCGTCGATGCTTGCCTTACAAATAAATAACAAGTTGCGCAAAAAATAAAGCGCGTGGGAGGCGAGAATGAAACCGAGGTCAGCAACCCCAATGGTCGCCGCCCTGTTGGGGGCGTGTCTTTGCAGCGGAGCCCTGGCCGCTCCGGTCAGTCTTTCGATCATTGATACCGGCGGTGACCTGGCCTCGGTGCAGACCACCATCGAGAACTACAAGAAGGCGAATCCGGACAAGGTCAGCGAGATCAGAATCCAGCGCGCGCCCGCGCCGGAGCTTCCGGCCAAGATCAAGGCGCAGCAGGACGCCGGACGCCTCGATATCAATCTGGTGCTGACCGGGCAGGATGGCGGCGCACTGCTGGCCCAGAACGGCCAGCTCATCGCCATCCCCGATTATCAGAAGACCTTTCCGCGCGACGGCCTCACCGATGCGGGCAAGGCGCTTTACGACGAGGGCAAGGGCGTCCTGATTCCGTCAGTCGGCAATGCCGGTGGACCGGTGCTGATCTACAATCCGGCGAAGGTGCCGAGCCCGCCGAAGACCGCGCAGGAATTGCTGACTTGGGTGAAGGCGAACCCGGGCAAATTCATGTATGCGCGTCCGGCGAACAGCGGGCCGGGCCGCGCGATCCTCCAGGGCTTTGCCTTCATTCTTGGGGACTCCAAGCCGCTCGACCCCGAAAAGGGCTGGGACAAGAGCTGGGATTTCCTGAAAGAGCTCGGCAAGTCCGTCGAATATTATCCGACCGGTACCGCGATCACGTTGAAGGAATTCGCCCAGGGGCAACGCTGGATGATCGCCGGGATCATGGAATGGGACATGAAGCCGCGCGCGCAGAGCGTGATCCCGCCGGACTCGAAGATCGCAATTTTGGAGAACACGACGTTCGTGGTGGACGGCCATTATTGGTGCATCCCGAAGGGCGTACCGCAGGAACAGGTCGATGTCATCGTCGACCTCATGAAGTTCATGTGGAAGCCGGAGCAGCAGGCGCTCACCTGGAAGGCCTTCATCGGGCCGGTCGTGAAGGCCGCGGCCCTCGCATCGGCGCCCAAGGATATCCAGGACGAGGTGAAGGAGTTCTGGCGTCCTGAATATGATCAGATCGGGACCAAATGGAAAGTATCGCCTCCGCTGGGCGTGACCGAGCTGAGCTACGCGATGGAACGGTGGGACCGTGAGGTCGGCGCCGATCAGGTCAAGAAATAACAATAACCGGGACCAAGACGCGAGGGCGCGCAGGTGCGGCCCTCGCGTGCGTATGCGGGGCGGGGAATGGCCGACTCTATCGATAAGCTGCAGATGTCGATCACCAAGCGTTATGGCGGCAAGGTGGTGCTCGACCACTTTCCGCTGGAGGTCGGCGGCCGCGAGTTCGTTACCTTCCTGGGGCCGAGCGGGTGCGGAAAGTCCACGGCGCTCGGCATCATCGCAGGCCTGGTGCCGCCGAGCGACGGCGAGATCCATCTCAACGGACGACGGATTGACGATGTCTCGCCCGAAAAGCGCGGGTTCGGCATGGTGTTCCAGAACTACGCGCTGTTTCCGCATCTGACTGTGTTCGGCAACGTCGCCTTCGGCCTCTCTCTCCAGAAGCGGCCGTCTGCGGAAATCGAGCAGCGCGTGCGGGACATGCTCGGTCTGGTGCGTCTTGCCGGTTATGAAGACCGCTATCCCGGTCAGCTCTCGGGCGGACAGCAGCAGCGTGTCGCCATCGCGCGCGCTCTTGTGCTGCACCCTCGGTTGATGCTGTTCGACGAGCCGTTGTCCAACCTCGACGCGAAGCTCCGCGTCGAGATGCGCGCCGAGATCAAGCAGCTGCACGCACAGCTCGGCCTGACCTCCATCTACGTCACCCACGACCAGGCCGAAGCTCTCTCGCTCTCCGACCGCATCGTCGTGCTGCGCGAAGGTGTGCTCATGCAGGTCGGGACGCCGCAGGAAATCCACGACCGTCCCAAGAACGTCTTCGTGGCGGATTTCATGGGCTTCCGAAATTTCCTCGATGTGACGCTCGGCAAGGAAGCGGGCGGTATGATCGATGCCGGTTTCAAGGGGCAAATCCTGCAGGCCAGGGCCAGGGATAGCTTCCGCCCGGGCGAGCACGCCGTTCTGGCGATCCGGCCGGAAGATGTGCGTCTCGGCAAATTTGGCGATGGCGTCAACGTGCTGCGCGGCAAGGTCGAGCTGGTCGAATATCTCGGACGCGAGCAGGAGGCCGAGATCGCGCTCGATGGCGGCACAAGGCTCTGGGTGCGCTCGCACGAGAAGCTCGTACTGGGCGAGATGCTGGATCTGACCTTGCCGGCGGACAAGTTCGTTCTGCTGCGTCGCGAGTGAGGGGACAGATCGTGGCCCGCATCCGCTCTGATTCTCGCAGCGAACTGGACCTCGTCGCGATCCTCTGTCTTGCGCCGTCGCTGCTCTACGTGCTCGCGATGTTCGTCTACCCGTTCCTCTACGGGATCTACATCAGCTTGCAGCCGAAGAAGCGCGACGCCGGGATATTCTCGAACTATGTCGCGTTCTTCAACGACGCCTACCAGTACAATACGATCAAGACGACCTTCATGTTGGCGTTGCCGACGACGGTCGCGGTCGTGTTGGTTGCGCTGTTCCTCGCATACGGCATGCGGCGTGGCATCTGGTTCGAGCGCACCATCACGACCATTCTCGTGCTTCCGATCTCGCTCGGTGTCGTCTTCCTGTCGGAAGGGATCCTCGGCTTCTACGGCCACAATGGCTGGCTGAACCAGTTGCTGCTTGCGGTCGGATTGATCCAGAACCCGCTCGAGCTGACCCACAATTCGATCGGCGTCATCTTCTCGCTGTTCATGCAGAACTTTCCGTTCTGCTTCCTGATGTTGCTCGGTTACATCTCCGGCATCGACCCGAGCCTGGAAAGCTCCGCACGCATGCTGGGCGCCGGGCCCTGGACCATCTTCCGGCGCGTCATGTTCCCGTTGATCGCACCGGGCCTGATCATCGCGTTTGCCCTCGTCTTCGTGATGAGCTTTGCGGTGTTTCCATCCGCGGTGATGGTTGGCCAGCCGGCCGGTTCGACGCGGACGATCTCGATCGCGGCCTACCAGCAGGCCTTCGAGCAATATGACATGTCCTACGCATCCGCGATCGCGGTCATCATGGGGCTCTGCCAGCTCGCGGCGCTGGTGGTCATCGTGCTGGTGCGCCGCCGGATGACGATTGCAACAACCATGGGCGTCGGCAAACGCTGAGGGGGCGCCAATGCGCGGACGGATGTGGAAATTGGCGATCTACCTGTTCCTGCTGGGATTCATCCTGAACCTGGTCGGCATCGTGACGCATGTCGTGGTGAGCTCGTTCGCCAAACGCTGGTTCGGCAAGCCGTTGCCGCCGGCGTTCACGACGGATTGGTTTACCTACGCCTGGCGGGAGTTCGAGCTGTCCCATGTTCTCTTCATCACGCTGTTCATCGCGCTGGCCGTGGTCTTCATCGCGCTCGCGATCGGATTTCCAGCGGCCTACGTGCTGGCGCGGCGGAATTTCAACGCCAAGCCGGTCCTGCTGCTGCTCTACTTCCTGCCGCTGCTGATCCCTCAGATGACCTACGGCATTCCGCTTGCCACGACGCTTTATGGGTTCGGTGTCGGCGGGACGGTCATTGGCGTCATTCTCGCCGTGCTCGTCCCGATGGTTCCTCTTGCCGTCTTCATCCTGTTGCCGTTCTTCGAGCAGATCAGCTTGAACCTTGAATGGTCGGCGCAGATGCTCGGCGCGAGCCGGCTGCAGATATTCCGCCGCATCCTGTTGCCGCTGATGCTGCCCGGCATTTTGACGGCGGGCCTGCTGGTTCTCGTGAATACGATCTCGAACTTCGAGCTGGCGTTTCTGCTCGCGGGCGGGGGATCGCAGACCCTGGTCGTCGCGCTGTATTACAACGTCTTCGCTGGCGGTGTGCGGCCGGTCTATTCGATTGATGCGATGGCTGTCATCTACATGTGCACCGTCATGGCTGTGCTGCTGGTCGCATTGCGGTTCGTGCGTCCGACGCAGATGGTGTTCAGGCTCGACGGCAGGCGCAACTGACGCGATCACGGCCCCTGAAATGATTTCGGCGCCCCACACCGTGGAGCGCCGAGGTTGTTTGGCTGATCGCTGGCCTCACGGCAGCTTCAGCGAGGTCTCCGCGTTGTACGGCCTCAGCGTCTCGTCGGCAGCCTTCTGGGCGGCGACCAGCGCCTCCTTCGGCTGCTTCTTGCCGTTGAGGACCAGCATGACCTCGTCCTCGAGCGTCTTGCGGACCGGCACGGTCTTGTAGGTCGCGAACCAGGGTTTTGCGACGTCGAGCTGCTCGACGGCGGTCTTGGCGTCCGGGTTCTTGTTGAGGAAGTCGACCATGTCAGGCGTCTTGTAGGCGGCCATGTTGGGCGCGAAATAGCCGGTGGCGCGGCTCCACCAGGCGCTCTTCTCGGGCGAGGTCATCCACTTGATCAGCGTCCAGGCGGCCTTCTGCTTGTCGGCTTCGAGGCCGGCCGGAACGATCAGCGAGGCGCCACCGATCGGCACGGCGTTGCGGACGTTGCGCGGGATGAACGCGACCTTGTAGTTGAACTTGGCGTTGTCGCGCACATAGGTCAGCGAGCCCGTCGAGAGCATCATCATCGCGGCATTGCCGGAGATGAAGGAGGTGCTGACGGCCGGGCCGGGCGTCGCGCCGGGGGCGTGGACCTTGTGCTTGTAGACGAGGTCGTTCCACCAGGTCAGCGCGCCCAGCATCGAGGGCGTGTCGTAATAGACTTCGCCGCCGAATTCCTCGTTGTAGTAGCGCCCGCCATTGGTCATGGTGAGCGTTTCCATCATCCAGCCGCAATAGTCATAGGCGCAGGGGATCGCGATGCCCCATTGGGTCACCTTGTCGCCTTCGCGCTTGGTGAGCTTCTTGGCCCAGTCGGTGAGCTCGGCCCAGGTCTGCGGCGGCTTGCTCGGATCGAGGCCGGCTTCCTTGGCCTTGTCGGCGTTGATGTAGAGCAGCGGCGTCGAATTGTGGAAGGGCACGCCGTAGACCGAGCGGTCGATCACCGCGTTGCCCTGCAGCGCCGGGAAGAACTGGCCCAAGAACTTTTCCTTGGTGGAGCCGTCGGCGGCGATCAGGCTGTCGAGATTGGTGAGCTCGTTCTCGATCTGCATGTCGAGCAGGAAGTTCGCGGACATGATCACGGCGGCCGGCGGCTTGCCGGCCTTGATGGCCGCGCGCGTCTTGATCAGCGTGTCGTCATAGGAGCCGGTGTAGACCGCGGTCGCCTTGATGGCGGGATGGGTCTCGTTGAACTCCTTGATCAAGGTGCCCATGTCGCGGGCGAGCTTGCCGTCGACGGGAACGGGGAAGAACAGGTCGATCTCGGTCGGACCTTCGGCCATTGCCGGGAAGGCGAGGGCGCCTGCCATAGAGCCTGCCATGGCGAGGCCAAGCATGAGCCTGCGGGTAAACAGCATCGAAAAATCTCCTATTTGATGCCTGAGGTGACGAAAGAGCTGATGAAGCGTTTCTGGAAGATCAGGAATGTGATGAGCAGCGGCGCGATCACCATCAGCGTGCCGGCGGCAATCGTGCCCCAGGCCTGCGTGCCTTCGGCGGTCGCGGTGAAGACGGACAGACCGACCGTGAGCGGCCGCTTGTCCGGCGAATTGATCACCATCAGCGGCCACAGGAAGTCGTTCCAGTGGCTGGTGACGGAGATGATGGCGAAGGCCGAGAAGCTCGGCATCGACAGCGGCACGTAGATGTGGCGGATGCGCTGGAGAAGGCTGGCGCCGTCGATCAGGGCGGCGTCTTCCAGCTCGGTCGGAATGGCTTCAAAAGCCTGCCGCATCAGGAAGGTGCCGAAGGCCGAGGCGAAGAACGGCATCATCACGCCGGCGAGCGTGTCGTAGAGCCCGAGCTGCGCCACCAGGCTCAAATTCGGCACGATCAGCAGCACCGGCACCAGCATCAGCTGCATCAGGAACAAATAGAAGATCAGCGTCTTGCCGGCGAATTCGAGCCGCGCAAAGGCAAAGCCCGCCAGCGTGATCGTGACGAACTGCACCAGCAGAATGCCGGTGCAGATGATCGTGGTGTTGAGGGTGTAGCGCGGGAAATCGCCGATCTCCCAGGCATCCCTGACATTGTCGAGGGTCGGCTTCAGGCTCGGCATCAGCTCGGCCATCACGTTGATGCCGTCGGACGCCGGGCGCAGCGTCGCCACGCCCATCCACAGGAACGGGATCAGCCAGACGATGGCGAGCAAGATCGTCAACACGAAGCCGAGCTTGGGCGTGATCTCGCGGCGGGTGGCGAGCGGGGCATCCTTGAGCAGGCGGTCGATCAGCGTCATGGCCCGCCCTCGCGGTTTGCCATCGTCCGGAAGGAGAGCGCGGTGAGGCCCATCAGCGCCGCAAGCGTCAGCAGTGTCGCTGCCGAGGCCTTGCCGATGTCGTAATGCTCGACCGCCTGCTGGTAGATGTAGAACAGCACAAGATTGGTCGAGTTGGACGGCCCGCCCTTGGTCATGACGAAGACGTGGTCGACCTGCGTGACCGCGTTGAGCGTGGCGATGACAATGACGAACAGGAAGGTCGGCTTGAGCTCGGGCAGGATGATGTAGCGCAGCCGCATGAACGGGCCGGCGCCATCGAGATGCGCGGCTTCCATGACATCCTCGGGCACGGCCTGGAGGCCAGCGAGGAAGAACAGCATGTAGTAGCCGGCGTTCTTCCAGATGGTGATCACCATGATCGCATAGAGCGCGATGTCGGGGTCGCCGAGCCAGTTCGGCACCACCGGAAGCAGGCGGCCGATGTAGTAGTCGAGCAGGCCGACATTGGGCAGGAAGATGAACAGGAACAGCGCGGAGGCCGCGACCATCGGGATCAGCACCGGCAGGAACAGCGCCGCGCGCAGCGCGCTGCTCACCGCATTGGTGCGCGACAGCGCCAGCGCGAACAGCAGTGCAAGTCCGATGCTCGGGATCGCCGTGCCGATGGCGTAGACGAGATTGTTGACGACCGCGCCGGTGAAGGCGGGATCGGCAAGCACGGCACTGACATTGTCGAGGCCGACGAAGCGGACCGGTGCCTTCGGCGTCGCGCGCTGGTAGAGCGCGTCGATCAGCACGCGGCCCATCGCGCCATAGGTGAACAGTGCGAGGAAGACCAGTGATGGCAGAAGCAACAGATAGGCAGGCAGCGAGGCGTTGAAGCGGCCTACAAACCGCTTCAGGACGTGCAGACGCGGTGCCGCCGAATTCGCGACCGGGAGAGCCGCGGGTTCAGCGAGGCTCATCTCATCGCGCCGGGAAATTGAGCGCATAGTCGCGGTCGTTCATTCCCGTCGGTGCGGCGAATGGAAAGCGCAGACTGGTGTCGAGGAAGTCGTGGCTGTGCACGACCAGGTTCTCGCTGTCGATGAGCACCACGCCATAGGCCGGCGGCTCATGGCTGGCGAGATGGTCGGTCGCGGCAGCGTCGAGCTCGAACCAGACCTGGTGGTTGGTGCCGCGGAGCGTCGAGAACGGGATCTTGCCGTAGCTGCCGAAGATCGGCCGGTGCACGTGGCCGAAGAAGAGGTGGCGGATGCGTGCGCGATAGGGCGCGATCACCTCGGCGAATTCGGCGCTCTGCGCCAGTGCGATCTCGTCCATCGCGTGGACGCCGACCGGGAAGGGCGGATGATGCATGAAGACGACGAACGGCATGTCGGCGGGCGCTGCGGCCAGCGTGCTCGCGAGCCAGCCGAGGCGCTTGGCGCACATCTCGCCGGCGTGGCTGGTCTCGTCCAGCGTGTCGAGGAAGACGAACAGGCCGTGCTCGGTGGTGCGGGTGCCCTGGACGAAGCCGTTCGGGTCGCGCGGCGCGGCCTTCAGGCCGTCGAGGCAGGCCACGCGCTTGTCGTGATTGCCGACCATGGCGATATAAGGGATTTTCAGCGCGCCCATCGCCTCGGCGAAATTGATGTAGGATTCAGGCTCGCCCCAATGGGTGAGGTCGCCGGTCACGACTGCGAAGGCAGCGTCGGACTGGTGCTTGTTGATGTTGGCAACCGCCGCGTCCAGCCGGGCGCGCGGATCGAGGCCATAGAGCTTCAGTCCGGGGTTCGCGAGATGCGTGTCGGTGATGTGGATGAATTTGAAGGGCATGGCGCGTCAGGACTGTTGGAGGATGGGCGCCTCCGGCAGGACGTCCCTGATAGGCCGTTAGAGTGCCAGTGTTTCAGTTTGATGACAGCGGTTCCTGCGGCGCGTGGAAGATGTGGACATGCTTGGGACGACCGGGCGAGCGTACTCTGGGGCCGAATGACCTCTCACGATTGAGGCGCAAGATGCGGTCTACCTTGCCGCGAAGATGCGGTCGTGGTTTGCTCATGCTGCTCACCGAATTTGCATCACGAGACCTCCGAATGTTGCCGCCGCGTGGCCTCCCCAAGCTGGGTTTGCTTGCCGTCTCCCTGCTGCTTGTCGTCCTCTCCGCCGTCCCCGATGCGGCGCGCGCCGAATTCAATTTCGCCCGTTACAAGGAGACCGATCTCGACGAGTTCCTGGCACGGCGGCGACCGGCCACCGGCCTCGACGTCTACCCGATGTCGCCGCTGAAGCTCGACGTCACGCTGGCCTCCCACGGCGAGCCGTGCGCAAGCGGCGCGCTCAAGCGATCGCTGATCATGAGCGGCATGCCCAAGACCGACGCCGACGCCTTGCAGGCGACCAACTGCATCACGGTCCGCTCCGCCAAGGGGCGCGAGCTCAAGGTCTTCATCCAGGATGTGGTCTACGGCTTCTTGCCGGCGGAGGTGCCGGTCGGGGACAAGCTCTCGCTCTATGCGATCCATGCCTTCACGTCCCCCGAAGGGCCGGGGCTGCTGGTCAATGAATTCCTCACCCCGCGCAGCTTTCCGCGCGCCGACAAGCCGGCAGACAAGACGATGACCTCCTGTGGATGCTGGACCCAGGACGAGCATCCCGGCGTCGATTTCACCTCCGACAAGGCAGGCGGTCCGGTGGCGGCGATGGCGGACGGCGTCGTCGTCAAGATCGAGACCAGCGAGCAGGCGCCGGCCGACCTGCCCGTGATCGGCGGTTGCGGCCGCTATGTCGTGCTCAAGCACACCTATCCCAACGGCGGCGTCATCTACACGCGCTACGTCCAGCTTGGCCGCATTGTCGGGCCGAAGGGAGAGGCGCTTGCGGTGGGCGCGAGCGTCAAGGCAAAGGACACGATCGGCGAGATCGACCCGAACAAGGTGCTGCATTTCGAGATCCGCCCCGTCGCGCCCGGAACGACGACGACGAACAAGGCCTGGGCCGAGCGGTATGCCAACGTGCCCGACATGGAGTGGTCCCGCTACGATCCCGTCGATCCGCAGAAGTTCGACGCGGCGTCGTTCGGCGGGATCAGGAAGGCGACGAAGTAAGAAGGTGCGTAGGGTGGATTAGCCGAAGGCGTAATCCACCACTGTGAGCCAACTTCAAGTTGTGTTATCGGTGATATGTCCGACTACCGCCGCGCATTCATCCCCGGAGGGGGCTGGTTCTTCACCGTGAACCTGCTCGATCGGCGGAAAGCTCTTTTGACCCACCACATCGAAATCTTACGGGACGCGGTCGCCGCAACGCGCCGGAGCCATCCTTTCGAGATCGATGCTTTCGTAGTTTTACCGGATCATCTCCACGCGATCTGGAAGCTGCCACCGGACGATGCCAATTTTTCGGTCCGCTGGAGGCTGATCAAGACGCGATTTGCCAAAGCACTCCCAGCGAATGAGCGGCTGAGCGTTGTCCGTGCGGCGCGGAACGAACGCGGCATCTGGCAACGCCGGTTCTGGGAGCATCTGATCCGTGACGAGGCCGACTACGCCCGCCACGTCGAATATTGCTATTACAATCCCGTCAAGCACGGTCATGTCTCGAAGGTTTGCGATTGGCGGTACTCGTCATTTCACCGCGATGTGCGGGCTGGATTATTTCCCGAGGATTCGGGCGGTGACGCCAAGATCGCGGGCGAATTCGGTGAGCGGGCGTGACGATCGCGTTAGCTCGTAGGGTGGATTAGCGAAGCGTAATCCACCTCTGTACTCTCGTCTGGTTGAGAGAAGCGGTGGATTACGCCTTCGGCTAATCCACCCTACGCACCGAGTTTGTTGCTATGTCCCGCAGAACGTCTGCAGCACTCGCTGGTCCGGCAGCGGCGGATCGGCGTAGGCGGCATAGTCCGGCTGCTCCTCGAACGGCTTGGCCAGCACCTTCACCAGCTCTTCGAACGGCGCGTAGTCGTCGTTGTTCACCGCGGCCTGGATCACGGCCTCGACGCGGTGGTTGCGCGGGATGAAGATCGGGTTGACGGCGTGCATGGCGGCCTGCCGCTCGGCTGCGGCCTGCGGCTCCAGCGCGGTGCGCTCGCGCCAGCGTCTGGCCCAGTCGTCGAGGGCTGAGGGGTCCATGAACTGCGCGCGGACGTCGGCAGCGGCGGCCTCGTCGCCTGCGGCGTCACCGAGCTTGCGGAAGGTGAGGGTGAAGTCGGCCTGGTTCTTGGCCATGGCGTCCAGCAGGTCCTGGATCAGCGCCTCGTCGCCGTCGCGTTCCGTGAACAGGCCGACCTTCTTGCGCAGGCCTGCTTGATAGGCGGTGCTGAACGTCTCGGAGAAAGCGCCGAGAATGTCCTGGGCTTCCGCGACCGCCTTCTCCTGATCGTCGGAGAACAGCGGCAGCAGGCATTCGGCGAGCCGGGTCAGATTCCACAGCGCGATGCGCGGCTGGTTGGCATAGGCATAGCGGCCCATCTCGTCGATCGACGAAAACACCTGCGCGGGGTTGTAGGCATCCATGAAGGCGCAGGGGCCGTAATCGATGGTCTCGCCCGAGATCGAAGAGTTGTCGGTGTTCATCACGCCGTGGATGAAGCCGACCAGCAACCAGCGCGCGATGAGATCGGCCTGACGCGCGACGACGCCGGCGAGCAGGGCGTGATAGGGGCGCTCTGCATGGAGCAGATCCGGATAGTGGCGGGCGATGACGTGGTCGGCGAGCCGGCGGATCGCGCCGGTGTCGCGGCGGACGGCGAAGAACTGGAAGGTGCCGACGCGGATGTGGCTCGCGGCGACGCGCGTCAGCACAGCGCCGGGCAGCGCGGTCTCGCGGATGACGTGCTCGCCGGTGACGACCGCGGCGAGCGAGCGCGTGGTCGGGATGCCGAGCGCAAACATGGCTTCGCTGACGATGTATTCACGCAGCACCGGACCCAACGCAGCACGGCCGTCGCCGCGGCGGGAGAACGGGGTGGGACCCGAGCCCTTGAGCTGGATGTCGCGGCGGATGCCGTCTCTGTCGATGACCTCGCCGAGCAGGATCGCTCGGCCGTCGCCGAGCTGGGGCACGAATTGCCCGAACTGGTGGCCGGCATAGGCCATGGCGATTGGGTCGGCGCCAGCGGGAACCGTTTTCCCGGCCAGGATTTCGGCACCCTCAGGGGTCTCTAGCAGGTCAGGGTCGAGCCCGAGCTGGACCGCCAGCGGCCGGTTCAGCTTGATCAGCCGGGGGGCGGCCACAGGGGTCGGCGCGACCCGGGCAAAGAAGCTGTCCGGCAGTGCCGAATACGAGTTCTGGAAGGGGAAATGGACGGTCATGGAGGTAAAGATAGGCGGGGAACGCCTGATGGCAAAGGCTTGAGGCCCAATCGGCCAAAAATGGGCGCTTCGGCCCCAAAACAGCCCGTTCCCTTGGTTGCCGCCTCCGGCCTCGTCGGGTAAACCCTGCCGCAACTTCGGACCGGTCGTTTCAGGCCGTCCGATTCGACCCCTCCGACATTGATTTTGGGACGACCATGCATCGCTACCGGTCACATACATGCGGCGCGCTCCGCGAGAGCAACATCGGCGAAACAGTTCGCCTCTCGGGCTGGGTCCATCGCGTTCGCGACCATGGCGGCGTGCTGTTCATCGACCTGCGCGACCATTACGGCCTGACCCAGTGCGTGGTCGATCCGGACTCGCCGGCGTTCGCGCTGGCCGAAAAGCTCCGGTCGGAATTCGTGGTCAAGATGGACGGCAAGGTCCGCCGCCGCCCCGAGGGGACCGACAATGACGATCTGCCGACCGGCAAGATCGAGATCTATGTCAGCGAGATTGAGGTGCTCGGTCCGGCCGGCGACCTGCCGCTGCCGGTGTTCGGCGATCAGGAATACCCTGAGGACATCCGCCTGAAGTACCGCTTCCTCGATTTGCGCCGCGAGAAGCTGCACCAGAACATCATGACGCGCGTCGAAATCATCAAGTCGATGCGTCGGCGCATGGAGGGGCAGGGGTTCTTCGAGTTCAACACCCCGATCCTGACTGCGTCCTCGCCGGAAGGCGCGCGCGACTTCCTGGTGCCCTCGCGCATCCATCCCGGCAAGTTCTATGCGCTGCCGCAGGCGCCGCAGCAGTACAAGCAGCTGCTGATGATGTCGGGCTTCGACCGCTATTTCCAGATCGCGCCCTGCTTCCGCGACGAGGACCCGCGCGCCGACCGTCTGCCGGGCGAGTTCTACCAGCTCGACGTCGAGATGAGCTTTGTCACGCAGGAGGACGTGTTCGCGGCGATGGAGCCCGTGATCACCGGCGTGTTCGAGGAGTTCGCCAAGGGCAAGCCGGTGAGCAAGAACTGGCGCCGTATCCCGTTCGCCGAAGCGCTACGCAAATACGGCAGCGACAAGCCGGACCTGCGCAACCCGATCGAGATGCAGGACGTCTCCGAGCATTTCCGCGGCTCCGGCTTCAAGGTCTTTGCGCGCATGCTCGAAGACCCCAAGAACCAGGTCTGGGCGATCCCGGCGCCGGGCGGTGGCAGCCGCGCGTTCTGCGACCGCATGAACTCGTGGGCGCAGGGTGAAGGCCAACCCGGTCTCGGCTACATCATGTGGCGCGAGGGCGGCGAGGGCGCGGGTCCGCTCGCGAACAACATTGGGCCAGAGCGTACGGCTGCGATCCGCGCGCAGATCGGCGTCAAGGAAGGCGATGCCGCCTTCTTCGTCGCCGGCGACCCCGACAAGTTCTGGAAATTCTCAGGTCTTGCCCGCAACAAGGTCGGCGAGGAATTGAACCTCACCGACAAGGAGCGGTTCGAGCTCGCCTGGATCGTCGACTTCCCGATGTACGAGTACAACGAGGACGACAAGAAAGTCGACTTCTCGCACAACCCGTTCTCGATGCCGCAGGGCGGTCTCGACGCGTTGAAGGGCCAGGACCCGCTGACCATCAAGGCGTTCCAGTACGACATCACCTGCAACGGCTACGAGATCGCCTCGGGCGGCATCCGCAACCACGTGCCGGAAGCGATGGTGAAGGCGTTCGAGATCGCGGGTTACGGCGAGCAGGAAGTGGTCGACCGCTTCGGCGGCATGTACCGCGCCTTCCAATACGGCGCGCCGCCGCATGGCGGCATGGCCGCGGGCGTCGACCGCATCGTGATGCTTCTGTGCGGCACCAATAATCTGCGCGAGATCTCGCTTTTCCCGATGAACCAGCAGGCCATGGATCTGCTGATGGGCGCGCCGTCGGAGCCCAGCACCAAGCAGCTCCGCGAGCTGCATGTGCGGGTGAATCTGCCGCAGAAGTGATCTGAGCCGGTTTTCGGTCCCGTACCCCGGACGCAGCGCAGCGCGACTTCGGCGGTGCGCTGCGGAGCCGGGGCCCACGTCTCGGCGAGCAGCGGCGCTTCTGGGTCCCTGTGTCTTGGAAGCCTGTCATGATGGAGTGGGCGGGAAGCCGTTGGGTCCTTGGCGCTTGACGCCGTGATCCGGCCCGGTCTCCCGCCCGTTCCATCTATCAACCTGAACAGTTGCACGAGGCTGCGGCAACAGACCTCGCATCACAGGGACAGGCACCGTGATCATACCCCTTCGTTACGTCGGAATCGACGTCTCCAAACAACATCTCGATATCTTCGATGAGGGCTTGGGTGTGCCGGAGCGCATCGCCAACGCGCCGCAGGCCATCACACAGATCGTGGCGCGTTGGCGATGCGACGTGCTGGTCGTCTTCGAGGCAACGGGTGTCTATGATCTCGAACTTCGCGAGGCGCTGGGTCAGGCCGGTATCCGCTTCGCGCGGATCAACCCGGCCCGGGCTCGCGACTTTGCGCGCGCCAGCGGCCAGCTCGCCAAGACCGACCCGATCGATGCGAGGATGCTGGCGGCCTTTGCGCGGGCCCTGAAGCCAGCCACCGAGCAAATTGCCAATCCCGCCCGCAATGCCTTGGCGAGGCTCGCAAAACGGCGGGATCAGCTGGTCCTCATGCGTGCGCAGGAGAAGAACCGGCGCAGCGAGGCCGACGACCGTGCCATGGCCGATCGTATCGGCCGTCTCATCGAGGTCCTCGACGGCGAGATCGCCGAGATCGAGGCCGACATCAGCACGCTGATCAAGACCGAGCCGGAGATCTCGGGCGATGCGCAGTTGATACGTTCACTTCCTGGCGTGGGTCCCGTAACCTGCATGCAACTGATCGCGCAGATGCCGGAACTCGGAAAAGTGGGACCGAAGCAGGTGGCAGCGCTAGCCGGCCTGGCTCCCTTCAACGTCGACAGCGGGGCTTACCGTGGCAAACGTAAGATCGCCGGGGGCCGAAAGCGCGTCCGTGATGCCCTTTACATGGCTGCTCTCAACGCGGTCCGCCGGGCCGATCCGTTCAAGGTCTTTTACGTACGATTGCGACAGGCCGGCAAACCAGCCAAACTCGCCCTCATTGCCGTCGCCAGGAAGCTGCTGACGGTCCTCAACGCCATGATGCGCGACAGGAAGCCCTACCTGAACGTCAAGCCGACATAACAGTTGCCGGCTCTGCGCAGCAGCGTAAGAACGCTGCAGCGCGTCCGGAACACAAGACCACCGCCGTCGCCTACAGCCCCGTCGACGCCTCGATCCTGAACTGCGCCAGCGCGACGATCGGCTCGCTGTTCAGTGCGTCCATGAGCTGAAGCACCGGCACCTTGCCGAGCGGGGTCAGCTTGATCGTCAGCGTCTGACCTGAGGTCTCGACGAAGCCGGCGAGTGCATCGACCGCCGCTTTGGCATCGAGATTGGCGGCCGTGACCTTCTCGCCCTGCGCGCGGATCATCTCGGCGATGGTACTGCGGGCGGCGTCGCGGCTGACATTTTGCATGCGCGAGAACTGCGCCACGACGAGATCGACGACGCCGCTGTCACGCAGGGAGAGTTCGAGCGTGCCGGTCTCGACCTGCGCCATCTCACTCATAGCCTCCATCGGGTCGGTCATGGTGAACAGGCCGCGCGGCACATTGGCGAGCGCGAAGCGGGCCTGCGCCTTGGCGAGGTTGCCGAGATCAATGGTGGCGGGCGCAAGCGCAAACGCGCCCGAGGACTCCGTCCAGGCGGCGCCGAGATCGAGGTCGATCGCCAGCTTGTCCACGCCCGCCATGATCAGCGGCCGCTGCGCCGGATTGGAGGGATCGGTCGGCGTGACCATCTTCACGACCAGATTGGCCTTGCTCGGGATCGATCCGACCAGCTGGCCCCAATTCAGGCTGATCGTGTCGATGGTGACGAGCTGCCGCGTGTTCTTGAAGGGCGAGACCACGCCCTTGATCTCGGCACCTTCGAGCACCCGGAACAAGCCCAGCATCTGGTCGGGCGAGGGCGCCTGCCCGGGATTGCTGAGGCCAGCGGCCCAGCGCATCAGGTTCGTAATGCTGAACGATTTGAGCGCGAAGCGCTCCATCTTGAACTGCCCTTGCGGCGACGGCGTATCGACGCCCTCGACGGCGAACTCGCCCTCGCGGTACCTGACCGCATTGATCTTGGCTGTTCCCTGCGGCGTCCCGATCGACGTCTTGCCCATCTCGGCCTTGCCGATGCGAACACCCTCGTAGACCCCGGCGAGCTTCTCCAGCAGCTCGCGCGCCTGCGCCGGCGTCTGGGGCGCCGATTGATCCTGCGGCAGCGCGGCGAGCACGTCGGCCAGCCGGAATTTCGACGGCTGCACGGCGATGTCCTCGATGGCGAAGCCGTCGATATCGACGCGAATCGCCTGTGCCGATTTGAGCGTGTACGGGCCTGCCGAGACTTGCCGGTAGACCCGGCGATAGTTGTCGTCGCCGCTCGTCTGCGGATCGAGCGCCGCGAGGATCGCGGTGGCATCGAAATCGTTGACGATGATGTTCGACAGCTCGCCTGTCAGCTTGTCCGGCTTGCCTGGCTGCTTCACCTCGACCGAGATGACGGCGCGGTCGGCCTTCATCGCATCGATCTTGCCGTGCTTGAGGTTCTGGATCGCCAGCCCGGTATAGGTGAACTCGCCGCTGCCGGCGGCAGCGTTGCCGGAATCGAAGCTCATCGTCAGTGTCGGGGCCGTAAGCGACGAGGCCGTGACGCCCGTGTACTGGCTGAGCGCATAGCGGTACATCTCGATCAGGGAGTTGTCCGCTGGCGCAGCCGCGGCGTGAACGGGACCGGCGTAGTCGCGCATCGTCAATTGCGGGATCTTGTAGGAGACCTTCAGTTTTGCCGGGGGAGCCTGGTCCAGTGCGACCTCAACACCGGTGATGTCGATGCTGTCGGCCGAAAACCTGATATCGTCGACCAGGCGAACGCCCGTCCCTTTGATGCCGGCGATCTTGATCTGCGCCTGCGGCAGGTTGCCGGGAGTGACCGCGATATCCTCGATCGTCAGCGTCCGGGTCGCGAGCTCGAACGTGATCTTGCCGTGGCTCGCCTTGCCGCCCTGTTGGCGCATCTGCTCGAACGCCGCCTCGACCTCGCTGGTCGCGCGGTGCTGGACATAGAGGTTGAAGCCGAACCATCCGCCCGCGGCAAGCACGGCTGCCACGATCAGGCCGATCAGGATTCGCTTCATTCCCAGCTCCAGTTGCCCGTTTTGCACTGCGCAACCTGCCATATTCGGGAAATGCCGCGCGGTCTAGGGAAAGCTAGCGCTATCAGGTATTTGACCATGCGCCCTGTTGATGGGGCCGTAATCGGATGTTGCCACCGGGGCGCCCGCCGTGCTTCATCCCGTTTCCATGACCCGGAAATACCGTCCGCTTGGGCGGCGGCTCCGGATGAGGCATTTTGAAGCCGGTAACGCGAGGCGAGACACCGCATGTCGTCTTATTCTGATGATCTCCACCAGGCGGCGCTGGCCTATCACCGTCTGCCGCGCCCCGGAAAGCTCGAGATCCAGGCGAGCAAGCCGCTCGCCAACCAGCGCGACCTCGCGCTTGCCTATTCTCCGGGCGTTGCCGCCGCCTGTACCGAGATCGCCAAGAACCCGGCGGAGGCCGCCACGCTTACCACCCGCGCCAATCTGGTCGCGGTGGTCTCCAACGGCACCGCGGTGCTCGGCCTCGGCAATATCGGCCCGCTGGCCTCCAAGCCGGTGATGGAGGGCAAGGCCGTCCTGTTCAAGAAATTCGCCGGCATCGACGTGTTCGACATCGAGATCGCCGCCGACACCATCGAGCGCGTGGTCGAGACCGTGGCGGCCCTCGAGCCGACCTTCGGCGGCATCAATCTCGAGGACATCCGCGGACCGGAATGTTTTGAGATCGAGGCGCAGCTGAAGGAGCGCATGAAGATCCCGGTCTTTCATGACGACCAGCACGGCACCGCCATCATCGTCGCCGCCGCCATCACCAATGGTCTCAGGCTGAACGGCAAGAAGCTGTCCGACGTCAAGATCGTCGCGTCGGGGGCAGGCGCCGCCGCGATCGCGACGCTCAACCTTCTGGTGTCGATGGGCGCGCAGCGCAAGAACATCTGGGTCTGCGACATCGACGGTCTCGTGCATGAAGGCCGCAACACCACGATGGATCGCTGGAAGGCGGTCTACGCGCAGAAGACCGACAAGCGCACGCTGGGCGACGTCATCGGCGGCGCCGACATCTTCATCGGGCTGTCGGCACCAGGGGTGCTCAAGCCGGAGATGGCCAAGGCGATGGGCGACAAGCCCCTGATCATGGCGCTCGCCAACCCGACCCCGGAGATCATGCCGGAGGAGGCGCGGAAGGTGCGCCCCGACGCCATGATCTGCACCGGCCGCTCCGACTATCCGAACCAGGTCAACAACGTCCTGTGCTTTCCGTTCATCTTCCGCGGCGCGCTCGACGTTGGCGCCAGCGCCATCAACGAGGAGATGAAGCACGCTGCCGTCGAGGCCATCGCGCAGCTCGCGCGCGAGGCGCCGTCGGATGCGGTCGCGCAAGGCTTTGACACCGGCGAAACGCAGGGCTTCGGCCCGGGCTCGCTGATCCCGAGCCCCTTTGATCCCAGGTTGATTCTGCGCATCGCGCCCGCCGTCGCCAAGGCGGCGATGGAGTCGGGCGTCGCGACGCGCCCCATCACCAACTTTGACGAATACACCGCGCTGCTCGAGCGCTTCGCCTTCCGCTCCGGCCTCGTCATGAAGCCGATGTTCGCCAAGGCCAAGACCCAGCCGGTGCGCGTGATCTACGCCGAAGGCGAGGACGAGCGCGTGCTGCGTGCCACGCAAGTGGTGCTGGAGGAGAAGCTGGCGACGCCGATCCTGGTCGGGCGTCCGTCGGTCGTCGAGGCGCGCATCAAGCGCTTCGGCCTGTCGATCAAGGCAGGCAAGGATTTCGACCTCGTCAATCCCGAGGACGATCCGCGCTATCGCTCCTATGTGCAGTCCTATGTCGAGGTTGCCGGCCGCCGCGGCGTGACGCCGGATGCGGCGCGTACGGTGGTGCGCACCAACAACACGGTGATCGCCGCGCTCGCGGTCATGCGCGGGGAGGCGGATGCCATGCTCTGCGGCGTCGAAGGCCGCTACATGCACCACCTCCGCCATGTCCGCGAGATCATCGGCTTCTCCGCGGGGATCATCGACTATGCGGCGCTGGCGCTGCTGATCACCAGCAAGGGCGCCTTCTTCATCGCCGACACGCAGGTTCGGCCCAATCCGAGCGCCGAGGAGCTCGCCGAGATCGCCTCGCTGGCGGCGGTCCACGTCCAGCGCTTCAACATCAAGCCTAAGATCGCCTTCGTCTCGCACTCGGATTTCGGCAGCTACGACACCGAGTCCTCGCGCAAGATGCGCCGGGCGACCCAGCTGTTGAAGGAGAAGCATCCGGAGATCGAGGCCGACGGCGAGATGCAGGGCGACACGGCACTTTCAGCTGCTGCGCGGAAAATGGTGCTGCCGCACTCGAAGCTGGAGGGCGAGGCCAACATCATGATCATGCCGAGCCTCGACACCGCCAACGTCGCCTATCAGATGATCAAGTCGTTGGCGGATGCGCTCCCCGTCGGCCCGATCCTGATCGGCCCGGCACGCCCCGCCCATATCCTCACGCCGTCGGTGACGGCGCGAGGCATCCTCAACATGACGGCCGTTGCGGTCGTGGAAGCGCAGGAGCGCGCTGCACGGCAGCAGCCGACGTTGTTTACGTAAGATGCCGTCTTACCCTCTCCCCCTGTGGGAGAGGGTGGATCGCGGCGTTAGCGGCGAGACGGGTGAGGAGTCTCTATCCACGAGTCCCACCGCTATTGAGCTCGCGGATAGATACCCCTCATCCGGCGCCATAGCCGAAGCTTCGCTTCGGCGTTCTTAAGAACGGCGGCCGCAGGCCGCCTATGCCACTTTCTCCCACAGGGGGAGAAGCTGCACCGCCCGTGCCGCCAACTTTGAATTGCTCGCAGTTCGCCATTTCCCCGTTTGTAAACCGGCGCACGACTCTTCATAATCGCCCGGTACTCTCGTGAAGATGCCTTTTTCAAAAAGCCTGAGCCAAGAGGCCGATCATGCCAGCGTTCGTGACTTTCGGGCGAATCCTGTTCGCCGTGCTGTTCATCTACACGGGCGCGACCAAGTTCTTTCCCCTCCAGGCGACGGCCGATTTCATCGCCACCAAGGTGGTGGTGCCTGAGGTCATCGAGTCCTACACCAAGCAGATCGAGACGGCGACCGCCATGACCACGCCGCAACTGCTGGCGATCGCGGCCGGCGGGCTTGAGATCATTGCAGGCCTGATGATTGCGCTGAACTTCGGCGCGCGCTTTTTCGCATTGCTCATGATCATCTACATCGCGGTTTCGACCGTCCTGTTCTCCGATTTCTGGAATCAGGCCGCGCCCGACAACGCCAGGATGGTGGTCGATGCGCTGAAGAATCTCTCGATCATCGGCGCGCTGTTCATGATCATGGGCTACGGCCGCGCTACGCGCTCAGCCGAGACGGCCTACGGCGACGTGTAAAGCGAGTTGATGGCTCGTCCGACAGCATCTCCGCCCGCGCCGAATATCGCGTCACCCATCTCGGGGCGCGAGACGATCTGGCGTCTGATTTCATGACCAGCCTGAGCGCGGGCGGCACGGTGCACACGCTGCGCGGCGTGCTGGCCTATCACCTTCCGACGCCGTAGCGCAGATCGCCTGCGCTAGACTCGACGCCACGGCGTCACCGTGACGTCATGCGCCGCGTCGAGCAGATACGGCGCCCCCGGCTTCATCCCGTGTGACGCCAGCACCTCATGCGGCGTCCGCTCCGGCACGCCGACAAAGCAGCCTTCGCCGCCGGGCAACCGCACATGCGGTGCTTCCGACAGCCAGAACGTGTCGTAGCGGTCCATGAACATGTCGAACACGACGGGGCCGCCGATGATTGCGACCGTGCCGGAGGCGACATCGGCGAAAGCGCAGGCCTCCTCGAAGCTCGCATGCTCGGGATTCCACAGCGTCGCGTTCGGCATCTCCGGGTCGACGGTGAGTGCCTTGATCTTGCGGGTGAGGATCAGCCGCTTGCGCTTCGGCGAATTCGGCTGCTGCTCGTGCGAGTGTCCGCCGTGCACGACGACCGCGGCTCGATCGAGCGCTTGCTCGAAAAAGCGCTTGTCGCCTTCGAACACCAACGTTGAGGGCATGATGTGCGACGGATCGGCAAGCATGCCGTCCGCCGATATGATGACGTAACCTTCAAACCGGAAAGACAATTGCGGTCTATTCCGAGACCGTCGTCACGACGGAATTGACCGGGCGCGTGCTCACCGTCGGCAGCTTGACGTCCTTGAGCAGCTCCTGGTCGTATTCCGGCAGCGTCGAGGCCGGGAACTTGGCGCGCATCGCCACGACCTTGTAGCCGCCGGCTTTCAGCCGCTTCAGCAACTCGGGCAGGGCTTCGGCGGTGTGCTTCTGGAAATCGTGCATCAGGATGATGCCCTTGCCCTTGGTGTCGAGCTTCTTCATGACGGTCTCGATCACCTTCTCGGGCTTCGAGGCCTTGAAGTCGAAGGAGTCGATGTCGCAGGAGAAGATCGCGACGTTGCGGTTGCCGAGATAGGTGACCATCTCCGGCGGGTGCTGGAGCGCCGGGAAGCGGAAGAACGGCGAGGGCGAGATGCCGCCGAGCGCCCACTTCACTGCGGAGAATCCCTTCTCGATCTCTTCCTTGCGCTGCGCTTCCGTGAGCTTCTTGTTGTTGAGGTTGGCGTGCGACCAGGTGTGGGCGCCGACGGTGTGGCCGGCCGCATAGACCTGCTTCAAGATCTCCGGCTCATAGGTCGCGTGCTTGCCGATCGAGAAGAAGATGCCGGTGGTGCATTCGTCGGCGAGAGCCTTCAACACGGCGGGCGTGTTCTTCGGCCAGGGGCCGTCGTCGAAGGTCAGCACGACCTCCTTGTCGCGCAGGAAGTCGAGCTCCTTGAAATGCTCGAAGCCGAAGCCCGGACCACCCGTGGTGTCGATCTCAACCGTGCGGGCGACGCCGAGCGCGCCGGGCGTGTTGCAGGCCGCGCGGGCGGGCTGGGGCGCCTGTTTGGGCGGGGGCGGGAAGGCCGCTTGCGTCGGCGCAGCGGCTGCCGCCGCGGGAGCGGGCGCCGGTGCTGCGGCGGGGGCTGCAGCAGGTGCCGCCTGTGTGGCGGCTGCGGGCTTTGCGGCCGGGGTCTGCGACCACGCTGCGCCTGCCATCGCAACCGACATCGCGCTTGCCAAAATCAGTCCTGCCGCCACACGCATGGTGTTGTCCTCGAGATTGATCCCGTTGTTCCGCCGCAGCTTTTCGCCTCTGGCAAAACCATCCTGCCCCTTGATAGTCCTAGCCTAGATGGTGGGCCCTCGTCATTGCAACGGCTGTTTGGCACCCCGCCACAATTGTGCCCAACCGGATGCGGGCTTGCGGGTGTCAGCTGTCGGCCAGCGCCTTCGCAATCGCCGTCTTGACCCGTGTGTCCGTCGGATCGACCGCAGACGGATACACCTCGGCAATGTAGCCGTCGCGCCCGATCAGGTATTTGTGGAAGTTCCAGCGCGGAACGTCGCGGGGGCGCGCCTCGGCCGCCCATTTGTAGAACGGATGCGCCTTGGCGCCGAGCACCACGGCCTTGGCCGCGATCGGGAAGGTAACGCCGTATTGGTGGTGTGCAGTCTCCGTGATCTCGCTGGTGCCGCCGGGCTCCTGGCCACCGAAATCGTTGGAGGGCACGCCGATCACGGTGAGCCCGCGCTCGCGAAACTCGCTCCAGAGCTCTTGCAGGCCGGCGTATTGCGGAGTGTAGCCGCAGAGCGAAGCAGTGTTGACCACCAGCAGCGGCTTGCCCGTGAACGCGGCAAGGCGGATGTCGTCGCCTGATAATGCAGGGAAGGAGAAGGCATAGGCCGAGATTCGGCTCATGCCGCCATCGGCACGGCTGCGTCCAGCAGACGCGGTAGTCGCGACCAGCGCGGCGAGCATGGTCCTGCGGTTCAGCATGGCAACGTCCCCCGACGTGATCCGGGACGCACCTTACTGCGTCGGCGCGACGCGCCTGGTCAACACCGCGTTATCGGACGCGGGGCGGCGCCACTTCGCTCGAAAGCGCTCTAGTACAGGCGGACGATGAAGTCGGTGCCTTCGCCGGTCTCGCCCTGGTTGATGCCCTGGTCGGAGACGATGATCGAGCCGCCCGATGTCAGCATCTCGTTGATCTTCGCCATGGTGTCCGCAGGGATCGAGATACGGTCGAGTGCCTCGGCTGGGCTGTCCGGCATGACCACGGGCTTGGCTGTAACGGGCTTGGCGGCGACGGGGATCACGGCGGCGCCACGCTGGCGGAGTGTCACGCGGCTGTCATCCTCGCGCGCGGCGGCGCGGGCGGAGACCGGCAGCGATACCACCGACCAACGCAACGCGTTGGTGTCGGTCTTGTCGACCTCCGCGGTGAACACGTGCGTGCCGAGCGGCCGGTCGCTCGCAGCGATCGTGACGGGAACCTCGAACAGCGGCGCAAAGTTCTGCCGCACGTAGAGCTTGGAGTCCTTGCGGCTGATGAACACCGCGATCTGGCCGGCCCGTTTGGGCGTCTCCGGCTTCGCGGCAGGCGCAGGATCAGCGACGCGGGTCTCGTCCTTCTTGGCGTCGGGCGAGGCGGCGAGCGCCGGTGCGGCAGCGGGCGCATCGGGCTTCTTCGCGGGCTCGGCGGCTTCAGCCTTGGGCGCTTCTGCAGTCTTGGGCGCTTCCGCGGCCTCAACGGGCTTTGCGTCGGTGCTTGCGGGTTTGGCTGCTTCTTCCGACTGCGGCTTGACCGGGGCAGATGCCTCGGCGCTCTTTTCAGACTTGGCCTCAACCTTGTCGGCTGGTGCGGCTGCTTCCGCGCGCGCCGGTGCATTGCCGGTGGTGGCATCCGACATCACGGTATGGCCGAGCGACGAACGCAGCTCGAGCGCGCTCTCCGCGCTGGCGGTCTTCGTCTCGACGGGTTTTGCTTCGCTGACTTTGGTTGGTGCGGCGCCCTTGTCGGCCTTGTCGCCGACATTGGTCTGCGGCTCCAGGCTGGCGGCGGGCTGCGGCGGCACGCGCACCGAGGCGAGCAGGGGATGCGAGAAATTTTGCGGCGACATCTGGCCGGGCGAGACGATCACGCGCGCGCCCATCCTGGTCCAGTTCCACATCTTCACCGCGAACGCCATCGGCATGCGGATGCAACCGTGCGAGGCCGGATAGCCCGGCAGCACGCCGGCATGCATGGCGATGCCGGACCAGGTGATCCGCTGCATGTACGGCATCGGCGCGCCGCTATAGATGTTGGACTGGTGGAATTTGTGCTTCTGGATCACGCTGAACACGCCCATCGGCGTCGAGTGGCCCTTCATGCCTGTCGACACCGCGGATTCCGCGAACACGCCGTTGGTGTCGTAGACCGTCACCTTCTGCCGATCGATCGACACGACGATCACGAGCGGACCTTGCGGCTTCGTGCCGGCTTCCTTCTCGGCGACGACCGCTTTCTTGCCAGCCGTACTGCGCTTCTGAGGCTTCTGCCGGGGAATGTCGGGATAGCGCTCCTGCCGGGCGGCGTAGGACCCGTCGGAGTAGTCGCTCCAGTAGTAGAACGCCGCGTCCGCCTGGCTGGTCAAGCCAATCGCACCCGCCGCCGTCAAAATGGCGACCTGCCACAGCCGGGCCGGCCTGGCAGAAAAACTGGCCCCGTTCACGCTATTCATTCCTCGAATCCACAATCCAACTCAGAAATTAGTCTCGCAGAGGGGATACGCGTTCACTAGCACGGCAGTTCTGCCGTCAGCGAATTTTGTCCATGACGTAGCAAAAAAGCCTCACGGAGCGGTAAACGGCGGCCGCGTTGGCTCCCGGTCGTCTTCCTGACCGGCTGTCGCATGCCTACATTGCCGGGACTTGTTACCGGAGAACTTCATGTCATCTCGTTTCCCCGGTCTTTCCGGCATCCGCTTGAAAGGCCTTGCTTTATTCCTCCTGTTGCTCGCTGTCCCAGCGAGTTCTGCAATCGCCGCCGACGAGCCGGATCTGATCTTCCGCCGCTCGACGGTATTCAAATGGATGAGCCCGAATGACAAGCTCGCGACCTACGGCCTCGACGACCCCGAAGTCGAGGGCGTGGCCTGTCATTTCACGGTGCCGGAGAAGGGCGGCTTCAAGGGCTGGCTCGGCCTTGCCGAGGAGGTCTCGGATATCTCGCTGGCCTGCCGCCAGGTCGGTCCGATCAAGTTCAAGAACAAGATGGAGCAGGGCGACGACATGTTCCGCCAGCGCCGCTCGCTGTTCTTCAAGAAGATGCAGATCGTGCGCGGCTGTGACGCCAAGCGGAATGTGCTGGTCTACATGGTCTATTCGGACCGGCTGATCGAAGGCTCGCCGAAGAACTCGACCTCGACGGTACCGGTCATGCCGTGGGGACCGGCTGACGCCAACGTCCAGAAGTGCGGCGAGTTCTTCACTCAGTGACGCGCGTGCGTTCACTCAGTGACGCTCTTGCGTTCACTCAGTGACGAGAGTGCGGCTGGCGCGCGGTTTTGCGAGATGCGAGCCGGTCAGCCGCACGAATGCTTGTGGCGCGGCCTCGTGGCCGCGGTCCGACTGCAGCGACATCGCCCCGATTGAAGCGACGCGGCTGGGTCGCTGGTCGGCGCGGTCCGTCCGCAGGTCCGCGTCGCGCGGCGTTGCGCGATCTTGCGCCGTCATGATGGCATCCCTCAACTGAACGCGCCCGGTGGTTCCGGGCTTCTCGGTTTCGATGGCTTGGGTCGCAGTCGAATCGCGCCCGGTTCGACGGAACCCAGCCCCCGTTCGGGCTTCTCTTCAGCAGAAAAACGTAAAATGCATGTGAAGTGCGGAAGGCGTGCGTGTGACGGCGCGCAGTGTGGGTCTGCTTCCAAGCAGGGACAGAGCCTGCAAGGCCACTTTCAGGCGCGGCGCGACCCATTTGAAAAGACTGGGATTTTCCGCTGAATGTTTCGTCGCCTAGCGCGTGACGAAACAATTCTCACAAAGACGAAACCATTTTCCGCTTTTGGCGCATCACGCGCGAAACGACGCATGGTTATCAGCTTCACAACGACGACGCACCGCCGGCCAAGGAATTGGGACACGAGATCATGCGCACGCTCAGCTTCATCCTTGCCTTCGTTTTCGTGCTCGCCGGCTCTTCGTTCGCGGGGGCGCCGGACGGCAATCTCCCGGGTGTCGGCACCTTCCAGTACAGCGGCTCGCCGGTCACCACCACGGCGCCGCAGCCGATCGTGGTCGCTGCGCGTTTCTGATCGACAGCCAAGAAAATCAAAAGAAAAATCACAAGAAAAACCAGCCGATAAAGGCCATCATGATTGTCCGATTCTGCGCCGCAGCGTTCGTTTCGCTTCTGACGATCAGCGCTGCCCACGCGCAGGTTCGCGCTCCTTCGAGGCTACCGGATCCCCGCAGCGAGTTCATGCGTCAGTGTGCGCCGCGGATGCTCGGGCGCTGGGAGCATCCCGAGGAGGTCTGCGGCTGCCTGCATGATCACGCCGTTGCTGCCGTCGAGGACCGCGATCTGCGCGAGGCGCTGTTGCGCGGCATCAGCGAGACCGGCGTGCCAACGATCGAGACTGATTGGGTGCCCGCGTCCAAGCAGGGCGAGATCGGCTCGACCTTCACCAAGATCGCCAAACCGACCTTGCAGTGCATGTTCGACCCGGCGAAGTCGTAACCATCACTTCGATTTCGGACCGAAGCGCGGAACGCAGGCGATGGTCCGCGCGACGCCCTTGTCGGTCATTCTCGCACCGCGCACTTCCTTGACCTGCCCGGCGGGGCAGGTTCCGTCATCCACTTGCACGCGCTGGCCGAGCTTGAGATCGGTGATGTCCTGTTCACGTCCGACAGTGACGGCATGCGCCGCCGTCGCGAGGGCGACCGAGATCAGCAGCGAGAGGCAGGTCGCGCGGCGCAGCAGCATGATGTGAGGTCCCGGCATCGATGCCGCAATGTAGGGAGCGGCAGGCGATTCTCATAGTGAACGTTCGTCACGCCCGCCGGGCCGATTTGCTCCTCGCGCGCAAGGCGCCACGCGACTCCAGCGCGAGCCGTTCGGCGGAGGCCACGAGTTGCGGAACCGCGTGGCCGGAAAATCCCAGCACGAACCCGGGCAGGGGACGCGCGCGCGAATAGGTGTCGGCCAGTAGCCAGCCTTCCGCGCCTGCCGCCTGCTTCGCTTCTGCCGCCGCCGACAGCTCGACCGATGGATCGAACCGGGCGACGAGGTGCAGCCCTTGCGACGGCACAGGCACCGACAACGCGCCGTCGGATGCTGTTTCCAGGGTCTCAGCCAGCGCGTCGCGCGCCTCGCGATAGAGCTTTCGTACCCGCTTCAGGTTGGCGGCGAACGCGCCGGAATTGAGCATGTCGGCCACCGCGCCCTCCATCAGCGTGCCGGGAAAGCGGTCGAGCGCGGCGCGCGCGGCCGTGACGTCCGCGATCAGCCGCTCGGGCAGCGCGCAATAGCCGATGCGCAGGCCCGGAAACAGCGTCTTGGCGAACGTGCCCATATAGATCACGCGCTGGAGATGATCGATGCCGGCAAGCGACATCAACGGCGCGCCGTCATAGCGGAACTCGCTGTCGTAATCGTCCTCCAGCACGAAGGCGCCGGCCTGCTTCGCCCAATCCAGCAGCTCCAGCCGTCGCGGCATCGACATCTGCACGCCCAGCGGAAACTGGTGCGACGGCGTCACATAGGCCGCGCGTGCGGACGATACGGCGGTGCGGCCCTTGGCGACACGTATCCCGTGCTCGTCGACGGGGACGGGCACGGCGCGATAACCGCAATGCCAAATGGTGTTTCGCGCGGCGGGGTAGCCCGGGTCCTCGCACCAGACCTGATCGTTGGGCCTCAGGATCGCGCTCAGCACGATGCGCAACGCGTGCAGCGTGCCCGAGGTCAGCATGATCTGATCGGGGTCACAGCGCAGGCCACGCGCTGACAGCAGATGATCGGCGATCGCGGAGCGCAGCTCGCGGCTGCCGCGGGGATCACCATAGTGCAGATGCTCAGGTCCGAACGCGCGCATGCGCCGTCCGAGGAAGGCACGGAAGCGCTGCACCGCGCGCTCGTCGATATGGGTGCAGCCGAGCGAGAACGCGCCCTGCCGCGGTGCTTCGACCACGGCCTTCGGCTTCTTCGAATCGGCCGCAGGCGCCGGAATGCGCGCGGCGACGAAAGTGCCGGAGCCAACGGTCGCGTCGGCAAAGCCGTCGGCGATCAGCCGCTCATAGGCAGTGACGACGGCGTTGCGGCGGAAGCCGGTCTGCTTGGCCAGTGTCCGCGACGGCGGCAGCGGCTCGCCGGGTTTGACGAGGCCAGAGACGATCATGTCGCACAACGCCTGGTACAGCCGGTGCGCCGACGACGCGACCGCGGTGATGTGCGGGCCGGTGAGGTCGAGGGGCAACTCCGCCTTGGCGGGCGCGGGTGAATTGGTTGGAATTTTTCGCATGGAATTGGCACTATCGCAGACCAAATCCGCGGTTACAACTCTCCTGGAATTGTTCCAAGCCCGACAGGAGCGGCCGTGAGCCAAACTGAACGCCAGAATTCCTATCCGACGTCAGCGCGCAACCAGGTCAAGCGCCGTCACGACCGCGGCTTCTACGATCACGACACCGTTCACCGCATCCTGGATTCCTCGATGCTCTGCCACGTCTCCTATGTCATCGACGGCCAGCCCTATTGCACGCCGACCTTCTTCTGGCGCGAAGGGACAAAACTCTATTGGCACGGCTCGAGCGCGAGCCGCATGCTGCGCAATCAGACCAGGGGCGAGCGCGTCTGCCTCACCGTTGCCCATCTCGACAGCCTCGTGCTGGCGCGTTGCGGCTTCAACCATTCCGCCGACTACCGCGCCGTGATGGCGTTCGGCACTGCCTATCTCGTCACCGATTCCGAGGAGAAGGAGCGGGCGGTGATCGCCATGGTCGATCGCTTCTTCCCGGACCGCACCGCGACCCTGCGTCAGAGCAACACGCAGGAGATCAAGGCGACCTCCTTCATCGCGATGGAGATCGAGGAGGCCTCGGCCAAAGTCCGCGCCAAGGGTGTCGCCGATGACGACGAGGACTACGAGTTGCCGATCTATGCCGAGTGCATCCCCGTGCGCACCGTCTTGGGCGCGCCGGAGCCGTGCTCGCGCCTGCTGGATGGTGTAACCCGGCCTGCGACGCTGAATGGCTATTCGGAAGGCCGGCTGCTCGAAGATGCATTGCGGGATGCTTATTTTGTGGAGTACCCGAACGGCTGAAATCGGCTAGCTTGCGCGCACCATTGACCAATTGGATGCTTGGAGTTGCCTGATGAATGCCGAAACGCAGCAGAGGATTCTTGACGCCGTCGATGTCGGCTTCGAAGCCCAGCTTGCGACCACAAGCGATTTCGTTGCGATCCCTTCGACCCGCGGGGCCGAGGGGCCGTGCCAGGACATGATCGGCGACCTCCTGCGCGAACGCGGCTACGAGGTCGACGACTGGCACATCGATGTCGATGACCTCAAGGATCTGCGTGGTTTCGGTCCGATCGAGCACGATTTCTCCAAGGCGCGCACGGTGGTGGGCACCTACCGCCCGCAAACGAACGGCGGCAAATCGCTGATCCTCCAGGGGCACTGCGACGTGGTGCCCGCGGGGCCGCTGGAACTGTGGGACACGCCGCCATTCTCGCCGGTCATCAAGGACGGCAAGATGTTCGGCCGCGGCGCCTGCGACATGAAGTCGGGCACGATCGGCGCGCTCTACGCGCTGGATGCGATCAAGGCGGCGGGTTTCAAGCCGACGGCGCGGATCCACTTCCAGTCCGTGATCGAGGAGGAGAGCACCGGCGTCGGCGCGCTCTCGACATTGCAGCGCGGCTATCGCGCCGACGCCTGCTTCATCCCGGAGCCGACCGGCGGCAAGATGGTGCGCTCGCAGGTCGGCGTGATCTGGTTTCGCCTGCGCGTGAAGGGCCATCCGACCCACGTTGCCTTCGCCGGCTCCGGCGCCAACGCAATCATGGCGGCCTATCATTTGATCCAGGCGCTGCAGAAACTCGAGATCGAATGGAACGAGCGCGCGAAAGCCGATCGGTACTTCAAGACGCTGAACCATCCCATCAACTTCAACCCTGGCATCATCAAGGGCGGCGACTGGGCCTCCAGCGTGCCGGCCTGGTGCGACGTCGATTGTCGTATCGCCGTCCTGCCGGGCTGGTCGATCGCCGATCACCAGAAGGAGATCATGGCCTGCGTTGCGGCTGCCGCGCGCAACCACCGCTTCCTCGCCAACAATCCGCCGGAGGTCGAATGGTCGGGCTTTTTGTCGGAGGGGTATGAACTGACCGACGCCGCGGCGCCCGAGGCCGCGTTCGGCAAGGCCTTCAACACCGTCTATGGCGGCGAAATCCAAGACCTCGTCTTCACCGCGCTCACCGACACCCGCTTCTACGGTCTCAATCACGGTATCCCGAGCCTCTGCTTCGGCGCGAGCGGCGGCGAGATGCACGGCTTCAACGAATTCGTCGACCTGGAGTCGCTGAAGAAGTCGACCAAGGCGATGGCCCTGTTCATCGCGGATTGGTGCGGGGTGGAGAAGGCGTAGGTCTCTCCGCCGTCATTGCGAGGAGCCCTTGCGACGAAGCAATCCAGAGCGTCGCTGCGGAAGCAGACTGGATTGCTTCGCTGCGCTCGCAATGATGGGCGGACGGTCCTGTAGGGTGGGCAAAGGCGCCCTTGCGCCGTGCCCACCATCTCTCTTCGATCTTGCGCGAAAGGGTGGGCACGCTTCCGCCTTCGCTCTTCGAGCTACGGCGGACAAATCGCTTTGCCCACCCTGCGGCACCTCGGTTGGAGCGCCCACTGCCTGAAACACGGGCGCGATCAAATACTTTAAGCTTAAAAGAAAGACTAGGACGCCGTCCTGACTGGTGGCAGACTGGCGCCCGGTTCGACGGCCGAATCCTAGGGTGTCACGATGCGCGATTGGGATGATGCTTATGCCAATTCGGCCCATATCCCGGGCTCGGACAAGATGCCGGCCCAATGGGCGGAGCGGGCGGCGGCTTACCGCGCCGGCCTGAAAGACTTCCGCGCGGACGTCTCCTACGGCCCGGGCGAGCGCCAGCGTCTCGACCTGATCCTGCCCGACGGCGACAGCAAGGGCCTCGTCGTCTTCGTGCACGGCGGCTACTGGATGCGCTTCGACAAGTCGACCTGGACCGATCTGGCCGAAGGCGCGCGGCATCACGGCTGGACGGTGGCGCTGCCGAGCTACACGCTGACGCCGGCCGCCCGCATCTCCGACATCACCGCAGAGATCACCGCCGCGATCGCCAAGGCGGCTTCGCTCGTTTCCGGCCCGATCCGGCTCGCCGGCCATTCCGCGGGCGGCCATCTCGTCACGCGCATGCTGTGCAACGACAGCCGGCTCGAGCCTGCCGTCTACAACCGCATCGCCGGCACGCTCTCGATCAGCGGCTTGCATGATCTGCGACCGCTGCTCAAGACGAAGATGAACGACACGCTACGCATGACCATGGAGGAGGCGACGCTTGAAAGCGCGGCGCTGCACCTGCCGCTGGGACATTCGCCGGTCACGGCCTGGGTCGGCGGCGGTGAGCGGCCCGAATTCATGCGCCAGTCCGATCTGATCGCCAATGTTTGGACCGGTTTCGACGTGCCGACGCGCCTCGTCGTCGATCCCGGGCTCAACCATTTTACGGTGATCGACGGACTGAAGGATCCGTCGTCCCCGATCACCGCGCGCCTGATCGGCCTCGACTGACGCGGCGAGGATCGATCGATCGAAAGGGCCTGCCATGACGTCCAGCGATTACGATCCCACGAGCGAAGGCGCCGAGACCGATTTCGCCCGGCGTATGTCCTACGGCGACTATCTGGCGCTGGACGCGATCCTCGGCGCGCAGCATCCGCTCTCGGAGGCCCATGACGAGATGCTGTTCATCATCCAGCATCAGACCACGGAGCTGTGGATGCGGCTTGCCATCCACGAGCTCAGCGCTGCGCGCCGCGCCATCGCCAGGGACGAAGTGCAGCCCGCGATGAAGATGCTGGCGCGGATGTCGCGCATCTTCGAGCAGCTCAACGGCGCCTGGGACGTGCTGCGCACCATGACTCCCAGCGAGTATACGCGTTTCCGCTCGCAGCTTGGCCAGTCCTCGGGCTTCCAGTCGCGCCAGTACCGGCTGATCGAATTTCTGGTCGGCAACCGCAACCACGCCATGCTCAAGCCGCACGCGCACGACGTGGAAACGACCAGGGTGCTCGAAGGCGAGCTTGCCACGCCGAGCCTGTACGACGAGGTGCTGCGGCTCGCCGACCGCAACGGGCTCAAGATGCCCGCGTCCGTGCTGGCGCGCGACGTTCGCGAAACCCACAGCTTCAACGAGGGCGTGCTCCAGGCCTGGCGGATCGTCTACGAAGCGCCGGAGACGCATTGGATGCTCTACGAGCTTGCCGAGAAGCTGGTCGACTTCGAGGACTACTTCCGGCGCTGGCGCTTCAACCATGTCACGACGGTCGAGCGCGTCATCGGCTTCAAGCGCGGCACCGGCGGCACCGGCGGCGTCAGCTATCTCAAGCGCATGCTGGAGGTCGAGCTGTTCCCCGAGCTCTGGCGCGTCCGCACGATTCTGTAGAGATCCCATGACCAAGCTTCGCGTCTATGACGACACCAGGGCCTTGTTCCATTTGCCTGAGGGCGTGATCTATCTCGACGGCAATTCGCTCGGCGCGCTGCCGCTGGGCGTTGCCGAGCGCGTCGGCAACGTCATCACGGCCGAGTGGGGCAACGAGCTGATCCGCGCCTGGAACAGTGCGGGCTGGTATGCCCAGCCGCGCCATGTCGGCGACCGCATCGCGCGATTGGTCGGTGCGGAAGCCGGCTCCGTGATGGTCGGAGACACGCTGTCGCTCAAGGTCTACCAAGCACTCGCCGCCGCGCTCGACATGAACGCCTCGCGCAAGGTGGTGCTATCGGACACCGGAAACTTTCCGACCGATCTCTACATGGCCGAGGGCCTGATCGCGACGCTCGGCCGCGGCCATCAATTGCGCCTGGTGGCGCCGGAGGAGATCGAGGCCACGTTGTCGGAGGAGATTGCGGTCCTCTACATCACCGAGGTCGACTATCGCACCGGACGGCGCCACGACATAGCGACGCTCACCGCGAAGGCGCATGCGCTCGGCATCGTCACGGTCTGGGACCTCGCGCATTCGGCCGGCGCGCTGCCGGTCGATCTCGCTGGCTGCGGTGCCGATTTCGCCGCCGGCTGCACCTACAAATATATCAACGCCGGCCCCGGCGCGCCGGCCTTCCTCTACGTCGCGCCGCGCCACGCCGACGGCGTGCGCGCCGCGCTGTCGGGGTGGATGGGCCACGCCAAGCCGTTTGCGTTCGAGCTTGGCTACGCGGCGGCCGGCGGCGTCGAGCGCATGCGCGTCGGCACTCCGCCGGTGCTCGCAATGGCGGCGCTGGAGGCCTCGCTCGACATCTGGGACAGGGTCGACCTTCGTGAGGTCCGTGCGCGTTCGCTCGCCCTTGGCGATCTCCTGATCGCCGAGGTCGAACGCCGCTGCCCCGAGCTCAAGCTCGTCACCCCGCGCGCGCACGAGCACCGCGGCTCACAAGTCTCCTTCGCGTTCGACGGCGGCTACGCCGCCATGCAGGCCCTGATCGCCCGTGGCCTCATCGGCGATTTCCGCGCGCCTGACATCATGAGGTTCGGGATTACACCGCTCTACATTGGGGAGAGCGAGATCATGCGAGCAGCCGAGATCATCGAGGAGGTGATTGCAGGCGAGGTCTGGCGTCGGCCGGAATATCAGGTCGTGAACGCGGTGACCTGAAGAAGGTCTCGTGCCCCGGACGCGGCGCAGCGCCCCCGGCAATGCGAAGCATCGTCCGGTGCGGTGCGCTGCAGAGCCGGGGCCCACGCTGCACTGAACTCCGTATCGAGACGGGTCCCAGCTCTGCGCAGCAACGCTGGCGCGTTGCAGCGCGTCCGGGACACGAGAGCCGCGATCAAGCTATTTGAGTCTACCCCACAAGGCCGTCACGATCGCATCGAGCCCATCCGTCAGCGCCGCCGGCCCCGGCTGCAAGATGATCGGCGACTTGATCTCGACGATGCGGTCGTCGCGCACGGCGGGGATCTCGTTCCAGCAATCGCGCGCGCGGATGCGGGCAGGGACGACCTTCTTGCCGCACCAGGAGGCAAGGATCACGTCGGGCGCTGCCTCGCGCACCGCCTCCGCCGAGACGATGCGATCCTTTGCCGCCTGCCGATGTCGCAATTCCTGAAACACATCCTGACCGCCGGCGATCTCGATCAACTCGGACACCCAGCCGATGCCGGAGATCAACGGATCGTCCCATTCCTCGAAATAGACCTTTGGCCGCGCCGAGGGGCGAGGTGTTGCCGCCATCTCTGCGAGGCGCCGTTCGAGATCACGGGCAAGGCCTTCGGCGCGTTCAGCGGCGCCGACCAGCGCACCAAGTGTCCGGATCATCGCCAAAATCCCGGCGATGTCGCGCTGGTTGAAAACATGGACGTCGACGCTCGCGCGCACGAGATCGGCGACGATGCCGGCCTGGAGGTCGGAGAAGGCCAGCACCAGCTCCGGTTCCAGCGCCAGGATCTTCGGGATGTCTGCGGAGACGAAGGCCGACACCCGCGGCTTCTCCCGCCGCACCTGGGGCGGGCGGACGGCGTAGCCGGAGACACCGACGATGCGGTCCTGCTTGCCGAGCAGGTACAGCGTTTCGACCGTCTCTTCGGTCAGGCAGACGATGCGGCGGGGCGGGAAGTGGCGCATGGGAAGAGCATATGCGCAAATGCCGTCGCCGATGTCAGCAGGGCCATTACCTCGGACGTCATTGCTTTGCCGCCCGAAGCAATTCACGCTGAAACAACAATGAATTGGGAGGAGATCCGATGACGCCGCTCGAGAAACTTAAAGCGATGAAGATGCCGTTTGCCGAGCTCAAGGGCGTCGAATTCGTCGAGGCCGAGAAAGACCGCGTGGTGGCGCGGATGACGGTCAGGCCCGACCTCTGCACACTCCACCACACCATCCACGGCGGCGCGGTGATGGCGCTCGCCGATTCCGTCGGTGCCGCCGCGACCGTGATCAATCTGCCGGAGGATGCCAAGGGCACCACGACGCTCGAGAGCAAGACCAACTTCATCGGTGGGGCGAAGGAGGGAACCACGGTTATCGCCACGGCTACACCGGTCCATCGGGGACGGCGGACCCAGGTCTGGAGCACCCGGCTGGAGACCGAGGACGGCAAGCTGGTTGCCGTGGTGACCCAGACCCAGCTGGTCCTCGTATGACTACGGGGGCTTGATTTTATTAACGAATTGGTCGCTTTCGATGCCTGAAACTTGGGCAGGTTCCCGTCTTGAAAAATATGCTGCGACGCACAATATTGGGGGCCTAGGGATTCGAACGCCTCCTCGAGGGACACCAAGAGGAGTTTTGACGTGGTACTTGACGTGGTACTTGAAGACACGACCCGCACGACGCCCGTTCCGGGCTATGTGCGGACCTTGAGCCAGCAGGAAGAATTGCCGCTTCTGCGCGATCACCTCCTGAGGCTTGATTCCGCAAGCCGGCACGACCGTTTCAACGGCTTTCTCGACGACAGCTTCATCGAGCGTTACGCCGCCCGCTGCGCCGAGGACGGCACCGTGATTGTCGCCTACATCGTCGACGGCGTGGTCCGCGGTGCGGCCGAGCTGCATCCGCCGGAGGACGATTCGTTGCCGGAGGTCGCCTTCAGCGTGGAAGCCTCGGCACGGCGCCAGAATGTCGGCACCATCTTGTTCAGCCGGCTGATCGCGGAAGCGCGCTGGAAAGGCTACAAGCGCCTGCGCATCACGACCGGCGCCGAGAATCACGCCATGCGGGCGCTCGCCAGGAAGTTCGGGGCGAATCTGCAATTCCGTCATGGCGAATCGACCGGCACGATCGATCTCGCCAAGACGCCCGAGGCCGAGCTCGCTGAACTCGCGGCCTCGCCCTTCACGGCCGGCCGCGCTCTTCTCAGCTTCAACTCGACCTGCTGGAAGATCATCTCCAGCATGTACGGCAATCGCGCCGCCTAAATCTAAAAGCGGACTGGAATCAAAAAGCGGACCGGCAAAACCGGTCCGCTTTCGTATTTGAGATGGGGAATTGAGCGCTCAGGTACCGGTGCGCTTGTCGTTGCCGAAGCGGCGGACGACACGGCGTTCGACCACCACCGAGCGCTGCGCACCCTGTTCGCCTGCGATCACGCGCGTGGCGGTGATGCGGCCGTTGGTGCGGGCCTGCTTCTTCACCTCGGCCTGCACGATTTCGAGCGGCATCCCCATCAGCGCTGCCGCGATCTCCGCCTGCTGCTCGTGATCGTCGGTGATGCCGACGGCGGCGAAGATCGCCTCGTCCAGGGTCGGCGGATCGTGGCGCACGCGCCGCGTGCCATATTTGGTGTTCCAGTCTGCGCTCATAACGGCCTCGGTTTGATGCCGGGATACCTAGTGCCGGAGATGTTGCATTGCAATATGAATTTGGTGTGGCATCACAGCTATGCGCTCACAGCTTTTCGAGCCTGTCGGCCTCATAGAGGTCGAGCGTGGTCGGCCCCGTGGCCAGCGAGCGCAAGGTGCGCACGAACTCGCCGGATGCAGGTACCGCAAAGTGGGCGGCGAGCGCGGTGCGGTCGGCCCATTGCTCGAAGAACACCAGCCTGAGCGGGTTCTCGCAGTCGACATGCACTGCATGTGAGATGCAGCCGGGTTCCTGTCGCGACCGATGAACATGCTCGAGGCTCAGGCGGCGCGCCTCGTCGAACGTTTCGGTGCGGACCGTTACGCTGCCAGTCACAACGATCATGCGATGTCTCCCGACGTGATTTCCGCTAGGGCGGCGATGCCTCGCGGGGCGTCTCTTTCATCGGTGCCTGCGGCCAGCGTGTCAGCGCCGCGTGTCCGGCCTCGGTCAGCCCGTAGATTCCCCGCTCAACGCGTTCGAACCAGCCATACACATTGCTAAGCAAGATCTTGCCGGCATCGGGACAGCGTTCGCGCAGTTCGCTCACGCGCCGCGGACCTCCCGCGAGCGCCGAGGCGCAGGCCAGCGCCTGCTGGCGATAGGCCGTCATGATCGGCGCGCGGGTGCTGCCACCGAGCACGGGATCGCCCTGGCGGCGCTGATGTTCGGCGACCAAGCGCGAACGGACCTTCGGCTCGCGGCGCGGCGCTGCCGTCGGCGGCTTCACCAGCACCTCGACCTGGCCGCGGTCAGTCACCCCAAGCATACCGAAGCCGAGGCGGCGGCAGAGATTGCGATAACGCGCATCGCTCTCGCGCCCCTTGCCGCGGATCGACATTTTTGCGGCGATCCAGACCTCGTCGGCTGCCGATGCACGATCGACCGCCTGGAGGATCAGCTCGAGATTGAAGGCGAGCTTGAGCTCGCCGATCACCACCACAGGCGGATCACCGGCGCTGAGACCGACGAGGTCGCAGCCGCCGATCTCGCCCTTGACCGTGAAGCCGAGCTCTTCGAGGAAGCGTTTGACGGGTAGATAAAGCGCGGTTTCCAAGGAAAGCGTCCGGGTCTTGCGTTCCGATCCGAGAATCAGTCGCGGCCAGTCTAGCCCGGAACGCAGTTGTGGCTCTGCGCCATTTGATCGGGAACCGATGGTGCGGTTATCCTGCGACCGGGACAGTCGGGCGCTTTACGAAGATGACGATCAGGAATGGCCTCTATCACATTCGCATCGAGATGCTGGATGCCGTCCAGGGCGGCAACCAGGGCGTCATGGTCCTGCGCGACGGCACCATGCGAGGTGGCGATTCATTCTTTTTCGCTTACGGCACCTACACCTCGGCCGACGGCAAGTGGAAGGGCGAGCTGACCAACGAGGAGCATTCGCCTTCGTTCGACGAGCGCCCGGTGTGGGGCCGCAAGGTCGTGACCATCGGATTCAGCGGCACCTACGCCGACGAGACCGCCTATGGCGAAGGCATTGCGCTCGCCGGCAAGCAGAGCATCCGCTTCAAAGGCAATCTGCGGCTATTAGTGCCGGACTAGACGCGGCCGCTCACCGGGATCAGCGCGCCGGTGACGCCGCTCGCGGCCTCGCTGGCGAGGAAGAGGATCACCTCGGCGAGTTCCTGCGGTGTCACCCATTTGGAGAAATCCGCTTTCGGCATGTCGGCGCGGTTGGCCTTGGTGTCGATGATCGACGGCAGCACCGCATTCACGGTCACCTTGCCCTTCCACTCGTTGGCAAGCGCCTCGGTGAGGCGATGCACGCCGGCTTTCGACGCCGCATAGGGGCCCATGCCGGAACCTGCCTGAAGCGCGCCCATGGCGCCGATATTGACGATGCGGCCGGCCCCGGATGCGGCGAGATGCGGCAGCGCCGCGTGCGAGGTGTTGAGGGCCGTCAGCACGTTGAGCGCATGCATGCGCTGCCACGTCTTGATGTCGCCGTCGCCCACGGTCTCGATCGCGAAGCCGCCGGCGATGTTGATCAGCGCATCCAGCCTGCCGAACTGCTTTGCCGCCGCCTCGACCGCCGTCTTCGCTTGCGCTGGGTCGGACAGATCGACGCCGCCGATCTCGATGCGCTCGGGCGTTGCCGACATCTGCGAGGGTGCGTGATCGATGCCGGCCACACGCGCGCCGCGCGCCAACGCTGTCTCGGCGACAACCTTGCCAAGTGCGCCGAGCGCGCCCGTCACGATCAGAACCTTGCCTTGCATCGTCGTTCTCCCGGCACGGCCGCTTACGATTGCAGATAGCGCGCCTTCAGCGCCGTTTGCTCCGGTGTGCCGAGCTTGAGGCCGTCGCGCAAGTAGGTTTCGAGATCGCCATATTCGTTGGAGACGGCCTCGAAGGCAGCACCAAGATATGAGGCTTCGACGCTGCCGATCGCATCGAGGACGTCGGCGGGAAGATCGGAAGCGTTCGATGCGTCCCGCTTGTAGTGCTGGTTGGTCAACAGGTAGTCCTCGGCAATGACCTCGTCGGTCACGCCGAGCGCATGCAGGATCAGCGCGCTTGCAAAGCCGGTGCGGTCCTTGCCGGCGGTGCAGTGGATCACCAGCGGCGCGCGGTCTTCCAGGAGATGGCCGAACAGCGCGCGAAAACTGTGCGTGTTGTGGCGGACATAGTTGCGGTAGGACTCCCGCATGAGCTCGAGCGCGACCGGCGCGGTGAGCCTGCCCTCAGCAAGCTCGGCGCGCAGCGCGGCGACGACCGTCGGCTCGATCGGCAGCGAATGCACGGTGATCTCGTTCACGACGCAGACGCCGGCCGCGCGCTCCTCGACGCCGCGAAAATCGAAGGCGCTGCGCACGCCCAGCGCACGGACGATCTCGACGTCGGCGGGCGTGAGCTGGCCGAGATGGTTGGAGCGGAAGATGTGGCGCCAGCGCGTGGTGCGGCCATCCGAAGTCGGATAGCCGCCGAGGTCGCGAAAATTGCTGGCGCCTTGCAGGGCGAGGTGGCGGGCAGGGGAATCTGGCATGAGATCAGCTTGGGTTACGTTTCCACTGGACGCACTACGGCGTCCTTGAGTGCATTCAAGGGGGCAATCATGAGCCGGCACAAGGCCATTGTTTTGGCGATCACCATGCTGTCGGGCGGAATTATCGGTGCGGGACAGGCGGACGCGCAGACGTTCCGGACCTATCGCTGCGCCGATGGTACGCAGTTCATCGTGGGATTTTATGACGATGACAAACGCGCCTTCCTCCAGATCGACGGCGAACCTGTCACGCTGAAGAAGCGGCTGGCGCTTTCTGGCACCCGCTATTCGGGGGCAGGGATCACACTGAGGATCGGCAAGACCGGAGCGACCACGGTCCAGCATCTGAAGCGGCCGGTCACTTCCTGCACGGTGATCGAAAAGCCCGCGCTCTAACCGGAAGTCCAGCAGGAATCAAAAAGGGCCGAAACCTCGTTGTTTCGACCCTTTTTCAAACTTCCGTCGGACGCTTGCGCGCGCGCGGCGGTATCATACCAAACACAAACATTAGCGTTCCCATTTGGGCTTTGCTTCGTCGACCGCATCCTGGTGGTACCAGCTGTCGCTGCAGATCGAGACGTTCGCAGGAAGCGAAGCATGATCGGCGGGAAGACGGGTGTCGCCATAGCGGCGTCCGGCGAGAGCCGCGCGGCCCCCGACAGGGAATTGGTAGATCGTTGCAGATCCGTGATTCAGACCATTATTCATCATTGCGATTGCTCCTGGGTCGAAGCGCCTTGGCCTCCATGGTGCGCCCGACTCGTTCGATTGTGGTTACTGGATTCCCCATATCGGCCGCGCATCCCGAATTGGAAAGTGCTGAAAAGGAAATCAGTTGCTGCCCAATCTGTAGGCAGGTGACCCTCTGCACCCCCTAAGGCACCGTGTCGGTGGCTAACGCCTGGGCCATTCCAAAGGTTGCTAGGCAGAGGCGCAGGACTTTGCGAAAGTTGCTGGACGTTGATGCGCGTTTCATCGGCAACCTCCGGCAACGGTGCGTCTGCTCCAGAATCAGGCGTTTTCCGCGGGATTTTTGCGGTGCAGCTTCACGCGAAGGTGCGCGGCTATGACGCACGCCGCCGGGGACGGTTTGCCGTCGGGGGCCGATCCCGGCCGCGGTGGAAAACCTCCCGCGCTGCGGCCTTTTGGCACGCAAAATGCTTGTAGAGGGTCGGCCGATGATGGCCGGGTACAAACGTGCGGGGGCTCTCAACCCCACCTTTCGCATCATCTACAGAGAGGCTCAATGACCAAGTATAAGCTCGAGTACATTTGGCTCGACGGATATACGCCGACTCCGAACTTGCGCGGCAAAACACAGATCAAGGAATTCGCGTCGTTCCCGACGCTCGAGCAGCTTCCGCTCTGGGGCTTCGATGGCTCCTCCACGCAGCAGGCCGAAGGCCACAGCTCCGATTGCGTGCTGAAGCCGGTCGCCGTGTTCCCGGACGCCGCGCGCACCAACGGCGTGCTCGTGATGTGCGAAGTCATGATGCCCGATGGCAAGACCCCGCACGCCTCCAACAAGCGCGCCACCATCCTCGATGACGCCGGCGCATGGTTCGGCTTCGAGCAGGAATACTTCTTCTACAAGGACGGCCGTCCGCTCGGCTTCCCGGCCTCCGGCTATCCGGCGCCGCAGGGCCCGTACTACACCGGCGTCGGCTTCTCGAACGTCGGCGACGTCGCCCGCAAGATCGTCGAAGAGCATCTCGACCTCTGCCTGGCTGCCGGCATCAACCATGAAGGCATCAACGCGGAAGTCGCGAAGGGCCAGTGGGAATTCCAGATCTTCGGCAAGGGCTCCAAGAAGGCCGCTGACGAAATGTGGATGGCCCGCTACCTGATGCTGCGCCTGACCGAAAAGTACGGCATCGACATCGAGTTCCACTGCAAGCCGCTCGGCGACACCGACTGGAACGGCTCGGGCATGCACGCCAACTTCTCCACCGAGTACATGCGTACGGTCGGCGGCAAGGAGTACTTCGAGGCGCTGATGGCGGCCTTCGACAAGAACCTGATGGACCACATCGCCGTCTACGGCCCGGACAACGACAAGCGTCTGACCGGCAAGCACGAGACCGCGCCGTGGAACAAGTTCAGCTACGGCGTTGCCGATCGCGGCGCGTCGATCCGCGTTCCGCACTCCTTCGTCAACAACGGCTACAAGGGCTATCTGGAAGACCGCCGTCCGAACTCGCAGGGCGACCCATACCAGATCGCTTCGCAGATCCTGAAGACGATCGCGTCCGTGCCGGCCGACAAGAAGGCCGCGGCCTAAGATCCTCCCGGCCCGGGCCGGGGGGCTGGCCCGGGTTGGTCTTCAATCCGCCGGAGCCGAAAAGGCTCCGGCGGATTTTTGCATTCCGATGACAGCCGTTGTTGTGGGTCTGCCGGCCATGCCGGCTTGAAGTCTGTCCATCGCCGGCGAAACCGGGATAGAATGCCCCGGGATGCGCGGGGCCGGGGACACGGCTGGTGTTTGAAGGCTTCTACAAGGTGCGATTTCAGCTCGGCGACGCGGTCGGCCGGAGCGTGATGCATGTCGGCAATGGCAAGATGCTCGGCGGCAATTCGGCCTTCGCTCATATCGGCACCTATGAGAGGACCGAAGCCGGCGTCGACATCGTCATCAAGACGGTCCGCCACAACCCGGACCCGAACTACCGCGCCATGGCCGGCACCGACGATGCGACCTTGCTTGCGAAAGGCTGGGCCGACGGCGATCTCTATCGCTTCAAGGGCGAGCTGAAAGAGCTGCCCGGCGTGCCCTTCCAGTCGGTGATGACGCCGATCACCGAAGACGAGGTGCCGATCGCGGGCGGCGTCGGGGAGGCCGGCATCGCCGACGGGCTCTATTCGATCCACCTTCGCATGCTCGACGGCGTCGATGGCGGCCTGACCGGCGTGATGTTGCTCAACCAGGGCCGCATCCTCGGCGGCGATGCCTCGTTCTACTATCTCGGCAGCTACACCGCGGCCAAGGGGCGCTGGAAGGGTCAGATCCTCAACCAGGAGCACACGCCGGCCAAGGACGATCCGATCTTCGGCGGCCATGAGGTCGGCATCGGTTTCTCCGGCACCTATGACGCGGAGCAGGCAGTGCTGGAGGCAACGGCGCTCGCCGGCAAGCGCAGCCTGCGCCTGACCGCCGCGCTCAAGCTGATGCACCGCGCCTGATCGCGACAGGAATAGCCCATGGAAAACATTCGCATGCTCTCGACGCTCGGCCTGATGGGCGCGATGCGCAGCCTGTCCTCCGCCTTCGAGGCCGCTCACGGCATCCATGTCGATGCCGACTTCGCGCCAACCCTGGCACTGCTGGAACGTCTGCGCGACGGCGAGCCCGCCGATCTCGTCATCCTGACCCGTGAGGGGCTCGACGAGATGATCGGCGATGGCCGCGTGGCCGCGGGTAGCGCGGCCGATCTGGCGCGCTCCTTCGTCGGCGTGGCCGTGCGGGCAGGGCAGGCGCATCCCGACATCTCCAGCGAAGCTGCATTGCGCAAGTCGCTGCTCGCGGCGCGATCCGTCGCCTATTCGCGGCTGGGCGCGAGCGGTGTCTATTTCGCCCAGCTGATCCAGCGATGGGGCATCGCAGCCGAGATCAACGCCAAGGCCACCATCGTCGAGCAGGGCTTTACGGCGGAGCGGCTCGTCAGCGGCGAGGCTGACCTCGCCGTGCAGCAGATCAGTGAGCTGAAGCAGGTCGAGGGCATCGAGGTCGTCGGCCCGATCCCGCACGATTTGCAAACACCGGCCGTGTTTTCCGCCGGCCGCATGGCCAACGCCAGACATGCCGAAGCGGCCGATCGGCTGCTGCGCTATCTGGCATCGCCGGAGGTCGTCCCGGTGCTGCGCCAATCGGGACTCGAGCCTTGAATTTGCCGGAGCAGAGACGCAACGTGGCGCCCATGCGGACTTGTCTCCTTGCCATCCTCCTCGCGCTTGCAGCGCCGTTATCGGCGCATGCGCAGTCGGCCGATCTCGTCCTGTGCGACCGGCTGGCCGCCGATCCCAGCGACCCCGACAAGCCGGCCGATGTGAAGGGCGTGACGGAGCTTGCTGCATCCGACATTGCGACCGCCGTCAAATTCTGCAAGCAGGCCGCACCGTCGTCGCGGCGCGCGATGTTCGCGCTCGGCCGCGCCTATGCCGCCAACCGGCAGACGGCGGAGGCGATCGCTGCCTGGCGCAAGGCGGCCGACAAGGGATCGAGCGCGGCGATGGTCGAGCTCGGCGTCGCCTACGGCACCGGCTCCGGTGTTGCGAAAGACGAAGCACAAGCGCGAAAGCTGTTCGAGAAGGCTGCGCAGGCCGGCAATCCTCGCGGTGTCAGCAATCTTGCTGCGCTCGGCGGCGCTGGCGGTGCTGCGCCGGCCGATCCCGCACAGGCGCGCGCGCTGCTCGGCAGGGCGGCCGAGACCAACGCGGAGGCGCAGTACCAGCTCGGCCTGATGCTCTCCAACGGCAACGGCGGCGAGAAGGACGACGTCGCGGCGCGCGCGATGTTCGAGAAGGCGGCGGCGCAAAACCATCCCGGCGCGCTGGAGCGGATGGGCGCCTTCGCGCAGGAAGGCCGCGGCGGCGCCAAGGACAAGGACGCCGCCAAGGCCTATTACGAGCGCGCTGCCGCGCTCGGCGACGAGGACGCCAAGAAGGCGCTGGAGCGGCTGCGCTGCCCCTATGCGATCAAGGACAAGCAGGGCAAGCTCGTCACCACGCTGTGCTTCTAGCTCACTTGTAGTAGTAGGCGACGTTGTTGCGGGCGTCGCGATAAGTCGTCTCGAGAAAGTCCGGATATTGAGCGGCCGCGCGCGCGACGGCGCGCACGACGCACTCCCAGAAATCGCCGTTCCAGTTGAAGTGCTCGAAGGTGGCATCTTCGAACTTCACGGCGGTGATGATGGCCTGCCGGATTGCTGCGTCATCGGCGCGTGGATGGGCGCGCTTCACATAACCGAACATCGGTCCCTCATGGGCGTGGTCGCGGTCGTAGCGGTATTTCTCGGCCATCTGCTGCGGGGTGAGGGTGCGATAGACGCGCACCTCTTCGTCGGTCGGGCGTCCGTCGAGTGTGTTGAACCGGTAGCGCCGGCACCAGAGCTCGAAGGCCGCATCGAGCAGCGGCTGCTTTGCAGCGCTGGCGATGATCGCTGCGATCTGCGCTTCGGCTGAAGGCTCTGTCTGGTTCATGCCGCTTTGTCGTGCGCTCGCTCCGGCGGGTTCGAAGGGGCCTCAAGGATGAACCAGCTCCGGCACGGGCCGTTGAACCACAACATGAGGAGGGCCGCCCGGGATCGCACGAAACAAAAAAGTCAAAAACAATCCCATGCACAGTAGCCAAGTCGTCGAAATCACTAAGTTCGTATTTTACGAAAATCAATTGACCCGTCGGGCAAAACAGGGGCATGATGGCATCATGCGGCGAGTGGGCTCCGCTCCCGGCCCTGCGCTGAAAAGCCGGATGACCTCGGTGCGTCTGAGTTCGTAGCGCATGATTCGAGGCTCCAGTTTCGGGGCTTGAATCATGTCCGCGGTGATACCATCAAGCCGCATTGGCCCTGCGAGGCGCCGCTAACTGGTTCGACCTGGTCGCGAATGACCCGCAACGGACCTCGCCTCTTAAGCCAACTGGTGACGTTCATATCCTGTCCGCGTTCCTCCTGTGATATTAATGACGCAATCGGCCAGATACGGCGCGCACTTTGTCGGAAGACCGATATTAGTCGGACACCGCGATGTTCCCCCGCTAAACCTGATACCGCAGAGCCCCGCTTAACGGGTCCATGCGCGACGGGCGCCGCAACGGCGCAACGGAATTTCAAACGTCGCTCTCTGGGCTGCGGGGAGATTTGGGTTGTCTTATTTTGTAGCGTCTGAAGGCGCGCTGGAAGCCGGCGCGGCCGTTGTTGCGCGCAAGCGATCGATTAGCCGCTTTGCGGCGCTGACCTTGGCCGCGTTGTCCCGCCGCCTGCTGGGCACCAGCTCCATGGTGGCGCTCGGACTGGTCCTGGCGACATCGACGCCATCGCGCGCCACCGACTGGACCGGCGGAACCTCAACCGACTGGTTCACCGCCACCAACTGGTCGGCCGGCGTTCCAACCAGCGCGGGCACCGCGAAGATCGACACCGTCGCGCCCAATGCCACAGTGGTCGGAGCGACCGGCGCGCAAGCGAACACTGTCATTGTTGGCTATTCAGACACCGGCACGCTGACGATCCAGAACGGCGGCACGGTGAGCAGCGGTCTCGGCTATCTCGGCCTCTTTGCCGGCTCGACCGGCACCGCGACGGTTGATGGCGCCGGCTCGGCCTGGACCAATTCCGGCTTGTTCATTGTCGGCCAAGCCGGCACCGGCACGCTGACGATCCAGAACGGCGGCGCTGTGAGCAGCGCCACCGGCTATCTCGGCGCCTTTGCCGGCTCGACCGGCACCGCGACGGTTGATGGCGCCGGCTCGGCCTGGACCAATTCCGGCAACCTCGTTGTCGGCAATTCCGGCACCGGCACGCTGACGATCCGGAACGGCGGCACGGTGAGCAACGCCGGCACCGGCTATCTCGGCGGCGCCTCGACCGGCACCGCGACGGTTGATGGCGCCGGCTCGGCCTGGACCAGTTCCAGCCTCATTGTCGGCTTTGACGACACCGGCACGCTGACGATCCAGAACGGCGGCGCGGTGAGCAACGTCACCGGCCATCTCGGCGTCAATGGCGGCTCGACCGGCACCGTAACGGTGGATGGCGCCGGCTCGTCCTGGACCAATTCCGGCGACCTCGTTGTTGGCAGTTTCGGCACCGGCACGCTGACGATCCGGAACGGCGGCGCGGGGAGCAACGTCATCGGCATCCTTGGCGCCAATGCCGGTTCGACCGGCACCATGACGGTCGATGGCGCCGGCTCGTCCTGGAGTTCCAGCGGGCTCTATGTCGGCAATTCTGGCGCCGGCACGCTGACGATCCGGAACGGCGGCACGATGAGCAACGCCGGGTTCGGCTATCTCGGCTTCAATGCCGGCTCGACGGGCACCGCGACGGTTGACGGCGCCGGCTCGACCTGGACCAATTCCGGCGACCTCAAAGTTGGCAATTCCGGCACCGGCACGCTGACGATCCAGAACGGCGGCGCGGTGAGCAACGCCGTCGGCTTTCTCGGCTCCCTTGCCGGCTCGACCGGCACCGCGACGGTTGATGGTGCCGGCTCGGCCTGGACCAATTCCGGCAACCTCGTTGTCGGCAATTCCGGCGCCGGCACGCTGACGATCCGGAACGGCGGCACGGTGAGCAACGTCATCGGCGATCTCGGCAACAATGCCGGCTCGACCGGTACCGTAACGGTGGACGGAGCCGGCTCGTCCTGGAGTTCCGGCGCGCTCTATGTCGGCGATTCCGGCGCCGGCACGCTGACGATCCGGAACGGCGGCGCGGTGAGCAACGCCACCATCGGCCATCTCGGCTTCAATGCCGGCTCGACCGGCACCGTGACGGTTGATGGCGCCGGGTCGTCGTGGACCAATTCCGGCCTCGTTGTCGGCTTTCGCGGCACCGGCACGCTGACGATCCAGAACGGCGGCGCGGTGAGCAACGTCGGCAACGGCTTCCTCGGCTACAATGGCGGCTCGACCGGCACCGCGACGGTTGATGGCGCCGGCTCGACCTGGACCAATTCCTTCAACCTCTTTGTCGGCTATTTAGGCACCGGCATGCTGACGATCGCCAATGGCGGCACCGTCTCGACGGCTTCGGGCATGCAGATCGCCGCTTTTGCCGGCTCGACCGGCACGCTCAATATCGGCGCCGCCTCCGGCCAGGCCGCGACCGCGCCGGGCACGCTGACCACGCCCTCGGTCGCGTTCGGGGCAGGCACCGGCAGCATCGTCTTCAACCACACCGCCTCGAACTACAACTTCGCCCCGGTCATTTCCGGCGCGGGGTCGGTGACGGTGGAGAACGGCACCACCATCCTGACCGCGACCAACACCTATAGCGGGGCGACCACGGTCAATGGCGGCACGCTGGCGGTCAACGGCTCCATCGCCAATTCGGCGGTGACGGTCAATGCCGGTGGCACGCTCGGCGGCAACGGCACCGTCGGCAATACCACCATCAACGGCGGCGGCGTGCTCGCGCCCGGCAATTCGATCGGCACGCTGACGGTCGGCGGCAATCTGGCGTTCAGCACCGGCGGCCTCTACCGCGTCGAGGTCTCGGCATCGGCCGACCGCACCAATGTCACAGGCGCCGCAACGCTCACTGGCGCCACCGTGCAAACGGTCTTCCAGCCGGGCAGCTATGTCAGCAAGAACTACACCATCCTGTCGGCGGCCGGCGGCCTCGGCGGCACCAGTTTCGGTGGCGTGAGCGGGCTGCCGAATTTTAATGCCGGCCTGAGCTACACGCTGTCCGATGTGTTGCTGAACCTCACGGCCTCGCTCGGCGCCGGCACCTCGCTGCCGGGCAATCCGCAGACCGTCGCATCCACGCTCAACAACTTCTTCAACAATGGCGGCGCGCTGCCGCCGGGCTTTGTCGCGCTGTTTGGTCTCACCGGCAGCAATCTTTCAGCCGCGCTGTCGCAAACCTCCGGCGAGACCGCGACCGGCTCGCAGCAGACGACCTTCAACGCGATGAACCAGTTTATGGGATTGCTGACCGATCCCTTCATCGACGGTCGCGGCGATGGCGTTTCAGCGGGATCATCGGCGGGCGCATCGGCCTATGCCTCGCCGGACAGGTCGCGCTCCGGTGCGGCGCGGGACGCCAATGCGATGTTCACCAAGGCGCCCGTCATGGCCGATCCGTTCGCGCAGCGCTGGAGCGTGTGGGCGGCGGGCTATGGCGGCTCGCAGACCACGGACGGCAACACGACACTCGGCTCCAACAACACGACCAGCCGCATCGCAGGCATCGCGGTCGGCGCCGATTACCGTATCTCGCCGAATACGCTGGCAGGCTTTGCGCTGGCGGGCGGTGGTACGACCTTCAGCACCGTCAATGGCGGCTCTGGCCGATCCGATATGTTCCAGGCCGGCGCCTTCGTCCGGCACAATGCGGGTGCGGCGTATCTCTCCGGCGCGCTGGCCTATGGCTGGCAGGACATCACCACCAACCGCACCGTGACGGTGGCCGGCATCGACCAATTGCGCGCGCAGTTCAACGCCAATGCCTTCTCGGGTCGCGTCGAAGGCGGCTATCGCTTTGTCAGCCCGTGGATGGGCGGCATCGGCATCACGCCCTACGCAGCAGGCCAGTTCACCACCTTCGACCTGCCGGCCTATGCCGAGCAGGCGGTATCCGGCGTCAACACCTTTGCGCTGGCCTACGCATCAAAGAGTGTCACCGATACGCGCAGCGAACTCGGCCTTCGCAGCGACAAATCATATGCGATGCCGGACGGAATCTTCACGCTGCGCGGTCGCCTGGCATGGGCGCATGATTTCAACCCCGGCCGCAATATCGGCGCGACGTTCCAGACGCTGCCGGGCGCATCCTTTGTCGTTGGCGGCGCCGCGCAAGCCAGCGACTCCGCGCTCGTCACCGCTTCTGCCGAAAAGAAATGGCTGAACGGCTGGTCCGCCGCCGCCACTTTCGAAGGCGAGTTCTCTCAGCTCACCAAGAGCTACGCCGGCAAGGGCGTCGTGCGGTATGCGTGGTGAGGTGGCGGCTTCCCGAACGACGCCTCTCCAAAGCCATCTGGTGATGTCGATATCCGCGTTCCTCCTGTGATATTAGTGACGCAGTCGGCCAAATACGGCGGCGCGCTTTGTTGGATGCCGATATTGGTCGGACTCCGCGATGTTCCCCCGCTAAACCTGATTCCACAGAGCCCCGCTTAACGGGTCCATGCGCGACCGGCGCCGCAACGGCGCAATGGAATTTCAACGGTCGCTATTTGGGCTGCGGGGAGGTTTGGGTTGTCTTATTTTGTAGCGTCTGAAGGCGCGCTGGAAACCGGCGCGGCCGTTGTTGGGCGCAAGCGATCGATTAGCCGCTTTGCGGCGACCATGCGCGCGGCGATGACGCGCGCGGCGCTGTTCGCCGGCGTCTTGCTCGGCGCGCTCGCGACCGGAGCGCAGGCCCAGACGGTGATCAACGTCACGGTCGCCAACGACACCGGCACCACCTCGGGGGGCTCGACTGGCGGCGCCGGCACGCTTAGCGCCGCGCTCGCGCAGATCAATGCTTCCACGCCCCCCGGCGGCTTCATCATCAACCTGCAGACCAATGTCACGCTGTCAGGGCCGCTGTCGCCGATCTTCAACTCGGTGACCATCAACGGCAACGGGTTCACCATCAGCGGCAACAATTCGCAGCGCATCTTTATGGTCGGCGTTGACACCGCGACGCAGACCAGCGCGGGGGTGGCGGGCTCGATCATCGCGGACCGCCCTCAGGTGGCGATCAGCAACGTCATCCTGTCCGCGGGCCTCGCCCAGGGCGGCGGCAACGGCGCCGGCGGCGGCATGGGGGCGGGCGGCGCGCTGTTCGTCAACCAGTCGGCCGACGTGACGCTGAGCAATGTCAGCTTCGCCAACAACAACGCGAAGGGCGGCAACGCAACAACCAACACGTTTCGCGGCGGCGGCGGCCTCGGTGGCAGCGGCGGCGGCAGCGGCGGCGGCGGCATCTTCGGCGGCGGCGGCCCCGGCGGCGGCGGCATTTTCGGCGGTTCCGTTGCCGCTGCCGGCGGCGGCGGCTATAGCGGCGCCGGCGGAAACGGCACGAACGGCACCGCGGGCCTCCTGTCGATAGCCGGCCTCAACGGCGCCGGCGGCGCCGGATTTGGTGGTGGCACCACCGGTGGTGCCAATGGCGGCGGCGGCGGCGGTATCGGAAATGCGGGCGGGGGTGGCGGCTTCGGCGGCGCAAGCAGTTCCGGCTCGACCGGCGGGGCGGGTGGTTTCGGCGGCGGCGGCGGCACCGGCTTGAACGGCGGCCCGGCGGTGGTTTCGGCGGCGGCGGCGGTGGTTTCAGCGGCCCTGGCGGCGCCGGTGGCTTCGGTGGCGGCGGCGGCGGTGGCGGCGGTGCGGGCGGCTTTGGCGGCGGCGGCGGTGGCGGCGGCGGCGCGGGTGGGTTTGGCGGTGGCGGCGGAGGCGGCGGGACCGTTGGGGCGGGTGGCTTTGGTGGCGGCGACGGCGCCAGTGGCGGGAACGGCGGCGGCGGCGGCATGGGCGGGGCGGTGTTCGTGGTCAAGGGCGGCTCGCTCACCATCAACGGCAACGGCTCGACCTCGGGCGGCAGCGTAGCCGGCGGCACCGGCTCCAATGGCGGCGGTGCGGGCTCGGCCTTAGGCACGGGCCTCTTCGTGCAGGGCTCGACGCTGACCTTCGGTGGCAGCGGCAGCTACACGGTGTCGGACGCCATCGCCGATCAGAACGGTTCCGGCGGCGCCGCGGCCTCGGACGGCCTCGGCGGCACCGGTGGATCGAGCGCCATTACCAAGAGCGGCATCGGCACGCTCAGCTTGGCGCCAACACTTATACTGGAGCTACGACGATCAATGCCGGCACGCTAAGGGGCGCTGCGGCGAACACATTCAGCGCTACGAGCGCGACGACAATCAACACCGGCGGCACGCTCGATCTCGGTTTGCTGGCACAAACGATCAATATCGTTTCGCTATCGGGCGGCACGTTGGCCAACGGCGCGTTGACCGGCGCAGTGACCTCAAGCGGCGGCACGCTGAACAGCCTCGGCGGCGGCATGACGCTGACGGTGAATAGCGGCGCGACCAATGTGACGGGCACCAACACCTTCACAGGCGCGACCACGGTCAACAGCGGCCTGCTCTCGGTCAACGGCACGAGCACGGCCAGCGCGGTGACGGTGAATGCCGGCGGTACGCTCGGCGGCAACGGCACGGTCGGCAACACGACCATCAATGGCGGCACGCTGGCGCCCGGCAATTCGATCGGTACGTTGACCGTGCAGGGCAATCTCGTGTTGACGGCCGCATCGAGCTACATGGTCGAGGTGTCGCCTTCGGCGGCCGACCGCACCAACGTCACCGGCGTGGCGACGTTCGGCGGCGCCACCGTCAAGGCATCTTTCGCAGCCGGGGCCTATGTCGCAAAGCAATACACCATTCTCAACGCCGCCGGCGGTATCGGCACCAGCACGTTCGGCTCGATCGTCAACACCAACTTGCCGGGTGGCTTCGCGTCGAGCCTGAGCTATGACGCCAACAATGCGTATCTCAATCTCGTTCTCAGTTTCGTGCCGCCGCCCGGGACGGGTCTCAACAACAACCAACGGAACATCGCCGACCCGATCGTCAATTTCTTCAACTCCAACGGCAGTATTCCGCTGGCGTTCGGCGGGCTGACGCCGGCGGGACTGACCCAGATCTCCGGCGAGACCGCGACCGGCTCGCAGCAGACGACCTTCAACGCGATGAACCAGTTCATGGGATTGCTGACCGATCCCTTCATCGACGGCCGCGGCGATGGCGTTTCAGCGGGGTCATCGGCGGGCGCATCGGCCTACGCCTCACCGGACATGCCACGCTCCGGTGCGGCGCGGGACGCCCATGCGATGTTCACTAAGGCGGTCGTCATGGCCGATCCGTTCGCGCAGCGCTGGAGCGTGTGGGCGGCGGGCTATGGCGGCGCGCAGACCACCGACGGCAACACGACACTCGGCTCCAACAACACGACCAGCCGCATCGCAGGCACCGCGGTCGGCGCCGATTACCGTATCTCGCCGAATACGCTGGCAGGCTTTGCGCTGGCCGGCGGTGGTACGAACTTCAGCGTCGTCAATAACGGCTCTGGCCGATCTGATCTGTTCCAGGCCGGCGCCTTCATCCGGCACAATGCCGGTGCGGCGTATCTCTCCGGCGCACTGGCCTATGGCTGGCAGGACATCACCACCAACCGCACCGTGACGGTGACCGGCATCGACCAGTTGCGCGCGCAGTTCAACGCCAATGCCTTCTCGGGTCGCGTCGAAGGCGGCTATCGCTTTGTCAGCCCGTGGATGGGCGGCATCGGCATCACGCCCTACGTAGCAGGACAGTTCACCACCTTCGATCTGCCGGCCTATGCCGAGCAGGCGGTAACCGGCGTCAACACGTTCGCGCTCGCCTACGCTTCGAAGAGTGTCACCGATACGCGCAGCGAACTCGGCCTTCGCAGCGACAAATCATATGCGATGCCGGACGGCATCCTCACTTTGCGCGGTCGCCTGGCATGGGCGCACGATTTTAACCCCGGCCGCACTATCGGTGCGACGTTCCAGACGCTGCCGGGCGCATCCTTTGTCGTTGGCGGCGCCGCGCAAGCCAGCGACTCCGCGCTCGTCACTGCTTCCGTCGAGAAGAAATGGCTGAACGGCTGGTCCGCCGCCGGCACTTTCGAAGGCGAGTTCTCTCAACTCACCACCAGCTACGCCGGCAAGGGCGTGGTGCGGTATTCCTGGTAAGTTGACGATTTCCGGTTTTGGCCCTTCGCATCATTTCGCTGTGCTGCGGAATTTGGTAGCTATCGGGGGCATAGCGGACTCTGGCAAGCCGACCGATCGGCCGATTTATGGGATCACGGCCTAGGTAGCCCGCGATTCTTTTTTTGATTTTGTGGGCTCAAGACGTTGCTGGATGGACTCTACAAGGTTGAATACGGCGTCAACGATGCGTTCGGCCGCAGCATCATGTGCCTGCATGACGGTAAGATGCTGGGCGGCAATTCGGCCTTCGCGCACCTTGGAACCTATGACGAGCGCGACGGCGAGATCGTCGCCGAGGTGATCACCGAACGGCACAACGAGGATCCCAATTACAAGCCGCTGATGGGAGCCGATATCGCCTCGATCGGTGCGCGCGGGCGGCTGCACGGCAACCAGATCCGTCTCGAGGGTGGCGCGGACACCATGCCGGGCGCAAAATTCTGGGCCAATCTCACCCGGCTCGACGACGAGGGGCTGCCTCCGAGTGGTGCGGTCGGTCCGGGCGGCATCGCCAACGGACTCTATGGGATGAGCCTGCGCGCGCTTGACGGTGTCGATGCCGGATTATCGGGCGTGATGCTTCTGATCGACGGCCGCATCCTCGGCGGCGATGCGTTCTTCTACTATCTCGGCTCCTATTCCTCGGCGGACGGCCGCTGGAAGGGCGAGATGCTGAACCAGGAGCACACGCCGGCGAAGGGCGAAAATCCCGTGTTTGGCGGCTATGAAGTCGGGATCGGCTTCTCCGGAACCTGCATGGCGGATAGCGGCGAGCTCGAAGGCATCGCGCTCGCCGGCAAGCGCAGCCTGCGCCTTGCAGCCTCGCTCAAGCTGATGCGGCGGGCCTAGGACGTGCACTCATAGTAGCCGCGTCGGCTCGCGCCAAAAGTAACATCGAAGTGGTCTGGACGAATGTCGTCCTTGGGCAGAGGCGCGAAGGCCAGTTCTTACCACTCCCGCTTCATTTCATCGCAAGATCGCGGTCGATGTCTTGCAGGTGCACGAAAGTTGCCCAGGCTTTTCGATATTCGCTATCTGTCGGATCGATCGCAAGCAAGGCGCGACACGCCTCTTTGATTTCGTCCGACGAGGGACGCATCGCGACGTTTCCGGACGACTTGGCTTGGTTCCAGCGCTCCTCGACGCCGTTCGCCAAGGCGAGTGCTTCGGAGGGGCTCCGTTTCCGGGTTGACCTCGCCAAAGGGTGATCCGGAGGGAATTTGGGCCATGCGACGGGAGGCTGATCGGCTCGCCACTCACTCTCCTTGCCGGTCCCACGCTCTCCCGGCAAGTTTGCCTGGGCTCCATTGGCCGATTGAGGCGGGACAGTCCGTGCGCCCAGCTCGCGGAGCTGCTGCTCCATGGTCCCGCCGGACGCCGTTGCGCCTGCCGCAGGTGCACGCGTCGTCAGACCTGACACAGTTGAGGTGCCGGCCTGCGGAGCAACCTTCTGAACGGTTTGCGCAACGGACAGCATGCCAGGCGAAAGAGCAGGCTTCTGCTGCGCGACCTTGTCATTTTCAGTGGGGCAAGGCCGAAATCCCGAGCGCAGCTGCGTGATCCGGCCGTCGTCGTCGATGCGGGCAAAGTCAACGGCCACAGTGTAGACGAAAGCGGCATCGATGGATTGGCCGGATTTGTCTCTCGCGTTGACGGCGCCGCAGACATATCGCGCCGCGTCGGCCTCGACTGAACGCAATGCGCTGAATTTGGCCGAGTCCGGATCGATCAGCACGTGCCGAACTGCTGCGCGAGCTTTCATGTGCTCGTTAGAGAAGATGCTGAGCACGACATCCGGATTGAACATGTCGGGCTGGTAGTACCACTTGTACTCCACAGCAAGGAATGCTGCGCCAAAGGCCGTCGCGATCAGGAAAGGAGATGCATTCATGGATTTGGTCGGGTAATGGAACCCGGTATGGTTGTTTTATCTTCTTGAACCATTTACGATAGAATCTACTAACAATCCGTAAATTGGTTGCTCCCGCGATTTTCAACAACCGGTGGAAGAGCCACAGCTGGTTTTGCTCAAGGGGGCAGTTGCCGGTGCGGGAAACACACTGAGCAAGGTCAACCAAGGGGGCACAGGCTGACGCCTGGCGGGTGGCAGCGGCAGGTCCGCTGTGGGCCATAACCGGACATCAACCAGCGAAGGACCGTGGGTCTCACAGCACTGGCGTACACTGCATGTCTGCTCCGACGATGAGCGGCCCGTTGTAGGCAGTTCGCAAATCAGCGATGGCCGCATCGAGTTCAAACAGACCGAAATGACTGACGATGAGCTGCTTGACCGCAGCCTCTTGGGCAACGCGTCCGACGACTGCCGGTGTTGCGTGCAAGGGAACATTCGCACCGGGCGCGATCGCAAGATGCATGATCAGGAGGTTCGCGCCCTTTGCGAATTCGACGAAGCCTGGATCGGTGCCGTTTTGGTCGGAGCTAAACACGATCGACACATTTCCGGTCTGCACGCGATAGGCCAAGGTTGGCATATTTCCATGCGGGATGTTCCGTGCCGTGACTGTCGTTCCCTCGCGCTGCAAAACCACGGATGGATCGCTTTTGACAGCGTCAATCACTCCGACATCAAGTCGAACGCCACCCGCCACAACGCGCCCCATATCGGGCCGCACGCCGCTGCCCCCGTATGAGCCGCCTAACGCCGATCCGAGCACTGGAAATGCGCCAGTCTTCTCGTCAAAAAGCCTGTTGAGGAAAATCGCAAAGTCAGGGGCCGCATCGTTGCCTGTAGGACCGAAAACCTTGAGAGGTTCCTTGCGGACCTCGTGGCTCAGCCAAAGGAACGCTGGCAAGTCGGAAACGTGATCTGGATGAAGATGGCTTATTCCGACCATCCACAAGTCTTCGAGTTTGGCTTGCGATTCACCAAAGCGGTGTTGAGCACCACCGCCCATGTCGATGAGTATTCTTGCGCGCCCCTCGATCCAGACCAGATAACTCGTCGATGCCCGAGTGGGATTCATTCTGGGGCCACCGGAACCGAGGATTTGCACGTCGAGCGGCGTTGTACCGCAACTCTGTCCGAAAGCGCTCAAACTGCTCAGTGACGCACAGAAAATTCCCAGCAAGAAAATAACCGGAAGCCGAACCATGAAGACACCCATGTTGTTCAAACAGAGTCTATCAAATCGGTCTTGCAAATTTCACGACAGGGCCGAGATGGTCATTCGGGCAGCCCTGCTTGCCGCAATCCTTCCTCATATCGCGCGACGTCCTCAGCACGTCGATAAGGGCCAAGCACATCTTTGAGATTGGAAACGCGCAGCGTGGGGCTGAGTTCTCGCAGCCGAGCCACGGCCTTGTGTGCTTGCTCCGGCCGACCGGCCATTGCGTTGCTTGCGGCGGTGATCCGTAATCCAGGCCGATAGTCCGGGCTGCACTGCAATGCCATTGCCGCCCATGATGCCGCTTCGTCATAGCGGTCCAAAAAGAAATGTGCATACGCGGTCCCGGCTCGCATGCCCATCAGCCACGGATCAAGTGGGCTCAGGCGAATGGCTCGTGCGAAGCGCTCGATCGCCGATTCCGGCTCGCCGAGCCAGAGTTTTACCCAGCCGCCGAAATTCCATGCCTCAGCCAAATTGGAATTAAGCGCGATCGCGCGATCAACTAAGCCGGCACCTACCCCGAGATCCCCAACAACAAACGCTAACGCATTCCCGCCAGCGGAGAGCGCGTTCGCGTCATCCTTGCCCAACTCAACTGCCCGTTGGGTGAGCTTCTTCACTTCGGCAATCGCGTTCGCCGTGTCCGGAATCCAGCCATTGATCCTGGCAATGAGGTAGCAAAAGGCTGCGCGACCGTAGGCGGTGGCAAATTCCGGGTCGAGCTCGATCGCGCGGTTGAACAGACGCAATGCCTCGTCGTTCGCTTGCCGGTTACCAAACTGATGAAGCCGGGCCAGACCGCGCAAATAGTGGGCATAGGCGTCGAGACTAGCGGTCGGCTTGCGTTTGGCGCGCTCGATCTCAGCTTTCTCCACCGCAGGCGCGATCGCCCCGACAACGCTTTCAGTCACCTGGTCCTGCAAATCGAAGATGTCGCCGAGCTCGCCATCAAACCGATCGGCCCAAATATGTGCTCCAGTAGCGGTATCGACGAGTTGTCCCGTAATGCGCACTCGGTTTGCCGCCTTGCGAACGCTCCCTTCCAACACGTAGCGCACCCCAAGCTCGCGCCCCACCTGCTTCACGTCGACAGCGCGCGCCTTGTAGGTGAAGCTGGAGTTTCGGGCGATGACAAATGGCGCCTTGAAACGGGACAGCGCCGTGATGATGTCCTCGGCCATTCCATCGGCAAAGTATTCCTGTTCGACATCGCCAGACATATTCTGAAACGGAAGCACCGCAATGGAAGGCTTGTCGGGCAGCGGAGGCGGACTCCCGGCCTCGGCAGCAAAAACTGGCGCAGCCTCTCGCGTTTCCGTCGGCGCATCGACCTCAAAGGCCCTGATTGGCTCCTGAATGTTCTTTACATGTTGAACGCCAAGATCCGGACCTGGGTCTGTGACCGAGGCTCGCGCGGGCAATTCTTCCTCGGTGATCTCGCCAACAAACCGGAAGCCTCTGCGAGAAACCGTCCGGATCAGGCGTTGCTCCTTGCCGGTATCCCCGATTGCCTTGCGCACGGCATTGACGTGGCTGGTCAGCGTGGATTCGGACACGATCCGTCCTTCCCACACCGCCTTCAGAAGATCGTCCCTTGTCACGACCTGTTCCCGGTTTCGGACCAGGAAGAGCAGCAGGTCGAACACCTTCGGTCCGATGGGGATGAGCTCGGAGCCTCGCTTGAGCTCGCGCCGGTTGGCATCGAGACAATAATCTTCGAATAGAAACGACACTTGTGATCCTTCCTGGACAAGAAGCCAAGGAAAACTCGATCGCAATTCAGGCCGGCTGCAAGGTCTTTTCCGTTCGAAACAGTACACATTTTCTCACCCTTCGGGAACGAGGGTTCGAGAAATGGTTGGCCCGCCTGCACTCGACGCGCACTGACGTTCGCAATCAACGCAACAAACCTGGCCGAGCCGAGGCACGGCTTACCACCTGCATCGCCTCCCGAGTGCGAGGATACGTTCATGAACAAGCATATCTTGCGCGCTTCCCTGGAGGACGCGTCAGTTGCGCCTGAGGCGTGCCAGGTCACTCCGGCTCATGCCGAGCGCCCTCCCGCCGGTGCAGAAATGGCGCGGGTGCTCGGGACCACGCCATTTCACATGGCTTTGGATTCCTCCGGCGCCGGAATCGCCCACTGGAAGCATGACCCGCTGCACGACGTCGTCGCGCCCATGAGCCATCACGTCATCATGGCTTACAACGGCACGGTGCAGCGCATGGAGCGGCGGATGGGAAGCGCGGTTGCGATCGGTACGTTTCGTCCCGGAGTCGTGATCATCATCCCCGAAGGATCGAGCTCCGGGTGGGATATTCCGAAACCTGTCGATGTCATCCAACTCTATCTTCCGCACGCCACGCTCGAGCGGGTTGCAGGCGAGGTCGACAGCGCCACCTCGACCGATCTGCTGGAGCGAACGGCGCATCCCGACCCCATTACATCCCGATTGCTCCTGACCGCGACCGACGCCGTGGTGGGCAATGTCGTCGTGGATACACTGTTCAGGCATCAGCTGATGGACCTCTTGGCCACGCGCCTGCTGGCGGCGCATGTCGGCGCGCCGTCCACGTTCCAGCCGACGCGGGGCGGCCTCTCACCGGTCGTATTGCGCCGCGCCATCGAGCGCCTGCACTCGGACATCGACGCTGACGTCTCCCTGGCCACGCTCGCCTCGGATGCCGGTCTGTCGCGCTTCCACTTCTGCCGCGCTTTCAAGAAGAGCACCGGGCTTTCCCCACATGCCTGGCGGCGCCAGCAACGGCTCGAGGAGGCCAAAAACATGCTGCGCGACACCGACGCGTCGGTCATCTCGATCGCGGTCGCGCTCGGCTATTCTTCCCAGACCGCGTTCGCCGCCGCCTTCAGGAAGCTGACCGGGGATACCCCGAGCAATTGGCGACGGCGTGCACGTTGACAGCATCGCCTATGCGGGGAACAGCATCATTGCGAGAAAGGCTCCCGGATGCAGGCGGGCAAAGAAGGTCCCATGACCGCTATGGGTCACAAGCCGACGCCTGACGGGCGGTAGCGGCAAGTCCGCTAGATGGGACATTGGCGGACGTCACGCCTTGCCGCTCGGACAGCGCGCTTCGGCTGGAAGCGGACAGCGAGACGGCAGGCAGCGGGCGCGAAGCGTCGCGTCGGGATGAATTACAGGAAGCCGGCGTCTGGCGGGGTGGAATCCGGGCCCGGCCGGGCTTCCCCTGGCGGCCCGTATGGCCTATGACGCTGCAACGCAACATTCCCCCCAAAAAGACCCCATGATCCGCCTCGACAACGTCAGCAAGCAAGCCGGCCACCAGATCCTGTTCATCGAAGCCTCCGCCGCCCTCAACAAGGGCGAGAAGATCGGCCTCGTCGGCCCGAACGGCGCGGGAAAGACCACGCTGTTCCGGATGATCGCCGGTGAGGAACTGCCCGATGAAGGGCAGGTTTCGACCGATCGTGGCATTACCATCGGCTATTTCAACCAGGACGTCGGCGAAATGAGCGGCCGCAGCGCCGTGGCCGAGGTGATGGATGGCGCAGGTCCCGTGAGCGAGGTCGCAGCCGAGTTGCGCGAGCTCGAGGCCGCGATGGCCGACCCCGACAAGGCCGACCAGATGGACGAGATCATCGCGCGCTATGGCGAGGTGCAGCACGCGTTCGAGGAGCTCGACGGCTACGCGCTCGACGGCCGCGCGCGCGAGGCGCTGTCCGGCCTCGGCTTCAGCCAGGAGATGATGGACGGCGACGTCGGCAAGCTTTCCGGCGGCTGGAAGATGCGCGTGGCGCTGGCGCGTATTCTTTTGATGCGCCCCGACGTCATGCTGCTCGACGAGCCGAGCAACCATCTCGATCTCGAAAGCCTGATCTGGCTGGAAAAATTCCTGCACGATTTCGAAGGCACGCTGCTGATGACCTCGCATGATCGCGAGTTCATCAACCGCGTGATCTCCAAGGTGATCGAGATCGATTCCGGATCGCTCACGACCTATACCGGCGATTACGAGTTCTACGAGCAGCAGCGGGCGCAGAACGAGAAGCAGCAGCAGGCGCAGTTCGAGCGCCAGCAGGCCATGCTCGCCAAGGAGATCAAGTTCATCGAGCGTTTCAAGGCGCGCGCGTCTCATGCCGCCCAGGTGCAGAGCCGGGTGAAGAAGCTCGACAAGATCGAGCGGGTCGAGCCGCCGCGCCGCCGCCAGACCGTGGCATTCGATTTTCCGCCGGCGCCGCGCTCGGGCGAGGACGTCGTGGCGCTCAAGAACGTCTACAAGGGGTACGGCAGCAAGCGCATCTATGACGGCCTCGATTTCATGATCCGCCGCAGGGAGCGCTGGTGCGTGATGGGCGTCAACGGCGCCGGCAAGTCGACGCTGCTCAAGCTCATCGCCGGTGCGAGCGAGCCGGACGAGGGCACGGTGGCAGTCGGCGGCAGCGTCAAGATGGGCTATTTCGCTCAGCACGCGATGGATCTGCTCGACGGTGAGCGCACCGTGTTTCAGTCGCTCGAAGACCAGTTTCCGACCGCGGGGCAGGGGTCGTTGCGCGCGCTCGCCGGCTGTTTCGGCTTCTCCGGCGACGATGTCGAGAAGCGCTGCCGCGTGCTGTCGGGCGGCGAGAAGGCGCGCCTCGTGATGGCCAAGATGCTGTTCGACCCGCCGAACTTCCTGGTGCTGGACGAGCCGACCAACCATCTCGACCTCGCCACCAAGGAGATGCTGATCACGGCGCTGGCGGATTTCGAGGGCACCATGCTGTTCGTCTCGCATGACCGCCACTTCCTGGCGACGCTGTCGAACCGCGTGCTGGAACTGACGCCGGAAGGCATCCACCAGTTCGGTGGCGGCTACACGGAATATGTCGCGCGCACCGGGCAGGAAGCGCCGGGGCTGCGGAGCTAGTTTTTGCTCTTGCGCGAGATCGTGGCGATCGCCTCGATCTCGTTGGTCCAGATCCCGCCGGAATAGGCTTGCGGCAGCCGGGCGAACAATTCGGGCGTATCGATGCCGGTGGAGAACTCGCCGCCGCTGTAGGGGCCGAGCACGAAGACCGCGCTGTTGGCGTCGGTCATGCGATTGAGGAAGCGATCGGGCCAGCCCCATAGCCAGGGCGCGGCGTTGATCGGTACCAGCACCATCGCGTTGCGGCAGGCGGCTGGCATCAGGCCGGTCCAGCCATAGCCGATATAGCGGATCAGGCAGCTCCGGATGGCCCCGCGCGAAATGGTGCGGACATCAGGGGTGAGGCCACGGATCACGTCTATGGGCTCGTCGCCGCCATAGACCATGATCGTCCGGCGCCGCTCGGCCGGGAGCGCGTTCAGCACGGCGGCAAGTTTCTCGCCTTCGTTTGGGTCTCGGCTCTTCACGTTGATCAGGAGTTTCTTGTCAGGGAAGGCGGCGAACACCTCCGACAATGTCGGCATCATCCCGATGCCTTTACCGCGAAACGGGAATGTCTTGCCGCCGTCGGCCGTGTAGCCGTAGCCGATGTCAAGCATTTTCAGTTTCGCCATGCTCTGTTCGCGCGTGACGCCTTGGCCGTCGGTACGGCAGTCGAGAGTCCAGTCATGGAAAACGGCGAATTCGCCGTCGGTCGTCGGGTGCACGTCGAGCTCGACCGCATCGGCGCCGGCGTCGAAGCTCGCATGCATCGAACGGAGGGTGTTCTCGAGGTAGTCATGCGCCGGCGGCAACATTCGCGCGGCGGTGCAGGTGTCGTTCCTCACATCGCGCTCGTCAAACCGCTGTGCCATACCGCGATGCGCGAGCAGCACCGGTTTGCCGTCGCGATGCGGCGCCAGCAGATCGGTGTTGTTGATGTAGACGCCCGCGGCCACGGCAATCAGGACTGCCGTGACGACTCTGAGTTTCCTGCCCACCAGATATTCCCCATTCCAGGGTTATCGTCGGCGGCGTTTGAGGTTGATTTGCGGCAATCGGGGTGCATGGGAGGCCTGTACGCCTCGCGGCTTGAACGGTCCTATGTCGCCCGCTACGTTCCCTCCCAAAAAAAAGGGAGCGAACAACCATGAAGCAACTGCGGATCGGCGACATCACCATCGATGCGGTGATCGAGCGGGAAGGGCCGTGGCGGCGGCCGCAGGATTTCTTCCCGGCCTATGACGAGGGCGTGTTCGCCCGTCATCTGCCGACGATGGAGCCGGAGGTGTTCGATGCCGCGCGCGGCATGATGGTCATCACCTACCAGACATTTGTCGTGCGCACGCCGCGCTACACCATTCTCGTCGACACCTGTACCGGCGAGGACAAGGGCCATCCGCCGCCGTTCGACTTTCCCGGCAAGGAGCGCTGGCGCAACGAATTGTTCGCGCTCGGCATCTCTTTCGAGCAGATCGACTACGTCTTCTGCACGCATCTGCACATCGACCACACCGGCTGGAATACGACCTTGCGCGACGGCCGCTGGGTGCCGACGTTTCCGAATGCAAAGTACGTCTTTCACAAGGGCGAGTACGCTGCCTGGGAGGCGGAGAATGCCAAAGGCAACAATCCGCCCGGCACCGTCTTCCGCGACAATTGCCTGCCGATCGTCGAGGCCGGGCAGGCGCTGCTGGTCGACGACGACTACGCGCTCGATGACACCGTCACGCTGACGCCGACGCCGGGGCACTCACCCTGTCATTGCTGCGTGAATATCTTTTCGAACGGGCGCCGCGCAGTGGTCGCGGGCGATCTCATGCATCACCAGATCCAGTGCCGCGAGCCGGACTGGTCGGCGAAGCCGGATTGGGATGCCAAGCAATCGGCGGTCTCGCGGCGAAAGTTCTTCGCCTCCGTTGCGGACACCGACACGCTGATCCTGCCGATCCATTTTCCGGCGCCGACGGTCGGGCTGATCAAGCCGCTGGGTGGGGCGTTCGACTATCGGTTCAAGCGGGACTAGGCCGTGTACGCCCAAATCAGTCCTTTCCCGCCGTATTGATCACGGCCTGGCCGCCGTCGATATATGAAATGGGCGGCCATCATCGAACGATTTCAAGCGTGACATTGACCACGCCGATCTTGATCATTCCAAGGGCCTGGGCCGCACCCGATGTAACGTCGATGATGCGTCCATGAACAAATGGACCACGGTCGTTGACTCTCACGATCACGGACTTTTTGTTCAAGACATTAGTCACGCGCAGGCGCGTTCCGAAAGGCAAGGACGGATGCGCCGCATGCAGCGCATGCTTGTTGAACCTCTCGCCGCTCGCGGTCATCCGATCTTCCGAGTAGAAACTCGCAAGCCCAAACAGTGGGGTTTCCCTTCTAGGATGTTTTTTATGAAATGCATGCTGATGGTTGCTCTTCCGATGCGTTGCGCGCCGAATGTCGCCGTGCGCTTTCGGGCCTTGCCCTGCTGCGCGCTGACGCCGTCGGGGTGATTTCGTGGCGAGCGAGGAGAGGTCGTTGGCGTTTGGCGAACCGTTTGCGTCGCGGGTATGGTCATGCACGTCCCGCGGCGTTGCGCCAGGGACAATCGCCGACTTCGTCATTCGACTGAACTTCGCATGCGCAAATTCAATTCCACCATCGAGTGCGATGCATGATGCAGCAATCGCGGTAGCAGCGAGCAGTGCAGGTTGACCGCTCCATCGTTTCATGATGGCCCCCCCAGCGCCTCAGCTGGTTGGAGTAGTTCGGTTCCAGGAATTGCCGGCTTTGACATATGTCAACGTTGCCGTGGAAGGCAGCGGAGTTGCCATTTCGGTCAGCGCCCAGCCGACGCGCAACGAGAATTTGCCCAACTGCCCGCACATCGTCGCAAAGAAGAGCCGCTGGCCTTGGGGGGAAGCCAGCGGCTCTGGTAGGGGCATTGTGCATAGTGGGTGCTATGCAAACTCTCAATCCAGGCCAAGGTACGCGTCTGATTCAGATCAAACCTGGACAATCCGTCATTCGACGGGTCCGTCATCCAGCAACCAATGGTGCAGGGCGCGTAGAGGTGGGCCGTGCGGCCCACCGAGATCAGATGCCAAGCGCGCTGGAGATTTCGCCGAGGGTTGCTTTCTCGGCGTCGCTGACCTGAACACCCCCACCAAACCACCCTCCGCCTTCCGATGCAGCCTCAGCCGTCTTTTGACTAATCTGACGCAGCCAGCCCTTGAAAGCCGCGGCATCATCCGGAGCTTTCGCAGCAAGCAGCGCCGTGACTTCATGCAACGATGCGATCGTCTTGGTCTTGATCTCGGCCGGCGTGCTCTTGCCGAGCTCTGCCTTCAACCCGTCATGAGCCGCGGCCCGGCCGTCGCTCGTCTGGAAGTCGGCGACCACAGCCTTTACCAAGGGGTTGGCATTGGGATCGGTGGCCGCCTGGGCGAGCGCGGTGCCGCCAGCAAATGATTCCTTCAGAAGGCCAAACAATCCGCTCGGTTCGGCAGCCGTAATGGCCATTCCAGCATTCATCGGGCTTCTCAGGAGGAGCGCCCATTCATCCTTGGTGAAACTGGTCTTGTCGGCCATGGAGTCTTCTCCTTTCATCTTGCAGGACGGGAGGGTGGGAAACACGTCCCGTCCTGAAGTGTGGCGAGTTTATTGCGTGTGACGTCTCTGGCTTTCAGGCTTTCGCCAACTGGTCGAGCTTGGCACGAAGATTGTCGATCACTGGCTTTGCGATCGTGCCGGCCGGTGTCGCCGAGACCTTGTCGCACATCTGATTGATGGCCGGCGCCGCCGCGACGATCAGCTTGGCAAGCGCGCGTCGCGCTTCCGGAGAAAGCTTGGCAGCTCGTGCCGTGACGCCATCCAGCTGTGAGATGGCGTCGTTGATCTTCGGCAGGGCCGCCTGCGCGCTAGCTTCATCGGTGATGGTCGGCAGTTGAGCCTGCAGCGTACCAAGGGACGAATTGACCTGGTTCGCCAGATTCACGCCGTCAACGGTCAGATCCGCGGGCGCCATGCCCACAGTTCCGGTTGAGGGCCGCGTAATGTTTGTACTCTGAGCGACCGTCGGCTCGGTCGGACGCTGAAGCGCATATATGGCAAGCCCGGCAACGATAACGAGCGCGGCGAGCCAATATGGCCATTGCGACCGGCCGGCGGCCATGGCGGCCTGGCTCGCGCCAGTAGCGCCGGAAACGCCGGCGATCCGGCTCCCTGTGGCGGCGGCCGAGGCCATTCCACTGCGTGCCTTGTCGATCAGGCCCGCGGCGCCGAGTTGATCACTGAGGCCCGATGGAATCGCCGCCATGATCTGATCTTTCTGCGAGCGCAGAAGCGATGCCAGTCCGTTTGCATCCATCCCGGCGTCATGCTGCTGCTTGCCGAGCATACCCACGACCAGCGGCCCGACCACGGCGAGTAACGACTTGCCGCCGCCATCGCCCATTCCCGCGAAACTGCCGATCGCCTGGGCCATGGTATCCATGGTTCGGCCTCCAAGCAGTCCGGACAACATGCTTGAACCCGTCTGAGCCAGGTCCGGGGCGCCGGCGTTGCGCAACATATCCAAGGGATTGCTGCCTTGCTGTTGTGACAGCAGTTTTGACAGTTGATTGGCGCCGGCCGGGGTTCCGACCAGATCCGACAGGCTGGCCAGTATTGTCGGGATGGCCGCTATTGCGGCCTTCTGCGTCGCGCTTCGGTCCATCCCAAGAAAGGAGGAAATCTGCGCAATGACTTCAGGGGTCAGGAGCTGTTGTGCAGCTGAAATGAGATTGACGGCCATGGCGGTCTCTCCACTACGTTGCAGGTCTGTTGGTTGCCCCCTAATTCGCGAATTTGATGTGACAGGCGTCGATGGTTCCGAACGGCGCCTATCGCCCAAGTTGAGATTGCATCGATAGTTCGACTCCTTGATCCAGATCAAAGGTCTTGGGTGCAGGGCAAATGCGAAGAGTTCGGCGCGAGATATCCAGTGCGCTGCGGCCCATCAGGCGGACCTGGTTGAGAGGCATCGATGTTTCGCTGACGGGCCAGGATTGGCTATCGGCTCCGAGCACCGCAATGCCCGCTAGCGGGCATGATGACGCGCAGTGGGATTGTACCAGAAGACAATTGTTCGTCGCGCGGACATCCACGTTACTGGCAGTGCGCGGGTGGGCTGCGGTCCGCGCCTCGATGACGGTCCCGGAACCTCACACTCAACCCAAGTCCGGGGCCGTCGTTTGGATAATCCAAATTGATCAGAAGGATCGTCGACCGCGTATCGAACTTCGCCAGTTTCTTGCTCGCAAGCCCTGGATGCGGGCGCGCGGCGCTAGCTTGCCCGCGCTGCGGATGTGAAGCCTCCCGCGAGAACGTTCAGCGGGGACGAGCTAGGGGATGCTCTCACCTGATTTGCGAGCAATGCGGAAAGACCAGTGATATTGCAGGATGGCGGCTGCAGGGGCTTTCCGAGCAAGGCTCAGGACCACTTATCGGATGAGCTATGTCCGCCGGCCCGGGGCGAGCGCTGAGGCGCCGATATGGGCGCGACGGAATCGTTCCCCGCTTTTGTCGAGCGACGACGCAGGAGCTATGAAGCGTCGCAAGGCGTCTCCTGTCTCCACATGAGCGGCGGTCGAACCGGAAAGCTGGATGATCCATTTGGAGGAGACGGCGATGCGGATGCTCCGTTGGCTAATTCTAGGCAGTGCGGCGATCCTGGCGATCGCCTCGGCTACAGCCCAAACTTACGATCCCAGCCATCCCGTCTGCCTTCAGAGATGGGAGTGGGGTGGCAGCACCTATTTCGAATGCGCTTATACGTCATGGGATCAGTGCCGAGCGTCGGCGATCGGACTTTCCGCGATGTGCGTGGAGAACCCGTATTGGCAGCAACCGCAGGCGAGGCGATCAGGCGGCCGATTGCGTTCATCAACCCCATACTGATGCGCCCGGCGACAACGGCGATGCAGCAGACACCGACCGTCGCATGGAGCCGGTACGGGAAGTGACCGGACCTATTCGATAGCATCGTCGGCGCGCGCGAGCAGTCAGGCCGACACGTCCGGGCTAAAGACCCCGCCGCGGCACACGAGCCGGCGATCAAGTCGCACCACATTTGCGGGCGCGCCGGAATCGTTCGCTGCCTTTGGCGCGCGACGACGCAGGAGGAATAAAACGCCGCAGAGCGTCGCCTTTTTCCATACGACGCGGCAGTAGAAAATTCCGGAATGGCCGTCGAACGACAACACAAACTCGTCGGCAAATATGTAGTACGGCGTGGAAATGCGGGCACCCAAGGCGTTGATATCGCGCACCAGGCACGGATGAGTCCCGTGAATTTCACCAAACGATAGCCGCGCGGCCCGGTTGATCGGTATGCGCTTCATTGCACGACGTTCGATCATGGCGAGATGCTCCCAATGAAAGACGATCGCACTCGACGAAGTCACTTTCCCGGTCCCGCCGATATCCGGAAAACGGCAATTCCCGCACGTTGATCTGTGCGGCTCACGCTAACAAGCAGCGTTGTTGTCTTATTAAAATTGGATCGAATTGGTGGTTAATTCGAACGGCTTGACGACGATGTTACCAGAGGATGGTCGTGCTTTCGACTTGGCCCGGCCATCTGATCTGTGCCGCACGGACACACATATGTGGATGCCCGGGACAGGCCCGGGCACGACGGAGTTGCAGAGTGTCCGTGCAGCAGTGGCGAACCAGCGGCGATCAGGCGCCGACCTCGCACTTCTTCATGAAGCTGTTCTTGGCGGCACCGGCAAGCGGCTTGCCGTCGGCGCTGACGGCCTTGGGCGTGCAAGCGTCGGCCTTGCACTTCTTCATGAACGAGGTCTTGGCGGCGCCGGCGAGCGCCTTGCCGTCCTTGCCGACCGCCTTGCTCTCGCAGGTGTCGTCCGCGAGGGCCGAGCCCGCTGCAAAGGTGGCGACGATCGCTGCGAGAAAAATCCGCTTCATCATGGGTGTCTCCCTAGGACAAAATTACCAAGCGGATTGGAACCGCGAATCGTGGCGCAATCAAGCAGGATCGATGCGCGCCACGACCGATGTCGCGGATTTTTCCATTCATCTGCGGTTCAGATTCCGCGCGCGAGCAGTGTCTTGAAATCGGCCCGTGCGCGTTGCGCCTCGGCCTTCGCGGCCGCGGAAGCATCGCCAAGGCCGAAATAGCCGTGGATCAGGCCGGGGCCCTCATGGTGCTTGACGCGGACGCCGGCGGCCTCCAGCGCCCGTGCATAGGCCGCGCCTTCGTCGCGCAACGGATCGAACCATGCGGTGGTCACGATCGCGGGCGCGAGCCCTTTGAGCGAAGCGGCGCGGAGCGGCGAGACCCGCCAGTCGGCGGCATCCTTGGGATCGGCGAGATAGTGGCCGCAAAACCATTCCATCGTCGCGCGTGTCAGAAAATAGCCGTCGGCATTCTCGGTGCGTGACGGATAGGGCGCGTTCTCGCGCGCATCCGCGTAGCCCCCGACGACGTCGGTCACGGGATAGACCAGCAGTTGGGCCGCGAGCGTGATGCCGGCGTCGCGGCAGGCGATCGCGGTGGCGGCTGCGAGATTGCCGCCGGCGCTGTCGCCGGCAACGCCGAGACGCTTTGCATCGCCGCCAAATTCCGCGACGCGGTTGAAGATGTCACTTGCGGCAGCGAACGCGTCCTCGAAGGCGCCGGGAAAGCGCGTTTCCGGCGGGCGCCGATAATCGACGGAGACGACGACCGCGCCGGTTTCGATCGCGAGATTGCGCGCCTGCCGGTCGTGGGTTTCGAGATCGCCCGCGACCCAGCCGCCGCCGTGGAAGAAGACTACGGTTGGCGCAGGATTGGGGCCGACGCGATAGACACGTGCATCGAGCGGCCCGGCGCCGCCTTTCACCTTGATATCCTGCACCGTGTCGACGGGGGGCGGCGGCACATCCGCACGCGAGGCAGCCAGTGCGCGCAAGGCATCGCGCGCGCTCTGTGGCGTCATCGTGGTGGGATCGCGCAGCGGCAGCAGCGGAATGATCTGGGCGATGACGGGATCGAGCGGTGCGGGCATTTGCAGGTCCTCGCTGGGTTCTTGGTCTTGCTTGCGGGGTAGCATAGATTTGGCGTACCGCATCGGCAACCGGTTACGCGTTACAATTGCAATGCCGCGGAATGAACGGTCAGGGAGGTCAAGAGTTGGAATTCGAAACGCTGGTCCAGTCGCGCCGCAGCGTGCGCGGTTTCAAGCAGCAGCAGGTATCCCGCGCGGTGATCGAGGCGATCATTGAGAGCGCCAAGCGCGCGCCGTCGTCGATGAACACCCAGCCCTGGCATGTGCATGTGCTCACAGGCCCTCCGCTTGAAGAGCTGCGCCGCCGCAACATGGAGGAGATGGTCGGCGGCGCCAAGGTCAAGCGCGACATCATCAGCCATGGCGAATACCAGGGCATTCATCGCACCCGGCAGGTCGACATCGCCAAGAAGCTGTTCGGCGCGATGGGAATTGCGCGCGACGACAAGCCAATGCGGCAGGACTGGGTGCTGCGCGGCTTCCGCCAGTTCGACGCGCCGGTCTCGCTGGTGCTGACCTATGACCGCGTGCTGGATCCCGGCGCGGTCTGCCATTTCGATCTCGGCGCGCTCTGCTACGGCATCGTGCTCGCGGCCTGGGATCGCGGTCTCGGTTCGGTGATCAACGGGCAGGGCATCATGCGCTCCGACATCGTGCGCGAGGTCGCGAGGATTCCGGAAGACGAGGTCATCATGACCTGTGTCGCGATGGGTTATCCCGACGACAGTTTCGCCGCGAACGCCGTTCGCTCCGATCGCGAGGGCAACGACGATTTCGTGCGTTATGTCGGCTTTGCCGACTAGCGCGGGAAGTCACAGATGCTCAGAGCCGGCTGACGCTGCGAGGCGGCGGAGGCGGCAGAGGGGAGATTATTCTCTCGTCGATTTTTTTTGATGCTGAGCCGCTGGTGGCCTCTTGCAATCTCGATCGCGCGGGAGGAACAATACGGGGAGTGAAAGGTTTGTTGCTGGCGCGAGGGAATCGACATGCGGCGGCTGGCTAGCCTGGTTCGACGGTTCTTCGGTCCGCGACCGCGGTATCCGATCGATGATGATCCAAATCTTCCCTTCACACCCGATGAGCTCGGCAAGCTGATCCGGAGTGGCAGACGCGAGGACATGAAGCTGCTTGCGGAAGGACTGGCCTCCCGGTCGATTCCGCACCGCGCCAAATACCGGGCCACGCACTAAGCGCGGTTCGTGACGAGGTCCTCGCTGCGGGATCGCCCAGCCTGCGCGGTTATCGCGTGAGCGCAACCTCCTTGAACGAGGTTACGAGGGCCTTCTCCAGCTTTCCGGTCATCCCGCAAAGAATGTTGTAGGCCTCGGTGCGCGGCATTGTCGGCTTGTAGTGCCGGTGTTCGATCAGCGCGGCGAAGATGTCCGAGATCGTCAGAATGCGGACGATGTCATTGATGCTCTCGCCGCACAGCGCGTCAGGATAACCGCTCCCGTCGAGATATTCGTGATGATGCCGCACGGCGTCGAGAATCTCGGGCGAGATTTTCTCGTGATCCTTCAGAAACTCGTAACCCGCCGCCGGATGCTTCTCGATCATGGCGCGTTCGTCGGCGTCGAGGCGGCCGGGCTTGTCGAGGATCGCAAGCGGAATCTGCGCCTTGCCGATGTCGTGGAACATGGCCGCGGAATACAGCCGCTCGAGATCGGCTCGCCCGACGCCGAGGCTCAGTCCGAAGTCGATCGCCACGCCGGTCACGAGCAGGCAATGCTGGTAGGTTCCCTCATGGTGACGCCGCACGGTGGCAAGCCATTCGGACAGGCCGTGCTCGGTGATGCGGTCGGCGATCCTGCGGCCCGCTTCCTTCGTGCCGTCGACGTCGAGGGGCTCGCCGAGCGTGACGGCCGTGAACATCGACGCGATGGCGGTCGCCGCGGCTTCGACGGCGTTGTCCGGTTGCGCTGCGTCACTTGAGCCAGCAGAGGCCGGTTCGGCCGGGTCAGCCAGCGCTGCCAGCAGCTTGCTCTTGTTGAGAGCCCCGGGAAGAACGAGGGTGGCGCCGAGTGCGTAGGCCTGCGAGATGCCGACGTGAGACGAGTGCTCGACGAGGAAGATGCGCTTCGTGGCTTTCGCCAGCTTGCCGGCGCGCTTCTTGATGGCCGCGATGGTGCCGACGTCACGCAGCTCCGCGCGAACCACGACCGCGAATGGCACTTGTGACAGCCTGGCTTCCGCATCGAGCCGTTCGCCGGCGACGGTAAATTGCCGTTCGAGGGCCGAGCAGACGCCCGCCAGCTTGTCGGACGAATCGGCCAGCACATGCACAAACGGGCGAACCGCTTCCGTCGTTCGGACGCCGCCGTCATTTTTGGCGGGGCTGGATATGGTTCGGGCACTCTGCACGGCGGACCAGACTATGGTGACATTGAATGAGCTCGATGAATTCTGGAGCCTATTTGCTCGGCGTGGAGTTTGGCGCGGCAGCCGCCTTTGCGCTCGCCGGCTTCTTCTTGCCGTCTGCGGTGATGAAGTGCACGCCGGCCATGGTGCCGTCGATCCACACCAATTCGCACCGCCGGTAGGCAAGACCCGTCGATGACAGCAGCATGAAGAATTCCTTGGCCTGGAGCACGTCGAGCGTCCCTTCGACCTCGATCTTGGCGCCACTTTGCGACACGTCGAGCAGGAAGCAACTGCGTCGCCAGGTGCCGTCGGAGCCCATCAGATTGACAGCCTGCTTGTGATCCATCCGTACGCGAAGCGCCTTTCGACCGTCGAACCTCATCGGCTAACCCCCATTTTTGTGCCGCGATGTCCCGCATCGCTTGGGTTGGCACTCGCTGCAATTTCCCCCCAGCGCACTGTCCATTGGCTGGTCGACAAGAGAAGCGTTTCGAAAATCTGCTGCGCCCGTTCGCGCTCGACGAAGGAGAGCCGTGAGCCACTACGGTTGCTCAGGATTGCAAGCGTGGTGGCCCAGTTCAGCCGTGCGGCCCGGCAGGCCATGACGAGGCCCTCGCAATCGTCATCGGTCATGACATGCTCCACGATCTCGATCGGAGCGCCGGAGAGCACGGAGAGCGCCGTGAACAGATTGGCCGTCTCGCCGCGGATCGTGAAGCGGTTGACGGTGGAATCGTTGAGCTTGCCGACGCGGCTGAGGGCGACGATCTCCGGCCTCGCGCTCGCATAGTCGGCCGGGCAGGGCAGTTTGGGCGGAACAAGCGCGGCGCGTTGTGCGGGCGGAATGGTGGATGCGTTGGCCTTGGCCGGCGCCTTCGGGGCCGGCGCCTTCTGGGACAGCAGCTTCCGGACGACCAGGTCGGGCGTGCCGGGCCGCAGCACCAGCGCCTTGGCAATCTCGCCGTCCGGATCGGCCCTGGCGATCAACGCGGTGTAAGCTGCCTCGGAGAATTGGGTTCCCGGGTTCTCGATCAGCGCAAGGCAGATCGGGCCGCCGCGCTTGATCAGCGCCTCGGCCACTTCAGGCTCGATCGAGTTGCGCGCGGCGATCGCGCGTTGGTGCCGCTCGCCGCACGAGGCCGCGATCGCCGCGAGATCGGCGGCGGAGACTGCCTGCGATTTGAGGAGGACAGGACAGGCCACGTCCGGGTCGTCGTGCGAGGCAAGGCGCTGCAATGTCTCGGGCGGGGCCACCTTGAGCTCGGCAAGCGCCGTGCTGAGTTGGACGAGCGCCTTGGCCTCGACGCGTTCCGTCAATCGCAGCAGAACGCCGTCAACCACGCCGGCGAGCAATTCCTGAGGCCGGTCGCGGCTACCGGTGAGCAACTGCACAATGCCGGATAGGATGCGTGCACAGCGGTCCGGCGGGCAACTAGCGACCGCCTGTTCCAGCTCAACCAGAATATCAGCAGGCAAATTTGCCATCATGGCAGGGGCCTGACTCAAAAAAATCGCGACTATCCAATGACCTTCATTCCGCCTGACATGCGTTAATTTGAAATTTAGAGCTTGATCGACGGGGTATCAGCGCACCGCTGGCGGCGCTGGAAACGCTATCGAAATTCGGCGAGACTCGATGCGGCGACTTGTCCTTTGAACGGGACCCTCGCCAACTGAACGAGACGAATTAGGATGATTCTTTCGGTCGAACGGGACAACCGAAAGGGGGAAACTCGGCCGGCATCGCCGCCGGACGCGCGTTGGTTACGACGCGACGTTTCACATTGCCATGAACGATATTGCGCCCAGGGTATTTCGCTTCTCCGACGTCGATGAATTTCGAAATGCCATACGAGGCCTGAATTTCGAGTTCACGCCCTTCGTACGGAGGATTTCGGCCGAGCAGACCATTCTGTCGCTGCCCGGTTGCGACGTGAATTTCACGCGGGCGTTTCCCCGCGTCGTCGACGCGCAGCTCGTCGAGAATTGCACCGCCATCGGATTCACGATGGATGAGCTCAACGTGCCCATCCGCTTCAACGGCTCGCAGCGGGCCCGACCGGTCATCGTCATCGGCAGCGGCGGCGCCGCCTACACCACCATCGAGGAGGTGGAGCGGCAAATTGCCTCGGTGGTGTTCAGGCCGGGGGTGACGGATCGCGGCTGGCCGCACGCGACATCCAGCTTCAAAATATTTGAAACGACGGCCGCGAGCCTGAACCGGCTGCGCAGCCTGGTCCGGGAGGTGCTGGCTGCTGCGTCGGAGCCGATCGGAGCCGCGGACGTGCCGCTGAAGGCTGCAGCCATGAAGGAGTCCCTGCTTGGCGCCGTCGACGACGCATTCGAAAGCGTCGTTGCCGCGCGATGGACCCTGCGTCCCAATGACGAACGCAATTTCAGGATCTTCCGGGAGATCCGCGCGCTTCTGTCCGACGACCTCTCGCAGCCGATCTACAGCGAGGAGATCGCGCGCAAGCTCAACCTGTCCGTCCGCACCCTGCACGACGTCGTCCGCCGCTATCGCGGCATGAGCCTGCATCGCTATTTGCGCCTGCGCCGGTTGTGGCTGGTGCGTCAGCGCCTGCTCGCCGGTGCCGACAGCGTCAAGGCCGTCGCACTGGCGTTCGGCTTCTGGCATCTCAGCGACTTCTCCAGAAGCTATCGCGACCAGTTCGGCGAGACGCCGTCGCAAACGCTGGAGCTCGGACGACAACGGTAGCGCGGCAAATCGGTTGAGGCCGTACCGCCGTTTCGTGCTAGCGTCCCGGCCATGAGCAATCGCATCCTCGTCCTCTACGGCTCCTACCGTTCCGACCGCATGGGCGTCCGCCTTGCGAATTTCGTCATCGATCGCCTGCGCCAGCGCGGCGAGGAGGTCGAGTTCATCGACGCCAAGGCGATCGGCCTGCCGATGCTCGACCGCATGTACAAGGAATATCCCAAGGGGACGGCACCCGAGGCGCTCGAGAAGCTGGCGGGGCAGATCCGCGGCGCCGACGGCTTCGTCTTCGTCACCGGCGAATACAATTGGGGCATCCAGCCTGGCCTGAAGAACCTCACCGATCACTTCCTGGAAGAGTGGTTCTGGCGCCCGGCCGCGATCGTGAGCTATTCGGCCGGCCGACTGTCCGGCGCACGCGCCTCGACCGCCTGGCATGGCACGCTGTCGGAGATGGGCATGGTCGTGGTGTCGAGCACCATCGGCGTCGGCCCGATCGCGCAGACGCTGTCGGCCGAGAGCGAGCCGATCGGCGAGGGCGGCAAGGCACTGGAGCGCTCGTTCCCGCGCTTTGCCGACGACCTGCTGTGGTGGATCGAGGCCGCCAAGGCGCAGCGGACGCGCAAGGCGCCGCCGTACTGATGCCGTATGCTGTTCCGCGCAGGGGGACGGTTGCCGTCAGCGATCTGCCGCGCCAACCATTCAGCCCAATGGAATTGCGTGAGAATTCGGCGTTTCTGCCGCGACTTGAGGCCATGCGTGGCTATGCGGCCCTGTCGGTGCTTGCGTTTCACGCCTGCATGCTGTCTTGGGACATGGTCGCGACCGGAATGGCGCCGGTCGTCGTCTTCTTCGTGCTCAGCGGCTTCCTTCTCGCGCGATCGCTGGATCGAGATCCCGATCCGGTCACCTTCGTGCGTCATCGCCTGTTCAGGCTGCTCCCTGCCGCTGTCGCGACGGTGCTCCTGCTGACGCTAGCCTATCAAACCTTCGGCTTCTATATCGGCTTTCTGCCCTCGTTCGACCCGTTCAACGTCGTCCTCAATGCGCTCCTCATCAAGAGCGACATCAACGGCGTGATGTGGTCCCTGACCGTGGAGTGCGTCGCAGTTCCGGTGATCCTGATATCCCACGCTCTGCTGAGGCGTCATGGCACGACCCCGGTGTGGCTCCTGGTCACCTTTCTCTTCGCAATTGCGTTCTGGGGACCCTATGTTCACTTGCTGGGCGGCTTCACCAATCTTGCGCCGCTCTACGCGTTCGTCGTTGGCTTGCTCGTACAATCAAGCCGGACCACGCTGACCAGGGGATCGCAACCACCTTGGGCAGCGACGATCGCAGCCATCGCTCTTGTTGTCCTGGTCATAGTGGCGGTTCGCAAGCAGACCGCCGTAACGATCGCGTTTGAAACGCTCTGCGCGTCCGTTCTGATTTGGCTTGCCGCCTTCAGCCCCGGCAAGCTCGTCGCACTGCGGCCGCTGGATCTCGATATCGCCCGGTTCTTTGGACGAATATCGTACAGCTTCTATCTGCTGCACATGATCGGGCTTGCGATCGCGACTCGTCTGCTGCCGGTCGAGCTGGATCCGGTCATCCGCGCAGCGGTCCTGTTCCTGGCAGCGTTGCTGATCACGACGCCGGCGGCCTGGCTGATGTGTCGCTTCGTCGAAGTGCCATTCATTGACCTGGGACGCAGGCGGATCGTGACAAGAGCGGCCTGATGCCGCCGGCCGCTCTTAGGCGGCCCTGACCTCGCCGAGGAAGCGGTCGAACTGGCCGGCGAGATCGCGCGACTGGGTCGAGAGCTGCTCGGCCGCGCCCAGCACTTCTCTTGCGGCCGCACCGGTGTCGTCGGCGGCGCGCTGCACGCCCGATATGTTGGTGTTGACCTCCTGGGTGCCGCGCGCGGCTTCCTGCACGCTGCGGGAGATCTCCCGGGTCGCCGAACCCTGTTCCTCGATCGCAGCGGCAATCGCGGTGCCGATCTGGTCGATCTCGGCGATGACGTCGGCGACGTTGCGGATCGCGTTCACGGTCTCGTCGCTTGCGGACTGGATCGCGGTGATCTGCTCGGAGATTTCGGTGGTGGCCTTGGCGGTCTGGCCCGCCAGCGATTTCACTTCGGATGCGACGACCGCAAAGCCGCGGCCGGCGTCGCCGGCGCGGGCGGCTTCGATGGTCGCGTTGAGCGCCAGCAGATTGGTCTGCTCGGCGATGCTCTGGATCAGCGTGACGACGTCGCCGATCTTCTGGGCACCCTCGGCGAGCGCGCGCGCGGTGTCGCCGGTGCGGCGGGCGTTGTCGACGGCGCGCGCCGCGATCTCGGTGCTTTGTGCCACCTGACGGCCGATCTCGGAGATCGAGGAGGTCAGCTCTTCGGTCGCGCTCGCGACCGTCTGCACGTTGGTCGAGGTCTGCTGCGAGGCGGCGGCGACGACCGCGGCCTGGCTGTTGGTCTGGGCCGCCGTCGAGGTCATCGACTGCGCCGTGCTTTCCATGGTGGAGGAGGCGCGGGAGAGGCCGCCGACGAGCTCGGTGACCTTGGCCTCGAATGCACGGGTGAGCCCGTCGAGCGCCTGGGCGCGGCGCATCTTGCCGTCGTTCTCGGCCTGCTTCTCGGCTGCGAGCCGGTCGGCCCGGATCATGTTGTCCTTGAACACCTGGACGGCGGAGGCCATCCCCCCGATCTCGTCGGAACGCTCGGCGCCGGGGATCTCGTCCGCAACGTCGCCGTCGGCAAGGCGGGACATCCGCGTCGTCAGGCTGACGATCGGGGCACAGACGCGGCGGCGGACCATCACGATCAGGCCCGCGCTGGCGATCAGCACGGCGAGGAGGCCAGCGAGGGCGATGGTGAAGCTGGTGCGCGCGGCGGAGGAAGCGCCGGCGAGGATCTGCTCGGCATTGTCGTAGAAGGCGTCGCGGACGCCGATGATGGACCCGAGGCCCTTCTGGGACGCCACGTAGAAGGTCTCGACATCGTGCTCGTATTTGCCGCTGACGGCGCCGTCCTTGACGAGCTTCATCTCGCGGCCGAATTCCTCGACATAGTTCGAGTTCATTGTCTCCAGCGCCGCGGCGACGTTAGCCGGAGTTGCCGCATTGCCACGCAATTCCATCAGCGACATCACGATCTGGTCGTTGCGGCCCTGCATGCGGGCCATGTCGGCCTTCTCGGCGTCGTTGGCCACTTTCTTCGCGCCGACAAGGTTCTTGTGCACGCTGGAATTGAGGCCGCCGACGTCGCGCAGCGTCATGGCGATGTTGGCGTAGTTGGACTGGCGATAGGCGTCGCCGTTCAGGATTGCGATACGGCGGACCTGCTCGTTGAGCAGCGCGGTGACGCCGGCATTGAGCACGGCATTGTCGGCGACGACCTTTTTGGCCGCGTCCTTGCGGGCATCCGTAGGTCCTGCGATCGCCTTGTCGATGGCCTCGCGGAGCGCGGTGAATTTCGAATTGATCGCGTCGATGTTGCTGCCGATGGTGGCGCCGTCGTCGAACGGGCCGGGCAGCTCCTTGCGCAGCGCGTTCATCCTGTCGCGGGCGCCGTCGGTCTGCTTGCGCAGCTTGTCGTGCTCGGTGAGCTGCGCCGGATCGACCGTCGCGGGCCCGTAGAGGATGTTGGTGGCAAAGCCGCGCTCGGGATTGAGGTAGCGCGGGATGTCGCTGGCGGCGCGGACGATCGCGAGTCGTCCCTGCGCTTCGGCGATCCTGTCCATCGTCTGGTACTTCGTCACGGCGACGTAGACGGCGAGGCCGCCGCCGACTGTCGAGAGCGAGACGATGGCGGTGGTCAGCAGCGTACCGATTTTCATGATCTGTCCGGCAATTGGCGCGGGGAAGAAAATTATTCTGCGCAAACGATAGGCAGCCGGTGTTAATCCGGAGTTTACGCTGCCGGCCGCCATGCCCCGCCTGCATGCGTCCATTCGTCTAGGCGTAGGTCGCGCTAGCGCGCCGGCCGATCGAGCCTGGCGAGCATCTCCAGCGTCGCGCCGTCGCGCTCGCCTGCGAAATATCGGGCGAGCGCCTGGTCGAAGACGAGTTCGTCGGAGACCGCGCCGAACAACGTCATCGAGGAGCGGAATTTGGCGTCATCGGGCGCGCCGAGGATCGCGTTGATGGTTCGTCCCTCGACGGCAAGCACGAGCGTGGTGCATTCAATGAGTCGCGGACCGAGTACGGGGTGGGCGAGGTAGGCTCTGGCTTCCGCGCGCGAGCCGATTGCGTAGCGCTGCGACATGGTGCTGAAGCCGAGGCCGGCGATCTGCGGGAAGACGAACCACATCCAGTGAGTCTGTTTCCGGCCCCGGGCCAGCTCCCCCTGGACGTCGCGAAAAACCGGGTCCTGGGCCCTGACAAAGCGCTCTAGGTCGAAAGGATCGGTCATTGGATACCTCAAGGGGGGCTTGCCGGCCGCGATTATGCCTAAGTTTTGGCTCCCAATGCGATGGCTGGTATAGAGTCTCCGGACGGGGGTTGGGCCCTCCGGGGGTCGATTTGGGGATCTAATGGTTTCCGACCGCGCAAGCGCCGAAAGGCTGTTGTCGCGCCGCCGTATTGGGCGAGCGGAGACGATACTGCTGTCCTTGGCAGCCGTCGCGCTGGCACTGGGAGCTGCCGCCTGGGTCGCGGACACGGGCGATTCGGCGCCGCTGGTCACTGCCTCACTGCCTCCGGCCACCGCACTGCCTCCGGCCAATGGCCCTTCGTTTGACGACCGTTTCGCTTCGGTATCCAGCAGCCCGCCGGCCCGTGACTTCGGCCTGCGGACGCTGGAGCGCTCCGCGGTGAGCGTGGTCCAGCTCAAGCTGCGCGACGCCAAGGCGATGCTGGCCCAAAAACTCCAGGGCGACGACTGGCGCTCGACCCTGACCGGCTCGACCCTGACCGATGACGACCGGCACGTGGTTGACGAGACCAGGCCGTCGCAGCGCGCCGACGCCATCCCGATGCCGCGCTCGCGCCCGACCCAGGCAGACCTCGCGTCCCAGATCGCCTCGAGCCAGGCCTATGCCGAGACCAATCCCCGGGTCGACAACCGCAACTTCTTCGAGAAGTTCACCGACAAGATCAAGCTGGCCTCGCTGACGCCCGGCGACGGCCTGCTCAGCAGGGCGCCTGATCTCGCCGCGCTCGGCTACGATTCACGCACGGCGGTCTATGACATCAAGGCCAAGGCGCTTTACCTGCCGAGCGGCGTCGCGCTGGAAGCCCATTCGGGCATGGGCGCGTTGATGGACGACCCCAATCATGTCGACCAGCGAATGGTCGGCGCGACCCCGCCCGCGACCTACGATCTGAAGCCGCGTGAAAAGCTGTTCCACGGCATCCGCGCGCTGCGCCTGACGCCGACCGAGGGTACCAGCGCGCTTGGCCGCGTCGGGCTGCTCACCCACAGCTACATGCTCGGACCGCGTGGCGACTCCAACGGCTGCGTCTCGATCAAGGACTATGATCGTTTCCTCAAGGCCTGGGACAATGGTGAGTTCAACCGCCTGGTCGTGGTGCCGAGCCTGAGTGGATCGGCGATAGCCGCGCAGCGCGCGAGCACCGACTCCTGATATTTGCTGGACGGCGGGGGTGCCGTTTCCCCTTCGTTAAGCCCACCTCGTCCAGAAGCAGCCCATGAGTGATCCCCAGAGTTCCGAGACCCCGCTGCGTACGACGTTCAAGATCAAGCTGAACGGCGACACGCTGGCGATTGCGACCGTCGGCCAGGCCTATCAATTCCTCACCAACTTCAAATCGGTCGAGTGGATGGAATTCCGCTCGCTCCATGAAGAGGCGGTCGCGGCGCTCGAAGGCGCCGCCGACAACGCCATGCTCGCGGTGCAGGCGACCAACGCCGTGCGCGCGTTGTTCGTGAGCGCGAAGCTGCTCTGAGCGGCCTTTCAACGCGCTCTCGTCGCCCGGATCGCGCTGCGCGCCATCCCGGCTACGGACGCCAGCAGGCCTTCCGCTCCCGGCTTGAACTCCGCTATAGGAACGGGCAAACGGTCCGCGAAGACCGTCGCCGGACGCCGATATGTTTAAAATTTACCTCCAGGGAGAGACCCCAACATGAAACGCCGTACATTCCTCAAGGGCGGCGCGGTCGCCGGCGCGACGACGCTGGTTGCTGCACCTGCGATTGCGCAAGGCGCGCCCGAGATCAAATGGCGCCTGACCTCGAGCTTCCCGAAGTCGCTCGACACCATCTACGGCACGGCGCAGACCTTCGCGAAATACGTTGCGGAAGCCACCGACAACAAATTCCAGATCCAGACCTTCGCGGCCGGCGAGCTCGTTCCCGGCCTCCAGGCGCTCGATGCCGTCAGCGTCGCGTCCGTCGAGATGGCGCAGACGCCGCTGTATTTCTACATCGGCAAGGAGCCGGCGCTGGCTTACGCCACCGGCGCGCCGTTCGGCATGAACCATCGCCACCAGGAATCCTGGTGGTATTTCGGCGGCGGCGCCGAACTCACCAACGAGGCGTTGAAGCCGTTCAAGACGCACGCCATCCTCTGCGGCAATTCCGGCACCCAGATGGGCGGCTGGTTCCGCAAGGAGATCAAGACCGTCGACGATCTCAAGGGCCTCAAATTCCGCATCGCCGGCATGGGCGGCCATGTGCTGGCCAGGCTCGGCATCGTGCCGCAGCAGCTCGCCGGCGGCGACGTCTATGCGGCGCTGGAGAAGGGCTCGATTGACGCCGCTGAATTCGTCGGTCCCTATGACGACGAGAAGCTCGGTTTCCAGAAGGTCGCCAAGTACTATTACTTCCCCGGCTGGTGGGAAGGCGGCGCGATGCTGCACATGATCGTCAATGACGAGAAGTGGGCGAGCTTGCCGAAGCAGTACCAGGCGATCGTCAATCAGGCTGCGTCTGCGGCCGGCGCCTGGATGCTGGAGAAATACGACAGCGTGAATCCGGCGGCCCTGAAGCGGCTGATCGCCAACGGCGCGGAGCTGAAGGCGTTCCCGCAGCCGGTGCTGGAAGCCTGCTACAACGCGACCCAGGAGCACCTGAACGAGCTCGCCGCCAAGAGCGATTTGTTCAAGCGCACCAAGGAAAGCCACGACGCCTATATGAAGGAGCTGCTGTTCTACACGCAGATCGCAGAAAACTTCTACGACAACTATTTGCTCAGCAAGATGCGCAACAAGACCTGAGTGTGAAGGGGGCGCGGTGGTTACGCCGCGCCCCGCTTCCGTAGCCCGGATGGAGCGCAGCGAAATCCGGGATCTCGCACGTCAACGGCACCGCCCCGGATTACGCTGCGCTCCATCCGGGCTACGGACGCATCGGGCAGCCTACCCCGCGCTCAACCCCAGCTTCGCATAGATCCGCCGCGCATAGGCGCCGAACGCGTCGGTCGTCTTGAGCGGCAGATCGCGCGGGAAGGGCAGGTCGATCGGGAAGTAGTCGGCCATCTTCGCAGGCCCCGCCGTCAGCACGGCGCAGTGCGAGGACAGGAACACGGCTTCCTGGATCGAGTGCGTGACGAAGATGATGGTCTTGCCGCTCTCGCGCCAGATCCGCAGCATCTCCAGATTCATCTGCTCGCGAGTCAAGGCGTCCAGCGCCCCGAACGGCTCGTCCATCAGGATCAGTTTTGGATCGTGAATGAAGGCCCGCGCGATCGCGGTGCGCTGCTGCATGCCGCCCGAGAGCTCTCGCGGATATTTCTGCTCGTAGCCGGCAAGCCCGACCAGGTTGAGCAGATCGCGCGCCCGCTCGCGCGCGGCCTTGATGGGCAGGCCAACGATCTCGGCCGGCAACAGCACGTTGTCCAGGATGGTGCGCCACTTCAGCAGCAGCGCCTGCTGGAACACCATGCCGATGTCGCGGGTCGGATCGAACGGGCTTTTGGCATTGCCAATTCTGACGGTGCCGCCGTCGGCGCCGTGCAGGCCGGCCAAGATCTTCATCACCGTGGTCTTGCCGCAGCCGGAGGGGCCGACCAGCGAGACGAGCTCACCTTCCTGCACGTCCATCGTGACGTCGGACACCGCCAGGAACTCGGCGCCGCCGCTGCGATAGACCTTTCGGACGCCGCTCAGGCTGATGAAGGGCTCGGCGCTCATGCCAGCCATTTGTCCAGATTGGAGGCGACGAACGCATCGTCGCCGAGGTCGGCGTGCTCGCGATAGACGCGGTCGATCTCCTCTTTCTGGCCGGGGCTGAGGCCTTCGTTCGGGTCGAGGCACCACAGGCCCTGCATCAGGCCCTGACGCCGCAGCACCTCGTGGCAACCGGCGATGCAGCCGTGAAAATTGTTGGCGACGTCGAAGAAGGCGCTGTTGCAGTCGGTGACGCGGGCATCGAGCGCGAGCAGATCGGCCGGCACGGCCTCCTTGTGCCGCGCCGCCTTGCAGCGCTCGAACTGTTTGATGGCGCTCGCGGTCCACACCGACCAATGGCCGAGCAGACCGCCCTTGAAATAGGTTCGCGTGGTGATGCCGTTGTCGCGCAGATCGAACGGCAGCATCAGGTCGAGCAGGATGTGGTCGTCGTTGCCGGTGTAGAGCGCGACGCGATCGAGCGCACCGGCCGCCGCGACGCCGCGCAGCACGTCGAGCGTGCGATAGCGGTTGAACGGCGCGATCTTGATCGCGATCACATTGTCGATCGCGGCGAAGCGCTGCCAGAACCGGCTCGACAGGACGACCCCGCCGACGGCCGGCTGGAGATAGAAGCCGACCAGCGGGATCTCGGCGGCGACCGCCGTGCAATGCGCAATGATCTCATCCTCGGAGGCGCTCTTCATCGCGGCGAGACTGAGGAGCCCTGCGTGATAGCCGATATCGCGCGCGGTGCGGGCCTCAGCCGCTGCCTGCCGGGTCGGGCCGGCGAGGCCTGCGACCATCGCCAGCGGACGCTTGGTCCAGTTCGCAGCGGTCTCGGCGGCGAGCTCGAGCACGGGACGGTAGAGGCCGACGTCCCGGATCGCAAATTGCGTGGTGTGGACGCCGACCGCAAGGCCGCCCGAGCCGGCGTCGATGTAGTAGCGCGTCAGCGCGCACTGATGCTTCTTGTCGAGCTGGCGCTCCGCCGTGAGCGCGAGGGGGTGCGCCGGCAGCACGGTGCCGTCGGCGATCAGCTTGCGGACGTCGCTGTTGATCTGGCTGTGGTGCATGATGTCCTATCCGAATTCTGGGCCGGCGACGGCGAATGGCGTATCCTTGGCAGCGATGGTGGCGGGGCCGAACCGCATGCGCTGGAACGGCCGCTCGATGGTCCAGCCCGAGGCGATCAATCCGTCCAGGAATGCGGCTTGCGAGGCAACGGCATCGATCAGAATCGGGCCGGTCTCGGAGCGCGTGATCGCATGAACCAGGGCCAGCGCTGGCGCGGCATTGTTGGCAAACAACGGCCCGATATGGCGCGCGGTTCGGCCGTCGCGAACCAGCGCGATGGCGCCATGCGCGGCGACGATGCGCGAGCCGGAGCGCAGGGCGATGGCGGAGAGGAGCGCAGTGCGGTCGAAACCGGTGGCGCGCCGGTCCCGCGCCCGCAGCGCATCGATGGTGGCCGATGAAGACGGTGGGGCTTCGGCTCGCCCGGATTTCACCAGCTTCAGCCGGCGCAATTGCAGCGTCGGCGTGAATCCGAGCGGCCCGTAGACGGCGGCGCCGTCGGGCGTCGCGTCGAGCCAGCTCGTCAGGCCGTTCTTGCGCGCGGTTTCCAGGCAGGCATCGACGAGCCGGGTGGCGAGGCCGCGGCGGCGATGCGTGCCCGATACCAGCACCATGCTGATCCAGGCGTTGTTGCCGGAATAGGGCAGCAGCGCCGCGGTCGCGACCAGCCGTAGGCCGTCGCGAATACCGAACACCACGCCCTCGTGCAGGAAGATTCGCCAGTCCTCCTCGGTCTGGTTCCAGTGCGCTTCCGTCGACAGCACCAGCCCGGCGATCGCGTCGTCGACGCCGAGCTTGAGGATGGGCGAACCGTCAGTAGCGTCCATCGCGCACCTCGTATTTGGTGGGCTTGCCGAGGCTTGGCATGGAACGCGAGACCCAGTCCGCGGTCCAGGCGATCAACTGCTCGGTGTCCACGACCGGCAGGCCGAACAGCTCGACCGCCCTGGACGTGTCGGTCAGCCATGCCGTGGGTTCCTCCTTGCCTGTCAGCACCGGCGCGCGGCCGAAGCGCGCGCCGAATTTTGCCGCGAGATCTCGCACCGCCAAAATCTCGTGGCCGCTGACGTTGATCGGCGAGCTTGGCGCGGTGCAATGCGCAAGGCAGCGCAGCGCCTGCGAGGAGGCATCGCCCTGCCAGATGAAATTGACGTGGCCGAGACTGACATCGATCGGCGTTCCCGTGAGCACCTTTGTGGCGATGTCGTGCAGCACGCCATAGCGCATGTCGATCGCGTAATTGAGCCGGAACAGGCGGCCCGGCGTTTCAAACTTGCGCGAAAAATACTCGAACATGCGCTCGCGGCCGACGCAGGACTGTGCGTATTCGCCGGGCGGGTTCGGTGCCATGTCCTCGGTCGCGCCTTTGCCGTCGACGGGGACGAAGGGATAGATGCAGCCAGTCGAGAACGCCACGATGCGCGACGTCGGGAAGGCCTGCGCGACGAGGGCCGGCACATGCGCGTTCATCGCCCAGGTCAGCGACAGGTCACCCTCGGCGCCGAACTTGCGGCCGGCCATGAAGACTATGTTGGGTGCCTTCGGCAGGGCCTGAATCGCGCTCTCGTCCATCAGGTCGCAACTGATCGTCTCGACGCCGCGCGCGTGCAGCCAGTCCTTGACGCTCGCATCGCTGAAGCGGGCGACGCCGATGACGCGGCGATCGGGGGCGGCGGCTTTCGCGAGCCCCGCCAGCGTCGGTCCCATCTTGCCGGCGACGCCGAGGATCATGATGTCGCCCTCGACCTTCTTGAGGTCGTCGATCAGCGCCTGGGTCGGCCGGCACAGGAGATCGTCGAGGGCTGCGATATCCGGGATCGTCTTCGGCAGCGTCTGGCGGGTGAGCAGCATGGATCGGTCCTTGTCGTTAGTTCTGCCGTTTCAAGTTTGCCTGGCATCGCCGACCACGAACCTGCGTTCGAGGGCGAGGACCAGGCCGTAGAGAGCGACGCCGAGCAGGGTCAGCAGCACGACGGCCATCACCATCGCGGGCGTGTCGAGCGACGACTGAACCTGGATCATGAGATAGCCGAGCCCGCGCTCGGAGGCGATGAACTCGCCGACGATGGCGCCGGCCACCGCGAGGATGGCGCCGACCTTCATGCCGGAGAACACGTAAGGCAGCGATCCCGGCAACTGGATCTTGCGGAACAGCGTCCAGCGCGAGCCCCGCAGCGATTTGACGAGGTCGAGCAGGTCCGGCTCGACCTCGCGCAGGCCGCGCGCGGTGGTCAGCAGGATCGGGAAGAAGCAGATGCTGAAGGCGATCAAAATGTTCGGCACGATGCCGTAGGAGAACCAGACGATGAAGAGCGGGCCGAGCGCGACCTTCGGGATCATGTTCATCGTCACGAACAGCGGCAGCAGCACGAGGCTCAGCAGCGGTGCCCAGCTGAAGATCACGGCCAGCGCGACGCCGACGAACGCGCCGAGCGCGAAGCCGCCGAGGATTTCGATCGCCGTGACCAGCGTGTTGGCGCCCCAGGCATAGCTCGCGGTGCCCAGCGTCTGCACCGTCGCGAGCGGGGAGGGCAGGATGAATTTCGGCACGTGGAAGGCATCGACCGCGACCTGCCAGAGCACGAGCACGGCGAGATGCACGATCAGGATGATCGCAAAGCTGCGCGAGGTGCGTGCGCCGTCTCCGGTCACCGGTTGCTCCCTGTCACTGCGGCGACGATGCCGCTGGAAGTTAAGCCTAGCCGGCCTTTCGGAAAGTTTCAACCAGTTGGTTGATTAGGGCCGGAGCGAATGCAGCAAGAGGTCGACGACATGCCTGCGGCGGGCGCGCCTTGCCGCCCGGCTCGACAGGTCCTTGCCGAAGATCGCCGACAGCGTCGGCGTGTTGGAGAGATAGAAATAGCTGAGGCCCGCGATCGAGATATAGAGCTGGATCGGGTCGATCCCCTTGCGGAAGACGCCGGTGCGGACGCCCTCGTGGAGGATGTGGGAGACGCTCTTCACCAGCGGCGAATGCATTGCCTCCAGCCGCGTCGAGCCGCGGACGTGGCGGGCGCCGCCGCGGTTCTCGTCGTTCAGGAGCACGATGAAATCGGGGTTTGTCGCGAGGTAATCGAACGAGGCCTCGATCAGCTTCCGGATCGCCTTTTCCGGCGGCAGGCCTTCGAGGTTGAGCTGGCGTTCCTGCTCGCGGATGTCGGCGTAGACCCATTCGAGCACGGCGAGATAGAGCGCGTCCTTGTCGCCGAAGTAGTGGTAGACGAGCTGCTTGTTGACGCCGGCGCGCTCGGCGATCTCGTCGACGCGGGCGCCGGCAAAGCCGTGCCGGGCGAACTCCAGGCGCGCCGCCGTGAGCAGCTTCTTGCGGGTGGCGACGGGATCGCGCCGCTGCGGCACGGTGTCGCCTGAACGTTTTGCGGGCATTTCCAACCAGACAGTTGACAAGTCGAGGGCGGCTTGTTGCATTGGTATCCTCACATGGGGAGAGCGACAAGCCGGGTCGCGGCAATGAGGAGGGATGCGATGAAGCGTTTGCAGGCTGCGGGCTCGGCTTTGGCTTTGGCCCTGATGCTCGGTGCGCCGGCGGTGCCGGCGAGCGCGGGCGAGGCGGTCAACCTGATCCTGAACTGGACGCCGACGGCCGACCATTCGCCGTTCTATTTCGCCAAGGCGCAGGGCTGGTACGAGAAGGCCGGCATCGACCTGACCATCGAGGTCGGCAAGGGCTCCGGCGTCTCCGCCGCCAAGGTCGGCTCGGGCGGCTCAGCCTTCGGCATCGCCGATCTTGCCACGATGCTGGTCGCGAAAAGCAAGGGCGCCGACGACGTCGCGCTGATGAGCATCTACGCCAACACCGGCCAGACGTTTTATTGGCTGAAGAGCTACGGCGTGAATGGCGTGAAGGATTTTCCGAGCCACAAGATCGGCAACCCGCCCGGCGACGCCTCGCGCGTGATGTGGCCGGCTTTTGCGAAGGCCGCAGGCATCGCGCCTGATGCCGTCAGCTTCGTCAATATCGGCCCGACCGCGAAGATCGCGGCGCTAAAGAGCCATACCGTCGACATCATCAGCGACTTCTACAACGAGCACGATCTCAAGGTAATCGAGTTCGGCCCCGATCTCGGCTTCGTCAACTGGAAGGACATCGGGCTCAACCCCTACGGCAATTCGCTGATCGTCAACGGCGCCTATCTCCAGAAGAATCCCAAGCTGGTCGAGGAGTTCGTCCGCGTCTCGCAGAAGGCCTTTGCGGCCTGCGTCGCCGACGTCACGCCGTGCCTGAAGGCGCTGCTCGACCAGGTCTCCGGTCTCGACAAGGAGAACCAGGAGCGCCAGTGGGAGCGCATCAAGTATTTGATGACCGACGAGTTCACGACCACCAAGGGTCTCGGCTGGATCGACGGCGAGCGGATGAAAAAGGACTATGAGCTGGTCCAGACCTATCTCGGCATGGAGAAGCCGTTCGACGTGACCACGGCGTTCACGACGAAGATGCTGGATCCCGCTGTCAAGATGGATGCGAGCAAGGTGAAGAAGTAGGGGGAGCGGTACGCTTCCGCTTGTAGCCCGGATGGAGTGAAGCGTAATCCGGGAAACCTGCCGCTGAGGATGCGCTGTCCCGGATTTCGCTGCGCTCCATCCGGGCTACGGTGCCACCCTCAGCTCTGTTTCATCTCGTAGACGTGTTCGGGCCCGGGAAAGGTGCGTGACCGCACGTCGGCGGCATACCCTTCGATCGCCGCTTCGATGGCCGGACCAAGATTGCCGTAGCGCCGGACGAATTTCGGGGTTCGCGGCGACAGCCCGAGCATGTCCTCGAGCACGAGCACCTGACCGTCGCAGGCAGCGCTCGCGCCGATGCCTATGGTGGGGATCGCAATCGTCTCCGTAATCTTGCGCGCCAACGGTTCGGCCACGGCTTCGACGACGACCGAGAATGCACCGGCATCGGCGACGGCCTTCGCATCGTCCTCGATCGGGCTCCAGTCCACCTCGTTGCGCCCCTGGGCACGAAACGAACCGAGCGTGTTGATGGATTGCGGCGTGAGGCCGATATGACCCATCACCGGGATGCCGCGACCGGACAGGAATGCGATCGTCTCCGCCATGCGAACGCCGCCTTCAAGCTTCACTGCGCCGCATTGCGTCTCCTTCATGATCCGCACCGCGGAGTTGAACGCCTGCTCCATGGAGGCTTCATACGATCCGAACGGCATGTCGACCACGACCAGCGCCTGCTTCGAGCCCCGCATCACCGCGGCGCCCTGGAGGATCATCATGTCCAGCGTAACAGGCACCGTTGTCTCGAAGCCATGCATGACGTTGCCAAGGGAATCGCCGACCAGGATGACGTCGCAATGCCGATCCACCAGTGCGGCCGTATGCGCGTGATAGGACGTCAGCATCACGATCGGCTCGCCCCGCTTGCGTGCACGGATGTCCGGCGCGGTCTTGCGCCTGATGGAAGACTGAATTGACATGATCGGCTCCGTCTGCGGGGGAGGCGGATCGAAACCAGATGCCATGAGCATGTCAATCCGGATGGTCGGGCCTGCGATCACAATGGACGGCGTGAGGGCCCACTGTCTCGACATTCTCAGTGTCATCGCCCGCGTAGGCGGGCGATCCAGTATTCCAGAGGCCGTGCCATGATGCGGATAAGCCGCGGCGTACTGGATGCCCCGGTCAAGCCGGGGCATGACAGCGGTGTGTTGCGCGGAAGCGCTCGCCCAAGCCCTTCCGCAGGCCCAGCCCGTCCACACCCCCACGTGCCCTAGGATAAATTAACCAGCCATTAACCAAATTCGCCGCATCGTTAACCATTCAATAACAGGGATCGAGTCGGCCGCTATGGAGGCTGCAGCAAAAGTCCAACGCCAAATGGTTCGCCTGCGCGGGCGCTCCTACGTGGCCTTCGTGTTCGTGCCGACGGTTCCGATCCAGGACTGGCTGCAGGAGATCGACGCCACGATTGCGCGCTCGCCGGGTTTCTTCGCCGGCCGGCCCGTGGTGATCGATCTGTCCTCGGTCGATCTCAGCCAGTCCGGCATCGCCCATCTGCTCACGAGCCTCCAGGATCGCAACATCCGGGTGCTCGGGATCGAGGGGGTGGAGGAGGGCCGGCTGACGCCGACCATGCCGCCGCTGCTCTCGGGAGGGCGCAGCTGCGTGGTCGAGCCGAGCGCGCCGAAGAAGGCCGAGGCGAAGGCCATAACCAAGCCGACCTCGCTCCTGCTCGATAGCCCGGTGCGCTCGGGCCAGACCGTGATCTTCCCGGAGGGCGACGTCACCATTCTGGGCTCGGTCGGCTCCGGCGCCGAAGTCGTCGCCGGCGGTTCCATCCACATCTACGGCGCGCTCCGCGGCCGTGCCATGGCGGGGGTCAATGGGCACACGAGCGCCCGCATCTATTGTCAGAAGATCGAGGCTGAACTGCTTGCAATTGATGGATTTTACCAGACTGCGGACGACATCGACGCCGCTTTGCGCGGCAAGCCGGCGCAGGCCTGGCTGCAGGGGAATACCATGCGAATTACAGCACTGAACTGACCAGCAAAGGAGACATTTCAGATGAGTAAGGTACTGGTCGTGACATCAGGCAAGGGCGGGGTCGGCAAGACAACGACGACCGCCGCGTTGGGGGCTGCGCTGGCGCAACGCGGCGACAAGGTCGTCGTCGTCGATTTCGACGTCGGCCTGCGCAACCTCGATCTCGTCATGGGCGCCGAACGCCGCGTCGTGTTCGACCTCATCAACGTGGTGCAGGGCGTCGCAAAGCTCCCGCAGGCGCTGATCCGCGACAAGCGGCTGGAGAATCTCTGGCTGCTGCCGGCCTCGCAAACCCGCGACAAGGACGCGCTGACGGAAGAGGGCGTCGGCAAGGTCATCGACGATTTGCGCGACCGCTTCGACTGGGTGATCTGCGACAGCCCGGCCGGCATCGAGCGCGGCGCCTCCATGGCGATGCGCTTTGCGGACGAGGCCGTGATCGTCACCAATCCGGAAGTCTCCTCGGTGCGCGATTCCGACCGCATCATCGGCATGCTCGATTCCAAGACGGTGCGGGCCGAGAAGGGCGAGCACGTCCAGAAGCACATTCTCATCACCCGCTACGATGCCTCGCGCGCCGCGCGCGGCGAGATGCTGACCATCGACGACATCCTCGAAATCCTCGCAACGCCCTTGCTCGGCATCATCCCCGAGAGCCAGGACGTGTTGAAGGCCTCCAATGTCGGCACGCCGGTGACGCTGTCGAACGTGGACGGTGCACCCGCACGGGCCTATATCGACGCGGCGCGGCGGCTGTGCGGCGACACGGTGGCGATGCAGGTTCCGGCCGAGCGCAGGCGCTTCATGGATCGTCTGCTGCGACGGAGGGCTGCATGAGCATGGGTCTGCTTCGGCTTCTCCGCGGCAAGAAGGCCTCTGCCCCGGTCGCTCGTGAGCGATTGCAGATCCTGCTTGCCCATGAACGCGGATTGCGCGGCCAGCCCGATCTGCTCGGCGTGCTGCGCGAGGAAATTCTTGCTGTCGTGTCCAGGCACGTCACGCTGGACCCGACCAAGGTCATCGTCCGGCTCGAGCGCGGCGACGAGGTATCGACCCTGGAGGTCGATATCGAGGTGCCGAACGATTTGGAGCGCAAGCGCGCGGCGGTCGGGTAGGGGATCCGGCCGGCTGCAAATTTGGGGTGGGTGAGAAGGCGGTCCGCTGGGCATAGCGGACCGCCTTTGTCTTGCTTGCTCGTCACGTCAAATTCCAGGCCTGCCGATGTGATCGGTCGTGGGCGGAACGGGACCTGCGGCGAAATCGTTGTCAGAGGCCGCGGAGCGCCAAGCCAGGCGCTGCGGTTTCCTGAACAGGAGAGCGCCCATGATATCCGAGATCCAGGTCCACACCATCGCGCGCCAGATGCTGGAAAAACATGGTTTCGCTGCGATTGCGAAGGCCGCCGAGCAGGCCCAGGCCTGTGAGGGCCGCGGCGAGGCCGATGAGGCCAAGGAGTGGCGTCACATCGAGGACGCCATGAAGATCATCCGCGGCCCGCACCAGAGCTGATCCGCGGCCAGCGCGCTCAGCGCTCCCCGCGGTCGGCGCCCGACTGCGTAGTGCGATTTTGTGTCTGCGGCTGGGGACGCTCGCCTGTCTCTTTGCAGGGCAGCGGTTCCCACGAGCCGTCGGGTGCCTGCTGGTAAGCACTGCAGGATGACGAGGTGGATTTTTCCTCGCCTTTCTGGGCATCGGAGTTCTTCGCCAGGGCGGGCGCGGTCAGCACAGCGGCGGCCGCAAATGCGCCGGCGAAAACAAAATGGATACTCCGCATGTGGGCTCTCCTGTTCGAATTCGAAGAGGCCGCATGGTGTCGAGGATTATGACGATAGTTGGCCGCCGCGACGGTTCCGCCACGGCGTGCTTAACGCGGCGAGAGAGCGCCTAGCCGCCCTTGCTGCGGATCAGGCCGGCGAGGTTGGTTTTCTGGGCCTCGCACCAGCCGGGCATGCCGAGGCGGCGCTGGTCCATGTCGGTCGCCTGCGTCGCGACCGCGACCTCGGCCATCAAATCGTCGTCCTGCTTCTCGCCCATCTTGCCGCCGGTGTGCATCCAGGCGATCGCCTTGCGCACCCTCTCGGTGGTGCCGTCCGGCAGCTGCATCTGCTGCGCCTTCTGCACGAGGTCCTGATAGACGAGATCGGTGTTCGGACATTCCACCTTGGCGGCGAAGGCCTGCAAGACCATCGTCACATAGGTCGAGCGTGCACGGTCCGCCGCTTGGGCCGGCGCGGCGAGCAGTAACAGACCTGCGATCAGGAAACCGGTGCGCATCCTTGGTATCTCCTCCGTTTTTTTGGGAGGCTAGCGTCCGGCAAGCCACTCCGCAATGGTGCCGGGACGTATTTGTCGCTCCCCGGTGCGGTGCGCTATCGTCACCCCGTCCTGGCCAAGGAGAGCGACATGAGCCTGTTGAGCACGCCGTTCGACCCCGCACGCGACACGGCCCTCGTCACCGGCGCAGGCAACGGCATCGGCCGCGCGATTGCGCAGGCGCTGGTCGGCGAGGGCGTTCGGACCCTGTTCGCCGATGTGAGCCTGGAACGGGTGAATGCGGCGATCAGCGCGAGCGGCAGGCCTGAGCTGGCGGTGCCGTGGGTCGGCGATCTCGCCAGGTCGGACGCTTGCGATGCCCTGCTGGCCGCCGCAGAGGCGCTCGGCGAGGTCTCGCATTTCGTGCACAGCGCATCGCCGCCGCGGCGGGAGGCCGATCATGCGCTCGCGGTCGATCGCAAGACCTGGCAGGAGATGCATGCCGTCAATCTCGATGCCGGATTCCATCTGGCGCGCGGGCTGGCAAAACGGCTGATCGCTGCGAAACGGCCGGGCTCGTTCCTGTTTCTCACCTCGCTACACGCGGGCACGCCGCGCAACCTGCCGCATTATTCGACGGCGAAGGCGGGGATGGCGATGCTGGTGAAGGAGCTCGCGAAGACGCTCGGGCGTCACGACATCCGCGTCAACGCGCTGGTGCCCGGCGCGATCGCGGCGGGCGGGTTCGTTGCCGATGCCTCGCTGACGAAGCACATTCCGCTCGGGCGCCTCGGCGAGGCCAAGGACCTCGCGCCGATGGCGCTTGCGGTGCTGTCGAACAAGCTCTCGGGTTACATCACCGGCGCAGCCTTCGTCGTCGACGGCGGATTGTCGCTGACGAACTGGTTCGAGCCGCCGGAGCTGGACGACTAAGGCCCCGTTCCGATGACTCGGAACAGTGCTTTTGAGTCACGGTTCGACGCACATTTGCGCGAACCGGTTTCCAAATCGCTCGAAAACGCTGTGACCTAGCGTTGCCAGGCCGGCACGGGATCGAGCGGCGTGCGATAGACCTCGTTGTGATCGCGATCGGTGACGCGCACCGCGCAACCCTTCCGTTGCAGCTCCGGCTTCACCTGCGACAGCTCGGTAGCCAATTGAACGGCGCGATCGGAAGCGACCTCGATGTCTTCGAGGATGATTCCACCCTGGTTCTTGAACTCTTCACCAACCACGAGATCGAAGGAATAGTAGGGCATTCGATTTCCCCGGTGTGACGACGTGAGCTTCAGTGGAAGTCTCAACACATCCCGGATGATACCACTGAGTCGATATTTTCGAATGAACAGGTCGCGCAATCTCTGTGCTTATGGCGCAGAAATCATGTGCAGCATTTGTGTGCGTTAAGATTTTATTAAATATGTCGACGTGATCATAAGGCATGGAATTGCAGCAGAACCGGGCTCCGGGAACCGGCAGCTGCAAGAGAAGGCCGGCGGCATAAATCCCGACGGCCTTTTCTCTTGACGGAAGACGATCGAAATATCGGTCTCCGTAATTGCCCGGACTCAACGCGTCGCATCGACTCGGACAGCTTGGGCGACGTCGCGACAGCGACGCTGCGCTCACGCTTGGTCTAGCGCAGCGGCATCGGCGGACGCACGACAGGTCCGTCGTCATCGGCAACGGCTTGCGTCGTGGCGACCGGGGCTGCTGTCGGCGCGACCGCGGCAGCCTGCGAAGGTGCAGGCGGCGCGGGCGAATAGGCCGGCATGTAGGTTTGCGACGCGACCGGCTTCGGCTTGCGAACCGGAGGCGCCGGAGATCGCGGCGGGAGCGTGGATACGCGCGCGCGCGGATCGACCGGCTTGGCCTCAGCCACCGGCTTTGGCGCGGGCGGTTTCGCCATCTCGCGCGCCATCTGCTCCTGCCCGGCCTTCAGCTCGGCGATGTTGGCCTTGAGCGCTTCGATCTGCTGCGCCATCGCTGCGAGATCGCGCGTCATCGATTGGACCGACTGCGCGGGATCGGGCTGTGTTGCGACAGGTGCGGCTGCTGCAACCTGAACCGGAGGCGGCGTCGCAGGTTGAGCAGCTTGATCCGCCGCTTGATCCGTTGCGACTGGCTCCGCGGGCGGCGCGGCCTGCGCAGCGGTGACCGGCGCGGCGGTCACCGGTGCCGCCGTTCGCGATGTCGAAGGCAACAGCGAAGTCAACGCAGTCAATGCAGGTGTCCATTCGGCGAGCATCTGCCTGGCCGTGTCGCCATGTTTCTCCCAGGCGACAGTGGCGGCCGCGCTTCCGCCCGCAAACAAGATCATGACGAACGCGCCGCGCAGCCATTTGCCGGCGGAGGATCGCTTCTGCCGGCGACCATCGCTGGCGGCGACGCGCACGGCGGTGTCGACCGAGGGCGCTGCCGTCTGCGGCTCCAGGACGGGACTGAATTTCGGCTCCGGATTGATGGTGCGCTCCGGCGCGAACTTCGGATCTATTTTCGCCTCTGGACGGGTTGCGATCTCAGGGGCCAACGCGGGCGCACCACTGATGGGGCGCGAAGCCAGCACCATGTCGGGTGAAATCTCAACGGCGTCGTGCGGATCGTTGTCCTTGACCGTGTCCTTCACGATCTCATCGACGATTTGCCTAGAGTTCAGCGTCGCGAGCATCGCAGCTCCTTTGAAGTCCGAGTGTTTAAAGTATGGGCGTCCGCATTGGCGCGAGCCGATCTGTCGAGGTGAACCCATCCCAAATCCGATGAGTCCGCACGATGACCCACGAGTCCAGCCGGGTTTGACGAAAGCAAGGCGAGGGGATGGAGACTGTGCGACGGTTCTTCGCCGTTTGTGGTGATGGAACCATGCCAGTCGAACACGGGCACGTGTTCCGCATTGCCTTGTTTTCAGCACGATTTGGGCAGCATCTGGCGTCGCTGGGAGCGCAACTATCCGCTATCGGGGGGCCGGTGGTGCCAAAATCTCTAATCGTATTGTTCGTCATGGCCATGCTTCCGCTCGCCGGCTGCATGCAGACGACGCTTTCTCCATCGACGGATGCGAGCATGACGCCGCGCGACCGGCAGTTGCTTGCGCACACGCCCTACGCGCAGGCGAACGTGCCTGAGCAATATCTCCGTCATATTGTCGACTATCCGCGCAAGGAGCAGCCGGGCACGATCCTGGTCGATACCGATGCGCGCTACCTCTATTTCGTGCTGCCCGAAGGCAAGGCGATCCGCTACGGCGTCGCGGTCGGCGAGGAAGCCATGGCCTTCTCCGGCGTCGCGCGCGTCGGCCGTCTGGCGGAATGGCCCGACTGGGTTCCGACAGCGGAGATCCAGGCGCGGCTCGGACCGTATCCAGCGCGCGTCGCCGGTGGCCCCGCCAATCCGCTGGGCGCGCGGGGCATCTATCTCTACCTCGGCAACAAGGACACGCTCTACCGTATCCACGGCACCAACCAGCCGGAATATATCGGGCAGGCGATCTCGTCCGGCTGCATCCGGATGCGCAACGAGGACGTGATCGATCTGTTCGACCGGGTGAAGCTGAATGCCACGGTGGTGGTGCTGCCGCCCGGGCAGAATGCACGGGTCGACGCGGGGTCTAGCTGGCGCGGCTAAGCGCAGTGCGATCGGTCATTCCACTGCTCACGAGGCTTTCGTCGTGGGCAGGGTTGCCGGTTGAGACCTAGTTCTCAGGCCGGGCGACGCGCCATTGCAGAGTCGTGGCATTGCCGTTGGCATCGCCTGGCGCCTTGTCGGCCGGCGAGGTGTAGAGCGGACGATAGCGGTACGCCCACATCTTGCTGCCGTCGTTGCGGCTGATCACGGTGAAGTCGCCGATGGCCTTGGCGTCGACCGTAGCGGATAGCGGGACCCAGCTTTCGGTGCACTTGCCGTTGCAGTTCGACGTCTTGCCGGTGGTGTCGCGCTCGTAAGTGTAGAGCGTCATGCCCTTGAGGTCGACGAGCGTGGGGCCCTGCTTGGTCAGGACCACCTTCGCCGGTGCGGTCGTGGCCTCGGGCTTCGGCGGAGCAGGGTCGCCGCCGCCATGGCCGTTGGCAAGCGCAGGACCGGCCGAGAGCGCGATGGCCGTCGCCGCAATGAGGAACCTGAACATCCGAAACTCCCGAGCGGCAAAGTAAATCGCGCGTTAAACGCCGAATGTTGCCGACCCTAGCAGCCGAAGGTTAGTTCCAGGTTTCGCGGCACTACGACAATTACGGATGGAAATACGGGGTTCATGCTTCCACCCCGCGCAGCGGGGCGCGGCTGAGCTCGTTGCCGGCGGCAATGGCCTTGCGCAGCAGCCGCATCAGCTCTTCACTTTCCTTCGCGCTGAGGCCGCGCAGCATGACGCGCTGGGCGGACTCCACCGCCGGAGTGATCTTGCGCAGCGTGCGTCGACCCTCGTCGGTGATCTCGAGCTCGCGGGCGCGGCGGTCGCGGCTGGAGGCGCGGCGCTCGGCAAGGCCTTTCTGGACGAGGCGGTCGATGACCCCGGTGATGGTGGTGCGGTCGTAGGCAATCAATCCTGCGAGCGTCACCTGGTCGAGCCCCGGATTGGCCTTGATGGTCGCAAGTGCCGCGTATTGCACCGGCGTGAGGTCGAAGCCGGCTTCGCCGACCTCGGCCAGAAACACCGCCACCGCGATCTGCTGGAACCGGCGCGCCAGGTGCCCGGGCATGTCGTTGTTGTCTTTCACCGAATTCTCCGTTGCGGCAGGGAAGGCGCGGATCGTTGACAAGTATACTGATAGTCAGCATACTGAGCAATATCGAAGAAGACGTTGACGGGAGAGGTGCTCATGCAATTCCATCTCAATGGATTTCAGCCGGGCGATCCTGAAATCGCCGATCCCGCCGAACGCATTCTGGCTTCGGGCGCAGCCGGGGCCGTGCCTGAAGAGGTCGATGTCCTCATCGTCGGCTGCGGCCCTGCGGGCCTGACGCTCGCGGCCCAGCTTGCGCAATTCGGCGACATCAAGACCTGCATCGTCGAGCAGAAGCCGGGCCGTTTGCTGGTCGGGCAGGCCGACGGCATCGCCTGCCGCACCATGGAGATGTTCCACGCCTATGGGTTTAGCGAGCGCGTGCTGAAGGAAGCCTATTGGGTTAACGAGACCACGTTCTGGAAGCCGGACGAACGGAAGCCCGAGACGATCGTCCGCAGCGGGCGTGTGCAGGATGTCGAGGACGGGCTGTCTGAATTCCCGCATGTCATCCTCAACCAGGCGCGCATCCATGACGGCTTTCTCGATGTCATGCGCAAAGCTCCGGCCAAGCTCGAGCCCTATTACAGCCGCCGCCTGCTCGATCTCGTGGTTGATCCGGCGGCGGGTCCCGCCAACCATGCCGTGACGGTGCGCCTCGAACGTGCCGATGCCGGCAATGAGGGGAAGGTGGAGACGATCAGGGCGCGCTACGTCGTCGGCTGCGACGGCGCGCGCAGCACGGTGCGCAAATCGATCGGCCGCGAGCTGCATGGCGATTCCGCCAACCACGCCTGGGGCGTGATGGACGTGCTGGCGGTGACCGATTTTCCCGACATCCGCTTCAAGGCCCTGATCCAGTCGGCGAAGGACGGCAGCCTGCTGATCATTCCGCGCGAAGGCGGCTACATGGTCCGCCTCTATGTCGAGCTCGCAAAGCTCGATGTCGGCGAGCGCGTCGCCAATCGAAACATCACCGCCGATGACGTGATCGCGAAAGCGCGGCGGATCCTGAAGCCGCACACGTTGGATGTGAAGGAGATCGCCTGGTGGTCGGTCTACGAGATCGGCCAGCGCCTGACCGACAAGTTCGACGACGTTCCGGAGGCCGAGATCGCCTCGCGCCTCCCGCGCATCTTCATCGCCGGCGATGCCTGCCATACCCACAGCCCGAAGGCGGGGCAGGGCATGAACGTCTCGATGCAGGACGCTTTCAATCTCGGCTGGAAGCTCGCCGCCGTCCTCCGGGGGCAGTGTGCACCGGGCCTCTTGCATTCCTATTCGGCCGAGCGCCAGGCGGTGGCGAAGGAGCTGATCGATTTCGACCGCGAATGGGCGGGCATTCTCGCCTCCGCCGCCAAGGCCGGTGGTGCCGATGCGGCCAGGACGCAGGACTATTTCGTCAGGCACGGGCGCTATACCGCGGGCACGGCGACGCATTACCGGCCGTCGCCCCTCACTGGCGCGACATCACACCAGCATCTTGCCGAAGGCCTCGTCATCGGCACGCGCTTCCATTCCGCGCCGGTGATCCGGCTTGCGGACGCCAAGCCGGTGCATCTCGGCCATGCCGCGCAGGCCGATGGCCGCTTCCGCGTCTACGCGTTTTCGCCCGCGGAGGATCCCGCCGCCGCGGGATCGGCGATCCGCGCGCTGTGTGATTTTCTCGCAGAGGCCCGTGAATCGCCGGTCCGTCGCCATACGCCCGCTGGAGCCGACATCGACAGCGTGATCGACCTGCGTGCCGTCTTCCAGCAGGATCATCGCGCGCTCGCCGTGGAGGCGATGCCGGCGCTGCTGCTGCCGCGCAAGGGGCGACACGGCTTGATCGACTACGAGAAGATGTTCTGTCCGGACCTCAAGAGCGGCCAGGACGTTTTCACCATGCGCGGTATCGATCGGAGGGCTGGCTGCATCGTCGTGGTGCGCCCCGACCAATATGTCGCGCAGGTCCTTCCGATCGACGCTTTTTCTGCGCTCGCGGCGTACTTCGACGGGTTCATGCTGCAAGCGAGCTGACGCTCAAACAGCCCTGGCGTTGCCAACGAAAGCCCGGTCCTCGCGCCGGGCTTTCCGTTTGGTTCGAGTCAGGTTCCCGGCTTGTCCAATTTAAGAAAGTTCTTCGCGGGCAGATTTCATCGATCGTAATATGTGTACTCAAAGCTGTAAGCATCCACTCGGGGCAGCGGGGCAACGGGAGGATGACGATGAGACAGAGCCAGGCTGAGACGCGCCGCCAAAATGTCGCGAAGCGGTCGATGACCAAGGAGGCCAAACAACTGTCCAGCCTGATCGCCGGGCTGCGCAAATCCCTCGACGGGATTCACAAGGAGCGGACGAGCACGAAGCTCACCGGTGCCGAGATGGGCATGCTCGACGAGCGCCGCAACAACCTGTTGCTGACCATCGCAGCGTTGGACGACCGTCTCTCGGCGGTGCAGGGGCTGATCGATCTCGGCCGTCCCCATATCATCCGGGTCCACTGACCGGATCGCGATCCCCTAACGGTTCCGTCGCGGCGGCGATGGGCCCGGGCCCGGTGGCCGGCTCCGCAGGGCATAAGGGTTGGCGTAGCACTGGGCGGACTGCCCGGAAGCAGTCGCGGCGCACTGCGCGATCGACGTGAAACTGCAATCGATGCTGCTGCCGTCGATGGTGTAGATCTCGATGCAGACGGGATAGCGCGGATCGTAGGTCTGCGCCCGCGCAGGTGCGGTGGCAAGCAGCGCCACGCCAGGCAAGCCCGCGACAAGCAGAATCGCATTTCTGATGCTGCGCACGATCAATCTCCGTCGCTCAGTTGGAACCAGGGCACAATGCTGCCGTCGATGGCACCAAATTGCCACGCTCCCGGCGAATTGCCGCCAAAGCCCGCTGCCACGAGGGGAGCTGGTGCAGGGCGACGCAAGGGGATGCGCATTGGCCTATAAAATGGTCGCAGAACGCGACAATGAGAAGTGCAGTTTTGCCCGCGAGAGCCGGTTGCTCATCGTGGCGAAGGCAAAAGTATGGGCGAGCGAGGGATGGAAGGTCGTCATCACCGACCCGGACGGCAAGGCCTACACTCCGCCCGAATTCGATCAGCTGTTGGCGGCGTGACCGCGCGACGGGGCCGATTCTTCTTTTGACGCGTTTTCTTTACGCGAACCGGAATCCACTTCGCTCGAAAACGCTCTAGGGGGCGACATTGATTTCGCTGTTTCGACCGGGGCGCGACGTGATCGCGCCCCTGGTGACTCTCGCAGCCGCGGCGCTGACGGTGACGGTCGCGTCCGCGCAAAATCTCGATGCCGGCAAGCCGGCCGCAAAGCTCTTCGCGGACGGCTGCGCGACCTGCCATCGCAGCCCGCGGGGATTGGCGAAAGGGCGCTTTAGCCTGACGCTCGCCTGGTTCCTGAAGGACCATTACGTAACCAGCTCCGACTCCGCCAAGGCGCTCGCCGCCTATCTGGTGTCCGTCGACGAACCGCCGCCGCGCGCGGCGGCCAAGTCCGGTGCAAAGCCGGCCAAATCCGCGCCGCGTCCGCCCAAGGCAGTGCAGAGCCAATAGCTGTCGTTCCGGTTATCCGCGCCGATAGGTCTGTGCGATCAGGCGGTCGTGCACGGCACGCAAGTCCGCGCCCATACGCGTCTGTCCCGTCGTGATGTAGGACAGCCAGGCGCCGTCGGCGGCGAGGCGCACGACGTGGAGTTCGGGCGCCGCGTCGGTCGTACGGTGACGCTTCAGGCGCGCCTTCATCCAGTCGTTCCAGAGCCGGCGCAGAGAGGGATCGGTGACGACGACCATGCTCAGCGCCGCCCAGGGCGTCGCAAAGCCGAAGGCCTTGCCGGTGAAGACCGCATTGACATAGGCCCGCGTAAAGCTGCCGCGCGGCTTCGGGTCCGCTTCGATAGCGGCGTCGATCTCGGCATCGACGCGGGCGAGAAGATCGGCGAACAGGCCCTCGATCAGCGCCTGCTTGCTGCCGAAATGATGAAACAGCCCGCCCTTGGTGACGCCGGCCGCCGCTGCCACCGCTTGCACCGTGATCCCCGATACGCCGTGATCCATGGCGATCGCCGCGGCATGGTCGAGCAGGGCGCGCCGGACCTGCTCGGGCTGCTTGGCGCGGGTGTAGGCGCTGGCTGGCATCAATGCGCCGTCGTCTGCGAGAACAGGTTGATGACCACGACCCCTGACACGATCAGCCCGATGCCGACGAAGGCTGCGGCGTCCAGCATCTGGCGGAACAGCACGAAGGAGACGGTGGCGGTCAGAATAATGCCGACGCCGCCCCAGATCGCGTAGGCGATGCTGAGCGGAATGACCCGGATCGCCACCGACAGCGCGTAGAAGGAGGCGACGTAGAACAGCACCATGGCCAGCGTCGGCCATGGCCGCGTGAACTGCGCGGACTGCTGCAGGAAGGCGGACGCGGTCACCTCGAAGACGATGGCGAGGGCAAGCGCTGCGTAGGCATTGAAGGCGGAGGTCATGGCGAGCTCAGATGTGGCGCGCGAAAGATACCGCGCGGTAGGTATGTTTAGCACGCGGAACATGGCTTTTGGCGGGTGGAGGTATCACGTGTGAGTGACGAGCCTGCGACAGGGCGGAGCCTGCTGGCAGCGGTTTGCCGGAGTTTTGGCTGTTTCGCCGAGAAGACGAAGCCGCCGCGCGATGGATCGCACGACGGCTCAGAGTGTCGATTTTACGCGGCGTCAGCTGATCCGCACGGACAGCTCGACGTCTTCGGCGAAGGGGGTGGACATGTATCCGCTTGCGGGCCTGCGGACGCGCGCGAGATAGTCGGGGCTGTCGTCGGCATTGTCGGCGACGATGATCGCGCCCGGCTTGAGATGGCCTTCGACCAGATCCAGGATCTCCGGGTAGAGCGCCTTGGCGCCGTCGAGCAGCACGAGGTCGATCGTGTCGGGCAGATCGGCGCTGAGCGTCTTCAGCGCATCGCCCTCGCGGATTTCGACGAGATCGATCAGCCCACCAGCCGAAAGATTGTCCCGCGCCCGCGCCGCCTTGGACGGCTCGAATTCGCTGGTGATGAGGCGGCCGCCGCCATTGTCACGCAGGCCTGCGGCAAGGTGCAGGGTCGAGATGCCGAACGAGGTCCCGAACTCGACGATCACCTTGGCGCGCGAACTGCGCGCCAGCATGTAGAGCAGGTGACCCGTCTCGCGCGAGACCGCGAGCGGTGCGTCCTTCAAGCGTCCGTAGAGGTCGCGGTAATCGGTCTTGCTCCGCATCATCCGCGCGCGGTCGGCGTCGGACAAATCGGCGACGGCGGCATGCGTTGCGCCCCTGGCCGCTTCGGCCTCGTCAAACAGGCGATCCAGCAGCGGCGCCAGCGTTGTGATGGTCGGGGTGGTCATTTGATGTCTCCGGAGTTCGCGAAGAAGCGCGTGCTTGCGCAGGGATTGAAATACGACTAATTCGTCGCATTTCCTATTCGCATTGCCCGAGCACGCCATGGCCGATCGCCGAAGCCGTTCAATTTCCTCACGAAAACAGCCGCAACAGGCCCGATCGAGCGGGCTGGTGGCCGCCATTCTGGATGCCGCTGTTCAGGTCCTGGCAAAGGAAGGGGCGCAGCGTTTCACTACGGCGCGGGTGGCGGAGCGGGCCGGTGTGAGCGTCGGATCGCTCTACCAATATTTTCCGAACAAGGCGGCGATCCTGTTCCGCCTCCAGAGCGACGAGTGGCGGCGCACGAGCGAGCTGTTGCGCGGGATCCTCGCGGATGCGGCGAAGCCGCCACCGGCGCGGCTGCGCGCGCTGGTCCACGCCTTCATTCGCTCCGAGTGCGAGGAGGCCGCGATCCGCGTCGCACTCAGTGACGCTGCACCGCTGTATCGCGACGCGCCCGAGGCGCAGGACGCCCGGGCAGCCGGCGAGGGGATCGTCGCCGCGTTCATGCGGGAGGCGCTGCCGAATGCCTCGGATGCGACGCGTATCCTTGCCGGCGAGCTGATCACGGCGACGCTGAGCGAGGTCGGCAAGAGTTTTTCGGAAGAGACGCGGAGCGAGACGGAGATCGCAGCCTATGCCGATGCCATGGCCGACATGTTCTGCGCCTATCTTGCGACGCTGGCGCGGCGCTGAGGCATTGCTGACATCAGCGTTTGCGGGCCGATTATTCTTCAGATTTTGCCGGGTCATGGGTTAGCCTTCGCTCGCCGTCCCCTATTCGCCCCATCGAGCGCCGCGCCATGCATCTGCTTCGCCCCCAGTTTCGCATCGAGGAGCAGCGCGCGCTGGAATTTGCCGGGCGACGCGGCTTCGGCATGATCGTCGCGGCGGACGAGCACGGTCCGCGCGCCTCGCATGTGCCGTTCGTGCTGGGCGAGCGCGACGGGCAGGTGATCGTGCAGATCCATTTCACCGCCAAGAATCCGCTCGTGGCGCTCGCAGACGGCACGCGGCGCTTCCTGCTGATCGTTGCCGGCGACGACGCCTACATCTCCAACGACTGGTACTCTTCGCGCGACAATGTCTCGACCTGGCTCTACGAGGCCGTGCACCTGTCCGGCGTGGCGCATTTGCGCGAACTGGACGAGAACCGCGGGCATGGCGATGCGCTGCTTGCGGCGTCCGAGGCGCGGTTGCCGAAGCAGCCCTGGGACCTCGCGCAAATGGAGCCGGGCAAGCGCGAGAGCATGCTGGCTGCTATCCGGGTCGTCGATCTCGTGGTCGACACCGTCGAGGGGCAGGCCAAGCTCAATCAGCACAAGAGCGATGCGGACCATGTCGCGATCGCTGACCGGCTGGCGCGGTCGGAGGAGACGGGGCACCGGCGGCTGGCGCGGAAGATGCGGGCGCTGCGGCCGGGGCTGGGGTATGAGATGCGCTAAACTTGTAGCCCGGATGGAGCGCAGCGTAATCCGGGATTCATGCCGCGATCTGAGAACCCCGGATTGCGCTTCGCTCCATCCGGGCTACGCCAGCCGTTCCTGCTACGCTTGCTTCGCTCAGCATTTGATCTTACGGACCTCTCAATGCTCGTCATCTCCATTCAAAGCCAGGTGGTCCACGGCCATGTCGGCAACAGCGCGGCCGCCTATGCCATGCAAGCGGAGGGCGTGAACGTCGCGGCGGTGCCGACGACGCTGCTGTCGAACCATCCGCGTTATCCGACGTTGCGCGGGCGGGTGCTGGAGACCGAGCTCGTCGCCGATCTCCTCAAAGGCGTCGAGGAGCGCGACCTCGTCGACGAGGCCGCGGTGCTGGTCACCGGCTATCTCGGCTCGCCTGGCAACGCGGCTGTGATCGCCGACTTCGTCGAGCGGGCGCTGACGCGGAATTCGAAGCTCGTCTATCTCTGCGATCCCGTGATCGGCGATGACGGCCGCGTCTATGTTGCCGACGGCATTCTGGACGTGGTGCAGCACCGGCTGCTGCCGGCCGCCAACCTGACCACGCCGAACCAGTTCGAGCTCGAGCTGCTGTCGGGCGTCACGATCGCGGACACGCAGAGCCTGCGCACGGCCTGCGCGGCGCTGGCGGGGCAACGTCGCATCGATGTCGTCGCTACCGGCTGCACGCTCGCTGACACGGCAGAAGGGCAGGTGGAGACGATCCTGTGCGCCGACGGCCAGCTGTCGCGCTTTGCGACGCCGCGGTTGCCGATCCGCCCCTCAGGCACCGGCGATCTCCTTACCGGCCTGATTGCGGCGCATCTGGCCAAGGGCAAGGCGATGCAGGCGGCCGTACGGCTCGCGGTCGAAACCATCTTTGCGGTGCTGGTGCGCACGCAAGACGCAGGCACCGCCGAGATGCGCCTCGTACCGCTGCCGATCCCCGGGCGGAAGCCGTAACAGGGTCAGGTCGCGCGCTTGCCGGCCGATTGCGCCGACTTCTGCGGCTTAGCCAAACTCTTCTGCTCGCGCGCGGCGTGTGTCTTTCGCAGCTTTGCGTGGGCCGCGGCCCGCATCACCTTCTTGGACCTCACGTTGGCCGCTTCCTTGCGGTCTCCCGTGCCACGCTTCGAGATGTATTCCTGGCCGTCGACCGGGCCGACATGCGGCGGATCGCGGCCGAGATAGGGCCGGCCAATGCCGAATGCCTTGCCGTTGGCGTCGACCCACTTCCACAGGATTTCGGTCGAGACCCAGCGCTGTGCGCGGTTGTTGCCCTGGGTGCTGACGATGTCGGCCGCCATGCCGTGGCCGTAGCCACCGCGCGTGCTGCCGCCATGATAGGAGCGGTCGAACGCGGCCTTCAGGCCGCTCGCGATCGACTGGCGGTAGTCGTCGCGGAACGCGCTGGTGATGCCCGGCGACAGGCCGGCGGCCTCGGCTGCGAGCAGCATGCGAAACAGCTTTCGCTTGAAGCTCTTGTCCATGCCGCCGATGACGTAATCCATCATCGGCATGCTGGCGCGCTCGGCCGCTTTCGGATCCTTCCAGCCAAAATCCTGATCGACCAGCTTTGTGAAGCTGCGCATCACCGTGACCATCTTGCCCCTACGCTTGACGGTAACGGCGCGGCGGTCCTCGACCTTGATCGAGTCCTCCTTGGCCGTGCGCTGGTAGAGCGCCCAGAGGTAGCGGTCGATGCAGGCGTCCATGACAAAGCACTCATCGAGCACGGCGACGGTGTCGGCCGGCGGCGACGGCTTGCTCGCGGCAGGCGCTGGGCCGGTCGCGATCGCCGCGGGCGACAGCTCATCTGTCGTCACGATCTCGGTGGGATCGGCGGATGCGAGTTTGATCACGGGCTCCGGCGCCGGTGCGGCTTCTGCTGGTGCAGCCTCGCTGAGGACGGGCGCGGGTTCAGGCGAAATCTGTAGCGCCGGCGGCGCTTCCGCCGGCAAGATCAGCGCCGAATCGGCCGAGGCGAGCTTGATGACGGCGGCGGGCATCTCGGCTGTTGCGGCCTCGGGGGCCGGATCCGGATTCGGTGTCGCAGCGACAGCGGCCGCGATATCGGCGGTCAGGGCGACGCCATCCTCGATGGCCGCAGCATGCGGGACGTCAGCGAGTTCGAGCCGGCCAAGATCTTTCGCGCGCGACACGGCGGAAGCATTGGCGCTGCTTTTTTCGATGAGGGCCGGAGCGTAGGCGGACAGGGAGAGCGCCAGCCAGCCGGCGAGAACGGCCGAGGGGCACGAGACCGCCACCAGAAGAGACCGCCGATCATTCATGATCCCTGCCTCCAAACGGTTCTGTTCGAACCAATCTTGCACAGCCAGGCACGCGACGCGTCGATTGTTCGGAGGATGGTGTGGCGGCGCAATGGCGCAAATGGGCGAAACGGGGCTTTTCGGGCGGGTGTTGCCGAGGTGCAACGCAAGTTCCCTGCGGTTTAGGGCGGCAAGTGGCTGAAAAGCGGCAGCCATTCATTGTCATCAAATTGAAGGGATTGAATTTACTCAATCTTGGATTGCGACTTGGTATCTCTCCCGTGCCGGCAACGTGCGGTAGAGTTGGAAGGATGCGAGTTGTGAAATTGAAATGCCTGTTGACCGAATTTGCCGCCGATGAATCCGGCGCCACCGCGATCGAATACGGTCTGATTGCAGCCGGTATCGCGCTGGCGATCATCGAGATCATCTATGCGCTCGGCACCAATCTCGTCGCAAAGCTGCAATCGCTGGCGACGGCGCTGAAATAAGCCGCGTGGACGCGGGGCATGTGCTTGGTGCCTGACCGCCGCCCATAAAAGTGTCATGTCGCGTCTGGCGGGGCTTCGACCAAGCGCTTGTGCGCATTAAACATATTGCCATGCAGCGGGCGCGCTGTTGCAATGCAACAGAGCATGTCGCAATGCAGCAAAACGCGCTTAAATGTGCTCCGAACCTTCCACTCAGGAGCATCACCAATGAACAAGAAGACTCTGTCGATCGCCGCCGCCATCCTGACGATCGCGGGCAGCACCGCGGCCTTCGCCGCCGAGCTGCCGACCTATGAGGCCAACGGTTTTCCGGTCTCCCCCCTGCAGGTGCGCGTGCTCGGTGCCGCGCATGTCGAGCAGCAGGCAACCGTGCCGACCACGGTCGCTTCGGTCCACCAGGCCCGCGTGCTGACGCCGCGCAAGGTCAAGACCGCGGACGTCACGACGGGCACGGCCCGCTGATCTCAATCGCTTGAAGACATGAAACAGGCTCGTCTCCTCCCGAGCCTGCATGGACCGCGTTCCCTTTCAGGAGCGCGGTCTTTTTTTTGAGAAGCGAGCCACGTTCTGGCGCGGCCGTGCGCGGGTTGAGAAAGTCGCGGCAAGAAAAACCGCCGTCGCGCGCCGATTGTGGACGGCCGTTCAAGACGAGTGTGATCTCTTTAATAGTTGCTTTGCAGATCGCGGCGCCTGATGCGGGCGCCGCTTAGTGGCGGCCAAAAACCGTTTTCATAATGGAGCCGTCATGCCCGTTGCGCAAAAAGCAGTTATTGCCACCACCTCGCCGCGCGCGTTTATTCTCAGACATATTGCATTGTTCGCAGCCGCCGCGCTGTTCGTGTTCGTGCTGAGCCTGACCTATGGGCTCGATCTCAGCCCCGGATTTTTCTGAGCGAACTTGCGCAGCTCGATGCGGGCTACGCATGCTTCGATGAGCGCAGGCTGGACGGCGATCTTCCATAGAGCTCGGCGAACGCGGCGTTGAATCTGCGCAAGCTGCCGAAGCCGGCCTGAAACGCGATGTCGGTCATGGTGTGTTCACCAGCATCGAGCAGGCGTTTTGCGCGCTGGACGCGCAGCGTCTTGGCAAGCTGCTGCGGCGTCGCGCCGACATGGCGCTCGAACAAGCGCGCCAGGTGACGCGAGGAGATGCCGAGCCGCATCGCGAGCGTCACCACCGAATCTTCATCGAGCGCGCCCTCGTTGATCAGCTTCACCGCGCGCGCGACCGTCGAACGCGTGCCGTTCCAGGCCGGGCAGAACGGCGCGGTTTCGGGACGGCAGCGCAGGCAGGGCCGGAATCCCGAGGCTTCGGCCGCGGCCGCCGTGGGGTAATAGACGACGTTGCGCGTCAGCGGCTGCTTGGCCGGACAGACCGGGCGGCAATAGATGCCCGTGGTCTTCACTGCGGTGAAGAAGCGGCCGTCATAGCGGGGATCCCTGCGCAGGCGCGCGGCGTTGCAGTCGTCAAAACTCAGCATGGCCGGATGATAGCGCATGCCCGCGCGGGCGGAAGGGCCGCGGGATGACCGAGTCCGATTGTGGCGAGCCGCAACGCGCATGGTGGCCTAGAAGGCGGCCCTCGATGCAAGCCCCCTCAATGCCAGTTCTGGAGCGCGCCGTGACCAGCCCGAAAGACATCGTTCTCAACGCCTGGAAGACCTTCTCGTCGCGCGATGCCGGCCGCATCGCCGCACTGTTCACCGACGATGCCGAATGGATCGCGCCGAAGGGCAACGCCACCGCCGTCGCGCTCGATCACACCGATCACATGGTGGGCGCGCAAGCGATCGCGCGCTTCATCGCGCAGGAGATGCACAGGATGTTTTCCGAGATCGATATCGCCTTCCGCGGCGTCTACGCCGACGGCGATGTCGTGATCGTGGAGGAGCGGATGCGTGCCGCGCTTGCGGGCGGCAAGCCCTACGAGAACGACTATTGCTTCGTGTTCACGGTGGCCGGGGACCGTATTCGCGAAGTGCGGGAATACATGGACACGCGCAACGGATGGCAGATGGTGTTCGGCGAGGAGGCATGATGGTTGGGCTACGCTGCGTGCCAGACCTGCAACGGCGTGGGTTGAGGCGGCTCACGCGCTGACATAAGGCTTGTCGATGGATCAGCGAACGAGCGGCGCTGACGCTCTCATTCAGAAGAACGATGCGGCGCCGGCGTTACTCGGCGTCATCTGCGGCCTGTCGGCTGCGCTGTTCTGGGCGCTGGGCTTTGCCGGCACGCGGCACGGCCTCAAGGTCGGTTTCACCCCGGTCGATCTGCTCGTGCATCGCTATGTCTGGTCGGGCATCGCGTTCCTGCCGCTGGTCGCGCGCGCCGGCATCGGTGATCTCTGCGGCATCGGCTGGGGCAGGGGCCTTGTGCTGATGGTGCTCGGCGGTCCCGTGATGTCGCTGATCTCCTACACTGGATTCCTGTTCGTGCCGCTCGGCCACGGCAGCGTGATCCAGCCCTCCTGCGCGACGCTCGGCGGCCTCCTGCTCGCGGCAGTCGTGCTGAAGGAGCACATCTCCGCGTCGCGCCTTGCCGGCGCCCTGGTCATCGTCGGCGGCCTCTGCGTGATCGGCGCGGAATCGATCGGCCATATCGGGTCTGATGGTGTGCTCGGCGATCTGACCTTCGTGCTCACCGGATTCATGTTCGCCGGTTTTGGCGCGCTGCTGCGGCACTGGCGCGTCTCCGCCGTGTCGGCCGCGCTCGTCATCAACGTGCTGTCGCTGCTGCTGTTGCCGATCTATCTCGCCACCGTCGGTCTCGCCCATGTCGCGGCGATCGGTGTGACCGAGAATGCCATTCAGGCGCTGGCGCAGGGCGTGCTCGCCGGCCCCGCCGCGCTTTATCTGTTCGCCGTCTCGGTCCAGCGCCTCGGCGTCGCCCGCGCCGCCGTGATCCCGGCCTGCGTGCCGGCGCTGACGCTCCTGGTCGGTTGGCTGCTGCTCGGCGAGCCGCCGACGATGTTGCAGGTGGCGGGTCTGGTCACGGTGCTGTGCGGGTTCTATCTGGCGCAGCGGCAGCGGTGATCGCATAGCGCGACCGGAGGTGCGGCAAGATTCCGGATTATGCGTCCGCTCCGTCCGGGTTACGCTGCCCGTCATGACCATCCTGCTCAACATCGACGTTCCCGACGCAGCGCAAGCGACCACCTTCTACACCGCCGCCTTCGGCCTCACGGTCGGCCGCCGCTTCGGCACCGACTTCGTCGAGCTGCTGGGCTGGCCCGCGCCGCTGTATCTTCTGACCAAGCAGGCCGGCACACCGGGCGCGGGCAGCGACCGCCGCCGCTACGAGCGGCACTGGACGCCGCTGCATATCGACGTCGTCGTTGACGACGTCGATGCCGCCGTCGCGCGCGCACTTGCCGCCGGTGCGATCCTCGAGGCGCCCGCGTGCGATGCGCCCTATGGCCGGATCGCCATGCTGGCCGATCCGTTCGGGCACGGGTTTTGTCTTCTGGCGTTCACCGCGAAGGGGTATGACGCGCTGCTGGAGGAATAGCGCGAGCGGACGCGGGCGGCTCAGGCCTTCTTCACGAACTCCGATTTCAAATTCATCGCGCCGATGCCGTCGATCTTGCAGGCGATGTTGTGGCCGTCGGTGGCGTCCTGGAGGCGGATGTTCCTGACCTTCGTGCCGCCCTTGACGACCGACGACGACCCCTTGACCTTGAGGTCCTTCATCACGATGACGCTGTCGCCATCGGCGAGCGCATTACCATGCGCATCGCGCACCCCGGCCTCCTGCGGGGCAGGCGCGGCCGCATCGCCCCCAGCGCGCCATTCATGGGCGCATTCCGGACAGACCCAGAGATCGCGGTCCTGATAGGCGTGGTCCGACTGGCAGTTCGGGCATTTCATCGGTTCGGTCATTGCTTGCCTCGTCACCCCCTAGAGCCTTTGCTCCAGGTTTTTGTTTTGGCGCGTTTTCTTTACGAAAACCGGTATCCACTTCGCTCGAAAACGCTCTCACGGGCGCGCCGCACGCATTCCGCCGGAAAAGATGGATTGGGAGCAAATCCTTTACCATGGCGTCCGGTCCCGGTTGAAGTGCCGGAGCCTTAGGAGTTCGGGAAAAATTCCGCGGTATCCATGTCCTGATCATACGGATGCGTCGGCTACGCCGTTCGACGCTGCCGCAAGCTTTGGGAGTCCAGGTCATGAGCGAGCATCGTGCCGCTGCCAGACATCAGACGTTGCGAACCGGGATTGTCGAGTTCGACAACGGCACCGGCAGCCTCGTCAGCGTGCCCTGCACGATCCGCGATGTCTCCGGCACCGGCGCCCGCCTGCAGCTCAACTCGTCGCTATGGGTCGCCGAGCAGTTCACGCTGGTCTTCAGCAGCGGACTGCGCAAGGACTGCCGCGTCGCCTGGCGCAAGGGCAGACTGATCGGCAGCGCGTTCGCCGAGGGTTATGCGAGCCCGGACGAACAGGCCGTCATGATGACCGCGGACGAGCAGTCCCGGCACCGGCTCGGGATCGGCGCGCGTGTTAAAGCGGCACGCGAGACCCGCGGCTACACCGCACTCCAGCTCGCCGAGCGCATCGGCGTCACGCCCGCCTTCCTGGCGCTGGCCGAGAGTGGCGAGGCGGACATTCCGCTCTACCAGCTGATGCACATCGCCGATTTGCTGATGGTCGGCCTCGACGGGCTCGTGGCAGGTCCGGCGCCTGAGGACGTCGACGCGTAGGGGGCACACCTCGCGGAACTGCGCGGCCAACAAAAATGTCGAAAACAACCCCATGCACAGTAGAAAACACGCATGATTTCAGGGGGCTGCGAGACCGAATTTTGTGTTGATCCGTCGGCAAGCCAGGTCGTTGCTTGCCTCGCATCGATTTCGGTGATCCCGAATAAAATTTGACTCGTCGGGCAAAACAGGGGCACTATGGCATGGTGGCGCCGGTGCGACGGACAGGTGCGTCGCCGGGGCCGCGGGGCGACATGCCGAAAAAACCGAAAAGCGAAGCGACAAGAAAACCGCAAAGAAAACTGAAGACCTACCAGACCTCGCTCGGCTTCTACGACCAGGCGGTCGCCGCACCCTCGATGAAGGCGGCGCTGGAGGCCTGGGGCGCCAGCTTCAACCTCTTCCATCAGGGCGCCGCGAAGGAGACCAACGACCCCGACATCGTCGCGGCGACCATGGCAAGCCCGGGCGTCGTGCTCCGGCGCCCGGTCGGCTCCGGCGGCCCGTTCACCGAGAGCGCCGCGCTGCCGACCGATCTCGCCGACGATGAGGCCAAGCCAAAATCCAAATCCAAGTCCAAATCCGAGTCGAAGCAGCGTCCGGCCGAGGGCGTAACAAAACAGTCACGCAAGATTGACGATCAGGACGCGCGCAAAGCCGCCGCGGCGTTCGAGAAGGAAGAGCGGCGGCGAGACGCCGAGCGACGCAAGGAAGAGGCCGCCCACGCTAAGCAGCGCGCGCGCCGCGACAAGGCGGTCGCCACGGCCCAGGCGGCGTTGGACAATGCGAGGCGGCAGTACGATGCGAAGGCGGAGGCGATCGAAGCCGAGCGGGCCGCGCTCTACGAACGCGCCGAGGCCGAGCAGGGCCGGTGGGACAAGCAAAGGAAAAAGCTCGAGGAGGCTCTGCGCCGCGCGCGCACGTAGCGCGAGCGAATTTAGCTTGCCTTGCCTTGCGTCCTTTTGCACTCTTCCAGGGAAGGAGACCAACGCATGAAGATCATCACCGCCGCGTGTGCGCTCGGAACGGCCCTGGTGCTGTGCAACCTCGGGATATCAGGCGCTGAAGCCCGGACGCGGAAGGCCCAGGTGGTTCGCGAACCACAGCAGAGGCTTATCGTCACGGCGCCCGTGCTCAGGCCGACGCCGTGGGATTACTACATTGTTCCACGATATCGTTATCGCCCTGAAGACGACCGAGTCGATCCGAACGGCCCGCCCTATGTGTCGTCATGGGTCCGCTATGAGGGATGGCGGTGGCCGTACTGGTGGTAGAAGAATAGATGCGTAGGATGGGTAGAGCGACTTGTCCGCCGTAGCTCGAAGAGCGAAGGCGGAAGCGAAACCCATCGATAGCTGTCGCGGCACGATGGGTTTCGCAAGCGCTCCTCCCATCCTACGTGCTGCTCCTCGAGGCATCCCCGAGACGTGCTATGCTCCTGGGCGGGAGGAATCAGCATGAGAGTCCCTACCGCGATACTCGCCCTGCTTCTTTCGAGCCCGGCCGCCGCCCAGGAGTGCCAGACATGCTCAATGGCCGACGCCTGCATGAAGGAGTACTCTAAGGCGACGTTGGAGGCCCAAAGGGCCACGAAGCAAGCAATCCGGGACTGGAAGCAGAATCTGGACAGAAAGGCCTCCGCCGAACTGTCCAGCAGGGGCATACTCGCATTGCAGGACGCGATGGAGGCGCAGGTTCGTTCCGAGCTGGAGCGGCTGAAGGAGTGCCTGGCGAAGATCAGGTAGGGCGCAAGCGCGCGGCGGAAAGCACCCGCATATAGGGACGGGTTGAGCCTTTGCCAAAACGCATGATCTTCGTGGCTGGCAAGGCACTGGTTGCGCCTTCTTCGCGGCAAGCCTCGCATAAGCGCGCGTTAGGAAAGCGATGAGTGTTGGAAGGATATCAACGCGCCTCAAAGCGCCGGCCAGCCCGCTGAAGCACGCGCCCTCGCGACTATAATGTCTAGGCTGGTGCACTGCGCTTCGCGCAGCCGCAGGCAAACCCACCCTACGGGGCATCCGCCGATAGTCGCAGGAACTGCCGCTTCATCGCGTTGACCCTGGCGATATAGCTTGCAACCGAGTGATCGCCGCAGCGTTCGTCGGCGATCATCTGAAACTTGCGGCGCGCGTAGGCTGTGGCGGGACCGGCGCCGCAGAGATGGATGAAGGCGGCCAGATCCTGCTTCTGCTCGCGGCTTGCCTTCACATCGCCCGTGCGGGCGAGAACGTCAGCCACGTTGCGATCCAGATACACCGATGCCAGCTCGATGGCGTGGCTCGGGATCGCGCGGGTATAGAGGCCCGTGAACCCGCAACCGGTCTCCGTAACCGCGTTGCCGCGGACACAGAACCGTGCGGCGTCGGCGTAGGCGGGATCGGTCATCTGGTAGAGGCCGACGGCGCTGGAGGCGGGCCGGTAGATCGCGAGCGGATTGAGGCTCAATCGCCAGCGCCAGTAGGTGCGCGCCACCGGATTGCCCGAACTCTCGACCTGCGCCAGCGCCGCCAGCAATTCCGGCGTGATCGTCGCGGTGGAAAAGCTTCGGAACAGCGGCCCGTATTGCCGCCAGTTCTCGGCCGGTTCCTTGTCCAGCGCGTTGCCGACAAGGACGAACAGCTCGGTCGGCTTGCGGATGACGTGATAGACGATGTTCACAAGCGCTGCGACCGCAAGCAGGATCGCCACGCTACCCGCGATCCGAACCACGCTCGGTGCGCGCGCGAACCTCTTTCGCACCCACCGGGCGCCCCGCCGGACGCTGCGAAGGCGGGGGAGGCGGCTCTTGCTTTTCCTTGGCATGGGTCTGGTGGAAGCGCGTGGATGAGTTGAGGCTTTGCGAAATCCATCACCTGACGAAGTTGATGGGGATCGATCCGCTCCACCCATCCTATGGATCGTGTGGGGGTATCACTGCAACGATTCGTCCCTATCCTCTGAGAGTTGGGGGCACCGTCACCGCAATTCGAACCGCGACTAGGAGAGGTTGAGCGCTGATGACATCCATCATCGCTGCGTGCCGGGGTGGAAACTGCACAAAAATGGCAAAGCTGCGACTGTCAACGACATATCTGATTAGAAGGTCGCTTATCCACGTAATACACTCAGCGCCGTTTGGGGTACGGGGAGCGTATTGGGAGGGTCAATCATGGCAAGTGTCGAACAATTGCGCAGACGTGAAGGCGTAAACCTGGTCCAGCTCGAGGCGGACATTGCATCGGTGCGCACGGGAAGCTCGATTGCTTCAATTGCGCTGCCCGATTACGTCGAGCACACCGAGGGGGTCACGCGCGTGGGCGCGCTCAGTGCAGAGGCGGTCATTCGTGACTATGAGTCCGCTGCAAAGGAGATCGAGGCCATGGGCGCCGAGCTGATCGATGCCGCGCGAAAATGCGAGGCGCTGACAGCCCAGGTCCATGATGCGATCGCCTTCATGCGCGAGACGGCAGCGGGGTATCGCGACGAGGGGCGGAAGATCTTCAAACGCATCGAGGAATGCGCGCTCTTCACGGAAGACGTCCGCAAGACGTGCGAGCAGGTCAAGCGCAGGATGAAGGACGTCTCGGTCGGCGAGTACTGCAGCGAGGAGCTTGCGACGGAAGAGCTCGAGCCGACCGGGATCGAAGCCAAGGTGTCGGTGTGCGAGGTACGGTGAGGCGGGCGTAGAGCGTCGTTCGCAGGATGGGGTGAGCGCTCGCGCGCCCCCATCCTGCGGGCTGGGCTTCAAAGCCAATCGCGCGTCGACGGGAAACAAGCCCGTTTGCGAGAGTCCCAGACGTAATCCGAACCGCCGCAAGGCGGACGCGCACGCGACGTGGCCGGACATTGATTCCAGACCCGCGCACCCGTTGCCCAGCCATCGACCACGCACGCGCCGGAAACGGTGGCGTGGCAACCGGTGCCGCAGCCGTCTGCGGCGCTGGCCGCGCAGACTGCAAACAGAAGCATCATGGGGGTCAACAGGACGCGTGAAAGGTGCCTGGTCATGGGCTTGCTCCTTCATGCCGAGGCCCGTCGTGACGTCGCACAGATCTGGCCGAGGGCCTGCCGGCCGATCACCGCGCAGCATAGCACCAAGGTTCTTGGCACCAAGGCTCTTGGCACCAAGCCTCTTGGCCGAGAACGCTGACGGCTTACCAATCCGGATCGTAGGGGTCGGCCATATAGGGCGGGGGCATCCAGCGTCCTCGCGGCGGCGGTGGCCTGGGCCGCCGGGGGGCGGTCGCTTGCACGTGCGGCCGTGCAGGCGCAGCCGTCTCGCTGCTCGTCGCGCTCCGCACGACGGGTTTCGCGGGTGCAGGCGCCGATGAAGTCGTCGGTTGCGTTTGCAGCGCCTGGACCTGTGCGGCGAGGCGCGCATTGTCCGCGGCATCCTTCTCCTGCGCCGCCTTGAGCTGTTGAATGGTGTCGGCCTGCTCGCGCAGCGTCTGCTCGTTGCGGCTTTTCAGTTGCTCGAGCTTTCCGTTGATGCTCGCAAGCTCGCTGGTGATGGTCTTGAGCGATTGCGCGAGATCGGACGATGACGGATCAGGCGCCGTGGCGCCGGTTCTTGGCGCGTCAGGTCTTGCAGCGTCAGGTTTTGGAGCCTCAGCTCTTGGAGCGTCAGTTCTTGGAGCGCTTTCCGTTTCCTTGCCGAGCGGCGGCGCGGGCACCGGACTGGGCCCATCCGCAGCAGCCAGTTGCACGGCCGGCGGTTGCGCCGGACTTTCGACCACGGACGCTCGCGCGGGTTCGCTCGCGGCCGGCGGAGCCCATCGCGCCATGATGGACCTGGTCATCGACTTGGCCTCATCGCGATATTGCGAAGCGAAGGCGGCGCCGAGAAGGCCGATCGCCAACACGAGGCCAACCAGGGCACGCAGCATGGTCCGATCTCCCTTCAGGCCTTGATTGCCCACCTTGCTAACCGGTGCCGGCACCTTGTCCTTGGGACCCTCGGCTGCCTTCGCTCCGGCGCTGGCCTGCGAGGTCCGCGGGGCTTCGTTGCCGCGTTCCATTCCGGAAACCAGCCGGTCCAGCCGCGCAAGGTCTTGCTCTGCGCTCTTGATCTGGTCATAGGCCCGCGCCAGCCCGCCATCGGCGCGCACCTCGTCCGGCTTGGCGGCCTCAGGCTTTTGGGCCTCAGGCTTGTCGGTATCAGGCTTGGGGTCGTTCGCTTCAGGCACCGATGCGCGCTCCATCCAGTCGGGCGTCAATGGGAGTGCGGCAGTCCGATCGTCGGAAGGATAGGCCTCACCGTTGTCCAACACAACGCGTGAGCGAAGGAGAAATTATGGCGGGCTACGGTTGCTGAAGCAGCCGGGCGCTGCTCCCCGGGGCATCCCTGCGACGTGCTGTGCTATCGCGGGAGGAAGCGCCATGAGGGTCTCCACCGCGACAGCCGCTCTGCTTCTTTCAGGTCCGGCCGCGGCCCCAGGAGTGCCAGACATGCTCAATGGCCGACGCCTGCATGATGGAGTACGTTAAGACGACGTCGGAGGCCCAAAAGGCCACCAAGCAAGCCATCCGGGATTGGAAGCAGAATCTGGACAGAAAGGCCTCCGCAGAATTGTCCAGCAGGGGCATACTCGCATTGCAAGACGCCATGGAGGCGCAGGTTCGTACGGAGCTGGAGCGCCTGAAGGAGTCCCGGCGAAGATCAGGTAGGGAGGGGCGCAAAGGAGGATCCAATGAAATCGCTTCTGCTGCTCACGGCGAGCGGTCCGCTGCTCATTCTCACCTCGCACCAGTCCCTGGACGACCAGAAGCTCCTTGGGGTGCTCAGGCAAAAAGGCATCGGCAAGTTCGTCGCGTTCGAGGTTCCCTTGTCGCTCGCCAGAGAGCGCTACGGCGGGCACTTTCACGCGGTCGAAAGCAATCTGCACGAGACCGATGATTTGAGAGTGCTCGACTTCAACGGCCAGCGGGTCTTTCAGCTCTTTCATTTCGAAGAGCTCGGTTCACCGATCCTGATAGAGCGGTCGTGATCCGGCTTTATTCGGCGGCGAAAGGGGATGTGTTGAGCAGGGCTGTTCCGAAGAGACGCCGATTGAGGTACGGTGGAAGCCTGGACCCGTGGAGTCTGCCATGACGTCATATACTGTCGGGTTGAAGCTCGGGGTGCGTGCCAAGGTGCTCACGATCGAAGCCGAGGACGCATTGGTCGCGGCGCTGAAGATCAAGCTCGAGAACCCCGAGGCACTCGTCACCTACGTTCGCAAGTCAAATCGGCGCGGCGATCGTCGCCACCCGCACGAAGTGCAGCGGGCCAAGACAACCGGCTAAAGCGCGATGAGATTGAGATGAATCGTCATCGCGCTTTAGGTTGTTGTTTGAGCATGATCTTTTCGGAAAACCGCTTCGCACTTTTCCGGATCATGCGTTAGCCGATGCCGAGACCGCGGCAGGTAGCCCGGATTTCGCTTCCGCCTTCGCTCTTCGAGCTACGGCGGACAAGTCGCTCCATCCGGGCTACGCTCGCTCCCCCCGCTGTGTCGGAATACGCAGTTGTCATTAGTGACGTGTCGCGCGGATTTCGAGCGTCGTCTGGGTGAGCTTGGCCACGAATCCCTCAAAATGCATGACCCTTTGTCTGGTCAATTGTCCATGCAACTCGGCGATCTTCTGGGATTCGGCGATCAACGATCCGCACACCTGTTTCGCGTACTCCATCTGAAGCTCAAAGGCCTCGACGGGTGAGCGCGCCGCCGCGAGCTTTCCCAGGAAGTTCCAGGCGTGCTCAAGCGACGTCCTCGTGTAGTCGCTATAGGCATCGGCAATCGCCTGCGGGCTGGCCTGGGAGGGTTCCACCGGTGCGACGGGCGCGCTTGCAGCGATCTCCATCCCGGAAGCCTCGCCTGGCAAGGCTGCAGCCGAGGGTATCTGGGCACTGATCTCTCGGCTCGTCTCTTGCCTTATCTCTTGCTCGGCCTCTTGCCTGTTCTCTTGGGTGCTCTCTTGCTTGTTCTCTTGGCTGATCTCCGCCGAGGCATCCGGCAATTGATGGGCCGCAGTTGCGTGTTGCTCGCCGGCCCTGGTCCGTTGCCCGGCCTTCTTCTTCGCGCCGCGCCGGCCGGATTTTCCCGTTGTCTTATTTTCGCCCGCACTCAACATTGCAAATAACTCCTGAATATCGCTGAAGCCGCAAGCCTCCGTCGTGTTTGCGCTGAAATCGCGATTGTGGGTTGTTGCTTGCGTGGCGGCCATGTGGTGAGATTTTGCCGGGCATCGGCAAGGCGCAATTCGCGGGTGACGGCCTCGACTGCTTCGCGGAGCCTGTCATCGGGCCGCGCTCCGCGCGGACCCGGTGGCTCGCAATGACGGGCGTCCCGGTCCTTGCGCGTTCGTCGTCACCCGAACAGGGCGACATAGATCACGTAGAGCCAGCCTAAGATGCCGTGGATGATCGCCCACAGGATCGAATGATTGTTGGTGTACGAGATTGCGATGGCGAGTGCGGAGCCAAAACCCACGCCGTATTTGGCGCCCTCGACCCGAACCCCGTAGTAGCGATTGCCGTTCATGGCGGTCCTTCCTGCGGGCCACGCTTGCTCATCATGCCTTATAAAAGTCTTCCGGTAATTGTGAAATGGCACACAGACGGCAGCCCTCGGGTCTGCTTCTGTGGCGCCGACACTACACCTCGTGCGCTTGCTCGGCGATGCGCACCGGCGGGTCGGCATTTGGCAATTTCGGGATGATCGCTATGGGCGTTTTCAATCGCACGGCCATGCTTTGCAGCTCTTTCATCGAGTCCACCATGAGCGGGTGAACCGAGAGAGTTTCGCGTGCGCGCAACGGCGCGTGCAGGGATTTTTCTTGAGGCCCCGCCGGTGACGGACGGGGCCTTTCCATTTTTCATGTCAGCCCACGACTGCCCGGCGGTGCCTTCGCGAAGAAGGATGCAGGGTCATGTGGGAGTATTTTGGACCCGATTTCGCTTTTGACGTGGTGAAGGGATTTGTCGCTGGCGTTGCCTCCATGGCGTTTCAGGTCGTGGCGCCGCGGGCGTTTCATGCCGCGAAGCGATTTCGCGCGCACTGGGTTGCCAGAAAAGACGAAAGACAAGCCGCAAGGCAAGCACGCCGCAACGCGCCGGCGAATGATGAGCCGTGAGGTCTCTGGGCGAAGCGAAACCCATCAACAGCCGTCATGGCACGATGGGTTTCGCAAGTGCTCTACCCATCCTACGGACAAGCTAACCGCCGTCATCCGCCGCCAGGCGCTGAAATTGCCGCTTCATCGCATTGACCCCAGAGATATAGCTTGCGACGAGATGATCGCCGCAGCGCTCGCCGGCCGTCAGCTGAAAGTGGCGGCGTGCGTAGGCCGTGGCGGGACCGGCGCCGCAGAGATGGATGAAGGCGGCCAGATCCTGCTTCTGCTCGCGGCTTGCCTTCACATCGCCCGCGCGGGCGAGAACGTCGGCCACATTGCGGTCCAGATACACCGATGCCAGCTCGATGGCGAGGCTCGGGATCGCGCGGGTGTAGAGGAAGGTCGACCCGCAGCCGGTCTCCGTGACCGCGTTGCCGCGGACACAGAACCGTGCGGCGTCGCTGAGGGCCGGATCGGTCATCTGGTAGAGGCCGACGGCGCTGGAGGCGGGCCGGTAAATCGCGAGCGGATTGAGGCTCCATCGCCAGCGCCAATAGGTGCGCGCCACCGGATTGCCAGAGCTCTCGACCTGCGCCAGCGCGGCCAGCAATTCGGGCGTGATCGTCGCGGTGGAATAGGTGCGGAAGAGGGGGCCGTATTGGCGCCAGATCTCGGCGGGGTCCTTGTCGAGGGAGTGGCCGACGAAGGCGAAGAGCTCGGTTGGTTTGCGGATGATTTGATAGGCGATGTCGAGGAGGGCGAGGGCCGCAAGCAAGACTGTTACGCTGAGCGCGATCCGGACGATCCGCGGTGCGTGGGCGAACGCCTTTCGCATCCGCCGAGCGCCTCTTCGGAGGTTGCGAAAGCGAGGGAGAGGGTGGCTGCGTTTTCCTGACATTGCGCTTGCGCAGCACTGTCACCGCAATTCGAGCTGTGATCTCAAGACGCTGAAATCTCAAGAGCTGGAGCCGGCCATCAATAGCGGCCGCCGGTGCCCTTTTGCTGCGTGATCCAGTCCGACAATGTTTTCGGTGTCGATCCCGCAGTCCGGCCCGGTGATGCCTTCGGATTGTCGCGGACGCCTTTCGTCGAACGGGTGCGCGGCGATTCCGTTGCGTTGACGCTCTTCAAGGCAGCCGTCGATGCCTCTGCGGCTTCCTTCTCGAGCCGCAACTGTTTCAATCGCGCCATCTTGATGCGCTCTGCCTCGACTTCGGGTCCGTCGGACAGCAGCGGCTTGTGTTGAGCCAACTCCGCCGGGACCATGACACCGATAATGGTTGTCTCGCCGAGCGCCTTGCAGGCTTCGAGCCGATGCAGTCCCTCGACCAGAACGAGGCGGTCTCCGTCGGGCCGAACGAAAATGGGGGCCTGTTGTCCGATGTCCAGAATACTTTCGGCGATCTCCCCGACGATCTCGGGCTTGATGGCCTTCTTCATTTTCGTGGGAACGAAAATCTTCTCGATCGGGAAGCTTTCCGATGTGGGCATAACTCGACTCCGCTTCTACCGGGCCCGTCGGAACCCATGCCGGTGGTGTTGGGAGTTTAGGAGAGAAGGGTTCGACGGCAAAGGCAATTTCGGCGGCAGGGTGTTGATGAGCATCGAAGCCGGAACCAATCTGCGATGACGGTGACAGTGCAATCAATCGAGGTCGCGCACTAAAAGCGATCCGAACCCGCAGATCGGAGCGAGTGAATTTAGTGCGCTGTCACCGTAATTCCATGATCAGCTCTTGCCGCCAAGCCATCGTGCATCATGGGTTTTGTGCACTGTCACCGTAACTCTACGGATTGCTGCATTTCATCAGTGGGGCGGCACCTTAAGAATATACTTGTGCAGCCCAGTCGCGAATGAACGTCCCAAGTCTTGCCATGTCGCGTTTCGAGACTCGTCCAGAATGCATGATCACGTTGCGAGAACGTTCGATTACTTCGAAAATGTTTGATGCCCATTCGATATTGGGGAGCAAAGGAAAGCGATCCTGATTCTGGCGAATGATATTTAAGAGGTTCGGAAGCATCGTAAAATTGATAGGATCGTTACCCCTCGGCGTGTGCCAGCGTATCTTCTCTTCCTCCTCCATGCGCTGAGCAGCTTGCTGACGAATTTTGTCTGACACACACGTAGCCCACCAATTTTCTCCGACTTCCTCCTTGAGCGTCGAAGAGATCAACTCCCTGACGGAGTTTTCAAAGGCCGCAATCAGAACGTAAACTTGTGCCATCTGGCGTGCCTCCTGAACGAACCGCTCGTCAAGGGCATCAAGAGCTAGCAATGCTTCGACGTCTTCCGTGGCTTGGTCGTTAGGCTCAGAAGATTCCGCAATTACGGAATCGATCGCCTCTTTGGCGAGCAGGCCTCTAAAGACAAAGCTGTAGATTCTATCCGAGGGGGTCATCCGATGAGATGCTCCCGCAGACTTCGGAAGATGCTGTCGTAAATCTTCGGATCTCTGGTTTCAGGTAAGACGACTTGGATTACGTAGTTGAGGCCGCCAAAACTCGGAGGGGAGGCCGTTGCGCCATTTGCTTGTGGCATCGTCGGTAAACTCTGGGGTCGCTCATCCACTTGCGCACTCAAAACGGCGTCCGAGAGGGACGCTTGTTTTTTGAAGTCAGCAAGCTTGCAGAGTTCTAAAAACGTCATCGCCATCTTATCGATGACAGATTCCGAAAATTGCCCTTGGCCTAGGGTTTTCATTTTATTCATGACGTCAGTTTTCGTCATGTTCTGGGCGCTTGTATTGACCTGAAACAGGTCACGATAGGCATCTCGGATACCTTCTGCGAGCACCACGGCAGACTGTGTTTGGTCTAGAAAACGAAAATAGCGCTCTGTGGGTGATCCGTCTGGTCCAATCAAACCGACCGACTTAAGTACGCCAACAATCAACCGGTCCGCGGTGGATTTGAAGTCCAGTGACTCTAGGAATTTGATCGTGAATTTGGAGGGTGCTTGAGCGGCCTTCATTGCCTCCAAAATCGCACCGAGGTTTTTTGCCGAAGTTAAATAGCTGCGAGGAAGCGCCATACTCTACCCCTAATTGAAAGTAGAGATGTGCATGATCTGTTCTTTTCAATCAACAGCAGTGGTCTTTATATCCACAACTAAAGGCCGATAAGACTGGATCTATTCTGGCTCGTTAACAGGCGGCTAATCAGGCGGTTACGTTGCCCCGATTGCTCTTTTCTTCTCCGGCAGCATCTTCGGGTTCCTCATAACGACCATATACCCCCAAGAACGATCCTCGGGGATGATATTGGCCATCAGAGCCAAGGAAGGAGCCGGGTAGATGATAGACGCCATCGGATCCCAGGAATGATCCGGGGAGATGGTATCGACCGTCAGAGCCTAAGAACGATCCGTGAGGATGATATTGGCCGTCTCGACCGAGAAACGCTCCTTGCGCGTGATATCGTCCATCTGTCCCAAGGAACGAGCCTGCTGGATGATACTTTCCGTCGGTCCCCTGGAATTGGCCGGCGGGATGGTAGCGTCCATCGCCGCCGACAAATTGTCCTCTGCGATGGTATCGACCATCCGAGCCAAGAAACGACCCTGCTGGATGATATCTGCCATCGGCGCCGAGAAAATATCCCTTGGGATGATACTTGCCATCGACCCCAAGGAATGACCCCATGGGGTGATACTTTCCATCCACGCCAAGAAATTTTCCCGCCACCGCAATCTGCTCCTCTAGGTTACGAACACCCCGTCGTGGACCCGCAAGTATCGCACTTCATGCACGTGCCATTCCGCACCAGCGTGAAGTTGCCGCACTCCGAGCACATCTCGCCTTCGTAGCCCTTGGCCTTCGCTTCCGCGCGGCGCTCGGCCTTGGAGGGGACCAGGGTCTGCGCGGTGCCGGATTTGCTCCACTGGAGCTGCTCGAGCTTCTCGGTCGGCGAGAGGTCGTGGCTTACTTCCTGCTTCAGCGCGACCGCGCCTTCCAGGGCATCGCCGACCCGCGCGCTTGCGCCGTGCGAGGCCAGCGCCGTGACCTTGCTGCCACCGGTCGGGGCGCTGTCGTTGCCCTGGGCGACCGCGGCGGAGCCGCCGCGCATCACGACGAGGTTGTCGGTGCGGGAGCGGGTGAGGCCGCGCGAGACCAGCTTGGTCGCGTGCTGGGTCTCGTCCGGCTCCTTGCCTTCCTCGACGCCCTTGCCGAGTGCGTCGAAGTTCGACTCGGTCGGATCGACATGGGCGAGATCGAAGCGCGACATGTAGCTCACCGCGAGCTCGCGGAAGACGTAGTCGAGGATCGAGGTCGCGTACTTGATGCTGTCGTTGCCCTGCACGGGTCCCGCCGGCTCGAAGCGGGTGAAGGTGAAGGCGTCGACATATTCGTCGAGCGGCACGCCGTACTGGAGGCCCAGCGACACCGCGATGGCGAAGTTGTTGATGAAGGAGCGGAGCGCCGCGCCTTCCTTGTGCATGTCGATGAAGATCTCGCCGAGACGGCCGTCGTCATACTCGCCGGTGCGCAGGTAAACCTTGTGGCCGCCGACGACTGCCTTCTGGGTGTAGCCCTTGCGGCGATCCGGCATCTTCTCGCGCTCGCGCATCACGATGATGCGCTCGACCAGCTTCTCGACGATCTTTTCCGAGACCTGGGTGGCACGCGCCGCCATCGGCTTCTCGTAGAGTGACTCGACCGCATCCTCCTCGTCCTCATCGTCGGCGATGAGCTGCGAGTTGAGCGGCTGGGAGAGCTTGGAGCCGTCGCGATAGAGTGCGTTGGCCTTCAGCGCCAGCTTCCACGACAGCATGTAGGCGGACTTGCAGTCCTCCACCGTGGCGTCGTTCGGCATGTTGATGGTCTTGGAGATCGCACCCGAGATGAAGGGCTGGGCCGCCGCCATCATGCGGATGTGGCTCTCGACCGACAGATAGCGCTTGCCGATCTTGCCGCAGGGGTTGGCGCAGTCGAACACCGAATAGTGCTCGGCCTTGAGGTGCGGGGCACCTTCCACCGTCATCGCGCCGCAGATGTGGACGTTGGCCGCCTCGATCTCGCGCTTGGTGAAGCCCACGGCCTGGAGCAGGTCGAAGCCGGGGGCGGCGATCGCCTCGGCACCGATGCCGAGCTGGTCGCGGATGAAATCTTCGCCAAAGGTCCACTTGTTGAAGGCGAACTTGATGTCGAAGGCGGTCGGCAGGGCCTTTTCGACCTTGGCGATGGCTTCATCGGTGAAGCCCTTGGCCTTCAGCGTCGAGGCGTTGATGGCCGGCGCGTTGGAGAGCGAGCCGTGGCCGACGGCGTAGGCTTCGATCTCCGCGATCTCGCTCTCGCGATAGCCGAGCGCGCGCAGCGCCGCGGGGACCGCGCGGTTGATGATCTTGAAGTAGCCGCCGCCGGCGAGCTTCTTGAACTTCACCAGGGCGAAGTCGGGCTCGATGCCGGTGGTGTCGCAATCCATGACGAGGCCGATGGTGCCGGTCGGCGCGATCACCGTGGTCTGGGCATTGCGATAGCCGTGCTTCTCGCCGAGCTCGAGCGCCGCATCCCAGGCTGCCTGCGCGTGGCTGACGATGTCAGCCTGCGGGCAGGACACGAGGTCCATCGGCACCGGGTTCACCGAGAGCGCCTCGTAGCCGTTGGACTGGCCGTGGGCGGCGCGGCGGTGGTTGCGGATCACGCGCAGCATGTGCGCGGCGTTCTTCTTGTAGCCCGGGAAGGTGCCCAGTTCAGCAGCCATTTCCGCGGAGGTCTTGTAGGTGATGCCGGTCATCACAGCGGTGAGGGCGCCGCAGAGCGCGCGGCCTTCCTTGCTGTCATAGGACAGGCCCATGGTCATCAAGAGGCCGCCGATGTTGGCATAGCCGAGGCCGAGCGTGCGGAACTCGTAGGAGAGTTCGGCGATCGCGCGCGACGGGAACTGCGCCATCATCACGGAGATTTCGAGCACGATGGTCCAGAGCTGGCAGAGGTGCTCGTAGCCGGCGACGTCGAACTGCTTGGTCTCGGTGTTGTAGAACGTCAGCAGGTTCGCAGACGCCAGGTTACAGGCGGTGTCGTCCAGGAACATGTATTCCGAGCACGGATTGGACGCGCGGATGTCGCCGGACGCCTTGCAGGTGTGCCAGTCGTTCATGGTGGTGTTGAAGTGCAGGCCGGGATCGGCCGACGCCCAGGCGGCGTAGCCGATCTTCTCCCAGAGGTCGCGCGCCTTCAGCGTCTTGGTGATCTTCTTGGTGGTGCGTCCGACGAGATTCCAGTCGCCATCCGTTTCCACGGCGCGGAGGAAGTCGTCCTTCAGCGAGACCGAGTTGTTGGAGTTCTGGCCTGATACCGTGAGGTAGGCTTCCGAATCCCAGTCGGTGTCATAGACGTCGAACTGGATGTCCTTGTAGCCCTGCTTGGCGAACTGCATCACGCGCTTGATGTAATTGTCAGGCACGAGGCTGCGGCGCGCGAGCTTGATCTCGCGGCGGAGCGCCGGGTTCTTCTCGGGGTCGAAGCAATCGTCGCCCGAACCTTCGCAGTTCACGCAGGCCTTCAGCACCGCCTTGAGGTGCTTCTGGTTGATCTTGGAGCCGGTGACGAGAGCGGCGACCTTCTGCTCCTCCTTCACCTTCCAGTCGATATAGGTCTCGATGTCGGGGTGATCGACGTCGACCACGACCATCTTGGCCGCGCGGCGCGTGGTGCCGCCCGACTTGATCGCGCCGGCTGCCCGGTCGCCGATCTTGAGGAAGCTCATCAGGCCGGACGAGCGGCCGCCGCCGGAGAGCTTTTCGCCTTCGCCGCGCAGGCGGGAGAAGTTGGAGCCGGTGCCGGAGCCATACTTGAACAGGCGCGCTTCGCGGACCCAGAGGTCCATGATGCCGCCCTCGTTGACGAGGTCGTCACCGACGCCCTGGATGAAGCAGGCGTGCGGCTGCGGGTGCTCGTAGGCCGACTTGGACTTGGTCAGCTTGCCGGTGAAGGGGTCGACGTAATAGTGGCCCTGGCCGGGGCCGTCGATGCCATAGGCCCAGTGCAGACCGGTGTTGAACCATTGCGGCGAGTTCGGCGCGACCATCTGCATGGCGAGCATGTAGCGGATCTCGTCATAGAAGGTCTGGGCGTCCTCGTCGGAGGAGAAGTAGTTGCCCTTCCAGCCCCAATAGGTCCAGCAGCCGGCCAGCCGGTCGAACACCTGCTTTGCGCTGAGCTCGCTGACGAAGCGCTCTTTCTCAGGGAGAGCGGCGAGCGCCTCGGTGTCGGGCACGGAGCGCCACAGGAAGGAGGGGACGGATTCCTCCTCGACCTTCTTCAGGCGCGCGGCGACTCCCGCTTTGCGAAAGTACTTCTGGGCGAGCACGTCGGAGGCGACCTGCGACCACTCGGTCGGCACCTCGACGTTCTCAAGCTTGAACACGACCGAGCCGTCGGGATTCCGGATCTCCGACGTGGTCAGCCGGAAATCGATCCCGGCGTAAGGTGACTGTCCCGAAGTGGTGTGGCGCCGCTCAATCCGCATGGTCTTGCCCCGTCCTTTTATCTGCCGGACTGCCTCCGCAAGGCGCCCGGGTCGCTATTTCGGTTCGCGATTCCTCCGAGGGCCTCATCGGCCCAAAGGCTTCGCAGTTCAGCCGGTGGATCCGGCCCAGTTTCTCCCGGCGCGATGGTTCTCATCCGCCGGCATGTCCACACCCATCCGCCCCCAAGGGGATGTGCGCGACATGCGTTCAACGCCCCACACGCCACTTCAACCAATGCCATCCGAGCCTGTTGCCGGCCCGTTCTGGCGCCCGAAGGTCTGCATTTCGAGGGCAGACAAGCCCTCATCCGCGGCCTTTGGCTGGCTTGGCGGAGTGGCGATTTGCGAGACCCTTTGGGGGAGTGCCGGCGGGACGCAAACTCACTCGCGCCGAACGGACCGAAAGCTAGGACTCTCCGTTGCGCCCGTCAAGAACTAGTGCGAGTTCCTGAATCAAATACTAAATATGGTGGATTGCGGGGGATAACAGGGGGCAAGCCCGCGCCTGTTGTTGAGCCAAGTATCAGTGAGTCCTCAGGGATTCCCAACCAAAAAAATTTGCATCCCGTGACGATACGGACCCTTCACCCCGCTGTTCACAGGGCAGGTATATTTTTCGGGACCGGGCTTGCCTCAGCGGGACTCACGTAGGGCTACGGAAGGTGAGGGCAGGCATGCCCGCCGGGGTGGTGGTGGCGCGTGCGAATCCGCGCCAAGCTGACCGCGATTTTGCCGGGTACCCCACATGCTTGATTCGACTCGCCGGGATGCGCGACCGCGCATCGCCCCGGCCGGCCTGATGTTCCTCGCCATCACCTCGATCGGCTGGGGCTTCAACTGGCCGGTGACGAAGTTCCTGCTGTCCGAGCTGCCGCCGCTGACGCTGCGCGGGGTGACTGGCGTGCTGGGCGCGGTGTTGCTCGCCGCCCTCGCGCTGATCCGCCGGCAGAGCCTCAAGGTGGGGCCGGGGATCTGGCCGCGGCTCCTGACCGCCGCCGTCCTCAACGTCACCGGCTGGATGGTGCTGATGGGCCTGGCGCTGCTCTGGCTGCCGGCCAGCGAGGCGGCGCTGATTGCCTACACCATGCCGGTCTGGGCCTCGCTGATCGCCTGGCCGGTGCTGGGCGAGCGGCCGACCGTGCTGCGCACGCTGGGGCTGGTGATGGCCTTCATCGGCCTGGCCTCGATCATGGGCGGCAACGGCTTTGCCGCGAGCGTGGAGAAGCTGCCGGGCATCATCATGGCGCTGGCCGGCGCGCTCGGCTTCGCCATCGGCACGGTGTTCTCGAAGAAGTACCCGATCCATCTGCCGCCGATCACGGCCGCGGCCTGGCAGATCGGGATCGGCTGCCTGCCGATCTCGATCATCGGCCTCTTGGTCGAGACCACGCATCTTTCGCTGGTGACGCCGGTCGGCTGGTGGCTGCTGGTCTATTCCACCGTGGTGCAGTTCTGCATCGCCTATGTCAGCTGGTTCGCAGCGCTGGCGCGCCTGCCGGCCTCGGTCGCCGCGATCGGCACCATGGCCGTGCCTGTCATTGGCGTGGTCGCCTCCGCGCTGGCGCTGGGCGAGCCGTTGGGGCCGGGCCAGATCGCCGCGCTGATCTTCACGCTGGCTGCCGTGGTGCTGGCGACGCGCTAGCTCGAGAACCAGGCATCACCATGCGTAGCGGATCGCGCCCTTGCCGGCATAGCTTTGCGTGACATTCGAGAACTCGCCCTCGAACGTCGCGGCGGCAGACCAGCCGTTGGTCCACTGCCATTCGGCCGAGGCTGTGGTCAGCGCAGAGTCGGGCGCCTGCGCCGCACCGTTGACGACGAAGCTTGCGCCCGGCAGCGACTGGAAGGTCGGGGCAATCGAACGATCCGGATTAAAATCATGCGCCCATGCAAGGCGGCCGCGCAGCGTGACGATGCCGTTCTGCATGGCAAATGATTTGTCGGTGCGAATGCCGAGCTCGCTGCGCGTGTCGGTCACGCTCTTGGCGGCATAGGTCTGTGCAAACAACAACGAACCGGCGACGACACTTTCGGCATAGGCCGGCAGGTCGAATGTGGTGAATTGCCCTGCGGCGTAAGGGGTGATGCCGAGACCGCCCAGCGTCGGCATGACGAAGCGGTAGCCACTTTCCAGGCGGCCCGAATACGCGTTCGCATTGAACTCGGCGCGCAGGTGGTCGATGCCGGCGACCGTGACGATGCGGTTGGTCGTGATGTCCTGCCAGCCATAAGCCAGCGCAGCAATGATGTAGGCCGCACCGATGTTATGGCGAACGAAGGCGCCGGCCTGGAACAGGTCGGAGCTGCCATAGCCGAGGCCGTTGACGTTGAAGCCGGTGCGGCCGCCCGCCAGCGCAAATCCCGCGAGCGTGTCCGGCGAGACCCGATAGTCCGCACCGACCGCGATGCCGTAGATGCTGCTCGCGCTGTTGTTCGAGCCGATGATTGCGTTACCGGCCGTGGTCTGCGAGCCGCCGAAGCCGGCGGCCCACACGCTCCAGCGCTGTTCGAAGGTCGGGACTGCCAGCGCCTTGGTGGACATCGCCGCATAAGCGTCGCGCTCGCCAACAGTTCGACTGCGTGCCGCGTAGGCCGAGCCGTCCTCGGCATACGCATTCGGCGGGCCGCCGGCGCTGACGGGACCGCGGCGACCGGAGATGAATGGATCCGTCATCACGCCGATGAACTGGTTCATCGCGTTGAACGTCGTCTGCTGAGAGCCGGTGGCGCTCTCGCTGGAGACCTGGGTCAAGCCGGCGGGATCGAGCCCGAAGAAGCCCATCGGAAGGCCGCCGTTGTTGTTGAAGGCGTTGGTCAGCGCGTTGGCGACGTTCTGTTGGTTGACGTTGAGGCCGGTGTAATTGGTGAAGGCGGCCGTCAGGTTCAGATAGGCGTTGTTGGCGTCATAGCTCAGCGTATCGCTCGCGCCCGTCGGCAGTCCGATATTGGTGATGCCCGCGAACGTCGTTCCGCCCCGTCCGCCGGCCGCGGTCAGGATCGTGTATGTCTTCGAGACATAGCTGCCGGGCAGGAAATTCGCGACCACGGTCGCGCCCGTCAACGTCACCGCGCCGGTGACGTTGGCGAAGCTCGACGTCGATGGATTGAGCGCAACGACGTAGAGCGCGCCCGATTGGAAGGCCAGATTGCCGGCGACCGTCGTCGACGTCCCCGGAGTGTTGACGGCTCCAGGCACGAACGTGCCACCGGCATTGACCGTCGTTGCGCCGACAGTGCCCGTGCCGCCAAGCGTGCCGCCGGCGTTCACGGTCATGGTCGAATTGGCCAGCGAGCCGTTCACCAGCAGCGTGCCGGCGGCGATCGACCACGGCAATGCAGCGCTATTGGTGCCGCTTAGCGTCCAGGTCGAAGCGCCCGTCTTCTCGAAGCTCGCGAAGCCTCGATACTGCGCAGCGGCGCCGATCAGCGAGACATCGAAAGAAGCAGTGGGGTTGGTGCTGCCGCCGAACTGCAAGGTGCCGTTGCCCGTCTGATCGACGACGTTGCCGCTGAAGCTGTAGCCGGCCTGAAGCTGCAGCGTGTTGGTGCCGCCGGTGAAGGTGATGGCGTTGGCACGCGTGACGCCGTCGCCGGCGAGACCGCCGGAAATCGATCCGCTGTTGATGATGCTGAGATTGGTGCCGATGACGCCGGCGCCGCCTGCACCGACCGCGCCGGAGACCCCGGCGGTGACGGTGCTGCTGCCGGAGCTACCGCTCGCGCCGGCGCTGCCGCTCACGCCGGAGAAGCCGTTCGTCCCCGTGGTGCCGTTCGTGCCGCCGCTGGCGGCCAAGGCCCCGGCACCGCCGACGCCGCCGGAGCCGCCGACACCACCGCTGCCGGCGCTGCCCGCGGTGCCGCCGAGGCCACCGCTGCCCGCGGCCCCGGCGATGCCGCCATTGCCGCCGGTGATCGTGCCGCGATTGATCAGCGTGCCGCCGTTGGAGAAGGCGGCGCCAACGCCGCCGGTGCCACCATAGCCGCCATTGCCGCCGCGGCTCGAGGCGCTGCCACCGTTGCCGGCATTGCCGCCGGCACCGCCAAATCCGCCGGTCCCGCCGTTGCCGCCATTGCCGCCGTCGGTCGAGCCGGCCACGTTGACGCCAGCGGTGCCGTTGCCGCCGGCGCCGCCAACGCCGCCGACACCGCCGTTGCCCGCATTGCCACCGGCGCCGCCGTTGCCGCCACTACCTGCGGTGCCGCCGCGGCCGCCATCGCCGCCGGTGATGATGCCTTGATTGGTCAGCGTGCCACCGTTTGAAATGGTCGCGCCGGCGCCGCCGGCGCCGCCATGACCACCTACGCCGGCATTGCCGGCGCTTCCTCCGCTCCCGCCGTTGCCACCCATTCCGCCGGCGGCGCCGCTGCCGCCGCTGCCGCCAGCGACGGCCGGGAGAAGGGCACTCGCGCCAGCACCGCCGGTGCCCGCTGTGCCGGCGTCACTGCCGTTGCCCCCGGCGGCGCCGTTGCCGGCATTGCCGCCGGAGCCGCCAAACCCGCCGGCGCCACCAGCGATGCTGCCCGAAACTGTAACGGTCCCGCCGTTCGTGAGCTGGACACCATCGCCGCCGCTGGATCCGCTACCGCCAATGCCGGCATTTCCGCCGGCGCCACCATTCCCGCCGTTGCCGCCAGCGCCACCAACCAGACCGTTGTTGCCATTGAGAAAGCCGGAGCCGGAGGACCCGTTGGCGCCATTGTCGCCTGTGCCGCCGGCGCCGCCAGTCCCGCTTGCGCCGCCATTGGCGCCGTTGCCGCCAGCGCCGCCATTGCCACCGGCGCCTCCCATGATCGTTTGGGAAATTGAGAGCGTGCCACCGCTCGTCACCTGCAGACCAACGCCACCGCCGGCACCATTGGCGCCATCGCCTGCGTGGGCGCTGGCGCTGCCGCCAGTGCCACCATTGCCACCGCGCCCGCCGGCTACGCCGAGCCCGATGCTGGATCCCGCGTTGCCGCCGTTGCCGGCCATGCCGCCGGCGCCGCCTGCACCGCCAGCGCCACCGCTGCCGCCGGTACCTGCCGTGACGCTTTGCAAAATCGTCACGGTGCCGCCACCCGTGACCTGGATGCCATCGCCACCGCTGCCGCCGATCGCACCGTTGCCGCCGGCACCAACCCCGCTATTGCCGCCGTTTCCACCGGTCCCGCCATCGAGCGCGCCGAGAACATTGGCGCCGGAAGCGCCCGCACCACCGCTCCCGCCGTTACCCGCTGTACCGCCGCGCCCGCCGCTGCCGCCATCGCCGCCAGCGACCGTTTGCAGGACCGTCGTGGTGCCTGCGCCGGTGACTTGCACGGCGGTGCCGCCATTGCCGCCGCCGCCGGCAGCGCCCCCGCTGCCGAGGACGTCGCCACCGGTCCCGCCGGTCACACCAGCGACGCCCAGGGAGAGAGCACTGGCTCCATTGCCGCCGCTCCCGCCGGCGCCGCCACTGCCACCAACCCCACCCGCGCCGCCGGTCACCGCTATCGAAAGCGTGCTGCCGCCGACGCTGACCTCTACGCCGGTGCCACCCCCACCGCCGCCGCCGCCGATGCCGCCGCTGCCCCCTCCCGCGCTCGCATCAAGGCCGCCAATGACAGCAGAACCATCGGCGCCGCTCGCACTGGCGCCGCCGTGACCGCCGGCGCCACCCGCTCCACCGGAGCCGGCACCGAGCGCACCTTCGCCGCCACCGCCGCCGCCACCGCCACTACCCGCAGTGAGGGCTGAGTTGCCGTTGCCGCCGTTTCCGCCGTTGCCACCGACAACGTTGCCGCCATCACCGCCCAGTCCGCCGTTGCCGCCTGAGGTGGCCGTGCCCCCGGAGCCTCCGGTGCCGCCTGCGGCAGCGCCGCCGCCGCCGCCCGCGCCTTGTCCGGTCGCGTTGTCACCGCCATTCCCACCGTTAGGAGAGGCGCTGGTACCGGCCGCGCCACCGCCGCCGCCCGTGCCATTGCCACCGGCTCCGCCAGCGCCGCCGTCGGCGCGCACCGACACGATCGTCAGCGCCAGTGCGACAGCCGTGCTCGCCAACAATGTGGGGAGCCTGAAACGGCGCCGGGTCGGACAAGAACCAATTCTCGATTCAATTATCAATTGTATTACCGGCAGCCTTGGCACCGACCCGCAGGCCATTCCGAGGTGAAATCCTCAGAAACAGACCGCAACATATTCGCTCGCCGAAGCGGCTCAACGAGAATGGTCTTGCCTGCCAGGAATACCGTTTGATTTCGGTCGCCTGTCACCCGAAAACAACATCGACACCCGCCGCGAGACCGCGGATGACGTCAGTGAGCATTCGTAATTCAGTGCAGTTCTCAGCCGAGCGCACAGACAATCCGCGCGCTTTCGAAGCCGTGAGAAAGTGCTCTAGCCCGCCGTCATCCCGCCGCCGTTCAGCGCCTTCCTGATCATCTCGGCGAGCTGGTTGCGGCGGTAGGGCTTAGTCAGCAGCAGCACGCCGTCGTCGAGCTTGCCGTGGTGGACGATGGCGTTGTCGGTGTAGCCGGAGGTGTAGAGCACCCTCACGCCCGGCCGGCGCTTGGCCACCTCTTCGGCGAGCTCGCGGCCGCTCATGCCGCCGGGGATGACGACGTCGGTGAACAGGAGGTCGAAGTCCTGGCCGGCCTCGATCATGTCCAGCGCGGCCCGGCTGTCGGGCGCGGCGACCGTGTCGTAGCCGAGGCTCTGCAGCTGCGCGGTGACGAAGTTGCGCACCAGCGTGTCGTCCTCGACCACGAAAATGGTCTCGGCGCCGCCTTCGGCCTGGGGCGCCACCGGGGCCGCCGCATCCGTCATGCCGTCGCCCGGCGGCAGATAGAGCTTGATCGTGGTGCCGTGGCCTTCCTCGCTGTAGATCTTGATGTGGCCGCCGGACTGCTTGACGAAGCCGTAGACCATGGAGAGGCCGAGGCCCGAGCCCTTGCCGACCTCCTTGGTGGTGAAGAACGGCTCGAAGGCCTTCTGCTGGATGTCCGCCGACATGCCGGTGCCGGTGTCGCTGACCGCGAGCATCACGTAGGGGCCGGGCTGCACCTCCACGTGGGCCTGCGCGTAGGCCTCGTCGAGCACGACGTGGTGGGTCTCGAGCAGCAGCTTGCCGCCGTTCGGCATGGCGTCGCGGGCGTTGATCGCCATGTTGAGCACGGCATTGGTGAGGCGGGACGGATCGATGTGCGCGGTCATCGGTCCCTGTTCCAGCACGGTCTCGATCTGGATCTGCTCGCCGAGGGTGGGGCGCAGCAGCTTGGCGATATCGGCGATCGCGCCGTTGATCTCGACATTGCGCGGCTGGAGCGGCTGCCGACGTGCAAAGGCGAGCAGATGCTGGATCAGCTCGGCGCAGCGCTCGGCGGCATCGTCGATCAGCCGCGCCACGCGCTGGAGCTCGGGCTGCTGCTTCAGGCTCGCCACCAGCGTCTCGGTATTGCCGGAGATCACCGTGAGCATGTTGTTGAAGTCGTGTGCGACGCCGCCGGTCAGCTTGCCGATCGCATCCAGCTTCTGCGACTGGTGCAGCTGTCGCTCGGTTTCGCGCGACGTGGTCGCGTCGTGATAGACCAGCACGGCGCCGGAGACGTTGCCTTGTCCGTCGCGCATCGGCCGGCCGCTGATCATCAGATGGCGGGGATCGTTGCCGTTATGCGGGCGGACGATCATCTCCAGATTCTCGAACTGCTCGCCGCGCAGCACGCGCGTCGAGGGCAGTTCGTCCGCCCTGAGCGGCGTGACGCCGTCGCCGTGAAACACGTCGGACAGGGCGCGCAGATTGCGCAGGCTCATCCCGGCGCGATGCAGCAAGATGCGCTCCGCGGCCGGATTGGACAGAAGGACAGTGCCCTCGGCGTCGATCACCAGCACAGCCTCGGCCATGCTGTGGAACGTGCTCTGGAGCACGTTCACCGACAGGCGCAGCTCGTCATGCGCGTTGACGAGATGCTCGGTGCGCTCGGCGACGGCCGCCTCGAGTTGCTCCTTCGCCGCCGTGGTCTCCAGCAGCGTGCTCTTCAGCGCGACCGTGGTGCGCTGGCTCTCGCGCATCAGCATTGCGACCAGCAGCAGGATCACCAGCGCGCCGATCACGTCGATGCCGAGCAGGACGATGCCGGTTCGGCGTGAACTCTGGGCGCGGGCGGCGAGCAATCGCTCTTCCTCCGCGCTCAGATGATCGAGATTGCCCATCACCGTGTCCATCAGGCCGCGGCCCTCGGCCTTGCCCTGAAGCGCGGCAACGCCGGCCTGGTTGTTCTCGGCGCGCAGGCGCATCACCTCTGCGGCGATCTCGACCCGGCGCAGCGCCAGCGACTCGGTGCCCTCCATGAGCGCGACCTGATCCGGATTGTCACGCAGGCTGCGCTTGAGGTCGGCGAGCGCCGGCGCGAGCTGGGCGTGCACCGCCTGAAACTCGTCGCTGAAGCTCGGGTTGCGATAGATCTCGTAGCCGCGCGCGGCGCTCTCGGCGTGGCGCATCAGCACGCGCAGATCGGAGATCTTCTTCTGCGTCTCGATGGTGTGATTGACCCAGGCGGCATCGAACCGCGACTTGACGTCGAGTCCGATCGAGGCGGCGGTGATGATCAGGAGGATTGCAAGTCCAGCACCGAGAATGACGCGCTGCGTTGGGATCAAGGGGCTTCTTTCTTGTCCTTCGGCTGCGCGGCCTCGCCGAGGCATTCCCGGATCGTGGTCAGGAGCGCGTCCGGCGTGAACGGCTTGCGCAGGCAGCGTGTCGCGCCGAGTTCCAATGCCATGCGGAGGAAATCGGGGGAGGGCGAGGCGGACGAGGCGAAGGCGTAGCCGGACATCGCGATCAGAGGGATCGCCGGCGCGCGCTCGTGAAAGATGCGGATGGATTCGAAGCCGCGCATGTGCGGCATGAAGATGTCGACCAGCATCACGTCAAACGTCTGCGCTTCGAGCGCAGCCAGTCCCGTTTCGCCGCCGTCAGCCATCGTGACATCGAAGCCCTGACGCTGGAGCAGAACCTCGATGGTCGCGCCGACCATCGGATCGTCATCTACCACGAGGATACGCGGCATGACATTTCCCAGTAGATCGAAGTCCCAACATTCATCGGTGATATAGGCGAATCGCGGGACGGGTCAATTTGGGATTGGATCATTGTAGATATGCACGGTGCGGTGAATAAAGGTCCCTCGCGCCTCGCATGTATAGATCGTCGCACGAGATGCGCGGGCTGCGCGCGAAACTGGCGATGAGCGCGCGACAAACGAAAGAGGCGCCGCACCGATGCGACGCCTCTTCCTTCAAGCGTTGTCGATCTGCTTACGGGCAGGGATGACGCTGGCCGTCATAGCCGAGATACGTGCCCGAGGCCGGATCGTAGGACTTGTAGCGCTGCGCGCAATAAGCCGACGAGTCACCACCGCTATCCGGCACCACTGCGACCGACGGTTCGTCATAATAGCTGTCGTCGCCATAGTAGTAGGGATCGTTGTAGTACCCCCCACCGTAGTAGGCGTAGGAGCCGAGCCCGCCGATCGCAGCACCGGCTGCGACGCCCGGCCAGAAACCGCCACCGTGACGACGCCAGCCGCCACCGTGCCAGTTGCCACCGCCGCCGCGCCAGTTGTTACCCGCGACTGCGAGGGGACGGCCGCCGCCACCACTAAACGTGGCTCCTGCGGTCGGACGCATGGCTAGGCCGGCGCTCGGGCGCATGGCTCCGGCTGCGAAATTGCCGCCGCCGCCACCGAACCGCGCGCCGCCAAAGCTGCCGCCGCCCATGCGGGCGCCGCCACCGCCGAAATGGGCGCCGCCACCACCGCCAAAATGACCACCGCCGCCACCGCCGTGGCCGCCACGGCCCTGGGCGAAGCTCGGCGTCGCCAACGGAAGGACCAACGCTACCGCTGCCGCGGCGCTCAAAATTCTCAGACTTTTCATGTTCAAACTCCTTATTCCCTGAAGCAAACCTCTTGAAGGGCCCGCGGTTCCAGGGTTCACGCCGGTGTGCGCGTATGGCGCAGGTTTCCATGCGGCCGCTGTACCCGGCATGAACGGATCGCGTCCGATTTGCGGCAGTGCTTGCGCCGGGGCACCACATTTTGCGGGGGCACGGCCGCCCCCGCCGAACTGGACATTTCGCCGCCCGGATGGCATCAGGGCCTCACGAAGCAGGGCCCTAGCCGCATGAAACAGTTCTTCCTCAAGTTCTTCACCTGGTGGAGTGGCCAGACCTTTGGCACCCAGCTCTGGACCAAGCGGTATGGCGAGCTGGTCGGCCAGGACGAGCAGGGAAACCGCTATTATCGGACCCGCGGCGGGGCGATCGATCCGACGCTCGGCTTCGAGCGGCGCTGGGTCATCTACAACGGCTACGCCGAGGCAAGCCGCATCCCGACGGGTTGGCACGGCTGGATGCATCACGTCGTCGATGTGCCGCCGACTGAAGAGAACTACCAGCCGCGCGAATGGCAAAAGCCGCACCAGCCGAACCCCACCGGCACGCCGAACGCCTATCGGCCCTCCGGCTCGACGCTTGCCAGCGGTAAGCGTCCCAAGGCGACCGGCGACTACCAGCCCTGGACGCCCGGCTAGCTTTCCGATCTCCGTCCGAATCCTTGCCGTGGGGGTGGATGCACCAGCATCCGCCTCACCTTGCTGTGGACAACGGGAACAGCGGGGACAGCGCCTGCGCGGGCGTTGCAGCTACGCGAGCGATGCGGCTCAATGGTCCCATCTTACGGAGATGGGAGACCATCGCGTTCGGTTCGGGCAACAGTTCGCGACTGTCCCGAGATGCAGCGGCCGCCGACGAGGACTCGATTGGGAGATAGGCCCCCGGTCTGGAAGTTCGAAATCGCCCGATGGAATGTGCAGCCACCGTAAGACAGGAAAGGCCGCTTGGGAAACCGAGCGGCCTTTTTCTTTGATCTGTTGCTCTGCTCGCTTCTCAGAGATGGAGCGTCGGTGAGTTGCCGACTGGCATCATCTCATAGGGCGGCTTCCAGCCCGGCAGTTCGGCGACACGCCGGCGCCAGGCATCAATCGCCGGGAAAGTCGCGGCAAGATCAAAGCCCGTCTCCTCGGTCGGATAGTACAGATAGCCCAACATTGAGAAATCGACGATCGTCGGCCGATCGCCCAGCATGAAGCTGCGGTGGGAGAGGTGTCTGTCGACGATCGAGAAGGCGCTGTCGGTCCGCGCGCGCAAGTAAGCGAGCACAGCGGGATGGGCGGGCTCCGGCATGAAGCAGCGTTGAAACCGGTGCTGGGCAAAGTTCGCGGTGAACTTGTGGTTGTCGAACAGCAGCCAGCGCGTGGCTTCGAACGTCTCCTCGGGCGTCGGACGGAACACGCCGTGAGTCTCGGCGAGCCGCAGCAGGATCGCACGGGACTGGCTTATGTGCCGGCCATCGACCTCGAGGACGGGGACCTCGCCCATGACATTGGTTGCGGCCCGCCAGTCAGGCGTGCGGGTCTCGCCGCCGGCGAAGTCGAGGCCGACCGGCTCCCAGTCGAGCCCGGCGCAGTTGAGGAATAGCGCGACCTTGAACGAATTGCCCGAAGCTCCGATGCAGTGCAGCCGGTATCGCGCCATGGTCAGATCCTCCTGTGCGCACGCGACCGGGAAGCGTCCGTGGGCGTTGGGCGCGATATGGATTGTCGCGACAGGCTCCTGACAGCGTCATGTCAGCAGTGCGGAGCTTCCGGACGATGCTTTGCATTGCCCGGGAAGTGCTGCGCTGCGTTCGGGGCGCGTGAGCAAAGCCTCTGCTCTACACCGCTCAGCCGCGCGCTTGACCGCCTCGAGGCGGCGGGCCTGGTTTGCGGCGCCGCGCTCTCTCAGCGAGGCCAGCACCTCGGCCGGCGCGGTGTCGGGCGAGCCGGACGTGAACGGCGGGGCGGGGTTGTATTCGATCTGGAGCTGGATCGCTTCCGCCGTGGTGCGGTCGACCAGGATCGACACCAGCGTCAGCGCGAAATCGATCCCGGCGGTGACGCCACCGCCGGTGACGCGGTTGCGGTCGATGCAGACGCGCGTCTTGGTCGGCGTCGCGCCGAACTGGCCGAGCATCTCCATCGCGCTCCAATGGGTGGCAGCGCGGTAGCCCTTGAGCAGGCCGGCAGCGCCGAGCGCCAGCGCCCCCGTGCAGACCGAGGTGACGTACTTGGCGCCTTCGGCCTGCCTGCGCAGGAAATCCAGCACCTCTTCGTCATTGAGCAGGTCGTTGGTGCCGGCGCCGCCGGGCACGCAGATCACGTCGAGCTGCGGACAGTCGGCGAATGTCGTGGTCGGCGTCAGCGTCAGCACGGAGTCGCTCGGCACCGGCTCGATCCGTTTCCAGATCAGGTGCAGCTTGGCGCCGGGGACGGAGGAGAACACCTGCAATGGACCGGTGAAGTCGAGCTGGGTGACGCGCGGAAACACCAAAAGACCGATCTGGAGCGGTGACGACATGGGCAGGTCCTCCAAAGATGAGCTTGACGGACGCAGCCTCTCATGATGCCATTCCGTCCAAAATGGCGTATTTCCCTCACTTTCGGACACAACCATGATCGGCATCCTGATCTTTCCCGATTTCCAGTTGCTCGATGCGGCAGGTCCGATCTCGGTGTTCGAGATCGCGGCGCGCTGCACGGGCAAGACGACCACCGGAATCCGCGTGCTGGCACTGAACGCGGGGCCCGTGCGCAGCTCGTCCGGCGTGGAAATGATGGCGCGCGACTTCAGGTCGGCGAACGCGATCACCACACTGGTCATCGCGGGTGGCGCAGGCGTGACGGACGCCGCACGCTGCGAGGCCACGCGCGCCTTCGTGCAGCGGCTGGCGCGGCGCGGTGTGCGTGTCGCCAGCGTCTGCTCGGGCGCCTATGTGCTGGCCGAGGCGGGCCTGCTCGATGGGCGCCGCGCCACCACGCATTGGGGCCGCACGCGGGATTTCGTCGCGCGCTATCCCAAGGTGAAGTTCGAGCCGGACCAGATCTTCACGCATGACGGCAATGTGTGGACGTCGGCGGGCATCACCGCGGGTATCGACCTCGCGCTCGCGATGGTCACCGAGGACCATGGTGAGGAGATCGCGCAACAGGCCGCGCGTCAGCTCGTGCTGTATCATCGCCGCAGCGGCGGCCAATCGCAGTTCTCCTCACTGCTGGAATTGAAGACACCGAACGGCCGGTTCGGCGCGCTGCTGTCCTGGGCGCGCGAAAACCTCGATGCCCGGCTGACGGTCGAAGATCTCGCCGATCGTGCCGGCATGAGCGCACGGCATTTTGCCCGCGCCTTTGCCGCCGAGACCGGCACGACGCCGTCGAAGGCGATCGAGCGCTTACGGATCGAGGTCGCGCGCGAGCGCGTGCAGTCCTCGCGCGAGGCGATCGAGCTCGTCGCGGAGGCGACCGGATTTGGCGACCCCGAGCGCATGCGGCGCGCCTTCATCCGCGCCTTCGGCCAGCCGCCGCAGGCGCTGCGGCGCGCGGCGCGGGCGGGTTAGGGAATCTCACCTGGCACTCGAGCGCGGAGGCGAAGATGGGCGGGATGGAGTACAGCAACGAGAACGCGAAACGGCTCCAGAGAATTTATCTCACGGGGGACGTGACCGCCCAGCGCGCGGAGACCATTCGGCAGCTCAATCTGTCTGCCGGCGAGAGCGTTCTCGATATCGGATGTGGTCCCGGCTATCTCTGCGAAAGCATGGCGCAGATCGTTGGGCCTGATGGTGCTGTCGTCGGTATCGATGTGTCGACTGACCTGATCGCGGTCTGCAACCGGCAGAAGGCTTCCGCCTGGATTTCATATGCGATCGGCAACGCCACGGAATTGGGGCAACCCGATGCGTCGTTCGATGTCGTCGTGTGCACACAGGTTGCCGAGTACGTGCCTGATGTCGACCGCGTCCTTGCAGAGACATTTCGCGTGCTCAAGCCAGGGGGCCGCACGATTTTTGTCGCAACGGATTGGGACGCGGTGGTGTGGCATTCCGAAAGCCCGGAACGTATGGCCGCGGTCATGAAATCATGGGAAGCGCACTGCGCTCACCCGCGTCTCCCGAGGTCGATGGCCCGCAGATTGCTGAATGCACGACTTCACCTGGACGGAGCATCGGTCTTTCCAATTCTGAATTTGCAGTACGATGACGATAGCTACAGCAAGGGGCTGGCCCAGGGCATTCGGGACTTCGTCGCCCGCAGGAACGACGTTTCAGCCGATGATCTCGAAGCATGGCACAGCGAGTTCGAGCGTCTGGGCGGGGCGGGACAATACTTCTTCAGCACCAACCGGTATCTCTTCAGGGCCTCAAAGCCGGCTGCGACGCCGCTATGACTGCGGCCTAGGTCGCCTTGCCTGCAGCGGCCTCGCCGTTGCCATCCGCGCGGGCCACCAGGCGGCGTGCAATCGGCGTCAGCATGTAGGGCGCAAGATGGATCGGAAACTGCGTCATCGCGAAATAGAGCCAGGTGGTTGGCGGCAGCGCGCCGGCGGTCGCGGCCAGCATCAGGCCCAGATTGCGCTGTGACACCATCAGCCCGAGCGCCAGCGCGCGCTCATAGCCGATGCGGCGGAACAGCAGCGTGGTGACGGCGAGCAGCGTGAAATAGATCGCGAAGGACAGAGCCGCCAGGCTGATGGTGAACACCGGCTGCGCCACCAGATCGTTCACAACATCGCCCATGATCGCGGCGGCGAAGATCAGGAGGATGATGATGTTGAAGCCGTCGATCGGCTTCCTGTGGCGCTGGATCGCTTTTGCGCCGAACACCCAACGGATGATGGTTGCGGCCAGCAGCGACGCCGCGAGGATGCCGAGCAGCTTCAGGCCGAGCGTCGCCGGCGTGACGCTGAGCATGCCGTCGAGGAACAGGCTTGCGAACAGCGACGCTGTGAAGGGGACCAGCGCGGTGGAGGTCACCAGCGTGACCAGCACGAGCGTGGCATCGAGGCCCATCAGCGCGGCGAGCGCCGGAGACGCCATCATGGGCGAGGCCATGCTCTGGAGCATCAGGGCAACGGAAAGGCCGGGCGAGCGGTCGTTGAGCCCTGTTGCATAGATGATCAGTCCGACGATCAGCGGCACGCCCATCGTAGTCCAGGCGGTTGCGGTCGCAATCAGCGCCGGGCGGCGTAGGTGACCGTACAGCGCCGCGAGATCGACTCGCATGAAGGAGATGCAGAGCAGGACGAGGATCGCTTCGGTGATGTAGGGCCGCAGCAGCGCGCCGAGCGGCGGCACGGCGGCGGCGACGAACACGACCGCCGCGACCCCGCGGGTGCCCTGGCTGCCGAGCCATGTCAGCGCGCGCAGGGGGAGGGCGAAGACGGTTTGAAGAACGAAGGGCATGGGAGGCGTCAGCCCAGCTCCTTCAACCAGGCGCCGATCTCGCGCACCGCGACATTGGCCAGCGGCAGCAGCTTGCCCATGGTGAAGAAGCCGTGGAATTGGCCGGGATAATGCTTGTAGGCGACGGGCACGCCGGCTTGCCTGAGGCGCTCGGCATAGTCGTCGCCTTCGTCGCGCAGCGGATCGGCGCCGGCCGTGAGCACATAGGTCGGCGGCAAACCGGCGAGGCTTTTCGCGCGTGCCGGCGAGGCGCGCCAGTCGTGGATGTCGGCTGTGCCGTTGAGATAGTGATCGCGGAACCAGCGGATCACCGAATGCGTCAGCAGCACGCTGGTCTCGGGCTCGCTGTGGGAGCCGTGCGTCATGGCGAAATCGGTCGCGGGGTAGATCAGGACCTGGCCCGCGATCTTCGGACCATTGCCGTCGCGTGCGGTGAGTGCGACCACGGCGGCGAGATTGCCGCCGGCGCTGTCGCCGCCGATCGAAAGGCGCGAGGCATCGATGCCGAGTTCGCGCGCATTCGCGGCGATCCATTTTGTGGCGGCGATCGCGTCATCGGCGGCGGCGGGAAACTTGTGCTCGGGCGCGAGGCGGTAATCGACCGAGATCACGATCAGCGCGCCTGAAACGGCGAGCTGGCGGCAGACGACGTCGTGGGAGTCGAGATCGCCGATCACCCAGCCGCCGCCATGGAAGAACACCAGCGCCGGCGACAACCCGTCCTGAAGGCGCGGATCCTTCGGCACGTAGATGCGGGCGGGGATTTCGCCGTGCGTCGCCGGGATCGCCAGCGCGGCGACGCGCGCCAGTTCCGGCGGCTCGGGGTTGGTGGCGAAGCGGGCCTGCCCGTAATAGGCGCGGGCTTCCGGTGCGGTCAGGGTCTCGTAGGCGGGGCGGCCGGCGTCCTGGAACGCCTTGTAGACAGCGGCGGCATCGGGATCGAGCACGACGGGCATGGGAGCGACCTTGGGCTTTCTGTTGTCGTTGGACGTCGTTTCCGGGGGCGCTGCCCGCCTCAGCCCCGGGGAGGGGCCGGTGAACTATCCCATCCGGTCGCCGGTCTGGCCAGCCGGCGGCGGGCAGGCAGGGATGCCGCCCTTTCCGCCCGTCAAGGCTAAAAAGTCAATATTTTCAATGTTTGGAACATTTGGCTAACCAGTCGCCGCTAACCACTATGCCACATCGCCGTAACGCAGGTTGCAGCGATCGAAACCTGCCCGGCATAAGCGAAAAGCTGTGAACAAAGGCATATTGAGCGAAGTCTCACACCCACACCAAATTATGGTTCCATGCCAGATGATCTGGGCAGTGATTCGTGCCGGGTCTCCGTTCCCAGGGCTCCTAAGCCTCGGGCAGGGATCGGCAACACGAATCGCTGCAGCACTGCGCAACGCGCAACCAGGTCCGAGCCGACAAGCGATATGAAAATCGATGATTTAAAGAACCACGTTCGGACAATCGGTAAGAAATATACTGATCGCGAACAGCGCGCCCGCCGTCTCTTCATTGAAGAGCGGGCCGCTGCCCTTCACAACGAAAGAGATCGCGAGTTCGCGATCAAAACTGAAATATCAAACTATTTTTGCATCGCTTATTCGGCTGTCAGCTTTTCCGGGTCGGGACAAATTGGCTTCAGCATCCATAAAGACAAATTTTTCGAACCGAGCGTCTCCGATCTGGACGTCGCCTGCATTGACGTCGAGCTATTTCAGAGAGCCTGGATCGATGTAGTATCCACCACTCGAGCCTTCACCGACCTGACGCCGTTCGGAAAACGGGGCGTGGGCTACATCGACCAATTCAAGGAACAGATTTTGAGGCGCGGCATGATTCGGATCGATGTCATGCCCCAATCCCCCCTCAGTCAGGCTTGGTCTCGATTTCAAGGACAGTTAAGCCGGAAACACACCACGATGTTCAAAAACATCAACTGTGCGATCTACATGAACGAATACGCTTTTTGCTGGAAACAAGACAGTGCGCTAGCTGATCTCATAGGCTGAATATGCAAAACGATCTCAAATATACCGTTCGATCAAGAGAGATAATTGATCTTGTCGCGGCGATGCGCAGCTCTCGTTTGACGCTGTCACCGTATTTTCAGCGAAATCTCGTATGGCGTGAGGCACACAAACGTGACTTCATCGACACGATCATGAAAGGATATCCGTTCCCGCAAATTTTCCTCGCTAGAGGACCAATCGACCTCGACACGATGGAAGCAAGTCAGGCGGTTGTCGATGGTCAGCAACGACTCAACTCCATACGGGACTTTGTTGAGGGAAAGTTGGACTTTGAAGGAAAAACATTCAGAGAACTTACGCCTAAAGAGCGCGAAGATTTTTTGAAGTACGAAGTGGCCGTGATCGACTTTGATCTTGATGCGGGAGACCCCCGCCTGAAAGACGTATTCTACCGGCTCAACAGAACTTACTATTCGTTGTCCGCAATCGAAAAGCTTGCATCAGAATACTCGGCCTCTGAATTCATGCTTGTGGCGAGAGTGCTGTGCGGTGAGATCGTCGGACACCCTCCGGACGACGATGAATTAGGTGATGTCGGCAGTGAGACTGACGGTGAAGAAACGATACCGGCAAATATCTTCAGCCGTGACCCCGGCATAGACTCGGACACGTGGCACTGGCTTCTTTCACAAGCCGAGGGTCCATTCACGAACCTGGTCCGATCGAAGGAAATCTTCACCAGCTTTGAGTTTGACCGCAAAGTCCCTTTGATGTTCACTTTGAACCTCATGTGCACATACATGACGGGTTACTTTCAGCGAAATAATCGAGTCCGTAAGTACCTCGAAGATCGCGCCAGCAGCTTTCCAGAAAAAAACGAAGTCATCGAGGCGATCAACAAAGCCGCTGCCTATATCAAGTTGATGAATCTGCCCGACGGTTCGATGTGGTGGAATAAAGCTAACTTCTTTACACTCGTCTCCGAACTTTCTCGAATCCCTGAAACAATGGAGCAATCTGCGCAAGATGCGAAACAAAAGCTGCTCAGTTTTGCGGATGCAGTGCCGATGGACTACGCACTAGCGGCCCGCGAAGCGGTCGGTCAGAAGGCAGAGCGAGAGTTGCGTGGTAAAATAGTTCGCAATTTGCTGGTTACACGCGCAGGGAACAAAAAGAGCCGCTAGAAGGCGTTGCTGGTCAATCGTCTTCGTTAGCGACCGCAATTCGATGAAACAATTCAAAGAAGTTGGCGGATGACGTTTCCGCCGCTCGTCCACTTCAGCACGCTTACCAGACATTGCCGCGCCCCGCGCGAAGGTCAGCCACGGGCCAGCAACAGACAAACAAGACCAACTAGTCCAGACTGAATCGCCCCCGTATGGTCCCTTAAGACAAGGGGGTCTAGTGAGGCTTTCGGCCCGGAGCCGGTATATGCTCTGCGGCGCTCCGGGTCCCGCCTCCGGCCCCGAGGAGCCATGGGAGAGACACTAATCCCACGGTTCCAACGCGGTTTAAACCATTAGCACGCCGGGCCGTCCCGATTGATCATTGATCCAGATCAACGGCTTCCTGCCCCTCAGACCTAGCGTTAGGCTAGAACTCATGGGCGGAGACAGCACATGCTGAAGCACTTGCTGATGGTTCTCGTCTTGCTGGGCAGTGTCCCCTCGGCATTCCATTCCTCGGCGATCGCAGATGACCGAAGCGCGGGACCAGCAATCCAAGAGGAGATTTGGGCGCTGCCGTTTCCACTGCCGGTGCTTGCCTTCCTGGTACGGCCGGTCGGAGATGGTCCGTTTCCCCTAGTGGTTATGAACCACGGAATTTCGCTCGACGCCAATCAGCGGACGTTGTTTCCCGCGATCGAATATCGGGACGCGGCACGTTGGTTTGCACGCCGCGGTTATGTGGTCATCTCGCCTATCAGGTACGGGGCTAGTAGTCTCGATGACAAGGATCAAGGTCTCTACGGATCTGTCTTTGCCCACGTCGGCAGCTGCGACAACCCGAACTTTCGTGGTCCCGGACTCGCTATCGCCACTTTGAATGAGTGGGTCATCGACTACATGAGTAAGCGGAAGATGATCCAGCCTGGCAAGGTTGTCGTCGTTGGCCAGTCCGGCGGCGGATGGGGTTCAATCGCTCTTGGGAGCCTAAACCCGTCATCAGTTCAGGCCATCATTACATTTGCGGCTGGCCGTGGGGGCCGCGTTGACGGCAAACCCAACAACAATTGTGCTCCCGACAAGCTCGTTGCCGCTACTGGTGAGTTTGGCCGCACCGCACGCGTCCCGATGCTCTGGATCTACGCGGAAAACGACACCTACTTCGGACCGGAATTGACGAAGCGGATGCATCATGCCTTTGTCGAAGCGGGCGGAAATGCCGATTACCGTATGTTCCCGTCCTTTGGGACCGACGGGCACTTCATGATCGATTCCGCTGACGCGGTGCCGATCTGGTCGCCCTTGGTATCGCAATTTCTAGAGAAGCATTCGGCGACCGCCCCGCCGCTTGGGCAGCAGGTCAACGGCGCTTCGGCCCGGCAGGAGCCTCATTCGACGCCGCCGCGATTGCGGCTGCCTGAAAACATCCATTTATCAACCTGGCAAAAATTTTGTTTCGCCTCATCCGATCGAACCACGATATGCCGATCGACATCAACCGCCACGGACGATCTCGATCAGGTCGTGGTGCGTGTCGATCTGATCGAGCGAGCTGACGGTCCGGCTCGCTTGCAGCTATTCGTTCCGCAAGGGGCAAATCTGCAGCAGGGAGTCAAGGTGACGGTAGATCAGGGCAGCCCTATCCAGGTTCCTTTCAACTGGTGTCTCACCAACATCTGCATCGCAGCCCGCGGAATCGAACCAACTGTGGCGGCCCAAATGGAAGCCGGTCAACAGCTCAAACTCGAACTCACCGACCTTTACTCCTCTTCGCTGGTGATAAATTTGCCGCTTAGCCAGTTCGGGGCTGTTCACCAAGGCCCGCCCGCCAAAACCTTCGAATTCAGCTTGAATGAGGAATGAACGAAGTTGGTCTCTGACCGCTTGACGTGGCTGAGCGCGGGGAAGCTCGACTGTGAGTACATCGGACGTTTCACCACGGAGCACGAGACATCTCAAAGGTTCTCGCTCTTAAAGGATTCAAGAATTTCTCCGGATCGATGATCAAACAGTCGATACGGCGGCGGATTGTTGCGATCTCCGTCGGATTGATCATCCTCATGCTGGCGACATCGGTCCTATCGATAGTGATGGTCAGGCGGGTCGGCCATCTGCTTGATGAACTCTCTGCACGGTACGCCCCGATCAACGGGCATCTGACGCGGATCAATACTCTGTCTCTGGAACGAGGTCTCGCGGTCCGCCGCATGGTGATCGCGAAGATGCAGGAGCCGCCCGATGTGCTCGGGTATAGGGCCCGCTTGGAGCTATACAACGCGAAGGGAGACGAGGTCGAAAGTGAGGCGCAAGCCGCGCGGACACTGATCAATTCGATCATTGAGGACGCAAGTACACCCTCGGACAATGCAGGCCTGGCGCGCATCGAAAACAGAATTGAAAATCTGAGCGATACTCGCCGCCAACTGAAGCAGGAAACCGGAGAGCTACTTTCACACCTTGAGGCCAGAGACTTTGCGGCGGTCAGGCGCAGCCTTGCGCAAGCAGACGCTGCTCGCGACGAGCTGGATGAGAAAGTCAACGCTATTCGGTTGAGCATGTTGACCGTCAGCGATGGGGCTATCGCAAAAATCAGGTCGGAACAAACCCGGGTGGCCCTGACCTCGGCCATCGTTACGCTGCTTGCCGCGATCGTCGGATTGATTTTCGCCAACCTGGTCAGTGGCGGCATCATTCGCTCGATCCGTCAACTGCTAGAGGGTACCCGCGCGGTCGAAGCGGGCCAGCTCGATCAGTCAATCGATGTAAGGGCGACTGACGAAATCGGACAACTGGCGGCCGCCTTCAATCGGATGGTTGTGCAATTGCGCAACAACCAACGCATCAAGGAAACATTCGGCAAGTATATCGACCCGCGCGTCGTTGAAGGACTGATCGATCGCCCTAATTTGACGGCCGCCGAAGGCCAGCGCCGAGTGATGACTGTGTTGTTCTGCGACTTGAAGGGCTTCACCAGCCTGAGCGAAGGCATGACCCCGCAAGGTCTCGTCAAGGTTATGAACCACTATCTTTCGGTCATGTCCGAACCAATTCGGAACAACCGAGGGATCATCGACAAGTATATCGGCGACGGCATCATGGCGTATTGGGGCCCTCCTTTCGTCGATGAGGCCGATCATGCCCGGCTTGCATGCCTCGCCGCGCTGGAAATGATCGAACGTATCGACAAATTGCGCGAGGAGATTCCTGAACTGCTTGGCGTTCGCGCAACCCCAATGGAGAAATGCGATCTAAGGATCGGAATCGCGACCGGCGAGGCGCTGGTCGGCAGCATCGGCTCCGACGTGATGATGAGCTACACCGTCATGGGCGACGTCGTGAACCTCGCCTCGCGGCTGGAAGGCGCAAACAAGGTGTATGGCACCCGCAATCTCGTTTCCGAAAGAACAATTGCTGCCGTGGGCACCTCACTTGAGGTTCGGGAGATCGATCGCATCGTGGTGGCGGGCCAGACTCGTTTCGAGGCCGTGTTCGAAATCGTAGGAAAGAAAGGTAATCTTACGCCGCAGCAGCTTGCATCACGTGACAAGTACCTCAAGGCGCTCGCGGCCTACCGGGACCGGCGATGGGATGAAGCGCTTGCCGCGTTCAATGTGTCGCTCGAAGCGATGCCCGGCGACGGGCCTGCCACGGCTCTAATCCAGCGCATCGAAAGCTTCAAAGCAAAACCACCTCCATGCGACTGGGACGGGTCGTGGCACATCGAAAAATAAGCGTCGGACCGACACGGCGGACGTCTCCTATGGGTCTTAAGCCGCCGATGATCGACCGAACTGGCAACTTCCGCTTTATAACCGAAAGCCGACGTTTATGAGTACTCGCCACTATTTAGCCCTGCGTGAACGATGCGACTTGCATGTTCGACGCTGTGATGATCTGAGCCGGCCAATCCTGCTTTAAGTTGGGCGCGAACTCGGCGTGTTGCAGGAGCCGCACAAGATCATCAACCGCGTTCTTGTCACGCAGGAAAGACAGCACGGGAACCGGCCCGCCATTGGGGATCGGACCGAAGACGACAGAGGGGACCGGTGCGACGACATTGCGATTTTCCATCGTGCGGTCGAGCGCGGCGAGGTTTACGTAGGCAATCTTCAGCGCATCAACCGCGCTGGCGTAGGCTGCACCGGCAGCGGCTCGCTGCGTCATCAGTTGTGAAAGTGTGCTCATTTGACGGATCTCCTTATGCGCCTCTGTGGCCGCACAAGATCGGCCGTTCGGGCCGGACGGTCAAAAGTGGCAGATTGGGATCAGAAAAGGTTACTAAGCGTCACGAGCGGTCATGAACGGTCATCGGGCGGATATCGCGTGACGATTTCCACAGCCATATAAACCGCGATGGTCAGACAGTTTGGTGAGTGCGCGGGCCATCGCGATCCTCATCGCAATCAATTCAGCAATTTAGGAGTAGACCTCGGCGGAGGGCGCGTCCGTCTTCGAAGCATTCCCCGGACGTGTTGCGTACATCCGACAACACGTCCGGGGTGCGAGCACCGGCAATGGAGAAGCGACTAACCTTTGCCGGTGCTGCATTCCGACTTAATGCTTTGTGGGTTCGCGCGTATCGATCACGCCAAGCGCTTTCACGCTCTCATATATGAGAATTGAGCGTAGGTGATCGGCATGGAGATTGAGCGTTGCGCTGTCGCCGTGCTCTTTCAGTAGCTGGCGCATGTGCTCGATGTGTGACATTCCTGCTTCGCAATATTGTGCTTTGGTCATCTTAGCCATGGGTGCGTACCTCTGTTGTTCGGACTGGAAAACATTACGGTTCGTCCGATAAACCGTGTCGCTGTTGCCATTCAACCATTTCGCGCAAGATGGTCAAAAAGGCGCGCGCACGGTCGCGTGGAGTAATTGCTTCGAGCCAGTCGAGAGCGTCGTTTTTCTGGTTGGTGTACTGCTCGAATAATAGTGCAAGCTCGCGAGGCTTGAATGCACCGCCCGGATTGCTGTTGCGCATGGAATGAAACGTAATGATCTTGGTCAACGTTTCGCCGTTGACCAATAGATTGTCATGCCCAAGAGCATCTTTACCGATGCGAAACGGTTCAGCTATCCCGCTTAACATCAACGCTTCAACACGTTGAATGTCTTGTCGCTTGTTTGCTTCATACAGACCGTGCTTGCGGTCAAATTCCTTTACCGTTAGGAAATGTCTAAACGTTGATGGTAGCTGCTGCCATGTGTACGGATCGATTTCAGGACCGAAAGTATAGATGATCGGCGTAGGATGCTCGACGCGGATCATGTGCCAACCTTCGGGAATTCTATCAACGTTGCTCATCGCAATATTCCTTGTAAATCCGCATGGCTTCGTCCTCGCTCGCCGTTTTCAATATCCTTGGCGTCGGTCCGAACAGCGCCATTTGCACACGCGCGTCTAATCTCGGTTCGTAACTCTTAGAGTCAATCGATCGCGCGTATAGATGCGCATCGATACCGCCTTCATAATCATCTGGGCACATTGCATTTATGCGTGTTGCCCATTGCACCATCCGCCAACAATAAATGTCGTACCGAACGCGATGTTCTTCGCTCAACTTCTCAAGACGTGCTTCCAGCGAATTGGCAGGCTTCACGATCGCGATAATCGACGCAAGTTGTCGCTTGTCTCGCTCGGTGATCATTGCCTTGGCAGCTTCTCCAAAATCTCGCTCATCATCGCCCGGTGTTCATCGAGTTCGTTGATTGCCTTGCCGTCCTTTTTGTTGGCGATCATCGCCTTGGCTTGCTCGGATGAAATGTCACCGCTAGCAAGCGCGCTTTCCACGTCTGCCGGCTCAACGCCATGCATGGCGATAGTTAAGCCGGATGGTAGGGCCAACTTTATGATGGCTTGCACCGCCCACGGCTCAGAATTGTCTAGAGCGTCTGAAAGCTTTTGCGCTGCGCGCGGGATCATCGCGACTATGAGCGCGGAGAAATCCCGTTGATGACGGGACTTGGCACCGACCGGCCGTCCGATATTGCCGGGGCCTTTTGCCCAGCGACCCTTGCCGTCGCGACCGTTATTATCGGCTGGCAACGGCGTGACATTGCTCATGATCTCAACACCAAAGTACGGCGCAATTGCGAGATGCGCACCATTTTCCAATTTCGGAACGCACGACCGGACCGTGTGATTTCGTCGGGCGAGGAAACTGATACGCGTGGCGCCAATAATGCAAGCGCGCTTTACTGATGTTGAACGCACGCATGATTTCGCCCGGTCCGATCTCCCGTCCAGTTGCCAAAACGATCTGAGCCGGGAGACGTGGACCACGGATCAATGCTGTCACTCCACAACATCAATGCTGCCTGTGGTCAGCAGTCGATAGGCTTGCGGGCGGTGCAAATCACAGCACGTTTCAACGACGCTAATCACTTCGTTGAGCGCCTTCTCAACAAAGCCAATATTTTCCGATCGCTGTTTCAGTTGATCGAACGAAGCTTTCGCCGCACGTTGGGCGCTAGCGACATCGGGTCCACTTAAAAGTGGGGCAGTGTCGGTCGGTCTCTGGGTGTGATCCGCCTGAATGCCTGACACGCGGATGCCCCTAAGTGAGGCATATCGTTCGCGAGCTTGCTGAGCTACCTCAGGCGGGAGGTCATCGAGCGCCCCGACTTCCATTATGCCCGCCAGTTCTTGCTCTCGCATCACGGACAGCAGCGTTGGTCTCTGGCCGTCCGGTGTGGCGTCAAACTTCGCCACGCCGCGCGCACGAATAGCCGCCGTGCCAAAGTTTGCAGGTTCGATAGCAGTGCGCTCAGCCCAATCCTTCCGGGTGCCGTCAGCTTCAATCAATCCGGCACGCTGCGTGCTCTTAAACGCGGCTGAAACCGTGGAGAATTCAACAGCGGCGCGATTGTGGGACATAAGGGATGCCGGCTGGTACTCAGCGGAGTTCTTTTCAACGATAGCCCCGAGGTTTAAGAGGGCGTTATCGAGCATCTTGAGCGAAGCATCGTAGGGTGTGCCGGTCAGTTCCGTCACGGGGATGAACGTACTAGCGTTCCTACCAGTGGCGACGTTCGTGAACGTGTAATTGACGCCACGATTCTCAACGATGCTCCGCGTCATTTGAAATTTCATTTCCGAAAATCCTCAATTTGACCTTTTGGGATCAGCGCCGGGCGGGAAGGTCAAACATCCCCGGACACGCGTCGTGTGGCACTCATGAATCACCCATGAAGCAAAGTCGAGAGACGCATCGGGCGTCTCCCGATCGACGGCAAACATGAGTTACAAATTGATGCGGACAAAATCGTCGTGATGCGTTGTGCTATTGCGACGTTACAAATTGATGCGGGTGAAAATCGTCGTGATGCGTGGTGCTATTGCGAATTGATGCGGGTGAAAATTGCGATGGTAGCAATCGGAGATTCATGCAACTTACCTGTGGATAAGTCGGGCGGCAGCAAATCGCCGGGCGCTCACCCTGTAGCCGGGACGCCGCCCGATGGAACGGTGTGACGCTATTTGTCCAGGGGGAGGGGGGGCTCGCGTGGCGACCGTCGCAATCATCATCGTAACCGAGGAAGTGATCAATTTGGTGATCAGGGTGGTGAGTGCCCCGATCATCGCATGACCGTCGCTTGTTCCAACGGCAATCAATTCAGATGGTTGGGACGGCGAGCACGGCGGATGGTTCTTCCGCCGTGGATCGTCCTTCTCCATAATTCGGCTGGACAGCTTGGACAGGTCTCCCATTCCCCTACGAGACGAAACATGCCTGATGTATTTTCTTCTAGAGTAGCAGAAAGGCTGTCCAAGCTGTCCAGCGAGATGAAAATGAAATTATGGAAGCTGCCACTGTGACCGGGAGGGCAACAAAAAGCCCGGTGCGAAGCCGGGCTTGATGATCATTCGGATGGTTGGTTGAAAAACGTTGCTGCTGTGGTGTGAGTTGCCGAAGCCTGCCAGCGGGCGGGGTTGTCGTAAACATCGGCTGGTCTCAAGTCGCGGACGATCACCATGCGTCTTTTGTCGTTTCCGGTGCCAATGCGTTTATCCAGATACACCATGTCAAGCTTCATCAGGTTGCGTCTGATCGCGGCTTTATTGAGCTGTTCGCCGGGCGCGCGTTGCCTGAGAAAGTTTTCGATGGTGATGTAATCGACCACTTGGGCGCTGCATTGGTCTTTGAATTCCTTTAGCGCCTGTTCAAGATCGGTCGAAACGCTGTTGAGCATCCTTTCGCGTGCGGCATTGTTTATCGATCGATCGCCGACGTTGAAGCCGTCTAGCGGCCGTGTGGACAGATGCGCCCATACCGCCGCAATGAATTCATCGCGCCGGACAAGGTCATAGATTTCTTTGTAATAAGCAGTTGATTGCGGTTTCGTCGGGTTTTCGACGATGTTCCATCGCCGATCGTCGCGTTCAATGGGGAGCGCGTCCCAATTGTTGGAAAACACAAGCCAACGCATCGCGTTGTGTTCCACCCATTCCAAGCCGTGCTTTTCGTTTATCTCGCGGAAGTCCGGATTGACCATCGTTTTAAGTTTCTCGGACAACGCCCATGTGTTCGGGCCGCGCATTCCTGCCTTGGCTTCGTCAACGATCATCAGCAATTTGCGCGACATTCGACCGTTGAACTTGCCGTCTAGGACAACATCCAAAATCGCGTTGTTCAGCACGTAGCCGCGCACCACGCGCGAGAGAACGCTACCAAGCCAGTTGCGGCCAATGCCGGTCATGTTCGCGACGAAGCACCAAGCCGTTTCGACTTTCTCGCCGGGGTGCTGCAAAATGTGCGCAAGCCAGCGTTCAAATAGATCGCGCTCAGCTTCGATCGGGACCAGATAGCCGAGGTGTTCGCGCCATCTTGTCAGCCATCGCTCGCGCAACTGATTATCGTTGATGAAGTGATCATGCCACGTTGGCTTGATCAATCCGCGCCACGTGTTGAACCCGCTTAGACCAACCTTTTCCGGAACGTCGCAAATCGAGCCACCTTCCGGCTTCCATGTAACGCTATCAACGCGTTTTCGCTTTTCGTGCGGCAACCATTGTTCAAACGCTGGAACGATCTTAGTCTTTGTTTCGCCCGTTCGCTTATCGGTGTATTCAAGCGGGTGTTTTGACGGCGCGTATTCGTTGCGCGCAACCGCAACAGACAGAACGTTCAGCGTCTTTGCGCTTGCCACGCCGCCCGACGCTCCGACGCCGCTGACGAAATAGAAATCGCTGATCATTTCATCCAGCGTGATCAGCTTCGTCGTGATATCGAATTCAAGCTGTTCGCCGATCCGCTCGTTTTCTTGGCGCTGTTTGTCTCGTCGCTCTTGATTGGTGCCCCGATAAACATCGCGACATGACTGGTTGCTGCTGCTGGCTGTCCTGTTGCGATAATATGCCCGGTTGCACCATTTCTCGCGTTTGCCTAATGCCGACATGCTGAAAAGCCGGATCATCCGCACGTGATCCTTGCCGCTCCAGAAAGCGAGCTTGTTCATAAGCGCCAGATCCGCCGCACTGTGGTCGAATAGCTTTCCTGCCGACGACGGATAGAACTGGTTCAATACATTTGCATCAGCGTTCCACAGCGCGGCGAATGGAACGCGACGGCTTAAAATGTCGAATTGGGCTTTCGCGACAAAGTTGCTCGGATCGCGCATGATAGCGTCGTTCAGCTCGGCAATTCGCTCCGATGAAATCTTATCATCAGATGCAAGCATGCGGGCCAGTAGTTCTTGATCGTCTTCCGGCCCTGACCATCGTGGATCGCGGATCGTATCGAGTTCTTGATTGTCGCGGCCATGTTCACGAATTTGCAGGAATGTTTGCAGCGATGCCGTTTGCTCTAGATCGGCGTTGCCAATCCATTCGTTACCCGCAATCGCAACAAAGCGGTTGTTTTGATAGAACTCAAATCGACCGCCCCATTTGTTGCGCCGATTGCCGAATTGGGTTTTGTCGCCTCTCATGATCAGGTGTAAACCTGTTCCTGATTGGCTAACCTCAGCTGCGACGCCCGGAAATAGGCGCGTGCAAATATGCGTTGCTTCGTCGTTATATGTGCCGGTGTCCGGATCGCGGCACCCGTCTAGGTCAACGAAGATATACGGATCGTTCAGGGTGAAGACGAAGCCGATGCGGAATTCCGGATTGATCGTTGCGATCGTCGTTGCGGTTTCGAAACTCGCCCATGTGGTCGGATTGGTCGTATCGGCGCGTTGAAGCGTCTTCGGATCGTAAGGGATTTTGCGCGGTTTCGGTTCACCATCGTATTGCTCAAGTCGCCATAGCACCCATTGCGGAAGGGCTGTCAGTCCTGCGAGAGGATCGGCGAGGTGAGGGGATGGCTGCGCGAAGCTGTTGAGCCGCGCGACATGAGCGTGTATAGTCATCGGACTTTCCTAAATGACGTTGATTGAGGCCCTGCCGGGTGCCACTGGCGGGGCCTACTTCTCCGTGCTGCGGATGAACGTTCCGCCGTTTTCATTGAGAGGGTTCACAGATTGTCGCGCCACTAACCGGACGATTAACCGTCCGCTGTGGCGAGTGCGGCTTTGCGCCGGTTCGCGATGTAGTTCTCGATGTCGCTGGCGAGATAGCCGACACGACGCGGACCTAAGGGAATCTTGGGAGGGAAGCCGTGGCCTGCTTTGGAGTAGCGGCGTAGCGTCGGCGCGGAGATCGTGAGGCGCTGGCAGACTTGATCGGTGGTCAGAATGGTCGTGCTGTCCTGGGACATGTGGGCGGGGTCCTGCTTCGAATTGATGGGCATTGCAGGGCATCCACCCACGCACGCTGCGTCTTCACCGCAACTCAGGCCATCCGACCCTTACGCCGCTGTCATCCGACCACGCGACTAGCTAAGCAGTCTCATATTCGCTCACGATGCGTCAAAAAGAAAAAGCCCGCGAACGGGCTTCTTCCGGGGATTATACACAATCCGCTTTCAGGCGATCAGTTTTTCCCATTTCGCTTTGTATGTCGGTGCGTCCGTTAAGAGGTAGTCGCACCATTGTTGCATTAGATCGCGGCGGCGGTCGAATGCATTGCCCCGGCGATAGGCCCGCTTGGTCTTGTTCTTGATCGTGTGCGCGAGTGCCATATCGGTGATCACGTCCGGATGCACGGTTGTGTCTTCCGCCCAATCTTGGAACGTTGATCTAAAGCCGTGTACTGTGAAGCCTTCGCGCATTCCGCATAGCAATTCCAACATGCTCATGTGGCCTAGCGGCTTACCGCGCTTCATACCGGGAAATGCGTAGGGGTTCTCATCGATCGTTGGTAGCGACCGCAGTAGCTGAACAGCAGCATCCGACAAAGGGACGCGGTGTTCTACGCCCGCTTTCATACGCTCGGCAGGGATGATCCAGATCGCATTGTCTAGATCGAATTCGGTCCGTTGCGCGTTTAGCGTTTCGTTCGTGCGCGTCGCGCAGAGAATTGTCAGCATCAATGCCTTTGCGCTGTAGTCAGGTTTCTCGCGCAATTCGATCATGAATGCGGGTGCGTCTTTCCAGTCCATGGCGTTGAAATGTCCTCTCGATTGCTTCCCGTTCAGCCAATGTTCAAGATGATCCTTCCATTGCGCCGGGTTGTGATGGTTGATCCAAATTTCGCGCGTGTCGGGATTGGTTATCCCTTTCGCCTTCGCGGCGCCGATCACGGTTTCGATTCTCATACGGAGACGCGATGCTGTTTCACGTGCGCCTGTCCAAAGCGTGTCGTTCTTTTCCGCGCGCTCGTGATCCTGTCGCAAGACCTTCAACACGTCATCGGTTGTGATCTCGTGCGATCGTAATTTGCCGATGATCGGATATGCATAGGTTTCGAGCGTGTTTTCCCACTGCTGAAGGTGTTTCGCACTTTTCCAACCATCCTTATGTTGAGCGATGTAGTCGCGGGCGACTTCCTCGAATGTATCGACGGCTAATCGGTTGACCGTCGTGCCCGCCGTAGCGGTCGCGGCGGCGTCCGCGTCGCGTTCGGCCAACGGGTCGCGGCCTGCCTTGATCAGCTTGCGGAGTTCCGCAGCCTGCCATTCGAGGGCTTTCAGCCCGGCTGCATCGATCGGCTGGTACGGCTGCAAGGTCATCAGTCGCCGCCGACCCTCTGCTGTGGAATAGCGGAACGCCCAGAAGGCTGAGCCGCTTTTGGCGACCGCAAGGCATAGCCCGCGTTCGTGCGCCCACATGCCCGGCTGAGCGGCTTGGACAAGGGTTTGGATGGTTTTGAGGGTGAGACCTTTTTTGGGGCTTGCTGGCTGGGGTCTATGGGGATTTGGTGCGTGCACTGCTGGCGACCTCGCTGGTTAATCGCCACGCTAGACATTCACCTTTCCGAGTTCACCACTGCTCTCTGCGCCTGTTTCTTCATGATCGCTCATGATCGTCTAAACTTGGGGATAATAAAACAAGCTCAAAGAGTTAAGTGCGCTCGTGATCGCTAGTGACGTCGCGTGACGCCGCCAAGCTACGGCCGCCCTTCCCCCGCCGTATTCGCCGTGTTAACCGGATGGCCTGCGAGCGGCGGTATCCCCTGTAGAATGTCCAGCAAGCCCGATTCGCTGTTGAAGCCGCGCGAGAAGATGGTTCGAACCTTTACCCTTACAAGACTTGCCCTGCCAGGTCTTGCGGCGCTTCTGGCCGCCACCGCATTGACGGTTGCGACGCCCGCGCAGGCGCAGATCGGCACGATCTTCTCCGACCCGCCGCCGCGGCCGCCGGGTTCGATTCCGCGTGGTCAGCCGCAGCCTCAGATCCCCGATGACGACGAAGAGGTCCCCGAGCTGCCGCCGCAGGGCCGCGTGCTGCCGTCGCGCCCGATGGCGCCGCCGCCGGGCCGGCAAGGTAACGTGATGCCGGGGCCGGTCGAGTCCCAGCCCCTGGCGCCGCCGCCGGGCTCAACCGTCGCTCCGCCGAACCAGCCGCCGCCGTCCGTGGCGGTCGCTCCGCCCAATCCGCAAGCCGCCCCGGGTGCGCCCGGTCAGCGCCAGCCCCAGCAGAAGGGCGGGCCGGGCGGCACTGTCCCGCAGACCCCGGCTAGCCTCCAGCCGGGCGACGAGGTCGTGACCGAGCCGCCGGCCCAGAAGATCGTGAACAAGAAGGCGACCTTCTCCGGCCTCGACAAGATCACCGGGCGCATCATCAATTTCGACGAGGACATCGGCGAGACCGTCCAGTTCGGCGCGCTGCGGGTCAAGACCGACGCCTGCTACACGCGGCCGGCGACGGAGGCCACCAATACCGACGCCTTCGTCGAGGTCGACGAGATCACCTTGCAGGGCGAGGTGAAGCGCATCTTCTCGGGCTGGATGTATGCGGCAAGCCCCGGCCTGCACGGCGTCGAGCATCCGATCTACGACATCTGGCTCACCGACTGCAAAGAGCCGCAGCAGACCATTGCAACCGCGGCGCCCGATCCGGCCGCGGCAAAGCCGCCGGCTCCGCCGCCCGCGCAGAAGAAGGCGGCGCCACCCAAGCAGGCCGTGCAGCAGCGCCCGCCGCAGCCCTTGCCGCCGATCCAGCAGCAGCAGCCGGCGCCGCCACCCCCGCCGCCGCCGGAGCAGCGGCCGGGCCTGTTCGGTATCCCGGGGTTTGGGCGTTAGACCAAATCCCCGGGTTCGGGCGCTAGGCCCCATCACCGATTATGGCCGGGAGGCGACGATGTCGAGCGCGCGCGCGCCCGGGATCGCGTCACCGGCTGACAGCCTCAGGAAATCGCCGGGGTCGCCGGCGAGGGCCTTGTCGAGCAGTGCGGTGTAGCGCCGACGCGAAATCTCGACCGCGCCAAAACTCTTCAAGTGCTCGGTGACGTATTGCGTGTCGAGCAGCTCGAAGCCGCCATGGATCAGCCGCGCGACCAGATGCACCAGCGCGACCTTCGAGGCATCGCGCGCGGTGTGAAACATGCTCTCGCCGAAGAAGGCGCGTCCGAGGCTCACGCCGTAGAGCCCGCCGACGAGGTCGTCGCCCTGCCAGGCCTCGACGCTGTGGCAATGGCCGAGCTCGTAGAGGCCGCCATAGAGGTCGCGGATCCGCTTGTTGATCCAGGTGTCCTCGCGTCCCGCTTGCGGCGCCGCGCAGCCGGCGATCGTTGCCTTGAACGCGGTGTTGACGGTGACGCGAAAGGCGTCCGTACGGACGGTGCGCGCGAGCCGCGAGGCCACGCGAAATCCCTCGAGCGGGATCACGCCGCGCAATTCCGGCTCGACCCAGAACAGTGTCGGATCGTCGGCGCTCTCGGCCATCGGAAAAATGCCGCAGGCATAGGCACGCAACAGCACGGCCGGCGTGATTTCAGACGAAGCGGAGTCGCGCGAAGTCATGGCGCAACAATAGCAGGATCGTGGAGGTGTTGCGAAGGGGGCGAGGGTCAGCCTGCGGCGGCGTTGTTGGTCTTGTCGGGGGCCGCGGGCGTGCGGCGGAACCTCAGCATGACGCGAGTTCCGGAATGGGCGGGGTCGCGCTCGACGGTGGCGTCGAGCTTGGTGGCCATCGCCGCGACGATGCGCTGGCCCATGCCGGTCGAGCGTGGATCCGCCTTGACCTTGTCGCCGACGCCGTTGTCGGTGATCGCCAGCAGCAGATCCTCGCCCTGCGAGGTCAGCTCGACATGGATGGGGCCGGCGCCGTCGGGATAGGCGTATTTCACCGCGTTCATCACCAGCTCGTTGACGATGATGCCGACGGCGACGGCGCGGTCCGGATCGATCTCGATCGGCTCGGCCTTCACCGTCAGCCGCGACATCCGGTTGCCTTCGGCCGAGCGCCTGAGATCCTCGAGCAGCGAATCCAGATACTGGTTGAGCACCACGCTCTTCAGGTCCTGCGAGGTGTAGAGCCGGCGGTGCACCTGCGCGACCGCGGCGACGCGGCCCATCGCGTTGGTCAGCGCCGCCTTGACCTCTTCCTGGCCTGCGGAGTTCGCCTGGAGATGCAGCAGCGAGGCGATGATCTGGAGCGAGTTGCCGACGCGGTGATTGACCTCGCGCAGCAGCAGCTCACGTTCGGCAGCGAGCGCGGCGTAGCGGTCGCGCGATGCGTGGATCTCGGCCTCGGCTTCCTCGCGCGCCTTCTGCAATTCGGCCTGGCGTAGCGCGCCGTCGGCGGCGACGTGGAGCAGGGGGATGAAGTCGCCCTTGACGTCCTTGACGAGATAATCGGCCGCGCCCGCCTTCAGCGCGGTGACCGCGATGCTGGAATCCTGCGATGCGGTGACGAACACCACGGGCGGAGCGCCTGCGATCGCCATGATCTGCTCGAGCGTCTCCAGCCCGTCGAGGCCGGGCATGTACTGGTCGAGCGCCACGACGTCGATGCAGCCGTCGGCGCTGTTTTGGGTCCCCGCGCGACGGATACGCTCCAGGCCTTCCTCGCCGCTCGCGGCATGAATGACCTTGTAGCCGCGCCGCGTCAGGCCGCGCTCGACCAGGCGGGCCAGCGCCGCGTCGTCGTCGATGTAGAGCAGTGTAGGCGGGTGCTGGTTCATGAGGCGGCGGGCGGGACCTGGATGACCGAGAAGAACAGGCCGAGCTGCCGGATGGCATTGGCGAAATTCTCGTAGTTCACGGGCTTGGTGATGTAGACGTTGCAGCCGAGCTCGTAGCAGCGCTTGATTTCCTGGCTGTCGTCGGTGGTGGTCAGCACCACCACGGGCGAGGCCTTCAGATATTTGTTCTCCTTGATCTGCTTCAGGATGTCGATCCCGGTCATGTCGGGGAGATTGAGATCGAGCAGGATCAGGAGCGCATTGCCCTTCTGCACGAGCCCGCTGCCGTCGGCGCCGAACAGGTGCTTCATCGCGTCCGTGCCGTTGGCGAAGGGAATGATCTCGTTGTTGACGCCGGATCGGCGGATGTTGCGCTCGATCAGCCGGGCGTGGCCCTCGTCGTCCTCGATCATGATGATGGTGACGGGTTGAGTCATTGGTCGGCGTTCCGGTTGCTCGTGTTCCAGGTGATGGGCAGCGTGATGGTGAAGGTGCTGCCGGTATTCAGTTCCGATGATACCGACATGGTACCGCCGAGGCGGCGCACAAGTGCACGCACATGCGCAAGACCGATGCCCTGACCAGGCTTGTCCTGGGTTCCCGCCCGGCGAAACAGGTCGAAAATCCGCTGGTGATCTTTCGGATCGATCCCGCGGCCGTTATCGCTGATCTCGAAGATAGCGTAGCCAAGCTTGGTGCGCCCGCGGATTCTGATCTCGCCGGGGGCGCCGGCCTTGAGATATTTGATGGCATTGTCGATCAGATTGGAGAAGATCTGCTCCAGCGCAAGGCGGTCGCTGACGAGATCCGGCAGCGGCGCGACATGGATCTCGGCCTGCGCTTCGGCGGACTGATGCGCCAGCGTCGAGACGATGGCTTCGATCAACTCGCGGGTGTCGATCTTTTCGGGCACGAATTCGCGCCGGCCCTCGCGGGTGAGGTTGAGGATCGCCGAGATCAGGCGGTCCATCTTGGCGATCGACGACTTGATGAAGCCGAGCGCTTCGGAAAAATCCGTTGAAAGCTGCTTGTCGGGGCCTTCGAGCGTGACCTCGCCGTCAGCTAGCGGCGGGCCATCGGCCGGGACATGGGTAAGGCCGCCGATACGGCGGAAAATGTCGCCGCTGAGCTCTTCGAGTTCGCTGGTGAAGCCCATGATGTTGACGAGTGGCGAACGAAGGTCGTGGCTGACGATATAGGCAAAGCGCTGAATCTCGTTGTTGGCCTCGCGCAGGTCTGCCGTGCGTTCGTCGACCACGGTCTCGAGGTTGGCGTAGGCGTCGCGCAGGCGCGTCTCGGCCTCGTCGCGGGCCAGCACCGAGCGCCGCACCAGCCAGATCGAGATCAGGGTCAGCAGCACCACGAGGCCCGAACCGATGCCGGTCATCGAGGCCGCCAGCGTCTGGCTGCGGTCGGAATTGGCCGATCGGAGCCGGAACAGACGCTCCTCCTCCTGGATCATGGAGACGGCGACTTTGCTGATCTCGGCCGTGGTGTCGGTGGAGGCGGCCTCGCGGACCTGCGCTATGGCCTTGTCCGGCCGATTCTGGCCGATGAAGTCCAACTCCTGCTTGAATTGCCCCAGCCGGATTTCGATCGCCGCGCTCAGCTTCTCGATGTTGCCGCGTTGGTCCGGATTATCGCGGGTCAGGCGCGTGAGCTTGTCGAGGGCAGGTATGATCGCTGCCACGGCTTTCTCATGGTCGGCCTTGAAATCCGCCCCTTGGGTCAGGAGATAGCCGCGGGCGGCGCTCTCGGCACGCCGGATTTCCAGCAGCAGAGCGTTGATCTGGTTCTCCGCCTCGATGGTGTGGATCACCCATTTGCTATCGTCTCTGGCCTTGTTGACCAGGTAGACGGAGCCGGCGCTGATCACGGTCAACACCAGAAGACCCGCCGAGAACAGCAGGATCTGCCACATGGAGCGCCGTCGTTGCGCTTCAGTCGTCACGACGGTCTCGCTTCGTCACGTCAACGGAACTCAAAAGGCCCCCTCGGAACTGTCCCCGTCCAGAACGCGATGGGGGCCAAAGGGTTCCACGGGAGGAGAGGGGTCACCCCGCGACCGGTTCCTTGCCCGCGAGGTACTGTTCCAGCCAGTGGATGTGATAGTCGCCGTTGATGATGTCGTCCTGGCGCACCAGGTCGCGGAACAGCGGCAGCGTCGTCTCGATACCCTCGACCACCATCTCGTCCAGTGCCCGGCGCAGCCGCATCAGGCATTCGGCGCGGGTCTTGCCGTGGACGATGAGCTTGCCGACGAGGGAGTCGTAATAGGGCGGGATGGTGTAGCCCTGATAGACCGCGGAATCGATGCGCACGCCGAGCCCGCCGGGCTGGTGATATTGCGTGATGCGGCCCGGCGAGGGACGGAAGCTCTGCGGGTTCTCGGCGTTGATACGGCACTCGATCGCGTGGCCGATGATCTGAATCTCGCTTTGCTTGGCCGGCAGATCGCCGCCGGCAGCGATGCGGATCTGCTCCAGCACGAGGTCGATGTCGGTGATGCTCTCGGTGACGGGATGCTCGACCTGGATGCGGGTATTCATCTCGATGAAGTAGAACTCGCCGTCCTCGAACAGGAATTCGATGGTGCCGACGCCGAGATATTTCATCTCGCGCATCGCCTTGGCGCAGGTTTCGCCGATCTTGGCGCGTGCAGCGGCGGCAAGGACGGGCGAGGGACCTTCCTCCCAGACCTTCTGGTGGCGGCGCTGCAGCGAGCAATCGCGCTCGCCGAGATGGATCGCGCCGCCGCGGCCGTCACCGAGGATCTGGATCTCGATGTGGCGCGGCTTCTGGAGGTATTTTTCGAGATAGACGGACGCGTCACCGAAGGCGGACTTGGCCTCGTTGGCTGCCGTCGACAGCGCCACCTGGAGGTCGGCCTCGCTCTGCGCGACCTTCATGCCGCGGCCGCCGCCGCCGGCGGCTGCCTTGACCAGCACGGGGAAGCCGATCTTCCTGGCGATCGCCATCGCGTCGTCCTCGGGGCCGACCGCGCCGTCCGAGCCGGGCACCACGGGAATGCCGAGCTTCCTGGCCGTCTTCTTGGCCTCGATCTTGTCGCCCATCAGGCGGATGTGCTCGGCCTTGGGGCCGATGAAATGCAGATTGTGCTCGCCAAGGATTTCGGCGAAGCGCGCGTTCTCGGAGAGGAAGCCGTAGCCGGGATGCACGGCATCCGCGCCGGTGATCTCGCAGGCCGCGAGCAGCGCGGGCACGTTGAGATAGCTGTCCTTGGACGGCGGCGGCCCGATGCAGACGCTCTCGTCCGACAGGCGCACATGCATGGCGTCGGCATCGGCAGTGGAGTGCACGGCGACGGTCGCGATCCCGAGCTCCTTGCAGGCGCGCAGGATGCGAAGGGCGATCTCGCCGCGATTGGCTATGAGGATCTTGTCGAACATGGTGTCCTTAAGGGACTGGCGCGCGGGAGGCGGCTAGGGCGGCTGACCGCCCACGACCATTACTCTATGATGACGAGCGGCTCGCCGTACTCGACCGGCTGGCCGTCTTCGACCAGAATCTGCGTCACCGTGCCGGCGCGCGGCGAGGGGATCTGGTTCATGGTCTTCATGGCTTCGATGATCAGCAGCGTCTGGCCGACCGAGACCTTGCTGCCGACCTCGATGAACGGCTTGGCGCCGGGCTCCGGCGCCCAATAGGCGGTGCCGACCATCGGCGAGATCACCGCGCCCGGATGCTTCGACAGGTCGGCCGCGGCTGGCGCGGCGGCAGCTGCGGCCGCCGGCAGGACGGCGGGACCGGCCGCCATCTGCATCGGCATGGTGGCGGCTACGCTGATGTTGCGGGCGACGCGCAGGCGAAGGCCGGCCCGTTCGATCTCGATCTCGGTGAGGCTGGTCTCATCGAGCAGAAGTGCGAGCTCGCGGACGAGCGCGGAATCCTCGCTGGAAAACTTTACGGCTGCTTTGTCGTCTGGCTGGCGCGCCATGTTCTGATCCGAATGTTCTGTGTGAAGAGGGAGCGTCAGGCTTTGGGCTTGATGCCGAGCTTGGCGGCAAGGCCCTGGATCGCGAGGCGGTAGCCCTCGATGCCGAAACCGCAGAGCGAGGCGAAGGCCGCGCGCGCGGTGTAGGAATGGTGACGGAAGCTCTCGCGGGCGTGGATGTTGGTCACGTGCACTTCGACGGTCGGGATCTGCACCGCGAGCAGCGCGTCGTGCAGCGCGATCGAGGTGTGCGAATAGCCGCCGGCATTGATGATGATGCCCTTCATCTTGCGGGCATGCGCCTCGTGGATGAAGTCGATCAACTCGCCTTCGCGGTTGGACTGCCGGCAGTCGGCCTTGAGGCCGTACGCCGCCGCCGCTTCGCGGCACAGCGTTTCGACGTCGGCCAGCGTCGCGTGGCCATACTTCTCGGGCTCGCGCGTCCCCAACATGTTGAGGTTCGGCCCGTTGAGAACGAGGATCGTGTCGGTTGCTGGTTCGGCCATTCCAATCCCGCAAGAGGTGCTTCGGCGTGGCGGGGGTTATAGGTAACAAAGCGCCCTAGGGGAAGCCTTGAAGGACCTCCCAGGGGGCTTCAAACAGCTCATCCGGGGTGCAAAAACCTGTGCGGAAGCTACGGAAATTGCTTGTTAACCAGTTCTAATCGTGGCTGCCGGGCGGGATAGGCAGGGGAGGCCGCCCAATAGGCCAAAAGCCCCTGCCGATCTCTCGGCAAGGGCTTATCGGGCGTCAGCCAAGCGGCTTAGCCTTCGATGATGTACACGATCTCGCGCGTCTGCGGACGGACGATGATGTACTGTCCGCGGACGTAGATCACGTCATAGCCGCGCCACTCCGGATAGATTTCCACGATCCGGGGCGGCAGCGGATGGAAGCGAACGGATGCCGGGATCGCGGCGCCGACCGAGATGTTGAAGTTGACGTTCGTGGTCTCTTCGATCTTGGTCGACTTGATCGCCGTTGAGATCTCGGTCCGCTTCTCGGCAGGCGGTGCCGCAGCGGTCGCAGGCGCGGCGCCGGTCGTGGTCTGAGACTTGGTGTCGGCAGCCTTGCTGTCCGCGCCCTTGGTCTGGGCGTTCATGTTGCCGCTCTTGGTGTCAGTCTCGGTGCTCTTGGACTTGTCCATCTGGGACTTGTCCATCGTGCTCTTGGACTTGTCCTGCGCGCCCTGGGCGTGCTCACCCTTCGTCGCGCCGGCCTTCTCGTCAGCCGCGTTCTTGTTCATCGTGCCGGATTTTTCCATCCCGCCTGACTTTTCCATCGCACCGGATTTCTCCGTCGCGCCAGACGACTTCTCCTCGGCTGCTCCGCCGGGCTTCATGGCGCCGCCAGCCTGGCCGACGGTGCCCCTCTCGGGAGCGGCTTCCTTGCCCATCGCGCCACGTTCAGCTGCGCCACCGGCGGGTTGCGAATGTTGCGTCGGCTGCGCGCCGGCCCCGCCACCGCTATCGCGGTTCATGGTGCCCTGTGCGTTCGCCAGCCCGGTGCCTGCGACGAGCGCGAGCGCGGCGACCGAGATCATAAAGCGGTTAGACATCAAATTTCTCCTCACGTGTTTCTTTGCGTCATTGCCCGCGCCACCAACGAAAGGAGATTTGAGTTGTTCCGGAACATCGGCGGTTCCGGGGTATTTGTTTCTTAAACGCGAGATGAATGCGCGCGCCGGATTCGCGCCAGAATTCGCGCAAAGCTGCGGTCAACGAAAAAGGCCGGCTGTTCAGCCGGCCTCGTCGCATGCGCAGATTGTGAAATGCGGGATCAGCAGGTCGCCTTGTTAGCAAGTCGCCTTGCCGCAACGGGCAACGCCGATCTTTTCCTTCAGGCCTTCGAGGCCGACGGCGCCGATCACGATCTGCTTGCCGATCACGTAGCTCGGCGTGCCGTTCATGCCCATCGCTTCGGCGAGCTTGAAATTCTCCTCGATGGTGGCGCGCACCTCGGGGCTGCCGATGTCCTTCTCGATCTTCGCGGTATCGAGGCCGGCTTCCTTGGCCGCCTGCAGCGCGCGCGCCTTGTCGGCGGCGCCACGGCCGCCGAGCAGCTTCTGGTGGAAGTCGAGATACTTCTTGCCGGTGGGATCCTGCATGCGCACGGCGACCGCGACCTGCGCCGCTTCGACCGAGCCCTGGCTCAGCACCGGAAACTCCTTCAGCACGACCTTCAGCTTCGGATCGGCCTTCATGAGGTCGAGCATGTCGCCCATCGCGCGCTTGCAGTAGCCGCAATTGTAATCGAAGAACTCGACGAAGGTGACATCGCCGTCCTTGTTGCCGAGCACGACCTGGCGCGGCGAGTTGAAGATCGCATCGGAGTTCTGCGCGATGCTGGCTTCATGCTTCTGCGTTTCGGCCGCGGCCTGGCGCTTGGTGAGTTCGGTCATCGCTTCCTCGAGCACCTCGGGATGGGTGACGAGATAATTCTTGATGATCGCCTCGATGTCGGTGCGCTGGGCATCCGAGAAGCTGTCGGCCGACGCGGGAACGGCTGCGCCGAACATGGCGAGCGCGAACAGCGCGGGAGCAAGCAGGCGCAGCGAAGGCATAGGCAAATCCTCTTATCGAAAGCTGGTTTCGGAAAACGTCCCGGCGGACTTAAGCTCGGTGTCGTGACGTCGTGGTGTCAGGCGTCGTCTTGGTCGCGTTAGTTGCGCGGCGGCTTGGCCGCCACGATGTCGTCGGCCTTGACCCATCCGGGCGTGCCGACGGCGAAACGGGTTTTCGCGCGCGTGGCGAGTTCGCGGGCGGTCTTGTTGTCGCCGCGCAGATAAGCGGCCTGCGCCGACGCCAGATCCGCCTCGGCATAATCGCCCTTCCGGCCATAGGCCATCGCGAGCTGCATATAGCCGAGCGCGGCCTCCGGTTCCCGTGCCACAGCGGCCCGGAGAATCCGAACAGCATCATCGGTGTAGGCCTTATTATCCGATCCAACCAGAGCCTGCCCAAGTAACATCTCGATGAGGGGGGCGTTGTTGGACAGCTGCACCGCCTTGCGCAGGGCAGGGATCGCTTCGGCCGGCTTGCCGCCCTCCAGCAGGGCCTGGCCGCGCACCTCGTAGAAATACGGGTTGTTCGGCTGGACCTGGATCAGCGCGTCGATCTGGGCCAGGGCGCTGCGTAAATCGCCGTGCAGATAGGTGCTGATGGCGCGGGCATAGCGCGCCGGCATGCTGTCGTTCGTCTGGGGATAGCGGCGGTAGACCGTCTCCGGCCGCTCCATGAACGCGGAAATCTTGGCGCGCGCCATGTCGTGGCGGAGCTGGAGCGCGGGATCGTCCTTCTTGTCCCAATAGGGGCTGGAACTGGCGAATTCCTGAAGCGATGCGACACGCTCGGCGGGCATCGGATGCGACTGGAGATAGGGATCGGCGCCGCGGGACGCGAACAGGCTCTCGCTGGTGAAGCGCTTGAAGGTCTCGTACATGCCCTTCGGCGACTGCTGGGTCGCGGTCAGGAATTTCACGCCGGCGCGGTCGGCGTTCTCCTCCTGCTGGCGCTGATAGGACAGCAGCGTGCGGCGGATCATCTCCTGCGGTCCAGCGATGGCGGCGGCACCGGCATTGGCGAGGCCGTTGTTGCCGGCGCTGTTGCTGCCTCGGGTGCTGCCCACGGCAATCGCGCCGGCCCCGAGCAGCATGGCGATGATCATCTGGGTCTGTGCGTTGGCGAGCTGTTCGCGCAGCTTGGACAGATGGCCGCCGGCCAGATGCCCGGTCTCGTGCGCGAGCACGCCGATGATCTGGTTCGGCGTCTCCGACTGCATGATCGCGCCGTAATTGACAAAGATGCGGCGGCCGTCCGCGACGAACGCGTTGAACGAGCTTTCGTTGATGATCACCATCTGGATGTTCTGCTTTTCCAGACCGGCAACGCGCAGGATCGGGCGCGTGTATTCGCGCAGCAGCTGCTCGGTCTCGGTGTCGCGCAGGATCGGCGGCCCCTTGGCCTGCGCATGCGCGGCCGGCGTCGGCAACAGCGCGATCGCCGCTGCAGTGACGAGGGCGGTGAGGGTGGAGGCCTTCTTGCGCAATGCGATCTGGAGCAACATCAGGCGGTCTGGGTCAAACGGTCTTGATCAAGCAGTTTCGTGATTGGTTTTTGGCGATTGGCGGCGGACCGGATACGAGATATGCCCTTATGAGCCGTACAATGCGGCCAGTCTGGGGCGCAAGCGCCCCGTTTCCCGGACCAAACCGACCGGTTCGCCAGCGAAATAGCAGAATTCGATGCACGATGCGACATTGAGGAACCGGGTGGGGCAGTGGCTCGAGCCCTCCCGCCGCAGCGATGTTCCCCCGTTCATGGTGATGGACGTCATGGCCGCCGCGGCCCGAATCGAGGCGGCAGGCGGCCATGTCATCCACATGGAGGTCGGCCAGCCCGCAACCGGCGCCCCAAAGACCGCGATCGCGGCCGCCCATGCGGCGCTCGAGGCGGGGCGGATCGATTACACCTCCGCGCTCGGCATCCCCTCATTGCGCGAACGCATCGCGCGCCACTATCGGGATGCCTATGGCTGTGATGTCAGCCCCGAGCGGATCGTGGTGACGACAGGCTCCTCCGGCGGCTTCATCCTGGCCTTCCTGTCGATGTTCACGCCCGGCGACCGCGTCGCCGTGACGGTGCCGGGCTATCCGCCCTACCGTCACATCCTCACCGCGCTCGGTTGCGAGCCGGTGCTGATCGAGACCACCAATGACACGCGCCACGCGCTGACCGGCGAGGCGCTGCTGGCGGCGCATCGCAAGGCGCCGCTGAAGGGCGTGCTGGTCGGCAGCCCGGCCAATCCGACCGGGACGATGATGTCCCGCGAGGCGCTCGCAGGTCTGATCGCTGCGGCAGAAGACGCCGGCATCCGCTTCATCTCCGACGAGATCTATCACGGGCTCGACTACGCGTTTCCGGCGGCGACGGCGGCGGCGCTGTCGGAGCACGCACTCGTGATCAACTCGTTCTCGAAATATTTTTGCATGACGGGCTGGCGCGTCGGCTGGATGGTCGTGCCCGAGATCCTGGTGCGGCCGATCGAGCGGCTGCAGCAGAACCTGTCGATCTCGGTGCCTTCGCTGTCGCAGATCGCGGCCGAGGCCGCCTTCGACGGCGCGGCCGAGATGGAGGAGATCAAGCACGGCTATCAGGAAAACCGGCGCATCCTGATCGAGGGATTGCCCAAGGCGGGCCTCAGCAGGTTCCTGCCTGCCGACGGCGCCTTCTATCTCTACGCCGACGTCTCGGACTTCACCTCGGACAGTTTCGAGTTCGCCAAGCAGATGCTGGAGCAGGCGCACGTTGCGGCCACGCCGGGTCTCGATTTCGATCCCATCCATGGTCGTTCGTTCATACGGCTTTCCTATGCGCGTTCGGCAGCGGAGATGCGGGAGGCAGTTGACCGGATCGCTCACTGGCTTAAATAGCCGCCAGTTTTCGACAGCCGTCTCGACACCAGCCCTGCGGAGTTCAACTTTGTCTGACCGTTCCCTCCCGTCCGTCGCCACGCCGCATTCTCCTCTCGCCGCATTGATGTGGCCGGCCCGTCCGGGTGAAACCGTCGGCGCACTTCGCGCCGTCGTGCTGATTGCGCTCGGCACCGCCTTGATGGCGCTATCAGCCAAGGTGAATCTGCCGCTGCCTTACGTGCCCATGACCCTGCAGACGCTGGTCGTGCTGATGATCGGCGCCGCCTATGGCTGGCGCCTTGGCAGCGCAACCATGATCGCCTACCTCGCCGAAGGCGCGATGGGGCTGCCGGTGTTCGCCGGTCCGGTCGGTGGAATTGCACCGCTGCTCGGCCCGACTGCCGGCTATCTGTATGGCTTCGTGCTGGCTGCCTTCATCACCGGCTGGCTGGCCGAGCGCGGCTGGGATCGCAATGTCGCGCTGCTGTTTGGAGCAATGGCGCTCGCCCATGTCGTGATTTTCATCGCCGGCTTCGGCTGGCTGGCCTACGTCATCGGCCTTGGCGCAACCAAGGCCTGGGCGGTCGGCGTCGCGCCGTTCATTGCGGCATCGGTGGTCAAGAACGCGCTGGGCGCCGCGCTGATGCCGGCGGCCCGCCGGATCGTCGATCGACGCGGGTAAAGCGCACCGTTCCGAGCAGTTCCGATTGACAGAGCCGGCCAAGTTGATCTTGGCTGGCTCTGAGTTTGAGGGGGAGTGAAACAATGACGACGACAACGATGGCGGGGGCGCCGGTCGCGCCGGCCGCCGCCAAGCCTTGGTACAAGGTTCTCTACGTCCAGGTGCTGATCGCCATCGTGCTCGGCGCCTTGGTCGGCTGGCTGTGGCCGTCGCTCGCCACCAACGAGTGGATCAAGGCGATGGGCGACGGCTTCATCAAGCTGATCAAGATGGTGATTGCGCCGATCATCTTCTGCACCGTGGTCTCCGGCATCGCGCATATCCAGGACGCCAAGAAGGTCGGCCGCATCGGCGTCAAGGCGCTGGTCTATTTCGAAGTCGTCTCGACCTTCGCGCTGGTGATCGGACTCATCATCGGCAACCTGGTGAAGCCGGGTGCGGGCTTCGGCAGCGCCGCCGCCAACGCGCAGGCCGTCGCCAACTACGCCAAGCAGGCCGAGGGCCAGAGGTCGGTCGACTTCATCCTGCACATCATCCCCGACACCGTGGTCGGCGCCTTCGCGCAAGGCGAGATCCTGCAGGTGTTGCTGTTCTCGGTGCTGTTCGGCTTCGCCATCATGGGCCTCGGCGAGCGCGGCCATACCATCCGCAGCTTCATCGATGACGCCGCGCATGCGGTGTTCGGAGTCATCTCCATCGTGATGCGCGCGGCGCCGATCGGCGCCTTCGGCGCAATGGCCTACACCATCGGCAAGTTCGGCACCGGGGCGATCCTCAACCTGGTCGGCCTGATCGCGACGTTCTACGTCACCGCGGCGCTGTTCGTGTTCGTCGTGCTCGGAACCATCGCGCGCCTCGCCGGCTTCTCCATCTTCAAGTTCCTGGCCTACATCAAGGACGAGCTGCTGATCGTGCTCGGTACCTCGTCCTCGGAAAGCGCGTTGCCGTCCTTGATGGAGAAGCTCGAGCGCCTCGGCTGCTCGAAGTCGGTGGTCGGTCTCGTGGTGCCCACGGGCTATTCGTTCAATCTCGACGGCACCAACATCTACATGACGCTGGCGACGCTGTTCATCGCGCAGGCGCTTGGCTTCGATCTCTCCTTCGGCCAGCAGCTCACCATCCTGGTGGTGGCGATGCTGACCTCGAAGGGTGCCTCCGGCATCACCGGCGCGGGCTTCATCACGCTGGCCGCGACGCTCGCCGTGGTCGATCCGCGCCTCGTGCCGGGCATGGCGATCGTGCTCGGAATCGACAAGTTCATGAGCGAGTGCCGCGCGCTGACCAACCTCTGTGGCAACGGCGTGGCCTGCGTGATCGTCGCCTGGTGGGAAGGTGAGCTCGACCGCGACAAGCTCAACGCCAACCTCGCCAGGCAGATCGATCCGACCGACCTGGAAACGGCCGTCACGACGGACTGATCTGCAAGCGGAATCTGACGGCGCGGGCGGCGCCGTCAGACCTCGAAATAATGGGGCTGGTCGAGATCGTCGATCAGCCCTTTTTCTTTCGGCGCCCAGCTGAGCGAAGCGCGCGTCTTGGTGCTTGAGGTCGGAACGTCGATGCCGGCGAACTGTGCGAACCAGCCGAAATGCGCGGCCGCTTCCTCGGACGATTTGGACACGACGGGGACGCCGAGCCGTCGGCCGATCACCTCTGCAATCGCCTTGAACGGCACGCCTTCCTCGGCGATCGCATGATAGCGTCGCGCGGTCGCGCCTTGCTCCAGCGCGAGACGATAGACGCGCGCGGCGTCGAGGCGGTGCGCGGCCGGCCAGCGGTTTTGGCCTTCGCCGATATAGGCAGCGGCACCTTTCTCCCGGGCGAGCGCGATCAGGCGCGGCACGAAGCCGTGGTCGCCCTCACCGTGGGTCGTGGGCGGCAGCCGCACGATGCCGGTGCGGACGCCGCGCTCTGCGAGGTCTTCGGCAGTGGCTTCCGAGACGCGCGGAAAGTGGCGGGCCGCCGCATCGTCTTCGGTCGCGAGCCGTCCGGGCGCCAGCAGCGCTACACCGGATGTGACGATGAGAGGGCGGTCGGAGCCTTTGAGCTCCTCACCGAGCGCCAGGATCGCGCGGCGGTCGAGCTCGCAATTGTCGGCGAATTTCGAGAAGTCGTGGTTGAAGCCGAGATGCAGCACACCGTCCGAAGCGGCGGCGCCGCCGCGTAAGGAGGCATGATCCTCCAGCGACCCACGATGGACCTCGGCGCCCATCGCGGTGAGCGCTGCGGCGCCGGCATCGGAGCGGGCGAGGCCGAGTACGCTATGGCCGGCGGCCATCAGGTCTCGAACGACGGCGGAACCGACGAAGCCGGTGGCACCGGTAACGAAAACACGCATGCGAAATCTCCTGGTGTTGGTGGAGAGAACCATCTGCGCTACAGTTATCCGGGTAAAGTAGTGACCTTATCAGGTTATAATAGCTAACAGGATGAGTGAGAGCGCTGCCGCCGAGAACTTGCTTGGGGCCTATCTGAAGGACCGTCGCACCCGGCTCGATGCAGCCGCGTTCGGCTTCTCCGGCAGCCGCAGGCGCACGCCGGGTCTGCGCCGGGAGGAAGTGGCCCAGCGCGCCAATATCAGCTCGACCTGGTACACCTGGCTGGAGCAGGGCCGCGGCGGGGCGCCATCGGCCGACGTGCTCGACCGGATCGCGCGCGCGTTGATGCTGACCGATGTCGAGCGCGAGCACCTGTTCCTGATCGGCCTCGGCCGCCCGCCCGAGGTGCGCTACCAGGCGAGCGAAGGCGTCTCGCCGCGGCTGCAACGCGTGCTCGATGCGCTCTCATTCAGCCCGGCGTTGGTACGCACCGCGACCTGGGACGTCGTCGCCTGGAATCGCGCCGCAAGCGTCGTGCTGACCGACTACGGCGCGATCCCTCCGGGACAGCGCAACATCCTGCGCTTCATCTTCTGCGATCCGCGCGTGCGCGCCGCGCAATATGACTGGGACAGTGTGGCACGCTTCGTGGTGGCCGCATTCAGGGCAGACGCGGCGCGAGCAGGTGCCGTCTCGCATGTCGCCGATTTCGTCGACGAGCTCTGCCGGACAAGTCCGGAATTCGCGGCGCTCTGGCGCGACAATGACGTGCGCCATCATGGCGACGGCACCAAGCGGCTGCGGCATCCCGTTCACGGCACGATGTCGTTCGAATATTCGAGCTTCAATGTCGAGGGCCGCTCCGATCTCAGCATGATCGTCTACAATCCGGCGACGCCCGAAGATGCCGACCGCATCAGGAAGATGCTGGCCGAGCGCGCCGACAGCTAAAAGCGCTCAGGCCGGTATGGCGTCGGATCTATCGCCGGCGTCTCGCCGCTCATCATCTCGGCGAGCAGGCGGCCGGTCGCAGGTCCAAGCGTAAAGCCCTGGTGGCCGTGGCCGAAATTCATCCAGAGGCCGGGATGACGCGGAGCTTGCCCGAGCACCGGCAGCATGTCGGGCGTGCAGGGGCGGGTGCCGAACCACGGGTCGGGCTCGACCCGCTTGCCGAGGTCGATCAGCTCTCGCGCGGAAGCTTCGGCACTGGCGAGCTGCACGGGCGTTGCGAGCGCGTCCATGCCGGTCAATTCCGCACCCGTGGTGATGCGGATGCCCTTCGCCATCGGACCCATGGCGTAGCCGCCGGCCTTGTCGACCAGCGGCAGATCGAGTGATGCGCCGCCGCTGTAATGCATGTGGTAGCCGCGCTTGCGCACCAGCGGAATGCGGTAGCCGAATTTGTGCAGGAGATTGGGCGACCAGGGCCCGAGCGTCACGACGGCGGCCGCAGCGTCGATGGTTCCCTGGTCCGTATCGACTGACCAGCCGGTCGCGGTCTGCCGCAAGGTCTGGGCATCGCCGAGCACGATGGTACCGCCGAGGCGCTCGAACAGCTCGGCATAGGCCGTGACCAGTGCGCCGGGATCGGACACGGTCCAGGTGTCGAGCCAATGGATCGCACCGGGCAGGTCGTCGCGCAGAATCGGTTCGGCCTTGGCGAGCTCGGCCCCCGAGAGCGCGCGAAACCTCACGCCGAATTCGCGCTGGTCTTCTTCTGCCGCCTTGACGGCGAGATCGAAGGAGGCCGCGTCGCGATGCAGATGCCGGTAGCCCGCGCGGCGGATCAGATTGTCGGCATGAGCTTCGCGAATGAGGATGTCGTGCTCCGCCGTCGCGTAGGCGATCAGCCGCGCCCAGGCGTCGATCGCCTCGCGATGCCGCTTCGGCGCCGAGTGCCACCAGTAGCGGAGCAGGGGCTCGATATGGAGATGAAGCGACGACAGGCTGTAGCGCACGTCGTTGGTGCGGCCGGTCGCGATCTTCAGGAGCGAAGCGAGGTCGCGCGGCATCGGATAGGGACGCACGGCTTCTGCCTGGATCATCCCGGCATTGCCGTAGCTGGTCTCGCGGCCCGGCTCCCTGCGGTCGACGAGCGTGACCGACCAGCCGCGCTGCCGGAGGTGCAGCGCCGCGCTCACGCCGATCATGCCGCCGCCGAGAACAATTGCGCTTTGCATCGTACTGACCTTGCCAAATCAAAACCGCCCGGTTTGGCCGGGCGGTCTCAACTGATTTGTTCGCCTATTCGCCGCCGCCGAACCGGCGAGACCACCAGCCGGCGCGACGCGGGGCGGCCGGGGTTTCGGTTGCCGCCTCCGGCGTGGGTTCAGCGGCTGGTGCGGGCGGGGCAACCGGCTCTGGCGCTGCCGCAACCGGTGTTGCCGGCTCGCTCGCGCTGCTCGACAGGAAGCTCACCTTTTCCCGGACCGTGGAGCGGCGACGCGCAGCCTTGTCGTCGGCCGGCTCTTCGTCCGCGGCGGCAGGAGCGGGCTCAGGCTGGGCCGGCGCCTCAATCTGCACCTCGGCGCGCGGCTCGGGCTGGCTGACCTCAGGCTCGGCGGTGGTGTGTTCGGCCTGCGCGATCGAGGGCGCAGCCTCGCCGCCAAAGCTGTCGAAATCGGCGACGGCATCGGTCGCTTCCGACGGCGCATTGGCCGCGAGTTCGTCGCCGATGGAGCCGGCGAGACCTTCCTCGTTGCCACCGCGACGGCGACGTCCACCGCGACGACCACGCCGGCGACGGCGATCGCCGTTGCCCTGCTGCTCGCTGCGGGCCGCCTGGTCCTCACCTTCCTCGCCGTCCTGTTCGGATTCGGAATCCTCTTCACCTTCGCTGGCCGCCACGGCCGCTTCGGAAGACGCCGGAGCGCCATCCTCGCGCAACTCGCCGTCGCGCGGGGCACCGCGGCCGCGCCGACGCCGGCGGCGCTTGCGGCGCTGGCCATCCTGGTCGGAAGCCGCTTCGCTGCCAGCCTGCTCTTCGGTGAGGCCTTCGGTTTCTTCGGTCTCGACCTCGGATTCCAGCTCCGGATCGAATTCCTCGTCGTCATAGACTTCTTCGGCTACGGGCGGCGGGCTTGCGGCGGCCTGTGCCGCCAGCAGCGCCTTCGCGGCTTCCAGCGTATGCACCTGCTCGCCGCGGTCGATGAGATAGGCCTGCGGTCCGCTGACGCTGGGGTCGGCGATGACGGCCAGCGTGACCTTGAAGCCGTTCTCGAGGTCGCGCAGATGGCCGCGCTTGTGGTTCAGCACATAGAGCGCGACGTCGGTGCGGGTGCGGACCACGAGATTGTGGGTCGCGCCCTTCATCAGGATCTCTTCGAGGCCGCGCAGCAGCTGGAGCGCAACCGAGGAGACCGAGCGGACATGGCCGGTGCCGCCGCAATGCGGGCAGGGATCGGTCGAGGATTCCAGCACGCTGGCGCGGATGCGCTGGCGCGACATCTCGAGCAGGCCGAAATGCGAGATGCGGCCGACCTGGATGCGGGCGCGGTCCTGCCGCAGGCAATCGGACAGCTTGCGCTCGACCGCGCGGTTGTTGCGCTTCTCGTCCATGTCGATGAAGTCGATGACGATCAGGCCGGCGAGGTCGCGCAGACGGAGCTGGCGGGCGACCTCTTCGGCCGCTTCCAGATTGGTCTTGAGCGCGGTGTCCTCGATATGGTGCTCGCGGGTCGATCGTCCGGAGTTGACGTCGATCGAGACCAGCGCCTCGGTCTGGTTGATGACGATGTAGCCTCCGGAGCGCAACTGCACGGTCGGAGAGAACATCGCGTCCAGCTGGCTCTCGACGCCCATGCGTGAGAACAGCGGCTGGCCGTCCCGATACTGCTTCACCGCGCTGACATTGGCGGGCATCAGCATCTTCATGAAGTCGCGCGCTTCGCGGTAGCCGGACTCACCGGCAACCGAGATCTCGTCGATCTCCTTGTTGTAGAGGTCGCGCAGCGAGCGCTTGATCAGCGAGCCTTCCTCGTAGACCAGGGTTGGGGCCTGCGACTTCAGCGTCAGGTCGCGCACCGTCTCCCACATCCGGATCAGGTATTCGAAGTCGCGCTTGATCTCGGGCTTGGTACGGGCAGCGCCGGCGGTGCGCAGGATGATGCCCATGCCCTCGGGCACGTCGAGATCCTGCACAACTTCCTTCAGGCGGGAACGATCCTGGGCGCTGGTGATCTTGCGGCTGATGCCGCCGCCGCGCGCGGTGTTCGGCATCAACACGGCATAGCGGCCGGCGAGCGAGAGATAGGTGGTCAGCGCCGCGCCCTTGTTGCCGCGCTCTTCCTTGACGACCTGCACCAGCATCACCTGGCGGCGCTTGATGACTTCCTGGATCTTGTACTGGCGGCGCGGGCGGAAGGTGCGCTCCGGCACCTCCTCCATCACGTCGTCGCCGCCGACGGATTCGACGTGTTCCTCTTCGGCTTCCTCGCCGTCCTCGTCCTCGTCGTCTTCCTCCTCGGACTCCTGATGGCGAGCATCAGTGCTTTCGCCGGCAGCGTAGACGGCGTCGGCCGGTTCGGCGGAGGCGGTCACGGCTTCGGCGAGAGCCTCGGCATGGGCTTCGGAGGCGATAGCCTCCTGCGGTTCGGAAGCGGTCTCGGTCGCGACCACGGGCTCGGCGCCGAAGGCTGCGACAGGCGCGGGCGTTTCGTCGGCATGATCATGGTCGTGATGATCGTGCTGGCCGTCGTGGCCGTGGTCATGATCGTGATGATGGTCGTCGTGCCCATGATCGAGATGATCATGGCCTTCGTGGTCATGATCGTGGTGATCATGATCGCCATGTTCGTGGTCTTGATGCTCGTGGCCTTCGTGCTCGCCGTGATGCTCCGTCTCGGCGTGCAGGTGCTCGCCCTCGTGCGACGCACCCTCGGTGTGCAGGGCGTCGCTCTCGACCGGCTGGGCCGCTGGATCGGCGCCGGCCTCGAGGCCCTCGACGATGTCGCTGCGGACGCGTTCGCCTTGACTGCGGCGGCGGGAGTTGCGGTGGCGCGAGCGGCGGCGGCCGTGGGAGCGGTTCTCGCTCTCTTCCTCGGCCTCGCGATGGGCCTGTTCCTCGGCCTCGATCAGTGCCTGCCGGTCGGCGACCGGGATCTGGTAGTAATCGGGATGGATTTCGCTGAAGGCGAGGAAGCCGTGGCGGTTGCCGCCATATTCGACAAAGGCGGCCTGGAGCGAAGGCTCCACCCGGGTGACCTTGGCGAGGTAGATATTCCCGCGCAGTTGCTTGCGTTGTGCGGTCTCGAAATCAAACTCTTCGACGCGATTGCCGCGGACCACGACGACCCGGGTCTCCTCCGGGTGGGTGGCATCGATCAACATCTTGTTGGGCATGTCTTAACTCTTGGCGGCGGCGGGCGCGATTCACCGTGGGCGCGATTAGCGCTGCCGGGTGCCGCGACGGTCCACCTGATTCGGGGGTGAGGGGAAGGCCGAAACGCCGTCTCTCGCGCCTTGCCGAAACGGAAGCTGGAGGGCCGAAGCGGCGCGCGGGATTGTCACTCCGCAGCGTCGCGAACGGTCCTTCAGAATTCGTCGGCACAGTCTGGCGCATCAAGCGTCGGCCCGTATGAAACATTGGGCGGCGGGGCCGCCCCTCAATCAGTTGCTGCTGGCCAGGCATGGCGCGAGCGCGCTCGCCTTGGGGATTACGAACCGCTCCCTTGGGATTAAGGGACCGGGTAACGAGTCACGTCGCTGTCAAAACCGTCCCGGAAACGCGGTGGTAACCAGGGACCGTCCGCCACCGGGGCTTGACCCGCTCCACCTCGCTGCCGCGCACCGCGCTGGTCTTTGAGGGGAACGGAAAAACGCTGGAATTCCCAAACCTTGAGAGTTCCGGCGCTGCACCGGGAGGCTGAACGCGACACAACCGGAAATATCGGCCGTCAGCACTCCGTACATACGTGGAATGGACCAACCGTGCAAGGGAGCGTCGCACGGCGGTCACAGTCGGGGAGTTTCGTATATCTGTCATTAGGCGACGATTAACCCTGTGGTTCTATTGCGTTAGAAGGGCCGCTCGGAGGCACTGAATCGGTGACGAGCCGCACAAATCAAAGGGTTTTGCTGGGATGCGCGCTTCTGTGCGCCGCAGCATTGGTATGCGCTGATTCCTGGCGCCTGAGCGCGGCGGAAAGCCAGCCGCAACCCTCTGTTGCGGTAGCGAATTTTCCCACCGCCTCCGCCGCCCGGCTGGCCGGCGATGGCAAGCAGACCCGCTTCATCCTCGACATCGATCAGGCCGTCACCTTCCGCGCCGTGACGCTCGCCGACCCGTATCGGGTGGTGGTCGATGTGCCTCAAGTCAATTTTCAACTGCCTGCGGGCACCGGGGTCGAGGGGCGGGGACTGGTCAAGGCCTTCCGCTACGGGCTGGTCATGCCCGGCGGCTCGCGAATCGTGTTCGACCTGACAGGCCCGGCCAAGATCGCCAAGTCCTACGTGCTGGAGGCCGCCAATGGCCAGCCGGCCCGGCTCGTGCTTGAGCTGGAGGAGGTCGACCGGACCGCCTTCGTGCAGTCGCTCGTCCCCGAGAAACGCCCCGAACTGCGGCCGGCAATCGCCGACGCGCCGCCGGCAACGGTTCCGGCCGCCGCAACTCCGGAAGCCGGGCAGCAAAAGGTCGACGGACGCCCGATCGTCGTGATCGATCCCGGCCATGGCGGCATCGACAACGGCACGCAGTCGGGCGGCGAGAGCGAGAAGAACCTGGTGCTGGCCTTCGGCCTGGCGCTGCGCGACCGGCTGGACAAGGCCGGCAAATTCCGCGTGGTGATGACACGGGACGACGATACCTTCATTCCGCTCAACGACCGGGTCAAAGTCGCTCGCGGGCTCAAGGCCGCCTTGTTCGTCTCGATCCACGCCGACGCGCTGCCGAAGGCCGAGGGCGATGCGCAGGGCGCGACTATCTATACGCTGTCCGACAAGGCCTCCGACGCCGAGGCGCAGCGACTGGCGGACGCGGAAAACCGGGCGGACGCGATCGCCGGTTTCAATCTCGCGGAGGAGCCGACCGACGTCGCGGACATCCTGATCGACCTCACCCAGCGGGAAACTCGTACCTTTTCAAGCCGTTTTGCCCGCCTGTTGATGGGCGAAATGAAGTCGTCGGTGCGGATGCACAAGCATCCCCTGAAGTCGGCCGGCTTCCGGGTCCTCAAGGCGCCGGACGTGCCGTCGGTGCTGGTCGAGATCGGCTATGTCTCCAACAAGGGCGACCTCGAGCATCTGGTCTCCGAGGGCTGGCGGTCCAAGGCCGTGGGCTCGATGGCGCAGGCGATCGACGGGTTTCTGACCAAGCGGATGGCCACGGCCGGATCGTCAAATTGACGACCGGGGGATCGTCGAATTGACGACCGGGAGGCGTCGAATTGAGAGGGATTTTCCGTCCCGTTGCAAAAGCCCTAGTTTGGCCACAGCGGGCGCTTTATAAAAATGCCGCAGGGGGTTCCGGAATCGGCGAGAATCCCGTTCGGCAAGCGTCTTGGGTCCGGCACTGATGTAATTGAGTAGGCCGGTAAATTCGCGACGTGGAGTTGGCGCCTGTTTTGGGTGCCTTGAGCTGATCCAGAGTTTGAACGGATAAACATATAATGCGCTTGCTGGTGCGGTTCATGGGCTTCCTGTTCGCCGCGGGAACGGTGGTGTTCCTTGTCGGTGTCGGGGCCGTGGCAGGCCTGATCTGGCATTTCTCCAAGGACTTGCCGGACTACTCTCAGCTTCAGGATTACGAGCCGCCGGTGATGACCCGCGTGCACGCGGTCGACGGCTCGCTGCTCGGCGAATACGCCAAGGAGCGCCGGCTGTACCTGCCGATCCAGGCGGTGCCGAAGCTCGTGATCAACGCCTTCCTCGCGGCCGAGGACAAGAATTTCTACGAGCATGGCGGCATCGACTACACCGGCATGGCGCGCGCCGGCGTGCTCTTCATCCAGAACTACGGCTCGAACCGGCGTCCGCAGGGCGCCTCCACGATCACCCAGCAGGTCGCCAAGAACTTCCTTCTGACCAACGAGGTCTCCTTCGCCCGCAAGATCAAGGAAGCCTTGCTGGCGATGCGCATCGAGAAGACCTACTCGAAGGACAAGATCCTCGAGCTGTACCTGAACGAGATCTATCTCGGCCTCGGCGCCTACGGCATCGCGGCCGCTTCGCTGGTGTATTTCGACAAGTCGGTGAACGAGCTGACGGTCGCTGAAGCGTCCTATCTGGCCGCGTTGCCGAAGATGCCCGCGACGCTGCATCCGGTGCGCAACCGCGACCGCGCCATCGAGCGCCGCAACTACGTCATCGACCGTCTGCTGGAGAACGGCTGGATCAAGCAGGCCGACGCCGACAAGGCGCGCAAGGAGCCGCTGGCCGTCACCAACCGTTCCAACGGTGCCCACACCTTCGCCGGCGAATATTTCGCCGAGGAAGTCCGCCGCGACATCTTCGAGCGCTACGGCGAGAAGAAGCTCTACGAAGGCGGTCTGTCCGTCCGCACCACGCTCGATCCGAAGATCCAGGTCATGGCGCGCAAGGCCATGGTCGCCGGCCTCGTGAACTATGATGAGCAGCAGGGCTATCGCGGTGCGATGAGCAAGCTCGATATTTCGGGCGATTGGGGCGTGAAGCTCGCCGAGATCAAGTCGCTTTCCGACATCTCGCCATGGCGCATGGCGGTGGTGCTGGAGACCAGCGACCAGTCGGCGCGCATCGGCTTCCAGCCGAACCGCGAGCTCGGCGGCGCCATCAGCAAGCAGCGCGAGACCGGCATCGTCACGGTCGACGGCGTGCGCTGGGCGAGGGCGGCCCAGGGCAATGCCAAGGGCAAGACCCCGACGTCGGTGGCGCAGGTGTTGCAGCCCGGCGACGTAATCTATGCCGATCCGCTCTACACCAAGGAGGGACAGCCGGTCGAAGGCCAGTACCGCCTGCGCCAGATCCCCGAAGTGTCCGGTGCGATGGTGGCGATGGATCCCTGGACCGGCCGCGTGCTCGCGATGGTCGGCGGCTTCTCGTTCGACCAGAGCCAGTTCAACCGCGCCACGCAGGCCTACCGGCAGCCGGGCTCGTCGTTCAAGCCGATCGTCTATTCGGCCGCGCTCGACAACGGTTATACGCCCTCGACCGTGGTGCTCGACGCGCCCATCGAAATCGACCAGGGCCAGGGCGCCGGCGTGTGGCGGCCCGAAAACTTCTCGTCCGGCAAATTCCAGGGACCCGTCACGCTGCGCAACGCGCTGCGGCAGTCGCTGAACACCGTGACGGTGCGCCTCGCGCAGGACATCGGCATGCCCCTGATCGGCGAATATGCGCGCCGCTTCGGCGTCTATGACGAACTGCCGAACTATCTGTCCTACGCGCTCGGCGCCGGCGAGACCACGGCGATGCGCATGGTCACGGCCTATTCGATGCTCGCCAATGGCGGTCGCCGGGTGAAGCCGACCTTGATCGACCGCATCCAGGACCGTTACGGCCGCACCATCTTCAAGCACGACCAGCGTGAATGCCGCGGCTGCGACGCGCCGGGCGGCTGGAAGAATCAGGTCGAGCCGCAGCTGATCGACCGCCGCGAGCAGGTGCTGGATTCCATGACCGCCTATCAGATCACCGAGCTGATGGAAGGCGTGGTCCAGGCCGGTACCGCAACCGTGGTCAAGGAGGTCGGCAAGCCGATCGCCGGCAAGACCGGCACCACCAACGAGGCCAAGGACGCCTGGTTCGTCGGCTTCTCGCCCGACGTCGCCGTCGCGATCTATATGGGCTACGACAAGCCGCGCGCGCTCGGTAGGGGCAACGCCGCGACCGGCGGCCATCTGGCCGCACCCATCGCGCGCGACTTCCTCAAGCTTGCGCTCGCCGACAAGCCCGCCGTTCCGTTCAAGGTGCCGGCCGGCATCAAGCTCGTGCGCGTCGTCTCCAAGACCGGCATGCGCGCCGGTCCCGGCGAGACCGGCGGAACCATTTTGGAAGCCTTCAAGCCGGGCACGGCGCCGCCGGACAACTATTCGGTGATCGGCGTTGCTGATGCCGACGGGCGCGGCGGCGTGCCGGCGTCGCAGCAGCAGCAGCCGGATTCCGGCTTCTTCATGCGGCCGGGCACCGGCGGGCTGTACTAGCGGATAAGACGGACGATCGCGGTTCCGGCGGTTGCGCTTTGCAGCCGCCGCCGCTACATCCCGATCTGAATTGCACGCGGGATTCCGCGAGATCAGAGAACAACATGCGCGCCGAAATCGAACGGTTGGTAGAAGAGATCAAGCAGTCAGTCGGGCTGCTGAGGAGGCATCTTTGACGTCGAGAAATCGACGGCGCGCCTCGCTGAGCTGAACAAGCTCGCAGAAGATCCCAACCTCTGGAACGATCCCCAGAAAGCCCAGAAGCTGATGCAGGAGCGCACCTCGCTTGAGGATTCGCTCTCGGGCATCGGCAAGGTCGAGCAGGAGCTCGAAGACGACATCGGCATGATCGAGCTCGGCGAGGCCGAGGGCGATGCTGGCGTCGTCGCTGAGGCTGAAACCGCGCTGAAGAACCTCAAGAAGGAAGTCGCGCGGCGCGAGCTCGAGGCGCTGCTGTCGGGCGAGGCCGATCGTTTCGATTCCTATCTCGAAGTCCATGCCGGCGCCGGCGGCACCGAGAGCCAGGACTGGGCGCAGATGCTGCTGCGCATGTACACGCGCTGGGCCGAGACGCACGGCTTCAAGGTCGAATTCCTCGAAGAGTCCGAGGGCGAAGAGGCCGGCATCAAGTCCGCGACGATCCAGGTCTCGGGCCACAACGCCTATGGCTGGCTGAAGACGGAGGCGGGCGTGCACCGGCTGGTGCGCATCTCGCCGTTCGATTCCAACGCGCGGCGGCACACCTCGTTTTCGAGCGTGCAGGTGTTCCCCGTCATCGACGACAGCATCAAGATCGACATCAAGGAAGCCGACGTCCGCGTCGACACCATGCGCTCGGGCGGCGCCGGCGGCCAGCACGTCAACAAGACCGAATCCGCGGTGCGCCTGACGCATATTCCGACCGGCGTTGCCGTGGTCTGCCAGGCCGGCCGGTCCCAGCACAAGAACCGGGCGCAGGCCTGGGACATGCTGCGCGCGCGGCTTTACGAGATCGAGCTGAAGAAGCGCGAGGAGAAGGCTGCCGCCGACCAGGCCGCCAAGACCGATATCGGCTGGGGTCACCAGATTCGCTCCTACGTGCTGCAGCCCTACCAGATGGTGAAGGATTTGCGCACCGGCGTGCAGACGTCCGACACGTCGGGCGTGCTGAACGGCGAGCTCGACGACTTCATGGCCGCAACCCTGGCGCAGCGCGCCTTCGGCACCACCGGCGCCGACATCGAGGACGTCGACTGATGTCCCGCGTCGCCTTCATCGGGTTGGGGCGGATGGGCCACGGCATGGCCGGTCGCTATCTCGATGCCGGCTTCACGGTGACGTTGTGGAATCGCAGCAAGGCAAAGGCGGACGACCTGATCGCGCGCGGTGCGCATTGGGCGACGTCGCCTGAGGATGCCGCGATCGATGCCGATGCGGTCGTGACCATGGTCGCCGACGACGAAGCCTCGCGCGCGGTCTGGCTCGGGCCTGAGGGCGCGGCCAAGACGGCAAAGGCCGGCACCATTGCGATCGAGTGCTCCACCGTCTCCTATGACCACGCCCGCGAGATGGGCCGCGAACTGAACGCGCGCGGGCTGATCTACATCGACTGCCCCGTGACGGGATTGCCGGATGCGGCAGCGGCCGGAAAGCTGACGCTGCTCGCCGGCGCTGACGCAGCTGATCTCGAACGTGCGCGGCCGTTCCTCGAACCGATCGGCTCGACCATCCGCCATTTCGGCGCGGTCGGCTCCGGCACCGTCTACAAGCTCATCAACAATCTCCTGGGTGCGATCCAGATCGCGGGCCTTGCCGAAGGCCTCGCCATCGCCGAACAGGCCGGGCTCGACATGAACCTGGTGCTGGAATCGATCCAGGCCGGTGTCGCGGCAAGCCCGCAGGTGCAGCGTCATTCCAAGCGCATGGTCGCCCGCGATTTCAGCGGCGCGACGTTTACGGCGGCGCTGCGGCACAAGGATGCCGCCTACGCCGTGAAGCTCGCCGAAAGCCTGCTCGCCGACAAGCCGCTGGTCTCGCGCGCTGCGGTCGAGTCCTACGCGCAGGCGAAGGCCGCAATGCCCGACGACGATGAAGGCAAGATGATCGAGCTGGTGTCGCGGCCGAAGAAGCCGACCTAGCTGGACGCATCAACATGGGGCAGCCTCGTTCGGATCGCGGTCTCGGCATTGCCCTCGTCATCGCTGCCGCAGTTGCCTGGAGCACGGCGCCGTTCTTCACGCGCCTCTTGCCGTTCGATCCCTGGACCATCCTGTTCTGGCGCGGCCTGTTCGCGGGCAGCCTGATCAGCGTGTTTCTTGTCGTGATGCAGGGCCGCGCTGCACTGTGGCAATTGGTAGTGCCGGGGAAGGGCGGCCTGCTCGTCGCGTCCTTGTCCGCGGTCGGCATGGTCTCGTTCATTCCCGCGCTTCAGATGACCAAGGTCATGAACGTGGCGGTGCTGATCGCCACCCAGCCCTTCGTTGCGGCTGCGCTGGCGTGGCTGTGGCTCGGCGAAGCCGCGACGTGGCGTACGCTGACCGCGAGCCTGATCGCCTTTGCCGGCGTGGTGATCACGGTCGGCGGCGTTCGGGCCGGCGCCGATCTCGGCGGCGTCGCGCTGAGCTGCCTGATGGTGCTCGCCATCTCCGCCATGACGGTCGTGGTCCGGCGTCATCGCGAGACGTCGATGGTGGCCGCGGCCGCGCTGTCGAACTTCATGGGGAGCCTCGTCAGTCTTCCCTTTGCCCACGACATCGCCCATGTCGGCGGCAACAGCCTTGCGATCCTCGCGATGTTCGGCTGCCTCCAGGTCGCGCTCGGCCTGACCTTCTACATGCTCGGCTCGCGCTTGTTGCCTTCGGGGCAGGCTTCCCTGATCGCGACGCTGGAAACGCCGCTAATGCCGTTCTGGATCTGGGTCGCTTTTCGCGAACTGCCCGCCGTGCATGCGCTCATTGGCGGCGCGCTGGTGATCGGAGCGGTTGTCGCCGATATTGCCGGTGACGCTCGCTCGCGGCGCCCCTCCTGAGCAAATTTGTCGGAAATCGGGTGGCGGCCTGTCTCGCGCCGTTCTAGGCGGCAGGCTCGGCCGCCGAGGTGAAGCAACATGTCCCCGAACGATAACAGGATCGACGCGCGAGACTGGTCGCTGCTCGCGGTGCTCTCGGTTCTCTGGGGCGGATCGTTCTTCTTCAATGGCGCGGCGCTGCGGGAATTGCCGCCGCTGACGCTGGTGCTGCTGCGCGTCGCGCTTGGGGCGGCCATTCTGCTGCCGTTGCTGCGGATGCAGGGTATCGGTCTTCCCAAGGGCATGGCGGGCTGGAAGCCGTTCGTCGCGATTGGGCTGCTCAACAACGTCATCCCGTTCTCGCTGATCGTGCTCGGCCAGACCTACATTCCGAGTGGGCTGGCCTCGATCCTGAATGCGACCACGCCGCTGTTCACGGTGATGGTGATGGCGGCGGCCGGCGAAGAGGCCCTGCAGATGCGTCGGGTGGCCGGCGTGGCGCTCGGGCTCGCCGGCGTCATCATCCTGCGCGGATGGGAAACGAGGCCGGGGCAGGGGCTCGGCATCCTGCTCTGCCTGGGCGGCGCATTCAGCTATGGCTTTGCGGCGCTGGCCGCGCGGCGGCTGCTGAAGGACACGCCTCCGCTGGGAACGGCGACGTTTCAGCTGATGGCATCGACTGTGATGATGGCGATCGTCGCCGGCGCCATGGAGCAGCCGTGGCATCTTTCGATGCCGGGCCTGACGACCTGGCTCGCGGTGCTTGGCCTTGCCGCCCTGTCGACGGCGCTCGCCTACATCGTCTTCTTTCAGATCATTCGGCGTTCGGGCGCGACCAACGTGATGCTGGTGACTCTGCTCATTCCCGTCACCGCCATCCTGCTGGGATGGCTGGTGCTGGGTGAGCCGATCTCCGCGCGCGAGATCGCGGGCGCCATCGTCATCGGTAGCGCATTGCTCGTGATCGACGGGCGCGCGCTGAGACTGCTGCGGCGCACCGCGTAAGTTCCGGGTCCGTCGTTTCACGGCGCGGAAAATCGCGGCGCTTGCCAGCGGCGAACGGCCTTGCGACACTCTCCGCAAAACAAGACTACAAAACATAGGGGAGAGAACGATGCCGGGTCGTCGCGAAAGCCTTGCTGCCCTCGCCATTCTTGCTGCCGGCGTGCTCGTCACGGCACCGGCTCTGGCGCAGAAGAAATACGATCCCGGCGCCACCGACACCGAAGTCAAGATCGGCAACATTATGCCCTATAGCGGGCCGGCGTCGTCCTATGGCGTGATCGGCAAAACCGAGGCCGCCTATTTCAGGATGATCAACGACCAGGGCGGAATCAACGGCCGCAAGATCAACTTCATCAGCTATGACGACGCCTATTCGCCGCCGAAGGCGATCGAGCAGGCGCGCAAGCTGGTCGAGAGCGACGAGGTGCTGCTGATCTTCCAGCCGCTCGGCACGCCCTCGAACTCGGCGATCATGAAATACATGAACGCCAAGAAGGTGCCGCAGCTGTTCGTCGCCTCCGGCGGTACCAAGTTCGGGGACCCCAAGAATTTCCCGTGGACCATGGGTTTCCAGCCGAACTACCAGAGCGAGGGGCGGATCTACGCAAAGTACATCCGCGATCATTTCCCCAACAGCAAGATCGCCGTGTTCTGGCAGAACGACGACGCCGGCAAGGACCAGTTCAAGGGCCTGAAGGACGGGCTCGGCGACAAGGCCGGCATGATCATCGCCGACAAGTCCTATGAGGTCAGCGATCCCTCGATCGACTCGCAGATCGTGGCGCTGCATGACTCGGGCGCCGACATCTTCTTCTCATGGGCCGCCCCGAAGGGATCGGCGCAGGCAATCCGGAAGGTCGGAGAGCTCGGCTGGAAACCAAAATTCTTCCTCGCCAATACCGCGACCTCGGTCGCCTCGGTGCTCAAGCCCGCCGGGCTCGACTATTCCAAGGATATCATCTCGACCGTCTATCTGAAGGATCCGACCGACCCGACCTGGGACAAGGACCCGGCGGTGGTGAAGTGGCGCGAATTCATGGACAAATATTATCCCGATGGCGACAAGGCCAACGCCAACAACATCTACGGCTATGTGCAGGCCGAGGCGATGGCGCAGGTGTTGAAGCAGTGCGGTGACAATCTCACCCGTGAGAACGTGATGAAGCAGGCCACTAGCCTGAAGAATTTCCACACTGATCTGATGCTGCCAGGCATCATGGTCAACACCTCCACCGACGACTATTTCCCGATCGAGCAGATGCAGTTGATGCGCTTCAACGGGCAGGCCTGGGAGCTGTTCGGCGACGTCATCACCGGCGAGGTCGGCCACGAGCGGAGTCCGTAGTTCGGTTGTATGTGCCAACAGCGGTCGCGGTGTCCAACTCCGCTAAAGAAATGTCCTCCCGGGTGTGTTCTACTTCACATTGCAGCCGGGTCGGCCCAGCGTAGTCTTCCCTATTGTTCGGGCACCTGTGTCGACGCGCGCTGCGTCTCCACGATGTCCCTGATCTGAATTGTGCCCTGCCTCGGCGAGGGCAGAGCCATTCATGCAAGCGTCGCCTGCTATGTGGGAGCGCGTAACATGGACATCATTGAAGCGATCGTTACGAAGAGCCAATGGATTATTGCGATCTTGGCACTCTTTGTCGTTGCCTGGGCTCGCTTCAACTCTCCGCCCACCAATCGGTCCGGTACGACCTTCGCGCTGTTCTTTTGGGGGGTGATATTCTACTATGCCCTGATGATACCGCTCTGGCTGGTCGTCATGATCGGACTCGTCCAGGGCAGCATCGGGTTCGACTTCATCGTCGGCCAGGTGAAGGCGGTAGATCCAAAGGCGCAGGCGCAACTGGCTCAATATGCTCCGATCGTGGCCGTGCTCATCATCGTCGTCGCTTCGCAATTCCGGCAGGTGGCACGGATCGACCGGGCCGCGCGCGCATTTTGTGTCAGATTGGCCGCCATTCCGCGTGAAGCCGACCGACTCGCATTTGAACTCGCGCAAACCACGGGTTTCGTCCCGCGCGACGACCTTCGAAGCAAGGTGACCAAAATCGTTTCGGAGAATATCGGTCCGCAAGCGTTGAGTTTCAGCAGGGACGGTACTCTTCCCGACCGCTTCACAAGAGCCATCGGCCTTTACAACCTGTTCGTCGGACCCCGGCAGAATGCCGCGGCACTCGACTTCACCGGAAATGGCTATGGCCGATCCGCCTACGCCATGATCATGCAATTGGGCGACGCGGTGGCGGCTCGTGGGGATGCCCGTTACGAAGAGATGATGCACGCCGGTCTTGCCTTTTTCACGTCGTCGCTTCCAACCCCGGAATTGAAGGACGCTTTGAACCGCAACATTGCTGAGGTCACCAACCTCACTTGCGGCCTCGTGTCTCGCTATGTCCTGTTTTGCGAACGGACCCATAGCGGCCGATTGCAGCGGCTAGCGAGGATGGGCTTCGCCTACAGTCCGGGGCCGACCTTTGGGCTGGATCAATGGGCGACGACGATCTTCCTCGTGACGGCCTGGAGCATTGGCATGATGGTGTTCATGCCGGGAACACTTCCGATCGACGTCGGCAAGGTGCTGACGATTGCGGTCACGTTCGGCGCTTCGATCGGCTTCGCAGTCCTGGGCGCGATCGTCGTGGCGCAACGCTTCATCGGACGCAAGGAAGGCAACACACCCGGATATCCGCCTATCGCCGAGTTGGTTGTCGCCGGTCTCGTCGTCGTGGGGCTGTCGATTGGGCTCCGGATCGGCATTCCACTAGTGTCCGCCCTGATGCAGGGAGGAGGATATCAGGACGTTCTTAGGCAGTTCATCGAGCGGCTATACGGCGTCATCACGCCTTTCATCTGTACGATTTCCCTCGGGCTCATTTGTTCCTACATGGGATGTTCGCGGATGAGCTGGTACCGCGTGGCGGCCCTCGGGGCTCTCGCGAACGGCGCCGCGCTGACCTGTGCGGGGTGGCTGGTCGCGCATATGATCGGCCAGCAAGTACTGGCTCTGTTCTATGTACATCCGCAGGATGCGATCCAACTGGTGGCGTTAAGCACTGGCTTAACCGGCTTCATCGTCGGCGGCATGGTCCTCGCGGTCTTCAATGAGTCCGAGCGCATACGCAACGTCACTGCTGAGCGGATAGCCACCAGTCCGCACAAGGAGTTTCCATTGCATGATGCGCCGTCGATTGCCGGCGGACTCGAACCTCCGCCAGCGACGTCTAGGTTCGACGTCGCCGATGATCTTGGTTACCGCGATCGCGCGGGAGTGGAGGCCTTCGAGGGGGACTACGTCTGCTTCAGGCCCGCGTTCTCCAACCCCGAGATCATCAGTGCCTACATCATCGGCATTCATTGGGACGAAACCGAGTCCTGTCTCATGTTCGAGGAACGCGAGCGTGTTGATGCCGGGCACACGCAGAGGGGCCGTGTCTACATCCCGGATGGACGCCCGTTCCTGAACTTCGTCACCCTCGAAAAGGGAGCGATACGTCTGATCATGGTGTCACGTCCCGATAAGAGAAACGAGCCCGCACGCGGTCTGATCACGACGCTGTCCAATCCCGGTGGCGCCCAGTTTACACCGGCGAGCGCTCCGATCGTTCTCAGGCGTGTGGTCGATCACACGCTTCAACTCGGCTTCATTCGGCCGGGAGCGCTCAGCTACGAAAGCTATCGCCGCGAACTCGAAATGGTCGTGCCCGATTTCGGCGTCTTTGCGTTGGCTCCCCCCCAGGTGGCTTGCGTGGCGGCGGAGTAAAAGGCCTAGTCGGCGCTGAGCCGCACGCGGGCGCGCAGAAATCTCTGCGGATCGACCGCTTCACCCCCGATGCCGGTCTCATAATGCAGATGCGGTCCGGCTCTTGCCTTCAGCGCCATACCGCCGGCGACGCCAACGCCCAGCACATACATCCAGCCTTCGTGGAAATCGAACAAATGCGAGTTCAGAAGCGAGCTCGCGATGTTCTGTACGACGGCCACGAGCCCGATCCAGGCCGCAAGGCCTTCGTCAAGGAACAGGCGAAGGTGGGCGATCCACATGGCGTAGAGCAGAGCGACGCCGAGTACGCCCCATTGCATTGCGACATTGAGGGTCTGGTTGTGGGGATTGCTGACGATCTCCGCATCGAGGCGGCTTCCACCGGTGGCGGCGCGCTCGAACTGGCGCTTGATCGACCCGGTGCCGTGACCGGTCAGGGGCGCCTCGGCAATGGCGTGAAGCGCCTTGCGCCAATAGGTCAGGCGTTGGGCGGTCGAGGCTCGGCTGATGTCCTCGTGGCCGTGGCGGTATTCCACGGCGATGTCCGCAATGCGGTGGCGCAGATAGGGCGATGTCGTCCAGGCCAGCGCGCTCGCGGCTATCGTGCCTGCGAGCAGGACCAGCGCCGCGCGTCGGCTCAAATGCCTCCAGGCGAGCAGTCCAAGCAGCACCGCGATGCACAGCAGCGCCGTGCGCGCGAAGGCGACGAACGCCATGTTGGTGGCGAACAGCAGGATCAATGCCAGACAGACGGCTGTCGCGACCACGTTTCCGCCGCGCCAAAAAGTCAACGCCGGCAGCGCGAGCGCAAAGGCGCACAGCGTGAATTCCTGGCTCTGGTCGATGTAGTTCTTGACGGGAACGCCCGCCGACGCGGTCGCGGTGAGCTTCCAGGCGGGATCGTGCAGCACGATCCAGGAGTAGACTGCAAGCAGCGCGCAGGATACGAGAAAGCCAAGGAAAACCCAGAAACCGCGTTCGGATCGGCTGAAGTGATAGAGCAGTGCTGGAATGAGCACGAGCTTTGCGACCGGCTTGATCGCATGCACCCGGTCGGCCCACGCGCCGTCCGACCAGAGCGTGCCGAGAAGCGCGAGCAGCAGCAAGACAAAGGGCAGGGCGAACGCAGGCCGTGCGAGCTGGCGTCCATAGTCGCGCCAGTCGATGGTCGGTGTCACCACCAGCAGCCAGAGCCCGACGAAGATCGAAGCCGCTGTGGTCGACCAGGGCAGGGACGCCGCGATCAACACAGCGAGCACATCGGCGGCCCCGATCAGAGCGCGCGATTTGCCCATGGCCTGCCATCGGGCGCGCAAGGCTTGTCGACCGGCCGGGCCGGACCATTCCGCGGTTTCAGCAGTCATGTGCAACGACGCTTATTGCGCGGCGGCCAGGCTTTCCCGGGGCATCTCATGCCCGAGGAAGTCGCGCGCCTGGGTCTCGTAGCCGAAGCGCTCGGCGAGCTCGTGTCGCCGCGCGCGGATGCGGCCGCGGCATTCCTCCTGCCGCGTCAGCACGCGGGTGATTGAAGCTGCGATCGCATCGGTCGAGAACGGATCGAAATAGTCGGCGAGCTCGCCTGCGACCTCACGGAACACCGCGATATCGGAGCATAGCACCGGTGTGTTCGCGGCCAGCGCCTCGATGATCGGTATGCCGAAGCCTTCGGCCAGGCTCGGCATGATCAGCCCGTGCGCCTCCGCGATCATGGCGGCCTTTTCATGCTCGTCGACATAGCCGGCGAAGCGGACATTTGGCGGCAGGTTGCGCATCCGGCTGATCTGGCCCGCATGACCGATCACCACGAGATCGGCCTGAGGGACGTTGCGGAAGGCACGAATGACGGTGGCGACGTTCTTGCGCGGCTCGTTCGACACGATGATGACGAAGTTCGGCCGCCCCGGACGCCCCGACAGGGCTGGGAGGTGGAGGACATCCGGGGCGTCGAACCGGGTGCGGGGATACACGACCCGCGCCGGCAGGTGCGCAAATTGCGGCAACAGTTCCCTGAACCGCATCATGCTATAGTTTGAAACGAAGGCGAGCTCGTCAGCCTGGCGCAGGCTGGTGCCGATCCGCGCCAGGAACTGCCGCGTGGCGATGTCGCTGAGCTTGAGGTCGGTGAGCGGCAGCAAATCGTGGACGACGCAGATCACCTTGGCGTTCGGCTTGCGCCTGATCGCGACCCGCGTCGGGGTGTCCACGACGATGAGATCATAGTCACGCGCGTCGATCCGCGGCGGCGGCAGCAGGAAGAAGGCCGAGGAGTCCTGATAGTTGAAGAATCCGGGCTCGAGCTGGAATTCGCTGAACAGTTCGAGATGGCGCATATCCGGCGGAATGTATTCGAGCGCGGCGGTCCGGTTCTCGATCAGCCGGGCGTGCAGGCCAAGCAGGCCGATCGCGCGCAGGAGGCAGAGGATATTGTCCCGCGACAGCAGCATGGTGGCCTTGTGGCGGAACCAGTCGAACCTGCGACGCGCGCCGCTGAGCATCACCGGCCCGCTCACGTTGACCTCGTCGAGGAAGCGATAAAGAGCGAGCAGCTCGATGTTGCGTGACTGCGCCGGAAACAGCTTCGTGCGTCGCTCGCGCCGACATAGCTTGCGGTAACGCTTTGAGGTTTCCACCAGCAACGTGAGTTCGTGGCCTTCCGACGCGAGCGACCGTACCAATTCCCGGGTGAAGTGGAAGATGCCGCGCTTGTGATTGGGTTGTCCGAGCGACTCGGACACGACCAGGATGTTCTGTTTCATGCGCGTTTCTCTCGGAGCTCAAAGGTGTGCGTGACGGGCGGCTCGACCGCGATGGTCGAGGCGATGCGGCCGTGATCGAGGTTGATGATGCTGGAGCAGGTGCGGCGCAGCAGCGGCAGGTCGTGCGAGGCGATGATCACGATCGCCGCCTGCGAGACCAGGTTTTGCAGCCGTCTCTCGGCCTTCTCGGCAAAATGCTCGTCGACGACGCTGAGCCATTCGTCGAGCAGCAGGATGTCGGCCGGGAAAGCGGTGGCGGTCGCGAACAACACCCGCATCAGCATGCCCGAGGAGAACATCCGCAGGGGCAGGCGCTGCATGCGCGCTTCGAGCTCGGTGAAGGCCCATATCTCGTCGATCACGCTGCGTGTGGGCTTGCGACCGCTGATCCGCAGCAGCAGCGCGATGTTGTCCTCCGCCACGAAGTCCAGATTGACCCCGGCGTTCAGGCCGAGCAGGGGCACGACGTTGCCCCGGACCGTGACGCGGCCACTGCTCGGCGGATAGACACCGGCGATCAGGCGCAGCAGCGTCGACTTGCCGGAGCCGTTGGGCCCGGCAAGCCCGATACGGGCGCCGGCTTCGGCCTCGATCGAGACGTTGTCGACGGCGCGGATGATCCGCATCTTGCCCGGTTCGCGGATGAGGTGGCCGAGCAGCCGCCGCTTCAGCGAGAAGTCGTAGGCGCCGTAGAGCGGATAGTCGAGACAGACATCGTGCAGGCTGATCGAGACCATGCGTCAAATCCAGAATGCGGCTTTGCGCAGGTGGACCAGCGTCAGCACGCTCGCAAAGATCAGCAGCGCCAGCGTGATGAGGACGTAGACGATGCTGGCGGGATCGATATGGCCGCCTGCAAGTGGCTCGCGCCATACCGCGAACAGATGCGTCAGCGGATTGAGCCGCATCACCGTCGAGCGGTGATTGATCATCTCGGCCGACCAGATCACGGGCGAGGCGAGGAAGGCGAGCATCAGCGTGGATTCGATGATCGGCTTGAGGTCGCGATAGCGCGTTGCCGTCGCGCCGAGGACGAGGCTCAGGGCGAAGGTACAGGCTATGAACAGCAGGAGGCCGGGCAGCGCCGCCAGCGCGTGAGAGAGGTCGTGGGGCGAGAGGATCAGCCACAGCACCAGCGGCACGCAGGCGTTATGCAGCGCGAACAGCGCCTGGCGGAAGGTGCATTGCAGCAGGAAGATCACCGGCGGCAGCGCCCGGTCGCGGATCAGGCTCGCGGAATTCTGAAGCGCCGTGGTCGCATCGAGCACGACGCTGTTGAGGAAGGTCCAGGCCGTCATCGACAGCGCCAGCATCGGCAGGCGCGCCAGCATGTCGGCGCTCGACATCTGGCCGATCACCGAGCCCAATACGGCGACCATGATCGCCATCTGAAGCGACATCCAGAACGGGCCGAGCAGCGAACGCACGTAGCGGTGGCGCATGTCCGACCAGGCCAGTGCCGCCGCAATCCGGACGGTGTCCAGCCAGCCGGTCGCCTGCGGCAGCTCGGCGGCGGTTGCGGGTTCCCTGCACGACGCGGTGACGGCGTCGCGGTAGACGGCCTGCATGCCTTCCCTGAAGGCTGGGGCGGAATAGCGGGTGAGGGCGCGCGTCCGGGCTGACAGTCCCATGCGGCGGCGGCGCTCGGGATCGCTGATCAGCGTGTCGATGGCATCGCCGAGCTTTTCGGCATCGCCAGGCGGCACCGTGATCGCCTCCATGCCATGGCGGGCGACGCGCGGCACCGCGGTGTCGAGCGCCGTGTTCACAACAGGGCGGCCGGCGGCCATGGCCTCGAGCTGGACCAGGCCAAAGGTCTCGGCATTGGTCACCGACGGCATGACGAAGACGTCGGACAGGCACATCAGCTTGATGCGCTCGCTGTCGTTCACCGAACCGAGCAGGCGGACGCGGTCACCGAGGCCGAGCTCGCGGATCAGCTGCTCGAGCCGCGGACGCTCGGTGCCTTCGCCGATGATCCAGACCTCGAACTTGCGGTTGACGGCGGCGCGGATCAGGACGTCAAAGCCCTTGTAGGGCACGAGCCGGCCGCAGGCGAGCACGAGCCGGCCGCGATCGTTCACGTGGTGAGGCTCGATCTTCGGCCAGTCGTAACCCGAGGTGTCGATGCCGAACGGCACGACGTGGCATTTGTCGACGAATTCCCGCAGCAACGGCGTGTTCTCGATCAGCGCGTGGTCCGAGACGATGATCGCTTTCGCCCGGCGCAGTGTCCGCCGCATCAACGGTTCGATGAACCAGCGAAGGCCGGCATGGGTGACGATGTCGGCATGCCAGTGCACCACCAGCGGGCGATTGGCGCCGAAGCCGAAGGCGAAAACGAGGTCGGCGAGCGGGAAGGGGGCATGGAGCGCGAGCAAATCGTGCTCGGCAATCTTGCGCCAGAGCCGCCAGGGATAGGTGGGAGCGGTGGGAAGCGACAGGACATTGCCGAAGGAGCGAACGCGCTCGACCGGCACGTCATTGACGACGATCTCGCGCCGCTCGGCCGATTGCGAGCAGACCAGCACGGCGGAGGCGAAGCTGTCCTTCAGGCTGGCGCAGATGTCGCGGATCACCGTCAGCGTGCCGCCGAACAGATCGGGATAATAGATCTTGAAGATGTGCAGCACCGACGGGCGGCGCTGAGTTTCGCTGGTGTGATGCATGATGGTGTCAGCCTGCGAGAAGGGCCGCGACGAACGGTGCGGCCAGCACCGAGATGAAGATCACGCCGCGCAACAGCGCCGGCAGCATCGGCTCGATTGCGCCGCGCCCCCAGTCAGGAGCCGGCACAGCACGCAGTGAGTTGGAATTGCGGACCAAACGGTCAGCCATGGGTGTGAGTCCCTTTACGTCGCGCCCTCAGTGGCGTCTCATTTACGTGGGAAAATTTACCACGTCAATCGGAAGGGAGAAATAAGTGGGATTGTGTCCCACGTGGGGCGCGGGTACAATTCAGACATGAATGCCAAGTCCGGGTCCAAAGCAGCGGCTCCGCAGCCGACTGCCGCGAAGCTGCACGCGCCGCTGGCGCGGCTGCTGCGCCCGCTCGTGCGGCTCTGCATTCGCAGCGGCATGACCTTTCCTGCATTGGCGCAATTGCTCCGCGAGCTGTTCGTCAACGTCGCCGAGCACGATTTTGCGCTGGAGGGGAAGGAGCAGACCGACAGCCGTGTCAGCCTGCTCACCGGAATCCATCGCAAGGAGGTGGCGCGGCTGCGCGGTGCCGGCGCGCCGGTGCACGAGGCGCCGGCCGCGGTGTCGCTGACGAGCGCTGTGATTGCGCGCTGGCTTGCTGCGCCCGAATTCACCGATGCGAAGGGCGAGCCGCTGGCGTTGCCGCGCACGGCCGAGGGCGATGCGCCGTCGTTCGAGCAGCTGGTCGCCTCGGTGACCAAGGACGTGCGGCCGCGCGCGGTGCTCGACGAATGGGTCGACCGCAAGCTCGTCACCATCAACGATTCCGACGAGATCGAGCTGGTCGAGGCGGCCTTCGTCCCGAGCGGCGAGGACGACAGCAAGTGGCACTATCTCGGCCGCAATCTGCACGACCATATCGCGGCCGCCGCGCAGAACGTCTCAGGCGCGGCGCCGCGCTTCCTCGAACGCGCGGTGCACTACAACAACATTTCGCCCAAGCTGGCGCGGCGCCTCGAGGCACGCTCGCGCGAGCTCGCGATGGACGCGCTGAAGACCGCTAACCGCGAGGCCAACCGCGCGCTCGGCAAGGACAAGGGCGGCGACGCCCGCTGGAATTTCGGCATCTACATCTACAGCGAAGATGCAGATGGCGAGGCAGAGGCCAAGGAAGGCGGCAAGGACAGCGGCAAGGAAAGCGGCAAGGAGGGTGGTTCTTCATGAGCCGGCCGCCGCTGATCTCCCGCCGTCTGCTGCTGACAGGATTTTGGCTCGCCGGTACGGCGATGGCCCACGCGCAGGTTAAGCGCGGCACCGATCAGGGCATCGGCGGCACCGGAATCAGGCGCGGTGACGACCACGGCATCGGCGGCACCGGCATCGTCGGCGTGATCCAGCGGTTTGGCAGCATCTACGTCAACGGCGAGCGGGTCACTTATGCGAGCGACGTGCCGGTCCGGATCGACGGCGAGGCCGCGAGCCCCAAGGCTCTACGCATCGGCCAGCTTGCGCGCGTGGTCGCGACCCGTCAGGCCGACGGCACGCTCGTGACGCGCAACATCACGATCGCGAGCGAGGTCGCAGGTCCGATCGAAACCGTGAGGGGCAACGAGCTGACGGTGCTCGGCCAGAAGATCGTCACAAGCGAGAAGGAGAGCAAGCTTCGTGCCGGCACGCAGGTGGCCGTCTACGGCCTGCGCCGGACCGACGGCGTGATCGTCGCAAGCTTGATCGAGCCGCGGCGCGAGGCGACCGAGCGTGTCACCGGTCTCGTCGAGCGCGGGCCTGACGGCTTGCATATTGGCGGGCTGAGGCTGAGCGGGGTCGATCCGCTGCTGGTTGGCCAGCGCGCCCAGATCGAGGGCCGTTCGAGCCAGGGCACGATGCAGGCCGCGCGCACGCGCATCGACGACTTCTCGGATCTCGTCGGCGCAAGCCGCCTCTCGATCGAGGCCTATGTGCAGCGTGTGGGATCGAACCTCCAGCTCGGCTCAGGCTTCGTGGCTCGTGACGGTTCGCGCTTCGGCCCGGCCGCCGGCGAGGCCCGCATGGTGGTCAACGGCGTGTTCGATCGCTCGCGCGGCTTCCAGGTGGAGTCGGCTCAGGCCATCGGTCAGGGGCCTGGAGCCCCTCCATCCGGTGGCGGCAATCCCAATCGGTCGCCCGGCGGCTCGATCCTGCATCCGAACCGCAGCGCCACCACCCCGAGCGGTGGCCAGCCCGGCGCGCCAGGTGGTGGACCTGCCCCGGGATCTGGCGCAGGACCTGGCCCAAGTGCGAATCCCGGCTCCGCACCGGCGGGCCCGAGCGGCCCGTCAGGCCCCGGCGGATTTGGTTCGCCCGGCGGTGGGCCCATGGGACCCGGCGGTGGAATGGGCGGTGGCGGCTTCGGAGGTCCCGGAGGCGGGATGGGCGGCGGCCGGCGGTAGGACGCGGCCACGCTGGAAGCGCGTGGCGTGGGCTTGTTAGCCCGCGCTGAGCCGCACGCCGGCGCGCAAGAACTTCTGCGGATCGACCGCTTCGCCGTCGATGCGGGTTTCGTAATGCAGATGCGGGCCGGTGGAACGGCCGGTCGAGCCGACGAGGCCGATGACCTGGCCGAGCTTCACGATCTCGCCGACCTTCACGTTGATCTCGGAGAGATGGCCGTAGCGGGTCGACAGCCCGTTGCCGTGATCGACTTCGACCATGCGGCCGTAACCACCGGACCAGCCGGCCGAGACCACCTTGCCGTTGGCGGTGACGCGGGCGGGATCGCCGGTCGCGGCGCGGAAGTCGAGCCCGGTATGCATCGCGGGCCGGCCGAGGAAGGGATCGCTGCGCACGCCGAAACCGGAGGTGAATTCGACCTCGCCGATGACGGGCTTGCGGTAGGGCACCAGCGCCAGCGTGCGATTGAGCCGATCCATCTCGGCGCGGGTGACATTGATGCGGTTGAGCTGCTTCTCGAACGGCCCGGCATTGGCCGTCAGCTTGACGGGCACGAAAGGACCGCCCATCGCGGAGCGCGGCACGGCGGCTTCGAGGCTGGCGAGATTGAGGCCGAGGTCGCTGACGACGCCGCGCATCCGGCGCATGCGTGAATCCATGCCTTCCTCGACGGCGCTGAGCGTCGCCATCTGGCGACGCTCGACCTGGTCAAGCGAGGTCGTGAGCCGGACCAGGACGTTGTCGAAACCCTGGTTCTTGGCGAATTGGCTGGTCGGCGGTGCCGCGACGGTCGGCGCACGCGACTCAAGCCGCGCTTCGCGATCGGGCGGTGCCACGAAGATCACGGTGTCGCTGATCGGCGACGGCTTCGGCGTGCCCTGCGTCGCGCCCTGGCTCGAATCACCGCGCTGCGGGGCCGTGCGGGGGATTGATCCGGTCACGTCGGGCATGGCCCCGAGCGCCGTGGCGCGGGACTCCAGCGCCGTCTGGCGCTTCATGATCTGGTCGAGCTTCTGGTCGAACTGTTCCTGGTCGAGCAGCTGCCGGCTGGTGGTGCGGTCGACCTTGGCACGGAGCTCGGCGATGCGATCCTCGTAGGCGTACTGCATCTCGGCCTGACGTGCGATCAGCCGGGTCAGGACGTCGTCGCGGAAGGCGAAATAGGTCGCGGTCGCGGCCGACCAGAGTCCGAGCAGCACGACGGTGCCGACCACGATCCAGAACACCACCGGTCCGAGGCGGACCTGCTTGCCGTGGTGCACGATGGTGTAGGCGTCGTCGGTCGAGGGAAGGGGGATCGCGGCTGCAGCCACGGCGGCGGCAGGACGGCGATGGAGGGGCCGTCCGTGGTCGTGCGCGTGATGTTGGGGGTACTGCGAATATTGGGCAGAACTTTTCGACATCGGCACTCCCGCGCCGGTCGGATGAGTCCGTACGGCCTAATTGCCGCAGCAATCTGGGCCGGTCATGGTTAATTTTCCGGAAACGGAACCGCTCGAATTTAACGGATTGGTTAAAGGCCTCTTGCCGCTTCCAGCACCTCGTCGGCGTGGCCGTCGACGCGGACATTGCGCCAGACCCTGGCTACCTTGCTGTCGGCACCAAGCAGTATCGTGGTGCGAAGAACTCCGAGGAAGCTCTTGCCATACATGGATTTTTCGCCCCACGCGCCGTACGCCTCCAGCATCTCGTGTTTCTCATCCGAGATGAGGGGCATGCCGAGGCTGTGCTTGTCGCGGAACTTCTCCTGGGCCCTTAACGGATCGGCGGAGATGCCGAGCAGGGCCGTGCCGGCAGCGCTGAAAGCGTCCGCCAGCCGCGTGAAATCGATCGCCTCCCGGGTGCAGCCGGGCGTGTCGGCGCGGGGGTAGAAGAACAGGACGAGCTTCCGACCGGCATAGTCGGCGAGCGAGACCACATCGCCGCCGTCGCGGGGCAGCCGGAAGGCGGGCGCCTTCTGGCCTTCGGTCAGGGCCGGCTTCGCCTTCGCGGGCGCGGAGGCCGATTTGGAGGAATTTAACTGTTTCGATGCGGCCTTATGTGATCCTGCTTTTGCTACGGTCCTGGTTGATTTGCTCGCCTGCGTCCGCTGTGTTTTTGCGGACTTTGTTTGAGTCGTTGCCCGCTTGGTCGGGGTCTTCTTTTTAGCCGTTGCGATGCCGGAGGGCGTTTTGGACGATTTCTTTCGGGATTTCTTGGACATACGCCTTCCTTTCGTCGCTTTCGGCGGGTCAACCAAAGCGGTATTGCAGCTCTCGTCCGGTGTGCCGGAATCGCCCTCGTCTGGGCAAGTCTGGCGACGCCGGGGTATGGTTACAAGGAATTCCACGCACCACCCCACTGCTCGTTGAACGCGCGCCCGGGGCGAAATGACGAACAGCAGGAACATTCGAGGTATGGCGGCAATGCCGGCGCGGGGAGCTTCGCTTCCCGCGGACGGCTGCGGTCCCGGCGGTGCTCAATCCTACGATGGGCGCCTGTATCGAGAGGCAATGGCAAGGAATACGTCGCCCCAGGATTACAATCGGGATTTCGATCGGCGCGGCGGTCAACAGCAGCCGCAGGAATGGGACGACGCCGACTGGGATCCGGATCAGGAAGCAGCGGCGGGCTATCGGGCGCGCCGGCTGTTGTCGCGTTCCAATTCAGGCTTCCATCGTTTCGGTGACGGGTTTGCGTCAATGCGCCGCTGGCTGGCGGCTGATCGCTGGCTGAAGCGGCTGGCCATCGTGGTCGGAGCCCTTGCCGTCATTTTCATCGGCTGTTTCGGCGCGCTGTGGTGGCGGCTTGGTGCAGGTCCCATCAATCTCGATATCGCGACACCCTGGCTCGCTGCTGCCATCGAGGACAATATCGGCCACGGCAACACTGTGGAGGTCGGCGGCACCCAGATCGAGCGGGCCGGGCGGATCCGCATCGCCGTGCGCATCCGCGACATCGTCGTCCGCGACCACGACCACGCCATCGTCGCCACCGCGCCGAAGGCCGAGGTGAAGCTGTCGGGGGCAGGTCTCCTGATGGGGCACCTGCGCGCCGAGAGCCTCAATCTCGTGGACGCGGAGCTCGCGATCCGCATCGCGCCCGACGGCACCGTCACCGTGTCCGCCGGCGACACCGCCAAGCCGCTGGCAACCGGCGTCGCATCCAAGAAGGAAGCGGGCCTGCCGCCGACATTCCCGCGCAACGGTGTCCCGCCGCCGCCATTCGCCACCGGACCTGCAAGCCCGGACGCATCGCAGGCCGCTCCCCAGGCCGCTGCCCCGAGCGGCATTCTTCAGGGCCTCGACTGGCTCGACAGTCTGAGTATGACCGGCCTCGACGGCCAGAACCTCAACGAGATCGGTCTGAAGAACGGCAATCTGATCGTCGACGATCAGCAGCGCGGCAGCAAATGGAGCTTTGAGAACATCACGCTCAGCCTGCGCCGGCCGAGCCATGGCGGCGTCGCGCTCAGCCTAGGCGAGGAGGGCGCGCGCCCGTGGTCGCTGCGCGCCACGATCGGCCCTGCCGAGAATGGTGTGCGTTCGGTCGACATCCGCGCCGATAAGCTTTCCACCGCCAACATCCTGCTGGCGCTCCGGGTGAAGGACTTCACCTACACCGCCGACCTGCCGCTGACCGGCGAGCTCAAGGGCGAGCTCGGCCGCGACGGCGTGCCGACCTTCTTCCGCGGCAAGATCGCGGTCGGCGCGGGCAATATCATCGACACCGACACGCCAGATTATCCGATGGCGATCGACTCGGCCGAGATCAACGTCGAGTGGGATTCGAACCGGCGGGTATTGGTCGCTCCGTTCAAGATTCTCTCGGGCGCGAACCGCCTGACGCTTCTGGCCCATCTCGAGCCGCCCAACGGCACCATCAACGACTGGCAGCTTGGCTTCAGCGGCGGCTCGATCCTGCTGGGCGGCATCGACAACGAGCCCCCGCTGGTCTTCAACCGCATCGCGATCGGCTTCCGCTTCGATACCGACCACAAGCGCATGCTGCTGACGCAAGCCGATATCAGCAATGGCGAGATCGGCGTCGCCGGCACCGGTGCCATCGACTATTCGGGCGAGCCGCGGTTGACGCTGGGCTTTGCGGGAACGCCGATGTCGGCCTCCGCGCTCAAGCGGATGTGGCCGACGCTCGTCGTTCCCGAGTTGCGCGAATGGGTGATCGAGCGGATCGAGCGCGGCACGCTCCAGCGCATCGAGATCGGCGTCAATTCGCCGACGAAGAACCTCCCGCGCAAGGGCCCGCCCATTCCCGACGATGGCCTGTCGGTCAACATCGTCGCGAGTGGCGTCGCGGTCCGCCCCGTGGATGGCATGCCGGTGGTGCACGATGCCGATTTGAAGGCGCGTGTGACCGGGCGCACCGCGACCGTGAATATCGGGCAGGGCATTGCCGATACGCCGGCGGGCCGCAAGGTCACGATCTCCGACTTCGTCTTCGAGGTGCCGGATATGGCGCCCAAGCCGTCGCCATCGCGGACCAGGTTCCGCGCCGACGGCCCCGTGGCGGCAGCCGCCGAAATCCTTTCCAATGATCGGCTCAGCGATCTGTCGGCGACGTTCGTCGATCCCAACACCAGCAAGGGAACGTTCTCGGCGAACATCCAGCTCGGCTTGCCGGTCAAGGGCGCGCTGACCAAGGGCGACACCAGCTACGCCGTCAGCGCCGACCTCAGCGGCTTTGCCGCCGACAAGCTGGTGATGAATCAGAAGCTGGAGGCCAACAACCTCAAGATATCAGCCAACAACCAGGGCTATCAGGTCAAGGGCGACGTCAAGATCAACGGGCAGACGGCTTCGCTGGACTACCGCAAGCCGACCGAGGGCGACGCTGACGTCAAATTGCAGGCCACGCTCGACGATGCGAGCCGCGCGCGTCTCGGATTCGACCTCAGCCCTGCCGTGAGCGGATCGCTGCCGATCAAGCTGTCGGGCAAGATCGCCGGAGGTCCCGACCAGACAACGAAGCTCGGTGTCGAGGCGGACCTGACCTCGGTCAAGCTCGACAATATCCTGCCCGGCTGGGTCAAGCTGCCGGGCAAATCGGCCAAGGCCAGCTTCAAGGTGGTGCCGACGGCGCAATCAACGCGCCTGGAGGACATCGTCGTCGAAGGCGGCGGCGCCTCGATCAAGGGCTCGCTTGAAGTCGATCCGAACGGCGACCTCATGAACGCGAACTTCCCGACCTACGCCCCGTCCGACGGCGACAAGGCCTCGTTGAAGGTGGAGCGTGGCCAGGACGGGGTGGTGCGGGGCACGATGCGCGGGGATGTGTTCGACGGCCGCGGTTTCCTGAAGTCGGCGATCTCGGGCAATTCCAAGGACGACGCCAAGAACAAGATGAAGAACGTCGATTTCGACATCGACGTGAAGCTCGGTGCCGTCGCGGGCTTCAACGGCGAGGCGATGCGCAGCGTCGACGGCAAGATGTCGCGGCGCAACGGCACCGTCAAAGCCTTCACGCTGAACGGCAAGATCGGCCGCGACACGCCGGTGGCAGCCGATTTGCGCGGCGGCCGCGCCCAGGGCAATCGCGAGGTGATCTACCTCCAGACCAACGATGCCGGCGCGTTGCTGCGCTTCACCGACACCTACACCAAGGCGAGCGGCGGCCAGATGGTGGTGGCGATGGAGCCGCCGACGTCGGAGCCGAACACCACGCGCGAGGGCCTCATCAACGTCCGCGACTTCACGGTGAAGGGCGAGGCGCAGCTCGAACGCGTTGCCGCCGGCGCGCCCAACGGCACCGGGAACGGCGTCTCCTTCAGCGCGCTGCGCGCCGAGTTCACGCGCCAGAACGGCGCGCTGACGATCCGCGATGGCGTCGTCAAGGGCCCGATGATCGGCGCCACCATCGAGGGCTCGATCGACTATCCCGGCAACCAGGTCTGCATGAGCGGCACCTTCGTGCCGATGTACGGCTTGAACAACATGTTCGGACAGATTCCGGTGCTCGGGTTGTTCCTGGGCGGTGGCGACAAGGAAGGCCTGATCGGCGTGACCTACGAGGTCGTCGGTACGCCGGCCGCGCCGGTGATGCGCGTCAATCCGGTTTCGGCCATGGTGCCGGGTGTGTTCCGCAAGATCTTCGAATTCAACACCGGCAAGCAGAACACGCCGTTCGAGGAATTCCCGTCGCAGTCGAACGACGGCTCGACCGGATCGGCGCGCCAGCTCTCGAGCGGCTGCACCCTCGCGCGGCGATAACCCACTAAAATTCGCAGGTGCTCGTCCCGGCTGCGCGGCCGAAGCCGCTTCGGCGCGGCGAAGGCCTGGGTATCCACGTCCTTCCTGCCGCGCGGCAAAACGTGAATGGCCGGGACAAGTGTTTAGCCCGGCCATGACGCATGTGGAGGGATTGGCGTCGGGAAGCTTACGCCGCGCGCACGCCCGCCAGGAAGGTGCCGACTTCGCCTGAGAGCTGCTCGGCCTGCTTGGAGAGATTGCTGGCCGCAGCGAGCACCATGCCGGCGGCGTTGCCGGTCTCGTTCGCTGCGGTGCTGACACCGCCGATATTCGTGGTGACTTCCTTGGTCGCTTCAGCGGTCTGCGAGACGCTGCGGGCGATCTCGGCGGTGGCGGCGCCTTGCTCCTCGATGGCCGCGCCGATCGAGGTGGCGATCCGGCTGACTTCCTCGATGGTGGCGGTGATGCCGCCGATGGCATCCACCGCCTCCTTGGTCGCACCCTGGATCTGGGTAATCTTGTCGCCGATCTCGCGGGTGGCTTCCGCGGTCTGGCTCGCCAGCGACTTCACCTCGGAGGCGACGACGGCAAAGCCGCGGCCGGCTTCACCGGCGCGCGCGGCCTCGATGGTGGCATTCAGCGCGAGCAGATTGGTCTGCGCCGCGATGCTGGAGATCAGCTCGGCGACGTGCTCGATCTGCTGGGCGCCGTCAGAGAGGGCACGGACGATGGTGTCGGTGCGGCGTGCGCTGTCCACGGCGCGGCCGGTCACTTCGGCGGATTGCGCGACCTGGCGGCTGATCTCGGTGATGGAGGAGGAGAGCTCTTCGGCGGCAGCCGCGACCGTCTGGACGCGCTGGCTGGCTTCGGTGGCGGCCGAGCCGACCACGGCGGCGCGGTGGTTGGTGCCCTCGGCCGTGGACGACATCGACTTGGCGGTGGTCTCGAGCTCGCCGGAGCCCGAGGCCATCAGGCCGACGAGCTGGCCGACCGAGGCATCGAAGCGGTCGGCGAGCGCGATCAGCGCGTCACGCTTCTCCTGCTCGCTGCGTGTCTTGGCGGCGATCTGTTCGGACTCCAGCGTGCGCGCCGTCAAAGCGGTCTGCCTGAGCACTTCGAGGGTTTCGGCCATGCGGCCGATCTCGTCACCGCGGCTGGTCTCCTCGACCGGCTTGTCGATGGCACCGTCGGCGATCTCCTGCATGCGGGTCTTCTGGCGATCAAGCGCGCCGAGCACGTCGCGGGCGATCAACCAGGACAGCGTCGCCATCAGCAGCATCAGGCCAACGCCGATTGCGGCGAGCTCCAGCGTCAGCGCGCGCACGTCGGCGTCGATGTCGTCGACATAGAGACCGTAGGCAATTGCGACGTTCCAGGGGGCGAACTGGCGGGCGAACACCAGTTTGCGAACCGGAACCGTCTCGCCCGGACGCGGGAACAGATAGGACAGGATACTGCCTTCCGGTGTCTGCTTGCCTGCGGCCACCGTGGCATCGCCGATCACGATGCCATTGGCATCCTTGATGCCGTTGTTCTTGCCCTCGAGCTGAGGCGCGCCGCCATTCATCATCACTGTTGAATCGGCGGTATAGACGACGGGATAGCCTTGGCCGCCGTTGAACTTCATTCGCCGGCCGCGCAGCTTGAACTGGTCTTGCGCATCGGCGAGCGTCATCTTGCCGGCGGTGACGTCGTCCTGGAGCGATTGCGCGAAGCCGTGCAGCAGATCGACCGCCGTCTGCATCTGGCGCCCGCGATCTTCGAGCATGCGGGTCTTGCTGAGATAGGCTGACGCGACGATGAGGGCGGTCACGGTGAGCGCCGCAAGACAGACCATGCTGGCAAGCTTGGTGCGGATTTTCAGGTGACTGAGCAGCGTCATGACGGCCTCGGGAACGGTTGTAAGATGCTTGTTCTCGCGCAGCCGTATCAGGAAGTTCTTATGATTCCTGAACGCACCGCATGGTGCATTCAGGCGTGGCGCAATTCGCGCAGCCGTGGACACGCATATGCAGACGAGACGCCGAGGTCTGCGGCGACGTGTCCAAAAAAACGGATCGTGATCGTGTTCGTGCGATCGCGTGTCGGTTCGATCGATGCATCGATTCGCCGATGCTTCGTCGCGTTCAGAACCAGCGTAGCGTTGCGCGGCTTAAGCCGCGCGCACGCCCGCGAGGAACGTCCCGACTTCGCCTGAGAGCTGCTCGGCCTGCTTGGAGAGGTTGGAGGCGGCCGCGAGCACCATGCCGGCGGCGTTGCCGGTCTCGTTCGCTGCGGTGCTGACACCGCCGATATTCGTGGTGACTTCCTTGGTCGCTTCAGCGGTCTGCGAGACGCTGCGGGCGATCTCGGCGGTGGCGGCGCCTTGCTCCTCGATGGCCGCGCCGATCGAGGTGGCGATCCGGCTGACTTCCTCGATGGTGGCGGTGATGCCGCCGATGGCATCCACCGCCTCCTTGGTCGCACCCTGGATCTGGGTAATCTTGTCGCCGATCTCGCGGGTGGCTTCCGCGGTCTGGCTCGCCAGCGACTTCACCTCGGAGGCGACGACGGCAAAGCCGCGGCCGGCTTCACCGGCGCGCGCGGCCTCGATGGTGGCATTCAGCGCGAGCAGATTGGTCTGCGCCGCGATGCTGGAGATCAGCTCGGCGACGTGCTCGATCTGCTGGGCGCCGTCAGAGAGGGCACGGACGATGGTGTCGGTGCGGCGTGCGCTGTCCACGGCGCGGCCGGTCACTTCGGCGGATTGCGCGACCTGGCGGCTGATCTCGGTGATGGAGGAGGAGAGCTCTTCGGCGGCAGCCGCGACCGTCTGGACGCGCTGGCTGGCTTCGGTGGCGGCCGAGCCGACCACGGCGGCGCGGTGGTTGGTGCCCTCGGCCGTGGACGACATCGACTTGGCGGTGGTCTCGAGCTCGCCGGAGCCCGAGGCCATCAGGCCGACGAGCTGGCCGACCGAGGCATCGAAGCGGTCGGCGAGCGCGATCAGCGCGTCACGCTTCTCCTGCTCGCTGCGTGTCTTGGCGGCGATCTGTTCGGACTCCAGCGTGCGCGCCGTCAAAGCGGTCTGCCTGAGCACTTCGAGGGTTTCGGCCATGCGGCCGATCTCGTCACCGCGGCTGGTCTCCTCGACCGGCTTGTCGATGGCACCGTCGGCGATCTCCTGCATGCGGGTCTTCTGGCGATCAAGCGCGCCGAGCACGTCGCGGGCGATCAGCCACGACAACGTCGCCATCAGCAGCATCAGGCCGAAGCCGACCGCGGCAAGCTCGAGCGTCAGCGCGCGCACATCGGCGTCGATGTCGTCGACATAGAGGCCATAGCTGATCGTCGCGTTCCAGGGAGCGAACTTGCGCGCGAACACGGTCTTGCGCACCGCTTCGGTCTGGCCGGGGCGGGGATAAAGATAGGAGGCTACGCCGCCGCCATTCTGTTCGCCGGCCTTGAGGATCGCGTCGGCAATCAGGACGCCGTTGGCGTCGATCGCGCCGGTGATCTTGCCTTCGAGCTGCTGGTTGGCGCCGTTGACGAGGAGGGACGTGTCGGCGTTGTAGACGACCGGATAGCCCTGGTTGCCGTTGAAGGTCATGCGCCGTCCGCGCATGTGGAACTGGGCCTTGGCCTCGGCCTGCGTCAGCTTGCCGGCGGTGACGTCGTCCTGGACCGACTGGGCGAGATTGTAGAGCATGTCGACCGCGGTCTTCATCTGCTGGACCCGGTCCTCCATCATGCGGCTCTTGCTGAGGAAGGCCGATACCGCGATGATGGCCGTGACTGTGAGAGCCGCAAGACAGACCATGCTGGTAAGCTTGGTGCGGATCTTCAGATGGCTCAGCAGCTTCATCGCAGCCTCTACGAAATGGTTGTTATTGCTCGCATCGGTAGCATGAAGTTCTTACCAATCATGAACATAGGCATGCGGCCGCCGGCCGCGCGCGTGACCGTTCGCAGCCTGATGCGCAACCGTGCAGGCAAAGCGACATGCGTCGGCGCACGTCAGCGCGTATGCTGGAAAAGATCGATGCTGGACTTTGGTGGTCATCGAGCCTGGCGGGAGCGGCAATGAACCGATTCGTTCACCGCCTCATCATGTCCGCGCTGCTCGTCGCGGCCCTCGTCCTGATCTGGAACGTGCTGGGCTCGCGGTAGATGACACCGGCAAAGCTGCCGGTGCCATCCATGACTTGCGCGTCAATTGCGCGCGTCAGCGTCGCGCAAATGCGCCGCCGGTTGAGGCGCGTTCGTTGCCCAGCGCCGCATCGACGCTGATCGGGCCACCGCCGGCCGCCGAGAGATAGAGGCAGGCGAAGCAGAACAGGATGGCAAGCGTGCCGTTGTTGAGCAGCGGCAGGAGCACCGGCGTCTCGCCCTTGAGCATATGTCCCATGAAGTAGGCGAAGGCCATTTCACCGGAGAGGATGAAAGCGGCGAGGCGGGTGAACAGGCCGAGGATCAACAGCGCGCCAAGCACCAGTTCAAGCGTCCCGGCCGCGCCGTAAAGCGACATCAGTTCGACTTTCGCGAACATCGGCAAAGGCGGAAACTTGAAAAGCTTGGCTACGCCGAATTGAAACAGCAGCAGGCCGGTGATGAAGCGGAACAGGCTCAGGAGAACCGGTTCAAAGCGAGTGAGATAGGAAAAGTTCATTGGTTTGTGCCCTCCATCCAATGGGCGACTTGGACCGTATTCAGTTCGGCCTCGCAAGCCACCCGGGGTCAATTCCGTGCTGACATTTTTGTCATGTGGACAAAATATCGCAGTTCGTCCCTTAACTCCGGTTGCGCTCGACTGTTTCGCACGCGGAGCCGCGTGTGTCGCCCGTAATTTCCCGGTGACGCGGAGGGGTGCAGGTTACGTCGGGGAGACCTACTCCCGCAAGGCAGGGACAATCAGAAATGGAATCATTCCGAGGATCACGCTCGCAAGTGCGAAGACGAGCAGGAGATTGTAGCCGTGCGTGAAGTCGTGGATGAGGCCGCCGCTCCATGAGCCGAACGCCGAACCCAATCCGCTGCCGATCGAGATGGTGCCGAAGATCGTGCCGACGCGCTTGCCGCGAAAAATCTTCATGGCGGTCGCTGTGATCAGCGGGCCGCGCGAGCCCATCATGCTGCCGAAACAGACGACGAAGCCGGTGAGCAGGATGATGTTCGGATAATACTGCAAGAGCCAGAGCAGGACGATGCCGATGATCGAGATCGCGTAGCTGAGCAGTACCGAGGGCCGGCGCCCGATCAGCCCGTCGAGCGCGGATACGCCGAGCATGCCGAACACCAGCACCACGCCCGAAAAACCCCAGGCGGTCGCGGCCTGGAGCGGCGGAAAGCCGGCGTCGATGAGATAGGCCACGATCTGCGCGGCGATCGAATACATGCCGACCGCGGTGAAGAAGAAGGTCGAGAACAGCGCCCAGAAGGCGTGGTGGCGCATCGCGCTCGCAAGCGTCCAGCCGTTGTCGATGAAATCAGGATCGGTCTTCTTGCTGACACGCGGCGAGCCGAGCGCGAACATGCGCCAGGGCAGAAGCAGCAGCGGCACGAGCAAACCGAGCGCGGCGAAGCCGTATACCTGATAGGCTTCACGCCAGCCGAGATGATCGATCAAAAGCTGCGAGGTCGGGAGCAGCGCCAGCACGCCGCCGCCCATCGCCGAATAGACCACCGCCATCGCGGTCGGCAGCCGTGGCCCAAACCAGCGGCCGAGCAGGATCGAGTTCGGCACAATGCCGATGAAGGCGACGCCAATGCCGACGCAGAGGCCGATCGAGAGCTGAAATTGCCAGAGCGCCTGCGCGTGCGCAGCGATCAGGAAGGCCGAGCCGAGCAGGAAAAGTCCGAGTGCGTAGACGATGCGCGGTCCGGAATGGTCGAACAGGCGCCCGACCAGTGGCGCGGTCAGCCCGCTGATCAGCCAGGTCAGTGAGTAGATCGAGACGACCTGCGCACGGTCCCAGCCAAAGTTTTCGGAGATCGGCTTGAGGAAGACAGTGAAGCTCTCGCTGAGGCCGCGGCCGAGGACGGCGAGCGTGAAGCACAGTCCGAGCACGATGAGTGCGGTGCGCACCGCATCTCGCTGCGTGCGTACGGCTTGTTCCCTCGAAGTTTCCCTGGGCGTGTTTTGATCCATTGCCGGTCAGGGAGCGCGCTTCGGCGTGCCCTGACAAGCATCAAAAGCTCATACGCCTATGCAGGCCGGATCAGGACGTGCTTCTTCTTGCCGAAGGACAGCTTGATCACGCCCTCGGGTGTCAGATTGGCCGCAGACAGCGCCATCTTCTCGTCGCTGACGGACTCGTCGTTGACGCGCAGGCCGCCGCCCTTGATCTGGCGCCGTGCCTCGCCATTGGAGGCAACCAGGCCTGCCTTGACGAAGGCGTTGAGCACGCCGAGGCCGGCGTCCAGCTCGCCGCGCGGAATTTCCACCGTCGGCAGGCTTTCGGCCAGTGCGCCTTCCTCGAAGGTGCGGCGCGCGGTTTCAGCCGCTTGGTTTGCCGCGTCGCGGCCGTGCAAGAGCGCGGTCGCCTCGGTCGCAAGCACCTTCTTGGCCTCGTTGATCTCGGAGCCGCCGAGCGCCTCGAGCTTCCTGATCTCGCTCATCGGCAGCGTCGTGAACAGTTTCAGGAATTTGCCGACGTCGGCGTCCTCGGTGTTGCGCCAGTATTGCCAGAAGTCATAGGGCGAGAACTGGTCGGCGTTCAGCCACACCGCGCCTTGCGCGGTCTTGCCCATCTTGGCGCCGGACGCCGTGGTCAGCAGCGGCGTCGTCAGCGCGAACAGCTGGTGGGTGCCCATGCGGCGGCCGAGATCGACGCCCATGATGATGTTGCCCCACTGGTCCGAGCCGCCCATCTGCAATTTGCAACCGGTGCGCTTGGCGAGCTCGACGAAGTCGTAGGCCTGGCAGACCATGTAGTTGAACTCGATGAAGCTCATCTCCTGCTCGCGCTCGAGGCGCAGCCGCACAGAGTCCATGGTCAACATGCGGTTGACCGAGAAATGCCGGCCGACGTCGCGCAGCATCTCGATCCAGTTGAGTTTTGTGAGCCACTCCGCATTGTCGAGCATGATGGCGTCGCTCTTGCCGTCGCCGTAGCGCAGCACCTTTGCGAACACGCCGCGGATCGATTCCTTGTTGGCCTCGATCTCGGCGACCGTGCGCATCGCGCGGGTCTCGTCCTTGCCAGAGGGATCGCCGACCATGGTGGTGCCGCCGCCCATCAGCGTGATCGGCTTGTTGCCGGACTGCTGGAGCCAGTGCAGCATCATCATGGTCAGGTAGTTGCCGATGTGCAGCGAGCGGGCGGTGCAATCGTAGCCGACATAGGTGGTCGCTTCGCCCTTGGCGGCAAGCGCGTCCAGCCCCTCGAAATCGGAGCACTGATGGATGAAACCACGTTCCTGCAGGGTGTTGAGGAAATCCGATTTAAATGCAGTCATCTGTCGGCGAGCCTGACAATTCTTGGTTTACTGTTTCGGGTGCAATTTAAGGGTCTCCCGTGGGAACTTGATTGCCACCCGCCACTTTGCCTGTGGCATTATAAGATGTGTCCCTCTGGCACAAGATCGGCATGCCGGAGGGGGTCTCTTGAGGACGCTGATCCATGATGTTGACGGCACTCGGTTTGATGAGCGGCACCTCGCTGGACGGGGTGGACGTCGCGCTGATCGAAACCGACGGAAAGCAAGTGAAGGCGTTCGGGCCGTCCGGCTACCGGGCCTACAGCCCGGCGGAGCGCAATCTGCTGCGCCAGGCGCTGAGCGAGGCCGTGCACCTGCCGCGACGCGACGCCCGCCCGGGCGTTCTGGCCGAGGCCGAGCGCGCGGTGACGCTGGCCCATGCCGAGGCTGTGGCCGCCTTCATCGCCCAGAACCGGATGAAGCCGGAGGACATCGACATCGTCGGCTTCCACGGCCAGACGGTGCTGCATCGCCCCGAGAAGCGGCTGACGGTCCAGATCGGCGATGCGCCGGCGCTGGCCAGGGCGATTCATATCCCCGTGATGCACGACTTCCGCGCCGCCGACGTCGAGGCCGGCGGGCAGGGCGCGCCGTTCGTGCCGGTCTACCACCGGGCGCTCGTCCATTCGCTGGAGCGCGAAGGGCCGATCGTCGTCGTCAATATCGGCGGCGTCTCCAACATCACCTATATCGACGGCAACGACACGCTGATCGCCTGCGACACCGGACCGGGCAACGCGCTGCTCGACGATTTCATGTACCGCACCATGAACCAGGCCTTCGATGCGGAAGGAAAGTTCGCGGCGCTCGGCAAGGCGGACGAAGCCTGGATCGCGCGGGGACTGGAACTGCCGTTCTTCGCAGCTCCGCCGCCGAAATCGCTCGACCGCAACGACTTTGCCGCGCTGAAGCTCGGCGACGTCCCGCCGGCCGATGGCGCCGCGACCCTGACCGCCTTCACCGCGGCGGCGATCGCCCGGATCATCTCGCTCCTGCCGCGCCGTCCGCGGAGCTGGATCGTTTGTGGCGGGGGCGCCCGCAACCTCACCATGCTGCGGATGCTGCGGGAGCGGGTGGGCTCGGCCACCGTCGAAGCCGCCGAGACGCTCGGCTGGGCCTCCGACGCCATCGAGGCGCAGGCCTTCGGCTTCCTGGCCGCCCGCGGCCTCAAGGGCCTGCCGCTGTCCTACCCGGCCACGACGGGGGTGCCGATGCCGATGACGGGCGGCGTGATGGCGCGGCCCTGAGGTCCGGGAAGATCCAAGGACGGTTGATGCAAATGCATCGATCTTGACGAGTGAATGCAATTGCATCTATATTGGATGCAGTTGCATCAAACCGCCGGGATCATTGCCATGACCGCTTCACTGAAACTCATCAGCCACAAGCTTTGCCCGTATGTGCAGCGCGCCGTGATCGCGCTCAACGAGAAGGGCGTGCCGTTCGAGCGGATCGACATCGATCTCGCCAACAAGCCCGACTGGTTTCTGAAACTCTCGCCGCTCGGCAAGGTGCCGGTCCTGGTGGTGACGACGGAGAAGGGCGAGGTCGCGCTGTTCGAGAGCAACGTGATCTGCGAATATATCGAGGAGACGCAGGCAGGCCTCAAACTGCATCCGGCGGATCCGTTGAAGCGCGCCGAGCATCGCGCCTGGATGGAGTTCGGCTCGGCGATCCTCGGTGACCTCTGGGGTCTGGAGACCACGACCGATCCGGCGACGTTCGAAAGCAAGCGCCAGGCGGTTGCGGCGAAATTCGCGCGCGTGGAGGCAGCGCTCGGCGCAGGGCCTTACTTCGCAGGCGATGCGTTCAGCCTCGTGGATGCGGTCTTCGCCCCGATCTTCCGCTATTTCGACCTGTTCGACGAACTGACCGAGCACGGTATCTTCCGCGAAGTGCCGAAGGTCCGCGCGTGGCGCGCCGAGCTTGCGAGACGCCCGAGCGTGCGCACCGCGGTCGGCACGGATTATCCGCAATTGCTGCGTGCCTTCCTGGTGCGCCACGACGCGCATCTGCTGAAGCTTGCGGCCTGAGCGCACGCCAATGTCGCAATCCATGGCCTGGCTGATGCTGGTGATCGCCGGTGCGCTCGATGTCGGTTGGGCGATCTCGATGAAATATGCGGAGGGCTACACGCGGGCAGGCTGGAGCATCACCTCGCTGGTGCTGCTCGCCGCCTTCGTCTTCCTGCTCGGACGCGCTTTGCAGGTGCTGGAGGTCGGCGTCGCCTATTCGGTGTGGACCGGCATCGGCGCGGCCGGCACCTTCCTGCTGGGCGTCGTGCTGTTCGGCGAGACCTTGAGCGCGATGAAGCTTGCCGGCATCGCGCTCGTGCTGATGGGGATCGCCGCGCTCAAGCTGGCCTAGATCTCCGCGGCCATCTTCGCGAGCGTTGCGACGGTATTCATGTTGCGCGCGGTGCCGGTCTTGGCGGCGGGGATGACGAGCTTCGACGTCCCCATGCCGTCGCCATAGTGCACGTAAATCTCGCGGCGGCCGAGGCGGAGCTCTTCGCTGTTCCGGCCGCGGATGTTGGCAAGCGCGTCTTCAGGTGGCGCCCTGTCGAGGAAGATCGCGACGGTGCGATTGGGCGTAGCCTTTGGAAAAGGATTGTCGGCCGAGACTTGCGCCATCTCGGCGGCGCTACGCACGAGCACCCCGACCGGCGCGCCGGCGTAGGCGTGCAGGCGCTTTTCGAGGGCGGTCTTGATTGCAGCTTCCGACTTGCGGCTCGTGAAGACGACGTTGCCGCTCGCAATATAGGTGCGCACGGCGGCGAAGCCGAGCTCTTCGCACATGGCCTTGAGCTCGCTCATCGGCAGCTTGCCGGTGCCGCCGACATTGACGGCACGCAGCAAGGCGACGAAGGAGCCCATTTGAGGCCTTAGCGCACGTTGGCGAGGCGCATGTCGAGATAGGCCGTGATGGTTTCCATCAGCGGCTCGAGCTTGGCGTCGAAGAAGTGGTTGGCGCCGGGGATGACCTGTTGGTCGATCACGATGCCCTTCTGCGTCTTCAGCTTCTCGACCAGCGTGTTGACGTCCTTGGGCGGCACCACCGCATCCTTCTCGCCATGCACGATCAGCCCCGACGAGGGGCAGGGCGCCAGGAACGAGAAGTCGTAGAGGTTGGCGGGCGGCGCGATCGAGATGAAACCCTCAACCTCGGGACGGCGCATCAACAGCTGCATGCCGATCCAGGCACCGAACGAGAAGCCCGCGACCCAGCATGCGCGTGCTTCGGGATTGATGGTCTGCGCCCAGTCGAGGGCTGCGGCAGCATCCGACAGTTCGCCGGTGCCGTGGTCGAACGAGCCCTGGCTGCGGCCGACGCCGCGGAAGTTGAAGCGCAGCACCGAGAAGCCGCGATGCGCGAAGGCGTAGTAGCACTGGTACACGATCTGATGGTTCATCGTGCCGTGAAACTGCGGATGCGGATGCAGGATCATCGCGATCGGCGCGTTCTTCTGCTTGGCCGGGTGATAGCGGCCTTCGAGACGGCCAGCAGGGCCGGTGAAAATGACTTCAGGCATGATGATCTCTTGATTGATCCCTTGAAGACGCTCTTCAGCAATCAACCGATTGTGCGGACTTCATCGACTGCTGTGCCGATCAAACCGCGAATGGAAGAGTGGAGCGGCGCCCTCGGATGGTGCGCGAGCGGCGCGCGGTGAACTGACGCGGGCGTTCTAACATGAGGCGAGGGTCAAAAAGCAAGCATCTTGAACATCCCGCAATGGGCTCAAGATGTTAGCGCGTCATGGCGGCGTCATTGAACGGTGGGGATTCGGAATCGAGTTGCCAAGCGCTCCACGGGGGCCCATGTCGGGCTCCAGGACGGGCACACCAGCTTGATCCATGGAGTAACATAATACCTCATGCAGAGTCGTGTCTATCTCGACTGGAATGCGACCTCGCCGCTCCGCGCCGAAGTGCGGACCGCGATGCTTGCAGCCTGGGAGCTGATCGGCAATCCGTCCTCGGTTCATGCCGAGGGTCGCGAGGCTCGCCGGCTGGTCGAGGAAGCCCGCGCCACGCTCGCGGCAGCCGTCGGTGCATTGCCGAGGAACGTCGTCTTCACCTCAGCCGGAACCGAGGCCAATGCGTTGGCGCTGTCGCCCGGTCTGCGGGGGGCGTCCGGCGGCCCCGTCGAGCGCCTGTTGGTCTCGGCCGTCGAGCATGCCTCGGTGCTGTCGGGCGGCCGATTCCCACCGGAGAAGGTCAGCCAGATCCCGGTCACACGCGCCGGCGTGATCGACCTCGACCGTCTGCAGGCTTTGCTCGGTGACTGCCCACCGGCGCTGGTCTCCATCATGGCTGCGAACAACGAGACCGGCGCAATTCAGCCGATCGCAGAGGCTGCTGGTATCGTCCACGAGGCGGGGGGGCTCCTGCACGTCGATGCGATCCAGGCGCTGGGGAAAATCCCGTTCGATATCAAGACTGTGGACGCAGACCTTGCGACCTTTTCCGCGCACAAGATCGGCGGCCCCAAGGGCGTCGGCGCGCTGGTCCTGGCGGAGGGGATCGCCGGACTGGAACCCGTGCTGCGGGGCGGCGGGCAGGAGCTGAGCCGGCGCGCGGGAACCGAGAATGTCGCCGGCATCGCCGGCTTCGGGGCGGCGGTGAGAGCGGCCCTTCAGGCTCTGCCGGAGGATGCGGAGCGGATGGCAACCCTCAGAGATTCCTTGGAAAATGGTATCCGCGGGATTGCCGGGGCGATGGTCTTCGCGGATGACATCAAGCGGTTGCCAAATACCACCCTTTTCACTGCCCCCGGCCTGAAGGCCGAAACCGCCGTGATCGGCTTCGATCTCGAAGGCGTGGCTGTGTCCTCGGGCTCGGCCTGTTCATCAGGCAAGGTGCAGCCGTCTCACGTGCTGTCGGCGATGGGGTATGATGCCACCCTTGCCCAGGGAGCGGTGCGTCTCAGTCTGGGCTGGTCCACGGAACCAGATGACATCAACAGGACGTTAGAGGCTTGGCGAAAGCTTGGTAATACCCTACTTAGAGCCTAAGCGACGAAACACGGCTTGAACGGTTCTAAGCGCGTGCTTTCTGCCGAAAAACATCGTAATACTCGTCCAAGTTTGTGATCCACCGCGGTCCTTGAAACCGCGAGCGGAGGATAGAATGCCAGCCGTGCAAGAGACGGTCGAGCGCGTGAAGCGCATCGACGTCGATCAGTATCGTTATGGGTTTGAGACCCTGATCGAGTCCGACAAGGCCCCCAAGGGACTGTCGGAAGAGACCGTCAAGTTCATCTCCGAGAAGAAGAACGAACCCGCCTGGATGCTCCAGTGGCGGCTCGAGGCCTATCGGCGCTGGCTGACCATGACCGAGCCTACCTGGGCGCGCGTCGACTATCCCAAGATCGACTTCCAGGACCTCTATTACTATGCGGCGCCGAAGCCGAAGAAGACGGTCACCTCGCTCGACGAGATCGATCCGGAGATTCTGAAGACCTACGAGAAGCTCGGCATTCCCCTGCGGGAAGTCGCGATGCTCGAAGGCGTCGAGCCGAAGCCCGGCGAGGAAGATCCGGCCCGGCGCAAGATCGCGGTCGACGCGGTCTTCGATTCGGTCTCGGTTGCGACCACGTTCAAGGCCGAGCTGAAGAAGGCCGGCGTGATCTTCATGCCGATCTCGGAGGCGATCCGCGAGCATCCCGAGCTGGTGCAGAAATATCTGGGCTCGGTGGTTCCGACCTCGGACAATTTCTACGCGACGCTGAACTCGGCGGTGTTCTCCGACGGCTCGTTCGTCTACGTGCCGCCGGGCGTGCGCTGCCCGATGGAGCTGTCGACCTATTTCCGCATCAACGAGCGCAACACCGGCCAGTTCGAGCGCACGCTGATCATCGCCGACAAGGGTTCTTACGTCAGCTATCTCGAAGGCTGCACCGCGCCGCAGCGCGATGAGAACCAGCTGCACGCCGCCGTGGTCGAGCTCGTTGCGCACGATGATGCCGAGATCAAATACTCGACGGTGCAGAACTGGTATCCCGGCAATTCGGAAGGCAAGGGCGGCATCTACAATTTCGTCACCAAGCGTGGCGACTGCCGTGGCGACCGGTCCAAGATTTCCTGGACCCAGGTCGAGACCGGCTCCGCCATCACCTGGAAGTACCCGAGCTGCATCCTGCGTGGCGACAATTCCAGCGGTGAGTTCTACTCGATCGCGATCTCGAACGGTTTCCAGCAGGTCGATTCGGGCACCAAGATGATCCACCTCGGCAAGAACACGTCGAGCCGGATCATCTCGAAGGGCATCGCCGCCGGCAAGTCGCAGAACACCTATCGCGGGCTCGTCACCGCGCACCGGAAAGCGACCGGCGCGCGCAACTTCACGGCGTGCGATTCCCTGTTGATCGGTGACAAATGCGGCGCGCACACCGTGCCGTATATCGAGGCCAAAAACTCCTCGGCGACGTTCGAGCACGAGGCGACGACCTCGAAGATCTCCGAGGACGTGCTGTTCTATTGCATCCAGCGCGGCCTCACCCAGGAAGAAGCCGTCGGCCTCGTCGTCAACGGTTTCGTCAAGGACGTGCTTCAGCAGCTGCCGATGGAATTCGCGGTGGAAGCGCAGAAGCTGATCTCGATCTCGCTTGAAGGGTCGGTCGGCTAATCGCCGACCCTCGCGGTGCGCTACGGCGCTCCATGCATCATTTGAATAGACTGGACACCAAGATGGCTTTGCTTGAAGTGAAGGATTTGAAGGTTCGTGTCGAAGAGCGTGAGATCCTCCACGGGCTGACGCTGACCGTGAACGAGGGCGAGGTTCACGCGATCATGGGGCCGAACGGCTCCGGCAAATCGACGCTCTCCCACGTCATCGCCGGCAAGCCCGGCTACGAGGTTACCGACGGCCAGATCCTGTTCAAGGGCGAGGACCTGCTGGAGATGGATCCCAACGAGCGCGCCGCGAAGGGCGTGTTCCTGGCGTTCCAGTATCCGGTCGAGATTCCCGGCGTCGCCACCATGACCTTCCTGCGCACCGCACTGAACGCGCAGCGCAAGGCGCGCGGCGAAAGCGAATATTCGACCCCGGACTTCCTGAGGAAGGTCCGCGAGGTCTCGAAGTCGCTGAACATCCCGCAGGACATGCTCAAGCGCGGCGTCAATGTCGGCTTCTCCGGCGGTGAGAAGAAGCGCAACGAGGTGCTGCAGATGGCGCTGTTCGAGCCGAGTCTGTGCATCCTCGACGAGATGGATTCCGGCCTCGACATCGACGCGCTGCGCATTGCGGCCGACGGCGTCAACGCGCTGCGCTCGCCCAAGCGCGCGATGGTCGTCATCACCCATTATCAGCGGCTGCTGAACTACATCGTGCCCGACGTCGTGCACGTGATGTCGAAGGGCCGTGTCGTGAAGAGCGGCGGCAAGGACTTGGCGCTGGAGCTGGAAGCGTCCGGCTACGCCCAGTTCGAGGATGCCGCGTAAGGAATTTTAGGATGAACGTTGCTGTGGCAAAGACCGGAAACGGCCGTGCGGTGAGCGATCTCTTCGCCAGCGCCGAAGGCCGCCTGCCGGGTTCGCCTTCTGTGATCGCGGTACGCCGCGAGGCGTTCGAGACCTATGAGCGTCTCGGCCTGCCGCATCGCCGGATCGAGGAATGGAAATACACCGACCTGCGTGCACTGGTCGGCGAGGTGCTGCCGCTTGCAGCCAGCCCCGATGCGGCCGCGCTGAAGCGTGCCGCGGATGCCGTCAAGGCGCATGCGATCGAAGGCGCCCGCAAGCTGGTGCTGGTCGACGGCGTGTTCGCGGCCGATCTCTCCGACGTCAAGGCGCTTGCCTCTGAGGCGGGCCTCAAGATGCTGCGGGAAGCGCTGGAGAAGGACGCAGGTCTCCTGAAGACCGCGGCCACCGATGCCGTGATCGCGCTGAATGCGGCGCTGGCAACCGACGGCGTCGTGTTGTCGATCGCCGACGGTGCGCAGCTGTCCGCGCCGATCCAGATCATCCACATCGCGACCGCTTCGTCCGCGTCGGCTTTCAGCCGTTCACAGATCGCGGTCGGGAACGGCGCTCGCGCCACCATCATCGAGAGCTTTGTTGCGGCCGGTGCCAAGGCCTACCAGGTCAACGACGCCGTCATCCTCTCGGTCGGCGACAATGCCGACGTCGCGCATATCCGCCTGTTGGACGATGCACCCGACGCAGTGAATGTGACTTCGCAGTTCGTCACGGTCGGCGCGAACACGAAGCTCAATTTCTTCAACATGACGACTGGCGCTGCCGTCAGCCGCCTCCAGGGCTTCATCACGATGGCGGGCGAGGGCAGCGACCTCTCCGTCAACGGCGTGAACCTGCTCCAGAAGACCGAGCACGGCGACACCACGCTGGTGGTCGATCATGCCGTGCCGAACTGCGTCAGCCGCGAGGTCTTCCGCGCGGTGATCGACGATCGCGCCCATTCGGTGTTCCAGGGCCGCATCATCGTCCGTCCCGACGCGCAGAAGACCGACGGCAAGATGATGACCCGCGCGCTGCTGCTTTCGGACGAAGCCGAGGCCGACAACAAGCCGGAGCTCGAGATCTTCGCCGATGACGTCTCCTGCGGCCACGGCGCCACTGCCGGCGCGCTCGACGACAGCCTGCTGTTCTACCTGAAGGCGCGCGGCCTCCCGGAGAAGCAGGCCCAGGCGCTGCTGATCCAGGCTTTCGTGGGTGAGGCGATCGAGCAGATCGCCGATGACGGTTTGCGCGAGCACGTGATCGGTATCGCCGAGCGCTGGCTGGAGCGGCGCCAATGAGCACGCATCCCGCAGTCAAGAACGGTGCCTACGACGTCGCACGCGTGCGCCAGGATTTTCCGGCGCTCGCCATGCAGGTCTACGGCAAGCCGCTGGTCTATCTCGACAACGCCGCCTCTGCGCAGAAGCCGAGCGCCGTGCTCGACCGCATGACGCAGGCCTATACGTCCGAATACGCCAACGTGCATCGCGGCCTGCATTACCTCGCCAATGCCGCCACCGAGGCCTATGAGGGCGGTCGCAGCAAGGTTGCGCAGTTCATCAACGCGCCGCGGACCGAAGAGGTCATCTTCACCCGCAACGCGACGGAGGCGATCAACCTCGTCGCGTCGTCCTGGGGCGAACCGAACATCAAAGAGGGCGACGAGATCGTCATCTCGATCATGGAGCACCACTCCAACATCGTGCCGTGGCATTTCCTCAGGGAACGCCATGGCGCCGTGATCAAGTGGGCGCCGGTCGACGACGAGGGTAACTTCCTCATCGACGAGTTCGAGAAGCTGCTGACGTCGAAGACCAAGCTGGTCGCGATCACGCAGATGTCGAACGCGCTCGGCACCATTGTGCCGATCAAGGACGTCGTGAAAATCGCCCACGCCCGCGGCATTCCCGTGCTCGTCGACGGCAGCCAGGGTGCAGTGCATCTGCCTGTCGACGTCCAGGATCTCGGCTGCGATTTCTATGTCTTTACCGGCCACAAGGTCTACGGGCCGACCGGCATCGGCATCCTCTGGGCCAAGTACGATCACCTCGTCGCGATGCGTCCCTATAACGGCGGCGGCGAGATGATCCGTGAGGTCTCGCGCGACATCGTCACCTATGGCGATCCCCCGCACAAGTTCGAGGCCGGCACGCCCGCGATCGTCGAGGCCGTGGGCCTTGGCGCGGCCATCGACTACGTCAATTCGATTGGCAAGGAGCGCATCGCCGCCCACGAGCACGATCTCACCACCTATGCCCAGGACCGGCTGCGCGAGATCAACTCGCTGCGGCTGATCGGCACCGCCCGGGGCAAGGGCCCGGTGATCTCCTTCGAGCTCAAGGGCGCCCACGCCCACGACGTCGCCACCGTGATCGACCGCCAGGGCATCGCCGTGCGCGCCGGCACCCATTGCGTGATGCCGCTTTTAGAGCGGTTCAACGTGACTGCCACCTGCCGGGCGTCGTTCGGCATGTATAATACGCGGGAAGAAGTCGATCATCTGGCACAGGCGCTGTTGAAGGCGCGGGATTTGTTCGCATGAGTGACACGGCCGAAGTCAAAGCCAATCCGATGGAGACCCAGTCGGCGCTGCCGCCTGAGGAGACCGAGCGTCTCACCACCGAGATCATCGCGGGCCTCAAGACCGTGTTCGATCCGGAGATCCCGGCCGACATCTACGAACTCGGCCTGATCTACAAGGTCGAGATCAAGGACGACCGCTCGGTTGACGTCCAGATGACGCTGACGACGCCGAACTGCCCGGCTGCCGGCGAGCTCCCGACCATGGTCGAGAACGCGGTCGCCAGCGTCCCCGGCGTCGGCGTGGTCGACGTTAAGGTCGTCTGGGAGCCGGCATGGACGCCGGAACGCATGAGCGACGAGGCCCGTCTCGTCCTCAATATGTGGTGACGCGTAACTCTGGCATTGAATTCGCTCAGCAACGGACCACATCACTGACATGACACAGATATCGTCCGGCCCAACACCAGCATCCACTCCGAAACCGCGGCGCCCGCGTCCGCAGGTGATGCGGCTGACCGATGCCGCCGCCCAGCGCATCAGCGAGCTGACGAGCCGCGCCGATTCCGAGATCGTGGGCCTGCGCGTCGGCGTGAAGAACGGCGGCTGTGCCGGCCAGTCCTACACGGTCGAATACGCCCATGATGTCCGCCCGACCGACGAGGTCGTCGAGGACAAGGGCGTCAAGATCCTGGTCGATCCCAAGGCCGTGCTGTTCCTGCTCGGCACCGAGATGGACTACAAGGCCGACAAGATGCAGGCCCAGTTCGTCTTCAACAACCCCAACCAGGTCTCCGCCTGCGGCTGCGGCGAGTCGGTCGAGCTGCGGCCCGCGAAGATCGACGGGTAAGTCGCTGTCGTCCCCGCGAACGCGGGGACCCATACCGCGTGATCTGGCGATGACGCTCGGTATCAGTACCAAGCTTTCCTGGCTGGTAGTCTTCGCTAAACTCCTCCCTGTGGTTATGGGTCCCCGCGTTCGCGGGGACGACCGTGGGGAGACAGCTTGGCCATGGACCGCGAATTCCTGATCGACCTGTTCGCCAATTTCGGCCCCGTCACCATCCGAAAAATGTTCTCCGGCTACGGCATCTCCGCCGACGGCATCAACTTCGCGCTCGCCTTGCGCGCGGGCCTGTTCTTCCGCGCCGACGAGGTCACCATCCCGGACTTTGAAGCGGAAGGCTCGAAGCCGTTCCAGTATTCGACCCGCGCCAAAACCGTGCTGGTGAATTCCTATTGGGAATTGCCGGCGCGCCTGTTCGACGATTCCGAGGAGCTTGCGCAATGGGCGAGGGCAGCGCTCGCCGCCGCCCAGCGCGCCAAGGTGAAGAAGCGGCCGAAGGGGAAGAAGGCGGTGGCGAAGAAGCAGCCAGCCAAGAAAGTGGCCAAGAAGGCGGTGCGTAGGGTGGGCAAAGCGAAGCGTGCCCACCGTTCGAGATAGTTATGCCGAGATGGTGGGCACGACGCTGCGCGCCTTTGCCCACCCTACGGGACCTGAGGATCAATCTACGGCCTTGGTCAGGCCGACCCTCATGTCCTTGGCCATGAAGACACCGACGCCGTCGGCCAGCACGCGACCGTCGGCAATTCCGAGCACCAGCTTGCCGCGCCGGACCATACGCATGGCGACCTCGTAGCGCACGCGTCGCGTCTCCGGTGTGACCAATCCCGTAGCCTCGACCTCGCCGACGCCGATGGCGCGGCCCTTGCCCGGTGAGCCCGACCAGCCGAGCCAGTAGCCGATCATCTGCCACATCGCATCCAAACCGAGGCTTCCCGGCATCATCGCGTCACCGCGATAGTGGCAATCGAAGAACCAGTGGCCGGGCACAATATCGAGCTCGCCGACGATGTGGCCCTTGCCGAACTCGCCGCCGTCCAGGCTGATCTCGGTGATGCGATCCATCATGAGCATCGGCGGGGCCGGCAATTGCGCGTTGCCCGGGCCGAAATAGCCGCCGTCGCTCGATCTCAGCAGTTCGTCCCTGGTGTAGGATGGTTGCGGTGTGTGAAAGTCATGGGGATTGGGCAAGACGACAAGTCCTCTCGACGCTCGCAGTCGGGCGGCGGGGAAGATGTCGTTCGGCGGGTTGGAATGTCAAGCGCCGGCCGTCTCTTCGGCGCGCTGCTTCGGCGTCAGGCCACCCGGCTGTGCGACTCGATCGCGAATTCCGGATCGGCCTCGCAGATCACGCGGTTGCGCCCGTTGCGCTTGGCGGCATAGAGGCAGGCATCCGCACGCTCGATCAGCGCGTCGGGGTCGTCGCCCTGCTTGAGCATGGAGACGCCGACGGAGATGGTGACGCGGCCGAGGATCTCGCCGGTCGATTTCTTCTTCAATTCCTTCGCCATCACGGCGCGGCGGATGTGATCTGCAACGGTGAGGGCCTGGCGCAGCGCCGTGTTGGGCAGCAGGACCGCGAATTCCTCGCCGCCATAGCGCGCGGTGATGTCCTGTCCCTTGATGGTCTGCTTCATGGACAGGCCGACCAGCCGCAACACTTGGTCGCCGGTGAGATGGCCGTAGGAATCGTTGAACGATTTGAAATGATCGATGTCGAACAGCAGCAGCGACAGTGGCTCGCCCGAGGCGAGCGCGCTCTGCACGGCCATGCCGATCATGCGATCGAAATATTTGCGATTGCCCAATCCCGTAAGCGGATCGGTCAGGCTCTCGGCGCGGATCGCCTCCAGGCTCTGCTGGAGATTGCTGATCTCGTTCTTGGACAGGGTCAGGCGGTCTTCCAGCGCCTTGTTGGTCTCCCGCATCTCGCTGGTCGAACGCAGCAGCGTCTCGACGATCGACTTGATCTGGTCGCGGCTCTTGGCCGACGACAGTTGCTCGGTCGCGCCCGACAGGCTGGCATCGTAGGAGCCGGTCATCCCGAGCGCTTCGCTCAGCACCGTCATCACGTCGTCGATCTCGCCGATGACGCGTGCGCCGACCTTGTCGATGCGGTCGGTGGTCTTGATGTGGGAAAGATAGGTCTCGTAGATCTGCTCGAGATCGCCTTCGGTCAGCTTGCCGTGGCGCGCCAGCGTCTCGTTGATGATCTTGTTGAGCGGTGCGTTATAGCCGGTGGCGTAGACGTACCAGATCTCGTAATTGCGGGGAATTGCAGTCTGTCGAAGCGAGCGGATCTGACCGAGAGCCACTTCGGCGAACGCCATCGTGCGTTCGTGTTCGTCGAGCACCTTGACCACTGAACATACCCCACAGCGGTCGGTGCGCCATCGACCGCAGCAATACTTAAATTATGTTCGCAGGCTAACGGACGATCGTGAACGCTCTGTAAACAGACGTTCGCGAATGCATCAGAATAAGTGTGAAGCGGTTCTGCTCAACCGAACCTGAATCGCGCCGGCGCGTCAGGCGCCGGCGGGAGAACGCACTGGCCGGAGCAGAAACGCCGGAAGGTGCGAGTGATCGCCGGGCTCGGTATCGGCCTCGCGCTGGCGGCGCGGCTCGGGGCGGCCGATCGACGGCACATGCGATGGATTGGCTTGCTGGCGCGATCCACCGCGCGGCTCGGATGATTGCTTCGCTTCACGCGGAGGCCTCGCCTCCCGTGCGGGCCTCGGCTCACGTGCAGGTCTCGCTTCAGGAGCGGGCTGTGTCTCTGCGGAGGGCCTCGCCTCGCCGCGCGGTTCGCGGGGCTCGTGGCTGCGCTCACGATCGCGGCCACGCTGCGGCTTGCCGCGTCCGCCGCGGGAACGTTCACGGTCGCGCCCGCGCGGTTCGCGCGAACGTGCGCTCTGCTCGCCTGCGTCCGCGGGCACTTCGAAATCGCCCTCGGCGCGCGGAATGCTCTGGCCGATCAGCTTCTCGATCGCCACCATCGACTTCTGGTCGAGCGGCGTCACGAGCGAGATCGCCATGCCGGACCGGCCGGCGCGGCCGGTGCGGCCGACGCGGTGAACATAGTCGTCGGGGTGGTGGGGGACGTCGAAATTGAAGACGTGGCTGACCTCAGGGATGTCGAGGCCGCGGGCGGCAACATCGGAGGCGACCAGCAGCGGCAGTTCGCCCTTGCGGAACTGTTCGAGCGCCGCCGTGCGGGCCGACTGGTCCATGTCGCCATGCAGGGCGCCGACGCTGAAACCATGCTTTTGCAGTGATTTGTGAACGACGGCGACCTCGCGCTTGCGATTGCAGAAGATGATCGCGTTCTGGAGATCCTTGGCCTCGCGCAGCAGGCGTCGCAGCAATTCACGCTTCTCATGCGCCTCGCGCCCGGCCGGGACCTGACACTGCGTGACGGTCACGGCGGTGGTGGCGGGCTTGGAGACCTCGACCTTCTGCGGATTATGCAGGAAGGTCTCGGTGATGCGCCGGATTTCCGGCGGCATGGTCGCGGTGAAGAACAGGGTTTGCCGCGTGAACGGGACGAGCTTACAGACGCGCTCGATGTCAGGAATGAAGCCCATGTCCAGCATGCGGTCGGCTTCGTCGATGACGAGCAGCTCCACGCCGGTGAGCAGGAGCCCGCCGCGCTCGGTGTGGTCGAGCAGGCGGCCGGGGGTGGCGATCAGCACGTCGACGCCGCGCGTCAGCTTGGCATCCTGGTCGCCGAAGGAAACGCCGCCGATCAGCAGGGCGACGTTGAGCTTCTGGCCGGCGCCGTAGCGGTCGAAGTTTTCCTTCACCTGCGCCGCGAGCTCGCGGGTCGGCTCCAGGATCAGCGTGCGCGGCATGCGCGCGCGGGCGCGACCCTTTTCGAGGATGGTGAGCATCGGCAGCACGAAGGCCGCGGTCTTGCCGGTGCCGGTCTGGGCGATGCCGAGCACGTCCTTGCGTGCGAGGACGTGGGGGATCGCCTGTTCCTGAATGGGGGTGGGGGTGGTGTAACCTGTGGCCGCCACTGCGGCGAGGACTTTTTCGGACAGTCCGAGATTTGAAAAGGACATTGAGCCTCTGGTCGAAACCGCCGTTCGGAATCGAGGGTAATTAAGGCTGTCGCGTTCCACCCCGAAACGGCGCGCTCTCAAAGAAGCTGGGGGTGCTGACTCACGCGAACAAAGCGCAAGGCTCAAGAATCGGTCTTCGATCTGAGCCGCGTCGCCCCGGAACATAGGCGGGAATCGGCCAAAGTCAATGGAGCGGGCGCGGGAAGACCCTAAAAAACCTGAGGTTTTTGCCCAAATAGCGGGCCCGGCTGGGCTTTTCCGCCTCCACCGCTAACCGGGCGATGGCTGCCGGAGGGACGGCTAACGCCCTTCCGGGCCCCGGGCCCGGAAATCGCCGGGGGCCATTCCGTAGGCGGCGTTGAAGACCCGGTAATAGGTCGCCAAGCTCTCGAAGCCGCAGGAGGTTGCGATATCAGCGATCAGCCGGTCCGGCGCCTCGCGCATCAGGCGGCGGCTCTGTTTCAGGCGTTCGTCCGTCACGGTCTGCGAAAAGCTCTTCGCCGCGGCTTCGAACAGCATGTGCAGGTGACGCACGGACACACCGAGCTGGTCGGCCACCATCGCCGGCGCCAGATCGGGGTCTTGCAGATAGCGCGCGATCAGGCGACGCGCCTGTGAGAGCCGGGCGGTCCGCAGCGCGGCCTGCCCACGGCGGCTGCCGGGCCGCACGATGCCGCGCTCGATCAGGGCCAGATGGGCCAAGGCCTGGACGAGCGAGGCTTGATCCAAGGAGGCTTGATCCAAGGAGGTCTGGGCGACTGAGGTCGCATCAGTGGCGCCGTTATCGCCCGCGGCGGCTTCATCGAGGTCGGCGAAGCAGGCGCCGAGCAGGGGCGCCAGGCCGGGATCGCTGAAGGTCCGGGGCGCAAGCTCGCGCATGCGCCTGTCCTGCGTGGAGAGCCTGCTCACGGGGATCTTCAGGATGCGCAGGTGGAAGCCGCCTGCGCCGAGCGGCGCGGTGCGATAGGGCTGGTCGGTATGGCTGGTGGCGAAGCTGCCGTTGGCGATCGCAAAGTCGCCGGTGCGCATGCCGCCGAACCAGCCGCCGCTGCCGAGCTGCTGGTAGACGCAGATGCTGTCGCCGGGCGCGTAGGCGATGTCGGAGTTGCTGCGCTCGACCGTGTAGTGCGACGCCTTCAGCTCGACGAGTCCACCGCCGCCGAGCTGGCGCAGCGAGAATTCGCCGTAGAAGTCCGCGCGGCGCTCGCGCTCGAGTTCGGCGGTGACGCCGAACAGGCCCTTGGACCGGACCTCGCGCCAATAGTCGAACCGGTCATGCGGCTCGACCTCGTCAGTACACCATCGATACACGGCAGCCCCCGCTTGCAGCGCAGCTTCCTAGAAAAAGCAGATTCCGGAGGAATCTGCCATAGTCCAGATGACGGAACCCGTGGGCTCTGCGCGTTGAACCGTCGATATGGCTGGACCGACTATCATCAACGGCAGAGGGTTCCAATGAATCGCTGTTCGAGGGGGCCGGCGGAGCGCCGTTCTGCAACGGGAATTTTACGATGACGCGTCGGCTTTTCAGAATTCTGGCGGCCCTTGGCCTTGCGGTGAGCCTGAGCGGCTTCGCGCTGCCCGCACAAGCCGAGAAGCGCGTTGCGCTCGTCGTCGGCAACAACGACTACAGGAACGTCCCCAAGCTCCTCAAGGCGGTCAACGACGCCCGCACCATGGGCGATACACTGAAGCAGCTCGGTTTCTCGGTGATGGTCGCCGAGAACCAGAGCCGGCAGCAATTCTCCGAGACGCTGCTCGCGTTCGACAGGACGATCGAGCCCGGCGACACCGCATTCTTCTTCTACGCCGGCCACGGCTTCGAGATCGCGGGCCAGAACTACCTGTTGCCGACTGACGTACCGGCGGCGACCGAAGGGCAGGAAGAGCTGGTGCGCGACGCTTCCATCCTGGCCGACCGCATCGTCGAGCGCCTTCAGAACAAGAAGGCGCGCACGTCGATCCTGGTGTTCGACGCCTGCCGCAACAACCCGTTCGAGCGCAAAGGCACCCGCGCGGTCGCCGGCGGCGGCGGCCTCGCGCCGATGGTGCAGCTGCCCGAAGGCGTGTTCTCGGTGTTCTCCGCAGGTCCCCGCCAGACCGCACTCGATCGTCTCTCCAACGACGACGCCAATCCCAATTCGGTGTTCACGCGCACCTTCGCCAAGGAGCTGCTCCAGCCCGGCGAGAACCTGGTGCAGGTGGCGCAGCGCACCCGCCGTCTCGTCAGCGAGATGGCCGACACCGTCAAGCACAGGCAGGTGCCGGTCTATTTCGACCAGATGGTCGACGACGTGTTCCTCAGTGGTGTTGCCAAGGACGCGACGGCCGCTGCGCGCCCGGCCGATCCGCCGCCGCAGAAGCTCGCGGCTCTCCCGCCGGTGTCGGTACCGCGCGTGCCGAAGGAAGAAACCACCAACGCGCCGATCGCCAGCTTCTCGCGGCACAATGGCGGCTGGAGCGTGGTGTTCTCCTTCGCCGACCCGACGCTCGGCATTTCCTGGCGCATGGCCGGCAATGGCGATTTCCGCGAGACCGGCTTCATCGACACGCTCGATCCGCGCACGCGCAAGCGGATGCCGAACCCGTCGATCGAATTGCCGCCGGATGCGCAGGCCGGCACCATCGAGGTCCGCTATGTCGATCAGTCCGGCGACATGCAGGGGCCATTCCCGATCAGGTTCGATCCCGAGGCCGCGCTGATCCGCGACCAGCGCAAGATTCTCGACATGACCGCGACGAGCTGGCTGTCGTTCCGCGAGTTCAACGGGCTGCTCGTCTATTACACGCATCTCGTGTCCTACCGCTGCGCCATCCGCGAGGTGCGCATCGGCATCGACACCGCCGTTCCGAACCAGGTGTTGAAGATGCCGGGCTGCGACATGCGCGATCCCAGCGCGATCAGCGCCGGCATGCCGCTCTACATGAAGCTTGCCCCGGCGACGCAGTTCGTCTCGGTGGAACTGACCTACCGCGATGGCAGCGTGTCGGAAATCAAGAGTTTTCGGGCCGCGAACCGCAGCAACAACTGAGCGGTCTGCGGTTTCATTGTTGGGCGGCGAGCGCAGTTGGCGCGGGAAACTAGCCGCGACGCTTCCCGATGTAGCGCTTGATGGAGTCGATCGCTTCCATCAAGGGCGGTGCAAGCGAGAAGAACGTCCCCATGGCGATCGAGATGACCACATGGCGAAGCAGGACCTTCTCCTGTTCCTCGAACGGATAGCCGTTCTGGTCGATCCGTGCCGGCGCGAGCGTGCCCGCCTCCTGAGGATCCGGCTTCCGCGGCTTGCGCGGCGGCAGCATGATCACGACGAAAAGCACGTTGATCAGCAGCCAGATGCCAAGCACTATCAGTATGGTGCGCAACGCGGGATCATCCTGAAATCAATCGAAATTATCAGCAACGCTACCGGCCATTCGGCGTTGCGGCAAACCAATTCCGGCTTGTTGCACCGCACAGAGTACTAAAGTTGTAAGCGAGGAGTTGATGACGGAATCTGATACCCCAGAGCACACCGTGCGTCACTCCGTGAGAACCCGATGTTGCATCGTCGGCGGCGGGCCGGCCGGCATGATGCTCGGCTATCTCCTGGGACGCGCCGGCATCGACGTCGTGGTGCTGGAGAAGCATGCGGATTTCTTCCGCGACTTTCGCGGCGACACTGTGCATCCCTCGACGCTCCAGGTGATGGACGAGCTCGGCCTGATCGATGGGTTCCTGAAGCTGCCGCACCAGCGCCTGCAGATGATGGACGGTCTGTTTGGCGGCACGCCCGTGCGGATCGCCGATCTCCGCCGGCTCCGCACCAAGTACCCGTTCATTGCCTTCATGCCGCAATGGGACTTCCTGAATTTCCTGCGTGAGGCCGGCCAGCGCTTCGCCTCGCTCAAGGTGATGATGAATACGGAAGCCGTCGATCTGATCCGTCGCGGCGAGACCATCGCCGGCGTGCGCGCGATGACACCGGATGGGCCGATCGACATCGAAGCCGATCTCACCATTGCCTGCGACGGCCGGCATTCGACGGTGCGCGAGCGTGCGGGGCTCCGCGTCGAGGAGATCGGCGCGCCGATGGACGTGCTGTGGTTCCGCGTCGGCCGCAAGGCGGACGAGACCGAGAACCTGTTCGCGCGCATCGAGCCCGGAAAGATGATGGTTACGTTCGAGCGCGGCGACTATTGGCAGTGCGCCTATGTCATCGCGAAGGGACAATACGAGGCGGTGAAGGCGAGGGGATTGCAGGCGCTGCTCGACGACGTCGTGCGCATGGCGCCGATCCTTCGATCCGGCATTGCCGATGTGAAGAGCTTTGACGACGTCAAGCTGCTCACCGTCGCGATCAACCGCCTGGCGCGCTGGACGCGGCCGGGCCTGCTTCTCATCGGCGATGCCGCGCATGCGATGTCGCCGGTCGGTGGCGTCGGCGTCAATCTCGCCGTGCAGGACGCGGTCGCGACCGCCAATTTGCTGGCCGACAAGCTTCGGCAGGGCTGCCCAACCGAGAATGAACTCGATGCCGTGCGCCGACGCCGCGAATTCCCGGTGAGGATGACGCAGCGCATGCAGGTGATCGTGCAGAACAACATCATCAGCGGCGCCCTGCAGGGCGGCGATCGGCCGCTGAAGGTGCCGCTGGTCGTGCGCCTGATCACTGCGCTGCCATGGCTCCAGGGTCTTCCGGCGCGCCTGATTGCGCTCGGCGTGCGGCCCGAGCACGTGCAATCCAAGGCCGCGCCGGCGTCATAGTGCAGGAGGTCGGTAGGGATAACGCGGCGTTAAATCGCGCGCCGCGCGTTGCGTGCGCGCAACAGCGCAAACGGATTCACGTCGTGCCGCTTGCCAATCCGGCGTCTTAACTTTCTTGATTCAAATTTGAGTAAGACCTGCGTGTGACCGTGCACCCATCAAAGGACACGGGGTGTACCATGCGTAACAAATTGATTGCCGCCTTCGCCTGCACGACCGCTCTGGTTTCGACCGGCGCCGCTTCAGCCGCCGATCTCGGTGCGCGCTACATGAAGGCGCCCGCCTATGCGGAGCCGCTGTTCAACTGGACCGGTTTCTATGTCGGCGGCCACATCGGTGGCGCATGGACCAACGAGCAGTTCATCAACAACGGGGCCGGCGCGCCGTTCGGCGATCTCGTTCCGGGCCAGGGCTATCGCCAGCGTGGCGCCGGCATCATGGGCGGTGCTCAGATCGGCTACAACTGGCAGGCCAACAACTACGTGTTCGGCATGGAAGGCACGATCTCCGGCCTCGACAACAAGGGTACGGTCGTCAACACCGCCTTCGGCGCCGCTGACGACATCTTCACCTGGCGCGCCAACGTGCTCGCGACCGTCGTCGGCCGCGCCGGCTTCGCCGTGCAGAACAATTTGTTCTACATCAAGGGCGGCTATGCCGGCGTGAACAACCGCCTCAACGTCAGCGACACCGTTGCGCCCTCGACCGGCTCGGGCGGTCAGACCCACTGGGCCAACGGCTGGACCGTCGGCGCCGGCTGGGAATACGGCATCACCCGCAACTGGATCGTCGGCCTCGAGTACAATTACGCGGCCTTCGGCAGCCAGACCTATCAGCTCGGCGGCACCTCGGGTAACTACACCTTCGATGCCAAGCCGCGCGACATCCAGTGGGCCGTCGTGCGCGCGAGCTACAAGTTCGACGCACCGGTCATCGCGCGCTACTGAGCACGTCAACAAACGACCGAAGCTAAAAAAGTACTGCCAACAACTGAAAGCCCCGGCTCCGTCCGGGGCTTTCTTCTGCCGATTCGCGCGTCGTTGTCGCCACGGGCGGGACGGCGCAGCGGATGGTCATCTCCGGAAACTGACCGTGACGGTGCATAAGGGTGCAGTAGGTAAATAGCACTTGCCTATTTCTGCCCCACGTACTCAGCGACGTATCGTTCAGCCATGTCGTTGATGCGGTGCGCGTCGGCGTGAACTACCGCTTCGGTCCCTCGGCCGTCGTCGCAAGGTACTGATCTCTCCGAACGTGAGAGCTTTCAAAGCCCCGGCATCTGCCGGGGCCTTTTCGTCGACCGCGGGGCAAGCTTACGCCATCACGGAGAATCCACCGTCGACGGGGATCGCAGTGCCCGTGACGAAGTTCGAGGCGGGCGAGGCGAGGAACACGGCGATGCCGGCGAAGTCGTCGATATCGCCCCAGCGTCCCGCGGGCGTGCGCGCCAGCACGCGCTCATGCAGTCCCGAGACCTGCTGCCGCGCGCCGCGGGTGAGGTCGGTGTCGATCCAGCCCGGCAGGATGGCGTTGACCTGGATGTTGTCGGGCGCCCACGCATTGGCGCACGCGCGCGTGTACTGCACGATGCCGCCCTTGCTTGCCGCATAGGCGGTGGCGAAGCTCGCACCGAAGATCGACATCATCGAGCCGATATTGATCACCTTGCCGTTGCCCGACGCCTTCAGCGCCGGATAGGCCAGCTTCGAGCACACGAAAGCGCTGGTTAGGTTGGTGTCGATCACCTTGTTCCACTCGTCGAGCTCGAGCTCGTGCGGCGGCTTGCGGATGCTCATGCCGGCATTGTTGATGAGGATGTCGATCCGGCCGAGCTCCTTGACGACGCGGTCGATCATGGCCGCGACCGCCGCCTTGTCGGTGACGTCGGTGGTGACGGCAATCGCCTTCACGCCGCGCTCTCTGAGATCGGCAACGGCAGCGGCCGACTTGGTTTCGTTACGTGCGACCACGGCGATATCGGCGCCGGCATCGGCGAGTCCGTGGGCGAGGCCAAGACCGATGCCGCCATTGCCCCCTGTGACGATCGCGACTTTGCCGCGGAGATCGAACCGGTTGGATGTCATATTTGTATTCCCTGGTTTCTTCTATTGGTTGCTCTGCCAGATCAGGACCAGTCCGAAGCCGGCCATGGCTGCGCCATAGCCGGCCCATTGCAACTGGTTGACCATGAAGCTCGACCGCGGCCAGGCGACGGTGCCCGTTCCCTGTCCGATCCAGAGCAGCCCGACGGCGAGGGCAAACAGGCCTGCGATCAGCAGAAATCTGCGCATGCATTCCTCCCCGTTGGTTTGCCTCTGTCGTGGCCTACGGCATCAACGATCGCCGCTTGTCACGAAAACTTCCCGCCAGACTAGCCGTAGCTTCGGTTTGGATACAATGGCTGCGGATGCAGGGCCGCTGGGAGGATCCATGTCCGTGCGGAAGATGATCCTTGGTAGCACCCTTGGCATCGCTGCTGCGGCCGCACTGGTGGCGGCCTATGCCGTCATTCCGCGTCGTGCGGATCTGCGGGCGTTCGATCCGGCCGAGATGGCGCGGCTCGAGACAGCGATGTGGCGCGACTATTACGACAAGCGCTATGCCGCGCTGTTCTACCATCTCTACGAATCGACGCGGACGCAGTTCGGCTTTTCGCCGCTAGGAAGCTTGCAGATCGCGTTCGGCGCCGCCGGGGCCGCCAGGACGTTCCAGCCGACGCGGTCACGCCGGGAGGCCGATGCGGCCCTGCCAGCGCTCGTTGGATACTACCGGGATCTTGCATCGGCCGCGCCCGCGGCATTCGACGCGCACGAGGCCGCCCGTCTCGAGCTTGACTGGTGGCGGGCGCGGCGCGAGGCGGTGGACCCGCGCGACTATGGCCTCACCATCGCACGCGTGGCGGCGCTGACCTACGGCAAGAGTGCGGACGATTCCGGCATCAGGCAGTTCGGCATCGCGCGGGCAGAGGCCATGGCGTTTCGCGATGCGCGGGGCGAGGCGATCACCGAGGCCGACTGGGCGGGAATCGAGAACCGGCTTGATGAGGCATACCGATCTCTGAAGGCGAGCGTCGGCCGCTGACAATCCGGCAACGAAAAAGCCCCGGATGATGCCGGGGCTTTGACGTCTGATATCCAGACTGGATCGGGATTTGTCTCAGGAGTTGGGCCGCTTCAGTTGAAGCGGTAGACCAGCGACGTGCTGATGGTCTGGACCCAGGGCTTGAAGGTAATTGCGGTGCCCGTCAGACCCACCGCCGGCGCGCCGAAATTATTGCCCGGAGCAAACGTCGTGGGCCGGGAAATGCGGTCATAGTACGCCGAACGGTATTCGGTTTTCATGAACCAGCCGGGCGCAGCAATTCCGAAAATGTCGAGGTTGTTCTCGACGCCACCGCCAACGAAAAAGCCATCGCGGTGGAAGGAGCCAGTGGTCGTCTGCGTCGCGGTACTGGCGCCCGGTCCCACACCCAGAAACGTCTGAGACGTGCCTGACCATTCCGAACCCGAGTAACCGGCGTTGACGTAGGACAGGACATTGGGCGCAACGAGATAGCCTAACCGCGCGCCGGCCGTGTAGCTGGTGCGGAGCTTTTGGCGGCCTTCAGTTTGCCAGAAGGCGGGGTCGGTCAGCGAGCCACTGATGTCACCGAACTGGCCGTCAGCAAAGACGCCGGCCACCCAGCGGCCGTTGAATTGCCAATCGTAACCGGCGCCGACGGTTCCAAACCAGCCGCTGCCGCCTAGGCGCGTATCGCGGGTTATCGCGGTGCCCGCCGGTCCGAAGGCACCGAACCCTCCGGCAACACCGGTGCTCTGGATGTTGCTGTCAGCGGACCACAGACCGCCGCCGCCACCGCCGAAGATGTAGAAGCCGGTCCAGCTTTGCACTGGCGCGGGCGCCGGAGCCTTCACATAGGGGCGGGCCCCAAGGTCAGCCGCCGCGGCCGAACCGGTCATCGCCGCCAATGCCGTCAGAGCGAGCAAAAACTTCTTCATGATTAAATCCCAACCTTGGTCTGTTCGGCGCGCGCGCTGAACTTCGAGTCATCGGATGACCAAGCTATAGGCGGTTCCAGCCAAAAAGCTGTTGCCGGTCAGGTACATATGAATTGGGAACGCAGAGCTTGAGGCGACGCCTCCGGACTGGCACGACCCGCTGGGGCACCGCGCACCGGAGCTCTCGATGTATCGAGCCTTGAACTCCGCAAAACAGAAGCCGCAACGAAAAAGCCCCGGACAATGCCGGGGCTTTGACGTCTGAATTTCAGAACAGATCAGTACTTCGCGACGACCGGACCGGTCCAGTTGAAGCGGTAGACCAGCGAGGTCGAGATCGTCTGGTTCCAGCTGTTGGCGCGGATGCTGTTGCCGGTCGGGAGGTTGGTGCCGTCGATCAGTTCGTCCTGGGTCTTGGCGTTGTAGAAGGCCGAACGATATTCGGTCTTCATGAACCAGCCGGGCGAAGAGATGCCGAAGATGTTCAGGCTGTTCTCGACGCCGCCGCCAACGAACCAACCATTGCGGTTGTAGCTGTTGAGGTGGGCACCAGCGGGAACGCCGGCCAGCGTCAGGAAGTTGGTCTGGCCGAAGTGAGCGCCGGAATAACCGCCGTTGACGTAGGAGAGAACGTTCGGAGCAACCAGATAGCCGAGGCGCACACCAGCGGCCCAGGAGTCTTCCAGCTTCTGCGAGCCGGTGATGCCGAAGAAGGGATCCTGAACCGTGCCACGGATGCTGCCGAACTGACCGTCAGCGAACACGCCGGCGACCCAAGTGCTGTTGAACTGCCAGTCGTAGCCGAGACCGACGGTGCCGAACCAGCCCGAGCCACCCTGGCGCTGGCCGATCGTCAGCGGAACCGCGCCGACCGTGGTCTGGACGGACTGATCGGAGTTCGAGAGGCCACCACCACCACCGCCGAAGATGTAGAAGCCGGTCCAGTTGGCGACGGGCGCCGGAAGCGGGGCCTTCACGTAGGGACGGGCAGCCAGATCGGCCGCCGACGCCGAGCCGGTCATCGCGGCAACCGCGGTGAGTGCGAGCAAAATCTTCTTCATCTTAAAATCCCCAAGCTTTGGTCTGTCCGGCAGGCGCGAGCGCACTGAAGTCCGAGTGATCTGATGCCCGGACTATAGCCGCTTTCCACCGAAATGCTGTTGCCGGACAGGCACAGTCGCCGGGAAACGCCGCTCGGCGAGGATTCCGGGCGTGATCGCCGAAATCAAAAATATCTCTATTATTACAATATGTTGCGTCATTTTCCGAAGATCGAATTCCGGTAACTTCTCGTTAGCAAATCCGGCTCTGTCCGAAATGGTAGCAATCCTGCCTCAGCCTTGGCGCCGGTGAGTCGTTGGCCGAGTCGTTCCGCCCCAAGATGAGTCGGGTAGCGGACGCGGTCTGGGTCGGGCGCCTCCGCGAGCAGCCGCAAACAAAAAAGCCCCGGCCGAGGCCGGGACTTTGTGCGTGACGTCGGAAGACTGCCTCAGACGTCCAGCAGCTCCTCGCTCGCAAACTCCGCCTTGTCCGAGATGAACGCGAAGCGCGCCTCGGCCTTGGTGCCCATCAGACGCTCCACCGAATCCGCCGTGGTGTCGCGGTCGTCGGCGAGCAGCACCACCTTTAGCAGCGTCCGCTTGCGCGGATCCATGGTGGTTTCCTTGAGCTGCGCCGGCATCATCTCACCGAGACCTTTGAAGCGGTTCACCTCGACCTTGGCGTTGGCGTTGAACTCGCTCTTGAGCAGCGTCTCCTTGTGCTTGTCGTCGCGTGCGTAGACGGACTTCGAGCCATGGGTCAGCTTGTAGAGCGGCGGCACCGCGAGGAAGAGGTGGCCCTCGTCGATCAGCCGCGGCATCTGCCGGTAGAAGAAGGTGATCAGGAGCGAGGCGATGTGGGCGCCGTCGACGTCGGCGTCGGTCATGATGATGATGCGCTGATAGCGCAGATCCTCTTCGCGATATTGCAAAAGCTGGCCGCAGCCGATCGCCTGCACGAGGTCGGAGAGCTGCGCGTTCGCCGTCAGCTTGTCCTTGCCGGCCGAGGCGACGTTGAGGATCTTGCCGCGCAGCGGCAGCACCGCTTGCGTCTTGCGATCACGGGCCTGCTTGGCGCTGCCGCCCGCCGAGTCACCCTCGACGATGAAGAGCTCGGAGCCCTCGGTGCCGGCATCGGTGCAGTCGGCGAGCTTGCCGGGCAGGCGCAGCTTCTTGCCGGCGGTCTTGCGTGCCGTTTCCTTTTCCTGGCGACGGCGCAGCCGCTCCTCGGCGCGGTCGATCACGAAGTCGAGCAGCCGGTTGGCCATGTTCGGATTGCCCGATAGCCAGTGGTCGAACGGATCCTTCATCGCCTGTTCGACGATGCGCTGCGCTTCTGCGGTGGCGAGACGATCCTTGGTCTGGCCCTGGAATTCAGGCTCGCGCACGAACACCGACAGCATCACGGCCGCGCCCACCATGACGTCTTCCGACGTAATGGATGACGCGCGCTTGCCCTGACCGACGCGCTCGGCGTGATCCTTCAGGCCGCGCAGCAGCGCGCTGCGCAGGCCGGATTCGTGCGTGCCGCCATCGGGCGTCGGCACGGTGTTGGTGTAGGACGACAGGAAGCCGTCGGCATCCGCGGTCCAGGCGACAGCCCATTCGCAGGCGCCGTGCGCGCCGTTGCGGCCTGATTTGCCAGAGAAGATGTCGGGATGCACCAGCGTGTCGGCGTGGATCGCAGCGGCGAGGTAATCCTTGAGTCCGCCGGGGAAATGGAACGTTGCTTCCGCCGGCACGTCCTCGACGCCCTTCAGGAGCTCGGGCGCGCAGTTCCAGCGGATCTCGACGCCGCCGAACAGATACGCCTTCGAGCGCGTCATCTTGAACAGGCGCTGCGGCTTGAACGCGGCCTTGGCGCCGAAAATGTCGGTGTCGGGCTTGAAGCGCACGCGGGTGCCGCGGCGGTTGTTGATCTTGCCGAGATCCTCGAGCTTGCCCTTCGGGTGCCCGCGCTCGAACGTCATGCGGTAGAGTTTCTGGCTGCGTGCGACCTCGACCTCGAGCAGCGAGGATAGGGCGTTCACCACGGAGATGCCGACACCGTGCAGACCGCCGGAAGTCTCGTAGACCTTGGAGTCGAACTTGCCGCCCGAATGCAGCGTGCACATGATGACTTCGAGCGCCGACTTTTTCGGAAACTTCGGATGTGGATCGATCGGGATGCCGCGGCCGTTGTCGGTGACGGTCAGGAACCCGTCGGCGCTGAGCTCGACTCCGATGAAGGTCGCGTGCCCGGCCAGCGCCTCGTCCATCGAGTTGTCGATGACTTCGGCGAAGAGGTGATGCAGCGCCTTCTCATCGGTGCCGCCGATATACATGCCGGGCCGGCGGCGCACCGGTTCCAGGCCTTCGAGCACCTCGATATCGGCCGCAGTGTAGTCGGCTTCGCCGCCCGTTCCGCGCGAAGCCGCCTTGGCGGGCGCACGCGACTTCGGCTCATCGCCGCCGAAAAAATCGTCTTTTGCTTTTGGCTTCAACTGCTTGGACATATATTTTGATGCACTTTGATGGCCGCGATGGCGGCGAATCGGTTGGGCCGACTATGCCACGGCTGGCCTGCAAAGGTCACCGCAGGTCCGCCCGGCGGGTGTGGGTGGGAGCCAATCCCGGCGATTTTACGCCGCAGGCCCCACCAATTCCCGGCAATTTGACACCTGGGCCCGGCTCAGGCCCGGCTTTGTGACTTGATGTCACACAAGTCCTTGGCTTACCAGTCCTTTTATCTGACAGGACCGTGACGGGGCGGGAAGGCAATCTGGAATGGAGCAGTACGCGCACGCGCTGGCCGATTTCGTGCGCGCTCACCAGGCTTGGGCGGCCCCGATCGTGTTCCTGCTCGCCTTCGGGGAGTCGCTGGCGTTCGTCTCGCTGCTGATCCCGGCCTGGGGAGCGCTGGTTGCGATCGGCGCGCTGATCGGGGCGAGCGGCATCAGCTTCTATCCGGTCTGGATCGCCGGCGGCATCGGTGCTGCGCTCGGCGACTGGGTCTCCTACTGGTTCGGCTATCGCTACAAGGAGCAGGTCGCCCAGATGTGGCCGCTGTCGCGTTACCCGGAACTGCTGCCCAGGGGCGAAGCCTTCGTGCGGAGCTGGGGCGTGCCCAGCATCTTCATCGGCCGCTTCTTCGGCCCTTTGCGCGCCTCGGTGCCGCTCGCAGCTGGCATTTTCGAGATGCCCTATTGGAGTTTTCAGGCCGCCAATTTCATCTCGGCGCTAGTCTGGTCCGCGGCGCTGCTGCTTTTTGGCGACGTGATCGCGAAGATCATGGAATGGATCTGGCGCGTGATCTGACCGGGCAGCTCGGCCGCCCGGTCAGCGGATACGGCAGAGCCTAAAGCGAGGCGTTCCAGATCGACGGAATCCAGCGATAGCCCGAACCATCCTTCTCCTTCTCGACGCGGACGAGACCGGGGAAGGCGGCATGGAAGGCCTGGATCGGCATCTTCTCGGCAATCGCCATGTCGTAGAGCTTCCGCCGCGTCTCTTGCGCCAGCGGCTTGTCGACGTCGGAGGCAATGTTCCATTCAGGATGCTTCACGAACAGGAACGCTGCGCCTGCGGTGATGTCGACCTGCACAAGTACCTTTTCCGCGCCGGACGCGACGATGAAGGAGTTGTGTCCCGGCGTGTGGCCCGGGCTCGCCACCGAGGTGATGCCGGGCGCGACTTCCTTGCCGGACTCGTATTGCGTGACCTTGCGGCCGAGCGCATCGAACACGCGGCGGATATTCTTGAAGTTGCTCTCAAGGATCGGATTGCCGGTACCCTTGCTCATCTCGCCGTCATCCATCCAGAACTTCCATTCCACTGCCGGAACCATGATCTCGGCGTTGGGGAAGGCCGGCTTGTTCTCGGCCGCGAGCAGGCCGTTGATGTGGTCGCCGTGGAAGTGCGAGATGATGGCGGTGTCGACTGCCGCGCGGTCGATGCTGGCCGCTGCAAGGTTGTTGTGGAACTGGCCGACCTTGCCCTTGGTCTGCGTGAACTGGTCGGGCCCGAGACCGGTATCGATCACGACGAGCTTCGGCCCGGTGTTGACGACGACCGGATTGAAGGTGTGGGTGACCTTGTCGGTCGGCAGATGGTTCTCGGCGAAGATCTTGTTGATGTCGTCCTTGCTGGCGCCGGCCGCGTAATTGTCCGTCAGGTTGACGGTCGCGACGCCGTCGCAGACCACGGTGATCTGGTGGGTGCCGACATTGTAGCGGTAGAAGCTCGCATTCTGGGTCGCTGCCTGGGGCGCGGCGGCGCTCGCGGGCGAGGTCTTCACGAAGGGCAGGAGCGCCGAGGCGGCGGCGCCGGCTAGCGTTGCGCGACGGGTGATCTCGGTCATGGCGATGTCCTGGGGCTGGGTTGCGAACGAAAGGCACGAACCGGCGGGGTTGTGGCGCCTTTCTTTCTCGGGAACCCCCAAGCTTAGGAGAAATTCCGCTGCGACCCGATGACATCCGTGCGGCATCCTGCCGTCACGTGGTGCGGCAGCCGTCGCGCCCCATCGATTTGGACTTGACCCTGGAACCCTCTGGCCTTATAGCCGCGCGCCATGATCAACGCCGCGACCATCCTGTTCGCCCGTCGCCGCCGCCGCTCTTTAGCGGTTTGGGCGGTCGATCGCGTTTGAGATCATCGTCTTTGCCGCTGGATCCTATCCGCGGCATTCTCTCTCCTGTCAGCGCGATCTGATCCGGCGGCCCCTCAAGGAGGCCCAGCAGGAGACCACGATGTACACGCCACCCTTTTTCAAGCAGGACCGCGCCGCGAGCCTGAAATTCGCCGAGGAGCGCGGCTTCGGCACGATGTGCGCCTTCGACGGCCACAAGCCGGTCGCCTCGCCGCTGCCGTTCTACCTGACTTACGCCGCTGACGGCACGCCGCAGGCCGCCTTTCATGTCGCCCGTCACAATCCGCTGCTAAAGCTGGCGGATGGGACGACCTCCTGGCTGCTCGCGGTCAACGGCCCCGATGCCTATGTATCGCCCGACTGGTACGTCTCGCCGGATCAGGTGCCGACCTGGCTCTACCAGTCGGTGCATCTGAGCGGGCCGGTGCGCCTCTTGTCGGACGATCAGCTGGCGGTGCAGATCGACACGCTGAGCGACAAGTTCGAGAGCTGGCTGTTGCCGAAAGCGCCGTGGACATCGGCGAAGATGACGGCAGGCCGGCTGGAAGCGTTGAAGAAGGGGATCGTGGGCCTGGTCATGACGGTTGAAGAGGTCGAAGGCAGCTTCAAGCTCAACCAGCACAAATCGGACGCCGACTATACCGCGATCGCCAACGCGCTCGGGGCGCAACCCGCAGCCGACGCCAGAGAGATTGCACAATTGATGCAGGACGTGAGGCCGGAGGCCTTCGCGAACGAAACCAACATGCTCGAAAGGAGCGCGCCATGAGCCTCACGGAAACCACCAAGGCCCCGACCACCGGCGCCGCCAAGAAGCCCGCCACCGTCTTCGTCGACGGCGGCTCCGGCACCACCGGGCTCGGCATCAACGAGCGGCTGAAGCTCCAGAGCGACGTCACCGTGAAGACGATCTCCGACGACAAGCGCAAGGATCCCGCGGCCAAGAAGGCGCTGATGGAGGAGGTCGATCTCGTCATCCTCTGCCTGCCTGACGAGGCCGCGAAGGAAACAGTGGCGCTGGTCGACAGCATGGGCGCTTCGGCGCCGAAGGTGCTGGACGCTTCCACCGCGTACCGGGTCGCGCCCGACTGGGCCTACGGCTTTCCGGAGCTGACGTCGGACCAGGCCGCAAAGATCAAGGCCGCGAAGAAGGTCTCCAATCCCGGCTGCTATCCGACCGGTGCGATCGCGCTGCTGCGGCCGATCGTCGATGCCGGTCTGTTGCCGCCCGATTATCCCGTCACCGTCAACGCGGTGAGCGGCTATTCCGGCGGCGGCAAGTCGATGATCGCGAGCTTCGAAGACGGCAGCGCGCCGTCCTTCGAGCTCTACGGCCTTGGCTTCGAGCACAAGCATCTTCCGGAGATGCAGCTCTATTCGAAACTGACGCGGCGGCCGATCTTCATTCCCTCGGTCGCCAACTACCGGCAGGGCATGCTGGTCTCGGTGCCGCTCCAGCTCGACGCGCTGCCGGGCAAGCTTGGCGGTGCGGACCTCCAGGCCGCGCTGGCCAAGCGTTACGCCGGCTCGAAATATGTCTCGGTGATGCCGCTCCAGAACGAGGCGACCAAGGGCGGCAAGCTCGAGCCGGAGGCGCTCAACGAGACCAACACGCTCGAGCTCCACGTCTTCGCCAGCGACAAATATCACCAGGCGGTACTGGTCGCCCGGCTCGACAATCTCGGCAAGGGCGCCTCGGGTGCGGCCGTGCAGAACATGCGGCTGATGCTGGGCCTTGCCGACAATAGCTGATCGAACGTTGCTCGGGAGGCCAGCCCGGTGGACGAAGCGACGCTGCGACTTTCGACCCCGGCAAGACGATCAAATGACGCCTGAAAGGTACGCGTGATGAGCTCGAAGAAGATCGGCATTCTCGGCGCCTCCGGTTACACCGGGGCCGATGCGGTGCGCCTGTTGGCCCGGCATCCGAATGCCGAGATCGTCGCGCTCACCGCCAACACCCATGCCGGCAAGTCGATGGGCGACGTGTTTCCGCATTGTTTCATGCTGGACCTGCCGAAACTCGTGGAATGGGAAAAGGTCGACTGGAGCAAGCTCGATGCGGTGTTCTGCGGACTGCCGCACGGCACCACGCAGGAAATCATCGCCGCGGTCCTCAAGGCAAATCCCAAAATCAAGGTCCTCGACATGTCCGCCGATTTCAGGCTGCGGGACAAGAGCACCTATGCGCAGTGGTACGGCCATGAGCACCGGGCGCTCGAACTGCAGGGCGAAGCGGTCTACGGTCTCACCGAATTCTATCGCGAGAAGATCACGTCGGCGCGGCTGGTCGCCTGTCCCGGCTGCTATCCCACGGCGGCGCTGCTCGCGCTGGTGCCGCTTGCGAAAGCCAAGCTGATCGACGTCGACGACATCGTCATCGACGCGAAATCGGGCGTCACCGGCGCCGGCCGCGGGCTGAAACAGAACACGTTGTTCAGCGAGGCGGGCGAGGGGCTGTCGCCCTATTCGGTCGGCACCCACCGGCACGCGCCCGAGATCGAGCAGGAGGTCGGCGTCGCCGCCGGTTCCGCAGTGACGATCAACTTCACGCCGCATCTTATTCCGATGGCGCGCGGCGAACTCTGCACCTCCTACGTCAAGCTCAACGGCGCGACGCCGGACGATCTGCGAAGCGCGCTGGAGCAGGCTTATGCCAACGAGCCCTTCGTGCATGTCGCCAGGAAGGGCGTGCTGCCGCAGACCCAGAATGTGCGCGGCTCCAACTATGTGCAGATCGGCGTCGTCGCCGACCGCATCAAGAACCGGGCGATCGTGATTTCCACGCTCGACAATCTGGTGAAGGGGTCGGCCGGGCAGGCGATCCAGAACATGAACCTGATGTTCGGGCTGCCCGAGACGGCGGGGTTGGAGCAGATCGCGCTGTTTCCATGACACGAGGTACTGCGGTGGACGAAGCGACCTTGCAATTCTACCGGCAGAACGCCGAGGCCTATGCCGGCTGGGCGAAGGCCGCATCGACGCGGTTGCGGGGCTTTCTCGCCCTGCTGCCGCCGGGAGGCGCGATCCTCGAGCTCGGTTGCGGTGCCGGCAATCATTCCGCAGTGATGCTCGCCGAAGGTTTTTCAGTGCGTGCGACCGATGGCTCGCCCGAAATGGCCGGGATCGCCTCGCGCCGGCTTGGTCATCCCGTCGAGGCGATGCGGTTCGACCAGCTGGATGGGCACGAGGCCTATGACGGCGTCTGGGCGAGCGCCTGTCTGCTGCATGTGCCACGCGACGAGCTCGCCGGCATCCTTGGAAAGATCCACCGTGCACTCAAGCCATCAGGCGTGTTCTACGCCAGCTACAAGATGGGCGAGGGCGACGCGCGAGACAGCCTCGGGCGGTACTACAGCTACGTCTCGCGGGAGTGGCTCGAGATGACTTACGCCAGCGCAGGTTCGTGGATCACGCTGTCGTCGGACACCAACGTGATCCAGAGTTTCGACGAGACGCCAGCCAACATGCTGAACCTCGTCGTACGCAGGGCCTGATCCCTAAGAGACCCGATTTCTAGAGCACCTTGAAGATTGCCAGCGCAAGCACGGCCTGGGCGAGGAAGCCGACGGTGAAGGCGAGAGTCCGGAACACCGGGATTCCGAGCGCATAGACGATCAGATGCGCGACACGCGACCAGAAATAGACCGCACAGGCGAGCACGGTCCATTTCGAGGAATAGTCGATCGCGTTTAGGATCAGCACCAGCGGCGCGAAGAGCACGAGGTTTTCGACGGCGTTGTCATGCGCGAACATCAGGCGGTTCGCCCACTCCGCCTGCGGCTTGTCGGCGCGCGAGGGATTGGCCAAGGCGCCACTGAGCCCCCGAACCTGGCAGCGGTTGATGGTGTAGGGAATCCAGAGGATCCCGGTCAGGATCACCGTCAGTGTCAGCCAGAACAATTCGCGCGTCATGGTCCGTCCCCTGTGTCTTCGCTGCGTTGAGAGCGAGTCTATACGAAAGCGCGGGCGAGTCCGCTATGCGCGAACCCTGACATAGCTGCCGGGCGCGTCCTCGATCGGGGGCAGGGCCTCGCTGCCGACCACGCGCGCCGGGACTTCCTCCGGATCGAGCTCGCCCAGCCATTGCCGCCAGTCCGGCCACCACGAGCCCTTGTGCTCCACCGCGCCCTTCATCCATTCGGCGACGTTGACATCCTTGACGTTGTCGTTGGTCCAGTACTGGTACTTGTTCGAGGCGGGCGGGTTGACCACGCCGGCGATGTGGCCCGAGCCGGACAGGACGTATTTCACCGGGCCGCCGAAGAACTGCGAGCCGTACAGCACCGATTCGGCCGGCGCGATGTGGTCCTCGCGGGTGGCGAGGTTGTAGACGGGCACCTTGACCTTGGAGAGGTCGAGCAGCGTGTTGTCGAGCACCATGGTGCCGGTGGAGAGCCGGTTCTCCAGGTAGCAATTGCGCAGGTAATAGGAGTGGTTCGATGCGGTCATGCGCGTCGCATCCGAATTCCAGTGCAGGAGGTCGAACGCGCTCGGCTGCTGGCCCTTCAGATAGTTGCTGACGACATAGGACCAGATCAGATCGTTGGAGCGCAGCATGTTGAAGGCCATCGCCATCTTCGAGCCTTCGAGCACGCCGGCCGCCTTCATGTCCTGCTCGAGGGCCGCGATCTGGTCCTCGTCGACGAACACGAGGAGATCGCCGGCATGGGTGAAGTCGACCTGCGCGGCGAAGAACGTCGCCGACGCGACGCGCTGGCGGCGCTTCTCGGCGAGCCAGGCCAGCGTGGTCGCGAGCATGGTGCCGCCGACGCAATAGCCGGCGGTGTGCACCTTCAACTCGCCGGTGACCTTCTCGATCACGTCCATCGCTGTGAGCGGGCCTTCCTTCATGTAGTCTTCCCAGCTCTTGTTGCCGAGCCGCTTGTCGGGATTGACCCATGAGATCACAAACACGGTGATGCCCTGGTCGACGCACCACTTGATGTAGGATTTCTCCGGCTTGAGATCGAGGATGTAGAACTTGTTGATCCAGGGCGGCACGATCAGGAGCGGCGTGCGCAGCACGTTCTCCGTGGTCGGCGAATACTGGATCAGCTGCATCATCTCGTTCTGGTAGATCACCTTGCCCGGCGTCGTCGCCATATTGACCCCGACGACGAGATTGTCCGGATTGGACTGGCGGATCTTCAGCATGCCCTTGCCGGCCGCGATGTCCTCGGCCAGCATCTTCAGGCCGCGCGCGAGGTTCTCGCCGCTGCTGGCGACCGTCTCGCGCAGCACTTCCGGATTGGTCAGCACGAAGTTGGACGGCGAGATCGCGTTGGTGATCTGCTGGATGTAGAACTCCGCCTTGCGGCGGGTCTGCGGGTCGAGCCCGTCGGCGTCGCGCACCAGCTCCTGCGCCCATTTGGTCGTGAGCAGATAGAGCTGCATCATGAAATCGAAGAACTGGTTCGACTTCCATTCCGGATCGGCAAAGCGCTTGTCACGCGGCGAGGGCGCGATCGCGGGCGGGGCGTCCTGGCCGGCCATGCGGCGCGCCGCCGAGCCCCAGAGGTCGAGATAATCCTTGGCGAGCTTGGTCTGCAGATCCGACGCGCGGGATGTGTCCGACAGCCAGTATTCGGCGACCGACGTGAAGGCCTTGACCACTTCCGTCAGCTCGGCCGGCGGGCGATCCTGCACCTCGCCGCTCTCGCGTGGCTTGAGATACGCGGCGAGCGCCTTGCCGCCGCTCTCCATCGCCTGCGCGACATTCATCGCGAAGGCTTCCGCATCGAACTTCGTTTCGGATTTGGGTGTGTCGGTCGTGGCGCTACTCATGAGCAGAACAGTAACGATTCATTCCGTATTCGTCACCGCGAAGCTCGCATGTTTGGCGTTAAACAAGCTCCAACATGTGCTGCACTGCGACAAAGCCCCTTGGTTTTGTCACAATCAGCGTGCACCTCTTCCGCAGTGGGCCTTGGAAGTATTCTCGCTCGTACCATTTGTGGGCAGCAATGGTTTGAGCTTGGGCAGGTTGTCGGGTTAAGTTCCGGCAGCCTTGCATTGGGACGAGTAGGGGATTTCCCAAGTGTTGGCGTTGAGGGACCTGCAAAAGTCGCTGCCGATCTGTGGCGCGCTGCTGATGGCGGCGCTTGCCTTGGGCGGCTGCTCGAGTCAGCTGGCTGACTATACGCCCACCGACGCGCAGGCCCATCCCAGGGAGCCCGGCTCCTACCTTCCGGTGCACGATCTGCCGCCGGATCGTGATCAGGCGATCATCCCGCCGGACCAGCGCGCCAAGATTGAAGCCGAGCTGGCCGCCGCGCGCGAACGCCAATCGGTTGCCGCAAAAGACGCCAAGTAACGCGGCGTAATCGCTGGCGCCCCCGCCATGCCGTGCTAAAAGACCTCAGTTCAGCCGAGAGTCAGGGCGAACGACTTCAGCTCCTGCCGTCGAATATTACTCTAAGCGTTTGATTTTGAGTGATTTTCGCGAGGGGGCGAGAGCTTTCCCGAGCGGCTGTCATGGCCGGTCGATTCTGTCCTGACCGGTTGCCCGGAGCCCAGAGAGCCATGGAAGAGTTTTACCGCATCCGCCGCCTTCCGCCTTACGTGTTCGAGCAGGTCAACCGGGCCAAGGCGGCCGCGCGGAATGCCGGCGCCGACATCATCGACCTCGGCATGGGCAATCCGGACCTGCCGGCGCCGGCGCATGTGCTGGAGAAGCTGAAGGAGACGCTGGGCAAGCCGCGCACCGACCGCTACTCGGCCTCCCGCGGCATCCCCGGGCTGCGCCGGGCTCAGGCCGCTTATTACGCCCGCCGCTTCGGCGTGAAGCTCAACCCCGACACCCAGGTCGTGGCGACACTCGGTTCGAAGGAGGGCTTTGCCAATGTGGCGCAGGCGATCACCGCGCCCGGCGACGTCATCCTCTGCCCGAACCCGAGCTACCCGATTCACGCTTTCGGCTTCCTGATGGCGGGCGGCGTGATCCGCTCGGTGCCCTCGGAGCCGACGCCGCAATTCTTCGAGGCGGTGGAACGGGCGATCGTGCATTCGATCCCGAAGCCGCTCGCGCTCGTCGTCTGCTACCCCTCGAATCCGACCGCCTATGTCGCGAGCCTCGACTTCTACAAGGACCTCGTCGCGTTCGCGAAGAAGCACGAGATACTGATCCTGTCCGATCTCGCCTATGCCGAAGTCTATTTCGACGAGAACAACCCGCCGCCCTCGGTGCTCCAGGTGCCCGGCGCGATCGACGTCACCGTCGAGTTCACCTCGATGTCGAAGACCTATTCGATGGCCGGCTGGCGCATGGGCTTTGCGGTCGGCAACGACCGCGTGATCGCCGCGCTCGCCCGCGTCAAATCCTACCTCGACTACGGCGCCTTCACGCCGGTGCAGGTCGCCGCGACCGCCGCGCTGAACGGCCCCGACGATTGCATCAAGGAGATGCGCGACACCTACCGCAAGCGCCGCGACGCGCTGGTGGAGTCATTCGGCCGCGCCGGCTGGGAGATCCCGCCGCCGGAAGCCTCGATGTTCGCATGGGTGCCGCTGCCGGAGGCCTTCCGCAGCGTCGGCAGCATGCAGTTCGCAACCCTGATGGTGGAGAAATCCGGCGTCGCGGTCTCGCCCGGTGTCGGCTTCGGCGAGCACGGTGAAGGATATGTCCGCATCGCCATGGTGGAAAACGAGCAACGGATCAGACAAGCCGCGCGCGGCGTGCGCCGCTTCCTTGAAAGCGGCATCGAAACGTTGCACAACGTCGTTCCGCTCGCCAATCGGCGTTAAGTTTCTCTTCGGCAGGTTTTCTAAAGCATCATGGTTGCACCCCTGAAAGTGGGCATAGCGGGGCTCGGCACCGTGGGCGCCGAAGTTGTCCGTTTGATCGAGACCCAGGCCCGCGTGCTCGCGGGCCGCAGCGGCCGCGGCATTCGCGTCGTCGCCGTCACCGCGCGCTCGAAGGCGAAGAAGCGCGGCGTCGATCTGCGCGGCATCGAATGGGTCAGGGACCCCATGGCACTGGCCACGCATCCCGGCATCGACTGCTTCGTCGAGCTGATGGGCGGCGCCGGTGATCCCGCTCTCTCTGCGGTCGAAGCGGCACTGAATGCGGGCAAGTCGGTCGTCACCGCCAACAAGGCGCTGCTCGCCAAGCACGGCCTGAAGCTTGCCAAGGCCGCCGAAAAGCACGGCGGCGCGCTGAATTTCGAGGCAGCGGTCGGCGCCGCGATCCCTGTCATCAAAACGTTACGCGAAGGGCTTGCCGGAACCGGCGTCACCCGCGTCTACGGCATCCTCAACGGCACCTGCAATTACATCCTGACGCGGATGGAGCAGGAGGGCCTGTCCTTCGCCGAATGTCTCAAGGATGCGCAGCGGCTCGGCTACGCCGAGGCCAATCCGTCCTTCGACGTCGATGGCCACGACACCGCGCAAAAACTTGCCATTCTCGCCAGCCTCGCTTTCGGCACGAAAGTTGCTCAAAGCGCTGTGTATGTCGAAGGTATCTCATCCATCGCGCCGGAAGATCTGCGCGCGGCCGACGATCTCGGTTACCGGCTCAAGCTGCTCGGTGTTGCCGTCCGTACCGCCAAGGGCATCGAGCAGCGCGTGCACCCGACCATGGTTCCAAAATCCTCCTCGATCGCGCAGGTGATGGGTGTCACCAATGCGGTCACGATCGATGGCGAGGGCATTCCTCCGATCACGCTGGTCGGCCCCGGTGCCGGCGGTGCTGCGACCGCATCCGCCGTCGTCGCCGACATCGCCGACGTTGCGCGCGGCATCCGCGCCAATCCGTTCGGCCGGCCGATCTCGCATCTGCGCGACACCAAGAAGGCGCCGATGGAGCGGCACGAGGGCGGCTACTATATCCGCCTGCTGGCGCGGGATTTCCCGGGCACTGCGGCCGCGATCGCGACCCGGCTCGCGGAGCAGAAGATTTCGATCGAGTCGATCGTGCAGCGTCATCCCAATGGCGGCGCTGCGCCGGCGAACGGCAAGGCGGTGCCCGTGCCCGTCATCCTGATCACCTATGCGACGCATGAGGACGCCGTGCGACGCGCGCTCGCGGCCGTGCAGAAGGACAAGGTGATCAGCGGACGGCCACAGGTGATCCGGATCGAGAAGAACTGAGCATGACCCGGAAAAGTGTGAAGAGGTTTTCCGGAAAGGTCATGCTCAAACAATAGGACACGGTTCGAACGAACTGTGGGTGTTACGAGTTGATGCGGACGGAGATCTCCGTCCAAAACTGTTCCGAAGGAGTTAGCCGATGTCGACCCATATTTCAGTCCCGCCGCACGCGTTGCTCGAGCGCATCCTCACGCTGGAGATCGTGCGGGTGACGGAGCGGGCGGCGGTTTCTTCGGCGCGGCTGCGCGGGCACGGCAACGAGAAGGCGGCCGACCAGGCCGCGGTGGACGCCATGCGGCGCGAGCTCAACAAGCTGCCGATCGAGGGCACCATCGTGATCGGCGAGGGCGAGCGCGACGAGGCGCCGATGCTGTTCATCGGCGAGAAGGTTGGCATGAACGCCGGCCCGCAGGTCGACATCGCGGTCGACCCGCTCGAAGGCACCACGCTGTGCGCCAAGAACATGCCGGGCTCGATTGCCACCATGGCGATGGCCGACGGCGGCACGCTGCTGCACGCTCCTGACGTCTACATGGAGAAGCTCGCGATCGGTCCCGGCTACGACAAGGGTGTTGTCGAAATTGATGCCTCGCCCGCCGACAACGTCCGCCGCCTCGCCAAGGCCAAGGGTGTCCAGCCGGAAGGCATCACCGTTCTCGTGCTCGACCGCCCGCGCCATGCCAGCATCATCGAGAGCGTGCGCTCGACCGGTGCCGCCGTCCGCCTCATCACCGACGGCGACGTGGCCGGCGTAATCCACTGCGCCGACCCCGATAACACCGGCGTCGACATGTATCTCGGCACCGGCGGCGCGCCGGAAGGCGTGCTCGCGGCCGTGGCGCTGCGCTGCATCGGTGGCCAGATGCAGTGCCGCCTGATCCTGGATTCCGACGAGAAGCGCGAGCGCGCCGCCAAGATGGGCGTCAACGATCCCAAGATGATCTACGGCATCGAGGACATGGCGCGCGGCGACTGCCTGTTCGCTGCCACCGGCGTCACCACGGGCTCGTTGCTGTCGGGCGTCAAGTTCCGCAAGGACGGCGTGATCGAGACCGAGACGGTCGTGATGCGCTCCGTCACCGGCACCGTGCGTTACATCAAGGCCGAGCACCGGCAGTTGGAGAAGTTTTACCTGGGCTGACGCGCTTCGTCATTCCGGCGCGACGGGACCGCGCAAAGCGCGCGGCCCGGAGAAACCGGAATCTCGCGCCATAACTTCTGGATTCCGGGTTGGTGCTGACGCGCCCCCCGGAATGACAAGAACAACAAAAGAGGAAGCGCACATGTCCGATCTCTCCTCCGTCAAAGCCCTGGTCTTCGACGTGTTCGGCACCGTCGTGGACTGGCGCACCAGCCTGATCACCGACCTCACGTGGTGGGGCAAGGGCCGCGGCATCTCCGCCGACTGGACCGCTTTGGTCGACGGCTGGCGCGGCATGTACACGGCCGCCATGGATGACGTGCGCAAGCACCCCGAACGTGGCTATGTCATCCTCGACGTCCTGCACCGCCGCTCGCTGGACAAGCTGGTCGAGAAGTTCGCGATCAAGGGTTTGACCGAGGCCGACCTCGACTACATCACCAAGGGCTGGCACCGTCTGCATCCCTGGCCCGACAGTGTCGCGGGCCTCACACGGCTGAAGTCGAAATTCGTGATCTCGCCGCTGTCGAACGGCAATGTCGCGCTGCTCACCAACATGGCGAAGTTCGCAGGCCTGCCGTGGGACCTCATCATGTCGGCCGAGCTGTTCGAGCACTACAAGCCCGATCCCGAGACCTATCTCGGCGCCGCGCGCCTGCTCGGCCTCAAGCCGGAGCAGGTGATGATGGTCGCCGCCCACAACGGCGATCTCGCCGCCGCGCAGAAGAACGGGCTGAAGACCGCGTTCGTGGCGCGGCCGACCGAATACGGTCCGCTTCAGAAGGTCGACTTCGAGGCGACCGGCAATTGGGACATCGTCGCCAAGGATTTTGGCGGGGTCGCCGACAAGCTCGGCTGCTGAGCGGCATCGCTTTTGACATCCTTCAAGACAGCGCCTTTCATATCGACAATGTCGATGTGTGAGGTGCGCCCCTGGATACCGAGCTCGCGCGTACATTCCTGACGGTGGTTGCCACCGGCAATTTCATCACCGCCGCCGACCGGCTTCACGTCAGCCAGTCCACCGTCAGCACGCGGATCCACTCGCTCGAGGAGCTGCTCGGCTGCACGCTGTTCGTGCGCAACAAGGCAGGCGCGACGCTTACGGTGGCGGGGCGGCAATTTCAGCGCCATGCCTCGACGCTTGTTCGCACCGTCGAGCAGGCCCGCCATGACGTCGGCCTCCCCAAGGGCTTTAGCGGGGTGCTGGTGCTCGGCGGCCGCATCGGCCTGTGGGAGGAGTTCCTGCTGCTTTGGGTGCCGCGCATGCAGGAGGCCAATCCGCAGATCTCGATCCGGGCCGAGAGTGCCCTTGAGCCCGAACTGATGCAGGGGCTGGTCGAGGGACGCATCGACATCGGCGTGATGTACACCCCGCAAAGCCGCCCCGGCCTCAAGGTCGAGTTGCTGATCGAGGAGCAGCTCGTGCTGGTGTCGACCAATCCCAGGAGCGATCCGGAGCCGCAGGAGGGCTACGTCTATGTCGACTGGGGGCCCGAATTCTACGCCCGGCACAGTGCCGTCTTTCCCAATTTCGCGGGGCCTGCGCTGACCGCCAACATCGGCTGGCTCGGGCTGCAGCACGTCCTCGCCAACGGCGGCTCCGGCTATTTTGCGCACCGGATCGTCGAGCCGCTGCTGAAGGCGCGGCGGCTGCACCTGGTGGTGGGAGCGCCGAAATTCTCGATGCCGGCCTATGTCGTCTATTCGGTCGACCAGCCCGACGACCATGTGCAGAGCGCGATAGCGATCATGCGCGACCTCGCCGCCGAGCAGACCCGGCGCGTGACGGAAACGCCGGCGCGTGGCGCGCGCAGGCGCCGCTGACGGCTCGTTTGACTGGATCTATCCGCGCCGGTGCAGGCGGGTCTCGGCGAGCGCCGTCACCGCGCCAAGTGCGAGCGTCGCGACGACGATATCCGCAGTCGCGTCGAAGCCGACGGCGAGAACTGCAGCGGCGATCACCGCGGCCAGCACGGTGATGGTGAAGCCTTCGTCGGTTATCAACCGTCGTGCGCCGCTGAGAAGCGTTGCACGCTTGTTCGTGGGACGCATTCGCCGCCTACTGAAACAGCTTCATGGCGTTGAGCAGGGTCTGGATCACGCCCGCGAGCAGGGGGATGCCCGCAAAGCTCCAGGCCAACGCCAATTGCAGCGGCGTGGTCTTTGCCGTCTGAGCGGTCTGCATGATGTCAGGCCCCCGAGGGATTGTTGCTCGCCGCGGCTGCGGCCGCGATCTCGGTGGCACGATGCACCGGCCGCATCGCCGCCATCGTCCGTGATACCCGCCAGGCGATCCAGCTCAGCAGCGATTGGGAGAATGACGCTTCGCTCCGTGATGTCGTGGTCATGGTCGCCTCCTTGTGTTCGTCCGAACGTCAGGCAGCACGCGCCGCCTCGAGACCTGAACTGTCCTCGTCTTTCATGTGATGACGCTTGTCGACGGCACGGACGCAGAGGTTGGCGAGGAAGCCGATCACGAGCAGTCCGGCCATGATGTACATGGTCGTGTTGTAGGCCTGCGCCTTCGGCACGCCGTGCGTGACGTTGTATTCGCGGATGTAGTTGATCAGCACAGGCCCAGCGATGCCGGCCATCGACCAGGCCGTCAGCAGGATGCCGTGGATGGCGCCGACATAGCGCGTGCCGAACATGTCGCGCAGATAGGCCGGCACGGTGGAAAAGCCGCCGCCATACATGCTGACGATGATCAGGAAGCACAGCACGAACAGCACGACATTGCCGCTCGCGCCGGCATAGGGCACGGTCACGTAGAGGGCGATTCCGAGCACCATGTAGACGAAATAGGTGCTCTTGCGTCCGATGAAGTCGGATAACGAGGCCCAGCTGAAGCGTCCGCCCATGTTGAACAGGCTCATCAGGCCGACGAGACCTGCGGCCGCGACTGCGGTGATGTGGCCGGGGAACATCTCCTGGCTCATCGCCGAGGCCTGGCCGAGCACGCCGATGCCGGCGGTGGTGTTGCAGAACAGCACGATCCAGATCAGCCAGAACTGCGGCGTCTTGATCGCCTGGTAGACGAACACGTCGTTCCTGGTCATCAGCTTGGTGGCGGCCGCAGGCGGCACATAACCCTCCGGCTTCCAGCCCTGCGCCGGCACGCGCACGATGGCGGAGCCGACCATCATGAAGACGAAGTAGACACAGCCGAGCGTGATGAAGGCGCCGAGCACGCCGACGTCGCTCGTGGTCGCAAACTTGCTCATCAGCCATACGGAGAGGGGGGAAGCGATCAGCGCGCCGCCGCCAAAGCCCATGATCGCCATGCCGGTGGCCATCCCCGGCCGGTCGGGAAACCACTTCATGAGCGTCGAAACCGGGGAGATGTAGCCGATGCCGAGCGCGCAGCCGCCGATCACGCCGTAGCCGAGATAGATGATCCAGAGATTGTGGAGATAGACGCCGAGGGCCGAGATCAGGAATGCGCTCGCCCAGGCAACGCCGGCAGTGAACATCGCCTTGCGCGGGCCGCCTTCCTCGACACAGCGTCCGAACACTGCGGCCGACAGTCCGAGGAAAACCATCGCGATGGAGAAAATCCAGCCGAGCTCGGTGAGCTTCCAGTCGCCGGATGCCGATTGGGTGACGCCGAGCAGCTTGGTCATCGGCAGGTTGAAGACGCTGAAGGCGTAGGCCTGCCCGATGCACAGATGCACGCAGAGTGCGGCGGGCGGCACCATCCATCGGCTGTAGCCCGGCCTTGCGATCGTGTGCTCGCGATCAAGGAAGGGCAGCAGCGAACGTGCAGGCATTCCCGATGCGTCGAGCGTCGTCGTCATCCAATCCTCCGGTGCCTCGCTGTTCTCGGGGGCGGCCTTTACGGGCAGCCGGGCGATGGCGCGGATCAGGCTACGCAGAAGGAGGATTTTGACAAACGAATAATACGCGCTGTTACAATCGGATTAATCGATATTAGAAAGAGCAGAAATCGGCATGGCGTTTTCGCGATGGACAAAAGGTCCGGGCGGTCTCGCGCCGCCCGGACCTGATCTGAAGAATGACAACGTCATCTGCCTTGGTTCGGTATGGTATGTCAGCCGATGCTACTTCGCTGTGACCGCATTCGCAGCCTTTCGGATCACATCCAGCACCACATCCGGCTTCGACAGCATGGGGACGTGGGACGAAGCCACTTCGGTCACGGTAGCGTTCATGCGCTTCGAGACGAAGTGTTGCAGATCGGGGTGAACCGTCTGGTCCTTGCTGGCGAGGATGTACCAGCTCGGCTTCGAGGTCCACGCTGTGCCATCGACCTTCTGGGTCAGGAGATCCGCAACCGGCGCCCCTTGCGTTGCGTAGACCAGCTTTTGCTCGGCTTCGGGCAGGTCGCCGGCAAAGTGCGTCAGGCCGCTTGGCTTGAGCCAGACACGGCCCGCCGGCGCGTCGATGTGGCCGAACACCTGCGTCGTCGGAAATTTTGCAATCTGGCTCTGCGAAGTTTCGTCGGCAGCGGGCGCGAGCGCGGCGATGTAGACCAGCGCGGCGACCCGCGGATCGGTTCCGGCATGCGTGATCAGTGTGCCGCCATAGGAGTGGCCGACGAGGACCACGGGTCCGGGAACACGGCCAAAGCACGCCGTCACGCAGGCGACGTCGGTTGCGAGTGAATCGAGCCCGTGCTGGCTCGCCAGGACCTCGTGGCCTTCGGCTTGCAGCGTCGGGATCAGCTTGCCGAAGCACGATCCGTCAGCCCAGAGGCCGTGCGCGAAAACGATGCTTGGTTTGGTCATGAGATGGTCTCCGTTGGCTGCGCAACGGCGAGCCGAGGTGCTCGCGGAGCGGGAAGCGGGGGAGCTTCACGTCTAACGCGCGACCACGTCAGCTGACAGAGGGTCGCAAGGATAATCGGGCGAATGCGAAATTGAGCAAGTTCGGCTCGCGAGCCGAATGCAGCTTACGCCCCACACGACAGAGAGCGTGCATCAGTTCAATGGTCCGGGCAGCGTGCACCGTCGCGATTGTGTCTCCTGATCGCGCGATGCGGCAGGACGGCACGAATCTTTTTGCGTCAGGATGGCGTGCGCATGCCCAGGCGTTCGACGAAGCGCACGAGGTAACCGTCCGGATCCTGGACGAGGAATTCACGCTGGCCGAATTCCTGGTCGCCAGCCCGATACCAGGCTTCGTTCGGCTGCTCGTAGAGCGGCCATTTGGCATCGCCGAGAGCCCTAAGCATGGGATCAATGCGATCGACGACCATCTGGAAATTGACGCCGCGTCCGAATGGCCGCTGCATCTCGGCCGTCTCCCAGCGTCCATTCAGTTCGCAGAGCATCACCTGCAAACGCCCCCTGACGAGATACGCAAATCGCGCATCGGGGCGATCATAGGCGAGCTCGAAGCCGAGCAAGTCGCGCCAGAACGGCAGGCTGGCTTGAATGCTGGAAACGCTGAGTTCGGGAACGAGATCGGCAAAGCCGCCTTGCGGTGCGCTTCCCGTGCTGTTGGAGGTCGCACGCGCGACGGGGGCAGAGGGCAGTGGTTTGTTCATTGCGGCGTCGCCTGATCTTATGACCGACCTTCGGGGCGGTTATCGCAGCGAAGCGGCGCGAATGCCAGACGCGGAATGGGGCGAACGAGTGCTCGCCGGGCAAGGTCGCCTCACGCGATCCGCAGCGCGAGGTCGTTTCCTTCCGTCTCGGCAAAGCCCGCCTGCAAGACCTCTTCGCGCTTGTGGCGCAGATGCGCACGCAGGATGTGGGAGAGGCCGGCGCCATCGCGCCGCTGCAGCGCGTTCAGGATCGCCTCGTGCTCCTTCACGGCGAACGCCCAGCGCTGCGGCGTCATCGGCGTGACGTAGCGCGCGCGCCTGATGCGCGCGGTCACGGAAGCATAGAGCCGGGTCAGCGCGGGATTTCGGCTGCGGCGACGATGGCCTCGTGAATTGCGCGGTTGCCGCGATAATACTGGATCAGATCGCCCTCGCGATAATGCCGAACCATGTCGTCATGTGCGGCGGCGATTTCGCCGATCCCGGCGTCGCTGATGCGCTCGCAGGCGAGCTCGCCGGCGAGCGCCTCGAGACCCTGGCAGACCTCGGTGGCTTCCCATTCCCGATCTGCACGCCCGCGCACGGCACCGCCTACGACATCGCAGGGCAAGGCATCGCGTCGATCGGCGCCAGCCGCGCCGCGTTGCTGCTCGCCGCGGAGATGGCCGCGCGCCGCGGTGCGTGACGAGGCGGCGCTACTTCGTGATCGGCGTGACCAGCTCCTTGTCTGCTGAATCCACGACGAAGACGGCAAGCAGCTTCGCAGGTTCGGTATCGCTGGCATTCGCGCTTATGGCGTGACGGTCGCCGGGCTTTTCGAAGAAATTCTCTCCTTTGCGATAGACCTTGGCGGGCTCGTCATTGACCTGACTGCGGATCGCTCCTTCCAGGATGGTCGCATAGATGAATGCGGAGCGCGGATGCATGTGGGCCGGCGAGGAGCCTCCGGGACCATACTCGACCAGCACGCCCTTCATGCTCTTGCCCGGGACGTTCGGCAGCGCCTGGTCGAACACGACCGTCACTTTGGCCAGAGGTGCCGGTTCGGCCGCATAAGCCGTCAGGATTGATGCGGCATAAACCGCCGTTGCGATCAGCAATCTGCGCATGGGATTTCCTTCATTGCAGTGGTTGTCGTGATGGAAGCTCTTGCGGTCCCTCAGAGTCTTGCGAGCCACGTTGCGAGCGGCGTTTTTCCAAGCCGCGCCTCGCCGAGCGGGTTCAGCGATGTGTCGTCGATGGGGGCGCCGTAGTACGGTGCCTTCGGGTCTCCCACCACCGGTCGGGCGTCGCCGGACGCCTTCAGGCGCCGCGCAATGAATTCATTGAAGGGCGCCTTCTCGGGGCCTGCGATATCGATGGTGCCGTTGAGCGGCCGGCCCATGGCGACCTCCGCGAGGCGATCGGCTACGTCTTCGGCGGCGATCGGCTGAAACAGTGCGGACGGGACGACGATCTTTCCTTCGACCACAGCCGTTTCGGCAATGGCGCCGAGGAATTCGAAGAACTGGGTGGCACGAACGATGGAGTAGGGGACCGACGAGGATTTGATGATGGTCTCCTGGGCGAGCTTGGCCCGAAAATAGGAATTGTCGGGCGACCGTTCGGTCCCCACGATCGACAGCGCCACGTGATGCTTCACGCCCGCGGCCGCCTCTGCCGCGACGAGGTTTGTGCTTGAGCGCTGGAAGAAATCGAGCACGGCGGCGGGCTCCCAGGACGGCGCGTTGGCAACGTCGACGACGACATCCGCGCCAGCCAGCGCTGCAGCGAGGCCTTCCCCGGTCACGGCGTTCACGCCTGATTTCGGCGAGGCTGCAACGGCCTCGTGGCCGTGCTGTTTCAACTTCGTCACGAGCTTGGATCCGATCAATCCGGTCCCGCCGATCACGACGATCTGCATGGCATGTCTCCTCGGCATGTGACGAGCGTGAGTGATCCCAATCCGTGAGCCGATCACGTCACGTCCGCCCAACGTGATGCGAAGCGCAGCGTAGCCGAGCAATGCGGCAAGCTCTTGCCTGTAACCGGCCTGCTTTGCCGGAAAATGCTTCAGAAGACTCGTTGCGACGGGGTGGGCGCCGCGCCTGCCGCGGTCGGTTCGAAGCCCAACGCAAGAAGTTTGCTGCATCTGCTCTGCTCATGCGGAGGCGGCAAAATTGCACCGAGATCAATGTTCTTATTGTACTGAATAATGTACCGGTTCATATTGCGCCGCATCGACCCTCAAATGCACCGAGAGGTGGTCGCGCCCGACAAAGCGGAGCAACAGAATGAGCGTGAGTTATCTTGATGTGTTTCTGGCATTCCTCGGAATGACCTTTGGCCTGCCTTCAGTGCTGCCCGGTCTCTTTTTCCAGCCGAAGGCCGAGCCGCCTCGAACCTCGCAAGCGACGTCGACCGACGCCGGCCCAACAGCAACCGATGACGACGTCACGGCGACCTGAGCCGGGTCTCGCCCGCGATGTTTCGGCGTGACGCGCGCCGAGGCGCGAGCGTGGCGGTCATGGAGATGCGCAGATGGATTTGACGGTCGCCACGGTGATCATCGCCTTTTCCGGCGTCTTCCTGATCTGCTTCATGAAGGGCGCATTCGGCGGCGGCTTCTCCATCGTTGGCATTCCGTTGCTGTCGTGCGTGATGGATCCGGTCACCGCGGGCGGCCTGCTCGCGCCGCTCTTCATCGCCATGGACCTGTTCGCGTTGCGCTACTGGAAGCCATCGACATGGTCGAAGCCGGACCTGGTGCTGCTGTTGCCCGGGCTCGTGATCGGCATTGCCCTCGGCTATCTCTTGTTCCGTGTATTGGACCATCGCGCCGTCGCGATCGTGATGGCGGTCGTGACGTTGAGCTTCGTTGGCATATGGTTCGTAAGTGATCCGAAGGTGGTCATTCGTCCGCGCTCCTCGCCGAAGGCGGTTGCTGCCGGTCTTGCCTCGGGTGTCACGACCATGGTCGCGCATTCCGGCGGACCGCCGCTGGCGATGTACCTCCTGCCGCTTGGCCTCAGCAAGGAGGTCTACGCGGGAACGACCAGCCTGTTCTTCACCGTCGGCAACGCGATCAAGGCGGTACCTTGGCTGCTGCTCGTGCGGCCGGCGGGCAACGTCTGGATCGTGATGGCGGCGTGCCTCTTTGCCATTCCCAGCGGCGTCTGGCTCGGCTGGCGGCTGCACGGAAAGCTGGACCAGCGGCAGATCTACCGGGCGTGCCATGGCTTGCTGGCCGTGACGGCGTTGAAGCTGTTGTGGGACGGAGTGTCTGGCTATCTCGGATAGGCTGCAAGTCACTCCGCATCACGGCGCGACCATCGTTCGACGGTCACGCTGCCGCGCTCACAGATCACGCGATGATGTCGTCACGCCCCGCAGACGATCACGCCGTACCAGCCGAGGCCGCGATAGGTCTCGTAGCCCGGGGTCGCATGGAACGCGACCAGTGCGCCCGTGCGGTCGTGGTAGAAGCCGGAGCGCTGGCCGTTCAGCGAGATCGAGATGCGCTCGCTCAAAATACCCTGGCCGTCGGAAGCTGCGATGACACGCAGATTGGAGTCGACCAGCAGCACGCGCGCCTTGTCGCTGTCGCCGACGCGCACCCCCTGCACGATGGCGCGGGCCTGTGCCTCCCAGTCGAAATGGATGGCGAGCACGCCGATCGGCGCGCCGTTGGCCTGGCCGCCGGCGCGGACGCTGGCACAATAGGTCGCGACTTGCGCATTGCCGAGCAGCGGCTGGTTCTCGACGTCACCGGCGACATAGTCGTCGCCGGAGCGCAAGGTTCGCGCCTCGCGAAACCACTTTGTGTGGGCGACGTTCTGGCCGACGACGCGAAAGCGGTCGGCGCGGCCGTTGGCGATGACATTGCCGTCGAGGTCGCAGAGCCAGAGGTCGAGATAGACGGTGTAGGCGCCGAGGATCACGCCAAGCCGCTGCGAGGCATGGGAGACTGCTGCGGCGTTGGGCGAGGCCGCGCAATCGACCACGGCGGAATCGGTCGCCCACCAGCGCACATCGCAGGTGCGTTCATAGAGGTTGCGATCGATCAGCTCGATGGCGTTGAGCGACAGGTCGACCATGCGCTCGCCGCGCGAGCGCTGGCTCATGCGGTCGATCGAGGCGACGAGATCACCGGTGCGCTTCGTCAGCTGGGTTTCGAGCTCGCGGGCGATGGTTTCGACCTGCTGGCCGACGCCGCGCACCTCCTGCGCCACCACTGCGAAGCCGGCGCCCTGCGCGCCGGCGCGCGAGCTTTCGATCAGCGCGTTCAGCGCCAGCATCTTCATCTGGTTGGTGATCTGCTGGATCGCCTTGGTCTTGTCGACCGCGATCTGGTTGACCTCCGCGGTCAGGCGATTGATCAGCGCGGAGATATCGGAATCGTCATCAGCGGGTTCGGTGGCGATTGGCTTGGCTTTCAGACCCAGCGCAGCAGACATCGGGGAGCTTCCCTTGGCAATGAGGCCTGATCTGCAACGAACCCGGAACAACTAATTACAGATCGAATACGAGTCTTTTTCGAAGATTCCGCCTAACGCCCGCTTAATTTGCTGTTCCACGGAATGCCCAAATGATAGTCAGTCCGCGCAGCAAAGCGGCAATCCACCGCTTTGTGCGGCGCGGACATTGCAAATCCCGGGGGATTCCAGGTCAATCGTCATTGTCGGCCGATCGCCGCAACGCCCAGTCCGATTCCCGGGTTCCTCAAGCCAGTCTCGACTCATGACGCCGCCCGCAACCGCCTTGCCCGTCGAAGTGCCCCAGGCGTTTCTGGGCGTCGCGCGCTCGCTCACCGACAAGCTCTGGCTCGACCGGCTGGATGCGCGCGGGGCGGCCAAGGCGCTCGCCATCGTGCAGCGGCACCAGCTGCCGGAGTTGCTGGCGCGGGTGCTGGCGGGCCGCGGCATCGACATCGATGGCGTCAGCGACTTCCTGGATCCGACCATCCGCAAGCTGCTGCCGGACCCGTACACTGTGACCGAGATGGAGGCCGCCGCGAAGCGGATCGCGGACGCAGCGATGCGCGGCGAGAAGGTCGCGATCTTCGGCGACTACGATGTCGATGGCGCGACCTCGGCGGCGCTGCTCGCCTGGCATCTGCGCCATTGCGGGCTCGATCCGCTGATCCATATTCCCGACCGGATTTTCGAAGGCTACGGCCCGAACACTGAAGCGATCCGCGCGCTGGCCGCGAAGGGCGCCACGCTGCTCGTCACCGTCGATTGCGGCACCACCAGCATCGAGCCGCTCGCTGAAGCCAAGCGCCTCGGCATGTCCGTGGTCGTGATCGATCATCACCAGGCCGGCACGGAGCTGCCGGAGGTCGATGCGCTGGTCAATCCGAACCGGCTCGACGATCTCTCGGGCCTTGGCCATCTCGCCGCCGTCGGCCTCGTGCTGGTGACGCTGGTCGCGGTCAACCGCGAGCTGCGCCAGCGCGGCTTCTGGACGAGCGAGATGCCCGAGCCCGATCTCCTCGGCATGCTGCATCACGTCGCGCTCGGCACGGTTGCGGATGTCGCGCCGCTGATCGGGCTCAATCGTGCTTTCGTCGCAAAAGGCCTGATCGCGATGCGGCGGCGCGACCATGTCGGCCACACCGCGCTGATGGACGTGGCGCGGCTCAACGGCCCGCCGGAGGCCTGGCATCTCGGCTTCATGCTGGGGCCGCGCGTCAATGCCGGCGGCCGCATCGGCCGCGCCGACCTTGGCGTGCGGCTCTTGCTCGAAGGCGACAGCGTCGAGGCGGCTCGGATTGCGGCCGAGCTCGATCGCCTCAACAGCGAGCGCCGCGTCATCGAGCAGGCGGCCGAAGCGCAGGCTGAAGCCGAGGCGCTGGCCTCGATCGGGCTAGAGGACAAGATTGGCGTCATCGTCACGGCCTCCGAAGGCTGGCATCCCGGCGTGGTCGGCCTCGTCGCGTCCCGCCTGAAGGAGAAGTTTTCACGGCCGGCCTTTGCGATTGCGCTGGAGCCCGGCGGCATCGGCACCGGCTCGGGCCGCTCCATCGCCGGCGTCGATCTCGGTAAGGCGGTGCGGCAGGCGGTGACCGACGGCATCTTGCTGAAGGGCGGCGGCCACGCGATGGCCGCGGGCGTAACGTTGCGGAAGGAGAAGCTCGCCGAATTCCGCGCCTATCTCGAAAATGCGCTGGCGCGGGACGTTGCCGAGGCGCGCCATGTCAACGAGCTCTATGTCGACGGCGCGGTGTCCGCGCGCGCCGTGACGACGGAGCTTGCAACCACGCTCAACCGCGCCGGTCCCTTCGGCAGCGGCAATCCGGAAGTCGTGCTGGCGCTGCCGTCGCATCAGCTCGTCTATGCCGATGAGGTCGGACAGGCGCATTTGAGGCTACGCTTCAAGTCGGGCGACGGCTCGATCGTCAACGGCATTGCGTTCCGTTCGGTCGGCCAGAAGCTCGGCAATGCACTTCTCGCCAATCGCGGTCAGCAATTGCATGTCGCGGGATCGTTGTCGGTCGACCGGTACCAGGGCGCCGAGCGCGTGCAATTCCGCGTCGTCGACGTCGCGCTACCGGACCAGGGGCCATCCGTGATTAGATGACGCAAGATCCCTCGCGACAAACGCGGTACGCGTTTGCGCGGAGATCATGCGTCAAAAATAAGCCGCTCAAACAACAAAAAAGGGAGTGAACATGGCAGGGCAGGTTGAGGGCAAGGTCGCGCTGGTGACGGGCGGCGCCTCGGGCATTGGCGAGGCTATCGTCGAATTGTTCGCGCGCGAAGGCGCTACCGTCGTCATCACCGACATCGACGAGCTGCGAGGCCCGGAGCTCGTCAAGCGCTTGACAAAAGCCGGCGGCAAGGCGATTTTCCTGGAGCAGGACGTCACCAGCGAGGAGCGCTGGATCGAGATCGTAGCCGAGATCGCCAAGCGCCATGGCCGGCTCGACATCATGGTCTCCAATGCCGGCATCGGCATTGCGGTACCCTCGATCGTCGATATGACGCTCGCTGACTGGCACAAGCAGAACGCGATCAACCTCGACGGCGTGTTTCTGTCCGTGAAGCATTGCCTGCCGCTGATGCGCAAGACGGGCGGCAGCTCGATCGTGATGATGTCCTCGCTCGCGGGCTTGCGCGGTGCGCCCGGCCTCTCGGCCTATTCGCTGACCAAAGGCGGCGTGCGGCTGTTCGCCAAATCGATCGCGATGGAGTGCGCGGCCGCCGGCGACGGCATCCGCGTCAACTCCGTTCACCCCGGCATCATCGATACCCCGATCTGGGGCAAGATTCCGACGGGGGCAACGGGCGCCGGCCAGAACGCCCCGATCGACCCCGAGGAGCGAGCCAAGGTCGCAACCCCGCTCGGCCGCGCCGGGCAGGCCGCGGAGATCGCTTCCGGTGTGCTGTATCTGGCCTCCGATGCCTCGCGCTACGTCACCGGCAGCGAGCTCGTCATCGACGGCGGCATGAACGCCGGCGGCGTGCCGCGGCGGCAATAAGCCGCCGCGCAAGACGCGAAGGGCAGGGTGGCGCCCGCAGGGGCTGACGCAGAGGCGTCGGCCCTGTACAACGCGGGCCTCTTCCGACCGAAAGAGGTTTCCTTCGCCATGGCGCACAGCCTTCAATCTTCCTCATCCGCACCTGCGCCGTTCCGCTCGAACCGGCCTGATCTCGCCACCGACGCGATCCGCACCGCGCGCGAGGATCTTGCGGCCTGCTTCCGCATGGCCGCGCGCAATGGTTTTGAGGAGGGCATCTGCAACCATTTCTCGGCCGTGGTGCCTGGCCATGACGATCTCTTCCTGGTCAATCCATATGGCTACGCCTTCCGCGAGCTGACGGCGTCAAAGCTCCTGATCTGCGATTTCCACGGCAACGTCCTCGACGGCGAGGGCGCGCCCGAGGCAACCGCGTTCTACATCCACGCCGAGATGCACAGGCTGCTGCCGCGCGCGAAGGTCGCCTTCCACACCCACATGCCCTACGCCACGGCTTTGTCGATGACCGAGGGTGATCCCCTGATCTGGGCCGGCCAGACCGCGCTGAAATTCTACGGCCGCACCGCAGTGGACCGCGTTTACAACGGCCTCGCACTCGACAACCGCGAAGGCGCGCGGATCGCATCCGCCGTCGGCGATGCCGACATCGTCTTCATGAAGCATCATGGCGTGATGGTCCTGGCGCCGACCATCGCGGAGGCCTGGGACGATCTCTACTATCTCGAGCGCGCCGCCGAGGTGCAGGTGCTGGCGATGTCGACGGGACGAAAGGTGCTGTCGGTCGATCCCGCGATCGCGGCGGAAACCTACAGGCAGATGCGCGAAGGCGATTCCGAATCCGCGCGATTGCATCTCGCCGCGATCCGCCGCCAGCTCGACGCGGAAGAGCCGCAGTACCGGCACTGAGGCAAGTTACGACCCTTGCCGCAGCTTCGCCAGCACCTTCAGCCCGCCATAGCCATCGGCGGGCGTGATCCCCGCGCGCTGCTGAAAATCCTTGATTGCCTTCATGGTGTCGTTGCCGACACGGCCGTCGGTGCCGCCGGTGTCGAACCCGGCCTTGGTCAGGCGCGTCTGCATCTCCTGCACCTCGGCGAGCGTCAGCGCGCGCTCTGAGCCGGGGAAGGGCTGGATGAAGGGCGGCGCGCCGAGGCAGCGGTCGCCCAGATGGCAGATTGCGAGCGCATAGTTCATCGAGGGATTGTAGCTCTTCACCGAATAGAAATTCGGTCCCAGCAGGAATGTCGGCCCGCCCGCAACCGGCGTCCACATCTGCGCGGATGCATTCGGTTGCGGAAACGGCTGGCCGTCGGCGCGGGTGACGCCGGCCGCCTGCCACGCCGCATAGGTCCGGTTGCCGCTCGCCTCGCCGGATGCGCGCACTTCGTAGCCCCAATGCTCGCCACGGCGCCACTTGCCGCGATTGACCAGGTACTTTGCCGTCGATCCCAGCGCGTCGTCGGGCTTGCCGAACGGCGAGACCTTGCCGTCGCCGTCATAGTCGATGCCGACATTGAGCCAGACCTCCGGCATCCATTGCGAATGCCCCATCGCGCCGGCCCAGGATCCCTGCATCTGCTCCGGCGTGCTCCAGCCCTTGTCGACGATGCGCAGCGCGTTGATCAGCTCGGTCTCCCAATAGGCCTTGCGGCGCGGCTCGTTCCAGGCGAGCGCGGCGAGCGAGGGGAATACCGGCGTCATGTGGTTTTGCTGCACCAGCGGATCGCCGTAGGCCGACTCCACGCCCCACAGCGCCAGCAGCGTGCCGCGCTCGACGCCGAAATCGCGCTCGATACGCGCGAGCAATGCCTCGTTGTTCTTGAGCGCGATTTTGCCGTTGATGATGCGCCAGTCCGAGACGCGGCGGTTGATGTATTGCCAGACCTGCTCGTGGAATTCGGGCTGGTTGCGCATCTGCTTGAACACGCTCATGTCGGGCTCGACCCGCGCCATCGCGCGCTGCCAGGTCGCAGCCGAAATGCCCTTCGCCATGGCGCGTGCACGAAAACCCTCGCGCCATTCGTCGAAGCCCGGAGGCGCGGCGAGAAGCTGCGTGGGGAATGTGATGAATGCGGCTGCGCCGAGCGTGGATCGAAGCAGGGCGCGGCGGCTGTGATTGGCCGAGGAATCAGCTTGTTTCATGGACCCATTCTAGCGGGAATCACGGCCGCTGTGGGCCGGTTCCTGGAACACCGGGAACAGGCCATCGCGCTGCGTTCCGCCGGAACAAAGTGTCGCAGTCCCGCATTCCCTCCGCATACACTGGAGGATGAAGATGAAAAGATATCTGTTTGCCGCCGCCATGGTCACGGCCATCGCCGCTCCTGCATTCGCCGACGAAGTCGGCGTTCACGTCGGCCCGGTCGGAGCCGGCGTGACGGTCGGACAGTCCCACGAATATCGTGAGCGGGACCGCGATCGCGACCGCACCACGGTCATCAGGGAGCGCGAGCCTGCCAACCGCACCACGGTGATCAAGAAGGAAGATGAATTCGGCAATCGCAGCAAGACCGTGATTCATCACGACAACGACTGACGGAGCTGGGCCCCGGCCGAGCGCCGGGGCCCGCCGTCTGCACGCAATCTGCTCATCGAGAATTCGGGGTGGAATGAAGATACGGGCACACGCGGAAAGTCATGTCGTCGAACTCGACGACGGATCGCAATGGCGGATCTATCCCGGCGATCTCGCGACCACGTTGAGCTGGAAGCCCGAAACCGATTTGCGTCTCGAGCCGAGCGGTGATCGGACGAGTTCGCATGTGCTGGTGAATGCCACCGATCAGAGCCGCGTGCGCGTGAGCGCGGCAGGCGATGCCTGGCCCGACGGCGAGGTTAAGAAAGCGTTGAAGGGCGGCTGAGCGTCCCTGCGCTTGCCCGGATATCCCCAACTTCAAGCCTGTCGCTTTACGGTCGGTTTGCTTCCGTCTGCCCAGAATGCGCGCATGCGGGAGCTGTTCGACATCATCCGTAGCAATCCCTGGCCGTTCGGCGCCGGGCTGTTTGTCGTGATCCTGATGATCATCGCCGAGAACTTTGGCCGTGGCATCCAGGGCGACGGCGTCGTCAGCGATTTCTCGGATGCCGATGGAGGCGACGGCGGCTGCGGTGGTGACGGAGGCGGCGGCGACTAGAGCCGGTTAGTCCTCCTGCAAATCGGCGGCGATGCCGGCGAGCCAGCGCCGGATCGCGGTCTCTGCCTTGGCGTCCAGACTTGCGGCAAGGCGCTTCTCCAACGCGATCACGCGCTCCCTGCACGCCTTCAACAGCGTCGTTCCCCGCTGCGTCAGCGTCCATTGCTGGATCCGGCCGTGGACCGGATGAGGCGTCATCACGATCGCACCGTCGCGATCGAGGTTGCGAATGATCACGCCGACCGTCTGCGGGGTCAGGAAGGTGAGCCGGGCGACGTCGGCGCCCGAGAGGCCCGGATAGGCGTTCAGCATGGTCAGCACGGCAAATTGCGGCGACGTCACGCCGAGGTCGGCGAGCGTCCGTTCCATCGTCAGGCGGACCGCGGCGTGGGCCTGTCGCAGCAGATAGCCGAGATAACCTTGCTCGCCGCGCTTGCCTTCGCCGGGCGCCGGCACGCGAACGGCAGCGATTTCGGCAGGCGAGGCGGGCTTCCGCGAAGGCTTCGATTTCGTGATGGCATCGGTCTTGCGTGTCATATAAGAGCTCTTATAAGATATAAGCAGTCTTACAATACACGAGGTGAACGCCAATGTCACACGCCCGCAGCGAATACGAGGATTTCAAGAAGATCGCGCCCGATGCGTATGAGCTGGTGCTGGCGCTCGGTCAGGTGGCGGCCAAGGCGGGCCTCGACAAGCAGCTGCTCGAGCTGGTCAAGCTGCGCGCCTCGCAGATCAACGGCTGCGCCTTCTGCGTGCAGCACCACGTCCTGTTGTCGGAGCGGATCAGCGTGCCCGTGGACAAGCTCAATCTGGTTGCGGTCTGGCGCGAGGCGCCGGTCTTTTCCGCGCGCGAGCGGGCCGCGCTGGCCTGGGCGGAGGCGCTGACCTTCCTGCCCGATGGCGTCAGTGAAGAGGTCTATGCGGACGCTTCCGGCGAATTCTCCGAGGCCGAGCTGATGTACCTGACCTCGGCGGTCGCCTCGATCAACGTCTGGAACCGCTTTGGCGCCGCGTATCGCTGGACGCCGGCGAAGCGGCCGGTCGCAGCGAGCGCCGCGGCATCTTGATTGCAACAACGATAAAACAAGGGGAGGTTATCATGACTGCAATGAGTTTGACCCATGCGCAGCGTCCGGTGCCGTCGCGCTCGATGGCGCTGGCCGTCGTCGGCGGGCTCGCCTGCGCGCTTGCGATCGGCAAGGCGTTGCCGGTGACGATGGACGCCGTATCCGGCGCGTTGGCGCCGCTCTGCGCGACCGCGGCGGAGAGCTCGCCGCTCGACAAGGTCGAACCGATCGGCTCCTACGCGTTGCCGAACGTCCCGGGCAAGCGCGTCACCATCGTGCGTGTGTTCTACGGTCCCGGCGGATTCTCGCGGCCGCATCGTCACGCGGGTTCGGTGACCGCCTACATCACCAAGGGTGAAATCCGTTCCCAGCTTGGCGGCGGTCCTGTCGAGACATTTGGTGTCGGCCAGTCCTTCTTCGAGCCGCCGGGATCGACGCATCTGGTCTCGGCCAATGCCAGCACGACCGAGCCGGCGGAATTGATCGCGGTGTTCGTGGCGGACGAGGGCGCGCAACTGACGACGCTGTTGGAGTAGTCCGTAGCGGCCGCATGAGCGAACTCGCCGCTCAATTCTCCTCGCCGCTCGATCCCTCGCGCAGGTCCGGCTTGATCACGTCCTCCGGCAACGCATGCGCCACCGGCTGCGGCGTGCCGGCGATCTCGGGGCCGACTTCGCGGCCGCGGGCGTGGATCAGGCGTTCATAAGCCGAGACCAGCGTGACGTAAGGACTGACCCAGATCCAGCCGTCGCGAGTAAATACCTGCACGTCGAAATGCAAATGCATCGATGTGCCGGCGGGATGGTCGAGATAGTTGGAGACCACGCCGATCTTCTCGCCTTCGGTGACGATGCGGCCGTTGAGCATGCCGTCGGCGGTCAGCGCCTGCGGGTTCATGTGCATATAGCGGAAGCGAATATGCTCGGTGCGGCTGTTGACCTCGAGCGTCGCGGCCTGATCCTTGGCGCCGCGGATCACGATGGCGTCGCGCACCGCGACGACGCCGCGCTGCTTGCGATCGCAGGGCTCGTGGCCTTCGCCGGGCGGTGGGCATTCGGCGGCGCGGATGTCCTCGCCCTGGTGGCCATAACCGCCGCCGCACTGCCAGACCTCGAAACTGCGGGACTCGCAGAAATTGTCGCGCCAGGGATAGGCCGTCGGGCCGTCGCTCTTGTCGCGCTTGCCGTAGGATTGCGAACGCACGAAGGCGGGCGCTTTTTCGAGCGGAAAACGGATCTGCGCATAGGCCATCACATCCGGATGGCCGGCCTTGTTGCGATAGCCGGTGTTCGGGATGATGTCGCCGCTCGGTCGGTAGGTGAAATCCGGCGACCGCGCTGAAGGACGATCGATGATGCTGGAGGCCATGTCCGTCAGCGGCCGCATGCGCTGGCCGCCGGCGACGCGGAGCCCTTTCAGGAAGCGCTCGGCAACCGGATAGGCTTCCTTGCAGGCGAGCCTCCGCGGCTTTGCGATGCTGTCCAGGCACTGGATGGAGACGACATAGGCAACGCCGAAGCGGGTGAAGGCGTAGCGCACATAGCCTTCCCGGATGAACCTGCGCAGGTCCGGATACGTTGCCGCAAGCGGCTTGACCTGCTCGCCCTTGCCGCCGGCGGGATCGGCGACGTCGTAAACGAGTGCCGAGCCCGTGATCTGCACCTCGACCGGCCTTGTGTAGACGCGGCTCGGCATACCGTCGCCGGCACCGGGTTCGAGCGAGAAGCTGGCACTATAACCTGAGGGGCCGGCATCGAACATGTCGACGGGATTGAAATCGGCCTGATAGTGCGAGAGCGCGAGTGTCCCCGGCGCGCGATTGCGCGCCTCGAGATAGGCGGCAGCATCGAACGGCAGAAGCACGGGCACGGAGCTGCGGGCGATTCCGGTGAAGAATTGCGATGAGACCGCGTTGAGCTGCACCAGCGCAGGCATCGCGCGCGGATCGTAGCGTGGCACCGAACGGCGGGGCGCGAAGATGAAGTCGCCCGCGATCGGGGGACGGCTGTTGACCTCGGTGCGGAGCTGGTCGAGCGCTGCGCGCCAATCGACGCGAAGCGCCGTGAGCGAAGGGCTGCGGATTTCGTCCGCAGCGAGCGGAGTGGCGGTGAGAAGCGAAAGCGCCGCCAGAAACAGCGAGACGAAGCGGAAACTTTTCCCAACCACTGCCTCGGCCCCCGGCGGCACCTGCTCTGATTCTTCGCTTAGTCCTTGGCGCGCTCGGAGTAGGAGCCGTCTTCGGTCATCACCACGATACGGGTGCCGACGGCGATGTGCGGCGGCACGGTGGTGCGCAGGCCGTTGGAGAGCACCGCGGGCTTGTAGGAGGAGGAGGCGGTCTGGCCCTTGGTCACGGGCTCGGTCTCGACCACTTCCAGCGTCACGCGCTGCGGCAACGCGATCGACACCACGTTGACGTCATGCGTCGACAGCTTGACCGTCATACTCTCCTGGAGATAAGCGGCCGCATCGCCGATGACGTCCTTGGACACCTGGACCTGGTCATAGGTTTCCGGGTTCATGAAATGGAAGCCGTCGCCATCTTCATAGAGGAAGGTGAAGTTGCGCTCTTCAATCGTGGCCTTCTCGACCTGGTCGGTGGTCTTGTAGCGCTCGGAGATCTTTACCCCGTCCGAGATTCGGCGCATTTCGATCTGGCTGACCGGAGTGCCCTTGCCGGGATGGATGTTCTCGGCGGTCACAACGACATAAAGCTTGCCGTCTTGCTCGATCACGTTGCCCTTGCGAATAGAACTGGCGATGACTCTCAAAGCTATATTTCCTGCTTGCTTGGCCCGGCTCCGGCCAGGACGTGGTCAAATTGATGGGGGACCTGGGGCCTCAAATCAGACCGCGGCACCCGTTTCGGGCCGCAACATACGCATTTTGTCGTTGAATGCCAGCATTTTGCTGGCCTGCGGGGCGGCCGGTTGATGGTTGGGGACAAGCCGATTTCGCCGTTCTGGTCGCCCTCGCGGCACCTCGACCGGCGGCCGTTCCTCCAGGCCAGGGGGGCCATTACCGGGTCTCTCAGGGGCTTTTTCGCCGAGCAGGGGTTCCTCGAGGTCGAAACCTCGGTCCTTCAGGTCTCCCCGGGCAACGAAACCCATCTGCACGCCCCCCGGACCGAGATCATGCGGCCCGATGGCAGCCGTGCCAGCCGGTACTTGCGGACCTCGCCGGAATTCGCCTGCAAGAAGCTGCTGGCGGCGGGCGAGGAGCGGATTTTCGAATTCGCACGGGTGTTCCGCGACCGTGAGCGCGGCGACCTGCATCTGCCCGAATTCACCATGCTGGAATGGTACCGGGCCAGCGCCCCCTATGATGCCATTATGGCGGACACCGTCGTCGTCATCGCCAGCGCCGCGCAGGCGACCGGGATCGGGACGTTCTCCTTCCGCGGCCGGACCGCCGACCCCTTCGCGGAGCCGGAGCTGGTGACGGTCGCCGGCGCCTTCGAGCGGTTCGCAGGGATCGACCTGCTGTCGACAATCTCGGGCGGCGAGGGTAATCGTGCCGCGCTCGCGCAGGCGGCCGGCGCCAAGGTCCGCGTGGCGGAGGACGACACCTGGTCCGACATCTTCAGCAAGGTCCTGGTCGAGCATGTCGAGCCGCATCTGGGGCAGGGGCGTTTGACCATTCTGTTCGAATACCCATCTCCAGAAGCGGCGCTGGCGCGCGTGAAGGCCGATGACCCGCGGGTCGCCGAGCGGTTCGAGGTCTATGCCTGCGGCGTCGAACTCGCCAACGGCTTTGGCGAGCTGACCGACGCCGAGGAACAGCGCAAGCGCTTCACGGAGTCGATGGCGGAGAAGCAGCGCCGCTATGGCGAGGCCTATCCGCTGGACGAGGATTTTCTGGCCGCGGTCGCCCAAATGCCGGAGGCGAGCGGTGTCGCGCTCGGCTTCGACCGGCTGGTGATGCTGGCGAGCGGCGCAGCGCGGATCGATCAGGTGGTGTGGACACCGCCTGCAAATGAAACGTTAAGTGAGACATGACGAAGATCAACCTTGCACGCACCCTGCGTGAGCCGGCCGAGCTTGTGGCCGCGCAGCTTGCACCGGCCGAAGCGCTGCCCGCGCTCGAGCGTGTCGCCGCGCGCTATGCGGTGGCGATCACGCCGGCGCTGGCCGAGCTGATCGACACGTCCGATCCCGACGATCCGATCGCGCGGCAATTCGTTCCGACCGTCGCGGAACTGGAGATGCAGCCAGGCGAGAGCGCCGATCCGATCGGCGATCATCCGCACTCGCCGGTGCAGGGCATTGTGCATCGCTATCCCGACCGCGTGCTGTTCAAGCTCGTCCACGTCTGCGCGGTCTATTGCCGCTTCTGCTTCCGCCGCGAAATGGTCGGGCCCGGCAAGGAGAACGCGCTCTCGGACGGCGCCTATCGCGCGGCGATCGACTACATCCGTTCGCACAGCGAGATCTGGGAAGTGATCCTGACCGGCGGCGATCCCTTGATGCTGTCGCCGCGCCGGATGAGCGAGATCATGGCCGATCTCGCGGGAATCGATCACGTCAAGATCATCCGCCTTCACACCCGCGTGCCGGTGGCCGATCCCGCGCGGATCAGCGAGGAGATGGTGGCTGCGTTGAAGGTCGAGGGTGCGACCACCTGGGTGGCGGTGCATGCCAACCATGCGCGCGAGTTGACGGGGCCTGCGCGCGCGGCCTGCGCACGGCTTGCCGATGCCGGAATTCCCATGGTGAGTCAGTCCGTGCTTTTGCGCGGCGTCAACGACAGCATTGCCGCTTTGTCGGATTTGATGCGAGCTTTCGTCGAATGCCGGATCAAGCCCTATTATCTGCATCACGGTGATCTCGCGCCGGGCACCGTGCATTTGCGAACGACGCTGGCCCAGGGGCAGGATTTGATGCGGCAGTTGCGCGGACGGGTGTCAGGACTGTGTCAGCCCGATTATGTCATCGACATTCCCGGCGGCGCCGGCAAATCGCCGGTGGGGCCGAATTATGTGTTGGCGGTGCAAAATACCGCAGCCGACGCGCGTGAAGCGGAGACGGAAACGAGCTATCGTATCGTGGATTATTGCGGCGACGTTCATCTGTATCCGCCCGAGACGTGAGCGGCGATGCAGAGAACGTGGGTTTGAGAATGGAGGAACGGATATGAAGAAGATCATGGTGGTGGCAGCGTCGCTCGTGGTCTTGCTTGGCGGCGCGGCGGTTGCACAGCCCAGCGGCTCGAAGGGGTCGACATCCGGCGGCGCCACGTCGGGATCAGTGCCGCAGGCACCCATCGGTCATCGCCAGCCGCGCGCCGGCGATGTGCCGAACGAGAAGAATCTGAGCGATCCGAATAATCCCGTGAACAAGGAAGACGCGGCGCTCGACAAGAAGATCAAGAGCATCTGCCGCGGCTGTTAGCTTGTGGCTAGCGGCGGGCAGGGCGCGACAGCTCGCCCCGCCCGCGTTGGCTTTGGCCTTACGCCGAGCGTTCGTGCAGTCCCGCGCGCTTCGTGTTGCGCCGGATCTCGACCGCGTCAGCGAGTTGCTCGAGCGCGGTTGCCGTGGTCGCCCAGTCGATGCATCCGTCCGTGATGCTCTGGCCGTAGGTCAGCGGCTTGCCCGGCACCACGTCCTGGCGGCCGGCGACGAGATTGCTCTCGATCATCACGCCCATGATACGGTTCTCGCCACCCGAGATCTGGCCGGCGATGTCGGCCATGACCAGCGGCTGGTTTTCCGGCTTCTTGCTCGAATTGGCGTGGCTCGCATCCACCATCACCAGCGGCGCGACGCCGGATTTGGCCAGATCGTCGCAGGCCGCCGCGACGCTTGCCGCATCGTAGTTCGGCTGGCTGCCGCCGCGCAGGATGATGTGGCAATCCTCGTTGCCCGCGGTCGAAGCGATCGCCGAACGGCCGAGCTTGGTCACCGCCATGAAATGATGCGGATGTGAGGCCGACTTCACCGCGTCCGCCGCGATGCGCACATTGCCGTCGGTGCCGTTCTTGAACCCGACCGGGCAGGACAGCCCCGAGGCCAGCTCGCGATGGATCTGGCTCTCGGTCGTGCGCGCGCCGATCGCGGCCCAGGACACGAGGTCCGCAATGTATTGCGGCGTCGTCATGTCCAGAAATTCTGCGCCGGCGGGCAGGCCGAGATTGTTTACCGCGGACAGCACGTTGCGCGCCAGCCGCAGGCCCTTGTTGATGTCGAAGCTGCCGTCCAGGTCAGGATCGTTGATCAGGCCCTTCCAGCCGACGGTGGTGCGCGGCTTCTCGAAATAGACCCGCATCACGATCTCGAGCTGGTCGGCAAGGTCTTCGCGCAGGCTCGCGAGACGCTCGGCATATTCGAGCGCGGCCTTGGGATCGTGCACCGAACAGGGGCCGACCACGACGAGCAGGCGGTCGTCCTGGCCGTTGAGGATGGCATGGATGGCGTTGCGCGCCGCCATCACCACACGCGTTGCGGTGAGCGTGCGCGGGACTTCCCGCATCACCTCTTCCGGTGTGCTCAGCTCTTTCAGTTCGCGGATACGAAGATCGTCGGTCGTGCTCAGCACGGCGGGCTCCTGTTTGTTTGAACCTGCCGGCAATAAAAAAGCCGCCAGGTCTGGCGGCTTGTTCGGACGTTTGCTTCAATATTCAGATTGAGCGCGATCCTCCTGCCGCCAGCGAGCTGTCGTAGCTAAAGTACCAAAAATAGCTGGTGACGAGGGTGATCATGGCCGCTCATATAGCGCGCGATTGGCGGGTTGTCACCCCCCAATCGGCGCGAGGGGCCACGAGGCGCCTCAACTGTTGCTCTTGCGTGCTGCCAGCGCCATTCCGATCAGGGTGGCGCCGCCGAACAGCAAATTGATACCGACGAGGATGCCGATCGCCCATTCCGCCGAGCTCGGCAGCCCCGTGATCACCATGAACGCGATCGCGATGTCGACGAGGCCCGAGATCAAGAGCCAGGACCAGCGGCTGCTCAGCTCGCGGCGGTGCTCCAGCGCATACATGATGGTGGCGACGCCCTCGGCGAGGAAGTAGGCGCCGAGCACGATGGTCAGCGTCAGCACGGCCTGCATCGGCCGGGCCAGCAGGAGCATGCCGGCGAGCACGGCTAGCGCGGCCGAGATCAGCGACCACCAGAATCCCGGCGAGCTGCGCGCCCAATAGGTCACGATCAGCCCGCCAATGCCGCTGATCAGGAACATCCAGCCGAGAAAGATCGTGATCGCAAGGCTTGCGAGCGGCGGCAGGATCAGCGCGGCGACGCCGAGAACGGCAAGCAGGATGCCTTCGAACAGGAAGGCCTTCCAATGCGCCTTGACCGTTTCGCTCATGGCGGATTGCAGCCGGGAAAAATCCTCAGGCGATGTCATCGGCAGGCTCCAGATCGAAAGATGTCTGCTCAATCTAGTATGCACACACCGCGCTTGCCATCCCGTGGCTCAACCGCCGCCGTGCGCTGACGAAAAACCTTCGCCGCTGGTGCGAACGCGGTTGCGGCCGAGAATGTAGATCGCGATCGTGACAATCAGGAGCGCGAGGCCGAGCAGGATCGAGACGAAGCCGATCGGGATCAGGGCCAATGTCAGATTGCGCTCGGGGTTGATCAGCCAGTGATGGATCGAGGTCAGCACGAAGGCGAGGCCGAGGAAGCCGACGCCGCCGCCGGCGAGCAGCAGCGCCCACATCCGGCGCAGCTGGCTGAGCCGCTCCCGCGCGATATCGGTCCGCGGCGCGTGATGGCGCGCGACCCGCCGCACCAGGCGGATGGCGAAGGCGATCGAGCTGAAGCCGATCAGCAGGCTCGCTCCGCCCAGCCACATCCGCAGCGTCGGATCGAGATCGGGCATCCGCTGCAAGGTCAGCAGCGGGAAGTCGAAGGCCGAATGCAGCGCGACCGGGCCTGCGAAGATCAGCAGGCGGCTGGACAGGCGGGCCCAGTCGCGATGGTGGCGGTTGGCACCCAGCGCCGTGCCGGCGCGCGCGATCGTCAGGTAGGCGCCGGCGATGATGCCGAGCGCGCCGTGGAACGGTACGGTCAGCACGCTGCGCAGGGCGGCCAGCGAGCGCCACATCTCGGCGTGCTGGACGAGGTAGGCGAGGTTCTCGTAGGCGGCGAAGCCGAGGCCGACGGCGGCGCCATAGACCACGGTATCCATCGGATTGGCGAAGGTCCGCCGCTTGGTCGAGGAGACCAGCACGATGGCGATCACCTTGACCGCTTCCTCGGGCAGCGCGACCCCGAAGACCGAATGCATGGCGAGCGCCGCCCAGGGGTTGTCGGGGGCTGCAACCATCTTGGCGAAGGGCGCGCGGGCAACGCCCAGCAGCGAAATGCTGGCCGCGCCGAGCAGGAAGGCGGTCCAGACCTGGGCCGGCGGTCCCGGGCGCTCCTCGGCGGCAATGACGAGCCACAGCATCAGCAGCGCCGGGGCGATGGCGGCAGTTCCGATGACGGTGGGCAAAGCTTCAATCAGGTACATCGGCGCCGAAAATAGGTTCCCTTGATTTGCTTATCTACGTCTACCGATGCGACCATGTGTCATGCATTTGCTGTCGCGTCACTTAACAGGCGCGACAGCCGGCGTTCATCGGGATCGGCACCGAACGTGTAGATTGCGAGCGCAATCAAGCGCATGACAGAACCAGTTCGTCATCGATGGGAGCGGCCCGCGCCCGCCACCGGATCGCGATTGGCAAGTCAGATCAAGGCACTGCGCAGGTTTCTTCGATTCACGATGCACGTGACTGAGCGGCGAGTCCAGAGGCGGCGGGGCTTCCGCCTGGACAACGCGCGGCCGGGCTAACCGGCCTAGTCACGCTTCGTTGTGCGCCCACGTGGCGGCGCAGCGACCCGGCGTGCCCGCAGCTGCTCCAGCTCCCAGAAGGCGCGTACGAGGCACGTGCCAAGGCAGAAGACGATGAGCAGCAGCAGGAGGGCCTGGTCGACGGCAGGGATGTGCATCATGACGTTGATTAAGCAACGTGCATGCCATGCGTTCCCGCAGTCGCCTGCGCCGCGCGCAGCCCGCAAGGCGGTTTGGGCCGGCGCTTCCCGCGCTTCAATGCGTGGTGAACGGCGGCGGCGCGTCCGGCGCGATGTCGAAGGCGCCGAGATGGAATTCCTCGCCGACGGCCTCGTCCGGCTCGGCGTGGTGCGCCAGCAGCGTGAAGGCGGCTTGCGGATATTGCTTCCAGATATCGAGATCGCCAGCCGTAATCGTCAGCCAGCCAAAGGTGTACATGTAGCGTCCGGGCTCGGTGACCCGGCCAACTCTGTCCCAAGTGATCTTATCAATCCTAATCTTGTTGACTGCCATTCGGTCCCCCGATCGCAAGTCTGCAAATGAGGTCCGGCACGAGGCACAGACCCTCAAAAGCTGATCCCGCAATGGGGCCGCGATAGGGCAGCGGAGCGGAGGCAGGGCGGCCGGAGGAACGGCCGCCGCCTGCCGCCTTTAGCGCCCCGTCGTGGCCGCCTGCGCCTCCGTTTCGGACGCCAGCTCGAGCTGACGGTGCGAGGCGTGGAAGACGTCGTGGACGAGGCCGATCTTCTCCATGCCCAGAATGATCAGGCCGTTGAGATCGATCTCCCACCAGGCGTGCGAGATATAGGCGTCCCGCGGGAAGCGGTGATGGTTGTTGTGCAGACCCTCGCCGAAGGTGAGGATCGTGGTCACGAACTCGTTGGTCGAGGCGTCCTCGACCTCGAAGCGGCGATAGCCGTAGGCGTGGCAGACCGAGCCGGTGAGCTGGCTGGTGAGGATCAGCAGGTAACAGCGGAGCAGGCCGGAGAACAGCACGCAGCCGATCATGGTGTGCACGCCGCCGAAGGTGTAGCCGATTACGGCGGGAATGAAGACAGCGGACATCCCGTACCAGACCCAGCGCGTGCGCACGAAGAACATCGCGATCGGATCGGCGAGAATGTCCTTGGCGTAGTATTCGTTGTCGGTGGTCGCCTGGTCGAACACCCAGCTGCCCTGGGCGTGCAGGAAACCCTTGAGCGCGCTGACATAGCGATTGCCGAAGCCGTCGAATTGCGGGCTGTGGGGATCGCCGACGTCATCGGCATAGAGGTGATGGCGGCGGTGGTTGGCAACCCATTTCGCGATCGAGCCCTGCACCGCCATCTGGGCGATGGCGCAGAAGAAGACGCGCATGATCGGGCCGGTGCGGAAGCTGCGATGGACGAACAGGCGGTGCATGCCTGCGCCGATGCCGAATGTGGTCAGCGCGAACATCCAGGCGAAGGTGAACAGCTCCACCTTGCCGACGCCTTGCGTGATGGCCCAGATGATGCCCGCGACAGCGCCGACGTAGAGAATGCCGAGGAGGAGATAGCTTTCGCGCAACTTGGCCTGAACGAGCGGGCCTTCAGTGATGACGCCGGGCGGGAGCTGCGGCTTTGCGACGGCGGGCGCGTTTTGGGCGGTCTCTGCCGGGGCGAACTCAGCGATGGACATTCCAGGACTTCCAATAAGTCGAGGCCCGCAGTGATTGCGGACGTGCTGGGTCACACCCTACCGCGCGGGGATCGGCACCTCCAGTATTTAGTTAAAGTTGAGTTAAAATCGATCGGGCCGATTCAGGCCGATTGCAGCATGGGCGTACGGACGACCAGGCGGACGAGGTCGTCCCGCTGCTGCTTTTCGGCGAACTTGACCGCAAAGCCGTTGTCGAATTTGCGAATGACGCGTCCGACGCAGGCACCGACCGCAAGCGGGGTTCCGATCGGCGGGTCGTATTCGCAGGATATCGCGACACCGGCTGTGGAGACGTCGATGATGAAGCAGGCATGGGTGCTGCCGTCGGCGAGCGTCAGAAAGGTGTGCGAGACCTGGGGAACGAAGCGCGCGTCATTGCGCAGTTCCTGAATGCTGGCGTCCTTCTGCTTCTTCTCCAGCCAGGTCAGCTTTTCCGACATCCAGGCGCGCCGCTCCCGCGTCATCTCGAGTTCCATCAGAAAGCCCGCCTTCAGCGTCGCGCTGATGGTGCACTGGAATTCGCCAAAGTCCTGGAAATAGGAGGTCACGCGCTCGCCGACCTTGCCCACGACTGGTACGTCGACGATCATGCGGAACGGGGAGACACGCTTGGTGCGGCAGGCGAAGGTGCGCAGCTGGCCCTCACAATCGTACCAGCGCGGCAGCGAGTAGCTGCCGCTCACGCTGACTTCCACTGCACGCCGCCGGAGGAACTCTGAGACGGACATGAACGCCAATCGTGTTTCGGATTGTTTCCGTAGATTCACGGTAGGGCGCAACGTCTAAGCAAACGATACGCCGATCAAATAGCAGGGGTAAATTTCCGGTAAACGCCCCGGCCATCTCACGACATCGTCATTGCGCGCCGCTCAGAGAGATCCGAGCAGCACCAGCAAGGCGAGCAGGCCAAGGGCCATGAGGAGCCTGATCGCCGTCGCGGTCAGGCTGTCCGGCCTGATCTGGAATCCGAACCACGGCAATGCGTGCCGCATAGCCAGCCCCGCAGACGCTTCGACGGTCGCGAACACGACGGCGATGCCGGCAATGGTGGACCAGGATGCGGCCGGCGGCATCCATGCCGCAAGCCAGGCCGGGACGGAGCCTTGCAAGGATGCGAGCAGCGCGAACCATCCGAACAGGGATGCGAAGCCCTTGATGATGTCGGGACCGACCGTATCCGGCTCGAACCGGATGCCGACCACTCTGAGCGCGTGCTCGATGCGCTCGCCGTCGGTGAGGAAGAGATAGGCGCCGAGATAGAGCGGAATGCGCGACTGGAACAGCAGGGCGATGACACCGAACAGGACCGTGTAGCCGAAGGCATCGCCGAGAATGTCCACGCCGCTCGTGCGCGACGGCGCTATCGCGGTTGCGGCCTGGGGCTGCGGAAGCGATCGGGCGCGCGCCATGTGCTCCAGCATTCTGGCGCGCCGCTCCGGCGCGTAGGGCGCTGTACGGTGCATCCACGACGGCGGTGCCGGCGAGGCGGCGCCGGTCTGGCGGTCCGAGGGGGATTTATGCAGCACCATGGCCTGTACCGGTTCCAACGGGACATTGGTCGTCGGTCAGGGGCAGGGAGGTTCAGGGAGAGGGGCGGATTTCGCCGCATCACCCGATGGCCCGGATGATGGCGCTCCCTGGCGGAATCGAACCGCTCTCTCCACCGTGAAAGAGATGGGATGATGTCCATGGTCGTTTATCCCCGTCTAAAAATGCGTGCTGCTTTGGCTTCCTCGTCGAGCTTACGCATCCGCTCCTGGTGGTAGGTCCTGGCGGCAGCTCGGTTCTCTACCTTGGTCATTGCGCCATCGAAGCCTGGCGCCGCGAGAGTCAAATTATCAATCCCTTGGGCCGCGGAACGAACGCGGGCGCATCGTGGGTGTGGAAAAGCAAAGGCCCCGCCGGTTCACGCTGGCGGGCCCCAGCCTTGTTGCATGCGCTAATCATTCGTGAATTGCCCAGCCCTGACGCCGTAGAAATACTGATCCAGCTATGATGGCGGTGGCGTTGATTACCGGCTGTGTCAGCGTTTTGGCTCTAGGCGCCACATTCGCGGTGGTCATCTATTTCGATGCTAGAGCGGATCGCAGGCGCCAACAGTAAGGCCGCGCCAGAAGTTGATTGCCTGATGAACAGGATCACTCAAACGTTGGGCCGGACGGGGATGTCCCTTGTTGTCGTCTCTCTCGTCTCTGCCTGCTCCAGCTCAGAACATGCCGCTCCGAAGTCAGTTGTTCGATCTGGCGCGCCGTGGGCCCGAGACCTCAATGAGCCGCCCCCAAATCGAGAGCCCGCGAGTGCCGCAACTGCACAGACAAAGGCAGGCCTGAACGCTGCGCGCCAGAAGGCGGTTACCGGGCGGTAGGGGGGCTTTCGCGCTGAGTCGTCCGCAAGCTTACCTGTGCTGGCAGAACTTCACGAGCGGCGGGGCTTTGGTCCCGCGCCTAGATCAGCGGAAAATGGTTGTTCCTATATTGAAGGGCTGACGGATCCGCAGGGCTCATGGGTTAGGAGCACGTGCCCGTGCCAACATTCATGGTGCGTTTGGGCGAAGCCAATCAAGGCCAGGATAATCAAAGCCACTGCGACGCATCCGGCTACAACGTTCTGCATCATGGCTGCCACTCCAGGTAAACTGTGACTGGCTTACTCGGCCAGGCACCGGCGAGCAGGCCTTCGAAGTCCGCGCTGGGCGCCCGGTCACCGAGTGATCACCGCGGACGGTGACCGGGCGGACAAGCTATCTGGCGAAACCGGAGTCTAGAAGCTTCAGAGTCGAAATCGGCCACTTGCCGTCGTGGCCACCGATCGAGATCCGGAGCCCGTGCACCTCGTCAAGGAAGACGTGATCAACCGTCCCCGCCTTACCGTCGGTCAGGATAACACCCCTGCCGATTAGCTCCGTCTCGGCAGCATGAAGTTCTCGAAGGATGTTCGTCGCTCGTTTGGTCCAGTCATCGGACATGGTCATGCCCTACGCGGCTGGCGGATTAGTGAAGATCAGTCAGAGCGGCAGATGCATTGAGGCCATCGCCGCTTCGCGCGAGTCAGTGCCGCCAACCGTCCTTGTCGAGCTCGACCCTGAAACCTTCCGGCAGCCGCGGCATCTCGCCTTCGGTCACGACTTGCAGCGCGGGTTACTTCGGTGGGCGCAAATCGCCTTGAAGCCAGCGGCCATTGGAATGCATGGGATCTTCATGCGTTGCGAATGTCGTAAGTGCGTGATTGCAGACAGCGCAGCGAAACATGTGCAGGTCCACGCTTAGGCTTTTTGGCTCGATGCTGACGAGCATCATCTGGGCCTTGCACCTCGGACAGGCTGGGCGCGCAAATGGAGCCGGCGGAATGTGCCGCGCCAATCTGGCGGCCCACCGTTGTTCGAACTTTCTTTCGAGGTCCGCAGGGATCGTGCTCATGATCCGAACTCCGGGGTTCGCGATCCTGCCCCGGTGCTAACGCCTCAACGCTCACCGCGCCCTAAAGGTCCCAAACAGCACCAGAGGGAACCATCGCGTCCGCAGCTGCGCGGTAGTCGGCCGCCAGCGCGTTCAGTCCATCGCGCGCGAGAACGAGATCGTCATCGTCCGCCCAATCCGAGCAAAGGCGCTCCATTTCGCGCAGCTCCGCGACCCGGCGCTGTGTACGAGTCCATACCCGTATATTGGACAGGTGTTGGACACGGCGGCGGAGGAGGGCGGCAAGTGATTGATTTTGTTGGCGCTCCCTAGCGGAATCGAACCGCTCTCTCCACCGTGAAAGGGTGGCGTCCTAACCGATAGACGAAGGGAGCAAACACAAGGCCCCGCCGCTTTTCACGGCATGGCCGCCGGCCATCCGAGTCGAGCCCGGCGGCTGCAGCGGGCGAACGTATAGTGGCCTTTGGCGCCGTGGGCAAGCCGTTCGGGAACGGTCTTTTGGGACCGGTGGATAGCCTCCACCCCCGTTACATTCGGGGGCGATTTCAACGGTTTCTTAGGGGGGCCTGAGCTAGCGCTGGAACCGGAGAAATTTGTCCATGCCCCAGCCCAAGAAGCGCGCAGCCCGCAAATCGCTGTCGCGGCACGCCTGGATCACGCTCGACGGCGGATTCGCGGCGCGGCATTGCCTGGTCCAGGACATCTCCGATACCGGCGCGAAGATCATGCTGGACGAGGACGCGAGCCAGCTCCCGGGCGTGATCCGGATGGCGTTCGCGCGTGATGCCCGCACCGGGCGGAGCTGCCAGGTGATCTGGCGCCGCGGCAAATCGGCGGGCGTCAAGTTCATCTGATCCCGGGCGAGGCGACCCGGATGGCGCGGGGCGCCGGTCCGGGCTAGAACGGTTGCATGCGCGCGCCGCTCCTCATCCTCCTCCCGTTGCTGGCCACGTCCGCGGCCGCGGCCGAGGCCCTGCGCCTTCCGCCTGCCGAGGGGCCGCAGGCCGGCAAGGCTCTGCCGCTGAAGGGGACGGGTGGCACGGCGAAGGCCGGTTCCTGCGCCTCCTATGGCCCGCGCTTCGTCATGGTCGAGGGTACCGGCACCTGCGTGAAGATCGGCGGCTCGGTCAGCGTCGAGACCACGGTCAGGCGCTGAAGCCGATGCCGCCGGATCTCATGCGGCCCGACATCATCGTCCCCTTCGTGATGTATTGCGCACTGCTGTTGTGGGTCGGGCGCGGCCTGAGCTGGACGGCCAAGCTCGCCACCGCCGCCGTGACGCTGGTGCTGATCATCTGCGTGCTGCTGGTCGAGCGCGGCTGGCGCTAGGCACCGCCCAGAGCAAAAACGCGAAAACAACCCCATGCACAGTAGCCGTCAAGTGCCGGCGCGACGCTTGATGCATGCGCCGTGACGACGATTCATCGCGCAGTCAGCACAGCTTACGCCGCGCCGCCGGCTCACGACATCGGCGGTGCGACGAACTGGGCAAATCCGGGCCGCTTGCCGAGCTCGGCGAGCCAGCGGGTCAAATGCGGTTGCGCCGGACGGGTGATGCCCTCGACGCTGAGCCAGCGCCGCGCATAGGCGCCGACCGCGATGTCGGCCAGCGTGAATTGGTCGCCATCCATGAAGCGGCGCGACGAGAGCAGGCGGTCGGCGATGGCCCAGACCTCGGCGGCGGCGTCGGCATCCCGCTGCACCTGGATCATGTCGCGCTCGGCGGGGGCCGTGCGCACGATGCCCCAGAACACCGGGCGGTCCACCGGCTGCACCATCGACAGCGTCCAGTCGAGCCAGCGGTCGACGCTGGTGCGCAGCTTCGCTGCCTCGGGATAGAGCGGCGTGCCGCGGCCATGCGCGAGGCAGAGATAGCGCATGATGGAGTTCGATTCCCACAGCACGAAGTCGCCCTCGACCAGCGTCGGGATCCGCGCGTTGGGGTTCATCGCGAGATAGTCGGGCTCGCGGGTCTTGCCGAAACTCATGCCGGCGTCGATGCGCTCATAGGGCAGGTCGAGCTCGGCGAGGCACCACAGCACCTTCTGCACGTTGACCGAGTTGGCGCGGCCCCAGATCGTCCGCTTGGTGTCCGGCATGAAGTCCTCCCGCGTTTCGCTTTGGCGCGCGTGATAGCGGAATTCCCTGGCGGGAGCGACGGCGATTGCGGCGCGCCCCTCATGCAAAAAGCTCCGCCGTCGGCGGAGCTTTCATTGCAAGCTGAACTTGGCAAGCTGAACTTGGCAAGTTGAACCTAGCAAGTTGAGCCTGGCAAATCGAACCCGGCAAATCGAGCCCGATGATCAGTGGCCGAAGAACAGCCACAACAGAATGATCACCGGGATCGGCACGCCAAGCATCCACAGCAACAGTCCTCGTCCCATTGCGTCCTCCTCCAATCGTTATGTCGGAAGGACAACACCGGTAGCGAGGGCTGGTTCCTGCGTCGCGGCCCTACCAGTGGCCGGTATTCGGCATCGACGACCAGGGCTCGGCCGGCGCCTTCGGCTCGCCCTTCTGCAGCAACTCGATCGAGTGCAGATCCGGCGAACGGACGAAGGCCATGTTGCCGTCGCGCGGCGGCCGGTTGATAGTGACGCCGGCCTTCATCAGCTGCGCGCAGGTTGCGTAGATGTCGTCGACCTCATAGGCGAGATGGCCGAAGAAGCGATCCTCGCCATACTTCTCCTCGTCCCAATTGTAAGTGAGCTCGACCAGCGGCGCGCCGCGCGTTTGCGGCTGCTTCTTCAGCGCCTCGAGATCGTCCGCCGAGCACAGGAAGACGAGCGTGAAGCGCCCCTTGTCATTCTCGATCCGCCGCACCTCCTTCAGTCCCAGCGCATCCTGGTAAAACTTCAGCGCGACATCGAGATTGCGCACGCGCAGCATGGTATGGAGGTATCGCATGGTTGTTGCTCCCTGATACGGAGGTGTTTTGGTTTGGGCCGGAACGGCGGGGACAGGAGATAGCAGGAAAGTGGGAGGAGGGGCAGGGGGCGTGCGCACATGCACGTGAGGTCGAAACCTGCTGGTGAAGTATCGCCCCAAGCGTACGCGTCCGGTGACGGCCCCTGGTTAGGTCATCTTGAGCGGATGGCTGACCGCGCTCATGCGGCGTGAGCGACATTCTGAGGTCGCCAATTCCAGGGCATGAGTTCGTGGATGCGCTTGGCAGGGTGATCCGGTAGGCGCGCTAGCACGTCGGCAAGCCAAGCCTGCGGGTCGATGTCATTGAGCTTGGCGGTGGCGATGAGGCTGTAGATGGCAGCCGCACGCCGGCCGCCCTCGTCGGACCCTGCAAAGGTCCAATTTTTTCGTCCCACGGCGACCGCCCTTAGCTCACGCTCAGCAGCATTGTTCGACATGCAAAGCCGTCCGTCATCAAGGAAGCGGCTAAATGCATCCCAGCGGCTGAGGCAGTAATTGATCGCTTTGGTCGTGTCGTTGTTCCTGGAGAGCTTGGCGCGCTGCTCGCGTAACCACGCCTCCAGCTCGACGATCAGGGGGCGGCTACGCTCATGGCGCAGACGCAAACGCTCCTGCGCAGTAAGACCGTTGATCTCGCGCTCGATGGCGAACAGGACATCGATGCGCTTGACCGCCTCGGCCGCGATCGGCGCCTTGCTGAGCCGCGCGAGATCAAAAAACTTGCGTCTGCCGTGCGCCCAGCACGCGGCCTCGATGATCGGGCCGCCCTTGCGATTGGCCTCGTAGAGCCTGCCAAAGCCGGCGTAGGCGTCGGCCTGCATCAGTCCGGCATAACCCGCCAGATGCCGCTCCGGATGCGCACCGCCACGATCGGGTGAGTAGAAGAACATAGCCGCCGGCGGATCTGGGCCGGCAAACGGACGGTCGTCGCGCACGTAAGTCCAGAGCCGGCCGGTCCGGGTCTTGCCCTTGGCCAGGACCGGCACCGTGGTGTCATCCGCGTGGATGCGCTCGGCTGCGAAGACGTGGCTCCCGATCGCATCGACCAGAGGCATCAGGGTTGCCGCGGAGGCACCTACCCAGTCCGCGAGCGTCGATACGTCGAGGTCGATGCCTTCACGCTGGTAGACGTTGCTCTGACGATGAAGCGGCAGGTGCAGGCCGTATTTGGCGAACAGGACATGGGCCAGCAGCTTGGGCCCTGCACGCCCGCGCGCAATCGGATGCGAAGGAGCCGGCGGCTGGGTGATCGCTTCGCAGGCTCGGCAGACGAGCTTCTCGCGCACGTGCTGGATCACCTTCCACTGACGTGGAATGAGCTCCAGCGTCTCGGTCACGTCCTCGCCAATCTTGCGCAATCGACTGTCGCCGCAGCATGGGCAGGTGGCCGGCACCGGATAGACAATGCGCTCCCGCGGCAAATGCTCCGGCAGCGGCCGGCGGGCTGGCTTGCGGCGCTCGAACGATGGCACCGCAATCTTCTCGGCTGCCATCTGTGCTGCGGTCTCAGCTTGCGCCGCGTTCTCCTCCAGGTCGGCGAGCTGTAGCTCGAGCTGGTCCAGCAATGCGCCTCGCTCGGAGGACTGTCCGAACTGCTCGTGTCGGAGCTTCTTGATCGTGAGCTTGAGCTTCTCGATCAGCAATGTCCCCGCCTGGGCTTCCGCCTCCGCGGCCAACCGGGCCGCTCGCTCGGCGCGCAGCATCGCCTGCAGCGTGGTCACATCGTCGGGAAGAGAATCATCAGCGCCCATCGCCGACCAGAGAATCACAAGACGCGATCTCTGTCCGAACCGCTGATCCTGCCACAGATTCAAATCCCAGCGATCAGCCAGCCGCCTGCGGTCGCCAGGTATGTTGCGGCATCCGCCAGTCGATGCCCTCCAGCAGATAGCCAAGCTGGGCTGGGGTGATGGTTACCACACCATCAGCCGACGACGGCCACAAGAAGCGGCCGCGCTCCAGCCGCTTGGCGTAGAGCGACATGCCCAGTCCATCGTGCCAAAGGATCTTGATCAGCTTGCCGCTTTTGCCACGGAACACATAGAGGTCGCCGCCGTGCGGGTCTCGCCTGAAGGCTTCCTGCACCAGTAAGCCCAGCGAGTTCATGCCGCGGCGCATATCGGTGTGGCCGGTCGCAATCCACACCCGTACGCCCGACGCAATGGGGATCACCGCAAGCGTCCATCTGCCAGCGCCGCCACGGCGGCCTTCAGCGTCGCCGTGTCGACCGTACCCGTGATCCGCATCCGAGCCCCGGCAGCAAACTCGATCTCGATCGACCCGCCGCTGCTCGTCGGCGCGACTGGACAAGGCGTCGGCCCTGATTCCGCGACCACTATCGCCGGTACGAAGCCAGGTTGATCCGCGGCATCCTTCCGCTCCGGCCGAAACGAGCGTCGCCATCGCAGCAGCAACGAGCGCGAAACGCCATACCGCCGCGCGGTTGCTGCGACCTGGCGCGGCGCCTGTAAGCTCTCCAGGACGATCTTGAGCTTCTCATCCTCGGACCAGCGCCGCCGCCGGCCCGTGTCCACTACCTCAAGCCGTTCGACTTGGGCACTGCGCCTATCACTGTCCATAAGGACAGTTCTCAACAACACGCCTCATTCGGCAAGGCGGCCTTCACCGGACGGATACCCCCAAGCGTGGACCGAAGCCACAGAGTCAGCAGGGGCGACGGCGAATGAGTTTAATCACCGTCACCGCAATTCACGCCGTTGCCGGATGATGCTCTTGGCCCATGCATGCCAATTGACCGGGTTAGTGTCTTTCTGGCCAACAAGCCGATTTACACAGTGTGCCGGTTGGGGGATGCCCTATTCTGAGCCATGCAACGAAATCTCGACCGTGATGCCGTCTTTGATTAATTCGCCATCGAAGAGAAATATTGCGGCTTCCGGATAGAAGTATTGTGCCTCCCAGCCAGCTTTTATCTCTCGATTGTCGATTTTGACGTCAGCCCGAATAGGGATGAACTGCTTATCATAGAATAGTATCAACGCCCATTTCCCATTGCTTAGGCTGTAAGCCAAGGGATATCGGACCACGTTGTAACGATTGAGAACATTATGTTTCCAGCCAGCACGTTCCATCTCGAAGCTCATGCTGGCGCGATTTTCGACTGGTTTGCCTTGCGTCGGGTCCTTTTGTTGGTTGAGTTGCGCGGTCTGCTTTTTGAGGTCTTCATTCACGCGATCGAAGGCTAGAAACGCAGAGATAGCTAGACCAACTATTACTAGCCGTCGGAAGGTCCTGTGGCGGCCTTCTTCAGGCCAGTGCTCATGGAGCCAATCCAAAAAGGCTTTCGGCCAAAAATTTCGACTCAGAAGCTGATCTATTAGAAAGATTATCCCAGTCGCCAAAAGGAAGAATTGAGTGAAGAAAGCGAAAGCGAACTCCCAAATCCTTGTCGCATAGTCGGTCAATGCCGCAATCATTGAAACACCCAAGTCGTCATAAGAACCATAAAGACACGTTGAGGCAGGTCATCTTCCCGCAATTGCGGTGACAGCTCGTCACTTCGCCTTCGCTATCTTATTTAAGATCGTTATTGCGTCATTTAGAGGTGCTAGACCGGCTCCCGCGTGGTCAGAGCAATATGGATAACTGTTTCCAGAACGAGCGGCGTTGATTGAATCAATGCCCTGCTGCGTGTCTAACACCAGTTTCGCGATAGTCGCTTGATCAACATTACTAGTGTTCGATTGCCAGAAACGCAGCTGCGGGTAAGAGAACGCAAAGAATGCCACTCCGGAGATTAGTGCTGCCGCGGAAGTAGCCGGCGTCCAATCGAATTCGATGCCGAAGAACTTCTTGGGAGCGAAGAGCCCGAGGAAGGCCAAGAATATTCCGAGCGCCATCGCGGCACTGTCGCCCGAACCATACAATTTCAAAAATTCGTCCATATAGGGGCTCTCTAAAGCTGAAGGTCGGTTGAAAGCCTTGCTAATAGCAGCTTTTCCGTGTGAATAGTAGTACGCTCCAGACGGAGCGCGCGGGGGCGCAAGAGCGATGGTTGTTGCGATTCAATATCTGAAAGTCTTGCTGACTTTAGCTACGGCTGGCTGCGCTGTTGCATCGGGATTATACTGGATCAAGTCAGCGCGAGCTAAGGTTATGGCATCCACAACTTCGGTCGGTGGTGTGTTCGGTGGCGGCATCCACGTAAAGTTGGGCACTGGCGAGGTCATCGATTTTCACGCGACGTTTGATGAGCAGTCAAAATTTAATTCGAGGGCTGCCTACACATCCGCCGCCGCAGCGGGATTAGGGGGCGCTCTCGCTCTGCTGAGTTTAATCACACCGACGTAGTAGCTCTTGCCAATAACATCGTAGCGGTGCGCACTCTCGGAGACGATCGTTCATCGCTCGCCTCGATCGACTGACCGGCCAGCTTCTGAAACCGGAGATTACGGTGACAGTGCACTCAATTGATCCTTCCACCAAGTGTGGATCGAAGCAGACCGCGAAGTAATTTAATGCACTGTCACCGTTACTCCCGAAATCGTCTCGCCACGTACGGTTTCAGCAAGCGTCCGAACGAGAGCGACCAAAATTATACGGTAAAACATGATGCGTCCCGGTAAGGAGTCCCGAGCCGCAGCTTATAGTAGAGTCCAAAACAGATAAATCCCGCGCTATGCGAGCGATTACGGTGGCAGCACAGTCACCGTAATTCCAAGGACGGTTATCGGACCTTCGGTCAACTCCTTGGACGAGATGCAGGAGCTAACAAACTTTCCTTGAGGGGAAGCGCAATGGCCGGACGAGACAAGCAACCGCCTAGACGTCTCGCAGACACTATCGTAGGCCGCGTGCTGGCTGGTCTAACCGTAGCGGGGATAGGCTTCCTCGCGGGCACCTTTCAGCCGTTCTGGCCGACTGAGCCGGAGTTTGACGCAGGCGCCCCCTCTCTGGCGTCGCCTTTCGACGTTCCCTTCACGGTCACGAACAATAGCAAGGTCTTCAAGATTACAGACCTGAAGATCATCTGCGAGCTGATCGAAGTGACGACCCGAAATAACAACGGCGTCGCGAACATCACCCTAAACGTTGCGGCATCGAACTTCATCGAGCCAGGGGAGGCGCCGATCTACATATGCCCTCTCAATCGCTTCGTTGCGCTGCCGCAAGGTGATCCGATTGTTAGGGCCGTAATGCGCTTCAACTATTCGTATTCACAATCTGCGTGGTGGAGCGAGACCCAGATGGCGTCAAAACAAACGCGTGTATTTTCGCTCTTGACGAACGTCGTTCCGCCTCGCTGGACCGCACAGCGTAGATTGAATTGATCGGAGTTACGGTGACAGTGCACTCAACTCCGACGGCAGATGGCAGCGGGTTGAATGCACTGTCACCGTAACTCCAATGCGCTGTCAGCGGAATTCAGCGCTTCTCGTCAATGAGCAAGCCCGGTCCTGCCGATGAACCATCCTCAATGCCATGGTCACTAATGCCCATATCTGGAAGGTATTTCGCCGTGAAATGGTTCAAACGATATGCAATTGGCTGCCTGATCTGGTTGATCCTCGGCGGCATCAACGATGGCTACAGACGGCCCGGCGAAGACATGCGTTGGGGCGCTATCGTCATGGTGGCGGGTTTTTGGCCAATCGTGACCGCCGTCATCGTTGGCAGCTCTGTTGGCGAGGTTGCGCACAAGATCAATGAAGGGAAGCTGGGGTGACTGACGTGTCCGACACCCAGAAACTGATGCCCGCACTCTCGACGCCTAGGCGCGACCTGCTGAGGCGAGAAATATATAGGCAATTCGGATTTGATGGTCGAAAGACGCTCTTCTTGCTCCTTCTCCTTTTCGCGATCCCCGCGGACGACTGCTCCGCGCAGACACCGCCGCCCCCAGTCGACGAACATGCGTTCGAGCGCGTGCCGCCGACAGTCGTGAAGAGATTGGCGACCCGCTTTTCGCTAGGCGCATTCGCCGGCCGCTTCGAAGAGACGCGGCTCGGCGCGGTTCGCGAAGCCGTGGGCGAAGGGACCATCCGACACCAAGGCGACGCTGGAGATAGCATCTATTGGCTGTGTTATCGGCGCGCGCAGCATCGATTATGGGTGGTGTCCAGCGGAGAGATGGGCGGCCCGGACCATCTCGTCACGGAGATCGTTGAAGAGCTCACCGAGAAAGACGCCGGGGCCTCGGCCGATTGCGCCATCATCCCGGAAAAGTTCTCGCCCGTCGTCCTCGACAGCAAGCTGCATTTAGGTATGTCGCGTCAGGAGGTAATCACGGCGTTGGGACCGCCGTCGAAGTCGGAAGCTGCTCAGATCGTGTATTCTCACGAGGGAAAGCTCGCAGACGGTTTCGATGAGACCGCTTGGCTCATTCTCGGATTTGGTGAGGACAAGCTCGTGTCCATGCGCGGCGGCAAGACCACGACGAATTGAAGTGGCTGCGAGCAGCGTTCGCGCTTCGCGACGGATGCGAACGAGTCACGCTCGCTCCCGCACCAGCCCCATCATATACCCCAGCTTCTCCACCACCTTCGGCGAAAGCAAGCCAATGGCACTTGCGCCACGCGCGTCGACCGGGCCCCAGGGGATCTGGTCCGGCAATATGACGATCTCCCCTTGATTGACGACGGTTGAATTTACTCCTTTTGGTTGCAGGGGGCGCTAGCGGGTCCTAACGCAAGGCGTGAGCCGCGCATGCGTGACCGTCTGTCCGCGCAAGGACATGACACGATGCGGCTGCAACATCAAAAAGGGGGATCGCGACGTGCGCGCGACAGCTACGTCACTTGGCTAGCTCACTTGGCGTAACCTTGGGAACGGAGCCATGCGATCTTGCGATCGCCGTTGATCCAGTCGTCGGCATCTGCCTTGCTGGCGAATCCGGTGATTTCGCGCTGTTCGTGGTCGGGGTAGTCCGCCAGTATCTTCCAGTCGCTGTCTGAGAGGCGGACGGTTTTGAAGGTCACTTTTGCTTTGGCCATGCCGCACTATGCAGGGAATTCTCTTAAATGAGAACCCGCCTCGGCCGGCTTTTCGTCAATCCGCATCGGCATCACTCACGGTGACGGAAAACCAATCCGGTCCCGATCGGCCCGTTCCTCGGCGATGATGGCTGTTTATGAGTGTCGAACAGTGACCTCGCCAGCAACCTATCGAACCGGCGCCCTCGATGGCCAACCCTCGGCGGTTGAACCCCGCCAGAGGTAGGGCGACTAAACGCCATGGCCGCTTTCTTTGCAGAACTCCTGTTTGATCTCGTCAGAATCCTGGTCGGTGACTGGCTGAGACAGGCTGCGGTGACCGTTTGTGCGTGGCTCGATACGAAGATTCACGGCCGCGGGGCACGCCTTGTCGTGGGCGGCCTTCTTGGGCTCGCCGCCTATTTCCTCGTTCCGGTTATCGCCGGGCTGCTGGGTTTTTGATGCTCTCCGTGAAGGCAAACCTCATCATCGCACTGGCCATCGGGGCGCTCATCTCCTCGGTGCTCCTCGCCATCGAGCCGCTGACCGACTTCGCTTTTCTTTCGCTGGAGTGGCCCGGCATCACCGCAGCGTATTTGTTCTGGGGAGCGGTCGGAGGCTCCAGCTTCGCAGGGATTGCCATTTCCTGGCTCGTGAATGCACTCACCTACGCTCTCGGTGCTTTCGCCATTCTCATCGTTCTCAGTGCTCTCAGGCTGCTGACCAAGCCGAAGACTTGAGAGGCGCGGCGACCTCCTGGAGCTTATGAAAGCTGATCCGGACAAAGGCGCAGCGGAGATCCACGCCATGATGGGAGCGGCATGAAGCGCTGGCTTCAAAGGCTCGGAAAGATTGCGAGGGTTGCGGCGATTTGCGGGACCGTCGCGTGGCTTGTGCTTTTGACGAGTTCTCCCCAGGCGCCTGATGCCGCGCATCCTGAACGCTACGCGCACCGGCACGATGTCCGGTATGTGAGCCAGGAGATGGGATCGACCCTGCGAATTCTGCTCGGCTCGACGTTTGCTCTGGTCCTGGTGGCGTTTGGATGTCACTTCGCGACCAGGGACATGCGAGATGGGACGTAGCCGCAGCGTGTTTGTCGCTGTTGGACCATGCTTCGCATCGCCGGGAGCGCTGCGTCCGGGGCACGAGCGCACATGAAAAGCCGCCCCTGACATGGCCAGGGGCGGCTTTGACAAAAGTCAGTCTAGTGACCGGTGCCGGGCTTCGTCGTCTTCGGCGGCTTGCCGTCTTCTACGCGGCCTTCGTTCCTGAGGTCGCGACCCTCCTGAGCCTTCTTCTGGCTCCCGGGCGACTTGCCGTGCTCGTACAGCTCTTCCTTGACGTAGCCGGCGGCTTCCTTGGCTTTACCTTCAACGCTCATTGCAATCTCCTCATCTGGAGACGGGTCAATGTGCGGGAGAGCCGACCGTTCCTATCCGCCGGTCATTGTGGGGATGCGCCTGCCGTCGGCAACTACGCAGCAATCCGTCGTTCGACAGGTGCTGTCAGATATTTGAGCATCTGCGCATGCTCGAGGTCGGGAACCGCAATCGCCGTGTGGCTGTAGATCGCGTGGGTCCGCGAATTGGCGATTCTGTCCAGGATCTCTTTGCCCTTGATGACGTGGAGGCCCATGCCCTCCTGCGAGGGGAAGATCGCCAGCACCACGTCGTAAGCCGCGATGACGGCCTTGAGCGCTTCGGCTTTGTCCTCGGCGATGTCAACAAACACGCGAACATCAGCCGCGAGTTCACGCAGCTCGTCAAAATTCAGCACTGTGGGTTTACTCCAACGCAACGATACTGGCGGGGAGAGTGGATGGGTTAGGTTACCGAAGTCTCAACAAGGCGTGCCGGGTCGCAGGTTTCACGACGAGGTGACGCGATGGCTGGGGATAACCGGGTTGCGGTGACGGTCCGCTCATTTCGGCGCAGCGCGCCTAGCGCTTGGCTTCGTCGTTGCGAAGCCTGTTATCCCAGGCCTCGTCCACGAGCTTCAAGGCGCTGCCGTCGTAGCTCAGCTTGAGCCCACGGCCGACGATCCACGTCCATCCGTCGCGGGCGTCCCTGGTCGGCTGGGCGTTGAACTGGTCGGAGATCGATTTGACGGCCGCGTCCTGCGGTCCCGGATTGTTCAACGCGGCATTGACGCGCCGGATGGGGTGGCTGGCGTCGACGTCGTCATTATAGACCGTGACTTTGGCGCCGTTGATTTCGCATTCGAGGATGTACGAACCGCGACCCTGTCGGCAGCGGTAGTGACGTTGCGTGACGAGCTTGTTGGTCTCCTCGAATGTCATCCCGGGCGAAAAGCCGAAGATGTCGGACTTCTTGACCTGCGCCAGAGACGCAGGCTTCAAAAACTCCGGCTGGATGGCGACCAGGGCGGCGACCGCAACGACGATCAGGCCGGCGATAACAATGGCAATCTTCATCAGCCCCTCACGAGAAACATCCGACCATATAACAGCCGGCGCGCTCCACCAGGCCACCAAAAGCGAAAGCCCCGCCTGGGGGAAGCGGGGCTCTCTGATGGGGGTGAAGCTTGGGGACTTCAATTAGTTAGACGCGCCAGCGGCAGAATGGTTCAAAGCCAACGCGGCGCATGCTGCGACACTTTCGCGGGAAAGGGTGGAACCCCAGCCGAAGCCATGCTTGTGTTTTGGGCTTCAATGGGTTCTAAGCCCCGTGACTTCATGACCTCCGGCGTGAATCGGCATCACACTTGCGTGGTTCAGCCGCGTCCTGAGCAGGATCTGCTCACCCGCACAAAAGGAATTCAGACATGGCGAAGATGACGAAAACTCAATTGATTGATGCAATTGCCGAGGGCACGCAGCTGTCGAAGAACGACGTGAAGTCGGTCATCGAGTACATGGCAACGGTCGGCTACAAGGAGCTCAACGAGTCCGGCGAGTTCGTCATTCCCGGCTTCGTCAAGATGTCGGTCGTGAACAAGCCGGCGACCGAGGCCCGCATGGGCGTCAACCCCTTCACCAAGGAGCCGATGCAGTTCGCGGCGAAGCCGGCGAGCAAGTCGGTGAAGGCCTCGCCGCTGAAGGTGGCCAAGGACTCCGTCTAAGGGGCCCGCGACGTCGTCGCGGCGGCTCCCTCTCTCGGAGCGCCGCAACGACCGCCGGCTGGTGTGTCAGACACGGACAAGGAACTCTCGGGCATCGTCACGCTTTGCTTCCCAAAGGGAGACGTCACATGGCCAGTCTGAGCGAGGAACAGATCCGGGACCGCGCCTATCATCTCTGGCGGCAAGCCGGCGAGCCCGCGGGGAGGATGGACACTTTCTGGTACGAGGCCGAAAAGATGCTCCTCGCCGAGCGGGCCGCGCAAGGCGAAGTCCCGCCGGGGCTGAACGACAATTTGCCGGTCTGACGGTCAACAAAGGCCGCACGAAAATTTGCCGTACGCCGGAACGTTGTCCGGCGTTCGGCGGTTGAGATGACGGCGACGGAATCTTGCGCGAAGCTGACAGTCGTCAAAGCAGCCACCCGGTGTAACGCCCGTGTGGCTGCTTTGTTATTCGCTGCTCTGTTGTTCGAGCGCGCCGCAAAGAAAAACCCCGGCGTTGGGCGCCGGGGCTTCTCAAAGCTGGACGGCCGCGTCGCACAGCCGCCAGCACCACTGAATTCGACCTGACAACACGGAGCGGTGCCATTCGTTCCGGCCGCTACTCCGGCGACACCGACACATCGATGATCGCCGGCGGATCGATCTGGCGCTCGCGCCAGACGATGAATTCACATTTGGGATTGAGCCACTGATATTCGGAGCCGCGCGCCTTGAGGTGCGCAAGCGCCGCATCGTGCGCCGTGGTCTCGTCGGGGGCCTCGACCATGATCTCCACGGTCTCCTCGATCTGACGAACCACCTCGACGGCGTAAAATTTCCTGGTCACGGTCCCTCGCTCCGGAATGGCTAACGGCGAGGGCGACGGCGCGTTCCCAAAAGAAAAACCCCGCGCTTGCGCACGGGGCTCTCTTGGCCGGCGGCGTTGGGATTTCAGCGCCTGGCCGCCAGCGCCTCGAACTTAAGGTTGAAAATCCAAAAAGCAACCCGCCGTGGCGACGGAGCATGTTCGTCAGGCCGCGGCCAGTGGCCGGGCGCGGAAATCCCCAGCTTTCAGGGGGCCGCGCAGCGCGAGCAAGGCTTGAGGCGATGTGCGTGGGAAATCGCGCGCGAGGGGCTGGACTTTTTGTTCTCATTTTGTTCTAGTTGGTCATCACGTTGGAGGTGACTCATGACCGTCGAGAAACAGCGCGAAGTGATCAGGCTCTGGAATCAGCTGAGGAAAGTCGAGGGGCCGGCCGCCGAAGAACTCCGCATCCAGATCCTCGAATGTTTTTCCGAGAAGGCCAACGCCAAGCGCGCGGCGTGAGGCGCGCCGGCGGGCCACGACGGCGACCCAGTCAGCGCGATCTCGTCTGCCGATGAAAATGTTGCCGATGAAGCCGTGACGGCGCGCGCCTTCATCGATCGTTAGGAGTCGCGCCGCGCTGATTTGCTCGACTCCGATTCGTTCTTTGCGAACGAAATGGAGTCGGATGCAGAACAAGGCGTGCCTTCTGTGTCGATGCGGGACAGTCCTTCTCGCCGCGCGTGAGCGTGATACTTCGCACGGTCCAGCCCTCATGTCCTCGTTACGGAATGGAGCGAGGGAGAGCGACATGGATGCGTGCTGGTTTCTCGCCGAGATCGTCAAAGTGTTCTGGTCCGACAGGCACAAGCGGCTGCGCAAAGGCAGGCCCTCGGTGCCGCAGGTGCCGCCGCCACTGAAGCGAGACGACATGGAGTGATGGTGCCTTCGCTGCGATCGCACGTTTGATTTCGCGACGATCCGCACCACTTGTTAAGAGTTGCTCCGCGGCGATTTTTTCGATTCCGATTCGTTCTTCGAGAACGAAATGCAGGCGAAGCTGGAACAAAGCCGTACCCGCGGCTCCGGCGGAGCGTTTACGAGTTTTGGTGCGGACGTTGTCTGAAGCGGCGCGCCGGGATCTCAAGGGCAGATGTCTCAAGCCTTGCGCAAACTCCTAACGAAAATTTGCGGGAAAGCCGATAACCCTATTCGGTTAGGTTAAAACCCCAATCGCGTTGCGCTTGCGGCTGCTTGGGATAGGTGTCTTGGCAAGGACAAGAGACGACTTTGCCCAGAAGCAAGTTTGCATGACACCTTTTTCAGAACCATCGTTTTATCAGGGCGACCGCCACACCTACCGGCGCGTCGCCGTCGTCGGCTCGCTGTTCTGCCTCGCCTTCGTGGTGATCAGCTTCTCGCTGCGGCCGCAGCTCGAGGACACGCGCGTCGCGGTCAAGGCCGACCGGCTGGTGCGCACGGCAGGCCAGGCGCCCCACACCAATTAGCGCTCGTCACCATAGGTGCGGTCGTCGGCGGAATGGCCCGGGCACGCGGTGCCGCGGCGCGCAAGCGCGACGAAGCCGGCATAGCCGGACAGGTTGAGCAGAACTTCAAGCCACGCGGGCATGTCGGGTCCCTTCTTGCGTGAAGAGGGTTCAACGTGCGCGGGAAACATTTGTTCCGTGCTCGCCAGAAACAAACCCGCTTACAGCGGAGAGGAGGGGTCCAGCCGCCGGCCGAGGGTCGCAACGGACGCGCTCGACGGCTGCTCCTTGAGGAACTCGGCGATGGCCCGCGCCAGCTCGCCGTCGCTCATCGGCGTCGGCGGCGGGCGCAGCGCGCCGACACCGAAGTTGCGGACGATCTCGTCGTAATGCTGGTCGCGGGATTTGGGAACGAGCCTGCGGATGCGCCCCAGCAAAGCGGATAGCGGCAATGTGTCCTCCTCGGCATCCGTCCCATTGGCAGCCATTGATGTCTGCCGCCATTTTCTGTCCGCGAAACCAAAAACCCCGCCAGCATCGCGGAGATGCTGACGGGGCATCGTGCTGTCGCCTCAACCGGATAGCGGAGGCTTCCGCACTCGCAGATGCAATCCGCCGAACCGGCTTTCGTTCCGCTCGTGCCGATATTTTCTGCCGCCCGGGTTCCACTCCTGCGCGCAACCATCGCGGGCCGGCGACGTTGTCCCCGCAAGACGCGAAGGAGGAGAGTCATGAAGAAGACATTGGCAGCTCTGGCCACCGTCGCAGCCGTCGGCGTGACCGCGGTCGCGGCACCTGCGCCTGCTGAGGCGCGCGGTCGCGGCATTGGCCCGGGCCTCGCATTCGGCCTCGCCGCCGGCGCGATCACCGCGGGCGCGGTCGCTGCGTCCCATCCGTACGGCTATTATGGCGGGCCCGCCTATTACAGCCCCGGCCCGTATGCCTATTACGGCGATGGGCCGTACTACCCCCGGCGCCACTACTACCGCCACTGGTAACGGCTGACCAAGTGAAAAGCCCGGAGCGATGCTCCGGGCTTTTTTCATGCGTGGCGATCGGAGGTGCCTTTATGGCCAGAGCGAGGGCCGCTCCACCTTGCGCGCATTGTCGAGCGTCGACACGAAATACTCTTCGCGCTCGCGCTGGAATCTTTCCTGCGTGGCACGGAAGGCGGCGACACGGGCGGCGATCTCTTCGCGTTCGCGGATTTTGCGTTGTTCGTCTTCGGTCATGTCAAATCCCCTCTACACGTCAGTATCTGTGCACTCCAATATGTGTGCACGGCCGAACTCACGCACTGCCGCCGCAATCACGTTGAGTCGCGTTAACACATGCATTGGCGCTTCTGATTGGGGCGTCAATGGGGAGGAGGCATTGCAGGATTGTGATAAGCGAAGGTCGGAAAAAATTGCCGACCGCGCTT